>OY770024.1:0-3365000 GCA_963669375.1 Rhodospirillales bacterium | reverse complement strand
CACAAGGGGATCGACTTCGCCGCGCCGCGCGGCACGCCGATCTACGCCGCCGGCGACGGCACCGTCGCGGTCGCCAAGTGGAACGGCGGCTATGGCCGCTACATTCGCCTCAAGCACGGCAAGGGCTTCCAGACCGCCTATGCCCACATGACGCGCTTCGCCAAGGGCATGCGTCCCGGCAAGAAGGTGAAGCAGGGCCAGGTGATCGGCTATGTCGGCACCACCGGCCGCTCCACCGGACCGCACCTGCACTACGAAGTGCTGAAGGGCGGCAAGCAGGTCAATCCTCTCAGCGTCAAGCTCCTGCCCGGCGAGAAGCTGAAGGGCGGTGACCTCAAGGGCATGCAGTCGGTCAGGGCCCAGGTCGATGCGGCGCGGCGCGACGGCGGGCAGATCTTCATCGCCAACCGCGAGGGCAACTGAGCACCCTTTCCGGAATCTCCCTGGTGTCGCGGTAGGCGAGCGACACAGCTAGTCTCTAGCAATGGCGATGGAGGCGTCGGCGCCCGCGCCGACGTCGAGGCCCAAGAGACGCCAGCGGCCGCCCGCGTAGTCGATCGGGCCGTCGGGCCGCCGGCCGCGCAGCTCGGCCGGAATCTCGAAAGAGCGGGGCGGGCGCTGGAAGCCCTCGCCGCTGGCTTTCATCAAGGCCTCCTTGCGGGTCCAAAGCCGGAAGAAGAGGTCGCGGCGGGCCTCGCCCCGCGCCGCGCCCAGCGCCAGCTGCTCGTCGCCGGTGAAGACGCTGCGCCCGATGCCCAGGTAGTCCACCGCGCGGTCGATCATCTCGATGTCGAGGCCCAGGCGGCCCTGCCGGCCGATGGCGATCAGGAAGCGCTCGTCGCTGTGGCTGACGTTGAAGCGATGGCGCCGGCCCTCCCCGCCCGCCAGCCGCGGCTTGCCGTAGCGGCCGGTCTCGAAGAGAAGATCCTCGGCCGGACTGCCGAGCCAGGCGCCCAGCAGCAAGCGCCGGGCCGCGTGCGACGCCAGGAAATGCCGCCGCGGGGCCGGCAAGGTGCGCCGCGCCAAGGCCGCCAGTTCGGCGGCGTCGAGGACATCCTCTCGCGCCAGGCGCGGATCGTCGAGACGGGCGGCGAAGACCTCCAGATCGGCCTCTTCGTAGACCCGTTGGAAGGCATCGGGGACTGCCGAGAGGAGCGCGGCGATGGCCTAGGACTCCAGCTCGCTATCCCAATAGAGGTAGTCGCCCCAGGACTCGTGCAGGTAGTTGGGCGGAAAGGCCCGGCCGTTCTCCTGCAGCTCGTAGGTCGTCGGCTGCCGGGCCGGGCGCAGCAAGGCCATATGGCTCTCTTGCGGCGTACGGCTGCCCTTGGAGAGATTGCAGCCCTGACAGGCGGTGACGACGTTGTCCCAGGTCGTGCGCCCGCCGCGCGAGCGCGGTAGGACGTGGTCGAAGGTCAAGAGCTCCGCCGGCAGGCCGTCGGCGCAGTATTGACACTGGAAGCGGTCGCGCAGGAAGACGTTGAAGCGGGTGAAGGCGGGCCGGCGATCGAGCGCGATGTATTCCTTCAGCGCGATCACGCTGGGCAGGCGCATCTCGTAGCTGGGCGAGCGCACCACGCGGTCGTATTCGTTCAGGATCGAGACGCGGTCCAGGAAGACAGCCTTCACCGTGTCCTGCCAAGCCCAGAGCGACAGCGGGAAGTAACTCAGCGGACGGTAGTCCGCATTCAACACGAGAGATGGGAAGGCGCCGGCGGTCATGCCCACGGTGGCCGTCTCCTCTGGTGCTCTGCCGCGCGGAACCGCCCGCGTCGACATGACAGGGAAATAGCCCAGTTTCTCGCTTCGCTACAAGGTCTTGCGTCCGACCGGAGTCATTCTTCACCTATCTGTCACCCAAGTCCGGCTCGTCCGGCGCGGCTTCGACGGGCAGGGAAAAGACGGTTCCGTCGAGGTAGGAGACGAGCGCCTCTCGATCGATCGGCTGCGAGCGGAAGGCGATGTAGCCGTCCGGGCGCAGCAGGTAGAGAGAGTTGGTCCGCGCACCGTAGCGACGATGCAGAGACGCGCCCGGATCGTAGGCCACCGCCGCGTCCTCCGCTCCGGCGGGCCGGCGCAGGATCACCAAGCCGCTCACCAATCCAGGATAGCGGGACGCTATGTCGGCGGCCGTCGCCTTGAGGCCCTCGACGGCGTCGGGCTCCCCATCCTCGCCGGCAAAGAGCAGCAGGCGATGGCACCCACCGGGCAGAACCGCGTGGAGTTGCCGCATCGCGCCGGCGTGCTGAAGCTGACCGTCGGGCGCCCACTCGCCCGGCGAGGGCGCCTTGTGAAAGGCGCGCCAGCGATTGACCCCGGCCAGGCCTTGATCGAGACCGCCCTCGTCCAGCAGCCCGCCCCCCTTCTCGGCGACGATCGGACTGTTCGCATAGTCGACATAGAGCATGGCCAAGCGACGCTCGACCCGCCGGCGCAGGGGCTCCACGGAGCTGACGAAGCTCATCAGGCGGTCGCGCAGCTGGCGCGCCAGGGGATGGCGCAGCAGGACCGCCTTGAAGGCGGCGTCGGTGCCGCTGACCACCTCCTCGCCGATCGGACGCCGCTCGGCGTCGTAGCTGTCGAGCAAGACCGGCCGGCCTCGCCCCTGGAGCACCAACGCCAGCTTCCAGGCCAGGTTGTGCGCGTCCTGAATGCCGGTGTTCATGCCCTGTCCGCCCAGGGGCGAATGGATGTGCGCGGCATCGCCGGC
Organism: Rhodospirillales bacterium; assembly: GCA_963669375.1. Classification (GTDB taxonomy): domain Bacteria; phylum Pseudomonadota; class Alphaproteobacteria; order Kiloniellales; family JACOMY01; genus JACOMY01. Next base: position 3,362,290 of record OY770024.1, on the reverse strand, counting down.
GAAGAAGATCCGGTCCTTGCGGAACTGCGGCAGAATGCGGTGGTGCACGCGGAACCAGGAGAGCCAGATCGGATCGGAGGCACGTAGATCGGTCGGCCCGCCGATCCTGATCAGGCGCTGCAGGTCGTCCAGGCTGGGCGCGTTGCGATGCGCGCTGGAGGCCTCGTCTTCCTGCCCCAGGGCGCGCTCTTCCCTCGGCAGCTCGCAGATGACCCGCCAATAGTCCTCCCGCGCCAGGGGCGCGGCGAAGAAGATTCCGCTCTCGTTCAGATAGGCATAGAGCTCGTCGGGCGGATGCGCCCAGTCCAGCTTGACGTCGGCGAGCAGAAACTCGGAGCCGTAGCTGCCGCCGGAGAAGCTGGCGCCGACGGCCTTGCGGCAGGTGCTGTGCGCGCCGTCGCAGGCGATGAGGTAGTCGAAGTCGCACTCCTCGCGCGCGCCGCCCGGTCCCTCGAGCTGAACCCTGACGCCCGTCGCGTTGCGCAGCAGGTCGACCAGGCGCCAGCCCCATTCGACCGCGCCGCCCAGCTCCTTCAGGTGCGCCTCCAGAAGCGCCTCGACCCTGTCCTGCTCAAGCGAGATGAGGAAGGGATAGGGGGTCTCGCCCTCCAGGTCCTCGAAACTCAGCTGCGCGATGCGGCGCCCCTGGGCGAAGATGCTTCCGCCGTAGAGCTTGCGCCCGCTGTCCAGCACCGCCCGCGCCAATCCCATGTCACCCAGGATCTCCAGGGTGCGGGCATGCACCGTCAAGGCGCGGGACTGCGTGCCCGTGCCCGCCTTGAAGTCGATGATTCGATGCGCCACGCCATAGCGCTGTAGCTCGGCTGCCATGCTGAGGCCCACCGGGCCGGCGCCGACGACCAGGACCTTGGGCTCGGCCATGGCCCCGCCTCCTATCGCTGTTGTCAGACAGCCATGAGATGGGGACTGCCGGGGCTCCTGTCACTCAGCCAGTGCTGCGCGCCAGGATCTGGCTGATCTGGGTCATGGGACGGCCGCTTTCCTCGCGCCATGCGTTGAAGGCGGCCTGCACCTTGGCCAGGGCCGACTTGGAGCTGGCCGGCTTGTCGATCACGCCCTCGCGGATAAGCGCCGCGGTCACGTCCTTGGAGAGGATGAAGGCGTCCTTGCCGAGAAACCGCAAGAGATACATGGAGGTCGCCCCGCCTAGCCGCGACCCGCGCCGCTTGAAGAGGTCGAGCAGCCCGACGTAGTCGCTGTCGGGCCAAGCGGCGAAGACCTGGCCTGCGGGCTTGCCCTCCTCTTGCGCCACCGCGCGCAGGAAGGCCGCGTTCTCGAAGACGCTGCGGATCTTGGCGGCGTGGCGCACGATGCGGCGGTCGGCGAGCAGACGGTCGAGGTCCTCGTCCGACGCCATCGCCCAGCGCGCCGGCTCGAAGCCCTCGAAGGCCTCCTCGAAGCCCGGCCACTTCGATTCGATGACCTTCCAGTTGAAGCCGGCCTGAAAGACCCGCTTGGACATCTGGGCCAGCCAGCGATCGTCGCCCAGCGCGAGCAGGCTTTCGGGATCGGCGGGCGCGGACAGCAAGGCCTCCAGCTCCGCCGCGCCGCCCTTGCGCTCGGCGGCCAAGGCGTAGATTTCCGAAAAGGGGCGCGGCATGGCTGGCGATCCTCGAAGGTTGAAGAGGGATGCTCGCAAAGGCGCGGCCGGCGATCAAGCGGGCGCCGCCTCGGGCCAAGCGCCGACGCCGTACGAGAGCTTCAATTTCTTCTTCATAGGAAAATTTTTTTCTCCCCCTTGTATGAAGGAGCACCTTGAGATACCTCTAGGCTTCGTCATTCGAGGCAAGTCGGAGGTCGGATCATGTGCGGCATTGTCGGGCTCTACGCCAAGAAGCCCGCGTTTCGGGAAAAGCTGGGCGCGCATCTGGCGGCCATGCTGGTGGAGATGAGCGACCGTGGCCCGGATTCCGCCGGCGTGGCGCTCTATCGCGCGCCCTCGGAGGCTGGCGCCAACAAACTGGTGCTGCACGCCGCCGAGGGCAGCATCGACTGGCAGGGCTTGAGCCAGGCGATGGGCACGGCCTTCGGAGAACAGGCCGAGCTTTCCCTGCGCGGCTCCCATGCCGTGGTCACCATCAAGGCGCCGCTCACCGCGCTGCGCGCGTGGCTGGTCGAACACTACCCGCAGGCCCGGATCGTCTCGGCTGGCGAGATCATCGAGATCTTCAAGGAGAAGGGCCACCCGCGCGAGGTGGTGAAGCAGTTCGGCCTGGAGGGTCTTTCCGGCAGCCACGGGCTGGGCCATACCCGCATGGCGACGGAAAGCGCGGTGACGACCGAACACTCCCACCCCTTCTCCACCGGCCGCGATCTCTGCCTGGTGCACAACGGCAGCCTCTCCAACCACAACCGCCTGCGCGCGCGCCTGAAGAAGGCCGGCGTCGAGATCCAGACCGACAACGACAGCGAGGTCGCGGCCGGCTATCTGGCCTGGCGCCTGGCCGAGGGCGACAGCCTGAACCAGGCGCTGGAGCGCGGCATCGGCGAGTTGGACGGCTTCTACACCTTCGCCGTCGGCACCAAGGAGGGCTTCGCCGTGCTGCGCGATCCCATCGCCTGCAAGCACGCGGTCCTGGCCGAGACCGACGACTGGGTGGCGATGGCCACGGAGTACCGTGCGATCGCCCCGCTGCCGGGCGCCGAAAGCGCGGAGATCTGGGAGCCCGAACCCGGCCGCGTCTATGTCTGGGGCGGATGAGACCGGGACGAGTGAGAAGGAAAGAGCTGGCATGATCGAGATCGACCTCGCCCAGACCCCGCTGCGCCAGGCCAACCGCCGCCTGCAGCAGGTGGCGCCCGACAGCAACGAACGCAGCTTCGTGATCCGCAACCCGCAGGGTGCGCACGCCGTCGCCGCCGGGCTTACCGACCCGATCGAGGTGACCGTGGAGGGCCATGTCGGCTTCTACTGCGCCGGCATGAACAAGGAGGCCGAGGTCAAGGTGATCGGCCACGCCGGCGTCGGCCTGGCCGAGAACATGATGAGCGGGCGCGTCCAGGTCACCGGCAATGCCTCCGAGTCGGCCGGCGCCACCGGCCATGGCGGCCTTCTGGTCATCGCCGGCGACACCTCCTCGCGCTGCGGCATCTCGATGAAGGGGATCGACATCGTCGTCGGCGGCTCGGTCGGACACATGAGCGCCTTCATGGGCCAGGCCGGCTGCCTGGCGGTCCTGGGCGATGCCGGCCCCAGCCTGGGCGATTCGCTCTACGAGGCGCGCCTCTACGTCCGCGGCCGGGTCGCCAGCCTGGGCGCCGACTGCAAGGAGAAGGAGATGACCCAGCACCACCTGGAGAAGCTGGGCCGCCTGCTGGACCGCGCCAAGGTCTCCGCCAACCCGCGCGACTTCCGCCGCTACGGCTCCGCCCGGCAACTCTACAACTTCAAGATCGACAACATCGGGAGCTACTAGGCGGCCGCCGCCGCCCGCCCCGACAGGGAAGGTCCGACCCATGACCCATCAGCCGACGATCCCGCGCACCACGCCGCGTCCCTCCTCCATCTTCGACGACTACACGCTCTCGGAGATCCGCCGGGCCGCCGCCACCGGGGTCTATGACATCCGCGGCGCCGGCGCCAAGCGGCCCATGCCGCACTTCGACGACCTCCTGTTCCTCGGCGCCTCCATGTCGCGCTATCCCCTGGAGGGCTATCGCGAGGCCTGCAACACGGCGGTCACCCTGGGCGACCGCTTCGCCGAGAAGCCGATCGAGCTCAAGATCCCCATCACCATCGCCGGCATGAGCTTCGGCTCGCTGTCGGCGCAGGCCAAGGAGGCCCTGGGCCGCGGCGCCTCGGCGATGGGCACCTCGACCACCACCGGCGACGGCGGCATGACCCCGGAGGAGCGCGGGCACTCCACGCTGCTGGTCTATCAGTACCTGCCCTCTCGCTACGGCATGAATCCGGACGACCTGCGCAAGGCCGATGCCATCGAGGTGGTCGTCGGCCAGGGCGCCAAGCCGGGCGGCGGCGGCATGCTTCTGGGCCAGAAGATCACCGAGCGCGTCGCCGAGATGCGGACCCTGCCGCAAGGCGTCGACCAGCGCTCCGCCTGCCGTCACCCGGACTGGACCGGCCCGGACGATCTGGAGATCAAGATCCACGAGCTGCGGGAGATCACCGGCGGGCACGTGCCGATCTACGCCAAGATCGGCGCGTCGCGCCCCTACTTCGACACGGCGCTGGCGATCAAGGCCGGCGCGGACGTCGTCGTGCTGGACGGCATGCAGGGCGGCACCGCGGCCACGCAGGAAGTCTTCATCGAGCATGTCGGCATTCCCACCCTGGCCTGCATCCGCCCGGCCGTGCAGGCCCTGATCGACGCCGACATGCACCGCAAGGTACAGCTGGTCGTCTCCGGCGGGATCCGCAACGGCGCGGACGTCGCCAAGTGCCTGGCCCTGGGCGCCGATGCCGTCTCCATCGGCACGGCGGCGCTGGTCGCGCTCGGCGACAACGACCCGCGCTGGGAGGAGGACTATCAGGCCTTGGGCAGCACCGCCGGCTGCTACGACGACTGGCACGAAGGCAACGACCCGGCCGGCATCACCACGCAGGACCCGGTGCTGTCGCAGCGCCTGGATCCTGAGGCTGCCGGGCGGCGGCTGGCCAACTTCCTGGCGGTCATGACCTTGGAATGCCAGACCATCGCGCGCGCCAACGGCAAGTCCGACGTGCGCAACCTGGAGCCGGAGGACCTGGTCGCGCTGACCGTCGAGTCCGCGGCAATGGCGAAGGTGCCCTTGGCCGGCACCGACTGGATTCCGGGACAGGGCGGCTACTAAGGTTCTTACGGGAGAAGGGCAGGGGGCTCGGCCCCCAAGACCCCAAGAAGCAGGGAAAGGCAAGAGAGCATGACCATCGATCTGGCGCAGACGGCGCGCGACAAGGGTATCAAGTACTTCCTCATCTCCTTCGTCGACCTCTTCGGCGTGCTGCGGGCCAAGCTGGTTCCGGCCGCCGCCATCGGCGAGATGCAGGGCACCGGCGCCGGCTTCGCCGGCTTCGCCACCTGGCTGGACATGACCCCGGCCGATTCCGACATGTTCGCCAAGCCCGATCCCGAGAGCCTGATCCAGCTGCCCTGGAAGCCGGAGGTCGGCTGGCTCGCCGCCGACCTCTGGATGGATGGGGCGGAGGTCGAGGCCAGCCCGCGCACCGCCTTGAAGCGCCAGATCGCGGTCGCCGCCGATCAGGGCTACCGCATGAAGACGGGGGTCGAGTGCGAGTACTTCCTGGTCAATCCCGACGGCAGCGACATCGCCGACGCGCGCGATACCCAGGCCAAGCCCTGCTACGACCAATCGGCGCTGATGCGCCGCTACGAGGTCATCACCGCCATCTGCGACGCCATGCTGGGGCTGGGCTGGGCGCCCTACCAGAACGACCACGAGGACGCCAACGGCCAGTTCGAGATGAACTGGGAGTACGACGACTGCCTCAAGACCGCCGACCGCCACGTCTTCTTCAAGTACATGGTAAAGAGCCTGGCAGAGCTGAACGGCCTGCGCGCCACCTTCATGCCCAAGCCCTTCCCCAACCTGACGGGCAACGGCTGCCACGCGCACGTCTCCCTGTGGGACAGCACCGGCGAGACCAACCTCTTCGAGGACGACAGCGACGAGATGGGCCTCTCGGCCGCGGCCTACAGCTTCCTCGGCGGCGTCATCCATTCCGCCGACGCGCTGGCGGCGGTCTTCAATCCGACGGTCAACTCCTATAAGCGGATCAACGCGACGCCGACCCTGTCGGGCGCCACCTGGGCGCCCAACGCGGTCTCCTACGGCGGCAACAACCGCACCCACATGGTGCGCATCCCCGATCCCGGCCGCTTCGAGCTGCGGCTAATGGACGGGGCGGCCAACCCTTACCTGCTGCAGGCTGGCGTGCTGGCGGTCGGCCTGGACGGCATGGCCAACAAGCGCGACCCGGGCAAGCGCCTGGACATTAACATGTACACCGACGGCCACACCGTCGACGGCCTGAAGAAGCTGCCGCTGAACCTGCTCGACGCCATCCGCACCTTCGAGGCCAGCACGGTGCTCCAGGAGCGCCTGGGAAGCGCGCTGTGCAAGGCCTACGTCAAGCTGAAGCGCGAGGAGTGGGACGCCTACTCCGCCGCCATCAGCCAGTGGGAGCGCGACAACACGCTGGACTGCTGAGGGCCGGTCGCAAAACAGCCTCTCCGCCAGCGCACGACGCTAAGCTCCGCCTTTCTCCTTGGAGCCCTGGCGTCCCTTCTTCGCGAAGGAGCGTTTCAGGATGATCTCGTCGTCGCTGGGATTGGGCTCGACGAGATAGAGGCCGATCAGGATGAAGACCACCGCGGCCCAGGCCACCGCGGAGAGTTCTTCGTTCAAGAGCAGCATGCCCCAGACGATGCCGGCGATGGTCATGGCATAGGCGCTCTGGCTGGCGAAGACGGCGCCGGCGGTGTTGATCAAGTGGAAGCAGAGAAGGATCGACGCCGCGCCGCCGATGCCCATCAGCAGGACGAGGATCTCCAGGCGGGTGATTCCCGGACCCAGGGGCAGGAGATCGCCGGTGTAGACCGCCATGGGTGCGAGCAGGATCGTGGAGAAGAGCATCATGATGCCGACCGACGCGAAGAGATCGACGTGCTCGGGCCGTTGCGATGCCAGGAGGATCCCTTCGACCGCGAAGAAGAAGGGCAGCAGCAGCGCGATGAAGAGCCAGATGTCCTCTGACCGCCCATCGACCTCGAAACGCGTGTAGAGCACGGCGGCAACGCCGATCAAGCCGACCATCAGCCCCAGCATGCGTCTGGGCGTGGCCTTCTCCAGCTTCATGACCGCGGCGAAGGCGAAGACCATGAAGCCTTGCAAGGTCACGATGAGGGAAAGGACGGCCGCCTCGACATGCTCGGTCACCCAGAAGGTGGTGAGCCGCTGCAGGACGCCGGCGACGACGGCCCAGGCCAGAAAGAAGCGGACATCGCGCCATCCCAACCGCGGCAGGCGGCGGCGGTAGGCCGCGACGCCCAGGCAGAGGACGGCGGCGATGCCGTTCACCCAGAGCGCCAGGCCCAAGGGGTTGGAGCCCAGGCCGGAGGCCATGCGCGAGAGTGCCGGCGTCAGGCCCCACACCACGCCGACCGCTATCACCAGCAGGCTGCCTTGCAGCATCTGCACCGCGCGGCGCAGCCGTAGCTCCCGGTCGTAGATCTCCTCGACCATCCCCCGGAACACCGCGGCCAGTCGGCCCAAGGCGTCCTCTTCGCGGGCAAGGGCTTCCAGCTCCAGGTTCTCCGGGCTGAAGCGTCCGGACTCCACCACCTCGGCGGCCTCTGTCAGCCGCTCGATACGTCTGAAGTACTCGCGCTCCTGATCGCGGAACCGCTTCTTTGTGAGCGACGCGCCAAGGCGGGCATTCAGAAGGACCGGGTCGAAATCCTTGGGCAGGAAGTCCTCGGCGCCCAGTTCTATGGCTTTCACGACACTCTCGGTCTCATCGTCCAAGGCGGAGATGACGATGACCGGGATGTCGCGCAGATCCTCTTCCTCCTTGAGCGCGCGCAAGACGTCGAATCCGTCCAGAAGCGGCATGACGATGTCGAGCAGCACGGCATCGTAAGGTCCGGTGCTCAAGGCCTCTAGAGCGCTGATACCGTCCTTTGCAACCTCGACACGATGGCCGAGGTTGCGAACCGCCATCGCCATCTTCTTTCGGTTGAGCGCATTGTCATCGACAACCAGGACAGAGGCGGACGCCTCTCCTGAGGTCTGTGTGCTTCCGGACTCAGGCGCCGCGTCCAACGTCTTCGACCTTGATGGTCGCCAGGGCTTGGCGCGCGACTGCTTCTTGCTCCTCGATGGCGGCAATCGCCTCTTCGGGCGAGGCGACGTTCCCCTCCTTGCACTGCTGCTCTAGGGCGGCACACAGGTTCGACAGGTGGATCGCGCCCATGTCGCGGGCATTGGATTTCAAGCTGTGCGCAGCGATCCGCGCCGCTTTCCAGTCGCCGGCCGCGGCACCGGCCCTGATGTCGGCCGCCAAGCCCGGCGCAATCTCCATGTAGTCCTCGATCAGCTCCTGCAGATCCTCGGGATCGCCGCCGACCACGTTCAAGAGCCGCGCCAACACGGCGATATCGATGATGATGTCACTCAAGACAAGCGCCCCGCATCTTGGTCCACACCCGCTGCTCCCTTGCCGGAATCCGAGAAGCGCTGGCGGAAGCCAACCGCTTGGCGCAGGCTCTCGGACAGGGCCTCCACGTCGATCGGCTTGCTGAGGTAGTCGTCCATACCCGCGCGCAGGTAGTTCTCTCGTTCCGAGGCCATGGCGTTGGCGGTCAGCGCGACCACATAGGGCCAGCGCTCCTCGGCGATCTTGTCATGGATTTCGCCCGCCGCCGTCACTCCGTCCATCTCCGGCATTTCTATGTCCATCAAGACGACGTCGTAGTCGTTCGAAAGGCAATAGTCGATCGCTTCTAGTCCGCTGCTCGCAACATCGCAGTTGTAACCGAGGCGCTTCAGGATCTTCTTCGCCACCTTTTGATTGATGAGGTTGTCGTCGACGAGCAGAATGGACAGGCTGGACGCGTCGCTTGCCTTTGCGATCCCCCCATCCTCGGCGCCGTCGCCCGGCGTCACCCCCACCCCCAGCGCCGTCGCCAGCGCGTTCAGAAGATGCCCGGACTTGGCTGGCTTGGTCAGCACGGCGGCAAAGCCGATCTGCTCCACCCCTTCGCGAAAACCCGGCTCGGTCGAGGAGATCGAGGAGAAGAGAATGAGTGGCGGCGTCGCCTCCTGGCGCAACTTCTTGATGCGGCGCGCCAGTTCGAACCCCGACATGTCGGGCATCTTGTAGTCGATCACGCAGATGTCGACGGTCGTATCGCTCTCCAACCACTCCAGGGCTTCGTTGGGATCTCCCGTCGCGCGGGACTGCAGCTCCCAGCTCCGCAGCTTCTCATTTAAGATCAGCCGGTTGGTCCGATTGTCGTCGACCACCAAGACATTACGGCCCTTGATGGCCGCCAATTGCTTTTGCCGCGCTGCCCTGTCAGGCAAGGGCGCCACCTCGCCGGGCAAGGTGAAACTGAAGGTGGTGCCGCGGCCCATTTCGCTTTCGACCTTGATCTCGCCGCCCATCAGCTCAACGAGGCGCTTGGTGATGACCAGCCCGAGGCCCGTGCCGCCGTAACGCCTCGTCGTCGAGGCATCCACCTGGCTGAAGGACTTGAACAGACGGTTCATACGGTCGGCGGGAATGCCGATGCCGGTATCGCGCACCGAGACGGTGAGCAGCGTCGACTGACCGGGGCTCAGGGTGTCGGCGGCCACCATGCTCGACACCGTCAGCACAACCTCTCCGGCGTCGGTGAACTTGACGGCGTTGTTCAGGAGGTTGAGCAGGATCTGCTTCAAGCGGGTGGGATCGCCGACAATTCCGGCCGGCACATCGGGGTCGATCTGGCAGGCCAGTTCGATCCCCTTCTCGGTCGCCTTGGAGGCCACCAGTTCGATCGAGCTTTCGAAGGTCTCGGCCAGGTCGATCGGCATGCGCTCCAGCTCCAGCGCGCCGGCCTCCACCTTCGAGAAGTCGAGAATGTCGTTGATGATGGTCAGCAGCGTGTCGGCCGCCGTCGCGATGGTGCTTGAGAACTCGCGCTGCTCGGCATCGAGTTCCGTGCCGCTCAACAGCATCGACATGCCGATGATGCCGTTCAAGGGGGTGCGGATCTCGTGGCTCATGGTGGCGAGAAAGGCGCTCTTGGCCTCGTTGGCGGCCTCGGCGGCTTCCTTTGCGCGTTTCAGCTCGTCCGAGATGCGTTTGATCTCGGTGATGTCCGAGTGTACGGCGACCGTCCCGCCGCCGTCGGTCCGGCGATTGCTGATCTGCTGCCAGTGGTTGCCGGCGATCTCTTGGATGAAGGGATCGCTCGCCCGGCGATGACGCACGATCTGCCGTTCGATCCAGTCATCGGGTTTCTCGCGCGCATTGGGGAAGCGGTCGCTGACCGCCGCACGCTGGACGATGCCGATAAAGGTCGTCCCCGCCTCGAGCTCGGCCGACCCGCTCCCGAACATGATTTCCCGGTAGCGCTTGTTGGCGACGACCAGGCGGTCTTCCTTGTCGAAGAGAGCGAAGCCCTCGGAGATGCTCTCGATGGCATCGGTCAATTGGTTGCGGGCCTTTTGCGCTTCCGCTTCAGCCTTTGCCAGCTCGGAGGTCCGCTCCTTCACGCGAAGCTCCAGGTCGTCCCGAGACGCCCTGAGCCGCGTCTCGTAGGCGTTCTGGCGCTCCTGCATGTCGTTGAACGCCGTCACCACCCGCCCGATCTCGTCATCGCTTTCCCATTCGACCGGCTTTCTGGGACCAGACGCCTGGGCACGATTGATCGAGTCGAGCAGCAGGGCGAGCGGGCGGCCCATCGTCTGCCTGTTGGCAACCAAGGCGGCCCCGATGACGGCGATCAGCAGAATCGTCGCCAAAACGACGGCGAGCGCCAGGCGCCCGTCCGCCAGGGCGGCCAAGCGGGCATCCGTCAGGGCGATCGCCAACTGGCCGATCGCTTCGAGCTCGCCATCGACGTCGTAGGTGACCTCGGTCGTGGCAAAGTAGGGCCGCTGGTCCAGCGCCTCGATGTCCCCGGCGGACGCCACCAAGAGGTCACGCTCGTCATAGACCGCGGCACCGACGACGTCTTCGTCGGTCATAAGCGCCGCCAAGGTCAGCTTGATCTGCTCGTCGTTCACGTTCCAAAGCGAATCGGCGACCACGGCGCTCTGGATATCGACCAGCTTTTCAAGCTTGCTGCGCAGCTGCTCCTCGGCAGCGCGCTGAGAGTTAAGCTCGAAGAACCCGAAGACCACGACGGTCGAGAGCAAGACCAGTGGCACGACATAGGCCAGGAACTTTCCCTGAACCGACCGAAAGCGAAGGCGGTGACCCCGCCTCTTGGGCGAGGGGCCACTGGGAGGCGCCGACGCATTCGCCTCGGCGCTCCGGCTATTCTCCGGCATCAGAACTTGGTTTCGAAGTATTCGTCAAGAACGTCTTCTATGTTCACGGCCTTAAGGGACTCATTGAACGTATCTCTTAACTCTCTACCTCTGTCGTCATCGAAGAAACACAGATACAAGGTCTTGACGTCCAAGGGGCGCTCGTCGAACTGAATCTTGTCTCCCTGCCCTTTGAGCGCCGGCTCCGTGGCCAGGAGGTAGGAAAGCACCAGCTTGTCGATGACGGCCGCGTCTATTCTCTGTCTGATCAGCTTCTTCAGGTTGGTGAGATCGTCATTCGCGGAAATGGCTCGAATCCAGCCGGTCCCCGCTTTCTCGTCGAATTCGTCCGTGTTCGCATAGCCCAAGACCGTGCCGATCTTGAGTTTCTGCTCCCCCAGATCGTCGATGCTGCTCCAGGTGATCGGGTTGTCGACATGCTCGGCGAAGCCCAGCGGGCCGGTTCCTATCGGATCCGACGCGATGAAGCCTTCGACATGGCGACAGTGGTACCCGGGGAAGTAAGCGACCGCCGCATCGTCGTTCTTCGCCATCGCTATTGCCCGTTTCCAGGGCAGAACGTCGACTTCGACCTCCACGCCGGCCTCTTCGAAGACCCGACGCACAACCTCTGAGGTCGCGCCATCGCTGGGTAAGGAGGCTCCAGTATAGGGAGGCCAATCAAGCGTGGTGACGACCACCCTTTCGCTGGCCTTGGCCGCAGCGATGAAACAAAGGCCCGCCACTACAGCGGCGAAGAGTCCAGTAAAGACGCTCCTCATACCATCCCCCCCAGAAGACCTCTCCCACTTTTCGTTATCCACAAGCTATCATTCACGGCATCTAGCGGCAATGGCCAAGCAGCCAACGTCAGGACTATCGGACCCGCTCCGAAGAGCCGCTCTCGATCCTCCCGACCCGATCCGATTTTCACATCAAGATTCACGTGAAAGCTGCTTTCTTGTTTCCTCCTAGGGCTCTAGCGCTACTCCCTGCCGCGCAGCATCGAAGTGAGTCTTTTCCCTCTCCTCTTGCGTCGCTCCAGTACATCTATTCGTAGCTACGCTGGTCGTCGATGACCTTGCCGTCGTTGGGCAGGCTGCCCGGCGGCGCCAAGGCGACCTCGCCCTTCATCTTGGTCACCTGTTGGAGGCTCTCGCCCAGGGCGCCGGCCAGGGCGGGGTCCTGCCTTTCGCTCTCGCAGGTCAGGGTCATCACGTCCTGCTCGTCCTTGCGGGAGACCTCCAGGCGACCCTTGGTGACTTCGGGATGGCGGGCCAGCACCTCGGCGATCTGGCCGGGCTGGACGAACATGCCCTTGACCTTGGTGGTCTGGTCGGCCCGCCCCATCCAGCCCTTGATGCGCTGGTTGGTCCGACCGCAGGGGCTGGGCTCGCTCACCACCGCCGAGAGGTCGCCGGTGCCCAGCCGGATCATGGGATAGGCACGATTGAAGTTGGTGACCACCACCTCGCCGACCTCGCCGGCCGGCAAGGGATCGCCGGTGCCGGGACGCACGATCTCCAGGATCAGGGTCTCGTCCAGCACCATGCCGGCGTTGGGCGTTCCATCGTCGGCCGCCGTCTCGTAGGCGATGAGGCCCAGTTCGGCGGTGGCGTAGCATTGGAAGCAGGCGACGCCCCGCTGGCGGTACTCCGCGCGCAAGGAGGGGAAAAGCGCGCCGCCGGAGACCATGGCATGGCGGATGGAGGAGGCGTCGTGCCCCGTCTCCACCGCCTTGTCCAACAAGGTCTTGAGGTAGTCGGGCGTGCCGGCGAAACCTTGCGGCCGCACTTGCTGGATCGCGGCCAGCTGCTGCTCCGTGTTGCCGACGCCGCCCGCGATGACCGAGCAGCCCAACGCCCGGGCGCCACCATCCAGCATCCAGCCGCCCGGTGTCAGGTGGTAGGCGAGACTGTTGTGCACCACCATGCCGGGCCGAAAGCCGGCGGCGAAGAGGGCGCGGGCAAAGCGCGCATAGTCGCTCTCGCTGTCGTCCAACTCGTAGATCGGGCCGGGTGAGGAGAAGATCCGCCCGACATTGCCGGGCGCCTTGCCGTTCAAGCCACCGAAGGGGGGATTCTCGCTCTGCAGGCGGGCGACCTCGCTCTTGCGCAGCACCGGAAGCTTGGCCAGAGCGGCCCGGTCGCGGACCTCGGCCGGGGTGACCTCGGCGAGGCGCGCGGCGTGGGCCGGCGCCTCTTCCTTGGCCCAGGCGACTTGCGCCGGCAGGGCGGCGAAGAGGGCCGCCTCCCGCGCGGCCGGATCGCGGGTTTCCAAGGCGTCGAAGAACTGTTCCTTGGCCATGACGCCCCCTCCTCCAGTCCCGCGCTAAGCCAGCCAGCGCTTGCGCCGCTTGTAGTGCTTGACATCGCGATAGCTCTTGCGGCCCGAGGCGGAGAGCCCGAGATAGAACTCCTTCACGTCCTCGTTGCTGGCCAGCGACGTCGCCTCGCCGTCCATCACCACGCGGCCGTTCTCAAGGATGTAGCCGTAGTTGGCGTACTTCAGCGCGACGGAGGTGTTCTGCTCGGCCAGGAGGAAGGTCACGTCCTCCTCCTCGTTCAGCCGCTTCACCGTTTCGAAGATGACCTCCACCAGCTGCGGCGCCAAGCCCATGGAGGGCTCGTCCAGGAGGATCATCGAGGGGCGGCTCATCAAGGCCCGACCGATGGCCGTCATCTGCTGCTCGCCGCCCGAGGTGTAGCCGGCCTGGCTGGCCTTGCGCTCCTTCAGGCGGGGAAAGTAGTGGTAGACCATCTCCAAATCGCGGTTGACCGCCGCCTTGCCGTCGCGCCGGGTGTAGGCGCCGGTCAGGAGGTTCTCCTCGACGGTCAGATGGCCGAAGCAGTGGCGGCCCTCCATCACTTGGATCACGCCCTTCCGCACCAGTTCGTGCGAGGTGAGATTGTCGATCCGCGCGCCCTCGAACAGGATCGAGCCCTTGGTGACCTCGCCGCGCTCGGCGCGCAGCAGGTTGGAGATGGCCTTCAAGGTGGTGGTCTTGCCGGCCCCGTTGGCGCCCAGCAAGGCAACGACGCCCTGCTTGGGAACGCTCAAGGAGACGCCCTTCAGGACCAGGATGACGTGGTCGTAGATGACCTCGATGTTGTTTACCGACAGCAGCGGTTCCGCGGCATTCGCCGCCGCGTCCACTGCCTCTGCCATCGCGTTCGCCATCCCAGCGTCCCTGTCTTTTTCGGAAAGAAACTGCCGAGGGGGCCCGCCGGGAGCCCCCTCGGTCGCGTTCCGGACCTATTGATCCTGGTCGCAGTTACGCGGGGTGATGTTGTTCTCCGCGGCGTACTGATCGGCGGAGGCCTCGTACTCCGGCCAGAGCGCGTCGCGGTTGGGATCGATGAAGTCGGTGATCGCCACCCACTGCGTGCCGTCCCACTGCTGCACCAGGGCCGCACCACCGCCCTCGTGATTGGCGCAGGTCACGGAGACGTGGCTCATCAGGCCTTCCATGCCGGCTTCCTTGAGGCGTTCGGGCGTGATGGTCAGGTGGTCGAAGCCCCACTGCACCTCCTCGCCGGTCAAGGGACGCTGGCCGAACTTCCCCTGCGCCGTGCGCACCGCCTCAGTGACGATGAAGCCGTTCACCACGGCGCGGTTATAAAGCACCGATCCGATGTTCTCGGGATCGCCGATGCCCTCGCCCGCCTCGTGCATCTTCATCATGTCCTGGATGATGCCGAAGTCCTTGCCGACGCCGGTGATGTTCAAGGACTTGTAGCCCTTGGCGGCGTCCTTGGCCGGCAGCACGTCGGCCTCCGCGCCGGACCACCAGATGCCGATGAACTTGTCCATCGGGAAACCGACGGAGGCGGCCTCCTTGACGGCGGTCGAGTTCATCACGCCCCAGCCCCACATGAAGACGTAGTCGGGCTTGATCTGACGGCCGATCCTGAGCCAGGTGGCCTTCTGCTCCAGACCCGGGTGGGCAACCGGGAAGAGGCTCAACTCATAGCCCTCGACCTCGGCCAGGCGCTCCAGTGTGGTGATCGGCTCCTTGCCGTAGGCGCTGTCGTGATAGACCAGGGCGATCTTCTTGCCTTCCAGGCTGCCGCCTTCCTGCTCCTTGGCGTACTGCACCATCACGTCGGCACCGGCCCAGTAGGTGATGGGCGCGGTATAGACGTAGGGGAAGACCGACCCGTCAGAGGCGTCGGCCCGGCCGTAGCCCATGGAGAGGATGGGGATCTTGTCCGCGGTCGCCCGGCCGATCAGCGCGTAGGTGATGCCGGTGGAGTAGGGGTTGACCACGGTGGCCCCGGAGGCGCCCTTGTTCTTCAGGCGCTCGTAGCACTCCACGCCCTTGTCGGTGTTGTACTCTGTCTCGCACTCTTCCCAGGACAGCGGGACGCCGCCGACACCGCCGTCCTTCCAGTTGACGTACTTGAAGTAGTCGACGAAGCCGTCGGCCAAGGGGATGCCGTTCGGCGCATAGGGGCCGGTCCGGTAGATCAAGAGCGGAATGAACTGGTCGCCCTCGGCCTCGGCCGTCGCCAGAGGCGCGGCCGTGGCGGCGACGGAAAGCGCGACGGCGGCCGCCGTCAGACGCAGGGACGTTAGACCCATCTGTGTTGATCCTCCCTATCTCCGGGCTCGGCGCTTCCTGGCCCCGGTCCCGTCACGACGCCGAACCAAGCGATGGGGCATTGACCTCGGCGTCTCTTGGCCAATACCGACGCGGTAAGCCCAACCTTAGTAGGGGAAGGGCCAAAGTCGAAGCTTCTCTTTGCCGATCTGCCACAGCCGCGCCAGCCCGTGCGGCTCCACGATCAGGAAGAAGATGATGAGCGAGCCGAAGATGATGAGGCGCAGATGCGAGACCATCTCGACCGACAGCGGCAATCCCAGGAGCGCAGGCAAATTGTCCAGGAAGACCGGCAGCAGCACGATGAAGGCAGCCCCTAGGAAGGAACCCATGATCGAGCCCAAGCCGCCGATGATGATCATGAAGAGCACCTCGAAGGAGCGGTTGATCTCGAAGGCCAAGGCCTCCACGGAGCCGGAATGGGTGAAGGCCCAGAGCGCGCCGGCGATGCCGATGAAGAAGGAGCTGACGGCGAAGGCCGAGAGCTTGGCCAGCATGGGGCGGATGCCGATGATCTCGGCGGCGATGTCCATGTCGCGGATCGCCATCCAAGAGCGGCCGATGCGGCTGCGCACCATGTTCTTGGCGAGGAGCGCCAGGAAGGAGACCAGCAGCAGCAGGAAGATGTACTTGTGCACCGGTTCGGCGCTGGAGCTGGTGACGACGATGTCGCCCACCACCGCGCGCGGCGGCGCGGAGATCACGCCCGACGGGCTGAAGTTGGTCCACCAGCCGAACTTGTTGAACATCCAGATCAGGAAGAACTGCGCCGCCAAGGTGGCGACGGCCAGATAGAAGCCCTTGATCCTGAGCGAGGGCAGGCCGAAGAGCACGCCCACCAAGGCCGTGCCCAAGCCGGCCAAGAGGAAGACGATCAGAATGTTGATGTCGGGATAGGCGGTGGTGATCTTGTAGCTGAAGAAGGCCCCGCAGGCCATGAAGCCGCCGGTCCCCAGGCTGAGCTGGCCGCAGTAGCCGGTGAGAATGTTCAATCCCAAGGCCGCCAGCGAGAAGATCAGGAAGGGGATCAAGATCGAGTTCAGCATGTACTCCGGCGCGATGAAGGGGATCACCACCACCCCGAAGGCCAGAAGCGCCAGGATCCCGATCTTGTCCTGACGGATCGGATAGATCGCCTGGTCGGCCGCGTAGCTGGCCTTGAACTGTCCTGCCTCGCGATAAAGCATGGCGCGCTTACACCCTCTCGATGATGCGTTCGCCGAACAGGCCCTGCGGCCGGAACAGCAGGAAGACCATGGCCAGCATGTAGGCGAACCAGTCCTGGATGGCGCCGCCCACCAGTGGCCCGATGAAGACCTCGCCCACCTGCTCGCCGGCGCCCACGATCAACCCGCCGATGATGGCGCCGGGGATCGAGGTGAAGCCGCCCAGGATCAAGACCGGCAAGGCCTTGAGCGCGATCAGCGACAAGGAGAACTGCACGCCCAGCGCCGAGCCCCACATAACGCCTGCCACCAGGCCCACCAGGCCGGCGACCGACCAGACGATGGCCCAGATGGTCTTCAGGGGAATGCCGACCGAGAGCGCCGCCTGGTGATCGTCGGCCACCGCCCGCAAGGCGCGGCCGACCTTTGTGTACTGGAAGAGCACCGCCAGCAGGGCCACCATCAGGGCGCCGACCACGGCGGCGACGATCTCGGTGGGATCGAGATACATGCCGTTCGGAAGCAGCGAGCCCTGGAAGGCGACGATCGGCTGGCGCGGGATGCCGATGTCGAGCGCCTTGACGTTGGAGCCCCAGATCGTCTGCCCCACGCCGTCCAGCACGAAAAAGATGCCGATGGTCGCCATGAAGAGGATGATGTGCGGCTGGTTCACCATGGGCCGCAGCACCACGCGCTCGACCAGGATCGCGACGATCACCATGACCACGCCGGCCAGCAGGAAGGAGATGATCCAGTGGATCCCCATCTCCATGAAGCCGACCATGGCCAGGGCGGCGAAGAGCACCATGGCGCCTTGCGCGAAGTTGAAGATCGAGGAGGCCTTGAAGATGAGGACGAAGCCCAAGGCCACCAGGGCGTACATCACGCCCTGCAGCAAGCCCTTGACCACGACCTCCGCATAGAAGTCCCAGGCGAAGAAGAGAGACGGATCGAGCGCCGCCAGGCCTTGCAGGAGAAAGCCGACGATCGGGATGGAGGCCACTGCGGAGACGATGCCGATCGTCAAGGTGCGAGGGTTCATGATCTAGCGTCTCTCCCCGAGATCTGCCGGCCGGCTAGTGCGCGACGCCCAGATAGGCATCGATCACGTCCTGATTGCTGCGCACCTCGTCCGGCGTGCCGTCGGCGAGCTTGCGCCCGTAGTCCAAGACCACCACGCGGTCGGAGATGTCCATGACCACGCCCATGTCGTGCTCGATCAAGGCGATGGTGGTGCCGAACTCTTCGTTCACGTCGAGGATGAAGCGGGACATGTCCTCCTTCTCCTCCACGTTCATGCCCGCCATGGGCTCGTCCAGGAGCAAGAGATCCGGCTCCATGGCGAGCGCCCGGGCCAACTCGACCCGCTTCTGCAGGCCGTAGGGCAGGCGCCCCACCGGCGTCTTGCGGATGGCCTGGATCTCCAGGAAGTCGATGATCCGCTCGCAAAAGGCGCGCTGGCGGGTTTCCTCCTGCTCGTTCGGACCCCAGTAGACGCACTGGGTCAGGAAGTCGAGCGCGCCGGCGCCCCAGGAAAGCAGGTGATCCACCCCCCAGACCCCGGTCTCCGGCGCCCTGACGTTGCGCATCTGCAAGAGCCGCCCGGTCATGATGTTGTCCAGGGTCGACATGCCCTTGAAGAGCGCGACGTTCTGGAAAGTCCGGGCGATGCCCTGCTTGGCCGCCATGTGCGGTCGCATCGCCTGCCGGGGATTGCCCTTGTAGGTGATGGTGCCTTCCTGCGGATGATAGAAGCCGTTGATCACGTTCAGCATGGAGGTCTTGCCGGCCCCGTTGGGTCCGATGATGGCGCGGATCTCATGCTCTCGGATGTCGAAGGAGATGTCGGTCAGCGCCTTGACGCCGCCGAAGGAGAGCGAGATGCCCTCCACGGTCAGCATCGGCGGGCCGAACCTGCGCTCCGGAAATCCGTTGCCGGCATGCGCGGCCGGCTGTTGCGAGGCACTCTCGTTCATGGCCTGCCGTGTGTTGTTGCGCTCATACCTGCTCTCGGGTTCATCATGCGGCCTTGCGCGCCGTCTCCGCGCCGCCGAGATCGATGACGTCGAGATCGGCCTTGATGGCACCTTGCCGGCCGTCCTCGAAGGTCACCTCTGTTTCGATATGCGCCTTGCTGGAGCCGTCGTAGAGCGCCGCGATCAAGGGCTCGTAGCGTTCGGTGATGGTGCGGCGACGCACCTTGCGGGTGCGGGTGAGCTCGCCGTCGTCGGCATCCAGCTCCTTGTGCAGGATCAGGAAGCGGCGGATCTGCGAGGAAGCCAGCTGCGGGTCCTTGGCCAGATCGGCGTTCACCTCGCGGATATGACCCCGGATGATCTCCGCCACCTTGGGGTGGGAGGCCAGCTCCTGATAGCTGGCATAGGCGACGTTGTTCCGCTCCGCCCAGCTGCCCATCGCCTCGGCGTCGATGTTGACGAAGGCGGTGACGAAGTCGCGCTGATGGCCGAAGGCCACGACCTCTTTGATGTCGGGGTAGAACTTCATCTTGTTCTCGATGAACTTGGGCGCGAAGAGGCTGCCGTCGTTCAGCCTGCCGACGTCCTTGGCACGGTCGATGATTCGCAGATGCCCCTCCGGCGTCATCATGCCGGCATCGCCGGTGTGCACCCAGCCCTCCGCGGTCTTGGTTTCCGCCGTGGCGTCCGGGTTCTTGTAGTATTCCTTGAAGACGCCGGGGCTGCGGAAGAGCACCTCGCCGTCGTCGGAGAGCTTCAGCTCCACGCCGGGGATCGGCCGGCCGACCGTGTCGGCCTTGATCTCTCCGTCGGGCTGAATGGTGATGAAGACGCTGGCCTCGGTGGAGCCGTAGAGCTGCTTCAGGTTGACCCCGATGGAGCGGTAGAACTGAAAGATCTCCGGCCCGATCGCCTCCCCGGCCGTGTAGGCCAGGCGCGTGCGGCTGAAACCCAGGACGTTCTTCAAGGGGCCAAAGACGACGATCTCGCCCAGCCAGTACTTGAAGCGGTCGGAGAAGGCGACGGGCTCCTTGTTCAGGATCTTCTCTCCGACTCGCTTGGCGACGGCCAGGAAGTAGTCGAAGAGGCAGCGTTTCAGGCGGCTGGCGTCCTGCATGCGAATCATGACGGAAGTCAGCAGATTCTCGAAGATCCGCGGCGGCGCGAAGAAGTAGGTCGGCCCCAACTCGCGCAGGTCATGCATCACCGTGCTGCCGTTCTCCGGGCAGGAGACGCAGAATCCGACGACGTAGGACTGGCCGAAGGAGAAGACGTGATCGCCGACCCAGGCCATCGGCAGGTAGGCCAGAACCTCTTCGTTCTCGCTCAGCCCCTCGAACTCGGCGCCCGCCTTGGCCATGGTGATGACGTTGTCGAAGGTCAGCACCACGCCCTTGGGATTGCCGGTCGTGCCGGAGGTGTAGAGCATGATGGAGTCGTCCGCTCCCTTGCTCTCGTCCACCTCGCGATCGTAGCACGCCGGATCCTTGGCGATGGATTCGCGGCCCAACTCCAAGACCTTAGCGTAGTCGATCAGGAAGTCCTGGTCGTAGTTCCGGAGGCCGCGGGTGTTCTGGTAGACGATGGTCTCCAGGTTCGGCACCTGCTCGCGGATCTCCAGCAGCTTGTCGACCTGCTCCTGATCCTCGACGACCGCGAAGCGCACGCCGGCATGCTCCACGACGTAGGCCATCTCGCGCGCGACGGAGTCCTGATAGACCGGGACCGGGACGGCCCCGATCGCCTGCGCGGTCACCATCGTCCAATAGAGCCTCGGCCGGTTGTCGCCGACGATCAGCACCTTGTCGCCGCGCTTCACGCCGACCTTGGACAGGCCCATGGCGAATGCCTTGACCTCGTCCTGAGCCTCCGCCCAAGTCCAGGTCTGCCAGATGCCCAGGTCCTTCTCGCGCATGGCCGGCCGCTTGCCGCGCACCGACGCGTTATGCCGCATCAGCTTGGGAAAGGTGTCCAGTGGCGTCGCGTCGGCCATGCTTCCCTTGATCCTCCCGCTCCGGCGCTGCCTCGACAGTTGGCGGGGGGCCTCGGTACTCCACGCACCGGGAGGGGCCGATTCGCGGCAGCCCTGGCGGCCGGACCTCCTTCAAGACAGGGGTCCGAGCCTCTCCTCAGCGCGCTGCCAGCCTCCCATTGAGTTTCTTTCTGTTTTGGCAACGCTCACAGCTAGCTAGCGGCAAGCCTCGCCAGGGTCAAGCCGCTGCATCGGTCGTGGGGGCGAACTCGGCCCGCGCTATGCGAGTAAAGGCGCGCCATAATCTTGCGCGCGAGAGGTAGAAATCGGGTGCCAGCACCCGGAAACTGAAATGACGGAGGAGAGAGACAGAGGGCGGGGCAACCGCCCTCTGTCACGGCGGCGCTATTGCTTGTGTCCCGACCCGTCCGTCGCCAAAGAGCGG
The DNA here is from genome assembly GCA_963669375.1 of Rhodospirillales bacterium. Taxonomy (GTDB): domain Bacteria; phylum Pseudomonadota; class Alphaproteobacteria; order Kiloniellales; family JACOMY01; genus JACOMY01. The sequence continues at coordinate 3,341,127 of OY770024.1, read as the reverse complement.
GCCACTTCGTCCAGGTCGGCATCCAAGAGCCCGATGTCCTGCAGTTGGTGACTGCTGAGCAAGGACAGCTGACGACGGGTCTCGGCCCGCCTCCAGACGCGTCGCAACTCGCCAAAAAGGCTCGCCACGGCCTTCGGCAGCACGCCGACGTCGGCACGCTTCTGGGCGGCCGCCAGCCGCATCCGGGCCGCGTAGTTCTCCGCGCCGGCAAAGAGCGGGGAGGCGTGAGGGGTGGTTGAGAGCGTGCCTACAACGTCTGTCCTCGGATCCAGGTAGGTCATGGTCTTGCGTCCTCTCGTCCTTGTGGCTCTGCCTGTCGGGCCGTTCCGGCTCGACCAGGCTTTCCTGGAGAGGAAGGTGCGCCGACGGGGCGCGCGAAACCAACGAAAGGGCTACAAGGCTACTTGAAAGAAATTCATGTCGGCGAGTCGCACTTCAGATTGAGCGGCCGCTCGGCAAGGCGCCGCAGCCAGCGTGCGACGGCGCGCGCCGCGGCTGTCGGCGTTTCGCCCTTGGCGTGGCAGAGGAAATAGCAGGTATCGGCCACGTCGGGCAGGCCGAAGGGGGCGATCAGGCTGCCCCTGGCCAAGCGCTCGTCCACCATCGGACTGTAGCCGATGGCCAAACCCAGGCCGCGTTCGGCCACTTCAAGCACCTGTTCCTGGCCTTCCAAAGCAAGCGCGTTGCTGACGTCCGGCGCGGGCAGACCGTGCGCCGCCGCCCACTCCGCCCACTCGTCGCGATGATAGCGATTGAGGATGAGCCGGCTGTGCGACAGGGCCTCTTGCGGCTCCATTCCGGCGATCTTCGCCAAGACCTCCGGCGCGCCCACCGGCATGGCGCTCTCTCCCATCAGGAACTCGGCCTCGACGTCCGGCCACTCGCCCCTGCCGTGGCGGATCGCCAGATCGATCTGCTCGCGCGTCAGGTTGCTGAGACGTGCCGTGGTGATCAGCTGCAGATCGACCCCCGGGCACTCCTCCTCCAGGCTGCTAAGGTTCGGAATGAGCCAGAGAATCGCAAGGGAAGGCGGCAGCGTGAGCGCGACGCGCCTACGCCCGGACGTGCCCAGGACGGCATCGGTCGCCTTCTCGATCTGGCGGATCGCCGGGTCGACCTCGTCGAAGTAGCGCCGCCCCTCGTCGGTGAGTTGAAGGCCGCTGCCGTGCCGCTCGAAAAGGGCCAAGTGCAGGAAGTTCTCCAGGCGCCGCACCTGGTGCGAAATCGCCGACTCGGTGACGCCCAAGGCGTCGGCCGCGTCGCGGAAGCGCTCGTGCCGGGCCGCCGCGTGAAAGGCCCGCAAGGCCGGGAAGGGAGGCAAGGTCATGACATGACTATCGGCACGACTTGAGCTTCGTTCAAGTCTTCTTGCCTGGAATTCGATAGCGGCCGAGCAGACTGCTGCCAAGATCTGGAGCCGACGGCGAGGACCGCGACGGCCCTCGCGCCAGCAAGAGCCGGATGGAGGCAAGAGCAAGATGAGCAGTTTGGCAGTTCGGCAGTCGGGGGCCAGGGGTTGGGCGAGAACCGCGCACACCACCGTGGGCCAGGTGAGCTATCTCAAAGTCGGCGACGAGCCCCCGGTCATCTTCATGCCGGGCGTCGGTACCGGTGACGACCGCCGGCGCTCGGCCGAGTACGGCGAGCAGGTCATCACGGTCGAGAACCTGCGGGAGATCGCGGCCGATCTGACCTTGGACAAGGACGCGGTGGTGTTGCGCCAGCAGCCGAGCCGGGTCCTGGACCTCTACGACGAGGACGCCGTCACCAGCCGCTACTACGAAGAGACCGAAAGGCTGATCAAGGCCGAGACCGGTGCCAAGCGGGTGGTGATCTTCGACCACACGCGCCGCGTCGAAGGCGCGCCGGAGCTGGAGGCCAAGGCCGACCGGCGCCCGGTCAGAACAGTGCACAACGACTACACCGACCGCTCCGGCCCGCAGCGTGTGCGCGACCTCCTGGGCGAGGAAGCGGAGGATCTATTGACCCGCCGCTTCGCCGTCATCAACACCTGGCGCCCGATCCGCGGACCGGTCTTGCGGGCTCCCCTAGGGTTCATCCATCCCGACAGCGTGGCGCCGGAGGATCTGATCGCCGCCGACCTGCGCTATCACGACCGCACCGGCGAGATCTACGAAGTCGCCTACAATCCGAAGCACCGCTGGCTCTACGTGCCGGAGATGCTGAGCGAGGAGGTCCTGGTCTTCAAGTGCTTCGACTCCGCGCGTGACGGGCGGGCGCGCTTCCTGCCGCACACGGGCTTCGACGACTTCGCCACGCCGGCCGATGCCACCTCTCGCGAGAGCATCGAGACGCGCAGCCTCGTCTTCTTCTGATCACCCCAGCCAGCAGCCCCCTTGGCCGGCGCGGGAGCATGGCTCCCCGCCAGCTGCTTCTTTTTCCCGCAGGCCGGGCCGGTGACGCTCCAGCGCAAGCATTGGACGTTTGGACGATTTCGCGCCGGCCAGGCCGCCGCCATTCTCGCCCACCAAAGCGGGCAGGCATTTCCCGACACAGCCTGCCGGGCGCGAGAAGGAAGCAAGCATTGGACAGGAGCAAGGCGGCAAGCCGGCTCGAACCGGTGCCCCAATGGGGTCTCGAGGGCGACGACCTGGATCAGGTGACCGGCCAGCTGTGGCAGGCCTTTCACAGCGTCGCCATGCGTCGCAATCCAAGGGTGATCGCCCTGCTGGAAGGCCGCAACGGCGGAGAGGCCGGGCGAAACCTCGGCATCGGCGAGCTGCAGGCGACCGGCATCTGGTTCCAGCTGCTTTCGGTCGGCGAAGAGAATGCCGCCATGCGCGCACGCCGGCGGATAGAGCGCGACGGCGGCCCCGATGCCGTCATCGGCAGCCTGTCGCAAGTGCTGAAGGATGTCGCCGCGAGCGGCGCGGAAGCGCCGGAGGTGGCCGGCCTCATCGCCGCCGGAGAGGTGCAGCCGACCCTGACCGCGCATCCGACCGAAGCCAAGCGGGTCACCGTCTTGAAGATCCACCGCCGGATCTACCGTCTTCTGACCCAGCTGGAGCAGAGCCGCTGGACCGCGCAGGAGCGCGCCGTCCTGCAGAGCAGCCTGCGCAGCGAGATAGACCTCTTGTGGCTCACCGGCGAGCTGCGGCTGGAGCGCCCCAGCGTCGAGCAGGAGATCGCCTGGGGCCTGCACTTCTTCTCGGAGGTGCTCTTCGACTGCGTGCCGCAGCTCTTGCAGCGCGGCGAGGCCGCGGTCGCCCGGCACTTCCCAGAGAAGGCGACGCCCTTTCCCTCGATGCTGCGCTTCGGCTCCTGGATCGGCGGCGACCGGGACGGCAATCCCAACGTCACCGCCGCCACCACGCGCCATGCGCTCTCCGCCGCCCGGGAGTTGGCCCTGCGCCAGCTCCACCAGCGCCTGACGGACCTGGCGGAGTCGCTGTCGCTCTCCGCGCGCATCGCCGAGGTGCCGAAATCGTTCCAGGACGGCTTGTCCCGCCTGCTCACGCGCTCGGGCGCGGCCAAGGAGATCCAGGCGCGCAATCCCAACGAACCCTTTCGCCAGTTCTTCACCGCCTGCGCCCGACGCCTGGCCGTGCAGATCGGGCTCGGGCCCGATGAACGCGCCGCTTCCTCCTACCGCTCGCCGCGCGACCTGGTCGAGGATCTGCGCCTGGCCGAGGAAGCCCTGCACGCGCTCGGGGCGCACGAGCTGGCGTCTGCTGAGGTGCGGCCCCTGCGGTGGCAGGTGGAGACCTTCGGCTTTCGGACAGTCAGCCTGGACCTCAGGCAGAACGCGACGGTGATCAACCGCTCGCTGGCGGAGATCTGGCAGCTGGTGATGGACGATGCGCCGAAGCCGGACACGCCGGCGTGGTCGGAGCGCCTGCGCGCCGCCTTGCGTCAGGCACCGCCGGACCTCCCCGACCCGGCCCAGCTCTCCGAGGAGACGCGCGAGACGCAGCGCCTCTTCCAGCTGGTCAGAGAGGTCTATGGCGGACACGATCCCGACGCACTCGGCGCCTTCATCCTCTCCATGACCCGCAGCGCCGACGACCTCTTGGCGGCGATGGTCCTGGCGCACTATGCCGGGCTCTCGCCGGGCCACGAGGGCACGCAGGCCGTCAGCCTGCCGCTGGTGCCGCTCTTCGAGACCATCGACGACTTGCGCGCCGCGCCCGCCATTCTCAGGGATCTCGTCGCCGTGCCGAGCGTGCGGCACAGCCTGCATGCGCGCGGCGACCTCTTGGAGGTCATGCTGGGCTACTCCGACTCCAACAAGGACGGCGGCTTCCTCTGCGCCCAGTGGGAGGTGAGCAAGGCGCAGAAGTCGCTGGTCGCGGCGGCCAAGGCGGCCGGCCTGAAGATCCGCTTCTTCCACGGACGCGGCGGCTCGGTCAGCCGCGGTGGGGCACCGACCGGGCGCGCCATCGCCGCCCAGCCGGCCGGCACGGTCGCCGGCCGCTTGCGCATCACCGAGCAGGGCGAGGTGGTCTCCTCCAAGTTCGCCAATAGGGGAACGGCGCTCTACAACCTTGAGCTCTTGACCGCCAGCGTGATCGCCCACAGCCTGAAGTCCGAGCGCGAGACCGCCGACCCGCCGGAGTACGCGGAGGCGATGGAAGCCCTGGCCGGCATGAGCCAGGCAGCCTTCCGCACCTTGATCGAGCACCCGGGCATGCTGAGCTACTTCCAGGACGCCAGCCCGGTGGAGGAGCTGGCGCGCCTCAGGATGGGCTCGCGCCCGACCCGTCGCTTCGGCGCCAAGAGCCTGGGCGATCTGCGCGCCATCCCCTGGGTCTTCGCCTGGAGCCAGAACCGCCATCTGATCACCGGCTGGTACGGCGTCGGCACAGCGCTGGAGGCCTTCCAACGCGTGCGCGGCCCAGACGGCAAGGCTCTCCTTAGGGAGATGTTCCGTCAGTGCAGGATCTTCCGTCTGATCATGGACGAGGCGGAGAAGACCCTCTGCCTCGCGGACATGGAGATTGCCCAGGCCTACGCCGGGCTGGTGCCGGAGCGCGAGGCCGCCGAGCAGATCTTCGCCAGGATCAGTCAGGAACAGCAGCGCACCCTTGCCGCCTTGGCCGAGGTGAGCGAGGAGCCGCGCCTGGGCGTGCGCTTCCCCGCCTATCTGCGCCGGCTGGAGGCACGCCTGCCGCTGATCGACCAGGCCAACCGCCTGCAGGTCTCGCTGCTGGGCGAGTGGCGCGCAACCGCGCAAGACAGCCGGGACCAAGAGCGCATCCTGGTGCCCTTAATGCTGTCGATGAACTGCATCGCGGCCGGTCTAGGCTGGGTCGGTTAGACCAAGATGATCGCAGGTCGAAGCGACCTGCGATCATCTTGGTCTCTTTTCATAGGTTTAGAGTGAGATTCAGACGATAGATCGGTTCGATCTATCGCCATCGCACTCTAGCTAACCCGGCGGTCCACCTCAGAGCTGGCGACCGAGAGCCCGCAGGAAGGCCGCGACGCCCTCGTGCAGCTGTCCGTCGTTGTTGACTTCGGTCAAGGCGGCCTCTTCGGGCGACCAGGCGACGGAACGCGCGAGCCGGTCCTGTTGATCCTTCCGCGCTTCGGAGCCGCGATGGCTCAAGCGGTTCGCCCGGACCGCCGGCGAGGCGGTCACGTGGATCGCCTGGACATTGGGAAGGTGCCGGCAGGCCTCGGCCACGACGCTTCTGGAGACGTTCACGACCACGCGTCTGCCCTGCGCCAAGGCCGCCGTCACCGACGCTGGGACGCCGTAGCGGAAGCCGTGGGCCTTCCAGACCAGGAAGAAGGCGTCGGCGGCCTCCATCGCTTCGAACTCCGCCTCGCCGACGCTCTCGTGGCGTTCTCGTGCCGCGTCTTCGGGTCGGGTCACCACCCGCCGCGGGAAGAGGTAGCGCGGGTCATCCGCCAGGCGCTGCTTGGCGCCCTCGATCAGGCTGTCCTTTCCGGCGCCGCTGGCTCCCACCACCAGAAAGAGCCGACCCTGCCGCCAAGGTCGCGAAAGGCGCTCGGCCGCGGGCCGAAAGTGCTGGAGGTCGGGCGTCGTGGCGTCCGGCCACTTGGCGTCATCGTCCCAGCGCCGCAGCTGCACGGCCTCCTCGAAACTGGCCTTGCTCTCGAACCGCCGGGCTTCTTCGGCCGTCATGGCGTCGCCTTGCACCTGCAGCGAGGTCCGGGAAGCCGCGGAGAGACGGGCTTGATAGGTTCCGTCCGTCGCGCAGAGATAGCGCTTGGCATCGACGTGATAGCGGATGGGATCGGTGACCTCGGGGGAGAAGACACGGCTCAACGCGTTGGCACCGGCCACCTCGTGGCGCGCGTCGCGACCGGCCTCGGCCAGACCCTCGTCGTCCGTGGTCAGATGGCCGATGTCGTGGAAGAGGGCGGCGGTGATCAGCCGATCTTCCGCCCCGGCCTGTTCCGCCAGAAGGGCGCACTGCAGGGCGTGCTGCAGCTGGCTGACCTGCTCGCCGCCGTAGCGGGCGAAGCCCTTTTCCGACAGCAGATCGAAGAACCAGTCGAGATCCCTCATGCGACCCTCTGGCCTTGTCGCCAAACCGAGCGGACCACCGGGAGCCCGTGCACCACGCTGACCCGCACCAAGTCCGCCCGCTGACCGACCGCGATCTCGCCGCGGTCCTCCAGCCCCGTGGCCCGCGCCGGATTGCGCGTCACCAGGCCGATGGCCGCCGGTAGATCGATCGAGGCCACCCGCGACGGCAGCTCGAAGGCCGCCTGCAGCAAGCTGAAGGGCACATAGTCGGACGACATGATGTCCAGAAGCCCCGCCTCGGCCAGTTCCTGCGTCGAGACGTTTCCGGAGTGAGAGCCGCCACGGACCAGGTTCGGCGCCCCCATCAGGACTTGCATGCCGCGTCGGCGGGACTCCTCGGCCGCTTCGATCGTGGTCGGGAACTCGGCGATCCGCGCGCCCTCGCCGTCGGCCTCTTCCACATGCGCCGGCGTCGCGTCGTCATGGCTGGCCAGCGCGATGCCCCGGCCCTGCGCCAGCGCCACGATGCGCCGCCGATTGGGTCCGGCCAGGCGTCGGTGGTCGGCGATCCGCTTTTCGATGTAGGCATCGAGTTCGGCCTCGGTCATGCCGGTCTTGCCGGAGTAGTAGGCGCGAAAGGCCTCCATGCGCACGAACTGCCTTTGGCCCGGGGTGTGATCCATCACCGAAATCAGGCGCAGCTTGGGATCGTCGAGGAAACCCTCGGCCTCCGGCACGGTGTCCTCGCAAGCAAGCTCGCAGCGCAGGTGCAACAGGTGCTCGGCGCGCAGCGCGCCGGCCGCCTGCGCCCTGTCGACCGCGTTCGCCAGCCTCCGGACGTTCTTGCCCATGGAGGCGTCGTCGCCGCTGTTGGAGCCGACCCGCAAGGCATCGAAGACCGTGGTGATGCCGGAGGCCGCGATCTGCGCGTCATGCGCCATCACCGCCGCCTCCACCGGCCAGGTCACGGTCGGGCGCGGCTTGAAGTGCGATTCCAGATGATCGGTGTGCAGCTCGATCAAGCCGGGAATCAGGTAGTCGCCCTCGCAGTCGAGGCCATCCGCCGCGACCGGCCCTTCAGCGAGTTCGCGGATGAGACCGTCGCGGTGAACCAAGGTGCCTTCCAGCAACTCGCTCCGCGTGACGATCCGGCAGTTCTTGAAGAGGTGCTCGCTCATGGGTGGGACTCACAGCTGGATGGCGGCCGCCGAGGTCTCGGCAACCTTCATGAGAGGATAGACGGCGATCCGGCGCAGCGGCGCGTCGGGCGCGGGTTGCTCGAACAGGCTTATCGCCTCGATCGTCAGCGGCGCCGTTAGTGCCGCCGCGAAGTAGTCCGTGAGGAAAGGCGCCAGCCCCGCCGCCTGTTCGGGCGCGATCTCGCCCGTCAAGGTCATGTGGAAACGAAAGTCTTCCATCACGTAGGGGTAGCCCCAGCGCCGCAGGTGCCGTTCTTGCGAGGCACTGAGCGGCGTCGCACGGCGACGTCTCAGTTCCTCTTGCGAGGGAGGCGCGCGAAAGCGGTCGAGGTCCGCCACGCAGGCATTCGCCAAGGCACCGAGGTCCCGGCTCGTCGCGAGCGGCGTCAGTGCCAGAAAACCGGAAAGGCGCGACACCTGTAGGCGGCCGAGGCGAAAGGGCGCCCATTGGCCGGCCAGAGACTCCAGTGCCTCTTGCAAGTCGCCCAGCTTCTCGCCTGGCGCGAGGTGGAAGGGCGGCTTCAAGGTGCCGTGAAAACCATAGCGCCGGGGCGCCGCCGTCAGCGCGGCCAGTCGGTCGGGTTCCAGGAAGGATACCCTCGGCTGCTGCTCCCTGGCCCCGCTGTCGCCATCGCGGCCGAGCCAGCGCGCGCCGAGCCGCGCCAGCGGCGAACCGGCGGGCGGAGCGTAGAAGATGGCGTAGCGCGCGCTCACTTCCCGGCTCCCGTCACGCGGCCTGGGCGAAGTCGCCGACATCGATGGTGCGATCGGCAAGCTGCTCGCGGACTTCGGCGTCGTGGAAGATCCCCAGAATGGCCGCGCCCTCGCGCCTGGCCTCCTGAATCAATGCCACCACGGCCGCCCGGTTCTCGGCATCCAGCGAGGCGGTGGGCTCGTCGAGCAGCAACAAGGGGTAGCGATGCGCCAGCCCCCTGGCGATGTTGACCCGCTGCTGCTCGCCGCCGGAGAAGGTCGCCGGCGGCAGGTCCCAGAGGTGTTCGGGCAGGTTGAGGCGGGTCAGGAGATCGGCGGCGCGCTCCTTCGCCTCGCCGGGCGGGTGGCCCAGTCCGATCAGCGGCTCCGCCACCACGTCCAGGGTGGCGACGCGCGGAATGACCCGCAGGAACTGGCTGACGTAGCCGATGGTGTCGCGCCGCAGGCGGCGCAGGACGGAGGCGTCGGCCTTGGCGACGTCGACCGGCCCGCCGCGGCAGGTCACCAGGATCTCGCCGCGATCGCAAGGGTAGGTGCCGTAGACCATCTTCAGGATCGAACTCTTGCCGCTGCCCGACGGACCCGCCAGCACGGCGCACTGGCCGGCGGCGACATCGAACGAGGCGCGCTCTATGACGCTGAGCAGAGTGCCGCCTTGCAGATGTAAGCGGAAGCTCTTGGCCAGGCCGGAAACTGTCAGCATCGCGGTCATGACGTCAGGCCGGCAGGATCGAGGAGACCAGGAGCTGCGCATAGGCGTGCTGCGGGTCCTCGAGAATCTGGTCGGTCAAGCCTTCCTCCACCACCGCGCCCTCCTTCATCACGATCATGCGGTCGGCCAGGAGGCGAGCGACCCCCAGATCGTGAGTCACGATCACGACCGAGAGGCCCATGTCGCGCACCAGGCCGCGCAAGGTGTCGAGCAGCCGCGCCTGCACGGAGACATCCAGACCGCCGGTCGGCTCGTCCATGAAAAGCAGCCTGGGCCCGGTCACCAGGTTGCGGGCGATCTGCAGACGCTGGCGCATGCCGCCCGAGAAGGCCTCCGGCCGCTCGTCGATGCGTCGCTTGTCGATCTCCAGGCGCTCCATCCAGGCTAGGGCCGTGGTGCGAATGTCGCCGTAGTGTCTGGCGCCCAGGGCCATGAGCCGCTCGCCGATGTTGGCCCCGGCGGAGACCGTCATCCGCAGACCCTCGGCCGGCGTCTGGTAGACGAAGCCCCAATCGCTGCGCTGCAGCGCGCGGCGCCTGGCGTCGCCGATCGCGTAGATCTCCTGCGCCTCGCCGTCGCGCGGCCGGTAGACGACTTCGCCATGGCTAGGCGGCAAGGCGCCGGCAAGGCAGCGCAGCAAGGTGGTCTTGCCCGACCCCGACTCGCCAACCACGCCCAGCACCTCGCCGGGCCAGAGCGCGAAGGTGACGTCCTTGCATCCGACCTGTCTGCCATAGAGCTTGGTGACGCCCTTGGCGCTCAGAAGCGGGTCGGGGCCGCTCATGGCGAACCCTCCGCGGCGTCCCGCCGTCTGGTGCAGTAGTCGCTGTCGGAACAGACGAACATGCGCCCGCCCCGGTCGTCGGTGACCACCTCGTCCAGAAAGCTGTCGTCGGCACCGCAGAGCTCGCAAGACTGCTCCCAGCGCTGAACCGTGAAGGGATGGTCCTGGAAGTCGAGGCTCACCACCTCGCTATAGGGCGGGATCGCATAGATCCGCTGTTCGCGTCCGGCGCCGAAGAGCTGCAGGGCCGCCATCCGGTGCATTTTCGGATTATCGAACTTCGGCGTGGGCGAGGGGTCCGTCACGTAGCGCCCCTCCACCTTGACCGGGTAGGCATAGGTCGTGGCGATGTGGCCGTGGGTGGCGATGTCCTCGTAGAGCTTCACGTGCATCAAGCCGTAGTCCTGGAGGGCGTGCATGGTTCGGGTTTCGGTCTCGCGCGGCTCCAGGAAACGCAGCGGCTCGGGTATCGGCACCTGGTAGACCAGCACTTGGTGCTCGCCCAGCGCCGTCTCGGGAATGCGGTGACGGGTCTGGATGATGGTGGCCTCTTCCGTGCGCTCCGTCGTGGCGACGCCGGCCGTACGCTTGAAGAAGGCGCGGATCGAGACGGCATTGGTGGTGTCGTCGGCGCCTTGGTCGATGACCTTCAAGACGTCGTCGGGGCCCAGCAAGGCGGCCGTCACCTGCACGCCGCCGGTGCCCCAGCCGTAGGGCATCGGCATCTCGCGGCTGGCGAAGGGAACCTGATAGCCGGGGATGGCGATGGCCTTCAGGATGGCGCGCCGGATCATCCGCTTGGTCTGCTCGTCCAAAAAGGCGAAGTTGTAGCCGGGATCGTGCGCTGGCTCGGTCATTCGGCGGCTTCCCGATCCTGCGCCAGCGCCTCCTGGCGCAAGCGGCGCACCAGCTCCAGCTCCGATTGGAAATCGACGTAGTGCGGCAGCTTCAGATGCTCGACGAAGCCGGTGGCCTGCACGTTGTCGGCATGGGCCAGGACGAACTCCTCGTCCTGCGCGGGCGCGCCGACGTTGTCCTCGCCCAGTTCGCGCCAGCGCAGCGAACGGTCGACCAGCGCCATCGCCATGGCCTTGCGCTCGCAGTAGCCGAAGGTGAGGCCGTAGCCGCGGGTGAACTGCGGCGGCGCGCTGTCCGAGCCCTTGAACTGATTGATCATCTGGACCTCGGTCACCTCGATCTCGCCGACGACGACCGAGAAGCCCAGGTCCTCCATGAAGACCTCCACCTCGACGAACCCGACGCGGATCTCGCCGGCGAAGGGATGGGTGCGGCCGTAGCCGCGCTGTGTGGAGTAGGCCAGCGCCAGCAGGAAGCCCTCGTCGCCGCGCGCCAGGCTTTGCAGGCGCAGGTCCCGCTCCGCCGGATAGGTCAAGGGCGCGCGGGTGAGATCGCCAATCGGCCGGTCGCTGTCCTCTTCGCTCTCGATCAGGCCGTCGCGGCCGAGGATGTCGGCCACGCGGGGCGCTGCCTCCAGGTCGCCGTCGCCGCTCTCGAGAGGTGCCTCGGCATCGTGCTCGTCGCCCAGATCGAGCAGGCGATGGGTGTAATCGAAGGTCGGGCCAAGCAGCTGGCCGCCCGGCAGGTCCTTGTAGGTCGCGGAGATCCGCCGGCGCAAGGACATGCCGGCCGTGTCGATCGGCAGGGAGGCGGCAAAGCGCGGCAGGGTCGTCCGGTAGGCACGCACCAGGAAGACCGCTTCGATCATGTCGCCGCGGGCCTGCTTGATCGCGATAGCCGCCAGTTCCCGATCATAGAGCGAGCCCTCGGCCATCACCCGGTCGACGCCGAGCGCCAGCTGCTGGTCGATCTGTTCGGCGGTGATGGCCGGGACATCCGGATCGCCGCGGCGAACCTTGTCCAGGAGCGTGTGGGCATTGCGGATCGCGCGTTCGCCGCCCTTGACCGAAACGTACATGTCAAACCCCCTCCACCCGGACCGAGCGGGGCAATGCGGCGAGCGAGGTCGGCCCCGCCAGGAGAAGATCGACACCGCGCGGGAAGAGCGCGCGGTTCGCCTTCAGCTGGGTCCAGAAACCGACCGGCAAGGGGGCGGCGCCGAAACGGCGCGGCGTGGCCAGACCCGGGCCGGTCAAGGTTCGTGCGTCGGCGCCGAAGCCCTCGACCTGAAGGATCAGGGTGGCCGAGCGGTCGGGGTAGGTCTCGCTGCCGAGCGCGAAGCTGTCGAGCGCAGGCATAGAGGCCGGGTCGGCGATCAGCGCGAAGCTGGCCTCGGACCGTGCCGCGACGACCTCCGCCCCGGTATGGAACGCGAGCCAGGCGCGCACCGCTTTCGAGCCCGCCAAGGCCGCATCGAGCCAGACCGGCGTATCGGGATCGATCAAGGCCAAGGTGATCGCGGCTGCAACGCGCGAGAGCGGCTGTGGCGTGCGCTCCGGGCCATGGCAGTCGATGACGCGGCCGGGATGGGCCATCGCCTCCATCACGCCGCGGAAGGTGTCCTGGCACTCCATCACCGGGTCGGCGAACCCGGCTTCCAGCAGATCCTCGCCGGCCATCAGTTGTCCCCCCTGACCCGCGTGAAGAACTCCACGCGCGTGGCGGCGGTTTCGGCCGCGCGCGCCTTGCGCCCCTCTTCGAGCGCCTCCTCCAAGGGCAGCAGGATCATCCGGCGCACGGCCTCTCGCGCCGCCGGCGTCTGGTGCAGGGCGTCGACCAGCGCCGCTATCCGGGCCTTCTCCTTGGAGCGGCCCTGCACGCAGGCCTGACCGATCGCGCCGCCCTCCAGGCGCAGCGCGCAGCGGGTGACCGTCATCTCCCCGAGGTTGAAGGCGTCGCCACTGCCGCCCATGCGGCCGCGCACCATGACCAGTCCGCTCTCCGGCTGCCTGAGCCAGGTGAAGCCGGGCTTGTCCGGCCAGTCCTCCCAGAGTCCGCGCAAGCGCTCCAAGCCGGCGCGCGCCAAGAGACCCATCGTCCGCTTCCGTTCTTCGGCCTGGCTTGACATGGCTCTTCGACCTTTGGCAAATTCGTCTAGTCATCCGTATCTTTTCGAGCTTAGAGTGCACCTGTGACGGAGTGATGTCAATTCGATGAAGGCTCTGGAGATCGAACGCGGCGGAGGTATCGCGGCGTGGCGCCAGATCGAGGAGTTCCTGGCCCGCGAGATCGGCGACGGCCGCTTGCGTCCGGGCGCGCGAATCGAGACGGAAGCGCAGCTGGCGCGGCACTTCGCGGTGAACCGCCACACCGTGCGGCGCGCCCTGCAAGCCCTGGCGGAGCGGGGCTTGCTATCGATCGAGCAGGGCCGCGGCACCTTCGTGCGCGACCAGGTCATCGACTACCCGATCGGCCGGCGCACCCGTTTCAGCGAGATCATCGCCGCCCAGGAGCACGAGCCATCGGGCCGCATGATCGGCTCCGAGATCGGGGCGGCACCCCGCGAGGTGGCCAGGCGCCTGGCACTGCCCGCGCGCGCGAAGGTCCTGCGCCTCGACACCTTGAGCTTCGCCGACGAGGTGCCGATCAGCACCTCCAGCAGCTGGTTCCCGCTACGGCTCTTTCCGGACCTTCTCGAGATCTACGGCCGGACGGGATCGATCTCCGCAACCTTCGCCCACTACGGCCATAGCGATTACCGCCGCGCCTGGACCGGCGTGACCGCCCGCATGCCGACGCGCAAGGAGGCCGATCTGCTGCGCCAGGGCCCGAAGCGCCCCATCCTGCTGGCCGAGAGCGTCAACGTCGACGCGGCCGGCACCCCCATCCAATACGCCCAAGCCCGCTTCGCCGGCGAACGCGTCCAGGTGGTGGTGGAGAGTTAGCGGTTCGCCCGACCTACTCCCGCATCACCAGCACGCTGCAGTCGGCATAGCGCATGATCTGGGCGGCGTGGGGGCCTAGGTGGTGGGCCTCCGGGCCTTCGCGGCGGGCATTCAGCATGATGAGGCCGGCATCGATCTGGCGCGCGAGCTTCAGGGCCTGCTCGCCGACACCGCCGCGCAGAACGTGCAGGCTGGGCGCGCGCTTTGAGGCGAGACCGTCCGCCAGGGCCTCGATGCCCTCGTGCGCGCGCCGCGCGATCTCGTCGACCGTCTCGTCCGAGATCAAGGCGCCGACATAGCTGCCGTAGGGGCCATAGGGGAGGACAAAGGCCAGATGCAGCTCCGCCTCCTCGCTCTCGGCCGCCGCCGCCCTGGCGAGGCAACTGGCGCCGTCCGGGTGGTTCAGGTCGACCAGCGCCAGGATCGGCTTGCCTCTGTTCACCTGGGTCATTTCGACAGAACCTCGGGCAGCCAGGTGGCCAGCTCGGGCACCAGCACCAGGATCACGATGAAGACGCACATCACCCCGAACATCGGCAGGGAAGCACGGGATATGAAGGCCATGTCCTTGCCTGTCATGCCTTGCAGTACGAAGAGGTTGAAACCGATAGGCGGCGTTATCTGCGCCATCTCCACCACGATCATCAGATAGACGCCGAACCAGAGGATGTCGAAGCCGGCGGCGCGCACCATCGGCTCGATCACCGCCATGGTCAGCACGATCGAGGAGAGGCCGTCGAGGAAGCAGCCCAGCAGGATGTAGAAGACGGTCAGGATGACGATCAGCATGATCGGGGAGAGCTGCCAATCGGAGATGCCCTCGGCCAGGGCCTTGGGAATCCCGGTGAAGCCCATGGCGAGCGACAGGAAGCCGGAGCCCATCAGGATCAGCATGATCATCGCCGTCGTGCGCACCGCTCCCAAGACGCTCTGGATGAAGCTGTCCCAACTGAGCGAGCGCTGCGCCAGGGAGAGAAGCAGGGAGCCGACGACACCCAGGGCCGCCGCCTCGGTCGCGGTCGCGAAGCCGGCATAGATCGAGCCGATCACGAAGCCGATCAGCAGCAGGACCGGCAGGAGGTCGATCAAGCGCTTCAGCTTGTTCTCGCCGATCAGGTCGTCGGCCTTCGGAATCCGGCCCTTGTTGACGATGCTCCAGCCGGCGACGTAGAGCATGAAGAGCAGGGCCAGGCAGATGCCCGGAATCATCGCCGCCATGAAGAGCTTGGCGATGCTCTCGTTCACCGTGACGCCGAAGACGATCATGGAGATCGAGGGCGGGATCAAGAGACCCAAGGTGCCGGCGCCCGAAAGAGTGCCGATGATCATGCGGTCGGGGTACTTGCGCTCGGTCAGCTCCGGGATCGACATCTTGCCGACGGTGGCGACCGTCGCCGCCGAGGAGCCCGAGATGGCGGCGAAGATGGCCGAGGCGCCGATGTTCACGTGCAGCAGGCCGCCCGGCAGCCGGCGCATGAAGGGCGCCAAGCCGCGGAACAGGGTCTCCGACAGCTTGGTGCGGAAGAGGATCTCTCCCATCCAGATGAAGAGCGGCAGCGCCGTCAGCGTCCAGGACGACTGCTCGCCCCAGATGGTCACCGCCATGGAGTCGCCGATCGGCGCCGAGGTGAAGAGCGCCATGCCCAGGATCGCGGTGCCCAGCAGAGCCGCGCCGACCCAGACGCCGGTCCCGAGCAGAACGAAGAGCGTGCCCAGGAAGATGACGATGGAGAGGGTCTCGGTCATATCTCGTTAGGCCCTTCGTCTTCGCGCTTGTTGGGGTCGACCGAGTCGTAGTCGAACACGGCCTCCAGGAAGGTGTGGACCACGGCAAGCGCGAAGAGCGCCGAGCCGACCGCCACCGGGGTCTGCGGGATCCAGAGGAAGATGGCGTCGGCCCCTTCGCTGCGCTCCTCGAACTCCCAGCTGTCCAACGCCAGGCGCGCCATGTACCAGGCGAGGTAGACGCTGATAGCCGACAGGACGCCCAGGCACCAGAGCTCGAAGATGCGCCGGGTCTTGCCCATAAGGTTCTGGATCAAGAGCGCGACGCGGATGTGCCCTTGCGAGCGGAAGGTGTAGGAGAGCGCCATGAAGGTGGAGGTGGCCATGACGTAGCCGGCCACGTCCGTGGCACCGCCCGCGAACACGCCGAGAACACGTGCCAGGATGCTCCAGATCACCAGCGCGCAGAGCAGGATCAGGAGGATTCCCGAGAGCCAGGCGCCTGCGATGTAGACCTTGTCGAGTGCGTTCCTTAGTGCAGTCATAGCTCCCCCGTTGCCTTACTGGGCCGCGTCAGGGTCCGAAGGCCGGCCCGCGGCCGCCCTTTATGGGAGCGGCCGCGGCTCTCTTGGTTCTTAGGGTCTTGCTAGGACCCGAACTGCTCGAGGATCGCGACGCCGCGGTCGCCCATGCGGTCGAGCCACTCGACCTTGATGACCTCGCCGGCCGCCCGGAACTTCTCCATCATGACATCGTTCAGCGGCGCGACGGTCATGCCCATCTCGGTGAACTGCTCGACGTACCACTGATCCAGCTCGCGCGCCTTGGCCCAGCACTTGGATTCGGCGGTCTCGGCCGCGACCGTCACGGCGGCGCGCACGTTATCGTCGAGCCGCTTCCAGGCCTTGAGGTTGACGATCACCATGTTGCGCGGCAGCCAGGCCTTGACGTCGTAGTAGTAGTCGACGTGCTCCCAAAGCTTGCGGTCATAGCCGGTCGAGCCGGAGGAGATCATCGATTCCGCGACGCCTGTGGCGAAGGCCTGCGACAGCTCGGCCGCCTCGATCTTGGTCGGCAGCATGCCCAGTTCCTCGGCGACCTTGGAGGTGGTCGCGTTGTAGGCACGGAACTTCAGGCCCTCGATGTCGTCGGGCGTTTCGGCGGCGACCACCGAGTAGAAGCCCTGCGGCGGCCAGGGGCAGGAGTAGAGCAGATGCAGGCGCTTCTCCTCGAGCGCCGCCTGAAGTTCCGGCTTGGTCACCACGTAGAGCTTCCAGGCCTGGTCGAAACCGGACGCGAGGAAGGGAATGCTGTCCACCTCGAAGAGGGGATCCTCGTTGCCGAGCGCGGAGATCAAGCGCTCGCCGATCGGCACCAGACCCTTGCGGACCGCGCTGAAGATCTCGGAACCGCCGAAGAGGGAGCCAGAGGGATGGGTGACGATCTCCAGCTCTCCGCCGGTCGTCTTCGTCACCTCTTCGGCGAACTCCGCGGCAATCTGGGAATGGTAGTTGGTGGCCGAGTAAGCCAGCGCCATATCCCACTTCTCGGCCGCGGCGGCCGACGCGAAGAGTGCGCTTGCCGCGGCGCCGAGCAACAAAGCACGAAGGTCCGGACGGTTCATTGTGATCAACTCCCTGCTTGGACTTCGGATCCCTGACGGGACTTCGGAGTCTTGTTCGAACACAGCCTCTCTTTTGCATTCCATCAGATCCAGAAGACTTCGACAACGCCTTCGCCGAGCATTTCCGACGATTCGACGGGGCGGCCTGACGATTTGCACAGCCCCCATCGCCGAGATCTGAAGCCTGGTGATCCCAGAGGTTCAAGATCCCAGAGGTTCAAGATCCCGGGCGTTCAGTATCCCGGGCGTTCAATTTGGCGCATGGACGCCGGCGCCGGCCTGGGGTACCTGAAAGGTTGCTAAGGCGATATCGCATCGGACCCATGCCCTGGCTCTCGGTCGTCGAACGGCAGGATAGGCGGGTCGCGGAGGAGCGAGCGCCGTTGTGATGCCTTGTCGGAGACGACGATGGACTATGAAGGTTTCTTCCGCCAGCAACTGACGGCGCTGCGCGACGAGGGCAACTACCGGATCTTCGCCGACCTGGAGCGCCGCAAGGGCGCCTTCCCGCGCGCCAAGCACCACGGCACGGACGGCTGCGGCGAGGTCACGGTCTGGTGCTCCAACGACTATCTGGGCATGGGCCAGCACCCCAAGGTCCTGGCGGCCATGCACGAGGCCTTGGACAGCTGCGGCGCCGGCGCCGGCGGCACCCGCAACATCTCCGGCACCAACCACTACCATGTGCTGCTGGAGCAGGAGTTGGCCGATCTGCACGGCAAGGAAGCGGCCCTGCTCTTTACCTCCGGCTACGTCTCCAACTGGGCGGCGCTCGGCACGCTCGCCAGCCGCCTGCCCGGCTGCGTCGTCCTGTCGGATGCCATGAACCACGCCTCGATGATCGAGGGCATCCGCCAGAGCCGGGCCCAGAAGCAGATCTGGAAGCACAACGACCTGGAGGACCTGGAGCGCCGCCTGGCCGACATCGACCCGTCCTTGCCCAAGCTGGTGGCCTTCGAGTCTGTCTACTCCATGGACGGCGACATCGCCCCCATCGCCGAGATCTGCGACATCGCCGACCGCTACGGCGCCATGACCTATCTCGACGAGGTCCATGCGGTGGGCCTCTACGGTCCGCGCGGCGGCGGTGTCGCCGAGCGCGAGGGCCTGATGGATCGCCTGACGGTGATCGAGGGCACGCTCGGCAAGGCCTTCGGCGTGGTCGGCGGCTACATCGCCGCGTCTGCCGCGCTCTGCGACTTCGTGCGCAGCTTCGCCTCCGGCTTCATCTTCACCACCGCCCTGCCGCCCCATGTCGCCGCCGGCGCGCGCGCCAGCGTCCAGCACCTGAAGTCCAGCGACTGGGAGCGCACGCGCCATCAGGCAGTGGTCGCCAAGGTCAGGCGCAAGCTGGACGCCATCGGCATCCCCACCCTGCCGAACCCCAGCCACATCGTGCCGGTGATGGTCGGCGACCCGGTGAAGTGCAAGCGGATCACCGACTGGCTGATGGACACGCACGGCATCTACGTTCAGCCGATCAACTATCCGACCGTGCCCAAGGGGACGGAGCGTCTGCGCATCACGCCTTCGCCGGTGCACTCCGACGCCGATGTCGACCGGCTGGTCTCGGCGCTCTCCGAGATCTGGTCGCAATGCGCCCTGGCGCGCGGCCGGGCGGTTGCCTAGGGAGGCTCCTGGAGCAGCCCTCAGGCGCCCTTGGCCGGCCCTTCCGGGCCTGCTATGAGGGCGCCCATGAAGGAACAAGCGCCCAGACAGGCAAGCGTCACCCGCAACACCAAGGAAACCCGGATCACCGCCAGCATCGATCTGGACGGCAGCGGCAAGGCCGAGATCGACACCGGCATCGGCTTTCTGGACCACATGCTGGAGCAGCTGGCCAAGCACGGCCTGATCGACATCACCTTGCAGGCCGAGGGCGATCTGCACATCGACGGTCACCACACGACCGAGGACTGCGGCATCGTGCTTGGCCAGGCCCTGACCCAGGCGTTGGGCGAGCGCCGCGGCATCCGCCGCTACGGCGATGCCTTGATCCCCATGGACGAGACCTTGACCCGCGTCGCGCTCGATGCCTCGAACCGACCCTACCTGATCTGGAAGGTCGACTTCAGCCGCGACAAGCTGGGCACGATGGACACCGAGCTCTTCAAGGAGTGGTTTCAGGCCTTCGCCCAGCAGGGCGGGCTCACCCTGCACGTCGAGGTGCTCTACGGGATCAACAACCACCACATGATCGAATCCTGCTTCAAGGGCCTGGCGCGCGCGCTGCGCAAGGCCTGCGAGATCGACCCCCGCGCCATGGGCGCATTGCCCTCCACCAAGGGTATGCTGTAGAGCCCTCTCTATCGATGCCACGTTCTCTCGTCACCCTGATCGACTACGGGTCCGGCAACCTGCGCTCGGCCGCCAAGGCCTTGGAGCGGGCGGCAGGCGAAGGCGGCCTCACGGTGGAGATCAGCGTCACCGACCGGCCCGAGGAGGTGGCGCGCGCCGACCGCGTGGTGCTTCCGGGGGTCGGCGCCTTCGCCGACTGCTGGCAAGGCATCATGGCGCGGCCAGGCTTGATGGATGCCCTGGCCGAGGCGGCGGTGGTGAAGAGCCGGCCCCTGCTTGGCATCTGCGTCGGCATGCAGCTTCTGGCGACCCGCGGCCTGGAGCATGGTGTGCACGAGGGCCTCTCCTGGATCCCGGGCGAGGTGGTGGCCCTGGACCCCAAGGACCCCAGCCTCAAGATCCCGCACATGGGCTGGAACGCGCTCCAGAACCTCGCCGAACACCCGGTCCTGGCGGGGATCGAGCCGGGCTGGCAGGCCTACTTCGTGCATTCCTACCACTTCCGCGCCGACAAGCCCCAGCATGTCCTGGCGGAGTGCGAGCACGGCCAGACGGTCACCGCCGTGGTCGGCCGCGACACCATGGTCGGCACGCAGTTCCATCCCGAGAAGTCGCAGAAGCTGGGCTTGACCCTGCTCGCCAACTTCCTGCGCTGGACGCCATGATCCTCTTCCCCGCCATCGACTTGAAGGCAGGCCAAGTAGTGCGCCTGCTGCACGGCCGCGCCGACGCCGTCACCGTCTATGGCGAGGATCCGGCGGGACAAGCGCGGCGCTTCGCCGACATGGGCTTCCGCTGGCTGCACGTGGTCGATCTGGACGGCGCCTTCACCGGCGAGGGCGCCAACGGCAACGCCGTCGCGGAGATCGTGAAGGCCGTCGATCTGCCGGTGCAGCTGGGCGGCGGCATCCGCGACCTGGCCCGCATCGAGGCCTGGCTGGCGCTGGGCGTGAGGCGGGTGATCCTGGGCACGGTGGCGGTGAAGGACCCCGAGCTCGTGCGCCAGGCCTGCCGCCTCTATCCGGGCCGCATCGTCGTCGGCGTCGACGCGCGCGACGGCCATGTCGCCGTCGAGGGCTGGGCCGAGAAGTCCAGTCTGACCGCCCTGGAATTGGCCCTGCGGTTCCGCGACGCCGGTGTCGCGGCCCTGCTCTATACCGACGTCGGGCGCGACGGCGCGCTTACCGGCGTCGATGTCGCCGGCACCGCCCGGCTGGCGCGCGAGTCCGGCCTGCCGGTCATCGCCTCGGGCGGTGTCGCGGGACTGGAGGACATCGAGGCCCTGCAAGGCCAGGCCCGTCACGGCATCGAGGGCGTGGTGGTCGGCCGCGCGCTCTACGACGGACGGCTCGATCCGGCCGCCGCCCTGGCCCTCCTGGAGGCAACATGCTGAGCGTGCGCGTCATTCCCTGCCTGGACGTCAAGGACGGCCGGGTGGTCAAGGGCATCAACTTCGTCGGCCTGCGCGATGCCGGCGACCCCGTCGAGCAGGCCCAGCGCTACGACGCCGAGGGCGCCGACGAACTCTGTTTCCTCGACATCACCGCCAGCCACGAGCGCCGCGATATCCTGCTGGACGTGGTGCGCCACACGGCCGAGGTCTGCTTCATGCCGCTGACGGTGGGCGGCGGCGTGCGCACCTTGGAGGATATCCGCCAACTGCTGCTGGCCGGGGCCGACAAGGTCTCGATCAACACCGCGGCCGTCAAGAATCCGGACTTCGTCGCCGAGGCGGCGCGCAAGTTCGGCAGCCAGTGCATCACCGTGGCCGTCGACGCCAAGCGCGGCGACGGCGGCCGCTTCGAGGTCTTCACCCACGGCGGCCGCAACCCGACCGGGCTGGAGGCGGTCGGCTGGTCGGAGCGCCTGGTGGCGCTGGGCGCCGGCGAGATCCTCTTGACCTCGATGGACCGCGACGGCACGCGCGACGGCTATGACCTGCCTTTGACCCGCGCCATCGCTGATGCGGTCTCGGTGCCGGTCATCGCCTCCGGCGGCGTCGGCGGACTGGCGCACCTGGTCGAGGGAGTGCGCGAGGGCCATGCCTCGGCCGTGCTGGCCGCCTCCATCTTCCACTTCGGCGAGGCCAGCATCGCCGATGCCAAGGAGGCCATGGCGGCCGCCGGCATCCCAGTCCGCCCGGCCTGAGAAAGCAGACCGCCATGGCAAAGCACACCCTGGACCGCCTGCATGCCACCCTGCTGGACCGCCGCAAGGCCGATCCGGAAGAGAGCTACACCGCCAAGCTGCTGGCGCGCGGCCCGGAGCGGATCGCCAAGAAGGTCGGCGAGGAGGGCGTGGAGGCGGCGCTGGCCGGCGCTTGCGGCAGCAAGGCGGAGCTGATCGCCGAGTCGGCCGACGTCCTCTATCACCTGGCGGTCCTGTGGATCGCGCGCGGCGTCGACCCCAAGGACGTTTGGGAGGCCTTGGATCAGCGCGTCGGCCGCTCCGGCCTGGCCGAGAAGGCCAACCGCTCCAAGAGTTGAGGACGAAGGGGAGAGATGACGATGAGCTACGATCCCGACAACATCTTCGCCAAGATCCTGCGCGGCGAGATCCCCTGCAACAAGGTCTACGAGGACGAGCACGCGCTGGCCTTCCACGATATCAACCCGCAGACCCCGACCCACCTGCTGGTGATCCCCAAGGGGCCCTACGTCTCCTTCGACGACTTCTCGGAGAAGGCGAGCGATGCCGAGATCGCCGGCTGGGTGCGCGCCATCGGCGCCGTCGCCCGTCAACTGGGCGTGCCGGAGCCCGGCTACCGCGTGCTCGCCAATACCGGCGCCGACGCCCACCAGGAGGTGCCGCACCTGCACATGCACCTCTTCGCCGGCACCGATCTCGGCCGCATGATCAAGCCGCGGGAGAAGCAGGATCGCTGACGGGCAGAACCGCCATCACTGACCGCGTTGCGAGGCGGCCAGCGCCCCGCCGAGCGCGACCAGGATGCCGCCGCCGATCGCCTCGATCCACTCGATCAGGCGTTCGCGCATGACGCGGGCCGAGAAGGCCGACGCGGCGGCGTAGACGACGAGAATCGGCAGCTCGAGGAGCACGGAAACGACGCCCAGCACGGCCATCTGCAGGGGCAGGTTTCCCTCCGGCGAAATGAACTGAGGAAGAATGGCGACGAAGAAGGCGAGGTTCTTCGGGTTGGAGGCCTGAAGCGAGAAGCCCTGCCAGAAGGAGCGCAGCGGCTTCAAGGCCCGTCTGGGCGCCGCCCTGCGCGCGGCTTCGAGATTTAGCCCCTCGGCATCGCTCGTCCTTCCTCGCCGAACCCTGGTCAGGAGCGGCAGGAGCATTCTGATCCCGAGATAGACCAGATAGGCCGCGCCGACCCACTTCAGGATCGTGAAGAGGGTCGCGCTGGCCAGGATGAGCGCGCCGACGCCGAGCGCCGAGAGCGTGAAGAAGAGCGCGTTGGTCGAGATGATTCCCAAGGTCGCCATGAAGCCGATGCGGAAGCCCTGGCGCATCGAGAGGCCGATGACCAGAAGCACGGCTGGGCCGGGCGTCAGCGACATCAGGAACTCCGTCAGTGCGAAGAGTGCAACGGTATCCAGGTTCATCCGGGTCCCCCGCTGTGCCGACGACGCCATTGCCTTCCGGCAGGCGACTTCGGAAGGCTAGCGGTAAAGCCCCTGCCGCGCGACCCGCCTTTCGGTCATGGCTGCTGACCAACTTTCAAAGAAAGAGTAGATTCACGCAGTCAGGTGATTCCACCTGAATGCGATCTATTCTAGGTGACGGTCACATCGATGGATATCAGGCCCGCGCCAAGGCCCGGAACGGTGACGCCCGTTCCCAGCACCAGGGTGTCGCTGCCGGCGCCACCGTCGTAGTGGTACCCGACGAAGTCGCTCTGGTTGGCCACGACGAAGATGTCTTCGCCGGCGCTGCCGAACAGGCGGTCGGAACCCGCGCCGCCGATCAGGCTGTCGTCACCGAGGTCGCCATAGAGGGTATCGTTGCCGGCATCGCCGGAAAGCCTGTCGTCCCCAACCCCGCCGTAGAAGTAGGAGTCGCTGCCGCTGCCGCCGTAGAGGCTATCGGACCCCTCGCCGCCGATGAACCCTCGCTCCGCCCCGGTGCCGCCAAAGAGCGTGTCATCGCCGTCATAGCCGGAGAAGCCTGAGTCATTTCCCTCACCGCCCTCCATGACATCACCCCCTGATCGCCCAATGAATTGGCGGTCATCACCACTACCGCCGTACATTCTGTCGGCACCGGAGCCACCGAAAAAGAACTCGTCGCTGCCGCTACCGCCGAACAGGCTGTCGTCGCCACTCTCACCTCGGAAGTAGGTATCATTCCCCTCGCCACCGAAAAGACGGTCGGCCTCGGCCCCGCCGTAGAATCGGAGGTCGACACCACTGTCAGCAGATACGCTGTCGGCACCGCCGCCGCCGTAGAAGCGCACGTCGCTTCCGTCACCGGCGGAGAGGCTGTCGTCTCCGGCTTCGCCGAAGAAGCTTGTGTCATCGCCATCGCCGCCAAGCAGAGTGTCGACACCTATCCCGCCGTAGAAACTGACATCGGCGCCGCTATCGCCGACAAGGATGTCGGCACCCGAGCCGCCTTCGAAACCGCTATCGTCACCACTGCCGCCCGACAGGCTGTCGTCACCGTCCCGGCCTCTGAGGATCTGGTCATCGCCGTCGCCGCCAAAGAGGGTGTCGGCGCCAGTGTCGCCGAGTAAGCTGATGTCCGCGCCACCGCCACCGAAGATGACATCGTCGCCGGCCAGGCCTCTCAAGTAGGTGTCGTTGCCATCACCGCCGGCCAAGGCGTCGTCCCCCGTAAAACCGATGAGAAAGAAATCCGCACCGCTGTCGCCGGAAACGCTGTCGGCGCCGGAGCCACCATAGAGGTTGCTGTCCGCGCCACTGCCGCCCGAGAGGCTGTCGTCACCGTCATCGGCCCTGATTCGGTCATCTTTGCCGTCGCCGCCGAACAGCGTGTCGGCCCCCGAGCCGCCGTAGAAGAGGGAGTCCGCACCGCTGCCGGCATAGAGGGTGTCATCGCCGCTGCCGCCGTGAAAGAAACCATCGAGGCCACTACCGGCGGAGAGGCTGTCGTCGCCATCGCCACCGTCGAAGGAGGAGTCGTTTCCCTCACCGCCGGCCAGGCTGTCGGCCCCTGCCCCACCGAGGAAGCTGACATCGATGCCGCTGTCGCCGGAGAGTGCGTCGTCGCCGCTGCCTCCGAAGAAGCTGCTGTCCCCACCTCTGCCGCCGGCTAGCTGGTCGGCACCAGACCCACCGTAGAAGAGGATATCCGCACCGTTGCCACCGAAGAGGCTGTCGTCTCCCTCGTCGCCCAGGAAGCTGGTGTCATCTCCGTCGTCGGCGGCCAGTGTGTCGGCCCCTGAGCCACCGAAGAAGGGACCGTCGACCCCACTGCCGCCGAAGCCCTGGTCGGCGCCCGATCCACCGTAGAAAAGGGAGTCCGCGCCGCTGCCACCGAAGAGGCTGTCATCCCCGCCATCGCCCAGGAAGCTGGTGTCGTCACCCTCATCCCCGGCCAGCGCGTCATCCCCCAAGCCGCCGAAGAAGGTACCATCGAGTCCGCTGCCGCCGAAGATCTGATCGGCCCCCAAGCCGCCATAGAAAAAGCCCTCTGCACCGCTGCCGCCCGCTATGCTGTCGTCGCCGGCATCACCCAGGAAGCTGGTGTCGTTTCCCTGGTCCCCGGTCAAGCTGTCGGCCCCAGAGCCACCGAAGAAGGTGCCGTCGATCCCACTGCCACCGAAGACCTGGTCGGCTCCTGAGCCGCCATAGAAAAAGCTATCTGCACCGCTTCCTCCGGCGAGCATGTCTGTCCCCGTCTCGCCGAGAATACTCAGATCGCTGCCGTCGTCGCCATAGAGCTTGTCGGCTCCCTCTCCGCCATCGATAGAGGTGTCGGAACCTTCGCCGCCATAGACCGTGTCGGCCCCTGATGCGTAGCTGAAGTAGTCACCTGAGAGCCTGGTGTCGTTGCCGCTACCACCGAATACAGCGTCATTGCCTCTCCCGCCGATCAGCAATATGTCTCCGCCGCTGCCGCCGTAGATGCGATCGTCGCCAAGGAAGCCACGCAGGATAAGATCGTCTCCTCCATCGCCATAGACGGCGTCGTCGCCCGGGTCGCCGTAGAAACCTCGATCGTTGCCCTCGCCCCCAAAGATGGTGTCGCTATCGCCTCCGCCCATAAGGCCAAAATCGTCACCGTTATCGCCGAACAGAGTGTCGTAACCATAGCGACCGCGAAGGCCTCCGTCGCGTCCCTCTCCTCCGTAGAGTCGATCTTGGCCGCTGTCGCCAAAGAGGTAGGTGTCACTTCCGACGCCACCGGCTATGATGTCGTCACCACTGCCTCCAGACAAGACACCCACAAATCCTACGTTGGTGACGAATCCGCCTCCGTCGGCTCCGCTGCCTGCGGAGAGAGTGTCAGCCCCGTTGCCACCGTAGAAACCGCTATCGCCGCCACTGCCGCCGTAGAGCTTGTCGGCACCTTCGCCGCCGAAAAGGTTGGTATCGTCGCCGGCATCGCCGAAGATCCGGTCCAGATTGCTGCCGCCGACGAAGCTCAAGTCGCCGCCACTGCCGCCGTAGAGGCGGTCCGCGCCGGCTGCACCATAAAGGAAACTGTCCTGACCGCTGCCGCCATAGACCTTGTCGACCCCGCTGGCTCCGTAGAAGAAGGCGTCCAGCCCATTGCCGCCCTTTAGCGTGTCGTTGTCGTTGCCGCCAAAAATGAAGCTGTCGTCGCCGGAACCGCCATAGAGCTTATCGGCAGCGTTGCGGCCGAAGAGCCGCGCATCATCGCCGTCGTCGCCATAGATGCGGTCGATGCCGCCGCCCCCGAAGAAGGTGGCGTCGTCCCCGCTGCCGGCATAGAGGGTGTCCCGCTTGCCGTTGCCGTGGAAGTAGGAGTCAGCACCGCTGCCGGCGAAGAGCAGATCGTTCCCGGCGCCTCCATAGAAGCTGTAGTCCGCGCCCTGGCCTCCCTCCAGGCGGTCCGTACTGACGTAGCCGTAGAAGCGAGCGTCGTCCCCAGCGCCACCGTAGAGCCTGTCGGCGCCGCGTTCGCCCTCCACCAGGCGGTCATCGCCGCTACCGCCGAAGAGGAGGTCGTTTCCCCGCCCGCCCGAGAGCGAGAGGTCGGCTCCATCGCCGCCATAGAGCGTATCGGCGTTGTTGCCGCCGTCCAGGTGCGTATCCGCTCCGCTACCGCCGAAGAGAACGTCTAGCCCGGCCTCGCCGTAGAGCAGGCTGTCGTCGCCGCCGCCTCCGGCGAGGCTGTCCTCGCCGACCGCGCCGAAGAGACGCGCGTCGCTGCCATTGCCGCCCTCGATCACATCGGATCGCGAGCCACCGAAGAGGTCGCTGTCGTCGCCTTCGCCCCCGAAGAGGCTGTCGCGCCCGGTCCCGCCCGCCAGGGTGGCATCGTCCCCGCTGCCGCCGAAGAGAGTGTCGTCGCCGCGCGCACCATAGAGGCTGTCCGCCGCGCTTACGCCATAGAGCGTGTCGTCCGCCCCGTAGCCCAAAATGGTATCGACGCTACTGGACCCGCTGAGCGTGTCCGGTCCCGGAGTCCCTGGAATGAAGGCCACTGCTCTCGCGCCCCTTCCGCATTGTAAGCTCGGGGGCGACGGTCGAATGCTGTTCTAGAAGATTGGCTGCAAAGGAGAGGGTGTTCTTTCTTCTACCCGCCAACGGCGCCCCTGAGCCTCTCCCCGGATAGACTATACCACAGGTCGTTGGAGAACCGCAGAAGGAATCGAAAAAGTTACCTCAAGGTCTCGGAAGCGCCGCGGCCCGAGCTCCTCTAGAGCAGATCGCACTCAGGTGGAACCACCTGTGTGCGTGAATCTGCTCTATCTTTCAAAGTTGTAGAGCAGGATTCAGACGACAAATCGTTCCGATTTGACGTCATCCTGCTCTAGAGGCCAAGCAGCAACTTCTCGGGCGCCTCGATCGCCTCCTTGATCTTGACCAAGGTGGTAACCGCCTCGCGACCGTCGATCAGGCGATGATCGTAGGACATGGCGAGATACATCATCGGACGCAC
The DNA here is from genome assembly GCA_963669375.1 of Rhodospirillales bacterium. Lineage (GTDB taxonomy): Bacteria > Pseudomonadota > Alphaproteobacteria > Kiloniellales > JACOMY01 > JACOMY01. The sequence continues at coordinate 3,313,747 of OY770024.1, read as the reverse complement.
CGCGACCTCGCCCTTGATCACCACCGCGCGCTCCTCGATCTTGTGCAGGCCGAGGATCGCGGACTGCGGCGGGTTGAGGATCGGGGTGGAGAGCAGCGAGCCGAAGATGCCGCCGTTGGTGATGGTGAAGGTGCCGCCCTGCATCTCCTCGATGCCCAGCTTGCCGTCGCGCGCGCGCTTGGCGAGGTCGGCGAGGCTGGCCTCGATCTCGGCGAAGGACTTGGCCTCGCAGTCGCGGATCACCGGCACCATCAGGCCGGCCGGGGCGGAGACCGCCATGCCGATGTCGACATAGTGGTTGTAGACGATCTCATCGCCGTCGAGCTGCGCATTGGCCGCCGGGACGGCCTTCAGGGCGGCGACGGCCGCCTTGGCGAAGAACGACATGAAGCCCAGCTTGATGCCATGGGTCTTCTCGAAACTCTCCTTGTACTTGGCCCTAAGCGCCATCACCGCGCTCATGTCCACCTCGTTGAAGGTGGTGAGCATGGCCGCCGTGTTCTGCGCCTCCTTCAGGCGCTTGGCGATGGTCTGGCGGAGCTTGGTCATGCGCACCCGCTCTTGGCGCGGCGCGGCGGCGGGCGCTGCCGGAGCGGGCGCCGGCGCCGTGGCGGCGGCGGGCGAAGGTGCGGGCATCGGCGGCGGCGCCACAGGGATCAAAAGCGCCGGGTTCTCGATCACCTTCAAGACGTCTTCCTTGGTGAGCCGTCCGTCCTTGCCGCTGGCGGGAATGCGCGCCGGGTCCAGGCCCTTCTCGCTCACCAGGCGCTGAACCGCGGGAGAGAGCGGCATCACCGGCGCGGCGGCCGCCGCCCCCAGAAAGGCCAAGAGATCGGGTCCGCCGATCTTGCCGCCGGCGGAGCGGCTTATCAGCGCCGGATCCAAGCCGCCATTGGCCGCGGCCGTCGGCGCCGGCGCGGCGGCGGGCGCGCTAGCGGGGGCAGGGGCGGGCGCTGGGGCCGAGGCTGCCGGTGGGGGAGCGCCGGCGGTGGCGCCGGCGGCAATGATCGCCAAGAGCGCGTCGACCTCGACCGTATCGCCCTCGGCTGCCTTGTGCGCCTGCAGGACGCCGGCTGCGGGCGCGTTGACCTCCAAGGTCACCTTGTCGGTCTCCAGCTCGACGATGGGCTCGTCCTCGCCGACCGCCTCGCCTTCCTGCTTGATCCAGCGGGAGACGATGGCCTCGCTCACCGACTCGCCCAAGGTCGGAACCTTGACTTCGATGCTTTCTCCGCCCGCCGCAGCGGGAGGCACGGCGGCTGGCGCGGCGGCCGGTGCCGGAGCCGCCGGTGCGGGCGCGGCCGCGGCAGGGGCCGGTGCGGCGGCAGCGCCGGAGCCTTCGCCGACACGGCCAAGCAAGGCACCGACCTCGACCGTCTCGCCCTCTTGAACGGCGATTTCGCTCAAGGTGCCGGCGGTCGGCGCGTTGACCTCCAGGGTCACCTTGTCGGTCTCCAGCTCCACCAGGGCCTCGTCCATCGCGACCGCCTCGCCAGGCTGCTTCAGCCAACGCGAGACCAACGCTTCCGTCACCGATTCGCCCAGGCTAGGTACCAGGATGTCGCTTGCCATCGCCTTTTCCGTCCCCGCTCGTTCTCTTGCCTACTCCGCCGCGGCCCGGCGCACGGCGATCCGGCCCTTGGGCTTCAGTCCCAGGGTCAGAGCCGACTCGACCAGCTCCTTCTGCTCTTCCACATGGCGCTTGAAGGAGCCCGTGGCGGGCGAGGCCGCCGACGATCGGCCGGCATAGCGCGGACGCGGCCTCTTCACCCCGGCCTCCTCGGCCACCTCCTCCAGGAAGGAGGAGACGAAGGGCCAGGCGCCCATGTTGCGCGGCTCTTCCTGACACCAGACCAGATCGCAGTGCTTGTACTTGCCCAACTCGTCGATCAGCGCATCGGCCGGGAAGGGATAGACCTGCTCCATCCTGAGGAAGTGGACGTTCTTGATCTCCTTGCGCTCGCGCGCTTCCAGCAGGTCGTAGTAGACCTTGCCGCTGCACAGCACGATCTGCTTGGCCTCTTCCGGCGTAGAGGGCATGTCATCGCAGTAGAGAATGCGGTGGAAACCGCTCTCGCCGCTCATGTCGGCGAGCGAGGAGACGCAGCGCTTGTGGCGCAGCAGCGACTTGGGCGTCGCGACGATCAAGGGCTTGCGGAAATCGCGGTGCAGCTGGCGGCGCAGCACGTGGAAGTACTGGGCCGGCGTGGTGCAGTTCACCATCTGCATGTTATCCTCGGCGCAGAGCTGCAGATAGCGTTCGATCCTGGCCGAGGAGTGTTCCGGCCCCTGCCCCTCGAAGCCGTGCGGCAGCAGCATGACCAGACCGCACATCCTGAGCCACTTGGATTCGCCAGAGGCGATGAACTGGTCGATGATCACCTGGGCGCCGTTGGCGAAGTCGCCGAACTGCGCCTCCCACAAGACCAGCGCGTTCGGCTCCGCCAGGGAGTAGCCGTATTCGTAGCCCAGCACGCCCATTTCAGACAGCGGACTGTCGATAATCTCCAAGGAGCCTTGGTCCGGGCTTACGTGGTGCAGGGGCTTGTAGCGCTCTTCCGTTTCCTGATCGACGAAGACGGCGTGGCGCTGCGAGAAGGTGCCGCGGTTGCAGTCCTGCCCGGTGAGGCGCACCGGATGGCCTTCGGCCAGCAAGGTCGCGAAGGCGAGATGCTCCGCCGTCGCCCAATCGATCCCCTCGCCGGCCTCGATCGCCTTCTGGCGATTGTTGATGACGCGCTTCAGCTTGGAATTGATGTTGAAGCCGTCGGGTACGGTGGTGATCGCCTTGCCGATCGACCGCAGCTTGTCTTCCTCCACGGCCGTCTTGCCGCGGCGCGCGTCGTAGGTGCGCACGGTCTTCAAGCCGGACCAACGGCCTTCCAGCCAATCGGCCTTGTTGGGCCGATAGCTGTTCGCCGCCTCGAACTCCCGCTCCAGGCGGTCGTGCCACTCCTTCAACAGCTTGTCGGGCTCGCTCTCGGCGATCAGGCCCTCGGCGGCCAGGCGCTTGCCGTAGATCTCGCGGGCGCTGGGGTGGCTCTTGATGACCTTGTACATCCTGGGCTGCGTGAAGGCCGGCTCGTCGCCCTCGTTGTGGCCGTGGCGGCGATAGCAGAACATGTCGATCACGACGTCCTGCTTGAACTGCTGGCGATACTCCGTGGCGATGCGGGCGACATGCACCACCGCCTCCGGATCGTCCCCGTTCACATGCAGGATCGGCGCCTGCACGATCTTGGCGGCCTCCGAGCAGTAGGGACCGGAGCGCGCGTTCACCGGGTTGGTGGTGAAGCCGATCTGGTTGTTGACGATGACGTGGATGGTGCCGCCGGTGCGATAGCCCTTCAGCTCCGAGAGGTCCAAGGTCTCCGCCACCAGCCCCTGGCCGGCGAAAGCCGCATCGCCGTGCATCAAGAGGCCCATGACTTGAGAGCGGTCGCTGTCGCCGTACTGGGACTGCTTGGCCCTCACCTTGCCGACCACGACGGTGTCGACGGCTTCGAGATGCGAGGGGTTGGCGGTCAGCGACAGATGCACGTTGTTGCCGTCGAACTCGCGATCGGTGGAGGTGCCGAGGTGATACTTGACGTCGCCGGAGCCGCCGACGTCGTCGGGGTTCGCGGCTCCGCCCTGGAACTCGCTGAAGATCGCGGAGAAGGGCTTGCCCATGAAGTTAGCCAAGACGTTCAAGCGGCCGCGATGCGGCATGCCGATCACCAGTTCCTTGATGCCCAGCTGACCGCCGCGCTTGACGATCTGCTCCAAGGCCGGGATCAGCGACTCGCCGCCGTCGAGGCCGAAGCGCTTGGTGCCGGTGTACTTCTTGTCTAGGAACTTCTCGAAGACCTCGGCCGCCGTAAGGCGTTCCAGAATCGCCCGCTTGCCGGGCACCGAGAACTCCGTGCGGTTGCCGATGTTCTCGATACGCTCCTGGATCCAGGCCTTCTGCTCCGGCACCTGGATGTGCATGAACTCGACGCCGATCTTGTCGCAATAGGTCCTATGCACGATGTCGACGATCTCGCGGATCGTCGCGGTCTGACGGCCCAGCACCATGTTGATGAAGATCGGCCGGTCGAGATCCTGCTCGGTGAAGCCGTAGGTGCGATAGTCCAGCTCCGGATGGGGCGGCTTGGGCGCCAAGCCCAGGGGGTCGAGATTGGCCAGCAGATGACCGCGCACCCGGTAGGAGCGGATCAGCATCAGCGCCCGGATGGAGTCGCGGGCCGCAGACTGCACGTCGCCGTCGCCGGCCGACGCGGCGGCCTGCACGCCATTGCCCGACGCAACCGCCGCGGCCGTCTGGCGGCCGATCAAGCCATCCATCAAGCCAAGGGCGTCGGGGGCCAAGTCGCCGAAAAAGCCGCGCCAGGCAGGGTCCACGTCGGCCGCGTTATGCAGATAGCGGCGATAGAGGTCCGCCAAGGCCGTCGCCTTGGCACTGTTCTTCAGGGTCTCTACAAGCGCTGCGTCAGCCATCTTCTCGATCCTCGGCTCCCGTACCTCACAAGCCTAGCCTGCGTATGGACCCCGCTCGGGGCCCCTTGCCGGTCGATAAGGACGAAGGCGGCCGGGCCGGCGCCGCGCGTGTCGCGGCACCGGCCCCCGGCATCAACCGCGCATCGCTTCCAACATGGCCGCACCCAGGCCCGCCGGCGATTCGGCGACATGGATGCCGGCGCTCTTCAGCGCCTCGATCTTGTGCTCGGCGGTGTCCTTGCCGCCGGAAATCACCGCGCCGGCATGCCCCATGCGGCGGCCTGGCGGCGCCGTGCGGCCGGCGATGAAGCCGACCACCGGCTTCTTCGTCCCGCTGGACTTGACCAACTCAGCGCCCTCGGCCTCGGCGTTGCCGCCGATCTCGCCGATCATGATGATGCCCTCGGTCTCCGGGTCGGCCAGGAAGAACTCCAGCGAGGAGACGAAGTTCATGCCCTGCACCGGATCGCCGCCGATGCCGATGCAGGTCGACTGGCCGAGCCCCGAGGCGGTGGTCTGCGCCACGGCTTCGTAGGTGAGCGTGCCGGAGCGCGAGATCACGCCGATCTTGCCGCGCCGATGGATGTGTCCGGGCATGATGCCGATCTTGCACTCGTCCGGCGTGATCACGCCCGGGCAGTTGGGCCCGATGAGACGTGAGCTGGAGCCGTTCAGCGCCTGCTTGACCCGCACCATGTCCAGGACGGGGATGCCCTCGGTGATGCAGACGATCAAGGGCACGCCGGCATCGAGGGACTCCAGGATGGCATCGGCGGCAAAGGGCGGCGGCACGTAGATGACCGAGGCGTTGGCGCCGGTGGCCTCGACGGCCTCGCCGACGGTGTCGAAGACCGGCAGCCCCAGGTGGCTGCCGCCACCCTTGCCTGGCGTGACTCCGGCGACCATCTGCGTGCCGTAGGCGATCGCCTGCTCGGTGTGAAAGGTGCCCTGGCTGCCGGTAATGCCCTGGCAGACGACCTTGGTGTTCTTGTCGACCAGAATTGCCATCAGGCTGCCTCCTTCACCGCGTTGACAACCTTCTCCGCCGCGTCGCCCAAATCGTCGGCGGCGATGATGGCGAGACCGGACTCGTTCAGGATCTTCTTGCCCAGGTCGACGTTGGTGCCTTCCAGGCGCACCACCAAGGGCACGTTGAGCGCGACTTCCTTGGCCGCCGCGACCACGCCCTCGGCAATCACGTCGCAGCGCATGATGCCGCCGAAGATGTTGACCAGGATGCCCTCGACGTTGGGGTCCGACAGGATGATCTTGAAGGCCGCCGTTACCCGCTCGCGGGTGGCGCCGCCGCCGACGTCCAGGAAGTTCGCCGGCTCGCCGCCATAGAGCTTGATGATGTCCATGGTGGCCATGGCCAGGCCGGCGCCGTTCACCATGCAGCCGATGTTGCCGTCCAGACTGACGTAGTTCAGCTCGTGCTGAGCCGCCTCGCGCTCCTTGGCGTCTTCCTCTTCCTCGTCGCGCAGCTCGGCGACCCCTTTGTGGCGGAAGAGCGCGTTGTCGTCGAAGTTCATCTTGGCGTCGAGCGCGATGACCTCGCCGCCGCCGGTCACCACCAAGGGATTGATCTCGATGAGCGAGGCGTCGAGGTCGACGAAGGCCTTGTAGAGGGCGATCAGGAACTTGGTGGCCGCCGAGGCCTGCTTGCCGGTGAGGCCGAGACCGGCCGCGACCTTGCGCCCGTGGAAGGGCATCAGGCCTAGGCCGGGCTCGATCGGCACGGTCACGATCTTCTCGGGCTCGTTGGCGGCGACGGTCTCGATTTCCATGCCGCCCTCGGTCGAGGCGATCACGGTCACCTTCGAGCTGCCGCGGTCGACCAGCAAGGAGAGATAGAGCTCGCGGGCGATGTCGCAGCCGTCCTCGACGTAGAGCCGGTTCACCTGCTTGCCGCCGGGCCCGGTCTGCTTGGTCACCAGAACGCTGCCCAGCATGGCCTTGGCATTGCCGACCACGTCCTCGACCGACTTGACGACGCGCACGCCGCCCTTGCCGTCGGGATCGTCCTGGAAGCGACCGGCGCCGCGGCCGCCGGCATGGATCTGCGACTTCACCACCCAAACGGGGCCGCCCAGTTCGCTTGCCACCTGTTTGGCCTCAGCCGGCGTGTAGGCAACCCCACCCTTCAATACGGGAACGCCATACTTGGCCAAGAGCTGCTTGGCCTGATACTCGTGAATATTCATTCCGGTCCGATTACCCCGCTCACCTTCGGCCGATCTCCGCCGGCCGGTGATCCCAAGAAGACCGCAGATTTACGGTCATCATAACCGGCCGACCGTCCTACGCAACAGCCGCACCGAATCATCAAGGAGATGTCAGCTACTCAAGGCCTTGCAGGCTTCGACCAGACCCTCGACGGCCTTGACCGAGGCATCCAGCATTGACTGCTCGTCGGCGTTCAGGGAGAGCTCGACGACCCGCTCGACGCCGTCGGCGCCGATGACGACGGGCACGCCGACATAGAGGTCCTGCACGCCGTACTGACCTTGCAGAAAGGCGGCGCAGGGCAGCACCCGCTTCTTGTCCTTGAGATAGGCTTCGGCCATGGCGATGGCCGAGGAGGCCGGCGCATAGAAGGCCGAGCCGGTCTTCAGCAGACCGACGATCTCGGCGCCTCCGCCCCGGGTGCGCTTGACGATGGCGTCCAGCGCCTCCTGGCTGATCCAGCCCATCTCCACCAGCTCCGGCAGGGCGATGCCCGCCACGGTGGAGTGGCGCACCATCGGCACCATCGTATCGCCGTGACCGCCCAGCACGAAGGCGGTGACGTCCTCGACCGAGACATTCATGGCGTCGGCCAGGAAGTAGCGGAAGCGCGCCGAATCGAGCACGCCGGCCATGCCGACCACCTTGTTGTGCGGCAGGCCGCAGGCCTCGCGCAGCACCCAGACCATGGCGTCCAGGGGATTGGTGATGCAGATCACGAAGGCATCGGGCGCGTGCGTCTTGATCCCTTCGCCGACCTGCTTCATCACCTTGATGTTGATGCCCAGCAGGTCGTCGCGGCTCATCCCCGGCTTGCGTGCGATGCCGGCGGTGACGATGATCACGTCCGCCCCGGCGATAGCCTCGTAGCCGTCGGTGCCGGCCAGCACCGCATCGAAGCCCTCCACCGCGCTCGCCTGCGCGATGTCCAGCGCCTTGCCTTGGGGAATCCCCTCGGCAATGTCGAAGAGGACGACGTCGCCCAGTTCTTTGAGACCGGTCAGCAGTGCCAGCGTGCCGCCGATCTGTCCCGCGCCTATAAGCGCAATCTTATTGCGTGCCATCCCGTGCCTTCTCTCCTTCCCGGCCATCCGACAAGCGCATTCGCACGGCTTCTGTGCAGTGCAAAAACACCAGAGAGGGTTAACCCGCCCTGGGCCGGCGCACAAGCAGCGATCTGACGGCATTCCGGCGCACTAAATCAGGGTCGCGGCGATGTCGACCAGGAGCGCCAGGAGCACGGAGTTGTAGAGGAAGGCCAGAACGGTGTGGAAGGTCACCCACTTGCGCATCCGCCGCTGCGTCACCTGCACGTCGGAGGCCTCGAAGGTCATGCCGGCGCAGATGGCGAAGTAGAGGAAATCGGCGTAGGCCGGCTGGGTCTCGTCACCCTCGTCGCGCGGGAAGGAGAAGCCGCCGCGCGGCGCCCCCCGGTCGCCCTCCTCGCCGTAGTAGAGATGCGCATAGTGCAGCGCGAAGATCGAATGCACGGCGAACCAAGTAATGAAGATGGTGCAGACCGCCAGCAGCAAGTGAAAGAGCTGCTCGCCCTCCTCCAAGGTGCCGCCGACCTTCAGGGTCCAGATGGTGGTGACGATGGAGGCGCTGGAGCCCAGAACGATGAAGAGCGCGTGCCCGAAGAGCGTCGGGTCGTAGCGGCGCGCCCGCTTCTTCAGGATCGCCGGATCGCCGCGCTTGGTCAGGAAGTAGACGCAGGCCAAGGTGCAGATGGCGGTCACCGCCCAGCCCGAGGTGACGCGCGAGGCCAAGGTCATGCTGGCGGGCAGCGCGATCAGCACCAGAAGACCGATGCCCAACGCGATGAGCAGCCAGGCGCGCACCCCGTGCACGATGAAGCGGCCGAGCGCCCAGGCCTGGACCTTGTTCAAGACCATGGTCCCTTATCGCCCGCCCGGGTCCGGCCTGTCGAGAGAGCGGGCGTCTTAGGCGGCGCTGTGCTCCAGGGCGAGGTACTCGGCCGAGCGCATCTCCATCAGGCGGCTGGCGGTGCGCAGGAACTCCTCGGCGCCGTCGCCGCGCGGGTAGAGCTGGTCCGGCGGCGCCTCGGCGCCCAGGATCAGCTTGCTCTTGGCCTCGTAGAGCGCGTCGACCAGCAGCATGAAGCGCTTGGCCCGGTCGCGGTTCTCGGCCGAGAGGCTCGGCACCTCGCCCAGGATGACGGTGTGGTAGCGCCTGGCCAGGGTCAGATAGTCCTCGGCGCCCAAGGGCCTGCCGCAGAGCTCCTCGAAGGCGAAGCGGGCGACCCCACGCGCCGCCAAGGGAACCGGGACCTCTCTGCCCTTGACCTCCAGGCACTCGCTGCCGGCCTCCGCGCCCTCGGTCAGCTCGGCGAAGGCCTCGGCAAGCGCCCTGTCCGTGCGCGGGCCGAGCGGGGCGTGATAGACGGCAAGCAGTTTCAGGCGCTGGCGACGGTAGTCGCGCCCGCCGTCCAGTTCCAGTACGTCCAAGCGCTGCTTCAAGAAGGCGATGAAGGGCAGGAAGCGTTCGCGCTGCAAGCCGCCTTCGTAGAGCCGATCGGGCGTCCAGTTGGAGGTCGCCACCACCACCACGCCCTGCTCGATCAGGGATTCGAAGAGGCGGCCCAGGATCATGGCGTCGGCGATGTTCACCACGTGGAACTCGTCGAAGCAGAGCAGCCAGGCCTCCCCCGCCAAGGCACGCGCCACGGTGGGCAGGGGATCGCCCTCCTTGCCCTTGGTGCGCTGGCGCCAGCGATGCAGGCGGTCCTGCACCTCGGTCATGAAGGCGTGGAAGTGGACCCGCCGCTTTCGCTCGACCGCCGCGCTCTCGTAGAAGAGATCCATCAGCATGGACTTGCCGGTGCCAACGGGCCCGTAGAGGTAGAGGCCTTGCGGCGGGTCATCGCGACGGCGCGCCAGACCCAGCCGGGCCTTCCAGCCGCGCGCCCCTTCGCTCGGCTCATAGCCCTTCAGGGAATGGCAGAGCGCCTGCAGCTTCTCCGCCGCCAGTTCCTGGGCCGGATCGTGCTGCAGCTTTCCTGCGTGGCGAAGTGCCCGGTAGTGGGCGAGCGGTCCTTCCGTCATTGCGGCCAGCCTATTGCCTGCTGGACAGCGATGATGGCAAGCGCCGCGTCCCGTCAAGCGGTCCGGGCGGATCGTCGCGCCATTGCCGGAGGCCGCCTAGCGAGGAACGCCGTCCGCCGCGAGATCCGGGTCTATTCGGCCGCCCGCGCCTCCGGCGCGAAGGCCGCCTCCATCTCGCGTCTCACCCTGACTGTCTCGTCGTTGTCGCCGATCTCGACGTCGGTCCAGCAGAGGCTCTGGCCCGCCGGCACCGGCCGCTTGAGGCGGACGCCATGGGCGAGACCGATCGGCAGGCAGCCGCGCGCAAGGCTGGTCTCGGCCGGCAGCAGCCGTCCCCAGACGCAATGGCCGCCCTCGCCGTCCAGCATCTCGCCGGCCACCAGGTCGCGCTTGGCCGTCGCCGCGACATCGCCACGAAAACCCGACGTCTGCCCGGTCGGCTCGCCGCGCAGGGCGGCCGAGAGGACGGAGATTCCGAGCTCCAGTCCGATCAGATGATAGGGCTTGTACATGGCCGCGTAGCGACCGCTGGCATCGGTCACCAGGCCGTACTGGCGGAAGCAGGCGTTGGCGTAGTCGCCGCCGGTGCCCTCGCCGCCCTCGAAGACCACGTAGACTCCCCAGCGCAGGTCGCGGAAGACCGGACGCCCGTCCCGCTCGACCGAGGAAATGACCTCGACCTGCCCCTTGTGGGATAGCTGCCCGCCGTCCGAGCGAGGGCGCAGGACATGCGGCAGGTCGTCGACGCCGCAGGGCGGAAAGGCGAGCCCCTCGGCTGGCGTCAGCCCGGTCGCGTTGGCGATCGCCGCCATCTCGATCGCTGACTTGGTGCCGTCGAGGAAGGAGTTGAACATCTGCGGGTTCATGCCGGCGGCGGCGGCTTGCTGGGCGGTCAGGCCGTAGTAGGGCCACACGGTGTCAGGGGTCGAGGCATGGTACTCCGGCAGGTACTTCGTCCCCTTGCCGGCGGCGACGACGGAGAGCCCGCAGGCGCGCGCCCAGTCCACCATCTCCGCCACCAGGGCCGGCTGGTCGCCGTAGGCCATGGAGTAGACCACGCCGGCCTTGCGGCAGGTCTCGGCCAGCAGGGGCCCTGCCAGCACGTCGGCCTCCACGTTCACCATGACGATGTGCTTGCCGTTCTTGGCGGCGGCCAGCGCATGGCGGATACCGGCCGCCGGATGACCGCAGGCGTCCACCACGACCTCGAGGTCGTCGCGGGCGATCAAGGCAAGCCCGTCCTCCAGGACGGCGACCGCCTCGGCCGCCTCCTCGGCCCAGCCGGTGGTGCGCAAGGCCTGCCGCGCGCGCTCTGGATCGAGATCGGCCAGGGCGGCAAGCCGCAGTCCCCTCGTCTTGGGGATCTGCGCCAGGAACATGGAGCCGAACTTGCCGGCCCCGATGACGCCGACGGAGACCGGCTTGCCACTCTCCTCGAGGCGGCGCTGCAGCAATGCATAGAGGTTCATCGCCACGGCCTCAGGCAGCCGCCTGGCGGCGCTCTTCGGCCAGCTGCGTCAGGCAGTCGTCGGACAGTGCCTCGATCGGTGTGAAGTCGCGGTGCGCGATCCAGGCCTTGCGGGTGAACTTGCGGATATGGTTGTCGGTCCGACAGAGCGAGAGGTAGACGATGCGGCGGTCGTAGGGGCTGATGTTGGGCGGGCTGGCGTGCACGATGTTGCAGTGGAACATCAGGATGCCGCCGGCCTTGCCGGTGGGCGCCACGATCCCCCCGGCATCCGCCAGCTTGCGCACCGTGGCCTTGTCCAGGGTCCAGAGGGGATAGGAGGTGGTCTCCAGGTCGTGACCGGCCTCGAAGACGCCGGAGGAGTGGCTTTCGGGAATGAGGAACAGCGGCCCGTTGACCGCCGTCACCTCGTCCAGGAAGACGGCGATGTTCATCGCCAGCGGCTCCGGCATCTCGTCGTCGCGGTGCCAGGTGCCGAAGTCCTGGTGCCACTGCCAGATTTCGCCCTCGAAGGCCGCCTTGGCGTTCACCTTGTATTGATGCATGTAGAGCTTGCCGCCCAGCAGCTGTTCGACCGGTTCGATCAGGCGCGGATGCGCGCCCAAGCGGCGAAAGCCCTCGTTATAGGTATGGGCGGCGAAGGCGGTGCGCGCGACACCCGAGGACTCCCGCCAGACCTCCTCTCGGTCGCTGGCATAGACGGTCTCCGCCTCCTGGCGCAGCAGCGCCATTTCCGTCTCGCTGAAGGCCTCGGGGATGAAGACATAGCCGAGACGCTTGAAGTCGGCGACCTGCTGCTGGGTGAGCTTCATGACGAATTCCTCCTAGGTTTCTTGGGCGCTGCCGGCAGCCCCCTTGTCTTCGAACGTCCTTCCGATGAGGCGGCGATGGGTCGTCTGGCCGGCCTCGTCGGCGTGCGCGGCCGCGCGCGCGGCGGCCAATTCGGCCTCGCCGCTCTCGATCGCCGCCAGGATCGCCGCGTGCTCGTCCCAGATACGGCCGATCTCGTAGTCGCTGTCCAGGACGGCGCACATGCCTCTGCGCAAGTGCCCCCATTGGCGCTCCGCCGTCTCCACCAGCACAGGATTGCCGGAGAGCCGGTTGATGGCCTGATGGAAGGCCATGTCGGCCTGGACCAGGCTTGCGATCGATCCTTGGCTCTCGGCCGCGCGACCCCGCGCCATGGCGGACTTGAGCGCCGCCACGCCATCGGCGACCTCCGCCTCGTCGCCCTGGGTCAGGACCCGCAAGGCCGCCAGCCGCGCCGCCGTGCGGTCCAGCGCCGAGCGCACCTGGTAGCTGGCGAGCAGATAGCCCGGGTCCAGCGGCGCCACCTCAAGGCCGCGCCGGCCCGAATCGACCAGGAAACCCTCTTGCTTCAGCAGCGCCAGGGCGTGGCTCACCGGCTGGCGCGAGACCTGCAGCAAGCCGGCCAACTCCTCCTGCCGCACCCGCTGCCCCGGCCTGAGGCGCCCTTCGGAGATCTCGTCAAGGATCGCGCGATAGGCCTCCTCGACAAGTACCGGGCGCTGTCCCAAGGGCTGCAGCATCGTCATATCCGCATACTGAATTCCGTATTCAAAATGATAGTTCTGGTGAAACCACCAGTCAAGGCTTTGCTAGGTTTCGGACCTTCGATTCTTCCGCCACCGGATCTCTTGGAGACCGCGAGACGCAAAGCCACCTTTGCCCTAGGCCTCGAACGGTAGGATGCGGGAGGAGACGGTGGAGACACTGCAGCGCTTGACGGACGTTCCAGACAACAGGGTCGAGAAGATCATGTCCCAATTCCGGGCCGAGGGCGCTTCAGACGTCGTGAGAGTTCGCGCGGCCAACGGTACGTGGACGGTCGAGGCAGTGTTCGCGGAAAACGAAGGACGGTTCTTCTAGCTCCCAGCGGACTTGTCCCTTCGGCGCATCCATTGAGACCAGCCCTACAAGACTCCAAGCTCAGATAACACCAGCCGCCGTCACGGAACCTCCGAGAAGCGCACCGGGCGGCCCAGGAAGCGACCGGCCAGGCGGGACACGCGGGCGGAGTCGCCGGTCGAGAAGAAACGTGTCTCGCCAAGGCCACCGCGAAAGCGCGGATGGCGGGCCAGATAGCGTTCCAGCGAATCCGCGACCACGTCCGGCTGCGACAGCAGGCGAACACCCGTTGGCAAGGAGGCGGCGAAGTGGGCCGCCACCAAGGGATAGTGCGTACAGCCCAGCACCGCGGCCTCCGGAGGCTCGGAGGGGTGGCGCGCCAAGAGCCGCTCGACAGCATCGCGCACCATGTCGGCGAGCGCTTCTTCCGCCAGGTCGCGCTCGATGGCGCCGGCGAGACCGGGGCAGGGCTCCTGATCGACCAGGACCGAGGGCGCGCGGGCCGCGACCTCGCGCGGATAGGCACCGCTCTCGACGGTCCGGCGGGTCGCGAAGACGGCGACGGAGCGCGCCGTCTGCCGATGCCAGGGCAGCGGCTGTCCACCGGTCCAGGCGCGACCGCTCAAGGCCTCGACCATGGGCGCCAGCACGCCCAGGACCCGGCGCTTTGGGTGGGTGCGCGCGAGCCAGCCCTGCTGCAGCCGCCGCATGGCCACCGCGGCCGCCGTGTTGCAGGCCAGAACGACGAGGCGGCAGCCCAGGGCGAAGAGCAGCTCGACCGCGGCCTGCGTGCGGGCATAGATCTCTTCCGGCGTGCGCTCGCCATAGGGCGCGGCGGCATGGTCGCCCAGGTAGAGGAAGTGCTCGTCGGGCAGGCGCTGCTGCAGGGCCGCCAGAATGGTCAGGCCGCCATGGCCCGAGTCGAAGACGCCGATCGGCGTGGGCGCGCTCACCCCGAGCGGGCCTCTCCCCTCACTCCGCCGCCGCCCCTGCCAGCGTGGCCAGACAGTCGTCTGACAAGGGTTGCAAGGCGCTGTGGTCGCGGTTGTTGTGATGCCAGGCGCGTTCCAGGTTGCGGCAGGCGTTGGAGACGGCGTTGTAGTTCACGTACCAGATCGCCCGGCGCATCGGCGTGATGTTGTTGGCCGATCCGTGCACGATATTGCAGTGCAGGAAGCAGACCGATCCGGCCGCTCCCGTCAAGGGCACCAGGCCGCCCTCGTCCACCAGGGCGGAGAGCGTCGGCCGGTCAATGACATGCAGAACATAGCCGGTGACCTTCTGCTGATCGACCTCCTCCACCAAGCCGTGGTGCTGGGAGCCGGGGACGATCATCAAGGGCGCGTTGGCGGCGCTCGCCTCGTCCAGGAAGATCGCGGTCATGATGGCGCGCGGGCGGGGCATGGCGTCGGCGCGATGCCAGGAGCCGAAGTCCTGATGCCAGTCCCAAGTGCCGCCGCCGTGATCCTGCTTGGGGTTGAGGCGGGTCTGATGGATGTAGACAGGTTCCTCCAGCAGCTGCTGGACCGGCCCGAGTAGGCGCGGATGCAGGCTCATCCGGCGATAGGCCTCGGCGAAATGGTCGGCGCCGTAGACCAGGCGCACGGCCTTCTCGTCGCCCTCCTCCTTCACCACCTCCGGTCCCGGGCGGGCCAAGAGGTCCGGTAGGGTCGCGCGAAGCGGCGCCATCTCCCCGGGCGAGAAGAGGTTGGGGAAGAAGAGGTAGCCCTCCTTGTGGAAGCTCTCGATCTGCGCGTCGCTCAGGTGCATGTCTGTCTCTCCGGCTCTGCCTCACTCTAGCGTGACGCCGAACGCAAACAAGCCGGGACGCGCCTTGATCTCGGCCACCAGCTTGGCCGGCTGATCGGTCACGATGGCGTCCGGGCGCAGCAGCAGCAGCGAGGGAAAGACGGCAGGGTCGTCGACGTCGGTGACCATGACCTGAAGGCCCAGGGTCTCGGCCTCCTTCATCTCCTCTGGGCGCAGCTCCCGCAAGGTCGGGGCCCAGAGGTCGCCCCCGGCCTGCTTGACCAGCGCCGGCAGCGAGCCCTCGACCTCCGCCACCTTGCGCCCGGCAAGCCACGGAGAGGCCCGATCGCCCTTACGCTCCACGCGCGCTTCCAAGGTGCCGAAGGCACGTCCGATCTCGGGATCGAGACGCCCGAAGGCCTCCAGCAGCGCCCAGTCGTAGGCAAGAAGCGTCGTCTCCTGCGCCAATCCCTGGGCCTTGATCCAGTCGAGCAGGCGCGCAGCATCCCTTTCGGGCTCGGCGCTCGGCGCGGCGCCCGGGCGCAGCATCACCAGCAGGGCCGTTCCGTCGGAGCTATCGGCCTTGGCGACCGCGAAGCGGGTGGCGTTCCGCGCCACCACCGCGCCCTCCTCCTTCGCCAGTTCGACCTGGACGGCGATGCCGTGAACGCCGCTCGCCCCTGCCAGGGGAAGCGGAGCGGCCGTCCAGACCCGGGGCGGCTGCGCCAGGCTCTGGTCCAGTTGCGGTGTCTGTTCGAGGACGCTCCAGAGCGCCAGCAAGGCCAAGCCACCGGTCACCGCCAGCATGATCTTCGAGGCGCGCGAGACCCTGGTCGCCATGCGGGTGGAGGACCTAGAGCAGATCGCAATCAGGTGGACTCACCTGATTGCGTGAATCTGCTCTACCTTTCAAAGCTGTAGAGTAGGATTCAGACGACAAATCGTTTTGATTTGGCGTCATCCTGCTCTAGCGGTCCAGCAGGCCGTCCAGCGGCAAGGTGTTCAAGAGTGCACTGCCGTCTTCGCCCAGCTGCAGGTCATAGCGATAGACCAGCGCGCCGTCAGGCCCGACTTCCGGACTGCCCAGTCCCTTGAGGAAGGTCGAGAAGAGGAAGGCGATCTTGGCCGCGTCGGGATCGTCGGCGGCGCGCAGGGCCTCTTCGGCCTCCTCGACCCCGCCGAGGCTCAACGACACCTCGCCGAAGACGCCGAAGGGCAATTGCGGCGCCAAGGTGAGCGCGCCGCCTCCCGCCAAGGATCCGGCCGGTCCGGAAATCAGCAGATCATCGAAGATCAGCCGTGCGCCGGCCCGGCCCAGCGAGCGGAAGAAGGGCATCATGTCGACCTTGCCGTCGGGATCGATGACCGGGCCCTTGCGGCTCTTCTCCTGGGACGCCAGGTCCAGGATCAGGCGCCCCAAGGCCTGATCGGGGACACCTTCGGCGACCAACGGCAGCCGCAAGTGACTGGGCGTCAAGCCCGCCGCGCGCGCCAGATCGGGATCGGCCGATCCCTCCAAATCGAGCCCGACACCCTCCAGCAGAAAGGAGAGCGTCAGGTGACCCAACTCCTCGCCTCGGGCGATCCCGGTCTCGATGCGCAGGTCCTCCAGCCAAATCACCTGCTGGTCGCTCTTGTCCTCGGCCAGCATCCCGGCCATCAGGAAGACGACATGGTTGTCGCGCCACAGCGATCCGATCGGCGGTAGGTTGTCGCGCGAGCGGCCCAGCTCCGCCGCCTCCAGGCGCTCCGCCCAGGCTTGGATGGCGTCGATGTCGTTCTCGTGGCTCTCCAGCTGCAGCACCAAGCGGTCGAGGGCCAGACCGCCGTCCGGCGTTTCGATCTTCAGCCCTTGGGCGGCAATGCTGGCAGACTGGTCGTAGCGGCTACCGTCCAGCGGCGTCACCAGGGATTCGGCGCTCAGCCGCCTGATCGCGACGGGCTCTTCTCCCTGCGTCTTGCGGGCAAGCAGGTCTTCGATCAAGAGATCGAGATGGCTGAAGAGCTCGTGGCCTTCATTCCAGGTGCCGTCCAGACGCCGCAGCTCGAAGGTGAGCGTGACGCGATTGTCTTGCGGCCGCCCCCGAAGGGTGATCGGCTCGCTCAACTCCAAGGAACCGAAGGTGATGTTGCCGTCGTCATCGGCTTCGAATTGCAAGCTGCCCGGACCGGTCTCCGCCCGGCCGCTCTTGCCGAAGGTCATGGCCAAGCCGTCGAAGCTGGCCAGGGTGCTGGCGCCGCTCTCTTCAGAGAGCGTCAGGCCGTCGATCGAGAGATCGATGCTGTCGTCGGAGGCGTTCAGCGCCTCGACCCAGGAGTCGATCAGGGGCCTCCACTCCGGCCCCTCGGCCGATCCGGCGGTCGGCGCCAGCCAAAGGACCAGCGCCGCGCAAAAGGCCAAGCACCGCTGCAACACGCTCTTTTCCCCGCGTAGTCCCTCCGCAGAGCCCCCACCCGGCCCAACGCCGGGTGGGGTTCGTCGGATCAGTTACCCAGAAGGGCGCCCATGGGCTGACCGTTCAGGGTGATGTTGCCGTCGGCCGGCAGGTCGAAGACGTAGGTGTAGACCACCGCGCCGTCCCGCGACTCCGGATTGCCCAAGCCCTTCAGGAAGACCAGGGCCCCGGCGATCTCCTGCTGCATGCCTTTCGGCAGGTCGCCCAGGGCGCCTTCGACCTTCTCGATGCCCGCAAGCGTCAGGGTGGCGCCGCCGACGGCACCCATCGCGCTGGTCGGGTCGACGGTGGCCTTGGCCTCGCCGGCAAGGCTCGCCAGGGGACCGTCGAGCGCCAGGGTTTCCAGCACGACCTCGCTGCCGGCCTGGCCCATCGCCATCATGATCTGCGGAAAGGCGATGTTGGGCTCACGCTGCACGCCGATGGCGGCGAAGATCACCTCCATGATGGCGTGGGTCGTCTCCTCCGTCGGCAGATTCAAGAGCTTCAGCTCCAGCTCCCAGTCGGTCGGCGCCAGCATGGCGGCCAGCTGGTCCTCGCCGTGCAAGTCCTCGCCCTCGTACTCCATGCCGCCGCCGTTGAAGCTGAGGTTCATCCTGGCGGTCGGCTCGCCGGCCGGAGCCGCGGCCGAGATCAGCAGCAAGGCCTGGTCCTGCTTGAAGTGCACGCCGCCGGGACCGCTGTCCTTGAAGTTCACGTCGCTGACCGTGACGGACTGGGTGAAGCCTTCGGCGACGGCGCCCAGCGTCCTGATCTTCTCCTTCAGCTCCTCGACCTTGGCGGCGTCGTTGGCAGCGTCGGCCTCCTGCAGGGCGGCGAAGCTGTCCAGCTGCTCGAGGTAGATCTCGGGATTGAGCTTGTCGACGCCGACCTCGATCAGGACTTTGCCGATGTCGATGGTGCCGTCGCCTTCCGGGTCCTCGGCGTGGATCGGTCCCATGCTCATCAGGCTCTGGTTGGTCCAGGCCGTCGGGCTCTCTTCATTGGTATCGACCTTGATATCGATGTCGCCCATCGACACGACCATCTGCTTGGCGCTGGCGCCACCCTCGTTGATGGTCAAGGTGACGTCGGTCATCTGCGAGTCGAGTGCCTTGAACTCCCCTAGCAGCGGCGACCAGATACCGCTCACATGCTTCACGTTCCAGGCAAGATCCGCGGTCTCGCTCTCGCCCCCGTGGGAGAAGCTGATGTTGCTGGGGATCGAGACGTTGCTGACGACGTAGTCGCCGGCCTTGGGCTCCACGATGAAGGAGGAATCGCCGAGGTCAATTTGAATGCCCTTGTCCTCGGACACCTCCAGACCGGTGAACCTGACCTCGTAGGAACCGCCGCTGGGGGTCACCGCCAAGTCCTGGTAGACGATCTTGGCACCCTCCATCCCCTCGCCGGCTTCGTCCAGGTAGGCGACGATGGCGTTCTTGATCTTGTCCGCCTCGTCGTCGGCCGAGGCCCACTGCGGCACCAAAAGGCCCGCCCCGACCACCAAGGCAATCAACAAACGACTTCGCATCACTTTGGTTTCCTTCTTGTTCGGCGCCACAGGGGTTTCCGTTATAGCGCAGTATGAGAGACCAAAGGCACCCCTCTTAACCTCAGGTCAAATCACACGAACGTTCTTGAACTGCCAGGGGTCCTCGCGATCGAGATCCTCCGGGAAGAGACGCTCACGATCGGTGAGCGGCGTCCAGTCGCTGTAGGCGCCCACGACGGGGCCGAGGTAGGGACCGCAAAGGTCCAAGATGCGGTCGAAGTCCATCTCCTCGGGATCGGTGATCCCGCGGTTCGGGTTCTCGATCGCCCAGATCACGCCGGCCATGACCGGCGCGGTCACCTGCAGGGAGGTCGCGTTGTTGTGCGGCGCCAGCGCCCGGGCCTCGTCGATCGAGAGCTGCGAGCCGTACCAATAGGCACCCTTCTCGTGGCCGCAGAGCAGCACGCCCAACTCGTCGATGCCGCTGACGATCTCGTCCATCATCAGCCGCTTCTTGGGCTGCTCGTCGCCGTTCTTGCCATTCAGCTCATGCATCGAGAGCACCGCGTCGTCGGCCGGGTGATAGGCATAGTGCACGGTGGGGCGGTAGACCGCCTCGCCGCCCTCCTCGACCGTCAGGTAGTTGGCGATGGAGATGGATTCGCCGTGGGTGACGAGGAAGCCGTGCAGCGCGCCTTCGATCGGCGTCCAGGTCCGTACCCGCTGCGAGCACCCCGGGCGCATCAGGAAGATGGCGCAACCGGGCCCGGTCTCGTGGCGCACGCCGTCGGCCGGGAAGTGGCGCTCGTGCGTGCCCCAGCCCAGCTCGGCCGGCTGCAGGCCCTCGCCGATGAAACCGTCGATCGACCAGGTGTTGACGAACTCGCCCACTTGCTTGGGGATGTTGGCGACCTGGGTGTCGCGCTCGGCGATGTGGATCACCTTGATCCCGAGGCGCTGCGCCAGGGCCGCCCAACCGTCGCGATCGCCGGGCGGGCTCGCGTCCTGGCCCAGGTCGGCGGCGATGTTGAGCAGGGCTTGCTTGACGAAGTGCGATACAAGACCGGGATTGGCCCCGTGGGTAACGACGGCCGTCGGCGCGCCCGCGCCCAGCTTCTTCTTCACCTCCTTGGAGCTCAACCAGAGCGCATAGTTGGAACGCTCGGAAATCGAGCGGTGCATGTCGACGTAGCCGCCGAGCCAGGGCTCTATGCAGGTATCGATGTAGAGCGCGCCGCGCGCCGCCGCCAACTCGATCAGGTCCAGCGAAGAGACGTCGACGGAGAGGTTGATCAGGAAGTCGCCCTTCTCCAAGCGGGAACCCACGACCTCGCGATAGTTCTCCCGCGTGAGCATGATCTGCTCGAAGGCGACACCGTACTCCTTGGCCACGTCGGCGCCGCGCTGGTCGCCGGCGACGATGGTCATGCGATCCGGCGTGATGTCCAGATGCTTGAACAGCAGGGGCAGGACGCCCTGCCCGATCGAGCCGCAGCCCAGCATCAAGATCCGACCGCCGAAGGGAACCTTTGTCTCCGCCATGCACGCTCACTCCCGTCAGACCGGCAGGCGCCCGCTCTTGCCCCCGGATGGTGTCCAAGCCCAGTCGTATAGGAAAGCAGGATGCCCTGACCAGTCCCTATCGGACAAGTCAACCGGCCGGCTGATCTTGTGACGCAGGCCGCTGCCCGGCAGGATAGTGTGCCGGCGGTTAGTAGGGCCGACCGTGGTGCTTGGAAGGGCGGTGAGCGAGGTTCACCCTATTCTGGTAACGGCCTGGGATCTTTCACTTGATGGCAGACAGCATGATTCCCGACCTCTTGATCGGCGCGCTCCTGATCGGATGGACCGCGACCTTGCACGGCGCCTTCATGGTGGTGGCGCGGAGCTTCTTCCGGCGCCGGGCGCAATCGCTGCGCACCCACATCGGCCGTGCCGCGGTCGTCACCTCGATCGTGCTCTGGTTCTTTCTCGCCATCGTGCTGGAGGCTTGGAGCTGGGCGGTGGTCTACATGGCGCTGGGGATCTTCGACGACCTCGAGCCGGCGCTCTACTTCTCGACCGTCTGCTTCACCACGCTCGGGTTCGGCGACATCATCCTGGATCCCAACTGGCGCTTGCTAGGCGCCTTTCAAGCGGCCGCCGGCATGATGATCTTCGGCTGGACCACGGCCATGGTCTTCGAGGCGGTGCAGCGGATCTACGGGGCGCAGGCGACAAGCCCGCACATCGACCGGCTGCACCGCTGAGGCGCCGCCGCGCGCCTACTCGGCTGCCGTCTCCGCCGGCGCCTCGGCCTTGAGCAGCGAGACGACGAAGCGGGCGCCGCCGCCCGGCCGCTGGCCGGCCCGCAGGCTGCCGCCGAAGTCCTTGACGATGTTGAAGGAGATCGAGAGGCCGAGCCCCAGGCCCTTGCCGACCTCCTTGGTGGTGAAGAAGGGGTCGAAGACCTGCTCCAGCACCTCGTCGGAGAGACCTTCCCCGTTGTCCTCGACGATGACGAAGACGCCCTGGCGCTCCTCGCGAACCGCGATCATCAGGTCCGGCCGCTCCTGGTCGGCCATGGCATCCAGTGCATTGGTGATGAGGTTCACCACCACCTGCTGCAGGCGCACGTGGCCGCCGCGCACCCAGATCGGCCCCTCTGCGATCTCCAGACGGGGGGTCACCTCGGCCTTCTGCAGCTGGCCCGCCAGGAGGGCCAGGGCCTCCTTGACGACGGCCGACAGCGAGACCGGCTTGACCTCCTGGTCCGGCCGGCGCGCGAAGCTGCGCAGGTGGCGCGACAGCTCGGCCATGCGATCGGTCAGCTTGGAGATCTGGACGAGGTTCGCTTTCGCCCGCTCCTCCTGATCGCGTTCAAGAAAGGCGGCGGCGTTGTCCGTGTAGGTGCGGATCGCCGCCAAGGGCTGATTGAACTCGTGACTGAGCGCCGCCGACATCTGGCCCAGCGCGGCAAGCTTGCCCGCCTGGATCAGGTCCGACTGGGCGCGGCGCAGATCCTCTTCCGCCGTCTTTCGCTCACGCACCTCTTCTTCCAGCTGCTCGTTCGCATCCCGCAAGTCGGCGGTGCGGGCCGACACGGTGCGCTCCAAGGTGACCTGCGCTTCCTCGCGCGCGCGCAAGCGCTCCATCAGTCGCCGGCGCCGCTGCCAGAGCAGCGCCACCAAGAGACCGATGGCGATCAACCCCAGCCCGACCAGCAGGACGGAGGTGAGGGCCTGGCTGCGGGCGGAAGCGGTCGGCACCAAGAGGTGCAAGGTCCAGCCCTCGCTGGGCATCCCGGCCAAGAGCTGCAGGTAGTCACCGGCCGCGGCTCCCTCCTTGATCGTCAAGGGTCGGCCGTCCGACGCCGCCTCGCCGACCGCGTCGAACGGCAAGGGCAAAAGGCTGCTGAGGTCGAACTGACGAATCTCGCGGATGCGCGCCTGCTCGCTTTCGCTCAAGGGTGCCAGTGCATGCAAACGCCAGGCCGGATTGGTCGACAAGAGGACCACGCCCGCGGGGCCGGTGATGAAGATGCGGTAGGGGGTCGCCGCCAGCTCGGCCTCGATCCCCGCGACGCCGGCCTTGACCACGATGACGCCGACGATGCGACCCGACTCGACCAGCGGGTAGGAGAAGTAGTAGCCGCGCTTGCCCGACGCGGTGCCCAAGGCGAAGAGGCGGCCGAGCCGTCCCTCCATGGCTTGCGTGTAGTAGGGACGGAATGCGTAGTTCTCGCCGACGAAGGTGATGGGAGCGGCCCAGTTGGAGGCGGCGACCGTGGTGCCGGAGCGGTTGAGGAGGTAGGTGTCGGCCGCGCCGCTGGCGGCATTCCACAGCTCCAGACGCCGATTGACCCGATCGAGAAGGGGAGCGTCGTCGGGGTTCAGCAGGAGCTTCTTCAGGGCATTGGATTGCGCGTAGATCCTGGGCAAGGCGCGAAAGCGGTCCAGCCAGCCGCGCAGGTTCTCCGACTGCAGGGCCAGAACCGTCCGCCCTCTCTCGGCCGTCTCCGCCAGAAAGTGCCGCTCGGCCGAGCTATAGGCGGCCCAGAGCAAGGCGACGAAGAGGCCGGCGAGCAGGCCCGCGAAGATGAGCTTGCGGATGGGCGTCCTTCCTCCTTTGCGGCGGCGCGTCTTCGGTGGCGCCGGGTTCAGCAATCCTAGTCCAGCCGGCCGCGGGAGAGAAGCCGCCGGCAAGGATGCATCGACCGACGTCGCAAGATCGCGCTAAGCTTCCCTTCAGGTCTTACTCGGGAGGCAAAGGCCAAGATGGCGCGCAATCTATTCTATCTCCTCTTCGTAGGGGGGCTCGCCCTCACGGTGGCCCTGGCTTTCGTCTCGACCGCCTTTCTCTGGTTGCTGCTGATCGTCCTGCCCTACGGACTGCTCGGCCTGTGGGACATCTTCGGCTCCAAGTCGAACGTCTTGATCAACTACCCGGTGATCGGCCACGCCCGCTATGCCCTGGAGTTCATCAGCCCCGAGATCCGTCAGTACTTCATCGAAACCAACCAGAGCGGACGGCCCTTCAACCGCCTGCAGCGGGGCCTGGTCTACACCCGCGCGGCCGGCGCCCCGGACACCCTGCCCTTCGGCACGCAGTACGACGTGGAGGATGTCGGCTATCATCGGGCCAATCACTCGCTGGCGCCCAAACACGTCGACAAGAGCAACGCGCGCGTCGACGTCGGCGGCAAGGACTGCACGCAGCCCTACAACGCCTCGCGCCTCAACATCTCGGCCATGAGCTTCGGCGCGCTCAGCCCCAACGCCGTGCGCGCGCTGAACAACGGCGCCAGGATCGGCGGCTTCGCGCACAACACCGGCGAGGGCGGACTCAGCCGCTACCATCGCGAGGGCGGCGGCGACATCGTCTGGCAGATCGGCACCGGCTACTTCGGCTGCCGCACCAAGGAGGGCGGTTTCGATGCCGAGGCCTTCAAGGAGCGGGCGACCTCGGAGCAGGTCAAGATGATCGAAGTCAAGCTCTCGCAAGGGGCCAAGCCCGCGCACGGCGGGGTGCTGCCGGGAGCCAAGGTCAACGCCGAGATCGCCGAGGCGCGCGGCGTGCCGATCGGCCAGGACTGCATCTCGCCGCCGGCGCACAGCGCCTTCGAAGGGCCCGGCGGCCTCTTGGAGTTCGTCGCCCGGCTGCGCGAGATGTCCGGCGGCAAGCCGGTCGGCTTCAAGCTGGCACTGGGCCGGCGCAGCGAGTTCCTGGGCATCTGCAAGGCCATGCTGGCCGGCGGCCCGCGCCCGGACTTCATCACCATCGACGGCAGCGAGGGCGGCACGGGGGCCGCGCCCAGCGAGTTTTCCGACCGCCTGGGCTCGCCGATCCAGGACGCCTTGGTCTTCGTGCAGAACGCCCTGGTCGGTTGCGGCCTGCGGGAGGACCTGCGGATCATCGCCAGCGGCAAGACGGTGTCGGGCTTCGACATGATCAAGAAGATCGCGATCGGCGCCGACATGGTGAACGCCGCGCGCACCATGCTCTTCGCGGTGGGCTGCATCCAGGCTTTGCGCTGCGACACCAACACCTGTCCGTCCGGCGTCACAACGCAAGACCCCAGGCGCAATCGGGCGGTCGACGTGGCCTTGCGCCAGCAGCATGTCGCCAACTATCACGCGGCCACGGTGCGCAGCTTCCTCGACCTGATCGGCGCCATGGGCCTGGAGCATCCCGAGCAGCTGACGCGCCACCACCTGCTGCGCCGGCAAGGTGACGAGCGCGACGAGAGCTACGGGTCGCTCTATACCTGGCTGGAGCCGGGACAGCTGCTGGACGGCACGCCGCCGCCAACTTGGGCGGCGGCCTGGGAGACCGCCAGCGCCGACCGATTCTAAGCGCGCTAGCGCGGCATCAACACACTGTAGTCGAGGTCGAGGACCACGGCCGGGTCGCGCTTGCCGTCGGCGCCGCGGTCGGGAAAGCCGGTGCAGGCCTTGTCCTTGGTCGCGACGGTCCGCAGGCGCAGCACGCCGGCATCGTAGCGCCCGGGAAGCGCCTGGGCCTCCAGCACCTCGCTCCAGGCGTAGAGCGTGTTGCCGGCGAAGCAGGGCGCGGTATGGCTGCCGCCGTTGAGCGCCAGGACCTTCACCGCGTTGCTCAACCCGTTGAAGGAGAGCGCGCGCGCCAGGCTGATGATGTGACCGCCGTAGATCAGCCGCCGGCCGAAGCGGCCCTGGCCCTCCACATGCTGGTTGAAGTGCACCCGGGCCGTGTTCTGGTAGAGGCGCGTGGCCAGTTGATGCTCGGCTTCTTCGATGGTCATGCCGTCGATGTGGTCGATACGCTCGCCCTCGGCATAGCTGTCGAAGCGGTGCGGGCTGCCGGCGAGCCCGCAGTCGAAGTCCGTGAGGTTGACGCCGAGCGGCAGCTGGTAGCGCTCCACCGGAACGGCCGCCGCCAGATCCGGCACCAGCGTCTCCGGCGCCGGGCTCTCGGGATCGCGCTTGCGCACCAGGACCCAGCGGACGTAGCTCAGCACCTCTTCGCCGCGCTGGTTCATGCCGCGCGTGCGCACGTAGACGATGCCGGCATCGCCGGCGGAGGTCTGCTTCAGGCCGATGACCTCGCTCTCGGAGCTGAGGCTGTCGCCCGGGTAGACGGGGACGCCGAAGATGCCCTCGGCATAACCGAGATTGGCGATGGCGTTGAGCGAGATGTCCGTGACCGTCTTGCCGAAGACCAGGTGAAAGACCAGGAAGTCGTCCAGCGGCGAGGCGGGGAAGCCCAGGCTCTGCGCGAAGCTGTCCGCGCTCTGCAATGCGAAGCGGCTGCCGTAGAGCGCCTGGTAGAGCCCGATGTCGCCCGCCGTCGCCGTGCGGGGCGTCGCATGGCGCAGCTGCTGGCCGATGGTGAAGTCTTCGAAGAAGTTGCCGCTGCCGGTCTTGGCGCCGCGCGTGTCCGCCATGGTGTCAGGCCGCCTGCGTAGCGATGGCATCGGCCAGGGCCACGGTCCGCTTAGCCGTCTCGACGTGCAGGTTCTCGATCAGCTTGCCGTCCAGCACGACCACGCCCTTGCCTTCGGCGCTGGCCGCCGAAAAGGCCTCGATGATCCGCCGGGCCTGGCTCACCTCCGACTGGCTGGGCGAGAAGACGTCGTTGGCCACGGCCAAGGTCTTGGGGTGGATCAGGGTCTTGCCGTCGAAGCCCAGTTCCTTGCCCTGCTCGCACGCCAGGCGGAAGCCTTCGTCGTCGGCCAGGTCCAGGTGCACGCCGTCCAGGATCGCCAAGCCGTAGGCCCGCGCCGCCAGCAGGCAGACCGAGAGGGAGGCCAGCACCGGCAGGCGCATCTGGGTGTGCGCCGCGGTGAGTTCCTTCACCAGGTCGGAGGTTCCCATCACCAGGCAGGTGACATGCGGGCTGGAGGCGGCGACCTCCTTGGCGTTCAAGATCCCCAGCGGCGTTTCCATCATGCACCAGATCGGCATGCCCTGCGGCGCTCCGGCTTCCGCCAGCTTGGCCTCGGCCTCGGCCACCATCTCCTCGCTTTCCACCTTGGGCAGCAGCACCGCGTCGGCGCCCGAGGTCGCGACGGCGTGCAGATCCTCCGCGCCCCAGGGGCTGTCGAGCCCATTGACGCGTATCACCAGCTCGCGATGCCCGTAGCCGCCCGCCTTCACGGCGTCGACCACCTGATGGCGCGCCATCACCTTTGAATCGGGCGCGACCGCGTCCTCGAGGTCGAGAATGAGAGCATCGGCCGGCAAGGCGCGGCCCTTCTCCAGCGCTCTTGCGTTGGAACCTGGCATATAGAGGACGGAGCGACGGGGCCGGGCGTTCTCTGACATAGGCGTGTCTATCCAATCTGTTAGCGTCTCGGAGCCGGCCGCATCATAGGCAGCCATGTCCTCAAGGCAAGCGCACAAGCCGGGAATAGCAATTGTCAGCGCCGCTGCCAGCCCCTAAAGAAGCCGGCTTCGGCAAGCCAATCTCCAGAAAGCGGCTGCAAAGGCACCATGCAGATCATCTCGGTATCCAGCCACGTCGCCTTCGGGCATGTCGGCAACGCCTCCCTGACCTTTCCGCTGCAGCGCCTGGGGGTACAGATCGTACCGGTGATCACGGTACTGCTGTCCAACCACCTGGGCTACGAGCGCTACGGCGGGCAGATCCTGCCTGGAGAGATGGTCGCCAAGGTGCTGGGCGGCCTGACAGAGCTTGGCGTGGTGTCCGACAGCGACGGCTATCTCTCGGGCTTTCTGGGAACCCCGGAGGCCGCCGTGGCGACGGCCGAGGCGGCCGAGGCCTTTCGTGCCGCCAAGCCCGAAGCACCCTATTGCCTGGACCCCGTGCTGGGCGACCGCGGCAAGGGGCTCTACATGCCCGAGAGCGTCGCGGAGGTGACGCGCGACCGCCTGGTCCCGCTGTCGCAGATGATGGCCCCGAACCTCTTCGAGCTGGAGACCTTGGCGGGGATGGAGATCGTCACCCGGGCCGATGCGATCGCCGCGGCAAGACGTCTGATCGCCGAAGGCCCGCGCGCCATCCTGGCCACCTCGGCCGACACCGACGAGAGCACGGCGGGCCGTTCCGAGGTGCTGCTGGTGACGGCCGACGAATGCTGGCTGCTGTCGACCCGGCACCTCAGCTTCACCATCGAGCCCAACGGCTCGGGCGACCTTCTGGCGGCGCTTTGGCTCTACGAGGTCCTGGCGGGTCGAACCCACCTGGAGGGCGCGCGGCATGCTTTGGCCCGCCTGCACGGCCTCTTGCGCGCGACCGCCACGCAGGACCGGCGCGAGCTGGTCATGGTGGAGGCGCAGGACAGCTTCGCCGCGGTCCCCGACCTCTCCTACGTGGACTTCCGCCAGCTAGCTTGAGGGATCGATCCGCCCGTCGCCCTCGATGAACTTCGGCCAGCGCCCTTCCTGCTTGGCGCGCACCGCTCCCGGCAGATCGCGCAGCACGCGCTGGAACACGCTGTCCCAATCGTCGGGTGACGGCTGGCGGATCAGCTTCATGGAGGGATACCAATAGGTGTCCTCCGTCTCCCAGCCGTACATCCAGTAGGGGACGTGATTCAGGAGGTTCCAGATCGGCTTGCGCAGGCATCCGCAAAGATGCGCCACCGAGCTGTCGGTCATGACCACCAGGTCAAGCTCTTCGATCACGGCGGCCGTCTCGGCGAAGTCGTCGACCTGCCGGCCCGCGTCCAGCATCACGGTCGAGGCGTAGGTGCTGTCGATCTCGTCCTCGCGCGGACCTTTCTGCAGGCTGACCAGCTGGATGCCCGGAATGGACCCCAACTCCATGAAGCGGTGAGCGGTGGTGGAGCGCTTCCGGTTGTTCTTGAAGGTGACGCTGCCGGTCCAGATCACGCCAACCTTGAAGCGGTTGCCGCCGGGCGCCAGGATGCGGCGCGCCTTGGCCCGTGCCTGCTCGGGGATGTTGAGCCTGGGCAGGGGCGGCATGTTGTACTGGCTGATCTTCAGGATCCGCGGCAGATCCAGCAGCGAGCAGGCATACTGCATCTTCGGCGAGGTCCCCTCGAGCGGGAGGACGCGGTCCACCCCTTCGAGCTTGCCGAAGAGCCGCATCAGCGGCGGCTTGGTCAGGAGGATCACCTCGCCGCCGCGCTCCTTCACCAAGGGAAGGAAGCGGGTGGAGAGGATGGTGTCGCCGAAGCCCTGCTCGGGATGGATCACCAGGCGCTGGCCCTTGAACTCCTCGCCCAGCCAGCGCGGCACGCGCGAGCGTTTGGCCGGCGCATGCTCCAGCTTGTAGCGCCACTCGTAGCCGACCCAGCCCTCTTCGTAGTCCTGCAGGTGCAGGAGGACGACAGCCCGGTCCCAGCGATAGCTGTCCTCTCGCGGCGCCAGGCGGATCGCCTGGTTGATGTCGACCAGGGCCTCCTTGAAGAGCCCGCCCTCGCGCTTGGCGACGGCCCGGTGGTGAATCCAAGAGGCGTGGCCGGGCTCCAGCTTCACCGCCCGGTCGTGCGCCTTGATCGAATCGTCGAAGCGGTCGAGGTCCTTGTAGACGTTGCCCAGGTTGCTCCAGTAGCCGGCCGATCGCGGCTGCAGCTCGAGCGCGCGGTACTGCGCGGCGATCGAGGCCTCGAACTGCCCCATGGAGCGCAGCGCCGCGCCCAGATTGGACCAGATCGCGTGGTCCTTGGGCACGACCAGGAGATAGCGACGGTAGCTCTGCACCGTCTCCTCCAGGTCGCCTTGACGATGCAGGGTGAGGCAGCGCGCCCGCAGATTGACGACCGCCTCGCGCGTCAGCTTGTCCTTGGCGATCTCCTTCGCCGACTTTTCCTGCGCGGCAGGAGGAGCCACTGCCTGCGGGTGCGGCGTGGGCGGCGGCGCGGGTTCTGTCGCCGTCTTGGTCTCCGCGGCCTTTTCTTCAGCTGCTTTGCTTTCTGCAGCCTTGCTTTCGGGGGCCGGAGCCTCCTCTTCGGGCGGCGGCGGTGCCCAGTCGTCGTCGCGCTCGCTCATCTCTGGCCTTGCCCTCTTCTTTCGGCGGGAGTTAGGCAACGCCTTCGGTCAGGTACTCGTCCACCAAGGTCTCGGCGATCTGCACCGCGTTCAAAGCCGCGCCCTTGCGCAAATTGTCCGAGACGACCCAGAGATTCAACCCGTTCTCGATGGTCGGATCCTGGCGCAGGCGGCTGACGTAGACCTTATCCTCGCCGGCCGACTCCTGCGGCGTCACATAGCCGCCGTCCACCGGGTGGTCGACGACCGCCACGCCCGGTGCCTCGCGCAGCACCGCGCGGGCCTCCTCGACGTCGATCGGGCCGTCGAACTCGACGTTGACCGCCTCGGCGTGACCGATGAAGACCGGCACGCGCACGCAGGTCGCCGTCAGGCGGATGCCCGGGTCCAGGATCTTCTTGGTCTCCACCGTCATCTTCCACTCTTCCTTGGAAGAGCCGTCCTCCATCATCACGTCGATCTGCGGGATGACGTTGAAGGCGATCTGCTTGGGAAAGTGCTCCGGCGTCACCTGGTCGTTGACGTAGATCGCGCGCGTCTGGCGGAAGAGCTCGTCCATCGCCTCCTTGCCGGCGCCCGACACGGACTGATAGGTGGCGACCACCACGCGCTGGATCGGCACCAGGTCGTGCAAGGGCTTCAAGGCCGTTACCAGCTGGATCGTCGAGCAGTTCGGATTGGCGACGATGTGCCGACGCTGAAAGCCGCTCAGCGCATCGGCATTGACCTCCGGCACGACCAGGGGCACGTCCGGATCCATGCGGAAGTGCGAGGTGTTGTCGATCACCACCGCGCCGGCCTTCGCCGCGCCCGGCGCGTACTGGGCCGAGACCTTGGCGCCGGGCGAGGAGAGAACCAGGTCGGTGCCTTTGAAGTCGAAGGTGGCGAGATCGCGAACCTTGAGGACGTCGTCCTCGCCAAAGGAAACCTCGGCCCCGACGCTGCGCGAAGACGCCAGCGCCACCACGTCGTCGGCCGGGAAGTCGCGTTCCGACAGGGTCTGCAGGATTTCCCTGCCGACATTCCCCGTCGCACCGACCACGGCCACGCGATAGCCCATCGTTCTCTCTCCTCCTTTCGCCCGGCGGCTAGATCCGCCGCTCGGGTCACACTACATGAGCCTAGCAACTAGAGGGATAAGGGTGGGCTTGACAAGAGGCCTTGGGCGCAGGGCCGCCATTCGGAGGAATGGGCAATGGCGAGAGACGGAAAGATAACGAGCTATGGCGAGTTCTGGCCCTTCTACCTGGGGGAGCACAAGCGTTCGCTCACCCGTCTCTTTCACGTCTTCGGGACCGGGTCCGGCCTCTTGCTGCTGGCGATCGCGGTGATCACCCAGACCTGGTGGCTGCTGGCGGCGGCCGCCGTCTGCGGTTACGCCTTCGCCTGGCTTTCGCACTGGCTGATCGAGAAGAACCAGCCGGCCACCTTCACCTATCCCTGGTGGTCCTTCGTCAGCGACTTCAAGATGCTGCTCTACTTCTGCACCGGCCGCCTGGAGGGCGAGCTCAAGCGCTTCAAGATCGCTTCCGGCTAGGCCTCCTCGAAGCCCTGCAAGACGTTCACCGTGTTGATGCCGATTTCTTCGACGGCATAGCCGCCCTCCATGACGAAGAGGCTGGGCAGGCCGAGGCCGGCGATGCGGGCGCCCATCGTCAGATAGTCAGGACTGGTGAGCTTGAACTGGGAGATGGGGTCCTTCTCAAAGGTGTCGACGCCCAGCGAGATCACCAATGCCTCCGCTCCGAAGGCCTTTATCCGGGCGATCCCGTCGTCGAGCGCCTCGCCATAGCGGTCCCAGGCCGTGCCCCAGACAAGGGGGTAGTTGCGGTTGAAGCCGGCCCCGGCGCCGGCCCCGGTCTCGCTCTCGTGCCCGGCGAAGAAGGGATACTCCTGATCGGGGTGGCCGTGCAGCGAGACGAAGAGAGCGCGGTCGCTCTCGTAGAAGATGTCCTGCGTGCCGTTACCGTGGTGATAGTCCACGTCCAGGATCGCGACCCGTTCCGCCCCGGCGTCGAGGAAGGCCTGCGCCGCCGCCGCGGCGTTGTTGACGTAGCAATAGCCGCCCGCCATGTCCCGCATGGCGTGGTGGCCCGGCGGCCGGCAGAGCGCGAAGGCGGCGCGCTGGCCGTCGGCGACCAGACGCTGGGCGGTCATCGCGCAGTCGAGCGAGCTCTGGATGGCCTGCCATGTGCCGGCGACGAAGGGTGCCGCCGCATCGAAGGCGTACCAGCCGAGGCGCTGGTGGATCGAGCGGCCGGGCTCTTGGCGCAGGCGCCGCATGCCGAAGGTGAAGGCCAGGGCGAAGGACTGGTCCGGCATCTCCGCCGCCCATTGATCCCAGGCGCCCGCCATGAAGTCGAGATAGTCGTCGGCGTGCACCCGCCGGGCCGGCCCCAGACCGATGGCGTCGGGCCCACGCATCTCGCCGAAGCCGCGGGCCTTCAACTGGCCCAGCACCATGTCCATGCGGGCCGGCTTCTCGAACTGCGGCACCAACTCGCCGCCGATCAACTCCTTGCCGCCGTCGTGCAGACGGTGGTCTTCGCTATAGATGATTTGCATGGAGGGGTGACCGCAAGAGGTTCGGAAGGGGGAGGGGGGCCGGCCGCGCCGGCCCCCACAGGCTCTGCTACTTCAGCAGGTTGGTCCAGATCTGGCTGTACTTGTCCTGCACGTCCTTGGGGCAGAGCGGCACGAAGACCGGCGTCGGCGCGCCTTCGGGGATGGTGATCTCCGGCGCCTCGATGAACTCGGCCGGCAGATATTCCTCGCTGCCCTGAATGCCGTTGGCGTACTTGGCGAAATCGGAGATCAGCGCCGCATTCTCGGGATCCATTATGAAGTCCTGGAACAGCTTGGCGTTGTCCATGTTGGGCGCGTCCTTCAGCACCACGACGTTGTCCATCCAGGCGCTGAAGCCCTCTTTCGGATAGGCGTACTTGATCGTCGGCTTCTGCTCGCGCGCGCGCATGGTGGCGCCGTTCCAACCTTGCGAGACCGCCACGTCGCCCGACACCAGCGGCTGGATCATGCCGTACTCGATGGTGCGCCACTTGGGCTTGGCTTCCTTCAGGACCGCGTAGGCCGCCTTCAGGTCGTCCGGGTTGTTGTTGCAGAGCGGCTTGCCGAGGTAGCGCAAGGCGGCGTTCATCGCCTCGTACATGTCCGGCTGCATGTTGATCTTGTCGACCAGCTCTTCCGGCGGATCGAAGAGGATTGCATAGGTGTCGATATCGCCGCCGTAGACGGCCGTGTCGACGGCGAAGGTGGTGGTGCCCCACTGCCACGGCACGGAGTACTTGCGCCCTTCGTCGAAGTAGACGTTCACCCATTTCGGGTCGACGTTCTTGAAGTTCGCCATCTCGTCGGGCCTGGTCTCGGCCAGCAAGCCCTCGTCGATCATGATCTTCACGGTGTAGTCTGTCGGCACGACGATGTCGTAGCCGGGATTGCCGGCGCGCACCTTGGCCAGCATGGTCTCGTTCGTGTCGTAGTCGTCGATGGTGACCTCGACGCCGTACTTCTCCTCGAACTTCTTGACTAGGTCGGGATTGGTGTAGTTGCCCCAATTGTAGATGTGCAGCTCGCCTTCGGCCTGAGCCGCGCCGGCGAAGGCCAACACCGCGGCCGATGCCAACAGAGTCTTGAAGAAACGCATGTGCCTCACTCCTGTTCTTGACTGCGTTAGGGTTGCGAACAAATGCGGCCGGAAGTCTAGCGTCGGGACCGCGAGACCAAAAAGGAAAGAGTCACCAAGAGGATCGACGCCACCAGGATCAAAGTCGACAAGGCGTTGATTTCAGGCGTGATTCCCCGGCGGATCGAGGTGTAGATGTAGACTGGCAGCGGCGTCTCGCCGGGCCCCGCCACAAGCTGCGAGATGGTGAAGTCGTCGAAGGACACGACGAAGGCGAGCATGGCGCCGGCGATGATGCCGGGCATCAGCAGGGGCAGGGTGACGCGTCGGAAGGCCTGCCAGGGCTTGGCGTAGAGATCGGCGGCGGCCTGCTCCAAGGTCTTGTCCATGTCCTCCAGCCGCGCCCTGATCGGCATGTAGGCAAAGGGGATGCAGAAGACGATGTGCGCCAGCATCAGCTTGGCGATGCCGACCTGCACGCCCAGCGCGGTGGTGATCAGCGCGAAGAAGATCAAGGTGGCGATCGCGGTCACGATCTCCGGCACCATCAAGGGCATGTTGATCACCATGTAGCTGCCGGTCATGCCGCGCCAGGGCCGGGTGCGCGTGGTGACGACGGCGGCGCAGGTCGCGATCGCGGTCGAGACCACGGTGGCGACGAGGGCGACCTGCAGGCTGATCCAGGCGGCGTGCTGCATGTCCTCGTTCTCGAAGGCGTTTCCGTACCATTCGAGACTGAAGCCCTCCATCTGCGCGGTCGACTTGATGCCGTTGAAGGAGAAGACGATCAGCACGACGATCGGCGCGTAGAGGAAGGCCACGCAAAGCAGCGCCACCGTGCCGAAGCCACCCTGCTTCTTGAGGTCGCGTCCGCGCTTGCGGCGTGTCGGCAGGCTTACCTCAGCCATGGCCCAAGCCCTGCTTGGCGCCGGTGCTGCGCACGTAGTAGAGCAGCGCGACCAGGACCATGGCCAGGAGGATCAGGGCGGCCGCACAGCCGAAGGGCCAGTTGCGCGCGTTGCCGAACTGCAGCGCGATCAGGTTGCCGATCATCAGCTCCTTGCCGCCGCCCAGCAGCAAAGGCGTCACGTAGGCGCCGATCGAGGGAATGAAGACCAGGATGCAGCCGGCGACGATGCCCGGCTTGGCCAGGGGAATCACCACCTTGCGCAAGACCTGCCAGCGGTCGGCATAGAGGTCGTAGCCGGCCTCCACCAAGCGGAAGTCCATCTTCTCCAAGGCGGCATAGAGCGGCAGCACCATGAAGGGCAGGAAGGAGTACATGAGGCCCAGCGCGACGGCGAAGTCGGTGTGCAGCAGCCGCAGCGGCTCGGAGATGAACCCCACCCAGATGAGGCCGTTGTTCACCAAGCCCTCGTCACGCAGGATGATGAACATGGCGTAGGTGCGGATCAGCAGGTTGGTCCAGAACGGCAGCGTGATGAGAAAGAGCCAGAGCGTGCGCTGGCCGGGTGGGCGCGTCGCCATGAAGTAGGCGGTGGGGAAGCCCACCAGCAGGCAGAAGATCGTGGTCACCAGGGCCAGCAGGATCGAGCGACCGAAGATCTGCGGGTAGGCCCAGGAGAAATGCAGGGTCTCGTCGAAGATGTCTTCCTCGAAGAGGAACTGCACGTAGGCCTCGGTGCTGAAGTTCCAGATCACCCCGCCGTAGGTCGCAGCCTCCAGGAAGGAGTAGACGATGGTGATCAGCAGCGGCGCGATGCCGAAGATCCCGATCACCAGCAGGGCCGGCGCGACCAGTCCCCAACGGGCGCGCAACGCGCGCCGCGCCACCCGCGCCTTCGCCGCCGTGACCCGGGCGACGGCGTCGAGATCCGTGCTGCGTCCCAGGCTTTGAACGGCGTCGGCCATTGCGCTCCTCCCCGCCCTAGTCCAGAAGCGCCCGCGCCGCGCCGGGCGGTACGGAAATGGCGACGGACTGGCCGGGCTCGAAGGCGGTGCCGCCGTCCATGCGGTTCTGCACCCTCACGTCCAGCGCCAGGTCTTCCGCCAGGCGCAGCTGGTAGCTGGTGTCGGTGCCCAGATAGGTGGCCTCCGCGACCTCCGCTCCGTGCCCCTCGGCGGAGAGCTGCACCTTCTCCGGCCGGATCGCCAGGGTCACGCGGTCGCCCGGCGCCGGGTCGCCGGCGGCGCTCGCCAGCACCTCCAGCCCGCCGTCGCCGCGACAGCGCAAGAGACCGTTCTCCCGCGCCAGGACCTCGGCCATCACGAAGTTGGTGTCGCCGATGAAGTCGGCGACGAAACGGTTCATCGGCTGCTCGTAGATGTCGGTCGGACCGCCCAGCTGCTGCACCTCGCCATGGCTCATGACCGCGATGCGGTCCGACATGGTGAGCGCTTCTTCCTGATCGTGGGTGACGAAGACGAAGGTGATGCCGGTGCGCTGCTGCAGCGCCTTGAGCTCGCTGCGCATGCCCTGGCGCAGCTTCAGATCCAGCGCCGACAGCGGCTCGTCCAGCAGCAGGACCTGCGGATGGTTGGCAAGCGCGCGGGCCAGCGCCACGCGCTGCTGCTGCCCGCCCGAGAGCTGCGCCGGGCGCCGGCTCGCCAGATGGTCCAGCTGCACCAGCGACAGCATCTCCTCGACGGTGCTGGCGACCTCCGCCTTGCCGATGCCGCGCATCTCCAGACCGAAGGCGACGTTGTCGGCGACGCTCATGTGCGGGAAGAGGGCATAGGACTGAAAGACCGTATTCACCGGCCGCTCGTTGGGCGCCAGGTCCACCACCGACTGGCCGTTCAATAGGATGTCGCCTGCGGTCGGCATCTCGAAACCGGCGATCAGGCGCAGCAAGGTGGTCTTGCCGCAGCCCGACGGACCCAGCAGCGTGAAGAACTCGTTCTGCCTGATTTCAAGGGACACTTGATTGAGCGCGGTGACCTCGTCGGCCCCACTGCCAAACACTTTCGTGAGGCCCAAAGCCTCAATGGCGTTGGCTTCGCTCAAGCACGTCCCCCTGCTTCCCCGCCAAAGACGCGGCAGGCTAGCCCTAGGCCGGCTCGACTGGCAATGGGGAAGTGACTCTTTCCTGACGTTCCGTTCAGCGGCGGGACTCGATCGCGTCCCAGATCAAGCCCGAGAGGTTGCTGTCGTCGAAGCGGTCGATCTCCTGGATGCCGGTCGGCGAGGTCACGTTGATCTCGGTCAGGAAGTCGCCGATGACGTCGATGCCGACGAAGATCATGCCCTGCTCCTTGAGGCTGGGGCCGATGGCCTCGCAGATCTCTTGCTCCCTGGCGGTGAGGTCCGACCGCTCGGCGCGGCCGCCGACGTGCATGTTGCTGCGGGCCTCTCCGGCGGCCGGCACGCGGTTGATCGCGCCCACCGCCTCGCCGTCCACCAGGATGATGCGCTTGTCGCCTTGGCGAACCTCCGGCAGATAGCGCTGCACGATGATGGGCTCGCGGTAGAGTTCGGTGAAGAGTTCCAGCAGCGCCTTCAGGTTCTCGTCGCCCGGCGGGATGTGGAAGACGCCGGCGCCGCCGTTGCCGTAGAGCGGCTTCACGATGATGTCGCCATGCTCTTCGCGGAAAGCCAGCACCGCTTCCTCAGAAGAGGTGATCAAGGTCGGCGGCATCAGGTCGGCGAAATGGGTGACGAAGAGTTTCTCCGGCGCATTGCGCACGCTGATCGGATCGTTGACCACCAGGGTCTCGGGGTGGACGTGCTCCAGGATATGGGTCGCCGTGATGTAGGCCATGTCGAAGGGCGGGTCCTGGCGCATTAGGACGACATCGGCCTGCCGCAGGTCCAGGGCCTCCGGCGCGCCCAGATCGACGTGATTGCCTTCTTCTCGGCGCAGCGTCATGGGACGGATCTTGGCCGTCACGCCGCGATTGGAGAGCGCCAGGTCCTTGGGCAGGTAGTAGCAGAGGTCATGGCCGCGCCGCTGCGCCTCCAGCGCCAGGGCAAAGGTCGAGTCCGCGTTGATATCGACATTCTGGATCGGGTCCATCTGGATGGCGACGGAGAGCGGCATGTCGTTACTGTCCAACTAGAGGTCTGATTGCCGAAGCTGGCCCCCTTATGCAGCCCCGCCGGCCGCAAGCAAAGGGCCGAGGACGTGACCGGGGGTCAATTCAGCTTGGCGTGGATCGCCTGTCGCGCCTCGGCCGCCTCGAAGCGGGCGGCGGAGAGATCGGCCAACTCGATCACCTGGTCGAGCGCCAGCAGGGCGGCATGGAGGTTGCCGGCATGGGTGTGCAGGCTGGCGGCCTCGCGCCACAGGCGCCAATCCCCCGGCGCCAAGCGCAGCATGGTCTCCAGCGCCTCCAGACCGCCGGGGGCGTCACCGGACTGCAGGCGCCGCACCTTGATGTTGTTCTGCAGGCGCAAGAGAATCTCGCGGTTGCTCATCGCCTGGACGTGCTCAGGCGTCAGCTCGGCCTCCGCGCCGCCGATGGCCTTGGCCAGGCCGCGCAGATCTTGCGGGTTCAAGGCCCGGCCGCCATGGAAGGGATCGAGGATGAGCCGGCCCTGCGGTCCGTCGAGGCGCACCACCACGTGGCCGGGAAAGCGCAAGGCCTCCGCGCGCCAGCCTTGCGCCCTGGCGGCGTGGAGGAAGAGGATCGCCAGCGCCACCGGCAGGCCGCGCCGGCGATCGATCACTCTGATCAGATTGGCGTTCTGCAGATCGTCATAGGTGGCACTGTCGCCGGCATAGCCTTGCTGTTCGAACAGCACCTCCTTGACGGCGTCGGCCCGTGCCACGACGTCGCCGGCCCGGCGGTCGGCCACCTGAAGGGCGATCTCGGTCAGGTGGGCGCGGTAGCGCTCCAGGCCCACGCGCGGGCGGTCGAGCGCGGCCAGCAGCAGGGCCGCCTCGGCGATGGCGATCTCCTCGTCCGGCTGGCGGCCCAAGGCCGTAAGCGCCGCCTCGATCTCGGCCCGACCCGACGCCGGAGACCAGCTGTCGCTCATCGCTCACGCTCCACGGTTAGTGCCATGCTGAGGGGATATGGCGCGGCAGGCGCCAAGGGGCCAGCAACACGGCATCGAATCGCACATCCAAGCCCTGAAAGGCGGGGTTCTCCATGAGGTAGGCCTCGGCGGCGCGCTGGATGCGGCGGCGCTGGGCCGGACGGATCGCTTCGGCCGCCGCCGCCAGGCTCTCGCGCCGCTTGACCTCGACCAGAGCCAGAAGGCCCCCGCGTCGGGCGACCAAGTCGATCTCGCCGACCGGAAAGCGCAGGTGCCTGGCGACGATGCGATATCCCTTCAGGCGCAACCACCAGGCCGCCAGCAGCTCCGCGCGCAGACCGCGTTTGCGGGCGGCGCGACGGCGCTCAAGCGTCGTCATCGGCCGAACCTTGAGCGGCGGCAAGACCGAGCGCCAGGCCATAGACGCGGCGGCGCGGCACCCCCGTCGCGGCCGCCACCTCCGCCACGGCGTCGCGCAGGGAGGCGCGCTCCAGCGCGGGACGCAGCCTTTCTTCCAAGGCGCCGTCGTCGAGTTCTTCGCGCGAGGGCTCCGGCGGTGCCACGACAAGGACGATCTCGCCCTTGACCGGCTCTTCCGCCAGCGCCGCGGCGAGTTCCGAAAGGGTGCCGCGCTTGACCTCCTCGAAGCGCTTGGTGATCTCGCGGACCAAGGCCGCCGGTCTGGACCCCAGGCCCGCCGCCAGGTCGGCGAGGCTGTCCGCCACGCGGTGGGGAGCCTCGAACAGGATCAAGGTCGCGGGGACCGCGGCCAACCGCGCGATCTCCCGCCGGCGGGCCGACGCCTTGGTCGGAAGGAAGCCGGCGAAGTAGAAGGGTTGGGACGGCAGGCCCGACAGCTGCAGCGCGGCCAGGGGCGCCGAGGGACCGGGAAGCGTGGTCACCATGACACCGGCATCCGCGCAAGCGCGAACCAAGGCGAAACCGGGATCGGAGACCAGCGGCGCGCCGGCCTCGCTGACCAGTGCCACCGCCTTACCGCTCGCGCAGATGTCAAGGACCCGCCGGCGCTCTTTCTCCGAGGAATGCTCGTGATAGCTGACGAGTCGGCCCGCCGACGCAATTCCGTGATGAGTCAAGAGCTTGCGCGTCGTGCGTGTGTCCTCGCAGGCGATCAAGTCCACGCTCTCCAGCACGCGAAGCGCCCTGAGCGTGATGTCGGCCAGGTTCCCGATCGGTGTCGAAACCAAGTATAGGCCGGCCGCCAGCTTCTCGCGTTTACTGTGGTCATCAAGCTGGGTAGTGTCGGGCATCGTTCTCCCCGATCGAGAAAGGGACTGAAAGGATGCGATCCGTCACCAAAGCCTCGCTAGGCATTGCCTTTCTCGCCGCCGCGGTGTTGGCGCTCAGTGCCTGCCAGCCGCAGCAGACTAGGACCGTCAGTCCGACGGCACAAGCCACCACGCCCACGCCTCAAGCTCCCACGACACAAGGCCGTGTCCTGCCTGCCGGAGAGCCGGTCAAGGTGGCCGTCCTGCTGCCGCTCAGCGGCCGCTTGCCGCAGGTGGGCCAGCAGCTGATGAACGCCAGCCAGCTGGCGCTGTTCGATCTGCAGCAGAACTCGGTCGAGCTTCTGATCAAGGACAGCGGGGATACGCCGCAGATGGCCGCCCAGGCGATGCAGCAAGCCCTGGCGGAGGGCGCGCAGCTGGCCTTGGGACCCCTCTTCGGCTCGCAGATCCGCTCGGTCTCCAACGTCGCCCGCACGGGCAACGTCAACGTCATCTCCTTCTCGAACGATACCCGTCAGCTGGACGGCTATGCCTTCCTTCTGGGCATCACGCCAAAGTCGCAGGCCGAGCGCGTGGTCTCCTACGCCATCAGCCAAGGCTATCGCGACATCGCCGTGCTGGCGCCCGAGACGGACTTCGGCCGCCAGAGCCTGGAAGGCGCGCAGGCCGCCGCGGCCAGGCGCGGCGGACAGGTGGTGAGCTCCGCCTTCTACGCGCCGGAGCAGCTGGACGTCACCGGCGCGATCCGCACCCTGACCGGACCCTATCAGGCCTTGCTGGTGCCCGATGCGCACGGCCGGATGCTGATCCTGGGTCCCTCGCTCGCGGCGGAGGGCATCACGCCTGAGACGGTGAAGCTGCTGGGCTCCTCGCTTTGGAACAACCCGGCGCTCTTGGCCGAGTCCAACCTGCAGGGCGCCTGGTTCCCCGGCGTCAACCCGCAGGACTTCGCCAGCTTCGCCAGCAACTACCAAGGAGCCTACGGCGACTATCCCCTGCCCATCGCCAGCGTCGCCTTCGATGCGGTGACGCTTGCCGGATACCTGGCGCGCCAAGCGCTCTCCGGTCAGGTGAACGCGGCGACCACCACGCCGGGTCAGTGGGTCGGATTGGACCGCAACTCCATCCTCAGCCCCAACGGCTACAACGGGGTCGACGGCATCTTCCGCTTCAGCCAGGACGGGTCCGTACAGCGCGGCCTGGCGGTCCTGGCGATCGATGCCGGCGGCTTCATGGTGGTCTCGCCGGCTCCCAACTCCTTCGACGCGCTCACCAACTAGCGGTCGGCCAGAAGATAGCCCAGCAGGGGATTGAGCCGGGCGCGACCTTCCGCCGTCGCCCGGATTCCTCCCCCGTCGAGTTCGAGCAAGCGCTCCGCGCGGAGATGCTCAAGGCGGTCGGCAGGCAGAAGGCGCTCGAGAGCGGCGCCCAGTCGGCGCTGAAAGTGCGGCCTGGGGATGCCGTCGGCGAGGCGCAGGCCCATCATCGTCATCTCCTCCAACTGACGCTCCAAGGTTAGACGCTCGCGCGCTTGCTGGCCGTGGCCCTGCGCTTCGGTTCGCTGCAGCCACACTTCCGGCGCGCGGTGCTGGCGCTGCGCCCAGCGTTCCCCATTCAGCATCAAGCGGCTGTGCGCACCGGGACCGATCCCCAGGTAGTCGCCATAGAGCCAATAGGTGAGATTGTGCCGCGAGCGGCAGCCCGGCCGCGCGTGGTTGGAGATCTCGTAGGCCGGCAGGCCGGCCGCCGCCGTCTCCTCCTGCGTCAGCTGGTAGAGGGCGGCCTGCTCCTCCTCTTCGGGCAGGCTGAGCTCACCCCGGCGGGCGGCGGCGTGAAAGCGGGTCCCTTCCTCCAGGGTCAGCTGATAGAGCGACAGGTGCTCGCTGTCGAAGTCCAGGGCGCGTCGCAGCTCTTGCCGCCAGGCGGCCGGGCTGCCCCCGGGCCGCGCGTAGATCAGGTCGAAAGAAAACCTTGGAAAGGTCGCCGCCGCGAGGGCAAGGGCATCCAAGGCCTCCGCGACGG
This sequence comes from Rhodospirillales bacterium, assembly GCA_963669375.1. Taxonomy (GTDB): domain Bacteria; phylum Pseudomonadota; class Alphaproteobacteria; order Kiloniellales; family JACOMY01; genus JACOMY01. The sequence continues at coordinate 3,272,668 of OY770024.1, read as the reverse complement.
AGTGTTGCCGACCGAGGAAGGCAAGCGCCCGGTCGTCCAAAGCCTGGATGCCCAGCGACAGGCGGTTGACGCCGGCACCGCGGTAGGCGGCAAAGCGTTTCGCTTCGACCGAGGTGGGATTGGCTTCCAGCGTGACCTCGACATCCTCCGCCGGCGTCCAGGCCGCGAAGGCCGCCTCGATCACCGCCGCCACGCTCTCGCCCGCCATGAGCGACGGCGTGCCGCCCCCGAAGAACAGCGATGTCAGGCGCCGCTCCCCGATCTCGTCCGCGTAGTGGCACAGCTCGTCGATGAGGGCTTGGCGCCAGCGATCCTGGTCGATCCTCTCGCGTACGTGGCTGTTGAAGTCGCAGTAGGGGCACTTGGCCAGACAGAAGGGCCAGTGGACGTAGAGCGCCAGGTCGCGCTCGCCCGCCAGGTCGATCCCGCTCACCTCGGCCTTGCCGCGAAGACGGCGGCGACCAGCTTGGCGAAGGCGCGCGCGCGATGGCTGATCGCGTGCTTGGCGCCGGGCTCCATTTCGCCGAAGGTGATGTCGTAGCCCCGCGGCAGGAAGATCGGGTCGTAGCCGAAGCCCCGCCTGCCGCGCGGCGGAAAGGCCAGCTGCCCGTCGACCCGGCCCTCGAAAACCTCTTCACGCCCCTCCGGCCAAACCAGGGCCAAGGCGCAGACGAAGTGGGCGCTGCGGTCGCCGGCGTCTCCCAGCGCCTCTTCCACCCTGGCCATGGCCAAGGCGAAATCCTTCTCCGGCCCCGCCCAGCGCGCCGAACGCACGCCGGGCGCGCCGCCCAAGGCGGCGACGCACAGACCGGAATCGTCGGAAAGCGCGGGGCGTCCGCTGCCCTCGGCCGCCGCGCGCGCCTTGATGAGCGCGTTCTCGGCGAAGGTCTCGCCGGTCTCCTCCGGTTCCGGCAAGCCCAGGGCGGCGACAGAGGTCACCTCGCTGCCGTAAGGCGCCAGCAGATCCGCGATCTCGCGTAGCTTGCCGGGATTGTGGCTGGCGATCACCAGGCGCTTGGGCGGTGACGGCATGCCCGCGCCCTCTAGAGACCCAAGGCGTCGCGCTGCTTGGCCGCCAGTGCCCGGCATCCGGCCTCAGCCAGATCGAGCAGGCGGTCCAAGCTGGCGCGGCTGAAAGCGGTGCGTTCGGCCGTCGCCTGCACCTCGACAACCTGGCCGCGCCCGGTCAGCACGAAGTTGGCGTCGGCATCCGCACTCGAGTCCTCGTCGTAGTCCAGGTCCAGGCAGGGCTCGCCGCCGACGATGCCGCAGGAAACGGCCATCACCTGATCGTGGAAGGGCAGGCGCTTCACCGCGCCGAGCTCCAACATATGCTGCAAGGCCAGATGCAGCGCCACGTAGCCGCCGGTGATCGCCGCCGTCCTGGTGCCGCCGTCGGCTTGCACGACGTCGCAATCGACCTTGATCTGCCGCTCGCCGAAGGCGGTGAGATCGGTCACCGCGCGCAGCGAACGGCCGATCAGGCGCTGGATCTCTTGCGTTCGTCCGCTCTGCTTGCCGCGCGCCGCCTCGCGCTCGCTGCGGGTGTGGGTGGAGCGCGGCAGCATGCCGTACTCGGCCGTGACCCATCCCTTGCCGCTGCCGCGCAGCCAGGGCGGGATCTGCTCCTCGACCGAGGCCGTGCAGAGAATGCGCGTATGGCCGACGGCGATCAGGCAGGAACCCTCGGCATAGCGATTGACGTCGATCTCCAGGCTGATCTCGCGCAGCTGGTCGGGTTTGCGCCCCGATGGCCGCATCGCTGCCTCCTTCCTTCCCCTCTTCAAACGGAACAGCAGGGCTATAGAGAAGGACGCCGCCGCCGTCCAGCCATCGGCCGGCTGAATTGACGGCCAGTGGGGTGCCGATTACATAAGGGATCCGGCCCATGGGCAGGACCGAGGACCGTGCCCGAGGCCATTGGCAACGAGAAGCGAAACCCACAGCTGACGATGTCGCAGAAAGAGACGCCTCCCGCCGCCGGCGGCGTCATTGCCGCCTTGAACGAGCGCTCGCGAACCATCTTCCGGGCGATCGTGGAGGCCTATGTCGAAACCGGTGCGCCGGTCGGCTCGCGCACGCTGTCGCGGCGGATCGGGCTCGATCTGTCGCCGGCGACGGTGCGCAACGTCATGGCCGACCTGGAGGATCTGGGCCTGCTCTTCGCCCCGCACACCTCGGCCGGGCGCCTGCCGACCGAACAGGGGCTGCGGCTCTTCGTCGACGGCATCCTGGAGCAGGGCAACATCACCCCCGGGGAGCGCCAGCAGATCGACGTGCTCTGCGGCGCCGCCGGCCGCAACACCACCGAGATCCTGAGCGAGGCCAGCGGCGCGCTTTCGGGCCTCTCGCGCTGTGCCGGGCTGGTGGTCGCGCCGAAGCTGCAAGAGCGGCTGAAGCACATCGAATTCGTGGCGCTGGGCCCCGGCCGCGCGCTGGTGGTCCTGGTCACGGCCTCGGGCAACGTCGAGAACCGCATCATCGACCTGCCGATCGGTCTTCCGGCCGGCAGCCTGGTGGAGGCCTCGAACTATCTGGCGGCCCACCTGGTCGGACGCACGCTGCAGGAAGCGGAGCTGGAAGTCCGCAGCGAATTGGAGAGCCACAAGAGCGAGCTGAACGAGCTGACCCAGCGGCTGGTGGAAGCCGGTCTCGCGGTCTGGTCGGGCGACAACGGCCGTGACGGCGCCCTGATCCTGCGTGGCCAGTCGCAGCTTCTGGAGGACATCACCGCCGTCACCGATCTGGAGCGGGTGCGCCAGCTTTTCCAGGCGCTGGAAACCAAGGAGTCGCTGCTGCGCCTCTTGGATCTCACCGGGACCGCGGAGGGCGTGCAGATCTTCATCGGCGCGGAGAACGAGCTCTTCGGGCTGGCCGGCTGCTCCCTGGTGCTGGCGCCCTATTCCAACGCCTCGCGCCAGATCGTCGGCGCGATCGGCGTGATCGGACCGACACGGATCAATTACGCCCGTATCATCCCCATGGTTGACTACACCTCGAAGGTCGTTGGACGCCTGCTCGGTTGAGCCAGGGACCGCAGCGACCGAGATGACAGACAAAGAGAGAAAGACCGCGTCAATGCAGCAAGACAAGCCGTCCGCCGCGCCTGGAGAAGCCCAGCGCAAGAACCAGAAGCCTCAAGAAGCGGCGCCGGAGGCGAGACCCGCGCCGGAAGGCGAGGCCTCCGAGCCGGCCAACGATGCGGCCGCGCCGGAGGCGGCATCGGCCGAGCAAGCGCCGCAGGATCCCATGATGGCGCTCTGCGCCGAGATCGAGACCTTGCAGGGCGAGGTGAAGAACATGCGCGATCAGGCCCTGCGCGCGATGGCGGAGGCGGAGAACACGCGCCGCCGCGCCGAACGGGAGAAGAGCGACGCGATAAAGTACGCCGCCATTCCGCTGCTGCGCGACCTGGTGAAGGTGGCCGACAACATGGCCCGCGCCCTGACCGCCGCCGGCGAGGCGACGGCGGAGGAGAGCGCCAACGCCAAGGCTCTGCGCGAAGGCGTGGCGCTGACGGAGAAAGAGCTGCTGGCGGCCTTCTCCCGTCACGGCGTGACTCGCCTCGATCCGCAGGGAGAGGCGCTGAACCCGGAGCATCACGAAGCGATGTTCGAAGTGCCGGACGAGACCGCCGAGCCCGGGACGATCGTGCAGGTTCTGGAACCCGGCTGGCTCTTGCACGGACGCTTGATCCGGCCGGCCCGCGTCGGGGTCGCCCGTAAGCCCTAAGTGGAGGGTCTATCCGCTGCTGCGCGGATAGACGAAGCCGTAGACCGGGTAGTTGGTGGTGCCGAAGTCGTTGCGCGGCGGGTACCAAACCCTGACGCTGGACCAGTCGTTCGCCTTGGAGACGTCCCTGATCAGCGCGCCGCGGTGTATCTCGCCCCGGACCCAGTTCGCGTGGTCGACTTGGACCGTGCGCTCGTCGATCACCGCCGACACGGTGGCCACATGGCCCAGGCGCATGGAGCGGACCCGCTTCAGCACGATCACCGCGCCGATCTCCGGCTGCGTACCGCGCTGATAGATGCCCTTGGCGCCTTGCCACCAGGTCCAGGCATTGCCCCGCAGAGAGATACCTGAGACGGCCCTGGCATAGGGAACGCACCAGTAGTGCTGATTGCGGATGACGGTCGGCCTGATGTGCCGGCTTGCGATGCTCGCCTGCCCGGACAGCGGACCGCGGTCGATCGCGGCGGCCTGCGGGCCGTGGCTCACGCTCACGCCCCAGGGGCCGCTTGTGTTCTCTGCCAGAGCCGTGGTGCTGCACGCAGCAAGAAAGACGACGACAGCCGACAGTATGCGCATAGGGAGAGGCCCTCGGAACTAGGCGGGATTACGATAGACTTTGGCCGAATGGACCTCAGACGTGGCGAATTTAAGGCAAGCGCTCCGCGTCGATGCAAGCAAACTTTCGGGTTGCCTTTTTCGGGCGAAGTGTTCTCGAAGGGGAGCCCCTGTGCGCCGTGGCCGAAGCGCTTCGGACAAGGTCTTGATACTTCTGGCTAGGGACCTCGCTGGACCTTTGTTCTGGCACTGTGGACGGAATCTCTTGCTGTGCCCTCGCGCCGCACGCGGATGCTTCCTTCCGACGCGCCGCGATAGGTTCGAAGGCTTTTGAGTGCGCGCCGCCGCCGAGGCATGGTGGGCGCCGGGCTGGACATATTGACGCTTTGAAGGGCGAAGGACGCTGTCGATGGCCAATGACATCGGAATCGGAATTGCGGGCGCCAACGGGCGCATGGGCCACATGCTACTGCGTGCCGTCTCCGCGACCGCCGGCTGCAGGATCGCCGCCGGCTCGGAACAGGCCGGCAGTCCGGCCTTGGACCGCGATCTCGGCAGCCTCACGGGCCTGGAGCCGCTGGGCATCAAACCGACCGCCGATGCACGCCGCCTCTTCGCCGACAGCGATCTGGTGATCGACTTCACTATCCCAGCCGCCGGCGTCGCCCACGCAAAGCTGGCGGCCGAGCAGGGCAAGGCGCTCATCATCGGCACCACCGGGCTCTCGCCGGAGGAGCTGGAAGAGGTGACCCAGGCGGCAAGCAAGGTCCCAATCATGGCCGCCAGCAACATGAGCCAGGGCGTCACCCTGCTCCTCAACCTGGTCGAGAAGGTGGCCCGGGCCTTGGACGAGGGCTACGACATCGAGGTTCTGGAGATGCACCACCGCATGAAGGTGGATGCCCCCAGCGGCACGGCGCTGAGCCTGGGCGAGGCCGCCGCCGCCGGCCGCGGCAAGCCCCTGGAGTCGCTCTGGGTCAAGAGCCGCGACGGCCACACCGGCGCCAGGGACAGGGGCAGCATCGGCTTCGCCACCCTGCGCGGCGGCGATGTGATCGGCGATCACTCCGTTATCTTCGCCGGGCTGGGAGAGCGCATCGAGATCACCCACAAGGCGCAAAGCCGCGAGATCTACGCCCAAGGCGCCGTGCGCGCCGCGCGCTGGCTGGTCGGAAAAGCGCCGGGCCTCTACGACATGCGCGATGTGTTGGGGTTGAAGTAGAAGTCGGGCGTCGAGGCGTTGCGTAAGGCACCGCGCAGGGCCTTGGCGAAGTCCAGCCGCTCCTCCGCCGAGAGGAAGCTGCCGATCTTCAGGCGCTGGCCGTGGGAGGCCAGGTGCAGCGGCGTGTCGGGTTCGGCTGGCTCCTCCATCTCGACGCGCACCCAGGCGGGCTGGAACACGAAAGAGCGCCAGCGCCCGTGGTGGGAGACCTTGTCGATGCGCAGCTGCTGCGGCGAGAGACGCACCCTCTCGTACTGGCGGGCGCGCCGGTAGTTGATGCGGAAGAAGGCGTAGATCAGCACCACGTCGATGCCGAAGAAGCCGATCACCGGCCAGGCGCCGACCAGGAAGAAGACCAGGCCCGCGCCGAAGGACAGCACGCAGACCGCCGTCATCAGCACCAGGAAACCGCGCGGGCCGAGGCTGCGGTGCGGTGTCAGAACGGCGTCGAAGAGTGCGTCTCCCTCGAAAGGCACCTCGCTCGGCGCCGGCAAGGGGCCGGGTAGCCTGCTCATGGTTAGTGAGAGTATGGCGCTCTCCGGCCCAGGTCCAGCCGCCCGCGATGGCTTGCGCGAAGCCGGGTGGTGACAAGACGGCGCTCCTTGGCTTTAGATGTCGGCCCATGCGCAAAGCCGACATCGCCCACCTCTTCGACCGCCTCGCCGAAGCCCTGCCGGAGCCGCAAAGCGAGCTGGAATACGACAGCGCCTACACCCTTCTGGTCGCCGTGGTGCTTTCCGCTCAGGCGACCGACGTCGGGGTCAACAAGGCGACCGCCAAGCTCTTCCCCGTCGCCAACACGCCGGAGGCCATGCTGGCGCTGGGCGAGGGAGGCTTGAAGGAGCACATCAAGACCATCGGGCTCTTCAACTCCAAGGCCAAGAACGTCATCGCCTTGAGCCGTCTGCTCTTGGAGAAACACGACGGCCAGGTGCCGGCCGACCGCGAGGCCCTGGAGGCCTTGCCGGGCGTCGGCCGCAAGACCGCCAACGTGGTGCTGAATGTCTGGTTCGGCGAGCCCACCATCGCCGTCGACACCCATATCTTCCGTGTCTCCAACCGGACCGGCCTGGCGCCCGGCAAGACGCCTCTGGAGGTCGAGCAGAAGCTCATTCGGGTGGTGCCCAAGGACCGCAAGATGCACGCCCACCACTGGCTCATCCTCCATGGCCGCTACACCTGCAAGGCGCAGCGTCCGCTTTGCTACGAGTGCCGCGTGGCCGATCTCTGCGCCTTCAAGGGCAAGACCGGCTTCGAGGCGAAGAAGCCAAAGGCGGCCAAGCCGCGCAAGCCGGCGACCTGAGCGGCGACGGCCGGCAGCAAGAGGAGGAGTTTCATGCGTCTGGAGAACAAGGTCGCGCTCGTCACCGGCGCCGGATCGGGCTTCGGCGAGGGCATCGCCAAGCGCTTCGCCGCCGAGGGCGCCAAGGTGGCCTGCGTCGACCTGAAGGCCGAGGCGGCCGATCGCGTGGCCGACGAGATCTCTGCTGCCGGCGGCGCGGCCCTAGCGGTGGCCGCCGACGTCTCGCGCCGCGCCGACAGCCAGGCCATGATCGAGCGCGCCGTCGAGGCCTACGGCCGCCTGGACATCCTGGTGAACAACGCCGGCATCTCGCACCGCAACCAGCCGCTACTGGAGGTAAGCGAGGAAGAGCTGGACCGCGTCTACGCCGTCAACGTGAAGGCCATCTATCTCGCCGCCTACACCGCCGTGCCGCTGTTCCGCGCCCAGGGCGGCGGCGCCATCATCAACACCTCCTCCACCGCCGGCCTGCGGCCGAGGCCGGGGCTCAGCTGGTACAACGCCAGCAAGGGCGCGGTGAACATCCTCACCAAGTCGATGGCCGTCGAGCTGGCGCCGGACCGGATCCGGGTCAACGCGCTCTGCCCCGTCGCCGGCGAGACCCCCTTGCTGGAGACCTTCATGGGCAAGCCCGACAGCGAGGCAGCCCGCGCGCCCTTCATCGGCTCGATCCCGCTGGGCCGGCTTTCGACGCCGGAGGACATCGCCAACGCCGCCCTCTACCTCGCCTCCGACGAGGCCTCGATGATCACCGGCGTGCTGCTGGAGGTCGACGGCGGCCGCTGCGTGTAGCGCCTCAGGTCACGCCGTCGGGCAGACCATCCTGCCGAGCGGAGCCACCTCGCTTGGCGAGGTAGCCAGCGTGGAAGCGGAGGTAGCCACGCTCCGTCACGCGCAGGTGGCTCTGCGTTATGGCATGGAAGTCGGGCAGTCGGTGAAAGGGCACCGCCGGATAGGCGTGGTGTTCGGCGTGGTAGGGCATGTTCCAGGCCAGGGTGCGCACGATCCGGTTGGTGAAGACGGTGCGGCTGTTGGCCAGCATGTTGGCGACCTCGGGACAGCGGCCGTGCTCCGCCAGAAGGTAGAGACGCAGGAAGGGCTGGCCGAGCAGCAGCGGCAGGAGCCAGGCATAGGCCAGCGCCGCGGTGCCGAAGGCCAGCGATCCCGCCAGCAGCAGCGCGTAGACCGCCAGCATGGTCCGGGCCTCCCGGCGAAGCTTGCTCCGTCTCTCGCGCGGCACGAACACGTCTTCGCAGCGTCCCGATGCGTTGCGCAGCAAGGTCGCAAGGTGGCTGCGCCAGACCGGCAGGCCGGAGAGATGCACCAGGTAGCGCCAGAGGCTGTCGGGCTTGGGCGCGGCGAGCTCCGGATCGCGCTCGGGGTCCTGGGTGTGACGGTGATGCTCGAAGTGGAAGTAGCGGAACCAAGCGGGCGGCAGCAGGATCAGGAAGCCGCAGACCCAGGCCACGGCCTTGTTGAGCCACAGCGTCTCGAAGGCGGTGCGATGAACAGTCTCGTGCAGCAGCGTGAAGAGGAAGACGATCAGCACCCCTTGCGGTAGCAGCAGGACCGGCCAGTAGGGCGGCTTCCAGACGATCAACCCTCCCAACAGAAGGATGAGACCGACATGCAGGCCGAGATAGGCAAGCCCTGGCCAATCGGACTTCCGGGTCAGGTCCTTGCGCTGCTCGAGGCTCAGCGAACGGAGTAACTCTCTGTGATCCAGCCGACTTTGGTTCATCGCGCGCCTCTTTCATTCATGAACCTCCTAGCCCAACCTTTTCTTCACAGAAAACCATTCGTTCTGACCTTTTCGTAAGCTCATCTTTTCAATAGAGTCGGATTGATGTCCGGCCTCCCCTCGCTCAAGGGCCTTCAGGCCTTCGACGCTGCCGCGCGCAAGGGCAGTTTCGCGGCCGCCGCCGAGGAGCTGTCGGTCTCTCCGGCGGCGATCAGCCAGCTGATCCGCGGACTGGAGGACCAGATCGGCCGCAAGCTCTTTCACCGAGTGCGGCGATCGGTGATACCGACGGAAGCGGGCTTGGAGGTCCTGCCGCGACTGAGCGCCGCCTTCGAGGAGTTGCGGGGCGTCTCGCGCCAGCTGAAGGGCAGCGGCGGTCAGGCGCGCCTCACCCTGTCGGTGCCGCCCTCCGTCGCCACCGGCTGGCTGGCGACACGGATCGGCGCCTTCCTCGCCGAGCACGATCCGGTGGACCTGGCGATCAGGGGCGAGGAGGACCCGGTGGCCTTCGAACGCGAGACGATCGATGTCCGCATGTCCTACGGCCGCTTCCACTACCGGGAGCACGAGAGCGAGGTTGTCGCCACGGATTGGGCCTTTCCGGCCTGCGCACCCGACTTCCTGGCCCGGCACGGCCCCTTGGAAACGGCGCACGACCTCTTGAGGCTTCCCCTGATCCATACGGATTGGGGCCCCGCGGCGGCCGCCTATCCCACGTGGGATCAGTGGTTCGAGGCAGCCTCCTTGGCGCCGCCACGCCGCGCGAGCCGCCGCATCACGGCGAACTCGTCGAACGCCGCGATCGACCTGGCGGTGAGCGGGCTGGGCGTGGCCCTCTGCCAAGGCTTCTTCGCGGCCCGCTACCTTGAGACGGGTCTGCTGGTGCGCCCGCTGGCGCAAGGCCTGGCGCTGCGCCACCCCTACTGCCTGACCGTTCCCGACAGGAGCGCCCGGCGTCCCATCGTGACGGCCTTCAAGGCCTGGTTCCGAGAGGCCTGCCTAGGGGCGGTCGAGCAGGCCAAAAACTAAGGCCCGGGCGTCGCCGCCCGGGCCTCGGCTCATCCGCTGTCCTCTGGCGTCACTCGCGCATCATGCCGAGAATGCTGAGGATGTAGATGAAGAGCGTGATGAAGCTACCGTAGAGCATGAAGGCACCGAAGATGGCCTTGCGCTGCGCCACGTCGCCCGCATCCTGCTCGACGTACATGTTCTTGATCATCTGCGTCTGCCAGGCCGTGATGCCGGAGAAGATCAGCACGACGGCAGCGTAGATGAGGAAGGCCAGCATGCTGCTCTCGACCAGGAAGGCGTTGACCAGCAAGGCGATCAAGAGGCCGATCGTCGCCATCACGAAGAAGGTGGCGAAGGCCGAGAGGTTACGCTTGGTCGTGTAGCCGAAGAGGCTGACCCCGGCGAAGGCGCCGGCCGTGATCAGGAAGGCCCGCACGATCAGGAAGGGATCCATGTGGCCATAGACGTAGAACATCGGCGCCAAGGCCACGCCCCAGAGGGCGGCGTAGGCCCAGTAGGCGACTTGGGCGGCCCCGATGGACTTGGTCATGATGACCTTCGGCGCGAACCAGCCCAGACCCAAGATGCCGATGAAGAAGACGATGGAGAGCCCGCCAAGGCTCATCACCAGCTGCTCGTTGGACGCGATCAGGAACGAGAGCGCGCCGGTGAAGGCGACGCCCAAGGCCATGTAGTTGTAGACCCGCAGCATGTAGCTGCGCAGGCCAACATCAATGGCCTCCGTCGTCTGCGTGCGGGTGTAGACCTGCTGATTCGGACCCACCATGTGTTTCTTACTCCCTCCGGAACGTTAGACAGGGATGATAGCAATCTTCGTGTCGATATATTGGCCAACGAACGTCGCGGATCAACGAAAACCGGACGATTCTTGACTTATTTCACAGTCCGAGAGCGGGATTTCGGATCTTTTCTCACTCGTTGCGCAGCAGGGGGGCCGCCGAAACGCCCAGCGCCCGCCAAGTGCCGGCCAGCCCGATGACCAAGGTAAGGGCCAGACCGGCCGCCAAGGTGATCAGCAGAGAGGGCAGAAGGAAGGCGAAGGTGCTGCCCATCACCAGGGTGACGACCACCCAGGCCGCCAGACCGCCGATGGCGCCGGCGATCACCGCCGTCACCAGTCCCAAGAGTAGGAATTCGATGGCGAGCCCGCCGGCAAGCACCGATCGGGTCGCCCCAAGCACCTTCAAGACCACGGAATCGTAGCGCCGCCGCCGCTCGCCCGCCGCGATCGCGCCGGCCAGGACCAGGAGACCGGCCAGAAGCGTGATGCTGCCGGTGGCGCCGACCGCGGTGGCCACGCTGTCCAGCATCTTGGTGAAGCTCTCCAGCGCCTCGCGCACGCGGATCCCGGAGACATTGGGGAAGGCATCGGCGACGGCATCGGCCAGGGCCGCCTCCTCGGCGGCGCCGACCCGCACCGTTGCGATATGCGACGCCGGCGCCTTGTCCAAGAGGCCGGGCGAGAAGATCATGATGAAGTTGATGCGCAGGTTCTGCCAGTCGATCCGGCGCAGATTGGCGATCTCCGCCGTGACGTCCCGGCCGTAGACGTTGACGGTCAAAGTGTCGCCGATGGTCAGGCCCAGCAGCTCGGCGAGATTGGCATCGAGAGAGAGCTTGGTGTCGCCTTGATAGTCGGCCGGCCACCAATCGCCCGCGACCAGCTCCACCCCGGGGTAGGGTGTCTTGGCCCAGGTCAGGCCGCGGTCGCCCTCGAAGACCCAGGCAACGTCGGGCGGGACCTCCAGCTCCGCGACGGGCGTGCTGTCGACCGCCGTGATCCGCCCGCGCAGCATGGGCACGCGCTCCATCGCGCCCTTCGCGGCGTGCTGGTCCACCAGGCGATCGAAGGTCTCGACCTGATCGTTCTGTATGTCGATGAAGTAGAAGGTGGGCGCGTTCTCCGGGATCTCCTCGCTCACTTGGCGGTTGAGATTGGCCTGAATGAGGGTGACGGCCGTCAGCACCGTGAGGCCGAGGCCCAGGGAGAGCACGACGCTGACCGTCGGCGCACCCGGCCGGTGCAGGTTGCCGAGTGCCAGGCGCAGGGTCGTGTGGCGGGGGCGCGGCAGGCGCCGCGCGGCCCAAATGACAGCGCTCGCCGCCAAGCGGAAGAGGAGAAGTGCGGCGGCGGCTCCGCCGATGAAGCCCAGCGCGAAAAGGCGGTCGACGCTGCCCAGGACGGCCAGGGCGATCAGCAGCGTCCCCGTCACGCCCATGGCGGGCCACAGCCAGGCCGGCCGCCGGATCTGCCGGGTGTCGACATGGCCGCGAAAGAGCCCCGCTGCCGGCAGGCCCTGCGCGCGCGCCAACGGCATGAAGGCGAAGAGCAGCGCCGTCAGCAGGCCCATGGCGGCCGCGCGCAGCAGCGGTAGAACATCCGGCGCCCCACCCAGCGTTATGTTGAAGAGTTCGCTGAGAAAGGGTCCGGCCACCACGGGCGCCAGGCCGCCCAGCAAGACACCGGCCAAGGTGCCCACCCCCGCCAGCAGCAGGACCTGCATCAGGTAGAGCTTCACGATGAGACCGGACGAGGCGCCCAGGCACTTCAGCGCGGCGATGGTGTCGCGGCGGGAATCGAGGTGGGCGCGCACGGCGTTCGCCACGCCGACCCCGCCGACCACGAGCGCGGTGAGGCCGACCAAGGTCATGAAGAGCCGCACCTGAGAGACGAAGCGAGCGACGCTGGGCGCCGCCTCGTCCAATCCGCGCACGCGCCAGCCGGCGTCGGGGAAGGCCTCGGCCAGACGCGCCGTCCAGCTCTCGAAAGTCTCGCCGGCCGGAAGCACCATGCGCCAATGGCGGTAGACCAGGCTTCCGGGCTGCGCCAGCCCGGTCGCCTGCAGGCTCTCCAGCGGAAGGATGAGCTTCGGACCCAAGGTCACCGCACGGGCTGTGCTGTCGGGCTCCTTCAGGATCTCGCCGCGCAGCTCGAAGGTCTCGACACCGACGCGAAGGCTGTCGCCTACCGACAGGCCCAGGCGGCGGAAGAGCTCGGGCGCGGCCAAGGCGCCCCAGCGGCCATCGCGCGCCTCCAGACCCTCGCGCGGGCTCTGCTCGGGCGACAGCGAAAGCGCCCCGTAGAGCGGATAGTCGCCGTCGACCGCCTTTAGCTCAACCAGCCGACGCTCGCCGCTTTCGGGGTTGCTGGCCATCGCCCGCAGGTTGGCAACGGCGGAGAGCGCCTGGGAGTTGGTCTCCAGCCACTGGCGCTCTTCGGGCGTAAGGTCGCGGTTGAAGAGCCGCAGGTCGACTTCGCCGCCCAGCAGGTTGCGGGCATCGCGCTGCAGCCCGTTCAGAAGGTCGGCCGAGATGGTGCCGACGGCCGCCAGGGTGGCGACACCCAGGGCAAGGCAGGCCAGAAAGACGCGGAACCCACCCAGACCGCTACGCAGTTCGCGGCGCGCGAAGCGCCAGGCAAGGCTAAGCTCGCGCATCAGGCGACGGCTGCCTCGGTCTTGCTGTCGTGGTGGATGCGCCCGTCGGCCAGACTGACGCGGCGCGCGCAGCGCAGGGCCAGTTCCTTGTCGTGGGTGATCAGAAGAAGGGTCGACCCGCTGTCGTCACGCAAGCGGAACAACAGGTCGATCACCTGCTCTCCGGTCTGACCGTCGAGGTTCCCGGTGGGCTCGTCCGCCAGCAGAATCGAGGGCTTGGCCACGACGGCGCGGGCCAGGGCCGTGCGTTGCTGCTCGCCACCGGAGAGCTGGCCCGGATAGTGCGTCAGGCGATGGCCCAGGCCGACGCTCTCCAGCGCGTCCGCGGCGCGCCGCCAGGCCTTGGCATCGCCCGCCAGCTCCAACGGAATGGCGACGTTCTCCTGCGCCGTCATGGTCGGCACCAGGTGGAAATCCTGGAAGACCACGCCGATCGAGCGGCGCCGCAGGCGCGCGAGATCGTCCTCGCTGCGGCCGGCGTAGTCCACGCCGGCGACGCGCACCTGGCCGCCGGTCGCCCGCTCCAGACCGGCGATCACCATCAAAAGCGAGGTCTTGCCCGAACCCGATGGACCGACCAGGCTCACCGTCTCGCCGTCGGCGATGCCGAGGTCGATTCCCTTCAGGATCTCAACGGGACCGGCCTGTGAGGCCAGGGTAAGGGTGACCGCGTTCAGCTCTATCATGCCCCGGTGGCCTTCCGCTCTGCCAACTGATGCCATATGGCGCAGCTCTCATGAGGATCAAGCGTCCAGGGTGGGTCGGACCGTGCGATGACCAAGCCTTGTCGCCTTTATGGCATCACCCGTCGGCCGCTTGATCGCCGCAAAGGACCGCCCACTTGCATGGCATGACATGGCGCATTCTCTCCAGGCGGTCTCTCGCCAGCGTCTTGACCGGGCTGGGTCTCGGTCTCGCGCAGGGCGCTTCGGCGCAGGACGCACCGCCGCCGCTGACGCTGGTGGCCTACGGCGACAGCTTGATTCACGGCTATGGCCTGCCACCCGGCGCGACCCTTCCCGAACAGCTGGAAGCGGCCTTGCGGACCGAGGGCTGGAAGGTCACGGTCCTGAATGCCGGTAATTCCGGCGATACCACGGCGTCGGGCAAGGCGCGGCTAGACTGGACCCTGGCCGATAGACCCGACGCGCTCTTGCTCGCCCTGGGCGCCAACGACGGCCTGCGCGGCCTCTCGCCCGCCGAGACCGAGTCCAATCTGCGCGCCATCATCGAAGAACTGCAGCGACGCGAGGTGCCGGTGCTGCTGGCCGGCATGATGGCGCCCAGAAACCTGGGCCCGGACTATGCCGCCGAGTTCGACCCCCTCTACCTGCGCCTCGCGCAGGACTACGACCTGGTGCTGACCCCCTTCCTCCTGGACGGCGTGGCCCTGGTGCCCGAGCTGAACCAGGCTGACGGCATCCACCCCAACGGCGAGGGCGTCGGCATCATGGTGGAGACTCTGCTGCCCGGCGCGCGGGAACTGCTGCGCCGCGCCGTCCACTTGAAGCAGGTCAAGGCCTCTTGAGCCGCCGCTACAGCGCCGGGCTGGGCGAGGCAGAGACCGGCGCCGCCGCGCTCGAGCAGGCGCTGGCCGCGGCGGCCCCCCTGCCGGAAAACGCCAATCTAGCGCTGCTCTACGCCAGCGATCACTTCGCGCGGGACTTCCCGGCGCTGGTGGAGCAGCTGAAGGCGGCCAGCGGCGTCGAGACCGTGGTCGGCACCGTCGGGATGGGCATCGTCGATCGCAGCGGCGAACGCTTCGACCGGCCCTGCCTCTCCGTCATGGTGATGGCCTTGCCGGCGGACTCCTTCAGAAGCTTCGGGCCGATCGAGGAAGGCTGGGACAGCGCGCCGCCCTTGCTCACCGACTGGGCGGGGCGGCAGGCCATGAACCTGGCGCTGGTCGCCGCCGACCCGCGGACCCCGGACTTGGCCGGCCTCTTGAGCGACCTCGCGAACGGCTGCCGCGCCTACTGTCTTGGCGGGCTCACCGCGTCTCGCCGTGGACCGGCCACGGCCGGAAGCAAGGTCAGCGGCGCGCCGGGCCTGAGTGGCGTGCTCCTGGGCGATGGCGTGCCGGTCGCGGTCGGCCTCTCGCAAAGCTGCGTGCCCTTGACCGAAGCCATGGCGATCACCGCCGCCGAGGGACAGGTGGTGAAGGAGATCGAGGGCCAGCCCGCCCTGAACGCGCTGCTCGACCTGGTGGAGCGGAACTTCGGCGGCGACCTGGCCGGTGCCTGGCCCTATCTGCATCCCGCCTTCCCGGTCCTGGGCGCCGAACGCAACGACTATCTGGTGCGCGACTTCGTCGGCATCGACCCGGACGAGGGCTGCTTCGCCGTGGGCGAGCTGGTCGAGCCCGGCCGCCGCATCCTCTTCTGCCGACGCGATCCGGAGGCCGCCCGAAGCGACCTCGTCCGCATGGCCGACGAGGTCCTAGGCCGCGCCAGCGCGCCGCCGCAGGCCGCCGTCTACATCTCCTGCGTCGCCCGCGGCCCGCAGCTCTTCGGCGCCAAGGGCGCGGAGCTGGAGATCCTACGCGACCGCCTGGGCGAGATCCCCATCACCGGCTTCTACGCCGCCGGCGAGATCGCCGGCGAACGCCTCTACGGCTACACCGGGGTGCTGGCTCTGTTGTCGTGACGGCATCAACCACGTGGACTCGCGGGATGCCTATGCGGCGTCAACGACACGTATGCGGCCACGGTCTTGGCTGGGTGGCTTCGTACCGACTCTGATTTCAACATCCTGGCCAAGCGCTGTCAGAAAGCGCATGAGGCGTTCGCTGGAGAAGTTTGCCAAACGGCCGTTCATGAGAGCGGATACCTTTGGCTGGTCGATACCCATCAGAGCAGCGGCCTGGACTTGTGTCAGACCTTGCCGCTTGATCGCGCGGCCTATGTGTCCGGCAAGCTGCGCCTTGGTCAGCTCTTCCTCGGGCTCGGCAAACCCCAAGTCCGCAAAGACGTTCTCGCTGCCGGACGTTACCGAGATCGGCTCTTCTCGTCCTTCGACCATTGCTCATAGTCCTCTCTGGCGCGTTTCAACCGGAGTTCGATGATGGCCATCGTCGCTTTCGGGGTGGTGATCCCACGCTTGGATTTTTTCTGAAAGGCATGCAAGACGTAGACTACCTCTGCAAAGCGCACAGTGTAGACAGCCCGGAAGGTGTTACCATCGAAGTCGTCAAGGACTTCGAGTACGCTGGCTCCGCTGAATCCCTTCAATGGCTTGGCAAAGGGTGCCTTTCCACCCATCTGCGCCTCCCAAAGCGCGATGCCGACGCGCCGACGCACGTCTTCCGGGAAACCGCGCAGATCGTCCCTGCTACTTCCTACCCAGCGAACAGCCTTTGGCCGGTCCATTCGCGACTGTCCCCTCGGGCACACCAACTTCCGGCCTAATATGCCTGTTCAAGCATAAATGTTCAAGCCATAGAGCCGTCAATCACGACGGCAAAGCTCTGCGAGGGCTTTGCAGCCTCGCCGCGAAGTGGCTATAGGCCTGTCAGCGGAACGAGAGAAGGGGATGCCGAGCATGGAGCAGAGGCGGCTGGGAAGAACCGGCGAGACGGTGAGCGAGATCTGCCTGGGCACCATGACCTGGGGCAATCAGAACACGGAGGCCGAGGGCCATCGGCAGATGGACCTGGCGATCGAGCGCGGCGTGACCTTCTGGGACACGGCGGAGATGTATCCCGCGCCGACCAGCGAGAGCACCTACTCGCAAACGGAATCGATCATCGGTAGCTGGTTCGCCAGCCGAGGCGGACGCGACAGGGTCTTTCTCGCCAGCAAGATCGTCGGCCCGAATCCCGTGCGCTTTCACTACGTTCGCGGCGGCAAGACCCGGCACACCGCGGCTTTCCTCGAGGAAGCCGTCAACGCCAGCCTGAAGCGGCTCCAGACCGACTACATCGATCTCTATCAGCTGCATTGGCCCGACCGGGGCACGAACGTCTTCAGCACCCTGGGCTTCGAGCCCAAGCCGGACGAAGAGATCACGCCGCTGGAGGAGACGCTTGCCGCGCTGCAAGGCCTGGTCGAGAGCGGGAAGATCCGCCACATCGGCGTCTCCAACGAGACCGCCTGGGGGGTGATGCGCTACATGGCCCTGGCCGAGGCCGGCATCGGCCCGCGCATGGTCACCATCCAGAACGCCTACAGTCTCCTCAACCGCAGCTTCGAGACCGGATTGGCCGAGGTCGCCTGGCGCGAGAACTGCGGCCTCATCGCCTATGCCCCGGCGGCGGCCGGCGCGCTTTCGGGGAAGTACCTCGATGGTGCTCGCCCGCCCGGCGCGCGCATGACCCTCTTCCCCGAGAACCGCCGCTACTTCACGGAGAACGGCCCCAAGGCGACCGCCGACTATGTCGCCCTGGCCCGCAAACACGGTCTTGATCCCGTGCAGATGGCCACCAGTTTTGTGCTGTCGCGGCCCTTCACCACGGCGGCGATCGTCGGCGCCACGTCGCTGGAGCAGCTGGAGAACCAGATCGGCGCGGCGGAGGTGACATTGAGCCAAGAGGTACTGGACGGCATCGAGGCGATTCATCGAGTCTATACCTATCCTTGCCCGTGAGCCGTCTCGGGTGCGCCAGTTGGAAGAGCGGGGGACACCATGCTGCGCCTCTTTGTAGCCCTCAGCCTGCCCGAGCAGGTGCGTGAAGAGCTCGCCTCCGTGGCCGGCCGACTGCCCGGCGCGCGCTGGCTGGACGAGGAGAGCTATCACATCACCTTGCGCTTCATCGGCGAGGTCGACGGCGGCATGGCCGACGACATCGCGCATGAGTTGGCGCGCCTCGACGGTCGCGGCTTCGAGCTGTCGCTGAAGGGGCTGGGACACTGGGGCGAAGGACCCAAGGCCCGCGCGCTTTGGGCCAAGGTGGAGAAGACGGAACCGCTCTTCCGCCTGCAGCAGAAGGTCGAGAACGCGCTTCAACGCGTCGGCTGCAAGCCGGAGCGGCGGCGCTTCTCCCCGCACGTCACCTTGGCGCGCCTCAAGTACACCCCGGCCGAGGCCCTCCACCCCTTCATCCTGAACCACAGCCTGCTCTCCATCGGCCCCTTCCCGGTCGAGGACTTCGTGCTCTATCGCTCCTTCCTGACGGGCGAGGGTCCGATCTATCAGGCCGAGGCCGTCTACCCCTTGGCCGCCTGAGACACCTGCCGCCTCAAGCGGGCTTCGCGGTTGGCGATGTAAAGGCCGGCGCCGGCGACCAGGACCGCGCCGTACCAGACCGAAGGCTCGGGAAACTGCTTCCAGCCGATCCAACCGAAGAGCACGGCCCAGATCATCGCCGAGTACTCGAAGGGCGCGATCACCGAGGCGGGCGCGTTGCGATAGGCGGTGGTCAGCAGCAGCAGGCCCAGGCCGCCGAAGATGCCCATGGTGAAGAAGAGGCCGAGCGAGAGCCAATCCGGCGTGATCCAGGCGAAGGGCATGAGGGCCGCCATCGGCAGGAAGAGCGCCAAGGTGGAGTAGAGCATGATGGCGGCCGAGGTCTCGGTGCGGGCCAAGAGCCGCGTGGTGAGGCCGGTCAGCGCGAAACAGAAGGCCGAGAAGAGGATGTAGAGGGCCTCCAGCTGCAGGTTCTCCGGGTCCGGACGCACCATGATGAGCACGCCGATGAAGCCGACGATCACCGCCGACCAGCGACGCAGGCCCACCTTCTCGCCCAGGACTGGCCTGGCGAGCGCGGTCATGAAGAGCGGCGCGGTGAAGGCGATCGCCAGGGCTTCCGCCAGATGCAGGTACTTGAGCCCCAGGAAGTAGAAGTAGAGCGCCCCCAGGATGAAGAAGCCGCGCAGGAAGTGCATCCAGGGGCGTTTGGTGCGCAGGCTGGAAAGGCCGCCCTCGCGCCAGGTGACCACGGCGACGGGGATGAAGCCGAAGAGCGAGCGGAAGAAGACGATCTGCGAGACCGCGTAGGTCGCCCCCAGCCACTTCGCCAGCGCGTCCATCGAGGAGAAGAAGAAGAAACAGCCGAAGGCGGCGAGGATGCCCAGGCCCAAGCGTTCTTCCACCGTCGCTGGAATAGCTGACTGCACGTTTTTGAGGGCTCCCGTTTGCCGAGCGTCTCCTCTAGCATCGCCGCCGAGAGAGGAGCAATTCATGTCGCCACGGCATTGGCCACCCATGAAGATCGTCGCGCTGACCGGCGCCGGAATCTCGAAGGAGTCCGGGCTGGAGACCTTTCGCGACAAGGACGGCCTCTGGTCGCGGGTCAGGATCGAGGACGTCGCCACCCCGGAAGCCTTCGCCCGCGACCCGGAGCGGGTTCAGGACTTCTATAACGAGCGCCGGCGCGGCGTCCTGGACCCGGCGATCAAGCCAAACGCCGCGCACGAGGCCCTGGCACGCTTCGAAGCGGACTACCCGGGTGAGCTTCTGCTGGTCACGCAGAACATCGACGACCTGCACGATCGCGCGGGCTCCCGCAGCCTGGTCCATATGCATGGCGCGATGCTGGAGGTAGCCTGCCTCGCCTGCGAAGGCGTCAGCGAGTGGCGAGAGGACATCGAGCCCACCAGCAACTGCCCGCGCTGCGGCACCATGGGCAGCCTACGCCCCAACGTCGTCTGGTTCGGCGAGATGCCCTTTCAGATGGAGCGTATCGGCCAGGCCTTGGCGGACTGCGATCTCTTCATCTCCATCGGGACCTCCGGCAACGTCTATCCCGCCGCCGGCTTCGTGTCGGAAGCCAAGTTCGCCGGCGCGCACTGCGTGGAGCTGAACCTGGAGCCCAGCGAGGGCTCGCACTACTTCGGCGAGGTGCACCACGGACCGGCCAGCCAGGTCGTGCCGGACTATCTGCAGAGCCTGCTCGACCTGGTCGCGCGTACCTGAGCACCTCATGTCGGCCTCTCCGCCCGCTCGGCCGCTCTGGTTGCGGCTGGCGCCTTTCCTCTTCGTGCTGCTGTGGTCCTCCGGCTTCGCCTTCGCCAAGCTGGGACTGGAGAGCGCCGAGCCGCTGACCTTCCTGACCCTGCGCTACGCGGCGGTCCTCCTGATCCTCCTGCCGGTGGCGCTGGTCTTGCGTCCGGCCTGGCCCAAGGCCGGGGACTGGAAGCACATCGCGGCTGTCGGCTTCCTCATTCAGGTGGTCTACTTCAGCTTCTCCTACCTCGCCGTCTGGGTCGGCCTCTCGGCCAGCGCCAACGCCCTGATCGCCGCCATGCAGCCGATCCTGGTCGCCTTGGCCTCGCCGCTGATGCTGGGCGAGCGGGTCAGCGTCAAGCGCTGGATGGGGCTTGTCTTGGGTCTGGGCGGTGCCGCCCTGGTGATCCTGGCGCGCGCGGCGGTGGAGACCACGTCGCTTTGGGGCATCATCTACTCCGTCCTGGCGCTCCTGGGCTTGACCGCCGCCTCGCTCTACGAGCGGCGCTTCGGCGTCGAGGCCAATCCGATCAGCGCCAACATCATCCAGTTCATCGTCGGTCTCGGGCTGCTGCTGCCCCTGGCCGCCCTCCTGGAGACCATGCGGGTCGAGGTGACGCCCGACTTCGTCGTCGCACTGGCCTATCTGGTGATCGCCAACTCCCTGATCTCCGTGACCTTGCTGCTCGCCATGCTGCGGCGTGGCGAGGCCGCCAGGGTCTCCTCCCTCTTCTTCCTGACGCCGCCGACCGCCGCGGTGGTCGCGGCACTCCTGCTGGGGGAGGCCCTGCCGCCCTTGGCCTGGGTCGGCATGGCGCTTGCGGCTGGCGGCGTGGCCCTGGCGACGCGGGGACGTTGAGCGCTTCGATAACAACCGAAGCATGCCGCGCCCAGCGCCGGCCAGTCTTGCCGCCGTCGCAGACACGGGAGGACGCAATGATCACCTGCTTCATCCGCTACGAGATCGATCCCTACAAGAAGGCCCAGTTCGAGACCTACGCCCGGAACTGGGGCCAGGCGATCCCGCGCTGCGGCGCCGGTCTCATCGGCTACTTCGCGCCGCACGAGGGCTCCAGCACCGTCGGTTACGGTGTCTACACCATCGAGAGCCTGGCCGCCTACGAGGCCTATCGGGCACGCCTGGCGGCCGACCCTTTGGGCCGCGAGAACTACGCCTTCGCCCGCTCGGAACGGTTCATCCAGCGCGAGGACCGCATGTTCCTGAAGATCGCGTCGACGCCGCATGCGCCCGGTGATTGACGGCCACCGTTCTCTGCAGGGCCGACGCGCTTTGTCCGAACGTCCGGTCAGGACGGAGCTCTCCCACTAGGCCGCCCGACCAAGCGCACCCCCGGGCCATTGCAAGGGGCGTCAGCGACGTGTCGGTCAAGGCCGGAGGCATTCAGCCAATACAGAATGGATCGCTTCGCTCCGCTCGCGATGACAGGGAGCCGGGTGGTTGCACGCGCCGAGCCAGCATGGAGACCCGGGATCAAGGAAGTCTTGTTCTGACAGCCCGCAAGCCCACCACTTTGTCATCGCGAGCGGAGCGAAGCGATCCAGAGCAGCACTTGACGTTTCTGGGTTGCTTCTGGTCATCGCGGCCCGTACGGCGCAGCCGAAGGCGGCCATGGGGAAGAGCGTTTCCTCCCCGATGGAAGGCGCGTGGCTTCTTCTCCTTGGCGATCAGGCTAGGTCCAAGAAGGTCACGCTGAATAGGAGAGTTAGCAATAATCTTATACGATCACAGGTAGCCGTGAGACATCGTGCGGACTGGCGTTCTTGCGCCGAGAGCGCTAGCCGGGGGCCGATCCGGGGAATAGGGCGCGCTCTATAGCGTTATCTGGAGAGTGCATGACGCTGCCAGGCTTGCCCCAGCCCCTTGAACCCCGCAAGAGCTGGCGCACGCGGCCGAGCAGGACCGCCGAGAAGAGGAACAGACGCCCATGGCCGAAATCAAGAAACTGCTGGTCGCCAACCGCGGCGAGATCGCCATCCGCATCCTGCGTGCCGCCAACGAGCTGGGCAAGGAAACGGTCGCGCTCTACGCGGAAGAGGACAAGCTCTCGCTGCACCGCTTCAAGGCGGACGAGGCCTACAAGATCGGCGCCGGTCAGGGGCCGGTGCGCGCCTACCTCGACATCGCGGAGGTGATCAGGATCGCGCGGCTCGCCGGCGCGGACGCGGTTCACCCGGGCTACGGCTTTCTCTCCGAGAAGCCGGAACTGGCGGAGGCCTGCGCCGAGGCGGGCATCACCTTCATCGGACCCAGCCCCGATACCATGCGCATGCTGGGCGACAAGGTCTCGGCCCGGCGCGTGGCGGTCGAGGCCCAGGTTCCGGTGGTGCCCGCGACCGAAGAGCTGGGCCAGGACATGGCGGAGATCCGCCGCCAGGCGGAAGCCATCGGCTTCCCGGTGATGCTGAAGGCCAGCTGGGGCGGCGGCGGGCGCGGCATGCGGGCGATTCGCAGCCCCGGAAGCCTGGAGCAGGAGGTCTTCGCCGGGCGGCGCGAGGCCGAAGCCGCTTTCGGCAACGGCGCGGTCTATCTGGAGAAGCTGGTGGAGCGCGCCCGCCACGTCGAGGTGCAGATCCTGGGCGACAGCGCCGGCGGGCTCGTCCACCTCTTCGAGCGCGACTGCTCCGTCCAGCGCCGCAATCAGAAGGTCGTGGAGCGCGCGCCCGCCCCCTATCTCGACGATGACCAGCGCCACGAGCTGGCCGGTCTGGCGCTGAGGATCGCGCGGCGCGCCGGGTACCAGAACGCCGGCACGGTCGAGTTCCTGATGGATGCCGACAGCGGCGCCTTCTACTTCATCGAGGTCAATCCCAGGATCCAGGTCGAGCACACGGTGACCGAAGAGGTCACCGGCATCGACATCGTCAAGGCCCAGATCCGTATCGCCGAGGGCGCGCTGATCGGCGACCTCGCGGGCTCGGGCGTGCCGCTGCAGGAGGACATCACCTTGCGCGGCCACGCCATCCAGTGCCGCATCACCACGGAAGACCCGCTGAACAGCTTCATCCCCGACTACGGCCGCATCACCGCCTATCGCGGCGCCACCGGCTTTGGCATCCGGCTGGACGGCGGCACCGCCTACTCCGGGGCGGTCATCACCCGCTACTACGATTCCCTGCTGGAGAAGCTGACCGCCTGGGCGCCCCGGCCGGAGGAGGCCATCGCCCGCATCGACCGGGCCTTGCGCGAGTTCCGCATCCGCGGGGTCGCCACCAACCTGGCCTTTCTGCAGAACCTGATCGGTCATCCGAGCTTCCGCGATCTCACCTACACGACGCGCTTCATCGACAACCACCCGGAGCTCTTCGAACTGGCGCCGCCGCGCGACCGGGCGACGAAGATCCTGCGCTACATCGCCGACATCACGGTGAACGGCCATCCGGAGGTGGCGGGACGGCCGGAGCCCTCGCCGCACGCCCTGCCGCCGGCCCTGCCGGAGACGCGGCCGGAAGAACCGGCGGAGACCTCGCCCAAGGCGATCCTCGACCGCCAGGGCGGCAAGGCCCTGGCGGACTGGATGCTAGCGCAGGAAAGGGTGCTCTTCACCGACACCACCATGCGCGATGCCCATCAGTCGCTGCTGGCGACCCGCATGCGCAGCCACGACATGATCCAGATCGCGCCGGTCTATGCGGCCAACCTGCCGGGCATGTTCAGCCACGAGTGCTGGGGCGGAGCCACCTTCGACGTCGCCATGCGCTTTCTGCAGGAGTGCCCTTGGGAGCGGCTGAGCGATCTGCGTCACGCCATGCCGAACAGCTTGCTGCAGATGCTGCTGCGCGGCGCCAACGGCGTCGGCTACACGACCTATCCCGACAACGTGGTGCGCACTTTCGTGCGTCAGGCGGCCGGCAGCGGCATCGATATCTTCCGCGTCTTCGATTCCCTGAACTGGGTGGAGAACATGCGGATCGCGATGGACGCGGTCCTGGAGGCCGGCAAGGTCTGCGAGGCGGCGATCTGCTACACCGGTGACCTCTTGAACCCGGAGCGGCCGAAGTACGACCTGGCCTACTACGTCACCATGGCGCGCGATCTGGCCAAGGCCGGCGCCCAGGTGATCGCGATCAAGGATATGGCGGGACTGCTGCGCCCCGCCGCGGCCGCGCAGTTGGTGAAGGCGGTGAAGGAGGAGACCGGCTTGCCGCTGCACCTCCATATGCACGACACCTCCGGCATCGCGGCTGCCAGCCTGCTGGTCGCCGTGGAGGCGGGAGCCGACGTGATCGACGCCTCGATGGACAGCTTCTCCGGCCTCACCTCGCAGCCCAACCTGGGCTCCCTGGTCGAGGCCCTGCGGCATACTCCGCGCGACAGCGGACTGGACCCCGATCGCATCCGCGAGATCTCCGACTACTGGGAGGCCGTGCGCCAGCAATATGCCGCCTTCGAGAGCGACCTCAGGGCCGGCGCCAGCGAGGTCTATCTGCACGAGATGCCGGGCGGCCAGTTCACCAACCTGAAGGAGCAGGCGCGCAGCCTGGGCCTGGCCGAGCGCTGGCACGAGGTCGCCCGCGCCTACGCCGACGTCAACCAGATGTTCGGCGATATCGTGAAGGTCACCCCCAGCTCCAAGGTGGTGGGCGACATGGCGCTGGCCATGGTCTCGGCCGGACTGGGCCGCAAGGAGGTCGAGGACCCCAGCCGCGAGATCGCCTTCCCGGAGTCGGTGATCGGCTTCTTCCGGGGCGAATTGGGTCAGCCGCCCGGGGGTTTCCCGCCCGCCCTGCAGCACAAGGTGCTGAAGGGCACGCCGCCGATTCTGGGGCGCCCGGGTGCCGCGCTGCCGCCGGCGGATCTCGCCGCCAAGCAGGAGCAGGCGGAGAGCGAGCTCGGGCGCAAGGTCAGCGCCGAGGAGTTCAACTCCTACCTCATGTATCCCAAGGTCTTTCTCGACTACGCCCGTCGCGAGGAGGACTACGGGCCGGTCTCGCGCCTGCCGACGCCGGTCTTCTTCTACGGCATGAAGCCGGGCCAGGAGATCGCCGTCGACCTGGAGCGCGGCAAGACCATGATCGTGCGCTGCCAGGCCATGGGCGAGACCGACGAGGAAGGCCAGATCCGCGTCTTCTTCGAGCTGAACGGCCAGCCGCGCATGGTGCGCGTCACCGATCGCCGGGCGACAGCGAGCGCGCGCAAGCATCCCAAGGCCGAACTCGGCAACCCGCGCCACGTCGCGGCCCCCATGCCGGGCATGGTGGCCTCCGTCGCGGTTGAGGCGGGCCGGCAGGTCAAGGCGGGCGATCTCTTGCTCACCATCGAGGCGATGAAGATGGAGACCGCCGTCCATGCCGAGCGCGACGGCACCGTCGCCAACCTGGTGACACCGATCGGCACGCAGGTCGATGCCAAGGACCTGCTGATCGAGTACGCGGAGTAGCGCTTGCTTCTCTCGGTCAGTTCTCCATGATCCTTGACTGAGCTGGAGACGATAGAGGCCGGCAGGACGACAGCGGTCCGAACGACGAGAGGGTTGATCCGCGATGTGTAGGGACATCTCCGCTGGTCGAGAGACGCGCCGCCGGTTCCTGTCTCGCGGCGCCGGCCTTGCCGCGGGCGGACTGCTGACGGCCGGGGCCGGCGCCTGGACGGCCACTCGCGCGCAAGAGGGGCCGGTCAATACGCTGGCGGGCGACGAGGCGCTGGACCGCCTCATGAAGGGCAACAAGCGCTACACCACCGGCACTCGCGAGTTGGACGACCTGATCAAGGAGATGCGGATACTGCGGCAGGGACAGGCCCCTAACTCGGTCATCCTCTGCTGCTCGGATTCCCGCGTGGTGCCGGAGATTCTCTTCGACGACACCCGCGGGTCCCTCTTCGTGGTGCGGGTCGCCGGTAACATCCTGAACATCGACGGCCTGGCCAGCATCGAGTTCGCCGTCAAGGTCCTGGGCGCGCGGCTCGTGATGGTGCTGGGCCACGAGGCCTGCGGCGCCGTCGCCGCGGCGATCTCGGTCCTGCAGGACAACACCCAATTGCCCGGCCACCTGCCGGACCTGGTCTCGACCATCAAGCCGGCCGTCGAGGTGGCTAAGGAAGAGCCGGGTTCGCTGTTGGAGAACAGCATCGACTGGAACGTGCGGCTGACCATGGCCAAGCTGCGCGCGTCGGAGCCGATCGTCGCCCAGGCCATAGAGTCGGGCGAGGTGAAGCTGGTCGGCGGCGTCTACAGCTTGGATAACGGCGAGGTGCGCTTGCTTGGCTAAGGCACCGGTCAGCGGCGAGGCGGAGCGCTCCCCGGAGCAAGCGCTCGCGCAGGTGGCCGAGGAGGCCAGGGCCTGCCGGATCTGCGCCGACACTTTGCCGCTGGGCCCGAGGCCGGTGTTCAGGGTCTCGACGACCGCCAGGCTGCTGATCGTCGGACAAGCGCCGGGAACGCGCGTGCACGAGAGCGGTGTGCCGTGGAACGACCGTTCCGGAGAGCGTCTGCGCGACTGGCTGCAGATCGAGGAGGCGCTCTTCTACGACACCCGCCACGTGGCCATCCTGCCCTCCGGTTTCTGCTATCCGGGCGTCGATCCGCGCGGCGGCGATCGGCCGCCGGACAAGCGTTGCGCGCCGGCCTGGCACCCACGCTTCTTGCCTCTGCTACCGACCGTGGACCTGACCTTGCTGATCGGCCTCTATGCGCAGGCATACTACCTGGGCAAGCGCCGCAAGAAGAGCCTGACGGAGACGGTGGCCGCCTTCGAGGACTACCTGCCGCGCTTCCTGCCCCTGCCGCATCCCTCCTGGCGCAATACCGGCTGGATCAAGCGCAATCCCTGGTTCGAAGCGCGACTCTTGCCCACGCTCCGGGCCAGGGTGCAGGCCATGCTAAAGTGAACCCGACCGATCCCTTTGGAATCCCTTATGATGCAGTCTCTTCCCCGCGCTCTCGCCGCCTTGCTCTTCTGCCTCTCCGTCATCCCTTTCGCCCAGGCGCAGACCACGGAGAAGATCGCCAAGAGCCTCAAGCTCGACGGCTATGAGATCCAGTTCATCGCCGATCCCGAGATACCCTTCACGGCGAGCATGAAGGTCTCCAGGGAGGGGCAACCGGTCTATCGCGGCGCCTTCGTCACGCACCTCGGCGCGCTGGACGAGGAGCCGGGTGCCCGCAACTCCGCCTTCCCCTTGCCGCCGGGCACGGATGTGACCGGCAACGGCAAGCCGAACCTGGCCTTGTTGGCCTTCTCGGGCGGCGCCCACTGCTGCTTCACCTTGGAGATCTACCAGCTGGAACCGAACTTCGCGCAATTGGCGAAGATCGAGGGCGAAAACTCGCCACCCCTCCTGAAGCAGCCGGAGGAGGGCGGCGCCTACACCATCGAGCTGGCGGACTGGACCTTCGCCTATTGGCACGCCCCCTTCGTCGAGGCGCCCTCTCCGCTGGTGGTGCTCGCCTGGACCGGCAAGGACTACCAGCCGGACGCCGATCTCATGCGCAAGGAGCCCCTGACCGAGAACGCGCTGGACCGCAAGGTGGCGGAGCTCGGCAAGCAGATCGGCGATGCCGGCAAGCCGGTTCCGAGTCTTTGGCGCGAAATGCTGGAGCTCATCTATGGCGGCAATGGCGATCAGGCTTTTGACCTGCTGGACCGGGCCTGGCCGGAGGATCTCGCCGGTCGTTCGGCCTACCTTCTGCAGTTCGGCGCGCAGCTGGGCCTCTCTCCCTACTACGCGGCCCTGATCTCGCTCAACGCCTGGCCGGATTTCTGACTTCGATCAGCAGCTGGCGGCTTCCGCCTCGATGCGGTCCATGTCCTCGTCGGAGAAGCCGACATGGTGTCCGACCTCGTGCACCACGACGTGGGTGATGAGCCGCGTCAGATCCTCGCCCGATTCGCACCAGTAATCCAGGAGCGGGCGACGATAGAGGAAGACGTGATCGACGTCGCTTACCTGCCCGCCGCCCTCCTTGTGCCCCAGCGAGACGCCGCGATAGAGGCCCATCAGCTCGAAGGGCGACTCCAGCTCCATCTCGTCCAAGGTTTGATCGTCAGGGAAATCCTCGACGTGAATCACCAGATCTTTCAGGTGGCGGCGAATCTCCAGCGGCAGGGACGACATCGCTTCGTCCGCCAGAGCTTCGATATCCTTTAGGGTCGGGGCAGTGGAATATAGCCCGCTGCGCAGAAGACTAGCCATGTGTCGCTAGCTAAGCATCCTTGACCCCCGCGCCAAGAGACCCACACAGTCTTGTGGGTGGCAGTTCTGGAAGATTGCCGCGGCACAAAGTCGCTTTGCTTGGCGAGGAGAAGCACTGTGGTGGAGAAACTGACGGAGTCCGCGCGCCGCGACGCCTTGGGCGCCCTGCCGGGATGGAGTCTGGCGGAGGATCGCGACGCGATCACGAAGTCCTTTAAATTCAAAGACTTCAAGCAAGCCTGGGGGTTCATGACCCAGGCGGCGCTGGCGGCCGAGCAGATGGACCACCATCCGGAGTGGTTCAATGTCTACAACAGGGTCGAGATCCTCTTGACCACGCACAGCTGCGACGGCCTCTCGGAGCTCGACCTTGCGCTCGCCCGCAAGATCGACGCCTTCGCCGCCGCGATGGGCCAGCGGGACGGGTGATGGAGGTCCGTCCCGTCACGCCGCACCTGGGCGCGGAGATCTCGGACTTCGATCCCGAGCGAGCGGACGAGGCGCTCTGGTCCGAAGTGCGGGCCGCCTTTCACCGCCATGCCGTGCTCTTCTTTCGGGACATTATGCTCTCGCCGCCTCAACAGGTCGCCTTCACCCGGCGTTTCGGCGACATTCTCCGCGTCCCCTATGTGGATCACCTGTCGGATTACCCGGACATCATCGCCGTGCTGAAGGAGGCCGACGAGGAACGCATCGCGACCTTCGGCGGCACCTGGCATAGCGACTTCTCCTTCCTGGAGCGGCCACCGAAGGCCACGCTCCTCTATGCCCTGGAGCTGCCGCCGAGCGGCGGCGACACGCTGTGGGCCAATCAGTACCTGGCCTACGAGACTCTCTCGTCGGGGTTCAAGGCACTGCTAACGCGCCTGAAGAGCATTCAGACCGGCTGGCCCCACGGGACACGCGGCCCGAAGGGCCAGGCCGGCCTCAGCCGGTCCATCAAGCTGGTGCGGGGCGACCCCTCGGCCGACCGGGAGGTCGAGCATCCCGTCGTCCGCCGCAATCCTGACAGCGGCCGCGACGCGCTCTTCGTGAACCCGGTCTACACGGACCGCTTCGCCGGCATGACGCAGGCGGAGTCCAAGCCCTTGCTGGACTATCTCTACGAACACTGCGTGCGGCCGGAGTTCACCTGTCGGCTGCGCTGGTCGCCGGGCACCCTGGCGCTATGGGACAATCGGGCGACCCTGCATCTCGCCATCAACGACTATGACGGCCACCGTCGCCTGCTGCACCGCACGACCGTTGCCGGCGAGGCACCCCTGCTGGGCGGCGCTTGAGCGGTTTCTTCCGCGTCTCTCGTTCAACCTGGCAGTGTGGCCGGCCGCCATCGACGCGCCATGCGACGCTAAAGGCCGTCGCTTCCGCGTAGACGGGAGACGAGGTCGTCCAGCTGATCGAGGCTCGAATAGTGCAAGGTCATCTGGCCGCCGGCGCCGCGATGGTCGAGCACGACCTTGAGCCCCAGCGCCAGAGAGAGATCGTTCTCCAGAGCCTGCGTGTCGGCGTCTTTCGATCCGCCCTTGGTGGAGCCTGGCGGCCGCGCGCCGCCCGACGGCATGGGCTGCTTGGCGCGGCGTTCGACCTCGCGCACGGACCACCCCTCCGAGACGGCGGTTTCCGCAATGGAAGCAGCATTATCCACACCAACTAGAGCACGGGCATGGCCGGCCGAGAGAGCGCCCTCTGCCAACAAGCGCTTGATCTGCTCCGGCAGACCCAGAAGCCGCAGCATGTTAGCCACATGGCTTCGGCTCTTGCCGACCGCCTTGGCGACCTCCGACTGGGCATGGCCGAACTCCTCGACCAGGCGGCGGTAGCCCTCGGCCTCCTCCAGCGGCAAGAGGTCTTCGCGCTGAATGTTCTCGACCAGCGCCATCTCCAAGGTGGCCCGGTCGTCGAGATCCTTCACCACCACCGGAAGCTCGGAGAGCTTGGCCTGCTGCGCGGCGCGCCAACGGCGCTCCCCGGCCACGATCTCAAAGTGCCCCGTCTGGTTCGGGTGAGGTCTTACTAGCAAGGGTTGCAGAACGCCCTGCTGCGCGATCGAGTCGGAGAGGGCTTGCAAGGCCTCATCATCATAGACCCGGCGCGGCTGCGCCGCATTAGGGTGCAAGAGGTCGATGGCGACATGGCGGTTCGCCTTCGGCGCGGCCGGTGTCTCTTCAACGGCAGGCGGCTCTGCCGCCGCTTTCTTGGGCGCCGGCGCCTTTGTCTCGTCACCCAGCAGGGCAGAGAGGCCGCGGCCCAGACCGCGTGCTTTCTTCGGGCTCTCGCTCATGCCGCCTTACGGTCTCCTTCTCGGCGCAGCAGTTCGATCGCCAGCCTGAGGTAGGCCTGCGACCCCTGGCAGTTCAGGTCGTAGAGCAGGGCCGGCAGGCCGTGAGACGGCGCCTCCGACACCCGGACGTTACGCGGTATCGAGGTCTCGTAGACCAGATCCCCCATGTGCTCCCGGACATCGGCCTCCACCATCTCCGACAGGGTCGTACGGCGGTCGATCATCGTGAGGATGATCCCGTGGATGTCGAGCCGGGGGTTGAGGCTGCGCTTCACCCGCTCGATCGTGCGGGTCAAGTGCGACAGGCCCTCCAAGGCATAGTACTCCGCCTGCAGCGGCACCAAGACGGCGTCCGCGGCAACGAGCGCATTCAAGGTGAGGAACCCGAGGGAGGGCGGGCAATCGATCAGGATGTAGTCATAGAGGTGCTTGCAGCGCTCCAGCGCTTGCACCAGACGCTGCTCTCGCGCCTCGCCCTCGACCAGCTCGACCTCCGCCCCGGCAAGATCGACGCTCGCCGGGACCAGCCAAAGCCGCGGCACCTGCGTGGCCAGGGTGATCGCGCCCAGATCGCGGCCGGCGATCAAGGTTTCGTAAATGCTGTCGTAGGCGTCCGGCCGCTCCAGACCGACGCCGGTCGTGGCGTTGCACTGCGGATCCAGATCGATCAGCAGGCAGCGCTGCTCACAGGCCGCCAAGGCCGTCGCCAAGTTTACCGCCGTCGTCGTCTTGCCAACGCCGCCTTTTTGATTGGCCACGGCAAAGACCCTCGCCGAGCCACTGCTTCCCACCATGTGCCTCGGCGCTCCTCTCGCTCGTCTAACCGCCGCTTGGTTCCAGGCCCTCGATCAGCAGGATTCCGCCATCGGGATCGCTGCGGCTGGGCCGCTCGGAGAGCCGCATGCTCCATGCTTCCCGGGCCGAGGTCAACTCACCTTCTCGGCCTTTTCCCTTCAAAAGGAGCGCACGCCCCTCGGGCGCCAGATGGCGATGCACGTAGCCCAGGAGCTTGGGGAGCGGCGCCAGGGCGCGCGCCGTCACGCAGTCGGCGCCGAGCGGGGCCAAATCCTCGATCCTTGCGACGTGAATGACGGCTCCGGCCCCTGTTTCACGTGAAACCTCCCGCAGGAAGGCCGCCTTGCGCTGGTCGGACTCGACGAGATGCACCTCTCCCGCGCCTAGAATGGCCAAGACCATGCCGGGAAAACCCCCGCCACTGCCCAGATCGGCCAGTTTCAAGGCTCCATCACCCCGTCGACCCGGCAAAAAGGCCATCAACTGGGCGGAATCGAGCATATGGCGCCGCCAAAGGTCCTCCAGCGTCTGCTTCGACACAAGATTGATCTTGCGGTTCCAGCGCACAAGCATCGACGCATAGAGATCGAGCGCCTCCCGCTCCGCCTGGCTGAGGGTCAGGGCCCCCGAGAGCGCGCGAGAATCCACCAGACTGTCGCCCTTTCCTCTAGGCGGCTGCGGAGGATCGCTTGTCCGCGCCGCGCTTCAGATAGCGGAGCAAGAGGGTCAGGGCTGCCGGCGTCATACCGGGAAGGCGCGCTGCCTGGCCCAGCGTCGCGGGACGCGCGCGCCGCAGAAGCTCTCTGACCTCGGTCGACAAGCCAACTATCTCGCCAAGCGGCAGGTCGTCGGGAAGATGAAGGCCCTCGTCCCGGCGATAGGCCGCGACATCGGCCTCCTGCCGCTCCAGATAGCCCTGATAGGCCGCGTCAATCTCCACCTTGGCACGGATTTCCTGTTTAATTTCAGAGAGTTGCGGCCAGTGGCGCACGACATCGGACCACGACAGGTGAGGATAGCGCAACAGCGCAAAGGCCGACCGCCGCTGGCCGTCCTGGTTCACCGCGATGCCCGATCTCGCCAATTCCGGGGGCGTCGCCTGCAGCGCGTTCAGGATCGTGCGTGCGTCTTCAATCGCCAGGCCACGCTCTCTCCAAAGGGCGGCGCGCGCCGCTCCGACACAGCCAAGCGCCTGGCCACGCGCCGTCAGCCGCTCTTCGGCGTTATCTGCGCGCAGTCTCAGACGGAACTCGGCCCTTGAGGTGAACATGCGGTAGGGCTCACTCACCCCACGTGTCACCAGATCGTCGATCATCACGCCGATATAGGCCTCCGCGCGGTCGAAAACGGCCGTTTCACGTGAACCGCTGGCCCTCAAGGCCGCATTTACGCCGGCAACAAGGCCCTGCGCGGCCGCCTCTTCGTATCCCGTGGTCCCGTTGATCTGCCCGGCCAGGAAGAGCCGGGGCAGAATCCTGGTCTCGAGCCCGGCGTCTAGCTCGCGCGGGTCCACATGATCGTACTCGATGGCGTAACCCGGCTGCAGGATCCTCGCGCGCCCCAGGCCGGGAATGGAAGCCACCATGGCCGCCTGCACGTCCGCCGGCAAGGAAGTGGAGATCCCATTGGGGTAGACCGTGTCGTCGTCCAGTCCTTCGGGCTCCAGGAAGATCTGATGACGCTCCCGCTCGGCGAAACGGACCACCTTGTCCTCGAAGGAAGGGCAGTAGCGCGGCCCCAGCGACTCGATCTGCCCCGAGTAAAGCGGCGCACGGTCGAGATTGGCCTCCACCAGCGCTTTGGTCTTGGCCGTCGTCCAGGTGAGATGACAGGCGATCTGCGGCGTGGTGATGGCATCCGTCAGACTGGAGAAGGGTTCCGGAGGGTCGTCTCCCGCCTGCCGGTCCAAGCCGTCCCAGTCAATCGTTCTGCCGTCAAGCCGCGGCGGCGTGCCTGTTTTCAGGCGTCCTAAGCGAAAACCCAGCCGATTCAAGGCCTTGGAGAGACCGCGCGACGGCGCTTCCCCGACCCGACCGGCCGGCCGCTGCTCCTGACCGATGTGGATGATGCCGTTCAGGAAGGTTCCGGTGGTTACGACAACGGCGCCGGACGTCAGGGCGCGCCCGTCAGCCAGCAGAACGCCACCAAGCGCTCCCTCTTCGTCGAAAAGCAAGTCCTCTACGGCCCCAGCGACGATGTCCAGTCCGCTAACCCCGGCTAAGAGCCCCTGCATGGCTTGACGATAGAGCTTTCGGTCCGCCTGGGCCCTCGGGCCGCGCACCGCCGGACCCTTGCTGCGATTCAGGACCCTGAACTGGATTCCCGCGGCATCCGCCGCCAGCCCCATGAGGCCGTCCAAGGCGTCGATCTCCCGGACCAGATGGCCCTTACCGAGCCCGCCGATCGCCGGATTGCACGACATGACCCCGATGGTCTCCGGCTTGTGCGTGACCAAGGCCGTCGCGGCGCCCATGCGCGCGGCCGCGGCGGCTGCCTCGCAGCCCGCGTGCCCGCCTCCAACGACGATGACATCCCATTTCTTCATGGCGGCACTCTATAGGACGAG
Organism: Rhodospirillales bacterium; assembly: GCA_963669375.1. Classification (GTDB taxonomy): domain Bacteria; phylum Pseudomonadota; class Alphaproteobacteria; order Kiloniellales; family JACOMY01; genus JACOMY01. The sequence continues at coordinate 3,238,967 of OY770024.1, read as the reverse complement.
ACGAGAGGCAATCCAAGGCCCCTCAACCCCTGTTTCACGTGAAACAGCTCACTTGCCGATGCAGAACTCGCGAAACACCAGGTCCAGGACATCCTCCACGTCCACCGCTCCGGCCACGCGCCCGAAGGCGCGCAGCGCCAGACGCAGGTCCTCGGCCAGGAGTTCCGGCAAAGTGTCGGGCCTTTCCCGCGCCAGCGCGGCCTCGGCCTCCGCCAGAGCGGCGCGCTGCCGTGCCCTGGTCACCAAGGGCGCCTCACCGGGCGAGAGGTCGGTGGCGGCGAGCAAGCGTTCCCACAGCAACCGCACCAGCTGGTCCAGTCCTTGACCCGTCTTCGCGGACACGGTGGCCGCCACGTTGTGCTGCGCGGCACGTGGTAGATCGGCCTTGTTCCCGACCAGGAGACAGCGCTCTCGCGGCAAGGCGTTCAAGGGCTCTAGGGCGACCTCGTCGGCCGAGAGATCGATCAGGTGAATCCAAAGGTCGCTCTCCTCCGCCCGGCGCAGGGCGCGACGCATGCCTTCCCGCTCGATCTCGTCCTTGCTGCCCTCCTGCACGCCAGCCGTGTCGGTCATGGTCAGCGGCAAGCCCTCCAGGTCCAAGGCCACCTCGATCAAGTCCCGCGTGGTGCCCGGTCGCTCGGTCACGATAGCCGCCTCGCGCCCCGCCAAGGCGTTGAGCAGCGAGGACTTCCCGACGTTCGGCGCGCCGACCAAGGCGCAGGTGAAGCCGTCGCGGATCCGCTCGCCCCGGCCGGCATGCTCCAACGCCTGCCGAATCTCCGCCGCGACGCCATCCGCGACATCGCCGGCGCGACGCAGCAGATCGTCGGGAACATCCTCGTCGGCGAAGTCCAGGTGGGCCTCGATCAGGGCCGAGGCCTCGATCAGACGTTCCCGCCAATCGGCCAGGCGCCGGGAGAGCGCTCCCTCCGCCTGCGCCAGGGCCTGCCGACGTTGCGCGGTCGTTTCGGCCGCGACCAGATCGGCTAAGCCTTCGACCTGAACCAGGTCTAGCTTGCCGTTTGCGAAGGCGCGTCGGGCAAACTCGCCTGGTTCGGCCATGCGCAAGGCAGGCTCGTCCGCCAGCGCGTCCAGAACGCCCGAGATGACGGAGGGGCCGCCGTGCAGGTGCAGTTCGGCGAGGTCTTCGCCGGTGGCGCTGGCCGGCGCCGGGAACCACAGCACGAGGGCTTGGTCCAACGCCTCGCCGCCCCGCGGATCGTGGAGCAGCCGCAAGGCCGCCTGACGGGCCGCCGGACGCGGCGCGCCCGTCAGGCGATCGAGCGTCGCGCCCGCCGCCTCACCGCTGACCCTGACGCAGGCGAGCGCCGCGCGGCCGCGCGCCGTCGCCAGCGCAAAGATCGTGTCGGCGGCGGGCAAGGGTCCGGGTCAGACGCCCCAGCGGATCACGTGATCCTCGACATTGGGGCGCACCTTCCCGCTGGGCGGCCGATCGGCGACCGGCGTGCCGAGGTGGATGAAGCCGATGATGTGGTCCTTCTGCTCCAGACCCAGGGCTTGCTTCATAAAGGGCTGATAGGCACGCGCACCGGTCACCATGACGGCCCCGTAGCCCTGGGCGTGAAAGGCGGTCAGCAGAATCTGGGACACGCAACCAGCCGCCAAGACCTGCTCGATCAAGGGCGCCTTGGGATGGTTCTTCTTGGTCACGGCGACCACGCCCAGCATCAAGGGCGAGCGCAGAGCCTTGGCCTTCGCGGTCTCCCAGACCGCGGGATCCACATTGGGCTGCGCGCGCTTGGCGCACTCATAGTAGATCTGGCTCAAGCGCTCGAGGCCTTCGCCCTCGAACTCCAAGATGCGCCAGGGCCGAATGGCTCCGTGGTCGGGCGCCCGCATGGCCGCCTCATAGGCTTGCCGGCGATGCTCCGGCGTGGGCGTGGGCTCCACCAGATAGCGGGCCGAGATCGACTCACGAGTGAGAAGCGCATCAAGGGCATCCATTCAGTCTTGCTCCCTATCCTTGTCGCCGCCGGTCGGCGGCCAGAAGAAGCGGCGCATTTTCTCGAAATCAAAGCCCTCCATGCCGCCCTTCATCGCGAAGGGTGCCGCCATCGGCATCCAGGACTTCCACAACTCGCTACCCTCCATCGCCGTCAGCGTGCCTTGCAGGCGTTCCTCCACCTCGCGCATGAGGCGTTCCTGCATGGGCGCGACATCAGGCAAGCCAAAGAAGTCGCGAACCTCCTTGGGCGTACAATCGATATCGATCTTGATCTTCATCGCCGCAAGCCTCTCTCGATGAATTCTTGGGCTTGAGAGATGCTCTTAGCAGCCTCAGGTTAGGAGGAACAGCCTTGGGGCGCGCCGCCATTCGCGCGCGCCTGCCCCTGTGAACGGCCCAGCGGCCATGAGCGAAGGAAGCCTGGCGATGAACCGATTGGGCCGAGAGACCAGCCCCTATCTGCTGCAGCACAAGGACAACCCCGTCCACTGGTGGCCCTGGGGGCCGGAGGCACTGGCGGAGGCCAAGGCGGAGAACAAGCCGATCCTGCTGTCGATCGGCTATGCCGCCTGTCACTGGTGCCATGTGATGGCGCACGAATCCTTCGAAAGCGAGGAGATCGCGGCGGTGATGAACCGCCTCTTCGTCAACATCAAGGTGGACCGCGAGGAACGTCCCGAGATCGACTCGCTCTACATGCAGGCGCTGCACCTGCTGGGCGAGCACGGCGGCTGGCCGCTGACCATGTTCCTCACCCCCGACGGTGAGCCCTTCTGGGGCGGCACCTACTTCCCGCCGGAGGATCGTTACGGCCGTCCGGGCTTCCCGACGGTCCTGAACGGCATCCACCAGATCTGGACCGGCAGTCAGGACAAGGTTGCCAAGAACGTCACCGCATTGACGCAAGGCCTTGTCCAATGGGCCAAGAGCGTTCCCGGAGGCGCCGTCCCTCCCTCGGTCCTGAAGGACATCGCGGCGCGGCTGTTGAAGGCCATGGACCTGGTCGAGGGCGGCCTCGGCGGCGCGCCGAAGTTTCCCAACCCGCCGATCCTGGAAGTCCTGCGGCGGGCCCATTGGCGCGGCGAGGGCAAGGACTATGCCGAAGCCATCCACCTGACCATGGCGAAGATGAGCCAAGGCGGCATTTACGATCATCTGGGCGGCGGCTATGCCCGCTATGCCGTCGACGCCATCTGGCTGGTCCCGCATTTCGAGAAGATGCTCTACGACAACGGCCAGATCCTGGAGCTCCTGGCCTCGGCCTGGGCGCTAAGCCGCGAGCCTCTCTTCGAGGTCCGCGCGGCGGAGACCGTCGCTTGGCTTCTGGCCGAGATGCGCGCGGCCGCCGCCGAGCCCGGCGTGGATGGCGCGGGCCAACCGGCCGAGCCGAGGGTCGCCGCCTTCGCCGCCTCCTTCGATGCCGACAGCGAAGGCGAGGAGGGTCTCTTCTATCTCTGGACGCCCGAGAGCCTGCGCTCCGTCTTGAGCGAGGAGGAGGCGGCGACAATCGAGAGAGCCTACGGCGTCACGCCGGACGGCAACTTCGAGGGCCAGACCATCCTCAACCGCCGGCATGCCGCGCTGACGGTCGATAGGGAGGAAGAGGCCCGTCTCGCGCCCCTGCGCCGCCAACTCTACGAGGCCCGCGCCAAGCGCATCTGGCCGGGCTGGGACGACAAGGTCCTGGCCGACTGGAACGGCATGATGATCGCGGGCCTGGTCCAGGCCGGACGCACCTTCGCGCACGGCGACTGGCTGGACGTCGCCCGCGATGCCCTGCTGTTCCTTCGCGATCACCTCTTGGTTGAGGGGCGCCTGCATCACTCCTGGCGCCGGGGGATCGTCAAGCACCAAGCGACGCTCGACGACCACGCCCATCTGGCTCGTGCAGCACTCCTGCTGCACGAGGCCACGGGCGACGCGGACGCGCTGGCATTCGCACGCCAATTGGTTGAACTCGCTCGGCAGCACTATTGGGACGAGGCGGCCGGGGGCTATTACGTCGCCGCGGCCGATGCCGAGGCCCTGCTGGTGCGCGCCAAGTCGGTACAGGACAGCGCCGTGCCCTCCGGCAATGGAGTGATGGTGGAGGTGCTGGCCCGCCTCCACTACCTGACCGGGGAAGCCGCCTACCGCGAGACCGCCGAGCGCACGGTCCAGGCCTTCACCGGCGAGATCGAGCGCAACTTCTTCCCGCTGGCCACCCTGCTGAACGCCGCCGAATTCCTTGAACGCGCCGTTCAGGTCGCCGTCATCGGCACCCGCGGCACCCCCGACACGGAGGCGCTGATCACCGCCGCCTGGCAAGCCGGCAGCCCTTGGTTGGTGCTGCAGGTGGTGGAGCCCGGTGCGGAACTACCGCAAGGACACCCAGCCGTAGGCAAGGCACAGGAGGCGGATAAGGCAACGGTCTATGTCTGCCACGGTCAGAGCTGCTCCCTGCCGATAACGGACAGTGCCGCCTTGCGGGAAGCGCTCGCGGCAAGGCCCTAGAGCGAGACTTGCCGGATCGCGTCGTCGGCTGCGCCTCCTCTCGATGACGGATAGGAGTGTTGCGGTCTCGATCCTGCTGGCTCTTCAGATCCACACAGCACCTTGAACGCCGCTCCACCCTTCGTCAACGCGAGTGCAAGCGACGCGATCTAGTGTCCGAGTCAGCACAGCTCATCTAAGTAATTGAAAATAAGAGAGATTTCCCCTTTTAAAACTGCCTCTCTCCTACCGCCAAACCCCTAACGGGCCGTCGCCTTCACTTGCTCGCGCAGCAGGAACTTCTGAATTTTCCCGGTGGAGGTCTTGGGAATCTCCATGAATTCGAAGCCCTTCGGCACCTTGAAACGCGCCAGGTGGCGCCGGCAATGCTCGGTCAACTCGTCCACGTCCGCGCTCATGCCCTCGCGCAGCTCGACGAAGGCGAAGGGCGTCTCGCCCCACGTCTCGTCGGCCTTAGCGACGACGGCGCAAGCGGCAACGGCGGCGTGGCGGTAGAGAGCACCCTCCACCTCGATGGAGGAGATGTTCTCGCCGCCGGAGATAATGATGTCCTTGGAGCGATCCTTCAACTCGACGTAGCCATCCTCGTGCCAGACGCCGAGGTCGCCGGTCCGAAACCAGCCGCCGGCGAAGGCCTCCTCCGTCGCCTTGGGGTTCTTGAGGTAGCCCTTCATCACCACGTTGCCCCGCATCATGACCTCGCCCAGGGTGCTCCCGTCGCGCGGGACAGGCGCCAGGGTCTCGGGGTCGGCCACCATCATCTCTTCCAGCACCGGGTAGGTCACGCCTTGCCGGGCCTTGATCGCCGCCTGCTCCTCCGAAGAGAGGCCGTTCCACTCCGGCTTCCAGTCGCAGACGACGGCGGGGCCGTAGACCTCGGTCAGGCCATAGACGTGGGTGACGCGGAAGCCGTAGTCGCTCATCCGCTCCAGGACGGCCGCCGGCGGCGCAGCACCAGCCGTCATGAACTCGACCGTACGGCCGCCGAAATCGCGACGCTGCTCGTCATTGGCGTTCATCAGCATCTGCATGACGATGGGCGCGCCACAGAGGTGGGTGACCCCGGTCTCGACGATCAGGCGGTAGATCTCGGCCGGGTCGACGGCACGCAGGCAGACATGGGTCCCGGCCAAGGCCGTCACCGTCCAGGGAAAGCACCAGCCGTTGCAGTGGAACATCGGCAGGGTCCAGAGGTAGACCGGGTGCTCGCTCATGTCCCAGGTCATGACGTTGCCGTAGGCCAGCAGGGCCGCGCCGCGGTGATGATAGACCACGCCCTTGGGGTTGCCGGTGGTCCCGGAGGTGTAGTTGAGGCAGATCGCCTGCCACTCGTCCTCCGGCCAGAGGCCGCGTGCCGCGGGATCGCCCTCGCCCAGAAGCGCTTCGTAGGCGATGTCGCCGAAGCCCGGGTCGGCCTCGACGAAGGGGTCGTCGAGAGCCACCACCAGGGGCTTGTGCTGGCACTCGGCCAGCGCCGCCTTGGCCGGCTCCACCAGGCCCGGATCGACCAGGAAGACCTTGGCCTCGCCGTGCTGCAGGATGAAGGCGATGGTCGCTGGATCGAGACGCGTGTTGATGGTGTTCAGCACCGCGCCGGCCAGGGCCACGCCGAAGTGGGCCTCGAACATGGGCGGCGTGTTGTGCGCCAGTATCGCCACGGTCTGGTCCCGGCCGATGCCGCGCGCGGCCAGCGCGGAGCCCAGGCGACGGCAGCGCGCCAAGGTCTCCCGCCAGCTGCGCGCGATCGGCCCGTGCAGCACCGCGGTCCGCTCTGGGAAGAGCTCGGCCGCGCGCTCTAGGAAGGTAAGCGGGGTCAAGGGGGCATGGTTGGCGGGATTGGGCCCGAGGCCCTGCTCGAAGGGATTGCTGTCGGCCATGCGTGCTGCGCGCCCTCCCCGGCGCCGGTTCTTCCCATTGGCGGCGATTGTGACCAAGAGCACGGCCGCTTGGCAACTGCAAGACCGCCGAAGAATGATCTACCTCAAGGCTTGCGGCGGCCGGCGCACTAGGGTCTCTTTGGCGCTGCGCCGCGAGAAGAGGCCAGGGAGGAGTCGATGGGACGCTATGAGGAGATGCACCGCCGTTCGCTGGAAGACCCGGAGGGCTTCTGGGCGGAGGCGGGCCAGGGCGTCGATTGGGTGAAGAGCTGGGACAAGGTGATCGACCGGGAGGCCAAACCGGTCCCGCGCTGGTTCCCGGGCGGGATCCTCAACACGGCCTACAACTGCCTGGACCGCCACGTCGAGGCGGGGCGCGGCGAGCAGACGGCGATGATCTACGACTCGGCCATGACGCAAGAGAAGCGTCATTACAGTTACCGCGCGCTCCGCGACGAGGTGGCCCGCTTCGCCGGCGCGCTCGCCAAGCTGGGCGTCGCCAAGGGCGACCGGGTCATCATCTACATGCCGATGGTGCCCGAGGCGGCGATCGCCATGCTGGCCTGCGCGCGTCTGGGCGCCGTGCATTCGGTCGTCTTCGGCGGCTTTGCCGCCAACGAGCTGGCGACCAGGATCAACGACGCCCAGCCCAAGGCGATCGTGGCGGCCTCCTGCGGCTTGGAGCCCGGCCGCGTGGTGGCCTACAAGCCCCTGCTGGACGCCGCCATCGAGATGGCGAGCCACAAGCCTGACCATTGCGTGGTGCTGCAGCGCCCGCAGCAGCTGGCCGATATGGGCGCGCGCGACGTCTCCTGGGCCGATGCCATGGCCGAGGCCGAGCCGCACGACTGCGTACCGGTCGCCGCGACCGACCCCCTCTACGTCATCTACACCAGCGGCACCACCGGCCAGCCCAAGGGCATCGTGCGCGACACCGCCGGCCATGCCGTGGCGCTGACTTGGAGCATGTCCAACCTCTATGACGTCAAGCCGGGCGAGGCCTTTTGGGCGGCCTCCGACGTCGGCTGGGTGGTGGGGCACAGCTACATCGTCTACGCGCCGCTGCTGGCCGGCTGCACGACCATCGTCTACGAGGGCAAGCCGGTCGGCACGCCGGACGCCGGTGCCTTCTGGCGGGTGATCTCGGAGCACAAGGTGGTCTCCCTCTTCACCGCGCCCACCGCCTTCCGCGCGATCCGCCAGCAAGACCCCGAGGGCAGCTTCATCGGCCAGTACGACCTCAGCCACTTCCGCACGCTCTTCCTGGCCGGCGAGCGCTGCGATCCCGACACCTTGGCCTGGGCGCAGGAGAAGCTGCGGGTCCCGGTGATCGACCACTGGTGGCAGACGGAGACCGGCTGGACCATCTGCGGCAACTTCCTGGGCATCGAGCCCCTGCCGGTGAAGCCCGGCTCGCCGACCAAGCCCGGCCCCGGCTGGGACATGCGCATCCTGGGCCTGGACGGCGAGGAGAAGCCGGCGGGAGAGATCGGCGCGCTGGTGGCCCGGCTGCCCTTGCCGCCCGGCACCTTCCCGACCCTCTGGAACGCCGAGGAGCGCTTCGTGAAGAGCTACCTCGAGACCTTCCCCGGCTACTACGAGACGGGCGATGCCGGGATCATCGACGAAGAAGGCTACGTCTTCGTCATGGCCCGCACCGACGACATAATCAACGTCGCCGGCCACCGCCTCTCGACCGGCGCGATGGAGGAGGTCCTGGCCGCCCATCCGGAGGTCGCCGAATGCGCGGTGATCGGCGTCGCCGACAAGCTGAAAGGTCAGGTGCCCTTGGGCTTCGTGGTCCTGAAGGCGGGTGCCGAAAAGTCCGACGCCGAGGTGGTCAAGGAACTGGTCGCCATGGTGCGCGGGCGCATCGGCCCGGTCGCCTTCTTCAAGCTCGCGACCGTCGTCGGGCGCCTACCCAAGACCCGATCCGGCAAGATCCTGCGCGCCACCATGCGCGCGATCGCCGACTGCGAGCCCTACAAGGTCCCCGCCACCATCGACGATCCCGCCATCCTCGACGAGATCGCCGCATCGCTGCAGACCCTGGGCTATGCGAAGGAACCGGCGTAGAGGTAATCGAGCGGCTTAGCGCTTTCTTCCCCACCTGCAAGAGATAGCAATGAGGCTGGTTAGCACGGGCGGAGCGACGAGGTTCCGGATGAAGGCATCGGCCAGTGTCCATCGAACCGACATCATCGATGGCAATCACACTCCTAGCCGTCGTCCTCCGACTTGATCGGAGGACCACCTTCCGCAAGCTCTGGAGACCCGGCAAGAGCGCGCTGGCCCCAACACGATGTGTCGGCGCGGGACGAGCGATAGAGTGAGGATCTCAAGGCGGCGCGTGGTCCTCCGATCAAGTCGGAGGACGACGTGGAGAGGGGTGCGAGATCACTCGATCTCGGGTGTTTTCGCGAGGAGCGGCAACGACGCGGCGATCCAGGTCGAGGCCGTCGGCCACTAACCACCGCGCCCACCGCGTCGCTCTCAATCACACTCCTAGCCGTCATCCTCCGACTTGATCGGAGGACCACCTTCCGCAAGCTCTGGAGACCCGGCAAGAGCGCGCTGGCCCCAACACGATACGTCGGCGCGGGAGGAGCGGTAGAGTGAGGATCTCAATACGGCGCGTGGTCCTCCGATCAAGTCGGAGGACGACGTGGAGAGGGATGCGAGATCACTCGATCCCGGGTGTCATCGCGAGGAGCGGCAGCGACGCGGCGATCCAGGTCGAGGCCGTCGGCCACTAACCACCGCGCCCACAGCGTCGCTCTCAATCTCACTCCTAGCCGTCGTCCTCCGACTTGATCGGAGGACCACTCTCCGCTGGGTTCGGAGACTCGGCAAGAGTGCGCTGGCCCCAACACGATACGTCGGCGCGAGAGGAGCGGTAGAGTGAGGATCTCAAGGCGGCGCGTGGTCCTCCGATCAAGTCGGAGGACGACGTCAATGGGCTTCCTAGGTGCCATCGCGAGCGACGGCGAAGCGATCCAGCCTGTCGCGGCCTAGAGGTCTCCATGGATTGCCGCGTCTCTACCGCTCCTCGCAATGACCCTTGTTGGGTCAAGCTGTGCCGCTAAACTGCCCTGCTCTCGCGCACCACATGCATGGTCAGGCGACGGTCGGTGATGCCGAGGTCCGGCCAATGGCTGCGCCAAAGCGCGACGTGGTCGCTGGCGAGGTGGGCCTTGAGCGCCTCTTCGCTTTCCCACTGCTCGGTGACGTGGATGAGCGTCGGGTCGAGGACGTCGACGGCATAGGCGTAGGAGAGGCAACCGCGCTCCGCGCGCGAGGCGGTCAGCACCGCCTCCATCACAGGGCGCGCGGCGGCCAAGGCACCGGGCCCGATGCGAACCGTGCCGGTGATCACCACCATCAGGGGTCTAGGTCTGCCCCTCGGCCGCCTGCGGCTCCTCGAGACGTTCCTTCTGGAGCTCCTCTTGGGACTCCTCCTGGGGCTCCTCGGCGTCCATCTCCGCGTCGGCCTCCATCGCCTCGGCATCGTCCAGGGCTTCCTGGGCGGCCTGCTTCTGGGCCTCGCGGGCCTTCAGCTTCTCGGCGTGGTCGACGGCGGCGTTGAGCTCGGTCTGGGTGCAGAGGCCCAGCAGCACGGGATCGCGCGGCTTGATGTTCTGGCTGTTCCAGTGGGTGCGCTCGCGGATCGCCTGGATGGTGTTCTTGGTGGTGCCGATCAGCTTGGAGATCTGCACGTCCTTCAAATCCGGGAAGTGCTTCAGGAGGAAGGCCACGCCGTCGGGCTTGTCCTGGCGCTTGGCGACCGGCGTGTAGCGCGGCCCCTTGGTGCGCTTCAAGGGCTCCGGCAGGTCCTGCTTGCGCATGACCAAGCGGCGCTTGGGGTCCTTCTCGCAGCGCTCGATCTCTTCCTTGGTCAGCTGGTTGTTCATGATGGGATCCAGGCCCTGGATCCCCTTGGCGACCTCGCCGTCGGCGATGCCCTGCACCTCCAAGGCGTGCAGGCTGCAGAACTCCGCGATCTGCTCGAAGGAGAGCGCGGTGTTGTCGATGAGCCAAACGGCGGTCGCCTTGGGCATCAAAGGCTGTGACATGAAAAAACTCCATCTAGGCGGCGCGGCGGAGCCTCCCGGCTCCGGCGCCCGGCCACCAACCGGCGCCAATACCGGCTTGCGTCCATTCCGGGATTGGCCAGTCATATAGTCCTAACGCCCGGCCGGTGCAAAGTTTCCTTTCGCGTCCCAAACCTGTGTAGAGAGCGACGCCCAAGGTCGAATCTGGATCAGACAGGGCGCTTGCGGCGGTCAAGGCTTGTCGGCATCGACTCCAACGCCGAAGAGACGATCGCCATGCCCAAGAGCCCGCCGGCTTCACAGACCATCGCGCCGCCCAGCCCCGACGACACCATGGGCGGGCTGGAATGGACGGCCTTGCGGAAAAAGCGGCTGGCCAAGGTGCGCGCGGAGATCGCCAAGACGGACTGCGCCGGCCTGCTGCTCTACGATCCCATCAACATTCGCTATGCCACCGGCAGCCGCAACATGACGGTCTGGACCCTGCACAACGCGGTCCGCTACTGCTTCATCCCGGCCGAGGGACCGGTGGTGCTGTTCGACTTCCACGGCTGCGATCACTTGAGCGCCGGGCTGGGCACGGTCGATGAGGTGCGCCCGGCGATCGCCTGGTTCTACTTCGGCGCCGGCCGCCGCGGACCGGAGCTGGCCAAACGCTGGGCGGCGGAGATCGCCGATCTGGTGGCGCTATACGGCGGCGGCAACCGCCGCCTGGCGATCGACCGCTGCGACCCGCCAGGGACCTTCGCGCTGCGGGACCTGGGCCTCGACCTCCTGGAAGGCCAGGAGATGATGGAGGTCCTGCGGGCCATCAAGCTGCCAGAGGAGATGGAGCTCATCCGCCAGTCGATGGTGGTCTGCGAGGCCGGCATGGCGCGCATGCAGGAGGCCCTGCGGCCCGGCCTCACCGAGAACCAGCTCTGGTCATTGCTGCACGAGACCAACATCGCCATGGGCGGAGAGTGGATCGAGACCAGGCTCCTCACCGCCGGCAGCCGCACCAACCCCTGGTTCCAGGAATGCTCCGACAGGACCATTCGACCGGGCGAGCTGGTCGCTTTCGACACCGACCTGATCGGTCCCTACGGCTATTGCTCCGACGTGTCGCGCACCTACTTCTGCGGACCCGGCAAGCCCTCGGCCAGGCAGAAAGAGCTCTACGAACTGGCCTACGAGCAGATCCACACCAACATCCCGCTCTTCCGGGCCGGCCGCACGGCGCGCGAGGTCGCGGAGCAGGCCTGGGTCATACCGGACCGCTTCCTGCCCTATCGCTACGGCTCGCTCGCCCACGGCGTCGGCATGTGCGACGAGTATCCGCGCATCGCGCAGGCCATCGATTTCGATCGCTCCGGCTACGACTTCACGCTGGAGGCCGGCATGACGCTCTGCGTGGAGAGCTACATCGGCGAGCCCGGCGACACCCAGGGCGTGAAGCTGGAAGAGCAGATCCTCATCACCGAGGGCGATCCCGTCAATCTCTCCACCTATCCCTTCGAGGCGGCGCTGCTGCCGCCGCGCTGGGCCTGAGCCGGAGGAACGCCATGCCCCCCGACGCCCCCATGACCTCCCCCATGACCTCCCCCATGACCGCCAAGCCCGACACGCCCGACCCGCGCCGCATCGCTAGCATCGACATGATGCGCAGCGACACCGCCGCCGGGCTCGACCTCGTGCGATTGCGCGGCGAGCGGCTGGCGCGGGTGCGCGCGGAGCTGCGCCAGCGCGACCTCGCCGGCATCCTGCTCTTCGATCCGATCAACATCCGCTATGCCACCGGCAGCCGCAACATGGCGGTCTGGACCCTGCATAATGCCGCGCGCTGCTGCTTCGTGCCGACCGAGGGTCCGGTCATCCTCTACGACTATCACAACTGCGATCACCTGAGCGAAGAGCTGGAGACGATCGACGAGATCCGCCGCTCGATCAGCTGGTACTTCTTCACCGCCGGCTGGCGGCAGGAGGAGAAGGTCAAGGCCTGGGCGGCGGAGATGGCCGATCTGGTCGCCCGGCACGGCGGCGGCAACAGGCGCCTGGCGATCGACAAGTGCGATCCGCCCGGGACCTTCGCGCTGGAGGGCCTGGGCATCACCCTGCTCGACGGCCAGGAGGTGATGGAGGAAGCCAGGCTGATCAAGTCGGACCTGGAGATCCAGGCCATGACCCACGCCATCGCCGTCACCGAGATCGGGATGGCGGCGATGCGCGAGGCCCTGCGGCCGGGCATGAGCGAGAACGAGCTCTGGTCGATCCTCCATCGCGAGAACATCGCGCGCGGCGGAGAGTGGATCGAGACCCGCCTGCTCGCCGCCGGCCGGCGCACCAATCCCTGGTTCCAGGAATGCTCGGCGCACACCATCCGGCCGGGCGATCTGGTCTCCTTCGACAGCGACCTCATCGGTCCCTTCGGCTACTGCGCCGACATCTCCCGCACCTTCTTCTGCGGACCGGGCAAGCCCTCGGACGAGCAGAAGCGCCTCTACGGCCTCGCCTACGAGCAGATCGAGACCAACATCGCGCTCCTGAAACCCGGCATGACCTTCCAGGAGGTCTCGGAAAAGAGCTGGAAGCTGCCGGCCAGCTGCCGCTCCAACCGCTATTCCGTGGTGATGCACGGGGTCGGGCTCTGCGACGAGTACCCCGGCATCGCCTACGCCGAGGACTGGGCCGTCTGGGGCTACGACGGCGAGATCCGCCCGGGCATGACGCTCTGCGTGGAGAGCTATATCGGCGAGGAAGGTGGCGACGAGGGCGTGAAGCTGGAGCAGCAGGTGCTGATCACCGAGACCGGGGTCCTGCCGCTCTCCTCCTTCCCCTTCGAAGAGCAGCTCTTGCCGTCGCGCTGGCTCTAGAGCGCGATGACGATAGATCGAACCGATCTATCGCCTGAATCGCCCTCTAAACCTATGAAAATAGACCAAGATTCAGACCGCAGGTCGGTTCGACCTGCGATCATCTTGGTCTAGCCCCCGGCTTGCGGTGTGGCCGAGGCCCGTGCTAGAGGCCCGGCTGCACCAGCGAAAGAGACCTCATGAGCGACAGCGAAGCCCCGGCAGCACCTCCTTCGAGCGAGCCGGAACCCGATCTGGTCATCTTGACCCAGTACGTGAAGGATCTCTCTTTCGAGAATCCCAACGCGCCGATGATCTTCGGCAAGTCCAAGACCCCGCCGAAGATCACCATCTCGGTCGACGTCAAGATCGAAGGCATTCAAGAGCGTCTGGCCGAGGTCATCCTGGCCCTCAGGATCGACGCGACCGTCGGCGAGAACAAGGCCTTCCTCATCGAGCTGGAGTACGCTGGCATCGCCAACCTCTCGACCAACCTCTCGCCGGAGGAGAGCGAGCGGGCGCTCCTGATCGAGGCGCCGGCCATGCTCTTTCCCTTCGCGCGCGCCGTCGTGGCGACCCTCAGCCGGGACGGCGGCTTCATGCCCTTCCTCATGGCGCCGATCGACTTCGAGAAGATGTACATCCAGCGCAAGGAAGCGGCCGAGGCCGCGCCCGCGACGACGCAGTAGCACCCGGGCGCCCCATCGCTCTCCAGGTCTCCAGAGTGGAACAGCAGTTTGGAACGGCAGCTGTTCCCTGCGGCCGCCTCTCATGTAACTTAGGCGCCATCACCAGCCAGGCCTAAGGCTGCTGCGGGAGGGCACCCATGTACACCTTCGATCAGATCGACCGACGCTATGCCGTCGCACGAGAGACCTATCGCCCGGAGATACCGGAGCAGTTCAACTTCGCCTTCGACGTAATCGACGTCCGTGCCCGGGAGGCGGACAAGACGGCGATCCTGGCCGTCTCCGGCGACGGCGCGACGGTCACGAAAGTCAGCTACGGGGACCTCTCCGAGCAGTCGGGCCGCTTCGCCAACGCGCTGCTCGGGTTGGGGTTGCAGAAAGGCGACTTCGCTTGCGTGGTCATCGGCCGGGTTCCCGCCTGGTACACGGTGCTCTTCGGCTGCATGAAGGCCGGCGTGGTGGCCATGCCCGGCACCAACCTTCTGACCGCCAAGGACATCGCCTACCGGGTGAACCACTGCGGCGCCAAGGCCGTCATCGTGACGGAGGAGCACTGCGACAAGGTCGATAGCATCCGCGAGACCTGTCCCAGCCTCGAGCACTTCATCGTCGCCGGCACCGAGCGCGACGGCTGGCATGGCTTGGAGCGGCTCTGCGCGGAACAAGCGGCCGAGATCGACCCGACGCGGGCCGGACCCTTCCGCTCCACCGACATGATGATGGCCTATTTCACCTCGGGCACCACGGCCATGCCGAAGATGGTGCCGAGGGACTTCGGCTATGCGCTCGCCCATGCCGCCACCGGTCTCTTCTGGATGGACCTCAAGGAAAGCGACATCCACTGGACCTTGACCGATACCGGTTGGGCCAAGGCCGCCTGGGGCATGCTCTTCCCGCAGCTGCTCTTGGGCGCGACCCTGGTCCTCTACGACGGCAAGGGCTTCGATGCCGACCTGCATCTGCAGCTGATCAAGAAGCTGGGCGTCACCATCTTCTGCGCGCCGCCGACGGTCTACCGTCTCTTCGCGCAGAAGGACTTGAGCATCTTCGACCTCTCCAGCCTCCGGCGCTGCATCGGCGCGGGCGAGCCGCTCAATCCGGAGGTCATCCGCTACTGGCAAGAGCACACCGGGACCCTGATCGCGGACGGCTACGGCCAGACGGAGACGATCAACATCGTCGCCAACTTTCCGGGTGAAGAGGTCAAGCTGGGTTCCATGGGCAAGCCGGTTCCGGGCTTCGACGTCGACGTCATCGACGACGAGGGCAAGCGCCTGGCGGACAACGAGATCGGCCACATCGCCATGCGGACCGAGGGTGACTGGCCGGCCGGCCTCTTCCACGGCTACTACACCGCCGGTGACCTCGACACAGGCTCCTTCCGGAACGGCTGGTACTATACCGGCGACACGGCCAAGCGCGACGAAGACGGCTATCTCTGGTTCATCGGCCGCGCCGACGACCTGATCTCCTCGGCCGGCTATCGCATCAGCCCCTTCGAGGTGGAAAGCGCGCTTCTGGAGCACCCCGCCGTCGCCGAGAGCGCGGTCATCGGCGCGTCGGACGAGACCCGCGGACAGGTGGTCAAGGCCTACATTATCGTCGCCGACGACTATGAAGCCGGCGAGCAGTTGGCTCAGGACATCCAGGACTTCTGCAAGACCGTGACCGCACCCTACAAGTACCCCAGGGTGATCGTGTTCGTGACCGAGCTACCGAAGACCATCTCCGGCAAGATCCGTCGCGTCGAACTGCGCGAGGGCACTTAGAACCCGGTGACCGGCTAGGGCTTGTTCCACACCGGATCCTGCAGGCCATCGAGCATTGCCCGATGGGCCTCCAGCTCCTCGGCGCTGACCGCGTGCGGGCGCGGCGGACGGACCTCGCTCTTCGTACCTGCTATCGTGCTCGCCTTTGCCGGCCCCCCCTTGCGATCGCCGGCCAGCAGGAACTGCGGCTGACGGCCGCCGCTCAGCTCCAGATAGACCTCGGCCAGAAGCTCACAATCGAGCAAGGCACCGTGATAGGTCCTGGCCGAGTTGTCGATTCCGAAGCGGCGGCAGAGGGCATCGAGGCTCACCTGCGCTCCCGGGTAGCGGCGGCGCGCTATCTCTACGGTATCGACAGCCTGGTTCATCGGGAGCAGCGGCTTGCCCGCCGCCTCAAGCTCTGCGTTCAAGAACCGCATGTCGAAACTGGCGTTGTGGATCACCAGCTTGGCGTCTCCCAGAAACCCCAGCAGATCGTCAGCGATCTCGGCGAAGCGCGGCTTGTCGGCCAAGAAGGCTTCGCTCAGACCGTGAATCCGCTCCGCTTCCTCGGGCATGTCGCGCTCGGGGTTGAGGTACCAGCGCTTGTGCTCGCCCGTCGGCAAGTGATTGATCAGCTCGAGGCCGGCGACCTCGACGATGCGATGGCCGGCCTTGGGATCGAGACCCGTCGTCTCCGTGTCCAGCACGATCTCTCGAGCGCTCACATGCTCCTCCCTCTTGCACGGCCCAGACCGGGTCCCCAGACCCGGCCGCGGTGCTCTCGTTCCATCCTCACCGCCCGCCGCAACTGTTCGAGGGCGAAGGCCTTGCCCAGCCCCGTGCGTATGACATGATCGGCGCGGCGTCGGCGATGACTGTCCTTTACCTGACGTCGCAGAATCGCATCCAGCTTCGTCGCCGTCATGCCCGGCCGGGCAAGGGCGCGCTGCCGCTGCAGGAAATGCGGCGCCGTCATGACCGTGACGCTGTCGCAGAGAGCCTCGCCGCCGGTCTCGTAGAGCAGAGGGATATCGAGGACGACGAGCGCTTGGCGCCGCCGTGCCATTCTCTTCAGCCAGGCTCTCGTCTCCCAACGCACCAAGGGGTGCATGATCTCTTCGAGAAGTGCCAAGCGATCCGGCACGGCAGTGATGAGACGGGAGAGAACGGCTCGGTCGACATGGCCCGAGGTGACCGCTTCGGGAAAGGCAGCGGCGATCAGGGGCACGGCGCGTCCGCCGCGTCCATAGAGACGGTGAACGGCGGCATCGGCATCATGCACGGGAACGCCCAGCCGGCGGCAAGCACGGGCCGCGGTGGACTTCCCCATCGCGATCCCGCCGGTAAGGCCCATGATCCGCATCGTCTAGGATTGGCCGTCCAGCATGACGTCACGCAGCTCGTCATCCACCGTGGGCTCGACCCCGAACCAAGCGGAGAAGCCAGGGCGCGCCTGATGCAGCAGCATGCCGAGGCCGTCGACCACCCTGTTCCCGCGTGCCCTCGCCGCAGCCAAGAGCTCGGTCTCGAGCGGCGTGTAGACCAGGTCGGTCACCACGGCATCAGCCGGCAGCGTGGACAGGTCGATCGACAAAGGCGTCTGCCCCTGCATGCCTAGGCTGGTGGTATTGACCAGCAAATCGGCCTCCGCCAGGGCCTCGCTTCGCTCTTCCCACGGCCGGATCGTCCCTCCCATGGCTTCGGCAAGAGAGACCGCGCGGCTTCTACTGCGGTTCAGGATCACCACCGTCGAGGCACCCGCGTCGACCAGGCTCCACACCACCGCGCGCGACGCCCCGCCGGCGCCCAGGACCAAGCAACGCTTGCCCTTGGCGGTCCAACCGGCAAGCGACTCCTGCAAGTTGGCCAGGAAGCCGAAGCCGTCGCTGTTGTCGCCCAGCAGGCCATCCTCGGTCACGATCAAGGTGTTGGCGGCACCGATGGCCTCGGCACGCGGCGTCAGACGCGTGCAGAGCCGCATGGCCTCTTCCTTGTGCGGCACCGTGACGTTGGCGCCGCGAAAGCCAAGAGCCCGCAGGCCGTCCAGGGCGGCCGCAAGGCGGCCCGGAGGAACGGCAAGCGGCACATAGGCCCCATCGATGCCGTAGCGCGCCAGCCAATGCCCGTGCAGACGGGGTGAACGTGAATGACCGATCGGCCAGCCGATAACACCGGCGACTTTCGCCACGCCCGTCAACATCATTGCTGCAGGACCCCTCGTTCGCGAAGAAAAGCCAGGAGAGGCAGGAGCGGCAGCCCCTGGATGACGAAATGATCGCCCTCTATGGCGGTGAAGAGCTGCGCGCCCACCCCCTCCAGCTGATAGGCACCGACGCTGGAGCGGACCACTTCGCCATGTGCATCGACATAACCGGCGATGAAGGCCTCGCTCAGGGGACGCATGGTCAGCCAGGCTTCATCCCGATGATGCCAGATCCGCTCCCCACCGAGGCAGATCACCGCCGCGGTCGACAGGCGGTGCTGCCGGCCCGCCAGGTGGCGCAGATGGTCGGCCACGGCCGCCGCATCGACCGGCTTATCGAACCAGAGACCATCGCAATCCAGCATCTGGTCGGCACCGATCACCAGCGCGCCCGGCTCTCGGACGCTGACCTGTCTGGCCTTGACTTCGGCCAAGGCCTCGGCCGCGTCCAAGGCATCGGCGCCCTGAGCCTTGAGGCTCACCTTCACCTCGTCCTCGTCCACCGAAGAGGGCAGGACGCGAAACGGCACGGCGGCCGCTTCCAGGAGGCGCCGCCGGGTTTGGCTGCCGGATGCCAGAACGACCTCTTCGTTCAAGTCGTCTCTCCCAACTCGATCTGCTTCAGATAGCCGAGGATCTCCGCCGCCGTCTCCTCGATGGAGCGGCGCGTGACGTCGATGACCGGCCAACCGTTCTTGACGAAGAGGCGGCGCGCCCACTTCAGCTCTTCCGCCACGACTTCCGGATCGACATAGGGGCTCTCGTCAAGCCCCTGGCCCAGGTGTTTCAGCCTGGTCCGCCGTATCGCCAACAGGACCTTGGGATCGGTGGTCAATCCCACCACCAGCGGCTTGCTGGTGCGCCCGCTTTGCGCCATCACCGTCTGGGGAAGCGGCACGCCTTGCACCAGCGGAATGTTGGCCGCCTTGACGCCGCGGTTGGCGAGATACATGCAGGTCGGCGTCTTCGAGGTCCGCGAGACGCCGATGATCACCACATCGGCGAAGCCCAGCTCGTCCGTCGCCTGGCCGTCGTCATGGGCCAAGGAGAAGTGCACCGCATCGATCCGCTTGCGATAGTCCTCGTCCATGACGTGTTGGAGGCCGGGCCGGCCCTTGATCGGTGACCGAAACTGTCCGGCCAAGAGATGGATCACCGGATCCAGGACGGCGATGGTCGGTACCTGCAGCCGCTGACAGCCATCCAGCAGCCGGCGCCGCAAGCTCTCGTTCACCAGGGTGAAGAGCACCGGCCCGGGATTGGCCTCGACGCTGGCCAAGAGCCGGTCCACCTGCCCGACCGTCCGGATCAACGACCAGACGTGTTCCACAGGCTCCACGCCGTCGAACTGCACCAGGCAGGCACGGGCGACCGAGGCGATGGTCTCTCCGGTCGCGTCGGATACCAGATGCAGGTGGTGGATAGTTTCACGCATTAGGTGGACAAGTCTCTCTTTTCGGCGAAGCCAGACTTAACGCTCCCCACAAGGCCCTGCAATCTCCACAGCCTTGCCCACCTGTGCCCAAAAGAGCGCTCAAGGCGTGGAGGAGAGTCTTCATCCCCAGGATTCATCCTATCCGGCGCGAGGGAGTCCAGCCGTTGCCTCCTGGAGTCCGGAGCTGTCAATATCCTTCTGATCCACCAACTCGCGACCGTGTGGCACCTGTGGGTAAACTCGTGGATGGATTCGCCGTCCCCGCTCGCAAGGCATTCAACAACAACATCAATTCTGATTCTTACCTAGAGTGATTGTTTGGCTTTGAGGACAAGGCATGGCAGTTAGGGAGGCATGAGCGTCACCACCAGAACCAAGCCATTGCTGCGCGTCCTCTCCCAGCAGCGCGTGTCTCCGCCACCGATCTGGCTGATGCGTCAGGCCGGACGCTATCTGCCGGAGTATCGAGAAGTCCGCGCCGCAGCTGGGAGCTTTCTGAATCTCTGCTACAACCCCGAACGCGCGGCCGAGGTGACATTGCAACCGCTTCGGCGTTTTGACTTAGATGCGGCGATCATCTTTTCCGACATTCTCGTCATCCCCCACGCCCTGGGCCAGGAGCTGACCTTCGTCGAGGGGGAGGGGCCGCAACTGCCGCCCTTGCAAGAGCTTCCGGAGATGGAGGAGAGGGCCTTCCTCCAGCAGCTGGACCCCGTCTATGAGGCCTTGAAGAGGGTTTCCGAGACTCTCTCCGACGATGCGGCTTTGATCGGCTTTGCCGGAGCGCCCTGGACCTTGGCGTGCTACATGCTGGACGGGCGGGGCGGCAGGGGCTTTCCGCGAGCCCTACAGGTGATGCGCCAGAGAGCGACCTGGTTCGGCCAGCTCATCGATCGCTTGGTCGAGGCGATCGTGCTTCATCTCTCCAAGCAGATCCAAGCCGGAGCCGAAGTGGTGCAGCTCTTCGACAGCTGGGCCGGCTTGCTTACGCACGAGGAGGCTCGGCTATGGAGCCTGGCGCCCATGCTGCGGGTGACCGGAGAGCTCGCCCGCCTGCATCCGGGTGTCCCGGTCATCCTCTTCCCTCGGAAGGTCGATCAGGAGTCCTTGCTGGCCCTGGCGGAAGACGGGCGCGCGGCAGGCCTGTCGCTCGATCAGGAGCAGGATCTCGGCTGGGCGGCAGAGGCTCTGCAGACCCGCATCGCTTTGCAGGGCAATTTGTCGCCTGACGCCTTGCTTGAGGGCGGTGCGCGCTTGGAGCGAGAGGCTGGCGGACTGCTCGACGCCCTGAAGCAGGGGCCGCACATCGTGAACCTGGGTCATGGCGTGATGCAGCCGACACCGCCAGAGCATGTTGCCGCGCTTGTCAAACAGGTCCGTCGCTTTAACTGAAGCGATCATGCCTAGCAGCCCGCGTACAGCTATCCTTCTCTTCAATCTCGGCGGTCCCGATTCCCTAGAGGCGGTGCAGCCCTTCTTGCGCAACCTTTTCAACGATCCGGCGATTATCCGCTTGCCGGGACCCTTCCGGTTTCTCCTCGCCCGGCTCATTTCCAGCCGGCGCGCGCCCGTGGCCCGAGAGATCTATGCCGAAATGGGCGGCAAGTCGCCGATCCTGCCCAATACGCTGGAGCAGGCGTCGGCCTTGAAGGCCTTGCTCGCCGACCTGGGCGAAATCGAGGTCTTCCCGGTGATGCGCTACTGGCATCCTCGGGCCGAGGAGGTGGCCAAGAAGGTCGCTGACTTCGCACCTGATCGTCTCGTCTTGCTGCCGCTCTATCCGCAGTTTTCGACGACGACAGTGGGCTCCTCGCTGAAGGAGTGGCACCAGGAAGCCGCGGGAAACGGACTGGCCAACACGCCGGCGCATGCGATCTGCTGCTATCCGGACAATGCCGGGTTCATCACGGAACTGAGCGGCCTCATCGGCCCCTATCTGGATAAAGCGGCGGCGAGCGGGACACCGCGCTTGCTCCTGTCAGCTCACGGTTTGCCCGAAAAGATCGTCAAGGACGGCGATCCCTATCAGCGCCAGGTCGAACAGACCGCGGCTGAAGTGACGAAGGCCCTGGCCCGGCCCGATCTGGACGTCGTGGTTTGCTATCAGAGCCGTGTCGGCCCCCTGAAGTGGATCGGTCCCGCGACGATCGACGAGGTCGTGCGCGCCGGTCAGGACGGGCGGCCGGTGGTGCTGGCACCGATCGCTTTCGTCTCCGAGCATTCCGAGACCCTGGTCGAACTGGATATCGAGTTGGCGGAAGAAGCCAAGAAGTCGGGAGTGCCCGCCTACTATCGGGTTCCGACCGTCTCTGCCGGAGAGACCTTCATCGCGGGCTTGGCTTCTCTTGTCCGCGAAGCGATCGATCGTCCGGCCGGAATAAGCAGTCTGACGGGTGCCAGGCTGTGCGACCCCGGTTTCAGCGGCTGTCCTTGCCGCGCATGAGAAAGGTTGGCTAGACGATGCAGTCCTTCGTGGCGGATGGGTACCTTTGGTTCAAGGCCATTCATGTGATCGCCATCATCGCCTGGATGGCGGGCATGCTCTATCTGCCCCGCCTCTTCGTCTATCACTGCGAGGTCGAGCCGGGATCGCCCGAGAGCGAGCGCTTCAAGGTCATGGAGTATCGCTTGATGCGCGTGATCATCAATCCGGCGATGGTCGCTGCCTGGATCTTCGGCCTCCTAAGCGCGTCCGCCATCGACGCCTGGTCGGACGGCTGGTTCCACGCCAAGCTATTGCTGGTGATTCTCATGCAGGTGGCGCACGCGGCCTTGTCGCGGTGGCGTAAGGCTTTTGCGCAGGATCGCAACACGCACAGCGCGCGTTTCTACCGCTGGGTCAACGAGGTTCCGACGGTGCTGATGATCGGCATTGTCATCCTCGTGGTGGTTAAGCCTTTCTAAGTGTTGCGGTTTTGGCATAGCTGACGCCTTTGTAACCGGCCGCTCATTGAAGGGCGGGGTCTTCGCCTATAGGCTGTCGCGGGAGGTGGCTGTGTGCCGGGCGGACCGCTTGGCTCCGGCGGCCCCCACAGTCGGCAGGTGGCCAGAGCACTGCGATGCAAGCTTGGGCGGTCAGGATCGTGGTCGTAGCACTGCTCGCGGGCGGTAGCGCCGTTGCGCAGGTGCCGGAGGCCTATCGCGAGGGCTCGCACTATGACGAGATCGCGCGAGACGTCGCCCGCCTGGGACTGAGACCGGAAGACACCACCAAGAACGCTTGCGTCAACCATGTCTATGCGCAGAACCCCTGCCCGGGTGTCGTTGCTGCCTGGTATGAGTTCACCAAGAAGCACGACCTGCCGAGAACCGCGCAGACCGCCGACATGCTGCGGGCCTACATTCGCAAGGACTACCGCACCGCCGACCGGATCTACGCCAGGACCAAGGGCTTTGCCCTACCGGACGAACCCGAGGCGCCTCTGGGTGTCGCCAAGGACGTCCGACGCCTGGGTGTTCCTCGGGCCGACGCCTTGGAAACGGTCTGTTCGAACGACCTCTTGTCAGCGAAGCCCTGTCCGCGCGCGGTCAAGGCCTGGCGCATCTTCGCGGACAAGCATGGACTGACGCTCAACCGCCAGACGGCCGACATGTTCGAGGCCTATGTAGAAGGCAAGACCAGGCTGGGCGACCAGCTCTACGCGGCCGCCAAGAACCAGCAGCGGACGGCACCGCCGAAGAATACAATTGCCGCCGATGTCCAAGGGATGGGTGTGCAGCAGCGCTCCGGACTGGAAGTGGGCGAGTGCGAGAACAACTACTATGCGATCAATCCCTGTCTCGATGCCGTACGTGCCTGGCGTGAGTTCGCGCAGAGGCACGGGCTTCCGCTCGACAAGCGCAGTGCCGATCTCTTCCAAGCCTATGTGGAGGGCGACGAGGTAACTGGCGACAAGCTCTATGCCGCCTCCAAGGGCATCACCATCACTGAGTTGCTGAAGCAGCGTGGACACGACATCGTCGAGGAGTTCCGCGGTACGCCACTCTACGTGCCGATCTACCCGGGCGGGCCCCAGAGATAGATCATGCTGCCGCGCGCCTTCCTCTTCTCTCTCTTGTTCCACGGCGTCGTCGTGCTTCTGTTCTTCACCGTGCCGCCACGACTGTTGCCTGATGGCTTGGAGCTTCAAAGCGTCGCCGTCGTGAGCTTCGCGGAGCCGGGAGAGGAGGCCGGCGAGACGCGCGGCTCGGCGGTCGTTCCGCTCGAGGAACTGTCGGAAGAAGACCTCTCGGAAGAAACCGAACCGCTGCCGGACGTACCGGAGCTGGCGGAGTCGGAGCCGGAACCCACCGAGATCGAGCCGCTCGAGACCGAGCCCTTGCCGGAGGTCGCGCTGGAAGAGGCGGCAGCACCGGAGGTGCCCCTGGAAGAGTTGCCCGAGGTCGCCGAAGCGCTGTCCGTGCCGGACTCCGAGCCGACCGTTCCCGACGCCTCTCCGCCAGCCGAACCCGAAATCGCGGCTGCGGAGATCGAGGCGCCGCGGCCGGAACCCCCGCCGGAGCCCCTGGCGGATCCTCTGGTCCAGCCGCCGCCTCCGAGCGAGCAAGAACCCGGGAGCCAGGTCGCGGATGCGGAGGTACCGGATCTTCCGCTTCCGAGCGAGCCTCTGCCGGAACCGCTGGAAGTGTTAGAGCCTCTCCCGAGCGAGCCGGAACCGCTCGAGCAGTTCGCCGAAGCAGAGCTGCCAGAGCCGGATCCTCCAGCGGAATCGGCCCCCATCGCGGAAGCGCCGGCGCAAGAGACCTTACCCGAACCGGATCTCGCGGAACTGACGCCGCCGGATGCGCTTGCTCCAGACCCCCAGGGCGAGGTTGCGGACCTCGTCGGACCCGTCACGACCGAGCCCGAGCCTCAGCTAGCGGACCTTGCCGAACCCGATGCGACCGAGCCCGAGCTTCAAGTAGCGGACCTTGCCGAACCGGAGGCCGAGATACCGCCCGAGAAACCCGAGCGAGACGTGACCCTGCCGTCCGATCCGCGGAGTCCGCCACCGCGCCAAACCCAGGAAACCGCCCTGGCGCCGCCACAGCGTGAGCCGCAGGACCTTCGCCCGCCGTCTATCACCGGCGCGCCTGCCGACGGGCAGCGGCAACTGGTCCAGATGATCCAAGACCAGGTGAAACCTTGCTGGCGGTCGTCGCCCGTGCGCGGCGCCGGCGCACCCTCGGTCACGCTGCGGGTCTCTCTCAATCGCAACGGCACGATCTCGAACACCGTGATCAACGGCCGCGAAAGGATGTCCAGCGACAGCGACTTCCGCGCCATGGCCAAGGGCGCGCAGGCCGCCTTCATGCGCTGCGGACCCTACCGCCTGCCGAGAGAGCAGTTCGCGCTTTGGCGTGAGCTCACGGTCGAATTCTATGCGAACTAGGAGCCGATCGGCGACTTGCCTGAATCCGGGTTGACTTGCCATCGTGGGGCACGCTACCCAAGTATCAGGAAAGGTGGAAATCCACCTGCCGATCCCACCCTCTCAAGGTTGCTTTCAAGAACAGGGCTTTATTTGAGCGGCTCCTTAAAAAGGAGCGTGCCTCTCGGGAGAATCCCGGTCCGTTCTGATTGATCACCGAGACCACCACCTGCGCATGCATCGCGCAAACTAGGGTTGCCAAGACGCTCCCATGAATCTTCAAGAGCTAAAGACCAAAACGCCGCAAGAGCTGCTGTCGCTCGCAGAAGAGCTGGATATCGAGAACGCCAGCACCCTGCGCAAGCAAGACATGATGTTCGCCATTCTCAAGCAGTTGGCTGAGAACGGGCAGGAGATCTCCGGCGGCGGCGTTCTGGAAATCCTGCCGGACGGCTTCGGCTTCCTCCGCTCGCCCGAGGCCAACTACCTGCCCGGGCCGGACGACATCTACGTCTCGCCGACGCAGGTGCGCCGCTTCGCGCTCAGGACCGGGGACACGGTCGAAGGCCAGATCCGTTCGCCCAAGGACGGAGAGCGCTACTTCGCGCTGCTGAAGCTGACGACCATCAACTTCGACGGTCCCGACTCCGCGCGCCATCGCATCAACTTCGACAATCTGACGCCGCTATATCCAGACGAGAAGATCACGCTGGAGGTCGAGGATCCGACGCGCAAGGACATGACGCCTCGGGTCATCGACCTGGTCTCGCCGCTCGGCAAGGGACAGCGTGCCCTGATCGTGGCGCCGCCGCGCACCGGCAAGACCATGATCCTGCAGAACCTGGCGCGCTCGATCGCCGCCAACCATCCCGAGATCTACCTTCTGGTGCTGCTGATCGACGAGCGGCCGGAAGAGGTCACCGACATGGACCGCTCGGTGAAGGGAGAGGTGGTGTCCTCCACCTTCGACGAACCGGCGCAGCGCCACGTGCAGGTGGCCGAGATGGTGATCGAAAAGGCCAAGCGCCTGGTCGAGCACAAGAAGGACGTGGTGATCCTTCTCGACTCCATCACCCGCTTGGCGCGTGCCTACAACACCGTGGTTCCCTCTTCGGGCAAGGTCCTGACCGGTGGTGTCGACGCCAATGCCCTGCAGCGGCCCAAGCGCTTTTTCGGCGCGGCCCGCAACATCGAGGAAGGCGGCAGCCTGACCATCATCGGCACGGCCCTGATCGACACCGGCAGCCGCATGGACGAGGTGATCTTCGAGGAGTTCAAGGGCACCGGCAACTCCGAGATCGTGCTCGACCGCAAGCTGGCCGACAAGCGCACCTTCCCGGCGATCGATATCGGCAAGTCCGGTACCCGCAAGGAAGAGCTGCTGGTCGACAAGGCCACCTTGACCAAGATGTGGGTGCTGCGCCGTATCCTCATGCCCATGGGCGTCACCGACTCCATGGAGTTCCTGCTGGACAAGCTGAAGCACTCCAAGACCAACTCCGACTTCTTCGACTCGATGAACCAGTAGCGGCTAGAGCGGGATGACGTCAGATCGAAACGACTTGCCGTCTGAATCCCGCTCTACCTCGTTGAAAGATAGAGCAGATTCACGCAATCAGGTGAATCCACCTGAGTGCGATCTGCTCTATCGGTTCCAGAAGCGCGGGTCGAAGAGGACCAGGACGGTCAGGATCTCCAACCGTCCGAGGATCATCAAGAGGGCGGCGATCCATTTCGCCGCGTCCGGCAGGGGGCCGAAGGTGCCGGCCGGTCCGATGACCGGCCCCAAGCCGGGGCCTACGTTGGTGATCGAGGTGACGGCACCGGTGAGCGCGGTGACGAAGCCAACACCGGTGGCCGCCAGGGCGGCCGCGCCGAAGCCAATCAGCGACAGCACGATGAAGAGATAGACGATGACCGACTGGGCGACGTCCGCCGGCAGCGGCTTCCTGTTGTAGCGTCGCGTGACCACCCGGTTGGGTTCGACCGTTTGCGATATCTGGCGGCGGACCTCCTTGGTCAGGATCTGCCAGCGGAAGATCTTGATGCTGCCCGTGGTGGAGCCGGTGCAGCCGCCCAGCATCATCAGGAAGAAGAAGAAGGGCACCGCGGCGGCACCCCAGAGCTGGAAGTCGGTCGAGGCATAGCCGGTCGTCGTGACGATGGAGGTGATGTTGAGGGCGGCGTAGCGCAGACCCGTCTCCAGACCGCCGTAGATCCCACGCAGCCACAGCAGGGTGCCGACCAAGACGATCAGCACCAGCAGCAGGTAGATGAAGGTGCGCACCTGGCTGTCGCGCCACAGCGCCCCCGGCCTGCCGTAGAGCGCCCGCACCATCAAGACGAAGGGCAGGCTGCCAGCGATCATGAAGACCACGCAGATCCACTGCGCCTCGGGACTGAAGGCCCCCATGGAGAGGTCGGAGGTGGAGAAGCCGCCGGTCGCCACCGTGGTCATGCCGTGGACGGCCGCGTCGAAGAGCTGCATGCCGCTCATCCAGTAGGCGATGAGGCACAGCAGGGTCAGCAACGCGTAGATGAAGCCGATAGCGGTCGCCAGCTGTGAAGCCCGCGGCAGGACCTTGTCGGAGCGATCGGAGGACTCCGTGCGCATCAGCTGCATGCCACCGACCTTCAAGAGCGGCAACACGGCGATGGCCACCATGATGACGCCAAGCCCGCCCAGCCACTGCAGCAGCCCGCGCCACAACAGAATTCCCCGTGGCATCGCGTCTAGACCGGTCAGAATGGTGGAGCCCGTGG
Organism: Rhodospirillales bacterium; assembly: GCA_963669375.1. Taxonomy (GTDB): domain Bacteria; phylum Pseudomonadota; class Alphaproteobacteria; order Kiloniellales; family JACOMY01; genus JACOMY01. The sequence goes on along the minus strand of OY770024.1, from coordinate 3,211,556 downwards.
TGGTGAGGCCGGAGACGGCTTCAAAGTAAGCGTCGGCCGCCGGCAGTGCTTGGTGTCCCAAGAGGAAGGGCAAGGCCGCGAAGAAGGGCAGGCCGAACCAGCAGACCGGCGTTAGGACGAAGGCCTGCGGCAAGGAAAGCTTGCTGCGGGGCACGTAGTTGGTGAGCGACAGGGCGCCGCCCAGGAACACGGTGACGGCGGAGCAGGCGAGAAAGGTCAGGCTATCCGGTCCGTCGTTCACCCAGTCGGCGATGGCCGGGAAGATGCCGAGGAGACCCAAGACGATGACGACCAGCCCGAAGATGTAGGCGATCGGTCTGAAATCCAGCACAGCCTATCCCGTCCCACGTTGCCGAAGCCGGGTCGACGACCGGCAGGGGGCCGTCGGCATCAGCGCTTCAGCTCTAGCGATGGTCGCGCCATCGTACAAGGAAAGGATCAGTCTCCGGCCTTGCGCAGCAGGAACTCGCGGCCCAGCTTCACACGCGGTTGACCGTCATAGGCGACGATGTCGGCGGTGGCATAGGTCTCCGCCCAGCGGGCCGGCAGGAAGCTGCCGCTGCCGATCACGTCGACCGGAGCCTCGGCATCGGCCATCAGCCTGCATTTGCGGGGATCGAAGCCGGAGGAAGCGACGATCTTCACCTTCTCGAATCCGGCGTCGTTCAGCTTCTCGCGCATGTACCAGATGGCCGAAGCGGTTACACCTGCGCCCACCAGATAACGCAGCTCCTCTTCCGTGCGGTAGCCGCGGATCGCCGCCGGCACGTTGCGCTCCAGCACCGCATAGGAGGCCGTGGGGTCGAGGCCCTCGACATAGCGGCTACCTGGCGTGTCCATGCGCACGGCGAGTGTCCCGGCTGCCGCGCGCTCGGGGAAGCGGGCTGCCACGGCCAGGCTGTCCGTCACCTCTTGCCCGAAATAGTCCACCAGTACCGTCAGGGGCTCTTCGGGGTAGAGCGCGTCGAACATCTCGGCCGCGCGCAGGGTCGAGCCGGCATAGCCGATCAAGGCGTGCGGCATGGTACCCAAGCCGCCGTGCCGCTCGAAGAAGTGCGCCGTCCCGTCCGTCGCATTGCCGATGAAGCCGGTGGCACCGACCTTGCGGCGCGCCCTGGCGGAGCCGACGGAGGCGGCATAGGCCATCAACTCCGCCATCTCGGTGCCCGCGCAATGGCGGGCGTCCATCGCCAGGAAGGCGACTTTCGGCAGGTCCGCGCACATGGTGTAGGCGTTGAAGGCGGCCACGCAGGCCGGTCCCAGCTTCTGCAGCAGCAGGGTCTCCAGATCGACCAGTTGGGTGAAGGGTCCGGTCATGTAGAAGATCGGCTCGCCGGCGCCGACCCACTTGCCCTCGCCGTGAACGAGCTCGACGTCGACGCTGATCCCGCGGTCCCGGGCGACGCTGCCCAGCCAATCGAGCGCCAGCTTGGGAGCAGAAATGACCGGCCGGCGCATGAAGACGGCGTAGGTCACCTCGCAATCGCCGAACTTCTCGACCACCGCCTTGGTACGGCGGAAGTAGTGGTCGGTCCAGCGTGCCACCTCGTCGTCCGTCTTGGGCCAGCGCACGGCCAGCTCCTGCGGTCCCTCGTCGATGGGATGACTCATTGGGTCTCTGCCTCCTTGGCGGGCATTAGGGAGTCAGCATGATCTTGCCGATGTGCGTCGAGGACTCCATCAAGGCATGGGCCTCGGCCGCCTGCTCCAGCGGGAAGCTCTGGTGGATCAGCGGGCGCATGCGTTCCTCTTCCAGCAGAGGCCAGACCTTGCTGCGCAGATTGGCGGCGATGGCCGCCTTGAAGTCGATGGAGCGGGCGCGCAGGGTGGATCCGGTGATGGTCAAGCGCTTCAGCATGACCGGCAGGAAGTTGATCTCGGCCTTGCTGCCGCCCAGGAAGGCGATGAAGACCAGGCGGCCGTCGGCGGCCAGCGCGGAGATGTCCCGCGCGATGTAGCTGCCCCCGACCATGTCCAGGATGACGTTGACGCCCTTGCCGCCCGTCTCTTCCTTGGCGATGGCGACGAAGTCCTCTTCGCGGTAGTTGATGGCGCGGGCCGCGCCGAGTTCGACGCAGGCCGCGCACTTCTCGGCACTGCCGGCCGTCGCCAGCACGCGCGCGCCGAAGGCCTTGGCCATCTGGATGGCCGTCGTGCCGATCCCGGAGCTGCCGCCGTGGACCAGGAAGCTCTCCCCCTCGGTAAGGCCGCCGCGATCAAAGACGTTGGACCAGACGGTGAAGTAGGTCTCCGGCAGGGCGGCGGCCTCCAATAGCGAGAGCCCCTTTGGGATCGGCAGACACTGGGCGGCCGGCGCGACGCAGTACTCGGCGTAGCCGCCTCCCGTCACCAGGGCCGTTACCTCCGCGCCCTCGCCGAGGCCGCTGACGTTCTCGCCCAACGCGACGATGCGGCCGGCCAGCTCCAGCCCGGGAATGTCGCTCGCGCCCGGCGGGGGCGGATAGCCGCCCTTGCGCTGCAGCACGTCCGGCCGATTGACCCCGGCGGCGGCCACCCTGATGAGGACCTCGCCTTCCGCCGGCCGCGGTACCGGCCGGCGGGTGGCCACCAAGGCAGACGGCTCTCCCGGCTCGCGAATCTCGATCGCGCGCATCTCGCCCACGTCACTCACCTCTGCGAACTCCCTTGACCTAGGCAACGTCTTGCGCTGCGGTTGGACACTTGGTGGATCTAACGGCCTTCGCGATAGCGAAACAAGGCTGAAGAGCCCTATCTGAGGGATAGAGAAAGCATGGACGAAGAAGAAGCGAAAGCCGCTCCGCGCTGGACGCTGGGTTGCGACCTCGAGCGAATGGGTGTTTCCGAGCTTGACGACTATGCGGCGGCCCTGAGGGTAGAACTGGCCCGAGTTGAAGAGGCGATCAACGGAAAGAAGAGCTACCTCGGCGATGCGGCCAAGCTCTTTAAGACCTGACCCAAGCGGGGTTAAAGCGAATCTTGCCTAACAGATGACAAGACCCTTGATTTTGGGGACCGAATGAGTAGCTTACGCCATCGGCAAGTTGACAGGGGGCCGACAGACGAAGGAGCCGAGGGGGCGCAACGACCCTCCGGCTCCTTCATCTCTTTTTGCAGGTCCCGATCCTGACAGGCAATTGTTCTTTAGTCGCAGCTTTGGCAGTCTCCCGGAGCCACGAATTCGGTCCCAGGGAGAGCTTCAAATGCCGGAGATGACCTTCGCCACCAATGACGGGGAAATGGGCGGCTATCTCGCCCTTCCCGCCGATACGCCCGCCGCCACGATCCTGGTCATTCAAGAGATCTTCGGCGTCAACAAGGTGATGCGCGACATCTGCGACGGCTTTGCCGCGCAAGGCTACGTCGCCGCCTGTCCGGACCTCTTCTGGCGTCTGGAGCCCGGCGTGCAGTTGACCGACAAGACCGAGGCCGAATGGAAGCGCGCCTTCGACTTCTTCGGCCGCTTCGACGTGGACAAGGGGGTCGAGGACCTGAAGAGCGCCTTGGCGATCCTGCGTCAGCACCCGGCCAGCAACGGCAAGGTCGGCACCGTGGGCTTCTGCCTGGGCGGCAAGATGGCCTATCTCATGGCGACCCGCAGCGATGCCGACTGCAACGTCGGCTACTACGGTGTCCAGATCGACAGCCTGCTGGACGAGGCCGACAAGATCGCCACGCCCCTGCTGCTGCACGTGCCGACCGAGGACCAGTTCGTGCCGGCGGAGGCGCAGGCGGCGATGCGCGCGGGCCTGGCCGAGCGCGCCCTCGTCGACTTCCACGCCTACGAGGGCCAGGACCATGCCTTCGCCCGCGTTGGTGGCGAGCACTTCGACGCGGCCGCCGCCGACCTGGCCAACGGCCGGACCCAGACCTTCTTCCGGCAGCACTTGGGAGGGTGAGGCAGATGGAAGCCACAGTCGTCACGATCGGCAAGGCCGGAGGACCGGAGGTCCTGGAGGTCGCCGACAGCAGCCTGGGCGCGCCCGGTGAAGGACAGGTGCTGGTCCGCCAAAGCGTGGTCGGTCTCAACTTCATCGACACCTACCACCGCAGCGGCCTCTATCCGCTGCAGTTTCCGTCGGGGATCGGCTTGGAAGCGGCCGGCGTCATCGAGGCCGTGGGCCCGGGGGTCAAGGACTTCGCGGAGGGCGACCGGGTCGGCTACTGCACCGGACCGATCGGCGCCTATGCCTCGGCCCGCGTGATGCCGACGGCGACCCTGGTGCCGCTGCCGGAATGGATCGACGATCGCAGCGCGGCTGCCATGATGCTGAAGGGGCTCACCGTTCAGTACCTGGTGCGCCAGGTCTATCCGGTGGGCGAGGGCCAGACGGTGCTGTTCCACGCCGCCGCCGGTGGTGTCGGCCTGATCGCCTGCCAGTGGCTCGATTCCATCGGTGCCCGGGTGATCGGCACGGTCGGCAGCGCGGAGAAGGCCGCCTTGGCCCGTGCCCACGGCTGTCACCACGTCATCAACTACCGCGAAGAGAACGTGGTCGAGCGGGTGAAGGAGCTAACCGACGGCAAGGGCGTGCCGATCGTCTACGATTCCGTCGGCGCCGACACCTGGGAGATGTCGCTGGACTGTCTGGAGCAGTTCGGCCTCATGGTTTCCTTCGGCAACGCCTCCGGCCCGGTGGCACCGGTCAACCTGGGCGAACTCGCCGCCAAGGGCTCGGTCTTCGTCACCCGCCCGACCCTCCTGCACTACGCCGGCACGCCGCTGCGTCTGCAGTCCATGGCCCGCGACCTCTTCCGCCGGGTGCGCGCAGGCCACGTCAAGATCCGCATCGACCAGACCTATCCCCTGGCCGATGTGGTGCAGGCGCACCGGGACCTGGAAGGCCGCAAGACCACCGGCTCGACGGTGATCCTGCCGTAAGGGCTAGCCCGAGCGCTTCTGCCGGTTGAGCAGGCGCAGGCGCAGGGCGTTCAGCTTGATGAAGCCCTGCGCGTCGCGCTGGTCGTAGACCGCGTCTTCCTCGAAGGTGACGTGCTCCAGGCTGTAGAGCGAGTTGGGCGACCGGCGGCCGAGCGGGATGACGTTGCCCTTGTAGAGCTTGAGGCGGACGGAGCCCGTCACCGGCTCCTGGCTCTTGTCGATCAGGGCCTGCAGCATCTCGCGCTCGGGCGAGAACCAGAAGCCGTTGTAGACCAGCTCCGCGTAGCGCGGCATGAGCTCGTCCTTCAGGTGCGCGGCGCCGCGGTCGAGCGTGATGGACTCGATCGCGCGGTGGGCGGCGAGCCAGACCGTGCCGCCGGGTGTCTCGTAGACGCCGCGGCTCTTCATGCCGACGAAGCGGTTCTCCACCAGGTCCAGGCGCCCGATGCCGTTGGCGCCGCCCAGCTCGTTCAAGCGGGTGAGCAGTGCGGCCGGCGAGAGGCGCTCTCCGTCGATGGCGACGGGATCGCCCTTCTCGAAGTCGATTTCGATGACGGTCGGCTCGTCGGGTGCTGCCTCCGGCGAGACGGAGCGGGAATAGACATACTCCTCCGGCGCCTCCCAAGGATCCTCCAGCACCTTGCCCTCGGCCGAGATGTGCAGGAGGTTGGCGTCGACGGAGAAGGGGGCCTCGCCGCGCTTGTCCTTGGCGATGGGGATCTGATGCGCCTCGGCAAACTCGATCAGCCGCTGCCGGCTGGTCAGGTCCCACTCGCGCCAGGGGGCGATCACCTTGATCTCCGGGTTGAGCGCGTAGTAGGCGAGCTCGAAGCGCACCTGGTCGTTGCCCTTGCCGGTCGACCCGTGCGCGACGGCGTCGGCGCCGACCTGCCTGGCGATCTCGATCTGCCGCTTGGCGATCAGCGGCCGCGCGATCGAAGTGCCGAGCAGGTAGCAGCCCTCGTAGAGCGCGTTGGCCCGGAACATCGGCATGACGTAGTCGCGCACGAAGACCTCGCGCAGATCCTCGATGAAAATGTGCTCCGGCTTGATCCCCAACAGCTCGGCCTTGCGGCGCGCCGGCTCCAGCTCCTCGCCCTGGCCCAGGTCGGCGGTGAAGGTCACCACCTCGCAGGCATAGGCCTCCTGCAGCCACTTCAGGATGACGGAGGTATCGAGGCCGCCGGAATAGGCAAGGACGACGCGCTTGATGTCTGACATGAGGGGCTCGCTGCAGAGAGAGTAAGGTCTTGCGTGCTATAGGCGATGGAGCCCGGCTCAAGCAAGTTGGCTCTCCCATGCGCTGGAGGCGGCCGCGCGCTTTGTGATAGGCTTGCATGATAGAAGAGTTCTTCGCGTCGGGAGGACTTGTCGCAATGGAATGGAACCAAGCGTTCGTCAAGGCGCCGGAGGCCTTGGCCCTCTTGCCGACGGACGGCGAAGGCCGGGTCGACTGGGGTCGGCCCGGCGATCCCGGGGCGGCGAAGGTCGCGCTCATGGATACCGGTTACTGGCATCATGGCGCCTTGGGTTTCTCGAACGGCGCCGGGAGCCCCTTCCTGCATGTGGACGAGGGCCGGGACTGCTTGAGGTCGGGCGACCATCCGCCGAGAGATCCGCTCAACAGGCGGATCGTCATGGATCCGGGCCACGGCACCCGCACGACCACCGCCCTATGCGGCGATGCGCCCGGCTTTCAGGGCATCGCGCCGCGGCTGCCGGTTGTGCCCTTTCGGGTCACCGATCATTCCCTGCTGACCAAGCGCTCGGCCACGGCCATCGCCAAGGCCCTGAACATCGTGACGGAGCGGGTTCTCGAAGGCAGCATGGCGCCGATCGTGAACATCTCGCTCGGCAAGCCTCTGGGCAACGAGGCGCTGGGCCGCGCGGTGGATAAGGCCTATGAGGCAGGTGTCATCATCGTCTGCGCGGCGGGGCAATTGATTGAGCAGGTCGTCTATCCGGCGAAGCATCGGCGCACCATCGCGGTCGCCGGCATCAAGCGCATCAGAGACGACAAGTACCAGATCTACGAGCAGTACAAGACCTACGAGCGGATCGATGCCTGGGCGCCGGCGGGGCCGGTTCGCCGCGGCAACGTGGAGAGCGACGCCTATCAGAACGGCCACGGCACCAGCTACGCCTGCCTGCACGTGACCGCCGCGGCCGCCATGTGGTGGCGCTACAAGAGCGCGGAGATCCTCGAGGCCTACGGCCATACTTGGGAACGGGTGGAGGCCTTCCGCCTTCTGCTGCTCCGCAAGCCCAGTCGCACCGCGCCCACGCAAGACGCGGCGTTGCGCCTCGGTCACACAGAGGTCCGCCATCTCCAGAAGAGGGCCAACAGAGGCCGTATGGTCAACTGCTTGCGCTTGCTTGAGGACGAGCTTCCCAAGGCCGACCACCTCCTCGAGCAGGCGGAGCTGGCCGTCAACGACGAGGCGTAGCCCTTTCGCCGTCACGGCGGGAGCTGTTGGCCGAAAGAGTCTGGATCGCCGCGCTTCGCTCGCGATGACATGGCTTCGGCTGGTTGCTCGTACTCAGTCGGTATGGATGCTCTGGTCAGTTGAGGGTCGAAGAGGGGACTGTCCCTTTCTCAGTCATTGCGAGGAGCGACAGCGACGCGGCAATCCACTACGGAGCATTGTGCCGACCACTCCTGGATTGCCGCGCTCCGTTAGCGATGACGGCGGCATGGGCCTCGGCATCGACCGGCCGGGTCAGGCGTCCGGGCGGGCGCTCTTCTTCAAGCGCTCGCTGGCGCTCTTCAGCTGGCCGCAGGCGGCCATGATGTCCTGGCCGCGCGGCGTGCGGACGGGAGCAGCCAGGCCGGCGTCGTTCAGGATCTCGGCGAAGCGGCGCACGCGCGCCGGGGTCGAGCACTCGTAGGGCGCGCCGGGCCAGGGATTGAAGGGGATTAGGTTGGTCTTGGCCGGGATGCCCTCGATCAAACGGGCCAGCGCATGCGCATCGGCATCGCTGTCGTTGACGTCCTTCAACATCACGTACTCGAAGGTGATGCGCCTGGCGTTGTGGACGCCGGGATAGGCGCGGCAGGCGGCGATCAACTCGGCCAAGGGGTACTTGCGGTTCAAGGGCACGATCTGGTCGCGGATCTCGTCAGTGACGGCATGCAGCGAGACGGCGAGGTTCACGCCCAATTCGCGCCCGCAGCGCTCCATCATCGGCACGACGCCGGCGGTCGAGAGCGTGATCTTGCGCTTGGAGATGCCCAGGCCCTCGCCGTCGCGCAGGATGTGGATCGCCTCGGCCACGTTCTCGTAGTTGTAGAGCGGCTCGCCCATGCCCATGAAGACCAGGTTGGTAATCACTCGCTCCGGCTTGGAGGCCGGCCATTCTTCAAAGTGGTCCTTGGCCAGCAGCACCTGGCCCACGATCTCGGCGGCCGAGAGGTTGCGCACCAGGCGCTGCGTGCCGGTGTGGCAGAAGCGGCAGGTCAAGGTACAGCCGACCTGGCTGGAGACGCAGAGCGTCCCGCGCTCCTCGTCGGGGATGTGCACGCACTCCACCTGATGCCCGCCGGCCAAGCCCAGAAGCCACTTCCGCGTGCCGTCCTCGGACTGCTGCGCCAGGGTGACCGAGGGTCGGGAGATGCGATGGCCCTCCGCCAGCTTGCCCCGGAAGGCCTTGGAGAGCGAGGTCATGGCGTCGAAGTCGGTCGCGCCCTTGTCGTAGAGCCACTGCCAAAGCTGGCGCGCGCGGAAGGCAGGCTCGCCCAAGGCGGCCACCTCCGCGCCCAAGGCGTCGCGTGACAGTCCGACGAGATCCCGCGCCTCAGCCTCGCTCGGCGGGGCGAAGGCCTCTGCATGTGCGCTCTGTGCCATAGCGCTTCATAAGGAAGCCGGACGGCAAAAGGCAAGTGCGGCGGCCACAGGGCCGCCCTGCAACTCCTCGATCGGGATGACGCAAATCGAAATGATTTGCCGTCTGAATCCCGCTCTACAGGTATGATAGGTAGATCAGATTTATGCGATCAGGTGATCCCACCTGATCGCGATCCGATCTAGCGCCGCGCCACCATCAGCTTCTTGATCTCGGCGATCGCCTTGGCCGGATTCAAGTGCTTGGGGCAAGTCTTGGTGCAGTTCATGATGGTGTGGCAGCGGTAGAGCCGGAAGGGATCTTCCAGGTCGTCCAGACGCTCGCCGGTGGCTTCGTCGCGGCTGTCGGCGATCCAGCGGTAGGCCTGCAGCAGGATGGCCGGGCCCAGATAGCGCTCCCCGTTCCACCAGTAGCTGGGGCAGGAGGTGGCGCAGCAGAAGCAGAGAATGCACTCCCACAGACCGTCTAGCTTCTCGCGGTCCTCGGGCGTCTGCAGGCGCTCGCGGCCAGGCGGCGGCGTGGTGGTCTTGAGCCAGGGCTCGATCGAGGCATGCTGCGCGTAGGCATGGGTCAGGTCGGGCACCAGGTCCTTCACCACCGGCATGTGCGGCAGGGGATAGACCTTCACGTCTCCCTTCACCTCGCTGATGTACTTGGTGCAGGCCAGCGTGTTGGTGCCGTCGATGTTGAAGGCGCAGGAGCCGCACACGCCCTCTCGGCAGGAGCGCCGGAAGGTCAAGGTGGCGTCGACCTCGTTCTTGATCTTGATCAGCGCGTCCAGAACCATGGGACCGCAGGCGTCCAGGTCGATGTCGTAGCTGTCGACCCTGGGATTCTCGCCGCTGTCGGGATCGAAGCGATAGACCTTGAAGGTCTTCACGTTCTTGGCGCCCGACGGCGCCGGGTGCTTCTTGCCGCCGACGATCCTCGAGTTCTTGGGCAGCGCAAATTCGACCATCTCTTGCTCCCTCTGGCGATGCGCCGGCCTAGTAGACCCGGGCTTTGGGCGGGAAGGACTGGACCTCGTTGGTCATGGTGTTGAGCTTGACCGGACGGTAGCCGAAGCTGTGCTCGCCCTTGTCGTTCACCCAGCAGAGCGTGTGCTTCATCCAATTCACGTCGTCGCGGTCCGGGAAGTCCTCGCGGGCGTGCGCGCCGCGGCTTTCCTCGCGGTTGGCGGCGGACGCCATGGTGGCGACGGCCTGGGACATGAGGTTGTCCAGCTCCAGGGTCTCGGCGAGATCGGAGTTCCAGATCATCGAGCGGTCGGAGACCTTCACGTCCGGCAGCTTCTTGAAGGACTCGCCCAGAAGCTTCACGCCCTCCTCCAGGGTATCGCCGGTGCGGAAGACGGCGGCGTGGCCCTGCATGGCGTGCTGCATCTCCAGCCTGAGGTCGGCGGTGGTGATGCCACCGGCCGCGTGGCGCGCCTTGTCCAGGCGATCCATGGCCAAGGCGTCGGCCTCGCTGGAGAGGGGCTTGTGCGCCGTGCCCGGTTTGATCAACTCGGCCGCGTGCAGGCCGGCGGCGCGACCGAAGACCACCAGATCCAGCAGGGAGTTGGAGCCCAGGCGGTTGGCGCCGTGGACGGAGACGCAGGCCGCCTCGCCGATCGCCATCAGGCCCGGGACGATGACGTCGGGATCGCCGTCCTTCTCCGTCACCACCTCGCCGGTGTAGTGGGTGGGGATGCCGCCCATGTTGTAGTGGCAGGTCGGCAGCACCGGGATCGGCTCCTTGTGCACGTCGACGCCGGCGAAGATGCGCGCGCTCTCCGAAATGCCGGGCAGGCGCTGGTTCACGATCTCCGGGTCCAGGTGCTCCAGGTGCAGGTGGATGTGGTCGCTCTTCTCGCCGACGCCGCGGCCCTCGCGGATCTCCATGGTCATGGCGCGGCTGACCACGTCGCGGCTGGCCAGGTCCTTTGCCGAGGGGGCATAGCGCTCCATGAAGCGCTCGCCCTCGGAGTTGGTGAGATAGCCGCCCTCGCCGCGCGAGCCCTCGGTGATCAGGCAGCCGGCGCCGTAGATCCCGGTCGGGTGGAACTGCACGAACTCCATGTCCTGCAGCGGCAGGCCGGCCCGCAGCGCCATGGCGTTGCCGTCGCCGGTCTGGGTGTGCGCGCCGGTGCAGGAGAAGTAGGCCCGTCCATAGCCGCCGGTGGCGATGATGGTCATATGGGTGCGGAAGCGGTGGATCTTGCCGGTGGCCAGATCCCAGGCGACCAGGCCGCGGCAGTGGCCGTCCTCCATCATCAGGTCGATCGCCATGTACTCGATGAAGAACTCGGCGTTACGGCGCAGGGACTGCTGATAGAGGGTGTGCAGGATGGCGTGCCCGGTGCGGTCGGCGGCCGCGCAGGTGCGGTGCGCAATGCCCTTGCCGAACTCCGTGGTCATGCCGCCGAAGGGGCGCTGGTAGATGCGGCCGGCCGGCGTGCGGCTGAAGGGTACGCCGTAGTGCTCAAGCTCGATGATGGCCGGAATGGCCTCCTTGGTCATGTACTCGATGGCGTCCTGATCGCCCAGCCAGTCCGAGCCCTTCACGGTGTCGTACATGTGCCAGCGCCAGTCGTCGTCGCCCATGTTGCCGAGCGCCGCCGAGATCCCGCCTTGGGCGGCCACCGTGTGGCTGCGGGTCGGGAAGACCTTGGTGATGCAGGCGGTCTTCAGGCCGGCCTCGGCCAGGCCCAGGGTGGCGCGCAGGCCGGCACCGCCGGCGCCGACGACGGCCACGTCGTAGTCGTGGTCGACGATGTCGTAGGCCGGGCCTGCCTTGGCGGCGGCGCCGTTGCCGTTTTTTGTCTCAGCCATCTCTCGTTATCCCTGCAGCATCAAGACGATCACGGAGAGCACGCAGGCCAGGCCCAGCAGCAGCAGCAATCCCTTGATCACCAGAAGCGAGCCGATCTTCATGGCCTCGCTATGGACATAGTCCTCGATCACCACCTGGACACCGAGCATCGCGTGCCAGAAGGTCGCGACGATCAAGAGTATCGCGATGGCGGCCGAGAAGGGGGAGGAGATCCACTCGACCATGTCCGCGTGGCTGGCACCGGCCATGGCGATGATCGAGATGACGAACCAGAGGCCCAGGGGAATGAGCGCGATGGCGGTGACCCGCTGCATCCACCAATGCTGTACGCCTTCCTTGGCGCTGCCGAGGCCGCGGACTTGGCCCAGAGGTGATTTGAGGCTCATGGCGACTCTCCTCTCGTTCACATCACGGACCAGCCGATGATCCAGGCAAGCACGGTCAAGACCCCGGTCGCGATCAGAACCGCGATACCCGATCCATAGGCCGGCGACAGCTCCAGCATCTTGCCGCTGTCCCACAGCAGGTGACGTACGCCGTTCGCCAGGTGATAGAAGAAGGCGAAGCTCCAACCGATCAGCAGCAGCTGACCGAAGAAGGAGCCGATGAAGTCCTGCGCGTTCTCAAAGGCCTGCCGTCCCGCGGCGGCGGCGACCAGCCACCAGACCAGCAGCAAGGTGCCCACCACCAAGGCGATCCCCGTTGCCCGGTGCAAGATCGACATCGCCATGGTCCATTGCCAACGATAGACCTGGATATGCGGCGACAGGGGCCGGACCGGGTTTTCCGTTTGATCCGTCATGGGAAGATCTCTCCCGATCGTTCTTGCGCGGCTCGCGATGTGGGTTTTCACACATAAACTGCAGCCGATTGAGCGTCAACGCCAGCCCTATCACGCGTGGCTAGAGGTCGCCGGCCCGCCGCAGTAGCGCCATTAACGCAAGCCCTTGCAAAGGAACGGCTATTCCTTACGACAGTCGGTCCGGTGCCTGCCGCCCAATGGACGGCGCACGCGGCGCTGCGGCATAGTCTTACCGCAGGCGGCCCGGCCGATCGGGGAGCGGCCTATTGCTGCGCCGGGGCGAAGACTTCCGCCTCCAGCCGCTGCTCCAGGATGGGTGTGAGCGTGGCTACCTCGCGCAGCAGCAGGGGGTTCATCGCCTGCACCACGGCCGGCATCTTCCGCATGGTCGAAGCCCCGGCCGGCGTGCGGTAGAAGGCCAGGAGAGCCTCAAGCTCCTCCAGACTGAAAACCTGGGCGTAGATCTCGATGCTGGGCGGCATGATCCGATCGATCATGCTGTTGGTCTCCTCCACGACGATGGCTTCGATCTTCGCCATGCTCTCCGCGTCGAGCTCGACGCCGATGGACGAGAGCTCCTCCTGCAGCTGGGCGCGGAAGAGCGGCAGCATGGCATCCAGCAGCTCCGTGTTCATCTGCTCCGTCAGCACCTCGTCGAAGAGTTCCTGCACCACCGCCCGCCGTTCGGCCAGGCTGTCGGCGGATGCCGGCGCCGTCCAAACCGCAAGTGCGAGCAGGAGTGTGGCTAGCGAGAGGGAACCTTTGGCCATGGCTGATCTCCCTTACGATGGTCGCTAAGGCTTACCGCCCCAGTCCTGGCCCGCGTCGCGCCAGATGGCGTGAATGTGCCGGCCGCCATTGAAGGCATCGTGCTCGATGAAGAGCCGGTCGCCGGCCAGCCGATAGTAGTAGGCTTGCCCCTTCCTGTCGCCGCCCTGCCATAGGAAACGCAGGCTGGGTGCCTCGTCGCGGATCAGTTCTTCAAGGTAGGGCGCGCTCAGCCCCGGACCGAGGATCTCGACATAACTGGCCGCCAGCGCCAGCAGCCCATCCTGCTGGTCCGCCGTCAGATCGCTCCAGGCGATGCCCAGCGGCGGCGCATCGGGCGGGCGCAAGGATCCCGGGCGGGTGAGAAAGCCGTCGAAGCCACCGCCGCTGGCGCTCGCCAGCCGGCGCTGCTCCTCATCCAGCGCGTCATAGAGGGCCCAGGCCAGGTCGACCTGCTCCTTGAGCGCTCTCAGGCCTTGATCGGGGCCGTCGGGAAGGGTCTCCGGGTTGGCCCCGATGACGAGCGGGGTGCCCGAGATCGCGGTTGCGCCCTGGAACGTGAGGTTGACGGAGAGGTGATGGCCTTCGAAGCGCAAGGCCCAGATGTCCGCGCCGGGGCTGCCGAAGACCGCCGTGTAGTAGAGTTCCGGATCGCGGTACTGCGGGCGTCCCTCCAGCACGCCGAGCGCGGCCTCCGTCGCCAGGATGGCGTCCACCGTCAGCTGGCCGCGTTCGCTCAAGACCAGGTTCAGAAGGTTGCGCAACTCCGCCCACGCATCGGGCGAGAGCTCCGCCAGAGGCACGCCGGCCCGTCTGCCGGGGGTCCAGCGGAAAGCGGTGCGTTGCGGGTCGTCGAACGCCAGCGCGGCGCGGTCGCGCTGCTCCGCGCCCAAGGCGTCGAGGAAGTCCTTCGCGGCGGCGGCCGGATCGATGGCGCCCTTATGGGCGGAAGCTTGGGTCACTGGAGCAAAGAGCAAGACGGCCATGAGAGACCCCATGATAAGGCGGTGCATGACTCCCCACTCCTCTGCCGTTGGCGACGCCTGGAGAATGTGGGGAGGGATCGTGCCGCTGGCCAGGATGCCGGGCTCGGTCACGTCCACCGCTCGGTCGGCTCGATGGCGCTCTCGTCATCGCTCTTCTTGCTGGCCAAGGTAACGCGCGCCATTCAAGACCGGGGCTTTGCACTCGGGGCGCCTGGGGGGCGAGGCGACAGCAAGAGCCTACCATCGAAACCCATGAAACTTCTCTTGTTATTGGAGCATAGCTGGCCTGCTTCTAGGTTGCTTGGGGTTTGAGGGCGATACGGCGTCACTGTCTTCTAAAATACGAGCAGCTTAGGAAGAATAGGCAGCGCATCTCGGCATTGACTACTCTATTACCGGCAATCCCAACCGCGCTCGTTGTTCTGCTCCGAATGCGCGGCCCGCACGACCGGATCCCTTGCCGAAAGATCGCTTGATGTCAGGTGGCGTTCAGCCGCAGATCTCCTCGCGGTTGGCTTTGGCGACGGAGGACAGCGATGCGGCCCAGCGAGCGCTTGCGTGAAACATCAGCGGAGACCTGGGAGGCCATCGTCGCGCATCCCTTCTGCGCGGAGCTGGCCGCGGGCACGCTGCCCCCTGCCAAGATGACGTGGTACCTAGTCCAGGACTACAGCTTCATCGAGGACTTCGTGCGTCTGGCGGCTAGTGCAATCGCCAAGGCGCCGCGGCTTGCCGACGCCATTCCCCTGGCGCAGTTCCTCGCCGTGATCACCGGACCGGAGAACACCTACTTCCAGCGCTCCTTCGCCACGCTCGGCGTCGAGGAGACGGCGTGGAACGACCCGCGGTTGGCGCCCGACACCTTGGCCTTCCGCGCATTGATGAGCGAGGCGGCGGTCTCCGGCAACTACGCGCGCATGGTGACCGTTCTGACGGCGACCGAATGGAGCTACCTCGCCTGGGCCACACCGCTCAGCCCGCCGAACGCGACCTTGCCCTTCTACTTCGCGGAGTGGATCTCCCTGCACTCGGGGCAAGGCTTCGAAGGCGTGGTCGACTATCTGCGCGATCAGCTCGACCAAGCGTGGGGCCGAGCCACGGCCGACGAGAGGTCGGAACTCGAAGCCCTGTTCGCTCGTACGGTGCGGTTGGAGAAGGCCTTCTTCGATGCCGCCTATGCCGCAGTCTGACTGATGTTGACGGTGGAGAGGGCCAGCAAGCGCTCTCTTCCCGCACGAGAAGGCCCGGCATGGAGAAGCAGACTTTCCGTGCACTCGAGCCGCCGTTCCTGACGGACCGGAATCAAGGCGACCTCGATCGCGATCGAGGACCCCCTGGTCCTCGGCGCGGGCTTGTTTCACTCTTCATCGTGATTAGCCTCTGCAAGAGAAAGGCTTGTGTTTCAATGAGGTAACATCGATGCGCGTGAACGGCCCGCCGCTATCGCTCGCCAGTATCGCGGCAGTCTTGCTGCTGGCGGCAAACCCGCTGTCCGCCGAGTCCCTCTGGATACGGGACGTCACCATCGTCTCGCCGGAGCTGGTGGAGCCGCTTTCCGGGATGCAGGTTCTGGTCGACGAGGGGCGCATTCGCGAGATCGCCGCCATGCCGTCGCAAGCCGCGCGCCGGGCCGATCGGGTGATCGACGGCGAGGGTTCCTTTCTGACCCCCGGTCTGATCGATTCCCACGTTCACCTGCACATTCCCGGCATGCGCACGCCCGGAATGCTGACGTCCCATGCCAAGCGGCATCCCGAGGTCGACGCGGCGGGGCAGGCGCAAGCGCCGAGAAGCTATCTCTACTTCGGTTTCACCACGGTAATCGATCTCGTCGGATCGCCGGCCTTCATCGCCAAATGGAACAGCCTGGAGGTCCGGCCCGATGCCTACTGGTGCGGTGCCGCGCCGATCGCCAACGGCTACCCGACGGTCTTCTACCCGCCCAAGGCCCGCTTCCGCCTCTTTCCCTACTCCCTGTGGGACGAGCGGCAGGGCGGCAGCCTGCCCGAAGGGGTCGATCCGAAGGCACAAGCCCCTGAAGCGGTGGTGGCGCGCATGAAGGCGGCTGGTGCAATCTGCGTGAAGACCTTCTACGAGCCGGGCTTTCGCGGCGCGCGCGACTGGCCGACGCCCTCGGACGCGATTGTCAGCGCGCTGGTCGATGCCGGCCAGGAGGCCGGGATGCCCGTCCTGCTGCACGCCAGCTCGGAGGAAGCGCAGCGCTTCGCCCTTTCGATCGGCGCCGACATCATCGTGCACGGGCTATGGAACTGGGACGACAACAGCGCAGCAGAGCTTGCGAGCGGGACCGTGGCGCTGCTCGACGACATCGTCGACCGGGGGATCGGCTACCAGCCGACCATGCGCGTGCTCTACGGCGAACGCGATCTCGTGGTCCCGGCCTTTCTGGACGGCCCCGAGCTGGCGCACGCGGTGCCTGGCGCGGTCATCGAATGGTATCGAAGCGAGGAGGCCAAGTGGTTCCGCGATCGCATCGTCGGCCCGCGCGGCCTTCCGGAGGACCCGCTATCCTTCAATGCCGCGCCCATCGACCGCCTGCGGCAGGCGGTCCGTTGGCTGGCTGAAGCGGACGCCAGGCTGCTTTTCGGCAGCGACACGCCCAGCGCGCCGATCTATGCCAACCCGCACGGCCTCAACGGTCTCCTGGAATTGCGCCACCTCGCCGCCGCCGGCGTCTCGCCCGCCAAGCTCTTTCGCGCCGCGACAATCGACAACGCCGTGGCCTTCGGGCTGGACGGCGAGATCGGGACCGTGGCGGTGGGCAAGAAGGCCAACCTCCTGCTGCTCAGCCGGAACCCCATGGAGTCGATCGGCGCCTACGACGCCATCGAGGCGGTGATCCTGCAGGGTCGCCTCTATCCGCGCGATGGCCTGTCGGCGATGGCGCCGTGACGGGCCTTGCGGGGGTGCAGCGCCGGCATGGCCCTCGACCGAGAGCCTCAAACCTTAAGCTGAATGTCGGTCATCACGGGGTCGCTGGCGACCGCGATCTCGTTCTCGATCAGGCCGCCGCAAGAGGGACAGTGGAACTGGCGGAACTCCACCTGCTCGTCGATGAAGCGCAAGGGGTCGCCCACCAGGGGGTTGCTCTCCGCCACCGGACGGTCGCGGCGCAGGCAGGCCTCCTTGTAGTTGCCGGTGATGGGCCCCAGGTCGCCGCCGCAGCGCGCGCAGCACCAGTGGGCGGTCCCGCCGTTGGCCCGGACGGTCAGCGTGTCGGTCGCCTCCACCAGGACCTCGCCGTCCAGCCGTGCCGGCTTGGGGTCCTCGTGCTCGGCGGCGATGGCGGCGCGCAGGGCGGCGCGACGTTCTTCGGTCGCCGCTCCATCGATGGTGCCGTCCTCCTTCAGGACCGCGCCGAAGATCAGCTCGGCCGCCGCCGGCGTCACCGCCAAGCCGTCGAGGTCGGCCCGCAGCGCGTCGATGTCACGGTCCAGCGGGTCGCCATAGCCGCCGCCGCCGGTCCAGCGCACGGCATAGACGTCGTGCGGCGTCTGCTGGAAGTCCTGCTCGCGCAGGCCCAGCTCCACAGACTTGCCAGCCACCTCGCTAGCGTTCTCCGGCATGCGCCCGGCGGCGAAGCGCGCTTGGATGTCGCTGTCGGTCACGAAGGTGTAGGCGTTGGTGGCCGAGGGGTAGCCCGCCATCATGCCGGTCGAGGTCGGCGTGGCATTGCCCGAAGACAGCGTGTCCTGGGTCATGCGCTCCACGTTGTGGACGATGAAGCAGCTCTCGGCACCCATGCCGCCGCGGTGGCGGCCGGCGCCGCCCGAATCCGGCACCTCCTTGCGGTAGAGGAACAGCAGCGGGAAGGACTGCTCGGTGTGCTCCACGTTCGGCAGCTGGCAGATCGGCGTGCGCGCCTGGCCGCCGGTGTCGATGCCGTCGCCGTGCGAGAAGGCGCCGATCGCGCCGCCGATGGGATCGACCAGCAGATAGCCGAAGCGCTCGCCCCACTGGTCGGTGCCGCGAAAGATGGTCGCCGGCCACTGGCTAGTGCCGCCGATGCACATGATGTCCTTGCGCATCTCCGGGTCCGGGTGGATCATCTTGGAGAGCACGTTGTATGCGGGATAGAGCGAGATCTCCATCGACTGGGTCGGCGCGGTCGAGACCGAGGCCGGGAAGTTGGCGCAGTTGAAGGTGCCCGGCGTTGGATCGAAGTCGATGTGGCGCAGCGCGCCGCCGACGGCGAAGTACTGGTCCCAGCAGAGCAGTTCGTTGATCGCCACCAGTAGCGAGCCGCGCCAGCCGGAGTAGGTGGCGTTCATCGCGCCGTCCTGCGGTGCCGTGCCCTCGTTCTCGAAGATCAGGCGATTGCCCTCCTTGCGCACCGTGATCACCACGCGGTGGGTGCGGCGGTCGCCCGGCCGGCAGGACTCGACATAGGTGCGGTCCTGCCAGACGCCGTCCGGCA
Source organism: Rhodospirillales bacterium (assembly GCA_963669375.1). Taxonomy (GTDB): domain Bacteria; phylum Pseudomonadota; class Alphaproteobacteria; order Kiloniellales; family JACOMY01; genus JACOMY01. The sequence goes on along the minus strand of OY770024.1, from coordinate 3,193,044 downwards.
GGCGCGCCATCTTGTCGAGGAAGGCGACCTCGGCCTTGGCGATCACCTGGCGCATGACCGCCTTCACCCTATCGGCGCCATAGCGCTCCAACAGCGCCTCGACGCGGGCCTTGGCGGTGACGTTGCCGGCGATCTGCGCGCGCAGGTCGAGCGCCACCATCTTGGGCTTGCGGGAGGACCGCAGATAGATGTCCTCGATGTCCTTGCGGATCACCCCGTTCTCGATGAGCTTCACCGGCGGGATCAGGATGCCCTCCTCGAAGGCGCTTTCCGCCGAGGGGCAGAAGCTGCCGGGGGTGATGCCGCCGATGTCGTATTGATGCAGGCAATTGGTGATCCAGCAGAAGAGCTCGTCGCCATGGAAGATCGGGCAGATCAGCATGACGTCCATCTGATGCGCGGCGCCCACCCAGGGGTCGTTCGCCAGGAACATGTCGCCGGGCTTGATCTCGGGGTTGTCGCTGCGGTGCTCCAGGATCCACTTCACCTGGGTATCGGTGACGCCCGACATGTACTGCATGTAAGGCCCGAAGTAGACGAACTCGGCGTCCTCGGTGAGGATGGAGGGATTGAGGTCGAGCGCGTACATGGCCACCGGCGAGCCGGAGATCCGCTGGATCGTCGCGCCGTGCTCTTCGTTGATGTTCCAAAGGTTGTGGCGGATGACTTCGTAGGTGACGGGGTCGACCTCGGTCTCCGCCCCCTTGTGCAGCTTTAGCTTGGGAGAGATCTTGAGTTCTTTCGGCGGCACGTAGCCGTAGGTGACGCCGTCGAAGACCGTGTCGGTCATTTCGCTCAGTTTCGGCATGGCGCGGCTCCTGCTGGCTGAGGTGTCGGGTCAGGCGACGGTCATTTCGAAGTTGCCGTAGCGGTCGACCGCCAGGCTTTGGCCGTGGTGCAGCACGACGCTTGTGGCCACCGTCTCCACCACGGCCGGCCCCTCGATGCGGTTGCCGGGCAGCAAGGCCGCGCCGTCGTAGATCGGAGTCTCGGCGAAGCCGGCGCTCTCCTCCCACCAGACCCGGCGGCTGGGCCGCAGGGCGATGCTCGGCGGTGCCGCCGTCATCTCGTCGGTCGGGATCAGGGGCGGCTTCGGCGTGCGCGCGCTGGCCCGGCAGCGCAAGGTCACGATCTCCAAGGTGGCCCCCGGCAGCGAGGCACCACGGCCATAGAGCAGTTCGTAGCGTTCGACGAAGCGGGCGTTCAAGGTCTCGAGATCGGCCGCCGTCAGGCTGTCGCCCTCGATCGCCACCTCCACCTCGTTGATCTGCCCCTTGTGCCGCATGTCCAGCGAGAAGGCCATGGCGCGATCGGCGTCGCCGGCGCCTTCCAGCGCCAGCTGCTTGGCGCCCTCGGCGCTCAGCTGCTCCAGGATGGCGTTGATCTTGGCCGGGTCGAAGGGCGAGCTCATGATCTCCACCTGCTCGTAGACATGCAGGATGTCGGCCGCCGCCGCCCCGAAGGCGCACCAGACCGACGCCGTCTCGCGCTGCGGCACCAACACCTTGGCGATGCCCAGCTCGCGGGCGAAGATGCCGGCATGCATCGGACCGGCGCCGCCGAAGGCGAAGAGGGTGAAGTCACGCGGATCGAAGCCCTTCTGGATGGTGGCCTTGCGGATCAGATCGGCCATCTGGAACTCGACGATCTTGGCGATGCCGCTGGCGCAGGCTTCGAGACCGAAGCCCAGCCGGCCGCCCAGCTCCGCGACGGCGGCCTCGGCGGCGGGTCGGTCCAAGGTCATGGCGCCGCCGGCGAAGTTGTCGGGATCGAGGTAGCCCAGCACCAGGTCGGCGTCGGTCACCGTGGGCACCGTCCCGCCGCGCCCGTAGCAGACCGGGCCCGGCACCGCGCCGGCGCTGTCGGGGCCGACCTTCAAGGTTCCGGTGACCGCGTCGATCCAGGCCTTGCTGCCGCCGCCGCTGCCGATCGCCTGGATGTCGACCTTGGGCAGGAAGTACTCGTACTGGTTCACCGTGGCGCGGTAGGAGGAGGCGGCCTCGCCGCGATGGATGATCCCGACGTCGAAGGAGGTGCCGCCCATGTCGGTGGTGATGACGTTCTCGATGCCGAGCTGGCGGCCCAGGAACTGCGAGCCCATGACGCCGGCCACCGGCCCCGAATCCAAGGTCAGCAGCGGCGCCTTCATCGCCTTGGCCACCGAGATGGTGCCGCCCGCGCACTGGGTGATCTGCAGCGGCGCGGCATAGCCGCTGGCGGTCACGTCGCGGTCCACCTTGGAGAGGTACCCGGACACGATAGGCCCGATGTAAGCGTTGAGCGCGACCGCCGCGGTGCGCTCGTACTCGCCCCACTTGGGCACCAGCTCGTGCGAGCAGGTGACGAAAAGGCCGGGCGCCATCTCCTCGATGATGGCCCGCATGCGCGCCTCGTGCGCGCGGTGCAGGAAGGACCAGAGGAAGCAGACGGCGATGGCCTCGACTCCGGCGTCGATGAGCCCCTGCACGGCCTCGCGCGCTTCCGCCTCGTTCAAGGGCACCACCACCTGGCCGAAGCAGTCCACCCGCTCCGACACGCCGCGGATCAGGCGCTTGGGCACGATGGGGTCGGGCTTCTTGCTCTCGGGGATGTGCACCACCAGGCGCACCTCGCGGCCGCTGAGCCCGCGCGAGCCGCGCATGATGTGGATGACGTCGTTGTGGCCCTTGGTGGTGATGAGGCCGACCTTGGCCCCCTTCTTCTGGATCACCGCGTTGGTGCCGGTCGTGGTGCCGTGCGACAGCAGCGATAGCGAGCGGCCCAGGGTCTCGAGATCCAGGCCCAGCTTTTCGGCGGCGCCTTCGAGCGCGCCCATCATGCCGCGGCTGAAGTCGTCGGGCGTGGAGGGCACCTTGCTGGTGGTGACCCGGCCGGCGGCATCGATCACCACGCAGTCGGTGAAGGTTCCGCCGATGTCGATGCCGCAGAGATATGTGCTCATGCCTGCTACAGCCCCTCGCTCCCGCCCAGGAATGGGACGCCCCGATCGTTCGGCCGAGCGCCCTTCTTTATCATATGATAAACAAGGAAGGGCGGCTCTGCCAACCGGCTCGTTTGGGAAGAGGCTAGAGCAGGATGACGTCAAATCGGAACGATTTGTCGTCTGAATCCTGCTCTACAGTTTTGAAAGAGAGCAGATCGCACTCAGGTGAGCCCACCTGAGTGCGATCTGCTCAGCACCCGCGCGTCGGGGTGGGCGAGATGTTGCCCACCCCCAAGAGCGTCAGAAGCAGATGTTGAAGCTGAGCAGCGTGTGCGTGCCGCAGCGGTAGTTCGGATTGGGCCCGCGCATGTCCTCCGGCTCCGACGCGTTGGCGAAGGCCGGACCCCAGGCCGGGCTGAAGCCGGACCCCGGCTGCAGCTCGGGATCGGTGGCCGGATCGACGTTGGGCGGCAGGCTGGTGCCGCCCCAACTGTTGGGATCGATGAAGAGGCTGACCGGGCCGCTCTGGGCCGGGATGTCACCCTCCAGGATCCGCACCTTGTAGACCAGCTCGTTGACGTTCAGCGCCACGTCGATCAATTCGACCACGATCGGCGCCTTGCCGGGCTCGTCCAGCAGCGAGAGGGCGGCATTGGGCGGGTCGGCGGCGAAGCTCTCCTTGCCCTTGGCCCAGTGGTCGACGAAGGCCTGATTGCTCATGGTCCCGACCAGGCGGCTCGGCCGGTCGGCGAAATAGGTCGTGGCCGGCGCGATGCCGCCCAGGGTCAAGGTGCCGTCCTCGTAGCGCATCTCCGCCGCATTCTGGGCGAAGAGCAGCTCGATCGGCGGGCCGGCGGCCCTGGACTGCTGCGCCAGGGCGACGAGCAGGCCGAGGCCGACGAGGAGTCCCAGGGCGGCAACGGCGGCCCGTTCGAACGATCCCTTAGTAGCAAGCATGCAAGGTCCCCATGTAGCTGTTCATGCCGCAGCCGAAGACGCTGCCGCTGAAGCCGGAATCCCAGGTCGGCCCGAAGCCGGGACCCCAGCCGTCGAAGCCCGGGCCCCAGCCCATGCCGAAGCCCCGCCAATGGTGGTGGTGGTGATCGATGAAGAGGGTGACCGGGCCGCTCTCCGCCGGCAGGTCGCCTTCCAGGATGCGGACCTTGTAGTTCAGGGTCTCACCCTCCAAGGCGACGCTCAGCAGCTCCACCACGACCGGCGGCTTGTTGGTCTCGCCCAGCAAGGCCAGCGCCGCGTTGGGCGGATCGGCGGCGAAGCTGTCCTGGCCCTCGGTCCAGATGTCGACGAACTTCTGATTGCTCAAGAGCCCGACCATGCGGTTGGGCCGGTCGGCGAAGTAGAGCGTCGCCGGGCCGATGTCGTCCAGGCTGAGCGTCTCGCCGTCGTAGCGCATGGCGTTGGCGCTCTGCGTGAAGAGAAGCTCCACCGAACCCGCGGCGTAGTTGTGCTTCGGCGCCTCCTGCTCGGCGGCCCAGGCGGGCGCGCCGACGAGCAGGAAGAGGGAACAGACAGAGGCGAGAATTGCCTTCATGGTGTGGACTCCAAGGTCAAGATGTGCCGAGGCCCGGCACCGACTTGGGCATCGGGCCTCGGCGGTACGCGCTTCGTCAATCGGTGACCCAACCCTACTAGAAGCAGAGCTGCGGCGAACCGAAGAGGTCGTGGAAGACGCAACGGCTATAGGGCCGGCTGGAGCCACGGTCGAACTGGCCCCTATCCCAGTGCATAGGCTGCCCCAAATGCCAGCTGTTGTCATCCCATTCTTCCGGATTCCCGCCACCCAGGTGCATCACGCTGGGGTGCGGGTCGCTGCCGAAGCCATCGCCGCCACCCAGGTGCATGCCACCGGCGCCGAGATGCATGCCGCCGCCGTGACCGCCGCCGAGGCCACCGCCCCCGCCGCCGCCGCCACCGCCGCCGCCCAGGCCGTCGATGAAGAGGCTGACCGCCGCCGCTTCGGCCGGCAGCTCGCCGTCGAGGATGCGCACCTTGTACTTCAAGCTCTCGCCGTCGATCTCGATGCCCTGCAACTCGACCACCGCCGGGGGATGGCCGCTGTTGTCCAGCATGGCCACCGCCGCGTTGGGCGGATCGGCGGCGAAGCTGTCCTTGCCCTCGTTCCAGATGTCGACGAAGGCCTGATGGCTCATGACGCCGGCGAGGCGGTTCGGCCGATCGGCGAAGTAGATCGTCGAGGGACTGAGGTTGCTCAAGGTCATGGTCTCGCCGTCAAAGGTCATCCCCTTGGCGGTCTGGGTGAAGAGCAGCTCGACGGGGACCGAGGCCCAACGTGCCTTGGACGCGTCCTTTTCGGCCGCGATGGCCGCGGGCGTGGCCAATAGAAAGAGTGAGAGGGAAGAGGCAAGCACTGCCTTCATCGTGAGAACTCCATAGCTTGCGGAGGAGGCGCGCCCATCACCAGTTGCTGTGACAGACCCGCATACCCCAATGGTTCCAGTGACAGCGCAGCCAGCCGGGAGGCCGAAACTCGGCATCCCCCCTCGGCACCCACACCCAGGGATCGATGAAAAGGCTGACCGGGCCCGACTCTGCCGGCAGTTCGCCATCGAGCACCCGCACCTTGTAGTGCAAGGCGTCGCCCTCCAGGCTCACGTCTTTTAGCTCGATCACCACAGGCGGCTTGTCCGCCTCTTCCAAGAGCGTCAGGGCTGCGTTGGGGGGATCGGCCGCGTAGCTTTGCGAACTGCGCGTCCAAAGATCGACGAAGTCGGCATTGGAGAGGTGACCGGTCAGACGATCCGGCCGATCCGCGAAGAAGAGCGTGGCAGGCGCCATGCCCTCCATGATCAAGGTCTCGCCGTCGTAGCGCATGCCGGCCGCCGATTGCGTAAACAGAAGATAGAGCGGGTGATCGATGAAGAATGTGTCGTCATCGATTGTACCTTCTGCCGTTGCTGGTGCCGAAAACAATACAAGCGCCGCTATTGCGCCGACCAAGAAGCGGTGCATGAGTCACCTCATCCAAACCAACGGACGGACCATACCTTAGGGCATGTCGGGCAGAGATAACATGTAAAAGAGGCGAAGCCGCGGCTGAGGCGGGCTAACTTCTTGGCGGAACCGGATTGGGAGGGGGCGGTGCCGGCCGCAAATTCTGTGGATTGGCCGGGTAGCGAATGTCCGGCTTCATATTGCCTTGGAAGAAAAGGTAGAGGGCGGCCGTCAGCGCACAGTCCTCGCTGGCCCCGTACTTGCGCGCCTCGCGGGTGAATCCCAGGCGCGCCAGGCAGTCGTTCAGCTCCGAACTCTCGTTCGGCCAGCGCCGCTTGGCGGCTTCGCGCGTGCAGAAGCCTCTGGGCACGACCGGCGACAGATCGGCCCGCTCGAACTCCGCGTTGAGGAAGCGCATCTTCACCGAGAGTTGATGGGCGATGACCAGCGGCGCGGTCAGCAGCATCTGGCGCACGCGGGCCGCATAGCCGGAAAAGGGCTTCTGGTGGCGCAGGAGCCAGTCCTGCAAGCCATGGCGCGCCAGGGCCTCCGGCGCGCTGGGCCCGCCCGGGTCGAACAGCAGGTAGAGCTGGCCCTCTTCATGCACCCGGCCATCGACCAACGCGATCAGGGCCAAGCTGCAGAGGCGATCCTCCGCCGGGTCGTCACCGGTGGTTTCTATGTCGAAGACGATCGCGTTGCGGCTCATGACCGCTACTCCCCTCTGCCTCTCCTTCTTCTAAGCCAGAAGCCGCCGCCGCGATCAAGCCCGACGAGCGGCGAAGTGCCGCCGGCACCGGGGTTCATGGCCGCGATCACGCGCCGGCGACGGCCGCGAACCCGACCGGCACAGTTATCCACGCCAGTCTGTCGCAAGGTGTTTCAGGGCTTTGCGCGGGTGACCGGCCCGGACCATAATGCGCCCCATGCCGCTTGATGTGAACAGCAGCCGCTGGGTGCGCAGCACCTGCCCGCACGACTGTCCCTCGGTCTGTGCGCTCGAGGTCGAGCGCCTGGACGACAGCCGCATCGGCAAGGTGCGCGGCTCGCACGACAACAGCTATACAGACGGCGTGGTCTGCGCCAAGGTCGCCCGCTACGCCGAGCGGGTGCACCACCCCGACCGCTTGATGCAGCCCCTGCTGCGCGTCGGCGACAAGGGCGTCGGGCGCGCCAGCTTCAAGCCGATCGGCTGGGAGGAAGCGCTGGACCGCAGCGCCGAGGCCTTCCTCAAGGCGGAGCAGCGTTTCGGCAGCGAGACCGTCTGGCCCTTCTACTATGCCGGCACCATGGGGCTGGTGCAGCGCGACGGCATCAACCGGCTGCGCCACGTCAAGCGCTACTCGAGACAGCTGAACTCGATCTGCACCATGCTGGCGGAATCGGGCTGGCTCGCCGGGGTCGGCCTCAAGGCCGGCGTCGATGCCCGCGAAGTGGTGAAATCGGACCTGATCGTGGTCTGGGGCGGCAACCCGGTCTCGACGCAGGTCAACCTGATGTCCCACATCGCCCGCGCCCGCAAGAGCAACGGCGCCAAGCTGGTGGTGGTCGACCCCTACCGCACGCCGACCGCGGCGCAGGCCGACCATTTCTTGATGGTGAAGCCCGGGACCGACGGCGCGCTGGCCGCCGCGGTGATGCAGGTGCTCTTGAGCGAAGGCCTCGCCGACCGCGCCTACATGGCGCGCCTGACCGACTGGGACCAGGAGGTCGAGGACCACATCCTGGCCTGCACGCCGGCCTGGGCGGCCGAGGTGACCGGCGTCCCGGAATCCGAGATCGTGGCCTTCGCCAGGCTCTATGGCGCGACCAAGCGCAGCTACATCCGGGTCGGCTACGGCATGTCGCGGGCGCGCAACGGTTCGGCCGGCTTGCACGCGGTCTCCTGCCTGCCGGCCATGACGGGCGCGTGGGAGGTCGAAGGCGGTGGCGCCCTTTGGGGTCACGGCGCCCTCTACCGCTTGGACCGCACCATGATAGAGGGCCTGGACGCGGAGGATCCCGCCGTCAGGGTGCTGGACATGTCTCGTTTCGGCCCGGTCATGACCAACGATCCCGGCGATCTTGGCGACGGGCCGCCGGTGACGGCCCTTCTGGTCCAGAACACCAATCCGGCCGTGGTTTGCCCGGAGACCAAGAAGTGCCTCGACGGGCTGGCCCGCGAGGATCTCTTCACCTTGGTGCACGAGCAGTTCATGACCGAGACCGCGGCCTTCGCCGACATCGTGCTGCCGGCCACCACCTTCCTGGAGCACGACGACTTCTATACCGCCAGCGGACACACCTATCTGCAGCCGAGCAAGGCGGTGATCGCAGTGCCCGGTGAGTGCCGCAGCAACCACGAGGTCATCTGCGCGCTGGCCAAGCGCCTGGGCGCCGAGCACCCCGGCTTCGAGATGAGCGCCTGGGACCTGGTGGAGCAGTGCTTCAGCGCATCCGGCCACGGCAGCGCCGAAGCCGCCTACGAGGCCGGCGGCCTGGACTGCGCTTTGTCCTTCGAGGAAGCCCACTTCACCGAGCGCTTTCCGCAGGCCGGCGGCCGCTTCCGCTTCAAGCCCAACTGGGCCTCCCTGGGCGGCCGCCATGCGGAGATGCCGCGCCTGCCGGGCCATTGGTCGGAGATCGATGCCGCGGACCTAGAGCGGCCCTTCCGCCTGGTCGCGGCGCCGGCCCGCCACTTCCTCAACACCAGCTTCACCGAAACGCCGGGCAGCCGAAAGCGGGAGGAGGCACCCTGCCTCCTGATCCACCCGGAGGCGTGCCGGCGGTTGGGATTGACCGAGGGCACCTTGGTCAAGATCGGCAACGACCTGGGCGAAGTCATCTTGCCGGCGAAGCCCTTCCCGGGCGTCCAGCAAGATGTCGTGGTCTGCGAATCGATCTGGCCCAACAAGGACTTTCCCGGCAGCCTGGGCATCAACGCCCTGATCTCGGCGGATGCCGGTTACCCGCGCGGCGGCGCAGTCATCCACGATACGGCGGTCTGGATTAGCAAAGCATGATGCAGGCAAAGCGCCCTCACATCATCGTCTTCGGCAACGAAAAGGGGGGATCGGGCAAGTCCACCTCGGCCTTGCACGTGATGATCGCCCTGCTGCGCCAAGGCCTGTCGGTCGGCAGTCTGGACATTGATGCCCGCCAGGGAACGCTTTCGCGCTACCTGGAGAATCGAGAGATCTTCATGCGGGACACCGGGATCCCCTTGCCGATGCCGGATAACCGTCGTCTCTATCGCTCCGAGGCCGACAGCCGCCGCGTCTCCGAGGCCGAGGAACGCGATCGCTTGAACAACGCCTTCGCCATGCTGGAGAGCAAGGACTTCGTCGTCATCGACACGCCGGGCAGCGACAGCCACCTCTCGCGCCTGGCGCACCAGCATGCCGACACCTTGATCACCCCGATGAACGATTCCTTCATCGACCTGGACCTCTTGGGAAAGGTGGACCGCGGCGGCAAGCGGATCCTGGGCCCCAGCGTCTACAGCCAGATGGTCTGGGAACAGCGCCAGTCGCGGGCGAGGGAAGGGGGCCGCCCGATCGACTGGATCGTCATGCGCAACCGCATGTCGCAGCTGGACGCGCGCAACAAGCGCGAGATCGCCGACCTCCTGCCGAAGCTGGCCAAGCGGATCGGCTTCCGCCTGGCGCCAGGCTTCGCCGAGCGGGTGATCTTCCGCGAGCTCTTCGTGAAGGGCCTGACCTTGCTTGACCTCAAGGAAAGCAAGACCACCATGACCATGAGCCACGTGGCGGCGCGCAACGAGGTGCGCACGCTGCTGGAGATCATGGCGCTGCCCGGCACGGAGCAAGCGCCGCCGGCCAAGGAGGCCCCTGGCGAGACCGTGAAGGCGACGCCACATAAGGAAGAGATGATCCGCGTTGACGCGGGAACGGCGGTGACGGGACGCGGCTAAGTCCCCCGAACCGCGAGGGAGCGCTGGGATGGAGGTCCGACGCGAGGCATGGCGAGAGAGGTAACGCGATCCGGCGACCGCTTGCCGGAAACCAGCAACGAGAGCGAGGTCGAGGCCTTTCTGGATCAGTTGAAGGCGCGCGGCGGCGCCGGCGGCGGCGGTCGCTTGATCTTCGCCCTCGACGCGACGGCCAGCCGGCAGCCGACCTGGGATCAGGCGAGCCACCTGCAAGGCGAGATGTTCACCGCGGCCCATGCACTGGGCGGGCTCTCGGTGCAGTTGGTCTTCTACCGCGGCTATCGGGAGTGCAAGGCCAGCCCCTGGCTTTCCGATAGCCGTGAACTGCTGCGCCGCATGACCTCCGTCACCTGCCGGGCCGGGCACACCCAGATCGAGCGCATCCTGCGCCATGCCGCCAAGGAGGCGCGCAAGGCCAAGGTCGATGCCCTGGTCTTCGTCGGCGACTCGCTGGAAGAGGCGATCGACGATCTGGGCGACGCGGCCGGCGAGCTGGGCCTGCTGGGCTTGCCCTGCTTCATGTTCCACGAGGGCGGCAATCCCATGGCAAGACGCGCCTACGAAGAGGTGGCCAAGCTCTCGGGCGGAGCCTGCTGCAGCTTCGACGCCAACAGCGCCAAACAGCTGCGCGACCTCCTGGGCGCGGTCGCCGCCTATGCCGCCGGCGGCCGCCCGGCCCTGGTCGACTACGGCGCCAAGCGGGGCGGACCCGTGGCCTTGCTGACCCGTCAAGTGCGCTGACGCTTCTCCCGCTGCGCGCCCGGCCCAGGGCCCCGCGCGCTTGGCTTAGCTGTCGGCCAGGCCCGCCAAGGCCATCGACTGAATCTCCGCCGCCCTGTCCCAGACCTTGCGCTTCCAGGCCTCTTCCTCCGGGTAGAAGACATCGCGAAAGACGGCCTTGATCTCTCTCCCCTCGCCGCTGTCCTGCGCGCCGGTAAGATGCACCCAGTTCTCTCGCCGCATGGCGTTGAAGACGTCCCACTCCGGCCGCGTGCCGAATTCCAGGCAGATGGAGGCGTGCGCGGCCCCGGGCACGGCTTCGCGCAGGGCGTTGTAGAGGTCACCGTAGTTGTTGGGGAAAACCCGGTCCCCGTCGCCGATAGTAGAGGCCTCGCCGCCGTACCAGTCGCGTACCCTCTGGTCGCCGGCCTCGCCGAAGTCGTGGCTGCTCATGGCGTCCCCGTAGCCATAGGGTCCATAGCCCGTGTGGACGTCGATCATCGCCAGCTGCCGCACCGCGGCGAGCCGCCCGCGCAAGAGCGAGACGAAGGTCCGGTTCGACCAGCTCTTCTCCAGGCCGCCGTAGTAGAGGCCGCGCGGATGGCGGTACTGCCCCAGCACCACGGCGCGCAGGAAGGCCTCCTCGCCGTGCCGCCGCTCATAGTCTTCCAGGGCGCGCTGCGTCGCCGCGATGGTTTCCTCGTCGACGCAGCTCGGACAGATCGTGTCCGCCAGGTCGTCGTAGTGCGGGTTCTCGGGCAGGGGCGCGGCATAGTCCAGGAAGTTCCGGTTGAGATCGACGTTCTGCTCGTTCACCCGCCGCGACCAGGCGAAACCGTGGGGGTTCAAGGCGTGCACCATCATGAGCGCGACGCCCTCGGGCATCTGGCGATGCAGACCGCTCTCCAGCCAGCCGAGCTGTGCCGCCGAACCGCAGTAGCCCTCGATCCCGTGCGTCGCCGAGACCGTGACCAGCACCCGATCCGCGCCGGGCGGACCGAGCCACGCGGCATCCAGCGCCAGCTCTTCCCCCTGCGGACCTCGGCCCGGGTGGCGCAAACTCTCGACGGCGGCGCCCGCGTGCGCGCAGGCCGCCAAGAAGCGACCGCGCGCCTCGCGATAGTCGGAGGAGAAGAAGGATGTTCCATCCACCATCAGCCAACCTCACACTCTTGATTGCGCCCCATACCCCTGTCCGTGCTAACTGCTTCGTCACCGAACCGCGCTGCATAGACTATCGGGGGCGCTCGCATGGCCTTTATCCCGGGAACCCCGGGTCCGGACACCCTAACCGGAACCGACGCCGTTGATACCATCCTTGGCTATGGCGACAACGACACGCTCTACGGATTGAGCGGTGCCGACAGCCTCTTCGGCGCGCAAGGCGACGATCGGCTGGTGGGCGGCAGCGGTGCCGACGGGACGCTCTCGGGGGGCACGGGCCAGGACCGGATCTTCGGCGCCGGCGGCAGGGACAGCCTGCTGTACGGCGGATCGCGGGCGGATCAGATCGCCGCCGGCGGTGGCGGCGACCTTCTCATCTTCGGGGGTGTCGGCAACGACACGCTGAAGGGAGCGGGCGGGAACGACCGCCTTATCTTCGGCGACGACGGGCTCGACAGCCTCTTCGGCGCGACCGGCGACGACAGCGCGTTCTACGGCGGCGCCAACGCGGATCTCCTCTATGGTGGCGTCGGCGACGACGCCGCTTTCTTCGCCGATGGCGGCAACGACAGCGTCTTCGGCGGTCTCGGCGAGGATCGCACGATCGACGGCGGTAGCGGCGGCGACGCCCTCTACGGCGGCAGCGGCGCCGATGCCTACTTCTTCGGGGGGGCCGGCGGCGACAGGCTGGCCGGAGACAGCGGGGACGATGTCCTCTTCTTCGGCGCAGCGGGCACCGACACGCTCTTCGGCGACAGCGGCGCGGATTCCCTCTTTCTCGGCAACGGCAAGGAAGACCGGCTCTACGGCGGCAGCGGGCTGGACGCGGACTTCTACGGCGGCGGCGGCGATGACAGGCTGCACGGCGATGCCGGCATCGATTCGCGCTTCTTCGGGCGTGGAGACGGCGACCGGCTCTACGGGGGCGGCGGCGACGACCGCCAGTTCTACGGCGGTGACGGAGACGATCTGCTGGCGGGCAACGCGCTCGACGATGCCAACTTCTTCGGGGACAGCGGCGACGACCTGATCGAAGGCGGCAGGGGCGAAGACAGCGCCCTCTACGGCGGGCTCGGTAACGACCGCGTCGAGGGGGGTGACGCCAACGACGCCGACCTCCACGGCGACGCGGGCACGGACAGCCTCTTTGGGGACGGCGGAGACGATGCCAGGCTTTTCGGCGGCTCGGGGATCGACCGGATCGAGGGCGGCCTGGGCGCCGACAGCCAGCTCTATGGTGGGGGGGGAAGCGACAGCGTGGCCGGCGGCAGTGGCGACGACGGGGACTTCTATGGCGCGACAGGAGCCGACGCGCTCATCGGCGACAGCGGTCAGGACGCGCGCTTCTTCGGGGACGCCGGCGACGACCGGCTCTACGGCGGCGAAGGGAGCGATTCCCTGCTCTACGGAGGCGCGGGCGCCGACAGCCTGTCCGCCGGCGGCGGCGCGGACGCGGAGCTGTTCGGCGGCAGCGGGGCCGACAGCCTGCTCGGCGACGGCGGCGCCGATGCGGCGCTTGCCGGCGGCAGCGGGAACGACGTGATCGACGGCGGCGAAGGCGACGACGGCGCGCTCCATGGCGATGGCGGGTCCGATAGCCTTTACGGAGGCGCGGGGAACGACACCGGCCTCTACGGCGGCGGGATCGACGACCTCGACGGCGACGACTGGCTCTTCGGCGGCGCCGGCGACGATGCCGGGCTCCACGGAGGCTCAGGCGACGACAGGCTCGTGGGCGGACTGGGCGACGACAGCGCCTTCTACGGTGCCGCGGGGCTCGGCACCGACCAAGGGCGCGACAGCTTCTACGGGAACAGCGGCACCGACCGCAGCTTTTTCGGGCAGTCGGGCGGCGACCGTCTCTTCGGCGGCAGTGGCGGCGACGCCTTCCTCTACGGAGGTGCGGGTGCCGACACCATCGAGGGGGGCGACGGCAACGACAGCTTCCTCTTCGGCGACAGGGGCAACGACCGCATAGCCGGCGAGGCCGGGGCCGACCATCTCTATGGTGGCAGCGGCGCGGACTACCTGGTCGGCGGCGCCGGCCGCGACACCCTCTTCGGCGAGGCCGGCGACGATACCTTCTGGGTGGCCCAGCAAGGCCAGATTCAGAACGGCGAGACCTACGACGGCGGCTTGGGAAGCGATACCTTGTCGCTGGCCGCCGGCATCAGCATCCCGGCCGGGGCGCTGATCACCAACGTCGACGCGATCATCTACGGCTGACCGGCAGCCGGCCCTTCCTTGCGAGCGACTGCTTCAAAGGGGCGCTCGACCCTGTCAGCGACGCACCAACGGCCCCACATATGTTCTCACGCGGACATGGTCTCCCGAGACCCGCCGCGCTAAACTGGAACAAACCTGAATCACAGAGGATTGGCACAATTGGAGGAAGCCGGGCTGCATGGCGCTAGGTGAGCGAAAGGACCTTCGCTGATGCCCTATCTGTTACTGGGTTTGGCACTACTTTTCGGCGGTCTGCTGCTCGCCGTCTGGTTCAGCAGAGCTGAGCCGAAGCAGATCGCCACCACCGTCAAGGTGGTGGGCATCTCGCTATTGGTGGCGGCCGTGCTCTATTTCGCCATCGCCGGACGCGCCCAGTTCATCGCGGCACTCCCCTTCATCGCTGCCCTGGCCTGGAGGTTCTGGCCGCTGATCGAGCGGGCCAGCAAGCGGATGGCGCGCGGCGGCGCGCAGCCGCGCTCCAGCGTTCGCACGCGTTTCTTCGCCATGCGGCTGGACCACGAGAGCGGTCATGTCGATGGCGAGGTGCTGCAGGGCGTCTTCTCGGGGCGCCTGCTGTCGGAGCTCAACCTGGCGGAACTCCACTCCCTGCGCGGCGACGTTTCCGGCGATCCGCAGTCCTTGGCCCTGATCGAGGCCTATCTCGACCGCCGCGACCCCGAATGGCGCGCGCAGGCGGGCGGCCAGGCTGGCGGTCCCTCGGCGGGTCCCATGACCAAGGAGGAGGCCTACAACATCCTGGGACTCGAGCCCGGCGCCAGCGCCAGCGAGATCCGCAAGGCGCACCGCCGCCTGATGCAGAAACTGCATCCCGACGCCGGCGGCTCCGATTGGCTGGCCGCCAAGCTCAATGCAGCCAAGGACCTACTGCTGGGCGGTTAGACCAGATCGCACTCAGGTGGACTCACCTGATTGCGTGAATCTGCTCTCTCTTTCAGAGTTGTAGAGCAGGATTCAGACGACAAATCGTTTCGATTTGGCGTCATCCTGCTCTAGGTCTCGATCGGGCGGAGATGCCTTGCGCGCGACCTGCTCCCGGACCTCACGCGATGGCGGCGGACACCTCCTTCGCCACGGCGCGACCGCTCAGGTAGGCGCCTCCGCACAGAGAGACATAGGGCATCGCGACGCTGTCGCCGGCGAAGTAGACCCGATCGCCCAAGGGCTTGGCGAGATCGGCGCGCGCACCGAAGTGGCCGGGAGCGGCGGCCGCGTAGGCCCCTTGCGTCCAAGGGTTCTGCGTCCAGTCGGCCAGGGTTCCCTTCACGAAGCGGTCTCGCACCCTGCTGCCGAGCATTCTCACCAACTCGCCCAGGGCGAAGTCGATGGCGGCCTCGGGCCCGGCCGCCGAGAGCGCGCGCCCGAAGTCGCCGCCGACGAAGCCGATCATCACATCGAAGCCGAAGGGAAAGTTCAGGAAGTAGCAGGCCTCGGCCGGCATCGTCTCGGGCACCGCGTAGCTCAGCCAGCTGTCGGGCGCCAGGCCGAAGGTCTCTCCGTCGAACTGCAGCGCGATCTTGGAGAGACAGCCCATGGGCAGCTTGTCGATCGCCTCCGCCTTCCAGGCCGGCAGGTCGGGCGTGAAGCGAACGCCGCCGGCACGCAGCACGCCGGGGGACACGGTGACGATGCAGGCCTTGGCGCGGATCGTGCCTGCCGGCGTCTCCACGGCAACGCCCTCGCCGCTCCAGTCGACGCGGCGCGCGGGCGTGTTCAGGCGCACGGGCAGCCCGGCGGCCAGCTCGGCGACGAGCGTCCCATAGCCCTCCTTGATCATGAAGTAGGCTTCGAAGTCGGCCGCCTCCCAGTAGTCCATGGTCGAGAGGTCGGCGAAGTCGACGCTCCAGTCCATCGGCCCGATCCAGGTCATGGGAATGCCGGCAAGCGGCAGGCCCTGCGGCACGACAGAGGCCGCGGCGACGTCTAGACCCTTTTCCCCCGCGTCATAGAGCGCCTCTCCGATCGCCTGGTAGGCGGCATCGACCTGGCGCCGTTCGCCGGCGTTGGCGCGCCGGTCGCCGACGAAGAGCGCCTCACCGGCGTTGTTGTGATTGTAAAGCGTGAATCCGGCGTCCCGGGCCATGGCGATGTAGGGGAGCGTCGCGGGCCCCGCGATCCAAGAGCAGCCGTGATCGAAGGGCACGCCGAAGGTCGTGCTTTCCGTAAAGGCGCGCCCGCCGATGCGCTCCGCTCCCTCCAGGACGACGACGGAGAGCCCCTCGCCAATCAACTGCCGCGCGGCCGACAGTCCGGCCGAGCCAGCGCCGATGATGACGACGTCAGGATTGCTCGGCCCTTCGTTCGCCCAGACCGGGGCGGCGGTGACGGCCGCGAGGCCGGCAAGAAGGCTGCGTCGGGAAAAACCTGTCTTGGTTAGAGTTCTCATGACCGACCGGTTCCTTGATCCATCCAGCTCGACGCTCCCGTGCTTTCTGGCGCCGATCGCGGCGGGAGCGGGGTCCTCGCGCGCAGCCATCGGGGAGCGATCCACCACGGCTTGCACATTACCGCCGGGCTTCCTCCCGAGAGCGTCTCAGATGTCAAATTTGACTGACTAGTCAGAAAAAGTCTATCACTTTGTCGGAAAGAATTTTGTTGACCAGTCAGATAATGAAGGCCAAGTTTGCCGAGGCTGTGGCCCCAGGCGCGAAGACGCCTGGGCGACAGACGGCAGGCATACTCGGGAGACAAGGGAAAGATGAACATCAAGGACACGATCAAGCGAATGCAGAATCGCGAACTCAGCAGACGCGATCTTGGTAAAGCCTTCGCCGCGGTCGGCATCTCGGCCGCGATGATGCCGGTCTTCTCCAGGCCAAGCATGGCCAGTGACGAGGCCATCTACTACACCTGGGCCGGCTACGACGTCCCCGAGATGTGGCCCGGCTACGTGGAGAAGTACGGCGTGGCCCCGCAGCTGCCGACCTATGGCGACGTCGAGGAAGGCTTCACCAAGATCCGCGCCGGCTTCGAAGTCGATCTGGTCCACCCCTGCAGCAACAACGTTCCGCGCTGGCGCTCGGCCGGACTGCTGCAGTCGATCGACACCTCGCGCCTCTCCAACTGGCCGGACGTCATCCCGGCGCTGAAGGCCGTCGAGGGCACGCAGGAGAACGGCGAGCAGTGGTTCGTTCCTTGGGAATGGGGGCAGACCTCCGTCACCTACCGCACCGATCTCTTCGACCTGCAGGGCCAGCCGGAATCCTGGGGCATGCTTTGGGACGACCGCTATTCCGGCCGTCTCTCCATCATCGACGCGGCCGAGGATTCCTGGTGGTGCGCGGCGATCTATGCCGGCGTCGACTTCAAGAACGTGACCGACGAGGACATGGCCAAGGTCATGGACCTCTTGCGCAAGCAGCAGGAGCTGCTGCGCTTCCGCCAGAGCGACAGCACCACCTTGGTGCAGGCCCTGGCGACGGGCGAGGTGGTGGCCGCCATGACCTGGAGCGACGTGCCGACGGCGCTGATCGCCGAGGACGTGCCGGTCAAGTTCGCCAACGTCAAGGAGGGCGGCCTTACCTGGGTCTGCGGCCTCGTGCTGACCAAGGACGCGCCGCACTACGACAAGGCGCACGATCTTCTGGACGCCCTGCTCAGCCCCGAAAGCGGCCGTTTCTGCATCGGGGTCAATGCCTACGGGCACTCCAATGCCAAGTCCTTCGAGCTCTTCTCGGACGAGGAATTGACCGCGCTCGGCCTGACGAAGAACGCCACGGAGGTGCTCGACGCCGGGGTTTTCCTGATCGCCCAGCCGGAAGAGATAGAACAGAAGATCAATCGCGACTGGGGCGAGTTGATCTCCGAACTCTAGCGGCGCCAGGCTCTCCTGACCGTGTCGCGCGCGCCAGATCGCTTCGAAGACGGGCGCGTCGGCACGGTCGGGGAGCCCCCCCGACCAGTGAGCCGCGATGCTAGGCGAACCCCGGAGCTTCGCCGGGCCGCCCAGCCGTCAGTGCCTTCACTCAAGGGCCGCCCTCCTCGCCAATGACCTCTTCACACTCACCCGGCACGCTTTCCATCGCGACCGAACCGTCCGCGCGGGAGGGGCGCCTTGGATGGCTGCGACGCCTCTTCCTGCGCAACGAGGGTGTGCGCGGCTACACCCTGCTGTCGCCGACCCTCTTCTTGATGCTGCTCTCGATCGGCGCCCCGCTGGTCATGCTGCTGCTGCTGAGCTTCTGGACGCAGGATCTCCTGGAGATCACCCCGGGCTTCTCGCTGGACAACTACGCCGCCTTCGCCGAGAAGGAGAACTATCAAAAACTCCTCTGGCGCTCCATTAAGATTTCCGGCTTTGTTACAATAATGACCGTGCTACTGGCCTATCCCATGGCCTACTACATTGCCTTCCATGTGAAGAAAAACAAATTCATGTGGATTATACTGATCACGGTACCCTTCTGGACCAGTTATCTGCTGCGTGTCTTCGCCTGGAAGATCATCCTCGGCTACAATGGGGTCATCAATTCCGGCCTGACCTCGCTCGGCTGGATTGAAGCACCGCTCGAGTTCCTTCTCTACAACCCCTTCGCCGTGGTTCTGACCCTCGCCCACGCCTGGGCGGCCTTCGCCATCCTGCCGATCTACGTATCGCTGGAGAAGATCGACAAGTCCCTGCTGGAGGCCGCCACGATCCTGGGCGACGGGCCGGTGATGCGCTTCTTCCGGGTGACCTTGCCGCTGTCGATGGCCGGGGTCATCGCCGCCTCTCTCCTGGTCTTCATCCCCACGGTCGGCGACTACGTGACGCCCGCGCTTCTGGGCGGACCCAAGGGATTGATGATCGGCAACCTGATCCAGCTGCAGTTCGCCAAGGCCAACAACTGGCCGCTCGGCGCCGCGCTCTCGATGATCTCCTTGCTGTCGATCACCCTGATCGTCTGCGCCTTCCTCTGGTTCACCAAGCGCGTCAGGACGCAAGCGCTGTGAGCAGCATCGCCAGCCCCACCAAGCCCAAGGTCCGCCTGCTCGGCATCTACGCCGTCGCTTACCTTATCTTCATCTATGTCCCGGTGCTCTTCCTGCCGCTCTTCTCCTTCAACGACTCGACCTTCATCGCCTTTCCGCTGAAGGGCTTCACGGGGCAGTGGTACATCGACGCCTACAACAACGAGCGCCTGATCCAGTCCCTGATGAACAGCATCAAGGTCGGCGTGCCGGTGGCGATCGTCAGTACGATCTTCGGCACCTTCGCCGCCAAGGCCGTGATCCGCTACCGCATGCCCGGCAAGGCGCCGCTGGTCAGCTTCATCATGGCGCCGCTGGTGGTCCCGGGCATCATCGTCGGCATCGCCTTGCTTGTGATCATCAACACCATCGGGATCGACCTGTCGCTCTTCACCATCGGCTTCGCCCACCTGGCACCCTGCACCGCCTTTTCCATGTGGATCATGATCTCCCGGCTGGAGGGCTTCGATCAGTCACTGGAAGAGGCCTCGCTCAGCCTCGGAGAAGGAGCCTGGATGACCTTCTGGCGCGTTACCTTCCCGCTCATCCTGCCGGGGATCATCGCCAGCCTGCTGCTGACCTTCACCATTTCCTTCGACGAGTTCATCCTGGCCTTCTTCCTGGCCGGGCAGGAGCCGACCTTGCCGATCTACATGTGGAGCCAGCTCCGCTTCCCGGCGCAGCTGCCGCCGGTGCTGGCGCTGGGCTCGGTGATCCTGCTGGCCTCCTTCGTCCTGGTCTACTTCGCCGAGTGGTTCCGCCGCCGCGGGACGCACGGCCAAGACACCCGTGGAGTGTGAACGCCAATGCAAGACGACGCCTTCATCTCCATCCAGGAGGTCAGCAAGTCCTTCGGCAGCGTGCACGCGGTCAAGTCCGTCAGCATCGACATCGCGCGCGGAGAGTTCTTCTCTCTCCTGGGACCCTCGGGCTGCGGCAAGACCACCTTGCTGCGCATGCTGGCGGGCCTCGAGTATCCGACGTCGGGTGAGATCCTGATCGACGGCCAGCCGATGTCTTCGGTGGCGCCCAACCGCCGCCCCGTCGGCATGGTCTTTCAGAACTACGCGATCTTCCCGCATCTGAACGTCAAGCAGAACATCGGCTATTCGCTGAGGCGCGACCGCCTGCCGAAAGCCCAGTTCAACGCCAAGGTGGCGGAGATGCTGGAGCTGATCCGCCTGCCCGGCTACGAGATGCGCGGGGCGCACGAGCTCTCCGGCGGCGAGCGCCAGCGCGTGGCCCTGGCCCGCGCCCTGATCCGGCGGCCCAAGGTGCTGCTGCTGGACGAGCCGCTGGGCGCGCTCGACAAGAAGCTGCGCGAGCAGATGCAGCTTGAGCTGCGCGCCCTGCAGCGCTCCATCGGCATCACCTTCGTGTTCGTCACCCACGACCAGGAAGAAGCCCTGACCATGTCGGACCGCATCGCGGTGATGGCCAAGGGCCGGACGCTGCAGGTCGACAGCCCGACGGAGCTCTACGAGACACCGCAAAACCGCGACGTCGCCGACTTCATCGGCACCATCAACTTCTTCGATGCCGGGGTGCGGGAGGTGGGCGACGGTCGCGCCGTGATCGACGCCGGCGCCCTGGGCATGCTCTCGGCCGCGCTGCGCAAGCAGATCCTCTCGCCCGGTGAGCAAGTCCTGGCGGCGATCCGACCGGAGAAGCTGGTTATCTCCTTTGAAGAGCCGGCCGCGACGAACCGGGTGAAAGCCAAGCTCGACGCCGCCGCCTACCTGGGCGACAGGAGCCACTACTATGTACGCATCCAGGGGCTGGACCAGCCGGTCGCCGTATCGGCCCAGAACCTGAACCAAGCCCACACCCTCGGCAACGGAGCCAGTGCGGACATTTGGCTGAGTTGGGCGAGCGACGCCGTCGTGCTACTGCCGAAAGAGGGGGCGCGAACCGACCCCCGGCAGGCACTAGCGTCGTAAGCGGCCCGATTCGGAAGGACAAGCAATGAGACAAGCAAGGGCCCAACGGCCAAGCGAAGGCCGAACGGCCAATCGGGAGGCTCGCCGCCAGCAGCTGATCGACGCCACCATAGACTCGATCTCGAAGCGGGGTTTCTCGGGCACGACCTTGGAGACCGTGACCAAGGGCGCCAACCTCTCCCACGGCGTGGTGAACTTCTATTTCGAGAGCAAGGAAGCGCTCTACGTCGAGACGCTCGGCTACCTCGCCCAGGAGCACTACGACCTCTGGCACGGCGCGATGCTGCGCGCCGGCAGCGACCCCGTGGATCAACTCACCGCCATCGTCGAGGCCGACTTCGACCGCAGCGTCTGCTCCGCCAAGAAGCTGGCCGTGTGGTACGCCTTTTGGGGTCAGGCGAAGTACCGGCCCAACTACCTGAAGGTTCACAGCGGCTACGACGAGCAGCGCTATGCCGAGATCGCGCGCCTCTGCCGGGAGATCGCCGCCGATGGGGACTACGCGCACGCCAATGCGGAATCGGTGTCCCGCGGTATCGAGGCGATGATCGACGGACTGTGGCTCAGCCTCTTGATGTACCCCAAGTGGACGAGCCGCGCCAAAGCCCGCGACGACGCCTTCACCTACCTCGCTTGCGCCTTTCCCGACCACTTCTCGCAACCGTTCCTGCAGGCAACCGGCTCCGACTGCGAAGCCGACTGCAAGGCAGACGACAACGCCTAGAGGCCCCATGCCGCGCGATCCACGCTACGACATCCTTTTCGAACCCATCCGGATCGGCCCGGTCACCGCCAAGAACCGCTTCTACCAGGTGCCGCACTGCACCGGCAGCGGCTGGGAGCGGCCGCGCACCCTGGCCGGGCTGCGCGAAATCAAGGCGGAGGGCGGCTGGGCGGTCGTCAACACCGAGTACTGCTCGGTCCATCCGGCGAGCGACGACACGCCTTATCCCTCCGCTTCCTTGTGGGACAAGGGCGACATCAAGGCCCATGCGCTGATGACCGAGAAGGTCCACGCCCATGGTGCTCTGGCCGGGGTCGAGCTCTGCATCGGCGGCGCGCGCATCGCCAACCTCAGCACCCGCGAGATCGCCCTGGGCGTCACCTCCATGCCGAACCTGTCGGGCAACCCCTTTCAAACCCGCGCCATGGACAAGGCCGACATCCGCGAGGTGCGGCGCTGGCACCGCAACGCCGCGCTCCGGGCCAAGGAAGCCGGCTTCGACATCGTCTACGTCTACGCCACGCACGGCTATCTGCTCTCCCAGTTCCTCTCTCCCACCCACAACACGCGGAGCGACGAATACGGCGGTTCGCTGGAGAACCGCGTGCGCCTGACCCGCGAGATCATCGAGGACACCAAGGAGGCCGTGGGCGACAGATTGGCGGTGGCCGTCCGCTTCTCGGCCGAGACGAACGGCGGCTACGAAGGCGGCGACGGCAATCCCATGCCGGGAGAGACCAGGGACATCTTCGGGCTCCTGGGCGAGCTTCCCGACCTCTGGGACATCAACATCAACGACTACTCGCTCGAGATGGGGGTTTCGCGCTTCGTGCCGGAGGGATCGCTGGAGCCCTACGTCGCCTCGATCAAGTCCATGACCACCAAGCCGGTGGTCTCGGTCGGACGCTTCACCTCACCCGACACCATGGTGGGTCAGATCAAGCGCGGGGTCCTCGACCTTATCGGCGCGGCGCGGCCATCGATCGCCGACCCCTTCCTTCCCAAGAAAATCGAAGAGGGCCGCCTGGAAGACATCCGCGAGTGCATCGGCTGCAACGTCTGCTACATGGGCGACGGCAAGGGCGTCCCGATCCGCTGTACGCAGAACCCGACGATGAGCGAGGAGTGGCGCCGCGGCTGGCACCCCGAGGCAATCGAGAAGAAGGGATCGGACAGCCGCGTCCTCGTGGTGGGCGCGGGTCCGGCCGGCCTGGAAGCGGCCCAGGCCCTGGGTAAGCGGGGCTATGACGTGATGCTCGCGGAAGCGACTAGAGAGCTGGGCGGGCGCGTCACCAGGGAAGCCGGGCTCCCAGGCTTGAACGAATGGGTGCGCGTGCGCGACTACCGCCTGCAGCAGATCGAGAAGCTGGACAACGTGGAGGTCTACCGGGAGAGCCCCTTGACCGCCGAGGACGTCCTGGCGGTGGGCGCCGATCATGTCGCGATCGCCACCGGGTCCAGCTGGCGCAAGGACGGGGTCGGCATGAGCAACCCGGGCGGCATCGCCGACCTCACCGCCTCCGACCGCATTTTCACGCCGGACGACATCATCGCCGGCCGCCTGCCCGACGGGCCCACCCTGATCTTCGACGACGACCACTACTACATGGGCAGCGTGCTGGCGGAGCGGCTGCGCGAGGCCGGCCTTCCCGTCTCCCTGATGACCGCCGAGGACACGGTCTCCGCCTGGGGTGCCTACACCTACGACCGCTGGCGCGCGCAGTCGAAGCTGATGGAGATGGGGGTCGACCTGGTCCTGGCCCACAATCTGGAGGGCTTCGACGGCCGCCAGGCGCTGGCTTGCTGCGAGTACACCGATAGGGAGAAAGCTGTCCCCTGCGATGCTGTGGTGCTGGTCACCGCGCGGCTGCCGGACGATGCGCTCTACACCGCCCTGGCCGGTCAGTTGGAGACTGGCGTGAAGGGCGCGCCCCGTACCCTCAAGCGGATCGGCGATTGCGAAGCCCCGGCCATCATCGCCGCCGCGGTCTACTCCGGCCATCGCTATGCCCGTGAACTGGACGCGGAGATCGATCGGGACAATCCTCTGAAGCACGACCGCGTCTTCTTCGAAGAAGTCGGCTGATGGCCGAACCGCGCAAGACCGGCACCGCGCCTCTGGAGAAGCCCCTCGCCGAGACCTGGTTCTCGATCGAGGCCTATGCGGGCGACATCCTTCGCTTTCGCGAGCACAACATCGATTCCTTCGCGGTGGGCGATCTCTGGCTGGTGCGCGGCACGGCGAAGGACCTGCTGATCGATACGGGATCGGGGATCGTCTCGCCCGCCCCCCTGGTCGGGGCGGTCGCCGCCAAGCCGGTCATCGCCGTCGCGCTCAACCCCTACTACGACCATGCCGGCGGCTGGGCCGCGTTCGAGGAGCGCGCTTGCCATCCCCTGGACGCACCGGAGCTGGCGAAGCCCGCCGCCGAGGACGCTTGGGTCAGCGACTACCTGAACGGGACGACGCTCTGGGCGCTGCCATGGCCAGGCTACCGGATCGAGGAGTTCCGCATGACCCCGGCCGCCCCGACCAGACTGGTCGAGGAAGGCGACCGCTTCGATCTGGGCAACCGCGTCCTGGAGGTGCTCCATGTCCCCGGCCGCTCTCCCGGCGGGCTGGCCATCTGGGAGGCCGAAACGGGGAGCCTTTTCACCAGCGACATGCTTTATGACGGCGCGCACGGGCCGGCTTGGCCGCCGCCGGAGCCGGAGGCCTATCGCAAGAGCCTGCAGCGCCTGCGCGGCCTAGCGGTCAAGACCGTCTTCCCGGGTCATTACGGCGTGATGTCGAGGGAGCGCATGGTGGCGCTCATCGACGAGCAATGCGCCGATCTGGAGGCCCGCTAGAGCAGGGCCTAGACCAAGATGATCGCAGGTCGAAGCGGCCTGCGGTCTGAATCTTGGTCTATGTTCATACGTTGTTCATACGTTTAGAGCGCGAGCGGCACGGCCAGGTAGACGCCGAACTCCTGCCCGACGTCGCAGCTGACCCGGGCATGCACGCGCCCTTGGCGATCGAGGAAGCGCTGGCGGTCGCCCACCGGGAAGATGCCCTCGTGCCAGATGCCGGGATGGATGTAGAGGCCGCGCGTGCCGTCGCACCAAAAGGCGACGATCTTGTCGAGGCTCAGGTCGTCGCCGGGAAGCGCGACCGGAACCACGAAGGGCCGGCGCTCCAGGGGAAAGAAGAGCTGACCGCCGTCGGGGTGGTAGTTCATGTGCCAGAGCAGCACCTGGTCGCGCGGCACGCTCCTCTCCTCGGCCGAGGCTTCTTGCGGGTCGGTGGACCAGCCCAGGACATAGTGGCCGCCGACCGCCTCGTTGACGCCGTAGAGGATGTCGCCCCGCCATTCGCCGTGAAAGATGCCCTCGACCCAGCCGCCCTGATCGCCGCTGTCCTCGTCGACCGGCCGCCAGCCCTGCGCCGGCCAGCGCACGATCTCCACCTCGAAGCCCTCCGGGTCGTCGACCAGCCTGCCATAGCCCTCGACGCTTGCCTCGTTCGCCTCGATCAAGGGAACCCGGTGCCAAGGCAACGAAGGCTTCTCCGAGGCCTGAAAGATGTAGGTGGGTGCGTTCATGGCGTGCCTCCCTTGCCGTCCACCACCCGCTGCAGCAGCGGCGCGTAGTGAGAGAACCTCCGCGTCGGCGCGTCGGCCACCTTGCCCCTGTCGTCCCAGCGCCGCACTCGCAGAATCTCGGCGAGGTGGGGCTGCTTAGCGAAGGCGGCGCTCTCCTCCGCCGTCATGGGGCCGCCCTGCAGCTTCAGGGAGTGCACCGAGGCCGACGACAGCTTGGCCAGGTAGTCCGGCTCCGTGGCGCAGAGATAGCGCTTGGCCGCCACGTGATGGCGGACGCAGTCGGTCACCAGGGAGGGAAAGAAGGGCTCCAGGACACGCGCGCCGGCCGCCTCGTGAAAGCGATCCAGGTCGTCCTCCATCGAGAAGGTACCGAACTCGCTGGTGAAGTGACCGATGTCATGCAGGAGGGCGGCTGCGATCAGCGGGTCTCCCGCCTCCTCCCGCTCGGCCAAGGCGGCGCCCTGCAGCATGTGCTGGGCCATGGTGACGGCTTCGCCCAGGTAGCTCTCGCCGCCGCGCCGCTCGAAGATGTCGGCGAGAAAAGCGACGATGGTCTCCTTGGAGAGGTCGGGCCGCGTCATGCCGCCTGCTCCCTCTTTCCCGCACGCAGGACGGAGAGGGTCGAGAGCAAGCCGTCCATGTCGGCGTAGCAACCCTGCAGCCAACGCGATCCGCCGCTGGCGGCGAAGCCGGTGCGGCCGTGCAGGACGCGCGTGTTGTCGACGATGAAGCACTCGCCCGGCGCCAGCTTGAAGGTGATCTGCATGGCCGGGTCCTCGATGATCTCGCCCAGCCTGCGATAGGCGGTGTAGTAGGCGGCCATGGCCTCGTAGGGCACGTCGGTGATGGGCGCCGTGCTGCGGTTGTTGAAGCGCAAGGCCCTGAGTTCTCCGTCGGGCGCCAGCTCGATCATCGGCCGGCGTGCCTGAAGGTGCACGTCGCCCGAGCCGCGATACTCGAAGCGCGCGCAGTGGCGCGACAGCAGATCGAAACCTTCGAGGTTCTCCTCCCGCAGCCTCCGGGCGGCGCGGAAGCCATCGACCAGCAGCGAGTCGCCGCCCTCGGCCGAGGTCTCCAGGCAGTAGAGGATCTGCAAGGTCGGGACAGGGTCGCGATAGGGGTTGTCGCTGTGCGCCTGCAGGCCCAGGCCGGTGTAGGCGAGGTTCGTCGGATTGACCTCCGTGCGTACCTCGAACCACTTGCCGTAGTTTGTTTCGCGCACGTAGCCGAAGAGCGCGGCGACCTCGAGCAGCGCGCCGCTCTCCACCGGCCCGCCGCTAAGCTTGGCGCAGCCGTAGCGTTGCACCTTGGAAAGCCAGTCGGCAAGCGCGTCGGCGTTCCGGGAGACCGCGCCGAAGTCGCCCAGCAGCAGCGCCGTGTCTAGCCTGCCGTCCCAGCTCTCCAAGCCTGGCGGCAAGCGCCCCGGCGCTGTCGGCTTCGCCTCGCTGTAGATCCGCTCTCTCAGCCAGGGTCCGGGAAAGCGGACGGTCTTGTTCTCCGGCGCGAAGCGGAGGTGCAGGACATCGTCACCGAGGGACGCGGCGACAATCCGGGTGTCCGCCGGGATGCTCTGCAAGGTGATCAGGCGTTGCCCGTTCAGGGGCGAGCGCGTGGCCTCGTCCAAGGCGTTGTCCCTGAGCCAAATCGCGTGATAGCGGGCCACGAGGCCATTGCTCCAGCGCAGCTCCAGCCCATCGCCATCCGACAGTAGTTTCAGCGACACCAGCCGATCCATCGCGATCCTCTCCGCTTTCCTGTCGACAGGCATGTATCGCGTGCCTAAGCATAACGGCAAGCAATGGATTTCATATCTGAGGCCTCGTTTTCATTATGCCTAAGCCCGCCTCGCCCTCCCTCCTGCCGCCATTGGAATGGCTTCGGGTTTTCGATGCCGCCGCGACACGCGGCAGCTTCACCGCCGCGGCCGACGAGTTGGGGCTCACGCAGGCCGCCGTCAGCCAGCGCATCCGGAACCTGGAAGGGCGCCTGGGCGTGCCGCTCTTCATCCGCCTGCCCAGGGGTGTCGAGCTCACCGTCGACGGGGAGTCCTATGCGCCCCACGTCCGCGCCGCGCTCAGCGCGCTGCAGCGCAGCACGGCCGATCTCTTCAGCGCGCCGCGCCGGCGGCTGTCGATCGCGGCTACCTCGGCAACGGGCGAGCTTTGGATCGCGCCGCGTCTGCCTCTTCTCCTGCGCCAGCTTCCGGACCTGCAGGTCTCGCTCTTCACCATGCAGCGCGCCGGCGACTACGCGGCGGTGAACGCCGACTTGGAGGTACGCTTCGGCGCCGGCGACTGGCCGGAGCGGCAGGGCAAGAAGATGTTCGACGAGATCCTGGCGCCGGTCGCGGCCCCGGCCGTGCTCGAGGGGCGCGAGCAGGACTGGCGCTCTCTGCCGCAGATCGCGGTCTCCAGCTTCCGCGACGGCTGGCTGGACTGGGCGGCCGCCGCCCAGGTCGCTCCGCCCAGGCCGCCCAGCCTGCGCTTCGATACCTTCGCCCAGGGCCTCGCCGCGGCGGTGGCGGGCGCCGGCGTCCTGCTGGGTTCGCTTGCCCTCATCGAGCGCGAACTCTCGGCCGGACGCCTGCGGCGCTTGGCCGAGCCCTCGATCCGCATGAAGGAGTGCTACTGGCTGACCTGGGCCGCCGCCAGCCCGCCCTACAGGGAACGCGGGCTGATCCTCGACCGGCTCTGCGGGTCGGGCTGAACGGGGTTAGGCCGCGATCTCCGGCTCCGGCCGGCGCCAGACGACGGGGAAGAGATCGCAATCCAGCGGCGCGCCGGCAGGAATGCCGGGGTCGCGCAGCATCTGCTGCAGGTTGGGCCTGGGATGGTAGGTAACGCCGTCGCCCGCCCAGCGCGTCAGGTAGGCGCGCCGCCGCTGCGTCGCGTTGGCGTTGCCCGGCGCCGCGTGCAGCAGGAGGCCGTGGTGCAGGGTGCAGTCGCCGGGCTCCAGGTCGTAGCTGATGATCCGGTGGCGGTCGCGCTCCGCCTCGATGTCGGGCACCGGCGGCAGCTCTTCCTTGTAGGTCTGCTTGGGATCGAAGCTCACCGCCTTGAAGCGCTGGCCCCAGCGGTGTGAGCCGGCCACGAACTCCATGGCCCCGGTCTCCTGGGTGGCGGCGTCGAGCGCCAGCCACAGCGTGGCGATCGCATCGCCCGCGACCGGCCAATAGGTGGCGTCGTGATGCCAGACCGTGCGGGTCGAGGTGTTGGGCTCCTTCACCAGGATCTGGTCGAACAGCAGATTGACCTTGCGGGCACCCAGCACGCGGCCGGCAACCTCCGCCATGGGCGATTCGTCGATGGCCTTGCGAAAGCCGGTGACGTGATGACAGACGAAGGTATCGGCGAAGAAGTGGCCGCTCGCCCCCTCCTTGTCCACATGCTTGCGCATGGTCGAGGGCTCGGCGATGTCCTGGTCGATCAGGTCGCGCAGATAGTCGAGCCAGGCGGGGTCGAAGAGGCCACGCAGACAAACCACGCCGTCTTCCTCGTAGGTGCGGATTTCGGCGTCGGTGATGGGTCGGAGAGGGTTGCGGTTCATGGCCCCGATCTTACCTCTCGATTGTGACCTGGCAAGGCACTCCGTCTCACGTTAGCGCGCGCTAGAAGCTGTCTCGGTCCAGACTGCGCGGATCGTCCTGCCAGGGTCCCCGATAGATGCCGCCCGCCCGCGCCTTCTGCCGCCAGGGACGCGCCCGGCGCAGCGGGATCTCCCAGCGGCCGTCCTCGGGGCAGAGGTCGCAGGTCACGACCCCGGCCGAGGTCTGCGCCAAGAGGCTGCCGTCGGGACCGATCAGTGCCGCGCCGGCGCCGCCGTTGGCCTTGAGCGGTTCCGACAGGCTGACCCATAGTCCGTAGAGTTCGGCGTGGGCCTGCGCCAAGGTCAGGAAGAAGGAATTGCCGCTGTAGCTCGACACCAGGACGCAGTCGGCACCGGCGGCGGCATAGTCGGCGAAGACCTCCGGAAACTGCAGCTCGATGCAGAGCGCGCAGCCGAAGACGAGAGCGCCGGCCTTGAAGAGGAGGGGATGCCCTCCCGGGCTGTACCAGCCCTTCAACTCGCTGTTGGAACAGAAGCGCTTGTCGTAGCGGCCCGCCAAGCGGCCGTCGGGCGAGAAGACGTAGAGGCAGTTGTGCGGCGCGTTCGGCGCCGTCAGGCGGTGGGCGGCGCCGACCACGGTCCAAAGCGACAGGCGGCGGGCCTGCTCTCCGATCTCCAGAAGGGTCTGGCGCAGCACCTCCCAAGGATAGCCCTCCCAGCCGGAGACCTCGCTCTTGGCGTAGCCGGAGGCGGCGCCCTCGCAGAAGTGAACCATCCGGGCGCCGCCCGCCTTGGCCTGGCGCATGGCCGCCAGAATAGCCCGGCCGTTGCGGCGCGGGTCGCGATCGACGGAGATCGCGGCGGTGGCAAGCGTCATGCTCATCGCTCTCGGTCTTCCCATCGTTGGGGGCGGGCCCGAGCCTCGCCCGGGGCCCGACCACCTAGCAGCGGCGCTTGCGGGCGGCCCGCCGCACCTCCAGGGCCATTCTCTCGTCCCAATAGTGGCGCCCGAAGGCGTCGCGGGCCAGCGCCTTGGCGAAGCGTCGGCGCTGATCCTCGGCCTCCCTCTCGGCCTGGTCGTCTGGTTCGGGGGGGCATTCCTCCCAGGGCTTTCGATGCGTCACGGGCATTCTCCCATCGCGGTGCACAGGGGGCCGACCGGCAAACGCACGGACGGCCGCGAGCGGACGCAAACGCCCCCACGTAGACGCACGGGGAGCGCGGTCCGGCTGCACAAGCGATGAGCGGAAGAAAGTTACCCTGGCTTCAGACGCTGGCTGGCAAGGAACATGCCCAAGAGATAGGGTCTTGCGGGTTGGACTGTCAATCCGCCCAACTTCGGCCGCCTTGCCTGTGCTAGGCTGCCGCCAGATGGAGTGCTGAGAGGGAAATGGCGCGGGAACTGAGACAGGGCGTGGCCGGCCTGGAGGCCATGACCATGGCGGCCCTGGGCGTGCTGGCCGTCGCCAGCGGCGTCTACACCTATATCGGCGTGCGCGGCCTCCTGGACGGCGCCGGCTTGCTGACCTTCGGGGCGGCCGTCGTCTATTCCGGCGCGGTCTCGGTCGGCATCTTCATCTTCTGGGCCTACATCCTGAAGTTCCTGCCGCAGATGCGCACCGGCGCCACGCGCCTGGCGCTCACCATCGCCATGCTGGTCGGCTGCGGCGCCATCGTCGCCATGTCGAGCTGGCTGAACGCGGCGGCCCTGGCCGGCGCCGCGTCGGTCGAGCAGCACATGGCGGAGACCGTCGTCGACTATCAGGAACGCTTGGAGCAGGCGCACGAGAACGCGCTCGCCGCCCAGTCGCTGCTGCCCGACATCCGCATCGCCCAGCAGCGCTTCGCCCTCTTGTCCGACCGCGAGCAGGAGGAAGGCGCGCTCACCGGGTCCTCCGGCCGTGGGACCGTGGCGCAGTACCTGGCGCAGATGTCCCAGCAGCTGCAGGACCTGGGCGACCAGATCGAGGCCTCGCGGGAGCCGGTGCAGACCCTCTTCGCCGAGGGCAGCGAGCATCTCGACCTGATGCGCGCCATCGTCGGCGGCACCCAGCCGATCGGCGAGCGCAGCGTCCGCTTCGCCGACGAGGCCGTGGCCCTGGCCGGCGTCATCTCGGCGATGACCCAGACCTCCATCGCGCCCGCCGTCAGACGCCAGGCCGAGGACCTCTCGCGCTCCTTCATCATGCCGGCGGTCACCGGCTTGAGCGCCGATCTGCGCGACCGGCAATCCCAGGTGCTGGAAGAGGTCCGCGAGACCGTGGCGGAGACCTCCGCCGCCCTGGCCGCCGCCGCCGACGAGATCCTGGCGCGGCCGGCGGTCCAGCCGCTGCGCTTCACGCCGCTCTCCTCGGCCGAGGCGGTGCTGCTCTACGCCGGCGACTTCGTCCCCAGCTGGGCGGGCGCCATCGCCATCGACCTCTTGCCCGGTGTCCTGGTGCTGATCCTCATGGTGGTGCATGCCTCGATCCGGCGCGAGGAGCGGCATCTGGCGCACCACGAGATCATGAGTCTTAGAGACCTGCAAGCGGCACTGGAGGCTTGGAGCCGTCTGTCGCGGGCCGCCCAGGGCGTCGAGCAGGCCGGCGAGAGCCAGGACGACAAGCCGCCGGTCGAGACGTCAGCACCGGCGCCTGCCGCGCCGCAACCTGCCGCCCAACCTCCTGTTGCCCAGCCTCCTGTTGCCCAGCCTCCTGTTGCCCAGCCTCCCGCCACCGCCGACGGCGCCGCCGTGGAGAACCTGGACGAGAGCCGCGCCCGGCGCGGCGCCGGGTGAGACGCTAGAACATGGAAACGGCAAAGGCCGGCAGCCGCGCGCTTGCCTGGATCCTGCGCCTTTGGGTCGTGCTGGCCCTCGCCATCGTGGTTGCCGACATGGCCGACAGCGCCAAGGTGCCGTGGCTGGATTCGGGCCGCGATCCTGCCTTGCCGGAGGGTCCCGGCCGCTTGGAGCAGAGCGGACCGGCGACGCCCATGCCGCTGGAGCGGCCGAGCCCGGGCGACCAGCTGCGCCCCTACGATCCGGCCGCCTTCCCCATGGCCCCGGACGGCGGCCTGCCGCACCTGCCGGGCAGCCGCGAGGCCCTGGAGCCGAGCCGGGGCCCCATGACCTTCTCCTGGGTCGACCTGGAGGGCCGGCCGGCCATCGTCGCCCTGGGCATGATCGAGGCCGGCACGGCCGCCGAACTGCGTCGCTTCGACCTGAAGCACGACGAGGTCGCGGAGGTGCTGGTCCTGCTGTCGCCCGGCGGATTGGTGCAGGAGGCCCTGGCGATGGGCGACTACCTGCGCGCGCGCAGCCTGGAAACCCTGGTCCCGGAAGGGGCCTACTGCGCCTCGGCCTGCCCCTTGGTGCTGGCCGCCGGAGAGCGCCGACGCGTCGCCCGCGATGCCTGGATCGGCCTGCATCAACCCTATCTGGCCAACGCGGCCGGCCTCACCGCCGACCGCGCCGTCGCCGACGTACAGCACCTGAACTACGAGATCCTGACCCGCCTCGACCACTGGGGCGTGGATCCCCGGGTCTGGACCCACGCCCTGCAGGCACCGCCGGCCAAGATGTACGTGCTGACGCAGGAAGAGCTGATGGCCTACCGCTTGGCGCACAGCATATTCTAGACAGACCGGTCTACCCTAGATGCTGGCGGAACCAGGCGCTCTGCTGCGGCGCCGAGGTCTTGAAGGCATCGCCGACGTAGGCGTCGAAGTGCCCGCCTGGCAGCACCAGCAGCTTCTTCGGCTCCAAGGCATCTTCATAGGCCGAGAGCGCCAGGTCGGCCGGAGTCAGGTGATCGTCGCGCGCCACCACCAGCATCAGCGGCGTCGGCGCGATCAGACCGATGTAGCTGCCGGGATTGTACTCGGTGAAGAGCTCGACCGAGCGCAGGGTGACGGCGTTCTCCCAGCGCATCTCCCGCTCCTTGGTGATGCGGAAGAAGAACTCGCTGCTGTCTTCGGTCGGCAGCACGCAGGCGCCGGCGGGGTCTTCCGAGACCACGGGAATCATGCCCGGCGGCTCGCCGCGCCAGCGGGCCTCGCGGTCGGCCTGCAGACCGGCGCGCAAGCCCGCCCACATGTCCGAGCGTATCAGCCGCCGCGCGTTCGCCAGCCCGTCGACCAGCGGCACCTGCGAGACGACGCAGCCGACCCGCCGGTCGACCGCCGCCACCACCAGCACATGGGCGCCGCTGTAGCTCGAGCCCCAGATGCCGATACGGCCGGCGTCGACTTCCTCCAAGGTGGAGGCGAAGGTGATGGCATCGCGATAGTCGCGGATCTGCTGCCAGGGATCGATCTCGCCGCGGGGACTGCCGTCGCTGTCGCCGAGGCAGCGGTTGTCGTAGACCAGCACGTTCAAGCCCTCGGCGGCGAAGTGATCGGCGAAGTCGTCCAGGTGCATCTCCTTGGTCGCCGAAAAGCCGTGCGCCATGATGACCGTGGCAGCGTCGGCTTCTCCGGCTGCCTTGTAGAACCACCCGCGCAAGGTGACCCCGTCCTCCGTGGCGAACTCTATGTCGCGTCGCATCTGTCGTTCCTCCCGCTGTTTTCCCATAGCGTGTCGATGAGGATGGCGCCTCGTCGACGCGATTGCTTGCCTGGGCGGGAAGGCCGACATGCCCCTGGGCGAAGTCGCGGCGTTGCACGGCAGCCGGCGGCGAGCGAAGATGGGTAGGTGCCGACCGGAAAGGACGCAAGTGAGGTGAGCGCAGCGGCGCACGCGCAGCAGTGGAGTGCCGGACCGTTCGCGGGGCCGGCGCGCTGGGACGCCTGGCGGGACGTGCTCGACACCACGCACTTGCCCTGGGCGCTGGAGCCACGGACCGGGACGTCTGGCTTCGACGCGGAGCTGACCTGGCGCCCGGCCGGCGATCTCTCGCTCATTGCCTGCAGTTGCCAACCCTGCGCCGGGACGCGGCGCCAAGCGGAGATTCGGCGCACCGAGGACGCGCATTTCGGCCTCTTGCTGGTGCTGGAAGGCCGGGAGGCGGTGCGACAAGGCGAGGTAAGCGCCCTGCTCGGCCCCGGCGACCTCTTCCTTTGGGACAGCGCGCAGCCCATCGACTTCGAGATCAGGGCGCCCTTGCGCAAGATCACCTTGCTGCTCTCCAAAGACACCTTGGGTCCGCTGGTGCCCGGCGGCGCTCGGGCGGCGCCGCTGCGGTTGCCGAGCCAACGGCCGGAAGCCGCCCTTCTCGCCGGCTATCTCGAGAGCTTAAGCGATGTCATGCCCGATCAGGCGGAAGCGGCTTGGCATCGCTCGACGGCGATCGCGCAGGACTTGCTGGTGAGCGCCGCCGTCGCCGAGCGACCGCCGGCGCCCATGAGCCGAGGCGAGGCACTGCGCCTGGCCGTCGAGACGGAGATCAGGCGCCACGCGCGCGACCCGCGCCTGACGCCCGATTGGCTGGCCCGCCGCCAGGGCGTCTCCGTCCGCTATCTCCATATGCTCTTCGCGGAGAGGCCTTACACCTTGACCGAGTCCATCCGCCGGGAGCGGCTGGAGGGCGCGCGCCGGGAGGTCCTGATGCCGGCGGGCCCCAGCATCACCGAGATCGCCTTCGGTTGGGGCTTCCAGAGCTCCGCCCACTTCAGCCGCCGCTTCAAGCAGCGCTTCGGCCACGCGCCGAGCGCGCTGCGTCGCGAGAGGAAGCGGGCGAGCTAGAGCGCGATGACGATAGATCGGATCGATCTATCGTCTGAAACTTGGTCTAGTTCTCGAAGCTGGGGATCAGGCTGTCGCTGCCCTCGTCCAGCAAGGGCGCCTCGAAGAGGCTGTCCAGGCTTTCCGGCTCGCCGTCCGCGCCGATGTTCTCTATCGGGCCAACCGCATAGACTTCGCCCGGCAGCCAGGTGGCGATCTCGGGCAGCATCCAGAGGATGGCGATCGCCACCAGTTGCACGCCGACGAAGGGGATGGCGCCGCGGTAGATCTGCACCGTGTTGACGAACTTGCCGGCCACGCCGCGCAGGTAGAAGAGCGCGAAGCCGAAGGGTGGCGTCAGGAAGGAGGTCTGCAGGTTGACGCCGATGATGACCCCCAGCCACAGCGGGTCGACGCCCATCTTGATCAAGACCGGCGCGGTGATCGGCACCATGATGAAGATGATCTCGAAGGTGTCGAGGAAGAAGCCGAGGAAGAACATCAGCGCCATCACCGCCAGGATGGCGCCGACCTGACCGCCGGGCAGCGCGCTCAAGACGTCCTCCACCACCTTCTCGCCGCCGAGGCCGCGGAAGACCAGGGAGAAGACGGAGGCCCCCATCAGGATGACGAAGACCAGGGAGCTCACCTTGAGGGTGGAACGCATGACCTCCTGCAGGACGGCCATGTTCAGCTTGCGGCTGGCGGCGGCCAGGATGATGGCGCCGACGGCACCCACGCCGGCCGATTCGGTGGCCGTCGCGATACCCGCCAGGATCGATCCCAGCACCGCGACGATGAGGGTCAAGGGCGGCACCAGCACGAAGAGCACGCGCTTGAAGAGACCACGGCGTTCATCGTCGCTCATCGGCAGGGCCGGTGCCGCCTTGGGGTCGATGAAAGCCTTCAGCAGAACCCAGCCCATGTAGAGGAACACCAGCATTAGTCCCGGCAGGAAGGCTCCGGTGAAGAGCTGGCCGACCGAGAGCGGGTCTGGCGTCAGGTTGCCCATCTCCAGCTGGGCCGACTGGTTGGCGTTCTGCAGGAAGTCGCCGACGAAGATCAGCACCACGGAGGGCGGAATGATCTGGCCAAGGGTGCCCGAGGCGCAGATGACGCCGGCCGCCAGCTTCGGATCGTAGTTGGCGCGCATCATCGCCGGCAGGGATAGCAGGCCCATGGTCACCACGGTGGCGCCGACGATCCCGGTCGAGGCCGCCAGCAGCGCGCCGACCAGCACGACCGAGATGCCGAGCCCGCCGCGCAGGCCGCCGAAGAGCTGGCCCATGGTGGTCAGCAGCGCATCGGCGATGCGCGAGCGTTCCAGCATCACGCCCATGAAGACGAAGAGCGGCACCGCCACCAGCACCTCGTTGGTCATGGTGCCCAGGTAGCGCTGCGGCAGGGCGTTCAGAAAGTCGAAGTCGAATACGCCCAAGAGGTTGCCGATCACGCCGAAGATAAGCCCGGTGCCGGCCAGGGTGAAAGCAACCGGATAGCCGATCAGCACGATGCCGATGGTGGCCGCGAACATGCTCAGCGCGATGATCTCGCCCAGGAGGGAATGCATCTCGATCTCCTCGCGGTCGCGGCTAGTGGCTGGTCACGGGCGAGAATTCCTCTCGCCCCTTGAGCACCAGGATGGAGCGCGCCACGAGCGCCAGGCCCTGCAACCCGACCAGAGCGCAGAAGACCCAGAGCGAGGTCTTCATGATGAAGAGGCCGGGCATGCCCCCTTGGTTGGCCGAGGGCTCCAGGATCTCCCAGGCGTCGATGATCGGCTTGGCGGAGTAGAAACCGATGACGGTAAGCCAGGGGAAGAGGAAGACAAAGGTTCCGAAGATATCGACCCAGGCCCGCTTCCTGGCCGTCATCGCGGTGTAGAAGATGTCCACCCTGACGTGCCCGCCGTGCTTGAAGGTGTAGCCGGCGCCCACCACGAAGACCAAGGCATGGGTCCAGACATAGAGATCGGTCATCCAGATGAAGCCGGTCTCCAGCGCGTAGCGCATGAAGACCACGGCGAAGGTGACCAACACGGTGCCCAAGGTCAGCCAGGCAACTGTTCGGCCGACGCCCTCGTTCAGCGCGTCGACGACCGCCACAAAACGTTCCAACACCTGGCTTATCTCCTCCCCCGCGTTCGGATGCCGCCCTTTCGGGACCCCTGTTCCGTCCCGTGCAGTTGTTGCATATCCCCTATGCGCGGCGCGAAGGTAATCGATCCGTGGTGAAATGAAAGGCGAAAGAACGACGCGGCGCGGATTCCGGGCGGCGGGAGAGTGCGTGGACCTAAGGCTGAGCCTCGCGGGCGCCGATCCGTGATCGTATCGCCGCCAGCAGGGCCGGGCTTGCGACCAGGATGCCGATCGCCGTCAAGGCGAGGTGGCTGAGGCCGATCCACTCGCCGCCGGGCGCCGCGCAGAAGAGCCCGCCGATCACCAGCAGAAGCTTCAACAGCAGGCCGGCCATGCCGTCCGGCAGGCGGCCCAGAAGGGGCACGTAGCCCTGCAGGCCGGAGCCCAGGAAGGTGACGCCGATAACGGCCGTCGCCAGGGTCACGGCGACGGCGCCGGTGCTGCCCTCGCCGATCAGCGCCGGATTGAGGACGAAGAAGAAGGGAGCGACGTAGATGACGCCGCCCAGGCGCATGGCTTCCAGTCCGACGCCCATCGGCCCGGTGCGCGCCATGGTGGCAGCCGCGAAGGCGCCGAGCGCGACCGGCGGGGTGATGTAGCTCACCATGCCGAAGTAGAGGATGAAGAGGTGGACGGCCAATTGGTTGAGACCGGCCTGCTCCAAGGCCGGGGCCAGCACCACGGCCAGGAAGATGTAGCAGGCCGTCACCGTCATCCCCATGCCGAAGATGAAGGCGGTCACCGCGCCCATCAGCAGAAGCATGATGATTGACCCGCCGGCCAGGAAGACCAGGTCGTTGACCAAGGTGCCCCCCACCCCGGTCTGCGAGAAGGCGCCGATGATCAGGCCGACGCCAAGGAGGATCGCCACCAGCTCCGCCAGGGCCTTGCCGATGCCGACCACCATGTCCCAGAAGGCCTGCCAGGAGAGGCGGTGCTGCGGCACGAACTGATTGATGACCAGCAGGAGACCGGTCGCATAGAAGGGCGCCAGGGTGTCGATCCGCCAGGCCACCATCATGTAGATCAAGACGGCGAAGACCAGCAGATACATCCAGCCGGACTTCAAGGTGGCGACGAGGCTGGGTAGCTCTCGCCGCTCCATTCCGACCAGGCGGCGGCGCGCGGCATAGGCATCGATCTGCACGAAGAGGCCGAAGTAGTAGAGGAAGGAGGGGATGGCCGCGGCCAGCGCGATCTCGACGTAGGGCCGCGAGAGAAAGGAGGCCATGACGAAGGCCGTGGCGCCCATGATCGGCGGCATCAGGACGCCGCCGGTGGACGCGCAGGCCTCCGTCGCCGCGGCATAGCGGGGCGAGAAGCCGGTCTTGCGCATCGCCGGAATGGAGACGGCGCCGGTGGTGAGCACGTTGGAGATGACCGAGCCCGACATGGAGCCCATGAAGCCCGAGGCGAAGATCGCGACCTTGGCCGCGCCGCCGCGGAACCCGCCGACCAGGGAGAGGGCCAGGTCGTTGAAGAAGACGCCGCCGCCGGTGCGCTGCAGGACGGCACCGAAGAGGATGAAGCCGATCACCAGTCCGCCGAAGGCCTTCATCGGGATGCCGAAGGAGGCCTCGGAGGAGAGCACGTTGTAGCTCATCACGTCCCAGAAGGGCGACTGCACGCCGGAGATCAGCGGCATGTGGCCGGCGAAGGTCGGGAAGAGCGCGAAGAAGAGCACGAAGAGAAAGATCGCGGTTCCGCCCGCCCGCCGCGTCGCCTCCAAGGTCAGGAGCACGAAGGCGAGGGAGGCGAACTGCGCCGGGCGCGGCGGCGCGAACTCCCAGCCCAGCTCCAGCGACACATCGGCCGTCCAGGCGAAGTAGCCGGCGACCACGATGGAGAGCAGGGCCAGAAAGATGTCGATCGCCGGCACTCCCGGCGACTCGCCCCAACCGCGGAAGGTGAGGAAGGAGAGCGAGAGAAACAAACCGGCCAGAAGATAGAGATATCGGCCTTCGATGAAGACGATGCCGAAGAACTGCAGATTGAAGAGCTGGTGGATGGCCAGCAG
The DNA here is from genome assembly GCA_963669375.1 of Rhodospirillales bacterium. GTDB lineage: Bacteria > Pseudomonadota > Alphaproteobacteria > Kiloniellales > JACOMY01 > JACOMY01. The sequence continues at coordinate 3,154,549 of OY770024.1, read as the reverse complement.
CACGGCGGCCAGGGTGAAGAGGATGAAGATCAGGCGCATGGGACCGCGCGGCGTACGCGTGCGCTCCACCGTCTTCTTGCGCAAGGCCTCGGCGGCGTCGGTCTCGCTGGTCATCGCTTCTGGGCTCGGAGGATAGGCTCTAAAGGCGAGAGAGGCGGTCGGGTTTCCCTCCCGGCCGCCTCTCTCTCGACCCTCTTTTACCGTGCTCTAGAAGACGACCTGGAGGCCGGCGTTCGTCAAGGCCTGGCGCCGGGCGACATCCCAGGCACCGACCCAGTCTTCCTCGGCGGTGCCGCTGTTCTTCAGCTTCTTCCAGGCGTCCATCAGGACCTGCTGGCGGGCGACTAGGCCGTCGTTGTGCGCCTGGGCCGCGTCGCTCCACGCGCCGATCTCCTTGAAGTAGCGAATGGCGCCCTCGTGATAGGGCACGACCCACTCGAAGTTCTGGTTGCGCAGGGCCCAACCGTTGATGCCCGGGGCCGCCCCCTCGTAGTCGGGGAAGAGCTCAACCATCGCCTTGGTCATGTTGTAGACCAGGTCCGCGTTCTGATCCTCCATGGCGATCAGGACGGGGTAGGCATAGGTCGCGCCCGGCGAGGGGTTCTCGGCGGAGATGTTGGCGCCGACCGTTGCCGTGTTGGTGCGGAAGAAGGGGGCGATGGCCTGCATGCGCTCAATGCCGGCGGTATCGTCGGGGTTGATCGGCGGCCAGACCAGGCCGCGCGGGGAGGACTCGGCCTCGAAGGCGCGGCCGGAGTTGGTAGAGGCGAAGGCCGCGTCGACCTGGTCGTTGATCAGACCCTTCCAGCTGTCGCCGAAGCCGCCGAACTCCACCTTCTCGACGTCGTCCCAGGTGAGGCCGGCGTAGGCCAGGTAGGCCGTGGTGTTGACGTTCAATGCCGGCGCACCCTTCACCCAGGCGACCCGCTTGCCCTTGAGATCGGCGTACTGCTCGACCCCGATGTCGCCGGCGACGCCGACCGCCAGATTGATGCCGCCGCCGTTGTTGGCCAGCAGCACGCGAACCGCCTGCGGACCCCAGTTCTCGGTGCCGAAGGCGAAGACGCCCTCCTGCGCCATGAAGGAACCGCCGACGCCGGTGGCCGAGAACTGCACCTTGCCACGGCGCAGCGGCTCGGTGCGGGCCACGTCGTTCTTGCCCGGCAGCACGCGCAGGTCGGTGCCGACGACGTTCTTCAAGGCGGAACCGATGGCGACAGATTGGTTGTAGCCGGCGGACCCGGTGCCGTAGGCTGTCCAGGCAAGCTGGCCCGGCAGCTCGATCGTTTCGTCCGCGTAAGCGGCGGACGCTGCGAGGGTGACCGCAGCCATCGCGCCCAGGAACCTCGTTACCATCGCTGTACCTCCCTGACGGTCTTGGATGTCTTGCTCTCAGCTCACGGCTGTGCGTACTTGTGAAACTGAGTTTCGCAGAGCAATCTAATGCGAAAGGTCTCACCCTGACAAGCTGCTGTCCCGACGAAACCTAAGGAGGAATGGATGCAACGCGCGGCCGATCTCTTGGTCGACTGCCTGGTGGCGCATGGCCTGGACCGCCTCTTCTGCGTGCCGGGCGAAAGCTATCTGGCGCTGCTGGATGCCTTGGCCGAGCGCCCGGAGATCGACGTGCTGGCCTGCCGGCACGAAGGCGGCGCCGGCTTCATGGCGCTGGCGGACGCCAAGTTGACCGGCCGGCCCGGATTGGTCGCGGTCAGCCGCGGGCCCGGCGCCACCAACGTCTCCATCGCCATCCACTCGGCCCAGCAGGACGCCCAGCCCCTGCTGGTGCTGATCGGCCAGGTGGCCCGCTGGGAGCGCGGTCGAGGCGCCTTTCAAGAGGTCGACTACGTCAAGACCTTCGCCGACATGGCAAAGGGCATTTGGGAAGTGGAAAATGCCGACCGCCTGCCGGAGGTTATCGCCCGCGCCCTCCACGCGGCGCAGTCCGGAACGCCCGGCGCGGCCGTGGTCGTGCTGCCGGAAGACATGCTGGGCGATCAGACCGCAGCGTCCGTCGAAGCACCCTATCCCCTGCCGGCGAGCGGACCGAACGCCGACGACCTGCGCCAGACCCTGGCGCTCTTGGAGAAGGCCGAGCGTCCCCTGCTGATCGCCGGCGGCAAGCTGGATCACCCGGCCGGCCGTCGGGCCTTGGCGAACGCCGCCGAGGCGCACCACCTGCCGGTCGCCCTGACCTTCAAGCATCAGGAGATCTTCGACAACGCCAGCCCGCTGTTCGCCGGCCAGCTGGGCTTCAAGATCCCCCGGCCCGCGGTCGAGGCGCTCTCCCGGGCCGACCTCATCTTGGCGGTCGGCACACGCTTGGGGGACACCCCGACGCAGGGCTATCAGCTGCCCAAGGCGCCGCAGCCCGACCAGCCCCTGGTCCACGTCTACCCGGACCAGGCGCAGGTGGGGCGCGTCTTCCGCACCGACCTGGGCCTCACCTGCGATCCCGCCCGCTTCCTGGAGGCGCTCGCGGCCGCCAATGCCGCGGTGCCCGACCAGCGGCGCCAATGGGTCGACGCCGTCGGAGAGGTCAGCAAGCGCCTGCGCGGCTACCGGGTCCGCCAGTTCGACGACGGCCTGGACTTCGGGGTTGTGGTGAAGCCCATCGCCGAGCAGGCGCCCGGCGACGCCATCGTGGTGACCGATGCCGGCAACTTCTCCAGCTGGGTCAACGCGCTCTGGCCCTGGGACGGCAGCCAGCGGGCGCTGGGGATGGTCGGCGGCGCCATGGGGCTGGGCGTGCCCGGCGCGGTCGCCGCCAGCCTGCGCCATCCCGACCGCACGGTGATCTCCTTTACCGGCGACGGCGGCCTGATGATGACCGGCAACGAGTTGGCCAGCGGCATCGCCGCCGGCGCCAAACCGAAGATCGTGGTTTGCGACAACGCCAGCTACGCCACCATCCGCCTGCATCAGGAACGCGAGTTCCCGCGCCGCACGGTGGCAACCGACCTGGTCAATCCCGACTTCGCCCGCTGGGCGGAGGCCTTTGGCGCGAAGGGCTTCACCGTCACGCGCGAGGAGGAGGCCGAACCGACGGTGACAGCCTTCCTCGCCGAGCCCGGCGCGGCATTGCTCTCGGTCAAGGCCAGCCTGGAGGGGATCGCCTCCTCCACCACCATTTCCAAACTGAGAGGTGGTTGAGCCCATGGGGCGCACGCGTCTGGATGACTTCTTGGCGCCCGGATCGGTGGCGGTGATCGGTGCCTCCGACGACCCGGCGCGGATCGGCGGACGGCCGATCGCCTACATGAAGGCGGCCGGCTTTGGCGGCGCGGTCTATCCGATCAACCCCAAGCGAGAGACTATTCAGGGCCTGCCGGCCTGGCCCTCCATCGACGCGGTCGAGGGGCCGGTCGACGTCGCCCTAGTGGCCCTGCCGGCGGCGCTGGTGAACGGCGTCCTGGAGGCCTGCGCCGACAAGGGGGTCAAGGCCTGCATCGTCTTCTCGTCGGGCTTCGCCGAGGAGGGACCGGAGGGACGCCGACGCCAGGAGGCGATCCGGGCACTTTGCCAGCGCACGGGTTTGCGCGTGATCGGGCCCAATTGCCTGGGCTGCTTCAATGCCGAGACCGGCTTTACCGCCACCTTCTCCACCACCTTGGACCGGGGGCCGCCGAAGCCCGGCGGCCTGGCGATCGCCAGCCAGTCGGGCGCCTACGGCACGCACATCTACTTCACGGCGCGCGGACGCGGGCTGGGGGTAGGCAAGCTGGTCACCACCGGCAACGAGGTCGATCTGGACGTCGCCGAGACCATCGGCCTTCTGGCTGAGGACGAGGCCACCCACGCCATTGCCGCCTATGCCGAGGGCATCAAGGACGGCCCCGGTCTGATCCGCGCCCTGGAGACGGCGCGCGCGGCCAAGAAGCCGGTCATCTTCATGAAGGTGGGGCGCAGTGCCATAGGCGCGGCAGCCGCCGCCTCCCACACCGCCTCGCTGGCCGGTGAGGACAGGGTCTACGACGCCGTGCTGGCCCAGTACGGCGCCCATCGCGCCGCCAGCACCGAGGAGATGCTGGACATCGCCTATGCCGCGCGCCCACGCATCTACCCGGCCGGGCGCAAGCTGGGGATCGTCACCATCTCCGGCGGCGCCGGCGTGCTGATGGCGGACGCCGCCGAGGAGAACGCCGTCGAGGTGGCGCCCATGCCGGCCGCCGCCCAGGCCGCCTTCAAGGAACGCCTGCCCTTCGCGTCGGCCAAGAACCCGGTCGACGTCACCGCCCAGGCCTTCAACGACATCGGCTTGATCGAGGACGGCATGCGCATCGTCCTGAACCAGGGCGGCTATGACGCGGTCATCGCCTTTTGGACCTCGGTCGCCGGCTCCACCATGATCGCCGAGAAACTGAAGGCGGCCTGCAACGCCGGCATCGGCCAGCGTCGCGACATCCTGCTGGTCCAATCGATCCTGGCCGCGCCGGAGATCGTCGCCGGCTACGAGGCGGAGGGCTATCCCGTCTTCGAGGACCCCAGCCGCGCCGTCGCCGCCATCGCCGCGCTGATGGGCTTCGGCGAGCGTTTCCAGGCGCCGCCACGATCGCGGCGGGACGTCTCTCCGCCGCCGCCGCTGCCGAGAGGCCCGATCGGCGAGCGCGAGGCAAAGGCCTACCTGGCCGAGGCGGGCCTCCCCATGGTGGCCGACCGTCTGGTCACCAGCGCCGAGGAAGCGGCGGCGGCGGCCGAGGAGATCCGCCAACCCCTGGCGATGAAGATCTCGGCGCCGGAGATCGCGCACAAGACAGAGGTCGGGGGCGTGCGCCTGAATGTTCAAGGCGCCGGCGAGGCAAGCCGAGCCTTCGACGAGGTCATGGCGTCCGTGGCCCGAGCGGCGCCCGAGGTCCAGGCCGAGGGCCTGCTGGTCGCGCCCATGGTGGAGGCCGGCGTCGACTGCATCCTCGGCGCCGGGGTCGACCCGGTCTTCGGTCCCCTGGTGCTCTTCGGTCTGGGCGGGATCTTCACCGAGGTGCTGGAAGATGTCGCCCTCCGGCACGCGCCGATCGACGAGAGCGAGGCGCTCTCCATGATCAGGTCCTTGAAGGGCTTGCCCCTGCTGGAAGGCGCGCGCGGCAAGCCCGCGGCCGACCTCGGCGCCCTGTCTTCGGCCATCGTCACCCTGTCTCGCGTGATCGCCGGTTTGGAGCACCAGGTGTTCGCCATCGAGATCAACCCCCTGCGCGCCCTGCCCGACCGCGTGGTCGGCCTGGACGCGCTGATCCACAGGAACGAGGAAGAAAGCTGATGGAGCAGGTCTTTCGCACGCGGATCACCGAGCTCTTGGGGATCCGGCACCCGATTCTGGCCGGCGGGCTCATGTGGCTGGCGGACGCCCGCTATGTCGCCGCCGCGGTCAACGCCGGCGCCATGGGTTTCATCACCGCCAAGACCTTCCCCGATCCCGAGCGCTTTCGCGAAGAGCTTCGGCTCGCCGCCCGCCTGACCGAGGGCAAGCCCTTCGGCGTCAACCTCTATCTCGCCGTCCACGGCGGCGACGATGCCGTGCTGGAGAGCCACACGCGCATCCTGCTGGAGGAAGGCGTGCGGATCGTGGAGACCGCCGGACGGCCGCCCAAGGCATTGGTGCCGATCCTGAAGGAGGCCGGCTGCACGGTGATCCACAAGGTGGCCTCGGTCCGCCACGCGGTCTCCTCGCAGAAGCTGGGCGTCGATGCGATCACGGTGGTGGGTGCCGAGTGCGGCGGCCATCCGGGCCTGGACCTGATCGGCACCATGGTGCAGACGCCGCTGGCGGCCCGGCAGCTGAGCCTGCCCTTCTCCGTCGGCGGCGGTATCGGCTGCGGCCAGCAGCTCTCCGCCGCGCTCGCCATGGGTGCCGATGCCGTGGTCGTCGGCACTCGCTTCACCGTCGCCGAGGAGATCTGGGCCGACGCGGCCTACAAGGAGCGCGTGCTCGCCGCGGGGACCACCGGTTCGCGGCTGGTGCTGCAGTCCTTCCGCAACACCATGCGGGTCATCGACAACGAAGCGGCGCGCAAGGTGGCCGCGATGGAGGCCGACGGGCTGGACGATTTCGAGCAGTTCCGACCGCTGGTCGCCGGCACCGAAGCCTATGCCGCCTACGACAGCGGCAACATAGAACGCGGCCTGCTCTCCATGGGCCCCTCGGCCGCCTTCGCCGAACGGGTGGAGCCGCTGGGCGACATCATCCACCGCATGGTGGAGGAGGCCGCCATGGGCTCCGACCGGCTACAGGCGGCGAGAGTAGCGCGGGATTAAGTTCTCCCGCGCGCCGGCATGGCGGCGGCCAGGCCATCGTGCAGGCCCAGCATGCGCTCTTGCCATGCGCCGATGGGATCGCCCTCCTCCAGCAACTGCTTGGCCGAGCAGACGCGCGCCCACTGAAAGGCGCCGAAGACGATGTAGTCGGCATAGCTGGCCGCGTGACCGCCAAGATAGTCCTGCGCCTCTAGGGTGGCGCGCAAGGGCGCCAAGGAGGCGCGGAAGGCCGGCAGCTCCGCCCCGGCGGCGAATTCCTCCAAGGTCATGCCGAAGCGCTTTTCCCGACTCTCGCGGAAGTAGGCCTTGTCGCCCTCGTCGATCAGGGAATAGATGTCCAGCAGAATGTGCCGAATCAGGCCGGCATGCAGCACCCGCGCGGTCCAGTGATTGAGGAAGAGCGCATGGGCGCGCGACTGCTCGCGGTCGAAGAGGTGGGGGCGGTCGGGATGGCGATGGTCCAGGTGGACCGCGATGTCCCAGGAATCGACCACCGTGTCGGCGCCGTCGACCAGCACCGGCACCACGCCCTGACCGGAGAAGGAGATCGCCTCTTTCTCCCTGAAGCGCCAGGGCACGCAGTCGACCTCCAGCCCCTTGTGCGCCAGGGCCATTCGGGTGCGCCAGCAGTGCGGGCTGAAGCGGATCGCGGGATCGGCGCCGGCAAGGTCGTAGAGCGTCAAGGCCATGGAGGGGTTCTCCTCACTCGATCAGGGGATATCCGGACGGTAGGCGGCGACGTCGTCGTACTGGACGAACTCCAGCACGTTGCCCTCCGGATCGCGCACGAAGGCGACATGGATGCCGGGCCGCACTTCCACGCGGCCCTCGCCGCTCAAGAAGACGACGTCGGCTTCTCTCAGGCGCGCGATCATGGCATCGAGATCCTCTAAAATGAAGGTCACATAGGCGTTGGTGCGTCGGACAAGGATCTCTTCCTGTAGGTCGGGAACCCGCGGCGGCTCCGCCGGCTCCAGGAGCTTGATGCGCTCCCCATAGGGTGTCTGCAGGCGGGCGACCCGATAGCCGCCGCGGCTGAGGCCGGTCTGGGCCGCCTTCTCCGCCGGCACCTCGACCGTTCCCACGTGGTGGAAGCCCAGTTCCTGCACGTAGAACGGCAGCAAGCGGTCGAGATCGCTACAGCAGATGCCGATCTCCATGGGCACGACCATCTTCATCGCTCTTCTCCCCTCCCGGCCCATTGTATTATACAGCTTCCTTACGCAATAAGGCGAAACCGCCATGTCCTGAGGCCCAAGCTCGACAATGCTAAGCGACATCTTCGAACGAAACAAAGAGTGGGTCACCTCCCGCGAGGGCGCGGACCCGGGCTACTTCCGCCGCCTGGCCGCCCTGCAGGAGCCGGAGTATCTCTGGATCGGCTGCTCCGACAGCCGTGTCCCGGCCAACCAGATCTGCGGACTGGAGCCGGGCGAGGTCTTCGTCCATCGCAACATCGCCAACCTGGTGCACAACGGCGACCGCAACTGCCTGGCCGTGCTCCACTACGCGATCACCGTACTGAGGGTCCGCAGCATCATCGTCTGCGGCCACTACGGCTGCGGCGGCATCAAGGCGGCGGTCGGCGAGCCCCAGCCCGAGGTCCTGCAGGACTGGCTGCAGCCGATCCGAGACCTCGCCGCGAGCAACCTGAACCGCCTATCCCAGGAAGCCAGCGACGAGAACCGCCTGGATCGGCTCTGTGAGCTCAACGTGATGCGCCAGGTTTCGGTCTTGAAGTCGCTGCCGGTTATCCGCGAGGCCTGGCAGTCAGGCCAGATCCTGGAGATCCACGGACTGGTCTATGGCCTGACCGACGGCCGGCTGCACGATCTGGGCTGCTCCGTGCACGGTCCCTGGCAAGACTGAAGCGTCTAAACCGATCAGAAGAGGTCTGGTCGCAGGACCTCGACGTCGGACAGCGTGACGATGCCCATCTGGCGCTCCAGGACGTCGCGCAGGGCCTCCAGGACGCCAGGCACCTTCTCCTCGTCCAGAATGATCAGGACATGCACCATCTTGTTGGCTTCCGACGACAGGGAGTCGCGCCGCCAAGAGCCGCTCTGCCCCTTGCCGGCCAGCGCCGGGATCGCCGTGTAGCCGGGTACGTCCAGGGAATCCAGCAGCTCCAGAAGACGGCTCAAGAAGGGCGCCTCGATGATGATCGACAGCCGCTTCTTCGGAAAGGTCTTGGGGTCGTCCATGCCGAAGCTCCTATGCCAGCCAGCCCGCCACCATAATATAGAGAGGAATGCCAAGGGTGAGATTGAAGGGGAAGGTCACCGCCAAGGACAGGGTCAGATAGAGCGACGGCTTAGCTTCCGGAAGCGCCAGACGCATGGCCGCCGGAACGGCGATGTAGGAGGCGCTGGCCGTGAGGATCGAAAGCAGCGCGATGCCGCCCCTGTCGAGGCCGATCAGAGCCGCGACCAAGGCACCCAGGAGACCGCCGACCACCGGCATGTAGAAACCGAAAACCAGCAGCGCCGGGGTCAGCGTCTTGCGCGCCTGTCGCAGCTCGCGGCCCGCGACCAGTCCCATGTCCAGGAGGAAGAGGCACAGCACGCCCTTGAAGGGGTCGGTGATGAAGGGGGCGATCTCCTGATAACCGGTGTCGCCCGTCGCCATGCCGATGGCGAAGGCCCCGATCAGTAACACCACGGAGCCGTTCAGCGCCACCTCGCGCCAAGGGGTCTGGCCGGCGGGGGCGCCTTGATCGCCCTTGCCGCGCGCCAGGAAGAGGGCCGTCATGATGGCCGGTGCCTCCATCGCCGCGGCCGCGGCCACCATGATGCCGGGGTAGGAGAGAGAGGCGGCATCCAGGGCCGCCGTCCCGGCGATGAAGGTGACGATGGAGATCGAGCCGTAGTGCGCCGCGATGGCCGCCTGATCGATCCGGCTGATCCTGGTCGTCGCGCGCAGGGCGGCAAATGCGATCAGCGGGATCGTGAAGCTCAAGGCCACCGCGGCGAGGATGACCAGCACGAGATCGAGACCGAGTCCGTGCTCACTGGCGGCCACGCCTCCCTTGAAGCCGATGGCCAGCATGAGGAAGAGCGAGAGCGCCTTCGCCACCGCCTCCGGGATCGCCAGCTCGGAGCGGGCGAGAGCCGCGAACAAGCCCAGCGCGAAGAACAGAACCGGCGGCGAAATCAGGTTCTGCGCGGCGAGTGAGAAGTCCAACGGAGACGCATCCCTAGATCATGAAGCCACACCTATGGGCGTCCAACGCCGGAGGGCACTGAACGCTGTCAGGCGCATTGTCTGTTTGCTTGGTCTGCCTGACGGAGTCGAGATCGAAAACGGTTGAACCGCCTACCGCCTCAATGTGTGTCGCGGGCGGTTCTTTGCAAGCGGTCCCGCGCTCGCGCAATCATCGCTGCGCGGCTGTCGGACAGCGGCTAGACTTGCCCTCCCGTCGCACCCCAGAGGAGCAGTTATGGCCGAGCGCCTTTCAACGGATCCGGACTATCTGAACGCAAGAACGAAGGGTTACCTACCCGGTGAGATCGGGTTGGAGTTCCTCTCCGCCGCGCCGGACGAACTGGTCGGCCGACTGCCGGTCACGCGGGCGGTCATGGCGCCCAACGGCTACCTCCATGCCGCCAGCGTGATTGCCCTGGTGGACACTCTGGCCGGTATCGGCACCATGCTGAACCTGCCGGAGGGCGCGACCGCCTTCACCACCATCGAACTGAAGAGCAACTTCACCGGCACGGTGCGCGAGGGCGGCAGCGTCTTGGGGCGCGCGACCCCCGCGCACCGCGGGCGCACCACCCAGGTCTGGGACGCCGTCGCCCAGGACGAAGCCAGCGGCAAGACCATCGCGCTCTTTCGCTGCACGCAGATGCTGCTTTGGCCGAAGGAGACCGCGCGCCCATGACCTACGAGACCATCGTCTACGCCGCCGAAGGCGGCGTGGCGCACCTGCTGCTGAACCGCCCGCGGCGGCTGAACGCCATGACCCAGGCCATGCTGGCCGAGATGCAGGCCGCCATGGACCAGGCGGAAGCCGATCCGGAGGTCCGGGCCCTGGTGGTCAGCGGTGCCGGCAAGGCCTTCTCCTCCGGCTTCGACCTGAAGGACCAGCAGGACCGGCGGCCTGAAGGCGTCGAGGACTGGCGGCCCATCCTGCGCAATGACTTCGAAGCCATCATCCGCTTTTGGCGCTTCCCCAAGCCCACCATCGCCGCCGTGCGCGGCCCCTGCCTGGCGGGCGCCTGCGAGCTGGCGCTAGCCTGCGACATGACCTTGGCCAGCGACAATGCCGTGTTCGGCGAGCCGGAGTTGAAGTTCGGCGCCGGCATCGTCGCCATGATCCTGCCCTGGATCGTCGGCCCCAAGATCGCCAAGGAGATCATCCTGACCGGGCACGATGGCGTCACCGCCAAGAGGGCCTACGAGATCGGCATGGTGAACCGCCTGGTGGACGACGACGCGCTGGAGCGCGAGGCCCTGGCGCTCGGCCGCCACCTGGCGGTGATCGACCCCAACCTGATGCGCGAGACCAAGCGCGCGCTGAACCGCGGATTCGAGATCATGGGCATGGGCGAGGCGCTGGAAGCGGCCTTGGACATCGATCTCCTGATCGAAGGGCAAGGCTCGCCCGACAAGATCGCCTTCATGGAGATCGCGCGCCGAGAGGGGCTGCGCGCCGCGCTCGACTGGCGGGACGCGCGCTTCGCGACCGCCAAGAGCTGAACCGTGGCCTCTCCACTGATCGACGCCCTGCTGCGGGGACTGGCGCGGCCCGCCGCGGCGGCGGATTCGGCGGAGGAGCAGCTCTCCGGACGGGTCCTGCTGACGCGCGCCCATGCGCTCGGCCGAAGGCTCGCCGCAAGCGGCCTGACCGCCGACGAGCCCGTCTTGGTGCGCATGGAGAACCGCGCCGGCGCGCTTTGCGACCTGCTGGCTGTCTGGTTGGCCGGCGGTGTCGTGGTGCCCAGCCATCGACGCGCGCCCCCTGAGGCCAAGCAAGCCTTGGCCAAGCTGGTTGGCAACCGCTTCACGGTGGACGGCGGCGAGATCATAGAGGACGGCGCCCCTCCGCCGGCCCGGCCGCTGCTGGCGGGCGCCTGCCTGGTGATCTTCACCTCCGGCTCGACCGGAGAGCCGAAGGGGGTCGTGCTGTCCCACGATGGCTTGGCGGGAAAGCTGCAGGTGCTGCAGCGCCTGCTCGGCACGCGCGAGTCAGACGTTACCCTGCTGCCTTTGCAGCTGACCTTCGTCTTCGGGCTTTGGGTCGCGCTGCAAAGCCTGAGCGCCGGCGGTCGCTTACGGCTCTTCAACGGCTATGACGCGGCAGGCCTGACGGCCGCGCTCTCGGACGGGGCCACCCGCATCGCGGCCGTGCCGACCCTGCTGCGCCGCCTCGTGGAAGAGCCTGCGGCGTCCTCGGCGCCTGAGCTTTCGACCGTCATGACCGGCGGCGAAGCGCTACCGCGGGCTCTGGCGGAGCGGATGGCGCGGACTTGGCCGGGCGCCGGCCTGTTCGATCTCTATGGCTCGACCGAGACGGGATCCTGCGATTTCTGCCTGACAGCGGCGCGACAAGAGGACCAGCGGGGCAGCCTGGGCCAGCCGACCGCGGGCGTGGCCTACCGCCTCTGGCACGAGGACGGGCGTCCCGCCGACCGCGGCGAGACCGGCGAACTGCAGATCAAGACGCCCTACGGCATGTCCGGCTACTTGGACCGCCCGGACCTCGACGCCACAGCCTTTCTCGACGATTTTTTCAGGAGCGGGGACCTGGCGCGGGAAAACCCGGAGGGCCGCCTATGCTTGGTCGGACGCGCGAAGGAGATCGTCTCGCGCGGCGGCAACAAGATCGCCCCCTTGGAGATCGAGCGGCTGTTCCAGCAGCACCCGGCCGTCTCGGCAGCCTTGGCCTGCGGGCTGCCGGACCCAGAGGTGGGCGAGCGACTGCATCTGCTGGTCGTCGCCGCCGAACCGCTCGACCCCGAGGCCCTGAAGATCTGGGCGGCGGAGCGCATGGAGCGCTGGAAGCTGCCGGACCGGATACACCTCGGCGAGAGCCTGCCCGTCGGCCGCACCGGCAAGGCCGACCGGGCCGCCTTGGCGCAACGGCTTCTGGCCCAAGGAGAGACTGCATCATGACCCATCCGGACCTGCCGCGCCGGGCGCCGGCGCGCCTGGTCGAGTTTCATCCGGTGCCGGAGTACCTGGCCGACGCGGCGCTCAAGCAGCGCTACGAAGAGATGAAGCGGGCCTTCAACGTGCCTTGGATGGGCGTCGTCGCCATGGCGCACGCCCACTATCGACGCTTCTACGACCTCCTTTGGTCCGGCCTGCACGAGATCGCCGGCTCTAGCCTCTTCGTCGAGGGCTGCCAAGCCATGCGCGAGGCGACCGAGGCCGCCGTCGCCGACCTGCCGGTCGCCTCCCTCGGCGCGCGGCTGGCCTCCCTGGGCTACGCCCCGCGCGAATTGGACCAGATCCGAGCCACCTTGGAGGCCTTCTCGCAGGGCAACTACCCCTACCTCATGCTGGCCACCGTCAGCCGGCATCTCCTGGCGGGCGGCGAGCTGCGCGGCACGGCCGGCCTCGACGCCTTCGGCGAGCGTCAAGCGCCCAGGGCCAGCCTCGTGCTGATGGAAGCGCACCACGCGACGGCGGAGACCTGCGCGCTCTACGACCGGATCAAGACCACGCTCGCGCTTCCCTTCGTCAACACCGACTATCGGGCGCTCGCCCGCTGGCCTAGTTACTTCTCCACGGCCTGGGACGGGCTGGAACCCCTGATCGCCGGAGAAGAGCACAAGGCCGCCTGTCAGCGCCTCCACGACTCGGCGCTGGCCTTGACCCGGGATCTGCCCAACCCGGAAGGCCTGACCTCGGCGGCGGCGATCGAGGCGGCGAAGAGCGATGCCTCGCGGGACGAGGTCGCCGCCATGGCCGAGCTCTTCCAATGGCTTCTGCCGCAGCTCTGCGTAAACGTGGCCGTGTTGCGCCGACAGATGATCTAGCCGGCGACCCCGAAAAGATACGAACATTCATTTTTCCGGTATGGTGTCGCGGCCCGCTTGAAGGCAGACTGTCGCGGCAAACGAACGAGAACACTACTAGGGAGTGAATGACGGCCATGAGCTACGGACGCAAGCTTTCTGCGGCGCTGGCTGCCGGCACGGCCATGCTGGCCCTGTCCATGCCCGCGGCCCTCGCCGAGGAAGCGACCTACTTCACCTGGTCCGGCTATGACGTGCCGCAGATGTACCAGAACTACATCGACGGCCGTGGCGCGGAACCCAGGACCACGGTCTTCGCCGATCAGGAAGAGGCACTGCAGAAGATGCGGGTGGGCTTCAACGTCGATGTCCTGCACCCCTGCATCGAGGCCGTTCCGCGCTTCGTCGAGGCGGGCCAGCTGCAGCCGATCGACACCTCGCGCCTGACGCACTGGCCGGACCTCTTCGCCGGGCTCAGAGAAATGCCGAACATCGACGCGGGCGACGGCAAGGTCTGGTTCATCCCGGTCGACTGGGGCAACACCTCGGTCATCTACCGCACCGACCTGGTCGAGGGCACGCCGGACAGCTACGGCATGCTGTGGGACCCCAAGTACAAGGGGCGCATCGCTTCCGGCAACTCGCCGGAGCAGACCGCCTTCATCGCGGCCGCCTACGCCGGTCTCGATCCGACCAACCTCAGCGATGAGGACCTGGTGGTCCTGCGCAAGACCCTGCAGGACCTGAACAAGAACGTCCGCTTCTACTGGTCGGATCCGACGGAGCTGGAGCAGGCCATGGCGTCGGGCGAGATCGTGGCGGCACCCGGTTGGAACGCCTCGATCTCGGCCCTGCGCAGCCAAGACATCCCGGTCGCCTTCATGCAGCCCAAGGAGGGCATCATCACCTGGGTCTGCGGCTTGGCCATGGACAAGGATTCGGAAAACACCGAGGCCGCCTACGACCTGATGAACGCGATCACCAGTCCGGACAACGGCGTCTTCCTCTTGGGCGACTACGGCTACGGCCATGCCAACACCAAGTCGTTCGAGCAGGTGAGCGACGAGACCTTGGCCAACGTGGGCCTGCCGCGCGACCCTGGCACGCTGCTGTCAAAGGGTTGGCCGCCCTCCGCCCAGCTTGATCGGATCGGCGAAGTGCAACAGATGTTCGAGGAGGTAAAGGCCGGCCTCTAAGGGGTTTGGCGACTGGTCATGCCGTCCCCTGGTCCTTGAGGTCGGCCCGGGGGCGGCTTGGCTATGCCCGCTGAAGAGGAGAGTTGAGAGAGAAAGGGGGGGCAAGATGCAGCAAGCTATCGTCAGTCTGCGCGAGCAGCGCAAACAGGACAATCGACGCAAACTCATCGATGCGACGATCGCCGTGATCGCGGAATCCGGCATCAGCGGGGTGACCGTGTCGCGCGTCGTCGAGCGGGCCGGGGTCTCGCGCGGCCTGATCAACCTGCACTTCGACACCAAGGAGGCCATGCTGGCGGAGACCTTGGAGACCCTGTCGAGCGAATGGAGCGAGATCTGGCGGGACATCCTGGAGCAGAGCTTCGAGAACGAGGCGGAACGGCTGGTCGCACTGTTGCTGTCCAACCTGCGCCCGCCCGTGTTCGGCTACGAGAAGTTGGCGACGTGGAACTGCTTCTTCGCCGACCCCAAGTACCGGGAGGTCTACCAGGAACGCTGCTATGACGTCGATCAGGCCTATCTGGAGGAGGTGGCCGAAATCTGCGCGAAACTGGACGCCGACGGCGACTACGGCATCGGCTCCAGCTTGCTGATCGCCCGCGCGCTGCGCTCCATGACCGGCGGCCTATGGCTGGAGCTCTTGACCGAGCCGGACCATGTCAGCGTGGAGGAGGCGCAAACGGCCTGCCGCTTGATCCTCTCCCGCCTCTTTCCCCAGCACATGTCCGCGCCGAAGACCGCCGCCGCCGGCAAGGGGAAGAAGAAGAGCCACCTGAGCCTGGTCGGCAAGCGGCGGAAGTGACGCGGGCGACCCAATCCGCCGTATGACGCTGTTCAATCCTTTCCAGGAGTAGGACGATGAGCCAGAAAGCCGCGCCCAAGAGCGCCTTCCAGCCACTGGACAAGGACCCGGCGCTGTCGCCGACCCTGCCCGGCTATCTCTATAGCGACCCCGTCGTGATGGGCGAGGAGCGCCGCAGGATCTTCTATCGCGAATGGCAGATGGTGGGTCACGTCAGCCAGCTGCGTCAGGGCGGTGACTACATCACCGCCAGCATCGCCGACCAGAAGGTCATGGTCATTCACGACAAGACCGGGAAGAACCGCGCCTTCTACAACGTCTGCCAGCACCGCGCACATGAACTGCTGAGCGGCAGCGGCAACACCCGCAATGCCATCGTCTGTCCCTATCACGCTTGGACCTATCGCCTGACCGGGACCTTGCGCACCGCGCGCGGCACCGAGAAGCAGCCGAACTTCGACCCGCACGACTTCGGCCTGACGCCGGTGCGCCTGGAGGAGGTGATGGGCTTCCTCTTCGTCAACCTCGATCCCGATGCGCCGCCGATCGAAACGCTCTACCGCGGTCTCTTCGACGACATGCGCAGAACCATGCCCTGGGTGGACGAGGCCATGGTCCTACCCGACGTGCAGCAAGGTAACCTCAACGAATCGACCTTGGAGGCCAACTGGAAAGTCCTCGCCGAGAACTGCCTTGAATGCTACCACTGCACCAACGCGCATCCCGACTTCGTGGACCTGATCGCAATCGACAGCTACAGCTGCACTCAGCACGGTAAGTGGCAGAAGAGTATCGGCGACCTCAGGAAGCACGACAGCAAGGCCTACTGGGTGGCGGACGACGCGCCGATCCAGAAGGCCAGTTTCTGGCATGTCTATCCCAACATCCAGTTCGGCTGCCTGCCCGGCGACAAGGTGATGACCGCCTTTACCTTCAATCCGGAAGCCGCCGACCGCACCTTCCTCAATGCCATGCTGCTGGCCGCGCCCGGCCATCTGCCCTCGCCGGAGCGCTGCCAGTACGTGGGCGAGATCCTCTGGCCGGAAGACGAGGCGCTCTGCGTCTCGGTGCACCAGGGCCTGAAGTCCAAGGGCTATCGGCAAGGCCGCTTCGTGATGAACCCCGACCGCCCCGGTATCAGCGAAAACGGCGTGCACCACTTCCAGCGGACCTACGCCAAGGCGATGTCCTTGAAGCTGGGGAGTTGATGAGGGCCTGCTCCGACGTCTCTGTCGCCGATCGGCGCTCGCCTACTGGCAGGCCTGATCGATCGATCGCAGCGCCGCGGTGAAGCCGCGCAGCGAATAGGTGTCGTTCACCGTTCCGCCGCCGTTGGGGATCTTGGTGATCATGGTGAGGCCACGCCGCATGGCGTTGACGAAGGCCGATTCGTTACGGGTCGGCAGCCACAGAATGCCGGAGGGATCGGTGGCCATCTTGTAGGCTTGGTTGTCGATGTCGACGTCGGCGAAGACGTCTTTGGCGATGGCGAAGCCGGTCTGGATCACCACCTCGCCCTTGACCTGGTCGGCCGGGCGGTTGACGACCGTGGCGCGCACGCTGGGCAAGTCGCGGTTCGCCAGGCGCCGGTCCATGGTGGTCGGGCGGCTCTCCATGAAGCAGATCTTCTTGCCTTGGTACTCGCCTTCGTAGGCCACCCAATCGCGGAAAACGCCCAGCTCCTTGTAGGTGTCGAACTGGGCTGCCCGCGAATCGGACGCGGCCATCACGACCACGGCGACGATGGCTGCGAGCAGAAAAGGCAGACGGCGAAAGAGAGCAGTCGTCATGGCTGTTCCTCGAAACTGTGCGACGCCATCTGATAGCGCGGCTGGCGCCGTAGCGCGAGCCCAAAGGCGCGCCTTCTGCGACATAGACGCACTCGGGATTTACTTGCGGGCCGATCTCTCCATAATTTTCAGTAATTTCTGAAATTCACGGAGAGAGTGATGGACTTGGCCCCCTTGCAGCAGCGCTTCGTCATGCACTTCGGAGAGATGGGCGCGCGCTGGGGCGTGAACCGCACGATCGGGCAGATCTATGCCTTGCTCTTCCTGTCCGACCGCCCGCTTTGCGCCGATGAAATCGTTGAAAAGCTTGGCTTTTCCCGCTCCAACGTCTCGATGGGCCTGAAGGAGCTGCAGGCCTGGCGCCTGGTCACGCTGCAGCACCTGCCGGACGACCGGCGCGAGTTCTTCTCCACGCCGGAGGACCTCTGGGAGATCGTGCGCACGCTGGCCGAGCAGCGCAAGGCCCGCGAGATCGACCCCACCCTTTCCCTCCTGCGCGAACTGGCCATGGAGACCCCGACCAGCGACGAGGACCGCCACGCCCAGGCGCGAATCGGCGAGACGACCCAGCTGATCGAGCTCCTGACCGGCTGGTACGATGACGTGCGCAAGCTCGACACCGACCGCCTGGAGAAGCTTCTGGCCCTCGGCGCCGCGGTGCAGCGGATCCTCGAGGTCAAGGACCGCCTGAAGCTCTTTCCCGGCGGCCGCCAACGCGCCAACCCCGACAAAGAGGTCTGAGCCATGGACGCCCTCATGCTGGCGCGCATCCAATTCGGCGCCAATATCTCCTTCCACATCCTCTTCCCCACCATCACCATCGCGCTCGGCTGGCTGCTGCTCTATTTCAAGCTGCGCTACAACCGCACGGGCGACGAGGCCTTCATGGAGGCCTATCGCTTCTGGGTGAAGGTCTTCGCGCTCTCCTTCGGTCTGGGCGTGGTCAGCGGCATCACCATGTCCTTCCAGTTCGGCACGAACTGGCCGGGT
Source organism: Rhodospirillales bacterium (assembly GCA_963669375.1). Taxonomy (GTDB): domain Bacteria; phylum Pseudomonadota; class Alphaproteobacteria; order Kiloniellales; family JACOMY01; genus JACOMY01. The sequence goes on along the minus strand of OY770024.1, from coordinate 3,136,557 downwards.
TTCATGGAGACGGTGGGCAACATCGCCGGACCGCTCTTGGCCTACGAGGTCCTGACCGCCTTCTTCCTGGAAGCGGCCTTCCTCGGCATCATGCTCTTCGGCCACGGCCGTGTCTCCAACCGCATTCACACCTTGGCGACGGTCCTGGTCGCCGTCGGCACCACCTTCTCCGCCTTCTGGATCCTGGTGCTGAACTCCTGGATGCACACGCCCCAGGGACACGTGGAGATCGAGGGCGTGGTCCACGCGGTGGACTGGTGGCAGATCGTCTTCAACCCCTCCATGCCCTATCGCCTCGGCCACATGCTCTTGGCCTCGGGCCTGACCGTGGCCTTCCTGGTGGCCGGTCTCTCGGCCCTGCGCTGGCTCTGGGGCGACCGCTCGGCGGGCCTGATGCGGGCGCTGCGCACGGCGGTCGTCCTCGGCGCGGCGCTGATCCCGGTGCAGATCCTGGTCGGCGACCTGCACGGCCTCAACACGCTGGAGCACCAGCCGGCCAAGGTCGCCGCGATGGAGGGCAACTGGAAGACCGAGGGCGAGGTACCGCTGCTGCTCTTCGCGCTGCCCGACGAGGAGACGCGGTCCAACCGCTTCGAGATCGGCATTCCCTTCGGCGCCAGCCTGATCCTGACCCACAGCCTCGACGGCGAGGTGCCGGGTCTCGACGACTTCGTGGCCGAAGACGGCGCCATCGAGCATCCGCCGGTCGCGCCCGTCTTCTTCGCCTTCCGCGTCATGGTCGGCATCGGCCTCTTGATGCTGGCGACCTCTTGGGCCCTGGCCTGGCGGCTGCGGCGGCACGGCGATCCCGGACGCTGGGGTGCCAGGGCGCTGGTGGCCATGACCTTCTCCGGCTGGATCGCCACCCTGGCGGGCTGGTACGTGACGGAGATCGGGCGGCAGCCCTGGCTGGTGACCGACGTCCTGAAGACCGCGGCGGCCGCGGCCGACCATCCCGAGGCCATCCTCGGCCTGTCGCTCTCCGCCTATCTCATCATCTACGCCGTGCTGCTGGCGGCCTACGTCGGTGCCTTGCTGCATCTGGCGCGCAAGGCCGCCGGCCACCATCCGCCGGCACGCCTGCCGGCACGCCCGCCAGCATCCCCACAGGGGCACCTGCCGCTGACGAAAGGACCCGCATGATGGCCTATCCCTTTGACGACTGGCTGCCGGTCGCCTTCGCCGGACTGATGGGCCTGGCGCTCTTGATCTACGTCGTGCTGGACGGCTTCGACCTGGGCGTCGGCATCCTCTCGATCGCCGCCCGCGACGAGGAGCGGGACATCATGATCGGCTCCATCGGCCCCTTCTGGGACGCCAACGAGACCTGGCTGGTCCTGGCCGTGGGCCTGCTGCTGGTCGCCTTTCCCATGGCGCACGGCACCATCCTAACGGCGCTCTACCTGCCCGCCACCTTGCTGCTGCTGGCCTTGATCCTGCGCGGCGTGGCCTTCGAGTTCCGCGCCAAGGGACCGCCCCAGGCCAAGCGGAGCTGGGACGCCACCTTCTTCCTGGGCTCTCTGCTGTCGGCCCTGGCGCAGGGCTACATGCTGGGCGTCTACGTCCTGGGCCTCGACCAGAGCCTGGCGGGCCTGCTCTTCGGTCTCCTGACCGGCGTGTGCCTGGCCGCGGCCTATGCGCTGATCGGCGCGGTCTGGCTGGTGGCCAAGACCGAGGGCGCCCTGCAGCGCAAGGCGGTGCGCTGGGCCAGACGGACCCTGTGGCTGGCCGCCATCGGCCTGGTCGCCATCTCCGTCACCTCGCCGCTGGCCTCCGAGCGCATCTACGAGAAGTGGCTCTCCTTCCCCAACCTGCTGCTCTTGGCGCCCATCCCGCTGATCACCGCCGGCCTGATCGCCGGCCTGCACGTCCTGCTGCAGGCGGCGCCCCTGGCGAAGGATCGCTGGGTCTGGGCCCCCTTCACGGTCACCGCCGCGATCTTCCTGCTGGCCTTCCTGGGCCTCGCCTACAGCTTCTTCCCCTACGTGATCCCGGAGAAGATGACCATCTGGCAGGCCGCCGCCGCCCGCGATTCCCTGATGATCATCCTGGTCGGCGCGCTGGCCACGGTCCCGATGATCGCCGGCTACTCCTTCTTCGCCTACCGCGTCTTCCGCGGCAAGGCGACCAGCCTGCGCTATGAGTGAGAAAGTGAGTTGATCCTGACTAACACGGCCGTCAACTGACAAAGCGGGCTATCTGGCAGGCCTTTCCCACCGAGAACAGGCCTACTTGCGTGGGCACGCTTGGCACTGCTATTGCCAAGGCAACCTCGAAAACACGGGTACATGACAGAAGCGACCGAGGACAGGTCCCCATCCCTTCGAGGACAGGTCCCCATCCCTTCGAGGACAGGTCCCCATCCCTTCTCAATGTATCCCGCGCGCACAACTCGCGGGAAGGATATGTTCACATATCCGCCCTGAGAACAAAAAGGAATCTCTGATCCGTTAGCATACCATTAGAGTCAATAGAGCGTGGGTAGGTCTTAATCGTACTGTTTGGACTATCGCCCAGATTCCCGCCTATAACAATTACTTTGTTTTCTAACACTTCTGCCACGATATCTGTGTGCGATCCAAAGAACGCGCCGTTCTTTTCTTCAATATCAGCCCTACTATTTACCCCTGACGACGAAGCTGGATGTCCAATGAGATCACCAACACGTGGGCGCACTTCGTCTTTGTCATAGTATAAGAGGCCAGAACTTACATCCGGATCTTTTCTATTTTTTAAGGCTTGGTGAATATAGGCGCTGTGAGATTGAGAAAACGCAAACTGGCTCTTGCTTGCACCTGCTTTGTGGTAGCACCAAGAGATGAATGCTGCAGACCACCTGTCCTCATCTCCTCTCGTTACATCATCTCTGCCAACAAAGCTGAAGTACTCCAGAACCCTAGAATTCAAAGGCTCATCTATTTCCCGGACTTGATTTCCATCCTTACGCGCAAACTTCTTCATTTCAGCAAGGGCGACGGACACCGCTTTCAGAGCGATTGGTCGCTCGGACTCCAATGCGCCACTTACGAGATCAAGCGTCTCATGCGCGACGTCCACTAGGTCCAAGACCTCCGCTAGATGTTCGTCCACTTTCAGCTTGATGAAGTCGAGTGCCTGGGACACCGTCATGCCGGATAGGCCATTGTTCGAAGCTGCCTTCTCCGAGATGAAATCTGTCACTGGATCGCCCGGATTTGTGGTCAGCGCCTTCAGCAACTTCGGCCCTCCGCTGATACCTTGCTGATGTCGCACATAAGCCTCTGCAAACGAAGGCTCACGACCAAGGAGTGGCTTCAGCTGAGACTGGTACTTCAACACGGCGTTGCAGCCTATCTCGATCTGTTCCTTCTGCGGCGCTTTCGATGCGAAACCGTTTCCTTTGCCACCCGAACCTACCGGCGTTCCACCGTGCTCTACCCAGGTGTCGTCGGTGAACTGAAAGAGACCTCCGGCTGAGGAGGTCGGCGCGGCCGCCCTTGGCCGAAAGTCGCTTTCTATAGCAACGAACGTTAAGGCGGCCAGAGGATTGACTTTGGCTTTGTACGATCCGGTGATGATGGCTGACACAATGCTCCTTAGAGGTCCCTGCTTAGCCTCAACATCCGGCTGATCACTCAAGAGCAGGCCTGTGATTGCATCAGACCCGTCATCTGGTTGAACAAGACTACTCAAATCGGACGCCTCACCAGTCTCTACGGGCATAAGCGGGATTCCCGTCAAGGTACGAAGCGCCAGGATCGCCGGTGTTATTCTAATGCAGGCACCGATACCACCAAGCCCATAGAAATGCACCCCAATGGCACTACCGTCATTGCGCACAACAAGAGAACCACTATCGCCCTTTTTGGTCACTTCTTTATATTCTATGACATCATTAAAAACTACATTCTCCACGGCACCAAACTCATTGACAATGAAATTCGCAACACTGATAGAGGAATCTCTATTCCTTATACTCGTTTTCACTAAAACTCCTTCCCCCTTTAATATGAATACAGGATTCTCATCAAAGAATGTGGTAGTTACAGTTCTTGGCACAGCAAGGTTGTTGGAGGTTCCAGCCTTGACTTCTACACCGTCACGAACCTCTGCCAATGCAATGTCGAACTTTGAAGCACTGCCATTGAGAGGTAGGCGCGCAATCACATCCGCGATCACTTCACCTTCTATCGGCTGCTCGCCGTCAGCGTCGGAAAACTCACAGAGGCTAACACTTGGCTGCCCAGTGATCGGCGCAGAGAAAGGAGCAATTACATGGGCACAGGACAGTAGGTACTTTTTGTTTGGTTGAGTAGGATCCTCTAGAATAATGGAAACTACACCGATTTGGCCGGTGTGTCCGATAATTTTGGTACCAGGCCTTACAATCATTGTCGCCTCCTGTTCTGTGTGCTAGCTACAAGAAATCTCATTTTTGCTTGAAAGTAGCTTGTTCGTCTCCCCACCAATAAAGCCCGTCATGGGAATATCCGCTGCGTCTTGGAACTCCCAGATCGCCACACGATAGGCTGAAGACATTTTGGGACCTCTTTGATCTTCAGTCATGCAACCTTTCTCAACAAGGAAGCTGCCGATCTGATAGATTGGCGATGTTTCAAGGCTTAGATGCTGAGCCGGGTCATAATCAGTTATCTCTTTTGCGGACTCAGCGGCCGAATAAGATGTTACATTCTTGATTCTCTCTTTGTGATTGTTCGAGAGTTTCTTATAGAATTCTTCAGTGACAGTTTCGATGGTACCGTACTCTGGCCTGGATGCTGCGAAATCCTGTGCCTTTTTTCTGGTCTTCGGTCCAATCTCTCCATCTAGCTCACTCGTGTCGGTGAATCCTATTTCTCTTTGAACAAAGCGCACTTGATGAGGTTCTAACTTTTGCTCAAATTCAGTCAGCTCGATCTTACTTGACTCGCCACCACCTGTCGCTGGTGTGTTAGTGCCAGTTTCGTTGCCACCAGTCTGCGGGCCATTGTTTGGTTTCGGCGGCGTCTGGGTAGTTCCTGTTTTGACAACTTCGATTGATTTTGTTGTTCGCCCGGTCTGAGTGGTGAATATTATGGTCGCTGGCCCCTTGAACCCGGACTTCACCTTAAACTCAGCCGAGTAAGCACCGTTCACTATCTCTATGTTGCCGGTTCGTTCGATTTGGTCGGATGCTCCCTTTGCAACCAAGGCATTGGGAATCCCATCGGCGAAGATTCTGTAGTTCAGCGTTGTTTCCCCCGACACGGACACGACATCATCTGATGGATAGACGTCCAGCCGCTCTCCAGGCAGCGTAGGCGCTTCACACTCCTTCGCCTCGGCTATCAGTGCGTCAAGCCCCGCAGCCTCGTCCAGAAAGGGAACGACCCTGTCAGCTTGTTGGTTCATCAAGATGACGGCCTGTTGCAATTTGTCGATCACTTGTTCCTGCTGATTGACGCTCTCCGATTGCAGGCCGATCCCGGTACCTTGCGCGGATGCCGGTCCAAAAGCGGCGACGAAGCGGCTTGTGGCTGGTTTCAGAGAGTCGGCGAACAGGGTTATGCTTGACGGGTCCGGTTCTGATTTCACGATCTCGATGTCTACCGCCTCGACCAAAGCCTGTGCTTGCTGGCGCAGCATAAAGCCGGAGGTTTCAACGGAACGCTTGTAACCTTGTCCCTTCGCTACGATTCCTAGCGCGCGTTCGAGGTCCCTCTTTGCAAGAGTAATCGCTGCGAGTTCCTCTCCATCCAAGCCGGTTGTTCCCTCGGCTTGACCGATTGCGGCGCGGACAGATTCAATCCTCTCCTGCAAAATCGCAATCTCACTTCCTACGACATCATACTCGCTCTGCGGCACTAGCAGCGGCCGATAGGCGATCATCAGGCAGCCCAGTCCTTGCGCCGCGCGGTAGTAGAGTTCCTGGCGCGGCTTGCTGGTGTAGAAGGCGGTGCCGCCGGCCAGGGCGGCGCTGGAGCCGCCCAGGATGGCGAAGATCTCGGTGCTGCCGTGGCCGGTGATGCTGAGGAAGAGCGAACTGGCGACCAGGCCGGCGACGCCCAGCGGCGCCACGTTTCTCAAGATCGAATGCTGGTCGGCGTACCAGAGATAGTCCTTGCGCTGCTCCGCCACGTCCTCCATCGCCTGAGCGAGGTCGCCGGCGAAGGGTATCGGCTTCCTATCGGACTCCGTTTGCTTGGTCGCGGACTTCGTTTGCTCGGTCGAAACATCGCCGAAGGGCCGGATCAGACCGTCGTTGTGGGGATGGGGGTCGATGAACGCGCAACCCTGACCCAGGACGCCGACCACCGCACAGGCCGCAACAATACGCCTTGTACCCTGCAACGAAGCCATTGAGTCCCCCCTCTTCTTGTTCTCTTAGGTCTCTCGCTCGCTTCCTATACCGTTCGCACCTGCCGTCAGCGCGCGGCGATCCCCAAATCCATGCCGCCAGATGCCGTCTTCGCGGCTGCCATCGCGCGACCCCCAAGACTGCATGCCGGAAAGCTCGAACAGAGAGCCAACTCGCGGCCACGGGTCCCCAACAACCCTTCATGACAAGTCAGGGTATCGCTGCAATCTTTGATTCTACACAATCGCCAAGCGCTGTCCAGGTAAAATCTACCAGCACTGGCATTAGAACAGACCTGAGGTTGCATGCACCTATTTGGCGATATCACACAGGCGCGCGGCGCGACAGGCTAGAACAACAAGAATTACTGTCTCGCCCAAGGCTAAACGGCAGCGGGTGGCCGCTTGGTTGCCGCCAGCATGGCCCCCGTCGCCATGTCTTGCAGCAGGATCGCCTGGCCGTGCTCGGCGTCGACATCGGCGGGCAGGCGGACGTGCTGGCTCTCGCCCTGCCAGAGCGTCAGTTTCTTGATGTCGCGCACGATGTTGCGCTCGGTCAAGGTGCGGCCGGCGTTCTCGCCGCGGCGGACCCTCGTCGTGGCGCCGTTCAGGTAGCGGACGGCCAGTAGCGCCGCGCCCTCCGGGCCGGCCTTCCCCTGGGGCAGGCGCAGCGTGGCGCCTCCGGCCGCCTCCTCGATGACCAGGTCGAGGCGCGGCAGGCGGTCCGCCTCCATGATCCGCTGGGCGACCTCTTGGCGGCGGGAGCCGACCACGTCGAAGCGCCCGCCGATCACCATCTGCGGCGTATAGAGGAAGCGCGTCTTCAGCCAGTCGCGATAGCGCTCTTGGCGTTCCTGACAGCGCGGATCGCCGAAGGGGTCGGTCCAGCCGATGTGGTCCCAGTACTGAACGTGATAGCTGAGCGCCACGACCTCGGGCCGGTCGGCGAGCTCCGCCAAGAGCCGCTCCGCCGGCGGGCAGGAGCTGCAGCCCTGAGAGGTGAAGAGCTCCACCGTGACCCCTGGCATCGCGGCCCGGGCAGTCCCGAGCGGCAAGAGCGATCCCAGCGCGGCCATCCCCATGCCGGCCAGCACCTGGCGGCGCGGCGTGCCTTTCGGTCCGATCTGCTTCATGGCCGGCATGGTCCGCTTAGATGTCCGCGATTGGAAATCACCATGGAGTGAGACCGAGGAGATGAGGTCCCCATCGGAAGAGTAGGCCCGCCAGCGGCGGGCCGCGGGCCTTCCCCGTTCAGAACTTCGTGAAGGCGCGAGACGCCGTCCCACTAGACCAATAGCCGGTGGGACGGGTTCACGAAGGGATGGGTACCGTCCGCTCGACCCGCGCCACCAGAGGGCGATTCAGACCGCAGGTCGGTTCGACCCGCGATCACCTTGGTCTAGGCGGCCATGAGGTTGCGCAGCACGTACTGCAGGATCCCACCGTTCTGGTAGTAGGCCACCTCATCCGCCGTATCGATCCGGCAGAGCAGCGTGATCTCCTCGCTGCTGCCGTCGGCGCGGTGGATGCGGCAGCGCACGTCCATGCCGGGCGTTATCCCCTGGGCGATCCCCTCGAGGTCGAAGCGTTCCTCGCCGGTGAGGCCCAGGGAGCCGCGGCTTGCCCCCTCCTTGAACTGCAGCGGAAGCACGCCCATGCCCACCAGGTTGGAGCGATGAATGCGCTCGAAGGACTCGACGATGACCGCCTTGATGCCCAGCAGCAGGGTGCCCTTGGCCGCCCAATCGCGCGAGGAGCCGGTGCCGTACTCCTTGCCGGCAACCACCACCAAGGGGACGCCCTCGGCCTGATAGCGCATGGCGGCGTCGTAGATCGGCAGCACGTCGCCGGAGGGCAGGTGCTTGGCCACGCCCCCCTCGCTGCCCGGCACCATCTCGTTGCGGATGCGGATGTTGGCGAAGGTGCCCCGCATCATGACCTCATGGTTGCCGCGGCGCGAGCCGTAGGAGTTGAAGTCGATCGGCCGGACCTGATGCTCGGTCAGGTAGCTGCCGGCCGGACTGTCGCGCTTGATCGCGCCGGCCGGCGAGATGTGGTCGGTGGTGATGGAATCGCCCAGCATCGCCAGCGGCCGGGCGCCCAGGATGTCCTGGCGCGGCTCCGGCGTCTTGCTCATGCCGGCGAAGAAGGGCGGGAAGCGGACATAGGTCGAGCCGTCCTCCCAGCTGTAGGTCTCGCTGCCGGCGACCTGCACCGCGCGCCACTGCGCCGGCCCCTCGAAGACGTTGGCGTAGCGGGAGCGGTACATCTCCGGCGAGAGGTTGGCCTCCAGGATCTCCTGGATCTCGCGGCTGGTCGGCCAGATGTCCTTCAGATAGACGGCCGAGCCGTCGCTGCCCGTGCCCAGCGCATCCTTGGAGAGGTCGACGGTGGTGCTGCCGGCGAGCGCATAGGCGACCACCAGCGGCGGCGAGGCCAGGTAGTTCAGCCTGGTCAAGGGATGCACCCGGCCCTCGAAGTTGCGGTTGCCGGACAGCACGGCGGCGACGTGCAGGTCCTTGGCCTCGATCGCCTCGGAGATCGGCTCGGGCAGCGGGCCGGAGTTGCCGATGCAGGTGGTGCAGCCGTAGCCCACCAGGTCGAAGCCCAGGGCATCGAGATCCTCCTGCAGGCCGGCGGCCTCAAGGTAGTCGGTCACCACCTGGGAGCCCGGCGCCAGGGAGGTCTTCACCCAGGGCTTGACGGTCAGCCCCTTGGCCCTGGCCTTGCGCGCCACCAGACCGGCGGCGATCAGGACGGAGGGGTTGGAGGTGTTGGTGCAGGAGGTGATCGCGGCGATCACCACGTCGCCATGCCCCAGATCGTGGTTCTGACCGCCGACGGCGACGCGCACATCGGGACTGCCGACACCCCCCTCGGCCATCGCGCTCAAGGCGTTCCGGCGCAGGTCCGACAGGGCGACGCGGTCCTGCGGGCGCTTCGGCCCGGCCAGGCTGGGCTCCACCGTGTCCAGATCCAGCTCCAGGAGATCGGTGAAATGCGGATCTTCGGCATCCGCCTCGCGCCAGAGACCCTGCGCCTTGGCATAGGCCTCGACCAGGGCGACCCGCGCCTCGTCGCGGCCGGTGAATCGCAGGTAGCGGATGGTCTCCGCGTCGATCGGGAAGAAGCCGCAGGTGGCCCCGTACTCCGGCGCCATGTTGGAGATGGTGGCGCGGTCGGCCAGCGGCAGAGCGGCCAGGCCGGGCCCGCAGAACTCGACGAACTTGCCGACCACGCCCTTGGCGCGCAGCATCTGGGTCACCGTCAGCACCAGGTCAGTCGCCGTCGCGCCGTCGCGCAGCTGGCCGGTCAGGCGGAAGCCCACCACCTGCGGGACCAGCATGGTGACCGGCTGGCCCAGCATGGCGGCCTCCGCCTCGATCCCGCCGACGCCCCAACCCAGCACGGCCAGGCTGTTCACCATGGTGGTGTGGCTGTCGGTGCCGACCAGGGTATCGGGATAGGCGACGGTCTTGCCGCCGACCTCTCTGGTCCAGACCGTCTGCGCCAGGTACTCGACATTGACCTGGTGGCAGATGCCGGTGCCGGGCGGTACCACGCGGAAGTTGTCGAAGGCCTGCTGCCCCCAGCGCAGGAAAGCATAGCGCTCTCCGTTGCGCTCGAACTCACGCTCCACGTTGGCCTCGAAGGAGGCGGCGGAACCGAACTCGTCGACCATGACCGAGTGATCGATCACCAGGTCGACGGGCGACAGGGGGTTGATCTTCTGCGGATCGCCGCCGAGCTCCACCATGGCCGCGCGCATGGCCGCCAGGTCGACCACCGCCGGCACGCCGGTGAAGTCCTGCATCAGCACGCGCGCCGGGCGATAGGCGATCTCGTGGTCGGAGCGGCGCTCCTTCAGCCAGGCGCCCAGCGCCTTGATATCATCGACCGTGACGCTGTGCCCGTCTTCGTGGCGCAGCAGGTTCTCCAGCAAGACCTTCAGGCTGAAGGGCAGGCTGGAGAGATCGCCCAGCTCCGCCTCGGCGGCGGGGATGGAGTAGTAGTCGTAGCTCTGGCCGGCGGCTTCCAAGGTGCGGCGCGTGCCGAGCGTGTCTTGACCGAGGGACATAAGATTCCTCCTGTTAGCGAGACTCGGTTCTCGTCGAGCGGCAGAGAATTGCCGCCCACGCGCCGCGAGCAGTTGTGACCGGACTCGCGGTCAGGCGGCCCCTATAGGGCCGCCAGCCTCTCTATTAGGAGCTTCCCTTCCAGAAAGGAAGGGGAGCAATGGACGCGCCTCGGCGCGCCGTCATGCGGCCGATCTTGCCGCCTCTCGGTCGTCGGCGCGCGCGGCGACATCCAGCCAGAGGTGCTCGGGGCAACGCAGGTTGAAGCTGACGCCATGGCGGACGTCCGCCTGGGCCAGTTCGATGATCGGCAGGCGCTCCAGCAGACGCTCGAAGGCCAGGCGCGCCTCCAGACGCGCCAAGTGCAGGCCGATGCAGAGGTGCGCGCCCTGTCCGAAGGCCAGGTGGTGATTGGGCTTGCGCGCGACGTCCAGTCCGTCGGGGGTATCGAAGGCCTCCGGATCCCGGCCGGCGGCGGCCAGGATGAAGATGACGAGGTCGCCCGCCGCGATCGCCTGGCCGCCCAGTTCAAGGGCCTCCGTCGCGATGCGCGCGGAGACCTGCACCGGCGGGTCGTAGCGCAGGAACTCCTCGACGGCGCTCGGGATCAAGGTGGGCTCGGCGCGTAGCCGCGCCATGACCTCGGGGTGCTTCAGCATGGCCAGCAGGCCATTGCTCAAGAGCCCCGTCGTGGTCTCGTTGCCGGCCGTCAAGAGCAGTAGGGTGCAGGCCAGAAGCTCGTCCTGGGTAAGACTGTCGCCCTCCTGCTCGGCTTGGACCAGGTGGCTCAAGAGCGTGTCGGCCGGTTGCCTTCGATAGTGCTCCGCCCGCGCCGCCACATAGGACTTGAAGGCCTCGATCGCCTCGGCGCCTCGGCGCAGCCGCTCTTCGGAATGGCCGATGGCCGGATTGGTGGAGATCAGGCTGTAGGCGTCGCACCAGGCCTTCACCATGTCGCGGTCTTCCTCCGGAATGCCGACGATCGAGGAAATCACGCCGATCGGCAGAGGCACGGCGAAGCCGCGCACGAAGTCCCAGGATTCGCCCCTGGCGGCCCGCGCCAGACCCGCGTCGATCAGGGCATCGACGCGGGCGCGGATCAGGTCTTCGTAGCGGTCGACCTCCGCCCGCTTGAAGGCGTAGTGGACCAAGGCGCGCAGCCGAGTGTGGTCGGGGTCGTCGCTCCAGAGCAGGTTCTTGGCGAGCGTGTCGAAGATCGGCGTCAAGGTGGGGTTCGGGTTGCGCCGTCGCCGCATCTCCAGAATGCGCGCCACGGAGAAGCGCTTGTCCTTGAGGCCGGCGGTGATGTCCGCATGGCTGGTGACCACCCAGCCTTTCAAGAAGTCATCCCACAGGATGGGAGCCGTCTCGCGATAGCGGCGGTAGATCGGATAGGGATCCTCGCGCATCTGCGGGCCAAAGAGGCAAATCGTGCCTGGCGCTGCCTGTACCATTCTTCGATTCTCCCGAAGGTCGGCCTAAGCCGTCTCTCGCAGCCAGAGGTGGGAAGGACTTCTGGCGAGACTGCGGCAATCTTGAGTAGAGACCGTATGGCAGCCCTACCGCCGGAGCATGTCCGCCGCTGCTGCGGCCCGCGCAATGCCCTGCTAGAGAGACTGCCATGACGACACCATCGCTCGCCTGGCGGATCGAAGAGGCCTGCGCCAATGCCTGGCCGCCGTTGAAGCAAGTGCTCCTCGGCGACTGGGCCTTGCGCTTTTCCGAAGGCCTGACGCGGCGCGTCAACTCGGCGAACCCTCTGCGGGAACGGGCCGGTGGCCTTGAGGCGGTGTTTCCGCTCATCTGCGCGCTCTACAAGGCGCAGCGCCAGGCAGCCATCGTCAGGGTCCCGTCCTTCCTGGGCGAAGGACCGGATCGCTATCTGGCCGACGAAGGCTTCAGCGCCGAGGCCGAGACCCTTGCGCTCTACGGCGGCCTGCCGGACAGGACCGGCGCGCCCGATCCCGAGGTCAGCTTGGCGGCAGGGCCGAGCGTGGCGTGGCTGGCGGCCAAGGCAGAGCTCAACGGCTTCGACCCGCGAGAGGCGCTGACCTACCGAAAGCTGGTGGCCGGCATCCTCCTGCCCTCCGTCTTCGCCGGTATGGCCGTCAACGGCAGCTACCGCTCCCTTGCCTACGGCGTCATCCACGACGGCCTCCTCTCCCTCGATTCGGTGGTAACGGCGAAGGCGCATCGCGGCCGAGGCTACAGCCGCCGCACGCTGACCGCGATCCTGTCCTGGGCGCGCGCGCAGGGCGCCAAAGAGGTCTGCCTGCAGGTCGAGGGCGAGAATGCGCCGGCGATCGGCCTCTACCGCGGCCTCGGCCTGACGCAAGAGGTCTATCGCTATCACTATCGGCGCAAACCGCTGGCCGGAGATGCAATTGTGCCATGACAAGTCCGGGCTTTGCCGCCTTTGAAGGGGGCGCTAAGACAGCGGCTATGTTCGACACCACGCTTCCGCTTCCCATCACGCCACCGGTCGCCGGACTGAAGCTCTCCGGCATCCACGAGGTCTTTCTGGAGGGCTATGGCCAGAAGGACGTCATCCCCCTGTGGGTGGGCGAAGGCGACAAGCCGACGCCGGGCTTCATCGCCGAGGCCGCCAAGCGCGCCCTGGACGAGGGCCACACCGGCTATCCGCCCAAGCGCGGCATCGCCCCCCTGCGTCAGGCCATCGCCGACTACGAGAGCCGACTGCACGGCGCGGCCATCGATGTCGAGCGGATCAGCGTCGTCTCCTCCGGCATGGCCGGCGTGGCGACCTTGATGACCTGCTTCGCCGAGGCGGGCGACAAGGTCGCCGTGGTCACCCCGATCTGGCCCAACGCCATGGCCGCGGTCGAGCTCAGGGGCGCGGAAGTGGTGCCGGTTTCCCTGCTCCAGCAGCCGGACGGCGGCTTTCGGCTGGACCTCGATCAGGTGGAGAGCGCCCTGAAGCAAGGCGTCAAGGCGCTCTTCTGTGCGTCTCCCGGCAATCCGTCGGGATGGGTCGCCAGCCGTGACGAGCAGGCTGAGATGCTGTCCCTCTGCCGGCGGCACGGCGTCTGGCTGATCGCCGACGAGGTCTATACCCGCTTGTACTACGGCGGCGAGCCCGGTCCGGGCGGGGCCGCGCCCTCATTGCTGGCGCTGGCGGAGCCCGAGGATCCCTTGGTGGTGCTGCAGTCCTTCTCCAAGACCTGGGCCATGACCGGCTGGCGCATGGGCTGGCTGGTGCACCCGCCTGGCTTCGGCCCCATCTTCGAGAAGCTGATCGAGTACACCACCTCCGGCGCCTCTCACTTTTCGCAGTACGGCTGCCTGGCGGCCATCACCGAGGGCGAAGACTTCGTGCGCGAGCAGGTGACCCACTGCCGGCGCCAGCGCGATCTGGTGGTGCAGGCCCTCGGCGCCTTGCCGCGCCTGACCCTGAAGGCGCCCGAAGGGGCCTTCTACGCGCTGTTCAAGGTCGAAGGCCTCGCCGACAGCTTGGCGGGCGCCAAGGAGGTGCTGGCCAAGACCCGTGTCGGCCTGGCGCCCGGCAGTGCCTTCGGGCCCGGCGGCGAAGGACATTTGCGTCTCTGCTTCGCGGCCCGACAAGAGACCGTGTCGGCCGGTCTGGAACGCCTGCGCGCCTACTTCCGCTAGGCGGCTTAGTGCGCCTTGCGCCGGCGCCGCCCCTGGAATCGACAATGATAAGAGTATGACAGCTGTCGTGCGAAACGCGCATAGCGGCTTTCGCGATCCGTCACGACGCTTTGGCGCGGACTTTTCGTATATCTAGTAATTGCGCCTCAACAAACGGGTCCACGGGTGGACACGCGCAGAAGCTTATCAAAGGAGGGACCAGAGATGCCCGCTCGGCACTACATTGCTGACTTCACCATCCCCGGCCTCGCCGAAGTCGAGGTCAAGCGGATCGCCTGGCAACAGGCACAGAGCGTCCGCGGACCGCGCGGCCTCAGCCCGCGCCAGCTGCGCGATCTCGGGATCGACCGCGACGCGACGTGACCTGTCGACAGGCAGGCGGCAACGACGACGGTAGGGCGGTGCGCCGCCCTGCCGCCTCGCCTGCTTGAGCCTGCCGGCCGCAAATCAGGGGGGCGTTGCCCCCGGCCCACTCTGGCTGGGCTACGCGCTCGCGCTCTTCATCACCTGCGTCTGGACCGGCTGGATCATTATCTCCAGGCACGGCGTCAACCAGACGCTGACCATCTACGACATCACCGCCCTGCGCTGGGGTGTGGGCGGCTTGGCAGTCCTGCCCTTCGCTCGGCGCTGGGGGCTGGGCGGCCTCTCGATCAAGCAGGCGCTGATACTGATCGTGTTCTTCGGTCCGCCCTACGCGCTCGTCGTCTACACCGCCTTCCAGTTCGCGCCGGCGGCCCACGCCGGCGTCTTGGTGAATGGGTTGCTGCCCTTCATCACGCTGATGCTGGGCGCCCTGCTGCTGGGGGAGCGCGCCAACCGCACGCGGCTGCTGGGCATCGCCTTCATCCTGGTTGGCTCGATCTTCATGGGCGGCGACGGCCTGCTGCTGTCGCCGCCGGGCACCTGGATCGGCGATTTGCTCTTCGTGACCACGGCCGTCTTCCTCGCCGGCTACATGGTGGCGGCGCGCGCCTGGAACATCACGCAA
Source organism: Rhodospirillales bacterium (assembly GCA_963669375.1). Taxonomy (GTDB): domain Bacteria; phylum Pseudomonadota; class Alphaproteobacteria; order Kiloniellales; family JACOMY01; genus JACOMY01. The sequence continues at coordinate 3,121,545 of OY770024.1, read as the reverse complement.
CGCCAGGTCCTGGCCGTGGTCCTGGTCGGCGGCCTATTGCTCTACCTGCCGATCTATCTGCTGCTGCCGCTGCCCAGCACCATGAAGGCCTTGCCGCTCGCCGACTGGCCGTGGGACGAGGTGATCCTGCAGGGAACCTATCAAGGCCTCTTGGTTTCGATCGGCGGCATCACCTGTTTCACCCTGGCGACCCGCATCCTCGGCTCCTCCACCATGGCCGCCTTCATGGCGGCCGTGCCGGCGTTCACCCTGGTGCTCGCCTGGCCGCTCTTGGGCGAAGAGCCCTCGGCGCTGGCCGTCGCCGGCGTGCTGGTGGTGACCGGCGGCATCCTCTTTGCCTCCGGCCTGCTGCCGCTCAGGCCGAAGGCCGCCGCAGCAACATGAGGTTCAAGCCGCGCAAGGCCTCATAGGTCTCGCCCATCTCCTTGGCGAATCGCGCCTCGTCGATGGCCGGGTTGCTCGCCCGCAGATCGGCGCGGATTTCCCGCAGGCTGCGCGCTCCGTCGATTCGGCTGAGCAGGGCCGGGGCCAGGCGCGGCAGGCGGCGGCGCAGCGCTACGCCTTCGATCGTCGCCTTGATGGCGAGATCCTGCTGGGCTGCCCGGGCCAGCTCCGCCCCCTTGTGCTTGGTGAGGATCGGGATCGCCTCATCGTCGAGCTTCGCTTCGCTCCCGGCACCGATCCGATTGGCATAGACGACGTGGCTCTTCATGTTTCCGGCCAGGCTTTCCGCCGCCTGCTGACGCGCCGTCGACGATAGCCGAGCGAAGCGCCCCGCCAGTTCCGGGTCGGAGAGGTAGGTCTCCGGCTCGTAGAGACAGGCCGGCAGAAAGGTGACGGGGCGAAGCCCGGCGGCGGCCAGGAGGGCCAGCACCTCGGTGACGCTGTAGGCCCGGTCGCGCCGATTGAGCAGCAGGTCCACCAATGCCGCATCGCTTTGCCGGTGATCGTAGAGGTAGGGGTTGCGGCGAAAGCGGTTGGTCTCCGGCAGCTTTCCCACCAGACGCCGGGCCAGCGCGACCTGCCGGGCCAGATCCTCATCGCCGGCGAGATCCCGCAACAGGGCCTGCAGTTCATAGACTCCGCTGCGGCCGAAGTGGCCGTAGAGCATGAGCCCCAAGCCACCATCGGGCGCCAGCGCGGCGGCCAAGGCCCGTAGGCCCTCTTCAGGATCGGGCAGGTGGTGCAGGACGCCGCAGCAGTCGATGTAGTCGTAGGGGCCGGGGGCGAGCTCCGACAGCGCCTCCAGGCGGCCGGTGACGAAGCGCAGGTTGGAGAGCCCGCGGGCCTTGGCCCTGGCCTCCGCCGTGGCGCGCGAAGCGGTGGAGAGATCGAGGTAGACCACCTCGGCCTGCTCGGCGCCGCTGTCGGCCAGCTGCTGGGCCAGCATGATGGCCGCGTCACCCGTGCCGCCGCCGGCGATCAAGGCTCGGAAAGGCCTGGTGGGATCGAGTTTTCCGCCCAGCAGATAGTGACGGATCTCCCGAAGGTCGCTGGGCGAGCCTTGGATCAGGCGCTTGCGTTCCTCGGCCGGATCGCGGCTCGGGTAGGGATAGGCCTCGTACTGCCGGGCCAGGGGATCGTCGTCGTCTTGGTTTCGCGTGGCGCTCACGCCGCCTCGTCCATTTCGATCACCACCTTGCCGGTGGCCTTGCGGTTGCGCAGGAGGTCCAAGGCCTCGTCGCCTTGCTCCAGCGGCAGGCGGTGCGACACCAGCGGCTGCAGCCTCCCTTCCAGGAGCCAAGCGAAGAGCGTCTGGATCTGCTCCGCCACCCGGCGCGGCGCGCGGCGCCGATAGGCCCCCCAGTAGAAACCCACGACCGAGATGTTCTTCACCATGACGATGTTGGCCGGCGCTTGCGGGATCCCGCCGCCGGCAAATCCCAGGGTCAAGAGCCGCCCTTCGAAGGCGAGCGCGCGCAGCGATTCGTCGAAGACCTTGCCGCCGACCGGATCGAGAATGACGTCGGCGCCCTGGCCGGCGGTCAGGCTCTTGATGCGGCTGCGGATATCCTCCTTGCGATTGTCGATCAGCGCATCGGCACCGTGCGCCGCGGCAACGGCCAGCTTCTCCGGACCGCCGGCCGTGGCGATCACCTTGGCACCCATCGCCTTGCCCACCTCGACCGAGGCCAGGCCGGTGCCGCCGGCGGCCCCATGCACCACCAGGTTCTCGCCGGCCTCCATCCTGGCGCGCCAGACCAGCGCCCCATGCGCGGTGCCGTAGGTGATGCCCAAGGCCGCCGCCGTGGCATCGTCGATCGAGGCCGGCAGTGCATGCAGGTCGCTGGCGCGCGCCAAGGCATAGTCGGCGAAGCCGCCGTGATCCAGGAAGGCCAGGACGCGGTCGCCCTCGCGCCAGCCGGTCACCTTGGCGCCGACCGCGGCGATCTCGCCCGCCACCTCGAGGCCGGGCGCGAAGGGCGCCTCGGGCATGTCCTGGTAGCGGCCGGCCAGCATCAGCGTGTCGGCGAAGTTCACGCCGGCCGCCCGCACCTTCAGCAGGACCATATCGTCGGCCGGCGTGGGCAACGACACGTCACGCAACGATAGACTGCCCGTAGAGCCGGGCTCCGCGCAGATCAGCGCGCGCATGCTTCCCACTCGACCGTCCTCTCTCAAGACGCTGTCAGATTGTCCGGTCCTAACGCCCGCTGCTCGCCGACCACGAGGCCGGCCCGATTCAAGATCGGCGGCGCCAGGACCTCCTTCAAGGTCTCTGCTTCATCCTCCGAGAGGACGTCCAAGGCAAGCAGAAAGCGACCCATCAAGACCTTGGCGGCGCGGCCGGCGCCGTCGTCCACCTTCAAGGCCAGGCCCAGGCCCAGATCGGGGAAGCTTGCGCAATAGACCCCCTCGGCACCGTTCTTGACCAAGGCGCGCAGGCCGGTGACGGCCATTACCTCGGTCACGAAGTCTCCGGTCCCGCCCAGCATGAAGGGTTCGGCCGCCGCCGCCTTGCGCACGGCGAGGCAGGCCTCTTGCCGCGCGTCGGGCTGGTCGTCGGGGTTCCCCAAGCGGGCCATCGCGAGAGCCAGATTGCCCAGCGGAATCCCGATGGTCGGGATACCGCAGCCGTCGGTCCCGCGCGGCGCCGCGCCGAGCTCCAGCCCGGTCATGGACTCCAGCACGCCCAGCACGCGCTGCTGCACGGGGTGATGGATCTTGAGGTAGCCCTTGGTGGGCGCGCCCAGCTTGCGCGCCAAGGTCAGCAGCCCGCTGTGCTTGCCGGAGCAGTTGTTGTGCTGCGGCCCGGCCTCGCCGCCCGCCGCGAAGAGCGCGCGCAGGGTCTCTTCGCAGGAGGGCAGCTGCGGCCCGCAGCCGAGATCCTCGACCGTCAGACCGAGGCGGGCGAGCCAGGCGGCGACCGTTCGGGTGTGGGCCGCCTCGCCGTTGTGGCTGGCGCAAGCCAGCGCGATCTCCGCCTGGCTCAGCGAGAACTGCTCCGCCGCACCGCTCTCGACCATGGCCAAGGCCTGCAGCGACTTGATGGCGGAGCGCGGGTAGATCGGCCTCTCTACATCGCCTGCGGAGCGGACCACGTGGCCCTTTGTGTCGACGAGGGCATAGGCGGCGCGATGCCTGCTTTCGACGAGAGAGCCGCGGGTGATCTCGACGAGGAGGGGATTGGCGTCGGCTTGGCCATCGTCGGCTGAGAGTCCGTTGAGCATGATCCAGGTAAGCGTGCAGTATCTCCGGGGACCGCGACCTTGCCCGCTGCGGCTGCCTGCTGCAAGGTGCGGCCGCCATGTCGGAACTCCGCGGATTCTTCTCGATCGGGGTGGAACGCATCAGCAAGCCCATGAACCTGGGGGCCCTGCTGCGCACCGCCCACGCCTTCGGTGCCAGCTACGCCTTCACCGTGGCGGCTGCCTTCAACGCGCGCGAGGTACGCCTGTCGGATACCGCCGATTCGGCCCAGCATCTGCCGATCTTCAGCTACGAGACGATCGACGAGATGGACCTGCCGCGCGGCGCGCGCCTGGTGGGCGTGGAGTTGACCGAGGATGCGATCGAGCTGCCCAGCTTCCGCCATCCCTTGGCGGCCGCCTACATCCTGGGGCCGGAGCGCGGAAGCCTTTCGCCCGAGGTCCAAGCGTGTTGCAGTTTTGTGGTGAAGATCCCGACCCGGTTCTGCATCAACGTCAGCCTGGCCGGCGCCCTGGTCATGTACGACCGACACATCAGCATGGGGCGCTATGCGCCGCGCGCCGTGCGCGCCGGGGCACCGGTCGAGAGCCTGGAGGAGCATGTGCGGGGACCGCAGCGCCTGCGCCGCGGCTGAAGGGGGCTCAGTAGCGTACGAAGCGGTTGAGGTGTCGGCCGAGAAGACCCGTCAGGCGGACCGGAGCCTCCGTGACCACCAAGCAGAGACAGGATTCGCCGCGCTCGGCCACCGGACGATGGTCGATCGAGTCGTCGGCCAACTGCAAGTCGCCAGGCTCGTAGAGGCCCGACTGGTCGGAGAAGCTGCCTTGCAGCACCAAGGTCAGTTCCATGCCCTCATGAGTGTGCGCCGGCATCCTGACGCCGCCCTTCACCCACATCAGGCGGGTGGTCCCGCCCGCGCCGGCGGGGAAGACATAGTCCTTCAGTCCCGGCATGACCCAGCGCCAAGGCAGGTCTTCCAATCTCTTCCCGACGTGCCCCCATAGCGGGGTCGGAACGCGCCGGTCGCCATCTTCGACGGGGACTGGCAGGCCTGGCGCGACCGGCTCGTCCAGCTGTGCCAGGACCTTGTCGCGCAGACCGTCGGACAGCGAGCGAGGCGCGCTCTCCTCGAGTAGGGCGCCGCCCACGGCCTCATAGTCGTGCAGCTCGCGCCGTACGTCCTCGCGCATGGCCGCCTGCGAAGCGATGACCAGACTGGGCGCGCTGGGCAGTACGCCCGCCGCGAAGGCCAGCATCAGATCGTCGTGCTCAGCGCTAAATGCCACCGTCTTGACCCTACTCATCCTCTTCCAGACTGCGCCTAAGGCGTTTCATCGCCAGGCGCAGACGTGATTTGACCGTTCCCAAGGCGATGCCCGTCTCCTCGGCGATGGCGGTGTGCACCATCTCCCCGAAGTATGCCTTACGAACTAGCTCGGCTTGCTCCTTAGGCAAGTCGGCTATGGCACGACGCAGCCGCTCGCTCTGTTGCTGGCGGTCGATGGACTGCTCGACGCTGCTTTGCTCCGGCTGCAACAGCGGCTCGTTGGGATCGAGGTCGGGCTTGCTATCGCGCCGCAAGCGATCGATCCGCTTGTTGCGCGCGATCGTGAAGACCCAGGTCGACACCGAAGCCTGCTTGGCGTCGAAGGTGTCGGCCCGGCGCCAAACCGTCAGCAAGGTCTCCTGCACCAACTCCTCGGCCAACGACGCATCGGCGCCCTGCCGCATCAAGAAGCCTTTGAGGCGCGGCGCGAAGTGGTCGAACAGCAGCGCGAAGGCGTTGCGGTCGCGAGCGATCGCCACGGCCTGCATCAGGGCCCCCTGATCTGCGCTCTCCGATTCTCCCACGCGCTCTCTCGCTACGACAAGCTTGGGCCGGCGCCGCGGCGTCGGCACCCAATCCTTTAGCGACTGCTCACGCAGGAGCAAGGAAGACGTTGCACCCATCGATGCATTGCTACGAAGGCACCCGCCGCCCGGATCACACCAGAGCCGCGCGATGGGCGACGAAAACCGCTATTCTCCGACGGCGCGTGCGCGCTGCTCCTGCGGATGCGGATCTTCGGCCGCTTTAGGCTGCCCACCGGCGGCACGCAGGTAGACCGAGAAGACCGAGCCCTTGCCCAGATCGCTCTTGATCTCCAGGCGACCGCGGTGGCGATTGACGATGTGCTTGACGATCGCCAGGCCTAGTCCGGTGCCGCCAAGCGCGCGCGAGCGCGCCGTATCCACGCGGTAGAAGCGCTCCGTCAGCCGCGCCAGGTGTTCGCGGGCGATGCCCTCGCCCTCGTCGATCACCGAGACCCCGATCGCCGGGCGCCCCAGGCGGTGGAGGCGTGCCTCCTCCGGCGTCAGCAGGCGTGCTTCGACCGTCACCTCGCTGTTCGCGCGGCCATACTTGAGGGCGTTGTCCACCAGGTTCTGAAAGACCTGCTGCAGCTCCTCCTCCTCGCCTTGCGCATGCGGCAAGTCATCGCACAGCAGGCGCAGGCGGATGCCCCGCTGCTCGGCCGTGATCGACAGGGCGGCGGTCACGCGGCCCAGAACGGCTTGCACGTCGACCGAGCCCTGCGGCGGTGTGTGCTCGTGCAGCTCGATGCGGGAGAGGGAGAGAAGATCCTCGACCAGATGCGCCATGCGCTCCGACTGCTCGTGCATGATCGGCAGGAAACGCTTGCGCGCTTCGGGATCGTTGCGGGCCGCCCCGCCCAAGGTCTCGATGAAGCCCATCAGGCTGGCAAGCGGCGTCTTCAGCTCGTGGCTGGCATTGGCCACGAAGTCGGCGCGCAGCTGTTCGGCGCGCTTCAGGGGCGTTACCTCCAGCAACGCCAGAATGGCGATCGTCTCGTCCTCCTGGGTCACCGCCAATCGACGGATGTGAGCGACGAAGTAGCGGGTGAGCCCCCCGGCGATGGTGAACTCGATCGTGCGGCCTTCGGCACCGGCCAACACCGCCTCGGCCGCCGCCAGAAGGTCGGGTTCGCGCAGCACCGTGATGAGGTTGCGGCCTTCCAGCGGGCTGTCGAAAAGCTCTTGAGCGGCGCGATTGGCCCTGGTCACGCGCCGGCCGGCGGACATGGTCAGCAAGGGATAGGGAAGGGCCGCCAGAACGGCTTCCTTGCCGGCATCGCGCACCGCCAGGTCCCGGTGCCAGCGCCGGCCTTTGCGCAGGGTTTCCACGATGGCGCCGGTAAGCTCGCCCGTTAGTAGACTGCCCAGCGGGGCCGGCGGGTCGCCCGGGGCTTCCTGCGGCCGAGAGGAGGCCTTGTCGAGATAGCCAATCAGTTCCCCCAGATGCGCGCGATGGCGCCGCAGGAGGATCATGGCGCCGAGCCCGCTGGTCACGAGGATGAGCAGCAGCGCCGACAGCTCCATCCAGCCGAAAGCGACCGCGAAGCAGGCCGAGACCGCCACCGGCAAGGTGATCAGGAGGAAGGGAAAGAGGGAATCCTGCCGCGCCCTCGGCGTCGTCATCTGCTGCCGCTCGTCGTCACCCTCTGCGGGCTTTGTTGCTATCGAAGAGAGATCTTCCTCTAGCGCGGCGTCATGACGGGCCGATGTCTGTTCCGTGTCGCTTTGGCGCAGCTCGGCGATCCCCGAGAGCGGATCCGCGAGGATTGGCTGGGCCGGCGCGCGATCGCCGGCCCGCTCCGACGTCGTCTCGGCAACCTTCTGTTCCATCGCCTGACAGTCTAGCGGGACTGTCCGAGACAGCAAATGGCTAGAGCGGGAGGACGCCAATTCGTTTCGATCTGGCGTCATCCCGCTCTACACCTCTGAAAAATAGAGCAGATTCACGCGATCAGGTGAGCCCACCTGATCGCGATCTGCTCCAGGGTGTGGAGAACTCCGGCGCCCTAATAGTGGCGATCGATGATCGCATCGTGGGCCGCGAGCGCGGCGGCATTGACCAGATCGTTGACCGTGGCACCCAGCGAGACGACCTGCGCCGGCTTGGAAAGGCCCATCAGCAGGGGCCCGATGACGTGCGCGCTGCTGACTTCGGGCAGCATGCGCGTCACCACGCTGGCGGTGTGGAGGGCCGGCATGATCAAGACGTTGGCCGGGCCGGAAAGGCGGCAGAAGGGATAGAGTTCCTGCATGCGCTCGTAGTCCAGCGCGACGTCGGCCTGCATCTCGCCGTCGTACTCGAACTGGACGCGGCGGTGATCCAGGATGCGGATCGCCTCGCGCACCCTGACGGCCCGCTCGCCTGGCGGATCGCCGAAATTCGAGAAGGACAGCAGCGCGACTCGTGGCTCGTGGCCTAGGGCCCGGGCCTGCTCGGCGGTCTGCTCGGTGATGTCGGCCAGAACCTCGGCGCTGGGCAGCTCGTGCACCAAGGTATCGGCCACCAGCACGGAGCGCTGGCGGGAGACCAGCAGCGCCAGGCCGAAGATGCGCTTGCCCGGCTTGCGGTCGAGCACGCGGGTGAGGTCGTCGTAGACCCGGCTGAAGTTGCGCGTCAGGCCGGTCACCAGCGCGTCGGCTTCGCCGCAGGCCAGCATGCAGGCGGCGAAGACATTGCGGTTCTGGTTCGCCATGCGCTGACAGTCGCGGAAGAGCATGCCGTGGCGCTGCAGGCGGTTGTAGAGGAACTCGGTGTAGCGCTCGCGGGTGTTGGCGATCCCGGCATTGGTGACCTCGCAGAAGTCGGCGGGCAGGCCCAACTCGGCGATGCGCTCGTTCACCTGCTCGGTGCGGCCGACCAGGATCGGCATGCCGAAACCGGCTTGCCAGAAGGCATGGGCGGCGCGGATCGCCCGCGGCTCCTCGCCCTCGGCGAAGGCCACGCGGGAGGGATGCTCGCGCACCTTGTCGAAGACGTCTTGCAGGGCCGAGAAGGTGGGATCGAGACGCGAGGAGAGGGCGGCCTCGTAGGCATCGAAGTCGGCGATCGGCTTGCCCGCCACGCCGCTGTCCATCGCCGCCTTGGCCACCGCCTTCGGCACCGCCACGATGAGGCGCGGGTCGAAGGGGGCTGGGATGATGTAGTCCGGCCCGTAGCGCAGACGGCGCCCGGCATAGGCGCGGTCGACCTCATCGGGCACATCCTCGCGGGCCAGCGCCGCCAGGGCCTCTGCGGCGGCGATCTTCATCTCCATGTTGATGGTGTTGGCCCTGACGTCCAGCGCGCCGCGGAAGATGTAGGGGAAGCCCAGGACGTTGTTGACCTGATTGGGATAGTCGCTGCGGCCGGTGGCGATGATGGCGTCGTCGCGCACGCCGCGCACCTCCTCCGGCGTGATCTCCGGATCGGGATTGGCCATGGCGAAGATGATCGGCTGATCGGCCATGGAGGCCGCCATCTCGGGCGTGACGGCGCCCTTGACCGACAGACCGAAGAAGGCGTCGGCGCCCTCCAGCGCTTCGGCCAGGCTGCGCGCCTTGGTGCGCGCGGCATGCGCCGACTTCCACTGGTTCATCCGCGTGGTCCGGCCCTCGAAGATGACGCCGGAGGTATCGCAGAGCAGCAGGTTGTCGTGCGGCATGCCCATGGCCTTCAGGAGATCGGCGCAAGCGATCGCGGCGGCCCCCGCGCCGTTCATCACCAGCCGCGTCGACTTCAGCTCGCGGCCCGTAAGGTGCAGGGCGTTCAAGATGCCGGCTGCGGCGATGATGGCGGTGCCGTGCTGGTCGTCGTGAAAGACCGGTATGTCCAGAAGCTCTTTCAGCCGCGCCTCGATGATGAAGCACTCCGGCGCCTTGATGTCCTCCAGATTGATCCCGCCGAAGGAGGGGCCCAGGTAACGCACGCAATTGACGAAGGCGTCGACGTCCTCGGTATCCACCTCCAGGTCGAGGCCGTCGATGTCGGCGAAGCGCTTGAAGAGGACCGCCTTGCCCTCCATCACCGGCTTGGAGGCCAGCGCCCCCAGGTTGCCCAGTCCCAGGACGGCGGTGCCGTTGGAGATCACCGCCACGAGATTGCCGCGCGCGGTGTAGTCGTAGGCCAAGGTCGGATCCTCGTTGATCCGCTCGCAGGGCACGGCGACGCCGGGCGAATAGGCCAGCGAAAGGTCGCGCTGCGTGGTCAGCGGCTTGGTCGCGCGGATCTCCAGCTTGCCTGGCCGTCCGCTGGCATGGAACTCCAGGGCCTCGCGGTCGGTGATCCGTTTGCTACTGTCCATCGTCTCTTCGCCTCTCCCGTTCACGCACGCGCCGGCATCTTGCCCAGCGGCCGCTCTCTTGCCTAGTGCGGGTCGCGTCCAGGCGGATCGCCTGGCCGCGTGAAGCCGCTCTACCACTTTGAAACTAGATCGGATTCACCACGCCGGATGATTTCATCCGGCGAGGATCTGATCTAGGGTGCCGCCGCAATGCAGGACAACGACACGCCGCCGACCATCGCCAAGGCCGCCCAGACCCCCTTCATAGCCCAATACCTCGCGCTCAAGGCGGACTACGAGGACGCACTGCTGTTCTTCCGCATGGGCGACTTCTACGAGCTTTTCTTCGAGGACGCCAAGAAGGCGGCGGCGGCCTTGGACATCGTGCTCACCCGCCGCGAGCAGCGCGGCGAGAGCATCCCCATGTGCGGCGTTCCCTGGCATGCGCACGGGAGCTACCTGGCGCGGCTGATCCGCAAAGGCTTCAAGGTCGCCATCTGCGAGCAGCTGGAATCCCCGGCCGAGGCGAAGAAGCGCGGCTCCAAGGCGGTGGTGAAGCGCGACGTCGTGCGCCTGGTGACGGCCGGCACCCTGACCGAGGATCACCTGCTGGAGGCGGGCGCCAACAACTACCTGGTGGCCTTGGCCGAAGTCGGGGGCCGCTACGGACTGGGTTGGCTCGATCTCTCGACCGGCGAGATCCTCGCCGAAGCCCTGGAAGAGGAAGAGCTGGGGGCGGCGCTGGCCCGCCTCGCGCCGCGCGAACTGCTGATCTCCGAACGCCTGGCCCAGCGCCAGGCCCTCTTCGAGCTTTGGGCCCAGTGGCGCCAAGCCATCACCGCCCTGCCGCCGGCCCGCTTCGACAGCCGCAACGCCGTGGCGCGGCTGAAGGACCACTACGGCGTCGCCGACCTCGACGCCTTCGGCGCCTTCACCCGGGCCGAGCTGGCGGCACTCGGCACCCTGATCGACTATGCCGCGCTGACCCAAAAAGGCCAGCTGCCGCATCTGGCACGCCCGGGACGGACCGGCCTGGCCAACCGCATGGCCATCGATTCGGCCAGCCGGCGCAACCTGGAGCTCTTCGAGGCCCAGGCGGGCGGCCGCAAGGGCAGCTTGATCGCCGCCATCGACCGCTGCGTCACCGGCGCCGGCGGCCGCCTTCTGGCCCAGCGTCTGGCGGCACCCCTGACCGACCGGGCGGCCATCGAGGCGCGATTGGCCGCGATCGGCGACCTGGTCGAGGCAAGCGACCTCCGCGCGACGCTGAGAGAGGCACTGCGCGGCCTGCCGGACCTGGAGCGCTCGCTGTCGCGCCTGACCGTCGGTCGCGGCGGGCCGCGCGACCTGGCCGCCGTCCGCGCCGGGCTGGCCAAGGGCCGGCAGCTGCTGGATCGCTTGCGCGACGGCGATCGCGCCCGCTTGGCCGATCTCAGCGACCGCCTGCGCCGCGCGCTCGACGGTCAAGAGGGCCTGGTCGAGCGCCTGGCCCGCGCCCTGATCGCCGAGCCGCCGCTTCTGCAACGCGACGGCGGTTTCATCAAGGAGGGCTATTCAGAGGAGCTGGATCGTCTGCGCGACCTGCGCGCCAACAGCAGGAAGCTGATCACCGAGCTGCAGGCCCGCTACGTCAAGGCGACCGGCATCACCGGCCTCAAGATCAAGCACAACAACGTCCTTGGCTACTTCGTCGAGGTCGGGCCGACCCACGCCGAGCGGGTGCCGGACCAGCCCTTCATTCACCGCCAGACCTTGGCCTCGGCGGTGCGCTACACCACGCCGGAGCTGGCCGATCTGGACCGCGAGATCATGAGCGCGGACGACAAGGCGCTGGCGATCGAGCAGCAGCTCTTCGCCGACCTGCTGTCGGAGGTGAGCGGGCGCGCCGAGCCGATCCAGGCCGCCGCCCGCGCGCTGGCGGAGCTGGACGTCGCCGCCGGCCTGGCGCAGTTGGCCGAGCAGGAGTCCTTCGTCCGCCCCGATCTGCGCGACGACGATTCCTTTCTGGTCACCGGCGGGCGCCACCCGGTCGTCGAGCAGGCCCTGAAATCCGAGGGCCGGCCCTTCGTCGCCAACGACTGCGACCTCTCGCCCGAAAGCCGGCTGTGGCTGGTCACCGGACCCAACATGGCCGGCAAGTCGACCTTCCTTCGGCAGAACGCGCTTATCGCGATCCTGGCGCAGATGGGGAGCTTCGTGCCGGCCGAACGCGCCGAGATCGGCGTCGTCGACCGCCTCTACAGCCGCGTGGGCGCGGCCGACGACCTGGCCCGCGGTCGCTCAACCTTCATGGTGGAGATGGTCGAGACGGCCGCGATCCTCAATCAGGCCACGCCCCGCTCCCTGGTAATCCTGGACGAGATCGGCCGCGGCACGGCGACCTTCGATGGCCTTTCGATCGCCTGGGCGAGCCTCGAGCAGCTGCATGAGGTCAACCGCTGCCGTGCCCTCTTCGCCACCCACTATCACGAGCTGACCCGCCTGCAGGCGCGCCTGCCGCGCCTTGCCAACCGCTCCATGCGGGTGAGCGAGTACCAGGGCGAGGTGGTCTTCCTGCACGAGGTGGCCGCCGGCTCGGCCGACCGCTCCTACGGCATCCACGTCGCCCGCCTCGCCGGCCTGCCGCCGGCCGTCGTGGCGCGCGCCGAGGAGATCCTGCATCAGCTGGAGGCCGGCGAGCAGGCCGGCGCCCTGGCCCAGCTGGTCGACGACCTGCCGCTCTTCTCCGCCGCCCAGCGCAAGGCCGAACCGGCCCGCGCGGACCGGCTGCGCGAAAGGCTGGAGGAGACGGACCCGGACAGTATCACTCCCCGCGCCGCCCTGGATTTGATCTACGAGCTGATGACCCTCCGCTGAAGGCACAGCGCATCGACCAAGAGGGAAGCAGGCCAACACCAGGTCAAAGAACGGTCACCACTATCTGTCATCTATGCATACACTGAAATCAAACTCTCAAGATTGTTCACTTGACGACCATCTCCGACGATAGGCACTCTACCTTCAGTCAAGATCACCATGACCTTTACTCGTTCGCAAACCTGTCGTTGAAGCCAGGTGTTTGCGGAGAGGCTAGCCAATTGGGGAAGACGGAAGATGGCGCTGATCATTGGCACTAATGGACCCGACACGCTTTTCGGGACCAGCGAGACAGACACCATCCTGGGCTACGGGGCGGACGACACGCTCTATGGCGAGAGCAACGCGGACAGCCTGATCGGCGCTCAGGGCGACGACACCTTGGTGGGCGGCAGCGGCGACGACGTTTCGCTGAACGGCGGCACCGGTCAGGACCTGCTGTTCGGTGGAGAAGGGGACGACAGCAACCTCTTGGGCCGCTCGCGCATCGATCGCCTCTATGGTGGCGAGGGCGACGACGTCGCCTTCAACGGCGGCGTCTCGGACGACACGATCCTAGGCGAAACGGGTAACGACAGCTCGCTCTACGGCAGCGCCGGCTTGGACACCCTCTTCGGCGGCTCCGGCGCGGACAGCTACCTCATAGGCGGCGCCAACGACGACGTGATCGAGGGCGGCGACGGCGTCGATGTTTCGCTGAACGGCGAGCGGGCCAGCGACCGGGTCTTCGGCGGGGGCGACAACGATTCGCTGGTCTTCGGAGACCTGGCGAACGACCGGCTCTACGGCGACCCCGGTGACGACCGCTTCTTCTTCGGCGGGGCCAGCCCCGACCGCCTGGAAGGTGACAGCGGCAACGACAAGTACTTCTATGGAGACGCCGGGAACGACACGCTTTTCGGCGGGAATGGAGACGACGAGGTCTTCGAAGGCGGCGGCAAGCGCGACACGCTCTTCGGCGGCGACGGCGTCGACGTCAGCTTCGAGGGCGGCGGCGGTGTCGACCGCCTGTACGGCGACGCGGGCGACGACTTCTCCTTCTTCGGGCGCGCCTCCGCCGACAAGCTCTATGGAGCGCAGGGCGACGACAGCTTCTTTTACGGCGGTAACGACAACGATACCTTGAGCGGCGGCAGCGGTACCGATCAGAGGTTCTTCGGGGCCAGCGGCATCGACACCGTCTACGGCGGCAGCGGTGTTGATCGCAGGCTCTATGGCGGAGAGGGCGTGGATCGCATCTTCGGCGGCGAAGCCGACGACGCATCTCTCCATGGCAATACCGGTACCGATTCGATCTTCGGCGGCAGCGGGTTCGACACCAGTCTGTTTGGCGACGCCGGCGCCGACAAGATCTACGGCGGCAGCGGTGCGGACCGGCGCTTGTACGGCGGCCTGGATGCCGACACGATCTCGGGCGAACTTGGGAACGATCAGAGCATCTATGGTGGATCCGGCGCCGATAGAATCTTCGGCGGGGACGATGATGACCGGAGCCTCTTCGGTGGGTCCGGCGCCGACTACCTGGGCGGTGATGGCGACGACGACTTCTCGTTCTTCGGCGATGCGGGCGAGGACGCGCTCTTCGGCGGCACGGGAGGGGATTCCAGGTTCTACGGTGGGGACGATGCCGATCGCCTCTACGGCGGCAGTGGGGTCGATCAGAGTTTCTTCGGCGGATCCGGTGACGACACGCTCGCCGGTGAAGAAGGAAATGACCGCAGCCTCCATGGAGACACCGGCGGTGACCTCTTGTTCGGCGGATCGGGCAGTGATACGGGCCTTTATGGTGGATCCGGCGCTGATAGCGTCTTCGGCGGAACCGCAGTAGACAGAGGGCTGAGCGGCCAAGGCGGGAACGACAGGCTCTACGGTGGCTCCGGCAACGACAGGAGCTTCTATGGCGGCGCTGGCGACGACGAGATCCGAGGCGGAGAGGGTAATGACAGCATTCTCTTCGGTGAGGATGGAGCCGACAGCCTGTTCGGCGAAACCGGCAATGATCTAAGCATCTATGGCGGGTCCGGTGACGATCGGGTCTACGGCGGTAGTGAAGGCGACCGGTTCTTCTTCGGTGCATCGGGAGATGATACCCTCTCGGGAGGGCAGGGTGGCGACCAAGACCTCTATGGTGGAGCCGGTGACGACAGCCTAACGGGTGGCAACGCGAGCGACCGGCGCTTTTATGGAGGAGACGGTTCCGACAGCCTTCACGGCGGAAGCGGGGTCGATTTCTCCTTCTATGGCGGCTTCGGGGACGATGTCCTGGAGGGTGCAGGCGAGAACGACATTCTACTGCGCGGCGACGGTGGAGACGATACGCTCTACGGCGGCAGTGGAGACGATACCAGCCTCTCTGGAGGAAGCGGCAGCGACAGCCTCAAGGGGGACAGTGGAAACGATCGAACCCTCTACGGTGGATCCGGTGCCGACGTTATCGATGGCGGAGACGGCGACGACAGGCGTCTCGCCGGCGAGGGTGGACAAGATACACTCTATGGCGCAACCGGCAACGATTCTTTGTTCTACGGCGGCGGTGGCGATGATTCTCTGTCGGGCGACGCTGGACGCGATGAGCAATTCTTCGGAGGAAGTGGAGACGATCGTGTCTTCGGCGGCAGCGGCAAGGACAACGCTTTCTATGGCGGCGATGGCCTCGACCTGCTTTTCGGCGGTGACGGAGATGACACCTCGTTTCACGGCAACGAGGGTGACGATGGGATCGCTGGCCAGCTTGGAGACGACCGCAACTTCTATGGCGCGGCCGGCGCGGACATAATTTTTGGCGGCAGCGGTGACGATCGCGACTTCTTCGGCGGTTCCGGCGCCGATGGGCTCTCCGGCGACAGCGGAGCGGACAATCGTCTCTACGGCGGCTCCGGCGCCGATACGATCGTGGGCGAGGACGGTGACGACTTCTTGCTAGAAGGCGGCGACGCGGAGGACACGATCCGCGGTGGAGCCGGAGATGACTCTCAGTTCTTTGGCGGAACAAGCGCGGATACCCTCTTTGGGGACAGCGGGACTGACTCTCGTCTCTACGGTGACGATGGTGCCGACGCGCTTTACGGTGAAAGCGGCGGCGATGGCGGCCTCTACGGCGGGAACAACGCCGACCTCGTGGCCGGTGACGACGGCGACGACGAGAGCTTGTTCGGCGGATCCGGAAGAGACACGCTCCAGGGCGGGTCGGGCGACGACAGTGTCCTCTACGGTGGCACGGGCAACGACACCCTCGAAGGCGGTAGCGGTGCCGACGG
Source organism: Rhodospirillales bacterium (assembly GCA_963669375.1). Taxonomy (GTDB): domain Bacteria; phylum Pseudomonadota; class Alphaproteobacteria; order Kiloniellales; family JACOMY01; genus JACOMY01. The sequence continues at coordinate 3,105,668 of OY770024.1, read as the reverse complement.
CCTGTTGAGAGGCGACGCCGGACAGGACAGGCTCTACGGAGGCGACGGCGAGGACAGCGGATTCCACGGTGACACAGGCGTGGACTCGCTCTTGGCCGGCTCCGGCAGCGATCAGGACTTCTTCGGAGGCTATGGCGGCGACCGGCTCTTCGGAGGCAGTGGCGACGATCGCGGCTTCTTCGGCGGCAACAATGCCGACCGGATCTATGGCGACGCGGGCGACGATACCCTCTACGGGGATCTAGGCAGTGACAGCCTGACCGGCGGCGCGGGCGCGGACAGGCTTTATGGCGGAAACGGCAGCGACATCTTCTACGTGGCGAACCAGGCTGACTTTAGCGACTACCTCTATGACGGTGGCGCCGGCACCGACACCCTGCTCTTGGGCGCGGGCGTCACCGTCCCGGGCAGCGGCACCGGGCTCGTAAGCATAGAAGTAACGCTAACCTAGCCCGCGGCCTCTCCGGTCACTTTGCGTCGATATGGAGGTTCAGCTTCCGTAGCCTGGAAAGGTCCGGTAAGGGCCAGAAGCGCAGCCGGCCCAGTTCGGCCAAGGGAAAGGGCTCGGCCGGCGTTGCCGTGACCTCCAGCACCACCCCGCCCTTGTCGCTTTCCATCACGGTCCTGAGCGCGGCGAAGAACTCCCGCATGAAGGGATAGCTGCTTTGCGCCTGCAGTGCCGTGGCCACGCCGGCCACCTGCTGGCGCAAGACCTCCGGCGAGGTCCGCTCCTGCTCGGCGATCTGCTCGACTCCCTGTTCGAAGAGGCCTTGGTCCTCGAAGTCGAGCGAGAGGGTGCTGATTTCCGCTTGTCTGAGCGAGCTGCCCAGACGCTCCACCTCGACACCGTCCAAGGAGAAGGCCAGTTCCAGACGGCCGAGGTCGGGCGCGAAGAGGGCCGCCAGCGGGACGTCCAAGGTGCTGCTCTCGGGGCGCAGCTTGTAGGCCAGGATCGCATCGCCGCGGATCCGCCGTAGCCACGGCGGCAGGGCACTGGACGCGATCTCTGCGTCGAGGTCGTAGAAGCGCAGGTCCGCGAAGCGCGGCGGCCACTGCTCGGTATCGATGGCCTTGACCACCACTTCGCCGACCGCGACGTCGAAGAGCGGTTCCGGCTCCGCGCTCAGATAGCGCAGGTTCTTGATCCGCCCCTCGGACATCTCGAAGGAAAGGCCGGGCTCGCTGTCGCGATTGGCCTGGAGGTAGAGGGCCGGCGCGCTCACGGCGGCTTCGGTGAAGGGGCCGGGCCGGTCCAGATTGAGCCCGCCGCCGCTGCCGTTGCGATCCAGTAGAAAGGCCCCCGCGCTCGCCAGGCAGAGCACCACGACCAGAGACAGCGCACACAAAGGAAGGTTACGCCGCAGGAGCGAGGCGTTGACCGCCGCTTCCTCCCTCATCCCCTGGTCCCCTTCGTTCTTCAGCTCTTGCCTCCGCGCGTCCCATGCTCCGCCGTGCTCAATCGGCGGGACCAGAGCAGGGATGTGCGATGCACAGCCAATGCGTTAGTTGCGAACCTGAGCCCTGCAAGACGGCGATAGAAAGCTGGCGAGATTTTGGCAAAGCCATGCCAAGATTCGTGCTTAATCCCCTCGGTCCGGTCGCAACGCCGCCGACTCTCCCAACCGCTCTGTCACACCTCCCCCCCTAGCAGTTGCATAGCAGCCGGCGGCGTGATCTTGCCAGCCCTTGTTGGTCCCACTTGCTATTGGCGCCGCAACAGCCGACTTTCTCATCATGACCGGCAGCAGCGACCACAGCACCGCAATCAGTCGTGGCAAGATCGTGCGCCGCGCCAGCCTGCTGCGGGAGCTGGAGGCCTTGCGCGAAGCCGCCAAGGGCAGCGAGCCCGACCGCGGGTCCGTCCTGACCCTCCTGAAAGGCGCCGTGGCGACCGGTCGCCAGCGGTTGCGCGAACGTTTCGACAAGGGCGCGGGCGGGCCCGAGACCGCGCGCGGCCATGCCTATCTGGTCGACCAGTTGATCCGCGTCATCTTCGATCACGCCGCCGACGACCTCTATCCCACGGCCAATCCCTCGTCCGGCGAGCGCCTTTCGGTCATAGCCGTGGGCGGCTACGGGCGCCGGGAGATGGCGCCCTTCTCCGACATCGACCTGCTGTTCCTCTGTCCCTACAAGCGCACGGCTCGGGTCGAGCAGATCGTGGAGGCGATCCTCTACTTCCTCTGGGATCTAGGCTTCAAGGTTGGTCACGCGACGCGCTCCATCGACGACTGCCTGCGCCAGGCCAAGCGCGATCAGACCATCGCCACCAACCTGCTGGACGCGCGCTACATCTGGGGCGATCAGGCGCTCTATGCCGAGTTCAAGCAGCGCTTCGACAAGGAGGTGGTCTCCGAGGAAGCCGGACGCTTCATCCAGGCCAAGCTGAACGAGCGCGATCAGCGTCACCTGAAGGCCGGCGGCTCGCGCTACAGCCTGGAGCCGCATATCAAGGACGGCAAGGGCGGGCTGCGCGACCTGCAGACCCTGCTGTGGATCGCCAGGTTCGCGCACGGCGTCTCCACCTTCCACGAGCTGGAGGAGCGCGGCCTGGCCACGCACGAGGAGATCCGCACCTTCGAGAAGGCTGAGCACTTCCTCTGGACCTTGCGCTGTCACCTGCACTACCGGACCAAGCGCGCGGAAGAGCGGCTCACCTTCGACCTGCAGCAGAAGATCGCGCCGCGCATGGGCTATCGCCGCCATGCCGGCACCAAGGCGGTCGAACGCTTCATGAAGCACTACTTCCTGGTCGCCAAGGACGTGGGCAGCCTGACCCGGCTGATCTGCGCCGAGCTGGAGGCGCAGACCAACCGGCGTCTGCGCGATCGTCTGCCGGCGCTTCTGCGCCGGCGCTACGACTGTTTCCGCATGAAGGCGGGCCGCCTCACGGTCGAGGACGCGGCGCTCTTCCAGGAAGAGCCGCTGCAGATGCTGCGGCTCTTCCGCGTGGCCCAGCAGCACGACCTGGAGATCCACCCCGAATCGCTGCGCTGGGTGACGATGAACCTGCGCCTGATCGACCGTCTGCGCAACGACGCCGAGGCCAACAAGCTCTTCCTCGAGATGCTCTGCCACGCCGAGCGCGGCGAGGAGGCCTTGCGCAGCATGAACGAAGCCGGCCTGCTGGGACGCTTCCTGCCGGACTTCGGCCGCATCGTCTCGCAGATGCAGTTCAACATGTACCACCACTTCACCGTGGACGAGCACCTGATCAAGTCGATCGGAATCCTGGGACGTGTCGAGCGCGGCCTCCTGGCCGAGGAGACGCCGATCGCCAGCAGCGTGGTGGGCAAGGTCCTGTCGCGCCGCGTGCTCTACGTCGCCCTATTGCTGCACGACATCGCCAAGGGACGGGCCGGCGACCATTCGGAGATCGGCGCCGAGATCGCCTTCCGCGTCGGCCCGCGGTTGGGCCTCAGCGCCGAGGAGACGGAGAGCGTGGCCTGGCTGGTGCTGCACCACCTCTCGATGAGCGACACGGCCTTCAAGCGCGACCTCGACGACCCGCAGACGATCCGCAGTTTCGCCGACCTGGTGCAGTCCATGGAGCGGCTGCGCCTTCTGCTGGTCCTGACCGTGGCCGACATTCGCGCCGTCGGTCCCGGAGTCTGGACCGCCTGGAAGGCGGCCTTGCTGCGCGACCTCTACTGGCGCACGGAGGAGCTGCTGTCCGGCGGCCATGCCACGGAGGGCCGGGAGGCGCGCATCGCGGCGGCCAAGGACGCGCTGCGGGCCGCCCTGGCAAGCTGGCCCGAAGAGGAGCTGGAGGCGCACATCGCCAACGGCTACCCCTCCTACTGGCTCAGCTTCGATACCGAAGCCCACGCCCGCCATGCCGAGATCGTCCGTGAGGCGGAGGCGCACGGCACGCCGCTTACCGTCACCCACCGTATCGACCGCTATCGCGAGGTAACGGAGGTCACGGTCTATACCGCCGACCATCCAGGCCTCTTCAGCCGCATCGCCGGCGCGCTCGCGGCCGCCGGCGCCGAGATCGAGGCGGCCAAGATCTTCACCCTGGCCAACGGCATGGCGCTCGACGTCTTCTACGTCCGCGACCGCCAGACCGGCGAGGCCTTCCGGCGCTCCAACCGCCTGGCCAGGCTGGCCACCTATATCGAGCGGACCCTGGCCGGCAGCATGAAGCCCTGGCGCGAGCTCGATCAGGCCGCCACGGCCTTGCCGTCGCGCTTTGCCGTCTTCACCGTGACGCCGCGCGTGCTGGTCGACAACCGCGCCAGCGACAACCACACCGTGATCGAGGTGAACGGCCGCGACCGCCCCGGCCTGCTGCACGACCTGACCTACGTGCTGACCCGCCACGGCCTGATCATCCACAACGCGGTGGTCACGACCTACGGCGAACGCGTGGTCGACAGCTTTTATGTGCAGACCGCTCTCAATCATAAGATCACGGACCGTGGCAAGATCTCACGTGTGAAGAAACGGCTGATCGAGGCCATCGACGCGCCGCAGTCGGCCGGCGACAAAGACCGGCGCGCGGCTTAACGGTTAAGCCGCAACGGCGGCATCGGTCCAGCCACCATCAAGATTGCGCCTTCAACGCGCCCCGGCTCTGGCCTAAGAGCTAGGCCATGCGCTTCTTGAGAGCCATGGCCACCGTCGGCGGCTGGACCCTGCTGAGCCGGATCCTGGGCTTCGTTCGCGACATTCTGATCGCCAACACGCTCGGCACCGGGGCGATCGCGGATGCCTGGGTCGTCGCCTTCCGCCTACCCAATCTCTTTCGCCGGGTGCTCGGCGAGGGCGCCTTCAATGCGGCCTTCGTGCCGCTCTTCGCCGGGCGGCTGGAAAGCCAAGGTCCAAGAGTGGCCACCCGCTTCGCCGAAGAGGCGCTGTCTTTGCTGCTGAGCGCGACCCTGATCCTGGTGGCCCTGGGCATGGCCGGCATGAGCTGGGTGATGGCGGTGATCGCTCCCGGCTTCCTGGGCGCTTCCGAGCAGTTCCAAGAGGCGACCCGCATGGCGCAGATCGCCTTTCCCTATCTGCTCTTCATGGCCTTGGCGGCGCTTCTGTCGGGCGTGCTGAACTCGCTGCGCCGCTTCGCCGCCGCCGCCGCCGCGCCCGTGCTGCTCAACGTCTTCCTGATCCTGGCGATGCTTGCCGTCCTGCCCTTGACCGGCCAGCCCGGCCGGGTTCTGGTCTGGGCGGTGGCGGCGGCGGGCGGCGCCCAGTTCCTGCTGCTGATCGTCGCCGCGGCGCGCGCCGGCTATGCCTTGCGCCTGCGCCGACCACGCCTGACTCCGGGCGTGCGCCGTCTGCTGGCGCTGATGGTGCCGGGTCTCGTCTCCGCCGGAGCCCTGCAGCTCAACCTCTTCATCGGCACCATGATCGCCACCTTGGAGGCGGGGACGGCCAGCCTGCTCTACTACGCCGACCGGGTCTATCAGCTGCCGCTGGGGTTGATCGGCATCGCCATTTCCGTGGTGCTGCTGCCGGAGATCACCCGCCGGCTCAAGGGAGAGGGCGAAGCCTCCGCGGCGGCGAGCCTCTCCCAAGGCCTGGAGTTCGCCTTCTTCCTGACCCTCCCGGCGACGGTGGGCCTGGTGGTCCTGGCCGAGCCGATCGCGCGCGTCCTCTTCGAGCGCGGCGCCTTCGACCGGGCGGCCAGCGAGGCCACCGGACTGGCGCTGCTGGCCTATGCCGCGGGCTTGCCGGCCTATGTCGCGGTGAAGGTCTATCAGCCGGCCTTCTTCGCCCGCGAGGACATGAGGACGCCGCTGCGCGCCGCGCTGTGGAGCGTCGGCGCCAACATCGCTCTCTCGCTTCTCCTCTTCTTCGCCTTGCGGGGCCAGGGCCTGGGGTACCTGGGCCTGGCCATCGCCACCTCGCTCGCGGCCTGCGTCAACGTCGGCTACCTCTGGCGCGCGCTCGCCCGGCAAGGCCTGCTGCGCGTTGCCCCTGCGCAGCGCGGCCGTCTTTGGCGGCAGGGCCTGGCGGCTCTGGCGATGGGCGCCGGCCTCCTCTTCGCCCTGCCCTTGGCGGCCACTGCCCTGGCCGGCGGCGAGGGTCCGCGGGCTGCGGCTTTGGGCCTTCTGGTGATCGGCGGGCTCCTTGTCTATCTGGCAGTGGCACTGCTGATCGGCGCCCTGCCGCGCGACCAGCTGCGTCAGGCCTGGAGCCGGTTGAAAGCCCGGCGCCGTAGCGCGGAGGCGGAGCAGATGAAGCCGGAAGGAGAGGCGTGATGTTGGAGGGCCAGGCACCCGCGCTGGAGCCCTGGCCGCAGGGGCAGCGCTTGCAGGCGCCCGACGCGGCCAACTCTTTCCTGGAGACCCGCTTCCAGGATCACGGCCTCTTTGCCGCTCCCCTGATCGAGCGCCTCTTGAGCCTGGCGAGCGAGCCGGGCTTCCGCCAGCAGTACGGCCGTCACCTGGGCGGCATCAAGCTCTACCATCAAGACTGCGGCCAGGTCCCCGCTTGGGACTTCCTCAACGCCCGCGCGCTTGCCTTCTACCGTTTTGCCACCAAACGTCAGGACGGCGCCATCGCGCTCGCCTGGGCGAACATCTACCGCGACGGCGACTACATCGTGCCGCACAGCCACACCCAGGCCGACTTCTCCCTGGTCTACTGCCTGGATCCCGGAAGCCAAGCGGAGAGGGACAGCGTCAGCGGTCGCTTCTGCTTCGCCGACCCCAGGCTGGCGCTTTGCTGCCAGGTTGAGGCGGGCCGTCTCAGCAACACCATCGGGCCAGCCATGCAGGCCGGCAGCATGCTGCTCTTTCCCAGCGACCTGGTGCACTTCGTCCACCCCTACGGCGGCGAGCGGCCGCGCATCACGCTTTCTTGGAACCTCACCGGCGCGCCGCCGGCTTGACCCCCTGCCGACAAGCGGCGATAAGCCAGGCCTCGACCGCTTCCTGACCCCTCGGAAAGACCAACAAGCATGGCCCGCGTGTTCTCCGGCGTGCAGCCGACCGGCAACCTGCATCTCGGCAACTATCTCGGCGCGATCCGCAACTTCGTGCCCCTGCAAGACCAGCACGACTGCATCTACTGCGTCGTCGACCTGCACGCGATCACGGTGTGGCAGGACCCGGCCGAGCTCAAGGCCCAGACGCGCGAGGTGACCGCCGCCTTCCTGGCCGCCGGCATCGACCCCAAGCGATCAATCGTCTTCAATCAGAGCCAGGTCGCCGCCCATACCGAGTTGGCCTGGATCTTCAATTGCGTGGCCCGCTTGGGTTGGCTCAACCGCATGACCCAGTTCAAGGACAAGGCCGGCAAGGATCGCGAGAAGGCCTCGGCCGGACTTTATGTCTATCCCAACCTGATGGCCGCCGACATCCTGGCCTACAAGGCGACCCACGTTCCGGTCGGCGAGGATCAGAAGCAGCACCTGGAGCTGGCCCGCGACATCGCGCAGAAGTTCAATCACGACTACAAGGTCGATCTCTTCCCGCTGATCGAGCCCTTGATCCTGGGCACGGCCACCCGCGTCATGTCGCTGCGCGACGGCAAGAAGAAGATGTCCAAGTCCGACCCCTCTGCGATGAGCCGCATCGTCATGACCGACGGACCGGACGAGGTGGCGCAGAAGATCCGCAAGGCCACCACCGACCCGCACCCCTTGCCGGAGCCTTCGCTGCTGACCGAATCGGGCGCGGTCAGCGAGGAGGTCAGGGCGGAGCGGCCGGAGTGCTGGAACCTCCTGGGCATCTACGCCGCGCTCTCGCAGGAACCCCTGACCAAGGTGGTCAGCGACTTCGCCGGACAGCCCTTCTCTCAGTTCAAGAAGGCGCTGACGGAGCTCGCGATCGAGACCGCCGGCAAGGTCGGCGACGAGATGAAGCGCTTGATGGCCGATCCGGGCCATGTCGACGCCGTGCTCTGCGACGGGGCCGAGAGGGCGCGCGCCCTGGCCGATCCGATCTTGGCGGAGGTCTACGACGCCGTTGGCCTTTTACGGGGCTGATGCACCCTGTCCGATTGCGGCGCAGCGAGGCGGCGGACTAGACTTGTAACGGATTAACCTAGCGGAAGAAGGAGACGAAGAGAGGATGCAGATCTACCTGCCGGTGGCGGAGATCTCGCTCAACGTCTTCCTTCTGCTTGGCATCGGCGGCCTGATCGGGGTGCTCTCCGGCATGTTCGGCGTGGGCGGCGGCTTCCTCATGACGCCGCTCTTGATGTTCATCGGCGTGCCGGCGCCGGTCGCGGTTGGAACGCAGGCGAACAGCGTCATCGCGACCTCCGTCTCCGGCGTCATGGCGCACTGGCCGCGGGGCAACGTCGACCTCAAGATGGGCATCGTCCTGCTGGTCGGCGGTCTCATCGGCTCCAGTATCGGCATCGTCATCTTCTCGTGGCTGCAGACCCTGGGCCAGATCGACTTCGTCATCCAGCTGATCTACGTGGCCACCCTGGGCTCGGTCGGCAGCTTGATGCTGCTCGAATCGGGACGCGCCGTCTTCCGCCGCAAGCGCAAGGCGCCGACCCGCCGCAAGCTGCACCAGCATCACTGGATCCACGGCCTGCCCTTCAAGATGCGCTTCCGCAAGTCCAGGCTCTACATCTCGGCGATCGTGCCTCTCCTGGTCGGCTTCGTCGTCGGCATCCTCTCGGCGCTGATGGGCATCGGCGGCGGCTTCCTGATCGTGCCGGCGATGATCTACATCCTGGGCATGCCGACCACGGTCGTCATCGGCACCTCGCTCTTCCAGATCATCTTCACCTCGATCAACGTGACCTTCCTGCAGGCCTGGGAGAACCAGACGGTGGATGTGGTGCTGGCGCTGCTGCTGCTCTTCGGCAGCGTGGTGGGCGCGCAGATCGGCACGCGCGTCGGCGCCAAGCTGCAGGGCGACGCCTTGCGGCTCATGCTCGCCCTGCTGGTCGTCGGCGTGGGTCTCAAGCTGACCTTCGATCTCTTCACCCCGCCGGTCGACATCTACGAGCTGGGGGTCTCCTATTGATCCGGTTGCTGGCCATAGCGCTCTTGGCGCTGCTGGCGAGCGCCCCGCAAGGCCGCGCGCAGGAGCTGCTGGCGGACGTCTCCGAGCACCTGGTGGCGATCACCACCGGCTTCGACGGCGCGCGCATCCTGGTGTTCGGCGCCCTTCGCGAGCCCGCCGATCTCGTCGTGGTCGTCCGGGGCCCGGCACGCAAGGCCGTCATGCATCGCAAGGGCGCGGTGGCGGGCGTCTGGGTGAACGCGGCCACCATGACATTTCCGCAAGCTCCCTCCTTCTATGCTTACGCCAGCAATGCGCCGCTCGACGAGATCGTCGATCCGGCCGAGCAACGGCGGCTTCGTATCGGACTTGAGGACCTGGATCTGCAGCCCTCCGGCCGCGCCTCGCCCAACCTTCTCGCCGAATGGCGCGACGGCCTGGTCCGCGCCAAGGAGCGGATCGGCCTCTATGTCGAACAGGCGGCGCCTGTGATCGTCCTGGGTGGACGCCTCTTCCGAAGCAACCTGGAACTGCCGACCAACGTGCCCACCGGGACCTTCCTGATCGACGTCTACGTCTTCCAGGACGGCCTGAACGTCGCCGCGCAGACGATCCCCTTGGCGGTCAGCAAAGTCGGCTTGGAAGCTTTCCTCTATAACCTGGCGCACCAGCACAGCGCGCTCTACGGTCTGGCCGCGATTTTTATTGCATTGCTCGTCGGATGGATTGCCCACTTGCTCTTCCGGCGCCGATAGGTCGAAATCGCCGGTAGGGAGGATCTCCTATGGCCGAAGAATCCGACAAGGCAAACGCAGAACAAGAACCGGGACGTATCTTCCTGGTCGTGGTCGACGACAGCGAAGAAATGAAAGTGGCATTGCGCTTCGCCTGCCGCCGGGCGCGCCACACCGACGGGCGTGTCGCCTTGCTCTACGTGACCGAGCCGACCGAGTTTCAGCACTTCATGGGCGTCGGCGACCTCTTGCGAGAGGAGGCCCGCAGCCGAGCGGAGCAGTACGTCCAGCGAATCGCCGGGCAGGTGAAGGAGATCTCCGGACGGCTGCCGATCGTCTATCTGCGCGACGGCGACCGCCGCGACGAGCTGCTGCGTCTGATCCAGCAGGAACCCAGCATCTCCATCCTCGTGCTGGCAGCCAGCCCGCTCGGCAGTTCCCCGGGCCCTCTGATTTCGGCGCTGACCGGCAAGTTCGTCTCTCGCCTGAGCATTCCGCTGACGGTCGTGCCCGGAAACCTGAGCGACACGGCCATCGACGCGATCTCGTGATCGCGCGGAACAGATCTGCGGCTTGCCAGGCGCTTTGGCCAACCCCATGTCGTGCCTTGCGGCCGAGCGCGGAAGGACAGACAGAATGTTTATACAGACCGAGAGCACGCCCAACCCGGCGACGATGAAGTTCCTGCCTGGAGTAGAGGTGCTCGCTCAAGGCTCGGCGGACTTCCGCGACGGCGACACTGCCGAGCGCTCTCCCCTGGCCCAGCGTCTCTTCCAGATCGACGGCGTCACCGGTGTCTTCTTCTCCGGCGACTTCATCTCCGTCACCAAGGCGGAGACGAAGGAGTGGCACGCGCTGAAGCCCGCCGTCTTCGGCATCATCATGGAGCACTTCTCCTCCGGCCGACCGGTCCTCTTGGAGGAGAGCCGGACCGAGGCGCAGTTCGCCGAAGAGGACAGCGAGGTGGTCTCCCAGATCAAGGAGCTGCTGGATACCCGCGTGCGGCCCGCGGTCGCCCAGGATGGCGGCGACATCGTCTTCCAAGGCTTCGACAAGGGTGTCGTCTATCTCCACATGCAGGGCGCCTGCGCCGGCTGCCCCTCCTCTACCGCGACCTTGAAGATGGGGATCGAGAACATGCTTCGGCACTATATCCCGGAGGTCGTGGAGGTGCGTCCGGTCGCCTGACCCGCGCGTCGACCCCGAAAAACCCTTTCAAGACCGTGAGTGTAGCGACGGAGGCACCAGCCATGCGCGACGGCATAGACGCGGCGTCCCTTGACCAGATCTTCTTCGACGCGCGGACCCACAACAGCTTCGACGCCAAGCCCCTACCTCAGGAACTCTTGGCCCGGATCTACGAAGTGGCCAGCATGGCCCCGACCAGCGCCAACTGCCTGCCGATGCGCGTCACCTACGTCGTCAGCAAGGAAGCGAAAGAGAAGCTGCGTCCCGCCTTGATGCCGGGCAACGTCGACAAGACCATGGCGGCCCCCGCGACCGCGATCATCGCCTACGACCTCGAGTTCCACGAGCACTTGCCGACGCTCTTCCCGCATACCGATGCGCGCTCTTGGTTCGTCGGCAAGCCCAAGCACATCGAGACCACCGCGTTTCGCAATGGCTCTCTCCAGGGTGGCTACTTCATCATCGCCGCCCGCGCCTTGGGCCTCGACTGCGGACCCATGTCGGGTTTCGACAACGCCAAGGTCGACGAGGCCTTCTTCCCGGACGGTAAGATCAAGTCCAACTTCCTCTGCAATCTGGGCTATGGCGATCCGGCGGGCTTGCATCCGCGCGGACCGCGCCTCACGGTCCAGCAGGCCTGCGAATTCGCTTAAGCGCTCTTGACGGAACACCACGATCGCGGAGCCCGCGCGGGGACCATCCTCGCCTTGGATGCGGCCGGCAGCGGTTGCTCGGCGGCGGTCTGGCAAGCCGGAGGCGTCGTCGCCGAGGAGTTCGCGGTCATGCGCCGCGGCCAGTCGGAGCAGCTGGTCCCCATGTGCCAGGCGGTGATGCGCCGTGCCGGGCTTGCCTGGTCGGCGTTGGACTGCATCGCCGTGACCAGGGGCCCCGGCGGCTTCACCGGCGTTCGAATCGGCCTGGCGGCGGCGGAAGGCCTGGCCCTAGCCTGGGATCTGCCGGTGATCGGCGTCAGCGGGTTCGTCGCGACCGCCGCTTCCGTGCCGCCCGACGAGCGCATCGGCCGCCATCTGGTCGTGCTGATCGATGCCAAGCGGGCCGAGGTCTACGCTCAGTTCTTCGACGAGGCCGCCAAGCCCTTGTCGGAGCCCGCGCTTCTGAGCGAAGCGGCGCTGTTGTCCGCTCTTCCCCAGGGGCCTTTGCTGCTGGCCGGGGACGCTGCCTGCGCCTGGTTCGAGCGGCTTGGCGGCGCGTCGTCGCGCGCCGTCCTGAGCCGGGCCTCGGCGCGCCTTTCCGCCAGCCAGGTAGCACGGGTGGCGGCGGGACTGCCGAAACCGGCGCGCCCTTGGCCGCGCGTGGCACCGCTCTATCTGCGCGAGGCCGATACCACGACGGCCTCCAAGCCGGTCGTCGGGACCCGTGCCTCCTGAGCCATCGCACGCCGATCGCTCGGCGCCGGCGGACGACGGCCGGCCGCGTCCGGGCCTGGGGCCCTTGCCCGAGGCGTGCAGGCTGCACGCGATCTGCTTTCCGGACGAGCCTTGGTCAGAGGAGAGCCTGTCGCGACTGGTGTCTCAGCCAGGAGCGCTTGCTTGGCACTGCCTGCGCGACGGCGCCCTGGCCGGCTTCCTGATCGCGCGACTCGTCGCCTCGGAAGCCGAAGTCTTAACCCTGGCCGTCGACCCTGCTTTGCGAAGAAAGCAGATCGCGACGACTTTGGTGATCTCTATGCTTGAGTTCTTGCGACTCCGTGGTGCCGACTCGCTTTTCTTGGAAGTCTCCGGCCGCAATGCGGCGGCTTGCGCCCTCTATAGAGGTCTTGGCTTTCATCGGATCGGCGTGCGTCCCGACTATTACCCGGATGGCGCAGATGCCTTGGTTTTGAGGCTAAATCTTGATGCGTCGTGCTGAATTCAAGCGGATTTATCCGGTTAATTGAACGCTCGGTCCATCTTATGCAGGCTTTGCTGAAGCTTTTCCCTAGCATAACACTGTGATTTGGGCTTGTTCTCTCTTTCTCAAGAGCGAAATCAAAAAAAGTAAGTAAACTCTTCTTGCCTTCCAAGCGGTCCGCACCTATAAACCGTCAATGGTACGATACTAAGGAGGAAGACCACATGTCCGACCAAGAGGCTGGCCAGAAGCTGCTGGACCTGACGTCCAATATCGTAGCGGCACACGTGTCGCATAACTCGGTGTCAGCCCAGGATCTGCCGAATCTTATCCGCGACGTCTATCAATCGTTGGCTACCGTCGGCGAACCGAAGGAAACCGAGCCGGAGCGTCCGACGCCAGCAGTGCCGATTAAGCGTTCTATCACGCCCGACTACCTAGTTTGTCTTGAGGACGGCAAAAAGCTCAAGATGCTGAAGCGTCATTTGAAGACCGCTTACGACATGACTCCGGAGCAATACCGCGAGCGGTGGGGTCTCAATGCCGACTATCCTATGGTAGCGCCCAATTACGCAAAGCAACGCTCTCAGTTGGCCAAGGAAATCGGTCTTGGCACCAAGGCACGCCGACGCGGCTGAGCCGCCAAGCGCGCCTAACGCCGGAAGAGAAAGGGCGCGGCGGGGCAGACCGTCGCGCCTCTTTTGTGCTAGGCCTTGTCTTGCCATCGGGCGGCTGATGACCGCCCGGTCCCCTTGTGCGACGAAGAGGAGGCCGGCGCCATGCCTGATCGCCTAGAGAAACTCTGCATCGAAAAGGGCCTGAAGATGACCGGCCAGCGCCGGGTCATCGCCCGCGTGCTGTCGTTGGCGACCGACCATCCCGACGTCGAGCAGGTGCATCAGCGTGCCTCCGCCATCGACTCCAGGATCTCCATCGCCACGGTCTACCGGACCGTCAAGCTTTTCGAAGAGGCCGGCATCCTCGACCGCCACGACTTCGGCGAAGGCCGGTCGCGCTACGAGGAGCGCAGCGACGAGCATCACGACCACTTGATCGACGTGAACACCGGCGACGTGGTGGAGTTCGTCGACCCCGAGATCGAGCGGCTGCAAATGGAGGTGGCCAAACGGCTGGGCTATCGCCTGATCGATCACCGCATGGAGCTCTACGCGGTGAAAATCGGCAGTGATGTACCCGACGAGAAAAAGCGCTAGTGTGACATCTGCACCTGTGGATGAGATTCCCTTTGCCACCTCGTCGCTGGACCCCACATTAACACCTAAGTCGCTGGTGATATGTGTTCAGGACCCATGAGGCGACGTTTCCGAGGGGGGTCGTCGTTGCCCCGTCTCGGTGGAGGAGCAAGCGCTATGGTTCTGATGGAAGCTAGTGCCGGCAAGCCGGTCGATGTCGTCGCTGGTAACCTGTGGATTCGCTTGGCGGAAACGGCGGAGGAGATCCGCGCCTCCCAGCGTTTGCGCTATCGGGTGTTTTGCGAGGAGATGGCGGCGACGCCGACGCTCGAGCAGCGCCTGGAAGAGCGCGAGTACGACACCTTCGATTCCTACTGCGACCATTTGCTGGTCTTCGACAGGACCAAGCGCGGCAGCGAAGCCGTGGTCGGCACCTATCGGCTGATGCGGCGCGAGCAGGCCTTAAGGCGCGGTCAGTTCTATACGATCGACGAGTACGACATCGGGCCCTTGCTGTCCTATCCGGGCGAAGTGCTGGAGCTCGGGCGCTCCTGCGTCGCGGCGGACTACCGCACCGGCTCGACCATGCAGCTCCTGTGGCGCGGTATCGCGGAGTATGTCTTCTTCTACAACATCGACGTCATGTTCGGTTGCGCCAGCCTGCCGTCGACCGACCCCGACGCCTTGGCCGAGGCCTTGAGCTACCTCTACCACCACCACCTGGCCCCGCCCGCCCTGCGGCCGACCGCCCTGCCCAGCCGTTATGTCGACATGAACCGCCGGCCGGTCGAGAGCATCAACGTGCGCGTTGCCCGGCGCCTGTTGCCACCGCTGGTGCGCGGCTATCTTCACTTGAGCGGCTTCATCGGCGATGGCGCCGTCATCGACTACGACTTCGGCACCACGGACGTCGCCGTCGTGGTCAAGACCGACTGGGTGACGCAGAAGTATCTGCGCCACTACCGCGCCGCCGGCGACAGTTCGCAAAGGTAGACCGTTAGGGAACCGACCGCCCGATGGTGTCGCGCTTTCGTGCTTTGTGGCGCGTTGTCGTCTTCTTCGCGCTGCTCCCGCCCTGCATGCTGATACAGCTCTTCGCGCTTAAGTTCAGACCGAGCTTCGCCAAGAGCTTTCCCCTCTGGTTTCATCGGCGGGTCACGCGGCTCTTCGGTCTTCGCGTACAGCGGCGTGGCCGCCAGTCCCGCGTCGCCCCGACGCTCTACATCGCCAACCACGTCTCCTACCTCGACATCGAGGTGCTGGGATCGCTGATCAAGGGCAGCTTCGTCGCCAAGTCCGAGGTGCGCAGCTGGCCGGTGTTCGGCTGGCTCGCGCGGCTGCAGCGTTCCGTCTTCGTGGAGCGCCGCCCGCAGAAGACCGGCGACGCGCGAGACGACATGACCCAGCGTCTGGAGGACGGCGACAGTCTGATCCTCTTCGCCGAGGGAACGAGCGGCGACGGCAATCGCGTGCTGCCCTTCAAGTCGGCTCTCTTCGCCGTCGCCGCGGTCAAGCCCAAGGGCGGGGATCTCTGCGTGCAGCCGGTTTCGATCGCCTACAGTCATCTGGACGGCATGCCGATGGGCCGTTTCCTGCGGCCTTACTTCGCCTGGTACGGCGACATGGATCTCGCCGGCCACATCTGGAATGCCTTCGGGCTGGGTCGGGTCACGGTGACGGTGGAGTTTCACCCGCCGGTCACCTTGGCCGAGATGGGCTCGCGCAAGGCCTTGGCCGACCACTGCCACGCCGCCGTCTCGCGCGGCGTGACCGACGCGCTGACCGGTCGGCGAACGGCCTCCCCGCGTGGCACTCAGCCGCAGCCTTCACCGAAAGCGGCATGAAGAGAGCGGCTTTTCCTTCGCCGGCGAACATGTCATACGCCGGTGATTGTCGCGATCCGGGCGGAGATGCTAGGGTCAAGCCCATGAAATCGTCTCTGGTTTAAGGATTGGATCGTCACGCTATGCGCGCCTCGCGCAGTCCAACACCGAAGTAGTCGGTAGCGCCTTTGCCCAAGAAGCTCTTCATCAAGACCTACGGCTGCCAAATGAACGTCTATGACTCTGCCCGCATGGCGGAGCTCTTGACGCCCTTGGGCTATGCCGAGACCCAGGAGGCGGGCGACGCCGATCTGGTGATCTTGAACACCTGTCACATCCGCGAGAAGGCGGCGGAAAAGGTTTATTCGGAGCTCGGCCGGCTGCGGCAGGCCAAGTCCAAGGCGGCCGAGAGTGGCCGCAAGATGACGGTGACGGTCGCCGGTTGCGTCGCCCAGGCCGAGGGCGAAGAGATGCTGCGCCGCGCGCCCGTCGTCGATCTGGTGGTGGGCCCGCAAGCCTACCATCGCCTGCCGGAACTGATCGCCCGGGTCGAGCGGAGCCAGGGCGGCCTGGCCGACACGGACTTTCCGGTCGAGAGCAAGTTCGATCTCCTGCCCCGGGAGCGCGGCCCGCAAGGCGTCTCCGCCTTCCTCTCCGTGCAGGAAGGCTGCGACAAGTTCTGCAGTTTCTGCGTGGTGCCCTACACCCGCGGCGCCGAGGCCTCGCGGCCCGCGCGCCAGGTGCTGGACGAAGCGCGCCGCCTCGTCGCCGCCGGCGCGCAAGAGATCACGCTTCTGGGCCAGAACGTAAATGCCTATCACGGCGAGGGACCGGACGGCGGGGTCTGGGGCTTGGCGGACCTGCTGCGCGCGCTGGCCGAGATCGAGGGTCTCTTCCGCCTGCGCTACACCACCTCCCATCCGCGCGACGTGGACGAGGCCCTGGTCGCCGCCCATCGCGACCTGGCGAGCTTGATGCCCTTCCTGCACCTGCCCGTACAGTCCGGGTCGGACCGCGTGCTGAGCGCCATGAACCGCAAGCACCGGGCAGACGACTACCGCCGGACCGTCGATGCCCTGCGCTGGGCCAGGCACGACCTCGCCTTGTCGTCGGACTTCATCGTCGGCTTCCCGGGCGAGAGCGATGCGGACTTCCGTCAAACCCTCTCCCTGGTCGAGGAGGTCGGCTTCGCCCAGGCCTACTCCTTCAAGTTCAGCCCGCGGCCGGGCACGCCGGCGGCCGTGCTCCCCGGTCAAGTCCCGGAGGAGGTCATGAGCGCGCGACTGGCGGAACTGCAGGGCTTGTTGAATCGACAGCAGCGGCGCTTCAACCGCGACACGGTCGGCAAGACCATCCCCGTGCTGTTCGACCGGCTTGGCCGTCGGCCCGGTCAGCTGGCGGGCCGCAGTCCCTGGATGCAGGCGGTCCATGCCGCCTTGCCGGTCTCGCTTTCCGGCCGGATCGTGGAGGTGAAGGTGACCGAGGCCGGCGAGAACTCGCTCGCCGCCGAGGCATTGGCTGATTCGCGCGAACCCATGGGGGCTGCGTGACAGAGGCCGCCTCACACGATCCCACCTTCCTGCAGTTCGGCGATAACTCGCTGCTGCCACTGCTCTACGGCGAACACGACCAGCATCTGGCGCGCCTGGAACGGCAGCTGAAGGTGACCTTGGCCGCGCGCGGCAACCGCCTGGCGGTGACCGGCGCGCCCGACGCCGTCAACGCCGCGGTCGCGGCGCTGGAGAGCCTTTACAAGCGCCTGAAGCGCGGCCTGCCGGTCGGCGACGGCGATGTCGACGGTGCCGTGCACCTGGCATTGGCGGGCGATGCCGCGGCAGGCGGCGGCGACGAGACCCTGGTGCAGACCCGCAAACGGGCGATCTCGCCGCGCACCGGCGCGCAGGCCCGCTACATCAAGGCTCTGCGAAGAAACGAGCTGACCTTCGGCATCGGCCCGGCCGGCACCGGCAAGACCTATCTCGCCGTCGCGATCGCGGTCGAGATGCTGCTGGCCGGCAAGGTCGAGCGCCTGGTGCTGTCGCGGCCCGCGGTCGAAGCCGGAGAGCGTTTGGGCTTCCTGCCGGGCGACATGCGCGAGAAGGTCGACCCCTATCTGCGCCCGCTCTATGACGCGCTCTACGACATGCTGCCGGGCGACCAGGTGGCCAATCGCCTGCAGAGCGGCGAGATAGAGGTCGCCCCGCTCGCCTTCATGCGCGGGCGGACCTTGAGCAACGCCTTCGTCATCCTGGACGAAGCGCAGAACACCACGCCGATGCAGATGAAGATGTTCCTGACCCGGCTCGGCGAGAACAGCCGCATGGCGGTGAACGGCGATCTCACGCAGGTCGACCTCTCCCGGGGCGAGCGCTCGGGGTTGGCGGAGGCGCAAGTCCTGCTGGCGGGCCTGGAGGGTCTTGCCTTCGTCCAGTTCACCGAATCGGATGTCGTCCGCCATCCCCTGGTGATGCGGATCGTCCATGCCTATGCGCGCGCGGAACGAGAGGGGCAAGAGGCCGGCGACCTCTTCGAGAAGCGGCGGTGAGCGGCGAGCAACCTCCAAGTACCGCCGCGCCAGGACGCCGATGGGAGATCGACGTTCTTGTCGAGGACCGTGCCTGGCTGACCACCGTACCGGGCGCGCCCGCCGTGGTCAGACGGGCGGCACGGCGCACGCTCTCGGCGGTCGGTGCTCCTGGCGGACACATCACGCTGGTGCTGGCCGACGACCGCGCCCTGCGCGGCCTCAACGGAGCCTTTCGCGGCAAGGACAGGCCGACCAACGTGCTCTCCTTTCCCGACGAGCCCGACGCCGGCCGTTTCGGCGACGTCATCCTCGCGCGCCAGACCCTGCTTGGCGAGGCGAGCCGCCAGTGCAAGCGCCCCTTGGCGCACCTGGCGCACCTGGTGGTGCACGCGGTCCTGCACCTCTTCGGCTATGATCACGACAACCGCTTCGCGGCCGAACGCATGGAGTGGCGCGAGCGCCGCATCCTGGCCGACCTATCGGTTCGCGATCCCTATGCGACCTCCGCGCAGCGGCGGGACGGCGAGCGAAGATCGCAGCGATGAGTGAGAACGGCAACTCACAGGACGGCAAGCGGGGCGTCCTTCAGCGCATCGTCTCCAAGCTGCGGCCCAGAGCCGGCGAGGCCGCGCTCAGGGAAGCCATCGAAGAGATCATCGGCAAGGTCGATCAGAAGGAAGGCGAGGACGGCGAGGCACCGGTGATCGGCGGCCATGAACGCTTGCTGCTGTCCAACATCGTCAACCTGCGTCACCTGACGGCCTACGACGTCATGGTGCCCCGGGCCGATATCGACGCCGTCGACGTCGAGACCGGCTTCGCCGAGTTCCTGACCATCATCTCCAAGCGTGGCCATTCCCGCCTGCCGGTCTATCACGGCAGCCTGGACGACATCGTCGGCATGGTCCACTTGAAGGATGCCATCCCCTTCGCCTCCGATCCGACCGGCTTTCGCTTGGACCGCATCATGCGCCCGGCGCTTTTCATCGCGCCATCGGTCCTGGCCTTGGACCTCTTGCTCGAGATGCGCCTCTCGCGTCGCCACATGGCTCTGGTGGTCGACGAGTACGGCGGCATCGACGGGCTGATCACGATCGAGGACCTGGTCGAGGAAATCGTCGGCGAGATCGAGGACGAGCACGACCTGGACGACGGCCAGCGGCTTATTCATCGGAGCGATGGAACGATCCTGGCCGATGCCCGCGTACTAATAGAGGATTTCGAGGAAGAGATCGGGCCGCTGCTTTCCGAAGAAGAGCGCGACGCGGACATCGATACCTTGGGCGGCCTGGTGGTGACTCTGGCCGGCAGGGTGCCGGCCCGCGGCGAGCTGATCCCGCATGAAGCAAGCGGCATCACGTTCGAGGTTGTCGAGGCCGATCCGAGGCACCTGAAGCGGCTGCGCTTGCGCGACCTGCCGCAGGAGGTCGCGGAGACGGAGGAAGGGACAAAGTGACCACCGCTCTCGCCGACGCGACCACCCCCGTCTGGCCGGCCTTGTCGCGCTTGGCGCTCAAGGTTCAGGGCCTTTCAGGCTGGCGCCAGTTGCTGCTGGCGTTTCTCTGCGGGCTGCTGTCGGCGGCCGCTTTCGCGCCCATTTCCTTCGTGGTTGTGCTGGTACCGGCCTTTGTTACCCTTATGTGGCAAATTGCCGCGACAACCAATGGGCGTAGGGCCTTTGTGCTGGGCTGGAGTTTCGGAGCTGGGCATTTTTTGGCCGGCCTCTATTGGGTCGGCATCGCCATGACGGTCGATTTTGAGCGTTTCTGGTGGTTCCTGCCCCTATCCATCGCCGGCCTCTCCTGCGGTCTTGCGCTCTTCACCGGGGCCGCCACCTGGGCCACCTGGCGAAGCCGTCTGCAAGGGCCGGCGCAGATCTCGGCCTTCGTGTTTTTCTGGCTTCTGTCCGAATGGCTCAGGTCTTGGGTGCTGTCGGGCTTTCCCTGGAACCTGCTCGGAACGGTCTGGTCGGAGGTGCCGGCCATGCTTCAGCTGGCCTCGCTCCTGGGCGTCTGGGGCTTGAGCGTGGTGACCTTGCTGGCTGCCGCGTCGCTGGCGGTTCTCGGCGCCGCCAAACGCTACCGTGGTGGCTTCGCCTTCGTCGCGCTGGCCTGGGGGCTCTTGCTCGTTTCCTTTTTGTTCGGCGCGCTGCGCCTGGATGGCGCCGAGGATAGAGCGAGCGACACGGTCGTGCGTCTGGTTCAGCCCTCGGTCGAGCAAAGCCTGAAATGGAATGCGCGACTCTCCGCGCGCCATGTTGAGCAGTTGATTAGCCTCTCTAGAGGGCCTGGTTTCGAGAAGATCGATCTTGTCGTTTGGCCAGAGACCGCCGTTCCCTTCAATCTTTGGAAAGATCTCAAGCTTCTTCAAATAGTAGCGGATGCGGTGCCACCTGGCGGGCTTCTTGTAACCGGTGCCCCGCGCTACGAATCGAACGGCACAGGATTTAATGCACTGCATGTCATCAGTGAAGAAGGCGCGATTGTCGAAACCTACGACAAGGTCCATCTGGTGCCATTCGGGGAGTATGTTCCGCTGGGAGACTTCCTCGGATCCTTGGATATCGCCGTTGCCCGCGGCTCGCTTCGGTCCGGTCCCGGACTGACGACACTGGACCTGCCGGGCTTGCCCTTGGCCTCGCCCTTGATCTGCTACGAAGTCATCTTTCCCGGCGCCGTCACGGCGGCGGGACAGGATCGTCCGGGCTTCCTCTTGAACCTCACAAACGATGCCTGGTTCGGTCGGTCGAGCGGCCCCTTCCAGCATTTCGCCAGCGCCAAGCTCAGGGCCGTGGAGGAAGGCTTGCCGCTCGTGCGCTCGGCGAACAACGGAATCTCTGCGGTGATCGATCCCTATGGGCGCGCGCCAGTCACCCTCGGTTTGGATGAGATTGGGGTGCTAGACGCTGCATTGCCGGAGTCCTTGCCGCCGACGCTCTTCGCACGGATCGGGAACTGGATTTTGCTTCCCTTGCTTTTGGGCCTTGCCGTCATGACCTATACTTTTGGTCAGGTCCGCCAGTCCGAAAGGTAAGGTAGACCACACCGACGGATTGTAGAACCTCTCCCACCGAGAGTGTTGACCAATCGTCATATCAGAGTATGTCTGGTCGCTAAGCTCCAGCTAGGGAGCGGTTAGAATGGGAGAAAAGTTCTATGGCATCAGTTCGTCCTACCTTGGAGTACGGTCGCGGGACAGGTCGTCCCCATCCGGTTGACGTGCATGTCGGCGGCCGGGTGCGCATGCGACGCACCTTGCTTGGGATGAGTCAGGAGAAGTTGGGTGAGGCTATCGGCCTGACCTTTCAGCAGGTACAAAAGTACGAAAGAGGAACTAATCGCATCGGCGCCAGCCGGCTTTATGATCTTTCCAAAGTCTTGGATGTACCCGTCGGATTTTTCTTTGAGGAATTAACTGACTATTTGGCGCCTGGAGAGAAGGCCAGCAACGGCGGGCAGGCCGACGGCTTTGCCGAGGATCAGGCCGAGTACGAGTTCGATCCCATGGCAAAACGTGAGACTCTGGAGCTAGTCCGGGCCTACTACAGGATCAAGGATCCGCAGGTCCGCAAGCGCCTGTTCGAGATGTGCAAGGTGCTGGCAGCCGCCAGCAACGGCCACTAGGCACGGGCCTCGATCTGGTCGGGCCGCGATCCCTGGGGGTCGCGGCCCGAACCCGTTGCGGCCCGGCCCGGGCGAGCCGGCTGACGACAGCGGAGAGGATTTGGAGAAGGAACGGCCGGTCGAGGCGCACGGCTGACCTGCCCCCCGCGACGCTTGACGCACAGCCGGGCTCGTTTAATAAATCCGCCACTCTAGCTCGGGTCAAGCCGGGCTGTTTACCGAATTTGCAGACTGTCCGCGCCATAGGGATCGGAGGTTCCGTGCGTCAAGGGAGCTATCTCTTCACCAGCGAATCCGTGTCGGAAGGCCATCCCGACAAGGTTTGCGATCGCATTTCCGACGCCATCGTCGACCTCTTCCTCGCCCACGACGGCGAGGCCCGTGTGGCGGCGGAGACCTTGACGACCACCAACCGGATCGTCCTGGCCGGAGAGGTAAGGGGTCCCGATTCGGTGACCGCCGCGCTGATGGAGGAGGCCGCGCGAAGCTCGGTGCGCGACATCGGCTACGAGCAGAACGGCTTCCACTGGCGCCACGCCGCCTTCGAGAACTTCCTGCATACGCAATCGCCCGACATCGCCCAGGGCGTCGATGCCGCCGGCAACAAGGACGAGGGGGCCGGCGACCAGGGCATCATGTTCGGTTTCGCCTGCCGCGAGACCAAGGCCTTGATGCCGGCGCCGATCTATCTCGCCCATCGCATCCTGCACGCCATGGCCGAAGCGCGGAAGAGCAACCGCCAGCCGGAGTTCGGTCCCGACGCCAAGAGCCAGGTGACCCTGCGCTACGAGGACGGCAAACCGGTGGCCGCCACCTCCGTCGTGGTCTCCACGCAGCATGCCGAAGGCATCGAGCAGAGCGAGATCAGAGAGATCGTGCGCCCCTATGTGATCGACGCCCTGCCGGAAGGCTGGATGTGCCCGGAAGAGGACTTCTACGTGAATCCCACCGGCCGCTTCGTCGTCGGCGGCCCGGATGGCGACGCGGGTCTCACCGGCCGTAAGATTATCGTCGACACCTATGGCGGCGCCTCCCCGCACGGCGGCGGCGCCTTCTCCGGCAAGGACCCCACCAAGGTCGACCGCTCGGCGGCCTATGCCGCGCGCTACCTCGCCAAGAACGTCGTGGCGGCCGAGCTGGCCGAGCGCTGCACGATCCAGCTCTCCTACGCGATCGGCGTTTCCAAGCCGCTGTCGGTCTACGCCAACCTCGGCGGCACCGGCAGAGTCGACGAGAGCAAGCTGGTCGGCGCTCTGCAAGAAGTGATGGACCTCTCTCCGCGCGGCATCCGTCAGCACCTGGGCCTCAACCGGCCGATCTACGCCCGCACCGCGGCCTATGGCCACTTCGGACGCGAACCGGAAGCCGACGGTGGCTTCTCGTGGGAGCGCACCGATCTGGTCGAGGCCCTGAACGGCGCGCTGACCTAACTCTCCAATCGGTGACGCGACACAAGCGCGACCTGCATGGCCGACGGCGGGGCCGGCCGCTGCGCGCCAGCCTCAAGCGTCTGCTCGACGAGCGCCTGCCCGAGCTTCTGATCGCGCTGCCGAGCGAGGGCCGGCTGCTCGATCCCGCCGGCCTCTTCGCCGAGCCGCCCGGGGCGCTCTGGCTGGAGATCGGCTTCGGCGGCGGCGAGCACCTGGCCTGGCAGGCCGCGGCCAATCCCGAGGTCGGCATCCTCGGCGCGGAGATCTACGTGAACGGCGTGGCCTCGGCCCTGCGTGCCCTGACCCGGCAGTCGTCCGGCAACGTGCGCATCCATCACGGCGACGCACGCGACCTCTTGGACTGTCTGCCGCCGGCCAGCCTGTCGCGCGCCTTCATCCTCTTCCCCGACCCCTGGCCGAAAGCCCGCCACAACAGGCGGCGCATCGTGCAGCCCGAGAGCCTCGACCGGCTGGCCGCTCTCCTGCTGCCGGGAGCCGAGCTCCGCCTGGCGACGGACGATCCCGACTATGCGGCTTGGATGCTGGCCTACCTCGACCGGCACGACGCCTTCCATTGGACCGCCCGGGCGGCGTCCGACTGGCGCGAGAGGCCCGCCGACTGGCCGGAGACCCGCTATGAGCTGAAAGCGCTGAGCGCCGGGCGCGCGCCCGTCTTCTTGAGCTGGCGCCGCCGCTGACCCGGGAGCCATGCGAAGGAGGCGGCCCAGCCCGCTAATCCCGCCTTGGACACTTGCCTTGCTCAGTCGATTGGCGTAGGACAGCCTTGCCATAGAGAGAGTGATGTGTGGCATCACTGTCTAGAAGATGGTGGGTTCTGCCGGAGCCCGCCTTTTTTTCTTGTTGAGGGCCGGACTTTGCAAGATCCGGCCGGGTTTGGACGAGCTGCGGGAGGGACGGTGGCAGCCGCGACGCGAGCAGACAATCGCTATCGCAAGACCAGCGAGGGACTGGGCGCGGAGGTTGAGCGCCTGGTGGCGCCGACCTTGGGCGAGCTCGGTTTCGATGTGGTGCGCATCCACCTCGGCGGCGACCGGCGGGCGACCTTGCAGGTGATGATAGAGCGCCGCGACGGCCGCAACGTCAACGTGGATGACTGCGCCACCGCGAGCCGCGCCCTTTCCGCCATTCTCGACGTTGAGGATCCGATCCCGACTGCCTACCTCTTGGAGGTCTCGTCGCCGGGCATCGATCGGCCGCTGACGCGTTTGGACGACTTCAGCCGCTTTGCCGGTCACCTGGCACGCCTGGAGCTGAGCGTACCGCATGACGGGCGCAAGCGCTTCACCGGCGCGCTGGCCGGCGTCGAGGACGACAAGATCCTGCTCGACTGCGACGGTGACAGGCTCGCCGTCTCCTTTACCGCACTGGCCAAGGCCAAGCTGGTTCTGACCGATGCACTGATTGCGGAGCACCAAGAAGCCGAGGCGGCCGAGGCCGCCGACGCCGCTTTGCCGGAAGAAGGGAAACACTAGGGATGGACAATCTCGCTCTTGCGCGCACGGAAATCCTGCAGGTCGCCGACGCCGTGGCGCGCGACAAGGGTATCGAGCGCGACGAGGTCCTGGAGGCCATGGAACAGGCGATCGGCCGCGCCGGCCGCGCCAAGTACGGTCACGAGCACGACATCCGCGCTGCGATCGACCGGCGCAGCGGCGACATTCGGCTCGCCCGCTATCGCCAGGTGGTCGAGACCCAGGAAGAGGTGGAGAACGACATGGCGCAGATCGCCCTGCGCGACGCCAAGTCGATCGATTCCGCCCTGGAGATCGGCGACTTCATCACCGAGGAACTGCCACCCATCGATCTTGGCCGCATCGCCGCGCAGACCGCCAAGCAGGTCATCGTCCAGAAGGTGCGAGAGGCCGAGCGGTCCCGCCAGTACGAAGAGTTCAAGGACCGCGCCGGCGAGGTGGTCAACGGCATCGTCAAGCGCGCGGAGTTCGGCAACGTGACGGTCGACCTAGGTCGCGCGGAGGCCATGCTGCGCCGCGAAGACAGCCTGCCGCGCGAGAACTTCCGCACCGGCGACCGCGTGCGCGCCTACATCTCCGACGTGCGCGAGGAGCCGCGCGGCCCGCAGATCTTTCTGTCGCGCGCCCATCCGCAGTTCATGTCCCTGCTGTTTCGCCAGGAGGTGCCGGAGATCTACGACGGCATCGTCGAGATCAAGGCGGTGGCCCGCGACCCCGGCAGCCGCGCCAAGATCGCCGTCGTCAGCTCCGATTCCTCGATCGACCCGGTCGGCGCCTGCGTCGGCATGCGCGGCAGCCGCGTCCAGGCCGTGGTGCAGGAGCTGCAGGGCGAGAAGATCGACATCATTCCCTGGTCGCAGGATATCGCCACCTTCGTGGTGAATGCGCTGGCGCCGGCGGAAGTCAGCAAGGTGGTGATGGACGAGGAGAGCGGCCGCATTGAGGTGGTGGTCCCGACCGAGCAGCTGTCGCTGGCGATCGGCCGCCGCGGCCAGAACGTGCGCTTGGCCTCGCAGCTGACCGGCTGGCACATCGACATCATGACCGAGGAGGAGGAGTCGCAGCGCCGCCAGGACGAGTTCCGCCGCCGCTCCGATCTCTTCATCGCGGCCCTGGACGTGGACGACGTCATTGCCCACTTGCTGGTCACCGAGGGCTTCACCAAGGTGGAGGAAGTCGCCTACGTGCTCTTGGAGGAGCTGGCCGAGATCGAGGGCTTCGACGAGGAGGTCGCGGAGGAACTGCGGCTGCGCGCGCAAGCCTGGGTCGACGAGCAGCAGCGCTTGCAGGAAGAGCAGCGCCGCGAACTTGGCGTCGACGACGACCTGGCCGGTGTCGAGGGTCTGGGTCCCTCCATGCTGGTCACCTTGGGCGAGGCCGGGGTGAAGACCCTGGACGATCTGGCCGATCTTGCCAGCGACGAGCTCATCGAGATTCTCGGCGCGGACTCCTTGACCCAGGAGGAGGCCAACGCGGTGATCATGGCCGCCCGCGCCCATTGGTTCGAGGACGAGGAGCCGCCCGAGGCGGAGGCCGAGACCGAGGAGGCGGAAGCGCCGAGCGAGGACGCCGAGAAAGCGGACGCCGCGACGGGGGAGGCCGAAGAGGCTGACGAACCCGAGGAGGCGGAAGCGCCGAGCGAAGACGCCGAGGAAGCGGACGCCGCGACGGGGGAGGCCGAAGAGGCTGACGAACCCGAGGAGGCGGACGACGCCGCGGAGGCGGAAGCGCCGCCGCAGGAAGAGAAGAGCGGGTGAGGCTCCTAGGAGTTCCAGAGGAGAGAGATGCTGCTGGGCGATCGGCACGAACAAGCGCAAGCACAGCGACGGGAGGAGCGATGCGAGTCGGCCGGCCCCCTGCGGCGCTGCCTGGTCAGCGGCCGGCAGCTGCCGACCAAGCAGCTGCTGCGCTTCGTGGTCGCGCCCGATGGCAGCGTCGTGCCGGATTTCGCGTGCCGCTTGCCCGGGCGTGGATTGTGGTTGACCGCCGAGGCGGCTATAGTCCGCCGCGCAGTAGACAAGAACCTCTTCGCCAAGGCAGCGCGACGGCAGGTAAAGGTTGCTCCCGACCTGGCTCGACAGGTTGCAGAGACGGCACGGGAGCGTTTCCTGGCGCAGTTGGGCATCGCCAAGCGAGCAGGGGCGCTGGTTTCCGGTTTTGAAGCGGTCATGAGTGCCGTTCGGCACCGCCAGGCCAAGCTTTTGATCGAGGCTGCGGACGGCGCCGAGACCGGGCGACAGCGGCTTCGTGCAGTGGCGGGCGACGCCATCGGGACTATCGATGCCTTCTCGGCCCAGGAGATGGGCCGAGCCTTGGGTCGAGACATTGCGGTTCATATGGCCGTGACGGAACAGCGTTGGGCGGAAGGTCTGACCCAGCGCGCAGCTTTGGCGCTGGCCCTCGATCGGGGCGGCGCCGCTGAGGGGTAACGAGTAGGATATGACGAAAGAGACCGACAAGACGCAGCTCCGCCTCAATCGACCGGGCAGACTGGAGTTGAAGAAGACGGTCGAGACCGGGCAAATCCGGCAGAGCTTTAGCCATGGGCGCACGAAGACGGTGACCGTGGAGGTCAAGCGCAAGCGCACCTTCGGACCTGGCGGAGCCAACCAGCCGGAGAGCGAGCAGGCGAGCGAACAGCCGAAGCCGGCCAACACCGCCAGCCAAGCGCCGCGCGGCGGCGCCGGTGCTCGCCAGCAGCCGAGCCGCGGCCAGCGCGGCGGCGAGCAGCGCCGCAGCCGCAACAAGCCGTCGCAACCCGCCAACGACGGGCTGACCCAGGCCGAGCGCGAGACCCGCGTCAAGGCCCTGGAGCAGGCACGCCGCCTGGCCGAGCAGAAGCGCCAGGAGGCCGAGGCCGAGGCCCGCCGACGCGAGGCCGAGGAGGAGCGCCGCCGGGCAGCCGAGGAAGAGGCCCGCAAGCTGGCCGAGCAGGAGGCCGAACGCCATCGGATAGAGGAAGAGGCACGCCAGAAGCTGGAGGCCGAGGAGGTCGCCAGACAAGAGGCGCGCGCCAAGGGCGAGGATGAGGCCCAGAAGACCGAGGCGGCAAAGCCGAACGGCGTCGACGGCGAGGAAGCGAAGGCAGACGCGTCCGCGGCTCCCCGTGCCAAGGCCACCGAGGAGGGCGTCGAGAGCGAGCTGGACGAGCTGGGCGGCCGCATCAAGCGCCGCAAGCGCGACCTGCCGAAGCCGGCGGCAGCCACCGCGCGCAACCGCGAAGCACCGCGCCGGCGTCACGGCAAGCTGACCATCGCCCAAGCGCTCGACGGCGAGAGCGAGGAGGAGCGCCAGCGCTCCCTAGCCTCGGTCCGCCGCCAGCGCGAGAAGCTGAAGCAGATGATGGACCAGCGCCATCAGCAGATGCCGGGCCGCGTGGTCCGCGAAGTGGTGGTGCCCGAGACCATCACCGTGCAAGAGCTGGCCAACCGCATGGCACAGCGCGGCGGCGAGGTGGTGAAGACCCTGATGAAGCTGGGCATCATGGCCACCATCAATCAGGTCATCGACGCCGACACCGCGGAGCTGGTGGTGGAGGAGTTCGGCCATCGGGTGAAGCGGGTCTCGGCGGCCGACGTCGAGCTCGGCCTGAAGAGCGAGGAGCCGGACCGCGCGGAGGACCTGCAGCAGCGCCCGCCGGTGGTGACCATCATGGGCCACGTCGACCACGGCAAGACCTCGTTGCTGGACGCCTTGCGGGCCACCGACGTGGTCTCTGGCGAGGCCGGCGGCATCACGCAGCACATCGGCGCCTATCAGGTCCAGCTGGCGTCCGGCGACAAGATCACCTTCATCGACACCCCTGGCCACGCCGCTTTCACGGCCATGCGCGCGCGCGGTGCCGAGGTGACCGACATCGTGGTCCTGGTGGTCGCCGCAGACGACGGCATCATGGAGCAGACGGCCGAGGC
The DNA here is from genome assembly GCA_963669375.1 of Rhodospirillales bacterium. GTDB lineage: Bacteria > Pseudomonadota > Alphaproteobacteria > Kiloniellales > JACOMY01 > JACOMY01. The sequence goes on along the minus strand of OY770024.1, from coordinate 3,076,977 downwards.
CATCGCCCACGCCCGCGCGGCGGAGGTGCCGATCATCGTCGCCATCAACAAGATGGACAGGCCCGGCGCGGACCCCGATCGGGTACGCCAAGGGCTGCTGAACCACGAGCTGGTGGTCGAGGAGATGGGCGGCGAGGTCTTGAACATCGAGGTCTCCGCCTTGAAGAAGACCGGGCTGGACAAGCTGGAGGAAGCGATCCTGCTGCAGGCCGAGCTCCTTGACCTCTCCGCCAACCCCAACAAACCGGCCGAAGGTATCGTCGTCGAGAGCAAGGTCGAGAAGGGCCGCGGATCGGTCGCGACCGTGCTGGTGAAGTCCGGCACGTTGCACCAGGGCGATATCTTCATCGCCGGGTCCGAATGGGGCCGCGCAAGGGCGCTGCTGAACGACCGCAACGCCCAGATCAAGGCAGCCGGCCCGTCGATGCCGGTGGAAGTGCTGGGTCTGCAGGGCACACCGACGGCCGGCGACGCCCTCCTGGTGGTGGAGAACGAGAGTCGTGCGCGCGAGGTGGTGGACTTCCGCCAAGAGCAGCTGCGCGAGAAGGACCTGGCGCGACAGAGCCGCGGCACCTTGGAGCAGATGCTCTCCCGCATTCGCGAGGGCGAGGCGCAGAGCATGCCGGTGGTCATCAAGGCCGACGTGCACGGCTCGGTCGAGGCCATCGTCGGTGCCTTGGAGAAGATGGGCAACGACGAGGTCAAGGTGCAGGTCCTGCACTCCGCCGTCGGCCCGATCAGCGAGTCCGACGTCACCCTTGCGCAGGCGACCAATGCACTGATCATCGGCTTCAACGTTAGGGCCAATCCGCAGGCGCGCGATCAGGCCCGACGCGACAACGTCGACATCCGCTACTACTCGATCATCTACGAGGTGGTGGACGACGTGAAGGAGGCCTTGACGGGTCTGCTGGCGCCGGAAGCGCGCGAGAACTTCTTGGGCTATGCCGAGATCCGCGCCGTCTTCGATGTGTCCAAGGCCGGCAAGGTGGCCGGCTGCATGATCACCGAAGGCAAGGTCAAGCGCGGCGCCAAGGTGCGTCTGCTGCGCGAGAACGTGGTGATCCACGACGGCACCTTGAAGACGCTCCGGCGCTTCAAGGACGAGGTGCGCGAAGTCAACCAAGGCTACGAATGCGGTATGGCCTTCGAGAACTATCAGGACATCAAGGTCGGCGACCGCATCGAGTGCTATGAGGTGGAGGAGATCGCGCGCGCCCTTTAAGGGTGCCCGCGCTCCCTCGCGAGCGAGCGAAAGACGATGAGACAGCGACAGGCGGCCGGTGCCGGCCGCAGTCAACGCCAGTTGCGCGTGGGCGAAGCGCTGCGCCATGCCCTGGCGGCGCTTCTGGAGCGGGATCTGCTGGACGACCCGGCCTTGGCCGGGCGCTCGGTGACGGTGAGCGAGGTCAGGGTTTCGGCCGATCTCTCCAACGCCACCGCCTTCGTCACGCCCTTGGGCGGCGAGGGTCTGGAAGAGACCGTGGCGGCGCTCAACCGCGCCAGCGGCTTCCTGCGCCGCCACCTGTCGGGCGAGGTGGAACTGCGGATCATGCCCCGGCTCTCCTTTCAGCCGGACCGCTCCTTCGACCAGGCAAGCTCCATCGACCGCCTCTTGCGGCGGCCGCGCGTGCGTCAGGATCTCCATCCGGAAGGCGACGACAAGGGCGACGAGGCCGATGGCCCGGCGTAAGAACGGCGAGGCGATCAACGGCTGGATCGTGCTCGACAAGCCGCTGCAGATCACCTCCACGCAGGCGGTCGGCCGCGTCCGGCGCCTCTTCAACGCCCGCAAGGCCGGCCACGGCGGAACGCTGGACCCGCTGGCGAGCGGCGTGTTGCCGATCGCCTTCGGCGAGGCGACCAAGACGGTGGGCTACGTGATGGACGGCCCCAAGCGCTATCGCTTCACCCTGCGCTGGGGTCTGGCCACCAGCACCGACGACGCCGAGGGCCCGGTGATCGAGGAAAGCCCGGAGCGCCCGACGGCCGCGGCGGTCGAGGCCGCGCTGGCAGGCTTCCAAGGCGAGATCGAGCAGGTCCCGCCGACCTTCTCCGCGGTCAAGATCGGCGGCCAGCGCGCCTACGATCTGGCCCGCGACGACGAAGAGGTGACCCTGCAGCCGCGCCTGGTGCGCATCGACGCCTTCACCCTCGCCGACATGGCGGACCCGGACTATGCCACCTTCCTGGTTTCCTGCGGCAAGGGCGCCTACATGCGCGCGCTGGCGCGAGACCTGGGCAAAGCGCTGGGCACCTGTGCGCATGTCGTGGCCTTGCGCCGGACCGCGGTCGGCCCATTTAACGAAGACATGGCGATTCCGCTGGAATCGCTAGAGGGGCTTGGGCATAGTCCCGCCCTCAAGGAGCAACTGCTGCCGATAGAGACGGCGCTGGACGACATCCCGGCGTTCGCCCTTTCGGAAGCGGAAGCAAGGCGGCTGCGCTGCGGCCAGACCGTCTCACTCATGGCCCGTGTGCATCGCGAGCGTCTCCGCGACCTTAACCAAGGAAGCATCGTCTGTGCGACCACCGCTGGAAAGCTGGTCGCGCTGGCGCGTTACGAGGCGGGCGAGGTGCATCCGGTGCGTGTCATCAACCAGTAGAGAGAAGGGTCAAGCCCGATGTCGATCACCGCGGACCGCAAGGCCGAGCTGATTAAGGAATACGCCACCAAGGAAGGCGATACCGGATCCCCTGAAGTGCAGGTCGCTATCCTGAGCGAGCGCATCTCCAACCTCACCGAGCACCTGAAGGCCCACAAGCACGATTTCCATTCGCGCCGTGGCCTCCTGATCATGGTCGGCCAGCGCCGGCGCCTGCTCGACTACGTGAAGGGCAAGGACCGCTCGCGCTACGAAGGCCTGATCAAGCGGTTGGGCCTGCGCCGCTAAGCGCGGCGGAGCCGACCTCTAGCAGCATGGCAAGCGAAGCGGTATTTCCGGGCCGGGGTGCCGCTTCGAACGGCCGGGCCGAAGCAAACGGCAGCGCAAGACTGCCGCTTGCTTGGGTCCGGCTTGACGAGAACCGGCCTATGCGAATGTAAGGACCGAATAGACATGTTTACCGTCTACAAGAAAGAGATCGACTGGGGCGGGCGTCCGCTCACCCTGGAAAGCGGGCGCATTGCCCGCCAGGCCGACGGCGCCGTCCTGGCGAGCCTCGGCAACACCATCGTGCTCTGCACCGCCGTCGGCGCCAGGGAAGCCAAGCCCGGACAGGACTTCTTCCCGCTGACCGTCAACTACCAGGAAAAGACTTTCGCCGCCGGGAAGATTCCCGGCAGCTTCTTTAAGCGCGAGGGTCGTCCTTCCGAGAAGGAGACCCTGACCTCCCGCCTGATCGACCGCCCGATCCGGCCGCTCTTCCACAAGAGCTACCGCAACGAGACGCAGGTAATCTGCACGGTCGTGAGCCACGACATGGAGAACGACCCCGACGTCGTCGCCATGGTCGGCGCCTCCGCCGCGCTGACCATCTCCGGCCTGCCCTTCTTGGGCCCGATCGCGGGCGCGCGGGTCGGCTACAAGGACGGCGGCTACATCCTGAACCCGACCTTGGCCGAGATGGAGGAGAGCCAGCTGGACCTGGTGCTCGCCGGCACGTCCGAGGGCGTGCTGATGGTCGAGTCCGAGGCCAAGGAGCTGTCGGAAGAGGTCATGCTGGGCGCGGTCGTCTTCGGCCATGAGCAGATGCAGCCGGTGATCGACGCCATCATCGATTTGGCCGAGATGTGCGCGCGCGAGCCGCGCGAACTGGCGCCCGAGCCGGAGGCGGTGGCCCCCTTGCGCGAGCGCCTGGGCGGCGGCTTCTCCGCGGCTCTCACCGAGGCCTATCAGGAGCCGATCAAGCAGGCCCGCCAGGAGAAGGTGGCCGCGGTCAAGGCCGATGCCCTGGCCTCGCTGGCCGAGGACGAGGATGCCCTGCCGCACGCCGGCGGCGTCTTGAAGGAGCTGGAGAAGGACATCGTCCGCGGCAACATCCTGAAGACGGGCCAGCGCATCGACGGCCGCTCCACCACCGACATCCGCCCGATCGACTGCCAGGTCGGCGTGCTGCCGCTGGCGCACGGCTCCGCCCTCTTCACCCGCGGCGAGACCCAGGCGTTGGTCGTCACCACGCTGGGTACCGGCGACGACGAGCAGCTGATGGACGCGCTGGAGGGCACCTACCGCGAGCACTTCCTGCTGCACTACAACTTCCCGCCCTACAGCGTCGGCGAGACCGGCCGGATGCTGAGCCCCGGGCGCCGGGAGATCGGCCACGGCAAGCTTGCCTGGCGGGCCATTCACCCCCTGATGCCGGCCAAGGAGGACTTCCCCTACACCGTGCGCATCGTCTCGGAGATCACCGAGTCGAACGGCTCTTCCTCGATGGCGACGGTCTGCGGTTCCTCCCTGGCGCTGATGGACGCTGGCGTGCCGCTGAGCAAGCCCTGCGCGGGCATCGCCATGGGCCTGATCAAGGAGGACGACGGCGTCGCCGTGCTCTCCGACATCCTGGGCGACGAAGACCATCTGGGCGACATGGACTTCAAGGTGGCCGGCACGGAGACCGGCGTCACCTCGCTGCAGATGGACATCAAGATCACCTCGATCACGCCGGCCATCATGGAGCAGGCGCTGGCGCAGGCGAAGGACGGCCGCCTGCACATCCTGGGCGAGATGGCCAAGGCGCTGGGCACGGCGCGTGCCGACGTCTCCGACACCGCGCCCAGGATCACCACCTTCTCCATTCCGAAGGACAAGATCCGCGAAGTGATCGGCACCGGCGGCAAGGTCATCCGCGAGATCACCGAAACCACCGGCGCCAAGATCGACATCGAGGACGACGGCACCATCAAGGTGGCCGCGGTCGACGGCAACGCCGGACAGGCCGCCATCGACTGGATCAAGTCCATCGTCGCCGAGCCCGAGGTCGGCACGATCTATGACGGCAAGGTCGTGAAGATCGTCGATTTCGGCGCCTTCGTGAACTTCCTTGGCGCGCGCGACGGCCTGGTCCACATCTCCGAGCTGGCGCCGCGCCGGGTCGGGAAGGTCGACGACGTGGTCCAGGAAGGCCAGATGGTGAAGGTCAAGTGCATCGGCATGGACGACCGCGGCAAGGTCAAGCTGTCGATGAAGCGGGTCGACCAGGAGACCGGCGAGGACCTGGAAGCCAAGGCACAGGCCGAGCCGGCCGAAGCCGGCTAAGTCCCTGACCTCACTGAGGATCGAAAAGGGTGGCTCCGTCCGGAGCCACCCTTCTTTTAAGGGGTGAGCGATGCGGCGATCTGCGGTCAAACGGACGCGCGTAACCGCTGCGTTTCGACCGGAAGTCTGGTTGGGAGAGAGCCCCCCGACAAACCTGGTCGCCAAGGCACGCTCTCGGTCATTGCGAGGAGCGTGAGCGACGCGGCAATCCAGTGGCGGACCGGCCTCAGTGACCCGCTGGATCGCCGCATGACGGCAAGGGTCGGATGGCTTCGGCTCCCCTGACGTCGTCCTCCGACATGATCGGAGGATCTTGTTCCGCTTGCAAGAACGGTAGAGTAACGCCTTCGATAGTCGGTTCTTGTTGTTACTAACTATGCCTGGATTCGACTGTAAATATGTGCAAGAGACAGGCAAGTGGAGAGTGATTCTCCGGTCAAGCCGGAGGATGACTTTAAGGGTATTTGAAAAAGGTGAGAATCGAAAAGCCTTTACATCTGCCTAGAGCAGATCGCACTGAGGTGGAATCACCTGTGTGCGTGAATCTGCTCTCTCTTTCAAAGTTGTAGAGCAGGATTCAGACGACAAATCGTTTCGATTTGACGTCATCCTGCTCTAAGGGCAGAGAGCGGCCAGCGCCTAGCCCTGCTCTGCCTCCCGTTCCTGTCTCGCGTGCGGCGCGGTCTCGGGCATGAAGAAGAGAAAGATCGCCAGGCCCAGCAGCGCCACGCCGGAGAGGAAGAAGAAGCCGGCGTCGAAGTTGAAGAGCTCGACGATCCACTCGGCGATGATGTTGCTCATGGCGGCGCCGACGCCGACCAGGGCGGTCAGGACGCCTTGCGCCAGGTTGAAGTGGCCGCTGCCCTTGGTGAGGTCGGCGGTGATCAGCAGGAAGAGCACGCCGAAGATGCCGTTCGCCACGCCGTCCAGCCCCTGCACCGCGACCAGAAAGGCCGGCTCGTCATAGAGCGTATAGAGCAGGCCGCGGATCGGCAGGATGGCGAAGGCTAGGATGAAGAGGGGCTTGCGCCCCCAGCTGTCGGCCGTGCGCCCGCAGATCACCGCCATCAAGATCATCACGAACTGGGCGGCGATGATGCAGGCCGAGGTAAACTCGATCGCGGCCGCCGCGCCGCCGTCTTGCGAGAGCTTCTGGCTCACCAGCGGCAGCATCGCCGCATTGGCGAAGTGGAAGAGCACGATGCAGACGGCGAAGGTCAAGAGGCGCTTGTCCTCGAAGAAAAGCGAGAGAGCCTTGGGCCTGGCTTTGCCTTGCCGCTCTGCATCGCCGCTGTCGGCGATGCCGCCGCGCGCCAGGTCGTGGTTGATCAGCCCGGGCCGAATGACCAGCACGCTGATCAGCATGCCCAGCGCCATGGCCAGCAGCACCCAGAACATGCCGAGGATCATGCCCTCGAAGGCGAGGAAGGCGACCAGCAGCGCGGTGACGACGTTGCCGGTGTGATTGGCCGCCTCGTTGGCGCTGGTCTGTTGGGTGAAGCCGGCATGGCCGACGATTCCCAAGGTGATGGCCGCTATCGCCGGCGGGATGAAGGCCCCGGCCGCGCCGATGACGGCTTGGCTGGCGTAGATGATGCCGTCCCAGGGAATGTAGGGGATGGCGAGCGCGGCGAAGGCGATGCCCAGGGCGCAGACCACCAGCAGGGCGCGCTTGTGGCGCGTATGGTCGATGATGGCCCCGGCGCCCGGCTGGACCACGACGGTGACGATGGTGCTGAGGGCCAGCGCGATGCCGATGGCGCCGGGCTTCCACTGCAGCATGGTCATCAGATAGATGGCCAGGTAGGGTCCAAGGCCGTCGCGCACGTCGGCGGAGAAGAAGTTCAAGGCCAAGAGATTGCGGTTGATCGCCATCGTCGGTCAGGTGCCTTTCTCTCGCGCCCCGCTCGGGCTAGACAGCGGCGGTGTACACCAGCTTCGCCATATCGCTCTGCGTTTTCGGCCTGATCGCTGCCCGCCAGTGGCTGCCCGGATGGGTGCGTATTTGGCACATAATGGGGCTGGGAGCCATCGCCGTCTTGGTACTGGGCGAGATCAGCCCCAGGGCCGCCTTCGTGGCGGTCGACTGGGACGTGCTCTTCTACCTCTTCGGGGTCTTCGCCATCGCTGCGTCCCTGCACGTCAACGGCGTCTCCGAGCGGCTGATCCAGCATGTCTCCGGCCGCATCGACCTGCACCGCCTGGGCTTGCTGCTGCTGATGGGCTTCACCGCGATCACCGCCGCGGTTCTGACCAACGACGCGGCGGCGGTGATCGGCACGCCGCTCGCCCTGGTGCTGGCCAGAGGCTTGCGCAAGTCGGCGGTGGTTCCCCTGATCGGGCTCTGCGCGGCGGCGACCATCGGCTCGCTGCTGACCCCGGTCGGCAATCCGCAGAATGTGCTGATCGCCGCCAAGGGCCATTTCCTCGATCCCATCGGCACCTTCTTCACCTGGCTCGCGGTGCCGGCCGTCGTCAGTTTCCTCTTCGCCTTCCTCTGGCTCTCGCGGCTCTTGGCCCGTAGCCCGCCGATCCCGGAAGAGGCCGCGCTCCGCCTGCCGACGCCGGAGCGGACCCGCACCTGGCCCGCCCTGCTGGCGACCCTGGTTCTGATCGTGCTGATCCTGGTCGACAGCCTGGCGCAGGGCAGCGACGGCAAGGTGCTGCTGCCCTTGGGCGCCATCGGCCTGATCGCCGCCCTGCCAGTGTTCCTCTTCGACCGCCAGCGCCTTCAGGTGCTGCGCGAGGTCGATTGGGCGACCTTGGCCTTCTTCGTCGCCATGTTCGTGGTGACCAGCGCCGTGCTCTCCTCCGGTCTTCTGCAAAGCTGGGTCGAGCCGGTCGAGGATCACCTGGAGGATCCCTCGATCATCTATCTCCTGGGCTTCGTCGCCAGCCAGCTCTTCTCCAACGTGCCGACGGTGGAGATCTACCTGAACCTGCTGGACCAGCCGGGCGTGGCCACCTCCATGCTGCTGGCCGCCAGCAGCACCTTGGCCGGCAACCTCTTCATCTTGAGCGCGGCCAGCAACGTCATCGTGGTGCAGCAGTGCGAGAAGCTAGGCGCGAGGCCCTTCGGCTTTTGGCAGTTCTTCCTTCTGAACCTGCCGGTCACCCTGGTCTCCCTGCTCGTCAGCTACCTCTGGCTCTTGTTCCTCATCGCCCAATGAGGGTCTTTCGCCGGGGCTCATGTGCCCGCTCTCCACGGCTTGGCGCACCACGGCGGCGCGGATGATCGGTTCGATCGCCGGATCCTTGCGGGTCAGGCGGCGGAGGTCGCGATAGGAGAGGCGCAAGAGGCGGCCGAAGCTCAGCGAGACCACCGAGGTGGTGCGCCGCCGCATGGGATGGGTCACCACCGACTTGCCGAAGATCTCGCCGTTCCACAGTCGCAGGGGCCGGTTGCCGCCGCGGATCTCCAGGGCCCCGGTGGCGATGAAGTAGAGCGTATCGTTGCGTTGCCCGGCCGCGCAGATCACCTGATCGGGGACGACGAAGGACGACTTCAGGCGGCGCGCGACGAGGCGGCGCTGGTCGCTGCTCAACTCTTGGAACAGCGGCACCTTGTCCAAGAGGGCGCGAGGCGAGAGCGCCAGGTCCAGGCGCGGCGGCTGCCCGACCACGCTTTCGCGCCGGTCGATGTCGGCCTGAAGGTCGTCGTAGAGCTCGGTTCCGATGACCCCGTCCGCGAAGAGACGATCGTACTCGTGCCGCTCGCGCCGGATGGCGGCGCGGGCGATCAGCGCGCGTTCCAGGGCGGCGGTGTAGACGGGGTACTGCAGCGAGACGAACTCGATCTCCTCGCGCACCCGCTTCAGCCGCCAGGCCAGCAGTTCGCGCAGGTTTCGGGTCGCCTCGGCGCCGATCATCGGCTCCACCGTCTTGGCGGTGAAGCGGTCCAGTTCGCGGACGATGCGCTCGCTCTCCAAGAGCGCCGAGGTGCGCAACTCCATCAGCCGGCGCAGGGGTCTGTCCCAGCCGAAGGCGCGTCGATAGAAGAGCCGGCTGCGGAAGCCGCGCGCCGAGCGCAGCTGTGCGTCGGCGGCGAGCTCGTAGCTGGCGCGGCCGCCGATCCGCGCGGCATCGGCGATGCGGTCGACGGCCAAGCGCAGGATGTTGTGGGCGCGCGGCCCGATCGCACCCTCCTCGAAACCGCGGCGGACCAGGCGGCGCTCCTGGCCGGTGATGATGGTCAGGCCGACGCGCAACTGCTCGCCGAAGGGGATCCGCAAGCCTTCCGCCTGGGCGTCGGCGTGGGTCTCCAGGCGGCGGTGCTGCCAGCCCAAGGTCTCCTCGACCACCTTCAGGGCTTCCGGCTCCATCACCCGCCGGGCGGCGAGGTCGCTGACCACGTGGCGCACCTTCTGGATGGCGCCGGCGACGATGCGTTCGCGTAGCGCCAGATCCACCGGCGAGAGGCGGTCCAATCCCAAGAGGCGTGTCGCCAGCGCCAAGGTCGAGGCGTTGATGAAGAGGGTCATCAAGGTGAAGGCGGCAGCCAACGCGCCCACGACCTGGGCCTCTTCGCCCAGCGCCGTCAGGTGCGAGAGGGAAAGGGCCAGGATCAAGGTCACGGCGCCGCGCACGCCGCCCCAGAGCACCAAGACCCGCTGGCCCTTGTCCATCGGCGTGGCCAGGCCTGCCAGGCCCAAGAGCGGCAGCGCGCCATAGAGGATGAGTGCCCTGGCCAAGAGGGCGCCGAAGTAGACGACCAAGGCCAGCAACGCCTGATGCCAGGTCAAGGTGAGGAGCAGGCCTGGCGTCAAGGCCGCGACCAGCAGGAGGATGAAGGTGCTGGCCCAGAAGCCGATCTGGGTCCAGACGGTTCGTACGCTCTGCCAGTTGCGCGGACCCATGTGCACGAACCCCAGGGAACCGGTGGTCAGGCCGGCGAAGACCACGGCCACCACGCCGGAGGCGCCCAGCAGGTTCTCGGTCAAGAGATAGACACCGTAGGCGAGCGCCAGGGTCATGGAGATCTCGGCCACGGCCGAACGGCCCAGGAGGGGATAGATGCGGCTGACCAGGAGGGCCACGCCGGCGCCGGCGCCGGCGCCCGCGGCGAAGCTGTAGAGAAAGTCGATGACGCCGGAGCCGTCGCGCCCCAGGTCGGGCGTGGTGGCGGCCTGCAGCAGCAAGGTGAAGAGCGCGATGGCGGCCGCGTCGTTCAGCAGGCTCTCGCCCTCCAGAATGACCAGCAGGCGCTTGGGCGCGCCGACCTCCTTGAAGGTGGCGATGACGGCGGAGGGATCGGTGGTGGAGACGGCCGCGCCCAGCAGCAGACAGGCGATCAGGCTGATGCCGGAGAGCGCCCAGACCGCCATGCCGATCGCCGCGGTGGCGGCGATGACGGCGAAGACGGCCATGAAGGCGACGGTGGTGGCGTCGTCCAGCATGCGCCGCACGTTGACCGCCAAGGCCATCTCGAACAGCAGCGGCGGCAGGAAGACGTAGAGCATGGCGTTGCTGTCGAGCGCCAGTTGCTGCACGAACCAGAGGTCGTAGGCATCCAGCGCCCGGTCCGAGGCCTTCGCGTCCAGCAGCACGGTTACCAGGCCATAGGCCAGGCCGATGGCGGCGATGGCGACCGGCAAGGGCATGGAGATCCGCCTGGCCAGCGGCACGGTCAGCGCCACCAGGGCCAAGGTGACCGTGAAGGAGGCGATAATGAAAACGATCAGTTCCATGGAACAGGGGACCTAAAGGGCGCACAACCGGGCCAAACCGCCATCCTAGCCGCTTCCTTCGAGCCGGTTGGAGAAAGCTGGTGCTGGGTGGTGGACAGCAAACCTGCTTGATCGCTGCAAAGTAACGTCATAACATTTTCACTACACGGAGGCTAACTCCGGCCGAGAGAGGATGAGGGGTCGGCTGGAAGCTTCGGTGTGCGTTTGTGTGGAGGCTAGGGACGATGTCAGCTCGTAGACTTGTTGACACGTAAATCGGCAGGGAAATCGAATTTGCGAAGGCAATATACGCATGCTCGTGTTCCTGGCCCGATCTTCGACAGGGAGTAAGACTATATGAAAGCCCTCAAGTTAGCGGCTGCGGCCACCGCTCTGTCTCTAATGGCAGGCGGTGTTCAGGCCGAGGAGAAGTTCATCACCATTGGCACGGGCGGGCAGACGGGCGTCTACTTCGTCGTCGGCCAGTCGATCTGCAAGCTGGTGAACCGCGGCACCAGCAAGCACAATCTGAAGTGTACGGCCCCCTCGACAGGCGGGTCGATCGCCAACATCAACGCCATCAAGGCGGGCGATCAGGACATGGGCGTCGCCCAGTCCGACTGGCAGTACCATGCCATGCACGGCACCTCCAAGTTCGAGGAAAGCGGCGCCTTCCCGAACCTGCGCGCCGTCTTCTCGGTCCACCCGGAGCCCTTTACCGTGATCGCGCGGGCCGACTCCGGCATCGAGTCCTTCGACGACCTGAAGGGCAAGCGGGTCAACATCGGCAACCCCGGGTCGGGACAGCGCGGCACCATGGAAGTCATCATGGACGCCAAGGGCTGGTCCAAGGACGACTTCGCGCTGGCGTCCGAGCTGAAGTCGGCCGAGCAGTCGCAGGCACTGTGCGACAACAAGGTCGATGCCATCATCTTCACCGTCGGCCACCCGAACGGCTCGATCCAGGAGGCCACCACCTCTTGCGAGGCCAAGGTCGTTCCGGTGACGGGTCCGGAGATCGACAAGCTGGTCTCCGAGAATCCCTACTACTCGGCGGCCAAGGTCCCGGGCGGCATGTACAAGGGCACCGACGGCGACGTCGATACCTTCGGCGTGCGCGCGACCTTCGTCTCTTCGGCCGACGTCGACGAAGAGACCATCTACCAGGTGGTGAAGGCGGTCTTCGACAACATGAACCGCTTCAAGAAGCTGCACCCGGCCTTCGGCGTACTGGACCCGGCGGAGATGACCGCCGCCGGTCTCTCGGCGCCGCTGCATGATGGCGCCGCGCGCTACTACAAGGAAAAGGGGCTGATGCAGTAAGTCAGCTCTATCAAGGGCCCGCCCGCGCAACCGGGCGGGCCTTTTTCTAGGGAACAGCAAACAAGAATCTCGGCCCCAAGACGGGTCGACAGGGGATGGCAATCAATGAGCGCTGAGAACGGCGGACCCAAGGGAGAGGGCCTGAGCCAGGCCGAACTCGACGAACTCGTTGCCTCTAGCGATACCGGCGGGCGCACGCCCGAAGGTTTCACAGGCAACGTCATTCTTGTGGTGGCACTCTGCTGGTCGCTGTTTCAGCTTTGGTTCGCCTCGCCGATCCCCTTCATGGTGGGTTTCGGCGTGTTCAACGACACGGAAGCGCGCTCGATTCACCTGGCCTTCGCGATCTTCCTGACCTTCATGGCCTATCCGGCGACGCGCACGCCCTTCCAGCTGGTGCTGGGCATAGCGGTGCCGGTGATCTTGTGTCTGCTCTTCATGGAGGGCGCCAAGGAAGGCGTGCCGGTCTGGTACATCCCCATCATCACCGCCGCCATCGTCGTCGCCATCTACCTGGGCTCGCCGCGCGACCGGGTGCCGGCCTGGGAATGGGCCCTGGCCATCGTCGCTGCGGCCACCGCGCTCTATCTCTTCGTCTTCTACGCGCAGATCTCCGAGCGTGTCGGCGCGCCCATCATCCAGGACTTCGTGGTCGGCATCGCCGGCCTGATGCTGCTGCTGGAGGCGACCCGGCGCTCCTTGGGCCCGGCCCTGATGATCGTTGCCACGGTCTTCCTGGTCTACACCTTCCTCGGTCCGGTCATGCCCTCGATCATCGCGCACAAGGGCAACTCCCTCTCCGAGGTGATCAACCATCAATGGGTCACGACCGAGGGCGTGTTCGGCATCGCGCTGGGCGTTTCCACCTCCTTCGTGTTCCTCTTCGTGCTCTTCGGCGCGCTGCTGGATAAGGCCGGCGCCGGCAACTACTTCATTCAAGTCGCCTTCTCGCTGATGGGGCATATGCGCGGCGGGCCGGCCAAGGCGGCCGTTGTCTCCTCCGCCATGACCGGACTGATCTCCGGCTCGTCGATCGCCAACGTGGTCACCACCGGCACCTTCACCATTCCGCTGATGAAGCGGGTCGGCTTCTCCTCGGAGAAAGCGGGCGCGGTGGAGGTCGCCTCCTCCGTCAACGGCCAGATCATGCCGCCGGTGATGGGGGCGGCCGCCTTCCTGATGGTCGAGTATGTCGGCATCCCCTACTTCGACGTGGTCACCCACGCGATCCTGCCGGCCGCGATCTCCTACATCGCGCTGGTCTACATTGTGCACCTGGAGGCCATGAAGGCCGGCCTGAAGGGCCTGCCGCGGGCCTACACGCCAAAGCCGATCGTGCAGCGCCTGATCGGCCTCAGCTTCACCATCTTCGTCGTCTGCGCGATCAGCTTGATCGTCTACTACGGCATGGGATGGATCCGTCCGGCCTTCGGCGATGCCGCCGGCTGGATCATCTTCGCCTTCCTGGTGGCGGCCTACATGGCATTGCTCTACGTCGCCTCCAAGGAAGAGCCCTTGAAGATGGAGGACCCGAACAAGCCGGTCACCAGCCTGCCGATGCCGGGCCCGACCATCCGCTCCGGCCTGCACTTCCTGCTGCCGGTCGTGGTCTTGGTCTGGGCCTTGATGGTCGATCGCCTCTCGCCAGGCCTCTCGGCCTTCTGGGCGGCGGCCTTCATGATCTTCATCCTGGTCACCCAGCGGCCCTTGCTGGCGATCTTCCGCGGCGAGGGCGCCTTCGGCCTGGCGGTCCGCAACGGCATCGCGGATCTGCTGGACGGCCTGATCTCCGGCGCGCGCAACATGATCGGCATCGGCATCGCCACGGCGACGGCCGGCATCATCGTCGGCGCGGTGAGCCAGACCGGCGTCGGCTCGGCGCTGGCCAACGTGGTGGAGGCGCTGTCGGGCGGCAACATCATGGCGATCCTCTTCCTGACCGCCATCCTCTCGCTGATCCTCGGCATGGGCCTGCCGACCACGGCCAACTACATCGTGGTCTCGGCGCTCCTGGCTCCAGTCATCGTGACCCTGGGTCAGCAGAACGGCCTGATCGTGCCCTTGATCGCCGTTCACCTCTTCGTCTTCTACTTCGGCATCATGGCCGACGTGACGCCACCGGTGGGCCTGGCTTCCTTTGCCGCCGCCGCGGTCTCGGGCGGCGATCCGATCAAGACCGGCGTTGTGGCCTTCTTCTACAGTCTGCGCACGGCCGCCCTGCCCTTCCTCTTCATCTTCAACACCGAGCTGCTGCTGATCGACGTTAACTGGTTGCAGGGCATCTTCGTCTTCATCGTGGCAACCATAGCGATGCTCTTGTTCGCCGCGGCGACGCAGGGATTCTTCATCGCGCGCAGCCGCATCTACGAATCCGTCCTGCTGTTGCTGGTGGCCTTCTCCCTCTTCCGGCCCGGCTTCTGGATGGACATGATCTCGGCGCCCTACGAGAACGTCCCGCCAGCCCAGTTCGACCAGGCGCTGGCCAACACCGAAGCCGGTCAGGACTTGCGGCTCACGGTCGCGGGCTTGAATGACATCGGCGATCCCATAGAGTTCACCGCGCTGGTGCCGGTCGGCGACCAGGCAACGGGCGCGGAACGACTGGAGGCGGCGGGGATCACGCTGCTGACCAACGACGACGGCAGCCCCGTGGTCAACGACAACGGCAGCGTCACGATCGACGACGTGGCCTTCGACAGTCCGGCGCAAGCAGCCGGCCTGGACTGGGACCAGCAGGTCCTGACCGTGCAGCAGCCGATCTCGCAGCCGACCAAGTACTTGATCTTCATCCCGGCGCTTGGCGTGCTGGCGTTGGTGGTGCTGATGCAGCGCCGCCGCGCACCGCGCGAAGAGCCGGCCACGGCCTGACCGCCAAGGAGGACGGCCAATGTACAAGAACATCCTGCTCGCGGTGGACCTGAACCACGACTCCTCCTGGAAGGTCGCCTTGCCGACCGCGATGGAGATGTCGCGCGGCGGCGGCGGCACCTTGCACCTGCTGGGGATCGCGCCGGACTTCGGTATGGCCCTGGTCAGCGGCTTCTTTCCGGAGAACTTCGAGCGCAAGGCCCTGGACCATCTGGACCGTAAGCTCGAAGGCTTCGCCAAGGAGCACATTGACGAGGATCTCGACTATCAGGTGCATGTCGGCCACGGCGCGATCGCCAGCGAGATCATCCGCGTGGCCGAGGAACTGGCGGTCGACCTCATCGTCATGGCGTCCCACTCACCGGAAGAGGTGCGCGACTTTCTGATCGGCTCCAACGCCGACAGGGTGGTCCGCCATTCGCCCATCTCGGTCTTGGTGGTCCGTGCCTGACTTCCGGGATTATGCATTTTTTCCGCTGTAGCGGAGAGAATGCATATCGTTGCATAACTTCGCGAGGCTGCTAAAGTAGCGCCGTCTCAACGAGGGAGTGTGACGATGATTCCACGCGGGTTTCTCTTCGGTGCCGGCTTGGCGGCCCTCCTGCTCCTGCCCGGCGGCACGCTCGCCGAAGAGCGCTTCATCATCGTTCAATCGACCACCTCGACGCAGAACTCCGGGCTCTACGATCACCTGCTGCCGGTCTTCGAGAAGCAGAGCGGAATCGAGGTGCGCGTGGTCGCCGTCGGCACCGGCCAGGCCATCAAGAACGCCGGCAACTGCGACGGCGACGTGCTCTTGGTGCATGCCAAGGCGGCGGAGGAGGCCTTCGTCGCCGAGGGCAAGGGCAAGGCGCGCAGCGACCTCATGTACAACGACTTCGTCCTGGTGGGCCCCAGCGACGACCCGGCTGAGGTCGCCGGCGTGACCGTGGTGGCCGACGCGCTGGCCAAGATCGCGGCGGCGCAAGCGCCCTTCGCCTCGCGCGGCGACGATTCCGGTACCCACAAGAAGGAGATGGCGCTCTGGGCGGCCGCCGGTGTCGATCCGACGGAGGCCTCGGGCACCTGGTACCGCGAGACCGGCTCCGGCATGGGCGCGACCTTGAACGTCGGCACCGGCATGGGCGCCTACGTGATGACCGACCGCGCCACCTGGATCAAGTTCGGCAACAAGGGGGATTTCGAGGTCCAGGTCGAAGGCGACCCCGATCTCTTCAACCAGTACGGCGTCATCGCCGTCAGCCCGGACCACTGTCCCGACGTGAAGGCGGCGGCGGCGCAGCGCTTCGTCGACTGGCTCTTGTCTCCGGCCGGGCAGGACCTCATCGACGCCTATCGCGTCGACGGCAAGCAGCTCTTCTTCGCCAACGCGCCCAGACAGGAGTCGTGACGGACCGCTCTTGCGAAGCGGGGGCCGCTCCTTGGCCGAGAGACGCTCCAGATGAGGGGAATGGGGCCGCTGCCACGGCGGCGGACCCGGCCCACCTCGGGTCGCGCAAGCCACAGCTCTTTTGACTGCTATTGCCCCTTTACCGAGGGGCGCCAATCGCGGCAGCCTAAGGCAGCTTCAGGAGGAGTCTGGCCATGAGAGCCCTTCGCAAGATGGTTTCGTTTGCCGCCGCGGCGGCGCTGGCGCTGCCGGCCTTCGGCGGCGGCGTCGCCGCGCAGGACGCGGCGATCTTCAGTTCGATGGACCGCATGCACCCGGTCTGGGCCGAGAAAGGCATGGTCGCCTCGCAGGAGGCGCTCGCCACCCGGGTCGGCCTCAGGATCCTGCGCCAGGGCGGCAACGCGGTGGACGCGGCGGCGGCCGTGGCCTTCGCCTTGGCCGTGACCCTACCCAGGGCCGGAAACCTGGGCGGCGGCGGCTTCATGATCGTCCACGATGCCAAGAGCGGCGAGACCGTGGCCATCGACTATCGCGAGATGGCGCCGGCCTCGGCCCATCGCGACATGTATCTCGACGCCGACGGCAACGCGGTGAGCCAGCTCTCTCGCTTCACCGGGCTGGCCGTGGGCGTTCCCGGCACGGTGGCCGGCATGGACCTGGCGCTGAAGCGCTATGGCACCATGAGCCTGGAGCAGGTGATCCAGCCGGCGATCAAGCTCGCCGAGGGGCTCAAGGTCACGCCGGACCTCTCCAACTCGCTGAGAGGCCTGGAGAAGCGCCTCAAGGCCTGGCCCAGTTCCGCGAAGATCTTCTTCAAGGAGGACGGCAGCCACTACGCGCCGGGCGACACCCTGGTGCAGGCCGATCTGGCGGCCAGCCTGAAGCAGATCGCCAAGAAGGGTCCCGACGCCTTCTACAAGGGCCCGATCGCCAAGAAGATCGTGGCGGCGGTCAACGAGGCCGGCGGCGACATGAAGATGAAGGACATGGCCAACTACGAGGCCAAGGTTCGCAAGCCGGTCAGCGGGAACTATCGCGGCTACGAGGTGCTCTCCATGCCGCCGCCTTCCTCCGGCGGAACCCACATCGTGCAGATCCTGAACATCCTGGAGGGCTATCCCATCGGTTTTCTCGGCCTGAACTCGGCCGAGACCATCCACCTGATGGCAGAGGCGATGAAGCGTGCCTATGCCGACCGCAGCGAGTACCTGGGTGACAGCGACTTTTTCGACGTCCCGATCGAAGAGCTGACCGACAAGAGCTATGCCGAGGAGCTTCGGGTCTCCATCGACCGCTTCGCCGCCGCGCCGTCGGCCAAGATCAAGCCCGGCGACCTGGCACCCTACGAGAGCGGGCAGACCACCCACTACTCGGTCGTCGACAAGGACGGGAACGCCGTCTCCAATACCTACACGATCAACTTCTCCTACGGTTCCGGCCTGGTGGCGGAGGGCACCGGCATCCTGCTCAACAACGAGATGGACGACTTCTCGGCCAAGCCGGGCGTGCCCAACGCCTATGGCCTGATCGGCGGCGAGGCCAATGCCATCGAGCCCGGCAAGCGCCCGCTCTCCTCGATGAGCCCCACCATCGTGATGAAGGACGGCAAGCCCTTCCTGGTGACCGGCAGTCCCGGCGGCAGCCGCATCATCACCACGGTCTTGCAGGTCATCATGAACGTGATCGATCACGACCTGAACATCGCGGAGGCCATGGCCGCGCCGCGCATCCACCACCAGTGGCTGCCGGACAGGCTGCGCATTGAAGAGGGGCTCAGCCCCGACACCCTGCGCATGCTGGTGGCCATGGGGCACGAGCTCGACCTGAAGCGCGCCATGGGCTCGGCGCAGTCGATCATGATCGATCCCAAGAGCGGCTACCGCCTGGGGGCCTCCGATCCCCGCCGCCCGGGCGCGCTGACGGCCGGCTATTGAGGAGAAAGGCTTGAAGCTTCTCGGCAAGCGCTCCTCCATCAACGTCCGCAAGGTGCTCTGGGCCTGTCACGAGATCGGCCTGGAGATCGAGCAGGAGGATTGGGGGAGCGGCTTCCGGGATACCTCGGACCCGGCCTTTCGGGCGCTCAACCCGAACGGCCTGGTCCCGGTCTTGCTGGACGAGGACCTGGTCCTCTGGGAATCGAACAGCATTCTGCGCTATCTGGCCGCGCGCTACGGCTCCCGCGACCTGCTTCCGGCCGAACCCAAGGCGCGGGCCGGGGTCGAGCAGTGGATGGACTGGCAGGCGACGGAGTTGAATGGCGCCTGGCGCTACGCCTTCACGCACCTGGTGCGTCAGCCGGAAGGGACGCCGGACGCCGCCCTGCTGCGAGAGTCCCTGACGGCCTGGGCCGACACCATGGGCATTCTGGACGAAAGCCTGGCCAGGTCCGGAGGCTATGCCGTCGGCGGCGCCTTCACCTTGGCGGACATCCCGCTGGGCCTCTCGGTCAATCGCTGGTTCATGACGCCGATGGAGCGGCCGACCTTGACCGAGGTCGATGCCTACTACGACCGACTTGCCGAGCGGCCGGGCTTCAAGCTCTTCGGACGGAACGGGGTGCCTTAGGGCAGATCGCAATCAGGTGGAGTTACCTGATTGCGTGAATCTGCTCTATCTCTCAACGGTGTAGAGCAGGATTCAGACGACAAATCGTTCCGATTTGACGTCATCCTGCTCTAGCGCGGCACTGCTTCGAGAAAGCTAAGAGTGTAGGATGCCGCGGTCGTAGGCGGCCTGATCGGGGTGCAGCGAGGCACGCCCCTCCTTGTGCACGGCGATCCACTCGGCCAGGCGCCGCCCGAGCCGCCGGCACATCTCCTGTTCCCCCTCGGTCCTGGGCTCGCCGGCGGTGACCGCGCCGTAGTGCGGCGCCATCTTCGGCGCGACGTAGTCGGTGACCCCGAAGACCAGCATGCCGAAGTTCATCATCAGGGTGTTGAGCGCCTGGCAGGCATGCTCGCTGCCGCCGCCCCAAGCGCCGGAGGAGGAGAAGGCGCAACCGATCTTGCCGTCCAGCCTGAACCAGACGTCGAAGCTGCGCTCGTCCCACCAGCGCTTCATCCGCCAGGACATGCCGCCGAGATTGGTCGGAGAGCCCAGGGCCATGCCGTCGCACCAGAGGAGATCCTCCTTGCAGCCCACCTGGACGGAGCGCAGGCGCACCTCCGTCCCCGGTACGCTGGCGCTGCCGGTCGCGACCAGCGCCGCCATCTTCGCGGTGTAGCCACGATTGTTGCTCTCATAGAGGACCAGTACCCTGCCCATGGCCTGCATTCCTTCCGGCAGCCGTCGAGGTCCTCGCCGGCGAGCGGCTCACGTGGGCCTCAATGGCATTCCCAGTCGAGCAAGAGGGTAATCGACAAGGACCGGCAGTTTTACCCGGCTTTAAGGCACAGATTGTGTGCCAGCAGCGCGTGCGGCACCTAGAGCGCGATGATGATCGATCGAACCGACCCATCGTCTGAATCTTGGTCTAGTCTTGGCCTTCGATCCAGTCGATGGCCTGTCCCACCCATTCGGCGCGAATCGAATGGCCGCCGTCGTGGAGACAAAGGGCCAGGGGCAGTCCGCTGGCGCAGCTGGACCAGATCTCGCAGGTGAGGCGACCTCGCACTAGGGTCTCGTCCGGCTCGGCCGGACAGGCGTTCGCGTCGCGTCGGATCGCCATGCCCCGCAAGACGTCGCCCTGATGCCAGCGTCCGCCGATCGGCCTGCCCTCCATCGGAACCACGCCGTCGTCGGTTCCATGCACGTGGCGCAGCGCGACCGGCCCCGTGGGGCAAGAGTCGGGCAATGGGTCCCAGAAGGCGCCGGCGATGGGCGCAAAACCGGTGAAGTCCTCGCCGCGATAGCAGGCGACGTCCCAGGCCATGGAGCCGCCCTGGCTGAAGCCGGAGACGAAGAAACGGTCCGGGTCCAGCGGCCAGCGTTCGGCGATGTCCACCATCACCTGGTCGACGAAAGTCAACTCGTCGCGCGCGTCGCTGGGCGAGCCGACGTGCGCCCAGGTGTTGCGGCTGCCGCCGCGCGAGGGAATGCCGTTGGGGGCCACCAGCAGGAGTCCGCGGTCGGCCGCCTGCTGCATCAGGGCCGAGTTCTTCAGCGGCGACTCCCCGGACGAGGCATAGCCGTGAAAGAAGAGCAAGAGGCCGAGCGGACTCTCGCCGTCCCAGCCGTCAGGGGCAACGGCCTGATAGCTGCCGAGCGGGACCTCGCAGGCCTCGCCTATCGCGCCGCAAGCCTCGGCTTGGACGGCGGCGGTCGGCAGGACCAAGAACAGCAAAAGAAAAAGCAGGCGGCGCATGCCTCGCAGCTACGCCACCTGCTTTGTTCGGGTCAAATCACGGCTTGATGAAGCCGTGATCCAGGACGGGTCCTGGGCTTATGCGGCGCGGAAGAGCGCCCGGTTGCGGTTCGCCGCGGCGACGCGCTGGTCGACGGTCTCGGTCTCCAGATCGGCCCGGCTGATGCCGACGTCCGCCAGCAGGCGGTCGTTCAGGCGCTGCAGGTCGTCCAGCTTGGCAAAGACCTTCCGTACCGCGTCGAAGGGCTGCATCACCGCGCGTCCGACCGAGGCCAGTGCGCCATGGTCGTCCTCGTGATAGCTGGGCTGGCGCTGGTAGACGGCCGCGTCGACGGTCTCCACCAGAGTGCCCGGCTCCAGCCCGATGTCCCGCAGAACCCGGCTCTCCAGCTGCGACAGCTGCTGGATCGTGGTGCGGCGAGCGCGGGCGCGGCGCCATGCGGTGGCAACCTTGCCGATCAGGCTCGTCTGGGCCCCGCCGCGCTGGGCGATGGCCACGTCGACGGACTCGACCAGGTTGTTGGGGTCCAGCCCGATGTCGCGCAGCAGGCGGCCCTCCAGCCGCGAAAGCTGCTTCAGGGTGGTGCGGCGCGCTTGCGCGCGGCGCCATGCAGTGGCCAGCTGAGAGACCAGACCAGTTCTGGTCTTCTCCGGCTGAGCAACACCGCGTGTATTCAACGCCTCGACCGCGACGGAACGCATGGTCATGGGCGCAGAGGCCGTGCTCAACAGCAGGTCCGACTTGGTCATGCCGGTCATCTCTCTTTCAACTCCTCTCAGCTCGGAACTCGCCGATGGGACGGCGCTTCCGGCCGCCCCGCTGTTCGTGATGAGACGCACATAATCCGCTGAAAGGCGGTGGAGAAGATGGCCGTGTTGCACCGCAGCAATGCGGTTCTATCATAGCTCTTTGCGATGCGCCCGGAGCGGTTCCGGCGTAGAATTGCCGGCACCCCTGCTGCCAGGAAAACCCAACTCTATGAGGCGCTTACAAGCTGCATGAACAGGCGTCCGGCGGCCCGCGCGAACCGCGGTCACCCGGGGCGGCTGTTGCCGAAAGGCACCACCCTCGCGCGGCCGCTCTTCGGCTTCAGAAGTAGGCGCGTTCCACGAAGTGGCGGGGGTGATTGCCGCTGCGGATCTCGACCTCGTCGCGGGTGAGGCCAATGTCCGCCAGCGCGTGATCGTCGAGCGGCAGGTCCTCCAGAGGAGTGGCCCGGGGGGCGGCAAAGGCGTGGCGCAGGCGTCGAAGGATCAGGCGGAATGGCGACCGCTCTCCCGCGGCCGCGGCGTCGCTCGCGTAGGGATCGCTGGCCAAACGGCCGGGCAAAGTCACGTGTGCCATCTGCTGTGCTCCGCATTGTGAGTCGCTGCGTATCTGGCTGGCCTCAAGGCGAGACCAGGTGACAAAAAGAAATATATGTACGTTCATGTTTTTTTGCGACCCGCGGGCTCTGCAATGCCAGGCCTTTGCCCGCGCATAGAGATTCTCTCCCGGATCTGCCCTCTGCCGTCCACAGTGTGGCCGGCTTGCGCCCTGCCCTCCCAGCCGGCTAGCTTGCGGCAATGTCCAATCAGAATCTCTCTCACCGCAAGCGGCTCGCGTCGCTGCGGCGGTCGCTCGCGCAGAACGACGTGGCGGCCTTCCTGGTACCGCGCGGTGACGAGCACCGCGGCGAGTACGTGCCGCCGCACGCAGCACGCCTGGAATGGCTGACGGGCTTTTCCGGCTCGGCCGGACAGGCCGTCATCCTGCGGGACCGCGCCGCCCTCTTCGTCGACGGCCGCTATACCTTGCAGGCGGCCCAGGAGGTGCCGGGAGACCTCTACGACGTGCTGCAGATCCCCGGCGAGGATGCGGAGGCCTACCTTGGCGAGCACCTGGCGGAAGGTCAGGCACTGGGATACGACCCTTGGCTCCACAGCCTGGCCGAACGACGTCGCTTGGCCCGCGTGGCCGAGAAGGCGGGCGCCCGCCTGGTGGAGCTTAACGCCAACCCGATCGACAGCGTCTGGGAGGACCAGCCGCCGCCGCCGCTGGTCGCCGCCAGGCCGCACCCGCTGGCCTTCGCGGGCAAGGAGAGCCTGGAGAAGCGCCGAGAACTGGGCGAGCGTATGCGCCAGGAGAAGCAGCGCGCGGCGGTCCTCAGCCTCCCCGACTCCATCGCGTGGCTCTTGAACGTGCGCGGCGGCGACGTCGACCGCACGCCCTTCGTCCTGTCCTTCGCGATCCTGCACGACGACGGGCGCGTCGCCTGGTTCGTCGCGCCCGAGAAGGTGACGCCCGAGGTCGAGGACGCGCTCGACCCGGGGGTCACCTGCCACGTGCCCGACGCTTTCGGCGCGGCGCTGGACGACCTGTCGGGTCGTTCCGTGCTCGTCGACCCGGCCAGCATCCCGGCCTGGGTGGCCGGCCGGCTGGAGGCTGCCGGTGCCGACTTGGTGGAGGGCGAGGATCCCTGTCAGGCGCCCAAGGCCTGCAAGAACGAGACGGAACGGGAGGGCACGCGGAGCGCTCACAAGCGGGATGGCCAGGCCCTGACCCGTTTCCTGGCCTGGTTCGCCGGCGAGAGCGTCACGGGCGAGATGCGCGAGTTGGCCTGCAGCGACCGGCTGGAGTCCTTTCGCCGCCAGGGCAACCACTTCATGGACCTCTCCTTCGACACGATCGCCGGGTCCGGGCCGCATGGCGCGGTGGTGCACTATCGGGTGACGCCGGAAAGCGATCGGGCGATGCAGAGCGGCGAGCTGATGGTGCTCGATTCCGGCGGACAGTATCTGGACGGCACCACCGATGTCACCCGCACCTTGGTGATCGGCGAGCCGGGGGCCGAGGAACGCGACCGCTATACCCGGGTGCTGCAGGGCCACATCGCGCTCGCCACCGCGCGCTTTCCGGATGGCACCAGCGGTTCGCAACTGGACGCCTTCGCCCGCCGGCCGCTCTGGGCCGCCGGCCTGGACTACGACCACGGCACCGGGCATGGCGTCGGCAGCTTTCTTTCGGTGCACGAGGGCCCGCAGCGCATCTCCAAGCTGCCCAACCGCGTCGGCCTGAAGCCGGGCATGATCGTCTCGAACGAGCCCGGCTACTACAAGAACGGCGCCTACGGCATCCGCATCGAGAACCTGGTGCTGGTGGTGGAGACGGAAGCGGTCGAGGGCGAAGAGCGTCCCATGCTGGGCTTCGAGACCCTGACCCTGGCCCCCTTGGAGCGCCGGCTAATCGACCGGGACCTTTTGAACGCCGAGGAGATCGCCTGGGTCGATGCCTACCACGCCCGGGTCCTGGCCGAGATCGGCCCCAGCCTGGACGAGGGCGAACGGACCTTCCTGGAAGAGGCCTGCAGGCCGCTCGACGCCGGATAATCCAGCTCCCCTCTCTGCCGTCACTGCAGGCGGGACCGCCATTGCTTGCATGCCTGGCGGGGTGCCCGCGCGTCTATGGTGGGGCGAATGACCCGCGCCCTGCCGACCGATCCCGCCAGCCGTCTGAAGGGCTGCCTTCTGATGACCACCGGGGTCTGCAGCTTCGGCCTGTTGGACGCCATCGCCAAGGTCCTGACCGAGGACTATGCCATCGGACAGATCGTCTGGGCGCGCTACATGGTGGGACTACTCTTCGCCATGGCGTTGTCGCTGCCGGTGCGGGGCCGCTTGGCGTTCAGCTCGCGCCGTCCGGGCCTCCAGGTCGTCCGTGGGCTGTTGCTGGTCGCGACGACCGCCTGCAACTTCCTGGCGCTCAGCTTCCTGCCCTTGGCGACCAACTCTGCGATCCTCTATACCGCGCCGCTGCTCATCTGCGCGCTCTCCGTTCCGATCCTGGGAGAGAAGGTCGGGTGGCGGCGCTGGACGGCGATCGGCTTCGGCTTCCTGGGCGCCATGATCGTCGTGCGCCCCGGCATGGCCGAGGTCCATTGGGCGGTCCTGATCTCGCTTACGGCTTCCTTGCAGGTCGCCTTCTACAACATGGCGACGCGCCAGGTGGCTTTGCACGACGACCATCACAGCTCTCTCATGTACGTCTCGGTGGTGGGGGCGCTGGCCTCCACGCCCTTCGCCTTCCTGGAGTGGCGCACGCCGGAAGGCTTCGACATCCTGCTGTTCTGCGCGCTGGGCCTGATCGGCGGGTTCGGCCACTTTCTGCTAATCGTCGCCCACAGCCTGGCTCCGGCCTCGGCGCTGGCGCCCTTCACCTACACCCAGATCGTCTTTGTGGCCCTGCTGGGCTTCCTCATCTTCAACCACATCCCCGACGTCTGGACCTGGATCGGCGCCGGGGTGATCTCCGCCAGCGGCCTCTACCTGGGCTATCGGGAAAGGAAGGTGAAGGGGATATAGGCGGGGCCGCCGGTCCGCGGCGGGTGCCGGGAGCAGGGCGATCCGACTATGCGCGTCTCTTGCCTAGGGACAGAAGGGTCGGATCGCATTGGCGACACCAACCATCCCGCCGATGTCGTGATCTCCGCTGTCGGAGAAGCGGAAGGCCGTTAGTCCGTTCGGCATCATGACGACGAGGTTCCCGCCGTAGCCCGACATCGACGGAATCCGCACCATGCAGCCCTCCTCGATGCGGAAGGGCTCGTACCAGAAGGAGAGGTGATAGGTGCTGACGTCGAAGAGCTTGCGATGGCCGCCGGTTCGCAGGCCTCTGGCCGGCGTGCGATAGAGGGCCTCGTCGAGCTTGTCGCGGCTCAGCAGCTGTCGGCCTTCGTGGCGGCCGCTCGCCTGGAACAGCGACGCGATCTTCGCCGCCATATCGATCGTCGGATAGAGCCCGACGGCCATCTCCGGAAGGCCCGGCCCACCGTCCGGTTCCTTGGTGTGGCGCAGCGGCGCGTGGAGGATTCCCAACGGACGGAGCACCTCTCGGCCAACGAACTCCCAGAGCCTCGTCTCGGGGCCTTCCCGGCTCTTGACCAGGGCATCCATCGCCGCCGCCAGGATGTAGGTGTGGGTCGAGTTGTAGCGGAAGACCTCGCCCGGACCCCAGGGGTAGTCGCCGTAGGTGAAGCTGGCATCCAGCTTCTCGCTGGCCGAAGGCGCCCTGTTCCATCGGCTCATCTTCTCGCCGTTCTCGTCGGGCGCGGTCTGTCGCGAGTAGCGCTCCGGGTTCTCGTCGCCGATCCCCGTGGCCATGTTGAGGGCGTCGGCGAAGGTCACCTCGGACCAGCCGTCGTGATCGGCGGTCACCGCCACATAGTCCTCGATTCTATAGTTGAAGATCTCGTCGCCGTACCTCTCGGCCAAGGTGAAGAGCGCCAGGGCGGCCGCCATGGACTTGGTGACCGAATAGACGCTGTGGCGCATGGAGGCGCAGTAGGGGAAAGGGCCGGTCCGCGTGTTGCAGGCCTTGAGGTAGACGACGCCGTCCACGACCAGACCGCTGGCGCTGACCTCTTCCGGGCTGAGATCGCCATCGAAGCCGGTCAGGTCGGCGCTCGGATGCAGCGCCTCCAGGTCCGACCAAGGCCGCAGCGGCCAGCGCTGTCGGTATTCCTCGACGAACGCGCTCGCGAGGTTCTCGCGCCCCGCGATCGGCGCGGGCCGATAGTCGGCCGCCGCCTGCCCCCACATGTCGTACTGACTGCCTGCCGCCGTCTCTTGGGTGATCTGGAAACGCACCGCCGACACCCTTTCATCGTCGAAGAGGAAGGTTGCCAGTCCGTTTCGGGCACCGTTGTAGAAGCGATAGGTCAGCAAGAAGGGAAAGGCCGCGCGGGAAAGGCCCTCGTCCCCCGGTTCGGACCAAACCCGGCCGGGCGAGATCAGCAGCCTTGCTTGCCGGCCCCGATCGGAGAGCTCGACGAAGTCGCGGGTGACGGGAAGGAGATGGTCGCCGTGGGTGAAGAAGGCGATCTCCACGCCCGGCAGCGCCCATGACCCCCTGTCGCCGCCAGGCGTCGCGTAGGCCAGCTCCGCGCCAGGCAAGGCCAGCGTTCCAGAAAAGGCGTGCCGTGCCGGAGCGGCATGCGGCGGCGGCGCGAAGCAGTCGTTGTGCACGGGTCCGGCCGCATCGAAGGCCGGGATCGTCAGCTCGGACGCCGTGATCTCGCGTCGCGGCTCTATCGCGCAGCCGCCGGTGTCAGTCGCGGCGGCCGGTCCGCCGAGCTGGCCGAGGAGGGGGAGGACGAGGGCAATCGCCAAAGCCGACCTGCGCGCGCCGATCACGGTCTTCCGATACCCTATGTTGCAATCCGGACTACACGATTCTAGCGGCCCAAGTGTGCCGCGACATCCTTGGCGGTTGCAATCCCGCTCTTGTGCGCGCCGGCGACTGTCGCCCATTCGAGGCTGCTGCAGGCCTCTCCGGCGAACCAGATGCGATCGCCCACGGGCTCGCGCAGCACGGCACGCATGGGATAGGCACCGGGCTCGGCGGAGGCGTAGGAGCCGTAGGTCAAGGGGTTCTTGCCCCAACTGGTGACGCTGGCCTTGACGAAGGCCTTGTCGACCGAGCCGCCGTAGATCTTACGCAGGTCCGAAAGGGCGAAGTCGATCGCCGCCGCCTTGCCCTCGGCCTCCAGGGCCGCGGCGAAGGCGCCGCCCACATCGCCGAAGGACAGCGTGGTGCCCGAGATGTTGGTCAAGAGGCCCATGCCCTTGGGCGAGCCGTCGACCTCCTCGTCGATCTTGTAGTAGACATAGCCGTCCTCGCCGATCTCGAAGAAGTTCTCGCTGAACTGCAGGGCGATGTGGTTGTAGAGGCCCATGGAGATGCCGTGGAAGGACTCCTGCTTGCGGGCCGACAGGGGCGGGTCGAAGCTGAGCGCCTCCTTCGCCAGAACACCGGTCGAGACGGTGACGATGCAGGTCTTGGCCCTCATGGTTCCGCGATTAGTCTCGATCGCGACGCCGGGTCCGCCCCACTTGACAAGGCTTGCCTTGGTGGAGAGTTCGACCGCTACACCCTGGGCGCTATGCGCCCAAAGCGCCCCATAGCCTTCCTTGCAGAACCAGTCGGTCCCGTCTTCGGAGTTGTACCAGTCCCGGCAAGAGAAGCGATCGAAGTCCTTGCCCATCTCGAAGGGCCCTACCAGCAAGTGCACCAAGCGACCCCAGGTGCCGCCCGGCGCAATCACCGAGGCGGGGCTCACGTCCCGGCCGCGCGCGCCCGCTTCCAGGATCGCCCCGTAGGTCTCGGAAAGCTCCGCCTCCATGGCTTCGTACTCGGCGTCGTTCGCCTCCCGGTCGCCGACGAAGAGGATCTCCTTGTTGGGCGCGGGGTAGACCTGGAACCCGTTGTCGCGGCCATAGGCGACGAAGGGATTGCGCTCGGCGCGGTGAAGCCAATGGGCACCGACGTCGTAGGGCACGCCGAAGGTCGCGGTGTCGGTATGGATGCGCCCACCGATACGCCCGGCCGCCTCGATCACCCTTACTGTCAGCCCGGCGTCCAGCAGCGAGCGGGCCGCCGCGATGCCGGCCGCACCGGCGCCGATGACGATGACATCCGGTTCGGCGGCGCGCGCCGTCCTGGCCCAGAGCGGGGAGGTGAGCAGCGCCGAGCCGGTGGCCAGGAAGCGTCTGCGATCCATAAAGGTCATAGGCTCTCTCCGCAGTCAGGGGTGCCACCGAGACTAGAACACTAGAGTGCGACGACGATAGATCGAACCGATCTATCGTCTGAATCTTGGCCTAACGCGCCTGCTTTACCTCCTCTTCCTCGCGCAGCGGGCGATGCAGCCAGGGCAGGGCCAGCAAGAGCAGCAGGGCGGCGCCAAGGCCGCCCAGGCCGTAGAGCAGGAAGTCGGCCTCGTAGACCGTCAGTTTGGGCTCGCCGGCGGTGCCCTGAGGTACCGCGAGGACGCCGGCCAGATAGACCGCGGCGGCGACGGCGAAGAACCACATGCCCATGGCATAGCCGGCCAGATGCTTCGGCGCCAAACGCGTGGTGAGCGCCAGACCCAGCGGCGCCAGGAAAATCTCGCCCAGCCCCAGCAAGCCGTAGAAGAGCAGGATCCACAGCATGGAGGCCTTGGCGGCCGACGAACTGGCGTCCACGACCAGCGACAGCAGCAGATAGGCCAGACCCAGCCAAACCAGACCCAGGCAGTATCGCGCGAGGTCTCCGACGAGGATGCCGCGCCGCTCCAGCCACGGCCAGAGCAGTGTGACCAGGGGAGACAGCAGCAAGAGCGCCAAGGCACCGAAGGAAGCGGTGGAGGAGGAAGGCATGACCCAGCCCATGATCTCGCGGTCCACGTCCTGCTGGGCGAAGAGGGTCACCGAGATGGCGTACTGCTGATAGATCGTCCAGAAGACGATGGAGAAGAAGGCCAAGGCCAGATGCACCAGCAGGCGATTGCGCACCGCCCGCTCCTGCCGGAGGATCACGACGAGATAGCTCCCGGCCATGCCCAGCCCGAGGGCCGCCAGAACCCATCCGGCCAGGCTCAAGCGGCTGAGCAGCAGTGCCGACAGCCCGACGGCGATCAGCAGGGCCACTCCGGTCAGCCCCAGGGCGCGGCGCGGGCGTTCCTGGCCGGCGGGCGGACCGTCGTGCTGGCGCACCAGGCGCCGCCCCATCAGGTAGGTGGCCAAGGCGATCAGCTTGCCGAGCCCGGCAATGGTGAAGGCCCAGCCGTAGCCGTAAGCTTCCGCCACCACGCCGGCCAGCAACGAGCCCGCCAGGACGCCGACGTTGATGCCGATGTAGAAGAGCGTGAAGCCCGGTGCCCGGCGCGGATCCTCGTCGGCATAGAAGCGCCCCAAGAGCGCCGAGACATTGCCCTTGAAGAGACCGTTGCCGACCGCCAGGAAACCCAATGCGAGATAGAGCCAGCCCTCGCCGCCCAGGCCGAGCAGGAGATAGCCGGCGGCGATCGAGGCGGCGCCGGCCAGTATCGCGCGGCCGAAGCCCAAGACGCGGTCGGCCATGACCCCGCCCACCACTGTCGAGAGATAGGAGAAGGAGACGAAGGTGCTGAAGATCAGGAAGGCCTCGTCCCGCTCCACCTTCAGCCGCTCCACCAGGTAGAAGGCAAAGATCGAGACCAGGGTGAAGAAGCCGAAGCGTTCCCACAGCTCGGTCATGAAGAGGAGGTAGAGCGCTTTGGGTTGCGCCTTCTCTCGCCCGTCGCTCACTTTGCGCCCCTCCGCCCCTTCCGCGGCTTCCTTGGCGCTAAGGCTGACCCAGACTAGCGCTCCTTACCAGCCGAAAGCGCTTGCGGGATGAGCTCTTCGGTGGTCGTGGCGATGCGCAGGGGCGTATCGTCCGCCAGGCGGGCGAAGAGCAGGTGGTCGTGCCACTGACCATTGATCCGCAGGTAGCGCCGCGCCAGGCCCTCCTCGCGGAACGAGAGGCGGCGCAGCAGGCGTTGGCTCGCCTCGTTGCTCGGCAGGCATGCGGCCTCCAGGCGATGCAGGCCCAGGTCGCGGAAGGCGAAGTGTGTCACCAGGCCCAAGGACTCGGTCATGTAGCCCTGACCGGCATAGGGCGCCCCGATCCAGTAGCCCAGGGTGGCCATCTGTGCCACGCCGCGGCGGACCTGCGCCAAGGTGATGGCGCCGATCAGGGTCGGCTCGTCGGCGAGGAAGATGTGCAGGGTATAGCCCTGCCCGGCGCGCCCCTCGGCATTGGCCATCTTCAGGCGCTGGCGATAGGCGCCGCGGGTCAAGGAGTCGGTCGCCCAAAGCGGTTCCCAAGGCGTCAGGAACTCGCGGCTGTCGCGTCTGAGGCGCGACCACTGCCGCCAATCCTTGCCGCGCATGGGGCGCAAGGACACCCGCTGCCCCTCGAGCTTGAGGTGGCGCAGAAAACCGGCACGGAAGGGAGGCAGCCGCATCATGGCCGGGTCAGCTCAGCTGCTGCACCAAGCGGTCGTAGCTGGGCAGGCCGGAGGCCGGCCCCATCACGGCCAGGCTGGGCGGTTCTTGCAAGAGGCGCGCCATCAATCTTTCTACGTCGCTCACTGTAACGGCTTCCAGCTTAGCCAGCAGGGACTCGATGTCCAAGGCCTCGCGGTGCACCAGGAAGTGATTGGCCATGGACTCGGCCCGGGCGAAGCTGCTCTCCCGGCTCATCAGGATCGCCGCGCGGGCTTGCGCCTTGGCGCGGGCCAATTCCGCCTCTTCGACCCCCTCGGCCAAGCCGCGCAGCTCGGCCGTTATGAGCGCGAGGGTCTCGGCCGCCTCGGCTTCGCCGGTGCCGGCGTAGAGGGTCAGGAGGCCGCTGTCGTCGAAATGCGAGAAGAAGGCATAGATGGCGTAGACCAGGCCGCGCTTCTCCCGCACCTCCTGAAAGAGGCGAGAGGACATGCCGCCGCCCAGGACACTGGCCAGAAGGCCGGCCGTCACGTGGTCGGGATCGCGCGCCGGAACGCCCGGCAGAGCCAGCACCAGATGCACCTGTTCCAAGGAGCGTGCCAGGCGGATCTCGCCGCCGCGGTAGGCGGCGGCCTGACCTTCAGCCCCGCACCCCGGCTCCAGGCCGCCCAGGCGATCCTCGGCCAAGCGCAGGAGGGCATCGTGGTCCACGGCGCCGGAAGCCGCCAGGATCATCCTCTCGGCGCCGTAGTGCCGGGCGACGAAGGCCCGCAGGGCAGCGCGATCGAAGGAGGCGACGGTCCGATCGCGCCCCAGGATCGGCCGGCCCAAGGCCTGGTCCGGAAAGGCGGTCTCCTGCAGGTGGTCGAAGACGATGTCGTCGGGCGTGTCCTCGGCCAAGCCGATCTCCTGCAGCACCACGGCCTTCTCGCGGTCCAGCTCCTCCGCGTCGAAGATGGAGTGCTGCAGGATGTCGGAGAGGAGGTCGAGCGCCAGGGGCAGGTCGTCGCCCAGGACGCGGGCATAGAAGGCGGTGGTCTCGCGTGAGGTATAGGCGTTGAGCTGGCCGCCCACCGCCTCGATCTCCTCGGCGATGCGCCGGGCGCTGCGGCGCTCCGTGCCCTTGAAGGCCATGTGCTCGATCAGGTGCGCGATGCCGTTCTCGGCGGCATCCTCGTGCCGCGCGCCGACATCCAGCCAGAGCCCGACGGAGGCGCTGCCGACGCCGGCCATGGGATCGCTGGCGACGGTCAGACCGTTGGCCAGCGTGGAGATCCGAATACCGGGACCCTGCAACGTCACCTCGTGTCTCACTCTGCCGCGACGCTGCTTGCGCGATCGGTGACGAAGTCCTTCAGGCCGGCGGCATCGTTCGCCAGGACGTCGAAGCGCTCCGGCCGGTCATAGAGGTCCGCCAGGCGCTGCGGCAGGGCAGGACGCCGGCCCGTCGCCCGCTCGACCGCGTCGGGGAACTTGGCCGGGTGCGCGGTCGCCAGCACCACGCTGGCGCCGGCCCCTTCGGCGACCCGCTTGCGGGCGACGGAAAGGCCGACGGCGGTGTGGGGGTCGAGCACCATGCCGGTCTCTTCGTAGGTGCGCTTGATCTCGGCCAGGGTCCCGGCATCGTCCAGGCGGTCGCCGGCAAAGCGATCGCGGATCGCCGCCATGATCTCCCGGTCGAGCGCAAAGCTGCCCTCGGCGCGGAACCCGGTCAGGATCTCGCTCACCTTGGCGCCGTCGCGGCCCAGCACCTCGAACAGCAGCCGCTCGAAGTTGGAGGAGACCTGGATGTCCATGGAGGGCGAGAGCGTCGGCGAGACGCCGGCCAAGGTCATGGCGCCGCTCTCCAGGAAGCGCGGCAAGATGTCGTTCTGGTTCGCCGCCACCACCAGCCGGCCCATCGGCAAGCCCATGCGTTGGGCGACATAGCCGGCGAAGACGTTGCCGAAGTTGCCGGTCGGCACGACGAAGCTGACTTCGCGCGCCGGACCGCCTAGCGCCAGGGCGGCATAGGCATAGTAGACGCTCTGCGCCAGGATGCGTGCCCAGTTGATGGAGTTGACCGCCGACAGCCCGTGGCGGTCGCGGAAGGCGTGGTCGTTGAAGAGCGCCTTCACCAGGTCCTGGCAGTCGTCGAAGGTGCCCTCGATCGCCAGGTTATGGATGTTGTTGGCGGCGACCGTGGTCATCTGCCGGCGCTGCACCTCCGAGGTGCGGCCCTTGGGATGCAGGATGAAGACGTCGAGGCCGGCGCGGCCCTTCAAGGCCTCGATGGCGGCCGAGCCGGTGTCGCCGGAGGTGGCGCCGACGATGGTCAGGCGCTCGCCGCGTTCCGCCAGCAGGCGCTCGAAGAGCTGTCCCAGGAGCTGCATGGCGACGTCCTTGAAGGCCAAGGTCGGACCATGGAAGAGCTCCAGGAGCCAGATATCGGGCGCCACCTGCACCAGCGGCGCCACGGCCTGGTGCGCGAAGCTCTCGTAGGCGGCGGTCAAGAGCTGGGGCAGCTCGGCCGCCAGGCGAGAGTCGCCCAGGAAGGGGGTCAGCATCGTCGCCGCCAGGTCGCGATAGTCAGCGCCCTGCAGGCCGCGCCAGCTGGACGCCGAAAGCCCCGGCCATTGCGTGGGTACGTAAAGCCCGCCGTCGCGCGCCAGACCGGTCAAGAGCACGTCGTCGAAAGCAAGGACTGGCGCCGAACCGCGCGTGGATTGATAGTGCATTTTCAGCAAACCTTTTGAGCCGCGCGGCAATCTAGACGCTGCGATGACCCGCTCGCAAGATTGCGACACTTGCAAGCAGGTCAGAGGAGGAAAGACCGGGATGCGTGAGATCGCGCTTGGCGAGAAGGCGCTGGCCTTCGCCGACATTGCCGAGGTCGCGCGCGGCGAGGCCGAGGTCACGCTCAGCCAAGGCGCGTTGACGCAATTGGGTGCCGGCCGCGCCTTGATCGAGCGCTTCCTGACCGAAGAGCGTCCGGTCTACGGCATGACCCGCGGCCTGGGCAATCGAGCCGTCACCACGGTCGACCCAGCAGAGCGCGAGGAGATGAGCCACATCATGCTGCGCGCGCGTGCCTGCGGCGGAGGCCCTCTGTTCGAAGAGCCGGCCGTTCGCTCCTTCATGACGGCCAGGCTCGCCTCGCTCACTCTCGGGCGGTCCGGGGTGCGGCCGCTGATCGCCGAAACCCTGGCGCGGATGATCAATCGGGGACTGCACCCGGCCGTCCATCAGATCGGCGCGCACGGCGCCTCCGACCTGCCGCTGATGGCCGAACTCGCCCTGCCGGTGATGGGCGAGGGGCAGGCCTTCTTCGAGGGTGCGCTGCTGCCCGGAGGCGAGGCCATGCGCCGCGCCGGCATTGCCACGGTGGCGTTGAAGGAGAAGGAGGGGCTGGGGCTCTGCAGCTCCAGCTCGATCTCGGCCGGCCTCGGCGCCCTTGTCCTGGACGAGGCCTGGCGCTTGCTGCACCTGGCGGAAGCCGTCACCGTGCTCGGCTTCGAGGCCTTTCGCGCCAACCTCTCGCCGATCCATCCGCGCGTCGCGGCCCTGCATCCGGCGCCCTGCCAGGAGGACGCGGCCGCCAGCCTGCGCCGCCTTCTGGCCGGCAGCGGCCTCGAGCGGCCGGACGCCGCCCGGCGTCTGCAGGACCCCATCTCGCTGCGCTGCGCCAGTCACGCCTTCGCCGGCCTGCGCGCGGCGCTGGCCTTCGCCGAGCCCGCCGTGATGGCGGAGATCAACGGCTCCGGCGACAATCCCTGCGTCCTCTTCGAAGAGGAGGAGATTCTCTCCACCGGCAACTTCCAGACCATCGGCCTGGCGCAGGCCTTCGACCTTCTGGGCCTGGCCCTGACGACCGCCGCCAGCATGGGCGCGCAGCGCGGCGGCAAGCTGATCCGCAAGGAGTTCACCGACCTGCCGAACGGCCTCTCGCCCCTGACGGAGGGTACGGTCAGGATCGGCATGCCCTTGGTCGCCCATGTGGCGCGCCACCAGGTCAAGGAGATGCGGCTCCTGGCGACGCCGGCCAGCCTCGACGATTCCTCGCGCTACGAGGTGGAGGATCATGAGCCCATGACGCCGCTGGCCGTGCGCAAGGCCTGGCGGATGCTGCCCCTCTGGCGCCAGGCCCTGGCCTGCGAGTTGATCGTCGCCGCCGAGGCCTTCGACCAGCGTCGGCCAGAGAGCCCGGCCAAGGTCGCCGTCGCCTTGCGTGACGCGGTGCGCCAGGTGGTGCCGCCCCTGGCCGACGATCGCAGCTTCTCGATGGATATCGAGGCGGCCGACGCGCTCTTGACCGACCGGGCGCTGAGCCGGGCACTCTCCCTTCCCTGATCCGTGAAGACCGCGCCGATTGACCTCCATCAAGGCGGCCGAGGGGTGCTCACGTCTTCCTTGCCGCCCATGAAGGCACGGCAAGGAAGACAGCCTATGGTAGAAAAGGACAGCGCGCGGGCGGCCGCCTTGAAGCGGCTCAAGGCCAAGCGCGAATTCAAGATGCACGTGGTGACCTACGTGATCGTCAACGCGGTGCTCATCGGGATCTGGGCGCTCACTGGCCAGGGCAGCTTTTGGCCGATTTGGGTGCTGGTGTTCTGGGGCGTCGGCTTGGCGTTGAACGGCTGGACGGCCTACGTGCAGAAGCCGATCTCGGAAGCCGACATCCAGCGCGAAATGGACCGCAGTCGCTAAGTGTCCGTTTGAGGTTGGGCCGATCGGCCCATTCTCAAGGCGGCGCCGTGAGTTCTTGAACGGCCGCTAGGCTGGCCTAGCGCTGTGTCTGGCGGCGGTACTGCTGCGGCGAGAGGCCGGTCCAGGCGCGAAAGGCGCGGGAGAAGGCGGAAAGCTCGGAGTAGCCGACCGCGAAGGCGATCTCGGTCAGCGGCATGTCGCTCTCGCGCACATAGCGCAGCGCCAATTCCTGGCGGGCGGCGCGCAGCAGGTCGTTGTAGCTGACGCCCAGCTCGCGCAGGCGGCGCTGCAGGGCGGCCGAGCTCAGCCCCATGCGGCCGGCGACCGAGCGCAGCGAGGAGGAGCTCTCCCCCAGCTTCAGCTTGATCTCCTGCTTCAGCGCGGAGACGAAGTCGGTGGGGGCCCGGCGGCTCGCCGCCCGCTCGGCCAGGAAGGGCTCGATGACGGCGAAGAGGTAGGGGTCGCAGTTGGCCATGGGCTGGGCCAAGGCCTCGCGCCGGAAGGCGATGGCGTTGGTCCGCTGACCGAAGAGCGTTGGCGCGCCGAAGCGCCGCTCGTGCTCGCCGCCGCCGTCGGGCCGGCCATGCTCGAAGTGGATCTCCAGCGGCATCCAATCGGGACCCAGGGCGTTGCGCAGGATGTTCAGGAACATGCCCAGCGACAATTCGGCGTCCTGGCGACGCTCATCGATGCGCGGATCGAGGATCTGATAGGTCAGCCACAGCAGGTCGCGATCCTCTTCCAGCGAGAGGATCGAGCTGTCCTGGTGCGCCGGAAAGTAGCGGACGAGGTTGTTGAGGCCGGCCGCCAGAGTGGGCGAGGTGATGGCGACATAGCCGATCGCGCCCAGGCGTTGCGGGGCGAAGTCGTAGCCGAAGTTGAGGCCGAAGTTGTCCTGCCCGGTCTGCCGGGCCGCTTCCTCGAAGAGGGTGCAGAACTGGTGCAGGGTAAGCTCGTTGATCGGCGAGGCCAGCTGCGCGCTGCGGATGGTGGCGCGCCCGAAGATCGCCTCCACGTCGCCGCCGAAGCGATGAATCGTATCCTCCACACCGCTGGCCGCCGCCGCGAGAATCTTCGGGGTGAGATCACCCGCACTCGTGGTCCCCGGGGACATGTCTGTCAGCTCACCGCTCAACAGGAAAGCCGCGGTCAGGCCTCCCTGCCCGCGTCGCAGGCAGGAGCCTAGCACGGCACAGCAATTGGGCAAAGCGATCCCGCGCGGCTGAGGGGGGTTCCCGAGCGGTTGGCGGGCCTGGGCCTCGGCCAGCACCCCCGGTCGTCGCGGCGAGGAGCGGCAACGACGAATCAGCCCCGGGTTTGCGCCACGCCCTATACACGCTGGACCACCGCGTCGCTGGCGCTCCTCGCGATCGACTGCTGTCCGCTAGCCTCCACCTCCTAGACGTCATCCTCCGACTTGATCGGAGGATCACGCGCCGCTAGGAGATTCTTCTTGTGCCGCTGCTCCCTAACCGGCCGCGCTCTTCCCGGCTACATCTGGCCCGTGGAAAGCGATCCTCCGATCAATTCCACTGCTGTCCGGTTTAGGGAAACCGATTGGAGTTCTACGTTAGTTCTGCATCTTTCTCACGTCATCCCCGGGCATCGACCCGGGGATCTAGTGGCCTGGCCGCACCCTGTCGGAGAGCTGGGCGCTGACGGTGGGACGTGGATGGCCGGGTCAAGCCCGGCCATGACGATAAATGGTTGATCGATCCTTTTGAGAACTCCCCATTGAGGCGATCTCCCGGCTAAACCGGACAGCAGAGGATCAAGTCGGAGGATGACGATGGAGGGTGTGTGTCTGGGAGCGTAGACGCAGTCCGGTGGCCAACTGCAATGGAGGTCGCTCCGGATTGTCGAGCGGGTCACCTAACCCTGTTCCAGGACAGACATTGGTCACAGGCGTTTCGATCACCGTCGGGCAAGAGCCCAGCTTCCGAACCAGCGAACAGCACAAGAGTACCTTTCCTCTCTCCACGGCGATCACTGTTGATGACGGCGTTGGTCAGAGATCGCGAAAGAGGCTGGTCGCAGTCTTGAGCCTTGCCGCCACCCCGGTCGCCATCGCCAGGCGCGACAGCGGAGGGGCGATCCGTCGCCTCCCAAGCAGTCCCGTAACGGAAGCCTTTGTCTCTCTTCCTGGCGCGTGCGAGGCTGTCGGCCAGTTCGAATCGTGCAAGGCCACCGATGTGCAGATTCTAAAGAACAAATGGCGTAGAGCCGGCCGGGAGCCCTTGCTGGGACCGGGCATTCCCTTTCCCAGCACGGATGCAGACCGGGTCGCCGGACTGCTCAGCCGCTGCCCGGCGGCAATGGCGACGCCGCTGGTGCAGGCGGCGGATTTGGCGCGGGCCGCCGGCATCGCCGCGCTCGCCGTCAAGGACGAGCGGGGGCGGATGGGCCTCGGCAGCTTCAAGGCGTTGGGCGCGGCCTATGTTGTCGCCTGCGATGCCGCGGCGCGCGCTGCCGACGCCGGACGGGATACGCTGCAAGGCGCCACCTACGTGACGGCCAGCGCCGGGAATCACGGCCTCTCGGTCGCCGCCGGCGCGGCGATGTTCGGCGCGCGGGCGGTGATCTACATCGCCGAGACCGTGCCGGAGAGCTTCGCCCATCGCCTGCGCGACAAGGGCGCCGAGGTGGTGCGCGCGGGCGCGGACTACGAAGCCAGCATGGCGGCGGCCGGCCAGGCGGCGGAGACCGAAGGTTGGACCCTGCTCTCCGACAGCTCTTGGGAGGGCTATCTGGAGCGGCCCTACCGGCTGATGGAAGGCTATCTCGCCCTGATGGCGGAGACGGTGGAGCAGAGCGAGCACCCGCCCAGCCACATCTTCGTGCAGGCCGGCGTCGGCGGACTGGCGGGCGCCGTCGCCGCCTTCGCGCGGAGCGCCTGGGGCGACGCGCCCAGGATCGTGGTGGTCGAGCCCGAGGCCGCCCCGGCCTTGTACGAGAGCATCCGCGCCGGACGGGCCGTCGCGACCCAGGGACCGGTCTCGGCCATGGGCCGGCTGGACTGCAAGGAGCCCTCGCTGATCGCGCTGCAGGGTCTGGCCCGCGACGCCGACCTCTTCGTGACGATCTCGGAAGCGGAGGCCCACGCGGCCATGACGCCATTGGCCGACGCGTGTCTGGCGACCACGCCGTCCGGCGGGGCCGGCGTGGCCGCGGTACTGGCGTCCGGTCCGCTGCGCGCGGACCTGCAGCTCGACGGTGAGAGCCGCGTGCTGACCTTCCTGACGGAGGCGCCCGAGGCATGACCCAGCCGGAACGCGGTTTCACCATCGAAGAGTTCCGCGCCCGGGTCGGGCGCGCGCAGGCGGCCATGGCCGAATCCGGTCTGGCCGCACTCCTGCTGACGACGGAGCCGGAGGTCCGCTATTTCTCCGGCTTTCTCACCAGGTTCTGGGAGAGTCCCACGCGCCCCTGGTACCTGATCGTCCCGGCGGTCGGCGATCCCATTGCCGTCATCCCGGCGATCGGCGCGGCGCTGATGGGGCGCGGCTGGATTTCGGACATCCGCAGCTGGCGCTCGCCGGCGCCGGAGGACGAGGGCATCACCTTGCTCACCGACACCCTGCGCGAGGTGGTGGGCGGGGACGGCCTGGTCGGCCTGCCGATGGGACCGGAGAGCCATCTGCGCATGCCGCTGGCCGACTATGAGCGTTTGGCGCGGGAGCTGGCGCCGATCCGCCTTTGCGGCGACCAGGGCATCATGAGGGCGCTGCGCATGGTCAAGTCGGAGGCGGAGATCGCCAAGATCGCGACGGCCTGCTCCATCGCCGACCGCGCCTTCGCCCGCATGGCCGAGATCGCCGGCGAAGGACGGCCCTTGGCCCAGGTCTTCCGCCGCTTTCAGATGCTCTGCCTGGACGAGGGCGCCGACTGGGTTCCCTACCTGGCCGGCGGTGCCGCGCCCGGAGGCTACGACGACGTCATCTCGCCGGCCAGCGAACGGCCGCTCGAGGCAGGCGACGTGCTGATGCTGGACACCGGTCTCGTCCACGACGGCTACTTCTGCGACTTCGACCGGAACTTCGCGATCGCGCAGGCGGGCTCCGACGTAATCGAGGGCCACTACCGCCTGATCGAGGCGGTCCAGGCGGCGATGGAGATCGCCCGGCCGGGCAGCACGGCGGCGGACCTCTTCACCGCGATGGACCGGATCGTCACTGGCGGCGCCGGCGGCTCCGATGCCGGGCGTTTCGGTCACGGGCTGGGCATGAGCCTCACCGAGTGGCCCTCGCTCATCCCCGACGACCACACGCCGCTGGTGCCCGGCATGGTCCTGACCTTGGAGCCGGGGGTCGAGCTGGCGCCGGGCCGCATCCT
Source organism: Rhodospirillales bacterium (assembly GCA_963669375.1). Classification (GTDB taxonomy): domain Bacteria; phylum Pseudomonadota; class Alphaproteobacteria; order Kiloniellales; family JACOMY01; genus JACOMY01. The sequence continues at coordinate 3,037,446 of OY770024.1, read as the reverse complement.
GGTGCACGAGGAGAACATCGTGGTCCGGGCCGAGGGCGCCCGCTTCCTCTCGACCCCCACCGGCAAGGCCATCGCCGTGATCTGATCGGCGGTCCGGCGCCGCGACGTCAAAAGGAGGTCATGAACGGAGTTCTGCCGGGCGAGCGACGGATCTTGACCGGAAGTCTGGCTAGGACGCAGCCCCCAACAAGGCTAGTCGCCAAGGTACACCCGCGGTCATTGCGAGGAGCGGCAGCGACGCGGCAATCCACTTCAGAGTATCGTGCCGAACAAACCTGGATCGCGTCGCTCCGCTCGCGATGACGAAGAACGGGGCGGTTGCCCGTGCGCCGTCACCAGGTTCGCCACACCGCTAGCGCTTCTCGCAACGACGTGCTTTAGGGAGGGTGGGTGCGCAACGGCACCCTTGCATCAACTCCGTTGGGGCTGGACAGCCATGACCGCCTTTCCCTATCGGCTGAACGACACGGATCCTGTCTCCTTGGGCCTCGTGGTGCTGCAGGCCGATGAGACAATCGAGGGCGACTTCCGACGTCTGCTGCCCGCCCAGGCGGCGCTGCACGTCACCCGCGTGCCCAGCGGACTGGAGGTCTCCACCCAGTCCCTGCGGGCGATGGAGCAGCACATCGCCGAATCCGCCGGCCTCTTTCCCCGTGGCCTCACCTTCGACGCGGTCGGCTACGGCTGCACCTCGGCCACCGCCGTCATCGGCCGGGCGCGCGTGGCCGAACTGCTGCGCGACGGCACCTCGGCCAAGACGGTGAGCGAGCCCGTCTCCGCCCTCCTGGCCGCCAGCCGCGCGCTGGGCCTCAAGCGGATTGCCTACCTCTCGCCCTACGTCGAAGAGGTCTCGCGCGGCATGCGCGACCTGCTCGCCTCCGAAGGCCTCGAGACTCCCGTCTTCGGCAGCTTCGACGAGCCCAGCGAGGCCAAGGTGGCGCGCATCTCCGCCCCCTCTCTTCTCGCCGCCGCCGAGCGGCTGGTCGCATCGGCTGAGGTCGAGGGCATCTTCCTCTCCTGCACCAACCTCAAGACCTTGGAGGTAATCCCGGAGCTTAGGGCCCGCGGCGGCAAGCCTGTGCTCTCCAGCAACCAAGTGCTGGCCTGGCACATGTGCCGCCTCGCGGGCCTGGCTGTCGACGCGCCTGTCTTTGGCGACCTGCCGGCCGCTGCCTAGAAAGGCGTCTCGTCGAGGAAGCGGCGCAGGACGTTCTCGGTCATGCGCGAGACGTTGTTGTCGTAGCCGTTGTGCGACAGGCTGCCGGCCCAGGCGATGGAGCTGGCGGAGAAGACCGCGCCGCCCGCCGCCGTCTCGTAGAAGACGATGTCGGCCCGCACCAGGGGGTTCTCCTGGCCGCCCAGGCCCGGGTAGTTGATCAGGATCTCCTCCAGGACCACCAGATAGATATCGGTGTGGTCCTCCGAGGAGGCCAGTACCAAGGCGTTCGGCGGCGTGCCCAGGAGGCGGTCGGCGCGGTCCAGCTCCAGGCCGGCGGCACCGCCGCCGATCAGACCGAAATCGCCGATGATCTCCTCCTCGATCCCCTCCATGATGAAGGCGGCGCGGGGGTTCTCGGCGTCCGGCTGCCGGCGGAAGTAGGAGGAGATGTCGAAGCCCTGCGCCGAGAAGCCGGTCCCGGCCATGACCTGCGGCGGCCGGCCGTTGCGGCGCCAGAGGCCGCTGTAGGCGCCGGTGAAGGAGGTGTAGTACTCGCCGGGCTCCGCCGCCCAGCCGCGGATGCCGCCCTCGCCGCGGCGGATCTCCATGACGCCCGGCTCGCTCTCGTGATAGGCGATCTTCCAGTACCAGCCGTTGGCGCCGAGGTACATGAGCCGCCCGCCGCCCTTCTTGAAGGCCTCCAGCGCGTCCCACATCTCCGGCGACCAGTACTCCGGGTGACTGCCGGTCAAGAGCACCTGATAGCCGTCCAGCACCTCCAGGCCTTCGTAGTGCAGGTCCTCGTCGGTGATGCAGTCGAACTCGAAGCCCTTAGCCTCCAGCCAGTCGGTGATGTGGAGGTCGGCGTTGAACTGCCAGAGCGAGGAGCCGGCGCCGCCCAGCCAGGACTGATACTTGGGCCGCATGTTGAGGATCGGCCGCAGCCGCGAGGAGTAGCAGACGCCGCTGCCGTCGGCATGGACGTCGTAGCAGGAGGCGCCGTAGTGCCGGTTCTCCATCAGGAAGACGTCGTTCTGGTTCAAGACCGGCAGCTGCCCGGTCAGGAGCTCGGCCAGCGGCGCGTCGGTCGGCATATGCTCGTTGGCATAGGCCATGTAGCTGGCGGTCGGCACCAGGAAGACCGCCTTGGCCTTCTTGGCGCCCAGGGCCGGCTTCACCACGAAGGGGATGAAGTCCTCCTGGTCGCCGACGGCCACGTGGGCGGCATAGACGCCGCTCTTCATGCCGGCCGGCACGGTCAGCCGGAAGTCGACCTCCCAGCCGCAGTCGTGCAGGTCGTCGTCGTGGAAGTGGATGGCGCCGTAATGGCCGGGGCGATGGCGCCAGCACATCTCGCGGCCGCTCCAGTTGTAGCCCTTCATCGCGCGCGCCGGCATGTTCACGATCTCGCCGTCGATGCGGTTGGGCGAGGCGTCGTGGATCTGCTTGGTGGTGATCCCTTGGCTGAAGTCCCAGCGCGCCAAGACTCTAGCCTGGTCGGCATCGGCGATCTGGCCATCCAGGACCTGCTGCATCTGCGTGCGGTCGAGCACGCCGGCGGAGAGCGCCGGACTGTCGATCTTGCCGTTGAAGTTCCCCGCCGTGCGGTAGCGCTTGCCCAGGCTCTCGACGATGTGGGCCGCCATGGTGAGCGGCGCGCCGGGATTACCCGGCCGCAGCGCCGTGGTGGTCTCGACGCTCGCCCGGTCGTCGGTCTCGGCATAGTCGGTCTGGGGTTCCTGCAGCAGGGCGAGCCTGCCGCTTTCCGCATCGAAGGTGACGGCGGCCAGGTACCATTCCCGCGCCACCATGGCCTTGCCGCTGGAAAGGGTCTCGCTGCCGCCCTTGCCGTCGCCCAGCGTGACGGAGAGGCAGCCCTCTTCGTTGATGCCCAGGGAGACGCCGCTGCCGCTCGCGGCGTCCTGGCGCGCGATCAGGGTCTGCGCGCCTTTGCCGGGCAAGGTCGGCCAGACCATCGCCTGCAGGGTGAAGGAGGAGAGAGTACCGAAGAGACGGTGATCGGGCACGACGATATAGGAGCCGGCCAGCACCTCCTGCCGGCGGCCCTCGTAGGTGCCGTCGACCGAGGTCGCGATCGCCTCCTCCTTGTAGCCCGGACCCTCGGGACTGGTGTCGCCATGGATGACGCGGACGATCCGCGCCTGGTAGTCGGCGCCCTCTTCGCTCGAGACCATGAAGGAGATGGTGTCGCCGGGGCGCACGCTGATCTTGTCGCTGTAGCCTAGGATCTTCTTCATCTGCCTAGTGGTTCCCTGTTGGTCGGGCCGGCCTGAGAGGCAGGCCGCGTCAGTCTTCCAGCGTCTCGCCGGTGAAGTGCTCCCAGCGCATCTTGAAGACCTCCCACTCGGCCTCCTCGATGGAGGTGAAGACTCGGTTGTGATGTATGCGCAAGGGCCGACCGCGGCCTTGCAATTGCGCCAGCACGTACTCCTCGTGCGGCTTGGTGCAGACCAGCACGTACTTGTCCTGCTGTGGCTGGCCGCGGAAGAGATTCATGACCCGCTGCAGCTCCGGGCTGTGATGCCCGATCGGCGTGGCCTTGAACTCCTCGGCCAAGTGCCTGTCGGCGGGATTGAGCTTGTATCGCGACACCGCAATTCCTCCCGGCTTGCCTCCGGCTGCCGTCGCCGGCTGACCGCTTCGGGCGGCCGTCCGTCCCGATCGATTAAAGGCCATCGGGCGGGCCCTTGTCTTTCGCCCCGGCGAACAGGCTTTTGCGTCAGCGTGAACCCCAGGCCTTCGGCGCGGCACCCGGCAGGCCCCGGCGCGCGCGCCGCCGCGCCTGGCTGGGCGAGGTTCCGAACTGGCGGCGAAAGGCCTCCGAGAAGTGGGCCTGGCTGGTGAAGCCCACCGCGTAGGCGATCTCGGCGATGGAGCGCCGGTCGTGGCGCGGCAGGGTCAGCATCTCGTAGCCGCGCTGCAGGCGGTTGGCGGCGATCCAGCGCCCCAAGGTCATCCCGGCCGGCCGGAAGAGGCGATGCAGATAGCTGGTGGAGATGCCAAAGGCCTCCGCCACCCTGGTGGGGCTCAGCTCCGGCTCGGTCAGGTGCTCGTTGAGGTAGGCGGAGATGCGCCGCCGCAGGCCGGCCGCGGCCGAGGAGGTGCCGTCGCGATCCTCCGCGCGCTCGGACTCCAGCAAGGCGACTAGCAGATCCAAGAGCTGTTCCGAGAGGCTGTCGGCCAGCGGCGCCGACAAGGCCTGGCGCTGGCCGACCAGCCAGACGGCGTAGTCGCGCACCACGGCGGCCAAGCGCGGGTCGGCGGGATAGGCGGACGCGCAGTGGTCCTCGGCGTGGGGCAGGCGCTGGCGCACCCTGGCCGCCGGCAGCTTCACCGTGATGTTGGCGAAGCCGTCCGGGCAGGCCAGCTCATAGAAGCTCTGCGTGTTCACCAGCACGTAGGAGCCGGCCGGCTGATAGCCGCTCCGCCCCGCCTGGCTGTAGAAGAGCGGTTGGTTGGTGGGCATCACCAGGACGAAGGAATCCTCGCTGTCCATGGCGATGCGCTTGCGGCTGCGCAGGACGCGCTGCTGGTCGGCGGCGAAGCGGGTGACGCTGGCGCAGCCGATATCGTGCTCGACGATACGCCCGTAGAGCGCGTCGCGATGCGCGGAGTCGACCTCCACGTTGTAGTAGACGTCGCTCAGCACCTCCTGCCACCAGCGCAGTCGCGCGCCGGGCGGACGATCCATGGTCGTGAACGCCCTGTCCATCCGGCCTTGCTCGTTGGCCCTCCCGCCGGGCTTTCTTTGCGGACCATGACATCATGAATTCTGTCTTCCGCGCAATGGCGCTATGCTGCGGCCCGCGAAGCCGAGACCGGGGAGGAGGGCAGCATGGCCAGCGATACCGTCATCGAGACCGACTATGGGCGCATCGCCGTCAGCGATCACGGCAGCGGCGCCTGCCTCTATCTGATCCACGGCAACTCCTCCCTGAAGGAGGTCTTCGCGCCCACCATCGCGGCTTTCAGCGGCCGCTACCGGGTGGTCGCGATGGACCTGCCCGGCCATGGCGCATCGGCCGACGCCGACGACCCGCCGGCCGTCTACACCATTCCCAACTACGCCCGCGCGGCACGCCAGGTGATCGACAAGATGGGCCTGGATCCGCTCGCCGTCTTCGGCTGGTCCCTGGGCGGCCACATCGGCCTGGAGATGATCGCCCAGGGGGCGCCGCTGAAGGGCCTGACGATCTGCGGCACGCCGCCCCTGGCACTCAGCGGCGAGGCCAAGGGGCGCGGCTTCCTGCCCTCGCCGGAGCTCTCCCTGGCAGGGCGAGAGGACTTCAGCGAGGCGGACTGCCTGGCCTATGGCGCCGCCACGGTCGGCGGCGAAGAGCATCTGACGCCGACGCTGATGGAGGGCGTGCGCCGCACCCACGGTCTCGCCCGCAAGACCATGTTCGACGCCATCATCAGCGGCGATTTCGCCGACGAGAAGCAGCTGGTCGAGACCGACCGCACGCCGCTCGCCATCCTCGACGGGGACGCGGACGTCTTCATCGATCACGACTACATCGCCAAGGAGGTCGCCTACGCCAACATCTGGGACGGCAAGCGCCACGCCATCCCCGGCGCCGGCCACGCCCCCTTCCTCACCCACCCCGAGCAGTTTAACGCGCTCTTGGGGCGTTTCCTGGCGGAGGTTCTGGATTGACTCGTACCAGAGCCTTGATGCCAGGTTGGCCCCTCAGCGGTTTGTAGCAACGCTAGCGGTCACTGGTGGGGGTGATCTTTCTTGCTTTCCAGACATGGCCGGGCTTGGTCGTTGGCGGTAGCCTGTGGTTGTCAGGAACCGTGGCAAAGTTCGGCTTGGCACCTCCCTTCGGCCCGGTCTCCTGGTAGATACCACCCTTCGTTCCAACATTCTCACCAGGTCTCTTTGACATCGAGTTCTCCACTTCCAGCGAACTGCCATTCGGCTGGCTTCTCCATAGGAGTTTAGATTTTCGCACGCATAGTGTCAAGAATTGACTCTCTTTGTGCGAATCGCTAAATCCTAAGCAGGCTCGCAGGATTCTGTCATGACGGAGGCCTAATCAGAATTCGGAGGATTTTCCTATGACTATAACTTCCGTTATAATCGGGCAAAGGCTACGAACCGCACGGGAAGGGCGAAAGATCACGCAAGAGGAGGCCGCAACGGCACTTAATCTACAGCGATCCGCGATCAGCTTGATGGAGTCCGGACAGCGGCAGGTCTCAACTTTGGAACTGACGCGGATGGCGGATCTTTACGGACGTCCTATAAGCTGGTTTGTCAATCCGAAAGCGCTGAACGAGTTTGATGACCCAGTCGTAGCCCTGTTTCGGGCGGACCAAGGCCTTAAGAGCGATTACGTACGGAACCAAGCAGATCGCTGTCTGCATTTGATCAGGGAAGGCGCATCATTGTTGCGATTTCTAGGGCGCGAGGACGCAGCAATGTTGCCCCGGTATGACCTGCCGGAGGCGCAGTCAGTTGGTCTAGCGATTTCCCAAGGGCATCAGGTTGCGAGCGAAGAGCGACGACGCCTTAGGCTAGGCGTAGCGCCTATCTCCAGTTTGCCACAGCTGATTAGCGCGCAGGGTATCTGGACTACTGGATTGGAGCTTCCCGACGAGATCTCTGGTCTTTTTTTGAAGAGCCCCGACTTTGGCATGGCAATCTTAGTAAATACTAAGCAATCCCCGGTGCGGCGGCGTTTCTCTTACGCCCACGAATTCGGGCATGCGCTAATGGACAGAGATGAGGCGGCTACTGTTTCTAGCATACACAATTCCAAATCTAGACCAGAGCAAAGGGCAAACGCTTTCGCTGCAGCCTTCCTAATGCCAAGAGCTGGCGTACGGAGCTTCCTTTCCAAGCTTGGAAAGGGAAAGGGCTCGCGTCGAGAAGAAGCAACGATTGACGAGGCAACGGGAGAAGGTATCCGGGGCGAACTTAGAACTCCGCCGCGCTCGCAGAACATCACCTACGCTGATCTTGCGCTCATGGCTCGACACTTCGGTGTCAGCTACCTAGCAGCGGTATGGAGGCTGCGTGGCCTTAACGCGGTCACCGTTCGCGAGACCGAAGCGCTGCTAGAGAAGACTGGGGACGCCAACCGATATTTGCGGGCCGTTCGAGACTTCTCGGATATGGACGATCCAAACAGCTTTGCGCCAGCCGAGGATCATCATGACCATGAACTTGATCGGCAGATAATGCCACTAGCGCTCGAAGCCTGGCGGCGCGGTGAAATCTCTGAGAGTCGATTGTTGGAGTTTGGTCGACTATTCGCGATTGACGAGGACACCGTGCTCAAGATCGCCGACGCAGCGCGTGACCGCTAGGCACAGTATGCGGGGCGCCAGCGGGAATGGCCACGCCGATAGTTCTCGATACTTCCGTTCTGTTGAACTTCGTTAAAGTAGGGCGGGCTGCCGCTTTGGGGCAGATCCAACATCCGATCGTGCTGTTGGATCATGTCATCCACGAAGTCAATCACCCAGCGCAGCAGCAAACCATTCGAGCTGCTGCATCGCAGGGATATCTCGTCATTGAGTCAGTCAACGACATCACAGAGGTTGCGCTGTTCGCGGACCTTAGGGCAAGCGGTCGGCTCGGCGCCGGTGAGTGTGCAGTGCTTGCGGTCGCACTAAACCGGCAATGGATTGCTGGCCTGCAAGATCGTCGGGCACGATCCGAAGGGTTGCGTCGCGACAAAGATCTATCGCTTGTCAACACCGAGGACTTGGTGCTCTTGCTCATAGACGCGCGCGTGCTCACGATCCGCGAGGCTGACCAGCTGCTTGTCGAGTGGTCTACGAAACATCGCTTTCGATCTCGAGTCAAAAGCTTCCAAGATTTGATCTGAACCTTGGAACCAGCTCAAACCCTGAAGGGGTCGCGCACCAGGATAGTGTCCTCGCGCTCCGGGGAGGTGGAGAGCAGGGCGACGGGCGCCTCGATCAACTCCTCGATACGGCGAACGTACTTGATGCAGGCGGCCGGCAGCGCGCCGAAGGAGCGCGCGCCCTCGGTGCTCTCGCTCCAGCCGGGCAGGGTCTCGTAGACCGGCTCGGCGCGGGCCTGCAGGGCCGGCAGTGCGGGCAGGTGGTCGTAATCCTGGCCGTCGATGCGATAGCCGGTGCAGATCCGGATCTCCTCGAAGCCGTCCAGCACGTCCAGCTTGGTGAGCGCGATGCCGTCGATGCCGCCGACCTTGACCGCCTGGCGCACCAGCACCGCGTCGAACCAACCGCAGCGCCGCTTGCGGCCGGTCACCACGCCGAACTCGCGACCGCGCTCGCCCAGGCGCTGGCCGCAGGCATCGGTGAGCTCCGTAGGAAAGGGTCCCTCGCCGACGCGGGTGGTGTAGGCCTTGGTGATGCCCAGCACGTAGGTCGCGTGGCTCAAGGCCGCGCCGGCCCCGGCCCAAGCCTGGCCCGCCACGGTGTTGGAGGAGGTGACGAAGGGATAGGTGCCGTGATCGATGTCGAGCATGGCCCCCTGCGCGCCCTCGAAGAGCACCCAGCTGCCGCGCCGTTGATGGGACTCCAGCAGCTGCCAGACGCGCTCGGCGAAGGGCAGGATCTTGGGCGCCAGCGCTTCCAGCTCCGGCAGCAGCCGCTCCAAGGTCCAGGTCTCGGCGCCGAGCCCGCTGAGCAGCGCGTTGTGATGCGCCAGCAAGGCCTCCAGCCGCATCTTCAGGAAGTCGGGGTCGGCGAGATCGCAAAGCCGCACCGCGCGCCGGCCCACCTTGTCCTCGTAGGCCGGTCCGATGCCGCGCCCGGTGGTACCGATCTTGGCGATGCTCTTGGCCGCTTCGCGCGCCTGGTCGAGCGCCGCGTGGATCGGCAGGATCAAGGCCGCGTTCTCGGCGATCCGCAGACGCTGCGGCGTGACCTGGACGCCCTGCCCGGCAAGGCGCTCGATCTCCGCCAGCAGCGCCCAGGGGTCGACCACGACGCCATTGCCGATGATCGACATCTTGCCCGGCCGCACGACGCCCGACGGCAGCAGGGAGAGCTTGTAGGCGACATTGCCGACGACCAGCGTGTGCCCGGCATTGTGTCCGCCCTGAAAGCGCACCACGACGTCGGCGCGTTCCGACAGCCAGTCGACGATCTTGCCCTTGCCTTCGTCGCCCCATTGCGAGCCGACGACCACCACGTTGCTCATGCTGTTGTCTCCTGCTGGTCCGCCAGCGCCTCGGCACGCTCCGCCCGCCAGATGTGGCTGCAGCGAAGGCGCCTGGCCTCCTGCGCGGGATCCTCGTTCGGCGCCAGGCCGTTGACCGTGGCCCAACCCTCGCGGCGCAAGCGCTCCGCTTTGTCGCGGTCGCTGCCGAAGGGCAGGTAGATCCGCTGCAACGCCGGCGCGGGCTCGATCGCCCGCAAGATGGTGTCGGTGAAGAGCGTGAAGCCGGTCGCGGACTCGCTCTCGCCGCCGCCGCAGTCGGCCTGATAGCGCCCGCCGCGCCCCAGCTCGCCGCGCACGCCCTTGCCGAAGAGCGTGAAGGAGAGCCCCACCTGGTAGACGAGCCCTTGGTGCTCGACCGGGTCCACCGTCAAGGTCACGTCCGGCGCCTCCTTGGCCAAGCGGCGCGCGACCTCGCCCAGGCGCTCGATCTGCTGCCTAGCCGCTGCCGGCCAGTTCCCCTGCTCCAGCTTGGGCAGGCTTGCCTCCAAGGGGCCGACGGCGGCCAGGAGGTTCACGAAGGGCTCGGCCTTGTCTCCTGCAAGCTTGGTCACCGCGGCCGCGTCCTTGCGGTCCAAGGCCTCGCCCAGTGCCCGCGCCTGATTGGCCGGCAGGTCCAGGGAGTCCGAGATCGTCCCGACCAAGGCCGGCAGGCAGAGGTCGAGCGAGAGGTCGGTGATGCCGAGATCGGTCAGGGCATCGGCGGCCAAGAGCGCGATCTCGCAGTCGGCGGCGGCCGAGTCGCTGCCGATCAGCTCGGCGCCGATCTGGCCGAACTGCCGCTCCGGGCGCAGCTGCCGGCCGCGCTGGCGCAGAACCTGGCCGGCGTAACAGAGGCGCAGGGGCCGCGCCAGCTGCGCCAGGCGGCAGGCGGCGATGCGCGCGATCTGCGGCGTCATGTCGGCTCGCAGCCCCAGCATGCGCTGGCTCACCGGGTCCATCAGGCGGAAGGTATCGGCGGCCACCGCGCTGCCCGCGCCGGCCAGCAGGCTCTCTTCGAACTCCAGCAGCGGCGGTTTCACGCGCTCGTAGCCGTAGGCCTCGCAGCGCGCGACGAGGCGGGCGATGGCGATCGCCTCCGCGCGTGCCTCCGGCGCCAGCAGGTCGGCGAGACCGGCCGGCAAGAGAGCCTTCTGATAATCCTCCGACATGGCGTCGTCGCCCCTTGGTCAGCACGCACGAAAAACCTCCCCTTGCCGCGACGGGCGGCAAGGAGGACAAAGGCCGGCCGGCGCCCTTGATAGCCAGGACGGGCGGGCGACGGCAAAGGGAAACGTAAGCATGGCGGAGGGTGGATGGACGCAGAGAGCGAAAGAGGCGCCAGCCGAACGCAGTCCCTGGCGCACTTGAGCGGGCGCCGCAGGCGCTGGCTGGTCGGGGCGATGCTGATCTTGGCCTGCATCCTGCTGGCCTTGGGCTGGGTCACGCCGATCATGACGGTGGAGCCGCTGCTTTTGATCGGCGACGAGGTCTCGATCCTCGACTCCGTCTGGCGGCTGTTCGAGTCGGGCGAGATCTTTCTCTTCGTCGTGATCACGCTCTTCTCGGTGGTCTTCCCGATCGCCAAGCTGGGCCTGGCCTTCTATCTCTGGTTCCTGGCGCCGGTGACCAGGCCGGGCTTCCTGCGCACGCTCACCTGGATCGAGACCTTGGGCAAGTGGTCGATGCTGGACGTCTTCGTGGTCGCGCTCATCGTCGTGGCCCTGCAGGTCTCCATCGTCTCCGACGTCGAGGTGCACGCCGGGATCTACCTCTTCACCCTGGCCGTCGCGCTCTCGCTGGGCACCGTCTCCTACATTGCTGCCCTGGCCAGACGCGTGGCAGGGTGAGCGGCGCCAAGAGGGAGAGCCGGCCCATGACCTACCGCTGCGAAAAACTGCCCCTTCTCTCGCCGGGTGCCGGGACCGAGCTCACGGTCCTGCTGCATCGTTTCGGCGATCCTGGAGCACGCCCCAAGGCCTACATCCAGGCCTCGATCCACGCCGACGAGATCCCGGCCATGATGGCCGCCCACCACCTGCTGCAGCGTCTGGACGAGGCCGAGAAGGCTGGCCTGGTGCGCGGCGAGATCGTGCTCGTTCCCTACGCCAATCCGATCGGGCTCGGCCAATGGGTCAACGAGCGCCATCTCGGCCGCTACGAGCAGCGCGGCGGCGGCAATTTCAACCGCAACTGGATGGATCTGGAAGCGCCGACCGCGCGCAAGGTCGAGGGCCGCCTGGGATCGGACGCCGACGCGAACGTGGCCGTCATCCGCGACGCCATGCTGGAGGTGCTTTCGGAACAGAGTGCGACGCGAGAGCTCGGCTCCCTCAAGCTCGCGCTGGCCAAGGAATCCCTCACCGCCGATCTGGTCCTGGATCTGCACTGCGACGACGAGGCCTTGCTGCACCTCTTCCTCCTGCCGCAGCACTGGCCCGACGCCGCCGACCTGGCCGGAGAGCTGGGCGCCGAAGCGATTCTGCTGGACGAAGACACCGGCGGCGGGGCCTTCGACGAGTCCAACTCCAAGGTCTGGGTCGGCCTGCAGCGACGCTTTCCCGAGCATCCCATCCCGGCGGCCTGCCTGGCCACCACGGTGGAGCTGCGCGGCAAGGCCGATGTCTGCGATCGCCTGGGCCGTCAGGACGCGGACGCCATCTATCGCTGCCTGGTGCGGCGCGGCTTCATCGCGGGCGACGTGCCGCCCCCGCCCCCGCCGCCGGCCGAGGCGACGCCCTTGGACGCCGCCCAGATCGTGCGCGCGCCGGCCGCCGGGATCATCGCCTACAAGGTCGCCCTGGGCGATCGGGTCACCAAAGGCCAGGTGATCGCCGAGCTGGTGGATCCGGCAGCCCCGGCGGGTGTTCCGCGTGCGCAGATGGTGACGGCGACCGATGGGCTGGTCATGCAGCGGCGCTTGACCAAGCTGGTGCTGGCCGATCAAGGCATCGCCAAGATCGTCGGCAAGGAGCCGCTGCCGCCGGAAACCGCCTTCATACTGGAAGCCTAGCGCTGGCCCTAACGCTCGGGACCGCGCTTCGACATGGCCTCGGCTTGGGCCTGGAAGAAGGACATGATCCCCATCTGGTGCGACGCGACGGAGGCCACCACGGCCGCGATCGCCACCGCCAGCGTAATGGAGAAGCCGCCGGTCAGCTCGACCACCATCACGATGGTGGAGACCGGCGCGCCCAGCACCACGCCGGCCACCGCGCCCATGCCGACCAGGGCATAGGCGCCTTCGTCGGTGAGCGTGAAGGGGAACACCAGGGCCGAGGCCATGCCGAAGGCGGCGCCCAGCATGGCCCCCAGCACCACCGCGGGCGAGAAGACGCCGCCCACAAAGCCGGCACCGACGCAAAGCGCGGTCACCAAGAGCTTCAAGACCAGGATCTGCAGCACCACCTCGAGCGGGAAGAGCCCGGCCAGAACGTTCGAGGTCGCCTCGTAGCCGACGCCCAGCACCTCCGGCCGCCAGAGGACCACCAGCCCCAGGATAACGCCGGCCACGCCGGGCCAGCACCAGCTCGGCAGCCTGCTCCTGACGAAGAGCGCCTTGACGCGAAAGATGCTCCACATGAAGGCGGTCGCGACCAGGGCGGCGAGCAGGCCCAGCACGAAGAAGGCCGGCAACTCGGTGTAGCTGACGATGTGCCAGTCCTTGGGAATGATGAAGGCCGGATCGTCGCCATAGCGCAGATGTCCCAAGAGCGTGCCGATCGAAGCGGCGATCGCGATCGGCGCGAAGGCGGAAAAGGCGTAGCGGCGCACCACCAGCTCCAAGGCGAAGAAGGTGCCGGCCAAGGTGGCGTTGAAGGACACGGCCACCGCCGCCGCGACGGCGCCGCCCAGGATCAGCCGGTTGGTCGCGACGTTCGAGCCCAGCCGGCCGGAGAGCGCGCCTGCCAGGCCGGCCGCCAGGTGGACGACCGGGCCTTCGCGCCCGACCGAAGCACCGATGCCCAGGGTCGAGATGCTGCCGACCGCGGTCAGCAGGCTCTCCTTCAAGGGCATGCGTCCCTGTCCGGACCCTGCCGCGGCGATGACGTCGACGACGCCGTGCGGCCGCGCGCCCGGCAGGCAGAGGCGCACGAAGATTCCCACCGCGATGCCGCCGACACCCAGCACCAGTGGCGGCCACCACCACTCCAGATGCGCGGCGGCACTCGCCATCACCTCCAGCTCGATGCCGTAGAAGAGGTGGTTGAGCGCGGTGAAGGCCTCTCTCAGCGCGATGCCGCCCGAGGCTCCCAACGCGCCTGCCAGGATCCCGATGCCGCAGAGCTTCGGCAGGGGCAGGCCGGCAAGGGGATCGAGCCCGACGGGCTTACGCGGCAGGAGAAGGCTCAAGGCTGTTGCTTTACTCCCATCACCCGGCCGACTTCGGGCGGCCTGGGAAGATCGCGGTGCCGCTCCACCAAGGCCCGAATGCGATCGCCCACCGCCGGCTCGAAAGGGGCGCTGCGCCGCGCCGCCATGTCGACCGAGATCTGCAGCCACTCCGAAGTGGCGGCCAGGTAGCCCTGTTCGGCGTGATACATGTGATAGACGCTGTGCATGCGCTTGCTGTCGCACCCCAGGAACTGCACCGTGACTCTGAGCGGATCGCCCTCGTGCAGTTCACGCTGCCAGGTCACGTGCGACTCGATGGCAAAGGTGCTGCGCCCGCTTTGCTCGCGGTAGTCTCTGGTCAGGCCGATGATGTTGAAGATCTCGTCGACCACCAAGTCGAAGGCCAGCACGTAGTATGCGACGTTCATGTGCCCGTTGTAGTCGATCCAGGCAGGCCGAACCCGCAGTCCGCTAGCAACGACCAGCGCGGTGCCTTCCCCCGAATCCAAATGTATAGCCTCTTCTTCCACGCCGCTTTCGCGCCCCTCTTTCGGTTGCAGACAGAACACACCTTGATGGCAAACGCGCCGATTTCGCGGCTCACCTGCTCGCCTCACGACACTCAACGATCTATAACACGCACACGGGAGTGACGGACGACAATCTCTGGACAGCCGGACTCCGGCAAAGCCGTGACAGTCTAAAGGCTTGTCTTGCCCTATTAAAACCCGCTACGGAAGGGGTGGAGGTGCAGGATCGATGGACACGAGGGGCAGGATGAGCGTGCGACGGAGTTTGACATCGTGACGGCGGGCTTTCTTCGCCGGCCCAAGGCCGCGGCTTTGGCCGGGATCTTGTCGCTTGCGCTCTTGGGCGGCTGCGCCAGCTCCAGCGACCCCGCCACCAATCTCGACGATGCCAACGATCCGCTGGAGTTCGTGAACCGCTTCACCTTCGCGATCAACGGCACCTTGGACATCCTGGTGATTCAGCCGGCGGCGGCCACCTACCGCTTCCTGTTGCCCGATCCTGTCCAAGACAGCATCCGCAATGCCTTGCGTAACCTGAACGGTCCGGTGATCCTGGCCAACGACCTGCTGCAGGGCGAATGGGACAGGGCCGAGACGACGGCCATGCGCTTCGTCATCAACTCGACCCTTGGCGTGGCCGGCCTCTTCGACGTCGCCGCCGAGTGGGGCTACGACTACCACGACGAGGACTTCGGGCAGACCTTGGCGGTCTGGGGCGTGGGCGAGGGCTTCTATCTCGTCATCCCGCTGCTGGGCCCCTCGACCGCGCGCGATGGCGTCGGCATGCTGGTGGACAGCTTCATCGATCCCTGGCCCTACGTGCTTGACTACACCACCGACCTTGACGACCTAGAGCTTGCGGCCATCTTCATCGGCCGGCGGGCCCTGGAGGGCATCGACATTCGCGCCAGGAACATAGAAGTGATCGATAGCCTGAAAGCCGACTCGATCGACTACTATGTCCGCCTGCGTTCGCTCTATCGTCAGAACCGCGAAGCGGAGATCCGCAACGGCCGTCCGGCGGAGATCCCGCTGCCGGAGTTCGATGAGATTCCCTTGCCGGATCCCGAAGAAGCGGGAGAGTAGACCTCAAAAACCCATAGGCCATCACATGCTGTTGACCAAGCGCCGTTCTCTTCTCGCCGGCCTCGCCGCTGCCGCTATCGTACTGCCTGTCATGGGGTTGCCGGCACGAGCCGACATCCAACAGGAAGCCGACGCCTTCCTGACCCAGATGGGCAACCGGGCGATCTCGGAGCTTGCCGACCAATCGACCAGCGAAGCCGAGCGGGTGCAGCGCTTCCGGCAGCTGATCAAGGAGAGCATCGACCTGCCGCTGGTCGCTCAGCAGATCCTCGCGCGCAATTGGCGGGGGGCCAGCGCTCAAGAGCGCATGGATTTCACCATCGCGCTGAGGGAAACCCTGATCGTCCGCTTCCTGCCGCTGTTCAACGACTACAAGGGCGAGACCTTCGACGTGGTGAGCACGCGCACCAGTACGAAGAACCCCAACGTCGTCGGCGCCGTCACCAACATCCTGGCGCCCAATGGCGAGACCGCGAGGATCGAGTGGTTCATGCGCAAGGTGGGCGACGGCCTCCTGATCTATGATTTCTCCGCCGAGGGGATCCGCCTCACCACCTCGCTGCAGGACGAGTACAACTCCGTCCTCCGGCAGAACGGCGGCAATGTCGGCGATCTCACCCAGCAGATCGAGGCCACGCTGCCGGCGACCGCCGTCCTGCAGTAGAGCGTCCAGAGCGGATTGCAATCAGGTGAGCTCACCTGGTTGCGTGACTCTGCTCTCTCTTTCAGAACCCTAGACCAGCGGGGCCGCGCCGTTAGAGCACGGCCCCGTCTGCTTATCCTCTAGGCGTATGGAAATAGCCTAAGATTCAGACTGCGGGTCGCTTCGACCTGCGATCATCTTGGTCTAGTAGCGATAGTGCTCGCCCTTGAAGGGACCCTCTTGCGCGACGCCGATGTAGGAGGCCTGGTCGGAGGAGAGCTTGGTCAGCTGCGCGCCGATCTTGGCCAGATGGAGGGCCGCGACCTCTTCATCCAACTTCTTCGGCAGCACGTAGACCTTGCGCTCATAGGACTCCGGCTTGTTCCAGAGCTCCATCTGCGCCAGCACCTGGTTGGTGAAGGAGGCGCTCATGACGAAGCTGGGATGGCCGGTGGCGCAGCCGAGGTTCACCAGGCGCCCTTCGGCCAGGAGAACCAGCTTTTTGCCGTCGGGGAACTCGATCAGGTCCACCTGCGGCTTGACGTTGGTCCACTTGAAGTTCCGCAGGGCCTCGGTCTGAATCTCGGTGTCGAAGTGCCCGATGTTGCAGACGATGGCGCGGTCCTTCATCGTCCGCATGTGGTCGATGGTGATGATGTCCTTGTTGCCGGTGGCGGTGACGAAGATGTCTCCCGCGGGCGCGGCTTCCTCCATCGTTGTCACCTGATAGCCGTCCATCGCCGCCTGCAGCGCGCAGATCGGATCGATCTCGGTCACCATCACCCGGCAGCCGGCGTTGCGGAGCGACTCGCAAGACCCCTTGCCCACGTCGCCGTAGCCCGCCACCACGGCGATCTTGCCGGCCATCATGACGTCGGTGCCGCGGCGAATGCCGTCCACCAGGCTCTCGCGGCAGCCGTACTTGTTGTCGAACTTCGACTTGGTAACGGAGTCGTTGACGTTGATGGCCGGCGCCATCAGGCGGTCGTCCTTGGCCATTTCGTAGAGGCGCAGCACGCCGGTCGTGGTCTCCTCCGAGATGCCCTTGACGGCGGCCATCAGGTCCGGGCGGTCGTCGTGCAGCATCTTGGTGAGGTCGCCGCCGTCGTCCAGCACCATGTTGAGCGCCCAGCCGTCGGGACCGGTCAAGGTCTGCTCGATCGCCCACCAGAACTCTTCTTCGCTCATGCCCTTCCAGGCGAAGACCGGCACGCCGGCGGCGGCCATGGCGGCGGCCGCATGATCTTGCGTGGAGAAGATGTTGCAGGAGGACCAGCGCACGGTAGCGCCGAGTTCGATCAGCGTCTCGATCAAGACGGCGGTCTGGATCGTCATGTGCAAGCAGCCGGCGATGCGCGCGCCCTTCAGCGGCTTCTCCCGGCCATAGCGCTCGCGCAAGGCCATCAGGCCGGGCATCTCCACCTCGGCCAGCTCGATCTCCTTGCGTCCCCAGTCTGCCAGCGAAAGGTCCTTGACCTTGAAATCCTCAGCAGCCATGCCCGCGATATCCCTTGTCGCCATTTGCCATGTTGTCGCGACACCTAGCAGGCGGTCCCTCTTGCGGCAAGGCAGGGCAGAGCGGACCCCAACGCAATGCAGGCTCCGTCCCGTCGCGGGCCGTGCTAAGGCTTGCCCATGCGCCGGCTCCTGCTTGTCGTCTCCCTCCTGCTCGCCGCCCTGGGCGCGCTTGCTGCCGACCCGGCGCCGCCGGACGGCGCGCTGGGTGGTGAGACCAGTCGCGCGGCGCGCGGCTTCGCGGCCTTGTCTCTGCCTGCGGCAAACCTCACGCACGAGGAGGTTCGCGCCTTCTTCCGCGGTTTCCTGCTGTTCAATCGCCCATGGGGTGAGGAGCCCGCGCCGCAGCAGGCCGGCGTGGGGCTGGGTCGCCTCTACAACGCCCCGAGCTGCGGGTCCTGCCACTTCCGCGACGGGCGCGGTCTGCCGCCGGAAGCGGGCGAGCCGCTCTCCACCTTGACCCTGCAGCTGGCCGTGCCGAGCGCGGAGGGATGGCGGAAGGACGCGCGCTACGGATCGCAGCTGCAGCCCAAGGCGACCGACGGCGTGGCGGAGGGGCAGGTGAGCCTCCAGTGGGAGGAGATCCGGGGACACTATTCGGACGGCAGCCACTATCGTCTACGCCGCCCGCTCTTGCGGCCGCACGGCATGACGCACGGTCCTCTGTCGCCCGAGACCGGCCTTTCCCTGCGCCTGGCGCCGCCGATGACCGGCTTGGGACTGCTGGAGGCTCTGCCCGTCGACGCGGTGCTGGAGCGCCACGATCCCCACGATCGGGACGGCGACGGCATCTCGGGGCGCGCCAACTGGCTGCGGCAAGACGGCGTCGCGGCGCTGGGACGCTTCGGCTGGAAAGCCGAGACCCACGCTCTGGAGCAGCAGGTCGCCCAGGCGGCGAAAGAGGACATGGGGCTCTCCTCCAGGCGGCAAAGGGAGGGGAGCGGCCCGGTCGAGCTCTCCGACCAAGCCCTCGAGGCCCTGACCTTCTACAGCCGCGCCTTGGCCGTGCCGCTGGCCGAAGAGATCGGCACGCCGGAGGCACAGGCCGGTGCCGCTCTCTTTGCGGACCTCGGCTGCGACGCCTGCCATAGGCAGGATCTGACCACCGGCCCCCACCCTCTGGCCGCCCTGTCGGGCCAGCGCATCCACCCCTTCACCGATCTGCTGCTGCATGACATGGGCGAGGGGCTTGCCGACCGCGGCGTCGACGGAAGGCTCTCCGGACACCCCCTGGCGCGCGAATGGCGCACCGCCCCGCTTTGGGGCCTGGGGCGTGCCGAGGCGGTGGCCGGAGCGCTCGGCCTGCTGCATGACGGCCGCGCGCGCAGCATTGCCGAAGCCATCCTCTGGCATGGTGGCGAAGCGCAGGCGGCAAAGGAGGCCTTCACCCGGCTGAACCAGGCCGAGCGGCAAGCGCTCCTGGCTTTCCTGGGTGCCCTCTGAGCAAGGCCGCAAGCCTGGGACAGGGAAAGGCGCAGGGCCCGGCGCCGCGAGCGCCTCACGGGACGGCGGAGGGGCGTCGGCGGTCAGCTATCGGGTAGCGGCGCCGAATCGTACTCGCCGAGTCCCAGGTGTCGCGCGCGCTTGCAGAGCTCCGCAACGGTCAGGCCGTCCAGGCGGTTCATCATCTGGGTTTGCATATCCACCCAGATGGGCCGTACCACGCGCAAGCCGATCTCCGAGCCCTCGGGCTCGGCCGTGGGGTCTGGCGTGCCTTCCAGCTGGCGGACGATGCGGATGATCTCTCCGACCGAGATCTGGTCGGACGGCCGCGCCAGGCGGTAGCCGCCGCGCGGGCCGCGCTGACCGGTGAGGATCTTGTGGCGCACCAGCTCCTGCAGCACCTGCTCCAGATAGCGCCGCGGGATGCCCTGGCGCTTAGAGATGTCGTTGGAGCGAACCGCCCGGTCGTCGGCGAAATAGGCGACGTCGACCACCGCCTCGATGGCGAAGAGCAGCTTCTTGGATAGGCGCAGCATGGCTCTAGCCTCCTCGCGCAGCCAGACCGGTTGAGCCGAAGCCGCCCGATCCACGCAGGCTTTCGTCAAGGCTCTCGACCGGCTGCCAGCTAACCTGGGCGACCGGCGCCACCACAAGCTGGGCGATTCGAACTCCGCGGGTGACCGAGAAGCGCGCACTGCCGAGATTGATCAGGAGCACCGCAACTTCGCCGCGGTAGTCCGAATCGATCGTGCCGGGGGCGTTCAGCAGACTAACGCCATGCTTGAGGGCCAGTCCAGAGCGCGGCCTGACTTGCGCTTCCCAGCCTTGCGGCAGGGCGAGCGCGAAGCCGCAGGGTACGAGTGCCCTCTCCAAGGGCGCCAACGCGACGTCCCCCTCGACGGCGGCGTGCAGGTCCATGCCAGCACTGCCCGGGGTCGCGTAGGCGGGCAGCGGCAGGTCGTCGCCGTGCGGCAAGCGCAAGATCGGCACAAGGGGGGCGGAAGGCGAGGTCACATTCGGGTTCCTGAAGCAGAGAGCTCGGCGGCAATACGCGCCACCAGCCGTTCGGCGACGGCGGTCTTGTCGAGGCGTGGCCAGGTCTCGTTGCCTTGGCCGTCGATTAGATGGACTTGGTTCTCGTCGCTGCCGAAGACGTTGCCGTCGGGCGAGACGTCATTGGCCAGGATCCAGTCGCAGCCCTTGCGCGCGCGCTTGGCAATGGCCTGCTCCACGACGCGTTCGGTCTCGGCCGCGAAGCCGATCACCAGGCCGGGTCTATCCTCACCGGGTTTCGAGAGCGTGGCTAGAATGTCGGGATTGGTGGTCAAGGCCAGGGAAGGCGGTCCGCTCGCATCCTTCTTGATCTTTCGCGTCGCGGCGTCGGCCGCGCGCCAGTCGGCGACGGCCGCGGCACAGACGGCGATGTCGGCCGGCAGGGCCTCTTGGCAGGCCGCCAGCATCTCGCGCGCGCTCTCGACGGCCACGACCGTCACGCCGGGCGGATCGCCGAGGGAGACCGGCCCGCTCACCAAGGTCACCCGGGCACCGGCCCTGGCCAATGCGGCGGCGATGGCGTGGCCCTGCTTGCCCGAGGAGCGATTGGCGATAAAACGCACCGGGTCCAGGGCCTCGTGTGTGGGACCGCTGGTGACCAGCGCGTGGCGGCCGGCGAGCCGGCTGCCGCGCCCGAAGTAGGCTTCGATGGCGGCCAGGATCTCCGCCGGCTCGGCCATGCGACCGAAGCCGAACTCGCCGCAAGCCATGGCGCCCTCGTTGGGACCCACCGTCAGGAGGCCGCGCCCCTTAAGCCGCTCCAAGTTCGCCCTGGTGGCCGGATGGTCCCACATGCGCACGTTCATGGCGGGGGCCGCCAGGACCGGCTTATCGGTTGCAAGCAGCAAGGTGGAGGCGAGGTCGCCGGCCAGGCCTCCGGCCAGCTTGGCCAGGATGTCGGCGCTGGCCGGCGCCAGCACCACCAGGTCGGCGGCGCGGGACAGCTGGATATGTCCCATCTCCGCCTCGTCGGTCAGCGAGAAGAGATCGCGATAGACCTTCTCCTCGGTCAGCGCCGAGACCGTGAGCGGGGTGACGAACTGCTCGGCGGCGGCCGTCAGCACCGCCGTCACCTGCACCTGACGTTCGCGCAGACGGCGAATGAGGTCCAAGCACTTGTAGGCGGCGATCCCGCCGCTGATGATCAGTAGAACACGCTTTCCCGCCAGCATCAGGCAGAGCCCCAGTCGTTCGCTCGCCACGCGGCGGAGACATCGTTAGAGACACACGTAGGCAAACTTAAGGGTGCCTGGCCGGCATCTCAAGCAAAGGCGGGCCCGGTTACCCCAAGATCACCAAGGCCAAGGTCGCGATCGCCAGCAGCAGGGCGGCTTGCGCCAGGCGGCGCGGACTGGCGCGCTCGATGCGTTCCAGGCTTTCCGGCGCCAGGCGCAGGCCGCCCTCGCGCACCTGACTGGCCAGGGCCTCGAGGTCGCTGATGAACTGTGGCCCGCGCGCCAGCAGCCGGTTCACGGTGCGGGTGCCTTCGCGCAGACGGGCGGCCGGGCTGCGGTGGCGCAGGATCCAGTCCTCGATCAGCGGCTGGGCCAAGGTCCAGATGTTGAGCTCGGGCGTGAGCGAACGGCTGACGCCCTCCGCCATCATCATGTTCTTCTGTAAAAGCAGCAGCTGCGGCTGCACCGGCATCTGGAAGGACTCGGTCAGCTGGAAGAGCTGCGCCAAGAGCCGCGCGAAGGAGATCTCCTCCAAGGGCCGGTCGATGATGGGCTCGCAGACCGAGCGCAGGGCCTGGGCGAAGGTATCGAGCGCCCGGTCGCTCGGCAGATAGCCGGCCTGCACCTGAATCTCGGCCAGGCGGCGATAGTCGCGCTGCAGGGTCGCCACCATCATGTCGGCGAGGACCAGCCTGGTGGCCTCGTCCAGGCGGCCGAGAATGCCGAAGTCGACGGCAACCAGCCGGCCTTCCTGATCGATCATCAGGTTGCCGGGGTGCTGGTCGCCGTGGAAGAGGCCGTCGCGGAAGACCTGCTTGAAGAAGATCGTGGCGGCCGTGCGCAGCACCTCCTGCAGATCCAGGCCGGCATCCAAGAGGGCCTCGCGGTCGTCGATCGGAATGCCGCCCACGCGCGACATGGTGAGCACGCGACTGGCGGTGCGGCGCCAATCGACGCTGGGCACGAGGTAGCTCTCATCGCCCGCGAAGTTGTCGGCGATCTCCGACATGCCGGCGGCTTCGTAGCGCAGGTCCATCTCCAGGGCCACCTGCTCGGCGAAGACCTGCACCACGGCAACGGGCTTCAGGCGCCTGAGGCGCGGCTGCGTACGTTCGCCCAGGCGGGCCAGCCAGAAGAAGAGCCTAAGGTCGCGCTCGAAGGCGCGTTCGATCCCCGGGCGCAGCACCTTGACGGCGACTTGGCGCCGGAGCGGCTCCTCGCCCTCGCCCGCCGGGTCCTCGACCTCGCCCAGGTGCACCTGGGCGATCGAGGCGGCGGAAACAGGTACCGTATCCAGCGAGACGAAGAGGTCGTCAATGGACTCGTCGAACTCCGCCTCCAAGGCCTCGCGGAAGGCCTCGAAGGAGAAGGGCGGCACCCGGTCCTGCAAGGCGGAGAGGTCCGCCGCCATCTGCTCGCCCAGAAGGTCCGCGCGGGTCGAAAGCGACTGCCCCAGCTTGATGAAGCTCGGCCCCAGCTCGGTCAGCGCGCGTGCCAGGCGCTCTCCCGGGCGGCCGTGGCCGCGGCGGCGGCCCAGGCGCTCCATCAGCCACAGCGGCCAGCCGCGCAGGCCCAGCGCCTCGAAGGCGCTGGCCGCGTCGTGGCGGGCCAGCACGCGCAGGATGCCGATCAAGCGGGCGATCATGCGGAGGGAGAGCAGCATGGCGGTGGGCGGGTCCGGGGCGCTTTCCGGGGCGCTTAGAGACGCCAGCCGTGGTGCAGGGCGGCGATGCCGCCGCTGAAGTTGCGCCAGCCGACGCGGCGGAAGCCAGCGTCCTCCATCAGGCCGGCCAGTTCCGGCTGCGGCGGAAAACGCCGGATGGATTCCGCCAGATAGCGATAGCTGTCGCGGTCGCGGGCGACGATAGCGCCCAGGCGCGGCAGCACCTGGAAGGAATAGAGCCCGTAGAGGCGGTCCAGCACCGGCAGGATCACCGCCGAGAACTCCAGGCAGAGGAAGCGGCCGCCGGGTTTCAGCACGCGTCGCGCCTCGGCCAGCGCGCGTTCCGGCTGGGTCACGTTGCGCAGGCCGAAGGCGATGGTGTAGGCGCTGACGCTGCGGTCCGGCAGGGGCAGGCTCTGCGCGTCGCCGGCCAGCCAGTCGATGCCCTCGATGATGCCCCTGTCCAAGGCGCGGTCGCGGCCGAGGGCCAGCATCTCGGGCGTCAGGTCGAGGACCACGACCCGGGCCTCGGGCGCGCGCTGGGCGATCCTGAGCGCGATGTCGCCGGTGCCGCCGGCCACGTCGAGGATCCGCTCTCCGGCCCGTGGCGCCAGGCGATTCAGCATCGCCGCCTTCCAGAGCCGGTGAATGCCGCCCGACATGAGGTCGTTCATCAAGTCGTAGCGGCCGGACACCCGCGCGAAGAGATCCCGCACGCGCGGACCCTTCTCGGCGAGCGGCACTTCGTCGTAGCCGAAGTGCGTGGTCCCGCCGTCGCTGCCGCCGGCGGGGTTCGTGGGATTGCTGTCGGACGAGTTGACCATGATGGCGTCGGAAGATAGCGGTGCCGGGGCCACCCGGCTACTGTCTCGCCGTCCGGCCGCCATGAGGTCGCAGCCGGGGCCGGGAAGGAGAGTGGACTGAATGCCGGAACTGCCCGAAGTGGAAACGGTCATGCGCGGACTGCGCGGCCCCTTGGAAGGCCGGCGCATCACGAGCGCCCAGGTCCGCGTGCCGGCCCTGCGCTGGCCGCTGCCGGAAGACTTGGGTGGGCGCCTCACCGGTCGCCGGGTGACGGCTCTCTCCAGGCGGGCGAAGTACATCTTGATGCGGCTGGAGGGGGCGGAGGTCCTCTTGGCCCATCTCGGCATGAGCGGACGCATGACGGTCTTGCCGCGTGGCAGCAACCGCCCTTTGGAAAAGCACGATCACTTGACGCTCAGAACGGAGGAAGGGATCGAGCTGCGCTTCAACGACGCCCGGCGCTTCGGCATGCTGGATTTGGTGGGCGAGGACGCGCTTTCGGAGCACCGCCTGCTGAAGGGCTTGGGCCCGGAGCCCTTGGACGCCGGCTTCGACGGCGCCTATCTGTCGCGCGCGCTGGCCGGGAAGGCGACGCCGATCAAGGCGGCCCTGCTCGACCAGCGGCTGGTGGCCGGGCTCGGCAACATCTACGTCTCCGAGGCGCTCTTCTTCGCCGGCCTCTCGCCGCGGCGCCTGGCGCGCAGCGTCGCCGGGCTGCGGGCGGAGAGGCTGGCGCTGGCGATCAAGGACGTGCTGCGGCGGGCGATCGCGGCCGGCGGCTCCTCGCTCAGAGACTATGTGCAGTCGGATGGCGAGTTGGGCTACTTCCAGCACGAGTGGGCGGTCTATGGCCGGGAGGACGCGCCCTGTCCCGGCTGCGGCGGCGCGGTGCGCCGGCTGGTGCAGTCCGGCCGCTCTACCTTCTATTGCCCGCGTTGCCAGCGTTAGGTTCTGGCCGCCAAGAGAGAGCCTTGCTATAGGGCTGCGGCATCACACGACATTCGGACGAAGAGAGAGGAGGACCGCCATGTCCTACGAGATGATTGAGGTCGAGCGCGATGGCGCCGTCGGCATCGTGCGCCTGCATCGACCCAAGGCCTTGAACGCGCTCTGCGCCCAGCTGGTCGACGAGATGGGCCAGGCCCTGAAGGCCTTCGATGCGGACGACGGCATCGGCTGCATGATCCTGACCGGCTCCGAGAAGGCCTTCGCCGCGGGCGCCGACATCAAGGAGATGAAGGAGAAGTCCTATCAGGACGTAAAGAAGGAGGACTTCATCACCGGCGACTGGGAGGTGGTGGCCACGATCCGCAAGCCGGTGATCGCCGCGGTCGCCGGCTTCGCGCTGGGCGGCGGCTGCGAGGTGGCGATGATGTGCGACATGATCATCGCCGCCGACAACGCCCGCTTCGGCCAGCCGGAGATCAAGCTGGGAACCATTCCCGGGGCCGGCGGTTCGCAGCGCCTCACCCGCTCCGTCGGCAAGTCCAAGGCGATGGATCTTTGCCTGACCGGCCGCATGATGGATGCCGAGGAGGCCGAGCGTTGCGGCCTGGTCGCCAGGGTGGTGCCCTTGGACGAGATGATGGAGACGGCGCTTGGGGCGGCGCGGGAGATCGCCTCCTATTCCCAGCCGGTGGTGGCCAGTTGCAAGGAAGCGGTCAATCGCGCCTACGAGTCCACCTTGCGCGAAGGGGTCCTCTTCGAGCGGCGGCTGTTCCACGCGACCTTCGCGCTGGACGACCGGACCGAGGGCATGGAGGCCTTCGCCGCCAAGCGCAAGCCGGACTTCAAACATCGCTAGCCGACGCCAGGGAGCCCGGCCCAGCGCTCCCTCGACCAGCCCTGCGCCGGCGGCATGTCCGCCGCGCAGGGTGGGCGCTGTGACTTGACTGCGCCTTGGTCTCTGTCTATATCCCCGCCCCTTGCACACTAGCTTGAGTGAGAGACCGCTCGACCCATGGCCAACCACAAGTCGGCAGAAAAGCGCAATCGCCGCAGACAGCGACGCACCCTGATCAACCACTCGCGTCTTTCGCGCATCAGGACCCATGTGAAACGTGTGGAAAACGCGATCATCGCGGGGGACAGAGAGGCGGCAGGCAGCGCCTTGCGCGCGGCCCAGCCGGAGATGATGCGCGGCGTCAACAAGGGCGTCATGCACAGGAACACCGTCGCCCGCAAGCTCTCCCGCTTGTCCCGGCAGATCAAGGCCCTGGGCTAGCCCCACGACCTAACCTCCCAGCAGAGGCCTTTGGGTGGCTGCGGCGCGAAGGCGCCGCCGGCCTTTTTCGCCATGTGCGCGCGCACCTCGTGCGCTAGCGCACCGGGTGCGCGCCGAGTTCAATAGAGCGCGCCAGAGTCAAGCGAAGAATCTCGATTCAGAGCAAGTGTGATAGCTTGTTTGCGGTCCCGGGCTGTGGCTACATAGAGGTGGTTGCGCTGGCAAAGACGAAAAAACAGGAAATAACGGGTAAATATAGCGCGATCGGGGCCAAGCATTTATGTAGTGAGTTGAATGGCAGGAGGTGTGCTATGGGACGATTTTTTGAAAGCCAAGATAAGTTTTCTGACGAAGTTTTTGTTTTTAGAGAGGATTTTCGACCAACCGGCGGTGTCACTAAGAACAGGTGACAGAATCTACAATCGAGCGACAGAGCCTGGCCGGCTGTAAGCGGCGGCCGGCGACGAGGCTTTTTGTGGCGTGCGAGACGACGGTCCGAGGCGGCGGACCGACAGCGGAGGGCTTCGGGAGGAGGCCTTCGTTCAAGGGGAGTATTTGGCGGTGCAGGGCTTGGAACAGCAGGACGGGTTAGGTGGCGGCGACATACGTGGCGTAAGGAGGACGAGCAAGAGAAGCAGGGCAAGTGGGGCGAACGGGGCGCAGGCGAGGGGGAGCGTTAAGACTATGCAGACCGACGTGCTCGACGAGGTATGGAACCGGGTACGCGCGCAGCTGCGCGCTCAAGTCGGCGAGGCGGCGTTCAGCTCGTGGCTGGAACCCTTGACTTTGGTGGCTTTGCGCGAGGGTGTGCTGCGCCTGGCGATTCCTACACGTTTTATGTGTGACTGGGTCAGGAGCAACTATGCCGATCTGATCAGCAGCCTGCTGATCGAAGCGTCGGAGATCATCGAGGAGGTGGAGATCATCGTGCAGCCTCCGGCGCGTCCTCCCGCCAAGCCGGGCGACCCGCGCCTCGGCGGCGGCATGGCGGAGCCCGAGGAGGAGGCAGCCCAGGCCACGTCCGCGAAGCGGACGGCAAAGCCGGCACCCGAAGAGGAGCCGGAGCAGGCGGCCGCCCCCAGCGAGAGCGACACCTTCTCGGCACCGCTGGACGCGCGTTTCACCTTCGACGAGTTCGTCGTCGGCAAGCCCAACGAATTGGCCTATGCCGCGGCCAGGCGCGTCGCCGAAGCCGATCAGGTCCCCTTCAACCCGCTCTTCCTCTACGGCGGGGTCGGTCTCGGCAAGACCCACTTGATGCACGCCATCGCCTGGCAGCTGCGCCGCCAGCATCCCAAGCGCCGCCTGATCTACATGTCAGCGGAGAAGTTCATGTATCAGTTCGTCCGGGCCTTGCGGACGAGCGACACGGTGACCTTCAAGGAGCAGTTCCGCAACATAGACGTGCTGATGATCGACGATGTTCAATTCATCGCCGGCCGGGAGGCGACGCAGGAGGAATTCTTCCATACCTTCAATGCCTTGGTGGACCAGAACCGGCAGGTCATCATCTCCGCCGACAAGTCCCCGCACGGTCTGGAGGGCATGCAGGAGCGGATGCGCTCGCGCCTGGGCTACGGTCTCGTGGCCGACATTCATCCCACGACCTACGAATTGCGGCTGGGCATCCTGACGGCCAAGAGCGAGCAGCTGCCGGTCGAGATCCCCTTGAAAGTGCTGGAGTTCCTGGCCCACCGCATCACCTCCAACGTGCGCGAGCTGGAGGGGGCGCTGACCCGTATCGTCGCGCATGCGACCTTGGTCGGCCGCGGCATCACCTTGGAATCGACGCAGGAGCTGCTGCACGACGTGCTGCGTGCCAACGACCGGCACGTCACCATCGAGGATATCCAGAAGAAGGTGGCCGAACACTTTCAGATCCGGGTTTCCGAGATGTATTCGGCGCGTCGCGCGCGCGCGGTTGCTCGGCCGCGCCAGATCGCGATGTATTTGGCCAAGCAACTCACGCAGAAGTCTCTGCCGGAGATCGGCAGAAAGTTCGGCGGCCGCGACCATACGACGGTGATGCACGCAGTGCGCAAAGTCGAAGAGCTCAAGGCCGAAGACCATAGCTTCGCGGAGGACGTGGAGCTGTTGCGGCGCATGCTGGACAGCTGATCCCTGCCTTAAGGTTGGCCCCCCAGCGCACCTAGTGCGCTACCTTGGCCGCCGGGACCTTCCCGGTCTCGGCGGTCCTGTTCGCGGTGGTTCGAAGTCGCCGGTCGCGGCCGGCGATTTCCCTTGTTCGGCGCCCTTGGCCGGAAGATCGCCGGGACGATGGCGTCTATGCCATTGCAACGCTTTTCTTGCGCAATTGGCCGGGCTATGATCCCAGCCCGGTTCGGGTCCGACTCGGCAGGGAGCGCCAGGGTGCGCTCGGTCGGTTCGGCAGGGCGGGACCTCGGCGTTCGTGCCGGCTCTGGTATCAATCCCTAGCCAATGCAAAAAGCGTGGTCATGAAGCTAACCATAGATCGTGCAGCCCTCTTGAAGGCGCTGGCCCATGTGCAAAGCGTCGTCGAACGCCGCAACACCATCCCCATCCTTTCCAACGTCCTGATGGACGCGGGCGGCAGCGGCCTGTCGCTCACCGCCACGGACATGGACCTCACCATCGTCGAGGTGGCGCCGGCCGAGATCGGCACGACGGGCACGGTGACGGCGCCGGCCCATACGCTCTACGACATCGTGCGCAAGCTGCCGGAAGGCGCGGAGGTGGTCTTGGCCGCCGACGGCGAACAAAGCCAGCTGGTGCTGACCGCCGGGCGCTCGCGCTTCACGCTGTCGACCTTGCCGCGCGAGGACTTCCCGGCAGCGGCCGACGGTGCGCTGCCCTCCAGCTTCAGCCTGCAGGCCGAGGCCCTGAAGAACCTCATCGATCGCACGCGCTTTGCGATCTCGACGGAGGAGACGCGCTACTACCTCAACGGCATCTACCTGCACGACACCAAGGTGGACGAGGTGCCGCTGCTGCGCGCGGTGGCCACCGACGGCCACCGCCTGGCGCGTTTCGAGATCCCCCTGCCCGAGGGCGGGGAAGAGATGCCGGGTGTCATCATCCCGCGCAAGACGGTGAACGAGCTGCGCAAGCTGTTGGACGAGGTCGAGGGCAACGTCGACGTGGCGCTGTCGGAGACGCGGATCCGCTTCACCGTCGAGGAGACGGTGCTGACCTCGAAGCTGATCGACGGCACCTTCCCCGACTATCAGCGGGTCATCCCCAGCGGCAACAACCTGATGATGGAGGTCGACTGCAGGACCTTCCGCGCCTCTGTCGACCGGGTCTCCACCATCTCCTCGGAGAAGAGCAAGGCGGTGAAGCTGGCCTTGAGCGAGGGGCAGCTCACGCTGTCGGCCAATGCGCCCGAAAGCGGCAGCGCTCTCGAGGAATTGGAGGTCGACTATGCCGGATCGGCAATGGATATCGGCTTCAATTCACGCTA
This sequence comes from Rhodospirillales bacterium, assembly GCA_963669375.1. Taxonomy (GTDB): domain Bacteria; phylum Pseudomonadota; class Alphaproteobacteria; order Kiloniellales; family JACOMY01; genus JACOMY01. The sequence goes on along the minus strand of OY770024.1, from coordinate 3,008,210 downwards.
TTTGATGGAGGTCGCACAGCAGATCTCCGGCGAGCAAATGTCCTTCGCGATGGCCGATTCTGCGTCGCCGGCCATCGTCCAGGACCCGCAGGACCCGGCCGCGCTCTACGTTCTGATGCCGATGCGGGTCTAGGGGATGAGAGGTCCGGCGTGACATGTCCGGCCGTGACAGCACCGCCGCCGATGCCCAGCGCGCACGACGCACAGCCCGCGGCGGCGCCAGCCCTGTGGCTGGCGCGCCTTTCGCTGTCGCATTTTCGCAACTACGCTGAAGCGTCGATCGCGCTGACCCCGACGCCGGTCTTGCTGACCGGTCCCAATGGCGCGGGCAAGACCAACCTCTTGGAGGCCGTGTCGCTGCTGTCGCCCGGCCGCGGGCTGCGTCGGGCGCGCCCGCAGGAGCTGCAGCGCTTGGAATCCGCGCTTCCCTGGGCCGTCGCCGGCGAGGTGGAGACGCCCGGCGGACGCCGCCAGCTGGGAACAGGGCGCGGTGCGGCGAGCGACGGTCAGGCCGCAGAGCGCCGCGTGGTCCGCATCGACGGCCGCAACGAGCGCGCGCAGAGCGCCTTTTCCGCGATCCTTGACATCATCTGGCTGACGCCGCAGATGGACGGTCTGTGGCGGGAAGGCGCGTCGGAGCGCCGCCGCTTTCTAGACAGACTGGTCTTTGCATTCGATCCGGCCCATGCCGGCCGGGTGAGCGGCTATGAGACCAGCTTGCGGCAGCGTTCGCGCCTCCTGCAGGAAGGCGGCGCGGATGCCCATTGGCTGGCGGCGCTGGAAGAAGGCTTGGCGGAGCGCGGCGTGGCCATCGCCGCCGCGCGGGCGCAGTTGGTGAAACGGTTGAACCAGGCGATCCGAGAGGAGAGCCTCGGGCGTTTCCCGCGTGCCTCGCTCACGCTCGTCGGCGCCTTGGACGCCTGGCTGGCCGAGGGCTCGGCCCTGGCCGCGGAGGAGCGGCTGCGCCAGGCGCTGAACGATTCCCGCGACGTCGATGGCGAGCAGGGCGGCGGCGCCTACGGGCCCCAGCGCAGCGACCTGGAGGCGCGGCATCTGGAGCGCGACTGCCCCGCCGGGCTCTGCTCCACCGGCGAGCAGAAGGCCCTGCTGGTCGGTCTGGTGCTGGCGCACGCCCATCTGGTGGCGTTGGAGCGCGGCCGCCCGCCACTGCTGCTGCTGGACGAGGTGGCCGCCCATCTCGACGCGGCGCGGCGCGATGCGCTTTATGATGAGGTCCTGTCCCTCGGTTTGCAGGCCTGGCTGACCGGCACCGAGCCGGCGGTCTTCGAGGCCCTTTCGGGGCGCGCGCAGTCCTTTCTGGTGACGGAAGGCCGGATCAGCGTCGTCCCCTAGATCAGTTCTGAAGGTAAGGTGACATGAGCGAAAGCCCGGCGAGCGGCCAGAAAGAGGCCTATACCGCCCAGTCCATCAAGGTCCTGCGCGGCCTGGAGGCAGTGCGCAAGCGCCCCGGCATGTACATCGGCGACACCGACGACGGCTCCGGTCTGCATCACATGGTCTACGAGGTGGTCGACAATGCCATCGACGAGGCGCTGGCAGGCTATTGCGACCTGGTCGAGGTGATCCTGAACGGCGACGGCTCGGTCACGGTGCGCGACAACGGCCGCGGCATCCCGGTCGACATCCATCCGCAAGAGGGCGTCTCGGCGGCCGAGGTCATCATGACCCATCTGCATGCCGGCGGTAAGTTCGATCAGAACTCATACAAGGTCTCCGGCGGTCTGCACGGCGTCGGCGTTTCGGTCGTGAACGCGCTCTCGGTGGAACTGCGGTTGGTCATTTGGCGCGGCGGCAAGCGCTACGAGATGCAGTTCTCCGACGGCAAGACGGTGACGCCGCTCACGGTGACCGAGGAGGCCCCGGCCGGCAAGCAGGGCACCGAGGTCACCTTCCAGCCCTCCACCGACGTCTTCCACAACATGCTGGAGTTCGATTTCCCGACCCTGGAGCACCGCCTGCGGGAACTGGCCTTCCTCAACAGCGGCGTGCGCCTCCTGCTCTGCGACGAGCGCCATGCCGAGGCCAAGCAGGTCGAACTCTACTACGAAGGCGGCGTGGCGGCTTTCGTCGCCTGGCTGGACAAGGCCAAGCAGTCCTTGCTGGCCGAGCCGGTGCTGATCCGCGCAGAGCGCGAGGGAATCACGGTCGATTGCGCACTGCAGTGGAACGATTCCTATCACGAGAACACGCTCTGCTTTACCAACAACATCCCACAGCGCGACGGCGGCACCCACCTGGCCGGCTTTCGCGGCGCGCTCACCCGTCAGGTCAATGCCTATGCCGCCACCTCCGGCCTGCTGAAGAAGGAGAAGGTCTCGCTCTCGGGAGACGATTCGCGCGAGGGGCTCACTTGCGTGCTTTCGGTCAAGGTGCCGGACCCCAAGTTCTCCAGCCAGACCAAGGACAAGCTGGTCTCCTCCGAGGTCCGCCCGGTGGTCGAGCAGGTGGTGAACGACGGGCTGGCGACCTTCTTCGAGGAGCATCCGAACGACGCCAAGCGCATCGTCTCCAAGGTGGTGGAGGCCGCGCTGGCGCGCGAGGCGGCGCGCAAGGCGCGCGAGCTCACCCGCCGCAAGGGCGCGCTGGACGTGGCGTCTCTCCCTGGCAAGCTAGCGGACTGTCAAGAGAAGGACCCGGCGCTCTCCGAACTTTTCCTGGTGGAGGGCGATTCCGCCGGCGGCTCGGCCAAACAAGGCCGCGAGCGCAAGTTTCAGGCGATCCTGCCGCTGCGCGGCAAGATCCTGAACGTCGAGCGGGCCCGCTTCGACCGCATGCTGGGATCCAAGGAGATCGGTACCCTGGTGACGGCATTGGGGACCAGCATAGGCCGCGACGAGTTCAACATCGACAAGCTGCGCTACCACAAGATCATCATCATGACCGACGCGGACGTGGACGGCAGCCACATCCGCACGCTCTTGCTGACCTTCTTCTATCGCCAGATGCCGGAGATCATCGAGCGCGGCCACCTCTACATCGCGCAGCCGCCCCTCTTCCGGGCCAAGAAGGGCGACCGCCTGACCTACCTGAAGGACGAGCGGGCGATGGAGGACTTCCTCATCAACAGCGGCCTGCAGGACGCCGTCCTGACCCTGGCCGACGGCAGCGAGCGGGCCGGCGCGGACCTGACGGATCTGGTGCGCCAGGCGGCGCATATCCGCAACCTCCTGCAGATCCTGGCGCTGCGCGTGGCCAACGCGCAGGTGGTCGAGCAGGCGGCGATCGCCGGCGCGCTCTCCCTGGACCTGGCGCAGCAGAGCGGTGCCGCGGGCGAGGCCGCCACGCGCGTGGCCGAGCGGCTCGATCGGGTCGCGCCGGAGCACGAGCGCGGCTGGTCCGGCCGCGCCAACCAGCAGCGCGGCGGCTATCTGGTGGAACGCGTGCTACGCGGCGTGACCGAGCGGCGGGAGATTGACCAGGCCGTATTGACCTCCACCGAGGCCAGGCGCCTGAACGAGCGCGCCAAGGACCTAGCGGACGTCTACGGCGGCCCGGCGACGCTGACTGGCAAGGACTGGGAGCGCGTCATCCATGGTCCGATCGATCTGGCCGACGCCGTCTTCGACGCCGGCCGCAAGGGCATCAACGTTCAGCGCTACAAAGGCCTGGGCGAGATGAACCCCGAGCAGCTGTGGGAGACCACCCTGGACAAGGAGGCCCGCACCTTGCTGCAGGTTCGCATCGCCCATGCCGACGAGACGGAGACGCTCTTCTCTACCCTGATGGGCGACGTGGTCGAGCCGCGGCGCGAATTCATCCAGGAGAACGCGCTCAGCGTCGCGAACCTCGACGTCTGACCTCCGTCCGCGCCGAGGGGGCTGTCTCCTCGCGCTGCTCGACGGAGCGCGGGATCACCACCGGGGAGACCGCCCAGACCAAGAGGGTCTCTTCGTTGGTGCGGTTGCGGCCATGGTGGGGGATGCGGGCGTCGAAGCTGTAGCTGTCGCCGGCGGAGAGGAGGATCACCTCGTCGCCCAGGGTCAGTTCCAGCTGACCCTTGACCACCACGCCGTGCTCCTCGCCGCCGTGGACGTGCATGGGCTCCTCCGGCCGCTCCGCGCCGGGCGCGTAGACCGCCATCCCCATGTAGAAGCGCCCGCCGATGGAGCTGGAGAGCAGGCTGTCGGAGTAGCCGATCTCCGCCACCGAGCTGCCGTAGAGTAGATTGAGATTGCGCCGCGAGCCCGCGCGCACGACGTGGGCGCGCTCCAGGGGGCCGGCGCCGCGTCGTGGAATGAAGAACCAGTTGACGTCGACCGAAAGCGCGGCGGCGATGGCCCGCAAGACCTCGATCGAGGGGTTGCCGGCATCGCGCTCGATCACGCTCAGATAGCTTTGCGAAATGCCGGCCGCCTTGCCCAAGGCCTTCAAGGTCAGGCCACTGGCGCGCCGCAGCTGCCGGATCTCCGATCCGACGCTCGGGCTGGCGGTGGTGTCGCCCTCCCCGCCCGAAGCGCTAACCTCCACTGGCGGTTCTGACCTCTTCGCTGTCGCCAATCCCTGCTCCCGTACGACCCTCTGCCGCAATCTCTCTTCTACCACAGGGCCTTGGCCCGTCAGTCGGTAGAATTTTCCGTGCTCGGTTCTTTATCAGTGGATTTTTCGTTGAAAATTTCTCTGACATGTGTAAGTTTCTGTCACAAACGAGGAATGCCAAGCCCATCGGTCCGCGCCCGTGGACCTAGGGAGGAAGGGAGGATGACATGCCGAATGCCAGGACGCGGGACCAGCTTCGCGGGCTGCTGTCCCAAAGTGCATTGAGCCGACGCGACTTCATGACCAGGGCCGTGACGCTGGGTGCCTCCGTCGGCTTGGCCAGCGCGCTCTGGTCGGATGCCGCGAAAGCGGCCCCGCGGCGCGGCGGCCACCTGCGCATCGGCGCTGACGGTGGGGCGACGACCGACACCTTCGATCCCATGCAGAGCCTGGGCACGGATCACGTCACCCAGGCGGTGCTGCTCTGCTACGACACGCTGACCGAGATCGACAGCCAGGGAACGCCCCTTCCCAGCCTGGCCGAGGGCTGGGAGACCTCCGCCGACGGCAAGACCTGGGTCTTCAAGCTGCGGAAGGGGGCGACCTTCCACGACGGCAAGCCGCTGACGGCGGCCGACGTGGTCTGGTCGCTGAACCAGCATCTGAGCGAAGAGAACAAGTTCGCCGAAGGCAAGCAGATCGTCGAGAACTTCGAAAAGCTCGCGGCCGACGGCAAGGATGTCGTCAGGATCGTGCAGAAGGAGGTCAACTACGACCTGCCGGCCCATCTCTCCGCCTTCGGCCTGATAATCGGGGCGGAGGGAACGGAAGACTGGGGCAAGGGCAACGGGACCGGCCCCTACGTCATGGAGCAGTTCGAGCCGGGCGTGCGCTTCATCGGCCAGCGCAACCCGAACTTCTATCGCGACGACCAGGGCTTCTTCGACACGATCGAACTCCTGAACATCAACGACACGGCCGCCAGGACCAATGCCCTGCTCAGCGGGTCAGCCGACGTCATTGGCCAGCCCGACACCAAGACGGCGAAGCGGCTGGCCAGGCTCGACGGCTTCTCGATCCTGGAGGCGCCGGGCGGCCAGCACTACACCACGGCGATGCGCACCGACGCCGATCCCTTCACCGACAACGACATCCGCATGGCGGTGAAGTACGGAATCAAGCGCCAGGAGATCCTGGACAAGGTCTTCGGCGGCTTCGGCTACATCGGCAACGACATCCCGATCGGCCGCGGGGTGCGCTTCTTCAACGACAGCCTGCCGCAACGCGAATACGATCCGGAGCGGGCCAAGTTCCACCTGAAGAAGGCCGGCGTCGACAGACTGCCCCTGGTCTTCTCCACCAGCGACGGCGCCTTCGGCGGGGCGGTGGACATGGGCGTCCTGATGCAGGCCTCGATGGCCGACGTCGGCATCGACGTCGACGTAAAGCGCGTGCCGGCCGACGGCTATTGGTCGGAAGTCTGGCTGAAGGCGCCCTGGTGCGCCGTCTACTGGAACGGCCGGCCGACTGTCGACTGGATGCTGAGCTCGACCTACACCGCCGATTCGCCCTGGAACGACACCTACTTCAAGAACGAGCGCTTCGACCGCCTGCTCGCCGAGGCGCGCGCCGAGGGCGATCAGGACAAGCGCAAGGAGATGTACTTCGAGGCGCAGGAGATCTTCCATGACGAAGGCGGCACCACCGTCGTCGCCTTTGCGAGCTTCCTGCACGGCGTGAACGACAAGCTGGGTCACGGCCCGATCGGGGTCAGCCGCCGCATGGACGACAGCCGTCTCGGACGCCGCTGGTGGTTCAAGGAGCCTGCGTGATCGGAGTTCCGCGCGCGGCTGCCGAGCGCTGTCAGGTCTGGCGATGAGCCTGGTCCGGGATCACCTCTACGACCTCGAGGAGGTGGAGCACTGCTGGATCCCGCTGGCCGATGGCGTCAGGCTTTCCGCCAGGCTCTGGCTGCCGGTGGTGCCGGAGGGCGTCACGGTGCCGGCGATCCTGGAGTACATCCCCTACCGCAAGCGCGACCTGGTGCGGCGGCGGGACGAGCGCAATCATCCCTTCTTCGCGCGCCACGGCTATGCCTCGGTCAGGGTCGACATGCGCGGCTCCGGCGATTCCGAAGGCGTGATGACCGACATGTACAGCGCCGCCGAACTGGACGACGCGCTCCAGGTCATCGCCTGGATCGCGCGGCAGGGCTGGTGCGACGGCAAGGTCGGCATGATGGGGACGTCCTGGGGCGGGACCAGCAGCCTGCAGGCCGCCGCGAGGCGTCCGCCGGAACTCAGGGCCATCATCGCCGTTTGCGCTACCGACAACCGCTTCGACGACGACATCCATCACATGGGCGGCTGCCTCCTGACCGACACGGTCGAGTGGGGGGCGACCCTGCCGGCGATTCTGGCGCTGCCGCCCGACCCGGACACGGTCGGCCCTGATTGGCGGGCTATCTGGCTGGAACGGCTGGAGGCCGCCGCCTTCCCGCTGGAGGCCTGGATCAGGCACGAGACGCGCGACGCCTATTGGCAATGGGGATCGGTCGACGAAACGCCCGATGCTATCGACTGTCCGCTGCTCGCGATCGGCGGCTGGGTGGACCGCTACAGCAACACGGTGATGAACCTCTTGCGCCGCAGCGGCGACCGGGCCTGGGGGATCGTCGGCCCCTGGGGCCATCACTACCCCGATCAGGCCTCGCCCGGCCCCGGCATCGGCTTCCAGCAGGAGGCGCTGCGCTGGTGGGATCGCTGGCTGAAGGGCGTGGAGAACGGCGTGGATCGGGAGCCGCGTCTCAGGGTCTGGATGCAGGACTATCAGCCACCCTCCAAGACGATCCAGCAGAGGGCGGGGCGCTGGATCGGGGAGGATCGCTGGCCCTCGGCCACCATCTCCGAGAAGCGCTTCTTCCTGGACCACGGCCGTCTTGGGGAGACCGCGTGCGATCCGGAACGGACGGCCGTGCTGGAGCCCTCTCTGAAGGTCGGCGTGGCGTCGGGTGATACCGGCTACTTCGGCCGCCACTGCGGCTTGGCGGAGGACCAGGGCGTCGACGATGCCAACGCGCTCACATTCGAGAGCGCGCCCCTGTCGGAGCCGCTGGAGATTCTCGGCGCGCCGCTTCTAACGCTTGCGCTCAGCGCCGATCGTCCCTTGGCGACCCTGGTTGCGCGCCTGAATGACGTCGCGCCCGACGGGACCTCGGCTCGGATCGTTTTCGCCGTGCGAAACCTCGGTCTGGAAGAGGGCGGACGGAACCCGCGCCCGCTCGATCGGAACCAGGTGTGCCGCGCCGAGATCGCCTTCCCCAACACCGCCTATCGGGTGGCGCGGGGCCACCGGCTTCGCCTGGCGCTCTCCAGTTCCTACTGGCCCATGGTCTGGCCCGGTCCGACGGATGCCACCCTGCGCCTGCATCTGGATGAGGCCGCCTTGGCCTTGCCGTGCCGCCTGGCGTCCGGCCGGGAAGCCGAGGTCTCCCTTGCGCACCCGCCGCTTCATGCAGGATCGCACGCCGCGCCGCGGCTGCTGCGGCACAGGGAAGACGATGCGGAGAGCAAGCGCCGCGTCACCCGCTGGCATCTGCCGATGGAGCGACAGGGGTTCGGCGCGCTGTCCCTGGCGCTCTCCGTCGAGAGCCGTGCCGTCCAAGAGATCGACCTGACCGATCCGAACAGTGCCTGCGCCGCCTTCGAGCAGCGCTTTCTTCTGGAGCGCGGCGACTGGACGGCGGAAGTCCGGAGCGAGGCCAGGCTGCGGTCGACGGCCGGCACTTTCAATCCCACCGGCCGCTTGCAGGTCTGGGAGGACGGCGCCCTCCTCTTTGAGCGTCGCTGGGCGCCGGTCGTTCCGAGGCGCTTTTCCTAGGCTGGGTGCAGAGAGGCCCCGGTCTAGAACCGCAAGGGCACGAAGATCGCGGCGACGGCGGCGGCCGCGATCATCAGGGCGAAGGTGCCGAGCGAGACCTTCACGACCGTGCCGGCGCTGGGCGAGGGCATGGTGCCATGGCCGTGCGCCGCCTCATGTGCGCCACCCCCGTGGGAGGTCCCATCGCTTGCCCCATGCTGCGCATGGCCCTGGTGCGGGCCCTTCGATGTCTTCGAGGGCGCCGTCATCATGCCGTGCTTGTATCCCTTGGCCACCAGCCAGGAATTGATCGGATAGGCCGTCACGCCGCCGACCAGGGTGGCCGCCGACATGACGCCCCAGAACGCGCCCTTCCAGGGATTGTCGCCCTCGGGCACCACATGCATCAGGATCATCATCGTGGGGATCATGCCGACCATGACCATGTTCATCGAGACCGTCTCCGAGAAGAAGGTCTTGCGCACCGCCGTCCAGTAGCTACCGAACATGTCGCGCATGAAGAGCGCCTGGAAGACCAGCAGCCCGACGACGAAGGCGCTGAGGTACTCGATGATCAGGTCGAGGCCGTTGGGAAGGCCGAAGTGATAGACCACGATGGCCGAGACGATGATGCCGGTCGCGTCGCCCGCCAGGCAGTGGGCCATGGAGCCGACGGTCTGCTTCCAGTGCGCGGCGATGAAGGCATCGTGGCTGTCCGGCAGCGGCTGCCGGCAGGAGAGCAGATAGACGAACAGGCCGACGGGTCCGGTGTAGAGGATCACCAGCACCCAGGCGAGTTTCATCACCCCGACTGACGGCGTGTTGGTGGCCTGGTCCCAGACGACGAAGATCAGGGACCCCAAGGTCAGGAGGAACCACAGCAACAGTACGCCGTCCAGCATAGGGTGTCCGACCTCTCGCCCGTCCTCGGCGCCAGCCTATCGCTTCCGGCACGCCTTTGACAGGCCGGGACGATCAGACGGCCGCGATCGCTCTTCTCAGAACACCAGGGCCATGCGGATCAACAGGAGCGAGAGAGTCTCCCTTTCCGCCGGGGTGAGGGGCGCCAGCATCTCCGCTTCGCGCCGGCTGGCCATGGGTTCCAAACGCCGAAAGAGCTTGCGCCCGGCCGCGCTCATCCCCATCGGCTGGCGGCGCTGGTCGCCTGGGTCCTGCCGGCGCTCGATCAAGCCCTTCTCTTCCAAAGCCCTGACCGCCCGGGACAGGCTGTTCTTCGGCCGGTGCGTCGCCTCGGCGATCTCCTGGGCCGTGGTGCCGTCGCGCACCGAGAGGCACAGCAGCACGATGAACTGGGCGCGCGTGATGCCCTCCTCCGCCTCCATCCGCTTGTAGAGGCCGGCGGTGTAGCTGTTCGCGACGTAGTTCAGTCGGAAGGCGGTGCGTACGGGGGTCTCGCGCAGCATCACCTGACGCAGGTCCTGCGGCTCATGCCTCTCGGGCGGGTCTTTCCGTGCCGGGTCGCTCATGGCCGCAGTGATAGCACAATTGGTTCCAAATGGAACTTGACAATATAGTTCCATTTGGCACTGTATAGCGGCCAGCCGGCTCACCAAGGAGATGCGGGAGGAGAGCGACGATGAGGAGAACGCTAGCGGCGATTGCCGTCTTGCTGGGCTTGGGCACGGCGGCCCAAGCGCAAGAGCTGACCATGGTGTCGGGGTTCCCGGAGAACTTCATCTTCACGCGGGAGATCGCCTTGCCCTTCATGGAGCAGCTGGCGGACGCGACCGACGGCGCGGTCACCGTCGTGCTCTCCGGACCCGACGTGGTCCCGGGCTTCGAGCAGTTCGAGCCCGTGCAGTCGGGGGTCTTCGATCTCCTCTTCACCCACCCGGCCTACCATGCCGGCGCCACCGCGCTGGGATTGGCGATCGACGCGGTCGACGCCGATCCGACGGCGCGGCGCGAGGCCGGCATCATCGACATGCTGGACCAACACTATCGCGCCCGCGGCTTGAAGCTGATCTCGGCCCCGCCCACCGGCAGCGACGGGTTCCACTACGTCCTGAAAGAGCCGATCGCCGCCGAGCCTGCCTTCGAGGGTCGCAAGATCCGCGGCACGGTCTCCTATCACCCCATGATCGAAGCATTGGGCGGCTCTCCCGTTGTCCTGGGCGGTGGCGAGGTCTACACGGCGCTGCAGACGGGCGTCGTCGACGGCGCCGCTTGGGGGTTGACCGGCGTCAAGGATTTCAAGTGGTACGAGGTGGCCGACTACATGACCCGGCCGGTCTTCGGTCAGGTCGGCCTCATGATCTTCATGAACCTCGACGCCTTCGAGGCCTTGGACCCCGAGACCCAGGCCAAGATCCTGGAGGTCGGGCGGCAGTTGGAGCTGGACAGCGTGCAGCGATTCAACGATCTGGCGGTTGAGGAGTTCGCGGCCCTCAAGGAGCTGGGCATGCAGGAGACCGCCTTCTCCGCGGCCGAGGCGGCGGAACTGGATCGCCTCTGGTCGGATGGAGTCTGGGCGGTCTCCACCGCGAAGGCCGGGGCCGACGCGGAGGCCCTGCGCGCCAAGGCGAAGGCGGCCGGGCTCACGCAGTGAGCCTTGCCTCGGGCCTCTTGCGCGCGCTCGATTGGGTCTCGCTGGCGCTCTTCGCGCTGGCGGCGGCCGGGCTCGCGGCCTTGGTGGCGGTCACCAGCGTCGAGGTCCTGCTGCGCTATGCCTTCGATGCGCCGACGCATTGGGCCGCCGACAGCGTCGGCTATCTCCTGGCGGCTGTCGTCATGCTGGCCCTGCCGGAGGTCACCCGGCGGCAAGGCCACGTGGCGATCACCTTCCTTTCCGAACGCTCACCCTGGCCGCGCGCGCAGGCTAGGAGCCTGGCGCTCGCGGCGGGCCTGGTCTGCCTCGGCGCGGCCTGGATCGTCTCGGAAGAGGCGGCCCGCCAGCTCGCGCGCGGCGTGCTGACGCAAGGTGCCGCGCCGATCCCCAAGGTGTGGATCACCGGCACCGTCGTCGTCGGCTTCGCGGTCTCCGGCCTGGTCTTCCTGCGAACGGCCCTGGCTCCGATCAAGGGCGGCTAGCGATGGATTGGCCACTGGCGCTGGCCTTCTTCTTCGCCGCGCTCTTCCTCCTCATGCTGACCGGACTGCCGGTCTTCGTCGCTTTTCTGGTGGTGAACCTCGGCGGTCTGTTGCTCCTGATCGGATCGCGCGGCTTCGGGCTCTTCGCCAACTCGGTCGTCGACAGCGTGACCACGGGCGCCTTCGCGGCGGTGCCGCTCTTCATCCTGATGGGCGAGATCCTCTTTCGCTCGGGCTCGGTGGAGGTGCTCTTCGACAGCGTCGATCGCCTCATCGGGCGCTTGCGCGGGCGGCTCTACCTGGTGGTGATCTCGCTTTCGACCGTCTTCGGCGCGCTCAGCGGGTCGGCGGTCGCCGTGGCGGCGTTGCTGGGCCGCTCCGCCCTGCCCAGCATGACGGAACGCGGCTACTCGGCGCGCCATTCGGCCGGCGTGATCCTCGCAGGCGCCTCCCTGGCGCCGATCATCCCGCCCTCCTTCCTGGCCATCATCGTCGGCTCCATGGCGGAGGTCTCCATCGCCGGCCTCCTGGTCGCCGGGATCGTCCCCGGGCTGCTGCTGGCCGCCCTGACCGTCGGCTGGGTCGGCCTTTCGGTCTTGCGCGATCCCTCGGTCGCGCCGCCGGACCGCCCCGCGAGCGAGGCGGGCGCGGGCAGCCTCTTGGGCGCGCTGGCGCGCATGCTGCCCTTTCTTCTGATCGTGCTCTCGGTGATGGGGTTGATCGTGCTCGGCATCGCGACGCCGAGCGAATCCGCCGCCACAGGCGTCCTGGGCGCCATCGCCGTGGCCGCGATTTACCGGCGCTTGTCTTGGGCCATGCTGGTGGAGGCGCTGACGGCGGCGACACGGGTGAGCGCGATGATCCTGGTGATCGTCGCCGCCTCGCGCCTCTTCAGTCAGCTCTTGGCCTTTACCGGGGCCACCCGGGCGCTCGTCGCCTGGTCGACCGGGCTCGATCTGGAGCCGATGGTCATGCTGGCACTGATGATGCTGGTGCCCTTCGTGCTGTGCATGTTTCTGGACCAGGTGGCCTTCTTGCTGATGGCGGTACCGCTCTACAGTCCCTTGGTGGCGGCTCTGGGCTTCGATCCCATCTGGTTCTGGACCCTCTTCCTGATCAACCTCACCTTGGGCAGCGTGACACCGCCCTTCGGCTACACGCTCTTCGCCTTGGCGGGGGCCGCGCCGCAGTTGGGCGTCGGGCAGATCTTTCGCGCCAGCCTGCCGGTGATCCTGCTCTTCATCGCCGGTATGGTGGTGCTGGCCCTGTGGCCGGGCTTGGTCACCTGGCTGCCGGCCAGTCTTTGAAGGAGACCGCGTGAACCCGTCGGACATCAGCTTTCTGGACGGTGGCGGGCCGCGCCTGGCGCTGCGGCAGCGCGGTCCGCTGGGCGCGCCTCGGGGCGCGCTGCTCTTCGTGCACGGCGCCACGCTCGCCTCCGACCTCTACGACGTTCCCTTGCAAGGCTACTCCTGGATGGACGCGGCCGGGGCGGCCGGCCGGGAGGCCTTCGCCGTCGACCTGCGCGGCTATGGACGCTCCGAGCGGCCGGCCTGCTTCGACCGCCCGGCCGCCGACAGTCCGCCTTACGCCACCGCCACGGACGTACTCCACGACATCGACCGCGCGGTGGAGGCGGTGCGGGAGGCCACCGGCCGCGAGCGGATCGACCTGGTGGGCGGGTCCTGGGGCTCGGTCACCTGCGCGCTCTATGCCGGCGGGCCGGGGGCGGCGAAGCTGCGGCGCCTGGTGCTCTATGCGCCGCTCTATGCCGATCGCAACGAGACCTGGCTGAAGATCTGCGGCGCGCCGGAGGACCCCGACCGTCTCAATCCGGGCTTGGGCGCCTACCGCTGGGTGGAGGAAACCGGTTTTCGCCAGCGCTGGGACAGCGAGATCCCCTTGGCCGATAAGACCGCTTACCGGCCGGAGGCGGTCTTTCGCGCCCTCTTCGACAGCGCCCTGGACGGCGACCCGGCCGCGGCCAAGCGCCGGCCCGCCGCCTTTCGCGCGCCGAACGGCACCTTGGTCGACCTCCACTCCGTCTTCACCGGCCGCCCGCTCTACGACCCCAAGGCGATCGAGCTGCCGACCCTGTTGCTGCGCGGTGCCGCCGATCCGACCAGCACCCATGCCGACGCCTCACGCCTCTTCGACGCCTTGGGCGCGAAGACCCGGCAGTACAGCGTCATCGGCGGTGCCTCCCACTTCGCCGTCGCCGAGCGTGCGGCGCCGCAGATCTTCGCCGCGGCGGAAGCTTTCCTTTCAGGATAGCCCCTGCACCTAGGGCGTAACCTGGGCGATCGCCTCCTCGACGATCGACAGCGCGCGCTCCAGGTCCGCCCGGGCAATGGTCAGCGGCGGCGACAGGGTCAGGACGCAGCCCTGGCTGATCTTGAAGCTGAGGCCGGCCTCCAGGCATTGGTAGTAGATCTGCTCGGCCAGCGCCACTCCCGGCGTCTTGTCGGCGCGGTCGGAGACGATCTCGATGCCGATCATCAGCCCGCGCCCGCGAAGGTCGCCGACGATGGGACTGCCGGCGGCGAGGTCGCCCAGGCGGTCCATGGCATGGCGGCCGAGATCGGCCGCGCGCGCCACCAGGCCCTCTTCCTCGATGATCTGCAAGGTGGTGAGCGCCGCCCTCGCGGTCACCGGGTTCTTCTCGTGGGTGTAGTGGCCGATGGCGAAGTCGCCGCAGACGTCGAGGTCGGCGCGGGCGATCGCGGCGGCGATGGGCAGGATGCCGCCGCCCAGCGCCTTGCCCATGACCAGGATGTCGGGCACCACGCCGTCGTGCTCGAACGCGAAGAGGCGGCCGGTCTTGCCGAGGCCGGTCGGGATCTCGTCCATGATCAAGAGCGCGCCATGCGCGTTGCAGGCCTCTCGCACCGCGCGCCAGAAGCCGGGCGGCGGCACGTAGGGAACGGCGCGCATCGGCTCGGCGACGACGGCCGCGACGTCGCCTTCGCGGCCCAGCACGTAGTCCACCATCTTGGCGCAGGCGAGCCCGCAGACGTCGGGTCCGCTGTGATTGTAGGGGCAGCGGTAGCAGGCGAAGGGCGCGACATGCTCGGCGCCGGGCAGCAGCGGCCCGGCGATGTGCGAGCGAAAGGTCTCCTCCCCGCCGATCGAGGCGGCGCCGAAGCCGGCGCCGTGGAAGGCATCCCAAAAGGAGAGCGTCTTGAAGCGCCCGGTGGCGGCGCGGGCGATCTTGAGCGCCACCTCGATGGCGTCCGACCCGCCGGTGGTGAAGAGCGTCTTGTCCAGGCCCTCCGGCGTCAGCGCCGCCAGCCGTTCGGCCAGTTCGACCGACACCTCGTTGGTGAAGCGCCGCGGCGAGAAGGGCAGCTGGTCCAGCTGCTGCTTGATCGCGGCCACCAGCTTGGGGTGGCCGTAGCCGATGTGGTGCACCGAGTTGCCATGGAAATCCATGTAGCGGCGCCCGTCGCAGTCCTCGATCCAGATGCCCTCGGCCTTGCGGATCGTGCTGACGCAGGGGCTGGAGAGGCTCTGGTGCAGGAAGACCTCCGCATCGCGCTGGAGGAGAGGCCTCGACCGCGGGCCGATGGACTGGTTGGCCCAGGCTTTTCGCGCCGCCGAGCGGTTCGATTCGCCTTCCGTATGGGTGAGCCCCTCGGCCATGCCCGGGCTAGGTCCAGGGCAGGGAGAAGGTCTTCACGTTGGTAAAGCTCTTCATCGCCTCGATGACGCCTTCCTTGTAGCCGTTGCCGCTGTCCTTGATGCCGCCGAAGGGCGACATCTCGATGCGAAAGCCGGGCACCTCCCAGATGTTCACCGTGCCGACCTTGAGGCCGCTGATGAAGGCCTGCATGCGGCGGAAGTCGTTGGTGCAGACGCCGGCGGACAGCCCGTAGGCGGTGCCGTTGGAGATCGCGCGCACCGCGTCGTCGTCGTCCGGCACGCGCACGATGGGCACCACGGGACCGAAGGTCTCCTCCATCACCAGCTCGCTCTCGTGCGGGACATGGTCGACCACGATGGGCGGCAGCAGGGCCCCCACGCGGCCCGGGTCGTAGAGCACCTTGGCGCCCTGGTTGGCGGCAGAGTAGACCCGCTCTTCGAAGCTCTCGGCCGCCTTGGCGTGAACGACGGTGCCGAGGTCGGTCGCGGAGTCCATCGGGTCGCCGAAGCGGATCGCCTTGGCGCGCTCCAGCACCATCGCCGAGAAGCGCTCGGCCACGCTTTCCTGGCAGAGGATGCGCTTGACCGCCGTGCAGCGCTGGCCGGAATTCTTGGTCGCGCCCGCCACCGCGAGGTCGGCCGCCTTGGCGAGATCGGCCTCGCCCAGATCGTTCAGGATGATCAGGGGGTCGTTGCCGCCCAGCTCCAGCACCTGGCGCTTGTAGACCGCCTTGGCGGCGATCATCTTGCCGACCGGGATGCCGCCGGTGAAGGTGATCAGCTCGATGTTGGGGTTGGTGATCATCTCCTCGCCGATGTCCTGCGGCCAACCGGTCACGACGGACAGCATCTCCGGCGGCAGGCCGGCCTCGTAGAGGGCGTCGGCCAGCCAGATGGCGGTCAAGGGCGTCAGCTCCGTCGGCTTCACCACGATGCAGTTGTTAGTGGCGATCGCCGGCGCGATCTTGTGGCTGACCATGTTGAGGGGATGGTTGAAGGGCGTGATCGCGGAGATCGCCGTCAGCGGCTCGCGGAGGGTGAAGATCTTGCGCGCCTTGCCGTGCGGGGTCAGATCGCAGGAGAAGATCTCGCCGTCGTCGTGAATGCACATCTGGCCGGCCAGCGTGTAGACGTCGAAGGCGCGCCCGCACTCGTAGAGCGAGTCGTTCAAGGAGATGCCCAGCTCGGCGGTGATGATGGGCGCCAGCTCCTGCTTGCGCTCGTTCAGTATCCTGGCCGTGTTCAGCAGGATCTTCTGGCGCTCGTAACGGGTGAGCGTTGGCTCGTAGCGGGACGCGATCTCGAAGGCCTCGCTGGCATGCTCGGCGCCGCCGGCTGGGACCGAGCCGATCACCTCGTCGGTGAAGGGATAGTGGACCGGCACGCGCTCCTTGACGTCGACCTTGCGGCCGGCGATGCGCATGGCCTCGTGACGGGGCTCGATCGGAAGCTGGGTCATGATGCTCTCTGTTACTCGGCGGCGGCGGCGGTGGCGTAGAAGAAGGCGTCGAAGTTCCTGAGCTCCGGCGCCGAGGGCAGGTCGGCGGCGCGGTTCATCACGAAGGGCACCACCTGCTCGGTGAGCCCGCCGTGCGAGCGCAGCGGTTCCTTGAGCGCGGCCAGGTCGTGCCGGTCGGCCGAGGTGCCGATGGCCGTGTTCTCGCCGGAGATCAGGACGATGTCGCCGATGCGGTCGCCCGGCAGCTCGAAGCGCTCGACCGCCGTGGCCTTGTCCATCACGCTCAGCATGCCGTCCAGCCCTTGCAGCCGCGCCACGATCTCGGCCCGGTCCACCCCCTCCGGCAGGTAGGCGGTGGCGAAGGAGCCGAGCGCGCCGTGATGCACCACATAGGGGTCGGTGATCGGCAGGATCACCCGCGCGGCCCCAGTGCCAAGCCAGGTGTCCAGGATGTCCTGCGCATAGATGACCGAGGGGCTGCCGTCGGCCTTGTGCTTGGGCTTCATCCCGTGGTCGGCGGTGATGACGATGGCGGCGCCCATCGCGTCCAGCTGGGCCAGGTAGCCGTCGAACATGGCATAGAAGCGATTGGCCTCCGGCGTGCCGGGGCCGTGCTTGTGCTGCACGTAGTCGGTCGTCGTCAGGAACATGACGTCCGGCTGCCACTCCTGCAGGAGCTTCACGCCGGCGGCGAAGACGAACTCCGAAAGCTCCGCCGAATAGACCTCGGGCTGCGGCATGCCGAGCCAGTCCGAGGCTTTGTCGACGCCGTTCTCGGCCAAGGTGGTGCTGTCCGCCTTCTCGGCCGAGAAGCTGCGCGCCCGGTCCTCGTCGAACCTGAGACCCGCGCCCAGGAGCGCGCGCAGCTTGTCCTTGGCGGTCACCACGGCGACCTTGGCGCCGGCCTCGTAGAAGCGGGAGAAGAGCGTCGGCGCGCGCAGGAAGCGCACCTCGTTCATCATCACCTCCTTGCCGGTCTCGGTGTCGAATAGGAAGTTGCCGCAGATGCCGTGCACGCTGGGCGGCCTGCCGGTGGCTATCGAGAGGTTGTTGGGGTTGGTGAAGGTCGGCACCACGGAGTGCGCCAGGCGGTCGGTCCCGGTTTCGCGCATCCGCTTCAGGGTCGGCATGCAGCCGGCGGCGATGGCCTCGTCGAAGTAGGCCGGCTCGCAGCCGTCCAGGCAGATCGCGACGGCACAGACCTTCGGCGCCGGGTAGCTGCGCTCGTTGACGACTATGTCTGAGTTGATGGTCATCTCGTCCTTTTCCTTTGCGGCGGTCAGGCCGCGAGCACAGCGCGCTGTTCCAGGGCCTCGGCCGGCGGCGTCGCGCGTTCGACGCCCATTTCGGCCAGGCATTCGCCGGCAGCCGTCACCGCCTTGCGCATGACCTCCTCGTCCAGCTGGCCGATGCAGCCGAGGCGGAAGCTGTCTACCACGGTCAGCTTGCCGGGGTAGATGACAAAGCCCTTCTGCTTCATCAGCTGATAGAAGCGCTCGAACTCGAACTTGGGATCGTCCGGGCAGAAGAAGGTGACGATGATCGGCGAGAGCCAGCGGTCGTCCAGCAGCGTTTCGAAGCCGAGTGCGCGCATGCCTGCCACCAAGACGTCGCGATTGCCGGCGTAGCGCGCACCACGACCGGCGACACCGCCTTCGGCCTCGTGCGCCTTGAGTGCCTTGAGGAAGGCCGCGATGACGTGGGTCGGCGGGGTGAAGCGCCACTGACCGGTCTTGTTCATGTGTGCCCACTGGGCATGGACGTCGAGGCTCAAGGAATGGCTGTTGCCTTTGGCCGCTTCCAGCGCCGCCTTGGTCGCGAAGACGAAGCCGAAACCCGGCACGCCCTCGATGCACTTATTGGCTGAGGATACCATGGCCTCGAAGGAGACCTTGTCTGGGTCGAGCGGCATGGCCCCGAAGGCCGACATGGAGTCGATCAGCAGCTTGCGCCCGGCGGCGGCGGTCGCTTCGGCGATCTCCTCCAGCGCGTTCATGATGCCGGCGCTGGTCTCGCAGTGAATGGCAAAGACGTGCGTAATGTCGGGATCCTCGGCCAGAATCTCGGCGACCTCGGGGCCGCGGTAGGGCAGGTAGTCGCCCTTGTCGAGCGTCCGATACGCGCGACCCAGGTAAGCCATTATCTGCGCTGCCCGCTTACCGTAGGCACCGTTGATCAGGACCAGCACCTTACCGTTCTGCGGCACGAAGCTGCCGAGCATCGCCTCGACGGCGAAGGTACCGCTGCCCTGCATCAGCACGCAGTCGTAGCGCTCGGTGTCTGGCCCCAGCATGGCCAGAAGCCGCGCGCGCACCTCTGCCGTCATGGCGCGGAACTCAGCGTCTCGACTGCCCCAATCCCTCAGCATCGCCGCCTTGGTATCGGCCGCGGTGTTGAGCGGTCCGGGAGTCAGCAGAAAGGGGTCGTCTAGGTCTGGCGCTGCGGTCTTCGGAAGGGCTGTCGACATGGCGTGCGGTCCTAGGCGGTTGCTCTATCGCCCCCCTAACTGGTGGATTGCCGACTATATGTAAAATCGCTAATAGGTATCTAAACATAGGCCAGGCCTATGGATTAGTTGGGAGGGATTGCCATGCGCTACAGCCAGCTTCGCGCTTTCCACAATGTCGCGCTGCATGGCGGATTCTCCCGCGCCGCCGCAGCGCTCTTCCTGTCCCAACCGGCGGTCTCCGAGCAGGTGCGCAAGCTGGAGCAGGACTATGACGTCCTGCTGTTCCACCGCGAACGCAAGCGGGTGCAACTGACCGAGCAGGGAGAGCGGCTTTTCATCCTGACTAATCAGCTCTTCGAGACCGAGGAGCGGATCGAGGAGTATCTCTCCGAAAGCCGCACTGCCATCACCGGGCGGCTGCGCATCGTCGCCGATTCGGCGCATCACGTGACGGAGGTGCTCAGCAGCTTTCGCGCCGACTATCCCGAGGTCTTCGTCACCCTGCAGACGGGTAACACCGCAGAGGTCCTGGCCAAGCTGCGCGCCTACAACGCCGAGATCGGCGTGGTCGGCAGCCTCGACCCCGGCAAGGACTTCGACAGGCTCGACCTCGGCACCTCGCCGATCGTCGCCTTCGCGGCCAGGGGCTTCCTGGCGCCTCGGGAGCAGCCCTACGCCTTGTCCGAGTTGGCCAAGATGCCCCTGGTGTTTCGCGAGAAGGGCTCGAAGACCCGTCAGAAGCTGGAGGAGTTCGCGGCGCGGCTGGGCATTGATCTGACGCCCACGATCGAGGCGGAAGGCCGCGAAGCAGTGCGCGAGATCGTCGCTTCGGGCGCCGGCGTCGGCTTTGTCTCGGAGGCTGAATTCGGCAATGACGCCCGCCTCGTCCGGCTGCCGTTGAAGCGGGTGCGGATGTCCATGACCGAGACCCTGGTCTGTCTCTCGCAGCGTCGCGACGTCCGTGTCATTCGGGCCTTCATGCGCAAGGCCACAGCACATATCCAGAAGGCAGCCTAGCTCCTCAGCGTGTTCGCCAGGCTTGGGTACGCTTGAGGACGCCCTTGGAGGCGATCTGATGCAGAATCCGCGCGGCCGCGTTGGTGTAGAAGATCATCATGCCCATGGCCGCGGCCGGCGCGATGTCGCCGGCGTCGTCCATGTTGAGGACGGCGATGGAGGCCAAGGTCGTGGTCGGCGAATAGAGGAAGACGACGGCCGAAACCGTGGTCATGGCATTCACGAAGAGATAGATGGAGATGTCGAGAATCGCCGGCAGGCAGACCGGCACGGTGACCCGGCTGAAGAGCTTCATGGTCGGCTGCTTCAAGGAGGCGGAGACCGATTCGAACTCCCGGTCCATTTGTTTCAGCGCGGTGACGGCGGTCAGGTGCGAGACGGTGTAGAAGTGCGTCACCGTGCAGACCACCAGAATTGCCATGGTCGCGTAGATGATGTGGAGCGGGTTGGCGGGGTCGTTGAAGAAGAAGATGTAGGCGAGGCCCAGGACCATGCCCGGGATGGCCATCGGCAGCATCGCCAGCAGCTGGAAGACCCCGCGCCCGACCCTGAAGCCGTTGGATTTCTCCACGAGGTAGGCGCCGAAGAAGATCACGCAGGTGCCGACGACGGCGGTCAAGAGACCCAGCTCAATGGAGTTGAAGTAGGAGTCCCAGCCGCCGCCGTCCATGATGTCGAAGCGGTAGTTGTTGAAGCTGAGGCTCAGGTCGTAGGGCCAGAACTTCACCAGGGCGGCGAACTGGCAGACGGCGAGCAGGCCGATGATGAAGGTCGCGACCAGGCCGCAATAACCGAGCGCCAGCCAATCCGCCTTGGGGCTGGGTTTCGGCTCGTAGGGGACGGAGCGGGCGGAGAGCAGGGCGACCTGCTTGCTCTGCACCAGCCGGTCGATGGCGAAGGCCAGGATCGCCGGCACGATCAGGACGACGGAGACCACCGCGCCCATCTCGAAGTTCTGCTGACCGATCACCTGCTTGTAGATATCGACGGCCAGCACGTTGAACTGTCCGCCGATGACCTTGGGCAGGCCGAAGTCGGTGATCACCAGGTTGAAGACCACGAAGGTTGCTGAGATGAGGCCGTAGCGCGCGCCCGGAATGGTGACGGTCCAGAAGGTCCGCCAGCGCGAGGCGCGCAGCGAGACGGCCGCCTCGTAGAGCCGGGCGTCCGAGATCGCCAAGGCGGTGGAGATGATCAGGAAGGCATGAGGGAAGGTGAAGAAGACCGAACCGATGACGATGCCGATGGGGCCGTAGATCGATTCCCCCATCATCAGTTCCTTCAGCATGCCCTGATTGCCGAAGAGGTAGACCAGGGCTATGCCGGGCAGCAGTGAGGGCACCAGGATCGGCGCCATGGCGATCAGCCGGAAGAGGCCCTTGAAGCGCATGCAGCTGCGGTTGAGCGCATAGGCGAAGCCGAAGGCCAGGGCGACGGTGATGACCGTGCTGATGGTGGCGATGACCAGGGAGTTCTGGATCGAGCTGAAGAGCGCCGGCGTGGAGAAGTAGCTGGCGAAGTTGGCGAGCCCGACATCCTCGACCGGGCGCAGGACGACGCGCCGAAACTTGTTGGAGTCGAGCTCGACCCACTCGGTCCCGCTGTGCGGCGTCGAGCCGACAAGAAAGCGGCTGTCCGGCGTCGTGCCGCGGATCTTGTAGAGGACGGGACTGCGGAAGCTGAAATCCGGGAAGAAGCTGGTTGCCGGCAGGCGGCCGTCCGAACTGGTGGCAAGCTCGCCCGCGCTGAGGGCGCCCAGTTCTTCGTTCAGCTTGGCGGCCGTCACCGGTGGTGTCAGGAATTGCCCGTTCTCGTCGCTGACCTGAAACTCGTAGCGCGTGAGGTCGAAGGTGTAGGTCGAGAAGGCCTTCGACAGCATGGCGTAGAGCGGGAAGGCCAAGGTGACGAAGAGATAGAGCGCGATGACGATCATGCTGCCGCGCATGATCAGGTCGTCGCGGCTGAGCTTGGACTTGATCTTGGGGCCGCGCGGCAGGGCCTGGGTCAGCGTGTCAGCCATTGCCGACGGCGCCTCCGCCCTGGCGGTCCTCCGCGCGGAGCTCATTCCAGTCTGGCGGGGCGAAGGCCATCAAGCGACCCGCTGGCAGCTCAACGGTCATGGTCATCTTCTCGGCGAGCGAGAGCCGTCGGACGGCATTGATCGAAAAGTCAGCGATCAGTTCCGCCTCGCCGAAGGCGTCGCTCTTCAAGCGGCTGCGCCAGAAGGAGCCTAGGAACTCCATCTCGTCGAGCACGACATCGAGGCAGTTCACGTCGCCGGCCTTCGGCTGGTACCCGATCTCATGCGGTATCACGTCCTCGGGTCGGATGGCGCCAATCACGCGCTGGCCTTCGGCGAAGCGGTGATCGTGGCAGGCGAAGGCCCGCTTGCCGATCAACAGGCTGCCGTCGGCTCCGATCGCGGCCTCGACCTGGTTCATCTCGCCGATGAAGTCGGCGACGAAGAGGGTCTCGGGCTCGCGGTAGACCTCGGTCGGGGTGCCGACCTGCTCGATGACGCCGTGGTTCATCACCACGATGCGGTCGGCCATGGCGAGCGCTTCTTCCTGGTCGTGGGTCACCATGATGGTGGTGATTCCCAGCTTGCGCTGCAGCTCCTTGACCTCGTGACGCAAGCGCACGCGCACCTTGGCGTCGAGCGCGGAGAGCGGCTCGTCCAGCAGCAGGAGCCCCGGCGAGGTGGCGATGGCGCGGGCCAAGGCGATGCGCTGCTGCTGTCCGCCGGAAAGCTGGGCCGGGTACTTCTTGCGCTGCTCTGGCAGGCCGACCAGGTCCAGAAGCTCGCTGACGCGCGCGGCGATCTCGGTCTTGCTGCGACCGGTGTTCTCCAGACCGAAGGCGATGTTCTTCTCCACCGTCAGGTTGGGGAAGAGGGCATAGGACTGGAAGACGATGCCGAAATCGCGCTGCGAGGGCGGCAGCGCCGAGACGTCCCTGCCGCCTTGCAGGATCTTGCCCGAGGTCTGCAGGTCCAGGCCCGCGATGGCTCTCAGCAAGGTCGTCTTGCCGCAGCCGGAGGGGCCGAGGAAGCAGATGAACTCCCCGTCCTTGACCTCCAGTGAGATGTCCCGCAGGGCGATGAAGTCGCCGAAGGATTTCCAAAGTTCGGATATCTGAAGATAGGGGGCGCTATCCTGCGGCACGGCAAGACCCTCGGCCGTCTGTCGGAGATGAGCTGGCGGTGAGGCCGGCGGTCCGTCCGGGACCCCGGCCCCCCGAGGCGGTGGGAGCGGCCAGCCGCTCCCACCGGGCAGGCGGTCTAGCTTTTCGGCTCGGACTTGGAGTCGTAGCGCTTCTGCCACTCGGCCAGGATGGCCTTGCGGTTGTTGGCGGCGAACTCGAAGTCGTTGTCGATCATGGCGTCGATCAGGCCCTCCGGGAAGTGCTCGACCGGCTTGGCCACGCCCGGCATGGCGACCACGGCATAGCCCTCGTTGTACATCTCGTTGGCCTTCTTGGTGATGGACCAATCGACCAGGGTCTTGGCGGCATCCAGCTTCTCGGTGCCGGCGACGATGGCGGTCGCCTCCATGTCCCAGCCCACGCCCTCGCTCGGCACGATGATCTCCAAGGGCGCGCCAGCGGCCTTGGACTTGGCGCCGCGGAAGGCGAAGGAGATACCGATCGGGATCTCACCGGCCGCCGCCAGCTTGCAGGGCTTGGAGCCGGAGTGGGTGTAGCGCGCGATGTTCTCGTGCAGCTTGTCCATGTACTCCCAACCGCCCTTCTCGCCGAACATTTGCAGCCAGCTGGAGACGTCCAGGAAGCCAGTGCCGGAGGAGTTGGGGTTCGGCATGATCACATGCCCCTTGTACATGGGGTCGGTCAGATCCTGCCAGGAGGTGGGCGGCGTCAGGCCCAGCTTGTCGGCCTCCACGGTGTTGTAGCAGACGGCGGCGACCCAGGCGTCCATGCCGACCCAGTAGGGCGGGCGGTCCTTGTCGACGAACTTGGGATCCAGGCTATCGACGCCCTTGGGGGAATAGGGCTCCAGCATGCCCTCGGCCTTCAGCAGCAAGAGCGAGGTGGCGGCCAAGCCCCAGATCACGTCGGCCTGCGGGTTGTTCTTCTCGGCCAAGAGCTTGGCGGTCACGATGCCGGTCGAATCACGCACCCAGTTGATGGTGATGTCCGGATGATCCTGGTTGAAGGCCTCGGCATAGCGCTTGAGATCCTCGGCCTCCACGGCGGTGTAGACCGTGAGCTCGGTCTCGGCGCGCGCCGTCGATGCGGCCAGAAGGCCCGCCGCCATCGCCAGCAGAAGTGTTTTCGTCTTTCCCATTGGTTCGATCTCCCTTCGATACGGTCCTTGTCGGCACCGTCTCACTCGTCCTTCGGGTATCTGGACCCGGCTTGACGTCACGTGACTGCGTTGAAGAAGCAAAATCGATAATTCCTACCACTTCATAGGGGCAGCTTATGACTATGCTCCTTTGCCTCGGCCCTCCCGTTCTTGCGGACGACTGCCGCCGGAACCGGAGTTCCCCCGCTCCGGACGGCCGGCGGATCTTAGGGTCTCCCATGACCGCAAGTCACGAACAGACTTCCTGGCGGCGCGACGGGCCGCGGCGGCGCGGCAGTCTTCAGAAGTCGATGCCGATCTCCGCCCCGATCACCACGGCGTTGGGAATCGTTCCGGTGCCGCCGGGATTCATGACGTACTGAAAGTCCGGAGTGACATAGATCCAGGGCGTCAGCTGCAGCTGATGCGTGGCCTCGAAAACGAGCTCGTAGCTCTGTCCGGCCAAGTCGTCGCTGAAGCGGCCGTAGTAGACCGCCAGGCCCGTCGTGTCCCTCTCCCGCCCCGGGATCAAGCCGTGGTAGAGGACACCGCCATAGGCCGCGAAGGGCAGGGTGTTGATGCTCTCTTGCGGCGCGATGGTGACCGCCGCCCAGGGGACTATGCCCTGGTCGAGGCTCCCTTCCTTCTCGCGGTAGATCATCTGGTCCGCCATCAGGTAGAGCCCGAGGTTGCCGGTCTCGCCGCGCTCGGGATCGTCCAGCCGCGCGTAGTCGCTGCTGTCGTAGTAGAGGCCGAGCGCGTAGTGCCCCGGCAGGGTCTTCTTGTCCGATCCCAGATCGGCCTTGTAGCCGGCTTGCGCGACGGTGAGGACGCCGTCCTGCGGGTTCAGCTTGAAGTCGACGCCATGGCGGTCATCGTCCTGAACCGAGGGATCGGCGTTGAAGACGCCGGCCAAGAAGTAGAAGTCGTCGTGCGGGTGCAGCTCTCCGATGAGGCCCCACTGCGCGAAGGGGTCCGTGGTGAAGGAGGGGGCGTTGATCAGAATGCTCAAGGGGTTCTCGTCGACCGCGGCGGAGATGTAGTAGTAGTAGAGCGGCGAGAAGGCGAAGTAGTCGCCGGCCGTCACCCGTCCGCCCTTCAGGATCACGCTGTCGTCCCACAGGTTCTGCTGGAGATAGAGCTCGACCAGGCGGACGGAGTCACCGTTGAAGATCTCCATCGTGTCGAAGATGTTGCCGACGTGTTCGTCGGAAAGGCTGCTCCCCGTGGTCCAGGCGCCGGAGACGGTGATGCTCAGACCGGTGAGGCCGACCATCTTCTCCAGATCGAAGATAAAGGCGCCTTCCATGAGGTGGGCGAAGGCGAAACCCTGGGTTTCGCCGCCCAGCGGATTGCCGAAGAAGTCGGCGGTGTAGTTGAAGCTCGGCGTCACGCCGCGCTCTTGCAGCGCACTGCGCACGCCAAGGAGGTCGCCGCCGGCTTTGTCCTGGCCCCACCAGGCGTTCAAATCGAACAGCGGGCGCGGATCCTTGTCCGACTGCGCCCGCGCGCTCTCGCTCTCCCAGGCGACAAGAAGCGCGATCAGCAGGCAAGCCCAATGCAACAGAAATACCGGGATGGGGGGTGGGGCACGTGTTTTGCCTCTATTGCACAATCCCGGACCTCCCAAGTCTTCCGATCGATGAGGCTTCGGCTGATGCTTGTGCCTTCTAGTACAGCACGGCACGGGCCGAGAAGCCACAATGCCCGATGTCCGTGCGCCGTTGCGAGGCGCCCGCTCGCTAGGCGACCAAGCGGCCTCGGTCGGAGATGGCGGCCTCCAGGTCGCGGGTGAACTCGCGCAGGAAGCGGGATTTGGGCAGGACGCGGCTCGTGGCCAGGACGATCTGCAAGGTCCGCTTCGGCTCGAAGCGACGCACGGCGAGGGATTCGAAACTCTCCCAGGGCACCAGACCGTCGACCAGCGCCACGCCCAGACCGCGCTGAACCAGGGGGGCCGCGGCGATCGAGAGGGTGATCTCGATGTGAGGGATACGCCTCAGGCCCTCCTCGACGAAGGCGCGGTCGAGCAGCTGACCCGCCGGCGTGTTGGAGCCGTAGCTGATCAGGGTCTCGTCGCGCAGGCTCGCCGGCGTCACGCTCCGCCGCTCGGCGAGCGGGGAATCGCTGCGCATCACGGCGACGATCTCGGCCGTGCCGATGACATCGCAGCGGATGCCCGGCTCTTCCAGGATCGCCATGGTCAAGCCCAAGTCGATGTCGCCGACCAGG
Source organism: Rhodospirillales bacterium (assembly GCA_963669375.1). Taxonomy (GTDB): domain Bacteria; phylum Pseudomonadota; class Alphaproteobacteria; order Kiloniellales; family JACOMY01; genus JACOMY01. The sequence continues at coordinate 2,981,702 of OY770024.1, read as the reverse complement.
ATGCGTTCCGAGACCTCCTCGGCCGGCAAGGTCGCCATCTCCAGGCGGATCTCCGGGTTGCGGCGGCGAAAGCGCTTGGTCGCCGCCGGCAGCAGGCCGAAGGTGGCGGGCGCGCTGGCCGCGATGCGCAGGAGGCCCAGCTGCTTGTTGCGAATGCGGTCCGACAGGACCCTGAGCGCTTCGATCTCGCGATAGATCCGGTCGGCATCGCCGATCAGCAGCCGCGCCTCGGCGGTCGGAACCAATCGGCCGCCCAAGCGCTCGAACAGCCGATAGCCCAGTTGGCTCTCGAAATGCCGCAGCACCTTGGTCACGGCCGGTTGCGACACGTTCAGGGATTCCGCGGCGGCGGTCACCGTGCCGTGGCGCATGACGGCACGGAAGACCTCTAGCTGGCGCGCGTTCATATCAGCAGACCGGGAAGCTCTCGAAAGCCATTACTCAAGGTTATATATCACCAATCCCTTTGTATTGGTAGCTGGCGACCCCCTTCGTCAGCATCACGCTCATGCTTTCGCCTTTGAGCCAGCCACCGAGCAGGGCAAGCGCGCCAGACGCTGCCGAGCCGTGGGGAGCGTCCGGCGAATGAACGGCCGCTTCACCCGCCTGAAGGAAAAGGACCGCCAGCCGGTGGACTTCTCGCTCGACGGCCGGCCGGCCCAAGGCCTCGAGGGCGATACTCTCTTGGTGGCGCTGCTGCTCGAAGGGCGCCGGCTGCGTCATTCCGAGTTCGGGGACGGGCCGCGCGCCGGCTTCTGCCTGATGGGTGCCTGTCAGGACTGCTGGGTCAGGACCGAGGAGGGCACGCGCTTGCGTGCCTGTACCACGCCGCTTGCCCCGGGCATGCGCATTCTCACCGATCCGGAAGGCGGGGCATGGCTGACGCCAAGATCGTCATAGTCGGCGCCGGGCCGGCCGGCGTGCGGGCCGCCGAGGCCGTTGTCACGGCCGGGCTGACGCCCTGGCTGATCGACGAGGGTCGCCGGGACGGCGGCCAGATCTTCCGGCGCCAGCCGGAGGGCTTTCGGCGAAGCTACGCGGAGCTCTACGGCGGTGAGGCCGAGCGCGCGGCGGCACTGCATCGCGCCTTCGAGAGCCTGGCGGACCGGATCGACTACCGGCCCGAGACCCTGGCTTGGAACCTTCGCGACGGCGTGCTGCATACGGCCAAGTGCGGGCTTAGCGACGCCCTGCCTTTCGATGCCCTGATCATCGCCTCCGGCGCGGCCGATCGCCTGATGCCGCTGCCGGGCTGGACGCTGCCGGGGGTCTACAGCCTGGGCGGCGCGCAGATCGCGCTCAAGGCCCAGGCCGCCGCGATCGGCCGCAAGGTCGCCTTCCTCGGCACGGGCCCCCTCCTCTACCTGGTCGCGAGCCAGTACCTGGCCGCGGGCGCCGGCGTTTCCGCCGTCCTCGACAGCTCTCCGCGCCGCCTCGGGCTCCGGGCGCTGCCGGAGCTCTTGGCGCGGCCTCGTCTCATGGCCAGGGGCCTCGCCATGATCGCCGGCCTCCGCCGCGCGGGTGTCGAGATCCGAACCGGCGTGACGCCGCGGCGCATCGACGGGGACGAGGAAGGGGTGAGCGGCCTGACCGTCGCGCTCGCCAACGGCCGCAAGCGGACCATCGACTGCGACGCCGTCGCGATGGGCTACCACCTGCGGCCGGAGATGCAGCTGGCCGATCTGGCGCGCTGCAGCTTCCGCTTCGATGCCGCCTCGCGGCAGTGGCTGCCCGAGGTCGATGACAACGGCCGCAGTTCGGTCGAGGGCATCTACCTGGCCGGCGACGGCAGCGAGGTGCTGGGCGCCGAGGCGGCGGAGATCGGCGGCAGGCTGGCGGCGCTGACGGCGCTTCATGATCTGGGCGAAGCGGTGCCGCCTGGCGAGCTGTCGCGCCTGCGGCGCAAGCAAGCCCGCATGAGGCGCTTCGCGCGCGGGCTGGCCAAGGCCTATCCCTGGCCGCATACCTCCGCCGCCGGGCTCGCCGACGAGACGATCCTCTGCCGCTGCGAGGCGGTCACGGTCGGCGAGCTGCGCAGAAGCGTCGGCGACCTGGGCGCCGGAGAGCTGAACCGGGCCAAGGCCTTTAGCCGTGTCGGCATGGGCCGCTGCCAAGGCCGCTACTGCGGTCACGCGGCGGGCGAAGTCATGGCGGCGGCCAGCGGCCTGCCGCTGGAGCAGGTCGGGCGGCTGCGCGGCCAGGCCCCGGTCAAGCCGCTGCCGATCGTCAAGGCGGTGGAACCGGCATGAGCGCCGAGGCGGCAGACGTCATCGTCGTCGGCGGCGGCTTCATGGGTGCCGCCTCGGCCTTCTTCCTGCGCAAGCGCGGCCGCTCGGTGATCCTGCTGGAGCGCGGCCAGGTCGGCCAGCAGGCCAGCGGCGTCAACTTCGGCAACGTGCGCCGTCAGGGCCGTTTCCTGCCGCAGCTGCCGCTGGCCAACCGCTCGCGGGCCATCTGGGGCGACCTTGCGCGGTTGATCGGCGAGGATGCGGAGTTCCTGCCCACCGGCCACATCCGCGTTTGCTACGACCGGGACCAGCTGGCGGTTCTGGAGGACTACGCGGCCGACGCCAAGGATTGGGGGCTGGAGCTGGAACTCCTCGGCCGCAACGCCTTGCGCGACCGCTTCCCCTTTCTCGGCCCGGACGCCGTTGCCGGCTCCTTCTCTCCGCTGGACGGTCACGCCAACCCGCGCCTGGCGGCGCCGGCCTTCGCGCGTGCCGCCGCGCGCGAGGGGGCGCAGGTGGTCGAGGGGACGGCGGTCGAGGGGATCGAGAAACAGGGCACGGATTTCGAGGTGACCAGCGTTCAGGGGCGCCGCTATCGCGCGCCGGTGGTCCTGGTCACCGCCGGCGCCTGGGGCGGCAAGCTGTCGGAGCGTTTCGGCGAGCCGGTGCCGCTGAAGGTCAAGGGACCGCAGATGGCGGTGACAGAGGCCGTGCCCTACGCCTTGGAGCCGGTGGTGGGCGTCTGCAGCGCCGAAGACGAAGAGCGGGTCTACCTGCGCCAGGTGAAACGCGGCAACGTCGTCTTCGGCGGCGGCCTGCGCGGCCCCGCCTCAGCGGAGAACCTGCGCGCCTATGCCCTGCCGGAGCGGCTTCTCGCGCAGTTCCGCCAGATCGAACGCCTGGTGCCGGCGGTCGCCGCGCTCAAGGTCATCCGCACCTGGAGCGGCATCGAAGGCTATCTCGTCGACGACATCCCGATCATGGGCGCGAGCCGACGGGTGTCGGGACTCTACTATGCCTTCGGCTTCTGCGGTCACGGCTTCCAGCTGGGCCCCGGCGTCGGTGACGTCATGGCCGAGCTGATCGATCGCGGAAAGACCACCACGCCGATCGAGCCCTTCTCCATCGAACGCTTCGCGACCCCCGACGGCAGCCCGCAGGACGCTGCAACCGCCACGATCCCGCAGGAGACCCTTGCCCCATGACTCCCGTTACCGCCATCCAACAGCCCGACCTCACCGCCGACGAGGCCACGCGCCGATTTCACCAAAAGAGCTTCGTCTTCGACGGCTTGGCGATCGCCTACATCCTGGAGGACAAGTACGCCGAGCGCTGTCTGGCCGGCGGCGTCGATGCCGCCAACGTGACCTTCGCCTTGGAGGAAGACTGGGACGAGACGCTGCGGCGGGTGGAAAGCTATCTCAGCGCCATCGAGAAGAGCGACTACCTGAGCTTCTGCGTGACGGCGGACGAGCTTCTGGCGGCCAAGAGCGCCGGCAAGATCGGCATCGTCTTCGGCACGCAGGGCGCGTCCATGCTGGAGGACAAGCTCTGGCGGCTGCAGCTACTCGTTCGTCTGGGCTTGCGCATTCTGGGATTGGCCTACACCACCGCCAATGCCTTCGCCGACGGCTGCGGCGAGAAGCGGGACGCCGGCCTCACCTATCTGGGCGAGGACTTGATCGAGGAGGTCAACAAGCTGCCGGTGATGCTCGACCTCTCGCACTGCGGTCATCGTACCCGCGCCGAGGCAACGGCCCTGGCGCGCGCGCCGGTCTGCACGCACTCCAACGCGGACGGACTGAGGGCCAACGGGCGGAACACCAGCGATGCGACCGTAGAGGCCATGGCCGCAAAGGGCGGCATGATCGGCGTCTGCGGCCTGCCCCGGTCCCTGGCGGATGAGACACCGACGCTAGACGATCTGCTGGACCACATCGACTACCTGGCCAAATTGGCCGGGGTCGAGGCGGTCGGTCTGGGGCTCGACTATGTGGAGAAGTATGCCGAGCAGGAGAACGTGGTCGCTCCCCCCTCCGTCGTCACCTGGCGCACCCGCCGGCCGGACATCTTCGGACCGGTTTCCGCCTTCGGGCGGCAGTCCTATCCGATTGGCGTCGAGACCGTTGCAAAACTGCCGAACCTGACCCAGGGACTCTTCGATCGCGGCTACGACGAAACGGCGACTGCGGCAATCCTGGGTGGCAATTGGTTGCGTACCTTCCGGCAGTACTGCGGATAGGGAGGCGCCATAGGACCGAGACGAAGCTGTTGCACGCAGTGTTTCCCGCCTGACGAGGCGCCAACGGGCCAGCGCCCGCAACAATGAAAGGAAGATCGAGATGAGGCATCACAATCGCAGTCTGGACGAGATCTTGCGCCCGAGCGACAGCGCCAAGATCGAAAGCGCGCTCCGCGGCGGCGCGACGCGTCGCGAGCTTTTGACCATGCTAATGGCGGCCGGCGCCTCGGCCGGCTTGGCCGGGACCATGATCACCTCGGCCAAGGAGGTGCTGGCGGCGACGCCGAAGCGCGGCGGCGAGATCCGTTTCGCCTGGTCGCAGCACGGACCCTCCGACACCTTCGATCCGATCCTGGCGACCAACTCCATCGACTATGCCCGGACCCGCTTGACCTTCAACAACCTCACCCGCTTCAACGAGGATCTGACGGTCCGGCCGGAACTGGCGGAGGAATACAGCGCCAACGCCGACGCGACCGAGTGGACCTTCAAGCTTCGCCCTGGCGTTACCTTCCACGACGGCTCGCCGCTGCGCGCGGAAGACGTCGTCTACTCCATGTCGCGTCACCTGGGCGCGGAGTCGAAGTCCAAGGCCAAGGTGCTGTTCGGCGACGTGAAGGAATGGGTGAAGGTCGACGGCAGCACCGTCCGGGCCGTCCTCAACGCGCCCAACGCGGAACTGCCAGTGATCCTGGCGACCTTCCACTTCAAGGTGGCGAAGGAGGGGGCCGAGGACTTCAGCCAGCCGGTGGGGACCGGACCCTTCGTGGTCGACGAGTTCGTGCCGGGCGTCCGCTCGCTGCACTCCCGCTTCGACGACTACTGGGTCTCCGGCCAGCCCTATCTGGACCGCATCGAGGTCTTCGGCATCACCGACCCGGTGGCGCGGGTGAACGCGCTGCTGTCGGGCGACATCCAGATGGCCGGCAACGTGGCGCCGCAGTACTATGAGCAGGTGGAGAACACCGAGGGGCTGGAGCTCTTCGTGGTTAACTCGGGCGCGTGCAACGACATCAACATCCGTCTGGACATGGAGCCCGGGAAGAACCCCGACTTCGTGCTGGCCATGAAGTACCTGGAGCGCCGCGACCGCGTGCTGCAGGTGATCCAGAAGGGCCGTGGCTCCATCGGCAACGACTGTGCGGTCGGGCCGGCCTACGGCGCGGACTACTGCAAGGAGGTGCCGATCCGCCCCTACGATCCGGACAAGGCCAAGTTCCATCTGCAGAAGTCCGGCGTCACCTCCGCCCAGTTGGACTTCGCCGAGGTGGCGACCGGGCTCACCGACATGTGCCTCATGCTGCAGCGCGAGTGCGCCAAGATCGGTTTCGACCTGAAGCTCAACCGCGTGCCCGGCGACGGCTATTGGAGCACGACTTGGCTGAAGGCGCCGATGCACGTGGGATCCTGGAACATGCGTCCCAGCGCCAACATCATGATGACCATCGCCTATCAGTCCGATGCGCCTTGGAACGAGTCCCATTGGAAGAACGAGCGCTTCGACAAGCTCTTGAAGGAAGCCCGCGCGGAGCTCGATCCGGCCAAGCGCTACGAGATGAACTGCGAGATGCAGAAGATGGTATCCGACGAGGCGGGAACGCTGATCCCGACCCATACGGCCTACAGCGATGCCAAGATCAGCAAGCTGCAGGGCTATCCGAGGGTGCCCTTGGGACCCTTCGGTGCCATGGAGTGGCCCGACACCGCCTGGTTGAAGGATTGAGGCAGGCCGGCGGCGGGGTTTAGGCCCCGCCGCAAGCAAAGGGTGGAGGAGGCGCGTGCAGCCGATGTGGCGGATGGTGCTGAAGCGGATCGCACTCGGCCTCTTCCTCCTGTGGGTGGTGTCGCTGGCGATCTTCGCCTTGACGCAGGTCCTGCCGGGAGACGCCGCGGAGATCCGCCTGGGCCAGGAAGCGACGCCGGAGACCTTGGCGGCCCTGCGCCGGGAGCTGGGGCTCGACCAGCCGGCCTACGTCCAGTACGGCCTTTGGCTGCAGCAGCTGCTCACCGGCGATTTGGGCCAGTCGGTCGCCGGGGGTGCTTCCATCGCCAGCCTGATCGACTACCGAATCGGCAACACGCTCTTCCTGGCGGCGATGGTGACCGTGATCGCCGTGCCGCTGTCCGTCGCGCTGGGCCTCGTGGCGGCGATGCGCCCGGGCGGACCGGTCGACCGCGGCGTCACGGTGGCGACCCTGGGCCTGGTCGCGGTGCCGGACTTCCTGGTGGCGGTCGTTTTGATCCTGGTGCTTTCCGTCAGCCTCGGCTGGTTTCCCGCCGTCTCCTACCTCAGCGGGTCGGAAAGCCTGTGGAAGGCCCTGCATACCTTGGCCCTGCCGATCTTCACCTTGATCACCGTGGTGGCCTCGCAGATGACCCGCATGACCCGGGCCGGCGTTCTGAACGTGCTGAACAGCGCCTATATCGAAATGGCGATCATCAAGGGCGTGCCACGCCGGCGCATTATCCTTCGTCACGCCCTGCCCAACGCCATCGGTCCCATCGTCAACGTCGTGGCCCTCAACCTCGCTTACCTGGTGGGCGGCGTCGTCGTGGTCGAGACCATCTTCGCCTATCCGGGCCTCGCCAAGCTGATGGTCGACGGCGTGCAGAACCGTGACATGCCGGTGGTCCAGGCCTGCGCCATGATCTTCTGCAGCACCTACATCCTGCTGATCCTGATCGCCGACGTGGCCACCATTCTCTCCAACCCGCGCCTGAGGATGCCCAAGTGAGCGCCGCCGCACCGGATGACGGGCGCGGACCCGAGACCTTCGGCGAACTGGACGACGCGCCGCCGCGGCGGCGTCTGCGCCTCGGCCTGGCCGGCAAGGTCTCGCTCGCGATCATCGCCTTTTGGCTGGCCATGGCCTTGGTCGGCCCCTGGATCGCCCCCTACCACGAAGCCGACTTCATCGAGGAGGACGCCGAAGGGAACTACTACCTCGACCCCAGCTTCCTGCCGCCCAACGCGGAGAACTGGCTGGGCACCGACTACATTGGCCGCGACGTGCTCTCGCGCATTCTGTGGGGCGCGCGCACCACCATCGGCATCGCGCTGGCCGGCACGCTCCTGGCCTACCTCATCGGGATTACCGCCGGGATCGCGGCGGCCGTGGCCGGCGGCTGGCCGGACGGGCTGATGAGCCGGATGAACGAGGTGGTGCTCGCCTTTCCCAGCATCATGCTGGGCCTGATCGTGATCGCCGCCTTCGGCTCCAGCATTCCCTTGCTGATCCTGCTCGCCGGCCTGGTCTACTCGGCGGCGGTCTTCCGCATCGCCCGTGCCTTGGGACAGGACATCATGGTGCAGGACTTCGTCGAGGCGGCGCGGGCCAGGGGCGAGGGCCGCTGGTGGATCATCCGCCGCGAGATTCTGCCCAGCGCCATGATTCCCCTGGCCACCGACTTCGGCCTGCGGCTGATCTTCATCGTGCTCTTCATCTCCAGCCTCAGTTTTCTTGGGCTGGGCGTGCAGCCGCCGACGGCCGACTGGGGCAGCATGGTCAGGGAGAACCTGCCGGGGCTCGGCGCCGGTTTCTCCGGCGGCGCGCTGGCCTCCCTGGCGCCGGCGCTCGCCATCGGCAGCCTGACCATCGCCATCAATCTGGTGGTCGACGATATCTCCGCCCACACGGGCGGACGGCTGGCCGGGAAGATGCTGTGATGGCGGCCCTGCTCGATGTCCGCGATCTCGTGGTCTCCGCCCGGCAGGAGGACGGCAGCCTCTCACCGGTCGTGAAAGGCGTCAGCTTCGACGTCCAGCCGGGCGAGGTGGTGGCGCTGATCGGCGAATCCGGTTCCGGCAAGACCACCATCGCGCTTTCCGCCCTGGCCTACAGCAAGCCCGGCCTTGAGTTCGCCGGCGGCGAGGTCCGCCTCAAGGACCGCAACCTCTTCTCCCTGCCCCCGCGGGAGATCCGCCGTCTGCGCATGCGCCAGGTCGCCTATCTGGCGCAGAGCGCGGCGGCCGCCTTCAATCCGGCCTTGACGATCGGCGAGCAGGTGACGGAGTGCGCCATGCTGAGCGGCGTTCTGACCCGCGAGGCGGCGGCGGAACGGGCAAAGGAGCTCTATCGCGCGCTGGAGCTACCCGAACCCGAGACCCTGGGTCGGCGCTATCCGCACCAGGTCTCCGGCGGACAGCTGCAGCGGCTGATGGCGGCCATGGCGCTCTGCGGCGGCCCCGACCTCCTGGTGCTCGACGAGCCGACCACGGCGCTCGACGTCACCACCCAGATCGAGGTCTTGAAGGCCTTCAAGAAGGTGATCCGCGAGGCCGGATCGGCCGCCGTCTACGTCAGCCACGACCTGGCCGTCGTGGCGCAGATCGCGGACCGCATCGTCGTCCTCTACGACGGCCGCGTGCAGGAGCAGGGAACGGCCGAGGACATCGTCCTGCGCCCCAATCACGCCTACACGCGCCGCCTCATGGCAGCGGTCAGCAAAGCGCCGGACGCCTCGGCCGTTGCGGAACCAGCCAAGCCCGCGCCGGCTGAGGGACCGCCCGCCTTGCAGGTCAAGGGCGTGTCGGCCGGCTACGGCCCCAAGGTGGGCGAGCGGGAGGCGGTTCGGATCCTGCACGACATCGACGTCACGCTGGTCCCCGGCGGGGTCGTGGGCGTGATCGGCGAATCTGGTTGCGGAAAGTCGACCCTGGCTCGGGTCGTGGCCGGTCTGCTGCCCGCTTCGGAAGGCGAGATCCTGCTGGAGGGGCGCCCGCTCGCGCCCGCCTTGAAGCAGCGTCCGCGCGATCACCTGCGGCGCATCCAGATCGTCTTCCAGATGGCGGATACGGCCTTGAACCCGCGCCAGCGCGTCGGCGAGATACTGGGCCGGCCCTGCCACTTCTATCTCGGTCTCAAGGGCGCGGCCAGGCGCCATCGCGTGGCCGAGCTGCTGGAGATGGTGGAGCTCTCGCCGCGGCTCGCCCACCGCTATCCCTGGGAGCTGTCGGGTGGCCAGAAGCAACGCGTGAACCTGGCGCGCGCGCTGGCCGCGGAGCCGCAGATCCTGCTCTGCGACGAGGTAACCTCGGCGCTCGACAGCATCGTCGGCGCCAACGTGCTGGCCTTGCTGAAGCGCTTGCGCCGGGACCTGGGCGTCTCCTTCGCCTTCATCAGCCACGACCTATCCACCGTGGCCTCCTTCGCCGATCACGTCGTGGTGCTCTACGCCGGCAGGGTGGTGGAGCAAGGGCCGACCGCCAAGGTCCTGGCGCCGCCCTATCACCCCTATACCCGCCTGCTGATCGCCTCCGTGCCGGAGCTGAGGGTCGGCTGGCTGGAAGAGACCATGCGCAGCCGCGCGGCATTGGCCGGCATCGCGCGTTCTGTCGAACTCCTGGCCAGCGGCTGCCCCTACCACAAGCGCTGTCCGCTGGCGATCGAGGGCCTGTGCGAGCGCGAGATGCCGCCGCCGCGCGCGGTCGCGAGCGGCCACCTCATCGCCTGCCATGCTCTCGAGCAGGAGCAGTTCCAATCCGGCCCCGCCCGCGCAGCCCAGGGCCACACCCATCCGCCGGAGGCGGATGACCCGAAGAGAGCACCGTCGCGCAGGTGACACCAGACGGAGACAGAGATGATTCAGTTCCGGCCCAAATTCATTACCTTTGACTGCTATGGCACCTTGACCTGGTTTCAAATGACCAGGATCGCCAAAGAGATGTACAAGGACAGGGTGCCGGCGGAGCAGATGGACCGCTTCGTCACCGACTTCGGCTGGTATCGCCTCGACGAGATCCTGGGCGACTGGAAGCCCTATCAGGAGGTCATCAAGAACGCGGTCCGGCGCACCTGCAAGCTGTGGAACATCGCCTACAAGGACGAGGAGGCCCAGTTCTACTACGACGACATCCCCAATTGGGGTCCGCACCCAGACGTGCCGGAACCGCTGGCCCGGGTGGCGGAGCACTACCCGCTGGTCATTCTCTCCAACGCGTCGGACGATCAGCTGCCGTCCAACGTGGAGAAGCTGGGCGCGCCCTTCCACGCGGCCTTCACCGCCCAGCAGGCCGGTGCCTACAAGCCGCGCTTCCAAGCCTTCGAGTACATGTTCGATCAGCTGGGCTGCGGGCCGGCCGACGTGCTGCACGTCTCCGCCAGCCTGCGCTACGATCTGATCCCAGCCACGGGCCTTCGCATCGAGAACAAGGTCTTCGTGAACCGCGGCTACGAGCCGGTGGCGCCGGGCTACGACTACCACGAGATCCCCGACATCGGCGGCCTGCCGACCTTGCTTGGTCTCTAGCGCGGAGGCTTGGATGCAACTGCGGCCCTACTGGCTGGACACGGCGCCCGCCTTCGAGGCGGGTGCCGAGGGTCCCTTGGAGGGCCGCTGCGACGTCGCGGTCGTGGGGGGCGGCTTCACCGGTCTCTCCGCCGCCCTGGCGCTGGCCAAGCGCGGTGCCTCGGTGGTGGTGCTCGAGGCCGACCGGGTCGGTGCCGCCGCCTCGGGCCGCAATGGCGGCCACTGCAACAACGGCCTGGCGCATGGCGTGGCGGACCTGGTGGAGCGCTTGGGCTTCGAGCGGACCCGGGCGCTCTACCGTGCCTACGACCGAGCCGTCGACGCGGTCGAGACCCTGGTTGCCGAAGAGGAGATCGACTGCAGCTTCATCCGCTCCGGCAAGATCCGCCTGGCCTCCAAGCCGCACCACTACCGCCGGCTTGCCCGTGACCACGAGGTGCTGTCCCGCGGCATCGACGACGATACGGAGATGGTGCCGGCGGCCGATCTCGGGCGGGAGGTGCGCTCGGCCAGCTTTCACGGCGGCCTTTTGCAAAGACGCAGCGCCATGCTGCACGTGGGCCGCTTCGGACGCGGCTTGGCGGAAGCGGCGGTCCGGCGGGGCGTGCGGATTTTCGAGGGAGCGGCGGTCACGGCGCTCAGCCAGCCGGCGGCCGGCAGGCATCTCCTCTCGACCGCGCGCGGCACCCTCGAGGCGGACCAGGTCCTGGTCGCCACCGGTGCTTACACGACCGGCCCTTTCGGCTACTTCCGGCGCCGCGTCATTCCGCTCGGCAGTTTCGTCGTCGCCACCGAGCCGCTTGGGTCCTCCGGTGTCGAGGAGATCATGCCGGGGCGCCGCACGGCGGTCACCACGCGCCATATCGGCAACTACTTCCGCATCAGCCCCGACGATCGCCTGATCTTCGGCGGGCGCGCGCGCTTCGCGCTCTCCAGCAGCCAATCCGACCGGGCCAGCGGCCGCATCCTAGAGCGGCAGCTGCGCCGCGTCTTTCCGCAGCTGGGCCAGGTGCGGATCGACTACTGCTGGGGCGGCCTCATCGACGTCACCGCCGATCGCCTGCCGCGCGCCGGGGAGCACGAAGGCCTCTTCTACGCCATGGGCTACAGCGGCCACGGCGTGCAGATGTCGGTCCTCATGGGCCAATCCATGGCAGAGGTCATGGCGGGGCGTCCCGAGGCCAACCCCTGGCGGGATTTCGACTGGCCCGCCGTTCCCGGCCACCTGGGCAAGCCTTGGTTCCTTCCGCTGGTCGGCGCCTACTATCGAACCCTGGACCTGATCCACTGACGTAGGTCGGTCGCGGGCAGTAGAGGCAAGGCCGAGGGCAGGGCGAGACCGCGTGCATAGGCGCGAGGCGGCCGATAGACTGCCGATGGGATCGTGATCGTGCTCGCGGTCTTGGATGGGACAGGCTGGAAGCTCCGATGAAAGCGCAGACTATGGATCAGCTGAAGGGTCACAACCGTCTGGCGGACGCGCTGGCCGACGTGGGCGCGAGGTACCGCGCCGCCAATCCGGAGAGCCTCGCGCGCTGGGAGCGGGCCGGTGCCGTCATGCCGGGCGGCAACACCCGCACCGTGCTGCACTACGACCCCTTCCCGGTGACGGTCGTGAAGGGAGAGGGCACCTACCTTCACGACATGGACGGACATCGCTACAGGGACTTCCTGGGCGAGTACTCCGCCGGGCTTTACGGTCACTCCAATGCGATCATAGAGGCCGCGCTCAAGGAGGCGATCGAAGGCGGCATGGCGCTCGGCGCGCCCAACCGATGGGAGGCCCCGTTGGCGGAGCTCGTCTGCGCGCGCTTTCCCTCCATCGACATGGTGCGTTTCACCAACTCCGGCACCGAGGCCAACCTGATGGCGCTGGGGGCCGCCAGAGCCTTCACCAAGCGCGACATTGTCATGGTTTTCGAGGGCGCCTATCACGGCGGTGTCCTCACCTTCGCGCACGGCGCCTCGCCGGTGAACGTGCCCTTCCGGACCGTGATTGCCGCTTTCAACGACAGCGAAGGCGCGCTGGCCCTGATCGAGGAGAACAGGGATCGGCTGGCGGCCGTCCTGATCGAGCCGATGATGGGCGCGGGCGGCTGCCTCCCGGCCGACAGGGCCTTTCTCCAAGGATTGCGCGAGGCCACGACGCGGCAGGGGATCCTGCTGATCTTCGACGAGGTCATGACCTCGCGCAGCGCGGCCGGCGGGCTACAGCAGCGCCTGGGGGTCACGCCCGACATGACCACCTTGGGGAAGTACCTGGGCGGCGGCGCGAGCTTCGGTGCCTTCGGCGGCCGGCGGGACATCATGGCGCTCTTCGATCCCACCTCGCCCCACGCCCTGCCCCATGCCGGCACCTTCAACAATAATGCCATGTCGATGGCGGCCGGATATGCGGGACTCTCCCAGGTCTTCACCCCCGAAGCGGCAGACCAGCTTTACCTCTCCGGCGAGGCCTTCCGGGAGCGGCTGAACGCGCTCGCCGCGTCCAAGGGGGCCGCCCTCAGCTTCACCGGCTGCGGCTCCATCATCGGTCTTCACACGCATGCGCGCGGGGCAGCGGAGAGAGCCGAAGACGAGGCCTCCCTCCAAGACCGCAAGCGCCTGCTTCACCTCGAGATGATGCTAAGGGGCTTCGCCTTCGCCCAGCGCGGATACCTCTCGCTCAATCTCGCCATGAGCGAGGACGACCTCGACCGCTTCGCACACGCCCTGGACGAGGTCCTGGACCAACACGCCGACCTCTTGACCGGCTGACCGACGCGATAGGCCAAGACCCGCGTCGCAGCGACGGTGTCCGCTTTGAAGCCATCAATGGTGAGAGGTGAGATCTGGCTGGGGGACCTGGATTCGAACCAGGGCTGCTCGGGTCAGAGCCGAGAGTTCTACCGCTAAACTATCCCCCAAAGGCAGGGCCCGCCGAGGCCGGCCTTGGACGAGCAAGGCGATATAGCCTCATCGTCTGGGCTTTTCAACCTCGCAGATTGCCAAATGCGCCTGGCCGGTTGGCTGGCGGGCCGTTCACCTGCTAGGCTGGCCAAAGGAACGGCATCGGCTGTTGGGGAGGCCGCACGCTGCGATTGGGGAGGCCATGGAGCGGGCAATCGACGGAGCAGGGAGGTCAGGACGAGCACGGGCCAGGCTCGACAAGACCCGTCCCCTCTTCGCCGCGCTCGACCTAGGCACCAACAACTGCCGCCTGCTGGTCGCCAAGCAGACCCACCACGGCTTTCACGTCGTCGACGCCTTCTCCCGCATCATCCGTCTCGGCGAAGGCCTCAGCAGCACCGGCGCGCTCTCCGAGGCGGCGATCGAGCGGGCGCTCGACGCTTTGGCCGTCTGTGCCGGCAAGATCAGGCGGCGCAAGGTCACGGCCCTGCGCGCCGTCGCGACCGAGGCCTGCCGGCAAGCCAGCAACGGCGAGGAGTTCCTGGAGCGGGTCTACCTCAGAACCGGCCTTTCGCTGGAGGTCATCTCGGCGAAGGAGGAGGCGGCCTTGACCTTGTCGGGCTGCGCGCCGCTGCTGGATCCCAACCGCCGCCATGCGCTCGTCTTCGATATCGGCGGCGGCTCGACCGAGGTCAGCCACTTGCGGGTGATGCCGGCCGCCGACAGCTGCCGCCTCTCGCCCATCGCCTTCGCCTCGCTGCCCTTCGGCGTGGTGACCCTGGTGGAGCGCTTCGGCGCGGCGGCCGGCACCCGCGACGGCTATGCCACCATCGTCGAGGAGGTGGCGGCCGAGCTCGACAGGTTCTTCGACCGCGAAGCCTTGCATGGCGAGATGCGGAACGGTCAGCTGCAGATGCTGGGTTCCTCCGGCACGGTCACCACCTTGACCGGCATGCACCTGCGCCTGCCGCGCTACGACCGCCGCCGCGTCGACGGCGCCACCCTGGGGCGCGGCGCCATCGACCGCATCGTCGAGGAGATCTTGGCAATGACGCCCGGCGAGCGCGCCGGTCATCCCTGCATCGGTCCGCAGCGCGCCGAGTTCGTGGTGAGCGGCTGCGCGGTGCTGGCCGCCCTGTGCCAGCGCTTCCCCGTGCCGCGCTTGCGCGTCGCCGACCGGGGCGTGCGCGAAGGTATCCTCTTGAGCCTGATGCGCCGGCCGGGTACGCCCTTGCCGATCGAAGTCAAGGAGATGTTCCGAGCGTGATCGGGAAGACAGCGCGGTGAGCGGCGATCGGCGCCGCCGCGGCGGCCGTGGCGGCGGACGCTCAGGGGCCGTCGGCGGCGGCGGACGCGGCTTGAGCCAGCGCGTGCGCACAGCCCGCGGCCGGCCGGTGGGCTCCACCTCCTGGCTGCAGCGCCAGCTCAACGATCCCTACGTCGCCGAAGCCAAGGCGCGCGGTTTCCGCTCGCGCGCCGCCTTCAAGCTCTTGCAGCTGGACGAGCGCTTTCAGCTGATCGCCCCCGGCGCCAAGGTCATCGATCTGGGCTGCGCCCCCGGCGGCTGGCTGCAGGTCGTCGCCGAGCGCCTGGGGCCGGAGGGCCGTCTGGTCGGCATCGACCTCCTGGCCGTGGCGCCGCTCGCGGATGCGGAGATCCTGGAGGGCGACTTCCTGGACGAGGACGCGCCGGAGCGGCTGCGGGCTGCGCTTGGCGGCAAGGCCGACCTGGTGCTCTCGGACATGGCGGCCAACACGGTGGGGCACAAGAAGACCGATCATATCAGGACCATGGCGCTCGCCGAGGCGGCCGCGCTCTTCGCGCTGGAGATCCTGGCGCCGGGCGGGGCCTTCGTCTCCAAGGTCCTGCAGGGCGGCACCGAGGCGGAGCTGCTGACCTTGCTGAAGAAGAACTTCGAGACGGTCCGCCACGCCAAGCCGCCCGCCAGCCGCAAGGACTCAAGCGAGATGTACCTCGTCGCCAAGGGTTTCCGCGGCCAGGGGGCCGACTAGGAGGGATTTGGCGTCGGCTCTGTCTGGCGTGCTACCAGACGAAGCGATGCACCGCGGCGACGGGCCTTAGGTCGTGCTGCGCCAGGAGCCGCTCCATGCGGCCCGGGTCGGGCCGGCCCTCGGCGTCGAGGTCGAGCCCCTCGCGGTGGATGCCGTCCAGCACCAAGAGCGCGTCCAGGCCGGCGTTGACCGCGCCCTGCACGTCCGTTTCCAGGCTGTCGCCGATCGCCAGGCAGCGCTCCTTCGGCACGCCCAGCATGTCCATCACCGGTCCATAGACCTCCGGGTGGGGCTTGCCGTGGTAGCGCACCTCGCCGCCCAGCGCCTCGAAGCGCTTGGCGATGGCGCCGGCGCATTCCTGCATCTTGCCGCCCACGATCACCACCTTGTCGGGGTTGGCGCAGACCATGGGCAGGCCGCGCCGCGCGGCCTCGACCAGCGGCTCCTCGTCGATCGGCGAGCGTCCGTCCTCATGGGCGGAGCCGGTGTTGAAGATGAACTCGGCATCCTCGACCGCCGTCACGAAGTCGTAGTCCAGGCCATCGCGCGCGCTGATGTCGCGCGCCGCGCCGATGTGCAGGCAGCGACGGCCCAGGTCCCGGTAGAAGGCATCGGGCCGCGTCGAGAGGTGTTGCCAGGCGGCTTCGCCCGAGGTCATCAGGCCGTCCACCAGGCTGTTGTCCAGCCCGATCGAGCGGTTGCGCTCCCGCGTCACCGAGATGCGCCTGGGCGCATTGGACAGCAGGACCGAGCGCTTGCCGGCCTGCCTCAGCCGCGTCAGCGTGTCGTTCACCCAAGGGAATACGCTGCGGCCGTCATGGACCACGCCCCAAAGGTCCAAGACGAAGCCGTCATAGCGATCCGCCAGGTCCGCGATACCCGGCAGCAAAGGCACCGACATAGGCGAACGCCCCTCTGATGTCCTCGGTCGGGCTGCCTTGTGGCATAGGACGGCCGTCATCGCATCTGTCGTGTCGACGCGGCAGGCCTGCGCCTAGCCGCCGATCCAGCGCACCTGGCCGCAGTCCTCGATGGCGTAACCGCCGAATTCGGCGGCCTTGGCGTGGAAGGCCTCGCCCCGGCAGAAGCGCCAGAGCGCCTGCAGGGGCGGCTCGAAGTAGGCGCGCTGCCAGAGGATCAGATCGAAGGCCTCTTCGATCAGCGGTTCGAAGGCCAGGCCGTACTGGCGGGCCGCGGCCTCCAGGCCGAGCGCGGCATCGGCGCGGCCGGCGGCGACGTCGCTGGCCGCCTCGGTCTCGGTGCGCGCCACGCCGACGGTCTCGAAGCTCTCGGGCGACAGCCCGGCTTCCTCGGCGAAGTGCTGGAAGAGGATGCGGCTGCCGGCGTTCGGCTGGCGCAGGGTCAAGCGGCGCCCCGCCAAGTCGGCGAAGCCGCGGATGGTCGAGCCCGGGGGCAAGATCAAGCCCTGGCTGCGGCGGGCCCAAGCGAGCGCGACCACCGGCAGGGCGCCGAAGCCCTCCTGCAAGTGGGTCAGGTTCCAGCGCTCGGCGCCTTCGAAGACGTGCGCGCCGCACATCAGCGCTTGCCGCTCCTTGACGCGGGCCAGGCCGTCGAGGCTGCCGTCGAAGAAGGACGCCAGGCCGGTCCCCGCTTCCCTGAGCGCCCAGTCGAGCAGCGGATCGTGACTGCCGGCGACGATCTGCGGCAGGTCGCCCGCGGCCGGCGCGCCGGCCGTTCCCTCGATCCAGGCCTCCACCTCGGCGCGGGGGAAGAGCAGCTTGCCGGTGACCCGCCGGCAGGGCACCTCGCCGGCGGCCGCCATGTCGTAGACCTTGCGCTCCTTCACGCGCAGCAGGTCGGCAAGTTCCTTGGTGGTGAGAAAGGCCGGCGGGGAGGACAAGGGGCAGGCTCCGAAGGTTGCGTCTAGAGAACGATCTCGCCGGCCAGGTAGGCCCGCGCTTGCCGGCTCTTGGGCCGGGCGAAGACCTCCGCGGCCGGTCCGCGCTCGATCAGCCGGCCGGCGTGCATGAAAATCACCTCGTCGGCCAGGCGATGCGCCTGACCGGCATCGTGGCAGACCAGCACGATTCGGGTGCCGGCGGCGCGCGCGCGCAGCACCATCTCCTCGATGGCCAGGGTGGAGGCCGGATCGAGGCTGGCCGTCGGCTCGTCGAGGAAGAGGACCTCGGGCTCCAGCGCCAGCGCGCGCGCCAGCGCCAGGCGCTGCTGCTCGCCGCCGGAGAGCACGCGCGCCGGTCGCTTGGCGACGGCCGCCAGGCGCGCCTCTTCCAGCACCGCGAGGGCGCGCTCGCGCACCGCGCCCGACGCCATGCCCGCGGCCTTCAAGGCATAGGTGACGTTGGCCAGCGCGGAGCGCCGCAGCAGGACCGGCTTCTGAAACACGAAACCCAGGCGCAGGGTCAGGCGGCGCTGGGGGGCCGACGCGCCCCAGAGCACCCGGCCCCGGCTGGGCGCGATCAAGCCGGCCAGGACCTTGAGCAGCAGGCTCTTGCCGGCCCCGTTGGCGCCCATCACCACGCTTAGCCCCTCGCCGTCGATCGCGATCTCCGGTACGTCCAGCAGCAGCGCTCCTTGGCGCTGCACCTTGAGGTCCAGGCCGCGCAGCGGGCGGATGCTGGTCGCCTCCTCCTGTCGGGCGGGCGGTCGGGAGAGCGATCCGTCAGGCATAGCTCACTCTCGCGGCCGAGGCGCGCAGCAGCATGACCAAGGCGTTGATCGCCACGGCCAGGAGGATCAGCACTGCGCCCAGGCCCAGGGCCAGCGCGAGGTTGCCCTTCGAGGTCTCCAGCGCGATGGCGGTGGTCATCACCCGGGTCACGTGGTTGATGTTGCCGCCGACGATCAGCACGGCGCCGACCTCCGCCGTCGCCCGTCCGAAGCCGGCCAGAAGCGCGGTCATCAGGCTGTAGCGCCCGTCCCACAGCAAGGTGGCGATGCTGCCGAGGGGGCCGATGCCGAAGCTCTTCAGCTGCTCGGCATACTCCGCGTGCAGGTCCTCGACGGTCTGGCGGGTGAGCGCGGCCACGATCGGCGTCACCAGGATGCACTGGGCGATGATCATGGCCGTTGGCGTGTAGAGCAACTGCAGGACGCCCAGCGGACCGGCGCGAGAGAGCAGGAGATAGACCACCAATCCGACCACCACCGGCGGCAGGCCCATGAAGGCGTTCAAGACGACCAGACAGGCGCCGCGACCCGGAAAGCGCACCACGGCCAGCAGCGCGCCCAGCGGCATGCCGATCAGCCCGGCGATCGCAACGGCCGTCAGGCTCACCTCCAGCGACAGGCCGACGATCGCCAAGAGGTCGGAGTCGAAAGCCACCAAGAGGCGAAAGGCTTCGAGGAAGGCCCCGCCGAAATCCTGCATTCTTCTCTCCTTCGCGGCGAACAATGACGTTCTTTGCAGGGAATTCCAAGAGGGATCCGGTCCGAGGCGTCAAGGCGGCCAGCGCGCGGTCAAGATCGGCGTCTCTTCGCCACCGCTGTTCGGCGGAGTTGCTTCTCGACCACTGCTCTGCTCGGCTAGTCTCGGTGCATCCGGCGCGCCATCCGAGGGGAGAGCTCAACCCATGAACCGCAAAGAACGCCTCGCCGCCCGCAGGGAGGGCGCCCTGGACACCTCCGGCTTCGTCAAGCTGGCCGACGAGTTCATCACCTTGGCCAACCGCAAGAACCGCAAGATCCCGGCCACCGACGTCCATGCCGCCATGGTCTATGCCGCCGCGCGCTACGGCGCGCATGTCGCCAAGAACGTGGTGGAGGTGACGAACCAGGAGGAAACGGTCGAAGCCGCGGCCAAGGACTACGCCGACTGGCTGCGCCAGCACCTGGCCGACCCCAGCGTATGAGTGAGGCCCCACGGCCAGAGATCCCTGTCCGCCGGCGAGCCGCCTAAAATGGAGTGTCCAACTTAAACTATTGTCAGCTAACAGAATTGATCAATCTATCATTAGGTGCCGTGCCGTGATAGCTTTGTCGCGTGAGGACTGGCCATATCGGCTTTGGGGAGATGAGCATGAGCACTTCCAACTACATGTTGATTACGGTGGCTTCGGCGGATAGCGCGCACGTAGGCGGCGTTCTCGAGAAGGTCGGGCGCTTGGCGACGGCGCTGAGGGAAGATGCCGGGGCCGTCAGCACGCGCTACGGGGTCGTCGTGACGGGAGACCTCACCGGCAATCTCGTGCTGTTTCAGGGATACGAGGAACTGAACGGGATCGATCGTGCCTTCGACGTCTATGCCAAGGCCGAGGTCTATCGGGAGATCGTCTCGACTCCCTCCTTGAAGATCGTCCTTCGCAACCTTTGGAAACTGGAGGACATCGGACTCGCGTCGACCTCTTCCGAGCCTCCGGCTTACGGTGTCGTGACCCGTTTCGGCTCCGCCGACCTCATGATGGATCGCATGCGCGAGGCTCTGCCGATCTTCGAGGAGAACGGCGCCATGGTCGTGCGTTACGGAACGCTGATTACCGGAAGCAACGTCGGGCGGCGGCTCCTGGGCGTCGGCTATCCGTCAATGGACTCTATCGAAAAGACCTATCGGGCGCTGGGCGCTTCCGAGGTCTACAAGGACTTCCTGGCGAACGCCGAACTGGACTGGCGTAACATCGTTCGCTTCGAAGGCTAGGAAGGCCTGGAGGGCACCGACCTAGGCCGAGATGACCGCAGGTCGACACGGCCTGCGGTCTCAATCGCGCTCTGGCCGCCGTCAGGCCTCTTCGCCCCGGCGGTCCGGGTCCAAGAAGCCCAGGAAGTTGGCCACGACCTCCGAGCGGTCGCCGGAGCGCCAGACCGCCACCGTCGGTATCTCGTCGCTGACGCCGGCGATCTCGCGACAGGCCAGGCCGCGCCGGTGATAGTTCAGCACGCAGTCGGGGTAGAGCGTGATTCCCAGGCCGCTGGCGATGAGGCCGAAGAGGCCTTCGCTGTTGTGCGCGGTCTCGACGATGCTGGGGCGAATGCCGGCGCGCTCGAAGACGCGCTCGATGTGGCCCATGTAGTGGCGCCAGTACTTGGGGGCGCCGAAGACGAAGCTCTCGGCGGCGAGATCGGCCAGGCTGATGCTGCCCTTGCGGGCCAGCGGGTGTGAATCCGGCATCACCGCCAGCAGGCGGTTGGTGACGACCGGTCTCACCTCCAGATCCTCTTCCTCGACGGGACCGGTCACGCAGACCAGGTCCAGGCGCTCTTCGCGCAGCTGCTCGACCAGGTCGCTGGACGCGCCCGACAGGGTCTCGATCTTGACCCTGGGACAGCGGCGCTTGAAACGGCGTATCGCCTCCGGCAGGAAGGAGCTGATGGCGAAGTCGGTGTAGCCCACCCTCAAGAGGCCGGCGAAGCCCCTTTGGGTCAAGACCGCACGCTCTATGGCGCCGTCCAAGGCGCCCAGCGCCTCATGGCAACCGCGCAGCACGATCTCGCCCGCCGGCGTCAGCTTGGCGGCATGGGTGTCCCGATCGACGAGACGCAGGCCGAGGCTCTCTTCCATCTTGATGATGTTACGGCTGAAGGCCGGTTGGGTGATGTGCACCCGCTCCGCGGCACGGCTGAAATTCAGGGTCTCGGCCAGGGCCAGGAAGCACTCGACCTGGCGGAAGGTCCAGTGAATCCGCTGCTGCGGCGCGCCGGGGTCCGCCTCGGTGGCCGGGTCGATGGCACTTTCGCTGGGGGCGTGTCGTCGCTTCATTCCGGTGGGGGCCGACCCCTTCCGCTGGCGGCAGGGCATAGTCTCATGTCTAGACGGCATTATACGCCGGCGAGGGCGCTGGGTAAATCTGTCAGCCCGTCTCGTGGAATTGGGCTCGCGCCCGAACCGCGACGCAAGAGCTGATGACAGGAGGCTTCCATGCGCGTTTCGACCCTCTTCGCGGGACCGGCGCTCGCCGCGTTGATCGCCGCCCCGGCCAGTGCCGCCGACATCAACATCGGCGTGCCCAACTGGGCCGCCGCGGAGGCCATCGGCTACATGATCGACAAGCTGATCGAGCAGGAGACCGGCCTGGAGGTGGAGCGCATCGCCTCCACCAACCCGGTCATCTTCAAGGCCATGGACAGCGGCGACATGGACGTCCATCCCGACGTCTGGCTTCCCAACCAGGAAAACCTGACGGCCG
Source organism: Rhodospirillales bacterium (assembly GCA_963669375.1). Classification (GTDB taxonomy): domain Bacteria; phylum Pseudomonadota; class Alphaproteobacteria; order Kiloniellales; family JACOMY01; genus JACOMY01. The sequence continues at coordinate 2,959,984 of OY770024.1, read as the reverse complement.
AGTACGTCGACAAGAAGGGCACGGTGAAGCTGTCCGACCGGGACTACGGCGCCTTCGCCGCCTTCTGCGTGACCCGAGCGGCCGCCGACGCCGGCGTGAAGCACATCCTCGACCTGACCGATCCGGAGGTGGCGAAGATGTTCGACACCGACGGCGACGGCAAGGGCGAGATGTGGATCGGTGCCGCCGGCTGGGCCGGCACCTCCATCGAGCGGGTCAGGATGACCACCTACGGGGTGTCCGAGACCTTCGACCTCTTGGAGATGGACGAGACCCTGGCCATTGCCCGCCTGAAGGAGGCCGATCAGTCCGGCAAGCCGATGGTGTCGCTCTGCTTCGCGCCGCACATGATGTTCAAGGTGGCCGACCTCACCGTGCTGGAGGAGCCGCCCTACGAGGATTCCAAGTGGACCATGGTGCAGCCGACCGACGATCCCGACTGGCTGGAGAAGTCCGACATCTCCGTCGCCTGGCCGCCGATGACGGTGCGCATCGCCTATTCGACCCGGGTCGACGAAGCGCATCCGCGCGCCGGAGAGATCCTGCGCGGCATCCAGCTCGACACCGAGATGATCAACGACTGGAACTACGAGATCGTCGAGAACAAGCGCTCGCCGGAAGAGGTGGTCGAGGAGTGGATGGCCGCCAATCCCGAGCGCGTGCAGGGCTGGCTCGGTTTCTAGCAGGCACGGCTCCGTCAGGAGGGGGATAGGGGCAAGACGCCCATAGCTCGTCCTGCCGCCTTGGATCGGTCGGTCCCCAAGCGCCGGGCGCTATCCCTCTCTCCTTTCCCGAAAGGCTTACCCATGCCCGCAGAGAGTGCGCGCGCCGATGCTCCGAGCACGGCCCAGGTCGTGGTCGTCGGTGGCGGCGTCATCGGCTGCAGCGTCGCCTATCACCTGACCAAGGCCGGTTGCCGCGACGTCCTGCTGCTTGAGCGCAAGTCGATCGGCAGCGGCACCTCTTGGCACTCCTTGGGCGTGGTCGGTGTCCTGCGGCAGAGCAAGACCACGCTGAAGCTGGCGTTGGAGACCGCCAGCCTGCTGCCGCGGTTGGAGCGCGAGACCGGCAAGTCCACCGGCTACTCGGTACGCGGCTCGGTCAACGTCACGACGGAGCCCGCCCGGCTCCAGCAGTACCGCCGCTTCGTCGATCTGGCGGGCAGCGTGGGATTGCCGGCGGCCATCGTCGATCCGGCCGAGGCCCAGCGCCTTTGGCCGCGGATGAGCGTGGACGACCTGATCGGCGCCGTTCATCTGCCGAGCGAGGGGCAGTGCAATCCCTTGGATCTGACCCAGGCCTACCTCGCCGGCGCCAGGCAGGGCGGCGTCCGGGTGGTGGAGAATCTGGCCGTGCGCGACCTGAAGCTGGAGCGTGGCGCGGTCGTCGGGGTCGAGACCGACGCCGGCACCATCCGCTGCGAGACGGTGATCAACTGCGGCGGCCTCTGGGCCCGCGATCTGGCGAGGGGCAGGCTTGGCGGCGCGGCGGTGCAGGCAGTCGAGCACAACTACGTGGTGACCGAGTTCTCCGAGAAGATCGCCGAAGGCATGGCGATACTGCGCGATCCCGACCGCACCTTGACCGTTCGCGAGGATGCGCGCCAGTTCTCGGTCGGCTTCAACGAGCGCCGCGCCAAGCTCTTCGCGAAAGACGCGGTGCCGGAGGACTTCGCCTTCGATCAACTGCCGCCCGACCACGAGGCCGCGCTGCCCTACCTGGAGGACGCCATGCGGCGGGTGCCGCTTCTGGCGGACCTCGGCATCCGGCTCTTCATGTGCGGCCCGGAATCGGTCACACCGGACACGCGCTATCTGCTGGGGCCGGTACCCGGGGTCGCCAACTACTTCATCGCGGCCGGCTTCTCCGGTTTCGGCATCGGCAACTCCGGCGGCGCGGGACGGGCCTTGGCCGACTGGGTGGTATCCGGCGCGCCGCAAGACGACCTCTGGGACGTCGACGTTCGCCGCGTACCCGACTATCAGAGGAATCGGAGCTTTCTGCAGCAGCGCGCTGTCGAGGCCTCCGGCAAGCTCTTCGCGATGAATTGGCCGCACCGCCAAGTCGACCTGGGTCGCAGGGCCAGGCGGTCGCCCCTGCATGCCCTGCTGGCCAAGGCCGGCGCCTGCTTCGGCGAGGTCGCCGGCTGGGAGACGGCCGATTGGTTCGCTGGCGCGGGCGAGCGGCCCCGGCACAGCTATAGTTTCGACAAGCCCGACTGGTTCCCGAAAGGCGCGGCGGAGGCGCGGGCGGCCTTCGAGAGCGCGGCGATCGCCGATCGCAGCCTGGTTTCCAAGTTTCTGGTCGTCGGCGATGGGGCCGAGGCCGCGCTTTCGACCGTCACCTCCCGCGACCCGGCGATCGCGCCGGGCAGTCAGCGCCTGACCCTCCTATTGAACGAGGCCGGCGGGGTCGAGGCTATCATGACCCTGCTGCGCCTCACGCAAGAGAGCTTCTTGCTGCTGTCGGAAGCGCCCTGCCAGGTGCGCGATTTGGATCTGTTGCGCCGCCGCTTGGCCGCCTGCGACGGCGTGTCGGTGGTCGACGCGACCTCCGCCTTCGGCCTGGTCGAGATCATCGGCCCCGAGGCCGAGGCGAGCCTGCGCCGGGCCGGTTGGCGCGGCCGGCTAGCACGGCCCAACGACTGCGACCCGGAGGCGGAGATCGGCTTCGCGCCGGTCCGGCTGGGCCGCAATCTCCGCCTGTCGCGCCCGAGCTGGTTCCTGCTGACGCCCAGCGAGAGCAGCGTGGCGATGGCCGAGGGATTGCTCGCCGCGGCCTCGGAGGGCGCCCGCCTGATTGGCCGCCACGTCTATCACTTCCTGCGCACGAGCGCGCCGGAGCCGGTCTGGGGATTGGCGGTGGGCGATCAGGTCTCGCCATTCGAGGTTGGGCTCGATTGCTTGGTGGAGCTATCGGGCGCGCGCCCCTTCATCGGCCGCGAGGCCGCCTTGGCGGCAAGCCGAGACGCTCCCGAGCGCGGTCTGGTCGCGCTCTGCCTCGACGATCAGGAGGCAGTGCTGCATGGCGACGAGCCGCTGCTGCGCGACGGCGACGTGATCGGCGATGTCGTGCAGGCGGCCTATCCCTTCCTGCCTGGTCATGCGGTCGCGCTCGGCATCTGTCGCGGTGCGCATCAGCTGGTCGGCCAGCGGCTCGAGGTCTTGCTGGCCGGGCGGCGCTGTGCGGCGCAGTGTCTCGACCTGGCCGTCCTCTCTGGCGCGTCGCACTGCATGTCCGGGTCGCTTGACGTAGACTCGGCCGCCTAAAGAGGCTGCGTTTCCGCCTGTATACGGGAGGCCGGGAGATGGACAACTCCACCCTCGTCCCGAAAGACGACTATTTCGACGCCGTCGAGAGCTTCGTGGGGTCCGGTGCCGCGCACTACCGAAAGACCTTCCGCCGCCTGGAGGAGCCGGGTTGGCGGCCGGTGGTCAACTGGGGGGCCGCGCTGGGCGGGACGATCTGGTTCGGCGCGCGCCGCCTATGGGCGCCGGCGCTGATCGCGGCGCTCTTCGAGCTCTTCGCCATCGGACGCATCTGCAAGGGCCTCTTCAGCGACCTCGGCGCCGCCGCCACGGCGAAGGCCGACCGCCTCCTGGCGCGCAGCGAAGCCAGGCGGGCCGACGGCGAAGCCGCGCTGGAGGCGGGCGCCGACAATGCCGAGGCCTTGCTGCGCAGCGCCGACAACCTGGCGCAGCTGGCCGGGCAGGCGCGCGCGGAAGCGGCGGCCGCCTCCGCGGAAGGCCTGGAGATCGCGGTCACCGCCTTGGCGGCCTTGTTGGTGGTGAAGCTGCTGATCGGGCTCGCGGCCGACCCCGTGCTGCTGCATCGCTATCGCCGCTGGCGCAACGCGCGCGCCGCCAGTGCCGTGCTGTCGCTGCCGCACGGACTGCTCACGGCCTTCGGCTTCGCCTTGGCCCTGCTGGCGACCGCCCTGGCGCTCACGGATTCCGTGGCGAGCGCTTGGCTGCAGAGCTTCCCAGAGGTTCAGACATTGCGCAGCGACGCCGCGGCGATGCTGGACCGCTTCTTCGCGGCGCTTACCGGCGGCGGCGGTTGGTTCTTCGACGCCGTCACCTGGTCGATCCGCTCGCTGATCGATCTGATCGAGCGGGCGTTGCTGGCTCCGCCTTGGCCTGTGACCATGCTGTTCATCGCGCTACTCGCCTGGCGTGCCTCCGGGGCGAGAGTGGCGATCCTGACCTCGGTCGCCTTCGCCTATCTGGGCCTCTTCGGCTATTGGGAGCAGAGCCTGCGCACCGTGGCCCTCCTCGGCGCGGCGGCCTTGATCGCGATCGCCATCGGCATCCCCACCGGCGTGCTCTGCGCGCGCAAGCCGGCCGTCTATGCCGTCATCCGTCCGATCCTGGACTTCATGCAAACCATGCCGGCCTTCGTCTATCTGATCCCGGTGATCGCGCTCTTCGGCATCGGCAAGCCGCCCGGCGTCATCGCCACGCTCTTCTTCGGCATGCCGCCGGTGATCCGCCTGACCGCGCTCGGTCTGCAGAGCGTGCCGGAGGACGTGCGCGAGGCGGCCCGCGCTTTCGGCGCCTCCGAGACCCGCCTGCTGCTGACCGTCGACCTGCCCCTGGCCGCGCCCTCGATCATGACCGGCATCAACCAGACCATCCTCATGAGCCTCGGCATGGTGGTCATCGCCTCGCTCATCGGTGCCAAGGGCTTGGGCGAGGAGGTGCTGCAGGCTTTGCAGTTCGCGGCCACCGGGTCGGGCATACTGGCCGGCCTGGCGATCCTCTTCTGCGCCATGGTGCTGGACCGCATCGTTCAAGGCCGCGGCCGGAGAGACAAACGATGAGCGGCGCCGAGGATGACGGGGTGGTGGTCGCGGTGCGCAACCTCTGGAAGATCTTCGGCGCGCGCGAGGCCGAAGCCCTGATAGCGGTCAGCCGCGAGGGGCTCGGCAAGGCGGAGGTCTTGGCCCGCTACGGCTGCGTCCTGGGCGTGGCCGACGTCTCCTTTGAGGTGCGCCGCGGCGAGACCTTCTGCATCATGGGCCTCTCGGGCAGCGGCAAGTCGACCGTGCTGCGCCATCTCAATCGCTTGATCCGGCCCTCGGCGGGCGCGGTCACCATGCTGGGCGAGGACGTGATGGCCTTGAGCGAGGCGGCCTTGCGGCGCTTGCGGGCGACCCGCATCGGCATGGTCTTTCAGCACATGGCCTTGATGCCGCACTGGACGGTCAGGGAGAACGTCATGTTCCCACTGGCCGTGCAGAAGATCGCGCGTCCCGAGGTCTGGCGCACCGCGCAGCACGCGCTGTCGCTGGTGAACCTCGACGGCTATGAGGACCATGCCCCGGCGCAGCTCTCCGGTGGCATGAAGCAACGCGTCGGCCTGGCCCGCGCCTTGGCCTCGGACCCCGCGGTTCTCTTGATGGACGAGCCCTTCAGCGCCTTGGATCCGCTGATCCGCCGGCAGCTGCAGGACCTCTTCCTGGCGCTGTCGCGGCAGCTGCGCAAGACCGCCGTCTTCATCACCCACGACCTGGACGAGGCGATCCGCATGGGCGACCGCATCGCCATCATGAAGGACGGCAGGATGGTACAGGTCGGCACGGCATCGGAGATCGTGTTCCGGCCCGCGGACGGCTACGTCGCCGACTTCGTGAAGGATCTGGCGCGCACCAAGCTCTTGACCGCCGAGACCATGATGCGCCCGCCGGGCGCGGACGGCGGGGCACCGGACCCGGCAGCCGCCGCGATCGGCCTCGACGCGAACTTCGATGAGGCAGCCCGGCTGGCCATCGGGCATCCGGGGCCCTTGGCGGTGAAGAACGCAAGCGGCGATGTGGTGGGTCAACTCGGCAAGGACGACCTGCTGCGCGCGATCGTGAGCGACGCGGCCTGACCGTCCGCGTCCTGCCTTCCTACCCGCCCGAGAGTCTCGGCAGCAGCACGATCTCGCTGTCGGGCTGCAAGGGGGTGAACCAGGCGTCGCGGTAGATCTTGCCGTCGACCGAGACCGAGACGCCGCGGGCCAGCTGGGGCTTGAGGCGCGGGTAGGCCTCCCCCAGCCGGTCCAACATCTCACGGATGTTCTTGGCCTCGACCTGGAGCTCGCCCTTGCCGCCGGTCATGGCCTTGAGCGAGCCCCAGATCTGGACTTGAACCATCGACGATCCCTTAACCGGCGTCCTTGATCGCCTTCTGGATGCGCGGCGGCGACATCGGCAGATGGGTCAGCCTGACGCCGGCCGCGGCCGAGACGGAGTTGGCGATCGCCGCCAGCGGCGGCACGATCGAGGTCTCGCCGACGCCGCGCACGCCGTAGGGGTGGCCGGGGTTCGGCACCTCGACGATCACCGTGTCGATCATCGGCAGGTCCGAGGCCACCGGGACGCGGTAGTCGAGGAAGCCCGGGTTCTGCAGACGACCGTCCTCGCCGTAGATGTACTCCTCGTTCAAGGCCCAGCCGATGCCCTGGACGGCGCCGCCCTGGAACTGGCCCTCGACGTAGGAGGGGTGCACCGCCTTGCCGGCGTCCTGGAAGACGGTGTAGCGCAGGATCTTGACCGCGCCGGTCTCCGGATCGACCTCGGAATCGACCAGGTGAACGGCGAAGCTCTGCCCGGCGCCGTCGGCATTGACCTCGGTATGGCCGGCGATGGGGCCGCCGGTGTTGGCCGCGGTCGCCGCGATCTCCGCCAGGGACAGCGGCTCGAAGGAACCGGCGTTCTCGCCGGCCGGCTTGGCGCAGCCGTCCTCCCAGATCACCGCGTCCTCGTCGATGCCCCAGATCTGCGCGGCGCGGCCGCAGAGCTTCTGGATGGCGTCGCGCGCGGCATGGATGGTGGCCAGGCCGCTGGCGAAGGTCACCCGGCTGCCGTCGGTCACGTCGTTGTAGCCGAGCGAGGCCGTGTCGGCGACGATGGTGCGGATCTTCTCGTAGGGAATGCCCAGCTCTTCGGCCGCCATCTGGCACATGGAGGCGCGCGAGCCGCCGATGTCCGGCGTGCCGACCGAAAGGCCGACCGTGCCGTCGACGTTGATGTTGAGCGACACGCAGGTCTCGCCGCCGAAGTTGAACCAGAAGCCGACGGCGACACCGCGTCCCTGGTTGGGCCCCAAGGGGGCGCTGTAGTGCGCATGGTCCTTGGCGGCGCTCAAGACGGCCGGCAGTCCGATCTTGCTGAAGGTCGGCCCGTAGGAGGCCTTGGAGCCTTCCGACGAGGCGTTCTTCAGCCGCACCTGCAAGGGATCGAGATCGAAGGCCTTGCAGAGCTCGTCGACCACGCTCTCGACCGCGAAGGCCGCCATCGGCGCGCCGGGCGCGCGGTAAGCCGCCTGCTTGGGCCGGTTGGCGACCACGTCCCAGCCGATGGTCTGCACGTTCTCCAGATCGTAGGCGGCAAAGGCGCTCATCGCGCCGAACTCCACCGGGGAGCCGACGAAGGCGCCGCCCTGGTAACGCAGCTCGGACCAGCCGGCGGTGATCTTGCCCTCGCTGGTCATGCCGATCTTCACGTCGATCGAGGCCGAGGAGGTCGGGCCGGAGGCGCGGAAGACCTCTTCTCGGCTCATGGTCATTTTGACCGGACGTCCGGCCTTTCGCGAGAGGGCCAGGGCCACCGGCTCGATGAAGACCGTGGTCTTGCCGCCGAAGCCGCCGCCGATCTCGGAAGCGGTGACGCGCAGCATGCTGGCGTCCATGCCCAGGAGGCCGGCGCAGGTGTTGCGCACCATGTAGTGGCCTTGCGTGCAGACCCAGAGGTCGGCCTGGCCGTCCGGACCCATGGAGGCCAGACAGGCGTGCGGCTCGATGTAGCCCTGGTGGGCGGCCTCGGTCTTGAAGCTGCGCTCGATGACCTTGTCGGCGGCGGCGAAGCCCTTCTCCACGTCGCCGTGGCCGAACTCGTAGCGGCGCACCACGTTCTTCGACATGCCGTCCGGCACCGATTCGTCGGCGGCTGCCTCGTGCAGGACCGGCGCGTCGGCCTGCATGGCGGCGTCGACGTCGGTTACGTGCGGCAGCACCTCGTAGTCGACTTCGATCAGCTTCAGCGCCTGCCGGGCGACCGACTGGCTGATCGCGGCGACCGCGGCCACGGCATGGCCGTCGTAGAGCGCTTTTCCGTGCGCCATGCAGTTGTGCAGGATGTCGACCAGATCCTCGTCGACCTCGCCGAAGTCGGTGCTGGTGACGACGGCCTTGACGCCCGGCAGGGCCTCGGCCTTGCTGGCGTCGATGCCGCGGATGCGGGCATGGGCGTGGGGACTGCGCAAGACGCGCCCGACCAGCATGCCGGGGGCCGTCATGTCGGCGCCGAAGCGGGCGCGGCCGGTGACCTTGTCGATACCGTCTGGCCGCAGCGGGCGCTTGCCGACGATACGGAAATCGCGGACCTCAATGTCCTTCTGTTCATCGAGAGGCATGGCTTAGGCGCTCCTCATCTCTTGGGCGGTGTCCAGGACCGCGCGGACGATCTTATCATACCCGGTGCAGCGGCAGAGGTTGCCAGCGAGCCAGTAGCGGACCTCCTCTTCGCTGGGATCGCTGTTGTGCTCCAGCAGCGACTTGGCGGCGACCAGGAAGCCCGGCGTGCAGACGCCGCACTGCAGTGCCGCGTGCTCCAGGAACTTCTTCTGCAGGGGATGCAGGGCCTCGCCGTCGGCGACCCCTTCGATGGTCCCGACCTCCGCGCCCTCCGCCTCGGCGCCCAGCACCAGGCAGGAGCAGACCAGCCGGCCGTCGATGGTCACGCTGCAGGCGCCGCAGTCGCCGGTGCCGCAGCCTTCCTTGGTGCCGGTCATGCCCAGGCGATCGCGCAGCACGTCGAGCAAGGTCTCCTCCGGCTCGCAGAGGAACTCGGTCGCGTCACCGTTGATCTTGGTGGAAACGTGGATCTGGCTCATTACTCGCCCCCTGCGCGCTTCACTGCGATGGCGGCAGCGCGCTTGGCCAGCACCGCCGCCACGTCGATGCGGTACTCGATGGTACCGCGCTTGTCGTTGATCGGCTGGCAGGCGGCCGAGCAGGCCGCGCCCATCTGCTCCAGCGCCGCCTCGTCGACCGTCGTGCCGACCAGCGCCGCGGCGGCGTCCGGCACCAGCGCGGCCCTGGGCGCCACCGCGCCCAGCCCGACACGCGCGGCGCTGCAGCGTCCCGCCTCGTCCAGGGTCAGACTGACCGCGGCACCGACGACGGCGATGTCCATCTCGGTGCGCGGAATGAAGCGCAGGTAGGCATCGCCGGAACGTTCCGGCCGGCTGGGCAGGAAGAGGGACTCGATGATCTCGCCCTTGGCCAGCGACGTCTGGCCGGGGCCGGTCGCCACGTCCGCCACCGGGATCTCGCGCCGGCCGTTGGGGCCCACGACGGCGGCTGTCGCGTCGGCGGCGATCAGGGCCGGAACGGTGTCCGCCGCCGGCGAGGCGTTGCAGAGGTTGCCGACCATGGTGGCGCGGCCCTGAATCTGGGTGGAGCCGATCAGATTGGCGGCCTCGACGACGCCCGGCCAGAGCGCGACGACGCCGTCGTGCTCGCCAAGCTCGGCGCCGGAGACCGCGGCGCCGATGCGAAAGCCGCCCCGTTCCGCCGTGATCGAGCGCATGCCGTCGATCCGCTTGATGTCGACGATGAGGTCCGGCTCGATCCTTTCCGAGCGCAGTTGGACCAAGAGATCGGTGCCGCCGGCCAGGACCCGCGCCAGCCCGCTCTCGGCGCTCAACAGCTCGACTGCCTGGTCGAGCGTGCGAGGTGCTTCATACCGCATGTTTTGTCTATCCGTCCCCAAGGCTGTTCAACGATTGGCGCCATGACTAGGTCCGCTCGTCTCGGGCGGGACCTGCCGTCGGGTCGGCACTCAGCCTGGCGCAGGGGCCTTCTTTAGCACAACTTCGCCGCCGCGCATCGCTTTTGTGGCGCCCGAGAGGCCGTCTCGAAACGCGCTGAACCGGCCCGCACCCCCGCCCGACCACCCAGTTCAGGATACTCTCGTGGGTGGTCGGGCGGGGGTGCGGGCGGTCCAGACCGGATAGATAGGTAACATAATAGACCGGATAGATGGGTGACAGGCGAGATGTCGGCCAGGAGGTGGCCGATGCCCTGGAGAGAGACCTGTCAGATGGACCAACGTGTTGCATTTGTGAGTGAGGCTTTGCTTGGCAAATCGACGATGACGGAGCTGTGTGCGCACTATGAGATCAGCCGGAAGACGGGCTACAAGTGGCTGTCGCGCTATCGCAGTGAGGGCGCGGCTGGTCTCGAGGATCGCTCTCGTGCTCCCAAGCGTCATGGTCGGGCGATGGCGTTGGAAGTGGCGGAGGCGATCCTGCAGCTTCGCCGGGAACGCCCGAGCTGGGGACCCCGCAAACTGCGTGCTTATCTAGAGGCTCATGCCCCGGATCGCGCTTGGCCGAGTGCGAGTTCCATGGGCGATCTACTGCGTGCGCATGGTCTGAGCGCTTCGCGCCGCCGTTCAGCCCGCCGGCCGGGCCCGCTCTCGGCGCCCTTTGCCGAGGTGAGTGCGGCCAACACAGTCTGGAGTGTGGACTTCAAGGGCTGGTTTCGCACCGGCGATGGTGTGCGCTGCGATCCGCTGACGGTGAGCGATGCTTATTCGCGCTATGTGCTGCTCTGCGAGATCGTGGAACCGAAGAGCGACCCAGTGGAGCGTGCTATGCGGGCGCTCTTCGAGCGCTGCGGTGTGCCGCAGGTACTGCGCATGGACAACGGGCCTCCCTTCGCATCTGGGGGCCCGGGCGGCTTGACCGCTTTGTCCTTGAGCTGGTTGAAGGCCGGGATCGGCCTGGAGCGGATCGCACCTGGCCATCCAGAGCAGAATGGGCGCCACGAGCGCTTTCACCTGACCTTGAAGCAGGAGACCTCTTGCCCACCGGCGGCCAGCCGGGCCGAACAGCAGCGACGCTTCGATCGCTTCTGTCATAGCTACAACAGCGAGCGCCCGCATGAAGCCCTGGGTCAGAAGCCGCCGGCCGCCTTCTGGCAGCCCTCGCCTAGGCGCTACCCGAGACACCTTCTGGAGCCCTGGTACGACGCTGACTTCGCCGTTCGCAAGGTACGCTCCAGTGGCGAGATCAAGTGGGCCGGACGATCCTTCTTCATCAGCGAGACGCTGGCGGGCGAGCAGGTCGGCATCGGCGAGACAATCGACGGTGAATGGCTTGTACGCTATGCCAAGATCGACCTCGGCATCTTGGACCTGAAGCGTAAACGATTGATCCGCTTCTTTCCGCCCCGGTCGGGGCGGAAAGAAGCTACAGGACCGCAAAAACTGTTACCCATCTATCCGGTCTAAACTGTTACCCATGTCTCCGGTTGCTCAGGCCGGAACCGCCAAGAAACGCGCCATTCGGCGCGTTTCAAGACAGACTCCGAGAGGCGGCGCAACTAGAGCCCGCCCAGCTGGAACAAGAACTTCGCAAGTGCGACGGCCGGCTCGCCGACCAGGAACCACAGGGGATTGAACTCTATCTCCAAGGCCCTGGTGACCATCGGCAGCAGCAGGAAGACCACCAGTAGGATCACGACTCCCTTGCGGCCGAAGCGCTCGAAGGCGCTCGCCGCCGGTTCCGGCAGCAGCGCGACCAGCACGCGCCCGCCGTCCAGCGGCGGGATCGGCAGCATGTTGAGCACCGCCAGCAGGCAATTCACGTAGACCAGCACGGTCAGGATGGAGTGCACGAAGCTGTCCTGCGCCATGCCGGACTGCAGCGAGAGGCGCAGCAGCACGACGCCGACGGCGGCCTGCAGCAGGTTGCTCGCCGGACCCGCCAAGGCCACCAGCGCCATGCCGCCGCGCGGGTTCCTCAGCCGTCGCGGGTTGACCGGCACCGGCTTGGCGTAGCCGAAGACGATGCCCAGTGGCGAGATCAGCAGCAGCAGCGGCAGCACGATGGTACCGAAGGGATCGATGTGGCGGATCGGATTGAGGCTGAGCCGGCCCAGCTCCTTTGCCGTCGGGTCGCCCAGCTCATTGGCGGCATAGGCGTGCGCCGCCTCGTGCAGGGTGATCGCCAGCAGCAAGGGGATGGCCCAGATGGCCGCCATGTGCAGGATGTCGCCGATCGCCGAAGGGTCCTTCTAGGAGGCTGTTCGCGCTTGTGGGTCTAGACCAAGGGACATATAGGAACCAAGGTCGTTGTAGCCAGCCGCTTGACATTCCTTAGGTGTTGGGTCGCCTCTTCGCTATGATGGGAGTGCTGCTAGGCTATCTGGTGCAGAGGGTCGACCATGAGGGTGCAAAGGGTTTCGGTGACTGCCGCATTCGATGAAGAGGCTGGGGTCTGGTATGTTCTGGAAAGCAGCCTGCCTGGCCTCTGTGCCGATGCCGAGAGCGTCGATGATCTGCTGAAAAAGCTCCCCGGCATGGTCTACGACTTGATCGTGGATGAAGCGGAGGCCCAGAGTAGCGAGATCGAAGTCGCCATAGACCTGACAGCCCGCCGAAACCTTCGCGAGACTGTCGCTCGCGCTGCATGAAGGGCTACGCGAAGCAGGTTAGACGCTTGCTGGCCGCGGCGGGTTGGGAGTTCCTAAGGCAGGGCGCTGGCGATCACGAGGTTTGGTGGAATCCCTCGACGAGGCAGAAAGTCGTCGTGGATGTCGGCATGAAATCGAAGCACACGGCCAACGGCGTCTTGAAGCAGGCAGGCTTGCCGAAAGCCTTCTAAGCAACGGGGGTTCGAAGAGATGCGTGGTTCCGCAGTACTATTTTCTCTTGTCATCGCGCTTGCCGCGGCACCCGCCCAGGCGCAGGTGAAGAGCCCCTTCGCCAGCGGCTTGAGCTTCAGCCAGGCCGACGTCGACGCCATCCTGGCCGCGACCAAGCCCTTCTTCGCCGAATGGCCGCCCGAGGTGGGCGCCGAGCAGAGCTGGTCCAACGCCGAGAGCGGGCTCAGCGGGTCGGCGCGCTACGAGGGCGAGAACGAGATGAACGATCGCCCCTGCCGGCAGATCCGCCACATCGTCCTGAACGAGAAGACCAAGCGGACCTACGAGTTCCGCATCGACCGCTGCAAGAACGACGCCGGCGACTGGGTGGTCGTCGCCGGCGCCTGGATGCAAAGCTGAGGCGGGACTAGAGGCCCGCCTTCACCTCCTCGAAGGTCTGCTGCAACTCCGGCAGCCGCTTGTTGGGCTTCGAGAAGATGCCCTTGGCGAACATCTCCGCCGGGTCGCGCGGCAGACCGATGGCCGCCAGCTGCTCATCGGTGACTTCGTCGAAGGCCTTCTTGTTGGCGTGGCCGTAGCCGTAGTCGGTGATGATGAAGGTCCCGGTCTCCGGCGAGATGATGGCGTCGATCAACTCGTGCGCGCCCTCGAGGTTCTCGGCGCGCTTGTCCATGACCAGCCCGCAGCACCAGCAGAGGATGCCCTCCTTCGGGTTCATGTACTTGACCTCCAGGCCCTGGTCCCTCAGCGCCAGCACCGAGGAGTTCCAGGCGCTGCCGGCGACCACCTCGCCCGAGGCCATGGCCTGCTCCAGCTCCGTCGTGTCGCTCCAGTAGAGGCGGATCAGGGGCTTTTGCTTCTGCCAGAGCTCGCGGACCTTCTGCAGCTCCTCGTCGGTCATGTCGTAGGGGTCCTTGGCGCCGATCATCAGCCCGGCGATGATGCCGGTGTCGGTGACGTCATTGCCGATCGAAAGGCGGCCCTTGTACTTCTCGTCGAACAGCAGGCCCCAGCTCTGTTCCGGATCCTCCACCAGGTCGGTGCGGTACAAGACCGAGGTGTTGCCCCAGTCGACCGGGATGAACCACTGCTTGCCGTCGGCATCGGCGCCGTTCACGCCGCGCAGGTCGGTGAAGATGTTGTCCCAGTTGGAAAGCTTGGAGGTATCGATCGGCTGGATGACGTCGGCTTCCCGCCAACGCCCGATGCGGCCGGAACAGGGATGCATGACGTCGGCGGTGAAGCCGGCGCGCAGCTTCTGCAGGGCCTCTTCCTCGTCGGCGAAGATCGGCGTCTTGGGCGGGCCGCCGTGCTTCTCGATGTAGGCCTTGTACATCTCCGGAATGTCGTAGCCGGCCCAGGTGAAGTAGGTGACGTCGTCGGCCGCGCGTGCGCGCGTCGTCATGATCGGCATGGCGACCGCGGTGATGCCGACCGCGGCCAGCATGCTGCCCAGCTGCCGCCGGCTGATCTTGCCCTCCACGATCTGCTCGACGATCTCGTCCTTTTTGAAAGTCTTTGGCATGGCCTTCCTGTTCCTCTTCTGGATTGAGGCGCGCGCCCCCGCACGCCGACTGGGGCGCACTCTGACAAAGATGAAGAAAGCTTGTCCAGCACCTCTAGGCTCGCCGGCGAGCCTGCGTTCATGCGAATAAAGCAACTTGCCGAGTGCCGTCTCTCTTGGATAGGCTAGCGGCTTGTTGAAAAACCGTTCAGCGACAAGGACGGAAAAAAGCGGACAGAGCGGCCGGTTCGATTGCAGGGGTGAGGTTCGGGCCGGCTAGTGAAGGGCAGTAGCGACTGGCATGGATATCAGCGGTCAGCTGAACCAGGAGCAAGCGGTAGGAACGGGCGCCAGGCGGGGCGGCTTGCGCGCCTGGCTGACGCGCAACGACAACGCGCGCGGCTATCTCCTGCTGTCGCCGACCAGCATCATGGTGGTGCTGCTGCTGATCTTGCCGATCGTGGCCTTGATCGCGATCAGCTTCATGACGCAGCGCGGCTTCGATCTGGACACCAGCCTGACGGCCAACAACTACCAGACCTTCTTCAACTACTCAGAAAAGCCGATCTACATCACCTTGCTGTTGCGCTCCCTGCAGATGTCGCTGACGGCAACCGTGCTGACCATCGCCCTCTGCTATCCCATGGCCTACTTCCTGGCCTTCCACGTGAAGAAGCACAAGGTGATGTGGCTGATCATCATCACCGTGCCCTTCTGGACCAGCTATCTGCTGCGGATCTTCGCCTGGAAGGTGATCCTGGGCTATGACGGGGTCATCAACTCCGGCCTGATCAGCCTGGGCCTCATCACCGAGCCCTTGGAGTTCTTGCTCTACAACAAGCTGGCCGTGACCATCACCTTGGCGCACGCCTGGATCGCCTTCGCGCTGCTGCCGATCTACGTCTCGCTGGAGAAGATCGACCGCTCGCTCCTGGAGGCGGCGGGCGATCTGGGCGACAGCCCCTTCCGGCGCTTCTGGCGGGTGACCTTCCCGCTCTCTCTGCCGGGCACGATCTCCGCCGCCCTCCTGGTCTTCATCCCGACGGTGGGAGACTACGTGACGCCGCAGCTGGTCGGCGGCACCGACGGCATCATGATCGGCAACATCATCCGCACCCTCTTCGGCAAGGTGAACAACGCGCCGATGGGGGCTGCCGTCTCGCTCATGACCATGCTGACCGTCACCCTGGTGGTCTGCATGTTCCTCGGCGGTACCACGGTGGCGCGCAAGCTGCTGTCGCGCGTCTGAAGCCAGGAAGGACCGCTCATGGCCGCCACCGCAGAGACCCGAACGCCCTTCATCAAGATTACGCCGATCGGGGCCTATGCGGCCTTCTTTCTCTTCTTCATCTATGCGCCGGTGCTGCTGCTGCCGCTCTTCTCCTTCAACGACAGCCAATACGTGGCCCTGCCGCTGAAGGGCTTCACCACGCGCTGGTACGTGGAGATGGCGGCGGCCGAGCAGCTGCAGGCGGCGCTCTTCAACTCGCTGAAGGTCGCCAGCGTGGTCTCCATCATCTCCACCATACTGGCGATGCTGGCGGCCCTTGCCTTGACCCGCTACCGCGTGCCGGGCCGCGCCATCATCAGCGGCACCATCGTGCTGCCGCTGGTCATCCCGGGGATCATCCTGGGGGTGTCGATCCTGGTGGTGATGGTGCAGGTGATGGGGGTCGAGCCCTCGCTCTGGTCGGTCGGCGCCGGGCACCTGCTGCTCTGCACCCCCTTCGGCATGCTGATCCTGATCTCGCGGCTGGAGGGCTTCGACCGCTCGCTGGAGGAGGCCTCGCTCGACTTGGGCGAGAACCGCTTCGTCACCTTCTTCCGCGTGACCCTGCCCTTGGCGATGCCCGGCGTGATCGCCAGCGTGCTGACCAGCTTCACGCTTTCCTTCGACGAGTTCATCCTGGCCTTCTTCCTGGCCGGCGCGGATCCGACCCTGCCGGTCTACATCTGGAGCCAGCTGCGCTTCCCCTTGCGCCTGCCGCAGGTCCTGGCGCTGGGCTCCATCATCCTGGTCGTCTCCTTCGCGGTCATCGCCTTCGCCGAGTGGTATCGGCGCCGCGGCGTGCAGCCCTCGGCCAAACCAGGCTAGCCCTCTCATCTGAAACCGGCGGAACAGCAAGCCATGGCCCGTGCCGACTACATCTCGATCCAAGAGGTCACCAAGCGCTTCGGCAGCCATGTCACGGCGGTCGACGACGTCAGCCTCGACATCCGCCAGGGCGAGTTCTTCTCGCTCTTGGGTGCATCGGGCTGCGGCAAGACCACCTTGCTGCGGCTGCTGGCCGGCTTCGAGCAGCCGACCCGGGGCGAGATCCTGCTGGACGGCCAGCCGCTCTCCGGCGTGCCGGCGCACCACCGCCCGACCAACATGGTCTTTCAGAGCTATGCCATCTTCCCGCATCTGAACGTGGTCGGGAACATCGCTTATGGCCTGCGCAAGGACCGCCTGCCGCGCGAAGAACTGCGCCAGCGCGTGGAAGAGGCCTTGGGCCTGGTCAAGCTGCACGGGCTGGGCCAGCGCAAGGCGACGGAGCTTTCCGGCGGCCAGCGCCAGCGCGTGGCCCTGGCGCGGGCGCTGATCAAGCGGCCTAAGGTGCTGCTGCTGGACGAGCCGCTCTCGGCCCTGGACAAGAAGCTGCGCGAGGACATGCAGATCGAGTTGCGCCTGCTGCAGCAGGAGGTCGGCATCACCTTCGTCTTCGTGACCCACGACCAGGAGGAGGCGCTGACCATGTCGGACCGCATCGCCGTCATGTCGGGCGGCAAGGTCCTGCAGGTGGCGAGCCCCAACGATCTCTACGAGCGGCCGTCCTGCGTCGAGGTCGCGGGCTTCATCGGCCAGATGAACTTCTTCCCGGCCGAGGTGGCCGAGGGTCCCAGCGCGGGCACTCTAAAGCTGCAGGTCGACGGCGTCGGCCCGACCTTGGCGCTGGACGGGGTGCGCGACTGGCGCCCCGGCGAGGCCCTGACCCTGGCGCTGCGGCCGGAGCGCCTGCGGCTTGGCGCGGACGCCGAGGGGGCGGAGAACAGCATGAGAGCCCGCATTGAGGCCGTCGCCTATCTGGGCGACCGCTGCCACGTGCACCTGCGCGCGCCCGGCCTGGAGAACGCCATCCTGGTGACCGCCTCCTCGGACCAGTCGCTGAACCAGGGCGACGAGGTCAAGGTCGGCTGGCAAGCGGAGTCGGGCGTGCTGTTGGCGAACTGAACTGCCAGGCGCTAGACAAGCGCCAGGATCGTCTCTTCCTTCGTATTGAATGCCGTGACGAAGCGGTAGGCGTCGGGGCCCGACGAGGGCCAGGGGTAGAACTGTGCGCCCTTCTGGCGCAGGCTCTCCGCCAGGTCGTCGGGGAGATGGATGAAGATCTCGTTGGCCTGGACGGGATGGGCCAGCCGTCCACCCGCCTGCTGCAGGACCTCCGCCAAGCGGCTCGCCATGGCGTTGGCGTGGCGCGCGTTCTTCAGCCAGAGGTCGTCGTCCAGGTAGGCCAAGAGCTGGGCCGAGAGGAAGCGCATCTTGGAGAAGAGGTGCCCGGCGCGCTTGCGGCGGAACGCCAGGCTCTCGGCGAGTTCCGGGCGGAAGACCACCAAGGCCTCGGCGGCGAAACAGCCGTTCTTGGTGGCGCCGAAGGACAGCAGGTCGACTCCGGCCTTCCAGGTGACCTCGGCCGGTCGGCAGTTTAGACCCGCTAGAGCGTTAGCGAAGCGCGCGCCGTCCATGTGCAGGCCCAGCTTGGCCTGCCGGCAGACTTGGGCGATTTCCATGACCTCGTGGGCCCCGTAGAGCGTGCCGCATTCGCTCGCCTGGGTGATCGAGACCCCGGCCGGTTGGGCGTGGTGGACCACGCCGCTGCCGAAGATGGCGGCCTCCAACGCGGCGGGCGCGATCTTCCCGTTCGCTCCCTCCAGCGGCAGCAGCTTGGCGCCGCCGGTGAAGAACTCCGGGCCGCCGCACTCGTCGACTTGCACGTGTGCCTCGCGGTGGCAGTAGATCACCCCCCAGGGCGGGCTCATGGCCGAGAGCGCCAGCGCGTTGGCGGCGGAGCCGGTCGCCACCGGAAAGACCTGGACCTCGGTCTCGAAGAGCGCGGAAAAGCGCTCCTGCACCCTGGCCGTCCAGTCGTCGTCGCCGTAGGCGGCGGCCGGCCCTTCGTTGGCCGCGGCGAGCGCCGCCAGGATTTCCGGCGCCGCGCCGGCGTGGTTGTCGGAACGGAAGTCCATAAGCACTTGCTCTCCTACGGATAGGGACTAGAGCTGACCGGTTCGCACGAGCCCGTCGTGCTTGTGAAACGGCATCTTTTCCTTGTGATTTCGCTCTTTGAGAGGCCCCAAAAGTGTCATCCTCCGGCTTGACCGGAGGATCTGTAACCACAGAGCGCGCCGGCGGCCAAAGATCCTCTGGTCAAGCCAGAGGATGACGGTGAGGATGCGTTCGACACCGGAAAGCCCTTTTGACAAAGGCGCCAGGCCTTCGCCATTCGGCGGCTCTGGATCGCGCGACACGACGGCTACTCCACCCCTTGGCCGGGTTTGCCCAGGCTGATGCGGCCGACCTGCTCTTGCGTCTTGGGATCGAACAGCAGCACCGCCGGGCAGTCTTGCGGACCGGCGATGCGCAGATAGAGGTAGCCGTCGGCGCTCCAGGCGTCGGCCAGGCTGCAGCCGGCGCCCGCCTCCAGCGTCACATCGCCTCGCACCGGGGCCGGCGTCTCGCCGGTAAGCCGTTGTATAATAGTGACCACGACGAAGACGAATCCGACGGCGATCAGCACGCCCATCACGATCACCGAAGCCTTCAGTGCCTTCATCGTGCCAACACATTCCTAAGCGACAGCATGCAGAGCATGACCCGAGACGAGACCATAGAGGTAACCGTGACAGAGGCGGAGGCCGGCGAGCGGATCGACCGATTCCTTGCGGCCGCGCTTGCCGAACGGCTTCCCGCCGTCTCGCGCAGCCGGGTTCAGGCGCTGATCGCCGAGGGCTGCGTGAGCGACGAGGCCGGGACCTTAGGCGAGGCCTCGGGCAAGGTCAAACCCGGTCAGCGCCTCTCGGTCGCGGTGCCGCCGCCCGTCGCCGCCGAGCCCCGGGCCCAGGCCATCTCGCTGGAGATCGTCCACGAGGACGAGGACCTGGTCGTTCTCGACAAGCCGGCCGGCCTCGTGGTCCATCCGGCCCCCGGTTCGCCGGAGGGAACCTTGGTCAATGCGCTCCTCGCCCATTGCGGCGACAGCCTGCAGGGCGTCGGTGGCGTGCGTCGCCCCGGCATCGTGCATCGCCTGGACAAGGACACCAGCGGCCTGATGGTGGTCGCCAAGAACGATGCCGCCCATCAGGCGCTGACCCGCCAGTTCGCCGAGCGCAGCGTCGAGCGCAGCTACCTGGCGCTCGCCTGGGGCCTGCCGTCCAGCATGCAGGGCGAGATCGAGGGCAACATCGGGCGCCACCCGAAGAACCGCAAGAAGATGGCGGTGCTGACCAAGGGCGGTCGACCGGCGGTGACGCGCTACCGGGTGCTGGAGAGTCTGGCCGCTGGCCAGGCGAGCTTCCTGCGTTGCAAGCTCTTGACCGGGCGGACCCATCAAATTCGCGTGCATCTGGCAGAACGGGGGCACGCCTTGCTGGGCGACCCGCTCTATGGCAGGCTAAGCTCCGCGCGTCGAAAAGGCCTGAGCCCGCACGCCTGGGAGGCGATAAAGGCCTTTCCGCGGCAAGCTTTGCATGCGGAATCCCTCGGTTTTCTTCACCCTAGGTCCAGGAAGTGCCTGAATTTTAACTCTTCTTTGCCTGAGGATCAGCAATCTTTGCTGGACATACTGAGGGAGATGCCGTTTAATGGTGACTAATCTGGTCCGATATGGACAGAGTCGCCGGATGCCGCAAATCGGGTCCGGCGCAAGCTGGTAAGGAGGCCACTATGGCGCAACGTAACGTTCCTTTGGCAGTTGGCGAGGGCAACCTCGGCCGCTATCTGCAGGAAATCAGACGCTTCCCCATGCTGGAGGCGGATCAGGAATTCATGCTGGCCAAGCGCTGGCAGGACAAGGGCGACGTGGAGTCGGCCCATCAACTTGTCACCAGCCATCTCAGGCTCGTCGCCAAGATCGCCATGGGCTATCGCGGTTACGGCCTGCCGGTCTCGGAGCTGATCTCCGAGGGCAACGTCGGCATGATGCAGGCGGTCAAGCGCTTCGACCCCGATCGCGGCTTCCGTCTTGCGACCTACGCCATGTGGTGGATTCGCGCGGCCATCCAGGAATACATCCTGCATTCCTGGTCGCTGGTAAAGATGGGCACCACGGCGGCGCAGAAGAAGCTCTTCTTCAACCTTAGGCGCCTCAAGGGGCAGATGCAGGCGATCGAAGACGGCGACCTGAAGCCGGAGCAGGTGAAGAAGATCGCCGAGACGCTTTCCGTGCCGGAAGACGACGTGGTGCAGATGAACCGCCGGCTGGTGGCGCCCGATCACTCGCTGAACGCGCCGCTGCGCGCGGACAGCGACGGCGAGTGGCAGGACTGGCTGGTCGACGAAAACGCGGTCGACCAGGAGCAGCAGCTGGCCGAGAGCGACGAGCTGGTCAAGCGCCGCGAGCTCTTGACGGCGGCGCTCGAGACCTTGACCGATCGCGAGCGCCACATCCTGCAGGAGCGGCGTCTGAAGGACGAGCCGACGACCCTGGAGGACCTCTCGCAGGTCTACAACATCTCGCGCGAGCGGGTGCGCCAGATCGAGGTGCGCGCTTTCGAGAAGCTGCAGCGCGCGATCAAGAACGCGGCGATCGACCGCAAGCTGGTCGGCGCGGCCTAAGCCTGGATAGGAGCATCCGGCCGGCGCCCTGCAAGAGGCTCCGGCCGCGACCGCTTCAAGGTGGTGCTATCGGCGTTTGGCAGAGAGGATGGTCCATCGTCACGAGATCCCTGGCGATGGGGACGACTTTAACGCTATCCTCTTTCCTTACGCTGTCACACCGAAGTCGGTCCTCATGCCCGAGCGCGAAGTCACCATCGTCAATCGTCGCGGCCTGCATGCCCGCGCCGCCGCCAAGTTCGTGAAGCTCGCCAGCGGCTTCGATGCCGAGGTGGTGGTGGAGAAGGAGGGCATGCGCGTCTCCGGCCTCTCGATCATGGGCCTCTTGATGCTGGCCGCGGCCCCGGGGTCTCACGTCAAGATCGAAACCGAGGGAATGGCGGCGCCCGAAGCACTGAATGCCCTCGCCGACTTGGTCGACGGCGGCTTCGAAGAGAAGGACTGAGGGTGCCGAACCGTCTTGGCCGCGGCTCCGGAGGCTGTGCCTCCTTCCCCGACCCTGGTACAAGGGCACCCGCGAGATGCAGCCCTTGAGCCCATTTCCCAGCAGCCCCACTTGCCAAGCATGACCAAGACAGCGGACCGCGACCTGGACGACCTGGAGATCGAGCGCTACGCCCGCCACCTGGTGCTGCCCGAGATCGGCGAGGAAGGCCAGTTGGCGCTGCTGGAGGCCCGCGTTCTCATCATCGGCGCCGGTGGCTTGGGCGCGCCGCTGGTCCAGTACCTGGCGGCCGCCGGGGTCGGCACCTTAGGCATCGTCGACGACGACCTAGTCGACCTCTCCAACCTGCAGCGCCAGCCGATCCATGCCATGGCCGACCTGGATCGCCCGAAGGTGGAGAGCGCGGCCGCCTTCGCCAAGGCGATCAATCCCGACGTGACAATCGAGGCCCTCCAAGAACGATTCCTGCCGGAGAACGCGCTGGACCTGGTCTCCCGCTACGATCTGGTGGCCGACGCCAGCGACAACCCGGCGACGCGCTACCTGATCAACGACGCCTGCTATCTGGCGCGCCGGCCGCTGGTCTCCGCCGCTGTCATGCGTTTCGATGGCCAGATCACGACCTTCAAGGCCTACACCGGCGAGGGGCACGGCCCCTGCTACCGCTGCCTTTTCGGCAACGACGCCGCCGACACCAAGGATAGCTGCGCCGACGTCGGCGTCCTGGGCGCCCTGCCCGGCATCCTCGGTAGCCTGCAGGCCATGGAGGTCATCAAAGAGCTGCTCTCGATCGGCGACAGCCTGGACGGGCGCCTCCTGCTCTACGACGCGCTTGCCGCCGCGTTCCGAAGCATCCGTGCCGCCGCCGACCCCGGCTGCCCGCTCTGCGGCCCCCAGGCCACGATCCGTGACGTGACGCAGCAGAACTACCTGGCGGGCTGCGCGGCCTAGCGGCTTTTCCATCTGCACGGCAAGGGGAGCGTAAAGAGGCACTGCGAGAGTCTTGCCCAGGCGAGTTGACCGGCCCGACCTCTTGGCGTCCTGGACGGACACCCAAAGGAAAGGGGCCGCGCCGGAGGGTGTCCGGCGCGGCAAGTCTCTATGGGGCGAAGACGGCGGTGCTGCCGTCCTTGTCGGTACACATGCACCCGATGAAGGCGTGATCGGGTCCGCCGACTTGATACTCCTTGTGAACCTCGATCTCCTCCGGGTGGTTGAGGTTCTGAACCGTGATAGGCTCGTTGAAGCTCTCGACGAAGCCTGTGGAGATCACGCGGGTGCCCGCTTCGTTCTTCACTTCGGCCTCGGTCAGCGCCGTCGCCTCGATCAGTTGGGGCCGACCGTTGGCGCCGGTGACCGAGGCAAAGGGCTGCGTCGTCCAGGTCCCGTCGGCATTGTAGTCAACGCTGTAGGTGGCGTAGCCCGGCGTGAAGTCACAGATCGCGGCGCCCTGAGAGGACTGCGTGAAGTTCATGACCGTGCCGGCCGTATAGGTCCCGATCTGTACGTAGAACACGAGAACCGGTTGACAATCGAGGTTGGTGGTCGGTTGCGCGGTCACGAAGTTCGCGAGCGAGAGACCACCGTCGATCAGCTGTACCGCCGAGCCGGCGTCGTACTTGCTCAGGACCGGATCGTAGGTCGGCACGACGATACGGAAGGATCCGGCTTGCGGACCCGTCGTGGCCACGGGTTTGGTGAGGCCGAGCGAGGGGTCGATAATCATCGTCGTCGTGTTGTTGGTCTCTTGACCGCCTGGGGCAGGGGTGAGGCCGATGGCTTGACTGGCCGCCAAACGGCCCCAGGGCTTGCCGACCTGTGGTGCATCCTTCTGTTCGGCCACGCCGGCGTAGTACTGCACCATCAGCGAGAAGGTGAGGACCGCCCCCGACGTTTCGTAGGGAAGCAGGGTCTTCATGTAGAGACTGTTGGTGTAGACCTCCGGCCCGCCGGTGTAGATGGCCGGCTCTTGGAAGAAGAACATGTTTTGGGCCTGCAGGCTGTGGTTCCTGACATTGATCGTGAGCGTTTTCGCCGACATTTTTTGTCTCCCGAGATGCAGTGTCGCACAATGCGTCAGAGACCGAGCCTTGAACTCCCGGTTCAAAGCGCTATACGTCTAAGAGTGGTAGTTGCTCGACTCGCCGCGTAAAGCGATGGCGTCCAGGCACTGCGGCGCACCGCGCTCCAAGCCAAAAATCCTTACGCTCGATCTCTATGGTCAGTATGCCCGAGATATGGTCGGATAGCAATTAAAAGTTTTATCTCTGAAATGCGGAAGAGGGCAAGGAGCAGCACCTCATCGGACCGGAGGGTCATGCGGTCGGGAGCAGAATGCTTCGTGCCTGAGCCATGGAAATCTCGCTAGGAGGGCTTTGGTCATTCTCGTGCTTATGGCGTTTACAGCACTTACAATCAAAGAAAAGACATAAAAACAATGGGCTGTCAGGCGATAAAAGCAAAGAAGGGTGATAGAGCTTTGTACTGAGAGCGCGCTGTTATGCGAAGTCCGCTTCCTGGGTTTCGCGGTGCCATACCTGCACTCGCTTCGGTGCCGGCGCGCGGAGCGACATCGGTCCACGGCTCCGGAACAGGAATCTGTCAACTGACTCAACAAAGATATACTATCAATAAGGGAATCGGTGATAGCGTTGCGACGCCGCCGGCTTGGAGGTCGAGCACCGGGCAAGATCTCGGATGGCTACCCCTTTAGCGTGTATGGATTAGTTCTTCCTCCAGCGGTGACGCCCCGTCGGAGCACGCCAGGCCTCGACCAGACGGCGGGAGCAGTGCCGGGCGTCCGGTTCCGCCAAGAAAGAGAGATCACCGGAACCAGGTCGCGGTCCAAGGCATGAAGGTGACGATCATCAGCGTCACGAACATGGCCAGGATGAACCACTTGCAATAGCGCATGACCGCTTCGATCTTCAATCCCGTCGCCGAGCAGACGGTCAAGAGGACGGAGGCCACCGGCGGCGTCTGCTGGCCGATCCCCAAGTTGAGACAGACGATCACCCCGAAATGCACCGGGTCGATTCCCATCTGCTGCGCCAGCGGCAGGAGCATGGGCACGACAACGATGATGGCCGCCGAGGCATGCAGGAACATGCCGAGGAGGAGCAGGAAAACATTGATCAGCAGAAGTCTGAAGACGTAGCTGTCGGTGACGCTGCCCAGACCCTCGGCGATCTGCTGCGGGATCTGTTCGTTGGCGAGGAACTGGCCCAAGACGGCCGAGCCGGCGATGATCATCATCACCACCGAGGTCTGCCGCACGGTGACGACGGAAAGGCGGTAGACGGTCTTCAGGTTCAGATCGCGGCGCATCACCCAGCCGAAGAAGAGGGCGGCCAAGGCACCCAGCGCGGCCGCCTCGGTCGGCGTGACAAAGCCGCCGATGAGGCCGCCGACCACCAGCACCGGTATCAGAAGGGGCACCAGGGCGGCCTTCAGGGTGGTGCCAAGCCGGGCGACCTCAAAACGCTCGTCAACCGGGTGCCCCTCGCGCCGGGCGAAAATGTAGCTGGTCACCATGAAGGCGCCGCCCAGCAGCAGCCCCGGGACGATCCCGGCGATGAAGAGGTCCTTGATCGAGGTGTTGGTGGTGACGCCGTAGAGCACCATGGGGATCGAGGGCGGAATGATGATCCCAAGGGTCGCGCTGGTCGCCGTCACGGCGGCGGCGAATGTCTTGGGATAGCCCTGCTTGGCCATGGAGGGCACGAAGACTTTGCTCATGACCGCCGCATCGGCGACGGCGGAGCCCGACATCTCGGCCATGAACATTGAGGTCACCACGTTCACGTGGGCCAGCCCGCCCCGGATCCAGCCCACCAGCGCGCGGGCCAGCGCGATGATGCGGTCGGAGATCGAGGTGGCGCCCATCAGCTCTCCCATCACGATGAAGAGCGGTATCGCCAGCAGCACCACCTTGTTGACGCCGGAGAACATCTGGATCGGCGCCATGATGAGATCGATGCCCGAGATCGCCATCGAGATGGCGGCGGCGATCATGAGGGCGAACCCGATGGGCATGCCCATGGCGATCATCGCCAGCAGCAAGCCGATAACCAGCCAAGCCATGGTGCTAGTCCTCTTCTTCCGCGCCGGGTCGCTTGCCGGCAAGCGTCTCGCGCAGCCGGACCAGGAGAGCGATCATCAGCAGGAGCGCTGCGATCGGCAGGATCAGCATGAACCAGCCCTGGGCGATCTCCGCCGTCTCGATCTCAGTCGCGCCGGAGACTCGGATCATCCGGATGGATTGCCAAAGCAGCATCACCAGGAAACCGCCGATCAGCACGGCGTTGGCGACCGCCAAGGCCTTGCGCCAGACCGTCGGCAGCGCCTCGGCCAGGAGGTCGAAGGCGATGTGCCCCTCCCGGCGATAGGCCAGATAGGCGCCGAGGAAGGCGATCCAGACCAGCAGCAGGCCGGGCACTTCGTCCGCAGTAACCACGATGGAGCCGATCGCGTCGCGCACGGCGAAGTAGGCCGGGCGCAGACCGTCCCAGTCTTTCGCCAGGCCCCGCAGGAAGCCGAGAACGAGATAGCGGTTCAGCACGTTCAGCAGGATGAAGAGGCAGGAGGCGGCGAAGATGATCACCGCCACCGCCTCGACAGCCCGATCGAGGCCGCGGAGCGCGCGCATTACCTGGCGCCGCGCACGATCGCCAGATAGTCATCGCCTTGGCTGTCGACGTAGTCCTCGTAGTTGGACGCGGTCGCGTCCTTGAAGGCATCGAGATCGACCTCGTTGATCTCCACCTGGCTCTTCATCTCCTCGAGGTAGCGCGCCTCCAACTCGGCCGAGGCCGCGTAGGCGGCATCGGTGATCTCCCGCCCCACCGCGGCGAAGACCTGCTGCTGCTCCGGCGTCAGGCTGTCGAAGAAGGCGTTGGAGGCCAAGAGGAAGGAGGGCGTGTAGACGTGGCCGGTAAGCGAGAGGTGCTGGGCGACCTCCGGATGCTTCTGCTCGTAGAAGCCGTAGGTCGCGGCCTCCGCACCGTCGACGACGCCGGTCTGCAGCGCGGTGAAGGTCTCGCCCCAGGAGACCTTCTGCGGGGTGGCGCCCATGTCCTGAAAGACCTGCTGGCGGAACTTGCCGCCGGAAATGCGGATCTTCAGCCCTTCCAGGTCGAAGGGCTCGACGATGGCCCGCTCGGTGTTGATGACGTGGCGGAAGCCGTTCTCGTAGACGCCGATGACCTTCACGCCGCCGACCTCCTCGATCCGCGCGCGGATCGCGTCCTCCAGACCCGCCGCCATGGACCGGCGGACATGCGCGCGGTCATCGAAGAGCCACGGCAGATCGAAGACGCCCAGCTTCTTGTCCAGCTTCATGACGCCGGAGGCGACGTTGATCATCTCGATCGCACCGGCCTGTGCGTTGGTCATCAGGTCCTTCTCCTTGCCCAGCTGGCCGCTGGGGTAGAGCTTGAACTCGAACTGACCGGGCAGACGCTTCTCGACCTCGGCGGCGAAGAGTTCGGACTGCAGATGCAAGGGCGAGTACTCGGAGACGTGGCTGGCGATGCGCACTTCGCGCGGTTCGGCGAAGGCGGCGGTGGCGGAGAGCGCGGCGGCGGCAAGGCCGAGGCCCAGGGAGCTGAGTGTCTTCACGGGATGTTTCCTCCGGTTGGACGGGATTGCTTGGGTTTGCGCGTCAGCGGATTTCTGTGCGGTAGTGGAACTGGTCGGCCCGCCCGCGGCTGCGGCGCCATTCCAAGGGGACGCCGTTGAAGCCGCGGGCGACGCGCTCGATGACGATGACCGGCTGGGCGGGCTCGATGCGCAGGAGGCGCGCCGTTTCGGGCGAGGCGGCCTCCGCCGTCAGGACCTCGTCGGCCGACACCACCAGATGCCCGCAGGTGGCCTCGTAGACGGGGTAGAGCAGCGCGCCGACCTTCTCGACCGGCAGGTCCAGGAAGCCGGCGAAGAGGCTTGCGTCGAGCCAGATCTCCTCGGCCAGCACCGGCTGCTCGTTCAGGAGTCGCAAGCGGCTCATCGCGATGCCGTCGGCACCCTCCTCGACCTCCAAGGCCCGCGCGACATGGCTGGGCAGGGGCTGCACGCCGCGCCGCAGGATCCGGCCTTCCGGGACCAGGCTCTCGCCGGAGGCCTGACGGAAGCGGAAGAAGCGGAAGAGCGAGTGGTCGAAGCGCGGTCGCCGAACGTAGGTGCCGCGGCCGCGGAAGCGCTCCAGCAGGCCTTCGTCCACCAGCATGGCGATGGCCTGACGGACGGTACCGGGCGCGATCTCGTAGGCGTCGGCCAGCTCGTTCTCCGAGGGCGCGCGGTCGCCCGGCCGCCAGCGGCCATCTTGAATCTCGACCCGCAGCAGGTCCGCCAGCCTTTGGTAGAGGGGTAGGCGGCTGTCGCCCGAGAGCGCGCGCCCTGAATCGGCGGTTGACGGCATGAGTCCTCCTCGTTAACCTAGCTTCATTAGTTCTCTATAGAATCAGAGATGTCAAGAAGCAAATGAGCAAGCCGGAGCTATGCGGGGCGAACCTGCTGATGGATGGGGTGGCCGGGCGGATCGACGGGCACGCGCATGTCTTCCGCGCGGACCTTCCCCTGTCGCCGTCGCGCCGCTACAGCCCCCGCCACGATGCCTTGCTGTCGGACTACAGCCGACTCCTGCGCGCGCATGGGCTAAACGGGGCGATCCTGGTGCAGCCGAGCTTCCTCGGCAGCGACAACAGCTACCTCTTGGCGGCGCTGGAAGAGGGGCGGCAAGCGCGCGACCTGGCCTTCCGCGGGGTGGCCGTGCTCGACCCGGCGCGTGACTATGGTCCCGCCGCCCTGGAGATGCTGGACGCGGCAGGTATCATCGGGATCCGCCTCAACCTGGTCGGGCGCGGCGGTGAGGCCCTCTCCGAGCTTTCCCAGTGGCGTTCGCTGCTCGCCGCCGTCTCCGCGCGCGGCTGGCACGTCGAGCTGCATTGCGAGGGCAGCCGTCTGGCCCCGGTGCTCGCCTCACTGCTGGAGGTCTGCCGCACCGTGGTGATCGATCACTTCGGCCTGCCCTCGGCCCCGGACCCGGCGCGCTGCCCCGGACACCAAGCGATCCTGGCCGCCCCAAAGGGGCGTGTACTCGTCAAGGTGTCCGCCCCCTACCGGGTCTTTCCAGCCGAGGAGTCGCGGTCGGCGGCCGAGCGTTGCGGACCCTTCTTCGCAAGCTTTCTGGCGACCCTGGGTCCGGAGCGCCTGCTTTGGGGCAGCGACTGGCCCTGGACCCGGTTCGAGGGACGGCACGACTTCGGCCAGGCCTTTCGATGGTGGGGACAATGGCTATCCGGGTCCTGATCGGAGCCTCTCTACTCCGCGCGCCTGTCGCCGGTGCCTCAGGTACACCACCGTTGAGCAGCGCAGTCCTCTGCTCCCGCTAAGGAATGTCCTTGGCCGGCGCCGGCTTGAGGTCGGGTGTCTTGCCGCTCGCGAACTTCACGGGAAAGCCGACCGTTCGCGCCCTGCCCAGCTCGCCGTGGGCGGCGTCGACGATCATCTCCCGGGCCAACACCTGCGGGTGGCGCACCATCTCCGGGACGGTGAGGACGGGTCCGCAGGGAATGCCGAGGGCGCTCAGCTTGGCGACCCAGGCGTCGCGCCCGTCCGCCGCCAGACGATCGGTGAGCACAGCCGCCAAATCCTGGCGATGGGCCATGCGCGACGAGGTCGTGGCAAATCGCGGGTCGTCGGCCATCTCCGCGGCCCCGAGGAGGTCGAGCAAGCGTCTCCAGTTCGCTTCGTTGGCGGTGCCCAGCGCGATCCAGCCGTCCTGGCAGCGATAGCATTCGTAGGGCGCATAGAGCGGGTGGGCGGTTCCCATCGGCGCCGGCGTGACGTCGGAAGCCAGCGTGAGGGCCGTCTGCAGATAGGTCAGCATCACGCCGGCGTCGAGCAGCGAGGTCTCCACATGATCGCCGCGCCCGGTGTGGGCACGACGAGTGAGCGCCGCCAGAATGCCCATCGCGGCCAGCACGCCGGCCAGGATGTCGGTCACCGGCGCGCCGCATTTCACCGGGCGCTCATCGCCCTCGATACCGGTGAAGCTCATCAGGCCGCTCATCGCCTGGGCGACCAGGTCGAAGCCGCCGCGCTCCGCCCAGGGGCCGGTGCGGCCGAAGCCCGAGACCGAACAGTAGACGATCTCGGGTTTGCGCGCGGCGACCTCCGCATAGCCGAAGCCGAGGCGGTCGAGGACCCCGACACGGTAGTTCTCGACGACCACGTCGGCCTCGCCGATCAGGTCCCAGAGCACAGCGCGATCGGGTGCGCTCTTGAGGTCGAGCATGCGGCCGTCCTTGCCGCGGTTGAGGGTGAAGAAGGTCGCGCTATCCTGACCCAGCCGGTCTTCCTCCGCCACGTCCCAACGCTGACCGTCGCCCTTCGGCGGGCGTTCCACCTTGATGACGCGCGCCCCGAGGTTCGCCAGCATCAAGCCGCAGATCGGGCCCGCCAGCACATGGCTCAATTCCACGACGGTGATCCCGGCGAGCGGGGTATCGCCCGCTGTCATCGGCCGACATCGCCTAGAGCCGGGAAGTCAGGCAAGCGCTTCTCGACGAAGGCCGCGCAGCCCTCGGCGAACTCCCGCGTTCGATAGCAGTCGCGAGACTCGTCCCGCAGCTCTCCGCCACGCCCCTCCATCAGGGCCAGGACCGCCCGCTTGTGCCAGCGCGCGGCGCCGGGCGCACCGGACGCGATCAGCCGGGCGGCGTCGCGCGCCTGCGTCGACGGCTCGGCGGAGAGACCCTGCAGGAATCCTCTTCCGGCCATTTCCTCCGCGCCGAGGCGTCGTCCGGTCAGCAGCATCTCCAAGCAAAGCGGACCGCCGAGAGCGCGCCGCATGGCACGAAGATCGGCAAGCTCGGCGCGCATGCCCAGGTTCTTCACCGGGATGCCGAAGGTGGCGGAGGGCGCGGCGAAGCGAAGATCGCAGGCGCAGGCGAACTGCAGCCCGCCGCCGAAGCAGGCGCCGGAGATGGCGGCGACGACGGGGACCGGGCAGGCGAGCAAGGCGTCGCCGGCGCGTCGGCCCGTCTCCGCCGCGTCGAGCAGCGCCTCGGCATCGCCGATCGACGCCGCGAACTCCGCGATGTCGCTTCCGGCGCAGAAGGCACGCTTGTCGGACCCGCGCAGGAGGACGCAGCGGACGGTGGGGTCGCTCGCGATCTCTTCGAAAATCGCGGTGAAGGCAACATACATGGCCGAGGTCATCGCATTGAGCTTCGCCGGTCGGTCGAGCACGACTTCGACCACGCCCTCCTCCACCGCTTCGGCATGGACCCGGCCGTCCATCACGCCTGGGCCTCCGCCTCTTTTTGCGCGCTCTCGCCGAGATCGCCGTCGAGGCTGCGCATGCAGAGGGCGAAGGCCAGGCTGGCGGCCGCGTCGCCGTCGCCACGGCAGATCGCGTCGGAGAGCGGGGCATGCCAGGCAACGAGGTCGATCCGCGCGGGACTGCGCTGTTCCGAGACCGCATAGACCCAGCGCACCTGGTCGGCGATCGAGGCATAGGCGTCGATCAGCAGCCGATTGCCGCAGCGCTGGACGATGGTCGCGTGAAAGGCCAGGTCGCAAGCCAGGCGATCCGCGCCGGCGGCACCGCGCTCGGCCGCGTCCAGGTCCCTCTCTGCCTCGCGGACGGCCTTGACGTCGTCGTCGGTGACGCGCTCGGCGAGCAGCCTGGCGGCGCCGCTCTCGATCGTCGCGCGCAGGGTGTAGATCTCCCAGAGCCGCTGCGCGTCGAGCGTGGCGACCGCCCAGGCGCTGAAACGGGTGCAGGTGACGAGGCGGTCCCGCTCCAGCTCGGAGAGGGCCGCGCGGATGGTACCGCGACTGGCGCCGATCTCCTCCGCCAAGGCGGTCTCCACAAGCCGCGATCCGGGCGGCAGCTCGCCGGCCAGGATCGCCGCGCGAAGCCGCTCCGCGGCCAGCTCGGCCAAGCTCTTCTTGACGATCTTCAACTGCGGCCTGGCCGACATGCCCCGCACTCCGACGAAATAGCTTGACGCCCAGGGTGATCCTTCCTTTGATGATTGTCAACAATCATTCATCAAGGATAAGCCATGCATCACTGCATCATCGTCGGGGCGGGACCGGGCCTTGGAGCGGCCATCGCCCGGCGCTTCAGCCATGCCGGCCACCGGGTCGGCCTCGTCGCGCGCGACCGCGCGCATCTCCGGTCGTTGGCGGCGGAGCTGGAGGGATTGGGCATCACTGCCGCCATCGAGACGGCGGACGCGGGCGAGCCGGAAGAGCTTTCCGGTGCCATCCGGGCGCTGGAACGGCGTCAGGGTCCCTGTACGACGCTGGTCTACAACGCCGCCGTGATGAGGGAAGCCGATCCGCTCGACCTGGACGTCGCGCGGCTTCGGCGGGAGTTCGACGTCAACCTCGTCGGCGGCCTCGTCGCCGCGCAGGCCGTCGCGCCCGGCATGACGGCACGCGGCGCCGGCGCGATCCTCTTCACCGGCGGGGGCCTGGCTCTGGAGCCCTATCCCAACTGGTCCTCGCTTGCGCTCGGCAAGGCGGCCTTGCGGAACCTGGCCTTCTCCCTGAACAAAGCCCTGGCGCCCGGCGGCGTGCATGTCGCGGTCATCGCCATCTGCGGGATCGTCGCCGAGGGCACGCCCTTCGACCCGCGGGTAATCGCCGAGCAGTATTGGCGACTGGCCAGCGCTCCGGCCGGCGAGAGGGAGCGCGAGCTGATCTTCCAGCCGGACGGCAGCGACCCCTACTACAACGATCCGGAGCGCCGCTACACCGCTACCAGCGTTGCACCGGCCCACGCGACGACCGGCTCTTCGGGCTCATGATCCGCGACGTGACCTGCAGCGACGGTCTCGCGCTCTTCGTCGAGGATCGCGGTCCGCGCGACGGCCCCGCGATCCTCTTCGCGCACGAATTCGGCGGCGACTGGCGAACCTGGGACGGCCTGGTCCGCCGTCTCGCGCCAAGGGTCCGATGCGTCCGCTACGCGGCGCGCGGTTTCCTGCCGTCGCAAGCGCCGGACGACCGCCGCTTCTATGGTCAGGAGAGATCGACCCGGGACTTGGTCGAGGTGGCGGACGCGCTGGCACTCGAGCGCCTCCACCTGGTCGGCTGTTCCATGGGCAGCTTCACCTCCCTGATGGCGGCGCTGCAGGCTCCCGGCCGGTTCCACTCCTTGACGCTGATAGGCTGCAGCAGCGGGCCGCGCGACGCGGCGGAACGCGAATCGTATCGAGCCGCATTGCGCGACGAGTTGGCCCTGCTGCGGACCCGGGGCGGCGAGGGCGCCGTCGCGTGGTTCGCGGAGGACGCCGCCTACCGCCGAATGCCGGAGAAGGTGCCGGAGGTCTGGCGCGCCTACCTTGAGCGGCTAGGCGGCCAATCGCTGCCGGGGGCCATCAACACGCTCGAAACGCTCCACTGGAACCGCAAGTCCCTCTTTGACCTGGAGGATGGGCTTCGCGGGCTGCGGGTGCCGACGAACCTTGTCCATGGAGAGGAGGACCATCCGCTCGTCGGCGCGACCAACGCCTTCCTGCACGACGTCCTGCCGTCGTCATGGCAGACGAAAGTCCCGAGAAGCGGCCATCTGGTGCATCTGGAGGAGGAGCAGCGAGTCCTGGACCTGCTCTCCGCGATCCTGCGAGGCCATGCGCGAGACGGTTAGGGTCTTCCAGGACCGGCCGTCGGGCGATCAGAAGCCCTCCAGGACCAGCTTGCCCCGCGCTTTCCCGCTCTCCAGAATCTTGTGCGCGCGCATCAAGTTTTCCGCGCGGATGGTCCCGAGGGTCTCGGTCGCGGTCGACCTGATCCTTCCGGCATCCAGCAGGTCCGCGACCTCGTTCAGGATCTCGCCCTGGCGCGCGATGTCCGCCGTCCGGAAGAGCGAGCGGGTGAACATCAGCTCCCAGTGGGTGGAGATGCACTTCGTCTTGAAGGGCATGATGTCGAGCGTCGCCGGATCGTCGATCAGGCCGAAGCGCCCTTGCGGGGCGATCAGCTCGGCGACCTGCTCCAGGTAGTCTTCCGTGTGGTTGGTGGAGAAGACGAAGGCGGGCGCGCCCAGGTCGAGGGCCTCGATCTGCGCGGGCAGGGGCCGGCTGTGGTCCACCACCCGGTGCGCGCCCAGTTCCTTGACCCAGGCTTGCGTCTCCGGGCGCGACGCGCTGGCGATCACGGTGAGGTCCGTCAGCGCCCGCAAGAGCTGGATCGCGATAGAGCCGACCCCGCCCGATCCGCCGATGATCAGGACCGCCGGCGCCGCGCCGGGGACGGGATCACCCACCCGGAGCCGGTCGAAGAGCATTTCGTAGGCGGTCAGCGTCGTGAGCGGCAACGCGGCCGCTTCGCTGGCCGAGGCCGACGTCGGTTTGCGGCCGACGATGCGTTCGTCGACCAGGTGGAGTTCGGCATTGGTGCCGGGGCGGTCGATCGCGCCCGCGTACCAAACCCAGTCTCCCGGTTTGAAGGCCGTCGCCTCGTCGCCGATCGCGACGACCTCGCCGACCGCGTCCCAGCCGAGAACGCTGGGGCTGTCTCCCTCCGGCGGGCGCCGGATGCGTACCTTGTAGTCCACCGGGTTGACCGAGATGGCCTGCACCCGGACCAGAAGGTCATGCCCCGCCGGGCTGGGGGTCTCCATCTCGAAATCGATCAGCGCGTCGGGCCGGTCGATGGGCCCGCTGGCGGTGTATCCGACGGCTTTCATCTCGTCTCTCCTCGTATCAGGCGCGTTCGCACCGGTGACCGCAGGCGCATCCCGCCTCACGCGATCTTCGTCATCTCGTTCAATGTGAAGGCCGCGACCGCTCCCTGGGTCGCCGTCGCGTAGGCGGCCAGATGTGGCGCGTTCATATGGGTTTGCCAGAGCGCCCGGCTTTCCCAGTTCTCGTAGAGCAGAAAGAAGCAAGGGTTCTCGTTGTCCGCGTGGAGGTCGTACTGCAGGCAGCCGGGCTCAGCCCGGGTGACGTCCACCAGCTTTTCCAACTCCCGGCGCACCAGGTCGTGCCTGCCGGCGGCGGCGGTGATCTGCGCGACGATGGTGAGCGGCATGGCGGGCCCTCCTTTTTGACATCCAAGATCGACCCGGCATATGAACGGACAGGAGAAAACGCGCAAGTACGCACAATTCGGGCCTATAGGAACAAGATGGATACTGTGGACGACCGACGGGACGACACCGCCGCGACCAGGTTCGCGCGCTACGACTGCAGCGGCGGCTGCCCGGTCGAGGCGGCGCTGGAGCAGATTGCCGGAAAGTGGAAGGGCTTGATCATCT
Organism: Rhodospirillales bacterium; assembly: GCA_963669375.1. Taxonomy (GTDB): domain Bacteria; phylum Pseudomonadota; class Alphaproteobacteria; order Kiloniellales; family JACOMY01; genus JACOMY01. Next base: position 2,925,288 of record OY770024.1, on the reverse strand, counting down.
TCCACCTGATGGAGGAGACCCTGCGCTTCAACGAGCTCTTCCGGCGGCTCGGTACCGTCACGCAGCGCAGCCTGACCAAGCAGCTGCGCGAGCTGGAGGCCGACGGCATCGTGCACCGAGAGGTCTTCGCCGTGGTGCCGCCCAAGGTGGAGTACAGCTTGACCGGCAAGGGCAAGGGCCTGCGCGAGGTGATCGAGGCGCTGCGCCTCTGGGGCGGGCGGCATCCCAAGGAGGTGCAAGTCCCCGCGCCCTGACGATTTTCGGCGTCGAGGTGCCGACGGCGTGCAATGCTCATTTCCCAGCGCGGGACAGAGTCGGGAGCGGGATCATGGGAGACGAGCAAGCGAGCGTGAGCGGCGGCTGCATGTGCGGCGCGGTGCGCTACGAGGCGAGCGGAGAGCCCTTGGGGATCGGCTACTGCCACTGCCAGAGCTGCCGCCGGCACAGCGGCGCGCCGGTCGTCGCCTTCGTCGGCTTTAGGGAGGACCGGGTCCGCTTCACCGGCCGCGCGCGCAGCGTCTACAACTCCTCCCCGGGCGTGGGGCGCGCCTTCTGCGGCCAGTGCGGCACCACCTTGACCTGGGAGGGCTTCTCGCGCGCCTCGAACAGCACGATTATCGAGTTCCACATCAGCACGCTCGACGACCCCGACCGCTTCGTCCCGCGAGAGCACACGCGCCACCCGGAGCGGATCGCCTGGTTCGACGTGGCCGACCGGCTGCCACGCTACCGCGGTGTCGGCGCCGACGGCGAGGAGCCTTACCGCCACGGGCCGGCCAGCGCGGGTCAAGCGGCCGACGACTAGCCGTTGAACAGAGTTCCGGTCTTCAGCACCGCGGCCTCCCGACACCGCGCCGCCCCGCTTCCTACGCGATGCGCGGCCAGACGAGGACGTTGCGTCCGCCCGCCAGGGAGCCCAGGGGCGCATCATCGACGGGAAGCTCAGCCTCCAGAATGAGCCGGTCGTCGCCCTCCAAGGTCGCTTGGCGCACCTGCTGGGTGCCGACTCCCTGCACACTGGATCTTTCGTCACGAAGCGTGAGCCGGCGACAGGTTCGGGTCTCAGCCGGCCTCGCTACGGACCTCGACCATTTCACCCTCGATGCCGGAGCGAAAGAGGCGCAAGAGCTCTTGCGCCGCGCGGCTGGGCGGCAGGGTGCCTTTGCTCACCCGCCGCTCCAGGTCCGGTAGGGCCCGGGCGACGGTGGGGTCGGCCTGGAAGGCCTCCACCAAGCCTTCGCGCAGCTCCCGCCAGAACCAGGCATGGGCCTGCCGCGCGCGCTTGGTGGCCAGACCCTCGACGCCGAGCGCCTCGCGGTGGGCCAAGGCGGCTTTCCAGACCTTGTCCAGGCCGCGCCGCTCCAGCGCGGAGGTCTGGATCACCGGCGGGATCCAATCGGCCATGGCGGGACGCAGCATGCGCAAGGCGCTCTGGTACTCGGCCGCCGCGCGGCGCGCGCTTTCCGCGAGCTTGCCGTCCGCCTTGTTAACAACGGCCAGGTCGGCCAGCTCGACGACCCCCTTCTTGATGCCCTGCAGCTCGTCGCCGCCGGCCGGCGGCAGCAGCAGGAGGAAGCTGTCGACCAGCTCCGAGACCGCGGTTTCCGACTGACCCACGCCGACCGTTTCGATCAGCACGACGTCGAAGCCGGCGGCCTCGACCAGCAAGAGGCAGTCGTGCGTGCGCCTGGCGACGCCGCCCAGAGTGCGGCCGGCGGGAGAGGGACGGATGAAGGCGCCGGGTGCGCGCGACAGCTCTTCCATCCGCGTCTTGTCGCCCAGGATGGAGCCGCCGGTGAGCCTGGAGGAGGGGTCGACCGCCAGGACCGCGACCTTCTTGCCCTGCTCCAAGAGAAAGAGCCCGAAGGCCTCGATGAAGGTCGACTTGCCGACGCCCGGCGAGCCGGAGAGGCCGAGGCGTACCGCCTTGCCGCAGTGGGGCATGACCTCGATCAGCAGGGCTTCGGCAGCCTCGCGATGGTCGACGCGGCTCGACTCGGCGAGCGTGATGGCGCGGGCCAAGGCCCGCCGTTCGCCGGCCAGCAAGCGTTCCGCCAGGTCGCTCATGCCTTCATTCCCTCATGCTCGCTGCTCTGCTGCTTGGCCCAAAGGGCTGCATAGGCGCCGTCGGCCGCCAGCAGTTCGCGATGGCGCCCGCGCTCGATGATGCTGCCCCTGTCCAAGACCAGGATCTGGTCGGCCTCGACGATAGTGGACAGCCGGTGCGCGATCATCAGGCTGGTGCGGCCGCGCGAGACCGTGGCCAGGTCGGCCTGCAAGGCGCGCTCGGTGACGCTGTCCAGGGCGGAGGTCGCCTCGTCCAGGATCAGGATCGGCGGCGCCTTCAAGAGCGCGCGGGCGATGGCGACGCGCTGCTTCTCGCCGCCCGAGAGCTTCAGGCCCCGCTCGCCCACCTTGGTGCGCCAGCCGTCCGGCAGTTCCTCGATGAAGTCGGCGATGCGGGCCAGACGCGCGGCCTCGACGATCTCCTCCCGACTGGCGCCGACGCGGCCATAGCCGATGTTGTAGGCAATGGTGTCGTTGAAGAGCACGGAATCCTGCGGCACCACGCCGATCGCCCGCCGCAGGGAAGCCTGGGTCACCGCGCGTATGTCCTGACCGTCGATCAGGATCCGCCCTTCGCTTGCGTCGTAGAAGCGGAAGATCAGCTTGGCGATGGTCGACTTGCCGGACCCGGTTGCGCCGACGATGGCCAGGCTGCGGCCGGCCGGCACCTCGAAGGAGACATCGCGCAGCACCCGGCGCCGCGCGTCATAGGCAAAGCCTACCTTCTCGAACGTGATGGCGCCGCCGGAGAGCTTGAGCGCCGGGGCATCGGGCTCGTCGGCGACCTCCACGCCCTCCTGCATCAGGAGGAAGAGCCGCTCCAGATCGGCCAGCTGCTGGCGGATCTCGCGATAGACGGTACCCAGGAAGTTCAGGGGAATGGTCAGCTGGATGAGATAGGTGTTGACCTCGACGAAGTTGCCGACGCTAAGCGCGCCCGAGGCCACCCCGTTGGCCGCCACCAGCATGATCGAGGAGAGCCCCAAGGCGATCAGGACGGCCTGGCCGGTATTGAGGAAGGCCAAGGAGGTGCGGCTCTTGATCGCCGCGCGTTCGTAGCCGGCCAAGGCCTCGTCGTAGCGGGCCGCCTCGTGCTCCTCGTTGCCGAAGTACTTGACCGTCTCGTAGTTCAGAAGGCTGTCGATCGCCTTGGTGCCGGCCTCCTGGTCGCTCTCGTTCATCTGCCGGCGCAGACGGATCCGCCAGTTGGTCACCAGCGAGGTATAGACGACGTAGACCGAGACCGTGGCCAAGGTGATGGCGGCATAGACCCAGCCGAAGGCGATCCACAGCAGGCCCGCGACCAGCACGACCTCGACAAAGGTCGGCAGGATCGAGAAGACGACGTAGAAGAGCATCTGCTCGATCGACTTGGTGCCGCGCTCGATGGCGCGCGTCATGCCGCCGGTCTGGCGTTCCAGATGGAAGCGCAGGGAGAGCTGGTGCAGATGGCGAAAGACGCCCAGCGCCAAGGTGCGCATGGCGTTCTGCGCCACCTTGGCGAAGAGCGCGTCGCGGAGCTCGTTGCCGGCGATGGCGATCACCCGGGCCGCGCCGTAGGCCAGGATCAGGCCGAGCGGCACCGCCGCGAGGCCGACGTTGCCTGGCGAGAGGGCATCGACGGCCGCGCCCAAGAGGGCCGGCACGGCGACCAGCGATCCCTTTGCCAGAACCAGCAGACAGCCGCCCAGGATCACGCGTGCCTTCAGGTCCCGCCGCCCCTTCTGCCAGACGTAGGGCAGAAAGCGGGACAGGATGGCGAAGCTCGAGAGATCGCGCCGCGGGGGCTCCGCCTGCGGCGGAGCGGCCATGGAGGCAGACATAAGCCAGCGATTTAGAGCATGGCGAAGGGAAAGGGAAGCGCGGTGCGGCGCGACGGGAGTCCGCCGCCGCTGCTCTCTCCCGCCTTGCCGTCAGCCGGCCTAGAGGTCCGCCGCGCGGCTCTCGCGTCCGGTCTCGCGGGCCAGCACTAGATAGAGTCGGCCGAGGTCGGAGGTGATGAAGAGCGCGCCCAGCCCGTTGGAGGGATCGGCCTCGCGGCAGTCGTCGAGCAGCTCCTCGAACTGCTCCATGTAGCGGTCAGCGACGCCGCGGAAGCCCTGGTCGTGACCGTAGAGAAGCACCAGGCCGCGAATGCCGGAGCGGTCCTTCAGCCGGGGCAAGCGGCGCGCCAAGGCGGTCTTGTCTCCCTCCTTGATGGCGGCCAGCACCTCGACCGGAACGTCCATCTTCAAGAGGCCGTGCAGGTCGACGGCCTTGGCGTTCAACTGCTCGGCAATCGCCTTGGCATCGGCCAGGAAGTCGACACGGCGCAGGACCTTGGCGTCGATCTGCTTGTCGTCCTGGAGGAGGGGTGGCTCGGCTGCCTCGACGGCCGGGTCGCTGCTGCCGACCAGGCGTGCCTGGCCCTGCAGCTTGGCCGAGGCGGCCTCGCCGCGCTTGGTCAGCTCCTCGATCGCGGTCAAGAGGCCCTCGGACTGCTCGGTCAGCCGGCTGTCCAACTGAAGCAGGGGTTGGGCGGCCTCGTTCAACTGCGAGATCTGCCCGGCCATGGCCTTGAGCTTGCCTTCCGACTGATCGACGACCTGGCCCAAGCCCTTCACCTCGCCCAGGACGCCGTGCAGCTGTCCGGCCAGCTCCGCCATGGGCTTGGCCACCTTTGCCATGTCGCCCCGCTGGTTCTGCGCGGCCTTGGCGGTCTCCTTCAGCTGCTGGCTGGCGCTCTCCGAGGCCTCGCGCAAGCTCTTGACCTCGTTCTTGAGGTCGGCGTCTTCCTTCTTGAGTCCGGCCTCGATGCGGCGCAGCGTCTTGCCGACGCTGCGGTTGCGCCAAGAGCTGGCGGCCAGCAGCCAGACCAGGATCGGGGGGATCACCAGGACCACGAGCCCGAGCCCGATTTCCTCCCGGCTCACCCGCGTGGGATCGACGAACTGGCTGAGATCGCGCAGCAGGTAGGCTGCCGTGCCGAGCCAAATCAGCGTGATGGCGCTGGCCAGAATGAGCGCCGCCAGGACCGTCCCGAACTTACGCAAAACCGCACTGCTCCTCGTTCGACCGCCGACGTCTTCGCCGCCCTTCTCTGGCACGAAGCGTGGCGGCGGTTCAATGCCCGCGAGTGCCTCTCCGGCTCACTGCCGTGGCGCCAGATCCGGATGAGACCACAGAGCGCAGGAGTCGCCGGAAATCACATTTCAAGCCGTTTCGCGCCGAGGCTCCACCATGGCCGGGATTTTTTGCGCGGCCGCGGGGATGTCGGTGCCGGAGCCGTCGATCGCCGCGACGCCCGACGATCCCGCGGCGCACAAAGAGATCCTGGGCGGTCCAGCGTCCCTTTCGAGCGAACGGCGGCTAGCCGACGGGCAGGACTTCCGAGAGATGTCGGGGCAAGCGCGCGTTGGTCTCGTGCACCAGGTCCTTGGCCAGCTCGGCATGAATGCGCGGCCTCAGCTGCGGCGCGATGGCCTTGCGCAGGCGGCCGAGGAAGACCGGTGCCGCGACCAGGACCAGGCGCAGACGCCGGTCAGCCCGCAGCGCCTCGTTCAGTGTCCTGCCGACCTCCGCGGCAAAGCGCGACTTCTCGAAGTCGTGCGGGTCCGACTTGGGCTCGACGGCATGGCGCGTCGGCGTGGCGCTCTCGAAGCTGCGGCCCGGGCGATCGCTGGCGATGCTGCGGCTGGGGTCGTGCTCTTGCACGAGGGAGGCGATGGCCGAGGGGCGGATCGCCTTGCCCGGACCCGGCAACTCCAGAAAGCGCGCGATGGAGCCGTCGGCGACTGCGATCAGAAAGGGCTGTGGCTGCATGGCTTGGCTCTCCGCTTCGAATGCGTCTTGTTGAATCATGTTTCCTTCTCCCGGCCGCCAATCAAGCGGCCGATTGGCGCCGTTGCGCGGACCGCATGACTGGCACGCTTGTGGCTTTCGCCGCGCTGCTGTATCAAGCGCTGCCATCCTCCGTAACCGCCGGGTCTTTCGACCCTTGGAGTCATGGCATGATCATCCGCGACGCTTTGACCTTCGACGACGTTCTGCTGGAGCCGGCGCGTTCCAACGTGCTGCCGGCAACGGCCGACGTCGCAACCCGGCTGACCCGGGACATCCGCCTGAACATTCCGCTGATGTCGGCGGCGATGGACACCGTCACCGAAGGCGCCTTGGCGATCTCCATGGCGCAGGCCGGCGGCATCGGCGTGATCCACAAGAACCTCGACATCACCGCCCAGGCCGACGAGGTGCGCAAGGTCAAGAAGTTCGAATCGGGCATGGTGGTGAACCCCGTGACGATCACGCCCGAGCGGACCCTGGCCGATGCCCTGGCGCTGATGGATCAGCACCGCATTTCCGGCATTCCGGTGGTGGAGCAGGGCAACGGCCGCCTGGCGGGCATCCTAACCAACAGGGACGTGCGCTTCGCCGAGGATCGCAGTCAGCGGGTGGCCGAGCTCATGACCAAGGACGGGCTGGTCACGGTCACTGAAGGCGTGCAGCGCGAGGAGGCCAAGCGCCTCTTGCATCAGCATCGCATCGAGAAGCTCTTGGTGGTCGACGGCGACTACCGCTGCATCGGCCTCATCACCGTCAAGGACATCGAGAAGGCGCAGGCCTATCCGGACTCCTGCAAGGACGAGCACGGCCGCCTGCGCGCCGCCGCCGCGACGGGGGTCGGCGCCGACGGCACCGCGCGCGCCGAGGCCCTGATCGAGGCCGGCGTCGACGTCATCGTCGTCGATACCGCGCACGGCCATTCCGACGGTGTTCTGAAGGCCGTCTCGGCGGTGAAGCGCCTCTCCAACCAGGTCCAGGTGATCGGCGGCAACGTCGCCACCAAGGCCGGCGCGCAGGCGCTGATCGACGCCGGCGCCGATGCGGTCAAGGTCGGGATCGGGCCGGGCACGATCTGCACCACGCGGGTGGTCGCCGGTGTCGGCGTGCCGCAGCTGACCGCCTTGATGGACACGGTCGAAGCCTGCCGCGAGGCGGGCGTGCCGGCGATCGCCGACGGCGGCATCAAGTATTCCGGCGACATCGCCAAGGCCATCGCCGTGGGCGCGGAGTGCTGCATGATCGGCTCTCTCTTCGCCGGCACGGATGAGAGTCCGGGAGAGGTCTTCCTCTACCAGGGCCGCTCCTACAAGTCCTATCGCGGCATGGGCTCGATCGGTGCCATGGCGCGCGGCTCGGCCGACCGCTACTTCCAGGCCGAGGTCGGCGACTCCTTGAAGCTGGTGCCCGAGGGGATCGAGGGGCGCGTGCCCTACAAGGGTCCGATCGGCAACATCCTGCACCAGCTGGTGGGCGGTCTGAAGGCGGCCATGGGCTACACCGGCAGCGCCACCATCGCCGCCCTGCAGGAGAACGCCCGGCTCTTGAAGATTAGCTCGGCCGGTCTGCGCGAGAGCCACGTGCACGACGTCTCCATCACCCGAGAAGCGCCCAACTACAGGGGCAACGCCTGACGCCATGGCTCTACGCACGCGGCTGACCGAACGGCTGGGCATCCGCCATCCGGTGGTCCTGGCACCGATGGACAAGATCTCCGGCGGTCCCCTGGCCGCCGCGGTGTCGGCCGCCGGCGGTTTGGGCCTGCTGGGCGGCGGCTACGGCGACGGCCCCTGGTTGGAAGAGGCCTTCGCGGCGGCCGGCAACCAGCCGGTCGGCGCCGGCTTCATCACCTGGGCACTGGAGCGGCAGCCGCGGCTGCTGGACCTCTGCCTGGAGCGCAAGCCGGCGGCGATGATGTTCTCCTTCGGCGACGCCACGCCCTTCGTCGCCAAGTGCCGGGAGGCCGGCGTGCCCACCCTGTGGCAGGTGCAGCGCCTGGCGCAGGCGCGCCAAGCGCTGGCGGCCGGCGCCGACATCATCGTCGCGCAAGGCCAGGAGGCCGGCGGTCACGGCATGGATCGCGGCCTCACCAGCCTGCTGCCGGCGATCCGCGATCTGGCCGGCGAGGAGCAGGTCATCCTGGCCGCCGGCGGCATCGCCGACGGACGCGGTCTGGCGGCCGCCTTGATGCTGGGCGGCGACGGGGTGCTGATGGGCACCCGCTTCTGGGTGGCGGAGGAGGCCAGCGGTCCGGCAAGCGCCAAGCAGCGCATGGTCGAGGCCGAGGGCGATGCCACCGTCAGGACCAAGGTCTTCGACGTCGCGCGCGACGTGGATTGGCCCTGGCACTTCAGCGGCCGCGTCCTGCAGAACGACTTCTCGCGCCAATGGCATGGCGACATCGAGGGACTGAAGGCCCAGGCCGAGGCGGAGCGGGCCCGCTATCAAGCGTCGGCCGAAGAGGACTACAGCCTGCGGGTCGTCATCGGCGGCGAGGCGGTGGACCTCATTCACGCGGTCAAGTCGGCCCGGGCGATCGTCGAGGACACCGTGGCCGAGGCGGCGAAGCTCGTCGGCGGCGCCGCGAAGGCCTTCCTCTCCTAGACCGCTCCATCTCGCCAAGGCCTGGCGATCTCACTCGTCTCCATGAACGGTTGCCGCTCTGTCCCGGTGTGCCGGTGGGCGCGCCATCCGCCATGACTGGGAAAGGATCTTGACACTGTTAAGATCAATGCTCATCTTAACATCGTTAAGATCATGGTCTGGGGCGGGGTTAGGCGATGCAAGGCAAAGCGGCGGCGGTCGACCGCTATCATCATGGAGACCTGCGGGCTGCCCTGATCGCGGAGGCGCTCGATGCGGTGGAGCGGCTGGGGCCCGACCGCCTCTCGCTGCGCCAATTGGCGCTGGCCGTCGGTGTCTCGCCGGCGGCGGCCTATCATCACTTCAAGGACAAGCGCATGCTGCTCGCCGCCGTGGTCGCGGAGGGCTACTGCGACTTCACCGCCTTGATGCGACAGCTTTCGCGGGGTGCCGATGAGCCCAAGGAGAGGCTGGCCCGCCTGGGGCTGGCCTACCTGCGCTTCGCGCTCGCAAGGCCACAGCTCTTCCGACTGATGCAGGGTCCCGCCTTTCTCGGGACGGATCTGCCCGCTGATCTCCTAACCGCGCGCGGGGAGAGCGGGGCGCTGCTGAGCGACTGCGTGCGCGACTGCCTGCCGGGCGCGGGCGATGCTCAGATCAAGACGGCCGTGGCGGCGGCCTGGTCGCTGGTGCACGGCATGGCCACGCTTTGCAACGACGGCCGTCTCGACGCCTTGCTGGACACCGGCGATCTCGAAAGCGCGACGGCGGCCATCACCAGACAGCTCGACGTCTCCAGAGTCCTCGACCGCTAGAGCCGGAGCCGCTTCTCATGGTCACGCCGCTCATCATTGTCTCCCTTCTCGTGGTTCCACTGCTGGCAACCCTGCTGTTGCGGCGGGCCGGCCACTTGCGGGTCGATTGGCGGATCGGCGGCATAGTGGGTTTGAGCCTGGCTTTCTTCTTCTTCGCGACGGGTCACTTCGCCATGACCCAGCCCCTGGTGGAGATGCTGCCGCCATGGGTGCCGCAGAGAAGCGCTTTGGTCTATGCCACCGGCGTTCTGGAGGTCCTGATCGGTGTGGCCCTGCTGGTTCCCGCGACGCGGCGCATCGGCGGCTGGGCCGCGGCGGCGGTCCTGGTGCTCTTCTTTCCGGCCAACGTCTATGCCGCCATCCATCAAGTCGGACCGGGCGGTCATGCTTGGGGGCTGGAGTACCTCTGGCTGCGCGCCCCGCTGCAGCTGCTCCTGCTGGCCTGGGTCTATGCCTTTGCCTTGCGGGGGAGGCCGCTGTTCGCCAATCGCAAGGGTGCCCCTCGACGCGCTGTGCTATGACAGGCGCTTGCCCGCGTCCCTTGCGGGCGAGATTTGCGGAGCGAGGCCGATGGCACCTGACGGCATGAAGAGCGGCGATCCCTACGCCATCGAGGAGGAAGCGCAGCTGCGCGCCCTCTTCGGCGAGCGCAATCCCCTGGCGGTGAAGAAGGAGCTCCGCCACATCGACCGCTTCGGGCGGGAGTACATCGCCCGCTCTCCCTTCCTCTGCCTGGCGACGCAGGGCGCGGACGGCAGGGGGGACGTCACGCCGCGCGGCGACCCGCCGGGCTTCGTTCAGGTGCTGGACGACAAGACCCTGGCGATCCCCGATCGCCCCGGCAACAACCGCCTCGACAGCCTGTCGAACATTCTCGCCAATCCCTCGGTCGGGCTGCTTTTCCTGGTGCCCGGTTTCGAGGACACCTATCGGGTCAACGGCAAGGCGCGGCTGACCCGCGACCCGGCGCTCTTGGAGCGCATGGAGGTCAACGGCCGCCAGCCGAAGCTCGCCATCGTGGTGACGGTGGAGGAGGCCTATCTGCACTGCGCCAAGGCCTTTCGCCGCTCCAAGCTGTGGGACCCCACGCAGCAACAGGACCGCAAGGAACTGCCGAGCCTCGCCCGCATCATCATCCAGCAGGCCGAGGAGCGCCGCAGCGAGGAGGAGCTTCGCGAGCTGGATGTCAATCTCGAGGAAGCCTACAAGAAGAGGCTCTATTGACGGTTCCCTCGCCTGAGCGCCGCCCATGACCCCGGCGGCGCGACTGCAAGCCTCCATCGAACTCTGCCAGGCCATCGACGAAGACTCGAGACCGGCCGATCAGACCGTCGCCGACTACCTGCGCGCCCGGCGCTTCATCGGCGCCAAGGACCGCCGCTGGCTGACCCAGAGCGTCTACGACCGCCTGCGCCGGCAGGCGCGGCTGGACTGGTGGCTGTCTCGGGCCGGGCTGGTGCCAGAGGCGCGTGCTCGGGCATTGGCGGACCTCATTGTGAGCGACGGTCGGGAATTGAGCGCGATCGAGGCGCTCTGTTCGGGCGAGCGCTTCGCGCCGCCGCGCATCGAGGCCTCGGAGCTGCGTAAGCTCAGGGGTCTGCTGGGCAAGGCGCTCGATAGTCCGGATCAGCCGCCGGACGTTGCCGGAGAGTGCCCCGGCTGGCTCTTGCCGCGCCTGCCGGGCGCGCCGGCCGACCTGCTGCGGGCCCTGAGCCAGGAGGCCCCGCTCGACCTCCGGGTGAACAGCCTGAAGGCCGACCGCGAGACGGCGCGCCAGGCCTTGCAGGCCGAGGACATCCCGAGCGACCCGACCGACCTTTCCCCCTTGGGCCTCAGGGTGGCGGGGCGCCGCAACATCGCCGCGACGGCGGCCTTCCGCGACGGTCTGGTGGAGCGGCAGGACGAGGGCAGCCAGATCGCGGCCCTGCTGGTCGAGGCCCGGCCGGGTGAGCGGGTCTGCGACTTCTGCGCCGGCGCCGGCGGCAAGACCCTGGCGCTGGCCGCCGCCATGGCCAACAAGGGCAGCCTCTTCGCGCTCGACGTCAGCAAGCTTCGTCTCGACCGTGCCGGCCAGCGCCTGCGCCGCGCCGGCGCCTTCAATGTCACACGGCGCGCGCTGGCCGACCACCGCGACCCTTGGCTGAAGCGCCACAAGGCCGGCTTCGACCGGGTGCTGGTGGATGCTCCCTGCAGCGGGGTCGGGGCCTGGCGCCGCAATCCCGATGCCCGCTGGCGGACGGGGGAGGAGGAGGTGGCGCGTCTGGTCGCCCTGCAGCGGGAGATCCTGGCCTCGGCCGCGCGGCTGGTGAAGCCGGGCGGGCGGCTGGTCTACGTCACCTGCTCTCTGCTACCGGAGGAGAACGAGGCCCAGGTGGCCCATCTGCTGGCCGAGCGGCAGGACTATACCCAAGCCGACATCGCCCGGCTCTGGCCCGCGCTGGCGCCTGGCGTGGACAAGGCCGGCGGCCTCACCTTGCGCCCGGACCGTTTTGGCACGGACGGCTTCTTCGTCGCCGTGCTAGAAAGGACGCCATGAGCTTTCGCATCCGCGCCGCCCGTCCCGCCGATGCCCCCGGTATCGCCAAGGTGCATGTCGAGACCTGGCGTCTGACCTATCCGGGCCTGGTGCCGGACCGCCATCTCTTGAGCCTCTCCGTCGACATTCAGGCGGAGCGCTGGCGCCGCATGATCCGCCAGCCGATCGAGGGCGATACCTTGGTCGCCGACGGCGGGCGGGAGGGTATCCTGGGCTTCGGCTCCAGCGGTCCGGCCCGTCTCAAGGGCGCGCCGGCGGGCGGCGAGATCTTCACCCTCTACGTCGCCGGCGACCACCAGGGCCAGGGTCTCGGTCGCGCCCTCCTGACCGCCCTGCTGCGCGGGCTGCATCGGCGCGGCTACAGCGATGCCTTTCTTTGGGTGCTGGCCCGGAACCCCTCGCGCTTCTTCTACGAAGCCATGGGCGGCAAGCGCGCCGGCCTGCAGCAGGAGCACTTCGCCGGCGCATTGCTGGACGAGGCGGCCTATCACTGGCCCGACCTCGCGGCATGGCTCACCGCCCGCGTCGAGAGCCGCGACGGGTAGACTGCGCAGCGGCGAGGGCGTGCCTACCAACGCCGGCGCGGTGCTGGCAGCGCGCTGCCTCGTCGACTTTGTCATTGCGAGGAGCGCCAGCGACGCGGCAATCCATAGCAACGCATCGTGCCGAACAACCCTGGATCGCGTCGCTCCGCTCGCGATGACGGAGAGCGGTGAGCAGGCGCCAACCGAGCCGGTGCGATAGTCCTGGCCCGGCCGGAAAGCGCGCAAGCCGGCACACCCGATCGCGGCGCCCGCAGCGTCGTCATCGCGAGGAGGCGGAGCCGACGACGCTATCCAGGGTGCCCGCTTCCACGAACGCGCCGCCTTGCACCCTGGCGCCGAGACCCTCTAGTTTTGCGTGAATTCATTGCAGGGGGCAAAGGGCGTGAGCGCAGGAGAGGACGACTGGACCCGGGTCTTCTGCGGCCGCGAGACCGAGATGGCGGCCCTGAAGGAGGCCTGGGCGCGTGCCAGCGACGCTGACGACCCCAAGCCCCAGATCGTCGCCCTGGTCGGCGAGTCGGGCCTCGGCAAGACCCGCCTGGTGCAGGAGTTCTACCACTGGCTCTCGACCGAGGTGGAGGGGCGCGACCTGCTGGGCTATTGGCCGGACCGGCTGGAGCGGCGCGACGACCCGCGCGCCGGCCGGCACCAGCTGCGCATCAACCCCGATCCCGCCGACTGCAACCGCTTCCGCCCCTTCAAGTTCCTCTGGTGGGGCATCCGGGTGGAGATGGGGCGCGGCTGCCTGCACAGCTACATCTCCCGCCTCTTCGATCACCTCGACAGCGACCTGGCGGGCGAACGCCAGCGCGACTTCGCCGGCAAGACCGGCTGGTTCGCGATTCGCACGGCGATCAAGGTTGGTCAGTTGATCCCGGGCGCCAACATCCCGGCCACCATCGCCGACTGGCTGGTGAACGGCACCGGCATCCTGGAGGATATCCGTGAGCTGCGCGACCTGGGCCGCGGCGAGGCCAAGCGCGAGGACGTCGAGTACGACGCCAAGATCCTGCGGTTGCTGGAGAAGATCTTGAAGGCGTCGAAGGCGCCCGACTCGCCTTTCGGCCGAGGCATGGTCCTGGTGCTGGACGACGCCCAGAACGCGCTGGAGGACCCGGACTTCGTCGCGTTTCTCGACCGCCTGATCGGGCGTGCCGTCAACGGCGGCTGGCCGCTCTTGCTGCTGCTGACCCATCACAACGATGCCTGGGAGGCGCAGGCGGCCGCGCACGGCGAGCGGCAGCCGCGTCTGGCCGGCATGTTGCGCCGGCGCGGGGAGGAGACGCCAGGGCTGCTGCGGGAGGTCGGCCTCGGCGAGGTGGCGGACCTGGCGCCCCTCTTCCGCGCCGCCTTTCCCGGCCTGGCGGAGGAGCAGCTTCGCTTGCTGTGCGACAAGGCGCTGGGCGACCCCTTGCTGGCCGAGGAGATGGTCTTGGAGCTCGGGTGCAACGCCGGCTATTTCGACGGCGGCGAGACCAGCGCCGCCCTGACGCCGGAGGGCGCCGAGGAATTGCGCGCCTGGCGCTTCCGCCGCGAGCAGCTGATCCGGCGCCGCCTGCAGCGCGCGCCCCTGGCGGTGCGTCGTGCGCTCGGGCTCTCCAGCCTGCAGGGCCTGCGCTTCCTGGTGAGCCTGACCGAGGCCGTGGGTGAGGCGCAAGGCTTCGACGACACCGCGCAAGGCGCCCGGGAGGCCGAACGGCCGCACGCCTTCATCACCCGCTCCGGCCATGCCGCCGCCGAGTTCGCGCGCAAGGTCTATCGCGACCTGGCGGAGGGCGATCTCGAGAACACCCGCGTGGAGGTCGCGGCCGCGCGCGATTACCTGCGCCAAGCACTCCGGCGCTTCCTGGAGGAGGACGCTACGCCGTCCGAATGGACGTCGGAGGATCGTGAGACGGCCTACGGGCTCGCCGCATCTCTCCTGTCGGATGAGGCCCCTGTGCTGGCACAGTGGGCGCGCGCTGCCTTGGCCGAAATCCTGGTTCGGCGTTACGCTTACCTCGCAGCCGGGGCGGTGGCGGAGCAAGCGCTGGCAGCCGAAGGTTTGGATAGTCTGGATTTCGACGCGCTTTGGCACTTGCAGAGGGCCGCAAATTTGGGCGGGTACCCGAAAGCTGTGGAAGCTATCGCCAGGCGTATGCTGGTGGTAGCGCGCGAAGCTCCTAGTGAGACACCGGAAGCTCGGCGCCAGCTCAGTGTTGCGCTCAGCCATTTTGGGGATACGGAGACTCTTCTCCGCGGTGTAGTCGCAGGGCTCGGCCACTATCGGGACAGCCTGGAGCTCAGCCGAGCCCTGTCTGCGGAGCTGGGAACGCCGGAGGCGCGTCGAGACCTCTCGGTGTCGCTTGACAGAGTAGGCAATGCCCTGAGCGCCGTGGAGGGCTCGGCAGCGGGGCTCGGTCACTACCGGGAGAGCCTTGAGATTAGCCGCGCCCTGTCTGCGGAGCTGGCGACGCTGGCGGCGCGTCGAGACCTCTCGGTGTCGCTCGACAGAGTGGGCGATGCCCTGAGCGCGGTGGAGGGCGCGGCAGCGGGGCTCGGTCACTACCGGGAGAGCCTGGAGGTCCGCCGTGCCCTGTCGGCGGAGCTGGCGACGCCGGAGGCGCGTCGAGACCTCTCGGTGTCGCTCAACAAAGTGGGCGATGCCCTGAGCGCGGTGGAGGGCGCGGCAGCGGGGCTCGGTCACTACCGGGAGAGCCTTGAGCTCAGCCGCGCCCTGTCTGCGGAGCTGGCGACGCCGGAGGCGCGTCGAGACCTCTCGGTGTCGCTCAACAAAGTGGGCGATGCCCTGAGCGCGGTGGAGGGCGCGGCAGCGGGGCTCGGTCACTACCGGGAGAGCCTGGAGCTCCGCCGCGCCCTGTCTGCGGAGCTGGCGACGCCGGAGGCGCGTCGAGACCTCTCGGTGTCGCTCAACAAAGTGGGCGATGCCCTGAGCGCGGTGGAGGGCGCGGCAGCGGGGCTCGGTCACTACCGGGAGAGCCTTGAGATTAGCCGCGCCCTGTCTGCGGAGCTGGCGACGCCGGAGGCGCGTCGAGACCTCTCGGTGTCGCTCAGCAAAGTGGGCGATGCCCTGAGCGCGGTGGAGGGCGCGGCAGCGGGGCTCGGTCACTACCGGGAGAGCCTGGAGCTCAGCCGCGCCCTGTCTGCGGAGCTGGCGACGCCGGAGGCGCGTCGAGACCTCTCGGTGTCGCTTGAGAAAGTGGGCGATGCCCTGAGCGCGGTGGAGGGCGCGGCAGCGGGGCTCGGTCACTACCGGGAGAGCCTGGAGCTCAGCCGCGCCCTGTCTGCGGAGCTGGGAACGCCTGGGGCGCGTCGAGATTTGGCCGTCTCCTGCCACAAGCTGCTCAAGGTCTATGTCGAAGAAGGCAGAGTTGAGGAGGCGACGGGTTGCGCCCGAGAGGGCCTAGCAGCGCTGGAGCCCATTGCCGGTATCGGCGATGCCGACGAACTGATCGCCTACTTCCGCCGGCGCCTCGCGGAACTGGGCGGTGAGGACCCAACTGATCAGGACTAGCGCGGCCCAAAGGGCCTCCAAAACCCCGCCTATCCAAACTCCACCGCCGCCATGACGCTGGCAGGCTAGACAGGTCCTTGCCACTCGGCCTATCACCCTTGTTGAACGTTTTTCCAACGAGTGCGGCCAGGGGCGGCGTCCGTCATGCGGGCGCTTCTCGGGTCTTGAGGGAGCCAGAACGATGAATAGAGAGGTGATCGTCACCTGCGCCATCACCGGGGCCGGTGACACGGTGGGCAAGCATCCGGCGATCCCGGTGACGCCGAAGGAGATCGCGGAGGCAGCCATCGATGCCGCCAAGGCTGGCGCCACCATCGCGCACATGCACGTGCGCGAGCCCGACAGCGGCAAGCCCAGCCGGCGGGTGGAGCTCTATCGCGAGGTGGTGGACCGCATCCGCGACGCCGACACCGACATCATCATCAACCTCACCGCCGGCATGGGCGGCGACCTGCAGGTGATGGATTCCGACCCCAAGACGCCGGGGCCCGGCAGCGACATGGTCTCGGCGCTGGAGCGCCTGGCGCATGTCGAGGAGCTGCTGCCGGAGATCTGTACGCTCGACTGCGGCACGCTCAACTTCGGCGACGGCGACACCATCTACGTCGGCACGCCGGAGATGCTGCGAAAAGGCGCCAAGCGGGTCCAGGACCTGGGCGTGAAGCCGGAGCTGGAGTGCTTCGACAGCGGCCACGTCTGGATGGCCAACAACCTCTACGAGGAGGGCCTGGTGGCGGGCAAGCCGATGTACCAGCTCTGCCTCGGCATCCCCTACGGCGCGCCGGCCACCACCGAGACCATGACCACCATGCGCAACCTGCTGCCGCCCGACGCCATCTGGGCCGGCTTCGCCATCGGCCGCATGCAGATGCCCTTCGTCGCTCAGGCCATGCTGCTGGGCGGGCACGTGCGCGTCGGCCTGGAGGACAACCTCTGGCTCGACAAGGGCGTCTATGCCTCGAACGCCAGCCTGACCGAGCGCGCGGTCGAGATCGTGCAGCGCCTGGGCGCGCGCGCCCTGACCCCGGCCGAGGGTCGCGAAGTCCTGGGCCTGAAGCCGCGCAACTGAGAGCGGGCGGGGCAGGTCCACTGCCCGTCGCCGCCGTGGCGCGATCCCCGGCAAGGGTCGGGACCGCGCCGGCAAGAGCAACCATAGGGGTTCGGAGGAAGAGGTGATCGAAGGCGTTGGCAAGGTCGCCGCCATCGGCGGCGGCGTGATCGGTGCGGGCTGGGTGACGCGCTGCCTGGCCTGGGGCTTGGATGTCGCGGCGCACGATCCGGCGCCGGGCGCGGAGGCGCGGCTGCGCGACGCCGTGGCGCGGGCCTGGCCGGCGGTCTCGCAGCTGGGTTTGGCCCAGGGCGCCAGCCAGGAGCGCCTGGTCTTCGCCGGCTCCATCGCCGAGGCGGTGGCCGGGGCCGACTTCGTGCAGGAGAGCGCGCCGGAGCGGATCGACCTCAAGCGCCGCATCCATGCCGAGATCGATGCCGCGGCCGGACCCGAGGTCCTGGTCGCCTCCTCCTCCTCCGGGCTGATGCCGAGCGAGATCCAGGCCGACTGCCGCCATCCCGGGCGGGTGCTGATCGGCCATCCCTTCAACCCGGTCTACCTGCTGCCGCTGGTCGAGCTGGTGGCCGGCGAGAAGACGGCGCCGGAGGCGATCGAACGGGCGCGAGCCTTCTATGCCGGCATCGGCATGCACCCCCTGCACGTGCGCAAGGAAGTGCCGGCCTATCTCTCCGACCGCCTGCAGGAAGCGCTCTGGCGCGAGTACCTGCACCTGGTGAACGAGGGCGTGGCCACCACCGACGAGCTGGATCAGGCCATGGCCTACGGTCCCGGCCTGCGCTGGGCCTTCTGGGGCACCGGCATGATCTTCCATCTGGCCGGCGGCGAGGCCGGCATGCGCCACATGCTGGCGCAGTTCGGCCCGGCCCTGAAGCTGCCCTGGACCAAGCTGGAGGCGCCGGAGCTGTCGGAGAGCCTGATCGACCGCCTGGTCGAGGGCACGCAGGCCCAGGCCGAGGGCACCACGATCCGAGACCTGGAGCAGTTGCGCGACAACGCGCTGATCTCTGTGATGCGCGCGCTGCGTCCCTTCAATGTCGGCGCCGGCAAGACCATGGCGGACTACGAGGCCCGCATGTTCGAGGCGGTGCAGTCTCATCGCTGGCAGCCGGGCGAGGAACCCGGCCTGCCCTTGCAACTGGCGGAGGGCTTCGTGCGGCCGGACTGGGTCGACTATAACCAGCACATGAGCGAGGGCTGCTTCGTCACCGCCATCGGCGATGCCTCCGACGCGCTCTTCCGCTACATCGGCATCGACGAGGCCTATCGCGCGGCCGGCCACTCCTTCTACACGGTGGAGAGCCACCTCAACTACTATGAGGAAGGCAAGCTGAACGACCCGCTCGCCTACGAAACCCGCGTGCTGGGCCTCGACGCCAAGCGGCTGCACATCCACCACGCCATCGTCAACCGCGAGACCGGTCGGACCATCTTCACCGCCGAGCAGATGCTGCTGCACGTCGACGGCAAGGCCGGCAAGACCGCGCCCATCCTGCCCGGACCCAAGGCGGCGCTGGACGCCATCTGGGCCCGGCACGCCACCGCCACGCCGCCGGCCGATGCCGGCCGCGTCATCGCCATGAAGCGCTAGAGCGGGATGACGTCAAATCGGAACGATTTGTCGTCTGAATCCTGCTCTAAGGGAGGAACCCCATGCAGTTCGACCTGTCCGAAGAGCAAGAGCTGATCGTCCGCACCGCGCGCGGCTTCGCCGAGGAGGTGCTCTACCCGCACGAGGAGATCGTCGAGCAAACCGACGAGATCCCGGCCGAGATTGCCGCGGAAGTCAAGCAAAAGTCGCTGGAGCTTGGCCTCTACGCCGCTAACATGCCGGAGGAGCTGGGCGGTGCCGGCCTCGACGCGGTCACCCTGGCCCTGATGGAGCGGGAGCTGGGGCGCGCCAACTTCGCCCTGCAGTACCTGGTGGCCCGGCCCTCCAACATCCTGCGCGCCAGCGTCGACGAGCAGGTGGAGCGCTATCTCATGCCGACGGTGCGCGGCGAGAAGACCGAGGCGCTGGCCATGACCGAGCCGGGCGCCGGTTCCGACCTGCGCTCCATGAAGACCCGCGCGGTGGCGGACGGCGATGACTTCGTCATCAATGGCATGAAGCATTTCATCTCGCATGCCGATCTCGCCGACTTCGTCATTCTCTTCGCCGCCACCGGAGAGGAGGAGACGCCGCGCGGTCCGAAGAAGCTGATCACCGCCTTCTACGTCGACAAGGGCACGCCCGGCTTCGAGGTGCGGCGCGGGCCCAAGCCGGTCTCCCATCGCGGCTATCACAACTGCGAACTCTTCTTCGACGACTGCCGGGTGAACAAGCGCCAGATCCTGGGCGAGCTGCATCGCGGCTTCGAGACCGCCAACGACTGGCTGGGGGCGACGCGCCTGCAGGTCGCCGCCATGTGCCTAGGCCGCGCCCACCGCGCCCATGAATTGGCGGTCGACTGGGCGGCCAACCGCAAGCAGTTCGGCCAGACCATCGGCCGCTTCCAGGGTGTCTCCTTCAAGCTGGCGGATATGGCAACGGCGATCCAGACGGCGGAGCTCTTGACCCTGTGGTGCGCCTGGAAGCACGAGCAGGGCGTCGCGCGCGACGAGGACTTCGCCATGGCCAAGCTCTACACCACCGAGATGCTGGCCAAGGTCGCCGACGAGGCGATCCAGATCTTCGGCGGCATGGGTCTGATGGACTCCCTGCCCTTGGAGCGGATCTGGCGCGACGCCCGCGTCGAGCGCATCTGGGAAGGCACCAGCGAAATCCAGCGCCACATCATCAGCCGCGCCCTGCTGCGGCCGCTCGGCAGCTGAGGGAGGCGGTCATCATGAGCCAGTCCCTGCGCCTGGACCGCCAAGGCGGCATTCTCACCGTCACCATGGACCGGCCCAAGGCCAATGCCATCGACGCCGCCACCAGCCGCGAGATGAGCCGTGTCTTCGAGGACTTTCGCGACGACCCCGCGCTCCGGGTCGCGATCCTGACCGGGGCCGGCGAGCGCTTCTTCTCCGCCGGCTGGGACCTGAAGGCCGCGGCCGAGGGCGAGGCATCGGAGAGCGACTACGGCGCCGGCGGCTTCGGCGGCATCACCGAGCTTTGGGACCTGAAGAAGCCGGTCATCGTCGCCATGAACGGCCTGGCCGTGGGCGGCGGCTTCGAACTGTCCCTGGCCGGCGACCTCATCGTCGCCGCCGATCACGTGCGCGCCTGGCTGCCGGAGGTGCGGCTGGGCATCATGCCGGATGCCGGCGGCGTCCTGCGCCTGCCGCGCCGCATTCCCAGGGCGCTTGCGATGGAGCTCATCATGACCGGCCGCGAGATCGACGCCGCCGAGATGGCGCGGATCGGCCTGGTGAACCGCGTGGTGCCGGCGGGCGAGCTGATGGCCGCCGCCACCGCGCTGGCCGAGGAGGTGATGCAGGCCGCCCCGCTCTCGCTCGCGGCGGTGAAGGAGATCGTGAACGGCACGGAGGATCTCTCGCTGGAGGCCGCGACGGCGAAGATGCGTGGCCCCGACCTGCCGACCTATCGCCAAGTCTTGGCCTCGGAGGACGCGCAGGAAGGTCCCCGCGCCTTCGCCGAGAAGCGCGCGCCGGTCTGGAAGGGCCGCTGACAAGGAGCGTTGATATCGGCCGAGCCCTCGCCGACATAGAGCGGAGCGCCGGAGAAGGAGGCCCGCCCATGCCCTTTGCCATCAAGCAGCTCGACCACGTCGTGCTCCGTGTCTCGGACCTGGAGCGCGCCATCCGTTTCTACGAGGAGGTGCTGGGCTGCAAGGAGGAACGGCGGGTGGAGAGCATCGGCCTGGTGCAGCTGCGCGCGGGCGCCAGCCTGATCGATCTGATCGCGGCCTCGGGCGATGCGGCGGCCGGCGCGCCCAACATGGACCACTTCGCCTTGCGCATCGATCCGTGGGACGAGGCGGCCATCAAGGCGCACCTCGCCGGCCACGGCGTCGAGGCCGGCGAGGCGGTGCAGCGCTACGGCGCGGAGGGCGACGGCCCCTCCATCTACATCACCGACCCGGACGGCAACACGGTGGAGCTGAAGGGACCCTCGACCTCGACCGCTTGACCGCGACCGGCGTAAGGCCGATCCGGAGCCGCGACTGCTGCGTCGCCCGGCCGAAGCCCCGCTTGCCGAGCGCATTGGTCGAAGGGCGGGAGCATTTCCCCTAAAGCGTGACTTCGAAGCTGACGAGATTGCCGCCGCCGCCGGGCACGGTCGCACCGCCATCCAGGATCAAGGTGTCGGTGCCGGCACCGCCGTCGTAGTAGTAGCCGGTGAAGTCCCCTTGGCTGGCGACCACGAAGACGTCGTCTCCCGCGCCGCCGAAGGCGCTGTCGTCGCCTTGCGAGCTGGCGAAGCTGTCGTCGCCCTCGTCGCCGTAGAGCGCGTCGTTGGCGCTGCCGCCGTCCAGCCTGTCGGATCCCGATCCACCGTAGAGGAAGGAGTCGTGGCCGGGGCCGCCCGATATGCTGTCGGACCCGGTGCCGCCGAAGAGGAAGCTATCCACGCCGGTGTCGCCGGACAGCAGGTCGTTGCCGGTCTCGCCCAAGAGGGAGACGTCCGCACCGCCGCCGCCGTAGAGGGAATCGTTCCCGGCATCGCCTTGGAAGTCGCTGTCCGCGTGGTTGCCGCCGAAGAGGGTGTCGGCCGCCCCGCCGCCGTAGAAGAGGCTGTCGGATTCGCTGCCGCCGAACAGCCGGTCGCTGCCGCCACCGCCGAGCAAGAGTGTGTCCGCTCCCTCGCCGCCGTCGAGGCTGTCGGCGCCCGAGCGACCGGCCAGAAGGTAGTCGTCGCCACTGCCGGCCAGCAAGCTGTCGCTTCCCTGATCGCCGTAAAGGGAGCTGTCGCCGCCGCTGCCGCCATAGAGGCGATCGGCACCGCTACCTCCGGAGAGGCCGAAATCGTTTCCCCTGTCGCCGGCCACGACGTCGTCCCCTGACCCGCCTTCCAGGCTTCGGTCATCGTCATTGCCTCCATAGACGTAGTCGTTTCCGGTACCACCGTAGAGCCGAGAGTCGGCGCCATCGCCGCCGTAGAGAGTGTCATGCCCCTCATCCCCATCCAGCTGCACATCGGCCCCTTCACCGCCTTGGATGACGTCGTCTCCGGAGCCGCCGAAGAAGGCGATGTCGGCGCCACTGCCGCCCGCGATGGTGTCGGCCTGATCGTCGCCATAGAAGAGCCGGTCCTCTCCGGAATCGCCGAAGAGGCGATCCACGCCCGATAGGCCCGATAGGCGGACATCCTCCTCATTACCGCCAAAGACCCAGTCGTCCCCACTGCCGCCGAAGAGGTAGCTGTCGCCCCCTCGGCCGCCGGTCAAGGTGTCGTCCCCGTCGAACCCGCGCAGTAGCTCGTCGTCCCCGTGCCCGCCGTCCACGCTGTCCGCGCCGGAACTGCCGAAGAGATTGTACTCCGCGCCGCTGCCGCCGTAGACGACATCGGAACCGGACCCGCCGAAGAGGTAGGTGTCGTCGCCGCTGCCTCCGAAAATGACATCGTCGCCCGTGTCGCCGTCGAGGAGGCGGTCATCGCCCTCCTCTCCCTCCAGCGTGTCGTGGCCGGACCCTCCATAGAGAAAGTACTCGTTCCCCTCGCCGCCGAGGACTCGATCGGCCCCCAATCCGCCGTAAAAGCCAGCGTCATCTCCGCTGCCGCCGGATAGGGTATCGTCTCCATTCATGCCGTAGAGTGCCGAATCGGCGCCGCTCGCGCCGAAGAGGAGATCGTTGCCGTCACCTCCAGCGAGGTTCCCGTCGTCGCCACCGCCACCATAGATCCGATCCAAGCCTTCGCCGCCGAGCAACGCGTCGTCTGCCTCGGCGCCTCCAAGAATCGAGTCGTTGCCGGATCCACCATAAAGTTGCCGATCAGCACCATCGCCGCCGAAGATCCGATCCACGCCGCTGCCGCCGTAGGCATAGTCGTCGTCGCCACGACCGCCATAGAGGCGATCGTTCCCATCGGCCCCGAACAGGCGATAGTCGTCGCCGCTTTCGCCGGAGACGGTGTCGTTGCCATTACCGCCGAAGAAGTAGCTGTCGTCGCCGCCATCGCCGTAGAGCTTGTCGGCATCGTTGCGGCCGTAGAAGCCGGCGTCGGCGCCGTCCCCGCCGTAAAGACGGTCGATTCCGCCGCCGCCGAAGAAACTGGCGTCGTTCCCGCTGCCACCGTAGACCGTGTCCTTCTTGCCCTCGCCCTGGAAGAAGGAGTCGTCGCCGCTGCCGGCCTGGAGGGTGTCGTTGCCGGCGCCCCCGTAGAAGGAAAAGTCGTTGCCGTCGCCCCCCTCCAGACGATCGGGACTGACGGAGCCGAAGACGTGGGCGTCCGCGCCAAGCCCGCCGTAGAGCGTGTCGCCTCCGCGCTCGCCATAGAGGAAGCTGTCGTCGCCGCCGTCGCCGTGGATCACGTCGTTGGCGCGTTCGCCCTCCAGGGAGACGTCCGGCCCGGGGCCGCCGTAGATCGTGTCGGCGTTGACGCCGCCGTCGAAGTTGGCATCGGCTCCGTTGCCGCCGAAGAAGCTGTCCAGCCCCTGGCTGCCGTAGAAGTAGCTATCATTGCCACTCTCGCCCGAAAGGGTGTCGTCGCCCGCGCCGCCGAAGAGGAAGGCGTCCGCGCCGTCGCCGCCGCCCAGCGTGTCCGCCCGCGATCCTCCAGAGAGGAACCTGTCGTCGCCCTCCTCGCCGAAAAGCCTGTCCTGACCGGTGCCGCCGGACAGCGTCGCCTCCGCGCCGCTGCCGCCGACGAGCGTGTCGTCGCCCTGGGCCCCGTAGAGGCTGTCGGCCGCGCTCAATCCATAGAGCGTGTCATTGTCACCATAGCCAAGGATGGTATCGACGTCGTCGCCGCCGGTGAGACTGTCGGGTCCCGGCGTGCCTGGAACGAAGGCCATCGTCCGCGCCTCCCGTGTCGGACCCGCCTCTCCGCGGCACAACGCGGAAGACGAGCCGGCCGCCGCGTCGCGGCGGCGCAGTTAGGCGCCCCACCAGCCTCGCTATCCAAGTGGAGCGAGCCTATGTCCATCGGGCAAGGTCTGTAAACTCCGTTGACTTGCGGGGTTTAGAGGATGGCAACCGTCCGGTATCGGCGAGAAGGGACCACCGCCCGCTATGAGGGCAGGTGGCGACAGGGCATTAGAGCGGCTCGCGGCTCGCTCTACATCGTTGAGAGATAGAGCAAGTTCCCGACGGCGATGCGCTCTGGACCAAGATGATCGCAGGTCGAAGCGACCCGCGGTCTGATTCTTGGTCTCATCTAACAAGTTAGAGTGCGATTCAGACGATGGATCGACTCGATCTTTCGTCATCGCGCCCTAGGTCATCGTCACATCGATGTCGACCAAGCCCGTCCCGCTGCCGGGAATGGTGATGCCGGCGCCGAGAAGTAGCGTGTCGGTTCCGCTGCCGCCGTCGTAGTGGTAGAGCTCGGCGGCGAAGTCGGCCTGGTTCGTGACCATGAAGACATCGTCGCCGCTGCCGCCGAAGGCGCTGTCGAAACCGGCGCCGCCGATCAGCGTGTCGGCGTCGTCTTCACCGAACAGAGTGTCGGCGCCTTCCTCGCCAAGAAGGCTGTCGTCACCGCTGCCGCCCAGCAGGCTGACGTCGTCGCCTTGGCCGCCGTAAATGATGTCATCGCCACTGCCGCCATAGAAGCTTGCGTCCGTTCCGCTTCCACCAGAGAGCAGATCGTCTCCATTGTAGCCCTGGAAACGCCTGTCGTCTCCCTCTCCACCGAAGAGACTGTCGGCTCCCGTACCGCCACGGAAAGAATAGTCGTTGCCGGCGCCGGCATAGAGCTTGTCGTCGCCATCGCCGCCCCTGAAACGGTAATCCGCTCCCTCTCCACCATGCAGTAGATCGTCACCATTGTTACCGGAAAACGAGCTGTCGTTCCCACTGCCGCCGTAGAGACTATCGGCTCCCTCACCGCCGCCGACTCGCGCATCGTTCTGGTCTCCGGCGAAAACGGTGTCGGCGCCACCCGCGCCGTAGAGGAACTCGTCGTAGCCGTCACCACCTGAGATGCTGTCGGCGCCTTCACCGCCGAAGAAGAAGGAGTCGTCGCCTAGGCCGCCGTCCAGAACATCGTCCTCATCGCCACCATAGAGGCGCGAGTCCTTGCCATCGCCCCCAAAGAGGCTGTCCGTCCCGCCGTAGCCCAGGAGTTGATAGTCGTCACCTTCACCACCTCGCACGGTGTCGGACCCGGATCCGCCAAACAAGGAGCGGTCGTCGCCACTGCCACCGGAAACCGTGTCGGCACCGGAGTCTCCCAGCAAGCTGGTGTCGTCACCGCTACCTCCGGCGAGCGTGTCGGCCCCCGAGCCACCGAAGAGCGTGCTGTCGTCGCCTTGGCCACCGTAGAGGCTGTCGGCGCCCGAGCCGCCGTAGAGGAAGCCGTCATCGCCACTGCCGCCGAACAGCCTGTCCGCACCTTCTTGACCGCGTAGACCGCTATCGGTGCCGCTGGCACCGAAGAGGGCGTCATCGTCGTCACCGCCTAGCAGCAGGCTATCGGACCCACTGCCGCCATAGAGGCTGTCGGCACCCGAGCCTCCGTCCAGGCGGGAATCGCCGCCCGAGCCACCGTTGATGACGTCGCTTCCCGACCCGGCGGACAAGGTCTGATCGTTGCCGTCGCCACCGTAGATGCGGTCATCCGCATCACCGCCTTGCAGCAGGCTGTCGTTCCCACTGCCGCCGAAGAGGCTGTCGGCACCCGATCCTCCGATAAGATTGACATCATCGCCGCTGGCACCCGCTAGCGTGTCATTCCCGCCTTCACCGAGGATACTCTCGTCGTCTCCGTCGCCGGCATCGAGGCTGTCCGCTCCGCTGCCGCCGAAGAAGGTGGAATCGATGCCACTGCCGCCGAAGAGCTCGTCCTGACCGCTTCCACCGTAGAAGCGATTGTCGCTGCCGCTGGCACCGGAGAGCGTGTCGTCTCCGTCGCCACCCAGAAAACCGATATCGGTTCCCCGACCGGCGTCGAGGCTGTCGGCGCCGGAGCCACCGTAGAAGCCGTAGTCGTCGTTGTCGCCGCCGTAGAGTCTATCGACGCCGGAGCCACCGAAGAACCTGCCGTCGTCGCCATCGTGGCCGACCAGCAGGTCGTCCCCCATGCTTCCGTGGAAGGTCCTGTCGTCGCCGGTACCGGCATGAAGAAAGTCGTTGTCCTCGCCACCCAGGAAGCTGGCGTCGCCGCCATCCCCGCCGTAGAGGCTGTCGCTCCCGGAGCCACCGAGGAATGAGAGATCGTTCCCCGTCCCGCCGGCGAGGGTATCGTCTCCCGCATCGCCTTCGAAGGCACGGTCGGCGCCATCGCCACCGGCCAGCCTGTCGTCGCCGGACCCTCCGGAGAGGAGGCTGTCGCTCCCGCTTTCCCCGACTAGGACGTCATCGCCCGAGCCGCCGTAGAAGAAACCGTCGTCGGCATCGCCACCGTATAGGCTATCCGAACCATCGCCGCCGAAGAGAGACTTGTCGGCGCCACTGTTCCCCTCGAGGCGGTCGTTTGCGTCGCCACCATAGAAGAGGCTGTCGGCACCGCTGCCGCCCGCCAGCAAGTCGTCGCCGCCGTCGCCGTAAAGGAAGCGGTCGTCGCCGCCGTCACCCAGAACCCGGTCGTCCGCGCCTCCGCCGTAGAGGCTGGTGTCCCTTCCGCTGCCGCCGTAGAGGCCATCAGCGCCATCGCCTCCGTAGAACGCGCCGTCCTCGCCCGAGCCGCCGAAGAGACCGTCGTCACCGTCATCGCCCTTCAGTGCCTGGTCGTCGCCGTCGCCACCCACCAGGCCGTCCATGCCCTTTCCGCCGTAGAGCCGGTAGTCGTCGCCGCCTTCGCCCAGAATAAGGTCGGACTCGTCGCCACCATAGAGGTCTCTGTCCGATCCGCTGCCGCCGAAGAGGCTGTCCACGCCCTCGCCGCCGTAGAAGTCTTGGTCGTCGCCGCTGCCGCCGACCAGCGTGTCCTCGCCGACGTCGCCCAGGAGCCGACGGTCGTCGCCCGCGTCGCCGTAGATGCGGTCCCGGTCCGTCCCGCCGCCGAGATGGGTGTCGTCGCCGGCGCCACCGAAGAGCCTGTCGCGCCCGCTGCCGCCGATGAGGGTCCTATCCTGGCCCGCATCGCCCTCGATACGGTCGGCACCCTGACCGCCGAAGAAAGAGCGGTCCTCGCCTTCGCCACCGAAGAGCCGGTCATTGCCCGCGCCACCGAAGAAGGCGGAATCGTCGCCTGCCTCGCCCTTCAAGGTGTCGTTGCCGTTGCCTCCGAAGAAGGAGCTGTCGTCGCCGGCCCCACCATAGAGTCGGTCGACATCGTTGCGTCCGTAAAAGGTCGCGTCCGCTCCGTCTCCGCCATAGATCCGGTCCAGGCCGCCGCCACCCTCGAAGCCGGCATCGTTGCCGCTGCCTCCGTAAAGCGTGTCCCGCTTGCCGCCGCCGTGGAAGTAGGAGTCGTCGCCGCTGCCAGCGAAGAGGCTATCGTGCCCGGCGCCCCCATAGAAGGAGACGTCGTTGCCGTCGCCTCCGTCCAGCCGGTCGGAGCTGACAAAGCCGTAGAAGTAGGCGTCGTCTCCCTCGCCACCGTAGAGGCGGTCGCCGCCGCGCTCGCCGTAGACCAGGCTATCGTCGCCCGCGTCCCCGAAGACCAGGTCGTTTGCCTTGCCTCCCAGCAGCGCGGCATCGTCGCCCTCGCCGCCGTAGATCCTATCGGCGTTGGCGCCTCCGCTGAGGTAGCTGTCGGCGCCGCTGCCGCCCGACAGCCTGTCCAGGCCGTCGCGGCCGTAGAGGCGGCTGTCGGCACCGCTGCCTCCGTCTAGGCTGTCGTCGGCGGCATCGCCGAAGAGGTAGGCGTCGGCGCCCTGTCCGCCGTAGATGCTGTCCGCGCGCGAGCGGCCGGCGAGGCTGGTGTCGTCGCCCTCTCCACCGGCGATCAGGTCGCGCCCGCTGCCTCCGTTGATCGAGATCTCGGCGCCGCTTCCGCCGATCAGCGTGTCGTCGCCGCTTGCCCCGAAGAGGCGATCCGCGCCGCTGGCGCCATAGAGCGTGTCCTCGTCGCCATAGCCGAGGATGGTGTCGTTCTCCGACGACCCGTCAAGCGTGTCCGGACCTTCGGTCCCCGGAATGAATGCCATTGCGCTGTTCCCCAACCCTTGCGCGCCGGGGGCGCCGTGCCCCGGCGGGCGTTGCGTCCGTGCTTCGCTGCCGACCTCCTCGCGAGCGGACGATTGCCAAGGTTGGACTGGTTCAGGTGTTTAGCATCCGGCGATTGTTCCCCGAAAGTTAGCTGAATGGTCAGGATGCCCTGACCGAAAGGACAGGTGCGCTGCGGCCACCACCAATCATCTCAAGGTTTAGGCTTGACGTTTGAAGGGACCCATTTCGGTGACGATGTCGATCTCCTGGTCGACGGCGCGCTGCTCGCGGACCAGGAAGTCGGCGACAGCGGCGCGGAAGCCGGGATCGGCGATCCAGTGCGCGCTGTAGGTGGGGACGGGCAGATAGCCGCGCTGCACCTTGTGCTGGCCTTGAGCGCCAGCCTCGACCACCTCCAGGCCTTGGTCGATGGCCCACTCGATGGCCTTGTAGTAGCAGCATTCGAAATGCAGGAAGGGCACGTCGGCGAGGCAGCCCCAGTTGCGTCCGAAGAGACGCCCGCCGCCCACCAGGTTGAGCGCGCCGGCGACCGGCCGGCCCTCGTCCTCGGCCAGGATCAGGAGCACCTTCTCGGGCAGGCGCTCGCCCAGTTGATGAAAGAACTCCCGCGTCAGGTAGTTCTGACCCCACTTCTTGTCGGCGGTGGCGAGGTAGAAGCGGTAGAAGGCATCCCACTGGCCTGCCGTGATCTCCGCGCCGGATAGCGCGCGGATGGCAAGACCGCTCTCCCGGGCCTGCCGGCGCTCCTTGCGGATGGCCTTGCGCTTGCGCGAGGAGAGCGCTGCCAGAAAGGCCTCGAAGTCCTCGTAGCCCTGATTGACCCAATGGTACTGCAGGCCTTGGCGCTGCAGATAGTCGGCCTCGCCCAGCGCCTGCCACTCCTCCTCCAGAGGGAAGGTGAGGTGGAGCGAGGACACCTTGTGCAGCTCCGCCACGCGTATCAGACCCGCGATCAGGAGTTCGCGCACCCGGGCGGCCTCCGGTCCCGAACGGATCAGAAGGCGCGGTCCCGTCACCGGCGTGAAGGGGACGGAGGCCTGAAGCTTGGGATAGTAGGCGCCGCCGGCGCGCTCGTAGGCATCCGCCCAGCCCCAGTCGAAGACGTATTCGCCGTAGGAGTGACTCTTCAGGTAGAGCGGAACGCAGCCCAGGAGCTTGCCCGACCCATCCTCGACCGCCAGGTGCTGACCCAGCCAGCCGGTCCGGGCGACGGCGGAGCCGGAGTCCTCCAAGGCCAGCAGAAAGGCATGGCTGACGAAAGGGTTCTCCGCGCCGGCGCAGGCATCCCAGGCCGCGGCGTCGATCTTCGCCAGGCTCTCGTAGGTGCGCAGGCTCCAGGCGTCTTGACCGTCGGGCATGGCGCTAAAGCTAGGCCGGCTTGCGGCCCGCGGCCAGTGCCTTCGAGAGAATAACGGCTAGTCGTCCTCGTCGTCGTCGCTGTCCGAGAAGGGGTAGGTCACGACGTCGATCGTGCCGGAAACGGCACTGCCGGTCACGTCGGCGGCCGCGCCCACGACCGAGGCGCCGGCGTCGACCACGCTGCAGCCGCCTAGGCCCAGCATCAAAAACATCATCACCACGAGTGCGCGCATCGATTGGCCTTCTCTCTTGGCATTGGAGGAACCCTAGCATGTTCTACCCCCGCGCCGGTCAATAAATCCCCGCGGGCGCCCTCTTTGATGCTCAAGTCACCCGACGACGCGCGGTCCTAGGTCGTTCTTGTCCGGTTTGGCGAGCGAGGTTCCATTTGTTTTCTTGTCAGCTCTTGACGTCGTCCCCGGGCCATACGTCAAGTCTGGAGGTGACAGGCAGGAGCGTGGTCGGGAGCGACGATGTAGGTGCGATAGATGTCCCTCACCACCTTGACAGCGGGCAGCGTGAGCGACGCGGCAGTTCGATAGAAGCCCGTCGGCGGCGACAGACTGGATCGCCGCGCTTCGCTCGCGATGACGTTGGGTGGGTTGATCGCACGGGTCTGATAGGCTTCAAGAGCCGAGACCGGCACGCCTTCTTCGAACGGCTGAGAAGCCACGCCCGCTGTCACTGCGAGGAGCGACAGCGACGCGGCAGTCCAGTGGGTGACTCCAGACCGCGACAGACTGGATCGCCGCTAACCTTAAGCAAGGCAACAATAACCCTAGACCGGAATCTCCCCTTCCTCCTCCAAGCCGGCTTTTCTCAAGCCCTCCATCAAGTGGACGAAGTCCCAGTACTCCGTGTTCCACTTGGTGAACTCGTAGATGGCGGAGAAGTCGGGCTTCAGCTCGTAGATGCGCGCCAGCGAGCGCTGCCGATCGGGGTGCTCCAGCTGACCCAGCGCCGCCGTCACCAGGATCTGCGGCCAGAAGAAGTTCGGCATGCCGACCCGCTCGATCCGCGAGACGACCTCCCGATAGTCCTCATGGTGATAGTGGTAGCGGGCGAAGCTGAAGTGATACCAGCCGGGATGCAGCGGGTTCAGCTCCTGCGCGCGCCGCGAATAGGCGATGCCGCGCTCGAACTGGCCCATGCAGACGAGATAGAGGCCGACGTAGGCGAGGATGTCGGGATCGTTGGGATTGAGGTCGATGGCACGCTTGGCCTCGGCTTCGAAGGCCTGATTCTCGCGCCGGAAGAAGTGCACCATGGCCAGCCAGCAGCGTGCATAGGCATGCTGCGGGTCCAGCTCGATCGCCCGCTTCGCCATGGTCTCGGCCCGCGCGATGGGGTCGGCCTGAGGATTGTGCTGCAGGCGATGCTCGGCCAGGTAGAGGTTGGCCAGCCAGGCGGCCGCATCGGCGCTGTCCGGGTCGAGTTCCATCGCGCGCTCCAGCAGGGCGCGCGCCTCGGCATGCACGTCCGCGCTCAGCAGGGCGGGGAAGCGGCGGGCCCTCAGCACGCAGTCGTAGGCATCCAGCTCGTTGGGGTTCTTCTTGATCGACTTCTGCAGGCCGCTGTCGTTGATCGAAACGCCAAGGCGGGCGGCGATCGTCCGGGTGACCTCGTCCTGAACGGCGAAGATGTCCTCCATGCCGCGGTCGTAGGCATCGGCCCAGACGTGCATTCCGCTTACGCCGTCGATCAGCTGGGCGGTGATGCGCACCCTGTTGCCGCCGCGGCGCACGCTGCCTTCCACGATGTAGGCGGCCCCCAGCGCCTCGCAGATCTTGACCAGGTCCATGGGCTGGCCCTTGTAGCGGAAGGTCGAGGTGCGCCCGATCACCATGACTTCCCTGAAGCGGGAGAGATTGGTGATGATGTCCTCGGTGATTCCGTCGGCGAAGTACTCGTCCAGATCGCCGCTTAGGTTGTCGAAGGGCAGGACCGCGATCACCGGCTTTTTCCGCGTTGGCACGGCGGCCACGTTCGGCGCTTGTTCGGGCGGTTCCGCTTCGCCCGCTCCCTCGGGGATCGGGGTTGGCGGCGATGCGCCCGGCTCTTGCAAGACCGACCCGACGAAGCGAAAGCCGCGGCCGTGCACGGTGCGGATCATGCGCTGCGTGCGGCCGTCGTCGCCCAGTGCTTGCCTGGCCGCCTTTAGACAGGTGGAGATGGTGGCCTCGGTCACGATCCGGCCGTCCCAGATCTCCTCCACTATCTCTTGCTTGCTGACGACGCGCTCGTGGTTGCGCACAAGGAAGTGCAGAAGGTTGAACACGCGCGGCTCCACGCTCTGGGCGCGTCCGGCGCGCCGCAGCTCGTAGAGCTCCGTGTCGAGTTCGGCTCCTTCCAGCAAAAAGATCATGGGACTTGGCGATCCGCACCTCTTGATAGCCGATGCGTCTGGCGAGGCCGGCAAGGCATGGGCAATTGTGGATCCCTCGCCCTTGTCACCCCGTTCCAAACTATAGCAAGGGCACCCCAAGGGCGTGCAACAGCAAAGGGTTGCCGGCCTCGCGTCGACCCTTGCCCCTGGCGCTTGCGACGAGTTTGGTGGTCAGCCTTGCTCTTTCAAGGCCGTTCCCTCGCGCAGGAAGGGCGTCGCGTCAGGGTCGATCTCCTGGCCGAGCTCGCGGGCAAAGCGGTGGCCGTCATAGACCGCGGCCGCGACGGTGCTGGGCGCCAGACAGTCTCCCAGACCCCTCAGGGTCCGGATGCTAGCCTCCTTCAGGCGGCCTTGCGCGCCCTTCAATTGCCGCAGCAGGGCGTCGTCCGGCAGGCGCGCGGCGACCACCAGTAGAGAGGCTGCCTCGATCTCCTCTTCGCGGCCGGTGAAGGCGCAGGCCAGGCGGGCCTTGCCGGCCTCGAAGGCGGCCAGGTTCTTGCCGGTCTTGACGAGCGCGTCGCTCTCGATAAGCCGGGCGACGATGCGATGCTGCTCCATGGTGTTCGCGGTGAAGGGCGCCACCCTGGAGTCCGGCGTGACGTAGATCACCTTGGTGCCGCGCGAGATCAGCAGATCGGCCAGCACGTTGGCCATGTAGTAGAGGTCGTCATCGAAGATCAGCACCGGCCCTTCGGGCTCGGCGCCGTCCATGATGTCGTCCGGCGTGAAGATCGCCGCCGAGTCCGGCAGGCTGATGCCGGCCGGGTTGGCGCGGCCCATGGCGTCGCGCCGCCAGCTGCAGCCGGTGGCGATAGCCAGATGGTCGGGCGCCACTTCCAGGATCTCTTCCAGGCCCATGCGGCTCTCCCGGAAGATCTCCACGTTGGTCATCTTGTCGATCTGGCCTTGGCGCCAGTCGCGCACCCGGGCGTAGGTGGACATGCCGGGCAGGCGGCTTTCCCGCGTGACGCGGCCGCCCAGCTCGCGAGAGGCCTCGGCCAGCATGACCTGATAGCCGCGTTGGCCCAGCGCCCGGGCCGCCTCCAGACCGGCCGGACCGGCGCCGACGATCAGGACGCTCTCTGCATCGCCGGCGGCCTCTATGCGTTCGGGGTGCCAGCGGCGGCGCCACTCCTCGCCCATGGTCGGGTTCTGGGTGCAGCGGATCGGGACACCGGTGTAGTCGCCGGTCACGCAGATGTTGCAGCCGATGCACTCGCGGATGTCGTCCAGCCGGCCTTCCTCGATCTTCTTCGGCAGGAAGGGATCGGCGATCGAGGGCCGGGCGGCGCCAATCATGTCCAGGACGCCGCGCTTGACCAGGCTTACCATGGCATCCGGCGAGGTGTAGCGGCCCACGCCGACCACGGGCTTGCTGGTGAGGCTCTTCACGAAGGCGATGTGCGGTTCCTGATAGCCCTCGTCGGCGAAGCGGGCGGTGACGGAATCGTTGGCCCAGTCGCTGACGTTCACGTCCCAGAGGTCGGGCAGTTCGGCCAGCATCTCCACCACCTCGCGGCCCTCGCTGTCGCTGGCGATGCCTTCCGGTCCCATCAACTCGTCGACGGCGAAGCGCACCGCCACGGCGCAGCGGTCGCCCACCGCCTCCTTGGTGTCCTCGATCAGCTCGCGGAAGAAGCGGACGCGGTTCTCCAGGCTGCCGCCGTACTCGTCGCCGCGCTGGTTGTAGCGCTTGGCGATCAGATGCTGGGCCAGGCAGAGGTTGTGGCCGGCGTAGGCATAGACGATGTCGTAGCCCGCCCGCTTGGCGTTGAGCGCCGCCTGGCGATGCCAACGCCGGACCGCCTTGAAGTCCTCCTTGTCCATCGCGCGCGACTGTAGCGGATCTTCCGTCTCGACCGGCCTGGAATGCGCGGACAATGGGGGAACGCGGCTGTAGCGGTTGGGGGTGGTGTGGCCTTGGAAGACCAGCTCGATCGCCGCCAGGCTGCCGTGCTGGTGGATCTTCTCCACCACCCGGGCGTGGTAAGGGATGTCGTTCTCGTCCCACAGGCGGCCTTCGTTGAAGGGGGAGATTTCGCTGCTGTGGTGGATCTCCACCTCTTCGGTCGCCACCACGGCCCAGCCGCCTTCCGCCTTCACCCCGCGCATCTCCGCCAAGGTGGCCGGATAGCGATGGCCCATGCCGTTGCAGTGCGGCACTTGGTAGAAGCGGTTGCGAGCGGTCACCGGCCCGATCTGGACCGGTTCGAAGAGGATGTCGTAGCGCGGGTCGCGGCGGCTATCCAGGGGCATGGCGGCATCTCCGGCTTTCGGCGGCGTCGGGCCAGCTTGCCCCGGCCGGGGCAGGTCAAGTCAAGGGCATTCGCCCCCGGCAGCGGCAGCTGACCTTGCCGGCGCCTGGGTCGTCGCATCCCCCCGGTTGAACCGGATGGTATCAGCCGGCCGGCTCGGTTTCGGGGCAGCCGTCCGCTATCCAGTCCGAGAGCGCGGCCTTGGAGCCGCGCCCGAACGCCCCGTCGATGGCGCCCTTGTAGTAGCCGGCGGCCTTCAGGCGCTCTTGATAGGCCTTGGCGTCCGGCGCGCCCAGCTCCAGCGCTTCGTCGAAGCGGGCTTGCGCCTCTTCGGGCTTGTCCTCGCGGCAGAGAATCCAGCCCATCGTGTCGTGGATGTTGCCGGTGCCGGGCGAGAGCTGCAGCGCCTTCTCGGCGTCGGGCGAGGCCTTGGCCAGCTCGCCCATGTTGAAATAGCTCCAGGCGCGATCGTTGTAGGCGGCCCCGTCGTCCGGCGCCATGGCGATCAGGCGGTCCAGATAGCCGACCGCCTTCGACCAGTCCTTGCCGTTCATGGCGATGTTGCCCAGCGCGCTGAGCGCAATCCGGTTCTTCGGCTCCTGCTCCAAGACCGCCTCGAAGTCGCCGGCGGAGCCCGCCCTGTCGCCGGTCTCGAAGGTCAGGATGCCGCGCGCCAGCTTGGCCGCCGTGAAGTCGGGCTTGATCCCGAGCGCCGTGTTGAGATCGGTCAGCGCCTTCTGCGGCTGGTTCATCTGCATCAGCAGCACGCCGCGGCTGTAGTAGACGCCGGCGCTCTTCGGCGCCAGGCGGACGGCTTGATCGTAGTCCTGCAGCGCCTTCTCCCGGTCTCCCATCGCTTCGTAGGCGTTGCCGCGGTTGACGTAGACGAGGAAGGCGTTGGGCACCAGCTTGGCCGCCTCGTCGAAGTCCTCGACGGCCCATTGATGTTCTCCCAAGCGATTCAGGAGCACGCCGCGATTGACGTAGGCCTCTTCGTACTTGGGGTCGAGCTCGATCGCCTCGCCGTAGTCGGCCAGCGCCTCCTCGGCCTTGCCCATGTGCTCGTAGGCGATCGCGCGGTTATAGTAGATGCTGGCGTTCTCGGGGCTGAGCTTGATTGCCTCGGCGTAGTCCTTGAGCGCCTCGTCGCCCTTGCCGAGGCGGTCCAGGGCGTTCGCCCGGTTCAGATAGATCACCGCCAAGGTATCGCCCTCGGCGGCGGCCTCCTCGATCAGCGCGGTGCAGTCGGCGATGACCGTCTCCGGGTCTTCGCCCTTCGCGCAGCCGAGCAGCTGCTGACCGCGCGTGGTGGGCGGGGCCTCTTCTCCGTCGCCGGCGGCAGGCGTCTGCGCCTCGCCTTCGGTCTGCGCGGCGAGCGGGGCTGCGCCCGCGAAGAGCAGGAACAGGGTCAAGAAGGCGGCGAGGGGCATCCTTGCGGTCTCCAACAGTGGTCTCTGGTCAGTCGGCCTGGAGATACCAGGCATACTCCGTCGGCGACAGCTGCTCGTAGAACTCGTCCATTTCTGCCACCTTGGTTGCCGTGTAGGCCTCGACATAGTCGGCGCCGAAGTAGTCCTTAAGCTCGTGCGAGGCCTTCAGGATCTCAAGCGCTTTGTAGGGCCGGCGCGGAATGGCGGTATCGAGCTCCAGCCCACCGTTGCCGGTAATCGGCTCGCCCGGGTCCAGTTTCTCCATGATGCCGTGGTGCATGGAGGCCAGGATCGAGGCCAACGCCAGGTAGGGGTTGGCGTCGGCGCCGGCGATGCGGTGCTCGATGCGGCGCGACTGGGCATCGCCCATCGGCACCCTGACCGCGGCCGAGCGGTTCTCCATGCCCCAGTTGCGGTTGACCGGTACGAAGTTGTTGGCCTGGTAGCGGCGAAAGCCGTTGGGGTTGGGCGCGAAGATCGCCATCGAGGCCGGCATCAGCTTCAAGCAGCCGCCGATGGCATGGCGCAGCAGCTGATTGGGTCCGCCGGCGCCATCGTCCAGCACGTTCTGTCCCTCTTGATCGACCAAGCTGACGTGCGCGTGCAGCCCGCTTCCCGTTTCCTCGGGATAGGGCTTGGGCGCGAAGGTCGCCTGTACCTCGTGCTGCAGGGCGCAGCCCTTGACCGCGCGTTTCAGCAGCACGGCGTGGTCGGCAGCCAGCAGGGAGTCGGGCACGTGATCCAGATTGATCTCGAACTGGCCCGGCGCGTACTCGGCGGTGATCGCGCCGTAGGGGATGTCCTGGGCATCGCAGGCCGCCGTGATGTCGCCCAGGAGGTCGGCGAAGGCCTCGACCTCGCTCATGCCGTAGACCTGCTTGGTGTTCTCGCGCTGGCGGGTCCTCGGCGAGATCGGCGGTCGCGGCGCGCCGAAGCGGGTCCGCTCTCTGTCGATCAGGTAGAACTCCAGCTCCAGCGCCACCACCGGGGTTAGGCCCATCTCGGTGAAGCGCTGCACCACCCGGGCCAGGACGTTGCGCGGCTCCATCCACGAGGGCCGTCCGTCCTTGTCCTGCATCGTCATGTAGACCTGGGCCAGCGGGCGCTCGGCCCACAGCACCGGCTTCAGCATGTCCTCGATCGGCACCAGCAGACTGTCGGGATCGCCGTCGGAGACGCCTTTCCCCAAGGGGTCGTGGCTGCTGCCGGTGACCGACAGCAGATAGACCGATCCGGGAATGGTGATCCCCTGCATCAGGATCTTGTGCAGGTCCTCGACCGGATAGCGCTTGCCGCGGATGATGCCGCAGAGGTCGGCGAAGATCGCGTCGACGAACTCGATCTCCGGATGCTCGGCAATGAAAGCCTCGGCGGCTGCGGGGGAATCACTCAGCATGGTTTGTCCGGGTGGTTGGCGCGAAATCTGCCCTCTTCGCATTTCGCGTCAGGCGCGCCGGTGGCGTCAAGCCCATAGCGCCCCCATGGCGCCTGAGGGCGTCGCCGCCGGCCGACAGCCCATGGAAGCGGAGAAATGGGCCGGCCTTGTGTTCGGATTTGGCCGCGAAGGCGCCTTCGAGCCCGGTTTCACGCGGCGCGGGAGGAGCCGGCTCGCCCGTCAGCTGTTCCCTGGGGTTCAAGGTGACAGGCAAGACCTGCTCTTCAAGCCGCCGATGGCCGATCTCAAAGAGAGAGGGGGGCGCCACCAGCCCACGAGCGGAGTTCCCCTCCGTAGGGATCATTGGAAAGGACAGCCGATGCATTTGGACTTCATCACCGCCGACGTCTTCACCGATCGGCGGTTCGGAGGCAATCCCTTGGCCGTCATGCTGGATGCCGACGGTCTCGACGACGCTTTGATGCAGACCATCGCGCGGGAGCTCAATCTCTCCGAGACCGTCTTCGTGCAGAGGGCGCAAGAGGCGGGCCATGCCGCGAAACTGCGGATCTTCACGCCTGCCATGGAGTTGCCCTTCGCCGGGCATCCCACCGTGGGCACCGCGCTGATCCTGGCTTGGGAGGGGCGCGTGGACCTGCGAGGTCCCGCGACCGAGATCGTTCTGGAAGAAGGCGTCGGTCCGGTGCCGGTGACGATCTCGGCGAAAGGACGAGAGGCCCGCCGCGCCACCCTGACCGCCGCACAGCTTCCGGAAGAGGGGCCTGCCCCGGCTTCGGACGTCTTGGCGCGGCTGCTGGGGCTTTCGGAGGAGGAGATCGTGAGCGATCCCGGTGGAGACCGCCCGCGCGGCTTTTCCTGCGGCGTTCCCTTCCTGATCATCCCCCTGGTCAGCCGGTCCGCCTTGGGTCGGGTCTCGCTCGACCTAGGCCTGTGGCGGGACGCGATCAAGTACTCCTGGGCGCCGCACCTCTACTGCTTCACCCGGGACATTGAGGCCTTCGACGCGCAGGTCAGGATGTTCGCCCCGGCCATGGGCATCGCCGAGGACCCGGCCACCGGCGCCGCCGCCAGCGCCTTCGCCGGCTACCTGGCCGATGGACGCGCGGGCGAGGAGGGCACCATGAGGTGGCGCATCGCCCAAGGCGTGGAGATGGGCCGGCCCAGCGAGCTCTCGATCGAGGCGGACCGTCAGGCCGGCCGTCTGACCGCGGTGCGCGTGGGCGGCGGGGCGATCACCGTCTCTCGCGGTCGGCTGGCGCTCGACTAGCGCACGGCGGCCGCCATCAAGGCTCGCGACGGCCTTTGGCCGGCAAGCGGCGTTGCAGGGCGTCCACTAAGCCAGGCGGCAAGGCCGTCATCAGGCGCAACGCGGTGACCAGCGGCCAGGGGAAGGCGATCCTGGCCTCGTTGCGCGCGAGGCCCTTGGCGATGCGTCGGGCGGCGCGCTCGGCCTCCCACAGCAAGGGCATGCGGAAGTCGTTGACGGCGGTCATGCGGCTCTTGACGAAGCCGGGACAGACCACGGTGACGCCCACGCCCGTGGGCGCCAGGTGGGCGCGCAGGCCCTCGCCCCAAACCTTCACCCAGGCCTTGGAGGCGCAGTAGGCCGGTGCGCCGGCGAAGCCGCGAAAGGCGGCCAGGGAGGCGATCAGGCAGACCTGGCCGCCGCCGCGGGCGAGCATGGCGGGCAAGGCGGGCTCCACGCTGTTGAGGACGCCCTCGACATTGGTCGCGGTAATCGCCCGGGTTTGCTCCGGCGGCTCGCTTCCGCCACCGGTGCCGGCCGAGATGCCGGCATTGGCGACGACCAGGTCCAAGGGGCGGTCGGCCTCGGCCTCCGCGATCAGCCGGG
Organism: Rhodospirillales bacterium; assembly: GCA_963669375.1. GTDB lineage: Bacteria > Pseudomonadota > Alphaproteobacteria > Kiloniellales > JACOMY01 > JACOMY01. The sequence continues at coordinate 2,886,502 of OY770024.1, read as the reverse complement.
CCATGGCCTCCCTGTCGGTGACGGACACTTGGGCGCTGCGTACCTCGGCACCCTTGCGGCCGAGGTACGCGGCGGCCTCCTCGAGGCGCTCGGCGTCACGACCGGTCACGGTCAAGGCCACGCCCGGGGCGGCATAGTGCTCCGCCAGGGCGCGGCCGATGCCGCTGGACCCGCCGGTGATCAGGATGGACCCGAAGGCCCGTCTCGCTCCCGCCATGCGCTCTTCCCTCTATGCTTCCGGCCTTCGCCTGCTATAAGCGCGGCAGCGTCAATCCTATCCCGAGACCCCCACCAGCGTCATGAGCAGTCCCAAAGCCCTCTCCTCCATGACCGGCTTCGCCCGGATCGAAGGCGCGCGTGACGGCCTCTCCTGGACCTGGGAGGCCAAGAGCGTGAACGGCAAGGGCCTTGACCTGCGCTGTCGTCTGGCCAGCGGCCTCGAGGGCTTGGAGCCGGCCCTGCGCCAGGCCGCGCAGAAGCGCATGCAGCGCGGCAGCCTGCAGGTGGCCCTGCTCGTCGACCGTGGCGCCGGCGAGAGCGGCCTGAAGGTCAACCAGGTGCTGCTCGCCGAGTATCTGGCGGCGGCGCAGGACCTGGTGGCGCAGGGCGCCGCACCGCCCAGCGCCGACGGGCTCTTGGCCCTGCGCGGGGTGCTGGAGACGGCCGAGCCAGAGCAGCAGGGTGACCGGGAGAGCTGGGATGCCGAGCTGCTGGCCGACGCGGAGCGGCTCTTGGATGCCCTGGTCCAGGCACGGCGGGCCGAGGGAGAGAGCCTGAGCCAGGCTCTGAGCGGCCGTCTGGACGCGCTCTCCGACCTGGTGGAACGGGCGGCCCGGACTGCTGCGGCCCAGCCGGAGGCCTTGCGCGAACGCCTGGGCCGTCAGGTGGCCGAGTTGCTGGCCGCCTCGCCGGCCTTGCCGCCGGAACGCCTGGCCCAAGAGGCCGCCTTGCTGGCGGTGAAGGCCGATCTGCGCGAGGAGATCGAAAGGCTGGGCGCGCACATCGCGGCGGCCCGCGCGCTGATGGTCGAGGGCAAGGCCGTGGGACGGCGGCTGGATTTCCTCTGCCAGGAACTCAACCGCGAGGCCAACACGCTCTGCAGCAAGGCACAGGACATGGAGCTGACCGAGATCGGCTTGGCGATGAAGAGCATCATCGATCAGCTGCGCGAGCAGGTGCAGAACGTGGAGTAGGGCGGCCACAGTGCAGCACACCGACATCGCCCGCCGCGGCTTCATGCTGGTGCTCTCCTCGCCCTCCGGGGCCGGCAAGACCACGCTGTCGCGCCGCCTGCTGGCCGAGGACGCGGGCTTCAGCCTGTCCGTCTCGGCGACCACGCGGCTGCCGCGGCCTGGCGAGGTCGACGGGCACGACTACTTTTTCGTCTCGCCGGAGCGTTTCCAGGAGATGGTGCGCAAGGGGGAGTTCCTGGAGCACGCCGTCGTCTTCGATCACCGCTACGGCACGCCCAAGGCGCCCGTCGAGGAAGCCTTGGCGCGAGGTCGCGACGTGCTCTTCGACATCGACTGGCAAGGCACGCAGCAGGTGCGTGCCAATGCCGGCAAGGACCTGGTCAGCGTCTTCATCCTGCCGCCGTCCGTGGCAGAACTGGAGCGCCGCCTGCACAGCCGTGCGCAAGATCCGGTCGAGGTGGTGCGGGGCCGCATGGCCAAGGCCGCCGACGAGATGAGTCACTGGGCGGAGTACGACTACGCCGTCATCAATCACTCCGTCGAGGAGAGCTTGGCCGAGCTGCGCGCCATCGTCGTGGCGGAGCGGCTGAAGCGCGAGCGTCGGACCGGCCTGGTGGATTTCGTTCAGGGTTTGCGGGGCGGTGCCTAGCGGCCGCCTTCGTCGCATCTAGGGGGAGGGCACGACATGCCGCTTTACGAACTGCGCACCTACACGCTCTACGTCGGCAAGCTGAACGAGGCCATGGAGCTCTACAAGACGCTCGGCTGGAAGGCTTTCGGCAAGCACGAAGACCTGCTGGTCGGCTACTTCATCGGCGATGCCGGTGCCATGAACCAGATCATTCATGCCTGGCGCTTCCAGGACGACGCGGCGCGTCGTGACTTCTGGAAGACGCTCTACGCCGACCCGGACTTCATCGCCTTTGCCGAGAAGTTCCGCCCGCTGGTGCTGACGCAGGAGAACAAGCTGATGTTCAGCGCTCCCTGGGGCCCCACGCCTTAGAGCGGGAACCTATTCGCGTTCACGTAAGACTCTCCCCGCGTCAGAGCCCTTCCAGGCCGGCCAGCGCGTCGCAGGTCTCGGCGGCGTGAAAGATGCGCCGGACCAGGGCCTCCAGCAGGAGCACGGCCCGCTCGCCCCCGGACCCGATGTGACGGTGAAAGCAGACGGGGGCGTAGAGCGCGCTCAAGATACCCACGCGAAAGTCGCGCCACGCCTCGTCCATGCAATAGCCTTCGACGCCGAGGTCCGAGAGCCGGCGATGCCAACGCCGGGCGGAGGCCAGATAGCCGCTCTCCGGCAGCGTGCTCTTCAGGCTGTCGCAGACTAGGCGGGCGGGGTCGAGCGCGCCGGCCGTTCGCGCCATCATCTGCCAATCGAGCACCATGACGGAGTCGTTCGGCCCCGGGCCGTCCAGCATCAGGTTGTCGGCCCGGAAGTCGCAGTGCACGAGCGTGCGCGGCGGTCGGTCGACGGCCGCCTGCATCGCCCGGCCCGAGGCGGCGAGGCGCTCTCCCAAGCGCAGACCTTGATCCGAGAGCCAAGGGCGATAGCCCTCGACGAAGCTGGGCCAGGCAGCCTCGAAGAGACTGGCGTGGTCCCACACGCTCTCCGGCACCCAGTCGAGCGCCTCCAGTTCAGGCGAGTCCCACCAACGGGCGTGCAGGCCGGCGATCATGTCGATCGCCTTGCCGGCCTGGTCGCTGGTGATGCCGAGCGTTTGATCGCCGGGCGTCCATTGGCCGGCATCCTCGAGGACGAGGAGCGCGCTTCCCGGTTTTTCGCCCGCCGCGGCGTGATAGCAGCGCGGCACGCGGATCGGCGTCGTGCCCGCGACATCCCTGTAGAAGCGCATCTCGCGCTCGTAGACGTGGTAGGACGTGCCCAGTTCGTAGAGCGCCTCCTCCGGCGTCGGGAGCTTGACGATCAGGCTGAGGGGCGCGGCCGTAGGGCGATCGGCGTAGTCGAGGCGGATCCGCAGCACGTCGCCGAGAAAGCCCCGGCCGACGCCGCTGAGGTTCTCGATGGAGAAGGCCTCGACGGCCGTGCCCTCCTCGAGCGCGCCGGCTTGATCCAGGAGCGCCGTCAGCCAGGCCGTGCCGATCTGCTCCACGCGGTCCACGAATGCTATGCGCGACGACAAAGCATCACCTCCCGGGAGCGGCCTCACGCCATGACTGGCGCGCGCCTACTTGGGCTGCTCGTTCGGCGCCTTCGCCGTGGCGTTGCGATGCAGCCGGACGGGTGCGCCGTGCGGTGTCGCCCGATAGGCCTCGATCCAGTCGGATTTGCGCTGCGCGAGTTCGGCGGGCGCGGTCATGCCGGCCGAACCGGCGACCTGCTCCAAGGCCTCCAGGCAGGCCAGATAGTAGCCTTCGCTGTCGTCCGGGAGGCCGGCGGCCGCGCGCTTCTTGATGGCGGCGCCCAGGGCCTGCGACCAGTCGGCATTGCTGATCCGGCCGGCCTCGATCAAGGAGAAGGCGATGCCCAGGACTTCCGCCTGCCAAGGTTCGGCGAAGGTGGGCTCGCCGTCGCGCGCGGGCAGGGGGGCCGGCCGGTCAGGCAGGCTCAAGGTAGCTCTCCCAGAGGTCCAGAAAGATCTCGTCGCCGCTCTCGGCGGCCTCGGGCCAGATGTCCTTGGACTTGATCATGACGCAGTAGAGCGGTTCCGCGTCATCCCGGCCCGAGGCCGAGGCGTCGGGCAGGAGCTGGTTGCCGTAGTGCGCATGGATGACAGCCGGCTTGTCGCGGGCATAGCGCGGCAGGCGGGTGTGTCCGCCATGGCTCTTGGCCTTGGTGCGCACCGAGGTGCCGACGGCGAAGGCGGGCTCCGGGCCGCCGGGCACCAAGGGGTCGAAGGGGAAGAGGGCCTTGCCGCGAACCGTCTCCGGCCCCAGCGGGGCTCTCTCCGGCGGTGTCGCCGGGCCGGCGGGCTTGCCGGTGACGACCTCTTCGACGCTGGCCAGGCCAGAGTCGATCATCATGGCGGCGTAGGCCTGGCACCACTGGTCGTAGTAGGGCCTGATGATGTAGTCGTCCGGCCTGATGCATTCGCGCGAATGGCGGAACCAGTCGATGCTCCAACTCGCCGGCCGGGTCATCAGGGCGGCGATCCCGAACATGCGGCCCTCCCAGGGGTGCTTGAAGGGCCACTTGGCCTCTTCGTGCTCTACCGGGCCGAAGCCCTCGACGCCGCCCAGATCATGCACACCGTCCATCAGGCCGCCTCCTCGCTCGTCTTGGGTGCCGACACCGTGTCGGTGCCGATCATGGCATTGCGGCTCACCAAGGCGGCCAGGGCCTCCTCGCTCATGCCCTCCGTGCCGGCGGGGCGCAGGGGCACCACCAGGTAGCGCGCCTCCGAGGTGCTGTCCCACACTCTGATCTTGGTGGCCGGATCCAGGGTCACGCCGAACTCGGCCAAGACGGCGCGCGGCTCGCGCACGGCGCGCGCGCGGTACTCGTTGGCCTTGTACCAGGCCGGCGGCACGCCCAGGAGCCCGATCGGGTAGCAGGAGCAGAGCGTGCAGACCACCATGTTGTGGGTGTCCGGGGTGTTCTCGACCGCGACGATCTTGGCGGCCTGGCGGCCGGTGAAGCCGAACTCCGCCACGGCGCTGGTCCCGTCCGCCAGCAGGCGCTCCTTGAAGGCGGGGTCGCACCAGGCTCTGGCGACCACGGCGGCGCCGTTCTTGGGGCCGACGTCCTCGACGTAGGTCTCGACCCAGGCGTCAACGGCGGCGCTGTCCAGCAGGCCCTTGTCCACCAAGAGGCTCTCCAGGGCCTTCACCCGCAGGGCGGAGTCGGACGGCAGATGGCTGTGCAGGGCCCGGTGGATTTCGCCCAGGCGTTTGCTGTCGAAGCTTGGCATAGGGTTTCCTCTCTGGCTGTTGCGCAATTGTCGGCTGCTTCGCGGGTCCAGGCAAGGCCCGGGCTCATGCCTCGCGTCCCTCGACGAGGCGGGCCAAACGGCAGAAGTCGGCGACCGACAGCGTTTCCGCGCGTGCCGTTTCATCCAGGCCGGCCGCCGCCAAGAGCGATTTCGGCGCCCCGTCTAGCGACTTCAGGCTTCGCCGCAGCATCTTGCGCCGCTGGCCGAAGGCGGCCTCGGTGACCCGTTCCAGGGCCTCCAGCGAGGCGGCTGCGGCCGGTTCGGGCAAAGGTGTTAGTCTGACCACGCTAGAGATCACCTTGGGCGGCGGGCGAAAGGCGCCCGGCGGCAGGTCGAAGCAGGGCTCGACCCGGCAGAGCCATTGGCTGAGCACGCCGAGCCGGCCATAGGCGGCACTGCCGGGTGCCGCCGACAGCCGCTGCGCCACCTCCTTCTGGAACATCAGCGTGAGGCCGGCGAGGCAGCCCGGCTCCAGCGCGATGGCGCGCAGCCACGCAACCAGAAGGGCGGTGCCGACATTGTAGGGCAGGTTCGCCACCAGTTTGCGGGGCGCCGAACCCAGCTTCCAGGTCTCCAGCTTGCGGGCGTCGGCTTCCAGCACCGTCAGGCGTCCGGGATAGGCGGCCGAGAGCTCCTGCAAGGCGTCGAGGCAGCGCGCGTCCTTCTCGACGGCATAGACATGGCGGCAGTCGCTGGCCAGCAAGGCGCGGGTCAGGCCGCCCGGGCCGGGGCCGACCTCAACGACGTCGTGTCCCGCCAGCGGTGCCGCGGCCTCGGCAATGCGCCGCGTGATTGAGGGGTCCAGCAGAAAGTGCTGGCCCAGCGCCTTGACCGCATCGAGGCCGTGGCGGCGGATGACCTCGCTCAGTGTTGGCAGGTCGGGGGTCGGCAAACCTAGCTGCGCATCTCGACCGTCGCGATGCGGCGCAGGTCCTGCATGTAGCGGCGGCTCAAGGTCTCCACCTGCTCGGACAGCAGCCGCTCTTCGACCCGGCCGCGATCGATGCCGCTGTCTTCGCGGTCGCAGACGATGGCCAGGCCCACGCCGCCCGCGGCCCGGAAGAGATCGCTCGCCTGGCCGATCGGCAGTCCGTTGGTCGCCGTGCGAAGGCCCGGCGGCAAGCTTGAGACGTCCGCCTTGTCCAAGTCGTCCAGCTGCGCGTTGTAGCGTTCGGCCACCGCCTCGGCATCGGAGCAGGCGGCCAGGGCCCTGGCCGCCTGCGTGGCGCGGCCGGCCGCCTGGTTCACGGCGTTCCTGTTCTCGAAGTCCTTGACCGCGAAGGTCAGCATCTTCACCGAGGCGGTCAGCATGCGCTCCGGCTGCGGGCGCGAGTCGCGGAGAAAGATCACGTAGACGCCCGTCGGGGTGACGATGGGGTCGGAGAGCTGGCCGACCGACATGCCGCTCAAGGACTTCTCCACCTCCTCCGGCATGATGCCGGGGTCGACCCAGCCGAGATCGCCGCCCGAGACGGCGGTCGGCGATTGCGACAGCTGGCGGGCCAGGGCCTGGAAGCTGGCGCCGCGCCGCATCTGCTCGATGACCTTCGTCGCGGTTTCCGTCACCTCCGCCGTCTTCGCCGGGTTGTCGATCGGCAGGAAGATCTCGGCCAAGAGGCGCTGCGCCTCTCCCTGGCGCTCTTCGATGCGCCGGACCGCGTCGTCCACGTCCTCCGGCGAGACCGTGACCCGCGGGAGAACCTCGTTCTCCAGAATTCGCCGCCACAGGATCTGTGCGCGGATCTGGTCGTCCAGATAGTCCGGCAGGATGCCCGCCCCCTTCAGCCGCGCGCGCAGGGTCTCGGCCGACATGCCGTTGCTGTTGGCAATCTGGCTGAAGACCTCGTCGACCCGCTCGGCTTCGACCGAGATGCCGAGCCGCTGGGCCTCCTGGGACTGCAGCTCTTCGTCGATCAGCGCCTGCTCGACCTGGCCCTCCAGGAACTCGCGGGTGTCGGCGGTGTCCTGCAGGCCGGAAGAGATCATGGCCAGCTTCACCCGCATCTCCACCTCGAGCGCGGAGATCACCTGATCGTTCACCAGAATGGCGGGCGCCAGAGTGACCATCTCGGCAGCGACGGTGGTCGCGGAGAGAAAGCCGGTGAAGACGACAGCGAGGCCGAAGCGCGGAAAAGGAAACATGGCAGATCACACCTGAAGCGATCGTTCGGCCCGGCGCGCCCGGATCGGGCATCGGGCAACTGACAGCGATAGCCTATCGCATAGTCCGCCCGCGCTGCCAGAGCCCAATGGCGACAATATGGCACTCGAACCGGTGGAGGCGATGCCGTCAAGGACTGCCCGAGGCCTTTGCCGGATCCATGGCGCCGTCGGATTGGCAGAGTCGGCCATCAGGGTCGCTTAGAGCGACCTCTGGAGGCGTCTGCACGTTTAGAGAACAAGAGTCGGAGCGTTGACAATCAATAAACGAAACAGCAGAGTTCGCATCAAATGCGGGTTGGGGAAGGTCGCACGGATCCATGGGCTCCACGAACGCACAAACAACGGAGGCCCCGTCCTGGCCGCGCGAGCTGATACGGTGGGGCCTGCTGGTGCCTTTGCTGTTGATCCTCTTGGTAGGATGCAAAGCGATCCCTACTTGGAAAGATAAGAACTACAGACAGAAGTTGGCAGGCTATCCTGTTACTAATATATACACTGCGCAACCTGGGTTGTCGGCAATAGACGATAGGTTCTTTAGGGCGCGAATGGCTTTTGCCAATCATGCCGCGCGTGATTTTTCTGAATACCTGAGAGTAGAGGCGCAGGGGGACGTCGACCAGCTCTTGGTGCTGCTTGCGGAGAACGACTTCGTGTGTAACGGAAGTCCGGAGGTTCGGTGCCTGTCGCAAACTCACTACTATGGGGCGAACTTCAAGCCCGTTTGGGCGCGCGACCCCGATCACTGTATTGGATGGACAGTTGAGCTGGATAGGAGCCTCTACCCCGAGCAAGAGCCAGCAATCGAGGTTGAGAACATCGAGTGTCCTGTCACTGACTGATCTCCAGCAAAGGCCAGAGACTGCAACCACTCTGACTGGGGGACCAAGCGGTCTCCCGTGCAAGGTCCGATCGCGTCGCGAGCGCCTGGGTCGCCGACCGGTGGGCCGCCGCTGACGAAGAATCACGGCCATGCCCCACTTCGCCGAGCTCAGTCCCGGCTTAGCGCTGCGGTTCCGGCACTCTTCGTCAGGGGCCGCTGTTGTTGTGAAAGGAGCACTATAGACGTCGGCTCCCGCCGGAACCGGAGAGTGGAGAATCTACTCGGGCCAACAGGCCGTACCTCACACGTTTTGAGGGCTTAGATTCGGATATTGACAATTAATAAACGAGACAGCTAGGTTAGCATCAATTGCAGGTTGGAGAAGGTTGCTCGGAAGCATGGGCGCCACGAAAGCGCATTTGCCAGACGCCCCCTCCCGGCCACGCAAGTTGGCAATGTGGGGCGTGCCGGTGCCTTTGCTATTGGCTCTCTTGGCAGGGTGCAATCCGATACTTACTTGGAAAGACAAGAAGTACAACGAAAAATTCGTCGAGTATCCTGTCGGAAACATATATACTGCACAGCCTGGTACTTCGCCAATCGGAGATAAATACTTTAAAGAGCGAATGATTTTTGCTAATCAAACCGCTGAGGATTTTGATGCGTACTTGAGAGAAGAAGCGCAGGGTGACATTGATCAGTTGCTGGTGCTGCTTGCGGAGAATGATTTCGTGTGTAACGGAAACCCGGAGATGCGATGCACCTCGCGAACTGAGTTCTATGGGCCAAGCTTCAAATTCCGATGGGCGCGCGATCCCGATCATTGTATCGGATGGACAGTTGCGCTGGATAGGAGAACGTATCCCGAGCAAGAGCCGACGATTGAGGTCGAGAACATCAAATGCCCCGTCACTAAGTAACGTGCCTTCAGCAAGAGGGCAAGCCGGCGGCTTTTCTGACCGGGCGACCGAGCGGTCTCTCGTCCAAGGTCAAGTCACAGTGCGAGCGATCGGGTTACGGACCTGGGCCGCCGCTGACGAAGAGTGACAGAAGTGCCCCGACTTCGCCGGACCCAGTCCAGGCCTAGCCCCGCGGCTCCAGCTCTCTTCGTCTGGATTGCTTTCTTATAGGAAAGGAGCAAGGCGACGTCGGTTCCAACCAGAACCGGCGAGCGGCAGGATTGCTCGAGCCAATGGATTACGGTCCACACGTTTTAAGGGCCTCAGCTGAAGTATTGACAATCAATAAACGAGAGAGCAGAGTTCGCATCAAATGCAGGGTGGAGAAGGTTGCTCGGATCCATGGGCTCGACGAACGCGCAAATGACGGACGCCCCGTCCTGGCCGCGTGAGCTGACACCGTGGGGCCTGCTGGTGCCCTTGCTGCTGGCCCTTGTGGCAGGGTGCAAACCGATTCCTACTTGGCAAGACAAGCAATACGAAAGGAAGGTGCTTGCGCATCCTACCGGTGCTATATACACCGTGCAGCCAGGTATCTCGCCAATGGGGGATAAGTTCTTTAGAGAGCGTATGACTCTTGCCGCTGAAACCGCTGAGGATTTTGGCGCGTATTTGAGTGAAAAGGCGCAGGGAGACGTTGATCAGTTGCTGGTGGTACTTGCGAAGAACGACTTCGTGTGCACTGGAAATCCGAAAGTGCGATGCACCTCGCTAACAGAATTCTATGGACCAAGCTTCAAATTCAGATGGACGCGTGACCCCGATCATTGTTTAAGGTGGACAGTTGACTTGGATACACGGATCTATCCTGAGCAAGAACCGATGATCCAGGTGGAGAACAGTGATTGCCGTGTCGCTGAGTAACTGGCCTTCAGCAAGAGGGTAAGACGGCAGCAATTCTGATTCAGAGACCAAGCAGTTCCCCGTCCAAGATCCAAACACGTTGCGAGCAATCGGGTCACTGACCTTGGGGGCGGCCACTGGCGGAACATGACAGCGGTGACCCGACTTCACCGGACTCAGTCCCGGCGAAGCCTTGCGGCTCCAGGCTCTTCGTTTGAGCTGCTTTCCAACAGAAAGGAGCAAGGCGTTGTCGGATCCAACCAGAACCGGCGAGCGGCAGATCTGCTCGAGCCAACGAGCCGTGGTCTACACGTTTCGAGAGCTTGGGCGCCGATCTTGACAATCAATGAACGAGACGGCAGAGTGCGCATCAAATGCAGGTTGGAGAAGGTTGCTCGGATCCATGGGCTCCACGAACGCGCATTTGACCTACGCCCCGTCCTGGCTACACAACGTGACAAGGTGGTTCGTGCTGGTGCCTTTGCTGTTGGCCCTCTTGGCCGGGTGTCAACCGATTCCGACTTGGAAAGACAAGAATTATGAAGAGAAGTTTGCGGGCTATCCAACCTCTAACATATACACTGCGCAGCCCGGAACGTCGGCAATCGGCGATAGATTCTTCAGAGAACGGATGGCTTTTGCCAATGAAGCCGCTAGGGATTTTAGTGCGTACTTGAAGGAAGAGGCGCACGGAGACGTCGACCAGGTCTTGGTGTTGCTTGCAGACAACGGTTTCGTATGTAATGGAAGCCCGCAGGTTCGCTGTATGTCGCAAACCCATTACTATGGGGCAAGCTTCAAATTCAGGTGGGCGCGCGACCCCGATCATTGTATCGGATGGACAGTTGAGCTGGATACACGGGTCTATCCTGAGCAAGAACCGACAGTCCAGGTGGAGAACATTGATTGTCCGGTCACTAAGTAACTGGTCTTCGGAGAACCGGTAAGGCTGCGAGCCAATCACACTCGGAGACCTAGCGGTCTTCGGTCCAAGTCCAAACCTACTGCGAGCGACCGGGTCACCGACGGGCGGTTCGCTGCTGTTGACCCATCACAGCAATGACCCGACTTCGCCGGATTCGGTCCCGGCGCAGCCTTGCGGCTCCAGCACACTTCGTCTGGGGCTGCTTTTCTTGTGAAAGGAGTGAAGTGATGTCGGATCCAACCAAAGCCAGCGAGTGGAAGATCTACTCGGGTCAGCGGGCCGTTCCCTTTACCCAAGGTGTTGGACAGCACAACTACCTCGTCCTCGTTGATCCTAACGGTAGGGCCGTGTCTGAGATCCATGGCACCGCTGAAGGTAGAGACATCTTCAGCGCGAAGTTGGGATTGAAAGATAGGCTCGTCGAGTACCATGAAGATGGAACCAGAATGGATCCGAACCCCTTCGGGCTAGGTGATGAGGATCGCTCCAATTGGGTTGAAGTCCCCTCGTTGAAAGGGCGGTCGGCTCTAGAGACCTGGTCGCGGTTCAAGGCGACCGCGGACAAGTATGACGAGAAGTTCGACTATCGCTTCTTGCCCGGCGGCAAGGCCTTGAAGTTCGGCAGTCCCGAGGGCCAGTTCTATGAAACGATGCCAAGCTACAACAGCAACACCGCCTGGCGTCAGATTCTGGAAGAGAACGGCTATGATTGGGAGAGGTATCACCCGAAGGAAGGTCTGTTCGAGTTCTCGCCCGGCGACGGCAGCCCCCTCCCGTCCCTCGACCAGCGACGGCCCGGCAACGCCCGCGCCCCAGGCAGAGGCCCCACGCGCCAAGGATCGCGGCCCAACCGCGCGCACGGCGTTTCCGGACCGGGTGACCTTCTGCGCTAGCACTATCGCGGGCGGATTCTCCCCTAGGCCGCCTGGCCGAGAGGGCGGTGCGGGCCGCTTCGCTAGAAGTGGATGTTGAAGCGCGCCGACCCGGCATAGGCGCGGGTGTTGCCTGACAAGAGGGTGTTGGCGACGAAGTTCATCGACATGTTCTCCGCCACCGCGACGTTGAGGCCGAGGCCGAGGTCGGCGTAGAGGGAGTCGACATCGTCCTCCAGCAAGAAGCTGGGGCCACCCTTCGGCACGCCGGTGAAGGTCGCGTCGAAGCCGCGATCGCCGGCGCCAACGAGGCCCAACAGTCCCGCCCGCCCGTAGAGCTGGATCGGCGCGCCGGCCAAGGTGCTGTCGACCTCCGCTTTCACGAAGGGGTTTAGGGTGCCGACCGTCTCCTGGAAGTCGTCGAACCGGATGCCGTAGGGCTCGGCGCCGCTCTCGGCGTAGCCCGGGCGCCAGAGATGGTGCACGCCGCCGTCGAAGGTGGGCTCCAGCGACCAGCCGTCAAAGGCGAAGTTGTGCGACACCCGGGCATGCGCGGCCACGAAGTTCGCCCGGGGCGCGCTGCTGGCCGACTCCATGCCGCCGGGCGTGATCACGCCGCGGGTGAGGTCGTAGCCGCTGGTCCCGCCGGAGACGGAGGTGGAGAAGGTCCACTGGTCGATCCGCTGCGAAAGGAAGGCCCCGCCTTGGAAACGATTGCCCGAGCCCTCCTCCAGGTTCTCGGCCGACAGGAAGAGCCGTTCGTAGCTGCCGGCGAGGCCCAGGGTCAGGCCTTCCGCGATCTCCACGTCGGCACCGCCGGCGAATCCGAAGGCGGTCTCGGTGAAACGGCTGGTGTCCCGGCCGTCGTCGCGCTGCAGCGCCGACCCCCGGATCCTGACCCAGGCGCAGGACTCGTCCGAGACGTAGCGCGCGGCACCCTCTTCGTTGAGGTAGCGGCAGGATTGCAGGGCATCGGCAAACTCGATGCTGGCGATCAGAGAGGCGTCGACCGGTGCCGCGTGCGCGCTCGGAACGGTGGCCTCGTAGGTGTCGAGGAGGGCATGGACGTTCTCGATCCCCAGCAGGAAGCTCTCCAGGTCCTCCACCCAAGCATAGGCGCTGTGTGCCGCGCTGGCGCCGCCCTCGGCGATTGCCCTGCGCTCGTCTATGCGCGCGGCGATGAGCTCCCCCAGATAGCCGGTCAGGTGGTTGGTGTTCTCGCCGACGTCGCCGGGATCGACCGAGCCCGCGTCGCTGGGGCCAAGCGCGAAACCGGTCCAAGGCGCCAGGTTGACCTCGTAGGCAAGCGCGATCGCCGGCTCGCCGTTGTGGACGATGTCCTTCACCTGGTAGTTCACGGCCGCCGTGTCCTTGACCTCCAGGTTGTTGGTGATATCCCGGCCGGGCTTCAGCTGAACGATCCGAAGCTCGCCCCTGGTGCCGGAGGGCACGAGGTTGGTCCCGACCAGGTTGGGCCGCACGCTGCCGCGCAGCTTCGCGTCGTTGTGGATGACGATGATGTCGCCTTTCGCCGCCACGCTCACACTGTCGCCCAGCTGATGGTCGACCCAGATCTCTCCGCTGCCGTCGCCGTCCGGGTCTTGCGTGACCAGACCGCCGGGGCCGAGGATCCGCGCACTGCCGATCTTGCCGAGCGCGCCGGCGGTGATCGTGCCGTCGTTGCGCAGCACGGCATCCCCCTTCAGGCGGGAGACTCCCGTCAGCTCCATGACGCCGCCGGGCAGGTTGTGGATCAGGGTGTCGCCGGACTGGGGCCCCGGCTCCCCGTCGATCGAAATGGCGCCGTGCAGCAGACCATGGTTCTCCAGCATCAAGGAGCCGTCGATCACCTGGATGGCGAAGTCCTCGTCCTTCGCGCCGGCGCCGCCGTCGCGCTTGTAGATGGCGCCACGGTTGACCAGCCTGTTGTCGGCGCCGTCCTTCAGCAAGATCGTCGCCCGGCCCTGCGACTCGGTCGAGACCGCCGCGTTGGGGCCGATCTCGATCAGGATGTTGCCGTTGCCGGTGCCGCCCTTGCTCTGCGCCAGAATGGCCCGCCCGTTCTTGCCGCTGGCGTTGATGTCACCGGCCACCTCTATCGAGACGTCGCCGCCCTCGGAGTCCCTTTGGGCCAAGGTCGGATCGCCGTTGTCGCCCTTGCCGCCGACGCTTTGCGCGAAAACGCCGTGCGCGTTCTCGCCGCGCACCGTGATGTCGTCGGTCACCGCGATCTTCACGTCGCCGCCGTTGCCGTGATCGTTGCCGCTGCCGACGTAGGTGGCGGAGGGGATCGATCCGGGAGACTCGATACCGTTGCCGACGAAAACGCCGCCCGAGCCGCCCACGCTCTGGGCGAAGATGGCATGCGCGTCCTTGCCGCTGGTCTCGATGGCGCCGCTAATCACGGTGACGTCGCCGCCGTCACCGCCGACACCCGGTTTCGCCGGAATCCAGCCGGCGCCGATCCCGGTGAAGCCGATGCCCATGTTGATGTCGAAGCCGACCACGGACAGGGCCTGCATGACCTCGCCGGCAAGCCCGCCGCCACCGCCGACACTCTGCGCGAAGATGCCCGCCGCGGAGGGGCCGGCCGTGGAGATGCTGCCGCTGTTCTCGACGGTGACGTCTCCGCCCTGGCCGCCGCCGCTGCCGGTGCCGCCGACGGCGATGTTGAAGAGGAAGGGCGTCGCCCCCTTACCGCCCTGGCCGCCGCCGCCGCCGATGCTCTGTGCTTCGATGCCATAGCTATGCTCGCCCAAGGTCGACAGATGGCCGCTGTTGATGACGGTGACGTCGGCGCCGTCGCCGGAGGCTCCCCCCTTGCCGCCGACGGAGACGGTCAACTCGCCCCACTGGCGGAACTGCTGCACCGGGGAGTTGTTGCGCAGCGCCTGCAGCAGCGCGTCGATCATCAAGGCCGCCTCCTCGTCGGTGACCGCCTCGAGGCCGGGGTTGCCATTGCCGCCGATCCCGCCGCCGCCGCCGACGCTCTGGGCGAAGATGGCGGAGCTCTGGTTCCCCTCCGTCATGATGTCGCCGAGGTTCTCGACCGTGACCAGGTCGCCGTCGCCGGCCGCCTTGCCATTCCCGCCGATGTTGAAGTCGGCGCCGAAGTTCAGCAGGAACTCCTGACGGGTCGGCTGCTCGAAGGGCGTGTACTCGCAATCGAAAACCGGATTGGAGAAGATGAAGCTGCAGAATCCGGTCACGAAGAGGGTACGGCTGCTGGCACCGCCGCCGTCGCCGCCGCCGCCGCCGACGCTCTGGGCAAAGATGCCGGCGGAGTCGATGCTTCCGGTGTGAATGTCGCCGGCGTTCAAGACGGTGACCGCCTTGCCGTCGCCGCCGGCGCCGCCGGTGCCGCCGACATTGGTGCTGACGGTCATGCGATGCTCGGCCCGGTTGGGATTGAAGGGTCCGGACACCGTTTGATAGTCGAGAACGCCGGTGAAGGCGCTGCCGCCGCTCCCGCCGCCGCCGCCGACGCTCTGCGCGTAGATGCCTTTGGAGTGACTCCGCAGGGTGCTGAGGGCGCCTAGGTTGGTCACCTCCACGCTGTCGGATTCCATGCCGTCGCCCGCGCCGCCGCCAATCGTCGTCGCCACCCGAACGCCGAAGTCCGGCACGAGACCGCCGTCCAACGAGAGCTTGGAGTGCAGGGCCGTGGCATTGCCGCCGTTGCCGCCGTTGCCGCCGATCGACTGCGCCCTGATCGCGTCGGCGTAGTCGCCGAGCGTGGCGATTGTTCCGGTATTGAACACCGTGGCCTCGGCGGACTTGGCACCGTCGCCGCCGCTGCCGCCGACATCGACCAGGACCTGCACGCTGAGGTCGGAGGCCTGAGTGGCGCTCACCGAAAGGGTGTTGCCGCCATTGCCGCCATTGCCGCCGACGCTCTGGGCAAAGAGCCCGCGCGAACCGAAACCCCTCGTTTCGATCGCACCATCGTTCTGCGCCAAGACGGACGCGGCCCGACCGCCCTTGCCGCCGCTGCCGCCGACGGCGACCTGAACGTCGCCGGTCAGCTGTCCGACCGTCAGACCGCCGGTGGCGGCGAAGCCGCCGTTGCCGCCGGTGCCGCCGACGCTCTGCGCCAGCAATGCCGTCGAGTCCCGGCCTTCCGTCGTGAGCGCGCCGGTGTTGCGCAGCTCGACCCGGCCGGCCTCGCCTGCCGTACCACCCGACCCGCCGACCGCGACCGCGACGTTCACCACCGACAGCGCGCCCGCCGCCACCACGGCGCCGCCGTTCCCGCCACCGCCGCCGATGCTCTGCGCGACCAGGGCAGGCGAGGACTCGCCTTCGGTACTGACCTCCCCCGCGTTGCCCAGCTTGACGAAGCCGCTTCTGCCGCCGCTGCCGCCGCTTGCGCCGATACCCAGATTGACGTCGGCGACGGAGAAACCCGACCCCGCAACCACGAAGCCGGCGTCGCCGCCGGAACGAGAGATGCTCTGCGCCACGATCCCGCTGCTCTTGTCGCCCTTGGTGGAGATCGGCCCGGTGGAGAAGGCATCGACGTTCCCGCCGACGCCGGCCGGGCCGCCGCTGCCGCCAATCGCCAGGTCGATGTTGCCCAGGCCCACCAGACTTCCGGCGATGGTGACGCTGCCCGTGCCGCCCCCGCCGCCGAGGCTTTGCGCGAAGAGCGCCGTGGAGGAGCCGCCGGAGGTCCTTAGCGCGCCGCTGGACTGAACCTTGACGTTCTGGGCATTGCCGCCGGCCCCGCCCTTGGCGCCGATCGAAAGGGCGAAGTTGATCAGGCTCATATCGTTGGCGGTCACCACCGTTCCGGCCGAGCCGCCGCCGCCGCCGACCGATTGCGCCACGAGGGCGCGCGCGCCGATTCCCTTGGTCTCGATGTCTCCCATGGCGGTCACGGTGACACGCTTGCCGGCGCCACCGTTGCCGGCGCTGCCGCCCAGGGTAATGCCGGCCTGCACCGGGGCGCTGCCGTTGACGGTCACGAGGGTCCCGGTGTCTCCCCCGCCTCCCCCAATGCTCTGCGCGAAGAGGCCGTCGGAGAAATGGCCCTCCGTCGCCATGTCGCCGCGCGCCTCGACGGTGACGTTGCCTGCCGATCCGCCGGCGCCACCCTGGCCGCCCTGCGTCAGGCCGAAGCTCAGGAAGCTGACGCCGTTGACCGTGACGGCGGAACCGGCACTGCCGCCGCCGCCGCCTTGCGAGACGGCGCGCAGCGCACCCGCGTTGTTGCCCTTGGTCGATATGTCGGCACCGGTGCTGACGTCGACGGTGCCGGCGTGGCCGGCCCGATTGCCGCTGCCGCTGGTGCCGAGCGCGATGTTAAAGAGACCGATGGTGTTGATGGTGAGCGCGTTGCCGCCGTCTCCGCCGCCGCCGCCGAGACTCTGCGCAAAGAGGCCGCGCGCGAAGTCGCCGGAGGTGCTCAGGCTATAGCCCTGGGCACCGCCATCGTCATAGCTGACGCTCTTTCCGCTGCCGCCGCTGCCACCCTTGCCGCCATAGGCGATGGCAACGCCGAGGCCGACGGCAGTCGCGTTCGAACCGTCGCCGCCACCGCCGCCCAGGCTCTGCAGAAAGACCGCGTCGGAGAAGTCGCCGCCCGTCGAGACGCTTCCCCTGTTGGTGACGGCGACCTTACCGCCATCGCCGCCTCCCTTGCCGTCGCCGCCCATGCTGACGACGCCGCTGGTGGTGTGCGCGGACCCGCCGCCGCCGCCGATGCTCTGCACCACCAGGCCGTCCGATTGGTCCTGCTCCGTCGTCAAGCGGGCGAGATTCGTCACCGTGACGCTGCCGCCGTTGCCGCCATCGCCGCCATCGCCGCCGATGGCGACCACGCCGCGATTGCTGCCGGCATCGCCACCGCCGCCGCCGGTGCTGTTGATGTCGAGTGCCGGGGCGTCCGAACCCTTCGTCGTGATCGACTTGCCGAGGCTCATCACCGTCACGTTGCCGCCTCTGCCGCCGGCCGATCCGGTCCCGCCCATGCCGACGAGGCCGCTGCCTCGCGATCCGAAGCCGCCGCCGCCGCCGACGCTCTGGATGAAGGCGCCGCCGGACTCGCGCGCCTTGGTGGAGATCACCGTGCCCTCCTCCAAGGTCACGGTCACGGGGCCACCATTGCCGGCGCTCTCCGAGTTGGCGCCGTAACCCAGGAAGCCTCTCCCGCTCCCGGCATCGCCGGCGAAGCCGCCGACGCTCTGCACGACCATTCCGTTCGCCCAGGCCGCGGTCGTGGTGATCCTCCCGCCCAGCGTGACGGAGACCGGGCCCGCCGGGCCGGAACCCGCCGCCGCGCCGCCGCTGCCGGAGCCGAGCACGCCGTTCGCGCTGCCGCCGTCGCCGCCGGCGCCGCCCAAGCTGCGCGCGACCACGGCGTGCGCGTTGCCCTTGATCGTCATCTCGGTCTCGATGTCGACGAAGACGCTGCCGCCGCTCCCGCCCGGGCCACCGTCGCCGCCGAAGGCCTTGCCGGCGATCACCTCCGCATCGCCGCCCTTGCCGCCGTCGCCGCCGATGCTTTCGATGCGCAGGCCTGAGGCCCTCAGCCCCTCTATGCGGATCGGCTCGTCGCCGGTCATGAAGGTGACGTCGCCGCCCACGCCGCCCGCGGCACCGTCGCCACCGTGGGAGTTGCTGCCGAACTCGTTCGTGGCCTTGCCGCCGTTGCCGCCCTTGCCGCCAAGGCTCTGCACCAGCGCCGCCGCGCTGGGCGCCTCGGCATTCGGCGTGTTGGAGACGAACTCGGAGACGATAAAGCCGGACTGAAGCGTCATGTCGACGAAGACGCCCCGATTACCGGGTTTCCCGTCCTCGCCGACCTTCTGCCGATCCTCGCCGTCCTTTCCGTCCAGGCCGTCGGCCACGTAGGCGATGCCGTGCCCCTCCGACCTGACCCCGAAGGCGCCGCCGTCGAAGTCGATCGAGCCGAACTCGTCCTTGCCGCCGCGGGTGTCGACCACGCCGATGGCAGGTTTGAACAGCACCCTGTCGGGATCGGCGGCGCCGCTCATGATGTCGCCGGTCAAGTCAAAGAAGTCCACGCTGTAACCCTGCGGCCTCTCCGGAAGGGCGCCAGGCCTGCCCAAGAAGCGTATGACGTCCGCGGTGCACTCGATCTGATAGTCGGGCGCGCCACTCAGCAGGATGCAGCGTGCTTCAGCCGTGCGGTCCGGGCCCAGAAGGAAAGCGGTCGCCAAGAGGGCAAGCGCCGTGCCGTTCAAGACCCGGGACCTGAACCTCGGTCGTGACCTTTTCTTGTCGTCGAGCCGCTTCGAGACGAGCGGCGTTTCGGCGGTCTTCTGGTGCCAAGGCTTGCTCACGGACTGAACCCCTGTCGTCGCTGGCGCGTGCGCGTGTCGCCTTTCCGGCGATCTCGATCAGCCTAGCCAGCGTCGAATCGGGGTACTTGCCATTTCATGACAAAGGCCGTCCGCGGCCCTCAGGGATGCGCTCGGCCGATCTCCAGCGCCGGCCGCGCGGACTTGCGCACCTTAGCAAGGGAGCGCTCGTCGAGGCGGGGCGAGAGCACGAGCTGACCCTCGCCGCACCAGGCCTGGACAAGGGCGGCCAGCGCCTGCCGCTCGGCTAAGGGGCAGCAGAGAAGGCCGCTGTCGCCGGTCGGCCAGGCCGCGGCGGGGTCCGCCGGCGCTTCCCAGGCCGCGCCCTCCGGCAGCAGCACGGCCGGCGCCCGCTCGGCCGGCGGCTCGCCGGAGGCCGAGCGCAGCGCGCTCCAGGCCAGGATATCGATGCCCTCCGGGCGCTTGGCGGGACCGCCGCCGCGCAGCCAGGGGCTGATCAGGCGCTTCCAGGTGCTGAGTTGGTCGGCCATCGGCATGATGACCAGGGGACAGGGCGGATGGGCCTCGGCCAGGATGCGCGCCCGCTCGAAGACGCTCGCGAGGTCGAGGGTGATGAGGGCCGCGGGCCCGGTCGCCTCCGCCCAGGCGTGCAGCTGGTCCAAGGGTCGACGCCCGTCGACGGGCGCTGCCGTCCGCCCCGCCAGCCAGCAGGCAATGAGAGCGACCACCGCCGCCGGCAGATTGGGCAGAAGCAGGCCGATGGGCCGCGTGCCGGAGAGAGCCAAGGCGGAGAGACCCGGAGCCGCCGCCTCGGCCGCCTGCCAGACCTCCAGACGGGACCAGCGGCGCTCGAGGAACAGGAGAAAGGGTTCCCTGCGTCCGGCCTCGGCCGCCATCGCCGCCAAGGTCGGATCGCTCACGCCTCTTTCACCAGGTGCATCACGCGCGAGAGGTAGGCGATCTCCAAGCTCTCCAGCCTGAGGCCCGCGTCGGCGAAAAGGGCCTCGAGGTCGTGGCGAACGTAGTCGGCGTAGTAGGGCTCGTGAAAGGCCACGGGGAAGTAGTCCAGCAGGCCGTCATAGCCCGGAACGTCGCCCAATTGGATGGAATCGACCAGCACGAAGCTGCCGCCCGGCTTCAGCACGCGGGCCACCTCGCCGACGACCTGGACCCGGATCTTGCGCGGCAACTCGTGGAAGAGGAAGACGCTGGTGACCGCATCCAGGCTCTCGCTCGCCAGCGGCAGTCGCTCGGCGGCCGCTTGCGACAGGCCCCAGCGGCGATAGCCGCCGAGCCTTGCGGCCGCCTGCTGCAGGTAGGGCAGCGAGAGGTCGAGACCCAGCATCGACAAGCGCGGATAGGCCTGCTTCAGGAAAGGCAGCAGCCCACCGCTGCCACAGCCCAGATCGACCAGGTGCAAGGCTTCGCGCCGCCGACCGCGCAGCGCCTTGGCCAAGGGGACCAAGGCCTGACGCCGCATGGCGTCGGCACCGCCGGTGAAGAGGACCTCGACCTGGTGGTCGTAGAGACGCGCCGAGCGCCGGCTGAGCCAGCCGTCGCTCTGATAGTGGAAGTTCTGCTGGTAGTAGCGCGGTAAGCCGGCTTGCCGCTTCTCGCGGAAGACCTCCTGGCCGGCGCGGCTGTGGCGCCGCCGCTCCACGGCCGGCAGGTCGGCGAAGTAGCCGGCCGCACCCGCCAGCGCCTTGATCGGCCGGCGCACCAGATCGTCGGGCAGCGGATAGAGGCCGCGCTCGACGTTCTCCAGATCGCGCGCGAAGAGCCGCTGCAGGTCCGCCATGATTTCCTTGTTGGAGGGAAAGGGGCCAGTGATGGGCTCTGGGGACCTGACCGGGCGCGTCAGGCGGGCCGAGAGCCATTTCTGCCCGATGTAGAGTCCGGTGCTGGCGGCCTGGCTCAGACGGTAGGCACGGCGCTCCAAGGAGCTCAGCGCGCTTCTGCTGCCGGCTGACCGAGGCCGCTCGAGCGGCAGGTTCCTTGCCTCTGCCATAGCAAGAGCTTGGTGCGGGCATGCGCGTCGGTCAACGCCCTGCGGCAGCTGGTCAAGGGCCGGCGGCAGCGGGGCCTTGCCTTTCGGCCCGGCTTTATGGTCCCTCAGGGCCTCGTTTCGCCGTGAGTGCTGAGGAGGGTGCGAGGGCATGGCCGGGCTGAGGACCATAGATGATCTGGGAGCGCTTGCGGGCAAGGTCGTGCTTTTGCGCGTCGACATGAACGTACCGCTGACGGACGGCAAGGTCGGCGACGCGACGCGGATCGCGCGCAGCCTGCCCAGCGTGAAGCGGCTGAGCTCGGCGGGTGCCAAGGTCGTGCTGCTCTCGCATCTCGGCAGGCCCAAGGGCGCGCGGAAGCCGGAACTCAGCCTAAGACCGGTGGCACAGGCCGTCGCCGAACAGCTGGGCCAACCCGTGGCCTTTGCCGAGGACTGCATCGGCCCCAATGCCGCGGCCGCGATCGCGGCGCTTTCCGCCGGCGACGTCTTGATGTTGGAGAACCTGCGCTTTCACGCCGGCGAGGAGAAGAACGATCCCGCCTTCGTCGCGGCCCTTGCCGCCCTGGGCGATCTCTACGTCAATGACGCCTTTTCGACCGCGCACCGAGCGCATGCCTCGACCGAAGGCTTGGCGCACCTATTGCCGACCGCGGCGGGCCTCTTGATGCAGGAGGAGATCGAGCACCTTTCCAAGGCCTTGGAGGCGCCCAGGCGGCCCGTCGTCGCCATCGTCGGCGGCGCCAAGGTCTCGACCAAGCTGGACCTCTTGGGCAACCTCATCGCCAAGGTCGATGTCCTGGTCATCGGCGGCGGCATGGCCAACACCTTCCTCAATGCACGCGGCGTGGCGGTCGGCGCCTCGCTGTGCGAGCACGATCTGGCCGAGACCGCGCGCAGTATCGATGCCGCGGCCAAGGCTGCCGGCTGCCGGATCCTGCTGCCGGAGGACGCGGTGGTGGCGGCCAAGCTGGAGCGCGGCGCCGCGGCCGAGACCGTCGCGCTCGATGCCGTTCCCTCCGACAAGATGATCCTGGACGTCGGTCCCAAGTCCGTCGGCGCCATCGAAGCCGCCCTGGGCGAGGCCAGCACCCTGCTGTGGAACGGACCGCTGGGTGCCTTCGAACTTCCGCCCTTCGACCGTGCGACCATGGCGGTGGCGCAGAAGACCGTGGCGCTGACCGAGGCCGGCGCGCTTCTGTCGGTCGCCGGCGGCGGGGACACGGTGGCCGCCCTCGTGCAGGCCGGCGCCGTCGACAAGCTCTCCTACGTCTCCACCGCCGGCGGCGCCTTCCTGGAGTGGCTGGAAGGCAAGACCTTGCCCGGTGTGGCTGTCCTCTACGCTTGAATCGCGCCCTCACAAGGACCAGGGTTCAACGCGATCCAACAGCCCGGGAGGAGTCATGACGGACAAGGCCATCAAGCCCGAGGACATTCTGGGCGACGATGAGAACATCCTCACGATTCAAGGCATCCGCGTGCGCAAGGGCACCATCGCGGCCGCGATGCGCAACATGGTGCTCTTGGCCGAAGGAACGCCGCCGGAGCGGGAAGCCGCGCTTGCCATGCTGAGAGAGCTGGCGCCGGGCCTGGTGGTTCTCGGCATGCACCGCCACTTTCTCTGCCGCAACCCGGAGGTCGAGCGGATCTTGGCGGATGCCGCCGCGCGGTTGGCGGAGGAGTCAGCTTAAAGGGATTTGTCTCCCGTGCCGCTGAACCGGCCTCCCACAAGGTGCTCAGGCCTGCGCGAAGGTCAGCCAGAGGGCCAAGATGGCGCCGCCGAGGAGGATCGAGAGCAAGACATGGCGGGTCAGATAGTATGAGGCGACGCAGGCGGCCAAGGCGGCGATACGGGCGGCCAGCGGCGCTTCGATCAAGGGGCCGATCGGCAGCAGCACCATGCGTGCGATGAGGCCGGCCAAGAGGGCGTAGGCGACGCAGGCAAGCCAGGCGAAGAAGGGGCTCGCGGGATTGATGCGGCCGGAGAGCGCCACGCCCAGGCCACGCCAGACGTAGGTCGAGAGCGCGGCCACGGCCAGCACCAGGAGAGGCCAGAGCCAGCTGTCCTGCATCGGCTAGATCTTCTCCTTGCGGGTCAGCCAGAAGGCCAGGCTGCCGCCCACCAGCCCGGTCAGCATCAGGCTCCAGTCGGGCGACAGCATAAAGAAGGGCGCGCCCAGGACACCGCCCAGGGCCAGAGCCACGCGTTTCCTCTTGCCGCCAAGGTCCTCCAGGAACAGCAGCGTGAAATAGAGCGGCGTCAGGATCACCAGGCTCAAGGTGACCTCGGTCGGCAGCACGCCCGGCAGCAGGAAGCCGATCGCCGTTCCGACCATGGTGGCGCTCCACAGGATCACGGTGAAGCCCTCGAAGAAGGGCAGGCGCAAGGCCGGTTGTAGGCTGGGAGCGACCCGCATGGAGATGGCCCAGCCGGTCATGGCGATGAAATGCGCGGAGGCATAGTAGCGCCAGCGCGGTATGCCCGGCTGGCGCATCAAGGGCAGCAGAGTGAGCACCATCGGCAGCAAGCGGCTCCCGCTGGCACCGACGGCGAGCGCCACCGCCAAGAGGCCCGCGCCCACGGCATAGAGCTCGACCATGGCGACTTGACCCGGCAGCGCCCAGGTGGTGGCCGTCGAGATCAGGCCGTGCCAAAGGTTCAGGCCGGACTCGCGCACCAGGGCGCCGAAGCCTAGAAAGCTCGCGCCGATCGCCAGCGCCGGGGCGGAGGCGGCCGCCCGCATCCCTCCGAAGAAGGCTGCACGCTGCGTTGGGAAGGAGAGGGCCGCGTTCATGGTTTGCCGGGGCGAGGCTAGCGTCCGGCCGCGGCTTCGACCACTCACCGGGCAGAATGGCAGCCTTGCAGCCGGCGGAAGGGACCAGGACCTGGTACCGCAAGGCACAGAGGGGGCGGAGCGGCCGCCGCGTCAGCCAAGTCGCGCTCTTCCCGCCGACAGGCCCTTGCGGCGGCGGCCCTAAGGCGACCGAGCGGAGATTTCCGCTCGGTCGCTCTTTCGGGTTAGGTCTCCAGGGAGCTCAGTTGCTGCCCTTCAGCCGCTCCTCGGCCGCCTTTTCAATCCAGGTCGCGCGCTCTTCGTTGGCGGCCTTGGCGGCGGCTTCGACCTGGCTCAAGACATCGGGCGAGAAGGGAACTTGCACCAGCACGCGCGACCCCGGCGGCAGCTGCTCCTTGGCCAGCTGGCTCTGCAGCTTGGCGATGAAGCTGGCCATGCGGTCGTGACGCTCCGAGTCGGCGAGCCCGCTCTCCGCCTTCAGGATGGGGCAGTAGGCGGCCGACACGTTGTCGACGATCTGGGTGTCGTCCATGCCGGGGTTGTTGCGCTTCAGCTCCGCGATGACGACGCCGATACGGTTGCCGAACTCGCCGGGGGTCGCATAGCGGATGAGGTTCATCGTGGCCGGCTTGATCTGCAGGTTGCTGGTGTCGGGGCACTCGAAGGCGCTGGTCGGCCGGCTGCCGTCCTCCGCCGAGGGCGCGTTCAGACTGGCGCGGATCGCCGCCACCTTGTCCGGGGTGGCGGTGGCCGGCGCGTAGTTGCCCCAGGAGTTGCGGACGTAGTTGACCACGTCGGCGATCTCCTGATTGGTGAGCTTCGGCGAGAAGGGGGGCATCTGCCCGTAGGTACCGCCGCCCGGCAGGCCGCCCAGCACGGCCGAGATCACATTGTCGGGCGATTCCGCGGTTATGGCGCCGTTGCCGGCGAGGTTGGGGAAGTTGCCCGGGATGCCCTTGCCGTTGGGCTGGTGGCACATGGAGCAGTTGTTGATGTAGACCAGACCGCCGGCTCGCTTGCGCAGATCGGGATCCTCGTCGGTCGGATACTGCCTGGCCGGCGTCACCTTCAGATAGGCGGCGATGGCCTCGATGTCCTCGTCCGGCAGCTTGGACAGCGAGTTGTGCACGACCTCCGCCATGGGGCCGAAAACGTGGCCCTTGCCCTTGGCCGAGCCCTTGCGGAGGTAGTCGACGATCTCCTGCTTGGTCCAGTCGCCGATACCGCTGGTCAGGCTGTCGGAAATGTCCGGGGCGAACCAGGTGTCGACATGGCCGCCGCCCAGCGAATCGCCGGTCTCGGTGCCGCCGAGTTCGGTACGCGGGGTGTGGCAGGCGCCGCAATGGCCCAGGCCCTGAACCAGATAGCCGCCGCGCGCTTCCTCCTCGGTCCACTTCGGATCGGGGCGGTAGGTGCCCTCGTTGAAGTAGAGCTGACGCCAGACCACCAGGCCGGCACGGATGTCGAAGGGGAACTGCATGTCGCTGGGCTTGCGCGGCGCGTGCACCGGCTCGAGCGACTGCAGGTAGGCCCAGATCGCCTTGACGTCGTCCTTCCTGACCTTGGTGAAGGAGGGGTAGGGGAAGACGGGATAGAGGTACTCGCCCTGATTGCCGATGCCCTGATGCATGGCGGTGTAGAACTGCTCTTCGGTCCAGTTGCCGAGCCCGGTCGCCTTGTCCGGCGTGAGGTTAGGGGTCGAGAGCGTGCCGAAGGGCGTCTTCATCTCCAGCCCGCCGGCAAAGGGCTTGCCACCGGTCGCGGTATGGCAGGAGGTGCAGTCGCCGGCCGTCGCCAGCTCTTCCCCGCGCTTGACCAGATCGCTCGCGTCGTCCGCCGAGGCCGTCGCCGTCACAAGGCCCAAGCCTAGGGCCGCCGCCGTCACGATACGCGCTGCGCTTTCGATGGTGCTCCCCACTGCGAACCGTCGCGTCGCCATCGCTCTCCCCTTTCGCGCTTTCCTTGGCTGGGCGACCCGGTCGCCCTCTCGCTATCCGAAGCCGCTCCACGATAGCCCGTCCAAGTGGCGCTGCCAGCCCCAAAAATGGCCGCTCGACGCTCCCCTCTGTCGCGGTTGCGGGCGCTTGCGCGCTAACGGCGGCGGCCTTCTTCCAGCAGGAAGGCGCGAAAGGCCTCGAACTTGGGCTCGCCGCGCCGTGCGGTGTGATAGGCCAGATAGTAGCCGTTCTCTTCCGCCAGCGCTTCGCAGAGCGGCTGTACCAAGGCCCCCTCCGCCAGGGCATCCAGCACCAGACCTCTGGACAGCAGTGCCACGCCTTGCCCGTCGAGCGCGGCCTGCACGAGCGCATTCTCGTCGTCGAAGGTGAGACCGCGGTCGGCCTGTTCCGGCTTCAGGCCGACCATCAAGAACAACTCCCGCCATTCCGAGGTATCCTCGTCATGCAGCAAGGTTGCCGTCTTCAGACCTTCCGGCTGCGCCAGGGAATGGGACGCCACATAGGCCGGGCTTGCCATCGGCAGCAGCGGCGCCGGTGCGACCAGTTCCGACATGAGGCCGGGCCAATGTCCGCGGCCCCAGCGGATCGCCGCGTCCAGGCCCTCGCGCTCCAGGTTCAGCGACTCGTCGGTATGGCGCACGGTCACTTCCAAGTCCGGATAGCGTGCCGCGAAGCGGCCGAGGCGCGGGGCTAGCCAGCGGGCGCCGAAGCCCGCGGTCGTGGTGACGGCGATCTGCCGGTCGCCGCGCCTCAGCTCCGCGACGGCGGCGATCAGCTGCGTGAAGGCGCTGCTGGCCGGCGGCAAGAGCTTCGCGCCGGCGGCAGTAAGCTCCAGCCGGCGCGTCGTACGACGCAGCAGCTTGGTGCCCAGCTGTGCCTCCAGCACCCTCACCTGATGGCTGACGGCGGCCTGGGTGACATTGAGCTCCTCCGCCGCGCGGGTGAAGGACCCCAGCCGGCCGACCGCTTCGAACGCCCTCAGCGCGTTGAGAGAGGGGAGCGATGTCGCCATAGTTTATAAATCTTCCTCATGAATTCTGCATGATCTTCTCGTTTGTCTAGCGCTGCAAACCAGGCGATATCAAGAGGGTAACGGTTCCGCTATGGCGAAACCGTCTATCGGAAGGATGCAAGGAATGTTTGATTATCTGTTTGCGGCTCTGACCGCACGGGCGGAGGTCTATCGGATGCTGTTCGAGCCGCGCTGGACCACCGCGGGCTTTGCCAATCGGGAGGCGGAAGAGCTTCTGCGTGACCGACGGGACCGCGAACGCGCGGCGCGGGCGAGGGACTGCCGAGCTTGTAAAGAGAGTGCGTGACGGCGGATCAGGTCCGCCGCCCTGCGCCTTCTTCCAGAAGGAAGGCGCGGAGGGCTTCCAGCTTGGGCTCGCCCCTCCGCGAGGGCGGGTAGACGAGGTAGTAGC
Organism: Rhodospirillales bacterium; assembly: GCA_963669375.1. Lineage (GTDB taxonomy): Bacteria > Pseudomonadota > Alphaproteobacteria > Kiloniellales > JACOMY01 > JACOMY01. The sequence continues at coordinate 2,859,366 of OY770024.1, read as the reverse complement.
CGTGGTCCTCCGCCAGGGTCCTGCTCAAGGGCTGCACCAGGGAGCCGTCGGCCAAGGCGTCGACGATCAGCTCTCTCGACAGCAAGGCCATGCCCTGGCCTTCCAGGGCCGCTTGTATCAAGGCATTGCCGTCATCGATGATCAGGCCGTTCTGCGCCAGTTGCGGGTCGAGCCCTGCGGAGACCAGCCACTCGATCCACTCCGAGGAGTCTTCGTCGTGAAGCAGCGTGATGCCGGCCAGGTCCCGAGGCGCCTTCACCTGGTGCGCCCGCAAGAGATCCGGGCTGGCGACGGGAACCAGCGGCGATGCCGTCACCAATTCGGCCGCCAGGCCGGGCCAGGCCCCGCTGCCCCAGCGAAGTCCCGCGTCGAGACCCTCTTGTTCCAGGTCCAGGAGATCGCGCGTGTGACGGATCGTCAGGTCCCAGTCGGGATGGCGGCTGCTGAAACGCCCCAGCCGCGGCGAAAGCCAGTGCACGCCGAAGCCCGGGGTCGTGGTCACGGCGATCTGGCTGTCGCCCCTGCGGAGCTCGGCGATCGCGGCGATCAGCTGCGCGAAGGCACTGCTGGCCGCCGGCAGCAGCCGTGCGCCCGCCGGGGTCAGCTCCAGCTTGCGGGTGGTGCGCCGGAACAGCGGCATGTCCAGCTGCGCTTCGAGCGAACGGACCTGATGGCTGACGGCGGCCTGGGTGACCTTCAGTTCCTCGGCCGCGCGGGTGAAGGATCCCAGTCGGCCAGCCGCCTCGAAGGCCCGGAGCGCGCTCAGCGACGGCAAGGGAGTCGCCATGATTCATGAATCCCCCTTGTGAATGCCGGAACATCTTCTCGTTTGTTTAGCGTTTGAAATGAGCCGATATCATGGCGGCCATGGCCTTGCTTCCGGCAGGTGCCGCACATAGGAAAGGACGGCGTAATGCTCCATTACCTGATCATGGCGTTGACTGCCCGTGCCGAAGCCTATCGTCAAATCTTCGAGTACCCGGTGGAACCGCGCGGCTTCGCCAACAGGGAAGCCGAAGAGCTGCTGCGCGAGCGCGAGCAGGCGGAACCGAAGCTCGAGACCTCCGAAACCCTGACCTGAGACCCGCGTCCTCCCCCTCGTCAATGCAGTGAAGACAGCGAGCCGCCGCCTGCGCTAAGAAGACGGCAGGCGGACGCGTGCGGTTGACGTGTGCATTTGATGAGGGAGCCGGGGATGAGCGCCGAGAGCAGCGAAGAGGAGGACGACACGGCGCTTTGGGTGGTGCCCGAGGCGCCGACGGTCAGCGAGGACCGCGACACCTCGGCGAGGTCGCGGTTCCGCATCAGCGTGGTCCTGACCGGCGGCACGATCTCGAAGACCTACGACCAGCGCACCGCGGTCATGCGCAACGAAGAGCCGGTGGCTAAGCGGATCATCCAGTCGCTTCATCTGAACGGCGCCAAGGTCAAGCTGGTCGAGCTGTTGAACAAGGATTCGCAGGACTTCACCGACGAGGATCGGGAGGTCATCGCCAAGCGCGTGCGCGTCGCCTCCAGGCGCAACGATGCCGTCGTCGTCGTGCACGGTACCGACACCATGGCCCGGACGGCCGATATGCTGGCCGAGCGGCTGGCCGAGCCGGAGGTGCCGATCATCCTGACCGGGGCGATGACGCCCGCCGTGGTCGAAGGCAGCGACGGACGCCAGAACCTGACCGAGGCGCTTTTCGCTTGCCGCGTCCTGGACCCGGGCATCTACATCGTCTTTCACGGACAGGCCATGCGCTGCCCCGGCGTGGAGAAGGACTACGAGGCCATGACTTTCCGATCCAAGGCCGGCTAGAGCTGGGTCCAGTGGTCGAGGAAGCCGTCGAGCCAGGCGGCCGTCTCGAGGTCCCGTTCGGGCGCTTGCGCCAGCTGATGCTCGACTGACTGGGCGCCGGGTCTGGTCAGCGCGTCCGGCACCTCGGCGATCCAGTGCCGGTACATTGAGGCGTCGACCTCCGGATGGAACTGCAGGCCGAAGGCCTTGCCGCGCCGGATCGCCTGGTTCGGGAAGTCCCCGTCGGTGGCCAGTCGGATGGCGTCCCTCGGCAGATCGAAACCCTCTTGGTGCCATTGATAGACCTTGAGCGGCTCCGGCAGGAAGTCTCGTCCTTCGTTGGTCGGGTCTACTCGGAAGTAGCCGATCTGGTTCAGCCCTTCTTCATGCGGGGCGACCTTGGCGCCGAGGGCGGCCGCCATGATCTGCCCGCCGAGGCAGAAGCCCAGAAAGGGTTTGTCCTCCGCCAGCCAGCGCGCCACCAAGTCGATCTCCTGGCGCAGGTAGGCCGTCTTGGGCTTCTCTAAGTCGGTCGACAGCATCTCGGCGCCACCGAAAACAACGAGCGCGTCGAAGTCTGCCTGGTCGGGGACGGCCTCGCCCCGGCCCGGACAACACCAGGTCAGGTGATGGCCCTCCTCTGCCAGGTGCTTGGACACGCGGTCGTGCCGCTGGCTGACCGGATGGTCGACGAGAAGAATGCGCCGCATTGGCTAACCCTTACCGTTCAAGTCGTGGCATCGACGCGTCTCGCGGACAGAAAGGCCCGCATATGAAACGCTGCCTGATCGTGAGCGTAAGCCAAATCGGGCGCAATGGGGCATGCCCGCCGCGCAAGGCAGCCGCCCGTCATGCAAGCTCCACCCTCCGGCCGCGCCAGGTGGTTGCTGCAGGTCTCGACGTCATAGCCGTCAGCCGTGAAGGCACCGACCGGACAGCCGGAAAGGCAGGGCTTGTCGCGACAGGAGTCGCAAGGACTTGCGGCCGGCGCTTCTTCGCGCCAATCCGCCGGCGCTTTCGAGAAGGCAAGCGCGCCGCGGTAGGAGTGCCAAAGTCCATGGCGCGGATGGATCAGCATGCCCAGCGGCGATGGCGACAGTCCTTCCGCGCGGCGCGCCCAGGCCAGAAAGGGCTGGTAGGGAGGGCCGCCGAAGGGAAAGAGGGGTTCGGCCGAAAAGCGCTCCGCCAATCTGGTGATGACGCGTCGTGACCAGCGATCCAAGGGATGGGGCTCGCCGTCGGCAAGCTCCGGCGAGGCGGCAAAGGCGGGCCAGGTCGATCCGCCTATGGCGCCCAGCAGGAGAATCCACGTAGCCGATCGCGTGGCATCTTTCTCGCGATCGGCCAGAAGGGCGCCCCGCGTCTCCAAGCCGACCTCCCGCGCCGCCTTGTCGAGCGTCTGGAAAGACGGCGCAGCGTCGGGATTTGAAGGGGAGGTCATGATCCACTTTTTCCGTTCAGTTTGCCCATGCTGCGGTCACCGGTTATCCGCTTGCCGCTGTCGCTCATGAAGTACGACATGACGGAAGCAGAAAAGTCGCTCAATTCGACCCTTTAGCGCGTATCTCTATTGAAACGACGTGAAAGCTGTGTCTAGCCTCAATGATTGTCATCCCAACGTAACCAGGCTAGGCCCAACGCCATGCCCGCCATCGCGACAGGTGTCCCGCCCAAGCCGGAGCGCTTCGGTTTCCTGCTGCTGCCGGAGTATTCGGTGATTTCCCTGAGCTCCGTGGTGGAGCCGCTCCGGGCCGCCAACAGGCTGACGGGGCGCACCCTCTACGAGTGGTCCGTGGTGACCCTGGACGGCGAGGCGCTGACCTCGTCCAGCGGTGTGCACATCGTGCCCAACCAGAGCCTGGAGGAAGCCGGGCGCCTCGACGTGCTGGTGGTGATCGCGGGCATGCGGCCGGAACGCTACTGCGACCGCCGGACCATTGCCATCCTGCGCCGCCTGGCCCGGCAGGGCTGTCGGCTCGGCGCCATCTCGACCGGCAGCTACATCCTGGCCAGGGCCGGGCTGTTGGACGGCTACCGTTGCACCATTCACTGGGAGCATATCGCGGGGTTCCAGGAGGCCTTTCCCGACCTCGACGTCACCGACGAACTCTACGAGATCGACCGCAACCGCTTCACCTGTTCCGGCGGCACGGCAGCCATCGACCTGGTGCTCTCTCTCATCGGCCTGGATCACGGCCGCGAGCTCGCCACCGGTGTTGCCGAGCAGTTCATCCACGAACGCATCCGCGACCGCCACGACCCGCAGCGCATGGCGCTGAGGGCCAGGGTCGGCGTTTCCCACCCCAAGCTCCTGAAGGTCATCGAGCTGATGGAGGCCTCGCTGGAGGAGCCCCTGCCGCGCAGCGATCTGGCGCGCCGCACCGGCCTCTCCACCCGCCAGTTGGAACGGCTCTTCCGCAAGTACCTGGGCCGCACGCCGACCCGCTACTATCTGGAGCTGCGGCTGCAGAAGGCCCGCTCGCTCTTGATGCAGACCTCCATGTCGGTGCTCGACGTGGCGCTCGCCTGCGGCTTCGTCTCGGCCTCGCACTTCTCCAAGTGCTACCGCGAGTACTATGCCAAGACACCCCGGCAGGAGCGCCAGCTGGAGCCACAGGCGATGAGTGCTTGAGAGGTCGCCCTATCGTCACGTCCGTGATGAAAGTCCGGTGCGGGTGTGGTCCGCTGCTTTCCGAATTGTCGGCCGTATCGTCCAAGTCGGGATTCTTCTGAGAACGTGATCGAACTCAGATTTTCGTCCCTGGGCATCCACGGGACCTCCCCGCTGACCAAGTCTCCAACGGCGTTGAGCAAGGCCATGCAGACCACCGGGTCAAGCCCGGTGGTGACGACTTTGGGCTGATGGGCTCCCTTCGTCGGGATCCCATCATCGCCCGCCTTGCAACGTGACCGTCAGCTCCAGGGGAAGGGGCTGTTGGAGGTCGGGTGCAGCTTGCCTTCCGGGAAGCGCGAGATGCGGAAAGGCTCCAGCAGGGCCGAGGTGCCGCCCAGCACTTCCTCCGCCACCAGCTTGCCGACACCGATCATCTTGTAGCCGTGGTTGGAGTCCGCGATCATGTGGACGTTCTCGCGGAACTGATCGAAGACCGGGAAGCTGTCCGGCGTGAAGCAGCCGAGACCGCCCGAGGGCTCCTTCTTCCAGTACTTGATCTGGCCCTCGAAACGCTTCTGGCAGAAGGCCAGCGCCGAGCACCACATGTGCGCGAAGTCGTCGCCGACGATGAAGTCGGGGCTGTCGGGGCCGTAGGGGTCCAGCGCCACCTTGTCGACCGGGGTCTTGACCTCGTAGGGCATGGCGCCGCCCTGGACACCGCCGAAGTTGAAGTCGGGCTTGTAGTAGATGCCCCACATCTTGTCGGTGATCAGCGAGCCGTCGACGTCGGAATAGAGCGGCGCGTCGGTGTCGACGTGGATCACCGGCGGCAGCTCGCCGTCGTTGGTCTTCAGGAAGTCGGGATCGACGCCCAGCGTGCCCTCCTCCAGGCACCAGTAGCGCCACATCGGCACATCCTTGTGCAGCTTGCCGTCGCCGCCCTTGATGTCGACGCTCTTCGGCAGCTCCAGCATGTCCCACAGCTTGCTGGCCCAGGGTCCCACGCCGACGACGACCTGATCGCACTCGATCCGGCCCTTGTCGGTGACGACGGCGGCCACGGCCTTGGAATTGTGGCCGAACTCGAAGCCGGTGACGGTGACGCCGGTCTGGATCTTCACGCCCAGGGCCTCGGCCTTGCCCGCCAGGCCGTAGATGGCCTTCAGGTTGTTGGCATAGCCGCCGCGCTTCTCGTGCAGCACCGAGGTGATGCCCTTGGCCTGCCAGTCATGGAAGATGCCCTTCATGTAGGTCATGCAGTCGTCGACACCTTCGATGAAGCTGCTCTCGTAGCCGATGGCCTTCTGCTGCTGATAGATCGAGGCGATGTCGGCGTGCATCGATTCGGCGCTGATCTGCATGTAGCCGACGGGGTGGTAGGAGAAGGCTTCCGGATCGCTCTCCCAGACCTCGACGCACTGCGCCATCAGCTCGCGCATGGCCGGCTGATAGTAGTTGTTGCGCACCACGCCGCAGGCGATGCCCGAGGCGCCGGCGCCGATCGCCGTCTTGTCCAGCACCAGAATGTCCTCGCCGCCGCCCTGGCCCTTGGCCTTCAGCTGCGCCGCCAGGTGCCAGGCGGTGGATAGGCCGTGGATACCGGCGCCGATAATGACGTACTTGACCTTGCTGGGCGTTGCCATGCTGTCCTGCTCCTGGCTTGCTGTCCCTAAGGGGTTCCCCGGGGCCAAGGAAATAGGACTGGGGAGGAGGCGATACCCGCGCGCAGTCGACACTTCCGCGTCCCCAGTCGACAGGCGGTGCCGGCCCCACGCTTGTCAAAGCCTGGGCCCGCCCCTAAAGCTCTCGCGCACAGTCGATCTGAGGGCGGCAGACGTGAGCGCGACGTCGGGACAGAGGGAGAGGCGTTCCAAGAGGGGCCGGGTCATCGCCGCCGGGATGATCGGCAACGTGATCGAGTGGTACGACTTCGCCCTCTACGGCTACATGGCCGTCATCATTTCCGAACTCTTCTTTCCGCACGAAAACAAGCTGGTCTCGCTGATCGGCACCTACGGGATCTTCGCCGCCGGCTTCTTCATGCGGCCCTTGGGCGGCGTCGTCTTCGGCCACCTGGGCGACACCATCGGCCGCAAGCCGGTGCTGATGCTCTCGGTCGTCTTGATGGTGCTGCCGACCATCGCGATCGGGCTCTTGCCGACCTATGCCGACTGGGGCATCGCCGCGACCATTGCCTTGGTGGTGGTGCGTCTGGTGCAGGGCTTCTCAGTCGGGGGAGAGTTCAGCAGCTCGGTCACCTACCTGGTCGAGACGGCGCCCGAGAACGGCCGCGGCCTGGCCGGCAGCTGGGCCAATGTCGGTTCCGTGATCGGCATGCTGCTGGGGGCGGCGACGCCGGCCACGGTGATCTGGATCCTGGAGGAACCGGCGACCGGCGAGTGGGGCTGGCGCCTGCCTTTCCTCATCGGCGGCGGGATCGGCGTCATCGCCCTGATGCTACGGCGCGGCCTCCCCGAGGAAAGCGTGGTCGCGAAGAAGCGGCGGGAGAAGGGCGACCACCCGATCAAGCGGGTCTTTCGCGAAGAGCGAGACGTCATCTACCGCGTCGTGCTCTTCTGCTGCAGCTATGGCGTGGTTTACTACATCCCGATCGTGTACCTGCCGACCTGGCTGGACCTCTTCACCGACATCAGCCTGCACCAGGCGCTCTTCATCGCCACCTTGGCCCAGATCCTGCAGGCCATCCTGATCCCGCTCGCCGGCCACTTCTCGGACCGGGTGATGCGCCGAACGCACTTTCTGGCCTTGATCATGGCGGTGATCGCGGTCATCTCCGTCCCGCTCTTCCTGCTTGCCGGTCAAGGGGTCATCTGGGTCGCCATCCTGGTGCTCTGCGTCTTCTGCGCCCTGATCGCGGGGCCCTTGGGCACGGTGCCCACCACGCTCGCCGAGTCATTCGATCGCGGCCATCGGCTGACCGGCTACTCTCTTTCCTTCAACCTCGGCATGGGGCTGGCGGGCGGTACGGCACCGATGGTCGCGACCGCGCTGATCGCGGTCAGCGGCGCCGAGATCGCACCGGCCTTCTACCTGGCGGGTCTCGCCGCGACCGGTGCCGCCATGATGCTGCTGCTGAAGGACCGCAGCCGCGAGCCGCTGCGCTAGCCCGGCCCGACGCATGCCTAGCCTGAACCATCGCAAGACACCTTGGGGGACCCCGTGAGCGACAAGCAGACGAGCAACCCGAAGCCGCTGTCCAGGCGTAAGCTGGCGGCAGGCATGGTCGGCAATGTGATCGAGTGGTACGACTTCGGTCTCTACGGCTTCATGGCCGTGATCATCTCGAACCTCTTCTTCCCGCACGAAGACAAGCTGGTGTCGCTGATCGGCACCTACGGCATCTTTGCCGTGGGGTTCCTGATGCGGCCCCTGGGCGCCGTGGTTCTGGGGCACCTGGGCGACACCATCGGGCGAAAGCCGGTCTTGATCCTCTCTGTCGTTCTGATGGTGGTGCCGACCATCGCGATCGGCCTGCTGCCGACCTACGCGGACTGGGGTATCGCCGCGACCCTTGCCCTGGTCGCCGTGCGTCTGGTGCAGGGCTTTTCGGTCGGAGGCGAGTTCAGCAGTTCGGTCACCTATCTGATCGAGACCGCGCCGCCCGGCCGGCGCGGCCAAGCTGGCAGCTGGGCCAACGTCGGCTCCGTCGGCGGCTTGCTGCTGGGCGCCGGTACGCCGGCCACGGTCATCTGGATCTTGGGCGACACGGCGATCAACGACTGGGGCTGGCGCCTGCCCTTTCTCTTCGGCGGGGTGATCGGCATCATCGCCCTGGCGCTCAGGCGCGGCTTGCCGGAGGACGAAGCACCGCCGCCCAAGCGCAAGAAGGGTGACCACCCGATCAAGCGGGTGATGCGGGAAGAGCCTGGCGCGCTGCTGAAGGTGATGCTGTTCTGCGCCAGCTACGGCGTCATCTTCTACATCCCCGTGGTCTACCTGCCGACCTGGTTGTCGCTCTACACCACCATCGAGCTGCACGAGGCGCTCTACATCGTGACCTTGGCGCAGGCCGTCCAGATACCGCTCGCGCCCCTGGTCGGTCGCCTGACCGATCGCGTCGTCCCCCGCACCCACTTTCTGGCGATGGTCTTCGCCGCCATGGCGATCGCCGCGATCCCCCTCTTCCTGCTCGCCGGGCAGGGGCTGATCTGGCTTAACGTCGTCATCATCGTCTTCTTCTGCGCGCTGATCGCGGGACCGCTGGGCGCGGCGCCGGCAACCCTGTCCGAGGCCTTCGACCGCGGTCATCGCCTGACCGGCTACTCCCTGTCGTTCAACATGGGGATCGGGATCGCCGGCGGGACCGCGCCGATGATCGCGACGGCGCTGATCTCGCTCTCCGGCTGGAACCTCTCGCCGGCCGTCTATCTCGCCGCTTTCGCCGCTCTGGGCAGCATCGCGATGCTGTCGCTGAGAGACAGAAGCCGAGAGCCGCTGCGCTAGGGCAATCGGAGGCCAACCGACATCCGGAGAACGAGAGCGGGCAGGAGGGCGACGTGAGCCAGAGCGGTCCAGCCAAGCCGGCGCCCCATTCCAAGAGAGCGCTGGCGGCCGGCATGGCCGGCAACGTCATCGAGTGGTACGACTTCACCCTCTACGGCTACATGGCCGTGATCATCGCCGAGCTCTTCTTTCCGCATCAGGACCGTATCGCCTCGGTGCTGGCGACCTTCGGCGTCTTTGCCGCCGGCTACTTCATGCGCCCCCTGGGCGGTCTGCTGTTCGGCTGGCTGGGCGACACCTTGGGGCGCAAGCAGGTGCTGCTGGTCTCCGTCCTCATGATGGCCGGCTCCAGCCTGGCCCTGGGCCTCCTGCCCACCTACGCCGACTGGGGGATCTGGGCCTCGGCCGCCTTGGTCGCCCTCCGCCTGCTGCAAGGCCTGTCGGTGGGCGGAGAGTTCAGCGGGTCCGTCACCTACCTGGCCGAGACCGCACCAACCGGCAAGCGCGGCTTCGCCACCTCCTTCGCCAACATCGGCGGCGTGGTCGGCATGCTCCTGGGCGCCGGCGTGCCGGCGTTGGTCATTTGGCTCCTCGGCCGCGAGGAGACGCTCGCCTGGGGCTGGCGCCTTCCCTTCCTACTGGGCGGCGCCATCGGGCTCTTCGCCCTGCTGCTGCGCCGCGGTCTGCCCAGAGCCTTAAGCGAAGCGGACGCCGCCAAGGCGCGCGAAGGCGACCACCCGATCAAGCGGCTGCTGCGGGACGAGTTGGGCGTGGCGCTCAAGGTCATGCTCTTCTGCATCGGCTATGGGCTCCTGTTCTTCGTGCCCATGGTCTATCTGCCGACGTGGCTCGCGCTCTACACGGCCATGCCCCTGCACAAGGCACTCTTCTTCGCATCCCTCGGGCTGATCCCGCAGCTGCTCCTCATTCCCCTGGTGGGTCTGGCATCGGATCGCCTCATCAGGCGCGGGCACCTGCTGGCCTTGGGCGCCGTGGCGATGGCGCTCTCCCTGGTCCCGCTTTATGCCTTGGCGGGAGGCGGCCAGGCCTGGCAGGTGGCGTTGGTCACCTTCACCTTCAGCGCCCTGATCACCTTGATCCTGGGCTCGGCGCCGGCCGCCTTGTCCGAGGCCTTCGACCGCTGGCACCGCCTGACCGGCTATGCCCTCTCCTTCAACCTGGGCATGGCGATTGGCGGCGGACTGGCTCCGGTGACCGGGACCTGGCTGATCTCGATCACCGGCGACAGGCTCGCGGCCGCCTATCTCGGTACCCTGGGCGGCCTGCTCTGCCTGGCGTCGATTCTGAGCCTCAAGGATCGTAGCAGGGATCCCTTGCGCTAGCGGGTGGAGACCGCGTCCGCAGGCGCGAAGCCGTCCTCGACCTCCGCGAGCAGCAGGTCTCTGGCGGCCAGGTTCTCGGGCAGGGGCAGGCCCAACTGCACTCGGAAATCTCCGTCGTAGGGGCCCAGATAGAGCGCTCGCCGGCCGGCCAGCTGGGTCAGCTTCGCCGCTTCGTCGAAGCTGTGTCCGAAGCCGGCGACGGCATAGCCCGGCGCTTGCTCGATCGGCTCCAGGTAGCCCTCGACCGAGAGCCGCTCCAAGGGACCGGCGGCCCCGGTGAAGCGGCCTTCCGCGACACGTTCGGCGACCAGCGTGTTGCCGGCGCGCCGCCCGATCGCGGTGACGTAGCTGCCGAGGTTCGGCGTGGTCGTCCCGAGCGGCAGGGCCAGCTCCAGGCCGCCGATGAGCGGCCGGCTCGGACTGGCGCCGGGCTTGAGCTCGCCCGCCACCACGACGCCTTGGTCCGCGTCCTCCAAGAGGTCGAGGCGGGTCGCCACGACGCCGTCGTCGCGCCAGAGTCCCGAGACGGCAACCCGCTGCCCGGGCGCCGGCTGGAAGGTGCTTCCGGCCGGCCCGATCAGGGGCGCGCCCTCTTCGACTGCCACCTCGACGCCCAAGACCGTCACCCTTCCATCGTCGACCGCCTCGATCGGACCGACCAGCGGATAGTCGACGGCGACCGAGCGCGCGATCAGCTGCCCGTCGCTTCCCTCGGCCGCCTCGACGGTCAGCGCTTGGCCAAAGGCCAGATCGCTCAAGCGGCGCGGTCCGAAGGCATCGCGCACCGAGACGTCGCCGGACGTCGCCAAGGCCAGGCCGTTGACCGAGAGGCCGGACGCGCTGGTTAGGGTGCCGACGATGCCGGTGCCGCCGACGCCGCCCTCCGAGGGACGGTCGGCCAGCTGCCGGTCATCGCCGCGCCCCCCGGGCGTGCAGGCAGCGACGAGGCTGCAGCCCAGGCCGAGCAAGAGGGTCCGTCGGTTGGCGATGACAGTCATTCTTCCTCGGTCCTCTCTCGGCCCTCGTCCCTGGCCGCTTCGTCCTCGCGGTAGAAGTACACGCCATAGCGGAAGCGCTCGCCCGGCTTGTCCTCGCCGTTGCCGCTTTCGGCATCCTCGTTCTGTCGTGCGTAACCCATTCGGTTGAGTTCTGCCAGGCTATCGGCCGCGAGGGCCCGCGCCCTGGCCTCTATCTCGTCGACGGAGGCCGCGCGCAGGTTGTTGTAGAAGACCGCCCGCTCGAGAAAAGGGGCGGGACCCTTCTCCGTCAGCACGTTCTCGATGGCGGCCGCCATGTGGTCGCCGAGGTTGCGCCCGAAGAAGTGGTAGCGCTCGATCTCCGATTCCCGTGGCAGCAGCGCCTCGGCGTGAAGCCGGACCTCGTCGGCCGCCTCGTCCAGATCCACGACGCCGCGATTGATCAGTTCGTCCAGGATCGTGCGCGGGCGTATGTCGGTGTTGACCGCCTCCACCAAGGCATCGAAGGAGGGGCCATCGCTGCTCTGTCGCGGCAGGGGTCTGGGCGCGCCAGCCTCGTCCGTCGTCGCCGGATCCGCCAGCCAGCGTCCGACGACGGTGGTCATGACCGACACGCGACGCTCCAGCGGTCTGTCGGAGGCCTCGCCGCTCTGCCTGATCTCCCGCACGTTCTTGCGATGGACACCGGTCAGCATGTTGACGCGGCTGTCGGTCGGCGGCTTGCCGTCGAGCTGGAAGGCCTGGATCGCGACCTCGACGTAGAGCTCTTTCAGGACGGCGTAGAGCCCGGGGGCGGTGACGCCCCTGGCGATCAAGAGCTTCACCAGCGGCCGCAGCACCTCCTTGAGCGCCGGGCCGATGGCCTCCGCCTCGCTGTCCGTCCGATCCGTCATCCGGCCTGCATAACGCGTCGTGGGAAAAAAAACCACAAAAACTATTGACGCCGATCCCGCATGCGGTTAGACACATCATCGCTGCGTGGGAAAAATTCCCACACAAGAAATGGGAGACCCATCCATGGTTACACGTATGCTGGCCGTTGCGACGGCCTTGGTTCTGATCGCCGCCTGTTCGCCCACCCGTACGTCTGTGCCCTCGCAAAGCGCGGCGCCGCAGATGGACATCGTCGACACGGCGGTATCGGCCGGTTCCTTCAACACGCTGGTGGCCGCCGTGCAGGCAGCCGACCTGGTCGACACGCTGAAGAGCCCCGGCCCCTTCACCGTGTTCGCGCCGACCGACGAGGCCTTCGCCAAGCTGCCGCCGGGCACGGTCGAGTCGCTGCTGCTGCCCGAGAACAAGGACCAGCTGGTGGCCGTGCTCACCTATCACGTCATTCCGGGAGAGGTCTTCTCTGCCGACATCGCCGGAAAGCAGCTGGAGGTCGCCACGGTGCAGGGCTCGACCGTGGAGATCGACGCAACGAACGGCGTGATGATCGACAACGCCCGCGTCATCGGCGCCGATGTCGATGCCAGCAACGGCGTCATCCACGTCATCGACGAAGTCATCCTGCCTTAACCCCCGCCGGGCGCGCGTCCCTCATCCGGGCGCGCGCCCGACTTCTTCCCCTACCTGAGATACGCTAAGGAGAACGAGATGTCCGCTGGCAGTCCTTCGGGCTTTCCTGGTCCATTGGTTCTTGGCACCCCAGACGACGACAGAATTACCCGCCAAGAAGGCGGCGTAACCAGAGCCTTGGACGGCGACGATCTGGTCAGGGGAAGCAACGAGCGCGATCAGATCCTGGGCGGCAATGGAGACGACGAGCTGCGCGGCAGGTCGGATTCCGATCGCCTGCAGGGCGGTAACGGCGACGACAACCTGCGTGGTGGATCGGAAGACGATGTCCTGATCGGCGGGTCCGACGACGACCAGCTGCGCGGTGGCGAGGGGGCGGACCAGTTCCTCTTCGACCCCACCAATCCGAACGAAGGGCACGACGTCATCCACGATCTCGACATCGCCGCCGGCGACCGGATCGTCCTGAATGCGGCCGACGTGCTGCGCTCTACGCTCAAGCTTCCTGATGCCGCCGACGGCGGCGACCCGGTGGCCATCGAGGCCGAAGACCTGGACGAGAACTCGCAGTGGGCCATCGTGGAGTCGGAGGACGGCTTCGTTGAGGTGCTGCATCCGACCGGCAGCATTACCATTGCCGGACTTCCCTTCGACCCCGGTCTGACCTTCGCCGATCTCCTGCCGGCGATCGTCTTGACGAACGCCCAGGTCGGCGGGCGCGGCGGCGACGTGCTCGATGGCAGCAAGCAGGACGACTTTCTGTCCGGCGGTAATGGCAACGATGCGCTGCTTGGCCGCAATGGCGATGACGTACAGCTCGGCGGCCTTGGCGAGGACTTGCTTCGTGGCGGCGCTCACGACGACATTCTGGACGGCGGCAACCAGGACGATCGGATCAACGGCGGGCGCGGTGAAGACATCATCATCGGCGGCCGCGGCGACGATCACCTGCGCGGTGGCCAAGACGCCGATCGCTTCGTCTTCGACCCGAGCCGCACACGCGAAGGTCACGACGTCATCGTCGATCTGGATATCGCCGGCGGCGACCGGATCGTCCTGAACGCGGCCGACGTGGTGCGCTCCACCCCCGGCATTGCCAGCGCCTCCCCCTTTGGCGACCCGAGCGTCGTCGAAGCTGTGGACCTCGACCAGGACCCGCTTTGGGACATCGTGGAATCGGCCAACGGCTTCGTCGAGGTCCTGCACCCCAACGGGAGCATTGAGATTGCCGGCCTGGCCTTCGATCCGGCTCTCACCTTCGCCGATCTCCTCCCCGCCATCATCATCGACAACGCCCAGGTCGGCGGCAACGGTCGCGACGTTCTCGAGGGCGGTCAGGACGACGACTTCCTCGCCGGCGGTAACGGCGGCGACAGGCTTCTCGGCCGCGACGGCGACGACGTTCAGCTGGGTGGCCGCGGCGAAGACCTGCTTCGGGGTGGCGATCACGACGACGTTCTGGACGGCGGCAACCAGGACGACCGGGTGAACGGCGGCCGCGGCGAGGACATCGTCGAAGGCGGTCGCGGAGATGACATCCTGCGTGGCGGAGAGGATGCGGACAGGTTCGTGTTCGACCCCAGCCGCATGCGAGAGGGCGACGATGTCGTCAAGGACTTCACGGTCGGCGAGGACCTCCTGGCTCTTGCCGTAGCCGACATCGTCAGCGCGACGCCGGAGTTGCTGGAAGCGCTCAGCATGGGTGACACCAGCGACATCGCCAGCGCGGCCGCTCTGTTGACCGCCCTGGACAACAGCAGCGAGTGGGGCATCTCGGGCGCGCCCGGCAGCAACAACCTGGTGGTCACCCATCCGGGCGGCACCATCGAGTTCGAAGGCATCGGCTTTGCCGGCCAGACCTTCGTCGCTCTTGCCGGAATCTTCGATGCCGATGCCCTGGGATTGCAGAACGGCGATGGCGGCGACAATGAGTTGATCGGCACCCGCGGCGCCGACCTTCTGAACGGCGAGGACGGTCTCGATCGCCTGGTCGGCGGCTCGGACGATGACGTGCTGGTGGGCGGCGGCGATGCCGACCTCTTCGCCTTCGTGCCGGTGAACGGCAACGAGGGCCACGACATCATCGCCGACTTCAATCCGGCCGAGGGCGACAAGATCGAGCTGGCGGCGGCCGACGTGGTGGCCTCGCTGGAGCCGGGCCTGCTGGCCGACGGTTTCCAGTTCACCGACCTTGACGCCTCGGCGGGCTGGAACTTCCAGGCCATTGCCGGCGGCGACGCGATCATCACCCATCCGGGTGGCAGCATTGCTCTGGCCGGCCTCGGCGACGCCTTGCAGGGCGTGACCAGCTTCGTCGACTTCACCGACGATCCCAGCGGCCTCGGTCTCGACGCCCTGGCGATCGTCTAGCCTCTCCGACCCCCAACCTTGGGGCGGGACCGCCGGTGCATGACGGTCCCGCCCGCTTCTTTTCTAGTCGCGGAACTCCACGAAGCTCTCCAAGGCCGCGCGCTCGGTGATCAACTGGTTCTCCACCGCGTTGTCGTCGATCCGGCCCAAGGCGATGCCGCAGACCACGACCTGTTCTTCGGGTAGATCCAGAACCCGCCGGATGACGCGGTGGTAGGAGGCGAAGGCGGCTTGCGGGCAGGAGTGCAGGCCGTGACCTCTGGCGGCGATGCAGATGTTCTGGATGAACATGCCGAGGTCCAGCCAGCTGCCGATCTCCAGGCTGCGGTCGATGGTGACGATCATGCCGACCGGGGCATCGAAGAAGCGATAGTTGCGGCCGATCTGGGCGTGCATCTTCGCCTTGTCCTCGCGCCCGATGCCCAGAAGGCCATAGAGATCCCAGCCGACCTTGCGCCGACGGCTGAGGTAGGGCTCCTCGAAGCGGTCGGGGTAGTACTTGTACTCGTTGCTTCTCTCGCCGCCGTTCTCGTGCGCGGCCAGCAGAGCCTCGGTCAGCCGGCGCTTGGCCTCGCCGGTCAGCACCGTCACGGCCCAGGGCTGCATGTTGGTGCCGCTGGGCGCGCGGGACGCCAGGGCGAGCAGGCGTTCGATAACCTCGCGCGGCACGGGGTCCGGCAGGAAGGCGCGCACCGAGCGTCTGGAGCCGATCGCCCAGTCCACGGCTTGGGCCAAGGCGTCGGGGCTCAGCGCGGGCGGCGTGGGGTGGTGGCCTTCGGCCAGTTTCCGGGTCAAGGTCATGCCTTGTTCATCTCCATCAGAGTGGCGATCGAGGCTTCGGGGTCCAGTCCTGCCTTGCAATAGCCCCGGCGGAAGTCCGCGATGTGCCGCTCCATCCACTGCCTGGCTTCGGCGGCGTTCTGTCGGGCGATAGCCTTCGCGATCTCCCGGTGCGCGGTCAAGAGGCGCGCCGAGGCGGTATCCAGCCGGGTGACGACGACGGCGAAGGCCGGATAGAAGAGTTGTGCAACGGCCGCCCGGGCCAGCAGCAGGGCGCGGTTGTGCGTCGCCTCGGCGACGATGGCGTGGAAGGCCACGTCCAGCTCCGACAAGCGCAGGGGATCGTCGGCGGCGGCCTCGCTGGCCGCCAGGTTCTCTTCCAGGGCCTCGAGGTCGGCGGGGCGCCTGGCTTCGGCGGCATGGGCGGCGGCGGCCGGCTCCAGCGCGGCGATCGTCTGCCAGAGCTCCTGGAAGGTGACGGCGTGCAGGACCATGGCTTGGCCCAGGCGCTTGCCCAGGTCGGTGGTGGAGGGTCGGGCCACGGCCAGGCGGCGGCCGGCGATGCGCTCGACCAGGCCGCTCTGCTCCAAGAGGCGGATGCCTTCGCGCACCGTTGAGCGATTGAGCTGAAAGGCCTCGGCCAAGGCCGTTTCCGTCGGCAGCTGATCGCCAGGATTCAGCCGCCCGGCCATGATCTCGTCCTCGATCGCCTGGCAGAGCCGCTTGTAGGCCGGGGCTTGCTCGAGCGGCCGAAAGAGGGCCTTGGCGTCGTTCATGACGCCGCCTGGCCCTCGGCGAACTCCCGCTCGCGCAAGAGGCGCCGTCTGATCTTGCCGGTGGGCGTCTTCGGCAGCTCCTCGACGAAGGCCAGGCGCCTCGGATACTTATAGGGTCCGGTCACGCGCTTGCAGTGGGCCTGCAACGCTTCCGCCAGCCGCGCGTCGCCGCTGTGGCCCGGTTTCAGCACGACGAAGGCCTTCACCACCTCGCCCCTGTCGGGATCGGGGCTGGCGACGGCCGCGCTTTCGGCGACGGCGGGGTGCTCGGCCAGGGCGTTCTCGACCTCCATCGGTCCGATGCGATAGCCGGCGCTGTTGATGACGTCGTCGCTGCGCCCCTCGTGGAAGAGGTAGCCCTCTCCGTCCTGGCGGACGCGGTCGCTGGTGCGGAAGTAGTGGTCGCCGTCGATCTCCACGATGGCGCCCGCCGTGCGCTCCGGGTCGCGCCAATAGCCGAGCATCAGCTGTGGGTTCGGCAATCGGATCGCCAGCTCGCCCGCTGTGTCCGGCGGCTGGGGTCGGCAGGCCTCGTCGAGCACCGGGACCTCGGTGCCGGGCAGGGGCTTGCCCATCGACCCGGGCTTCACCGGAAGGGCCGGATAGTTGAGAACGGTCATCAAGGTCTCGGTCTGGCCGTAGCCGTCCAGCAGGGCCACGCCGGTCTTGCGCCGCCAGGCCTGGACGATCTCCGGATTGACCAGTTCGCCCGCCGAGACGGTCAGCCGCAGGCGCGAGAGATCGTGCCCGCCGACCTCCTCCAGAACCAGGCGGCGCAGCTCGGTCGCGGCCGCGCAGAAGACGGTGACGCCGTAGCGTTCCAGGATCTCGTAGCGCCCGGCCGGATCGAAGGGGCCGTGATGGAAGACCACGGTGGCGCCGCAGCTCCACGGCCCGAAGAGAACGGAGGTGCCGGCCTTGCTCCAGCCGGTATCGGCGGTGCACCACATGACGTCCTCCGGCCCGAGGTCCAGCCAGTACCAGGCCGAGACCCGCCAGGCGAAGAGCGCGCGCGCGGCGTGGGTGACGCCCTTGGGCTCGCCCGTGGAGCCGGAGGTGTAGTAGAGCACCGCCGGGTCTTCGGCGGCGACTTCGGCCGGCTCCAGCGCCTCCGTGCCGCTTCGGAGAACCTCGCCGAGAGAGGTCCATCCCGGCGCCTCGCCGAGGACGTAGCGCGAGGCGGGGGCGATGCCCTCGAACTTGCCGACTTGAGCCTCGCTGACGATGACGGCCGCGACCTCGGCGTTGCGCACCCGATAAGCCACGTCCTTGTGCGTCAGCATCTCGATGCAGGGGACCGGGACCGCGCCGATCTTCAACAGCGCGACCATGGCGATCTGCCATTCCGGGACGCGCGGCAGCATGACGAGGGCACGATCGCCCTTGCCGACGCCGCCCCGCAGCAGCGCCAGCGCCAGGCGGTCCGACAGTTCGGCGATCTCTTGGAAGGTGAAGCGTCGCTCCCGTCCCTCGGCGTCGCACCAGATCAGCGCCGGATGATCGGGCCGCTCCCGGGCCCAGCGGTCGACGACGTCGCGGCCGAAGTTGAAGTGGCTCGGCAGTTCCCAGCGAAAGGCGGCGCGGGCCTCGTCGTAGTCCTCCATGGGCGGGCGTTCCATGGCACGCTCCCCTAGTTCGTGTCGTTGACGCCCTGGCGGCGCAGGACCCTCTTGGCGACAGCCCAGCGATGCACTTCGGAGGGGCCGTCGTAGATACGGAAGGCGCGGATGTCGTTGAAGAGTTGCGCCACCACCGTGTCGTGCGTGACGCCCACGCCGCCGAGGATCTGGACGCAGCGATCGGCGATGCGGAAGAGGGCTTCCGAGACCGCGACCTTGGAGAGTGAACTCTCGTGCCGCGCCTTCTCTCCCTGATCCAACAGCCAGGCCGTGTACCAGATCCACAGGCGGCACTGGATCAGCTCCATCTCGTTGTCGGCCAGCATGAAGCCGACCCCTTCGTGTTCGCCCAGGGTCTTGCCGAAGGCGCGCCGCCGGGCTGCATAGGCGGCGGCGATGTCTTGGGCTCTCTCCGCCGCGCCCAGCCAGCGCATGCAGTGGGTGAGCCGCGCCGGCGCCAAGCGGACTTGGGCGTAGCGGAAGCCCTCTCCGACGCTGCCCAGGACCGCATCGTCCGGGACGAAGAGATCCTCTAGGGCGACCTCGTAGTGGCCGCCCGTGAAGGTCGCGTCCAGGCTGTTCTGCTGGCGGGCCAGGGTGACGCCGGTTGCATCCATGGGCGTCAGGAACATGGTGGCGCCCCGGTCCGGCACCATCGCCATGACGATGCCCATGGCGGCCCCCTTGGCCCCGGTGATGAACCACTTGCGGCCGTTGATGCGGTACCCGCCGTCCACCGGCCGGGCTTCGGTCGCCAGCAGCCCCGGATCGGCGCCGGCACCCTCCGGCTCCGTCATCAAGAAGCAGGAGCGAACCTCCGCTCGCGCCAGGGGGCGCAGCCAACGCTCCTTCTGCGCCGGCGTGGCGACGCGGCTCAGCAGGTGGATATTGCCCTCGTCCGGCGCGTTGCAGTGGATCGCGACCGGTCCCAGCGGCGAGTAGCCGGCAGCGGTGAAGACCAGGGCGTTCTCGACGTGGCTTAGGCCGCGTCCGCCGTACTCCGGCTCGACATGGACCGACAGCAGTCCGGCTTGCCGCGCCACCTCGTTCAGTTCCTGCCGCAGTGCGTCGGTCGGACCGTGGCTGGTCCAGCGGGCGTCCGCTTCGTAGGGGATGATTTTCTCCTTGACGAAGCTGCGGACCTCGTCGGCCAGGGCCTGCTGCTCCGGCGTCGGCTTGAAATCGATCACGCGGTCTCCTTCCGGAAAGTTCTGGTCGGTCTATCCGATTGTCGGACAAACTAGCATGCTCTTGCTCTCGAAGACAAGGCGGTGTCGGCCTCCGCCGGATGTGCGCTGGGTCGAAGCAGCTGTGCTTGGGGACTGCTTGACGCCCCCTGCCGCCGCGCGCCACCACTCCTCTTAGCGATTAGCCGCTCTTTTTGGGGGACTTCGATGGCACCACGTCTCTTCACGCCCATCGCCTTGCGCGAACGGGAGATCCCGAACCGCGTCGCGGTCTCGCCCATGTGCCAGTACTCGGCGGAGGAGGGACGGGCGAACGACTGGCACCTGGCGCATCTGACCCAGCTGTCGCTCTCCGGCGCGGGGCTTCTGATCGTCGAAGCGACGGCCGTGGAAGCCAGGGGGCGCATCACGCACGGATGCTTGGGCCTCTACGACGATGCCTGCGAGGCGGCCTTGGCGCGCGTGGTCGCCGCCTGCCGCAGCCACGGCGGCGCCAAGCTCGGCATCCAGCTGGGACACGCCGGCCGCAAGGCCTCGGCGCAGGTGCCGTGGAAGGGCGGCGCTCCGCTAGGCGCGCAAGAACTGCCCTGGTCGCCGCTCGGACCCTCGGCCGACGCTTACGACGAAGGCTGGCAGCGGCCGGAGGAAGCCAGCCTCGAGGATCTGGCGGCGCTGAAGCAACGCTTCGTCGAGGCTACAGAGCGCGCTCTGCGCCTGGATTTCGACCTCATCGAGATGCACGGCGCCCATGGCTACCTCGTCAGTAACTTCATCTCCCCGCTGGCCAACCGGCGGAGCGACGCCTACGGCGGCAGCCTGGAGAACCGCATGCGCCTGCCGCTGGAGGTCTTCGAAGCCATGCGCGGGGCCTGGCCGGCCGAGCGGCCGATGGGCTATCGCCTGCAAGGCAGCGACTGGACCGGCGGCGGCTGGGACCTGGAGAGCGCGGTGGCATTGGCCGGCGGCCTGAAGGAACTGGGCTGCGACTACATCGTCGTCTCCTCCGGCGGCCTGTCGCCCGACCAGAAGATCGAGCTGGGCCCCGGCTACCAGGTGCCCTTTGCCAAGGAGGTGCGCCGCCGGACCGGAGTCACCACCATGGCGGTCGGCATGATCACCGATGCGCGCCAGGCCGAAACCCTGATCCGCGGAGAGACGGTCGACATGGTGGCGCTGGCCCGCGCCTTCCTGGCCGACCCGCGCTGGGCCCTGCGCGCGGCGGCGGAGTTGGGGGCCGAGGTTCCCTACTGCGCGCCGCAGTATCTGCGCGCGCTCAACACCATCGGTTTCCGCTAGGCATGCCGGGGGTGCCTGGCACGAGGCAAGTGGATCGCGGTTCCACGGGCTGCTAGGACAGAGGCCGCGCAACGGCGAGGCGACCATGCATCTCAGCGACGCGACGCGGCATAAGCTCCTGACGCCGCCGGAGGGGCGGGTTCGCGTTGTCATGGACAGCGACACCTTCAACGACATCGACGACCAGTTCGCGATTGTCCAGATGATGCTGTCGCCCGAGCGCCTGAAGGTCGAGGCGATCTACGCGGCGCCCTTCAAGAGGGATCTCGTAGAGTCTCCCGGCCAGGGCATGGCGCTGAGCTACGCGGAGATCCTGCGGGTGCTGGAGCGCCTCGCGGTTCCCCACGAGAGCTTGGTCCACAAAGGCGTCACCGACTTCGTCGGACCGGAGAAGCAGGCGCGCGAGGCCGCCGCGGTCGACGATCTGATCGATCGCGCGCGGGCCGGCTCCAGCGACGATCCCCTCTACGTCATCGCCATCGCCGCCATCAGCAACGTCGCCTCGGCAATCTTAAAGGCGCCCGACATTCTGGACCGCATCGTCGTGGTCTGGCTGGGCGGCCATGTCCTGTCCTGGCCGCACACGCGGGAGTTCAACCTGGCGCAGGATGTCGGCGGCGCGGAGGTCCTCCTCGACAGCGGTGTGCCCCTGGTGCTGGTGCCCTGCATGGGCGTCACCTCGCACCTTCACACCAGCGTGCCGGAGATCGAGCGCTACGTCGAACCTTTGGGGGAACTGGGCGCCTTCCTGGCGATGCGCTTCAAGGAATACAGCCCCGATCACAAGCTCTGGTCCAAGCAGATCTGGGACATGGCGGCCGTCGCCTGGCTCTTGAACCCGGCCTGGGCGCCCAGCGCGCTGGTGCCCTCGCCGCGTCTCGGCGCCGAGATCACGTGGGAGATCGACCCGAGCCGCCATCCCATTCGCTGCGTGACGGAGCTCCACCGCGACCCCATTTTGCGGGATTTCGTCACCAAGCTCGAGGCCTTCGTCGCATGAGGCTGTCGCGACTCTCAGACCATGGCGCGTGGCCATGCGGGTAGTGCGCCTGGCGTCGCCCGACGCCTTTGCCGCCCGGTGCAAGGACTTCCTGACGGCTCGGGAAGACGAGAACTCCCTGATGCTGGGCGTCATCACCGGCGGCGGCGCCTGGCGGGACGGCGGTCCGCTCTGTGTGAGCGTCGAGGCGGGCGATCGCTTGATGCTGGCCGGCCTCAGAACCCCGCCCTTCAACCTGCTTCTCTCCGCCGGCGCGGCAGATGCGGCGGCGTACCTGGCGACGGACCTGGCCGCGCAAGGCGAGGCACTTTCCGGCGTGATCGCCATCGAGGGCCTTGCCGAGCGCTTCACCGAGGCCTGGACCGCCGCCGGGGCGGGGCGGCGGCGCAAGACGACGGAGATGATCCTGCATCGCCTCGACGAGGTCCGGGTTGCGGCGGAGGTATCCGGAGACCTGAAGCGGGTACGCCCGGAGGATGCCGATTTCTTTGGGGAGTGGAACGAGCGTGCCTCGCGCGACATGGGCTTGAGCGATCACGAGATCGCCACTGCTCGGCGGACAGCCCGCCGGCGCATCGAAGAAGGCCAGGTCTACGCCTGGTATCGGCGTGGCGAGCCGGTCTCCCTCGCCGCCTTTCAGCCGACCTCCTTCACCGGCACGACGGGCCGTATCAACATGGTCTACACGCCGCCGCCCTGGCGCGGGCGGGGCTATGCCACGGCCTGCGTCGCGGCGCTCACCGCCGAGCGGCTGGCGGCGGGCTGGCGCTCCTGCCTGATCTTCACCGACAAGCACAACGCGACGACCAACAAGATCTACCGGCGCATCGGCTATGAGGTGCTGGCCACCTTCCTGAACGTGGACTTTCGGGCGACCTGACGGGCCACGCTCAGAGCGGGGCGATGTCGCCCCGCGCCTGCTCTTCGGCGAAGGATGCCGCGAAGTCGCTTGCCCGACCCTCCTCGATCGCCTGGCGCAGCCGGGCCATGAGGCCCTGATAGAAGGTCAGGTTGTGCAGGCTCATGAGGATCGGCCCCAGCATCTCCCCGGCCTTGGTCAGATGGTGCAGGTAGGCGCGCGAGAAGCGGCTGCAGGTCGGGCAGGTGCACTCCGGATCCAAGGGCCGCGGATCGGCCTGGTGGCGGGCGTTTCGGATGTTGACCGGCCCGCGCGCGGTGAAGGCCTGGCCGGTGCGCCCGCTGCGCGTCGGCAGCACGCAGTCGAACATGTCGATGCCGCGCAGGACGGAGCCGACGAGGTCCAGCGGCTTGCCGACGCCCATGAGGTAGCGGGGGCGGTCGACCGGCAGAGCCGGCGTTGTCTCCTCCGTCACCTTGAACATGACCTCCTGCGGCTCGCCTACCGCCAGCCCGCCCAGGGCGTAGCCCTCGAAGCCGATCTCCTGCAGCTCGCGCGCGGCGCGATGGCGCATGGCGATGTCGTCGCCGCCTTGCAGGATGCCGAACAGCGCATGGCCCGGCTTGGGCCGAAAGGCCTTGCGGCAGCGTTCGGCCCAGCGGTGGCTGCGCTCCATGGCGTCGCGCAACTGCTTGGGCGCGGCCGGAAGCATGACGCACTCGTCCAGCACCATGGCGATGTCGCTGTCCAGCAGCTGCTGGATTTCCACCGCGCGCTCGGGAGTCAAGAGGTGGCGGCTGCCGTCGAGGTGCGAGCGGAAGGCAACGCCCTCGTCGGTGACCTTCCGCAGCTCCGCCAGGGACATGACCTGATAGCCGCCGCTGTCGGTCAGGATCGGGCCCGGCCAGTCCATGAAGCGGTGCAGGCCGCCCAATTCCGCGATGCGCTCCGCCGTCGGCCGCAGCATCAGGTGGTAGGTGTTGCCGAGCACGATCTCGGTGCCGCTATCGGCGATCTGGGGCGGCATCAGCCCCTTGACCGTCGCCGCGGTGCCGACCGCCATGAAGGCCGGCGTCTCCGCCGTGCCGTGCGCGGTGGCGAGGCGCCCGCGCCGCGCCATGCCGTCCTGGGCGAGCAGGCTAAAGGCGAAATCGCTCACGGAAGGTCCTCGCGCGTCAGCAAGGTGGCGTCGCCGTAGGAGTAGAAGCGATAGCGCTCCGCCACGGCGTGGGCATAGGCCGCCTGCATGCGCGCCAGCCCGGAGAAGGCGGAGACCAGCATGAAGAGCGTCGAGCGTGGCAGGTGGAAGTTGGTCAAGAGCCGCTCGACCAGGCGAAAGCGATAGCCGGGCAGGATGTAGATTCCGGTCTCGCCCTTGAAGGGCCGCAGCTGACCCGCCTCGTCGCTGGCGCTCTCCAGCAGGCGCAGGGCCGTCGTGCCGCCGGCGACGATGCGCCCGCCGCGCGCCTTGGCCGCCGCCACGGCCGCCACGGTGGCGTCGGTAACCTCGCCCCACTCGAAGTGCAGCCGGTGATGGCGGGGGTCGTCGCTGCGCACCGGGGCGAAGGTGCCGGCGCCGACATGCAGGGTGACGAAGGCCGTCTCGACGCCGCGCAAGGTCAGCGCCGCGCGCAAGGCCGGCGTGACATGCAGCCCGGCCGTCGGTGCCGCCACGGCGCCGGCCACGCGGGCGTGCAGGGTCTGATAGTCGCTGCGGTCCTCGTGGTCGCCCCGGCCCTTGCGGATGTAGGGGGGTAGCGGCATGCCGCCATGCGTCTCCAGATAGGCCAGGAGGCTGGCCTCGTCGCTGTCGAACTCCAGGCTGACCTCGCCGGCCTCTCCCTTCTCCACGACCTTGGCGGGAAGGCCGGAGGGGAAGGCCAAGAGGTCGCCGGCCTTGAGCTTGCGCGCCGGCCTGGCGAAGGCCCGCCAGCGGGCCGGCCCCTCCTGCTTGTGCAGGGTCAGCTCGATCCTGGCGCCGCCGCGCAGGGCCACGAGCCGCGTCGGAATCACCTTGGTGTCGTTCAGGATCAAGAGGTCGCCCGGATCGAGCAGAAGCGGCAGATCGCGCATATGCCGATCCTCGAGGCGGGAGCCGACCACCAGCAGGCGGGCCGCGTCGCGCGGCCGCGCGGGGCGCTGCGCGATCAGCTCGTCCGGCAGCTCGAAGTCGAAATCGTCCGTCCGCATACTCTTTGAACAGGGATGGTGGCGATCGAGGCCGGACAGGATCACGCGCGCGCGCCAAAGGCAAGCCCCAGCTGCCCCGCTTCGGGGCTTGCAGCCGCCGGCGCAGCGACTATAGTGCCGCCTTCCAAAGCTGCGCTGGCCCGTGTGGCGGAACTGGTAGACGCGCGCGACTCAAAATCGCGTTCCTTCGGGAGTGGGGGTTCGATTCCCTCCACGGGCACCACCCCCTTTTCGGGTGTCAATCATTTCAACGACTTAGATCCCGAAATTGTCCCACTTTTTCGCACCCCCTCTGAAGGTGGGACAATCTTGATCTGGCTTTGTCTCTGGGCGACCCGGCCCATTGCGCGCACCGCTAGAACCTTCTGGCGGGCGGCGCGGGTGTACTGCTCCGATTGCTTCAGGCTGTCACCGAGGATCGCCTGCACCTCGTAGGCGCTGGCGCTGCTCTCGGCGATCAAGGCGGCGGTGGCCTTGCGTAGGCCGTGAGCCGAGCAGTGCGGGAGGCCGGCCGCGTCGCACCACTTGCGCATCGCGTTGCCGAAGCCCGCCGCGCTGAAGGGCTTGCCGTACTGCGTCTTGAGGAAAGCCAGGTCGCCCAGGGGGCCGGCCTCCAGCGCCTCTTGCAGCGGCGCGATGATCGGGAGGACCAAGGCCTTCATCTTCTGGTTACGGCCCTTCACCTGAGTGAAGCGGATGCCGGGCAGGCTGGAGCCGTCGTCCAGGTCGATCCGGCAGAGGTGCTGTCGACCGAGGATCACCACATCGCTACGGCGCTGCGCGGTGTAGACCAGCAAGGCCATGGCAAGGCGCGGCGTGGTTCCGAGCGGATGGTGGGCCTCGTACTGCGCGACCTCGTCCGGCGTCCAGCTGTGGTGACCCTCGGTCGAGGTCTCGATGAACTCGACGCCCATGGCCGGGTTGGCCTGCAGGATCTCCTGCTTGACGGCCCAACGGAACATCTTGCGCGCCGCCTTCAGCCAGTCGTTGGCGGCCTCGGGCGTGTCGCAGAGCCTGTCCATCCGCCTGTGCAGGTGGCGGGGCAGGAGATTCTTCACCATCTTGGTACCGGCTTGCCGGCCCGCATCGTCGGTCTCAAGGCACCAGCGATCCAGCTGCCGTTTCCGCGTCCGCTTGGTGCTGTCGGCCAGGCGCTTGTAGACGGCGGCCTCGGCGCAGTAGCGGTCGACAAGCCACTTCAGAGAGCCGGGCGCCGCCTTGGTGGCGACATTGGGCTTCGGTGCCGGGGAAGGTTCGCCAGGTAATGCCGCAGGGATCGGCTCGCCCGCTTCGGCGGCCTGATACTGCAGTTCGAAGAGCTTGGACCCTGGTTCGGCGCTAAGGCGGACGCTGCGGCCATAGCGCCGATAGTAGACGCGCAGATTGCCGTGGCGATCAGTGTCGCTGCGGATGTAGGCGTAGTCGCGCAGGACCTTCATCACCGAACTATGCGGCAACACGGACATCAATCCCACTCGTTTTTGTCGTTGCCGTTGGCGGCGCTATAGCCCTCCGCCTCGGGCAGGGCGTGGAAGGCGTCGACGACCTCGACCCTGGACCAGAGCACGCGGCTGCCGATCTCCCTTGGTGCCGGCATCGAGCCCTCGCCCACCATGGCCCGGAACTTGTCGACGCCGATCCCGATCAGGCGCGCGGCCTGGTGCGCCGTCAGGCCGATGGGATGGAGACCCTCGGGCAGCACCTGGCTGGGGAGGAGGTGGGTGGGCATCGGTGCCGCCTCAACTCCCGCAGGGTTCGTCCATGCCGGCCGCCCAGTGAATGGCGCGGATCTGCATTCTCGGGACGGTGAAGCGGCGCCTCGGGTTCAGCTGCTCCAGCTCCACGTGGTCCGGCGCAGCCTTGGTGAGCCGGAGAACCAGGCGCCTACCGGGCTCGCCGTCGTCTTCCGGCTCAAGCTCTACGAAGACAAAGTCTCCCGGCCTGACACTCCGGTTGGGATCGACCAGGACCGCTTCGCCTCCCTTGCGCCAAGGGGCCATGTTGTTGCTGGAGATCGTCGCGAAGAAGGGCCGAGACGCACCGTCCGCAACGGACACGGCTGCCCGAGAAAGCGGGTTCGAGAGTGTCTGAGGTTGGACGTTCACTGGGCTGCCCTCCCCTGCTCCACCGCCCAAGGCGGCGATGTAAAGTCGGACGGGCTCTCCGGCGGCCCCATGAGCCGCTCGATATCGGCCAGGACGGATCGCACCAGGCGGGTCTGGTAGTCGTGCTCGAAGCCTCCGGCGAACTCTTGCAGATAGTCCAACTTGATGTAGACGTCGCGTAGATCCGCAGCCGGAAGGGTCACGACAGCCTCATCGGCGGACATGGCCGCATCAGTCGCCGCTTCGCCGACAGTCCGCAGGGAGGCGACCTTCTCTTCAGGCTCGCCGTTCAGCTCGGCTTCGTCTGCGACATCGGTCTCCCGCTCCGCCCTTTTCCACGCCAGCCTTGCAAGCACTAATGCCTCTGCAAGAAAGCGAGGGGTTCGCAGTCGCGTAATCTGGTTCATGGCCGCCTCCCCTACTCCGCCGCCTCTAGGTGGGCGTGAGGCTGCTCGTCGCCCGCCTGTATCCTCCGCAGCTCCTCGTCGGAGAACGGCTCCGGCCGGTATGGGCCGAACTTGCGGGGCGCCCCTAGCGCCTCGGCCTCGCTCAATCGCTCGATGTCGTCCAAGACAGACCGGATCAAGCGTTCCTCTGTGCACTCCAGCGCGCCGCCGAAGTCCTGCCGGAGATAAGACAGCTTGGAGTAGATATCGTCGAGGTTAGCGGAGCGGCAGGCGATGAGTGCCTCTTCTGCGGCGATGGCGGCGGCCGCAGCACTTGCGTCAGCATCCTCAAGCTCATGGACCTCCGACTGGGGATCGCCGCGCTTCTCGGCACCCTCTAGGGCGGCGGTGGTCTCGACCAGTCGCCCCCAGGCCTGCTGGGCGGCGGCCAGGGCTGCAGCGGCGATGCCCGGCTCCTGCAGCTTGCCTCGCAGCTTGGCTAGTCGGGCTTCTTCGGCAAGCGCTACGAAGGCCATTGCCCTGGCGCGCTCGGCGGCAGCCTCTTCGGCGCTCAAGTCGGGGCAGCTCTCGGCGCGCGCCATGGCGCTCATGGCGAAGGTGAGCCAGCAGTCGACAGGTTGCTGGCCCGCCCATTCGCGCCACGCGTAGGCATGGGTGAGGAAGTTCACTCTCAGGTCGGCATCGTAGCGGAGGAAGGTGTCTTGCGTCTCCTCCCCCACGGTGGTGCTCAGCAGGCGCAGCAGATCCTTCTTGAAGGACTGCAGGATTCGATTGTCGAGGTGCTCCTCGCTCTGGGAGAGCAGGACGTCTTCGAGCTTCACCAGCGCATCGGTGAGGTCGCTGCACTCGTGAGCGATGAAGCTCTCTTGAGCGGCGTCGATGGCGTGCTTGCAGGCAATGAGCTTGTCCTTCGGTGCGCGCTCTTGGGCCAACTCTTCGTCACGGTCGACCAGCTCGTTGATCAGCGCCAGCCATCCGGCGGCGGTGGTGGGCTGCTTGCTTGGAAAGTCGAGCATCGGGCATCTCCCATCGCGTTGATGAGAGAGAAGGTAATGCGGGGTGAATACCGCGTCAAGGGCAAATGCGGTATTGTTGCCGCACTACCTCAGAGGCCTGTTCACGACAGATATCGCGCGACCAATGACGACCAACTCTTCTGCTGACAGCTCTTGCATCGGGTACGCCGGATTGTCGCTAATGATTCGCACCAGGCGCTCACTGAGGTTCAGGGACAAGCGCTTTATCCAGGCTGCATCGCTGACGGCCAGAGCATAGAGGCCTTCACGGCCTAGCCGGTTTTGGCTGCGGTCGACCAGGACCCAGTCGCCATCATTTAGCGTCGAGACCATGCTGTCTCCATCAACCCGCAGGATCGCCAGATGGTCTGGCGCCGCGCGAGTCAACGACCGAAGCCACTGAGATTCAAAGAGGTGGTGGTCCATGGGAGCAGCATTGGGATCTAAGATCGATCCGTCGCCTGCCGATATTCGCGCGTCATATCGGGCTACGGCAATGTACTCACTGTGGCCAACTTCAATGAGCTGCCCCGCCGAAATAGACGTGTCGTAGCCGACCGGCAGATCGGGTGACTTGTCTAAGTCGACCTCCATAGCCTCCAAGAAGTAAGCGGGGTCTCTTTGGAGATGTTTGGCCAGCTTGATCAGCGTGTCAGCGCGCGGCGTGAAACCTCGACGAATGTTCCTGATGCCATCTGGCCCTAGACCGGCACCAATTGAGGCCCCGCGCTCCTTGAGGCCCTTTGCCCTTAAGGCCTCATTGATCCGCTCCATAAGGGCAGAGTTATCGTACTTGCCGTCCATGTGGCATCATCTTCGCAAAAATGCGGAGCGTCTCGCGGCAACAATCCCGTTGACTTTGCGGTGCTCGTCCCGCATATACGCGGCATGGATTTCCGCTCGCATCTTCTCGCGCTGGGCAGCGCTTACTCCGACGCTCGCGGCATCTCGCTCGCTCGGACCTCGACACTGGTCATGAACCACGGCGCCTTCCTGAAGGAGGTTGGCGAGGGGCGCAGCTGCCAGATCGACACTTACACCAGGTGCATGGCTTGGTTCAGCGATCACTGGCCGGAGGGCCTGGATTGGCCTGCCGATGTGCCGAGGCCGGCTCCCGCCAAGCCGCCGGAGCAGGGCGCTTCCGTGGAAGGTCGCGCGGCATGAGCGCGCCCTCTGATCGCCTGGCCAAAGCCCGAGCTGAAGCCGGCTTTCGATCAGCGAGAGCTGCAGCCATGCACTTCGGTTGGGCGCCCTCGTCCTATGGCGCGCACGAGAACGGAAGTAGGGGTCTGACGCTCGACGTAGCGCAGATCTACGCTCAGGCATTCCAGGCCTCTCCAGGGTGGCTGTTGACTGGGGAAAGTGAGCCCCGGAAGGCAATAGGGCTGCCGTTCTTCAGGCGCATCGACGAGGACGGCGACACGCTCACTGTCCTCGGCCCCAGCCGACTGGGGCCGGCAGCCGTTTTCGTGAACGCTGAAGGTTATGGAGCATCGCCGGTGGTCTCTCTCGATTGGGCAGCGGTCGAGGAGCTACATGCCGTTCTTGGCGATCTGCTGAATGGACACCAGCACGGACAATCGGCTGCTGCATCAGCAGATGAGGGGGGATACGCGGCATGACCGAACTGACCGTCCACCCTCTGGCAGAGGCTTTCCCTCAGATCGAGGGGTCTGACTTTGACGAGTTCGTCGAGGACATCCGCGCGCACGGCGTCCGGGAGCCGATCACGATCTACGAGGGCCAGATCCTCGACGGCCGCAATCGCTACCGCGCCGCTCGGGAGGTTGGGGTCGAGTGCCCCATTGCCGAGTACAACGGCAGCGATCCAATCGGCTTCGTGATTAGCCTGAACATCCGGCGGCGACACCTGAAGCCAAGTCAGCGGTCCATGGTGGCCGGGCATCTCGCCAACCTCAAGAAGGGCCAGACCAAGGCGGTCGCAGATAGGCAAACTTGCCCATCCGAGCCTGCTCCAGTCACGAACAAAGAAGCGGCCGACCTGCTGAACGTGTCGGAGCGATCCGTCAAGAGCGCGCGATCTGTCATGGAAGAGGGTGCTCCGAACGTCGTCCAGGCCGTCAAGGAAGGTGAGGTCTCCGTGTCCGCAGCCGCCAAGGCGGTCAAGGCCGTCCCCAAGGAAGAGCAAGCGGCTTGGACCGACGTCAAGGCAGAGGTCCAGGAGGTCGTGAAGGCTGAAAAGCAGGAAGAGCCCGAAGAGCAGGACGGCGAGGAAGAAAAGGTCGCTGAAGCGGAGCCCATCCGTCCGCCGAGCCAGCCCACCGACGAGAAGGCCTCCAAGATCAGGAGACTTCAGGCCGATGTCAGGGGCCTCAAGGGTGAGAAGGCCCGTCTCGCCGAAAAGCTGAAGGCCGAGAAGCTCTGGAACCGGCTCTACAAGGCGCAGCTGGCCTGGGCCTGGGAATGGGCCGACGAGCTTGAGCGTCGCATGGGACTGCTGTCCGAAGGCGACGCCACGCCTCAGCCGGGCCGTGTCCTGGATGTCCCTGTTGACGACATGCGGATGATGAAGGCCGCCTTCTATTCTTCTCTGAGATGCCCCATCGGACCCATTGATGAAACCCGCGTCAAGGCGCTTGCCGAGAGCATTGAGAAGGGCGAGGCCAAAGAGCCTGTCCTCGTGCGCCGAGACTGGCGGTTCGAGGAGCACAAGCGGATCAAGATTTGGGTAGTGGTCGGCGATCCGCATCTCTTCGAGGCCTACAAGTCCTTGGATCGTGAGACAGTGCCCTGCGTTCTCGCCGCAGGTCTGGGCGGGCTTCGCGCCGATCTGGCATTCGCCGAGGCGTGCCTTGCAGCCGGCAATGCCTGTGAAGAGCAGCGACACGAAGCTGCCTGCGTGCGCCGGAACACCAAAGAGGAGCTGTCCAAGCGCACCAAGGCCCTCGGGATAGCCGCTCCCGCCACAAAGGCCAAGGAGCCCAACGCATGACCGAGGCCCTGCAAGCCGCCGGGTGGGCGATGGCGCTGATCAGCCTCCTGCTTTGCTTACGGGCCTCTTCGCTCGTCAGCCTGGCGGCCATCGCGCTCATCATCCTCTTCGCCCTCGGCGTCGGCCTTGCCTCTCTGCCTGACGACGCATTCGAGCAGCCCGCCACCATCAGCGAGGACGTGAGATGAGCTACTATCTCCGCCTGCCTTGCGTGGTCGCAGCCGGTGACACGGCAACGATCACCACGCGGGTGCTTGACGGCGCATTGATCATTCAGACTTACGAGCGACCGGTTGTCGTCTCGGGCGCTGGCGAGGATCAGCTCCGCGACTTGCTCAATCGCCGCCACAGCATCCGCGCCGCGTCACGAAAGGCTGCTCCGGTCTGCGACGGCTCTTCCTTCCTGAGGGCTGGTCAGTGACCGCCCCCTTCACCGGCGGCCTGGCAAAGCGGGGATCGCACCCCCGACGCTTTGCTAGACCCGCCATCACTCGTCTCAACGCTTTTGAGATGTGCTCCACAAGAGTCCTCCCTTCCGCCCCTGAAGGTGGAGAAGGAGGATTCCGTGATCTCAAAAAAATCTGCCGAGGATTCGGAAATGAGCATCACGCCTGAAGAAGTGGCCGACGACGTCCGCCGGCTCATCGTGTCGGCGGAGCCGAAGCGGTGGGACGATACGCAAGAGAGCTGGCTCGCGCGGATCGCTTGGAAGCTCGGCATGGATGCCGGCCGGATCAAGCGGCTGTTCTATCGGGAGGTCCGCAATGTCCCGAGCCACGAACACCGCACCATCGAGATGCGCGTCGCCGCTATCGAAGAGCGCCAGAACCGGCGCCAGGAACTTCTGAATGAGACTTCTAGGCTGGTCGAGGCGAGCGATAGCACCGCCGCTGCATGCACTCTTTATCTGGCTCGTGCGGCGCACACGTTGGCTAGCTGGGCGGAAGGCGAGACCAAGGAGTGAGTAGTCTGCTGCAAGCGCTCCCTACCCGGACCCCCCGTCAGCTTGCAGCCGGGGGCGGCGGACATCATTGGCGCCGCCGCCCCCACCACCCTACACCCCGGCCACGATTCTCGGCGGGCGCCGAGGGGCAGCCCGAGCACACCAAGCGGACCTCACAGGCCCTGGCCGGGGCAGCTCAACATGACGCCGCGAAAGGCCTGCAAGCCCCTCATCAATTCACCCCATTGCCGGTCCCGCCGAGGCCGGCGGCATGAAGGCCCCGCACTCCATAGAGGATCGTGTCGCCCAGCTCTGGCTTGGCGGCTTGCCGGTCCCGCAGATCGCACGGTCAGCCGGCATCTCGGCCAACGAGGTTCGCGACGTGATCGCGAGGGTGCGCGCCAAGCAGCACCTGAACGCGGCCAATGCCATCCGACTGGGCGTCCCGGACGAGGCAATCGCGGAGCGGTTCGGCATGTCCATGAAAGAGGTGGGCATCCTCAGGAAGACGGTTTTTCGAACGCCTAGGGAGCGGAGAGTGAGATGAGCAGATCTGATCTGGAACCCGCATGGACCGCCGAGCGCGCGCAGGTGCTCGCGGATCTATGGTTGCTGGGTGTCAGCTCCACAGCGATTGGCAACCGCCTCGGTGTCACCAAGAACGCCGTCGTCGGCAAGGCGAAGCGCATGGGGTTGCCGGGCAGGCCATCGCCGATCAGGCACGGGGGCGGGGAAGCGAAGAGGCGAAGGCGCGTCGAGCGGCGCAAGGCTCTCAACGAGCGCAAGGAGGCCGTGGAGCCGCTTGAGACCGATTGGAGGCCTCGCGGCTGCCAGTGGATCGAAGGCGAGCCCTCGGCGGACGACAGGTGCAAGTGCGGCAAGCCGGTGGTGCCTGGCGCATCGTACTGCGAGCC
This sequence comes from Rhodospirillales bacterium, assembly GCA_963669375.1. Classification (GTDB taxonomy): domain Bacteria; phylum Pseudomonadota; class Alphaproteobacteria; order Kiloniellales; family JACOMY01; genus JACOMY01. The sequence continues at coordinate 2,826,249 of OY770024.1, read as the reverse complement.
GCACCTCCGACGCACCGTTGCGGCAACCGCCGCATGACCGGGCCGACGCCCATAGGCAGGTAAGCCATGCAAGCATCCACAATCGCGAAGCTCATCCCGCGTCTCGCATCTGACCACGACGGCGAAGTGGTCGCCACCGTGCGCGCCATCCGGCGCGTGCTGGAGGCCGACGGATTGGACCTGCACGACCTAGCAGCACGGCTGGCCGGCCAGGACGATCTATCGACGTGGTACGAGCTGGCGCTCTGGTGCCAGGACGAAGGGGCTGGCCACCTCTCAGAGAAAGAGGCGGACTTCATCGACAACATGGTGAGGATGCTTCGCTTCGGCGGAGAGCCTTCCGAGAAGCAGGCCAAGTGGATGAGGGACATCTACGCCAGGCTGAGTAGGGGTGGCTGAACATGGCAGGATCAGAAAAGCCCATGCACGTCGCCTTCATCCCGGACCGCTGGGAGTCTGGCATTGCAAAGCTCACTTGGCAGGAGGAGTACGTCTACTTCCGGATTTGCAAAGAGATGTGGATGACCGGGCAGGGAGTTTCGGTGGATGACGTTGCCCCGCTATGTCGGGGTTGCCCAGTGGTTGACGAAGCTGTGCAGAAGCTTCTCGCGCGTGGCAAATTCATTGAAGAGGACGGCGTTCTACACAACCCGAGGGCCATCGATGAGCACCACCGCGCGGCCGAGATAAAGGAAAACGCCAAGAGGGCGGCCAGCACCCGCTGGGGCAAGAGAGGCGCCTCAAAACGCGATGACGAGGGCGACGACACAACCCAGCAATGCGATGCAGATGCGCCGCATATGCCGAGCACGTCCGAGGCATCATGCAGCACATTAGGTGCCGCAGATGCCACCAATGAGCGGAAGGCGAAGAAAAGCGTATCAAAGGAAGAGGCTCCGGAAGAAGATGCAACCCGGCAATGCGATGCATCTGCGACGGACATGCGAAGCACATCCGAGGCATCATGCGATGCATATGCCCCCCAGACCCGGACCCGTAGTGCACCTACGGTGCCTATTACCAGTGCTCACGCAAGTGACGCAAAGGCGTCATCGCCTGACCTGAGTGACGCCAGAACGCGTCTCTACCATCGCGGCAAGGAGGTGTTCGGCCCTAGGGCCGGAGGGTTGATAACCAAGCTGCTGGAGGCATTCGGGGGCAACGTGGCCCTGGCTACGGCGGCGGTTGAGACGGCTTCGACGAAGGCTAGTCCGTCAGAGTACATCGGCGGCGTCATTCGCAATCGAGGCTCGCCGAACTTCCGAATCAAGCCAGTCCGCAAGAGTGCCATCTGATGCACGACGACGCGCTGCAAGAGGCTGGCATCAGGCTTCGCCAAACCACCATCGGCAACCACAAGACGCTCTGCCCCCAATGCTCACACACACGCCGAAAACACCCGAAGGACCCTTGCCTGTCCGTCACCATCGAAGCCGATGGCGTCGTCTGGCATTGCCATCACTGCCGCTGGAGCGGGGGCAGTCGCGATGCTGAACGACACCGCAGTGAGGTTCCTCGAAGCGCGCGGGATCGACGTGGAGCTGGCCAGCAGGCTCGGGCTCGAAAGCTGCATGAGCGGTGGTGGTGAGGCCATCAAGATCCCCTTCGTCGTGGGCGATCAGGCCGTCAACCACAAGTACCGGCGCCTGGACGACAAGCTCTTCAGCCAGGACAAGGGGGCGACCAAGTGCTTCTGGAACTTCAACGCGCTGGTGGACGCCACCTTGCAGAGCGAGCCGCTGGTGATAACCGAGGGCGAGTTCGACGCAATGGCGGCCCTGCAGTCCGGAATCGCTCGTGTCGTCAGCGTGCCGGACGGGGCGCCGGGCAGGGAAATCAAGCTGGACGAGGACACCAAGGCCTATCGCTACCTCGACCACGCCAGGGCGCCGCTGAAGGAGGCTGATGAGGTTGTTCTGGCGACGGACGGTGACGAGCCCGGCATCGCGTTGATGAACGACCTGGCGCTTCGCATCGGCCGGCCAAGATGCAAGTGGGTAATCTATCCGAGGCGCAAGGACGGCGACGGGCGCTGCAAGGACTTGAACGAGGTTCTCCAGGCCTACGGCCCAAGAGGCGTCCAGGAGGTCATTAAGCGGGCGCAGTGGTGCAGGATCGATGGCGTTTACCGGATGAGCGAACTGCGGCCGGTGCCGGAGCGGCAGCGCCATAGCACGGGCTTCCCGTTTCTCGACAGGCACGTGATGATCAGGCCGGGCGACTTCAGCGTCATCACCGGGATTCCGGGGCACGGCAAGAGCACTTTCGTCAACGACCTCGTCTGCCGCCTTGTCGAGCGTCACGGCTGGACAATCGCGCTTGCCAGCTTCGAGCAGCACCCCCAGACGGATCACCGCAAGGCTCTGAGAACCTGGTATTGCGGCAAGCGCCCGAAGTACTGCGACGCCGTGGAACTGGCCGACGCGGATGCATGGATCGACAGGCACTTCGTCTTCATCGTGCCCAGCGACGAGGACCTCGCCAGCCTTGAGTGGACGCTCGACAAGGTGGCGAGCGCGGTGGTGCGCTACGGCGCGAAGATGGCGGTGATCGATCCTTGGAATGAGCTGGACCATGACTGGCCTCCTGGTCGCACCGAAACCCAGTACACCGGCGACGCTATCAAGCAGTTCAAGCTGCTTGCGTCGAAGTTGGACTGTCACGTCTGCGTCGTCGCTCATCCGAAGAAGCTGGGGCGGGAAGAGGTTCCGGGCCTCTACGACATTTCTGGCTCGGCGCATTGGGCCAACAAGCCTGACCTGGGCATGGTCATCAGCCGAGATCCAGAGACCGGGATAGCGACATTGGACGTAGTCAAGTCCCGCTATTGGGACGAGATCGGCACGCCGGGCACGGTGCACATGTCGCTGGATCGGCAGCGCATGCGCTTCACGGAAGCGGTGGCGCCAGAGGAGCTATCGCAGTGACTACGAGCCCAGATTTCGAGACCACGATGCAAGAGAGGATGCAGTGATGGATGAGTTAGAGGAGCGAAAGGCTGTGGTGCGATTCCTTCGGCGCGAAGCGCGGGGCTATGTGGGGCAAAACACCAACGAGGTTGGCGACTTGGACAGGAGCGTCGGAGCCGCAGCACTGGAGATCTACTTGCTGGCCGACAAGATCGAAGCGGGAGAGCATCGTATGCCAGGTCGGAGCCTTGCTGGCTGATGGAAGGGCGCAGAGGAAGAAAGCGGGCGTTCAAGCGCAGGACGCCGTCTGGAGCGGCGAAGCGCCCCGGCAAGGAACTCGATGCCGAACTGCTGAAGAAGCCCGCCAAGCTGGTCGACTTGGACAGAGAGCAGGATGACGACGATGACGAGACGTGAGGCCGGTTTCGAGAGGATGGCGGATGTTTGAGAGGGGCGGTGATCGGGACGACAAGGGGCCGTCCATCAACCCGCATCAGCTGGAGAGCGGCGACTACGAGCCGGTCACCGTGCGCGTCGAGAAGCTTGTGCGCGATACCGATGGCGGGAAGCCCAAACGCAAGCTGGTGCGCGAGGCCCGCTGCTACCGCCGCATTGTCGACGCCAAGCTCTGGGATTCCTGGTGTGATCGCCAGCAGCAAGCGGCCGAGCGGATCAACGCGGCCTTCGTGGCGATGCAGCGTGGCCTCGGGATGCGGATCTCCACGCCGGCACCGAGGACGACGGAAGAGCCTATCGATCCGCCGGGCGAATCCTCACCGGTCGCCGCCGCCGAGCGGCAAGAGAGGTTGATTGCAGACTACTTCAGCTGGGGGCGGGCCTGCACCGAGCAGGGCATCGATCACAGCGCGGTCATGGATGTGCTGGGCTTTGGCCACAGCTGCCGCGAGACGGACGCAAGGCGGCGTCGGCGGAACGGCTACACCAGCGCGCAGCTGCACGAGGGGATCGCGTTGTACTGCGAGCTGAAAGGGTGGGATTCCCGCAAGCGCGGCTAGATTGCTCTAGAAACGCAGAACCGGGTAGGCCCACCTGCTATGACCTGTTGCACTGTCACGCTGGATCAGACTTGCATCGAAAAGACCCGCCCACAACCGGCTTTAGTGCTTATATAGTGTCAAATAGAGGGTTTTACTTCGCGGATCTACAAGAACTAGTCGGCATACAGCGTCTACGAGAAGTCCTATCTCATGTCCGAGCATTTGTGTTTGAACTTTCCAATCGGCGTTGATTCCGCCTATCACAGTGGTTAGCTCGCCCAGTGGATTATGAATAAAATCTTCGAATTCTTGTGTTCCTGTCTTAATCTCGCTCCAGTACAGGCTCCATGGTTCATTGTTAATATTTGTGCTTACGTCGTCTAGTTTCTCCCACACGGCCATTTTACCCTCCTTTTTAGTGTCTATTCAGCGGCTCTGCCACCAACCATAGACTGAGGTGTTCGGCTTCTTCCTCTCGGCAAAAGAGTTCAGCACCCATGGCCAAAGCTGTCAACGTCTGCTTTGGAGCCTGGGAAGACCATTGACCCGAAAGCCCCTTGACGACGCGGGATCACTTGTGGGCTAAATCAGGCACGCCACAAAAAGAGCGCCTGGAGCTGACCGCTGCCGGGCGCTTTGCGTTTGGCCCAGCTAGCTCAAATGGCAGAGCAGCCCCTTTGTACGGTGCAGGTTGCGGGTTCAAGTCCTGCGCTGGGCTCCAGACACCTGAGAGGAATCTCGACATGACTTACTGGATTGAAGACCGTGACGCCCCCGACGGCCGTGGCATCGTTCCCGTGCTTTGTGTGGCTCTTGACGAGATGTCTGAAGAGGCGAAGGCCATCGTCGGTCTCGACTTCAATCCCTCGGGTGACCCGGACATCCAGATGAGCAAGGCACTCTGCGTCGGGCCGGTCGAGTTCGGGCTTAGGGCGCGGGCAGACCGGGAACGCCCGATGTCCGCGCGTGCCGCTGCGGTCGGCGTCACTGAGCTGGAGAAGGCGCAGATGATGCTCACCAAGTCGATGGCCCATCGAATGAAGGGACGGTGACATGAACATCAGACTAACCGCGCTCGGCGCCCTGATGGCGCTGGGGCTGAGTGGGTGCGAGACCGGGGCGCGGCTCTGCGCGGAGAACGTGCTCGACGACAGCTTGCTCGACGACGCGGTGTGCGAGCCGCTCTTCATGCCTGACGTCGAGGGTGAGGGGCAGGAGCTGCCGGAGTGAGCTGGGCCAAGTCCGTAGATGGACGCTCGCGTTTTCCGGCGGCATGGGCGTTGCTCGAGGCCAACAACCGGGCCTGTCGTGAGATCGACGCGGGTTTGCGCAGAGGGGCGCAGCGTGACCCCATAGCCCAGTGGCGCAAGGGAGCGCTGCCAGCGCCGCATTTGGCACAGCTTCGCGTCGCCGAGTCATCCGCATGGTCCCGGCACATCGCCGCTGAGCGCACTGCCGGCCAGAGCCGCGAGGCACTGTGGTGGGGGCGCGTGTCGGAAGGTCTGGACGATGCCATGGGGCACGCCTGGACCAGGGAGTATTGCCATGAACAGGCGTAGCTTCCTGCTAGGCGCTGCGGCGGTGCCCGTAGCGGCAGTCAGCGATTTGCACATTCCGGGCCTCGATGCTTATGCGCCGAGCGTGACGAGCGACAGCGCGGAGCCGTACGTCGACGGGATTTTCGAATGGGATGTCGTAGCGTTTCCAGAGGGCGTTGGCCCAGCGGTGCGCCTAGAGCACGGCCGTGACTTTATGGTCGACAGCGGCGTGATAAGGCTGATCGGTCCGCGACCTGGTGGCCGGGTGCAGGTGATGCGTCGGCTTCGGGCAACCTATCACGTGGACTGGCAGCCGGAGCGCCGCAAAGCCCTCGACGAACTCACCGCGCTCTCGCAGGAGATGGGGCTCTATGGCTAGTTTCCACGCCAACATGGCGATGATTTACGGGGTGATGATGAAAGACCTTGCCGGCGCTGCGATGGTCGAAGAGTACCGGGCGGCGCACGGCGACGAGGTGGCGGCACGCGTCCAGAGGGAAGTCGTCTTCCCGGTGTCTCTGCGTCTCAGCGACCGGCGCGCGGCGCATGAGGCTCAGCTCAGCGAGCAGGCCTAGCGCGGCGAGCGGGAGAGGGTGAGTGGCGTCGAAGTACACCAGCAAGAAGGCGGATGCGATCCTCGACGCGATTGCTGACGGCGCAGCGCTTCGGGGAGCCTGTCGAGAGCAGGAGATCGCGGCTTCGACGTTTCTGCGATGGTGCGATGCGAGGCCGCCGCTCGCGGAACGCTACGCACGCGCGCGTGAGGCGCAGTTCGACGCCTGGGCCGACGAGATCTTGGAGATTTCGGATGACGGCTCGAACGACACCTACGAGGACGACGGCCGCACTCTCACCAATCAAGACGTCGTCCAGCGCTCTCGCCTCCGCGTCGACTCCCGCAAGTGGCTGCTGTCGAAGCTGAAGCCGGAGCGCTACGGCGACAAGAAGGAGGTCAACGGCAACCTGAAGGGCGACTTCACCTGCCGCTGGGCCAACGATGACGAAGAGGTCGATGGCTAGGGAGATCGTCATCCCCTACAAGCCGCGCCCGATAGCAAGGCGGTTTCACGACAATCCGGCGAGGTTTATCGTTCTGGTCTGGCACAGGCGTGCCGGAAAGACAGTCAGCTGCGTCAATCACCTCCAGAAGGGCACGCTGAGCTGTCCGCTCCCGCGTCCGCGCTTTGCCTACATCGCGCCGCTCTACCGGCAGGCCAAGGAGGTCGCTTGGGATTATCTCAAGCATTACTCGGCGTCGGTTCCGGCCGTGAGCGTCAACGAATCCGAGCTGCGGGTCGACTACCCCAACAGCGGGCGTATCAAGCTCTTCGGGGCCGACAACCCCGACGCCTTGCGCGGGCAGTACTTCGACGGCGTGGTGCTGGACGAGTATCCGCAGATGAACCCGCGCGTCTGGACCGAGATCGTTCGGCCGGCGCTGTCCGACCGGCGCGGGTGGGCGGTGTTCATCGGCACGCCCAAGGGCCGCAACTCCTTCTGTGAGCTTTTCGAGAACGCCATGTGGGGCAGGCTGCTGTCGACTGGCGAACGCTACATGGACGCCGATTGGTGGGGCGACATGCAAAAGGCGTCTCAGACCGGCATCCTGCCGCAGGAAGAGCTGGACAGTGCTCGGCGCGAGATGTCCGAGGATGAATACGCCCAGGAGTACGAGTGCTCCTTCCAGGCCGCTCTGGTGGGCGCCTACTACGGCAAGCACATGGCAGCGGCCGAGGAAGAGGGGCGCATCTGCAGCGTGCCCTACGAGCCGCGCTTGCCGGTCTGGACGGGCTGGGATCTCGGCATCGACGATTCCACCACGATCTGGTTCGTCCAGGTCGCCGGCCGCGAGATCCGGGTCATCGACTACTACGAGGCCTCGGGCGTCGGGCTGGAGCACTACGCCAAGGTGCTCCGCGAGAAGCCCTACACCTACGAGCCGCTGCAGATGCCACATGACGTCGAGGTGCGCGAGCTGTCCACCGGCAAGAGCCGTGCGGCGGTGCTGAAGGGCTTCGGTTTCGACGTTCGCGTCGTGCCCAAGATCTCCGTTCCCGACGGTATCCAGGCGGTCAGAAACATCCTGCCGCGCTGCTGGTTCGACCGCGAGAAGTGCGGGCGCGGACTAGAGGCGCTGAGGCAGTACCAGAAGGAGTGGGACCCGAAAATGCAGACCTTCAGGCCGACCCCGCGCCATGACTGGGCCAGCCACGGCGCCGATGGGTTCCGCTACCTGGCGCTTGGGCTCAAGGAAAAGCAGCCGGACGAGCAGCAGTTTCGCGACAGCTACAACGGGATGGTGGAAGAGCACGGTTGGATGGGCATGTGATGACCGACGACAAGCTCGCCAAATCCAATAGCCTAGAGATCTTGGACGAAGCGCGCCGGCGCATCGACGAGAGCGCGCAGAAAGAGCAGGTGAACCGAGACCAGGCGCTGGAGGACTTGCAGTTCGCCGCCGGCGACCAGTGGCCACAAGAAATCCTCAAGGCGCGCAAGCATCAAAAGCGGCCGATGCTAACGATCAACCGCTTGCCGCAGTTCGTCCGCCAAGTGACGGGCGATATCCGCCAGAACAAGCCGTCGATCAAGGTCAGGGCGGCAGGCGGCAAAGCGGATGCCAAGGTCGCCGAGATCATGACCGGCCTGATTCGCAACATCGAAGTGCAGTCCAAGGCCGACACGGCCTACATCACTGCGGTCGAGAGCGCGGCGCGTTGCGGCATCGGCCACTTCCGCGTTGACACCCAGTACAGCAATGATGACAGCTTTGAGCAGGATATCCGGATCAGGCGCATCCAGGACCCCTTCGCCGTCTATTGGGACCCGGCGTGCGAGGAGTGGGACCGCAGCGACGCTCGCTTCTGCTTCGTCACGCAAGACATGCCCATTGACGAGTTCAAGCAGACCTACCCCAAAGCGACGGTGACGGACTTCGAGGCGGCCGACGAGCTTCTCTCGGGCCATCGCTTCTCGACCTATTCGTGGTGGGACCGCGCGAACGAGAAGGTGCGCGTCGCAGAGTACTGGCGCAAGGTGCCGGACACCCGCACCATCTACATGCTTGACAACGGCTCGATCGTTCGGGAGCTGCCCGAAGGTGTCGCCCCAATCGCGGAGCGTGAGGTCGTCTTTGACCGAATCGAGCAATACCTCCTGAACGGCGTCGAGATCCTGGAGGCCAACCTCGACTGGCCAGGCAAGCACATCCCAATCATCTCGGTGCTGGGCGAAGAGGTTCACATCGGTGACGAAGTGCGGCGCTACGGCATCGTTCGATTTGCCAAGGATGCGCAGCGGAACTTCAACTACATGCGGACCGCCTCCGTCGAGACCGTGGCCTTGCAGCCCAAGGCCCCTTACTTGGTCACGGCCGAGCAGATCGAGGGGCGAGAGGGCCATTGGGCAGCGGCCGGGCACAACAACCACGCCTATCTGGTCTACAAGCCCGATCCCGAGGCGCCGGGTCCGCCGCAACGCGCTATCCCGCCTCAGCCGCCGGCGGGCTTCATGGCCGAGGTTGGCCTGGCCGCCGAGGACCTCAAAAGCGTCACTGGCATTTACGACGCGGCGCTCGGCAACCGGAGCAACGAGACCAGCGGCGTCGCCATCACGGCCCGACAGCGGGAGAGCGACGTCGGGACCTACGTCTATGTCGACAACCTCAGCCGTGCCATTCAGCACTGCGGCAAGATCATCGTGGATTTGATTCCCCACATCTACGACACGGACCGCACCGTCCGCGTGATGGACGAGGAGGACGAAGAGGACCAGGAACAGGTCAACATCATGGTGCAGGACGGCGTCGACGATGCCGACCAGCCCATTTGGCGGGTCGTCAACGACCTCTCGGTCGGCGAATACGATGTCACGGTGACTGTCGGCCCGAGCTACACCACCAAGCGCATAGAGGCCGCCAACAGCATGATCCAGTTCATGCAGGCAGTGCCTGGCGTCGCTCAGTACATAGGCGACCTCTTCGCCAGAAGCCAAGAGTGGCCGGGCGCTCAGAAGATCGCCGAGCGCCTAGAGAAACTCTTGCCGCCTCATCTGCAGGACAACCCGGAACCGCAGCCGCCCGATCCGATGATGATCGCGCAGGCGCAGAAGCTGGAGGCCGAGACGCAGCGCGTCCAGGCCCAGGCTCAGAAGGACTTCATCTCGGTGGCCAAGACGCAGGCCGACATCGACCGGCAGCAGGCCGATACGGTCGGTCAGCGCCTCGGCAACATCCAGGCCGCGCTGCAGACAGAGCAGATGATGGGGCAGATCAACTCCATCATCGAGCAACAGGTCGCACAGGCATTGCCTATCGCGCTTCAACGCGCGCTCTCGGGCCTCGCAAGGCCCGCCGTCCCACTCGGGGCGCCTCCTGGCCCGCAAGGGCCTTCTCCGGCTCCGCAAGGGCCGCCAGCGTCGCCTAACGGCGGCGTTTTTCCGTTCTAGAGGAACGCACAGACCATGGCAGACGATGGGTACGATGACGCGATGCCGGAGAACTACCGGCAGATGCGAGAAGCTGGTGAAGATGTTTCGTCGCTCTTTGGGGCGGCGCCGGAGAAGACGTCAACCGAGCCCGAAGAGGCTGAAGTGACGGAACCCGCCGACGAGGCCCCCGAGGCTTCGGAGAGCGCAGAAGAGGCCCAAGAGGCCACGTCGGACGAGGAAGCCGACGCCGGTGACGATGCTACCGAGAGCGAGGACGAAGAGGCCGGGGAAGAGACGCCCAAGCCCAGGTCCAGCGCTCAGAAGCGCATCGACCAAATGCGATGGCAGCTAGGAGAAGCCCAGCGCGAAAACGAGGCGCTACGGCGCCAGCTCCAGAACGGCGCTCCGGCGGCCCAACCGGGTCAGCCGCAGCCACAATCTCAGACCGGCGATGCCGAACCGAAGTTGGAAGACTTCGGGTCCGAACGCGAGTACATGGCCGCCTGGGCCAAGCATGCCTTCCGGCAAGAGCAGCAGGCCCATGAACGCCAGCAGGCCGAAACCCGCCAGCAACAGCAGGCGCAAGAGCGGATTGGCCGCTATCGCGATGGCCTGGCCGACGCGGTCCAAAAGCATCCCGACTATGAGGAGGTGGTTCACTCCCCCGCCGTTCGCTATTCGGACACCGTTGCCCAAGCGGTCTTCGAGTCCGACAACGCGCATGACCTGGCCTATCACCTGGCCAGCAATCCCGAGGAGCTGGCGCGGATCAACGCGCTGCCTCCGCCCGCTGCCGTGTTCAAGCTCGGTCAGCTGTCGGCAAAGCTGTCTCAGCCGGCGCCGCAGCCACCGAAAAAGCAACCTAAGGCACCTCCGCCCCCTAAGACAGTGAAGCCCGCCGGCTCCGCGCCGGTCCCCACTGTCGAGCAGCTCGCCGAGAGCGGCGACATGCTTGCCTATCGCCGAGCGCGCGAGAAGCAGGACGCGGGGAGGCACTGAGGCGCCTTCAGCCCTAGAGGTAACAGCCAATGGCTACCAACCAGCTCCTCTCGGTGGATATCATCGCCGCCGAGGCCCTGATCCAGCTCGAAAACAACCTCGTGCTGGCGAACATGGTGAACCGCGCACCCGAAGCGGACATCAAGCGGCAGTACAACGGCAACAAGACCGGTGGCAAGGTCAACATCCGCCGGCCCGTCCAGTACACCGTGCGCGAAGGCGCAACCGCCGTTCCTCAGAACACCGAGGAGGGTCAGGTGACGCTGACCGTGGATCGGCAGCGTGGCGTCGACATGGAGTTCTCCTCCGTCGACATGACGCTGACGATCAGCCAGTTCAGCGAGCGCTACATCACGCCCGCGATGATCCAGCTGGCCAACAAGATCGACGCGGATCTGCATTCGCTCTACAAGCGGGTGCCGAACTGGGTTGGGACGCCGGGCCAGCTGATCGACAGCTTTGGCGACTTCCAGGAAGGCACCATCCGGCTCAATGAGCAGGCAGTGCCGAAGGATGGCCGCTACTCCTGTCTGGACCCGCGCAACTACGCCGCCCTGGCCAACAACTTCACGACCCTGCACCTCGACAACCTGTCGACCAAGACCATCAGCCGTGGCCGCTTGCCGACGGTTGACGGGGTGGCCATCGATATGGGCCAGAACGCCCAGACGCACACCGTGGGCGCGCATGGCGGCACGCCGTTGGTGGACGGCGCATCGCAAGATGTCGACTACAACACGGTGCGCAACAGCACGCCCTTCGGCCAGACGTTGATCACCGATGGGTGGGCGACCTCTGCTGGTCTGAAGGAGGGCGATGTCTTCACCATCGACGGCGTCTTCGCGGTCAATCCGGTGAGCAAGGCCAAGCTGGACTACCTGCAGCCCTTTGTGCTGACGGCGGACGTGACCACGAACGCCAATGCGGCCAACGACACCGTCCTGAATATCTCGCCGGCGATCATCGCCAGCGGTGCCCAGCAGACGGTGAATGCTGCTCCGGCGAACAACGCGGCCATCAACTACATGGGCACGGCCAGCACCGAGTACGTGCAGAACCTGGTGCTGCGGAAAGATGCCTTCTCGCTCGCCATGGTGCCGATGGAGCTGCCCGAGGGCGCGACCTACAAGGCGCGCAAGTCGCATCGGGGCATCTCGGTGCGGCTCATCTCCGTCTACGACGGCGTCAACGACACCAGCCTGTGGCGCTTCGATACCCTCTACGGCATCGAATGCACCGACTACCGCCAGGCAGTGCGGCTCAGCGGATCGCCGTAGACCGTGGCCAACCGCTACGCCTTCGAGGTGGCGCAGGGGGAGGATCGCCAGCTCTCCATGACGGCGCGCACGCGCCTGATGGAGGCTGTCGACCTTACCGGCGGCTCGGTCACCGTGCGGGTAGCGCGGCGGCCGGGCCTGTCCGCCCTGGCCACTTCGGCGGCGACCATCGTCTCGGCCACTGACGGCACCTTCACCGTCGACTTGACGGCCGAGCAGACGACGAACTTCCCGCGCGGCGATCTCTTCTTCTCGGCGCTCTTCACGGCGTCGGACGGGAAGGTGAGCCGCGTCGCGGAAGGCACCATCAGGTGCAAGCGGAGGATCGAGGCATGACCGTTCCCGTGGCCACCCGTACCGCGAACGACGTCGTGCAGATGGCGCTGGATCTGCTGGGCGTGACGGCCGGCGGGGAGACTGTCGGCGGCATGGACGGCAACCTCGCCCTGCGTCGCCTCAATACCCTCCTGAAGTCCTTCAACACGGGTGGCGGCTTGAGCGAGCTGGGCGATAAGTGGCTTGAGGGCGGCGACCCCGTGCCGCTGGAGCCTTCCTTGATGCACGGGCTGTCTGCCCTCCTGGCGGAGAGCATCGCGCCTGCCTTCGGCTTCGACGGCGCGACCAAGCCCATTCCGGTGTCGATCATCCGGGACGCCCGAGACGGCCGCAACGCCATTCAGGCGGCGACCGGCCCCGATCCGCACGCCGAGATCGACCGGGCGCTGACCTATCCGCTGGCGACGCCCTGGAATTACTGGTGAGAGGAGACCCGCACGATGAGCAAGGCCAAATCGGAAGTCGGCCGCAAGTGGATTCATGAACAGCTGGACAACGCAATCGATGCAGGTCTGTCGCCGCGCGAGGCGCTGGACCATGTCGCCGATCTAGCCGACAAGGTGAGTGCGCCGAAGCAGAAGGCCGAGAAAGTCGTCGAGCGCATCATCGAGCGCGACCGCTGGTATCCTCGCCCTCATCGGGATTGGCCCTGGGAGCGGGTTTGGTGTGGGAGCACGGCCGAAAACACTGGTCTACTACCGACGGGCGCGCCGCTGATCCTCACCATGAGCGAGAACGCGTCGGAACTCGCCTAATGGACCACCAATGCCCCATGTGCCTCGGAGAAGGCTTCGAGATCGTCAAGCGCGACAGCCAGCGCATCGTCTACGGCAAAGGCCCCTGCCGGGCCTGCATCGGCGGCGTGGTGGACGATGAGGCCCTGGAGGACTTCTTAGAGAAAGAAGCCGCCCGTGCCTCTTAGGCCCTTCCAGGTCGCCGGACATCACTACACCACCCGCAGCAAGCCGGCCGCCCAACTGCCCTTGGTGAATCTCTACCCGGAGCCGGCGCAGGACAGCTCACGGTGCCCTGGCGGCTTCTATCTCAAGCCGACGCCGGGCTCGAAGCCCTGGGCGACGGTTGGCAAGGGGCCGATCCGGGGGCTGACCTTCTTCGACGGCAAGCTGATCGCAGTCAGTGGCACGGCGGTCTACAGCGTGACGAGCGGCGGGGTGCCGGCGCTTCTGGGCCACGTCGGCGGCTCTCTGACGGCGCCGGTCTACATGCAGGCCAACACCACTCAGCTGATGATCATCGACGGCTCTGGCGGCTGGTACGTCCAGGACGGCGTCATGAACGCCATCACCGATGAGGACTTCGAAGGCGCTTCGTCTCTGGCCTTCATTAATGGCTTCATGGTGGTGACCCTGCCCGACAAGCAGCAATTCCGCTGGTCGCGGCCCTATGATGTCACCGATTGGAACGGCCTGGACTTCGCTTCGGCCGAGGGCAGCCCGGACGACGCCCTGGCGGTGGTCCAGCAGCGGCAACTGCTCTGGTTCGCGGGCGGGAAATCCGTCGAGGCCTTCTACACGGGCGAGGGCTTCGTCACTGCGCCCTTCATCCGCTACGACGGCTCTTTTATCGATAGGGGTTGCGCGGCGGCTGCTAGTGCAATCGCGGTGGACCAGCAGGTCATCTGGCTGGCCGATGATCGCACCGTCAGGATGATTGAGAACAACAGCCCGAGGCCGATCTCGACGCCCGCGCTGGAAGAGAAGTTTGAGGACTACGAGACGATCTCCGATGCCTGGGCGACGACCTATTCTTGGGATGGCGAGCACGTCTACGCCCTGACTTTTCCGACCGAGGGCGTCACCTGGGAACTGGGCCTTCGTACCGGCCGCTGGCGCGAGCGCTCAAGCGGCATCGGCCTGGATCGCACCCGCTGGCGCTACAACGTCGTCTTCCGGGCCTTCGGCAAGGTACTGGCCGGAGACAGCCTCTCGGGCCGCATTGACGAGCTGACGACGGACCCTACCGAGTCCGGCGAGGCCATCGAGCGGCAGTGGTCCATGATCGAGATCCACAACAACCGCGCCCGCTTCAACTGCCCGCGCGTCGAGTTGGATATCGAGTCTGGGCAGGGGACGGCGACGGGCCAAGGCGCCGATCCGCGCATCATGCACGACATCTCGCGCGACGGCGGTCACACCTACATGGCCGAGCGACTCATGCAGCCCGGAAAGACGGGCGAATACACCGCGCGGCCCTATTCCACGCGGCTTGGGCAGGGTCGCAACCTCATCAATCGCTTCCGCATGACCGATCCCGTCGGCATCGCCGTCTATGGCGGTTACGCGGAAGTGCAGCCGCTGGGGAACTGATGGTCAGCGTCAACAAGAGCATCGGCTTCAAGTTCCGCGACCGGGCGATTGTCGACAGGGGCGGCAACCCGACAGAGCCGTTCCTCGCCTGGATGGAGGATTTGGAGCGGCGAGGAAATCAGCTGCGACAGCGAACCGGCGGCGATAGCGACCGCTTCGAAGCCGTTGAGGGGCTCTTGCTGAACCAGGGCGAGGTTGAGGCGGCCCAGGAGCGCCCTACGGCGGTTCCGGTGTCTCCCGAGCCGCCACAGGTCTCGGCGATGGTCTCTGGGGCGCCAGAGGTCACCGAAATGCTTCTGAACTGGCAGCCCGAATATGCGTTGCCGCCGCCGACGCTCGTCACGGGGCCTGCGGAGACCCTTGAGGCGGGCACCTGGACGCCAGTCATTGCCGGCTCGACGATGCCTGGCAGTCACACTTACACGACGCAGACGGGCCGCTTTCTGCGCTACGATGGTTGGGTCTGGATCAGCGGCAAGGTCGTGCTCTCGGCGCTGGGCGGCACCGAGGCGGGCAACATCACCATCACCGGCCTGCCCTATCCGGCAACCGAGGACAGCGACATTGGCCTGGCAAGCTGGGAGAACCTCAATCTCGGCGGCGCGCAGTATCACCCCTATGGCGAGATACTGACCGGCAATGCCTTCCTGACGGTTCGGACGTCCGGTGACAACGTCGCCAAGGGCACGCGGCCTGTGAGCAGCCTCAGCGCGACCACGGCGATCTGCATCAACTCTCTCTACAGGGGATAGACATGGCGAAAGCGACGCCGAAGACCGCGCGCGGGCAGGTGTCCGATACGGCGGCGGCCGTGCTGACGGCTGGTATTCAGACGCAGATCCTGGCCAACAAGCTCTTCAACACCGACACCTCGGCACTCACCGTGACCGTCTACAAGGTCCCCGCCGGCGGGTCGGCGACGACGGCCAACATCCTCTTCACCGTCACCATCAACGCATCAGAGTCGGCGCCGCGCAACATGCTGGCAGGCGAAGTGCTGGGCGCCGGCGACGCGCTCTTCATGGTCACCGGCACGGCAGCGAAGGTGAACTGGGATCTCTCCTATCAAGAGATCGCGGTCGACTAGGAGTCACTGACATGGTTTTGGGCGGGCTCATCTCGGGCATCTTCGGCCTCAAGGCCGCCGGCACGGCTGCCGACGCTCAGCTGGAGGCGGTCGACCGGTCGATTGACCTGCAGCGTGAGATGTTCAATGTCGGTCTTGCCGAGCAGCGCCGCGCGCAGGACCTCCAGCGCCAGTACATGGCCCCGCAGATCGAGGCCGGCGGCAATGCGCTGGTCGAGATGCAGCGGCTCATGGGCTTCGGGACACCTACCAGCATGCAGGGCGGCTTTGACCCGTCCACCGGCATGTGGGCAGGCGCCGCGCCCTTCCAGACCTCGACTACGCCTACCCTGGCCGGCGGCAACACCCTGGCTCGGGCGGCCGCGCCGGCGCCTCAGGCGGCAGCCGCTTCCGGCGGGCCGGCCTCGGACAGGCTGAGAGAGCTTGGCGCGCCGCCTCGGGGCACGCCCGAGTTTTCTCAGTGGCTTCTGTCCCGGAAAGCACGGCCCGTCGGCAACCAGGGCGTGCAGCACGAAAACAAGGCCGGCGGCGTCCGCGATCACCAGAGCGGCCACTACTTCCCCGACAAGGCCTCTGCCGTGCAGTACCGCGAGGCTACCGGCGGTGGCGGATCGTCCGCGCCTCGGCAGCCGTCGCCGCCCCCGTCCCGGCCCGGAAGCCCCACGCCGGTAGCGACGCCGCGCGCCGACCTGCCGCCTCAGCGGCCCGCCGGCGAGCAGCAAAGCAACGCCCTGGCCGGCTTCTACGGGCGCCAGGCCGGCATCTACGGCAGCGACTTCGCCAACACCGATTTCGGTCGGCAGCAGGCGGCCATCTTTGGCGAGGACCTCACGACCGGCGGCTTGCAGGGCCAGCGCACCGCCACCCTGGGCCAGGACTTCGCCGGCAATGACTTCCGAGGCCAGCTCTCCGGCATCGTGGGCGATGAACTCTCGGGCAGCGACCTTGGCGAGCGCCGCCGTGCGATCCTGGGCGACAATCCCCTGGCCGGGAACGACTTCGAGGCCCAGCAAGACTACCTTTACGGCGACGAGGCCTTCCGGGCCGATCCCGGCTATCAGTTCCGCGTCGAAGAGGGCAATCGGGCGCTGAATGACAGCCTCGCCGCCAGCGGCATGGGCTTGTCGGGCGCGGCGCTTCGGGCGTCGATGGACTACAACCAGGGCCTGGCGTCGCAGGAGTACAACAACTTCTACAACCGTCAACGCGCCGGCGCCGGCGACTACTACAACACCCGCACCGCCGATGCCGAGCGCTTCTATAATCAGAACGTCGGGTCGTTCAATGACTTCTACAATCGCCAGACTAACGATCTGCAGAACTACCTGGCCAATCAGCGCGCCGACTTCGGCAACTTCTACGGCCGCCAGCGAGCCAACTACAGCGATGACTACAATCGCCTGGCCGCGATGGCCGGTCTCAATCAGACGGGCAGTTCCCAGCTGGCGACGAACGCGGCCAACACCGCCAACGCCATCGCCAGCGCGGCCGGCAACTACGGTGCCAACGCTGGCAACGCTCTGGTGACCGGCGGCGGCAACGCGGCGGCCTATCGGGGGCAAGGCATGTCGGCATTCGGCAGCGGTCTCGGCGACACGCTGGATCTGGGCCTTGGCTTCGGGACGGGCTTCCTGGGCGGCAGCGGGATGAGCAATCCCTTTGCCGGCCTCTTCGGCGGCGGCGGCGGGTCCAATCCCTTCATGCGGGCCGCGACGGGCGGTCTCGAAGGCGTCTACTGATGACCGGCAATCTCTTCCTTCAGGCGGTCAGGGGCGGCCGCGAGCTGGCTTCGCAGCCCTACCGCAACGCCCTGCTGGACGCCAACGCCGGCTACACGCGGGCGAACACCAACGCGATTACCTGGGAGCTGGAGCAGGACAAGCTGGCACAGCAGGCCGTAGAGCAGGCCCGCCAGTACCTCCCGGCGGCCTACCAGGGCGACTGGAGCGCGGCGGCGCAGGCCTTGGGCACGCCCAATCTGCCCCTGGCGTGGAACGAGTCTATCGGCGGGCTACCGCAGCAGAGGCAGGCGGCGGCGATCCAGCAGTTCGGGGTGGCCGGGACGGTCATCGGCAGCCTACTGCCCTTGCCTCCCGAGGCCAGAGAGCGGGCTTATCAGGGAGTGAGGAGCTGGGCCAATGCGGCAGGCCTCGATACCTCCTGGTGGTCGCCGAACGCGCCGTCAGAGCAGGAGATCACGGCCTTTCTGTCGCCGCAGCAGCAGGCGCAAACGGTGGTTGGGCAGAGCCGGCAGGGCGGTGGGCAGGCCGCCGGGCAGGCCGATCAGTCCCTGGCCCGTGTTGCCGGCGCTTACCAGCAGGCGGGCCTGGCCTTCCCGATTTCCGCCGACACGGCGGGCGCGCGGATCTCATCGCGCTACGGCAAGCGCAAGCACCCGGTGCACGGCGGGGACCAGATGCACGAGGGCCTGGACATCGCAGCGCCAGAGGGCACGCCGGTCGGCTCGATGGCGCCGGGCACCGTGCTGGCCGTCGAGCAGCAACGCGGATACGGCACCATCATCTCGGTCGACCACGGCAACGGCATCGTCAGTCGCTATGCCCACCTCGGCGGGACGAACGTGCGGCCGGGCGATCAGGTCACCGCTGGACAGGCCATCGGCACCGTCGGCCAGTCGGGCAACGCGACGGGGCCTTCCGTGCATGTCGAGGTCCTGCAAAACGGTCAGCACGTCGACCCGGCGCTCTTCAGCGGTGGACAGGGCCAGCAGCAGGTTGCCGCCGATCCTGGCGCCCAGCAGGGGCGGTCGCAGCAGCCGCAGTTCATGCGCCTTGCGAACGGCTTGCCGGTCACCGAGGGCGCCCCCCGTGGCTATGCCTGGACGGCTGACGGTCAGCTGGCGCCCTTGCCAGGCCTTCCGACCGAAGCGCCCGAGCGGGACACGTCCTGGCAGACCGTCGACGGGCAGCGGGTGCTTGTCGACGACCAGACGGGGCAGATCCTCTCTACCGCCGGCTCCGCGCAGAACACGGCCCCTCAGGTCAACGTGAACCTGCCTGGCGAGGACAAGTTCCTCGACGACATCAACAAGGGCGCGGTCG
Source organism: Rhodospirillales bacterium (assembly GCA_963669375.1). Taxonomy (GTDB): domain Bacteria; phylum Pseudomonadota; class Alphaproteobacteria; order Kiloniellales; family JACOMY01; genus JACOMY01. The sequence continues at coordinate 2,807,288 of OY770024.1, read as the reverse complement.
ACGAGATCTACGCCAGCCGCGAGGCCGCGAACACCGCCGTGAGGCAGCTGGAAGGCTCTGTCCAGGCGAGGGCCATACTCGACGCCGGCGCCATCACGGGAACGCTCGCCGATCAGCGCTTGGCCGCCGCCAAGGCCCTCGGGTCCATCTTCGGTGAAGATCCCGATGTGGCTCGCACCGAAGCGCTCTTTGCCGTGCTCGGCAAGCAGACCATGGATTTGCTCGACAACCTGGGCAGCGGGTCCGGCATCTCCGACGCCGATCTGAAGTTCGCCAATCGGGTCGCGGCCGGCGACATCACTATTTCCGCCAACGGCATGCGGCGCGTCCTCGACATCAACGAAAGGGCGGCGCGCAAGACCATCGAACGCCACCAGCAGCTGGTCAAGCCCTTCCTCTCGGACGAGCGGATCAACCCCGGCATTCGGCAGCTCCTGGAGGTGCAGGCGCCCCAGCTGGATCAGCAGCAAGCAGCACCGCAGCAGGCGAGCCAGCAGCAGGCCGCACCGCAGCAGCAGAACATCTCACCCGAGGGCACCGTTATCGAGAACGACCAGGGCGAGCGCTTTGTCTGGCAGCAGGGCCAGTGGGTGCCGATGCCATGACCGAGAAGACCTACGATAACGTACCGCCGGGTTTCCGGGTGGTGCCCCCGGCGCCTCGGCAGCGACCGCAGTACGACAACATCCCTCCGGGCTTCCGCGTCGTGCCGCAGGGGCCGGCGATCTCAGAGGAGGGCTTGCCTGCGCGGCCGGCCGATCCGACGCAGTACATCGACCCGAACGCGCGGAGCTGGGAAGCGGGGCCGACGTTCTTGAGCGAGGCTCAGGGGGCGGTGGCGCAGGCCAACAGGGGGATCAGCAATTTGCTGGGCATTCCTGGCGACATCGCAAACTGGGGCGCACGGCAACTTGGCTATCAGGACGGGCAGTTTGTGGGCAGCGATGAGATCGCTGGTGCCGCACGGTATGCAGGGGTTGACGTAGATTCTCGGGCTCAAACATTGCCTGGGCGGATTGCCGGCGGAGTGTTCGAAGGGGCTGCAACGGCCCTCTTGCCTATGGGGCCTGCAACCAGAGCGGCCCAGTCTGCTAATCAAACCGTGGCAGCTATCGGCAGGGCCTTCAAAGATCAGCCGGGAACTCAAGTCGCGTCAGGCGCTGGCGGCGCATTTGCAGCGAACGAGGCCGCCCACCACGGGGCCGGGCCTTGGGGGCAGATCGGCGCAAGCTTAGCTGGCACCCTGGCCGGTGCTAGAGCCGCTGCCGGCCGCAGCCCGGCGGCTCAGGCCCGAAAGGATGCCAAGCGCCAGGTGGTGAAGGACTTCCAGGAACAGCAGGTCCCGCCGAGCGCGCCGGCCGTGGGCGGCCCCTTCTCCCAGCTGCTGGCCAAGACCTTGCGGGTTACTCCTGGCGGCATGGGGACGGTCCAGAAGGGGACGCAGGCTCAAGTGGATGCCGTCCAGACCGCCCGCGACCGCGCCGCCGGGCAGTACGGCCAGAGCCAGGACATCGGCACGACCGGGCGCATGATCCAGCGGGAGACCGAGCGCTTTGCGCGGGCTCGCCCCGACAGCGGCGGTCTGCCAGGAGAGATGGGGCCGCATGGCGTCATGCCGCCCGCCGAGATCCTGAAGCAGAGCGTCGGGAAGGCTGGCTTTCGGGGCAAGTCCCAAGCGCTGTATGACCGAATCTCCGCCCAGATCGACCCTTGGCAGACCTTCGACCCCGCCCACACCCGTGAGGCCCTGGAGGCGGCGCGCTTCAACGATCCCGCGCTGGAAGAGGCCTTCAAGAGCCCGAAGCTCAAGCGCTGGGTCGATCTGCTCTACGAGCGCGGGACGCCTGGAGCGCCGGGGCAGGCCGGTACGAGCCAATCTCGGGCCGTTGCGCCGACTTCAGGTCCGCAGTTGCTCCTGCCCGATGGTCGGCCGGCGCAGACGCGCGGGACCATCGAGACCTTCGTGCCCAAGCAGCTCTCTTGGAGCGACCTGCGGAACCTCCGCACCGAGGTCGGTTACCTCTTGGAAGATCCCAAGTTGACCACGGATGTGCCGCAGGCGCGCCTGAAGGCGATCTATGGCGCCCTCAGCCGCGATATCGAAGAGGCTACGAGGCAGGTCAGCCCGGAGCTGCTGAAGGACCTCAAGCGCGCCGACCGCTTCTACCAGGCCGGCATCGGCCGGATTAGGGGCGACCTACAGAAGTTTTTCGGTGCAGACAGCGGCGAGCAGGCCTTTCAGCGCTTCATGACGGCGGCCACCAGGGGCGCCGGTCGGAATGATCGCCAGATCAACGCCCTGAAGCGCTCCATGAGCCCCGAGGCCTGGTCCGAGGTGTCCAGCACGGTCATATCGCAGCTGGGCGTGCCGGCGCCCTCACAGGCCGCCCTAGGGCAGGACTTCAATGTCGCCCGCTTCTTCGCCGACTATGAGCGGCTGACGCCGGCGGCCAAGCAAGCGCTCTTCGACGCCAACGGCCAGGGTGTCCTGCGCGAGAACTTCGACCAGTTGGTGCGGGTCGCCGAGCGGGTCGCTGGCGCCGAGCAATTCGCCAACCCTTCTGGCACCGGCGGCATCGTCACGGGCGCTGGCTTCGGCGCCATGGCCGTGCATGACTGGCAGATGGCGGCCCTCTCGGCGGTCGGCGCCCACGCTAGCGCACGGCTGATCATGAACCAGAGGTTCGCCAAGTTCCTGGCGCGACCGACCAGCAGGTCTGATGCGGGCTTGATGCGGCTGCGGATGAAGGACTTGCGGCGCTACGCGTCAGAGCAAGAGTTGCGAGACCCGGCGCTCGCCCAGGCGATCAACCACTACTTGAGGGAGCTGGACTCGCGGTTGCCGAATGAAGGGAGGTAGCGTGGCCCTAGAGAGTGGGCGGCAAGTTTGGTCTGCTGTCGGGTCGCCTCCAAGCGAAATGCGCCCTCCACTTGTTGAGCGCCTGCCGAAACAAGTAGTAGGAAAACAGCCCGGCACCCGCCGCCCAGATGTAGCCGGCCCGGTTCTCGCCGCTGTAAGCCATGTAGAAAGAGCCAAAACAAAAGGCGAAGACGACTAGCGTCCAAAACGAGAGGGTCATAGCAGAGACGGCGGGGCTCTTTGCTGTAACGCCAAGACATAGCGTCACAACGACGCCAATGACAGCGCTGAAAATCAGGATGGACCTAACAGTCTCGGGGTCGCCTCGAAGCCACTCTGCAACCGCTTCAATCATCCCCTAGATGTGACCCTGGGGCGCGGGCGAATCAAGAAGGAGTGGAAATCAGCCGTCGCGGTGGTGTTTCAGGCGCCAGTCATGCCAACGGACCAAGCCGTAGACGAAGAGGGCGGTTCCCACCGGCACGACGATGAAGGCGAAGAGCGAGATGTCACTCATTGTCGAGCCCTCCAAGAAGGTGACGTGCAGTCATATGTAGCGCGGCCGTGGCCAAAAGGCCAATCACGAAGCCCAGGAGCATCTGGGCGACCGACGGGCCGATGCTCTCGCCGACGCCGTAGAGGGCGGCCGCCAGGGGGCCGATGATCGATATCGCGAAAGCCGCCGCCGCCATGGAGTTGATCAGCGTGGCCAGTAGCTTGATGCGCTCGTTACGGATGGACATGGAAGGAGGTCAGTCTTTGGGCTCGTCAGGGTCGGGAGTTTCTTCGCCTGACGCCTCTTTGGCCTCCAACCTCGCTGTTTCGTTTATGATGGCACGCCAGTCCTCTGGCGTAAGCATCTTGTCTAGATCATCGATCATTTCATCGAATTTCTTGTCAATCCGCTCGCGCACAGCCGCTTTTAGCGCGTCTGATTTCAGTATGTTCAACGAGGAAAAGCGGGGGTGGCGATCAAACCCCTTGCGGAGCGGCGAGTCGCTTCGCATCGCGGGCAACCATGCCGCCAACGCAGTGATGATCAGTTGCCGGATGCCTTCGTTCCGGGAGCGGATATGCATGAAGCTGCAGTACTCATCGATCTGCTTGACCATCGACGGGGCGAGCAGAAGCTGAATCCGCGTGGATAATGGCTCTTGTTCGGTCATTGCATGAAGATAGCGAGCTTCTATACGGCGCACAAGATGTGTATGTGCATATTGATCTGCGATTGACATGTACATGAGGTTTTGCTACATACACACAGCGTCCCCCGTCGCGCTGGCCGGGAACGCGACGACGGCGGGAGGGGCATCAAGCGAAAAACTGGGCTCGGTTTTCGGATGATTCACGGGGATAAACCCAGTTATCCACACTTGTATGAAGCGGGGTAGCCGTGCTGACTCAAGGGTGGCATGAAACGGACGATGAAAACGACCGGTTGCGGGCCAGCCCGAGGAATCGGCTCACGGCCAAGAGTCAAGCGGTCTTTCGGCGATCAGAGCGACGAGAGGCCCGAGATGGCGCCGACATCGGCAGCGACTCGTGGGATAACAGCTCTGAGGAAGAACACTGGCGGGATGATCCCGCGAGGACCGGCGGCGGAAGCGAGATTGCGACCCCTCACTCCGCCGCCGGTGAGCCGGTCCCGGTTAGCAGCCGGGGCCTAACATCAACCGCAAACCCGATGGAGGACGCGGTTATGTCTGAGCGCAATCTAGCGCCGGAGCCCTCAGGGGCCAATACACAACTTGTTAGCTTCGACTTCGATCAGCACCAGGTCCGCGCGTTCGAGCGCGACGGTGAGCTTTGGATCGTAGCCAAGGATGCAGCAGAGGCTCTGGGCTATTCCGACACCGATCAGGCGATTCGCAAGCACTGCAAAGCGGCCAAAACCTATCCCGTCGAAACGACGGGTCAGGTCCGTCACCTTCTGGTGATCCCTGAGCGGGACGTCTACCGCCTGATCATGAAGTCCAAGCTGCCTGCCGCCGAGCGCTTCGAGGAGCTGGTGGTCGGCGAGATCCTGCCGAGCATCCGCAAGACGGGTAGCTACGGCGGTATCGACCTGGAGAACCCGGCGCATCTGAGGGCCGTCCTTCTGGACTACACCGAGAAGGTCATCGCCCTGGAGTCGGAGGTCAAGGAGCTGCAGCCGAAGGCCGAGGGGTACGAGCGGATCGCACTCGCCGACGGTAGCCTCTGCATCACCGACGCGGCCAAGACCTTGGGGATGCGACGCAAGGACCTCTTCGCCTGGCTGCAGCAGAACAAGTGGGCCTATCGCCGAGCTGGCAACCTGCACCTAGTCGGGTATCAGACCAAGCTGCAGCAATGCCTCTTGGAGATGAAGGTGCACGAGGTGACCCGCGCCGACGGCAGCTCGAAGATCACCGAGCAGTGCCGCGTCACGCCCAAGGGCCTGGCGAAGCTGGCGGAGATCTTCTCGGCGACCGAGGACGCCGCGTGATGCAGGCGGCCCAGCTCGCCCCTTACGGCGGGGAGCCTCACCTGGAGGCCCCCTATCGCCTCATGGAAGTCGGCACAATCGGCTTCCGCCCCAAGCTGCAGCCGGACGACGTCGTGCTGGTGGTGAAGCAGAACCGCTTCAGCGGCGACGGCTTGTACATCCTGGACAATGGTCACGACCCGGAGCTGTTCCGCTGCCAGAGCAACTTCCGCGACGGCGTCGAGGCCTTCCGCGATGACCCGAGGCTCGGCCGATACACCTTCCCGCGAGAGGTGTTCAACGGGATGCTGATCGGCCGCGTGGCGATGATCGGCCAAGTCCAGTGCCGTCGCCTGCTGCAAGAGGTCTTGTGCCCGCCCTAGCGGCCCTACAGCACCCATCATTGAGCCAAGGCGCCTTCGGGCGCCTTTTCTTTTGGAGACCCCGTAGATGAAGCGCTTCAACGCCATCGTGCCCGACAGGGTCACGGACAGCTCCGGCCGCCCTGTCGGCGGCGCGCTGATCGACTTCTTCGTTGCCCGCACGACGACGCGCAAGAACACCTTCAGCGACTATCTGCTCAGCACGCCCAACGCCAATCCGGTGGTCTGCGATGCTGGCGGGCGACCGACCGTGGACATCTTCCCGGCGGCTGGGCGCTATAAGATCCGTATCTCGGATGCCAGTGGCAACCTGCTGCGCGAGGTAGACGACGTCGACGGCAGCGACACGGTCGGCGATAGCGTGAACGTTCGAACCTATGGCGCGGCAGGCGACGCCGGCCTCGACCTCACGGCCGCCACGGATGACGCCGCTGCCTTCCAGGCGGCAGTGGACGATGCCATTGCGTCCAACTTCAGCGCCGTGGTGGTGCCGGTGGCCACCGACCGCACCAAGAGCTACTTCGTCGGCAAGGACATCACTAATCAGCACCTCATTGACTGGCGGATCGACGTCCGAACGAACGTCGTCGGCCCCCACAACATCATGGGCCGGCAGCGGCGCATCATCGGCGGGCGGGTGTTCGAGCCGACGCTTCTGCATCAGATCATTCAGGACAATAATGGCAACTACAATCACCAGATCGTCCTGGGCTTCGACCTGGATGATAACCTCGTCGCTGTCTGGCAGCTGAACGACTACACCCGCGTAGAGGGCTCTAACTGGCGCAGAGTCGGCTACTCTCGCATCCAGGGCTGGGCGGAAGGGGGCACCTTGGTGCCAACGGCCGTCGTCAGCCCTCATCTCGACGCGAGCGTGTGCACCAACCCCGCCAACTTCGACAACGGCACCGCCCGCATGGGCGCGGGCCTATGGGTCGCCCATCACCGGGCCGTCACCAACGCTTCCCAGAAGGTCTGGCTCTTCGCCCGCTTCGGCGGCGGTGACACCATCTCGGCCACCCACGCCAAGCAGATCTGCGCTCAGAAGACCAGCGCGACCGGCATGTTCACCAACTACGGGCTCGTGTGGGATACCGTCAACAAGAAGCCGGCGTTCCAGCTCGGCGACGTGCTTGAGCCCAACATGAGCGGCCTCTTCGAGCACGAGGGCGTCGGCGGCCTTACCGTCTGGCTGCACGATGCCATCATCGACACCAAGGGCCGCTTCTTGGCTTGCGCCATCATGGGGGCGAGCGAGAACGACAGTTTCGGGTCGATGAAGCGCAAGATGGCGATCCTCGTCTGTGACGATCCCCGCTCGCTCGACCCCACCACGCTGGATCTCCGATTTGGCCCGTCCATCGACATTGGTGCCGATGTCGGCGTTGGCGACACGTGGGAGTTCGGCATTGTCGAGCTGGAGCCGGACTACTTCAAGCTGAAGGTGCGGTCGAACTCCCGCTGGTCTCTGCGCGACAATGAAGGTCGCTGGAACCTGGAAGCCGATGGCGACGGTGAGAGCTTCGGCCCGCTTCGCCCGACCGGTGAGGCTGGTCGCCGGAACCGCAACAAGCCTGACCAATGGTCCGGCAATATCCTCGCCAATGCCAATTGGGACACCGAGGGCAACCGCTCGATTGTCGGCCCCGGGACTCAGCGCACGGGCGGGGCGTCCGTCCCCGGCCCCCGCTTCGACAACGCCGGCCTGCCGCAGCAGCGCGAGGAGGCCACCCACGTCGTCACTGGGCCGACGGACACCATCCTGTCCGTCCCCGGATGGGACTTCTCGGCCGCGATTATCGAGGTAGAGCGCAACGTCTCGGGCGGGTCGGACCAGGCCTTGGATGGCTGGGGCTACAAGGCGGATTATGTCGCCAACACGCTGGACCTCGGCGGCTGGCCCTACTTCGCTGCGGGAGACACCTTCATCCTGGAAGAGGGCGGCCTGAATGAGGTTCTCGTTCTTAAGAATACCGGGGCCGATGAGACCCTGACGCTTGAAGGCGATCTGACCGACGCGAACGCCGTTCTGACGGGCCGCCGGCTCGGGCAGTCCGATGTCACCCTGACGGCGGGTGAGTATGTCCTCGACACGGCGACGGACCAAGTCACCTACAGCGGCCCGCATGACGAGTATTTCGGCATCCGGGTGAGAGAAGATGGCACCAAGGCCACGCTGATCCCGACCACGGCCAATGACACGATCTGGAATCCGGGCGTGACCATCACTGATGGTGGCGTGGCTGTCGAGCACTACGAGGCCGTGAGCGAGACCCGCCGTGTCCTGCCAGAACAGGATTTCAACGCAAACACGGCCACCGATCAGGTAACGCTTTTCAACTCGGAAAGCACCGGCCAGCAACTGAACCTCTATCGCAATTCCGGCCGCCGCGCCCAGGTCCCGTCGTTGATAAAGGATGGGAAGAAGGGCCGGATGGTGGTCGCCTACAGCACCGACTACATCAACGAGGGCGAGGGCGAGGAGCCCACCATCTCTTGGTGCGAGGCCACCGATTGCCCACGCCAGGACTACATCGACATCACTCTGCGCCAGGAGGCCGCCCGCTACTGGGCCGATCCGGGGCACACGGCCACCTATGACGGGTCGAAGTGGATCACCCTGAAGGGCGACGCCTCTGCGTCCTTCGCCCTGCCGCCCTGGCCCTGCCACTTCGCCATCAAGTACCAGACCAACACCATCCCCACTGGTGGCTCGGATGAGAACACGGTCTTCCAGATCAGCGGCGGGCTTCAAATGGTCCAGGTGCAGCTGGCGCTTGGCGCCAACTTCCTCATCAGGGAATACAAGCGCCTTGATGAGCAAGGCGGCAACGACCGTAGCGTCTGGCGCGAGGAGTTCGAAAGCCGGGAAGAGGTTGGCGTCGACACCCCGCAGCACATCGTCTTCCAGTACGATCCCGATAAAGGCGCCATCCTCATCGGAAGTCGCCTCATCAAGATGCAGTGGCCGTTCAGGGTCTATCTCGGTGACGGCTTCATCCTGAAAGAGAGCCCCACCTCGACGGATCGCGAGCTGAAGTTCGACGTCACCTCGCTGGTGTGCCAGGAGCTGCCCGAGGACTTCAAGTTCGCCGCGCGCGAGGACCTGCCTTTCGGGCCGCCGAACCTCATCGTCGATCCCGGTTTCCACCATGCTGACGCCACCCGAGGCACTGGCAGCTCGTACACGTTGGAAGACGACATGCCCCTGTGGCCGGGCTGGTCCTGCCACCAGACCAACGGCGCCACGGCGACAGCGACCCTCCGCGATAACTCCATCGACACGGCCAGCAATCAGCTGGGCGGCTTCCGGCGCCGGATGGAAGTCAACATCACCGCAGCCGGCACCGATTGGCTCTACCTGGACTATGAGTTCCCGCCTTTTGAGTGGATCGAAGGCGGTCCCTTCTGGTTCTCAATCTGGGGCGAATGGGAAAGCGGGCCGGGTATCGGCCAGGGCGACCAGGGCGCAGGGATCGCCATGCGCTTGGCCTGGATCACAAAGCTCAGCGAAGAAGCGGAGTTCGTCCAGCGCAACCAGGGCGGCGTCATCATCCCCAAGCGCTTGAAGCGCCTGGATTGGCCGATTGTGCCGCGCCAGTGGGATGAGTCCCTGACCGGCATCCTGACGCGGGAAGGCTATCAGGGCATCCGGCTTGGCCTGCAGGCGGGTCTGACCTACCAGGTCTCGCTGCGCGCCCCGTACTTCTATCAGGGCGACGCGCCGGCCCGCATCCCGAGGCCCGATCCGAAGGAAGAAGCCGAGAAGATCAAGCGCATCTACTATCGCTGGAACCAAGAAAAGCTGACGACCGGCGTGCCCGTCGTGATGTTGGGGGACGGCGCCAACGCACAGGGCATCTTCAGCTTCCCTCACACCATGATCAGCGACAAGCTCTCCTTTAGGGATGGAGGCTCCTGGATGGCAATCGGCGCCACGTCGGGGCTAGTGCCGGTCGGCCTTGCCCAAGTGGATTCGACCAAGAACCAGGCGATTCTGCGCGCCTCGCCCTCGACCACGCAAACCTTCTCGAACGGCGAGAACGTGGTTCTGCTCGGCATCGAGGCTGCCGACAAGTCTTTCGACGGTGACGGCAGCCAGTACCGCTTTGAGGTCACCGACTTCGAAGCCGAGAGCGAAGGCGACATTAGCGTCACCCTGACCTCGACGGCCGGCAACACCGTCCTGTCCCCCAACACTGACTACTTCTTCTCAGAGCAGTACGGCCCGCCCGTGGACCAGCCGCCCGTCACGGCCGGCCAGACGCTCTTCACCTCCCAGCTGTCGCTGGACGGCGTGACCGGGGTCGACGTCGTGAAGATCAATCCGACCTCGGGCTATGAGACCCTGGACGTCGGCACCGATATCTCCATCGACATCGACACCTATCCTCATTCCTGTGAGCTGCTTGGCGGCGACACCATCGGCGCCAGCGACACCTTCGTCATCGAAAGCGACCGCAAGACACAGGGTTTCGCCGTGGGGCGCCCGGAGGCTCTGCCGCTGGGCCACAGCATCAAGGTGACGTCCAAGAGCGCCAGCGGCAACTACTTGGTCTGGGATGCGCGGCCTCGGCGCTACAGCGTGGCTGCGGAAGCTGTGTTCTCGATAGCGGGTTTCGAGGCAGAGACGGACACCAAGCGCGCCCTGGCCCGCACTGTCGACGAGTGCAACGAAGCCGGGTTCTGGGCCTCGCGCGACTGGATTCACTGCTACATGCTGGGTAGTTCGACGAACCAGACGCCGACTCTGTTGAACCTGACGGGCAACGCGACGCACAATGGTGTGCTGGCCAACTCGACCACCCACACCCCAGGCGTTGGCTACACGCTCGTTGCCGCCTCCAATAACCGCATCAATGCCAACATGAATCCCCTGGCCGGGGGGTTCAAATTCGTCCTGAACGACGCCGAATTCACCTTGTTCGTCATTGACCACGCGGCCACTGGGGCACCTGACTTTCTCGGCGGGATGGGGTCGAACAAGACCGGCATCAGCCCGCGCGGGAGCGACAACACCTACGCCGTTCGCTGCAACTCGACCCTGGCATCAGGCGCCGTCGTGCCGGCAGGCCCTATCGTCGGCTTCCAGAGCGTGGGCCGGGCGGATGCCTCGAACCTCGTCTACTCCAGGCAGTTGGCGAACGGGATGGTCGAGCAGATCACGCTGGCTCAGGCTTCGACCTCGCTCGGCGAAAACTGCTTTATCGGTCAGCTCGCCGGAGCCGGCTACGGCACCGGCACCGTAGCCATGGCCATGGTCGGCAGCGCCTTGACGGCCGACCAGCGCTACGTAGCGTCCCGCGCGATGAACAAGCTCTACAACTTCTTCAGGGGCTGACGATGTACATCATCCTCACAGCCGCCGAGGCCGACCAGGTGCGCGGCGAGACGGTTCCCGGACACACGATTGAGCCGATCCTGCTCAAGGACGGCGCCTACGCTGTGCCGCCCGAGGTCCTGAAGGATCGCCATCATGCGGCTAAGCACGGCTTCCTCAAGCAGCGCCCGGCGCGGGCCGTCAAGGGCAGCGAGCGCACCACTGCCGCCGAGCAAGAGGCGGACGAGAAGAGACTGAAGCAGCGGCGCCTGGCGCCAGTGAGAAAGCTCTAAGACTGACCATCCGCACCATCGCCCTCCGCGACAGCGGCTAGGGCCCCGAGCTGCTGCTTGTCAGAGGACAAGAGCAGATCGTCGAGCGCCTGACCCTGCTTGAGCTGATGACGCTCGTTGAAGGCGGGGCCGAGCTGCTCGGCCGGCGCCTTCGGGGGCAGACGACAGCGGCCGATGAAGACCTGTCGCCACCATAGATGGCATGCAGGGGGTGGACACGTCGGCGGCCCTTTTCGGACTTAACCAGCTGTAAAGAATGGCTTTTACCCCGGCTCCCTAGGGCGCCTTTTTGGTTGTGGAGAACTGAAATATGAACACTCAGTACAACAAGGCAGTCGTGGGCGTGGTCAGCGGCCTGGCCACCATCCTCGCGATGTTCGGCATCGACCTGGGTCTGGACGACAAGCTGATTGCCAGCATCGGAGCGGTGGTGACGCCGATCCTGGTGCTGCTGGTGCCGAACAAGCAGGCCTAGGCCCGATCAGAGGGGGGCGGGCATGCCAAACGGCAATGGCAACGGCGGCGCCCTGGAGCGCGCGGCCAACAGCGCCTGGCTGCTGGTCATGGGGCGGGTGGCCGCCATTCTAGCCGCAGCGGTCGTTAGCTTTGGCGTTTGGCAAATCCAGTCCTTCTTGGAGGAGCAGGCGGCCCTCGCTCGCGAGGTCAGCGCGATCAAGACCGAGTTTGTCCGCTTGAACACCAGCCTGGAGGAGGGCCACAAGCCGCGCTTGGCGGGGCTGGAGGCAGACGTCAGGGCCTTGGAGGAGGACGTGGCAAGGCGCACCGTAGACCGCTTCACGGCGAGCGACGCTGCGGCCCTCGAAACCAGGATTCATCGCAGTCTAGAGCGCGGGCTAGAGGGCCTGGCCAAGGACATCCGCGCGCTCGCGGCCCGGTTCGACCGGCGGACCAGCTTGCCAGGCCCGCACTAGGCCGCTCACGCTCGTCCGTCCTGCCGCTCAATCCAGCCCAGAAGGCAGGCCGAGCACGGCACCCTCCAGGAGAAGTCGGCGCCATAGACGACGGTGTAGCCCCGGTCATCGCATCGCCGGCATTTCGGCGGCGGACGGATCAGCAGAGCCTCAAGCCTGCCCTCACTCATCGCACTCCTCCAAGATCTCCAGAATCTTCACCGCCTCCCCCAGGTCGACGCTCAGCCCCCACCGGCCTTTGACGTCGAGCCAGGCCTCGATGTAGGCGCAGTGATAGCTCTCGACCGGCGGCGTCCATTCGGCCGGGTCCTTGTCCCGCTTCCTCTGGTTGGTGGCGTCATCCACCGCGATGAGGTGGTTGGGGTCCTCCATGCTGTTGGCATAGGCCCTCTTCTTATCCCGCGACCAGGCCGCGCCGCCGCTGACATGCGCCTCCTTGAGCGGCACCAGGTGGTCTATGTCCACGTCTCCCGGGTCGGTGAAGGTGAGGCCGGTGTAGGGGTCATCCCACTGGCCTGAGAGCACCCTGCAGCCGCTGGGCGATAGCACGGGCTCGATGACGCTTTCGTCAATCAGCACCTCCTGGCGCGTGTCCTGGCAATCACCGTCAGCATCTCGCCAGGAGGGCCAGCGCTTGTAGTCGTCGCCCGACAGCTCGGGGGCAATGGTGATGCCGCGCGAGACGAATGGGTCAGCGTAGACTGGGTGTGACGTCACGGCGAACGTCACACCTAAGGCCCCCAAAAGTGTCATGGGGCGCTTCAAGACGCGTCGTCCTGCTTCCGCACGTTGTGCACCTGGTGAACGACGCCCAGCTCGGGACTGCCTCGCCAGTGCGGGCGGACGGGAACAAACTTGCGGCCAACCAGCCTCAGGTGCCCTCGAACATGATGAAGTGCCACGCGCCGCCTCTCCTTTTCGGCGCTTGTCAGGCCGCCCCTGGCCACATCCACATTCAATTCCACCTGTCGTACGCGTTGTCTCGGCACAGTAATCTGAAGTCTTCTTAGCGACCGTGGGTGGCGTTTGTGCTTCCTAGGCAGCATCACTTGCTTGGTTGCTTTGGGTGTATTGATTAACATCAGAGTGGAGTTGACTATAGAGCCAAGGTAACGCAGGGACTTTTCACTCAGATCAAATTCTGGGGCGCTTTGCGGCACTATGGTCTTGCTTGATTTGTCGATGCAGAAATCGAATGCCGCTTCCTTTATGTCGCTATACATGCCCGCTGTGGCGCCGCCCGTGTAGTATACCACCGGCCACCCAGCATCAAAGGCACTTGGCGTCCAGTCTGAGCTAGGAAGAAAGAAACCTTCGAAGCGATACTCGAAGCCATAGGAGAGCGATGGCTCAAAGACAGGCCATTCCACCCATAAATGCCCGTCGCAGGGACGAAAGGTCTCCTCGGTGTAGGCGAGCGCCCAGTCGCCAGAGCGATCAAGAAGCCTGTCCCTTTCATCTCTTACGGATTCCGACAGGGTGTATACATGTGCTGCAGAAATGGCGAGCGTCGCCGCTTCGTTGCCAAGGCGCGCATTACAGGCGACCACTTTGTCGATGAACAGCCGCGCCTTCTTCATCACCGCTCTCCATCGACCGGCCGCAGAGGCGCCACTTTGCCCGGCGCATCCGCTTCGCCGTTCTCGTACTCCCAGATGCCGACTTTCCGACCACCGGGATGGTCTTTGTCGGGCACCATAATGACATCCCAGACGCCACAGACGCTCGGCAGGCACGCACAGATTTCGTCGAAGACGTCCTTGGGATACGCCCTCGCCAGATCACGCAGAAGGTAGTAGGCGGCGTCATAGCAGATCTCTCGCGCCTGATAGTCCAGCATGCACTGAATGACGAAAGGCGCATTGAGCTTGAAACCCTTGGCTTCTGCGACCTCTACGGCAGCGCTTACTTCGGCGACCGTCTGCCAGAACACCTTCTTTGCGACGTCTCGGGCGAAGACACATAGCTCCTTCTCCAGGTGTTCCGAGGATGAGGGCGCGCCCATCTCTTGCAGCTGCTCGACCATGGGCGCAATCCATTCCGGTGCATCAGGGGCAGGCTCTGGATTGGCGTTGGCGGCCACGACCTTCACGTCATCAGACATGCTGCTTCCCCTCTCCTAGTTCAGCGACTTGCGCTTGATACCCTCAAGCATGGGCTCGTTGTCGTCCACGCCGAGCGCCTCGGCCTTGGCGATCACCGCCATGATGGCGTCGTTCTCAGTCTTCACTCGCTGCTGCCGGCGCTTCATGTGCCCCTCCAGGAGGGCTAGCAGCACAAGCAGCTCATCCCGCGACGCCAGCTCCTTGGAGGCGGTGACGATCTCGTCCGTGAGCCACTGCCGGCGGCACTGCTCGTCCTTGCCCACCTTGGCAATGAACTCGGCGATGGAGACGAGGTAGTCGAGGCTCTCGTCCGCCAGATCAGGAGTCGGCTGGCCATAGAAGGCGTCGGCGCGGTGAATCGCATCGTCGATCAGCTGCCGCTGCCACTCTTTGACCCCATAGGCCGTACTAGCCGTGGTGCGCCTCTGCGCTGGCTCATAGGTCGCGGCGAAGATGTCCGGCTTGCAGGGGTAGACCTCGCCCTTGACGCCCCGGATGACCCAGTCATCGATGTCGGCGATCATCGTGCCCTCAAGGGTTGGGATCGACAGAGTGCCGTCGTCGTTGCACCACTCGGCTTTGATCCAGTCCGGACGCTCGATGCCGCTATCGCAGAGCGCCTCTACAGTGAGCTGCCAGGCCTCTATGACCACCGGCTTCTTACGGTACATGCCCATCGATCACTCCTTCTCGTTAGTCCCTGGCTGCTGCCCCTTGTAGAAGGCGCGATACAGCAGCGGTGCGCTTTCGGCGGCGGCGATGATCTGATCGGCCGACAGCCTGTCGGCGTAGGATTCCATGGCGTCGAGGATCTCGTCTTCGAGATCGGTCGCGGCGTCTTCGGCTATCACTATCCTTGCCCTCCAACCATCGACCTCGACGGGGGTTCAACAACTCCTTGATGCGGCTCCGGTGGGACAATCGGGGTCGATGTTCACCGGCTGTCCCGGCTTTCTTGCGTGTCCCACTTCCGCGTAAGCTGTTGATTTTCCTAGGGAGGTAGAGCCCCTCCACGGGCACCATCCCTGACAGTCTTGACGTGTAGTTTCAGGTGCTTAGCGCCTGATTTGCTGCGGGTTTTTACACTATGTGGCGGGTGAGAAACTCCGGCCGGTGATTGTACTTCTTCGGCGAGACTCGTAGCACGTGGTGCGAGCCGCCCTCGGTCGGCGACGCCGGTGTCGCGCTCGACCGTCTTCGGAGTGTTGTCCTCAAGACTGGGCAAGCCCTGTGCGCGCGCTCCAGCCGCGTGGCGCTATCGGGCTGAACAGCGCCGGGTCGGCCTTCCGCAATCTCGTCTACCTCGAGGCGAAGATACCTTGGCGGATGTTCCGGTCTACGGGGTCCATTTCAATTGACTGAGTGGGCCTGCGCCGTGTTAGTTGCATTGCCTCCTTTGGCATGAAGCGGATTGGACGCTGACATGGCTATCAATATTATCATCTTCGGCACCGCGGGCGAGAACAACACCCTGATAGGGACCGATCTGGCGGATCGGATCTATGGGCTCAGCGGGGACGACAGGATCGAAGGCCGCAGTGGAGACGACCTGCTCTTCGGTGGCAGCGGAGACGACGTGCCCCTGGCCGGCCAATCGGGCGATGACACGGTCTATGGCGGTGCCGGAGATGACCGGACCCTCCGCGGCGACGAGGGGGCCGATAGCCTTTTTGGTGACGACGGCGACGACTATTGGGTGGGCGGCCTGACCGGCGATGACGCGGTCTATGGGGGAGACGGCGACGATACGCTATTGGGCGGCGGAGATGGCTCCGACAGGGTCTTTGGCGGGTCCGGGGACGATTTCGACCTCAGAGGTCGCAGCGGCAACGATTCGGTCTTCGGTGACAGTGGGAACGACCGCTATCTGGCCGGCCTGACCGGGGACGACGCGATCTACGGCGGCGATGGAGACGATGAGTCCCTCGAAGGCGGCGAGGGTGAGGACAGGCTCTTCGGCGGCGATGGAGACGATGGTCTCTACGGAGGAGACGGGAACGATACCTCGCTCTACGGGCGCAGCGGGGACGACATCGTCTTTGGCGGTGCCGGAGATGACGAGACCCTCCGCGGCGACGAAGGGGCCGACACGCTCTTCGGCGGTGACGGCATCGATTTCTGGGTGGGCGGCCTGACCGGCGACGACGCGGTCTACGGGGGAGACGGCGACGACACCCATATGGGTGGCGGCGATGGTTCCGACCGGATGTTCGGTGGTTCCGGGAACGACTTCGACATCAGGGGGCGCAGCGGCAACGATTCGGTGTTCGGCGACAGTGGGAACGACCGCTATCTGGCTGGCCTGACCGGTGATGACGCGATCTACGGCGGCGATGGAGACGACGAGTCCCTCGAAGGCGGCGAGGGTGAGGACAAGCTCTTCGGCGGCGATGGAGACGACGGTCTATACGGAGGCAATGGAAACGACACCTCCCTCTACGGGCGCAGCGGTGACGATGTCGTCTTTGGCGGCGCCGGAGATGACGAGACGCTTCGCGGCGACGAGGGGGCCGACACGCTCTTCGGCGGTGACGGCATCGATTTCTGGGTGGCTGGCCTGACTGGCGACGACGCGGTCTACGGGGGAGACGGCGACGACACTCATATGGGTGGCGGCAATGGTTCCGACCGGATGTTCGGTGGTTCCGGGAACGACTTTGACATCAGAGGTCGCAGCGGCAACGATTCGGTGTTCGGCGACAGCGGAAACGACAGCTTTCTGGCCGGCCTGACCGGGGACGACGCGATCTACGGCGGCGATGGCGACGATGCGTCTCTCAGGGGCGGCGACGGTGAAGACAGGCTCTTCGGCGGCGACGGAGACGATTGGTCCCTCGAAGGCGGCGACGGCAACGATCTGCTGAACGGCGGACTGGGTCAGGACACCGCCTACGGTGGGACCGGCGCCGATCGGATCAAGGGCGAGTCCGGTGCCGACGACCTCTTCGGCGGGGCTTGGCTGGACCGTCTCTACGGTCAGGGCGGCGCGGACCAGCTCGGCGGCGGCGGCGGCGGTGACTTCCTCTATGGCGGGGCCTCTCAAGACAGGCTGTCCGGGCACAATGGCGAGGACTACCTGTACGGCGGCAACCGTGACGATCTCCTGTTCGGAGGCAGCGGTGCCGACATGCTGTCCGGGGGCCTTGGTAGCGACACGGTCTTTGGCGGCAGTGGCGACGACGTCATCTTCGTCGCCAGTCAGGGTGATTTCATCGGCTACGAGTACGACGGTGGCGAGGGGACGGACACGCTGATGCTTGGCGCGGGCGTCACCGTTCCGGGCAACGGATCCGGCCTCGTCTCGATCGAGGTGACCATCTACGCCTAGCGCACGCCTTGGAGCGTTTGGTGCGCGGTCATCGGCCGGCTTCGTCACAGACCTTGCAACCGCCCTTCGCCGTGCGCGGCGAGCCTCCGACCACCGACGATTTGCTTTGCCGGGCGCCGAATCCCTATGTCACTCTACCATAGGCTTTGTCGCATCACATAAGATTGGAAGGGCCGTCGATGAGCACCGACACAGAACAGATCTTGAGGGCCCTGGCTCGGCTCGGCGACAAGGTCGATGAACTGCGGCTCACCATTGAGCTGGAGGCAAAGAAGGATAATCCAGTCGTCGACTTTCAGTGGCAGGGCAAGAAGGTCAGTTTCTTCCTTCCCATGATGAACGTCGATGCAATCCAGCGGCGTATCGCTTTGCGGCGGTGCTTTTACGAAGACACGCTGCTCACGAAATGCAGCAAGTATCTGGACAAGGACTCCGTCGTATTCGACTGCGGCGCACACATCGGTAACCACACGCTACATTTCGCGCTTATCAACCAAGTGAAGAAAGTCGTTTCTTTTGAGCCGCAAGCGACTGTTTTCGAGAACCTGGAGAAGAACGTCAAACTCAACGGTCTGCGCAATGTGGTTCTCAAGAACATGGCGCTGGGAGAGAAAGACGGCTTCGCGGAAGTGATCGCCGGCCACTCCCGAAACAGCGGTGGCACTGAGTTCGCCGTCAGCGAGGAAGAAGGCGTCCGGATGGACCATTTGGACAAGTACCACAAGTATAACCCGACCTTCATGAAAATCGATGTCGAAGGTATGGCCTTGCCCGTGCTCAAGGGCGCGAAGAAGATCCTGACGGAGGCACAGCCGGTCCTCTGGGTGGAACTGAGGCCGGCGCGGAAGGAGTTCGACGCCCCGGCGGCCTTCCTGCAGGAACTGGGGTATCGCCATAGTGCCTTGAACCCGCAGAATCACCTCTTCCTGCCGCCGGGCTAACGCTTGGCGAGGTAAGGCGGTTGCCGCCTGTGCGGCATTGGACCGCTTCCGCTCGCCGCTCCTTCCGACCCGGTAGTGTCCAGTTTCTTTCGCACATTGGGGTTGGCGGCCTGTCCCATCAGGCAACCATGTCCCGCTGCTTGAGCAGGTCCATGTTCATGTAGCGCTTGCTGGACCATTTGGTGCCAGCGATGTGCCTCAACCTGGCCGCGGCCAGGTTGAGGGCCGATTGTCCGTCGGGGAAGGCTCCGACGACACGGGTTCGCCGCCGGATCTCCCGCATGATCCTCTCCAGAGGATTGTTGGTCCTGATCCGGCGCCAATGCTCATTGGGGAAGGCATAGTAGACCAGGGTCTCCTCGACCGTCTCCTCCAGCCAATCGGCGACCTTGGGCAGGCGCATGGCTCTGAGCTTGGCTGCCACCTCAGTGGCCTTGGCGCGGGCCGCCTCGCGGCTCTCCTGGGCATGAATAGCCTTCAGCATGAGAGCGACTTCACGCATCTTGCCGGCCGGCACCTTGCTGAAAGCATTGCGGTACCAATGCACGACGCAGCGCTGCCACTGGGCGTTCGGATAGAACTCCGCCGCGCTCTCAACGAGCCCCATGCAGGCATCCGAGACGATCAGCTCGACACCCGTGAGGCCACGCTCCTTGAGGTGCTTCAGGAAGGCGCTCCAGCCCTTCTTGTCCTCCTTGGCGCCCTCGACGATGCCGAGGATCTCCCTGAAGCCATCACTGTTGACGGCGACCGCTACCAACAGCGACACGTTGCGCACCTCGCCTGCCCAGCTGCGCTTGAGGACAATGCCGTCCAGGTAGAGGTAGGGGTGCTCGCCCTCGATTGGCCGGTTCCGCCAGGTCTCGATCTGGGAGTAGATCTTCTTGTTGAGATTGGAGACCGTGCTGGGGCTCACCCGCGTGCCCCACAGGGTCTCGGTGATGTCCTCCACCCGACGTACCGACACACCGGCCAAATACATCTCCATCAAGGCCTCTTCCACCGAGCTCTCACGCCGACGGTAGCGCTCGATGATCGCCGTCTCGAAAGTCTGCGTGCGAAGCTTCGGCACCTTCAGCTTCACCTCCCCGGCTGTTGTGTGCAGCTTACGCTCGTAGCTGCCAGCTCGTGTGTCGCGCCGCGCCTCGCTGCGCTCATAGCGGCCTGCATTGCATAGCCGATCGGCTTCGGCCTCCAGCAGGCTGTTCAGTGTCTCCTCCACACTGCCGCGCACGATCTGCCTCAGATGATCTTCTATCCGACCGTCGTCGATACGGACCACGTTCGACAGGCCCTTCGTGCTATCCTCGTCCATGGTGGCTCTGGCCTCCTCTATTGGCTTCTCCGTCTGGCGACTGAAAGCCTGAGGGATTCGGGGCCACCAACCCCACACAAATGTGCGAAACTTTCTCTACGTCATCTCCGACCCCTGGCGGTTCAGACGAAGACGAAGTCGCTGGCGGCCAGCTGATCGGCCTGGGTAATGCCCAGGATCTCGATCTCGAAGTCGGCGACGCCGTCGCCGTCCGAATCGACCTGCACCCTTCCGTCGGCTTCGTCGAAGCGGGCCGCGGGCCCGTTGCCGTCGAAAGTGTCCTCTCCGATCCAGTCGCCGTCCGATCCGGACAGGTTGAGCCTGATCTTGTCCACCTCGCTGGAGGCAGCGGGCGCCTTGGTGAAGTCGAGGATCACGGCTTCCAGTCCCGAGCCGATCTCGTCGAAGCAGAACTGGTCGCGTCCCAGCCCGCCGGTTAGGCTGTCCAGTCCCTCGCCCCCATAGAGGAAATCAAACCTCCCGCCGCCGTAGAGCCTGTCGTCGCCGGCGCTGCCGTAGAGGGCGTCGTCGCTGCCACCGCCGAAGAGGCTGTCCGCGCCCTCTCCGGCGACGAGCTTGTCTTCTCCCTTCCCGCCATAGAGCGCATTGCTGTCGTCCGCGCCGTCAGTCCCGCTGAAGACGACGTCGTCGCCGTCCTGACCAAGCAGGGTGTCGCCGCCTGCCCCTCCGTAGAGCCAGTCGTCGCTGCCACCGCCGCGCATGCGATCGGCGCCCTCACCGCCATAGAGGTAGTCGTGCCCGTCGTTGCCTTGCAGGCTATCGATCCCGGATCCGCCGTAAAGGATGTCACTCTCGTCGCCGCCCACCATGTGATCGCGTCCGCTGAGGCCGATCAGCAGGTCGTCTCCGCCTTGACCGTAGAGACTGTCGAATCCCAATCCTGCCTGTAGCTCGTCCGCTCCGGCCCCGCCGCGCAGCTTGTCGCTGCCGTTGCCGCCCGACAGGACGTCGTCGCCGTTCTGTCCGAGAAGCGTGTCGCTGTCGTTTCCGCCATAGACCGAATCGGCGCCTACGCCGCCCTTGAAGGTATCGGCCCCATCCTGCCCGTAGAGGAAGTCCGCTCCCTCGCCGCCGAAGCCCGTGTCGTATCCGAGATCGCCCAGCAGCGTGTCGCTGCCGGTACCGCCAAGCAGGGTATCGTCGCCTTCGTCCCCGATCAGGAAATCGTTGCCGCTGTTGCCCAGCAGGCTATCGTTCCCGCTCCCGCCGAAGAGATTGTCCCAATCCGACTTCCCAACCACGCGATCGTTCCCGGAGTTGGCATAGATCAGATCTCTCGAGCTGGTGCCGAAGATGGTGAGGCTGTAGGGCGCGCCGATGATGGTCGTCATGAGTGTCTCCTCCTTTGAGTTAGCGGCGTTCTGTCGAGCCGCCGTCTTTCGGAGATAGAGGGAGGCGATCAAGGCAGGATCAAAAAGCCAATCAAAAAGCGATCAAAGCGCAGTCAAGAAACCGATCAAGGCGATGCCGGGGCGCCGAAAAGAGGCGCCGGACCGAGGAGGAGGGTGGCCCGGCGCAGAGGTTCGCCCGATCCGATCACGAGAAGAGGAAGTCGGTGGCGGTCAGCTGTTCGGCGCCGGAGATGCCCCACAGCACGACCTTGAAGTCCATGGCCCCGTCGCCGTCGGAGTCCACCTGCAGGTATTGGCTCGTGTCGTCGAAGCGGACTTGGGGTCCGCTGCCGTCGAAGAGGGAGTCCGACAGCCAGAGAGCGCTGTCGCCGGAGACGGAGATCGCCAGCAGGTCAGCGGAAGTCGCCGCCGAGGCGTGGGAGGCGAAGTCGCGGACCACAACGCCAATCGCGTCGCTGGGGTCCGAGAAGCCGAAGGTGTCCTGGCCCTTGCCACCGGTCATGAGCTGGTCGCTGCCGGCGCCGCTGATCAGATAGTCGTCGCCGGCGCCTCCGTAGAGCGTGTCGCTGCTCTCTCCGCCGAACAGGTTGTCGCCACCGCCGCCGCCGAACAGGCGGTCCTCTCCCGCCGCGCCGAACAGGCTGTCGGCGCCGGCCCCGCCATAGCAACTGTCGTCGCCCAGCCCGCCGTAGATGAAGTCGCCGTCATTCTGGCCCGAGAGCCGGTCGCCTCCACCGTCGCCCAAGAGCGTATCCCGGCTTTCGCCGCCGCGAAGCCAGTCGTCGGCACTGCCTCCGTCGAGCAGATCCTCGGCCGCGTTGCCCTGCAGACTGTCCGCCCCGGCGCCGCCGTAGAGGCTGTCCCGACCATCGCCGCCGACGATGAAGTCGGCGCCCTGCGCGCCGAAGGCCAGGTCGTCACCACTCTGCCCGAACAGGCTGTCGTCGCCGGAATCGCCCGAAAGGCTGTCCGCGCCAGGTCCGCCGTTCAGCCAATCGGCTCCGTTGGCGCCGAAGAGCGAGTCGTCGCCGCCTTGGCCGAGCAGCGTGTCGGCCTCATCGGCCCCCTCGCTGTTGAAGTCGCCGAAGGCGCGGTCGTCTCCCGCTCCCCCTCGGAAGACGTCGGCCCCGGTCAGACCGTTGAAGCGATCGGAACCGGCACCGCCGAAGCCGGTGTCGGCGCCGGCGTCGCCGTAGAGGCGGTCGTCTCCCGATCCGCCGAAGAGCAGATCGTCGCCCACCGTGGCGTCCAGGAAGTCATTGCCGCTGCCACCGAAGAGACTGTCGTCGCCGCTGCCGGAGCGGATGCTGTCGTCGCCGGCAAGGCCCACGACGCGGTCGTCGCCGGAAAAGGCGTACATGAAGTCCGGTGCCGGGGTGCCGAAGAGCGTTTGACTGTAGGGGTCGCCAATGATCGTTGCCATCGCTGAGGTCTCCTCCGTCGCCTCCGTTGGCGACGGGGCGGGACGCTAGCCCTGGCCCGTCAAAGCGGAATCAAAAATGGGATCAAAAAGGGGTCAAAGTGACCGGTCGGCCCCGGGGTCCGGCCGGCGAGGCGGGTCGGCGCTATTCCGGCTCCACCACCAGCTGCGAAAGCTCCGCCGCCGCGCGGCGCATCTCGTCGAGGTGACTGTAGGCGTCGTCCAGGCTCAAACGCTGCGTCGGCGCATGGAAGGAGAGCGTGGAGAAGAGGCGCCCCCGGTCGTCCTTGATCGGCACGGCGAGCGCGATCATCCCGTCCATGAACTCCTCGGCATCCTGGGAGAAGCCTCGCTTGCGGGTAAGCGCGATCTCCTCGGCCAGGCTCTGCCGGTCGGTCATGGTGTTGGAGGTGCGGGACTCCAGCTTCGCCGAGGCCAGGTAGCGCTCCAGATGCGATTTGGTGAGGGTGGCCAGATACATCTTGCCGCTGGCCGTGCAGTAGAAGGGAACTTGGGTTCCCACCGGCAGTTGGATGCGCAGCGGCCACTTGGTCTCCACCCGGTCGAGATAGATCATGGCCTCGCGGTCGGGGACCGCGATGTTGCAGGTCTCTCCGACCTGCTCGGCCAGGGCGCCCAGCACGGCCAGGCGCGCGGTCCTGACCCGGAGCGAGGAGAGCACGTTGGTGGAGAGCTTGCGCAGGCGGCGACCGGGGGAATAGGAACGGCCGTCTAGCTCGCGCTGCAGGAAGCCCTCCGCTTCCAAGGTGGCAAAAAGCCTGTGAATGGTGGGCTTCGGCAAGCCGATGTTGGCATTGACGTCGGTGGGCGTCAGCGGCACGCCGACCCTGGCCAACTCCTCCAGCACCAGCAGCAGGCGCAAGTTGGTCGGAATGTTGCCGTTCTCGCGACCGACCTCGGCATCGTCCATCAGCCGTCCCTCCGCATCCCTAGACGGGGCTCGCTATCGAAACAGCCCCCGCGCGCTGGATCGCGGGCGAGAGCTGTTCCGAGGTTGGGCTATTTTACACGGTCTCTAGGTTGCTTGCGATGCTACGAGGCGCCCCGGCTCGGTAGCAGCATGGTCGAGAGGTCGGGCACCAGGGCAACGACGATCCAGACCGAGATCAAAGCCGCCAGGTAGACCAGGGCATAGCGCAGCAGCCGGAAGTAGGGAACCCCCGTCACGCCGCTGGCCACGTAGAGGTTGAGGCCGTAGGGAGGCGTGATGAAGCCGATCGAGGCACCGACCAGGAAGATCACCGAGAAGTGGATCGGGTCGACGCCGACCGACGCCGCGATCGGCGCCAGGATCGGTGCCAGGATGATCGTGACCGGCAGGCTCTCCAGGATCATGCCGGAGACGAAGACGATCACCATGGCGGTGAAGAGCACCGCGTAGTAGCCGCCCATGGAGGTCACGAAGTTGCCGATGGTCTCCTGCGCGCCCAAGAGCGAGAGGATCTGCTGCATCACCACCGAGATCGCGATCAGCGGCGCCAGGATGCCGGTGATCTGGGCCGAGCGCGTGGTGATCGAGGGCACCTCGGTCAGCTTGAAGCCCTCCACGACCAGCATCTCGCTGGCCCGCTTCTCGGTGACCGGCCGGTCGGCGTCCTTGGAGCCCATCATGCGGAAGAGCGGCAGCGAGAGCACGCCGACAATCACGCAGAAACCCACGGTGACGCCGGCCGCCTCGGTCGGCGAGAACTTGCCGGTGTAGATGCCCCAGAGCACCAGGCCGATGGCGAAGAAGCCGAGCCAGGCGCCCAGCGCCGTCTTCAGCACGCGGCTCACCTGGAGCTGGATGAGATGGCCCCAGCCGTTCAGCTGGCAGATGATCCAGCAGGCGAGCATCATGCCGCCGACCATCATCGCACCCGGAATGATACCGGCGACGAATAGGTCGGAGATCGGCAGGTTCATCAAGAAGCCGTAGACGATGAAGATGATCGAGGGCGGGATGATGATGCCGACCGTGCCGCCGGCAGCCGCGGTCGCGGCCGAGAAACGCTCGTCATAGCCGCCCTTCACCATCTCCGGATGCAGCATCGAGCCGATGGTGGCCGTGGTCGCCGAGTTGGAGCCGGAGATCGCGGCGAAGAGGCCGCAGGCACCCAGGCTCGCCATCGCCAGGCCGCCGCGCAGCCAGCCGAGACAGGCATAGGCGAAGTCCGAGAGTCTTCGCGCTATCCCCGATCGGTTGATCAAGTCGCCGGTCAGGATGAAGAGCGGCATGGCCAGTAGCGCGAAGCCGTCGGTAAAGACGTCGGAGAGCGCGGCCCCGACGTTGTCCAGGGTCATGCCCAGGACGAAGCTGCAGCCGATCACCCAGTAGGCGATCACCAGCAGGACCGGTACACCGAACATGAAGAGGACGGTGACGCCGATCGAGATGAGGGTAATCCAGGTTCCGTCAGTCATGGGTCCTCTCCTCAGTCGCCGCCGATGACGGCCTGCTCGATCAAGGGCTTGCCCGAGCGGTAGTTGCGGATGTCGTCGATCAGGTTCTCCAGCACGCGACCGGCCATCATCGTGAAGGCCAAGGGCACGGTGGCCAGGAACCACCACTGCAGCGTGTTGTCGGTGCCGAGCAGGATCTGGAAGTTGGCGGCCGAGTTGGCCGTCACCTTTGCCGAGGTCACCACCACGATCCAGCAGAAGCCGAACCAGAGCAGGGCATCCAGCAACAGGCAAAGCAGCTGCCCGAAACGCGGCAGATTGGTTCGGAACTCGGCGAAGGAGAGGTGCGTGCGCAGCTTGACGTTAAAGGCGCAGCCGAACCAGGTCATGATCAGGAAGAGGAAGGGCGGCAAGGTCGTCGACCAGGGTGCTTGCTGGCTGAGGACGAAGCGCCGGAACACCTCGACGAATATGATGCCGGCGATCACCAGATAGCTCCAGACCATCACCGTCCGCTCGAAGTGGCGGTCGATGAAGGGCACGAGCCGATAGATGATCAGCATGAGGGCGGCGCCCCCAAGAGTCGCAAAAAGGCCGACGAGCCAGGCGCCCGAGCCTTGCATGGCCTGGCTGATCTCCCAGGCGTCGTCGCTTGCGAAGGCGCCAAGAATCGCGCCGGCTTCGGCGAACATGGTCTCCATGAAATCCCTCCGGTCGGGTTGCCTGGGATCGGCGCCCCGTTCTTGCTTGGGTGGAGCGGCCGCCAACCTGGGTTGGCGGCCGCCCTTTGCTCAAACCTCGCTGTTTAGGATGAGCGCCACCAACGCCGGGGCTCCACGTTCTCGGCCTTGGTGTCGGCCGGGATCTCGCGGGCCACCTTGAAGAGCTCTTCGTAGGTGTCGATGCCGCCGGCCCACTTGTTCAGGCGATCGCGCCATCCCGCCCAGGGCTCGGGCACGTACTGCGGCGAGCACATCTCTTCGGCCATCTTGATCTGATCGTCCGGCAGGAAGGCCGGACGCACGTTGTGCTCGACGAAGATGGTGCCGGGCAGCTGCGGCTCGGAGAAGCCGACGGTGTTGATCAGCGCCGCCTCGTTGGCCGACTGCACATGCACCTGGGCCAGATAGGACGACTCCATGACCGCGTCCTGCAGATGGCCCTCCAGGCTGTCGAAGACCTTGGCGCTGATCGCGGTGTGCTCCGTGCCGCAGAAGAACTTCAGGTTCACCGACTGCGAGACCACCGGCGACATATTGGCGTAAGCCACGGCGGACGCCCAGGTTTCGGCGCCGTCGATCAGGCCCTGCTTCAGGCCGTCCAGGGTCTCTTCCCAGGCGATCGGGACGGGATTCAGGTTCAAGAGCTGCATGGCGATGCGGCCCAGCTGGGTTCCCGTGACCCGGTTCTTGGTGCCGAACAGCGTTTCCAGCTTGTCGATCGTGGGCTCCTTCTCCCAGGCGAGGCCCATCTGCAGGCCGCGCAGTTCGCAGTGGGTGAAGAGGAACTTCAGGCCGTGCCGCTTCTCCAAGGGCTCGCGCAGGATCTTCATGCTCGCCGGGCTATAGAAGAAGTAGTACTGCGCCGCCCTGGAGGGGAAGACGTAGGCATAGTCGAGCACGTTCAGATAAGGCGCGCCGCCAGCCGAGTTCTGGGTCGAGGCGGCAAAGATGTCGACGATGCCCAGCTGGGTCTTCTCCACGCAGTTGAGCTGACCGCAGATCTGGTTGTCGCCGATGAACTCGACGCGGATCTCGCCGTCGGTGCGCTCTTCCAGATCGCGCGCGAACTCCAAGACGCCGGCCCGCTCGATCAAGAGGTTGCGGGCGTTGAAGCCGGAGGCACCGAGCTTCAGCGTGTGCTTGGGCTCCTTGCCGAAGCGCTTGTCGTAGGTCGATTCCGCCGCCTTGGCGAGCGTCGAGAGACTGACGGCGCCACTGAGCCCGCCAGCCGCCAAGAGGGTCGAGGCGATCCCGTAGCGGCCCGTGAGTCTGACCAGATCACGGCGCGAGATGCCACGGAGCTTTTCTGAAACCTTCATAGTGATCCTCCCTATGCGTCAAAATTGAGCCTTGCAGTCTCAAAAAAGCACATTATGATGGGGTTGGCAAGCAGGAAATTGCGTTTCGGGAGGAAATTACGAGATGGCCAATTTGGAAGCTGACTATGTGGTCGTCGGTGCCGGATCGGCGGGATGCGTGCTGGCGAACCGCTTGAGCGCGGACCCGTCGATCAAGGTGGTCCTGTTGGAAGCCGGCGGGCGCGACATCAATCCTTGGATTCACGTCCCGGTCGGCTACTTCAAGACGATCCACAATCCCAGCGTGGACTGGTGCTTCAAGACCGAGCCCGATCCGGGCTTGAACGGCCGCCAGTTGGAATGGCCGCGCGGCAAGGTCTTGGGCGGGTCGTCCTCGCTGAACGGGCTGCTCTACGTGCGCGGCCAGCAGGAGGATTACGACCGCTGGCGCCAGATGGGGAACGAGGGCTGGTCCTGGGACGACGTCCTTCCGCTTTTCAAGCGGGCCGAGGATCAAGAACGCGGCGCCGACGACTATCACGGCGCCGGCGGCCCGCTTTCGGTCTCCAACATGCGCCTCAGGCGGCCGATATGCGATGCCTGGGTGGCGGCCGCGCAGAACGCCGGCTATGCCTTCAATCCCGACTACAACGGCGCCCAGCAGGAGGGGGTCGGCTACTTCCAGCTCACCTCCAAGAGGGGCCGACGCTGCTCCTCGGCGGTCGCCTACCTGCACCCGGTGAAGAGCCGCCCGAACCTTCAAGTCATCACCCGCGCCCACACGGCAAGGATTGTCTTCGAAGAGGGACGCGCCGCCGGCGTCGCCTACCTCGACCGCTCCGGCAGCGAGCAGGTGGTGAAGGCGAAGGGCGAGATCATCCTCTCGTCCGGCGCCATCGGCTCGCCGCAGATCCTGATGCTGTCCGGCATCGGCGAGGGCGCGCAGTTGAAGGAGCACGGGATCGAGGTGCTCTCCGACCTGCCGGGGGTAGGCAAGAACCTGCAGGATCACCTGCAGGCGCGCCTGGTCTACAAGTGCAACGAGCCCACCTTGAACGACGAAGTGCGCAGCCTGTTCGACCAGATGCGGATCGGGATCAAGTACGTGCTCTTCCGCGCCGGTCCCATGACCATGGCGGCGAGCCTGGCGACCGGCTTCCTCAAGACCCGGCCGGAGGTCGCGACGCCGGACATTCAGTTCCACATCCAGCCCTGGTCGGCCGACAGCCCGGGCGAGGGCGTGCATCCCTTCTCCGCCTTCACCTCGTCGGTCTGCCAGCTGCGCCCCGAGAGCCGCGGCGAGATCCGGCTGAAGGACGCCAATCCCAAGACCTATCCGGCGATCCACCCGAACTACCTGGCGACCGAGACCGACCGTCAGGTGGTGGTCGACGGGGTCAAGATCGCCCGCCGCATCTCCGAGCACGCGCCGCTCAACGGCAAGATCGCCAGCGAGTTCCGCCCGGGACCCGACGCGCAGAGCGACGACGAGCTGCTGGAATGGGTGCGCAACAGTTCCACCACGATCTACCACCCGACCGGAACCTGCAAGATGGGTCCCGACGACAGGTCCGTCGTCGATGCCCGGCTCCGGGTCAAGGGGGTCCGGGGCCTTCGCGTTGCCGACTGCTCCATCATGCCCGAGATCGTCTCGGGCAACACCAACGCCCCGGCAATCATGATTGGCGAGAAGGCTAGCGACATGATCCTGGAGGACCGTCGCCACTGACCGTCAAGATAGTCGTGGGAGTGTCTTTAGAAACCGGCGGAAAGAGCCGCCAGACGATTGGAAGGATACGCTGATATGAAGATGACGACCGAGGAAGCCTTCGTGAAGGTGTTGCAGATGCACGGTATCGAGCACGCCTTCGGTATTATCGGGTCCGCGATGATGCCGATATCGGACTTGTTTCCGGCCGCCGGTATCAAGTTCTGGGACTGCGCGCACGAGTGCAACGCTGGCATGAGCGCGGACGGCTACACGCGTGCGACCGGCAAGATGTCGATGGCGATCGCGCAGAACGGCCCGGGGATCACCAACTTCGTGACCCCGATCAAGACGGCCTACTGGAACCACACGCCGATGCTGCTGGTGACCCCGCAGGCGGCCAACAAGTCGATCGGCCAGGGCGGCTTCCAGGAGATCACGCAGATGGCTCTGTTCGAGGACATGGTCTGCTATCAGGAGGAGGTGCGCGACCCCTCGCGCATGGCCGAGGTGCTGAACCGGGTGATCGAGAAGGCCTGGCGCGGCTCGGCGCCGGCGCAGATCAACATACCGCGCGACTACTGGACCCAGGTGATCGACATCGAGCTGCCGCAGATCGTGCGCCTGGAGCGTCCGCGCGGCGGCGAGGCGGCGATCGCCGAGGCCGCCCGGGTGCTCTCCGAGGCCTCCTTCCCGGTGATCCTGAACGGCGCCGGCGTGGTGCTGGGCGGCGCGATCGAAGCCAGTGCCGCCCTGGCCGAGCGGCTGGCCGCCCCGGTCTGCTGCAACTATCAGCACAATGATGCCTTCCCCGGCTCGCACCCCTTGTCGGTCGGCCCGCTGGGCTACAACGGCTCCAAGGCGGCGATGGAACTGGTCGCCAAGGCCGACGTGGTGCTGGCGCTGGGCACCCGGCTCAACCCCTTCTCCACCCTGCCCGGCTACGGCATCGACTACTGGCCCAAGGACGCCAAGGTGATCCAGGTCGACATCAACTCCGACCGCCTGGGGCTGACCAAGACGCTCACCGTCGGCATCCAGGGCGACGCCCGGCGGGTGGCCGAGCAGATCCTGGCCCAGCTCGCCGACGGCGCCGGCCAGGCCGGCCGTCAGGCGCGCCTGGACCTCGTCGCCCAGACCAAGTCGCGCTGGCTGCAGGAGCTCTCCTCCATGGACCACGAGGACGACGATCCCGGCATCACCTGGAACGAGCGCGCGCGCAGCCGCGAGCCCGAGCGCATGAGCCCCCGCCAGGCCTGGCGGGCGATCCAGTCGGCCCTGCCGAAGGAGGCCATCATCTCCACCGACATCGGCAACAACTGCGCCATCGGCAATGCCTATCCGACCTTCGAGGCCGGTCGGAAGTACCTGGCCCCCGGCCTCTTCGGGCCCTGCGGCTACGGCTTCCCGGCGATCCTGGGGGCCAAGATCGGCCAGCCGGGCGTGCCCTGCGTCGGCTTCGCCGGCGACGGCGCCTTCGGCATCTCGATGAACGAGATGACCGCCTGCGGGCGCAACGACTGGCCGCCGGTGACCATGGTGATCTTCCGCAACTACCAGTGGGGCGCCGAGAAGCGCAACACCACGCTGTGGTTCGACGACAACTTCGTCGGCACCGAGCTCAACGTCGGCGTGGAGTACGCCAAGGTGGCCGAGGCCTGCGGGGTCAAGGGCGTCAAGGTCGAGACCATGGACGAGCTGACCCAGGGCCTGAAGACCGCGATCAAGGAGCAGATGGAGAACAACACCACCACCTTCATCGAAGTGGTCTTGAACCAGGAGCTGGGAGAGCCCTTCCGTCGCGACGCCATGAAGGCGCCCGTCGCCGTCGCCGGCATCGACCCCGCCGACATGAGACCGCAACAGGGCGTCTGACCGCTCGACGCTCGACGTGCCGGGGGCGGCCCTTTCGGCCGTCCCCCATCGCATTGGGCAGCGGGCCTAGCCCGCTGCCGCTTAATCGATGTGGCGCCCTTCGGGGCGCCGCAAAGAGAGGATATTATGGTTGAAAGTACCGCCTCACAGATCGGCGGTCTCGGCCGGGCCAGGAGCCTGGTCGCAACGCTCGGTCCCGGGCTTCTCATTTCTATCGTCATTGCGATCGCGTCGCAGTTCCTGTCGGACCACTACGGTGCGCCGGCGATGCTGATGGCGCTGCTCCTGGGCATTGCCTTTCACTTCCTCTCCGAGGAAGGCCCGGCGGTCCAGGGGATCGAGTTCGCGGCCAAGAAGGTGCTGCGCATCGGCGTGGCCCTGCTGGGCGCGCGGATCAGCGTGGAGCTGCTGGCCGACCTAGGTGCCGAGCTGATCGCGCTTGTCGTGCTGGGCGTCGTCTTGACCATCCTCTTCGGCCTGCTGGGTGCGCGCATGCTGGGTCGCGGCTGGCGTCTCGCCCTCCTGACCGGCGGTTCAGTGGCGATCTGCGGCGCCTCGGCGGCCATGGCGATCGCCGCCGTGCTGCCCAAGAACGAGCACTCCGAGCGCAACCTCATCTTCACCGTGCTGGGGGTCACCCTGCTCAGCACCATCGCCATGATCATCTATCCGATCATCACCCAGTCCTTGGATCTGGACTACCGCGAGACCGGCGTGTTCCTCGGCGGCACCATTCACGATGTCGCCCAGGTGGTCGGCGCCGGCTTCTCGGTCTCCGAGGCGACCGGCGACACCGCCACGCTGGTGAAGCTGATCCGGGTATCCATGCTGGCGCCGGTGGTGCTGGTCTTCGCCTTGGTGATCCGCCGGATGGGGATCGAGCAGTCCGGCTCCGCCAAGCGGCCGCCGCTGATCCCCTTCTTCGTCCTGGCCTTCCTGGCCTTCGCCGCGCTCAATTCGCTGGGGATCATTCCCGAACTGCTGAGCGACTGGATCGCCGACGTCTCGCGCTGGGCGCTGCTGGTGGCGATCGCCGCCGTCGGCATGAAGACCTCCTTGCGGCGCGTTATGGACGTCGGCGGGCCGGCGATCGTGCTGATCGTGGCCGAAACCCTCTTCCTCGCCGGCCTTATCCTCGCCGGCCTCTATTTGCTAGCCTAGGGAGCGAGCGATGAGCCCGATGGAAAAGATCCTGCAGGCCGCCAAGGAGACGCCCAGGCGTATCGTGCTCTCCGAGGGCGAGGATCCCCGCATCCAAGAAGGCGCGCGGCGCGCGGCGCGGGAGGGCCTCGCCAGAGTTACGCTGCTGGGAGAGGCCGCGACGATAGGCGAGGCGCTTTCCGATCAAGACGGCGTGGAGATCATCGACCCCGCCACGTCGCCGCGAATCGCCGCCTATGCGGAGCGCTATCACGAGCTGCGCCGGCACAAGGGCGTCGACCTAGCCAAAGCGACGGCGACGATGGCCCAGCCCTTGGCCTTCGCGGCCATGATGGTGCGTGAGGGCGACGCCGACGGCACCATCGGCGGCGCCGTCGCCACCACGGCCGACACCGTGCGCGCGGCCCTGCAGATCATCGGGCCGGCGCCTGGTGTCAAGACGGTCTCCAGCTTCTTCCTGATGATGCTGACGGCCGCGCATCACCCGAAGCAGGGTGCCTTGGTCTTCGCCGACTGCGGCCTCGTCGTCGAGCCCTCGGTGACGGAGCTGGCGGACATCGCGATCGCGTCGGCCGAATCCTACCGGCAGCTCGTGCAGGCCGAGCCCCGCGTGGCGCTGCTGTCCTTCTCGACCCAAGGCAGCGCCCGCCACGAGCGCGTGGAGCGGGTGCAGGAGGCGGTGCGGCGCGCCCATGCCCTCCGCCCGGAGCTGACCTTGGACGGCGAGCTGCAGTTCGATGCCGCCTTCGTGCCGGCCGTCGGCGCGGCCAAGGCGCCGCGCTCGCCGATCGGGGGCGAGGCCAAC
The DNA here is from genome assembly GCA_963669375.1 of Rhodospirillales bacterium. Taxonomy (GTDB): domain Bacteria; phylum Pseudomonadota; class Alphaproteobacteria; order Kiloniellales; family JACOMY01; genus JACOMY01. Next base: position 2,774,600 of record OY770024.1, on the reverse strand, counting down.
GTCTTCGTCTTCCCCACTCTCGAGGCCGCCAACATCGGCTACAAGATCGCCCAGCGGATCGGTGGCGCGCTGGCGATCGGTCCCGTCCTGCAAGGCCTGGCCAAGCCCGCCAACGACCTCTCGCGCGGCTGCAGCGCCGATGACGTCTATCACATGATCGCCGTTACCGCGCTCCAGGCGGCGGCCAAGAAGACCTAGGCGGCCCGGGCCTACCCTACTGCAGCACCTCCGGCCGCTCTTGCCGCCGTTCCGGCGCGGCCTGGCAAGGCCCCGCCTGATGGTGGAAGAGGCGCCAGCGGCCTTCCTCCATGCGGAAGAGGTTGCTGGCGGCGAGCAGGCCGTTGCCCAGGCGCTCGGTGCAGATGACCAGGCCGACCTCACCCTCGGCATAGGCGCTCTCCGCTTCGCCGGCGATGGTCGGACCGCCGGAGGCGAGAATGCCGGCCCAGCTCTGCAGGACGGCTTCTCGGCCCACCAGGAGAGGCCAACCGGGGTGCAGGCAGTAGAGCGGCTCGCGCTCCGACCAGACCGCGACCATGGCATCCAGGTCCTTGGCGGCGAAGGCCGCATAGAAGGCCTCGTTGGCGAAGAGCAGCTTGGCGTCCTGGCTCATGGTTCCTCCTTTGCCGCAGGGGGGTGCCCGCAGGGCTGTCCCCAACTTATGCCGATTGCGGACGGAAAGCTGCTCTGCTAACGCCATGCGGGCAAATCAGCTGCTGACGGCGGGATCCCCCCTGCCGCGTCCGTCCATTCCGAGAACTGGCCCTAGGATGCTGCGCAAGCTTTACGACAAGACCCTGGCGCTGGCCGCGCACCGCCATGCCGAACGTGCGCTGGCCGGAGTCTCCTTCGCCGAGGCCTCCTTCTTCCCGATTCCGCCCGACGTGATGATGCTGCCGATGATCCTGGCGGAGCGTCGGAAGGCCTGGCGTATCGCCTTGATCACCACATTGGCCTCGGTCGCGGGCGCCTTCGCCGGCTATGCGATCGGCTACTTCTTCTACGAGAGCATCGGCGAGCCGATCCTGAAGCTCTACGGCCAGCTGGAGCAGTTCGAGGCCTTCCAGCAGCTCTACAACGAATGGGGCTTCTGGATCGTCTTCACCGCCGGCTTCACCCCGATCCCCTTCAAGGTCATCACCATCGCCAGCGGGGTGACGCAGTTGGCTCTCTTGCCCTTCGGCGTCGCGGCCCTGGTCGGCCGCGCCGGGCGCTTCTTCCTCGTGGCGGCGCTGCTCTACTTCTTCGGACCGCCGATCAAGAGCTTCATCGAGCGCTACCTGGGGCTATTGACCTTGGCATTCTGCGTGCTTCTCATTGGCGGGTTCCTGGCGCTGCGCTATGTCTTCTGACATGCAGGCTAGCCTTTCCACCGGCCCTCTTATGGCCGGGCTCCTCGCGGTGATGGCCGCCGGATTGGCGCTGATGCTGGCGCTGATCTCGCAGTACGGCTTCGATCTCTATCCCTGCTTGCTCTGCCACTATCAGCGCTGGGCGCAGATCGGAGCCCTGGGGTTCGGCGTGCTGGCCGTGCTGGCGGCGCGCGGCTGGGCCGGCAGGTGGCTTGCCGGCTTGGCGGCCTTGGGCTTTCTCGCCAGCGCCGCCATCGCCTTCTTTCACGTCGGAGTCGAGGCCGGCTGGTGGCAGGGCATGTCCGGCTGCTCGGCGCCGTCCTTCGGCGGCGGCATGAGCCGCGAGGACATCAAGCAAGCCATCCTCAACGCCCCGGTCATTTCCTGCGACGAGGTGCCCTTCCGCTTCCTCGGCCTGTCCATGGCCGGCTGGAACCTGGTCTATTCGCTGGCCGCCTCGGGGCTGGTCGGCTGGCTGGCCTTCAAGTCCGGAGAAACCCGATGAGCGACAGCGCGAACAGTTCTGAGCGGCGCAGGCAGCGCCCCGGCGACCCTTCGCCCGAAGCACGGATCGAGCGCATGGTACGGGTCGATCACGCCGGCGAGTATGGCGCCAGGCGCATCTACGAGGGCCAGTTGGCGGTGCTGGGCCGCAGTCCCGTCGCGCCCAAGCTGAAGCACATGCACCAGCAGGAGGCCCGGCACCTGCAGAGCTTCGAGCGGCTGATGCGCGAGCGTCGGGTGCGGCCCACCGTCCTCTCGCCGCTATGGCACGTCGCGGGCTTCGCCCTAGGCGCGGCGACGGCCATGATGGGCGAGAAGGCCGCCATGGCGTGTACCGTCGCGGTCGAGGAGGTCATCGACGAGCACTACGCCAAGCAGGCCGATGCGCTGGGCGAGGAGGAGGCGGACCTCAAGGAGATGATCGAGGAGTTCCGCGCCGAGGAGCTGGAGCACCGCGACACCGCGCTTGCCGAGGGTGCCGAGCAGGCGCCGGCCTACCCCGCGCTGTCGGCCGCCATCAAGGCCGGCAGCCGCACGGCGATCTGGCTATCCGAACGCTTCTGACGGATCGGAGCTTGGTGCTAGCCTCCGGCCAGAGCGGCCGGCTCCCCCTGGGCGCCGGCGCGACGGGCTGGAGAAACCCATGCAGATCGAACTCGGCTACATCCACCTGATCGGCATTCTTGCCCTCTATGCCGCCGCCGCCGCCAGCGCCGTGCATGCCATCATGGACACCCGTACCTCGCAAGGCGCCGTGGCTTGGGCGATCGGGCTCATGGCCTTTCCCATCCTCATCCTGCCGATCTACCTCTTCTTCGGTCGCCGCAAGTTCGTCGGCTACATCGATCGGCGGCGCAGCGCGGTGGCGGAGCTGCACCACAAGGAAAGCCTGGGTCCCCTGCCGCGGCCCGACACCGGGCACCTTGCCGAGTATCAGCTGGGCTTCGTGCAGGCGTTGGAAGAGCTGGCCGGCATGCCCTTCACCAAGGGCAACGGCGTGCGCTTGCTGATCGACGGGCCGGATACCTTCCAGGCGATCTTCGATGCCATCGATGGGGCCGATCGCTTCGTGCTGATCCAGTTCTACACCATTCGCGACGACGGCCTCGGCCAGCGTTTGGCCGGCGTCGCGAAGCGGGCGGCCGCGCGCGGCGTCAAGGTCTATCTGCTCTATGACGAGATCGGCAGCAGCAAGACGGCAAGGGGTTTCTTCGAGGATCTGCGCCTGGCCGGCGTCGCCGTCTCGAAGTTCAACACCGGCAAGCGCATGTTCGCCAACTGGCAGGTTAACTTCCGCAATCACCGCAAGATCGTGGTGGTCGATTGCAAGCGCGCCTTCGTCGGCGGTCACAACGTCGGCGACGAGTACCTGGGCCTCGACAGCCATTTCGGCCATTGGCGCGACACCCATGTGGAAGTGAGCGGACCCATCGTGGCCGCTTGCCAGATTTCTTTCTACGAGGATTGGTACTGGGCGACCGGCGAACAGCTGGAGGTCGAATGGGCCTTCGAGACCGCCGCCGACGACGATGTGACCGCGCTGGTGATGCGCAGCGGTCCCGCGGACAGGTTCGAGACCTGCGGCCTGACCTTCTGCCAGCTGGTGGACGCCGCGACCGAGCGCATCTGGCTTGTCAGCCCCTATTTCGTGCCCGATGCGGCGATTGGGAGCGCCTTGCATCTGGCCGCGCTTCGCGGCGTCGATGTCAGGATCATCATCCCGGACAAGGTCGACCACCTCGTCGTCTGGCTGGCCGCCTTCACCTATTTGGAAGATGCCGCCCGCGCCGGCATCAAGATCTATCGCTACACCGGCGGGTTCCTGCATCAGAAGGTCATTCTGGTCGACGACGAGTTGGCGGCCGTCGGCACGGCCAATCTCGACAACCGTTCCTTCCGACTCAACTTCGAGATCACCGTGCTCTTCGCCGATCAGGACTTCGCGTCCGAGGTGGCGCGCATGCTGGAAGAAGATCTGAAGCACTGCCGGCGCTATCACGACCGCGAGCTGGCGGAGCGCGGCTGGTTGTTCCGCTTCGCCAGCCGTGCGGCCCGACTGGTGGCGCCCATTCTCTAGGGGCCGATCAAGGCAGCGCGAAGGTTGCCGTTAGGGCCAGGTGATCGGACAGCCGGCGCCAGTGCTCGCCGCTCAAGACCTCGAAGCTGTCGAGGTTCAGGTTGCGGTAATAGATCCGGTCGAGACGCAGAACCGGCAAGAAGCTGGGGAAGGTCTGTGCATGGGCGCCGTTCGCCTCCATCGAGGCATCGCGAAAGCCGATCTCCTGTTCCAGCTGATCGGTGATCACACCCTGCCAGTCGTTGAAGTCGCCGGCCATGATCGCGCAGTCGTTGGCTTTCAGGCCGTGGCGCAGGTGTTCGATGACCAGTTCTATCTGCTTCAGACGGTCGGCCTTGCGCAGGTTGAGGTGTAGGCAGAAGAGGTGCAGGTCTTTGCCGTTGGGCAGCGTGGTTCGCGCGTGCAGGAGGCCGCGCCGCTCCAAGCGGTTCAGCGAGATGTCCTTGTTGTGATGGTGGACCAGCGGGTACTTGCTGAGGATGGCGTTGCCGTGATGACCGCGGCTGTAGACGGCGTTCTTTCCGTAGGCGTGATCGTGCCAGACGGAATCGGCCAGGAACTCGTACTGCGGCGGCCCCTCCTCTGTGTTGAGGGCGCCCCTGACCTCTTGCAGAAAGACGAAGTCCGCTTGGCTGGCACGGATCTCTTCGCGCAGATCCGCCAGGATTCGGCGATTGGAGTAGTAGGAAATGCCCTTGTGGATATTGTGAGTCAGTACATGGATCTGCATTGCCCCGCGGTCGCCCCTGCTGGCCGCACTATCTTACCCTAACTGCGGTTAGCATTATTGACAGCCGCATTGCCACCTCCCCGGCCTTGCCGGACAGGGGCTGTGGACAAAGACGTGGACAAAGTCGGTCGCTGGCTGCCTCGGCGATGGCCGAATCCGCGACCTCGCGCCGCAGGGCGTCGCGGTGCGACCGTCATCCGACTGTTGAGGGCCGTGCGTGGACACCCGATATAGGCCCTGAGTTCACCAGCAGCGATTAAGGACTGCCATGCTACGCAAGACCGACTTCTACATCGACGGAGCCTGGGTGGCCCCGAGCGAAGCGAACGACTTACCGGTGATCAATCCGGCGGACGAGACCCCCTACGCGACGATCTCGCTCGGCACCGCCGCCGACGTCGACAAGGCCGTGGCAGCGGCGCGGCGTGCGTTCGAGAGCTGGAGCCAGACCCCCAAGGAAGAGCGGATCGGCTATCTGGAGAAGCTGGCGCAGGTCTACAAGGCCCGCATGGACGAGATGGCGAAGACCATCAGCACCGAGATGGGCGCGCCGATCAAGCTGGCTGCGATGGCGCAGGCCCCGGCAGGCTACGGCCACATCAAGTCCTTCATCCGCGACCTGAAGGAGATGGAGTTCGAAGCGCCGCTCTACTCCGACGTCACCGGCGAGCACATCGTGCGCGAGCCGATCGGCGTCTGCGGCCTGATCACGCCCTGGAACTGGCCGATGAACCAGGTCACCCTCAAGGTGGTTCCCGCTGTCGGCGTCGGCTGCACGGTGGTGTTGAAGCCCTCCGAAATCGCGCCGCTCTCCTCCGTGCTCTTCGCCGAGATGATGGAAGAGGCGGGCTTCCCGCCAGGCGTCTTCAACCTGGTCAACGGCGACGGCCCCACCGTGGGTGCCGCCATGTCCTCTCACCCCGACATCGACATGATGTCCTTCACCGGTTCCAAGCGGGCCGGCGTCGCCATCACCAAGGCGGCCGCCGACACGGTGAAGCGGGTGACCCTGGAGCTGGGCGGCAAGGGTCCGAACCTCATCTTCGCCGACACCGACGTGGCGCGCGCGGTGAAGCGCGGCGCCATCCACTGCTTCAACAACACCGGACAGTCCTGCAACGCGCCGACCCGCATGCTGGTCGAGCGCTCGGTCTATGACGAAGCGGTCGAGGTGGCCGCCGCCACGGCCGGCAAGCAGGCGGTCGGTGATCCGGCGGAGGAGGGCAACCACATCGGTCCGCTGGTGAGCCAGATGCAATTCGACAAGGTTCAGGACCTGATCCAGAAGGGCATCGACGAGGGCGCGCGCCTGGTCGCCGGCGGCGTCGGCCGACCGGAGGGTGTCAACCGGGGCTACTTCGCGCGGCCGACGGTCTTCGCCGACGTCACCAACGAGATGACCGTCGCGCGCGAGGAGATCTTCGGCCCCGTGCTCTCCATGATCCCCTTCGAGGGCGAGGAGGAGGCGGTGTCGATCGCCAACGACACGGCCTACGGCCTGACCGCCTATGTGCAGTCGGACGATCCGGAGCGACTGCGCCGGGTCTCCCGCCGGCTGCGCTCCGGCATGGTGCAGATGAACGGCGCCCAGCGTCCGGGCGGCAGCCCCTTCGGCGGCTACAAGGAGTCCGGCAACGGCCGCGAAGGCGGTCGCTGGGGCATCGAGGACTTCCTCGAGGTCAAGGCGATCAGCGGCTGGGTCTAACTAAGCCAAGTGCCGGCGGGGCCGTCATCACGGTCCCGCCGCGCATCGCACGCCCGGTCTTTTGAGTGGATGTGTGCGCGGCGCTGCCCCATCCTCCGGTCATGGGAACCGGAGGTCGCAAGCGGATGCATGCCTATCTGAACGCAGGCGCGGCACCCAGGGTTGCGGTGCTTCTCGTCGTCGTTCTCCTGGCGGCCTGCACCAGGCCCACCCCCTACGAGCGCGCGACGCCGCGCAGTCCCTACGGCTACAGCGAGACGGTGATCGACGCCGATACCGTCCGGATCGAGGTCTCCGGCAACAGTCAGACGCCGCGCCAGCGTGTGGAGAACCAGCTGTTGTTCCGGGCCGCCCAACTGACACTCGAACGCGGCGACGATACCTTCGTCTTCCTCGACCGCGACACCGAACGCCAGGTGCAGCAGTACTGGCCGCGTCGGGCGACCGTCGGCTTTCCCTACTATGTGGGGGCCTATCGCCCGGGCTTGCGGCGGCCCTATCGGCCCTTCCGCCGTCGCGCCAGTCCCTTTGCCTTCTACAGCCCGAACTTCGGGTACTTTCCCTCCAGCAACAACGTATACCAGGTAAGCCGCTACACGGCCCTTGCCGAGGTGCGCTTCTTCAAGGGTGCGGCTCCGGCCGCGTTGGGGCCCTCCTACAACGCGGCCGAGGTCGCGGCCAACCTGGCGAGCCAGGTGGGGCTTCCGGCAGGCGGCCCTAACCAGTAGCGGCGCGTTCGGGCGGTGGACGCGCCAAGGGCGGCGCGGCATGATTGGCCATCAGCTTGGAGGCTCCTGGCGATGCAGAGATTGCTGACGACGGCGGCGCGGGCCTTGGGGGGCGCTTTGCTTCTCGCGGCCCTGCTGGCCGCCTGCACCAAGCCCACACCCTATCAGGCGGCCACGGCGGACAGTCCCTACGGCTACAGCGACACCAAGATCGACGACAACACGGTGCGGATCGAAGTCGCCGGCAACAATCAGACGCCCCGCGAGCTGGTCGAGAACCAGCTGCTCTACCGCGCGGCGCAGATGGCGATCAACCGGGGCGACGAGACCTTCGTCTTCCTGACCCGCGATACGGAACGAGACGTCAGGTACCAACCGCAGCTGGCTACCTTGGGCTTCCCCTACTACGTCGGCCCCTTCGGCGGTGGCTACTATGGGCCCTACCGCTCCTTCGGCCTGGGCATAGGACTGGGCTTCGGCGGCTATGGCTATCCCGGCTACGGCTACTACGGCGGCCCGGTGCGCGAGATCGACCGCTACACGGCCTATGCTGAGGCGCGCTTCTTCAAGGGCGAGCCGCCGGAAGGCGAGGGGCCGGGCTACGTCGCGGCCGAAGTCGTCGAGAACCTCGCCGGCAAGATCAACAAGCAGCCGGCGGGCGAGGACTAGCCACGCCCTTCAACATTGGAAGAGAGAGCAGAGTCTCGCATTCAGATGACTCCACCTGAATGCGGTCTGCTCTCTAGGCGCGGATCTCCACGGCCGCTTCGCCGAAGGCTTCCAGCGCCGCGCGCACCATGCCGGCGCTGTCAAGGCCGGCCTCGGCGACCTGGGTGGCTGGCGTGGAGTGGTCGATGAAGTAGTCCGGCAAGGTCAAGGGCCGGAACTTCAGGCCGCTGTCGAAAGCACCTTCGCGCGCCAGCAGGGTCATGACCAGGGCCGAGAAGCCGCCGGTCGAGCCCTCTTCCACCGTCAGCATGACCTCGTGCTCACGGGCCAGGCGCAGCACCAGGTCTTGATCCAGGGGCTTGGCGAAGCGGGCATCGGCCACCGTCGCCGAGAAACCGCGTGCCGCCAGCTCGTCGGCCGCTTTCATGGCATCGGCCAGGCGGGTGCCGTAGGAGAGGATGGCGACCTTGCTGCCCTCGCGCAGGATGCGGCCACGGCCGATCTCGAGCGCGGTGCCGACGTCCGGCAAGGGGCCGCCGCTCGACTCACCGCGCGGATAGCGGCAGGCCGATGGCCGGTCGTCGATCTCCATCTGGGTCGCCACCATGTGCATCAGCTCGACGCCGTCGGCCGGCGCCATCAGCACCATGTCGGGCAGGCAGCCCAGGTAGGCGATGTCGTAGCTGCCCTGGTGGGTCACGCCGTCCGCGCCCACCATGCCGGCGCGGTCGATGGCGAAGCGCACCGGCAGCTTCTGGATGGCGACGTCGTGCACCACCTGATCGTAGCCGCGCTGCAGGAAAGTCGAATAGATCGCGGCGAAGGGCTTGTAGCCGTCGCAGGCAAGACCGGCGCAGAAGGTCACGGCGTGCTGCTCGGCGATGCCCACGTCGAAGGTGCGGTCGGGGAACTCGGCGCCGAACTTGTGCAGACCGGTGCCGCTGGGCATGGCCGCCGTCACCGCCACCACCTTGGGGTCGGTCTTGGCGTGCGCCATCAAGGCCTTGGCGAAGACGTCCTGATAGTTGGGCGCCTTGGGCGTGCCCTTCTTCTGCTCGCCGGTGATGACGTCGAACTTGGCGACGCCGTGGTACTTGTCCTTGGAGGCCTCGGCCGGGGCGTAGCCCTTGCCCTTCTGCGTCACGCAGTGGATCAGCACCGGGCCTTCCCACTCGCCGTCGCGCACGTTCTTCAGGACCGGCAGCAGGTGCTCGAGGTTGTGGCCGTCGATCGGGCCGACGTAGAAGAAGCCCATCTCTTCGAAGAGCGTGCCACCGGTGAAGAGGCCGCGCGCGTACTCCTCCGCCCGCTTTGCCGCCTTCTCGATCGGCCGTGGGAAGCGGCGCGCCAGGTCGCGCGCCAGGTGGCGCACCGACTGATAGGGCTTGGACGACAGCAAGCGCGAGAGGTAGGCGCTCATCGCGCCCACCGGCGGGGCGATCGACATGTCGTTGTCGTTCAGGATGACGATCAGGCGCGAATGCATGGCGCCGGCGTTGTTCATCGCCTCGTAGGCCATGCCGGCCGACATGGCGCCGTCGCCGATCACGCAGATGACGTGGTTGTCGCGCTTGTCGAAGTCGCGGGCCACGGCGAAGCCCAGTCCGGCCGAGATCGAGGTCGAGGAGTGCGCCGCGCCGAAGGGGTCGTAGACGCTCTCCTTGCGGCTGGTGAAACCCGAAAGGCCGCCGTCCTGGCGCAGGGTGCGGATGCGATCGCGCCGGCCGGTCAAGATCTTGTGAGGATAGCACTGATGGGAGACGTCCCAGATCAGGACGTCCTGCGGCGTCTCGAAGACGTAGTGCAAGGCGGTGGTCAGCTCCACCACGCCCAAGCCCGCGCCCAGATGTCCACCGGTGACCGAAACCGCATCGATCAGCTCTTGGCGCAGTTCGTCAGTGAGTTGTGGTAGCTGCTGCTCTTCCAGCTTGCGCAGCTCTTCCGGGGAGGAAACCTTGTCCAGCAGCGTCGTCCTGCTGTTGTGCCCGATCTCGCCTACCAAAAGCCAGTCCTCCTAGGGCCGGCCGGCCGCAGAGCCTCGCCGTCGCCCATAAACAAACTCCTCGCCTTATGTGGGAAATCAACCCAGATCGGTCGAGAGGTCATGCCAATTCGTCGTACCCTGTCGCATCGCCCCGGCCGTCGGCCTAAGAGCGACGCTGTACCACAAAGGCTGCGGCGTCGCACAGCAGTTGCGTGTCGCCCGGCAATTGCCTTAGCGACTGTTGCGCTTCCGCCACCAGCTCTTGCGCGCGTTGGCGCGCGCCTTCGACGCCCAACTGACCAACGAATGTTGCCTTTCCCAAGGCAGCGTCGGCCTGCGCAGGCTTTCCTAGATCGGCAGTGGTGCCCTCGACGTCAAGCAGGTCGTCGGCGATTTGAAAGGCCAGGCCGAGCGCTTGGGCGTAGGTGAGGAGGGCGTGGCGCTCCTCCGCGCTGGCACCCCCCAGGATGGCGCCGGCTTCGCAGCCGTGCTGAATCAGTTGACCGGTCTTCAGGGACTGCAACTCGGAGATCCCGGCGAGATCGAGCCCGCCGCGCTCCGGCGAGAGGTCGATCATCTGTCCGCCGACCATGCCCTCGGACCCGGCCGCCCTGGCCAAGCTGCCCACCAGCGCGCAGCGCACCGCCGGATCGGGATGCGTCGCCTCCTCGGCCAAGACGGCAAAAGCCTCGGTCAGGAGGCCGTCACCGGCCAGGATCGCGGTGGCATCGTCGAAGAGCTTGTGGACCGTCGGCTTGCCGCGTCTCAGGTCGCTGTCGTCCATCGCCGGCAGGTCGTCGTGCACCAGGCTGTAGCAATGCACCATCTCCAGCGCCACGGCGGCATTGAGCGCGCGCTTGGCCGGTACGTCGAAGAGCGCGGCGCTCTCCAGGACGAGAAAGGGCCGCAGGCGCTTGCCGCCGTTCAGGCTGCCGGCGCGCATGGCGTCGATCACCCGGCCCCTCGGGCCGGAAACCGGTGCCAAGCGTCGCTCGAGTTCGGCGCTGACCAGCCTGGCCGTTTCCTCGAGCGCATGGGAAAGCTCGGCCATCGTGGGACTCCTCAGTAAGACAGGTCGTTGTTGCTTGTGCTTGCCTTAGCCCTTGGCGTCGAAGGGCGTGGCCTCCGGGCCGTCACCGCCCAGCGAGATCCGCTCGACGGTCAACTGCGCGGCGCGAAGCTTCGCCTCGCAGAGCTGCTTCAGCTTGGCGCCCTTCTCATAGGCGGCGATGGCCTCGTCCAGGCGCGTCTCTCCGGATTCCAGCCGCTCGACGATGGCGCGAAGCTCCGCCAGAGCCTCTTCGAAGCTGAGATCGGCGTTCGGGTCTTTCTTGGTCATTGGCGCTACTTCTTGTCGCTTTATGATGCTGCTGCCATGAGCGCGGTTACGTGCGCGGCGGCGGAGACCGCCAGGGCGTCGAGATCGTAGCCGCCCTCCAGGGTGGAGATCAGCCGCCCTTGCGCGGTCTCGGCGGCCACGGCGGCAATCTCGCCGGTGAGCCAGTGATAGTCCAGGGTCTCGACGTTCAGATTGGCCAAGGGGTCGTCGGCATGGGCGTCGAAGCCGGCGGAGATCACGATGAACTCCGGCGCGTAGGCGCGAAGGGCCGGCAGAATCCTATCCGACCAGGCCCGCCGGAAGGCGTCGGATCCGTCGCCGAAGTTCAAGGGCACGTTCAGGATGTTGCCCGCCACGCCGCGCTCCTTGGCGTCGCCGCTGCCGGGATAGAGCGGCATCTGATGGGACGAGGCGAAGAAGAGCTCCGGCTCGGCCCAGAAGCGGGCCTGCGTGCCGTTGCCGTGATGCACGTCGAAGTCGACGACGGCAACGCGCGAGAGGCCATGCGCCTCTCTGGCATGCAAAGCCGCCAGAGCGGCGTTGTTGAAGAGGCAAAAGCCCATCGGCCGGCGCGGTTCCGCGTGGTGGCCGGGCGGCCTGACCGCGCAGAAGGCATTGTCGGCCTCGCCGGCCATCACCGCGTCCACCGCCAGGACGACGGCGCCCGCCGCCCGCAAAGCGGCTTCTCCGGATCCGGGAGAGAGGACGGTGTCGCCGTCCAGCATGACCAGCCCCTTGTCCGGGACCTCGTCCAGGATCAGGCGCACGTAGTCGGCGGAGTGCGCCAGGGCGACCTGCCCGAGATCGGCGATCGGCGCCTGGCGGCGTTCCAGGGCCGCGAAGTCCTCGCCGTCGAGCGCCTTGAGTACCGCTTCCAGGCGTTCCGGTCGCTCGGGATGGTGGCTGCCCGGCTCGTGCGCCAGGCACGCGGGGTGGGTCACCAACAGCGTGGTCATGGGCCTGCCTTCTCCAACAGGAAGCGATAGATGCCGTCGCTCTCGCCACTCTCGCGCAGCAGATGACCGGTGGTCTCGCAGAAAGAGCGAAAGTCCTGCGGCGCGGAAGGATCGCTGGCGAGCACCTCCAAGGTATCGCCGATCGCGAGCACTTTCATCGCTTTTCGTGCCTTCAGCACGGGCAGCGGGCACTTCAGCCCGCGCGCATCGAGTTGCCGGCTTGTGGTCATCTCTCCTAGCTACCTCCCGCACTCCACGGCTGACAAGGCTTAGCCGCTCCCTTGCGTCGACTTGGGCGAAGGTCCCGAGGATAGGTCATTAGATTGCCGACGGGGATCGCCCATGCCCTACCCGCTGTGGCCTTGACGAACCAGCCGCCATCAAGATCGAGGTGGTCGAGGCTCGACCCGATTCGGGGATAGTTAGGAGGTTCGGCGCGCTTACAAGATGTGGTCGGATTCACTCTGTTAATCCAAACCCTATCGGGTAGAGTGCGCGCGGCTTCGGCCGCGAGGCCGATGGAGAGATGCTTCACAAGAGCGCGGGAGAAATCGATCATGGCAGTCATCCTCGGGACCAACGGCCCAGACACCCTCTACGGAACGAACGCCGCCGATAGCATATTCGGCTATGGTGCGACCGACACGCTTTTCGGGAACCGCGGCAACGATCGACTGTACGGTGCGCGGGGCAACGAGGACGGTCTCTATGGGGGCGACGGCAACGACCGCCTGTTCGGCGGGTCGGGCGGCGATCAGAGCTTGCTCGGCGGCACCGGCAGGGATCGGATCTATGGTGACGAGGGCGACGACAGTCTCCTGACCGGCGCCGACGGGGATGACTCGATCTACGGTGGTCTCGGTAACGACGTGGGCATCGAAGGCGGGGACGGGCGCGACCGGCTCTTCGGCGGCGAGAACAACGATCAAAGCATCCTCGGTGACGCGGACAACGATCTCATCTTCGGCGATGGCGGTAAGGACGTCTTCCTCAGCGGAGGCGGCGGCAACGACTATGTGTTCGGCGGTGGCGCCGACGACACGGCGCTCTGGGGAGGCAACGGCAACGACCTGGTGTTGAGCGGCACCGGGAACGACGTCTCGATCTTCGGCGGGGCCGGCAGGGATCTGGTGAGCGGCGATGTCGGCAACGACCGCACGCTCGGCGGCGACGGCGGTAACGACGACATCTCGGGAGACGACGGCAACGACCGGGTGCTATTCGGCGGCGACGGCTCCGACGAGATCTCGGGCGATGACGGCAACGACGGACGCCTCTTCGGCGACTCCGGCGGGGACTTGGTGAACGGTGGGGACGGAAACGACTTTTCTATCTTCGGTGGCAGCGGCGATGATCGGGTCTACGGCGGCAATGACGACGACCGTCTTGTGGACGGCTTCCTCGGGAACGACACGGTGTTCGGCGGCAACGGCCGCGACGAACGCCTCTACGGCGACAGCGGAGTTGACCAGGTCTACGGTGCCGGCGGCGCTGATCAGGAGCTCTTCGGGGGATCTGGAAACGACGAAGTCTCCGGCGGCAACGCCAACGACAGCCTCCTCTATGGTGCGCAAGGCAACGACAATCTTTACGGTGACGGTGGCAACGACAGCGGTCTCTTCGGCGGCGGCGGCAGGGACGTGATCTACGGAGGCGCCGGCGACGACAGCGACCTCAACGGCGATGGCGGGAGCGACCGGATCTTCGGTGACGCCGGCGATGACATCGCCAATGGTGGCAACGGCAGTGACTTCATCGATGGGGGCAACGGCGACAACCGACTGTCCGGCGGCAGCGGCGGCGACGAGATAAGGGGCGGTTCCGGCGAAGACGACATCAGGGGCAACGCAGGCAACGACGCGCTCTACGGCAGCAGCGGCGACGACTTCGTCTCCGGTGGCAACGGGAACGACCTGCTCTACGGGGGCGACGGCAACAAGGACGAGATGCGCGGCGGCGCCGACGCCGACACCTTCGCCTTCGCCGACGGCTCCATCGGCAAGCAGGGCCTGATCCTCGACTTCACCGGCGATGCCCAGGGCGGCGAGGACAAGATTCAACTCGGCGTGGACGGGAACGACGGCGACTTCATCGGCACGGCCGCCTTCTCCGGCGGCGGCACGCCGGAAGTCCGCTTCGAAGACCGCGGCAACAGGGCCGGCGACCTGGAGGTCGACAGCGACGGCAACGGCGTCGCCAACTTCGAGGTGCGCCTGACCGACATCACCTCCGTCAACCAACTGACCTCGACGGACTTCCTCTTCGTGTAGCGCTTAGGTCCGCGCGCTGGCGCTCGCTGCCGCCTTGCCGGCATGGAGCGCCAGCATCAACCAGCCGAGGATGAAGAGGCCGCCGCCCAGGGGGACGATGGGGCCGGCCGAGACGCTGGCGAAGGCCTGCAGATAGAGGCCGCCGCTGAAGCAAAGTGTGCCGATCCACAGCCCCCAGGCCGAGAAGTTGGCGAGGCGTCCCGGCAGGTAGAGGATCAGACCGCCTATGAAGACCAGGCCCAGCGCGTGGATCAGCTGATAGCGCTGGCCGATCGCGATCCAGTTGGCACGCACCGCTTCGCTGTCGTCGCCGGCGACGGTGACATGCGCGCCCAGCGCGCCGACGACCACGGCGATGCCGGCGCTGAGCGCGCCCAGCATGATCCAGATCCAGCCTGCCTTCTCGTTCATGGCCGCTATTCCCCTGTCGGCGCGCTCTCCTGCTTGCACGGCGGGTGCCGTCGGGCTCATCTTGAGGCTTCCCGAAGGCGAGGCAAGGGCGGCGCATGTCGCAAGCAGGGCAGCAGGAGGTTCGCGCAGGCGGCGAGGGACAGGCCATCCGGGCCGCTCGCCGGGCGATAGAGCTCGTCTCGGGTCGGTCCCGATGGATCGAGGCCCTGGCTGCCGTCGCGGCGCGCGGCCATGCCCACCTGCCGCTCTTGGCGCCGGACGACTGCCGCTTGCTGCTGGAGAGCTGCGAGAGCCTGCCCTACCGCATCGCCCGGCCCCTGGTCGGTCCCGAAGGGCGCCGCGTCCGACAGGACTTCGAGCTCACCATGGAGATCCCCGAGGCCCACGCGATTCGTGACCTGGCCGGCGCTCTGGAGGAGGCGGTGACCGGCGCCTCCAGAGCCATGGCGGCCAATCCCTTGCCCGAGGGAATCCTCTTCAACGATCTCATCGTGCAGCGCTATCCCAAGGGCTCGCTCGGCATCACCCCGCACCGCGACCATCTGCGCTATACGGGCCTGGTCGTGCTGGTGACCCTGGTCGGCAGCGCCCGCTTCTTCGTCTGCGCCGACCGCGGCGGCAGCGATCCCGTGGAGATACCCGCACCGCCGGGCGGCGCGATCCTGCTGGCCGCGCCGGGATTTGCCGGCGGCAAGGAGCGGCCCTTCCACTACCTGGACAGCGTCACCGAGCCCCGCGTCAGTCTGGGCATACGCCACGACACACGGCCCGGCGAGCCGACCTAGGGGAGGAGCGTCTTCCTCATGCTGACCCGCCTGCCCTCTCGCTCGGTTTCCCGCCAGCCGTTGCGCAGATAGAGCCCGACGGTTTCCGTCATGTCCGCGTGCGTGGTGAGCCGCAGTTCCTCGTAGCCTAGGTCGTGGGCAACCGCTTCGGCATGCTTGAGGAGGTGCCGGCCGAGGCCCTTGCCTCGTACGTGGGGGTGGACCGCTACGTTGGCGAGCAGCAGGAAGCCGTCGCTCGGGACGAGAACGAGGGCGCCGAGGATCGCGCCCCGCTCTTCCGCCAGCCAGACCAGGTGTTCGGCGATCTCCGCGGCGCAGTCGTCCGACATTGCGGGCAAGCCTTCGAGACGCCCGACGAACCGGGCGTAGGCGGCGTCGAGACAGCGGGCGAGGCCGTCCGCATCCTCCGCGGTCGCTCTGCGGAGGCTCCAGGATGGGGTGATGGGCCAGGCTCCTCTCTCGGCGCGTGCAAGGACCGGTCAGGCGTCGGACTTCGGGCTCCAGAGCTTCACCTGACTGGTCTTCTCGTAGGCCATGCCCTTCGGATAGCTCGCCAGCTCCAGCTGCATGCCCCAGGGCGCCAGGAAGTAGACCCAGGTGAGGCCGGCCGAAGGGCCTTCGCCCATGAAGGTCGGCTCGCCCTGCACCTCGACGCCCGCTGCCTTCAAGTGCGCGATCGCCGCCTCCATGTCGTCGACGTAGAAGGCCAGGTGATGGCCGCCGTGATCGCTGTTGCGCGGCAGGTCGTGCGTCTGGTCGGGCGCCTCGTACTCGAAGAGCTCCAGCGAGGCGCCGTTGCGGCACTTCAGCATGCGCAGCGTCTTGATGACGGCGCGCGGATGCACGCCCAGGTGCCTGGCCATCCAGTCGTCGTCGGCCTGAAAGGGGCCTACCTCGTAGACGGTCTCGCAGCCGATCACCTCGACGAAGAAGCGCGTCGCGGCCTCGATGTCGGGCACCGTGAAGGCGACGTGGTCGATGCCCGCCATGCCCGGCAGTCCCTTGCTCATCGCGTCGTTCCTTTCCTCTCGCGGTTAGGCCGTCTCCAGCACGAAGTCGTAGTCGATCCGCCAGGTGGCCTGGCCGCTCTCGTCCGGGCGCACCTCTGCGATCAGGCTCTGCTTGACGCCGAAGACGCAATCGCTCTCCAGGTGGCTGTCGGCGGCATCGAAGAGATGCGTGGTCGTGCTCTCGAAACCGGGGGCCGAGACGATGAAGTGAATGTGGCCCGGCCGATAGGCGTGGCGTTGCATCTGCTGCAGCATGCGGCCGACCGGCCCGTCGGTGGGGATGGGGTAGGCGACCGGGCGAATGGTGGTGAACCAATAGCGCCCGTCGGCGCCGGTTGTCAGCCGGCCCCGCATGTTCATCTCGGGCTGTAGGTCCGGCTGCTGCACGTCGTAGAAACCCTCTGCGTTGTCGGACCAGATGTCGAGCTGGGCGCCCTCGATCGGCTCTCCCGCGAGGTCCAGCACCCGGCCGGAGACCAGGCAGCTCTCCCCCTTGCCGTCGCGGCAGAGGTTGCTACCCATCTCCAGTTCGGGCGCGCCCTCGACGTGGAAGGGGCCCAGCACGGTGGTCTCGGTGGCGCCGGAGGGGCGGCGATGGTTGATGGCGTCGACCAGCATGGAGACGCCCAAGACGTCGGACGCCAGGATGAACTCCTGACGCTTGTCGTCGGAGATCTGGCCGGTCTCGGTGAGAAAGGCGATCGCGGCCGCCCACTCCTCCGGCGTCAGCTCCACCTCCTTGACGAAGGCGTGGAGGTGGCGGACGGCGGCTTCCATGATGCGGCGAAAGCGCTGATCTCCAGCCTCCGCCATCCGTGCGATCACCACCTCCGCAGAGTTCTCTTCCGTCAGGTAGACCGGCATCTCGTCTCGCCCTCGCTTCAGTTAGGGACGATGCCCGTCGTAGGCGGCCTGAAGCAGGTCGCGAAGGGCACCGCGTTCGATTGGTCGGGGATTGTAGTAGGGGTCTCGGCTGGCGATCTCGGCGGCGGCGTCGAGATCGGTCTCGGCCATGCCGATGGCGCGCAGCGACAAGGGCGCGCCGATGGCCTTGGCCAGGTCATGGAGGCCGCCCGCGGCTGTCTCGGCGTCCAGCGCCCGCGCGATCGTCCGCATGGCGCCCGGCGCCGCGGCGCTGTTGTAAGCCGTGGCGTGCGGTAGGATGACCGTGTGGACCTCGGCGTGCGGCAGTCCGAAGCTACCACCCAGCGTGTGGCACAGCTTGTGGTGCAGTGCCATGCCGACGCTGCCCAACGCGGTCCCGGCGAGCCAGGCGCCGTAGAGGGCTTGGCCGCGCGCCTCCAGATCGCCTGGCCGCCGCACCACCGCCGGAAGGCTCTCGGCCAGGGCGCGGATGCCTTCGGCCGCCATCAGCGAGACGATGGGATTGGCGTTCTCGGCATAGAGAGCCTCCACGCAGTGGGCCAGCGCGTTCATGCCGCTCGGCCCGGCGACGGCGGCCGGCAGGCTCAAGGTCAGCTCCGGATCGTAGAGGACGCTCTTGGGCAGAACCTTGGGATCGCGGCCGGTGCGCTTCACGCCGGCTTCGGTCAGCCCCCAGATCGGCGTCACCTCGGAGCCGGCATAGGTGGTCGGCACGGCGATGAGGGGCAGGTCGTCCTGCAAGGCGATGGCCTTGCCGAGCCCGATGGTGGAGCCGCCGCCGATCGCCAGGCAGCTGTCGGCGCCCAGCCGTCGCGCTTCCTCGCGCGCGGCCCGGGCGGTCGCGACGGGCACGTGCATCACGGCCTTGTCGAAGATGCCGACCACCGTGGCGCCGAGATGACCAAGCGCTTCTTCCGCCTGCCTGCGCCCGCGCGCGGTGGTCAGCACCAAGGTCCGGCTCGAACCCAGCCGCTCGAGCTCCTCCCCCAGACGGCGCAGCGCGCCGGCGCCGAAGACGACGCGGCTGGGCAGGGCCTCGTAGAGAAAGCTCGGCATCGCCGCGGTGCCGTCAGGCGGCATGCGCGCGCGCCGTGCGCGCATTGAGATCGCGCAGCGCGGACAGCTCGTCGGCGCTGGGCGCCTCGGTGCGGTCGAGCGCGGCCGCGACCTTCAGATCCCATCCGGTGGCGGCCTTGGCCGCCTCGACCGTAGCGCCCGGGTGCAGGCTGGTCAGGGTGAACTCCTTGGTGACGGGATCGGGCGTCAGAATGCCGAGGTCGGTGATGATCACCGTGGGACCCTTGCCGGGCAGGCCGGCCTTGGCGCGGGCATCGCCGCCGTCCAGGTGGCCGGCCGAGGTCACGAAGTCGAGCCGCTCGACGAAGGCGCGCGGCGTCTGCTTCAGGATGATGAAGACCTCGCCGGCCGAGGCGGCGATCTCCGGCGCGCCGCCGGCGCCGGGCAGGCGGACCTTGGGCGTGGCGTAGTCGCCGACGACGGTGGTGTTGATGTTGGCGTAGCGGTCGATCTGGGCCGCGCCCAGGAAGCCGACATCGATGCGGCCACCCTGCAGCCAGTAACGGAAGATCTCCGGCGTGGAGACCACGGCATCGGCCGTCTCCGAGAGCTCCCCGTCGCCGATCGACAGTGGCAGGACGGAGGGCTTGGCGCCGATGGTGCCGCTCTCGTAGATCAGCACCACGTCGGGGGCGTGGGTCGCCCGGGCGAGGTTGGCGGCGGCGGACGGCAAGCCGATTCCGACGAAGCAGACGGCGCCGTTCCTGAGGCGACGGGCGGCCGCGACGGTCATCATCTCGGCGGTGGTGAAGCCTTGGTCAGGCATGGGCGGGCTCTCCTTCCAAGGAGCGGCGGAACGCGGCGAAGTCGGCCGTGTCAAAGACGTGGCGTTGCATCCAGGCGCGAAAGGTGTCGCGCTCGCGGGCGATGGCGTCCCAGGCCTTGTAGAAGGCATTGTCGCGGCCGTAGTAGCCCTGGGCGTAGGAGGGATGGGCGCCGCCCGGCACCGGGCAGACGGCCGATAGGGCCCAGCTTGGCAGCACCACGGCGTTGGGCGGTGCGCGCAGCTCGTCGACGATCTCCTCCACCGTGACGATCGCCTTCCTGGCCGCCAGGACCGCTTCCTTCTGCACCCCGACGATGCCCCACATCAGGACGTTGCCGCGGCGGTCGGCCTGCTGGGCATGGATGATCGCCGTGTCCAGGCGGATCGAGGGCACGGCCGCCAGCTCCTCTCCGGTGAAGGGGCAGGTGATCGCGCGGATGCTGGGATTGTGCTTGGGAAGATCGCTGCCGACGTAGCCGCGCAAGACGGCGAAAGGCAGGTTGCTGGCGCCGGCGACATAGGCATTGGCGAGATCGGCGTGGCTGTGCTCGTCGACCTCCAAGGGCCTTGGCCAGCCCTGCTCCACCGCGTCGCGAAAGCGATGCAGCGAGCCGACGCCGGGGTTGCCGCCCCAGGAGAAGGTCAGCGCCTTGGCCACGCCCATGCCGATCAGCTGATCGTAGACCAAGTCCGGCGTCATCCGGACCAGGCTGAGGTCCCGCTTGCCCTGACGGATGATCTCGTGCCCGGCGGCGTGGGGGATGAGGTGGGTAAAGCCCTCCAGCGCTACCCGCTCGCCATCCTCGACCAGTCCGCCGACCGCCTCGGCCAAGCTGGTGATCTCCGCCATGCCGCCTCTCTTCCTCCCATCCGTCCGGAAGCGCTTGACAGCGCTTCGGAATGTTCGCTATACGAACTTATGTTCGATATACGAACAAGATATGCGATTGTCCCCGGGCAATGTCAAGCATGACGGGCGAGCGGGAGCACGTGCAGTCCTTGGAGCGCGGCTTGGCGGTCCTGCGCGCCTTCGGCGCGGAGCGTCCGCGGATGACCTTGAGTGAGGTGGCCGGCGCGGTCGGTATCGCCCGAGCCACGGCGCGGCGCTTCCTCTTCACCCTGGAGCGCCTGGGTTACGTCGAGAGCGATGGCAAGCACTTCTGGCTGAAGGCGCAAACCCTCTCGTTGGGCTATGCCTACCTTTCCTCCTTGCCGTGGTGGCAGGTGGCGCAGCCTTTCATGGAGGAGGTCTCCGCGCGTTTGAGCGAGAGCTGCTCGGCCTCGGTCCTGGAAGGCGGCGAGATCGTCTACGTCGCCCGCGTCGCCGCCAAGCGGATCATGTCCATCAATCTCAGCCTCGGCAGCCGCCTGCCGGCCTACGCCACCTCCATGGGGCGCGTGCTCTTGGCCGAGCTGTGCCCGGCCGCGCTCGACGCCTACTTCCGCGAGACCAGACTCGAGCCCCTCACCAGCCGCACCTTAGTCGAGGAACCCGGTCTGCGCCGCGTCCTGGAGCGCTGCCGCAAGGAAGGCTATGCCCTGGTCGACCAGGAACTGGAGGAGGGCCTGCGCTCCATCGCCGTGCCGCTCCGCGACCGCTCCGGCCGCGCTATCGCCGCCCTCAACGTCAGCACGCCCGCCGCTGCCGTGCCAAAGGCGGACCTGGTGCGCCGTCACCTGCCGGCCTTGCGGCAGGCCGCAAGCCGCACGAGCGAGACCCTGGCCTACTGACCAGGCGCCTAGCCATAGACGATGGTGTCGATATCGATGAGGTTCACCCCGGCGGGTAGTGTGGCGCCGCGCAGCAGCAGGGTGTCGTTGCCGGTACCGCCGTCGTAGGTCTTGCCGGTAGGCTGAAGATAGATCCCGAGTGGCTGGACCTGCAGCGCAAGGTCGAACGCCAAGTCCAGGAGTAAGGTCGTGCCGAAGGGAGGCGTCAGCCCCCAGCGCGGGCAAGGCGTTCGGCGGCCGCGATGAACGCGCCGAGATAGGGACGCCGCCGCAAGGTGTCAGGGCGCCAGGCCAGTGCGACCTCCGTCTTGGCGGGAGAGGCCGCGCTCGTAACCGGGCGATAGACGACGCCTTCGAGGCCCAGCGCCGTCACCGACCGCGGCACGAGCGCGACCCCAAGACCGCCGGCGACGAGCGCTGCGATGGTCTGCATCTGTCGGGCTTCCTGTACGATCCGAGGCGCGAAGCCGCTTTCCAGACAAAGCCGAACCACCTCCGCATGCAGGCCCGGACCCAGCTTGGGGGGCGGGGCGATGAAATCCTCCTCGCGCAGGCGGTCAAGGGCAATCCGCTTGCAGGCCGCGAGCCCGTGGTCGGCCGGTAGCGCGACAAGCAAGGGCTCCTCGAGCAGGGTGCGAACGACGAGGTTCTTGGCTCCGTACAGCGGCGGCCGCAGGAGGCCGACGTCGCAGTCGCCGGCAGAAAGGGCCTCCACCTGTTCCGCGGTGGTGCGCTCGGCCAGCAAGAGATCGACGGAGGGCTTGGCTTGACGGAAGTCTCGCAGGATCGCCGGCAGATAGGCACTGCCCACGCTCATGACGAAGGCGATGCTGAGCTCGCCCGACGCCCCTTCGGCGCATCGTCTAACCGAGCGGACGACTCGCTCGTGCTGCGCGATCAAATCGCGCGCCTGGTCCAGCAGCACCCGGCCAGGATCGGTCAAGGAGACGCTGCGGCTGGTGCGCAGAAAGAGGCGGGCGCCCAGACGCTCCTCCAGCTTGGCGATGGCTTGGCTCAACGGCGGCTGTGCCATGCCCAGGCGGCGCGCGGCGGCGCTGAAGCTCTCTTCTTCGGCCACGGCCAGGAACTGACGCAGATGCCTGACATCGATATTCATATGATTCATATATTCAATTGGGGGCAAGGGGACACGAGAAATATGGAACGGGCCTTGATCCGCCAATCCGCCATGGATCATGGATCTGCGCTACGGAACCGACAAAGGGGACGCCGGCTACCTTGGTGGCATGGAGAAGGGCGGCGCGTCGGCGCTCAAGCCTTCTCGAACATGGCGATCTCGGGGATCTCATCGGGATCGATCCTGACGTCGTCCAAGATCCCGGCCTTCTCGAATCCCTCGATCCAGCGCTTCCAAGCCCGCGGATCCTTCGAGGGAAACATCTTGCTGGGAAAACGACGCTGCTTCTGGGTGAAGATCGTCCGGTAGATCGGGCGCAACGTCGCCAGCCTCCGCTTGTCGCCAAGCTGCGCCAAGGCGGCCAGCTTGAGGGCGAAAGCTTCGGGAATCGGCATCCGCTTCAGGTTCAAGACGATGGCCGCCTCGTGGTCCCTGCCGTCCAGGTAGTAGGCCGCTGCCATGAAGAGCGGCGCCTTGAAGCTGTTGGACTTGTCCGCGCGCGTCGAATTGCGGAAGAAAGCGATGCTCCTCTCGTAGTTGCCGAGAAACAGCTCAATCACCGCATAGGCGAAGAGCGCCAAGGGATCGTTCCTCGACGCGTCGACGGCACGGGCGTAGTAGGCCTCGCCGCTCGCGAAATCCCTATGCAGCAAGCGAATGATGGCTTTCTCGGCCAGCGCGGGGTGGAACGCGAGCGTCTTGTCCAATGCGGCGTCGATGAGGGCCTCGGCCTTATCGAGAAGCTCATCCCGGTCGATGTCCCGCGACCACGCCATCATGTGGCAGTGGCCGTAGGTCGCCAAGAGGCGATGTTCGTCCGGCTCGTTCTTCAGGAGCGCCTCCAGCTGCGGCATGGCCTTCTGGTGGCCGCGGAACAGCTCGGAGGTGAACTGCTCGTGGGCGACGATGAAGGTCTGAAATGGGCTGCGAGCACCCATGGGCAGGCTGCGTGCATCGGCGGCGCAGTCGTGACGCACCTGGGCGTAGGTATCCCACGCCATCTTGATGGCCACCTCTTCCGCCGTGGCGAAGAGATCTTCAAGCGTGACAAGAAAGCTCTGCGACCAGACCATCTTTCTCCGGCCACTGCGGGAGAGCTGCATGGTGATCCGGGTTTGTTGCGACGTCGCGATGAATGTTCCGTCGATGAAATACCTATAGGCGGTGTGATCTGCTCCATCTCCGGCCATGTCCGTTGCGTCTTCGTCCGCGACCAAGACGTAGGGCACGCGCCTCAGTTCATCCCTCAGCATGGTCGCCACCGACGCCATGACGTGCTCCGCGGACTCGTTCCCCGACAGATCGGTGAAGGGACGGATTGTGACGATAGGCAGGTCGTCTTCTATTCGACGTCCCGCGGTTGCCGTGCCTGCGTGTTCTTGTTGCAGGGGCTCTTCACCGTGGGGAGCGGACGGAAGGCTGCTGATGCCATCCGTGGCCGGGGACCGTACTTCCTCGACGTAAGAGAGGAGCTTGTCGGCCACCGGTCGGAAGCGTCTGCCAGCCTCTGTCAGAGCAACCGGTTGGGCGCCCCTGTCGAAGAGCTCTTCGCCGACCCAGTTCTCCAGCGCCTTGATGCGCCTGCTGAGGCCCGGTTGACTGAGCAAGCGCCGTTGCGCGGCCCGGCGAAAATTGCCCATCTCCGCGACAGTGAGAAAGTCTTCGATCCACCGGATGTCCATCGCCGTGATCGCCGAACTCTGTAGCCAACGCCCTCCTTCCAGAGTTACCGCAGCGCTTGGGAGGGTCAAGCCGTAGATAGATCTTCATGGAAGTTGCGGCACTTCTTGGAAACATAAGCTTGTGAGGGGTGTCTCCACTCTTCTTATAGTTCCACTTCAGCGCTGAAGAGTCTGACAAACTCTCTGATAACTGTCATCTTGCGTCCCGATGTCGGATAGGTGTCGCATTGCCTCCTGTTAGCGACGGGAGATCGGGCAACTGCGCCTCAGCGAGATTGAAACGAGGGGTAGGCACCGAGGCGCCCGGCGAAGCCCCTGATAACGACGGGTAAATCGCCATTTGATGGCACTATGCGCCGCGCCGGCACCGCCGATCGTCATCGGTCACACTCTACGATCAGTAGTATAGCTCCGCGACTCACAATAAAATGCCCTTGATAACAAATTCGCATCACGCCGGCTCTTAGGCCGGCACTAGGGTCGTCACCTGTGGTCCACGCCCAATTGGACGACACGCAACATCAGAGGTGGCGAACAATGCTTGCCATAGTGGAGCAGTCAGCAGTGCGGTGCCGACCTTAGAGTCGGTACGGTCAAGACCACGGACGCCAGGTCCGACACCAGCTTTCAGGAAAACCAGACTCTCCGCGCGACCGACGGCGTGCGAAGGCCTTGCGGCCCATCGGCGTCGCGAAGGAGAGGCTAGACGACCAGGGAGTCTTACCGATGGCCGATATCACCGGCATGGATGGCGTGAACGACACGCTGATCGGCACCAGTGCCGCGGACAGGATCTTCGGTCTCGGCGGGAATGACTTTCTTATCGGCCTCAGTGGCTCGGACAGGCTCTACGGTGGCAGCGGTGTCGACGAACTGATTGCAGGGTCCGGCAAGGACACGATCCAAGGTGGCTTGGACAACGACATCTTCCTCTATGGCGGAGACGGAGACGACTCGGTCAACGGGGGCGCGGGCAACGACAGCCTGCTCTACGGCGACAGCGGCGACGACGTCATTCGCGGCGATGCTCTCCTCCTCCCCCCCGGTCCGGGATATGCCGGCGACGACAGCATCCTCGGCGGGTACAGCGGCAATGACCTGATCCTCGGGCAGGAAGGAAACGACACCAGCCTCTTCGGCGACGACGGCGACGACACGCTGCGCGGCGGAACCGGTGTGGACGTCAGCCTCTTCGGCGGCACGGGCGGCGACATCGTCGAGGGAGAAGAGGGGGACGACAGACGGCTTTACGGAGACGAGGGCGCGGACCGGGTCTACGGCGGGGAGGGCTCCGATGAAGTGCTCGTCGGTGGCGAAGGCAGCGACCGTATCTATGGGGGCGCGGACGACGACGACCGCATCTACGGCAGCACCGGAAACGATACCATCTTCGGCGGAAACGGAGTTGACCGGGCCATCTTCGGGGCGGACGACGTCACGGCCTTCTTCGGCGTCGACGACGACAGAATCTATGGCGACGGCGGAGACGACGCTTGGCTTGCCGGCTATCAGGGCGAAGACGTGATCTCCGGCGGCAAGGGAAAGGACACCAGCCTCTTCGGCAACGACGGCGACGATCTCGTCCGCGGCGACAGCGGCGATGACCTTAGCTTGGCCGGAGGCTCCGGCTTGGACCGCCTCTATGGTGGCCTGGACAACGACACACTGCTTCTGGGCGGTAAAGACGCCGACACGCTGTCGGGAGGGGATGGCGACGACGTAAGCATCCTCGGCGAAGGTGGCGGCGATTCCATCTATGGCGGGAGTGGTTACGACACCCACCTCTTCGGCGGACAGAACGCGGATACCCTCTTCGGCGGCAGCGGTGCGGACCTACGCCTGGCCGGCGGCAGTGGCGCGGATTCCCTCTACGGCGGCGCCGGCGGAGACCTGTCGCTTCTCGGGGGCAACGGCAGCGATCGGATCGAGGGCGACGGCGGCGATGACCTTCGTCTCTTCGGCGGCAGTGGCGACGATAGCCTATGGGGCGGGCACGGGAACGACGTCAGCCTGGAAGGCAACAACGGGAACGATGTCCTATTCGGTGGCAGCGGCGACGATCGCAGCGTCTTCGGAGACAGCGGCTACGACCTCCTCGGCTACGGCACGCCGGGCGACGACGTCATCTATGGTGGCAGCGGTCAGGACGGCGCCTTCTTCGGGGGAGCGAACGCCGACTCGCTCCATGGCGGGGCGGGTGACGACGACAGCCTCTTCGGCGATGAAGGCGATGACGACATCTACGGTGGAGACGGGGCGGACAGCCTCCTGTTCGGCGGATTCTTGGCCGACAGGCTCGCCGCCGGCTCGGACGACGACAGCTTTCTCTACGGCGGCGCAGCCGCGGACATAGTCCTGGGCGAAGACGGCGCCGACGGTGCGCTGTCGGGCGGGTCGGGCGCCGATACCTTACGGGGCGGTCTCGGAGACGACACCCTCCTCGAAGGAGACAGCGGCGCCGACACCGTCGAGGGTAACGGGGGCGCGGACAGGGGGCTCTACGGCGGCAGTGGAAACGACAGGGTCTCGGGCGGCAGCGGGGACGACACCAGCCTGATAGGCGCGCGCGGCGCGGACAGCATTCTCGGCGGCAGCGGCGCCGACAGCATCCTCTTCGGTGGCGAAGGTCAGGACGTCGTCTTCGGCGGGAGCGGCGGAGATGTCAGTCTCTTCGGCTGGGAAAACGATGACACTATCGGCGGCGGTGTCGGTGACGATACCAGCCTCTTCGGTGTCCAAGGGCTCGATCTGATCTATGGAGGGAGTGGTTCGGACAGCATCCTGGACGGAGGTGACGCCAACGACGGCCTATACGGAGGGAGCGGCGCGGATCTCAGTCTCATCGGCGGGAACGGCAATGATGTAGTCGAGGGCGACGATGGCGCCGACAGCGCGCTCCTCGGGCAGGCGGGCAACGATACCCTTTCTGGCAATGCCGGCGAGGACGTCGGCCTTTTCGGCGGTGCTGGAAGCGACAGTCTCTTCGGCGGCGCCGGTAGCGACAGGACGCTGGCCGGCGGGAGTGGCGCGGATCGTTTGGACGCCGATGGCGGCTCCGATGGCGAGATCTTCGGTGCCAGCGGCAGCGACAGCCTCTATGGCGATCTCGGTGCCGATTCCCTGCTCTACGGCGGTGGCGACGATGATCGTCTCTATGGCGGGGCCGGCTATGATACGGGCCTCTTCGGCGACGACGGGGACGATACGATCTCGGGCCAGACCGGAAACGACCTCTCCCTGTTCGGCGGCAGCGGTGCGGACCTCATCCGGGGCGGCATCGATAGTGACAGTAGCCTGCTGGGCGGGCTTGGCGACGACAAGCTCTACGGCGGTGTGGCGCGCGACGAGGTTCTCCTCGGCGGCAGCGGCAGCGATCTCGTCTATGGCGGGAGCGGTCTCGACGCCTCGCTCAGAGGAGGCTCCGGCGCCGACAGGGTCTTCGGCGACGCCAACAACGACAGCCGCCTCTATGGCGGTGACGACGACGACAGCCTCTACGGTGGCCTAGGCGACGACCGCTTTCTCTTCGGCGGCATCGGCGACGATCTCCTGGCCGGAGGCAAGGGCATCGACTACCAGCTCTACGGCGACAGCGGCGCGGACAGGATCTACGGTGGATCGCGCGGCGATACCCTCTTGCGGGGCGCGCGCGGAGACGACCAGCTCCATGGTGACGCGGGCGCGGACCTCAGTCTCACCGGCGGCAGCGGCCAGGACACGATTTTCGGCGGCCTGGATGACGACAGCGGCCTCTTCGGTGGGTCCGGTGACGACCGGGTCTATGGCGGTAGCGGAAACGATAGTGCCCTCTACGGCGGGCTCGGCGAGGACGGGCTTTACGGTGGCTCGGGCGTCGACCGCCAGTTCGGCGATAGCGGATCGGACAGCTTCATCGTCCTCCACCAGTCGGAGCTAACGGCGGGCGAGACCTTGAACGGAGGCAGTGGCGTCGACAAGCTCCTTGTGGCTAACGGTATCACGATACCCGCTGGCGTCGTGCTGCAGTCGATCGAGATCTTTGGTCAGTTCGCGGGCAGCGGCGCCGACACCCTGGTCGGGACACCGCTGGCCGACCGTCTCTACGGACGCAGCGGCGACGACCGGATCTACGGCCTCAGCGCCGACGATGCCCTCTTCGGGGACGACGGTGACGACATCAGCCTAATTGGCGCCGAAGGCGATGACAGCCTCTATGGGAGAAGCGGCCGAGACAGCCTGCTCTTTGGCGGGTCTGGGGGAGACTCGCTCTTCGGAGATACCGGCAATGACGCGACGCTCCGTGGCGGTAGTGGCGATGACCGCATTTTTGGAAGCCTCGGAAATGACACCGCACTCATTGGCGATGATGGAAGCGACTCGATCAGTGGTGAGGACGGCAATGACCGATCCCTGTTTGGAGGCAGCGGCGGCGATCTCCTTTTCGGCGGTGATGGCAATGACGTGGCGCTGTCCGGTGGCTCCGGCAGCGACAGCCTCGACGGCGGTGAGGGGGAGGACAGCTACCTCAACGGCGATGAAGGCAACGACACCCTGACAGGCGGCAGTGGGACCGATCGCTATCTCTACGGTGGTTCGGGCGAGGACGCGATCTTCGGTGGCTCGGGGAACGACTATCTCCTGGAGGGAGGCAGAGGCGCCGACGTCATCGCCGGCGGCGAGGGAGTCGACGGTAACCTCTCAGGCCGAAGCGGCGGCGACATCCTGGACGGCAACGACGGCGATGACTTCTTCCTGGAAGGCGACAGCGGGTTCGACGAACTGCGCGGTGGCAGCGGCATGGATCGCGATCTCTATGGCGGTGCCGACGGCGACCAGCTGCAGGGCGGGTCGGGCAGCGACAGCAATCTTTTCGGGGACGAGGGCCCCGATGGCGTCTTCGGTGGCGAAGGCGATGATCGCTCTCTCTATGGCGGCGCCGGTCTCGATCAGCTCTCCGGCGGCAGCGGCGCGGACCAAAGGCTGTTCGGCGGCGGCAGCAGAGACAGCCTGTTCGCCGGCTCCGGCGCCGACAGCTTCATCTTCGGCGACGGCGGCGACGATTCCCTCTTCGGCGGCGAGGGGAACGACCGCAGCCTGCAAGGTGGCGCCGGGGCAGACCGGGTCTATGGCGAAGGCGGCGACGACCAAGCCGTGAAAGGCGGCGATGGCGACGACGCGCTCTACGGCGGCGGGGGCGCGGACCAGCAGCGCGGCGGCGATGGCCTGGATCGGCTGGACGGCGGTGACGGCACGGACCGGCTGTTCGGCGACGATGGCGACGACACGCTCCATGGGGGCTGCGGTCAAGACATACTGAACGGCGGCAGTGGTACGGACACCATGCACGGCGGGTCGGGTGACGACACCTTCCGGGTGGACACCGCCGGCGACCTGGTGCTGGAGGCTGTCGGCGGCGGTGACGACAAGGTCTTGAGCACGGTCGCCTTCACCCTGGCGGCCGGTCAGGAGGTGGAGGAGTTGACCCTGAGCAAGGGCGCGGGAGCGCTCAGCGCCGCCGGGAACGAGCTGGACAACACCCTGCGCGGCAACAGCGCCGACAACGTGTTGTTCGGCGGTGGCGGTGCCGACGAGGTGCGCGGGCTACTGGGCGCCGACATCGGCTACGGTGGCTCGGGGGACGACCTGCTGCTGGAGTTCGGCGGCAACGACACGCTCTATGGAGGCTCCGGGGAGGATCGCCTCTTCGCGGGCGCTGGTCTCGACACCATGGTGGGCGGATCGGGCGACGACTCCTTCCGAGTCCAGGAAGCGGGCGACGTGATCGAGGAAGCCTTGGGCGAAGGCGACGACCGGGTTACCGCGATGGTCGACTTCACCTTGCCGGGAGGCCAGGAGCTGGAGCAGCTGATCCTCGCCGACAGCGCGCGCAAAGGGGTGGGCAACAGCTTCGTCAACACCCTGCGCGGCACCGACGGCGACGATCGCCTCTACGGACTGCTTGGCGGCGACCGGCTGGCCGCGCGCAGCGGCGACGACCTGCTCTACGGCGGCGGCGAGGAAGACCGCCTCTTCGGAGCGACGGGAGACGACAGGGCCTTCGGCGGCAGCGGTGCGGATCGCCTCTTCGGCAGTCTCGGCATCGACAGGCTCTACGGGGGCAGCGGGCAGGACAGCTTCGAGTTCGACGCGACCGAGCCGGTCGGGCAGGAGATCGTGCAGGACTTCTATGGCGGCGTCCTGGGGGAGGATGACAAGATCCTCTTCGACGTCGTGAGCAACAGCGGTACCTGGGTCGGTCAGGCGACCTTCTCCGGCGGCGGCGATGTGGAGGCGCGCCTTGCCTTCGACGCGTCCGGCACGGCCTTTGTCGAAC
The DNA here is from genome assembly GCA_963669375.1 of Rhodospirillales bacterium. Taxonomy (GTDB): domain Bacteria; phylum Pseudomonadota; class Alphaproteobacteria; order Kiloniellales; family JACOMY01; genus JACOMY01. The sequence continues at coordinate 2,744,488 of OY770024.1, read as the reverse complement.
TCGACGCCGACGGCGACGGCAGCGCGGACCTGGAGATCGAGCTTGCCAACATCGACAGCGCCGACCAGCTGACCGCGAGCGATTTCGTCTTCGTCTGACGTTCCGCTTGAGATCCTGGGGCCTTGGTTGACGGGTGTGCTCGGCCGAGATCCATATCCTTAGCCTATGGAATGCACCGATGAAGGATATCGGATCTATGGCTAGCCTTGCGGCATGACGGATAGCTCTTCCATGAACGCGCCCGACCTTGCGCCGCAAGGCAGCACGGAGCACGCTTTCGCCGCGGTGCGAGAGGCCTTTGCCGGCAACTTCCGTGACGGCACGGATCACGGTGCCGCCTTCGCCGTCGTCAAGGGCGACAGGCGGCTGGTCGACCTCTGGGGCGGCCATGCCGACGCGGCCCGCCGGCGCCCCTGGCAGCGCGATACCATCGTCTGCGTACAGTCGGTCACCAAGTCTCTGGTCGCCCTGGCCCTGGCCATGCTGGTCGACCGCGGCAAGCTTTCCTACGACATGGCCGTCGCCGAGGTTTGGCCGGCCTTCGCGGCCGGCGGCAAGGGCGCAATCACGCTGGACCAGATCCTGTCGCATCAGGCCGGCCTCAACAGCGTGCGCGAGCGGCTAGACCTGCAGGACCTCTATCAGGGCGACCGCTTCATTCGCGCGCTGGAGGCCATGGAACCTCTCTACCCACCGGGCAGTCAGTGCATCTACCACGCGCTCTCCTACGGATTCCTGGGCGCGGAGATCCTGCGCCGCGCGGACGGTCGCGGCATCGGCCGCTTCATCGCGGAGGAGATCGCCGCGCCCCTCGACGCGGCCATCTATCTCGGTCTGCCGGAGGCGGAGGAGCAGCGGGTAGCCGAGATCGTGCCCGCCCCCGACGCCGACGACCCCATGGAGGAAGCGAGCCGCCGGCCCTCGGCCTTCGGCTACGTCAATCCCAGGGTTCGGCCGACGGAACCCAACACGCGCGCCTGGCGTGCCGCCGAGATGCCGGCCGGCGGCGCCCATGCCGACGCGCTGTCGCTGGCGCGCCTCTATGCCGGCTTGGCCGCCGATGGAGGGATGGGCGACGGGAGGCTCCTGAGCCCGGCCGGTCTGGCGGCCGCCACCGCCGAGCGCTTCGACGGGATCGAGGGCGGCTTCGGCTGGCCGATCCGCTTCGGCGCCGGCTTCATGCTGAACAAGGACGCCACCTTCGGGCCGTCGCCGCGCGCCTTCGGCCATAGCGGCTGGGGCGGCTATCTGGCCTACGCCGATCCCGATGCCGGCATCGGCGTCGCCTACGTCACCAACCGCATGGCGACCTTCGGCGGCCGCGTGGACCCGCGACGGACGAGGCTGTTGGAGGCTCTCTATCGGGCGCTCTAGGGTGCGTCGGAGAGAGCTGCTTGGCTGCGGTCTGGGTTTGACCGCGGCGCTCATTTGGGGCGGCTATCTCGCCGTCTCGCGTGCCGCCGTGCTGCAAGGCCTGGCGGCGGGAGACGTGGCGGTCTTGAGGTTCCTGGTCGCCGGCGCCTGCTTCTTGCCCTGGCTGATCCTGCGGCGCGGCGCCGGGTCCGGCCTCCTCTCGGGGCGCATGCTATTGCTGGCCTTCCTCATCGGGCCGCCCTTCGTGCTGCTGGGCGTCGGCGGCTTCGCCTATGCGCCGCTGGCCCATGCCGCTTTGCTGCAGCCGGCGGGTCTCCTGGCCGGCAGCCTCGTCTTCTCCTACTGGCTCTTGGGCGAGGGCGTGACGGCGCGTCGCCTCGCCGCCTTGGCGATCGTGCTCTCGGGTCTCGCGGTTACCTTCTGGCCGGGTTCCGCGCCGAGCGGCGGGACCTTGCGGGGCGACGCCATGTTCCTGCTCTCCGCCTTGATGTGGGCGCTCTTCGCCACCCTGCAGCGTCGCTGGCGGGTCGATCCGGTCAGAGCGACGGCCGCCGTCTCGCTGCTGTCGGCGCTGGCGATGCTGCCCGCCGTCGCCCTCCTCGGCGCGGGGCAGGGTCTCCTGGCCCTCTCGGTCGCGGACCTGGTGCTGCAGGCTCTCGTGCAAGGCCTGCTGGTCGGGGTGCTCGCCATCCTGGCCTTCACCAAGAGCGTGGCGATCCTGGGCGCAGCGCGCGCCGCCTTCTTTCCGGCCCTGGTGCCGGCGCTGGCCCTCTTGATCGGCATACCGGTGGCCGGCGAGATGCCCGGCCCCACCCACTGGCTGGGTCTGGCGATCGTGACCCTGGGCCTGCTGTCGGGCCTGCGCGCATCGAGCCAGGAACGGCACACGCGTGAGGCGTAACGCCTCGTTTGACAGGAACCTTCGGCAAGCCAAAGTGTTGAGCTGACCGGGCCGGCGGTGACGGACCGCTCGCGGACGGAGCGTGCGGGTCTGGCTCGTCGCATGGCGTCTCTTCACTGGGAGTCGATCGAAATGGAACAGGGTCCGAACCGCTTCGAATCAGCCGTGCCGATTCTGAACGTCAAGGACGTTCCCGCCTCCATCGCCTACTACGTGGAGAAGCTGGGCTTCGAGACGGCCTGGGAGTGGGGAGAGCCCGCGGACTTCGCCTGCGTGCAGCGCGACGACGTCAAGATCTTTCTGTGCCAGGACGGCCAGGGAGGCAGCGGCATGTGGATCTCGCTCTTCATCCACGACGTCGACGCGCTCTACGAGGACTACAAGCGAAGCGGCGCCATCATCCGCCAGCCGCCCACCAACTTCTCCTGGGGCGTGCGCGAGATGAACGTGGAGGACCTCGACGGCCATCGCCTGCGCATGAGCGGCGAGGCGAGCGGACCCTCCGACCAGGTCCCCTTGAACGAGGATCCCTGAGGCCGGGCCCGGCGCGCTGCGCGTTCGCGCATGCACGTCCTGATCCTGACCCTCGGCTCGCGCGGCGACGTTCAGCCCTACGTCGCGCTGGGTGCTGCGCTGCGCGAACGCGGCCATCGCGTGACCCTGGCGACGGGGCGCAGCTTCGAGGCCATGATCGAGGAACGCGGGCTCGCCGCCGCGCCTCTCTCCGACGATATTCGCGAACTGGTCGAGACGCCCGAGATCCGGGCGGCGCTTCACAGCTTCTCGGGCAAGGTGAAGGCATGGCGTCGCTCGAAGGGGATGTTTCGCCGCCAACTGGACGAGATGTGGGCCGTGGCGCGCCGCTTGCGGCCCGACGCCATCGTCTACCACCACCCCAAGGGCTTGGCGGGTCGACATATCGCCGAGCGCCTCGGGATCGTGGCGATACCGACGGCCCTGATCCCGGCCTATGTGCCGACCGGCGCCTTTCCCAGCCCCGGCCTGCCGCTGCCGAACCTTGGTAGCTTTGCCAATCGGCTGAGCCACAAGGCGGTCGGCGGCCTGGTGTCCCTGCTCCTGTCCGGCAAGATCGAAGCCTGGCGCCGTGAGGCCCTGGACCTCACGAGCAAGGGGCCACGGGATCTCTTCGCCGGCTACGACCCGGCGGGCGGCGCCGTGACGCGCCTCCATGCCTTCAGCCGCCACCTCGTTCCTCCGCCCGAAGAGTGGGGCGGTCGGGAGCTGATCACCGGCTACTGGTTCTCGCAGCCGAGCGCGACCTGGGAACCGCCGGCGGCACTTCTGCGCTTCCTCCAGGCCGGACCGCCGCCGGTCTACGTCGGCTTCGGCAGCATGCCGGCGAAGGACGCGGGCCGGGTGACGCGGAGCGTCCTGGAGGGACTGAAGATCGCCGGAGAGCGCGGCGTTCTGGCGAGGGGGTGGGGCGGCCTCGACCTGCTCGATAGCTCGGAGGGCATCCATGTCCTGGACGCGGCGCCGCACGACTGGCTCTTCCCGCGCTGCGCGGCCGTCGTGCACCATGGTGGTGCCGGCACCACGCACGAGGCCCTGCGCTGGGGACGTCCCTCTGTCGTCTGTCCGGTCTTCGGCGACCAGCCCTTCTGGGCCGGGCGCGTGCATGCCCTCGGCGCCGGACCCGCGCCCTTGCCGCAGAAGCGCCTGACCGCCGAGGCCTTGGCGAAGGCCCTCGTGGCCGCCCGGGAGCCAGCCGTGCGCTCCCGCGCCGCCGAGATCGGGGCGGCCATGCGGGCCGAGCCTGGCGCGGCCGGAGCGGCCGAGGCGATCGACAGGGTCCTTGCGGAGCGGACGGAAGGGTCGCCGAAAGCGCGCGGATGATCGCCAAGGCGGGATCTCTTGGTCTAGTCTTGGCGCGAGGCTCGACAAGGCGGCGCCGCGTGACGAAGGACAAGACCCCATGCCGATCAAGGTCCCGGACAGTCTCCCGGCGAAGGCAGCTCTGGAGGAAGCGGGCGTCCTCTTAATCACCGAGGGTGCGGCGCTCCATCAAGACGTGCGGCCGCTGGAAATCGCCCTGCTGAACCTGATGCCGCAGAAGATCAAGACGGAGACCCAGATCTCCCGCCTGCTGGGCGCGACGCCCCTGCAGATCGAGCTGATCCTCGTCACCACCACGAGCTATGCGCCCAAGACCACGCCGGCCGAGCACATGCTGGCCTTCTACCAGCCCTGGGAAGCGGTGCGCGGGCGCAAGTTCGACGGCCTCATCATCACCGGGGCCCCGATCGAAACCCTGCCCTTCGAGGAGGTCGCCTATTGGCGCGAGCTGACGGAGATTCTCGACTGGTCGCAGACCCACGTGCAGGAGACCCTGACCCTCTGCTGGGCGGGCCAGGCAGCCCTGCAACACTTCCACGGCGTAGCGAAACACCGGCTGGGTCAGAAGATGTTCGGCATCTTTCCGCACCGCGTGTGCGCCGGGCGTGACGGCTTGCTGCGCGGTTTCGACGACGTCGTTCCGGTCCCGGTCAGCCGTCACACCGAGGTGCGCCGCGAGGACCTGCCGCGGGACCAGGGCCTGCGCGTGCTGATGGAGTCAGAGGAGGCGGGGCTCTGCCTGCTGCGCGACGAGCCCAGGCGGCAGACGCACATGCTCAACCACCTGGAGTACGATACCGGCACACTGGCGGACGAATACCGCCGCGACCTGAGGGCCGGAACGCCGATCGGCCTGCCGAAGAACTACTTCCCCGACGACGATCCAACCCAGCCGCCGCCCAACAGCTGGCGCGCGCACGGCAGCCTGCTCTTCAACAACTGGATCTACGACCTCTACCAGTCGACCTCCTTCGAGCTGGCCGACATCCCCGGGCAGAGCCGGGTGACGAAGCCTTCTATGCGCTAAAGCTTCGGCACCGGGAGGCCGCGCACCTGGCAGGCCGTGGTGATGGTGTTGGCCAGCAGGCAGGCGATGGTCATGGGGCCGACGCCGCGGGGGACCGGGGTGATGGCACCGGCCACCTCCTTGGCGCTCTCGAAGTCGACGTCGCCGACCAGACGGTTCTTGCCGTCTTCGCCCTCGATGCGGTTGATGCCGACGTCGATCACCGTGGCGCCCGGCTTGATCCAGTCGCCCGGGATCATCCGGGGCCGGCCGACGGCGGCCACCACGATGTCGGCGCCGCGCACCACGCCCGGCAGGTCGCGGGTCTTGGAGTGGGCCACGGTGACCGTGCAGCTCTCCTTGATCAGCAGCTGCGCCATGGGCTTGCCGACGATGTTGGAGCGCCCCACGATGGTCGCGTTCAGGCCGACCAGCGAGTCCAGCTGGTCGCGCAGCAGCATCAGGCAGCCCAAGGGCGTGCAGGGCACGATGGCATCCGGGGCGCCGGTCGCCAGCTTGCCGGAGTTGACCACATGAAAGCCGTCGACGTCCTTGGCGGGGTCGATGGCGGCCAGCACCGCCTGCTCGTCGATCTGCTTGGGCAGGGGCAGCTGCACCAGAATGCCGTCGACCGCCGCGTCGGCGTTGAGCTGGGCGATCAGGTCGAGGAGCTCCTGCTGGCTGGCCTCGGCCGAAAGGCGATGCTCGAAGGAGGCCATGCCCGATTCCACCGTGGCCTTGTGCTTGGAGCGGACATAGACCTGGCTTGCCGGGTTTTCGCCCACCAGCACGACGGCCAGGCCCGGCGTGAAGGCCGCGTCCTGCTTCAGCCGCGCGACCTCGGTGGCCACGCGGGTTCTGAGGCCGGCGGCAAAGGCCTTTCCGTCAATGATGCTGGCGGTCATGAAATCCTCCGTCTTCTTGCTCGTCGGGTTTGCTCGTTTCGCTTTGCTGGGTGGGCGGGCCGGGCGGCGCCGCCGACTGGATCGCGGCGCTCAATAGAGGCTTTTCACCTCTCTGGCCAGCCCTTCGCTGTCGCCGTGCAACAGCAGCAGCTTCTGGCGCTCGCTCCGGCCGCGCAGGATCTCCACTTGGCGTTTGGCAAGGCCCAGGCTCTCGGCAAGCAGCGCGATCAGGGCGCTGTTGGCCTTGCCGTCGCTGGGCGGTGCGGTGAGGCTGACCTTAAGCGCGGTGCCGCCGTCGGCGCGCGGCACCAGGCCGTCGACGGCACTGCGGCGGGCCGCCGGGTTGGCCTTGACCCAGAGCCGGATGCCGTCCTTGCAGCTCTCGAAAGGCTCCCTCGCGCTCACATTCCGGCCGTCTTGATCATCAGCTCGACGATCATGCGTTGCACGAAGTAGAGCGCCAGGATGAGGATGACCGGCGAGATGTCGATGCCGCCTAGGTCCGGCAGAATGCGGCGAATGGGCCGGAGCGGCGGCTCGGTGATCTTCCACAGGAAGCGGCCCACCGTGCTGACGAACTGGTTGTGGCGATTGATCACGTCGAAGGCGACCAGCCACGAGAGGATGGCCATGGCGATGACCAGCCAGATGTAGATTTCGATGGCCGTGTAGAGGACCTGAAAAAGGGGCTGCAGCACGATGCTCATGTTGCCTCTGGAGATGCGGGCCGAAAAGCCCTTCGGTCCCGTGAACCTAGTGGTCCCTCGATGGGGGCGCAAGTGCGCGCGCGGCGGCGCGGCACGCTCATTCCTCTTTCCGGATCATCGTGGAAACCCGCGCGATATCCTCTTGCAGCCTGAGGTACCAGCGCGAGTCTTCGGGCAGGACGGCGGCCATGTCGGACCAGAGCTGTAGCGCCAGATCGTAGCGCTCGTCCTGTTCGAGGGCGTGGCCCAAGTAGTAGAGCGCCAAGGGGTCGTTGGCGTCGCGCTTCAACGCTTCGGAGAGCACTTGGCGCGCTTCTTCCGTCACCTGGCCCTGCGCCTCGAAGATCAGCGCCTCGGCCAGGGCGGAGAAGACCCCGGCCTCCTCGGCGCCGTAGATGATGGCCTGGCGATAGGCCTCCACCGTGCCGCCGTGCTGATCCAGCATGGCGCGCAGCATGGCCAGATTGAGCCAGCCCTCGACGTCGTCGGGGTTCTCGGCGAGGGCGGCCCGCAACTCGGCGGCGCGCTCCTGAAGACTGCGGTGCATCTGCACGTCTTCGCGCTCGGCATAGGGTTGGGCCGGTTGATCCGGCTCCCCCAACGTGAGGTAGAGGGCGGGGCCGCCGATCAGCAGGCACAGCAAGAGCGCCAGGGCCAGGCCGCGGCGCGGCGGACCGATGGTCGCCGCGCGTCGGTCGGCGGCGTCGGCGGCCAGGATGCGCCGTTCGACCTCGCGGCGCGCGATCTCGGCCTCCTCCGTCGGCAAGGTGCCGGCCTTGAGGTCGCGCTCGATCTCGGCCAGCTGTGCCTTGAAGACGGCCAGTTCCTCGGCGCCGCCGGCCAAGGGTCCGACCGTGCCGCGCAGCAGCAGCGGGCGCAGGAGATAGGCGACGACCACGGCGGTCAGCGCCGCGGCGATGACGTAGAACATCACTGTCGGTCACGTCCCATCAGGGCGTCCAGACGGGCTTGCTCCTCGGCGCTCAAGGGTGCCGGGGCGGCGATCTGCGGCCGGCGTCTCAGCGCCATCCAGGCGAGGCCGCCGCCGGCCAAGAGCAGCAGCAGCGGCGAGATCCAGAGCAGCAGGGTGCTCATCCGAAAGGGCGGCTCCAGCAGCACGTAGTCGCCGTAGCGCGCGGTGAGGAAGGAGAGGATTTCCTTGTTGCTGCGGCCATCGTCGATCTGCTCGCGGATGATGATGCGCAGGTCCCGGGCGATGTCGGCCTCCGAATCGTCGATCGACTGGTTCTGGCAGACCACGCAGCGCACCTCCTTGAAGAGGGTTCTGGCGCGCGCCTCCAGTGCCGGGTCAGCCAGCTGTTCCCGGTCGTCGATCGCCGTCGCCGGGAAGGCCAGGAGCAGGCAGAGGATGACCAGGAGACCCCTCATCCGGCGATCTCGCGCAAGCGGGGCATGATGGCGTTCTCGAGGGTGTCGGCGTCGATCGGCCCGACGTGTCGATAGCGGATGCGCCCCTCGCGATCCAGGAAGAAGGTCTCCGGCACGCCGGTGATGCCCCAGTCGATGCCGCCGCGCCCCGTCTGGTCGAAGCCGACGGCGGAGAAGGGATTGCCCAGCTCCTCCAGGAACTTCACCGCCTGGTCTGCCCGGTCCTTGTAGTCGATGCCCAGGATCCGGACGCCCGGCTCCTTGGCCAGGGTCATCAGCTGCGGGTGTTCGATCCGGCAGGGCGCGCACCAGGAGGCCCAGAGGTTCACCACGGTCACCGGCGAGCCCTTGAGCAGCTCGGGCTCGAGGCCCGGCAGATCCAGGCCCTCGACCGCCGGCAGGCTGATCTGCGGCGCCGGCTCGTCGATCATCGGCGAGGGGATGGCCGAGGGATCGCGGTCGGGATCGAGCCCCATGAGGAAGCCGACGGCGGCGGCCAGGAAGATCAAGGTCGGCAAGATGAAGAGCAGGCGCTTGGTGTTGGTGAGCAAGGTCCGGGTCTCACTCGGCTGGTTGCGGGCTGGCGCGGCGGGCCGCCGCGACGCGTTGCGGCTGACGGGCCGAGATCGCCAGGACGCCGCCGACGACCATGATCAGGGTGCCGACCCAGATCCAGATGACCAGGGGCTCGAAATAGACCCTGAGGAGGTAGCCGGCGCGCGGATCGGCGCTGGTGTCGCCCAGCACGGCGTAGAGGTCGCCCAGGACGGTGATGCGGATGGCGGCCTCCGTGGTCGGCATGCGCTGCACCGGATAGAAGCGGCGCTCCGGCCGCAAGAGGCCGATCTCCTCGCCCTCGACCGTGACCCGCAGATTGGCTTGCTCGGCCTGATAGTTGGGACCGGTCACGCGCTCGACGTCGGTGAGGGTCAGCTCGTAGCCGGCGATCTCCAGGCTCTCGCCCGGCTGCAGGGTCTTGATCTGCTCCTCCTTCCACACGCTGGAGGCGGTCATGCCGGCGATGGCGATGCCGAGACCTGCATGGGCCAGTGTCATGCCCCACTGGCGCCGCGGCAGGCCGGTGAGACGGGAGAGGCTGTCGCGCAAGGGGATCTTGAAGAGGCGCAGCCGCTCGGCCAGCTCGACCAGGCTGGAGAGCACCAGCCAGGCGGCCAGGCCCATGAAGAGCACCGCCATGACCGGGCCGCCGCCCAGGAGGATCGCCGCCAGGATCGCCACGGCCAGGCTGGCCGATGCCGCGCCCAGGAGCCGTGGCAGCACCTTCGAGAGGTCGGCCCTCTTCCAGGGCAGGAAGGGGCCGATGCCCAGCAGCACCAGCAGCGGGATCGAGAGCGGCACGAAGGTCTTGTTGTAGAACTGCGGTCCGACCGAGACCACCTCGCCGGTGATCAGCTCCAGGAAGAGCGGGTAGAGGGTGCCGAAGAGGACCGTTCCGCAGGCGACCGACAGCAGCAGATTGTTCAACAGCAAGCCGCCCTCGCGCGAGACCGGCATGAAGGCGCCGCCGCCGGCCAGCGCCGGGGCTCGCCAAGCGAAGATCGCCAAGGATCCGCCGATGGCGATGAAGAGCAGGGCCAGGATGAAGACGCCGCGCTCCGGGTCCACGGCGAAGGCATGGACGGAGGTCAAGAGCCCGGACCTGACGATGAAGGTGCCCAAGAGCGAGAGCGAGAAGACCAGGATGGCCAGCAGCACGGTCCAGGCGCGGAAGGCCTCGCGCTTCTCCACCACGCTGACGCAATGCAGCAGGGCCGTGCCGGCCAGCCAAGGCATGAAGGAGACGTTCTCGACCGGGTCCCAGAACCACCAGCCGCCCCAGCCCAGCTCGTAGTAGGCCCAGCGCGCGCCCAGCGCGATGCCGGCCGTGAGCGCGGTCCAGGCGATCAAGGTCCAAGGCCTGACCCAACGCGCCCAGGCCGGATCGATCTTGCCCTCCAGCAAGGCGGCGACCGCGAAGGAGAAGACCAGGGAGAAGCCGACATAGCCGAGGTAGAGCAGCGGCGGATGGAAGGCCAGGCCGGGATCCTGGAGCAGGGGATTGAGGTCGCGGCCGTCGAGCGGCGGCGGGAAGATGCGCAGGAAGGGGTTGGAGGTGGCCAGCATGAAGGCCAGGAAGCCGAGCGCGATCAAGGCCTGCACGGCCAGCACCCTGGCCCGCAGGCTGGCCGGCAGGTTGCGGCCGAAGAGGGCGACGCCGGCCCCGAAGAGGGCCAGCATCAAGACCCAAAGCAGCAGCGAGCCCTCATGATTGCCCCAGGCTCCGGCGAACTTGTAGAGCAGGGGCTTCATCGAGTGGCTGTTCTGCACGACGTTCACGACGGTAAAGTCGGAGACCAGGTAGCTTTGCACCAGGGCCGCGAAGGCGAAGGCCAGCAGCAGGAACTGCACCAGGGCCGCGTGGTCGGCGAAGGCCATCAGGCGGCCGGCGCCGCGGGCCGCGCCGTAGAGCGGCAGAACGCTCTGCGACAAGGCCACCAGCAGGGCCAGCACCAGCGCGTAGTGGCCGAGTTCCGGGATCATTGGGCTTGGCTCCCGTCCGCCTCCGGCCGCCACTCGCCGGACGCCTTCAGGGCCTCGGCCACCTCCGGCGGCATATAGGTCTCGTCATGCTTGGCCAGGACGGTGTGGGCTTGGAAGAGGGCGCCGGGGCCGAGCTTGCCCTCGACCACCACGCCCTGCCCCTCGCGGAAGAGGTCGGGCAGGATGCCGCTGTAGGCGACCGCGACGCTCTCGATGTTGTCGGTGATCTCGAAGCGGACCTCCTCGCCGTCGCGCTCGACGGAGCCGACGGCCACCAGGCCGCCCAGTCTCACCGCCTGCTCGGGGCCCGGCGGCGTCGCCACGAGATCCTTCGGCGCGTAGAAGAAGGCCAGGCTGTCTTCGAAAGCGGCCAGCACCAGGGCCGTGGCGCCGCCAAGGCACAGCAGTGCCGCCATGACGGCGTAGAGGCGCTTGCGCTTGGGTCTCATCTCACTCCTATCGGGGCTTGTCTCGGCCCCGCCGGCGCTCCAGGCCCAGCGACTCCAGGGCCTTCAGCTCCTTCTGCGTGCGCTTGAGGCTGGTCAGCGACGCCCAGGCGATCCAGATCAGCACGCCCAGGGTCAGCCCGATCGCCGGCCACACGAAAACCGCATAGCCTCCCATCGACAGGAAATCCAAGATCTGCTCCATGGGCCATGATTTAGGCGCCTGCGGCGGCAAGCTGCAAGCTGCGCAGCCTGCTGGCCAGCACCTGCTGCTTCACCCGTACCAAGAGAACCGCCACGAAATAGAAGGTGAAACCCAGAGCCATGATCAGCAGGGGCCACAGCATCTGCTCATGAATCGTCGGTCCGTCGAGGCGGAAGACCGAGGCCGGCTGGTGCAGGGTCGCCCACCAGTCCACCGAGAACTTGATGATCGGCAGGATGACCACGCCGACCACGCCCAGGATGGCCGCCATCTGCTGGCCGCGCTTGCGGTCGTCGAAGGCCTCGGCCAACGCCATGTAGCCCAGGTAGATGAAGAAGAGGATCAGGACAGAGGTCAGCCTGCCGTCCCAGACCCACCACGTCCCCCACATGGGCTTGCCCCACAGAGAGCCGGTCACCAAGGCCAGGAAGGTGAAGGCGGCACCCACCGGCGCGGCCGACTGAGCGATGACGAAGGCCAGGGGATGGCGCCAGATCAGGCCGCTGGCCGACGCGCTGGCCATCACCAGATAGACGAAGAGCGCCATCCAGGCCGAAGGCACGTGCACGTACATGATGCGCACCGTGTCGCCCTGCTGGTAGTCCTCGGGCGCCACGAAGAGGCCGAGACCCAGCCCCGTCGCGATCGACAAGACCGCCAAGATCGAGACCCACGGCAGCACGCGGTCGGAGATTCTGACAAATCTCCCGGGATTGGCGAGGAAATGCATAACCAGAAGGTAGCCCCGGCTGGCCTCAGTCCAAAGCCTGTCGCAATGCCGCAGGTGCGGCCAAGCCTGCCACCGGTAGCAAAAACAGGAAAAAGGCACCCATCAACAAGAGGTGAGGGCGCCAGGCGAGGTTGAGGGTTACCGCTTCGACGGCGAGAATGCCCAGGATCAGCACCGGCACGGTCAGCGGCAAGACCAGCAGCGGAACCAAGAGCGCGCCGCGGCGGGCGCCCAAGGTCAAGGCGGCGGCGATGACGCCCAGCAAGGAGAGGCAGAGCGTGCCAAGGCCGAGGGTGGCCAAGAGGATCGGCAGAAGGCCTGCCGCAAGCGAGAAGGTGAAGGCGACGAGCGGCGCGGCCAGGGTGACCAGCAGCCCCGTCGTCATCCAATGGACCAGGGCCTTCAGCAGCGCCAGCGCCCAAAGCGGCAGCGCGGTTAGGGATAGCTGCTCCAAACTGCCGTCGTCGTAGTCGGCCTGGAAGATCCGCTCCATCGACAGCACCACGGCGAAGAGGGCCGAGACCCAGAGGATGCCCGGTGCCAGGCGCGCCAAGAGCACGGGATCGGGGCCGATCGCAAAGGGAAAGAGACTGGCGGCCAGGAGAAAGAAGACGATCGACAGCAGGACTTGGCCCCGTTGGCGCCAGGCCAGTGAGATCTCTCGGGCGACGACCAGGCGGGCGGCGCGGGCGGCGCTGGCGTCCGTCATGGGGCGTGGCGGTCCATCTCGAGGGAAGCGCTGCCCTCCAGCGGCACCGCGCCATGGCTGGCAATGACCGCGCGGTCGCCGGCCTCCAGGCGCTCCCGGCAGAGCCGCCAGAGCATGTCCTCGTTGGCGGCGTCCAGCGCGGTCGCGGGTTCGTCCAACAGCCAGAGGCGCGCACCGCCCAAAGCCAGCCGCGTCAGGGCGACCCGCCGGCGCTGACCGGCCGAGAGGAGGCGTATCGGCAGGTCGGCCAGTGCCTCCAATCCCAAGCGCGCCATGGCGTCCTGCGCGGCCATCCCTTCCAGCGCGCGCATGCCGGCATCGAAGCGCACACTCTCGCGGACGGTGAGCGCCTCCTTGAGGCCGGCGCGATGGCCGATGAAGGCCACGCGCGCCCGGTGGCTGGCGGCCTGCTCCTGGACCGCCTCTCCGCCCCAGGTGATCCTGCCGGCCAAGGGTCGGGTGAAGCCGGCCATGATGCGCAGCAAGGTGGTCTTGCCGCTGCCGTTGGCGCCGCGCAGCACCAAGGCCCGGCCGGCTGGCAGCGCGAAGTCCAACCCCTTGAACAGCAGGCGCTCGCCGCGCAGCACGGCCAGGCCTTCGCCGGTGAAGAGGTCGGGGGCGCTCTCGGACATGGCCGCAGACGCTAGTGGATTTGCGCTCGCCTGGGGAAGGGACCTTGTGACACCCCCGAACAGGTGGGGCGGGTCGAGATCGAAAGGGGAAGGCGGTGTCGGCCACCCGGGCTGCCGCCAGCGTTTGCATTTGAGCCGGAGGCCGACGATGCTGGCCGAACCAAAGTGGAGAAGGAGACGCATGAAAGATCTCTTCGGCGAAGGCGCCACCTCCGCGCTACCCCTCGCGCTGGTCCTGTCACTCCTGTTGCTCTGCGCGATCGCGATCGGCGGCGCGCGTGCCGCCTTGCCGCCCTACGCCTATGAAGAGGCACGGCGCGAGGCGCCCTATCACCTGCAGGTCGCGGTCGAGCGGGTGGCCCCTCCCGCCAGCACGCCGGGGTTCTGCGACGTGACGGGCAAGATCGTGACGCTGTTCCGCGACAAGAGCGGCGCGCTGGCGCTGGGCCAGGCCATCGGCTTCAAGATGGCCTGTATCAGGGAGACGGACGACACGCCCTTGAGCGGGACGATCTACACCGACCTCACCCAGCTGACGCAAGCGAAGTACATCGAGGCCTACCTGGCCGACCAAGACGGCGGCTTGAAGGTCGCCCTCTCGCAAGCCTTGATCATCGAGGCGCCCTCCTCGACGCCGCAGCTGCCCGTCGTGCAAGGGCGGGTCTCGGGCTCGCCTTGAGGGACGTCTTCCTGCGCTAGGTGAAGAGGAAGTCGGTCGCGGTCAGCTGGTTCACCGCGGTGATGCCCTTCAGGGCCACGTCGAAGTCGGCGCTGCCGTCGCCGTCTCGATCGACCTCGAGAAGACCCGCGCCGCCGCCGAGGTCTTCGAACCTTGCTTCCGGGTTGCCGCTGCCGTCGAAAGCCGCGTCGGCGCGCCAGGAACCGCTGTTGCCGGGGACGGCCAGCAGGATCTTGTCGCCACCGCCTTCGGCCGCGCCGGAGAAGTCCAGGATCTTTCCCTGCGGCCCGGCAAGGTCGCTTGCGAAGGCGAAGCTGTCGCCACCGCTTCCACCTTTCAAGCGGTCCTCTCCCATGCCGCCGAACAGGAGGTCGCCGCCGTTGCCTCCATAGAGAGAATCCGCGCCGGTGTCGCCGAAGAGGGAGTCCTTTCCATTGCCTCCCTTCAGAACGTCCAAGCCCCAGCCGCCATGGAGGCTGTCCGCGCCCGTGTGACCGAGCAGCGAGTCGTCACCCGCGCCACCGAAGAGCGCGTCCCGGCCTTGCTTGCCGAGGAGGCGATCGTCGCCGGCAAGGCCGTCCAGGCTGTTGTGGCCGCTGTTGCCGTGAAGGGCATTGTCGAGCTCGTTGCCGACGCCATCCAGGTTGCCGCGCCCCTTGACCAGGCGCAACTCCTCTATCTCGGCCCTGCCGTCGCCGTTATCCGGAAGGCTGAAGTCGGTGACCGCCAGGACCGTATCGCTGCCTTGGTCGGAGAGCTCTACGACGCGGTCGCTGTCGGTATCGACCCGCAGCCTGTCGTTGCCACCACCCCCCGTCAGGGTGTCGCCGCCGCCGCCACCGGTGAGCGAATCCGCACCGCCACCGCCATAGAGCGCGTCGTGACCCCCGCCGCCGGAGAGAAGGTCCTCACCGCTGCCACCGTAGAGCCGGTCCGCCGCGGCGAGACCGAAGATGCGATCGTCTCCGCTATCGCCGGCCAGACTGTCCGCGCCGTTGGTGCCGATCAGCTCTTCGTCGAGGCTGATCTCGCCAAGGACGGCGTCCAATTTCACGTTCTCACCGGCAATCTCGACCTCTTGGGCGATCGGGCTGGACAGGGGGCCGCCGGAGAAACTGACGTCGTAGAGACCGTCCGGAAGCTCCAAGCTGTAGCCGCCGGCGGACCAGGTGGTGGTGACGTAGCTGCCGGCCAGGCTGACAGCGGTGACGGTAACGCCGCCTTGCCCCTCGCCCGGATCGTAGAAGTCGTCGCCGTCGGCATCGTCGATCACCACGCCGGTGAGGAAGGTGCGGCCGCCGTCGGCGAAGTTCTGGGCGATCATCGAGGTGTAGGGGTAGGTGGCCCCGCCGGAGGTCGTGAAGGCGCCCTGGGCTTCGCCGATCCCGACTTCCGAATAGTTCTCGTCCAAGAGCGCCCGGCGGTGCCCGGATGAGCGGAAGAGACCGCGGTGCTGCATCTCGATCGTGGCCGGAGACCCGGGCAGGTTCGGATCGAATCCGGCATAGTAAGAAATGTTTTCGCCTATTTGCCAGCCGTTGGTCGTGCTGGTCCAGCCGGCATCGAAGACGCGTTCGCTCGGTCTCGATCCGTCCGGCGCCGTGTGCGAGAAAAAGTCCTCGGCGATCATGCGTTCGGCGTAGTCGTCGGCGGCTCGGAACACGCTGGGCGAAAAGGCCAAGGGCTGCTTGGCGGCCGTCGTGATGGGATTGCCGGATAGCCCTTCGTTCAATCCGACGTCGTGGCGATCGGCCTCGGCGCCGGGATCCATCCTTGCCCGGTTCACCAACTCCAGCATGAACTGTTCGAGAGGGGTTGGATTGAGCATTCTTGCCATCCTTGCCTGGCGCGGGCTTCCGGCTCGCTCTCACGACGTGGCCCGGCCCGCCATCTGCCCCTCTCAGGCGTGGCACGCTGCTGCGACGGCCGGGCGGAGAGATGTCGGAAAGATGGCGACAATTTGATCCGGCTGCGACGAAAATGGCACGCAGGGACGCAGGCCGCGCGCGCCGTCGCGCTCGCCTCGGCATGCGACTCCCCAGCCCTTGCAGGCGTGGCGCTTGGACGCTCCGTTCTGCTCCGCCTATCGCCTTGACTTGCGCGCCGGCTGAAACTAATCCCCACTCGGTCGCTGGGAACAGCGGCCTAAAGGGATAGGTTGTTGACTAAGGGGGGCTTGGGTCGGCGGCTTGTCGACCCGGCCTTTCTCCACGCCGGTGGAACGAGAGTGTGGGGTTCGGGTCAAAGAAAAATGAAGTCCGTCGCCGTCAGGTCCTCGGCGCTCGCGATGTTCTCGGGAACCACCTCGATATCGGCCGTCCCGTCGCCGTCAGCATCCAGCTCGATGACGTTCTCGCCCGACCCGTTCCGTGTAAAGCGCGCTTGGGCCACACCATCACCGTCGAAGCTCGCCTCGCCGATCCACTCGCCGGACCCGCCGACGTTGTTGAACAGGATCTTGTCCGTTCCGCCTTCGACGGCGCCGGCGAAGTCGATGATGAAGCCTTGCGTGCCGGAGAAGACAATCGTCTCTCCGCCCTCTTCCTTGACCAGAGGACCGGACTCGAAGCTGAAGGTGTCCGCGCCCTTGCCGCCGTAGAGAACGGCCCGCCCGGCACCGCCGCCAACGAAGTCGTCTCCGTCACCGCCGAAGAGCGTGTCCTCGTCGTAGACGAACCCGGCGAAGAGATAGTCGCGCCCTTCGCCGCCGTAGACGGTGTCTTGACCGGTGCCGCCGTTCAGAAAATCGTCGCCCAGGCCCCCGAAGTTGGTGTCGTCGCCGCCGACGCCGGAGTTCGTGTCGGCGCCGCCGCCGCCATAAAGGATGTCGTTGGCGCCACCGCCGGCCAAGCGATCTCGATCCTCGCCACCGAACAGCAGGTCGTTGCCCAACTCACCTTTCAGCGTATCCGTGAGGCCGGCACCGTAGAGGGTGTCGTGGCCGGGTCGGCCGATCAGGGAGTCGTCGCCGTCCGCACCGAAAAGAACGTCGTCGCCCGAAGAGCCATTGATGTGATCATAGCCAAATCCCCCATAGATCATGTCTTTTCCGCTGGCGCCGACCAGGATGTCGTCTCCAGCCTGACCTCGAAGGTGGTCGTCTCCGATGGCGCCGAACAGCTCGTCGTCGCCCTTCTCGCCGAAAAGGGAGTCATCTCCGGCAAGGCCGCTCAACCTGTTGTCGCCGCTGTTGGCGCGCATGACATTGTCGAGCTCGTTCCCCGTTCCGCTCAGATCGCCGAGCTCCGCCAGCAGCACCAGGTCGTCGATGTAGCCGGCGTCGCTGGTGCTGGGAAGACGGAAGTCTATGGCGGCCAAGACGGTGTCCGATCCCTCGTCCGCCTGCTCGATCACGAGATCCGTCTCGGTGTCGACCTCCATCGTATCGTCACCTGCGCCCCCGACCATCGTGTCGCCACCGCCACCGCCGTCGAGAAGGTCGTGGCCCGAGCCACCG
This sequence comes from Rhodospirillales bacterium, assembly GCA_963669375.1. Classification (GTDB taxonomy): domain Bacteria; phylum Pseudomonadota; class Alphaproteobacteria; order Kiloniellales; family JACOMY01; genus JACOMY01. Next base: position 2,726,950 of record OY770024.1, on the reverse strand, counting down.
GACAGGCTGTCTTCGCCGAGCCCGCCGTAGAGCCGGTCCGAGCCGATGTTGCCGTCGATCAGGTCGTCGCCATCGCCGCCTTTCAGCTCGTCCGCGCCGGCTCGGCCGACGATGTCATCGTTGCCCAGCGCACCCAGCACGGTGTCGTCGCCATTGGCGCCGTTCAGGTCGTTCGCGCCGCTGTTGCCGCGCAGTAGGTTGTCCAGGTCGTTGCCGCGCCCGACCAGGTCCTCGCCGTTGCCGACGAAGCGAAGCTGCTCGACCTCGCCCTCCTCTCCGCTCGGCAGGGTGAAGTCAATCGACGAGAAGACGGTATCGCTTCCCTGGTCCACCTGTTCGATGACGCGGTCGCCCGGTGCGTCGACACGGAAGGTGTCGTCCCCTTCACCGCCGGCCATCCGGTCGGAGCCGCTTCTGCCGTCCAGCGAGTCGTCGCTGCCACCGCCGGTCAGCGTGTCGCTGCCTCGGTCGCCGTGAAGAGTATCACGTCCGGTGCCGCCGTAGAGTCTGTCGTTTCCTTCACCGCCCCTTAGGACATCGTCTCCCTGGCGGCCGGTAAGGCGATTGCCGCCGCTATTGCCGCGCAGCTCGTTCGCGTGCCGGTTGCCGGCGCCGTTGATGTCGCCCGCGGCGGAATCGAGGCGCAACTCCTCGACGTGGGCGGCATCGGACAGCGTGTAGTCGCTGGTGGCGACGACTGTATCGTCTCCCTGATCCGACGCCTCGATTACGCTGTCGCCTTGCGTGTCCACCCACAAGGTGTCGTCGCCGTCGCCGCCGATCAAACGATCCGAGCCCGATCCGCCATAGAGCAGGTCGCGGCTGCTGTTGCCGACCAGCGTATCGTCGTCGCTGTCGCCCGAGAGCGTGTCGGTGCCGCTGCCGCCCCTGATCGAATCGCGTCCGGTCGCGCCGAAGGCAAGGTCATCGCCCTGTTGACCGGACAGGCTGTCGTCCCGACCCAGACCGTAGAGGCTATCGTCTCCGCCCAGCCCGAACATCGTGTCGACTAGATTCGTACCGGACAGGACATCCGGGCCACTGGTGCCGGTGATGATCATGACCCTTGGCGCTACTCCACCCAACAGACGGGCCGCTTTGGGGACGCTGCTCGCGACCGTCTCGTTCTCGATGCCCTAGGGATGGATCGGCGCTGGAACGCGCCACCTAGGTGACAGTCCCCCTCCCTCTTGCAAACAACTGCTATTTATCAGTATTGCACAGTGAAATCGAGCCGGCCTAGCCTTTTGAGAAAACAGACGACGTCGCAAAGTGGCCGAACACGCCACTTCTCTGTCAGTTAAGTGGATGGTCGCCTGGAGACTTCCCTCAATCCGAGAGCATCAGAAAAGACCGCGCGCAGGGCACGACGAAGCGCGCTGGTCGGCACCAGGCCGGGGCTCAGCGTTTCGGCGGGGAAGAATAGCTGTCTCGAAGCCGGGCGCGAACATCCTCCGGCAGCTGGTCGACGGCGTCCGCCATTGCCTTGAACTCCCGGCGAATGCCGTAGAGCTGGTCCATCAGCGAGAGGACGACCGGTATGGCCTCGTCGTTCAGTTTCATCTCGTCCTTCAGCTGGCAGACCAGGCGAACGCGCGCCAGGTCCAGTCTGTCGAAGGTCCGGCCGGCCTCGCCGCTGCCCGGCACGATCCAGCCGCGCCGGACCCAGAGGCGCAGACGACGGAGGTTCAGCTGCTCGACTTCCGCCACCACCTCGTACTCGGTGAACATCATGCTTCCGCTCCAAAGACTGTCCGCGGGTCATAGGCGTGCTCGGCCCGCCACTTCTGCATGAAGCTTTCCAGGTCCTGATCGATCTCCTTCGGCATCACGACCTTGATCGTCACCCGCAGGTCGCCGGCCGGCCGCCCCGCGGCCGCGATCCCCTTCCCCTTGAGCCGCAGCACCTGGCCGCTCGATGTGCCCTTGGGCAGGGTCATCTTGACCCGCCCGCCCAAGGTGGGAACCTCGACCTTGCCGCCGAGCACCGCCTCGTCGATCGTGATGGGCAGATCCAAGAGGATGTCGTCGGCCTCGCGCTTGAAGTGGGCGTGCGGCTTGACGGCGATCTCGACCAGCGCGTCGCCCGGAGGCTCGCCGCCGATGCCGGCGCCGCCCTGGCCCTTCAGGCGCAGGATACCGCCGTCGCGCGTGCCGGCCGGGATGGAGAGGTCCAGCGCCTTGCCGTCGGGCATGGTAACGCGGCGCTTCGCCCCCTTGGCCGCATCCAGGAACGCCACCTCCAGGCGGTACCTCAGGTCCTGTCCGCGCAGGCCGCGACGTCCGCCGCCCTGGCCGCGCCCGCCGAAGAGGTCGGCGAAGACGTCGGACATGTCGGCGAAGTCCTGATAGCCGGCCGCGCTGTGATAGCGTTCGCCCCCTTCCGTCTCCGCGTAGTGGCGATAGAAGGCCTGCTCCGGCCGCTCGGCCCCGGAGGCATCGATCTCGCCGCGGTCGTAGCGGGCACGCAGGTCCGGATCGTCCAGCAGGTGGTAGGCGGCCGAGATCTTCTTGAAGCGCTCCTCGGCCGTCTTGTCGCCCGGGTTGAGATCGGGGTGCAGCTCCTTGGCCAGCTTGCGATAGGCCTTCTTGATGTCGCCTTGCGACGCGGTCTTCGCGACGCCAAGGACGCTGTAGGGATCGTCAGCCATCTCGCTCCTTTCTCTCAGCCGCGCACGCTCGTCTCTCCAGCCGGGTTCCGGCCTGGATCTCGGACACCATAGCCCGCGCCGCGGCTTTGCCAGCGATGAGGGCTTGTCGCAGCGCAAGGCACCTATTACATAGTGCACGAATTAATTTCCGCAATGAGGCGCCATGAAAGCGACCACGACCGATGAGGAGGGGCTGCTTCGGGTCGAGGACCAAGTGTGCTTCGCCCTCTATTCGACGTCTCGCGCGATCACGCGCCAGTATGCGGTCCTCTTGGAGGACATGGGCATCACTTACCCCCAGTACATCGCGCTGCTGGTCTTGTGGCAGCGTGACGGACTGCTGATCCAGGAGATTGCCGGGGCTTTGGAACTGGAGCCGCCAACCGTTACTCCGCTGATCCAAAGGCTGGAGAAACTGGGCCTCGTCACGCGACAGAGAAGCAGAGAAGACGAACGCCGCGTTCATGTCTTTCTGACCGCCCGAGGCCGGGGCTACTACCGTCGCGCGCTCGAGATCCCGCGCGCTCTCGGGCACGCGACCGGGGTCGACAGGGCCGCCGCCAAGAAGCTGATCGCCGAGACCAAGGCGATCAAGGAATTCATTCAAGAGAAGAGCTGAGCAACAGCGGTACGGTAGAACTCCTCGGTGGCGTCAGGCTGGATCGCCGCGCTTCGCTCGCGATGACGTCGGGCGGGGCGGTTGCGCAGGCCGGGCGGGTTTGAAGAGCCGAGTCCGGCAAGCCTTGTTCGGCAGGCCGACAAGCCCCACACGTCGTCACTGCGAGGAGCGGTAGCGACGCGGCAGTCCAGAGGATGACTCCAGAGCGCGATGCCGCGCGCGTCCGCTCGGTGAAGCCGGCGGCATAGCTCTCCGGGCCGGCGACGATCTCGCGCAGGTCGGCAGGTGCGCTCAGCCGGCCGCCAGCTTCCTAAGGCGCATGGGAGTCTCGCCGAAATGGCGGCGGAAGCTGCGGTTCAAGGCCTCTCCGGAGCCATAGCCGTAGCGCCTGGCGACCGTCTGCACGCGCTCTCCCCGCTCGATGTCCTGGCGTGCCAGCGTCATGCGCCAGTGACGCAGGTAGGTCATGGGCGAGACGCCGACGACGTCGGCGAAGAGTTCGGCGAAGCGGCTGAGGGACAGTCCGGCCACCGCCGCCAGGTCTTCGCCGCGCCAGGCTCTTCCGGGGTCCTCGTGCAAGGCCACGATGGCGCGGCTGAGACGTGGATCGGCCAGGCCGCCCAGAAGGCCGGAGCTGGCGCCGCCGCGCTCTATCTGCGTGCGCAGCAAGCGGACCATCAGGACCTCGCCCAAGCGGTCCAGCACGGCGCCGGACCCGCAGCGCTGCGCCTCCCCCTCGGCACGCAGCAGCTGGACCAGCAGACCGGTTTCGCGGTCCTCGCGGATCTCCAGTTCCACCAGGTCCGGCAAGGCGGAGAAGAGGGGATTGGCGCTGCCGCCCCATGCCGCACGCGCGCGGAAGGTGACGACCTCCTCCGGGCCCGGTTCAAGGTCGATCGGACCCTTTGTCGACAAGACCACGCGGCAGGGTCGACCGCACCCGCGTTTCTCCAGGACGAGGAGATTGGCGTCTTGGCGGGCCGCGGGCGCGACCTGCAGCGCGAAGCGGGCGATCAAGGCCGATAGACGGTCGTAACGCGGCATTTTCGGAGCTTCGATCAGTTTTTTCGGATTTTTCTGATTTTGGGTGCGACTACACTCCTTGTCAATCCACGCAACCTCGGAGACCTCAAGATGCTCGTACCTCGCCAGAAGACGCCCGATCTCGTCGTAGAGACCCTGGACCACGGCACCTTCGATCTCTCGAACGAGGCCTCGGAGCGCGGCACGGTCGTCTGCTTCTATCGTGGCCTGCACTGCCCGCTCTGCGCCAACTACCTGAAGGAGTTCGAGAAGCGGGCGCCCGACTTCGCCGCGCGTGGCGTCGGCGCGATCGCGCTCAGCGCGGACGGTGAGGAACGAACCCGCGAGATGGCCGACAAGGTCGAGGCCAAGCACCTGCGCTTCGGCTATGGCCTGGACCTTAACAAGGCGAAGGAGTGGGGCCTCTACATCTCCACCTCGCGCGGCAAGACCTCCATCGGCATCGAGGAGCCCGCGCTCTTCTCCGAGCCCGGCCTCTTCATGGTGACGCCGGAGCAGACCCTCTACTACGGCGCGGTGCAGACCATGCCCTTCGTGCGCCCCCACTTTTCCGAGCTGGTCTCGGCGCTGGACTTTGCCATCGAGAAGAACTATCCAGCGCGCGGCGAATACACGGGCGCCGTGTAGGTCTCCGCGGCTCGACGGGCGCCAGACTAAGGAGCGGACGGGGGAGCTTGCCGCAATGGCCGATACCTTTGCATTCGACGTCTACGGCACCTTGATCGATCCCCATGCGATCGGGACGGCCCTTAAGGAGCATATGGGAGAAGCCGCTCCCCGCTTCTCCCAGACCTGGCGCGACAAGCAGCTGGAGTACAGCTTTCGCAAGGGCCTGATGGGCGCCTACGAGGACTTCTCGGTGGTGACCCGGCAGGCCTTGGACTACAGCTGCCAGGTCTTGGATCAGCCGCTTTCCGAGGAAGCGAAAGCGGCCCTGATGGCGAAGTACCGCGCGCTTTCGGCCTTTCCGGATACCCGGCCGGCGCTGGAGGCGCTGCGCCAGGCCGGCTGTCGCATGTTCGCCTTCTCCAACGGCAAGCCCGACGACTTGGAGGCCTTGATGGAGCACGCCCAGGTGCGCGCCGCCCTGGACGGGATCGTCAGCGTGCACGACGTCCGCTCCTTCAAGCCGGACCCCAAGGTGTACGAGCATTTCTGCGCCAGCGCGCGGTCGCGGCCGGCCGACACCTGGCTGGTCTCCTCCAACCCCTTCGACGTCATCGGCGCCAATGCGATGGGCTGGAAGACGGCCTGGGTGCAGCGGACGACGGCGAGCATCTTCGATCCATGGGGCGTGACGCCCACCACGGTGGTCGCGTCCCTCCACGACCTCTTGGCCTTGGTGAAGGACGCCTAGTCGGAGGCCTGCAGGTAAGCGCCGCTCCTCTCCCGCAAGCGCTCGATTTCCTTGATGCGGTCCAGCGTCTTGCGGTCGCTTCGCGCCACGATGGTTGCCAGCAGGGCCTCGATAACGGCGACGACGGCGACGATGGAGGGGTAGTAGTGCGGGCTCTCGGTCTCCGCCAGCAGCCAAGTGTCGGCGCACTCCAGAAGGGGTGAGCTTCTGCGGTCGGTGATCACCATGATCTTGGCCCGCCGCTCCTTCACGAAACGCAGGGCCTCGACGGTGCTCCGCGCGTAGGGCGCGATGCCGAGCGCGAGGAAGCGGTCGTCCGGGCCGATGGCGCCGATCGTCTCGATGACGCTGGCCTCACCCGCGCGCGGAACCCGGAGCCCCGGAACCGCCATGCGGCCCGTCGCCTGCATCATCGCCGCGACCCAATGCAGCGAGCCGGCCGCCACGACATAGGTCGTGGCGGCGGAGACGATCGCATCCGCCATCTCGGTCAGCGCGCCCTGGTCCAGGGCCTGGAAGCTGCGCTCCACATTGACCGCCGCCGCCGCGCCGATGGTCTTGACCAGCGAGGCGTGACCCTCGGCCTCTCCGGTGTCGCGCAAGGCCCCGGCGCGCGCGCCGAAACCGTCGCGCAGCAGGGCGCGTTGGAAGGCGGCCTTGAAGCCGGTGTAGCTCTCGAATCCCATCAAGCGCGCCAGGCGCAGCATCGTCGGCGAGGCGACGCCGCACTCGCCCGCCGCGCCGCGCATGGAGGTAAGCGCGATCCGCTCCGGGTGATCCAGGGCGAAGCGCGCGGCCAGCGAGAGCTTGCTCGGCAGCTCCGGCAGGGCGGCGGAGAGGCGGTTCAGAATCTCGGTCAAGGCTGGGCTCCTCTCCCCGGCGGCATCCATGTTTGTATCATATGCTAAATTTGTTTGACCAGATGTAGCGCTTGCGATACTACCGTTGGAAGCCGCGTCCGGCAACCGCGGCTGGGGAGGGTCCTTGCGTTACTCGGCTTTGGCGGTTCTGCGGCATGCCTTGAGCGGGAATCGGGATTGGGCGCGCGCCTGGCGCGATCCCGAGCCGAAACCGGCCTACGACGTCGTCATCGTCGGCGGCGGCGGGCATGGGCTGGCGACGGCCTACTATCTCGCCAAGGAGCATGGGCTGCGGAACGTCGCGGTCCTGGAGAAAGGCTGGTTGGGCGGCGGCAACACCGGGCGCAACACCACGATCGTGCGCTCCAACTACATGATGCCGGGCAACACGCTCTTCTACGAGCGCTCGATGAAGCTCTGGGAGAACCTGAGCCGCGACCTGAACTTCAACGTGATGTTCTCCCAGCGCGGCCAGTACAACCTCTGCCACTCGCCGGCGCAGATGGATGCGGCGCGCCGGCGCGGCAACGTCATGCGCGCCAACGGCATCGACGCGGAGCTGATCGACCGGGAAGAGGTGCGCCGGCGGCTACCCTATCTGGACTACTCCGAGAGGGCGCGCTTTCCGATCCACGGCGCGATCTATCAGGGCCGCGCCGGCACCGCGCGCCATGACGCGGTCGCCTGGGGCTTTGCGCGCGGCGCGGACCGCCTGGGCGTCGACCTCATTCAGCGGTGCGAGGTGCTGGGCTTCTTGCGCGACGGCCATCGCATCGTCGGGGTGGAGACCAGCCGCGGGCCGATCCGCGCCGGCAAGGTGGGGCTGGCCGTCGCCGGCCACTCGGGGCACCTGGCAAAGAAGGCCGGGCTCATCCTGCCGATCGAGAGCCACGCCCTGCAGGCCTTCGTCACCGAGCCGCTGAAGCCGCTGATCGACACGGTGATCAGCTTCGGCGCGGCGCACTTCTACATCAGCCAGTCGGACAAGGGGGGCCTGGTCCTGGGCGGCGACCTCGACGGCTACAACTCCTATGCCCAGCGCGGCGGGCTTCCCATCGTCGAGCACACGCTGGCCAGCGCCAAGGCGCTGATGCCAGCGCTCTCGCGCCTGCGTCTGCTGCGGCACTGGGCCGGCGTGATGGACATGTCGATGGACGGCTCTCCCATTATCACCAAGACGCCGATCGAAGGGCTCTACCTCAATGGCGGCTGGTGCTATGGCGGCTTCAAGGCGACGCCGGCCAGCGGCTGGTGCTTCGCCTGGACGATCGCCAAGGAAACCCCGCACGAGGACAACGCGGAGTTCACCCTGGACCGTTTCCGTCGCGGCGTGCAGATCGACGAGAAGGGCATGGGACCGACCCCCAATGCGCATTAGGACATCATGCTGAGACTGCATTGCCCCATCTGCGGTCCGCGCGACGAGACCGAGTTCACCTACGGCGGCGATGCCACCTTGGTCAGGCCGGCCATGGAAGAGCGCTCGAGCGAAGTTTGGCTCGCCTACGTCTTTCAGCGCGAGAACCCCAGGGGGCCGCACCGGGAGTACTGGCACCATCATCTCGGCTGTCGTCAGTGGCTGGTGGTGGAGCGCAACACCTTGACGCATGAGATCGGCGAGACGCGATTGGCGCGCGAGGTGGCGGACCTCGTCTCGGAGGCGGCGGAATGACGGCGCGGCGCCTGCCAGGCGGGGGGCGTATCGACCGCTCCCGGACCTTGCGCATGACCTTCGACGGCGAGGAGATCCTGGCGCACCCGGGCGACAGCCTGGCCTCCGCCCTCCTGGCGAACGGGCGCCTGCTGGTCGCCCGCAGCTTCAAGTATCACCGGCCGCGCGGCCTTTTCTCCGCCGGCGCGGAAGAGCCCAACGGCCTGGTCCACTTGCGCGGCGGCGCCCGGGGCGAGCCCAATTCCCGGGCGACCCAGGTGGAGGCGCACGAGGGCCTTGCCGCGCGGTCGCAGAACGCCTGGCCCGGTCTTCGCTGGGACTTGGGCGCTTTGAACCAGCTGTTGGCGCCGGCGCTCCATGCCGGCTTCTACTACAAGACCTTCATCGGACCCTTTCGCGGGACCGGCTTCTGGATGTTCTGCGAGCGCTTCATCCGCAAGGCCGCCGGCATGGGCCGGGCCGAGCTGCTGGAGGATCCGGACAGCTACGAAAAGGTGAACGCCTTTGCCGACGTCCTGGTCGTCGGCGCCGGGCCGGCTGGCCTGGCGGCCGCGCTGGCGGCGGGGCGGGCCTGCGCGCGGGTCGTGCTGGTGGAGCAGGATTCGGTGCTGGGCGGGTCCCTGCTCGCCGTACCGCCCGGCGAAGGCGACGCCTGGTTGCGCCGGACCGAGGCAGAGCTTCGCGCCATGGAGAACGTTCGCATTCTGACGCGAACGACGGCCTTCGGTGCCTACGACGGGGGCGTCTTCGGCCTGGTCGAAAGGGTCTCGGACCACCTGGCCGAGCCGCCCCCGGGGCAGCCGCGCCAGCGCTATTGGCTGCTGCGCGCCAAAGAGGCCGTATTGGCGAGCGGCGCGATCGAACAGCCGCTCGTCTTCGGCGGCAACGACAAGCCCGGCATCATGCTGGCCGGCGCGGTGCGCGCCTACCTCAACCGCTTCGCCGTCCTCCCGGGTCGCAATGCTCTTGTCTGCACCAACAACGACAGCGCCTACGCCACGGCCCGGGATCTGGCCGGCGCCGGTGCCCAGGTGACGTTGCTGGACCTACGCCAAGAGGTACCGCCGGACCTCGTCGCGCCGCTCGAGGCCGCGGGCGTCACGGTCATGACCGGCCATGGCATTCTGGCCGCCAAGGGGACATCGCAGGTCGTCTCGGCCGTGGTCGCGCCCCTCGACGGCGAGGGCAGGGCGCGGGGGCCACTGCAGCGCCTCGCCTGCGACCTCATCGCCGTTTCCGGCGGTTGGCAGCCGGCCCTGCATCTTTGGAGCCAGAGACAGCAAAAACCGGTCTACGACGCGGCCAAAGCCTGCTTCGTGCCGAAGGGGGAGGGGCTTCCCGGTTTCACCTGCATCGGCGCCGCGGCGGCAAAGGGCAGCCTGAAGGAGGCCCTGGAGGATGGTTTCGCGGTCGCCTCGGCAAGGGTCGAGCAAGCGGCGGAGCGTGGTCCCAGCCTGGAGGATGAAGACTGGACTCGCGACGCGAGCCCCCTGCGCGCGATCACCAGGGCCGACGGAAGGCCGCTCGGCAAAGCCTTCGTGGATCTGCAGCACGACGTGACCTTGGAGGATATCGATCTGGCCCATCGCGAGGGCTATGTCTCGGTCGAGCACCTGAAGCGCTACACCACGACCGGCATGGCCACGGATCAGGGCAAGCTCTCGAACCTGGCCGCGCTCGCCCGCATGGCGGCGCTGCAAGGCAAGGCGGTCGGCGCGGTCGGCACCACCACCTTCCGCCCGCCATACACGCCCGTTGCCATCGGCGCCCTGGTGGGGCGCGATCACGGCCGCCACTTCCGGCCGACGCGTCTCACCCCGATCGACGACTGGCATCGCGCCAATGGCGCGGTGATGACCGAAGCCGGCGCCTGGATGCGGCCCTGGTACTATCCCGAGCCCGGCGAGAGCCTCGGCCAAGCCTATCGGCGCGAGGCCGATCACGTGCGCAAGCATGTCGGGCTGGTCGACGTCTCCACCCTGGGCAAGATCGCGGTGCAGGGTCCGGATGCGGCCGAGTTCCTGAACCGCGTCTACGTCAACGGCTGGAAGAGCCTGGCGGTCGGCCGCTTGCGCTATGGCGTGATGCTGCGCGAGGACGGCTTCGTCATGGACGATGGCGCCACCGCGCGGCTGGGCCAATACGACTACTTCATGTCGACCACGACGGCCAACGCCGCCAAGGTCCTGGCCTTCGCGGAGCAGCTGCTGCAGACCGCCTGGACCGACCTCCAGGTTCATGTGACCAGCGTGACAGATGCTTGGGCCGCCTTCGCGCTGGCAGGACCCAAGGCGCGGGATCTCCTGCGCACTCTTGCGACCGAGACCGACCTGGGGTCGGAGGCCTTGCCCAACAATCATCTGGTCCACGCGGAGATCGCCGGGGTTCCGCTGCGGATCCACCGCATGAGCTATTCCGGTGAGCTGGCCTACGAACTCTACTGCCCGACCGGCTTCGGCCGTCACCTCTGGGAGGCCGTCGTCGAGGCCGGCGGCCCCTTCGGTCTTAAGACCTACGGCACCGAAGCCATGGGCGCTTTGCGGATCGAGAAGGGGCACGTGGCCGGCCCCGAGCTGGACGGTCGCACCACCTTGCAGGACTTGGGGCTAGAGGGCTTTGCCTCGACCAAGAAGCCTTTCGTGGGCGACGTGCTAAGGGACCGGCCGGCCTTGCGCGATCCCGATCGCCCGAGCCTGGTGGGCCTGGAGATTGAGGGCGACCAGGGCGCGCTGGGCGGCGCGCTGCTCTTCGATCCCGAGGGGCCGACCGTCGGCCATGGCGAGGGCTGGGTGTCTTCGACGACCTACTCGCCGGCATTGGGCAGGAACATCGCGCTGGGCCTCCTGCGCAAGGGCCAAGACCGCATGGGCCAGAAAGTCCGCGTCGTGGACTTCCTGGGCGGCACGAGCTTGGTCGCCACGGTCGTGTCGCATCACTTCTTCGATCCCGAGGGGGCGCGTCAGAATGCTTGAGATCGCCTCGCCCCTGACCGCCTGCACTGCCGCGCCGCCGACCGGCAGCGCGCTGGGCCTCGCCAGCTCCGCGCCGCGTGCGCTGATGCAGATCGCGAGCTGGGCCGGCTTTGAAGAGGCTCTGGCTCCGGTGCTGACCCGACTGGGTCTGCAGGGCCTGGGCGACTATCGCAAGGCGCGGCAGGCGGGTGACGTCACCTGTTTTCGCATCGCGCCCGACCGCCTCTTGCTCGCGCATCGCGATCCGCTGGCGCTGAGCGCCTCCGTCGAGGTTCTGGACCCGGCGCGGGCGGCAAGCTTGGACCTGACGCACGCGCGCTGGATTATCACCATCAGCGGTCGGGAGGCCCCGGCGCTCCTGGCCAGGCTCCTGCCGCTCGATCTCTCGCCCGGCGTCTTTCCGGTCGGCAGCTTCGCGCAGAGCGGCCTGCACCATGTCGGCGTGCTGCTCCACCATCGCGCCGACGCGCGCTACGATCTCTACGTGCCGGTGACCTGGGCGCAATCGCTCTGGACCTTGATTTGCGAGTCGGCGGAACCCTTCGGCCACCAACCGGAGCGAGAGGCGCCATGACCGAGGGGAAGCTCGCCAGACGCTTCGCCGACTGGAGTGTTGGCCTCGAGGCCGGCGACGTCCCGACGGCGGTGCGCGTAGCGGCACGACGGGCCATCGTCGATACCTTGGGGGTCACCGTCGCCGGCGGCTGCCATCGGAAAGTACGCGCGCTCGCCGGCTCGCGGTCGCGGCACGGCGGCCCCTGCGGCCTGGCCGGGGGCGGCACCGGCGATGCCGAGACGGCCGCTCTCGTCAACGGCATGGCGGCCCATGTCTGGGATTTCGACGACACCAGCTACAGCGGCATCATGCACGGCTCGGCGGTCGTGCTGCCGGCGGTGCTGGCATTGGCCGAGGACGAGGGACTGTCCGATGAGGCCATGACCTTGGCCTTCATCGCCGGATCGGAGGTCACCTACACGCTGGCCGAACTCTGCACGCATGACCACTACTTCAAGGGCTGGTGGAGCACGGTGACCTTCGGGGTGGTCGGCGCGACGGCCGCGGCGGCGAAGCTGCTGGGCTTGGAGGCGGACGCCGCGGCCCATGCCATCGCCATGGCGGCCGGATCGGCGGGCGGCGGCAAGACGCTCTTCGGCACGGACGGCAAACCCTACCTCGTCGGCGAGGTCGCGCGCCGGGCGATCGGCTTCGCGCGGGCGGCGCGGGCCGGGCTCACCGGTCCGCTCGACGCTTTCGAGGATTCACGGGGCTATCTGGCGCTCCTGAACGGTGGTCATGCCGCCTGGCAGCAGGCGGACACGCTCGGCCGGCGCTGGCGGCTGGTGGAACCCGGGCTCTTCTTCAAGACCAGTCCGGTCTGTTCGGCCGCTCATGCCGCCATCGACGGGACCGTGAAGCTCTTGTCCGGGTCCGGGGCCGAGGCAGGCGACATCGAGAGGATCGAGGCAGCGGTGCCGGAGCTGGTCGCCATCAGCCTGGTCCACCCCTGGCCGTCGAGCCCGGCGGAGGCACAGTTCAGCTTGCCTTACGCCCTGGCCTGTGCCGTGCTGCACGGGCGCGTGCGCCTGCGGGACCTCGCCGAGGACGAAGTGAAGGGGAGCGAGAAGACGGACTTGATGAACCGCGTCACGGTGCGCGTCGCGCCGGACCTCTCGACCGCCGAGATGCGGTCGCTTTACCCGGAAAGCGCGCGCATCGCTATCCTGCTGAAGGATGGTCGCCGACTCGACGGTTTCTGCGGAGAGGCTTACGGTATGCCCCAGAGACCGATGAGCGATAAGGACCTTCTATCCAAGTTTGCCGATTGCCTGACGTTCGCGGGCAATCCGGTGCCCGACGTTTCCTTGGAGACGTCTCGTTTGCTCGAGCTGGCCCGGGATCTAATGAGGCTCGGTTCGGGCGTCTTGCAGCTTTCAAGAACTGGGAGAGCAACATGAAAGCGCTACTTGCAACCACCACCGCCCTTGCCCTGGCCTTGGGCTCGACCGCGGCGGTCGCGGCCGAGTGCAGCAACGAGGTTTGGAACAAGGTCATGGAGCGGGGCAAGATCGTCGTCGGCGTGAAGCCCGACTACAAGCCCTGGGGCTTCCGCGACACCAGCGGCGCGCTGGTCGGCATGGAGATCGACATGGCCAAGGACGTGGCCGACGCCATGGGCGTCGAGCTGGAGGTCGTGCCGGTGCAGTCCTCGAACCGCATGCAGTTCCTGGAGCAAGGCAAGATCGACCTGATGATCGCCACCATGTCGGACCGTGCCGACAGGCGCGAGATCGTCGGCATCGTCGGGCCGAACTACTATACCTCGGGCACCAACGTGCTGGCGCCCAAGGCGCTCGCCATGACGTCGTGGGAGGATCTGCGCGGCCGTCCGGTCTGCGGCAAGCAGGGTGCCTTCTACAACCAGATCGTCGAAGAGCGCTATGGCGCCGAAGTGGTCGCCTTCACCGGCAACGCGGAAGCCAAGCAGGCCTTGCGCGACAAGAAGTGCGTCGCCTTCGTCTATGACGACAGCTCGATCATGGCCGACCTGCTGTCGGGCGACTGGGAGGGCTTCGAGATGCCGCTGCCGACGGAAGACGACAACCCCTGGGCCTTGGCCGTGCCCAAGGACGAGCAGGACTGCGTCTTCGGCCGCTTCATGTCCGGCATGCAGTACAACTGGCATCGCGACGGCCGCCTGGTCGAGCTGGAAGCGAAGTGGGGCATCCAGCCGAGCGCCTATCTCGTGCGCGAGCAGGAGCGTTTCAAGGACTGGCTGGCCCAGTAACGATAAGAAGGGGCGGCCTCAATAAGGGGCCGCCCTCGTCCTATGGCGGGGAAGCTTCGTGATGTTTGACTGGTTTCCTGAGTTCTTCCGCGGGATGGCGGAGGATTTCCCGACCTGGAATTTCATCTTCTTTTATGACGAGACCCGCTTCGACATGGTCATGAGCGGCCTCTTCATGACCATCCAGCTGTCGGTCGCCTGCCTGATCTTCAGCGTCGTCATCGGGATCGTCGGCGCGGCGATGCAGGGGGCGCACAGCAAGCTGCTGCGCTCGCTGGTGGCCGGCTACATACAGTTCTTCCGCAACACCCCGCCCTTCGTGCAGCTGCTGTTCTTCTACTTCGCGCTCGGACCCCTGACGCCGACCTATTCGCCCGACGGATGGCTGGAGGTGCCGATCATCTCCAACGTCGGCTGGGCCATCATCTCTCTTTCCTTCTTCGCCGGCGCCTTCAACGTCGAGATCTTCCGCGCCGGCGTCGAGGCCGTGCCGCACTCGACGAAGGAGGCCGCCTCAGCCCTGGGCTACACCCGGCTGCAGACCTATCGCTACATCGTGCTGCCCTTGGCGCTTCGGGTCTCGATCCCGGCGCTCAACAACAACCTGGTCAACTTGGTGAAGACCACTACGCAGGCCTTCGTCATCGCCGTGCCGGAGCTGCTCTATGAATCGATCACCATCTGGAACGACTTCCCCTCGGCGCAGAACCCGATGATGGTGGTGCTCTTCCTCTCCTACCTGGGACTGGTCGGCATCGTCGTCATGGGCATGAACCGCTGGGAGCGGGCCATGCGCATCCCCGGCTACGGAGGCTGAGGCCATGACGCGAGCGATCCCCGGCGTCAGCGCGCCCGCCAGCACCGACCTGCCGGTCCTCCATTCGCACAAGGCACTCTATGCCGAACCCTCGCCGATCGGCTTCAGCCGATGGCTGGCCGGCATCCCCCCGTGGGTTCCGGTGCTGCTGGCGCTCATCGGGCTGGTCTGGCCCTTGGGCGTCATGGCGCAGGACGGCGGAGAGACCATCGGCGGCGCCTTCGAGACGCTCTTTCGCTGGATGCCCTTCCTGGTCTTTCAGGGCTTCGTCTTCACCATCCTGATCAGCGTCCTGACCATGGCGGTGGGCACCATGCTGGGCGTCTTTCTGGGACTGGGTCAGATCTCGCAGAGCCGGCTGGTCTCGCGTGTCAGCCACTTCCTCACCCAGATTTTCCGCAACTCGCCGTGGCTGGTCTTGCTCTTCATCGTCATGCTCTCCTTCCCCTTCGAGATCGTGATCGGAGATCTGGTGATCCCGGTGCCGGACTGGATCAAGGCGGTGGTCGGGCTTTCCCTGCCAATCATGGCGAACATTTCCGAGATCGTGCGCGGCGCCATTCAGTCGGTCCCCTCGGCGCAGTGGGAGGCCTCCGAATCGCTGGCCTTCACCCGTACTCAGACACTCTGGCGGATCATCCTGCCGCAGTGCGTGAAGCGGATGATCCCGCCCTGGATGAACTGGTACGCCATTTTGACCATGGCGACGCCGATCGTCTCGATCCTGGGCGTGGAGGAGATCTTGAATCTGACCCGCCAGGCCATCGAGGCGGAGAACAACCGGCCGATCCTGCTGATCCCCTTCTACGGCTTCGTGCTGGTTATCTTCTTTCTCTACTGCTACCCGATCGCCCGGCTGACCGTCCGGCTGGAGCGACGCTTTGCCGTCAAGCTGTGAGGACCCGCGCCATGGCCTGGACTCCCGAACAACCCATCGTCTCGCTCAAGGACGTGCGCAAGTCCTTCGGTGCCCTGGAGGTTCTGAAAGGGATTTCCCTGGATGTCATGAAGGGCGAGGTCATTTGCATCATCGGCCCCTCCGGCTCCGGCAAGTCGACCCTGATCCGCTGCATCAACGCCTTGAACGACATCCAAGCCGGCTCGATCACGGTCGAGGGACAAGAGGTGCACGATCCGCACCTGGACAAGCTGGAGCTGCGCAAGAAGGTCGGCATGGTCTTCCAGCAGTACAACCTCTTCCCGCACAAGACGGCGATCGAGAATGTGATGATGGCGCCGGTCCTGGTGCTGAAGCAGGACAAGAACGAGGTGGAAGAGCGCGCACGCCGCCTGATCAAGAAGGTTCGCCTGGAGGGCAAGGAGGACAACTATCCTGGGGAGCTGTCGGGCGGTCAGCAGCAGCGCGTCGCGATTGCCCGCTCGCTTGCCATGAACCCCGACGTCATGCTGTTCGACGAAGTGACGGCCGCGCTGGACCCCGAGACGGTTAAGGAGGTGCTGGTCACCATTAAGGAACTGGCGGCCGAGGGCATGACCTGCATCCTGGTGACCCACGAGATGGGCTTCGCGCGCGAGGTCGCCGACCACATCTACTTCACCGACCGCGGCGTCATCGTGGAGCACGGGCCTCCGGCCACGTTCTTCGACGAGGCCAAGGACCCGAGGACCCAGGAGTTCCTTAGCCAGATCCTCTAGTGCCAAGCAATCGACACATCGTTAAGGCTTGACGCCGCTCTCACAGAGGTCCGCGGTCAGGACACCGGCTCCAAGGCCAGCGCCGTCAGGCGCGCTTTCACGTCGGCGGCAATCTCGGCGACCGTCGGCGCACGCAACAACTCGTGATGGCCCGCGTCCAAGCGCCGGCCGCGATGACCGGATGCCGTGAAGAGGCCCCAATCGGTGTCCACCTGGCCGAGCGCGCTGTGGGTCGACATCCAGCTGTCGATGGGCGCCTCGACCTTGCCGGGGCGGTAGCTCCCCGCCATCCTCAGGCTGGCGGCGATCAGACCTATGAACTCTTGTACGCTCTCCGCCGTCATGCCGGCTTCGCTCGGGCGGTGATCCATGATCCAGGCGACTAGTCGGCTCATCTGCTCTTCGTCGGAAAGACCGAAGAAGGCCTGCGCCATGTCGTCCGCCTCCGCGTCCAGCCTATCGCCGCTGAACGGAACCTCGAACTTGTAGACCCGGGTCAGCTCGCCGGCGATCTCGACGATGGCGTTCTTCAGGAAGATCGCACGCTTTTCGCTGTCGGCGGTGAGCTTGCTGTCGGCGATGCCCAGAAAGGCCACTTTCTCCGACTGGCTCTCCAGCTTTGCCGCCATTGCGTGCGCGGTGAATCCGCCGAGCGAAAAGCCGAAGAGGCGGTAGGGGCCGCGCGGCTGTTCCTGTCTGATCAAGGGTTCGTAGGCCGCCGCCATTTCCTCGACCGACTTCTGCGCACTGGCCGGCCCCGTTTGGACGCCGATGACCTTGACGTCGGGGGCCAGACCTTTGGCCAGCTCTTCGTAGACGTCCACCAGGCCGCCGGCCGGATGAAAGCAGAAGAGCGGCGGCGTCGCGCCTTCGGCCTGCAACACGACCAAACGCGCGATGTCGGGCGCGGTCTTCGGCGTCGCGCTCTCCGCCACCCTCGGCGCGGCGGCGCTTTCGGCCCCGTCGCCGCCCAGCTGCTCCATGACCACTTGGGTCAGGAGCTCCAGCGTGAGCAGGCCTTGCGTCAGCTTGGCCAGCGGCAGGGAGACGGCCAGCTCGCGCTCGATGCGCATCCGCATCTCCATCGCCATCAGGGAATCGAGGCCCAGTTCGTTCAGTCCCTGCGTTTCGCCGATCTTGTCGCCGCTGATGCCGATGACGCGTCCCAAGAGGCTGCGCAGATAGGAGAGGACCAGGGCCGGCCGCTCCTTGGCGGGAGCGCGCAGGACTGCTTTGCGCGCCTCGCCGGCGCCTTCCGTATCCTGCTGATCCTTCGCCTCTTCGGCCAGGTCCTTCAGCCGCTCCAGACCCTTGCCCCGCGCACTGGTCGAGGCGAAGAGGTGCCAATCCGTGCGCAGGATCCCACGTTGCGCCACGTCCTGGCCGGTCAGCGTGAAGAGGCGTTCGATGGCGCGCGTGGCGGGAATGCCCTGGGTCTCGGCCAGCTGAGCGAACTTTTCGGTGCGCGAGACGAAGCCGACATCGCTGATCGAACCCAGGTTGACGGTAAGGGCGGGCAGGCCTTGCGCGCGGCGATAGAAGGCGAAGCTGTCCAGGAAGCTGTTGGCCGCCACGTAGTTGGTCTGGCCTTGCTGACCGATCATGGAACTCAACGAGCTGAAGCAGACGAAGTAGTCCAGCTGGTCCGCCAGACTGGCGCTGTGCAGGTTCCAGGCACCGTCGATTTTGGGAGCCGTGACCCGGCGGAAGCGCTCATCCGTGACCTGGAGGACGGAGCAGTCGTCGAGCACCATGGCAGCATGGAAGATGCCTTTGAGCGGCGGTCCCTCGCGGCGTACCTCTTCCAAGAGCGTCCTTACCGCGAGGGGGTCGGTGATGTCGGTCTTGGCTTCGACGATCTTGGCGCCGCTGTCGCGCAGCGCCCGCAGCTCGGCTCTCGTTGCCTCGTCGAAGGCGCCGCGGCGGCCGACCAGCACCAGCGACCGGCCGCCGCGCTCGACGATCCAGCGCGCCAAGACCAGACCCACGCCGCCGAAGCCGCCGGTGATGAGGTAGGTGGCGTCGGGCGCGAAGCGCATCTCGCGCTCGCTCGGATAGAGCGCCTTGGTGTCCCGGTCGTTGAAGGACAGCACCACCTTGCCGATGTGCTTGGCCTGGCTCATGTAGCGGAAGGCCTCCAGCACGCGAGAGGTGGGGAAGACCCGATGCGGCAAGGGATGCAGCGTGCCCTCTCTCACGCGCCGGACATAGTCGTCGACCAGCATGCGATGGGCCGGGTCGACTTCCGTCGCGGCATCGCCCAGGAAGATCGCGCAGAAGGAGATGTGCTTGTGGAAGGGCCAGAGGCCGATCGAGGTATCGTCGTAGATGTCCCGCTTGCCGATCTCCAGAAAACGCCCGTTGGGCGCCAGGCAGGCGAGCCCCTTGGCGATGGCCTTGCCGGAGAGCGCATTCAAGACCAAGTTGACGCCGCGCCCCTCGGTCCTGGCCATGATCTGGCGATGGAACGCCAGCGTGCGGGAGTCCATCGCGTCCGGATGGCCGTAGAGCGCGAGGAAATCCCGCTTCTCCGGGTTGCCGGCCGTGGTGAAGATCCGGGCCCCGCCGCTCTCCGCCACTTGCAGCGCTGCAAGGCCGACGCCGCCGGTGGCGGAATGGATCAGCAGGCGTTCGTCCCGACGCATGCGTCCGATCAAATCGAGGGCCAGAATGGCGGTAAGGAAGACCGTTGGCATGGTCACCGCCGCCTCGAAGCTGTGCCGTGGCTCCTTATGCACGACGGCGGCCACCGGCAAGGTGACATGGGAGGCGAGGAGTCCGGGCGAGAATCCGACGACCGCGTCGCCCGGCGCGAAGCTGTCCACGCCCGGTCCCACGGCGGAGACGACGCCGGCGCACTCGTCTCCGAAGAGTGAGATGTCGGGGCCGTCCTTGGGATAGAGGTCCAAGGCTTTCAGCACGTCGCGGAAGTTCAGTGCCGCGGCCCGCACCTCGATCTCGACCTCGCCATCGCCGGGCGGCTGGCGGTCTTCCTGCAGGAAGGCCAGCCGGTTCAGGACGCCCGGCCGGGTCGAGACCAGTCGATAGCGCTGATCGGACGGCAGAGCGCGGACATTGCGATCGGCGCCGGCGGCGCTTTCGATCCGGGGCACGAAGCGCGCGCTACCGCGGATCGCCACCTCTTCTTCCGGATCCTCGCTCAGCAATTCGGTCAGGACCAGCAGCGATTCGGCAGGATCGGGCTCAGCGACGGGAGGGAGGTCCAGCATCTTCGGGCTAAGGCCGGGCATCTCGTTGCAGAGGACCCGCAAGAAGCCGATGGCCTGCGATTGCAGCAGCCCGCCTTCGGAAAGATCCTCCAGGCAGGGCTGAGCGCCGCGCGTCACCAGCAGCAAGCGATAGCTGGAGCTTCCGGCCGCCTGGGCTTCCGCCGCCTGGACCAGATTCATGAGGCAGAGACTGCCGAGGGTCGAGGCGCGTTCGATGGCGTCTGGGCCGGATTCCCTCTCGTCGGCGACGTCCAGGCTCCAAAGGTGCACCACGCCCGCCAAGGGCTGGCCGTCGGCGCAGATCGCCTGGGCCAGTAGCTTGTGATCCTCGGCATCGGCCGGCCTGAGCGTGAAGTGACCACCGTCGACCTTGGAAAAAGCGGCCCCCGGACTGGCCGTGAAGCAGAGCGCGCCGCGTGCCCTGAGGCCTTCGGCCACGGCTTCGCCCAGACCCGACGCATCGCTCAGGACCAGCCACTTGCCGCTTGCCTCCCGACCGGCCGCGCTCTCATCCGCCCTATCCGTCTTTGCCGATGCGTCGCTGCCGGGCGCTTGCGCCCAGAGCGCGGACTGAAGGGGCCGGCATCCCTCCGGCAAGAGGCCGACATGGCGAAAATCCATCTCCTCCAGGAGCGCGCGCCATTGCGTTCCGCTGAGCAGGGGATAGTCCGGCCGCAACGCGTGGTCGGCGAAGCGCCACCAATCCTTGACGGGGCCGAAGACGACGTCGACGACGGGCGATCGACGCTCGGCCTCGATCAAGCCGAAGAGCCCGTCGGGGCGCAGCAAGGTCCTGACGTGGGCGAGCGTCTGGCGGAGATCCTTCGTCGCGTGAAGGACGTCGCTGGCGAGCACGACGTCGAAGCTGCCCGCGTCGAAACCCTGCCCGGTCGGGTCGGCCTCGATATCGAGCGTCTCGAAGGAGATGAAGTCATAGCCGGTGAGCTTGCGCTCGACGCTGGAGAAGAACGCGCGCGAGATGTCAGTGAAGACATACCTGCAGCGGTGTGCCGGCAGCACGGGCAGGATCTGGCTGGTGAGGCCTCCCGTGCCGCCGCCGACCTCCAGGATACGAAGGGGGCGCCCAGCCGGTAGGGACTCCAGATAGATCTGGATCATCTTTCTGAGGATCCGGCCGTAGATGTAAGAGGTCGGGGAATCCTGATAGTGGTGCTCGGCCAGGGTCATCGATCCCTCGATGAAGAGCAGCTGTAGGGGGTCGACCTCTCCTTTCAAGATAGCGGCCAGATTGCCGCCGCAGCGCCCCAGCAGTATCAACTCCGAGAAGTAGGAGGGATGCTTGTGCAGTCCCTCTTTCCAGAGCGCGCCCAAGTCTCGGTCTTGCGGCGTTGCCACCACCGTCCAGGTCCCCGCCGCGTCATCCCAGGACAGTGTTCCGAAGTCGACGAGCGTTGCGAGGAATTGCATCAGCAGCTGCCGCTGGTCTTCCGCGACCGGCAGTGCCGCCAGTTCCTCCCTGCCGAAGCGCGCCTCGGGGTCCAGGGCCAGTCCCAGCTGTCGCAAGGCCGCCACGACGTAGCCGAGCGCTAGTTCCTCCAACTCGTCGAAGACGACGGCCACCTCTTCCTGATAGGCGGCCAGCGAGCGTGCGCCGGCGGGTCCGCGCGCCAGCAACCCATCTTCGTCTTCCAGCCGGGCAAGCACGCGCTCGCTGTCGGGCACGGGCGGCAGAGACGCTTCCGGCAAGCCTTCCAAGAGCGGCCTGTCGTACCAAACGACCTTGTAATAGAGAGAGTCCTTCTCCTGCTGGGCGTCGTTGCCTGCCTTGTGCAGGACCAGCTGGTCGACGGCCAGCAGCAGGTCGCCGGCTTCGCTGTAGATCTTCAAGTCCACGATGGCGGCCTGATCGCTGGCGTAGCGCCGCCGCGCGTGGGTGAGGAGCGTCCCGCGCGGCGAGCCGTGAAAGCGCACCTTCTGCACGAAGACCGGCAGGAACGCGCCCTCGCCTATGCCCTCGATGCAGGCGGCGGCGGTGTGAAAGCAGGCGTCCATCAGAGCCGGATGGAAACAGTAGCGGCTGTTGGTGGCTTCCAGGTCCTTCGGCAGACGGATCTCTCCGAGCGCCTCTTCCTCCCGGTAGCGCAGCGTCGCGAGGCCACGAAAGGTCGGTCCGTAGCGCAGGCCCATCTTGTCGAAGGTCCGGTAGAGCCGATCCCCCTCCAAGACCTCCCAGGCGTCGGTGCCGAGGCTCGCCAAGTCCAAGGCTCGCGGCGCTTCAGCCTCGGTCTCGACGCCCAGGTAACCGCTTGCGTGCTGCACCCAGTCCGCGCGCTCGCCGGTGCCGCTGAAGATCGCGATGCCGCGGTCGGACGGATCGAACGCGATCTCGGCTCTCGGTCCCGTTTCGGCGCTGGGCAGGTGCAAGACCTTGCGGAAACGCACCTCGTTCAGGACGGTGACGTCGCCCTGTTCCATCTCTTGGCCCACGGCCAGCATCATTTCCAGGTAGCCGGCGCCGGGAAAGACGACGAGTTCGTTGACCTTGTGGTCCAGTAGATAGGGCTCTATGCGGCAGTCCAGCTGCTGCTGCCAGGTCGGCCGTGCCGTACGCTTCGCGCGGCCCAGCAAGGGATGGCCGCCGGTGCCTAGGCGCTTGTCCCGCGTGTCGGGCGCCTCGTGCCAATAGGGCTGGCGCTGCCAAGGATAGCCGGGCAGGCTGACGCGCCGTCCGCCACCCGGCAAGAGGGCCCGCCAATCGACTTCCTGCCCGGCGATCCAGAGCTGCGCGAAGGCACGGCGCAGTTGGACGGCCTCGTCCTGCTCGCGCCGCAAGCTCGGGATGACGGCTTCCTGGTGTCCCTCCTCCATCAGCGTTTCCAGCATGGAGCCGGAGAGGACAGGGTGAGGGCTTAACTCCAGGAAGGTGTTGCAGCCCTCCTGCAAGAGGCGCTTGAAGGCGCGCTCGAAGCAGACGGTCCGCCTGACGTTGCTCCACCAGTAATCGGCCACCGCCTCGCGCCCGCTCAAGGCCTCGCCGGTGACGCTGGAGACCCAGAGCCGCTCGCCGTCCCTGGCCGTCATGTCCGACAGGCTCTCCAGCAAGGCCTCCTCGACCGGATCCATCTGCGGGCTGTGGAAGGCGTAGTTGACGGCAAGCCGGCGATTGAAGACCTCGCGTGCCTCGAGATCGGCGGCGATGGCCGCCAGCGGCTCTTCCTGGCCGGAGAGGGTGACGCTGCGCGGTCCGTTGACGGCGGCCAAGGCGACCGCGCCCTCGTGGCCGGCGATCGCCGCCAGGGCTTCGCCTTCCGACAGGCCGACGGCCAGCATCCGACCCTTGGAGGAAGCCCGATCCATGGTGTTGCCGCGATGGAAGGCGACCCGCGCCGCCTCTTCCAGACTGAGCGCCCCGCTGGCATAGGCGGCCGCGATCTCTCCGACGCTGTGGCCCATCACGGCGTGCGGCCTGATACCCCAGTCTTCGAAGAGCCCGTAGAGACCAGCTTGCAGGGCAAAGAGGGCCGGTTGTGCGAAGCGTGTCTCCTGAATCCGCGACGAGGCCTCGTCGCGTGTCAGCTCCCGCAGAAGCGACCAGTCGCCGAGCTTGGCCATCTCGGCATCGCAGCGTTCGATGACGCCGCGGAACCGCGGCTCGCGCTCCAGCAGCTGGCGGCCCATCGCCCACCACTGCGGCCCTTGCCCCGAGAAGATGAAGGCCAGCTTGACCGGACCGGCCTGCCGGCGCTGGCCCGCCGCCATGGCCGCGCGCTTCTCGCCTTCCTCGAAAGCCGCCAAGAGTGCGACCAGCTCTTCTCGGTTCTCGCCCACCAGGGCCAAGCGTTCGTCTTGATCGCAGCGGCTGACGGCCGAGGTGTGGCAGATGTCGGGCAAGGCCTCTTGCGCGAGCTTGCCGTCGGTCATAGCGGCGCGGTAGTGGCCAGCCATCGCCTTCAGCGCGTTGGCCGTGCGGGCGGAAAGCGGCAGGACCAGCGGACCTTGGCGCGTCTCGGCGGTCGCCTTCTCGCGCGGCGGCTCGCTCAAGATCGCATGCGCGTTGGCGCCGCCGAAGCCGAAGGAGTTGACGGCGGCCAAGGCCGGGCGGCCCCGCTCGGGCAGGGCTTCCAGCTCTCGTGGCAGGCGTAGGCCCATCTCCTCGAAGGGAATGTTCGGGTTGGGCCGGGTGAAGATCAGATGCGGCGGCACGGCACGATGGTGCAGGACCAGGGCGGACTTGATCAGGCCGGCAATGCCGGCCGCCGATTCCAGGTGCCCGATGTTCGGCTTGACCGAGCCCAAGAAGCAAGGGATGCCGTCCTCGCGCTCCCGACCCAGCACGCGGCCCAGCGCGCGCGCCTCGACCGGATCGCCGACACCCGTGCCGGTACCGTGCGCCTCCATGAAGTCGATCTGCCCGGCGCTGACACCGGCTTCCGCGCAGCAGCGCTCGATCAGGGCCGCTTGGGAGTCCTCGCTCGGCATGGCGATGCCGGCGGTGCGCCCGTCCTGGTTGGCCCCGCTCGCCAGGATCAGCGCATAGATCCGGTCGCCGTCCGCCTCGGCGCGCGAGAGCGGCTTCAGCATCACCAGACCGGCGCCCTCGCCGCGCACGAAGCCGTTGGCCGAGGCGTCGAAGGCCTTGCAGCGGCCGTCAGGCGACAGCATGGTCGCCGCCGAGAAGGCGATGAAGGCAGAGGGCGAGATGACGATGTTGACGCCCCCCGCCAAGGCCGCCGCGCAACCCCCTTGCCAGATTCTCCGACAAGCCAGGTCGACGGCGATCAGCGAGGAAGAGCAGGCCGTGTCGACCGAGACCGAGGGTCCCTTCAAGTTCAGGCAATAGGAAATGCGGTTCGAGGCGATGCTGAGCGCGCCGCCCGTGGCGACGTGCGGATTGACCGCCTCGCCGGTGCTGCCTTGCGTCTGCAATTGACCGTAGTCCGAGGTGGACACGCCGACGAAGACCCCGGTGTCGCTGCCGGCCATCGCCTGCACGCTGCAGCCGGCGTCCTCGATCGCCTCCCAGGCGACCTCCAGCAGGACCCGCTGCTGCGGATCCATGAAGTGGGCCTCGCGCGGCGAGATGCCGAAGGCTTCCGGCTCGAAGCCGGTGATGTCGTCCAGGAACCCGCCCCACTTGGCGATCGATTTGCCGGGCGCGCCGGGCGCGTCGCTATAGTGATCCTTGATCGACCAGCGATCCTCCGGCACCTCTCGAACGGCGTCCACCTTGTCGCACAGGTTCCGCCAGTAGCGCTCGGGCGTGTCGGCGCCGCCGGGGAAGCGGCAGCCCATGCCGACGATGGCTATCGGCTCCTTCGCCTCGGTCGTCGGAATGGCTTTATCGCTCTTGTTCATCATTCGCTCCACCGCACGAACGTCACGCGACTCTGCAAAGGCCGACAGCCGACAGTACCGTTCGGCGTCGTCGTGTTCTCTATCGTGCCAGAGCGAGATGCAAAAGAGGAAGGCCTTGCCTCGGAAACAGAGGGGAGAAACGTCCTGCAATGCCTGATTGACGATTAGCGTGGTGTCTCTGCACTACTTCTAATGATCGGCGCCGGAAACAAGAAGGATTAGTGATAATCTTTCCAGGGAAATGCGGCGTGTGAATTGCAAGATGATCTTTTTGTGTTTGAAATCCGTTGTTTCTATATCGTTGTGCGGTACTGGGTTCTTCGTCGGGTCGCTTGGCAATCGGGCAATGTAAGAGAGAAGAGAGCGCCACCTCTCCAATGAGACCATCTTGCTTGGCGCAGCGTGATTCTCTGCACTAGTCTTTGCGCCCGGCCGCAGATGCCATAACCGAGGGAGCGCTCGTCATCCCGATGCCTTGGCGCAGCAGAACGACGTTCAATGGGTCCGTGAAGGCGCTATGCGTGGCGGCGATCGGCTAGGCCTGATGACGCTGGAGAGCTTCGGCGAGGCGGTGATCCGCTGGCGAATCTGGGTGATCCTGGTCTCGCTGCTGCTGACGGCTGCCGGAGGCGCCGGCATGCTGAAGCTCTCCTACGATCCGAACAGCCGCCTCTTCTTCGCTCCGGACGATCCCATGCGGATCGCCTTGGATCAGGTGGAGGACGACTTCACCAAGGCCAACAGCATCAGCTTCATCGTCGTGCCCGACGACGGCAGCCTCTTCACCCCGCGCATGCTGCAGCTGGTCGAGGAACTGACGGAGCGGGCCTGGCACACGCCCCACTCCTTCCGGGTGGACTCCCTTTCCAACCACT
Organism: Rhodospirillales bacterium; assembly: GCA_963669375.1. GTDB lineage: Bacteria > Pseudomonadota > Alphaproteobacteria > Kiloniellales > JACOMY01 > JACOMY01. The sequence goes on along the minus strand of OY770024.1, from coordinate 2,701,095 downwards.
CCCTGCGCAGCGCCGAGGGCGACGACATCCTGGTCAAGGATCTCTACCAGAACGCCGCCGAGCTCAGCGCGACGGAGATCGCGCAGATCAAGGAAGAGGCCCTTGGCAACGAGAGCCTTGTCGGCCTGCTGATCTCCGAAAGCGGCGATGTCGGCGCCGTCAACGTTCTGGTGCAGACGCCGGAAATTGATTCTCGCGCCGCCATCGTCAGCGCATCCCAGTACGCCTACGATCTGGCCGAGGAGCTCGAGGAGCGCTATCCGGGAAGCGAGATAAAGCTGTCGGGCGGCGTTATCTCGGACTTCACCTTCGCAGATGCCGCGAGGCGGGATTCTGCCTCCTTGGTGCCGGCGATGATCCTGATCATCATCGTCACCTTGTCGATCGCCCTGCGGTCCTGGATCTCGGTCCTTTCGACCATGGTGATCGTGGCGCTCTCCACCCTCATCGCCTTGGGTTGCGGCGGCTATTTCGGCTACAACGTCAACGCGGCGACCTCGGGCACGCCGGTCATCGTCATGACGCTCTGCGTTGCCGACTGCGTCCACCTGCTGACCACACTGTCGCTCAGACGCAGCGCCGGGGACAGCCGGCGCCAGGCCATCATCAATGCCCTGAAGCTCAATTTTCAGCCCATCGCGATCACCAGCCTCACGACAGCGATCGGCTTCCTGACCTTGAACTTCGGCAAGGCACCGCCCTTGGGCGAGCTGGGCAACATGGTGGCGATCGGGGTCACCTGCGGCTTCCTCTTCAGCGTCACCACCTTGCCCGCGATACTCTCCTTCTTCTCATCGCCCGGCGCGCCGCTGTTGATCGCCGGCAAGCGCAGCATGATTCGGCTGGCCTCGATCAGCATCGACCGCAAGTGGCTCGTCCTCGTGCTCTTCGTGCTGGCGGTCCCGCCGATCATCGCCGGCATGAACCGGATCGTCATCGACGACAACTTCGTCGAGTATTTCGACGACCGCTTCCCCTTCCGCGCTGACACGGACTTCATGGAGGAGCGGCTGACCGGAATTCACGTCCTGCTGTACGCCGTGCCGGCCGGCGAGGCCGGCGGCATTTCGCAGCCCGACTACCTGCGCAGCCTCGATGACTTCACCCGCTGGTTCGAGGCACAGCCCGGAGTGACCAGCGTCATCAGCCTGTCGCAGAGCATCAAGGACATCAATCAAGTGATGAACGGCGATGATCCGGCGGCCTATCGCATCCCCGACACGGCGCAGGAGGTAGCCGAGAACCTCTTCTTGCTGGAGATGTCGATGCCCTTCGGGCTTGATCTCAGCACTTATGTCAACGTCGACCGCAGTGCGACCCTGCTGAGCGTCCGCCTGGCGCAGGTGGGCTCGGCGGACGTGCAGCGCATCAGTCAACAAGGTGAGGCCTGGCTGGAGGAGAACGCGCCCGGCTACGCGGTCAGGGCCACCGGCCTTTCGGTGCTCTATTCCTACATGACCGAAGAGAACGTCCGCGCCATGCTGCTCGGCACTTTCCTGGCCTTCGCGCTGGTGTCTCTCATCCTCCTGCTGGTTCTGCGGGACGTGCGGCTTGGACTCGTATCGCTCATCCCCAATCTTCTGCCGGCGACGTTGATCTTCGGCCTGTGGGGCTACGTCGGGGGCGAGGTCAATCTGGCGATTTCCGTCATCGGCGCCATGACCTTCGGAATCATCGTCGACGATACCGTGCACTTCCTGTCGAAGTACCAATGGGCGCGGCGCACCCTGGGGCTCAGCCCCCGTTCGGCCGTGCGCAAGACCTTCATCGTCGTCGGACCGGCGCTGATCATGACCTCCATCGCCTTGGTGTCCGGCTTCCTCATTCTGTCTCAGTCCGGCTTCGCGGTCTCCAGCCTGACCGGGATTCTCTCGGCCATGACCTTGACATCGGCGCTGGTGACCGACCTTTTGCTGTTACCGGCGGTACTCCTGATCATAAGCAAGGGGAGAGGTTCATGATTCGAGCGACCACGATCTTGCTGCTCTTGACGATCGCCTCGGCGGCCTGGGCGGAATCGGCCGACGAGAAGGGCTTCAGAATTGCCCAAGAGGCGCACGAGGACAGTCGCGGCTTTCAGTCCTCCTCCAACATGGGCGAGATGATCCTGCGCGATCGCTCCGGCAAGGAGTCGACCAGGCGCTACCAGAGCAGGGCGCTGGAGGTGCCGGGGGACGCGGACAAGACCATGATCGTCTTCGAATGGCCCCGCGATATCGACGGGCTGGGTCTCCTGACCCACGCGCACAAGACGCGCGACGACGACCAGTGGCTTTACCTGCCGTCCAACAAGCGGGTGAAGCGGATCTCCTCCGGCGGCCGGACCGGCTCCTTCGCCGGAAGCGAGTTCAGCTACGAGGACCTGGCCGGCACCTACTACGAGCGCTTCGACTACACCTGGCTTCGCGACGAGGCCTGCCCCGACGGGTCCGGTCGGCTCTGCTGGGTGATCGAACGCAGGCCGCACGACAGAGAATCCGGCTATAGCCGCCAGGTCATCTGGATGGTGCAGGACAACTATACCGTCCCGCAGACCTTTTTCTTCGATCGCAAGAACACGCACATCAAGACGATGGTCTCTAACGGGTACAAGCTTTACGACGGCAAGTTCTGGCGTGCCGATTCGATCACAATGACGAATTTACGCAACGGCAGATCATCCACAATGAAGGCTTCGGATTTCAAGTTCTCCGCCGGTCTGCTAGACCGGGACTTCACCAGACGAGCCTTGGAGAACGCCGGGCGCTAGCCTTTTGCCCGCTGCCGAGCTGAGGCGCCGAGAGGCGAGGGGAAATCGCCATGCGCATGACCAGGCTGGTTGCTGGCCTTTGCGCGACGCTCTTGGTCGTGCCGCTCGCGCCGCGTCCGGCCTCCGCGGGAGAGTGGTCTTTCGACGGGCGGATCGTCGGCGAGGTTCGCGGCTTTCCCTACTCTCCCGAATTCGGCGCCGGTGACAAGCCGGGCTTTGACGACATAGCGATCATCGATGGCGTGACGGTCGACTTCATCGCGCTGCCTACGCTCGACTCGATCAAGAACAGGCCGGTGCAGAGCAATCAGCGGGTCTGGCCGTCGATCGCCATCTACCCCCACCTCACCTACGAGTGGAACGAGGGCGACGACATCTTCTCCCTGCTGCCCTTCGCCCGCCTCGATCCCTACAACGCCCGGCGCTCGCACTTCGATCTGCGCGAGTTCTATTGGCTGCATCAGGAAGAGGCTTGGGACCTCGTCTTCGGCGTGACGGAGGTCTTCTGGGGCGTGGTGGAGTCCTGGCACCTGGTCGACGTCATCAACCAGTTGGACCAGGTCGAGGACGTGACCCAGGACGAGAAACTGGGCCAGCCGATGGTGAACCTGAACCTCTTTACCGAGTACGGCGAGTTCGAGCTCTACTATCTGCCCCGGTTCCGCGAACGCACCTTTCCCTCCGACAACGCGCGACTGCGGGGACCCTTTCCCATCGACGAGGACGCGACGATCTTCAGTTCGGGACTAGGCAAGTGGCATCCCGACGTCGCGGCACGCTACGAGAACACCTTCGACTCGCTGGACATGGCGCTCTCCGTCTTCCACGGCACCAGCCGTCAGCCCAACTTCGTCGTGCAGATCCGCAAAGACGGCATCTTTACCGTGCCCTCCTACGACATCATGACCCAGCTGGGTCTCGAGGCCACCTACGTCTACGAGGAATGGCTGTTCAAGCTGGAGACGATCGGCCGCTTCGGTCAGGGCAAGCCCTTTCCCGCGACCGTCGGCGGTTTCGAGTACACCTTCTTCGACGCCGCGAACCAAGGCATCGATCTGGGCGTCATCGGCGAATACATCTACGACGGCCGGGACGATACGGCGCCGGCCACGCCCTTCGAGAACGATGGCTTCGTGGGCCTGCGGCTCACCTTCAACGATCAGTACGACACCAATTTCCTGACCGGGGCCTTCATCGACGTCGACACCCGGGCGACTTTCTACAACTTCGAACTGACCCGCCGGCTGGACGATGACTGGAGCATCGAGATCGACGGCCGCTTCTTCATCAACATCCCCAACGACGATCCCTTGGCGCCGGTGCGCAGAGACAGCTTCGTGCAGCTGAAGCTGGCGCGCTACTTTTGAGCAGGCCGCGAGCGTGAGCGCCGCCGACTATCGCCCGCGCGAGGTGGCGAAGTACCCCAGGGTCGCGTTGCAGACCTGGCACGGCCTGCCCTTCTCCGCCTTCGCCAAGCTCTTGATCCGGAACCGCTGTTCCTTCTCCTGGCAGCGCAGCCACCGTGTCGCGAGTGTCCTGGCGGCCTCTCTCCTCAACTCGGTCATGAACCGGGTCGACGCCGCGGTCTTCTCCCGGCGCGTGGAGGCGGTGGAGATCGGCGAGGCGCCGCTCTTCATTCTGGGTCACTGGCGCACGGGGACCACTTTGCTGCAGGAACTCCTGGCCTGTGACGACGGCTTGGCCTTTGCCAGCACATATCAGTGCATCGTGCCAAAGCACTTCCTGCTGACGCAGCGGTTTCTCCCGCCGCTGGTGGGTTTCCTGATCGCCAAGCATCGGCCGATGGACGGGATGCCGCTCGGCTGGAGGCGCCCGATCGAGGACGAGTTCGCGCTCTCCAACCAAGGCGTGCCCAGCCCCTATTGGTGCTGGCTCTACCCCGACCGGCCCTGTCCCTACGACCGCTATCTCGACCTGGAGGGCCTGTCCGAGGGGGAGCGTGATGCCTGGAAAGCCGCCCTGCTGCTCTTCGTCAAGCGGGTGAGCCTACGCAATCCCAAGCGCTTGGTGCTGAAGTCTCCGACGCACACGGCGCGCGTCGCCACGCTGCTGGAGGTCTTTCCCAAGGCGAAGTTCGTGCACCTGGTGCGCGATCCACAGGCAGTCATCCCCTCGACCCTGTGGACCTGGCAACGCATGGGCGAGACGACGGGTTTGCATTTGGGCCTGCGCGAAGACCTGGCGGACTATGTCTTCGACAATTTCAGGCGCCTGGACCGGGCCTTCGAAGCCCAGCGCGGTCTCATCCCGGACGCTCAGTTCCTCGAGATGCGCTACGAGACGCTGGTGGACGACATGAAAGGCGGCCTGCGGCGGCTTTACGATCACCTGGCTCTGCCCAACTTCGAGACGGCATGGCCCAAGCTCGCGGCCTATCTCGAAGGCACGGCGGGCTACAGAAGGAATGCCTTCGATCCGGGCCCGGACCTAAGAGCAAGAATTTCCGAAGAGTGCGCGGACTATGCTATTCGCTACGGCTACGCGAGTGCCGCGCGGTGAAGAAGACGGCGGCGCCCGACGGCACCGCCACCACGAGAAAGGAGCTGCATAGGTGTCTACGGTCGAGCAGAAGATAGAGTCACTGGGCCTGGTCTTGCCGCAGCCCCTTAAGCTTCCCGAAGGCATGGTGCTGCCCTTCCCCTGGGTCAACGTGCGCGGTTCTCGGGCCTTTGTCTCCGGCCACGGCCCGCAAGAGCCGGACGGGTCTCCTTCCGGCCCCTTCGGACAGGTGGGCAAGGAGGTCTCCGTCGAGGAGGGGAACAAGATCGCGGCCAAGGTCGCGCTGTCGATGATCGCGAGCCTTAGGCGGGAGCTGGGCGATCTCGACAGGATCGCCGCTTGGGGCCGTGTCTTCGGGATGGTCAACTCCGCCCCCGGCTTCGCCCAGCAGCCAAGCGTCATCAACGGCTTCACGGACATCGTCCTCGCGGTCTTCGGCCCGGAGGTCGGACGCCACGCCCGCTCGGCGATCGGCGTTGCCAGCCTGCCCTTGAACTTCGCCGTGGAGGTCGAGGCGGAGGTGCTGCTTCGGGACTAGGCCAAGATTCAGACGATAGATCGGTTCGATCTATCGTCATCGCGCTCTAGCGGGGCGGCTTGACAGTCCGCCGGACGCGCGGATAGCTCCCGCCATGCTGCACGTTATCTCATGGGAGAGGCCCTTTCAGCCCCGCTACGCCCTGCGGCGCCTGGGCTTCGCGCGTTGGATCAACGCGCCCTACGAGGCGGAGCGGACGATCTTCCTGTTGAGCGGCAAGTGCGGGAACAGCTCGGTCAAGGCGGCGGTCCTGAAGGCAAAGGGCGCCAAGGTCGAGTGGATCCACCAGGCGACCGAGCCATGGAGCCTGCGGCGCGTCGCGCGCTCCGACTTCCGCAAGATCGCGGTGGTGCGCAATCCCTATGCCCGGGCCGTGTCGGTCTGGACCGGGAAGATCCTGCGCAAGCCCGACGCCGGTTTGTTCCGCAAGGGCAGCTTCTGGCCGAAGATGAGCTTTCTGGAGTTCCTGCGTGCGCTCGAACGTCTGGACGACTATGCCGACCTGCACGTTCGCGCCCAGTGGAAAGGCATGTGCTGGCACGGCAGGTTCCTGCCGGACAGGGTGGTGAAGCTGGAGGATCCGAACGCCTGGGAGGAGGTGCGCGAGATCGTGCCGCGGTTGCCTGCGCTGCCGCGATTGAACGCGAGTTCCGATCTGGACTGGCGGCCGCTCTGCGAGGGCGAGGCCGGCGAGATCGTCCGTCGGCGCTGGGCGCGAGACTTCGAACTCTTCGAGTACCCGGTCTGATCCCGCTGGCCGCTCTTCCGGCTGTTTCTTCGCTTGATCGAGAGTTGCCAAGCGCTCTAGCCCTGATTGACAGAGAGGTGCTAGCCTCTGGCCGGCCGCAATGCGCGTGCAAAACAGCATGACTGGTATCGTCGGGCTCTATGAACTATACGATCGTATGGCAATCACGTGAGCCTCGGTCTGAGTGAGACATAATCAGGACCAACCACGCAAGGCAGGGAGAATCTGATGGCTACAACAATCAAGAAGCTAGAGCGGCGCTTCCGATCGGGTGAGATCGACCGCCGCGATTTCATGCGCGGCGCGCTGGCGCTGGGCCTCACGGTCACGGCGGCGACCGGGCTTGCCGGCAAGGTCGCGGCCGCGACGCCCAAGAAGGGCGGGAAGTTCCGCCAGGGCCTGACCGGCGGCGCGACGTCGGACGACCTCGATCCGGCGACCACGCTCGACACCTACATGATCAACGTGAACTTCAACCAGCTGAGGAACTGTCTGACCGAGATCGCGCCGGACGGTACCTTGATCGGCGAGCTGGCGGAAAGCTGGGAGGCCTCTCCCGATGCCTCCGAGTGGACCTTCCGGCTGCGCAAGGGCGTGGAGTTCCACAACGGCAAGACCATGACCTCGAACGACGTGGTCGAGTCGTTGAACCATCACCGCGGCGAAGACACCAACTCGGCCGCCAAGGGCATCATCGCCGCAATTTCGGACGTCAAGGCCGACGGTCCGCAAACGGTGGTCGTCACCTTGGAAGGCGGCAACGCCGACCTGCCGTACCTGATGAGCGACTATCATCTGCTGGTCTGCCCGGCGAAAGACGGCGGCGGCATCGATTGGGAGAACGGGATCGGCACCGGCGGCTACATGCTGCAGAGCTACGAGCCAGGCCTGCGCACCCACACCAAGCGCAATCCCAACTACTGGAAGGAAGGTCACGCGCACTTCGACGAAGTCGAGACCCTCTTCATTCCCGACACGGCGGCGCGCACCGTCGCGCTGCAGACCGACGAGGTCGACTGCATCAACAACCTCGAGCTCAAGACCATCGGTCTCCTGAAGCGTGCCGGCGGTGTCCGCATCGTTCAGTCGAACGGCAACAAGCACTGCACCTTGCCGATGCTGACCGACACCAAGCCCTTCGACAACAACGAGCTGCGGCTGGCCCTGAAGTACGCCTTCGACCGCGAAGAGATGCTGCAGCGCATCTTCAAGGGCTACGGCGAGGTCGGCAACGACCATCCGATCGGACCGGCCAATCAGTTCCAGGCCACCGCGGAAGAGCTGCCGCAGCGGACCTACGATCCGGACAAGGCCAAGCACCATCTGAAGAAGGCGGGTTACGATTCGATCGATCTCGAACTCCACCTTTCGGAGACGGCCTTCACCGGTGCCCTGGACGCGGGTCAGCTCTATCAGGAGAAGGCCAAGGCGGCCGGCATCAACATCAAGCTGGTGCAGGAGCCGAACGACGGCTACTGGTCCAACGTCTGGCTGGTGAAGCCCTGGGTCGGCAGCTATTGGGGCGGTCGCCCGACGGAGGACTGGATCTTCAGCCAGATCTATGCCGCCGGCGCCGACTGGAACGAGGCACGCTGGTCTAACGACAAGTTCATGTCGCTCTTGTATGCCGGTCGCGCCGAGCTCGATCCGGTGAAGCGCCGCCAGATCTACGTCGACATGCAGCAGATCGTCAGCGATGACGGCGGCTCGGTGATCCCGGCCTTCATCGCCTACCTCGACGGCACCAACGAGCGGGTGCAGACGCCCGAGGTCATCGGCAACAACTGGGAGCTCGACGGCGAGAAGTGCTGCGAGCGCTGGTGGTTCGGCTAAGCCTCTTCGACTGGTCAATTCGGGGGCATCCGGCCGAGAGGTCGGGTGCCCCTTCTTCTTGGTGGCGAGCGCGTCAGCCGTAGAGCGCCGTGCTCAGGTACTTGATGCCTGAGTCGCAGAGGACCGTGACCACGGTGGCGTCGGGTCCCAACCGCTTCGCCACCGATAGCGCGGCGACCAAGTTGGCGCCCGTCGAGGTGCCGGCGAAGAGCGCTTCGCTGCCCGCCAGGCGGCGCGCCATCGCCATCGCCTCCTCCGTGGTGACCTTGGCGATCTCGTCGACCAGGGTCGGGTCCCAAAGCGGCACCACGAAGCCGGCGCCGACGCCTTCGATTTTATGGACGCCGCCGGGCTCCCCCGACAGCACGGCGGACTCCGCCGGTTCCACGGCGGTGATCCAGATGTCCGGCTTGCGCGCGCGCAGCGCCTCGGCGACGCCGCGCACGCTGGCGGCCGTCCCGGTGCTCTGTACGAAGGCCGATACCCTGCCCTCGGTCTCGGCCCAGATTTCTTCACCCATCCGGTGATAGGCGGAGAGCTGGTCGGCATTGTTCAATTGGTCGGTCCAGAAGCCCCCGCTCTCTTCGCGGATCTTGCGGGCGGCCTCAATCATGTTGCGGGTCAGCGCTTCGTCCATCCCGCCGTCCTTGCTCGGGACCAGGGTGAGCTCGGCGCCCAAGGCGGCCATGTGCTTGCGCTTCTCCGAACTGAAGGCGTCGGAGGTCACGATGCTCAGCGGGTGACCCTTGACGGCGCAGACCTGCGCCAGGGAGACGCCGGTGCTGCCGCCGGTGTACTCGACGACGCGCCCGCCGGGCGGCAGACGCCCGTCCGCCTCCGCCGCCTCCACCATGGCCAGGGCCATGCGATCCTTCATGCTTCCGGTCGGGTTCGCGCTCTCCAGCTTGATCAGGATGCGCGCATGGCCCTCGGGCACGATCCGGCGCAGCTCCAGAAGGGGCGTGTCGCCGATGGCATCCAGGACCGAGGATCGCGTTCTTCCAGCTGCGTTCACCGAGTGTCTCCCGATAGGGGCGGCGGCGGGGTCGTTGCGGCATTCCGCAAAGCGATGGCAATGACTATGTTAACGGATCATGTATGAACCTGCAGCTTCAGGAAATGCATCATCATGGATCGCAAACAATCCATAAGATGGGATGACTTGCGCGTCTTTCTGGCGGTGCAGCGCGAGGGCTCTCTGCGTGGCGCCGCCCGTCGGCTCGGGGTGAACCACGCGACCGTGACGCGGCGCCTGCAGGCGATCGAGGCAGCCCTGGGCGCGCGCCTCTTCGACCGGCGGCCGGAGGGCTACGGCCTGACCCAGGCCGGAGAGGATCTCCTGGCCTCGGCCGAGCGGATGGAGGCGGAGGTCGTCGCCGTGGAGCGCAGGCTCGCCGGCATCGACCACGCGCCCGGCGGCCTCGTCCGCTTGAGCCTGCCGCCGGCCATGCTGCGCTCCTTCCTGACCGCGGAGCTGGTGGCCTTCGCCAAGGCCCATCCGGCCATCGAGCTGGCCGTCGAGGCGACGCACGACTACTCCGATCTGGCGCGGCGCGAGGCCGATGTCTCCATTCGCATGGCGGAGCAGGTGACAGACGACCTGGTCGGGCGGCGGGTGGCCTCCTACAGGAAAGCCGTCTATGCCTCTGCCGCGCTGATCGAGGGGTTTGGCGAGAAGGGCCTGCCCGATCCGGCGCGGCACTTCTGGATCGGCTGGGGCGAGGAGAAGCCCTCGCCGCAGTGGACCCGGGCGACGCCCTTCCCACGCCTGCCGGCCCGCCATGCCTTCTTTTCCAACCAGCTCCAGCTCGAAGCGGCGAAGCAGGGCTTGGGGCTCGCCTTGCTTCCTTGCTTCCTGGGCGACGTGGAGCCGGAGCTACGGCGCGTGGCGGGCAGCCCCCTGCTGCCGGGCCTGAGCCTTTGGGTGCTCTTCCACGGCGACCTCAGAAAGACTGCGCGGGTGCGGGCCTTCGTGGACTTCATCGTGCCGGCGATTCTGCGCCATCGGGCACTGCTGGAGGGCGAGCGGCCCCTCGTGCCGGAGGGGCGCTAGCCGGGGTCTCGCCGGAGCGCTTGGGACAGGCAATGCACGCCGCCGCCTCCAAGCGTGAACATCGACATGTCCGGCGCGAAGACCTCGAAGCCAAGCGCGCGCATCCTTCGGTTCAGCTTCGAAGCGCCCTTCATCGAGAGCACCTTCCCGTTGCCCAGCGCCACCAGGTTCACGCCCAGGTTCTTGGCCTCGGCATAGTCCACCTCGACGAAGTCGAAGTCCCGCTCCCGCAGCCAGTCGACGACCCAGCCCTCCAGCGCGTCGAGGCAGGCGACCAGCAGTTTCGGCGCCAAGGGGACGACAAGGCCGTCCATGTGCACGAACTCGCGGGAGATGGGGGCCACCTCGACATCCCAACCCTTGGCGCGGACCCAAGCCGCCACCTGCTCGGAACCGGCCTGCTCCGATCGTTCGCCGCAGTAGCCGATCAGGACGGTGCCGGGCTCCAGGATGACGAAGTCGCCGCCCTCGAAGTGCCCGGCGGTCACGAACTTCCAGATCGGGATCCGCTTCTCCTGATAGAACTTGATGACGCTCACGTAGTCGGCGCGGCGGCACTTCAGCTGCATATGGCAGATGAGCGCGCCCCATGGGGTCATCGCGCTGGAATCGCGGGCGAAGAAGTTCCGGTGCAGGATCTCGTCCGCGTCGAGATAGTGGCAGCGCACGCCGGCCGCCTCGTAGATCCGCACCATCTCGCTGTGCTGCGCCATGGCGAGCTGCTGGTCGAAGCGTACGCCGGTCTTGTGCGCGTTCGCCAGGGTGCGGCCGATCAGCGGGCCCGCCTCCACCCAGCGGTAATACTCGGGCTTGCCGAGCAGGACGTCGTGCAAGGGGGCGTAGTCGTTGTCGATGCCCCAGTCATCCGTCGCGCCGTTTCCTGCCGTCATCCTGCCGGCCCCCTCAGCCATAGCGACGATCCTGGCTTGCGTCTATCACGCCTTTCGCTTGGTAAAAATATCAAATAAAGAATGTACACATGAGTGAATATGCATTTGAGGGACAAGATCCCGTCTTGGCGTTACGGCAGCTCGCGCGAAGTGACCTCCACCTGCTCTCCGTCTTCATGACCGTGGTGGAGACGGGGGGCTTCGCCGCGGCGCAGGTCGCGCTGAACCTCGGGCAGTCGACGGTCAGCCGGCACATGGGCGACCTGGAGGCGCGGCTCGGCATCAGGCTCTGCCAGCGCGGCCGGGTCGGTTTCCGACTCACCGACAAGGGGCGCTTGGTCTACGAGGCCTGCCAGCGCCTCTTCGCCTCCCTGGAGAGCTTTCGAACGGAGATCGGGGCGATCAGCGGCCACCTGGTGGGCGAACTCGCGCTCGCCGTGGTGGACAACTGGATCTACGACAGCGCGTCGCCCCTAACGGCGGCCCTAGCCGAACTCAAGGCCCGCGGGCCCGCCGTCGCGCTCAACCTGCATTGCTTGGCACCGGACAAGATTGCCCTGGCCGTACTGGACGGACGGGTCGGCGTCGGCATCGGCGTCTTTCATCACCGCCAACCCGGTCTCGACTACGAGCGGCTCTACCGCGATCCCCTGGAACTCTACTGCGGCAGGGGGCATCCGCTGTTCCAGGCCAAGCGGGTCCCCAAAGACCTCGGTCGATCGGACTACGTGCGCCGCGGCTATCTGGCGGAGGAACGCGTGGCTCCCCTGGTGGCGGAGCTGCCGTCGAGCGCCACGGCGCATCAGATGGAGGGTGTCGCCCATCTGATCCTTACCGGCCACTACGTCGGCTATCTGCCGGTTTCCTATGCCGCCACTTGGGTGGCCGGGGGTGCCATGCGCTCGCTCCTGCCGGAGATCTACCGCCTGGAGACGAAGATCGAGGTCGCGACCAGGAAAGCCGCGACCCTGTCCTTGGTGGCATCGACCTTCCTGGAGATCCTGCGGAGCAAGACGGGCCCTCGGCCGTGAGCCTCGCTAGAAGGTCTCCTTGAAGGGCCAAAGGTCGAGTTCGACGCTCTGGGCGGAGGGGTGCCGCCGCCGTGCCCGCCAAGAGCGCTCGGCAATCGGGTCGAGGTCAATGGAAACCCTTTTCGCCGGGCTTGTCCGTCAGACCGGGGTGGCCTGCGCGTAGCGCCTCGCCTCGATCCCGCCGTCTGGCCGTGGGTCTTCGCTCACCAACTTGCTCGTGCCTGCTTGTAGCTTTCGATGCGGCGGAGCTTCGCGAGGATCGCCTTGGCTGCCTCGCTCGACGGCTTTTGCTGCATGCGCTCTCCCTCTGCGGGCCTTGGATCGTAAGAACGCTCACGTGACGACATGGTTCGGTCCTCTTCCAGCTACTCCTTCAAGTGTGGTGGAGAGCCAGGAGAGACTAATGGGCATTTCTGGGAGTTTTTCCGGCCAGATTCCGGACGAAAGGTCAGAAATCGAGGAGATAGGGCTAGAAGGTCTCCTTGAAGGGCCTGAGGTCGAGTTCGAAGCTCCAGGCGGAGGGATGCTGCAGGTGCAGCTGCCAGTAGCTCTCCGCGATGGCCTCGGGGTGCAGGAGGCCGTGCTCGCCCATCTTCTCCTTGAGGGCGGGATTGCGCGACAAGAGCCGCTCGCCCTCGATGCCGCCGTCGATGATGACGTGCGCCACGTGCACGCCCCGAGGGCCGAGCTCGCGCGCCATGCTGGCGGCCACCGCCCGCAGGCCGGCCTTGGCCGACGCGAAGGCCATGAAGGGCGGGCGCGCCTTGACCGAGGCCGTCGCCCCGGTGAAGAGCAGGGTGCCGGAGCCCTGCTGTGCCATCCGCTTGCCGGCCTCGCGCGCCGCCAGAAAGCCGCCGAGGCAGCAGACCCGCCAAGCTTCCTCGAAGTAGCTAGCGGTCATCGTCAGGCTGTCCTGCCGGAAGGCGTTTCCGGCATTGTAGGCAACCAAGGCGAGCTTGCCGGAGAGGCCGTCCACGCCCTTGAAGAAGCCCTCGACCTGGGCCTCCTCGGTCACGTCGACGATGCCGGTCGAGGCCGCGCCGCCGGAGGCCCTGATCGCCGCCGCGACGGCGTCGAGCTTGGCCTCGCTTCGCCCGGCCACCACGACATGACAGCCGGCGGCCGCCGCGCGGCGGCAGAGCGCGGCGCCCAGTCCCTCCTGCGCGCCGACGCCCAAGATCACCGCTATCTCATCCGACATCTGTAACCCTCCCCCTGTTGAACCGCCGGCCGCCTTTGCCTAGTTCGCCGGATGTGCCTCGATCACCTCCTGCAGGCGCTCCAGCTCCGACAGGACGTCTGGTTTCTCGTCGATGATGCCGATGCCGATCTTGCGGAAATCGGCCAGGAGTTCGGCATGCTGCTCCTTCGGCAGGTCGATGATCTCGCCGCCGTTGTCCAGCCAGGCCTGGTTGGTGCGGTAGACGTTCTTGATGCCGAACGGCAGCACGTCGATGGCCGCGGCCCAGCCGGCGTCGCGAATCGCCTGCTGCACCTCCGGCGTCTGCGCCTGGAACCAGGTCTCGCTGACGATGTTGACCGAGACGACGACGGAGAGCCGCAGGTTGGTCACGTACTTAGCCACGTCATAGAACTTGAAGGCGACCAGGATCGGCATGCCGGCCAGCATGGCGTCGATGCCGCCGGACTGCAGCGCCGGCACGACCTCGCTCAAGGGCAAGGGCAGCGGGCTGGCGCCGATGGAGGCAAGCGGCTCGATCTGCAGGGGCGAGGCGAAGGTGCGGACCTTCAGGCCCTTGAAGTCGTCCAGGGTGCCGACCGGCTTGGTCGAGAGCAAGAGGATGGGGCTGTTGTAGATCGCGCCGATAACGCGAAAGCCCTTGTCCAGGCCCATGGTCTCCAGGTGTTGGCGATAGTCGGGATCGTGCAGCACGGCGCCGACCTGCTCGGCATCGGCGAAGAGCGCCGGCACGTCGAAGATCTCGAACTTGGGCGCGGTGCCGACCAGGAAGGAGGTCGGGGTGATGAAGGACTCGATGGTGCCGAAGAGCACGCCTTCGAGCATACGCGGAATGGTGCCCAGCTGGCTTGCCGGATAGATCTCCACCTTGACCGCGTCGCCGACGCGCGCCTTCAGCTCCTCGGCGAAGCGCTTCTGCCATTCGTGCTGTACGTCGTTGATGGTGGCGCTTGCCATCTTCATTACCACCTCGGCCGAGGCGGGGGCGCCGGCACCGAGGACGAGACCGGCGGCCGCGGCCAAGGCCAGCAGGTGGCGCCGTGTGGTCTTTCGCATTGCTTCTCTCCTTCTCAACTTAGGACCAGGGAAATGGCCGGCAGATAGGTGATGGCTGCCAGGCAGATGAGTTGGATCGCCAGGAAGGGCAGGATACCACGGTAGATCGCCGCCAGATCGGGCGAGAGCGTCGACTGCGCGACGAAGAGGTTGAGCCCGAAGGGCGGGGTGAACATGCCGATCGAGAGGTTCACCGTCATGATGATCCCGAAATGGATCGGATCGATTCCCAGATGCAGCACCAAGGGCAGCAGCAGAGGGGTCAGGACCAGGATCGCGGAGGTGGGATCAAGCAGGCAGCCGATGCCCAAGAGCAGCAGGTTCACCAGGAAGAGGAAGAGGGGCGCGGAGAGCTCCAGCCCGATGATGCCCTGCACCAGAGCCTGCGGCACTCCTTGAACGGTTAGTATCCAGGAGAAGACGCCGGCCGCCGCCACGATGATCAGGATCTGGGCGGTCAAGAGCGCCGCTTCGCCGGCGCTCTCCAGGACCTGGCGCCAGGTGAGGCTGCGATAGAGCAGCCGGGCCAGCAGCAAGGCGTAGAGACAGGCCACGCCGCCGGCTTCGGTCGGCGAGAACCAGCCGAGATAGATGCCGGCCAGCACGACGACCGGCATCAGCAAGGCCGCCCAGGCACGCCGGCTGGCCTGGATGACCTGGGCCAGGCCGAAACGGCCGCGATCGCCCAGGTCGCGGCCCTTGGCCCAGACCAGGATGTAGCTCGCCATGGCCAAGGCGATCAGCAGGCCGGGCAGGAGACCGGCTTGGAAGAGCCGCGGGATCGACTGCTCGGCGCTGGCGCCGTAGAGGATCATGGCGATCGAGGGCGGCACCACGATGGCGATGGAGCCGGAGGAGGTGATGAGCCCCAGCGAGAAGCCCTTGGCGTAGCCACGCTCGCTCAGGCTGGGATAGAGGCTGCGGCCCACTGCCGCCACCGTGGCGGGGCTCGAGCCTGAGACCGCGCCCATCAAGGTCGAGGTGCCCACGGTGGCGATGCCGAGGCTTCCCGGCAGCCGCCCGGTCAGGCTCAAGACCCAGTCGACCAGCCGATCGGCGATGCCGCCACGACCCATCAACTCACCGGCGAAGACGAAGAAGGGGACGGCCAGCAGGGCATACTTGTCGATGCCGCCGAAGAGCACTTGATGCAGCGCGATGGGGGGCATCGGCAGGAAGAAGACGACTGTCACGCCGGCCGCCGCCAGCAGGAGCGCGAAGACCGGCACGCCCAGGAGGAACAGCGCCAAGGGCAGCAGGATCAGGACCCAGGTCACGCCGGCACCTTGCCGCGGAGAAGCGTCCAGAGGGTTTGCGCGGCTTGCAGGGCGGCGACCAAGGCGGTCAGGGCGAGGCCGATCAGAAGACCGGCATGCACCCAGGCCATCGGCAGGCCGGTGGCGATCGAGGTCTGGCCGATGGCGCCCAGGCGCTGAACCACCGCCAAGGACTGAAGCGCGAGATAGCCGCAAAGGAGCGCCAGCAGGAGGTCGATCAGAAGCCGTTGAAGCGCGCGCCCGCGGCCCGGCCACAGGCGCTCGACGAGATCGAGGCGCAAGTGCCGCCGGCGCGCCGTCACCAGGATCAAGCCCAGGAAGACCAGCCAGACCATCGAATAGAGCAGAATGTCGTCGGCGCCCGGCACCGCTCGCCCGAAGAGATAGCGTCCCGCCGCGTTGCCGACGTTCAAGAGCACCATGGCGATCAGCACCAGGCCCAGGAAGCCCTGCGCCAGCCGCTCGAGATGGCGCAGCACGGCACTCATCGGCAGCCGTCCTGCGCCCTTTGGATCGCAATGGTTCGCGCGTGCGTGCTCCGGGCTTGCGCTCCAGCGGACCCTGTGTCCACCGCGCCGCTTCTCACCGTCTGCGGATTTTGTGCGTTTTCCAGCATGTTGCGGGGCATGCTAGAGGCTGAGGGCGGCTCGGGTCGAGACCATTTTGGGGCAATGGTTCCTCCAAGGGCGTGACGATTGCCTCGCTTGGTGCCGGCTGTTACGCTTTGGTTCCGTCAGGCCGGCTGCCCATGTGGAGAGAGCGAAGCCCTTGATGATCGAGATCGGAGCGCGTCAAAGACCGGCGCGACGGCAAGCGGGAGCCGCCTCGCCGCCGCAGCGGAAGGAGAGGCTGTCGCTCTCCCGGGCGCGCAGAGGCGAGAGGTCGAGATCGATGCGGCTCGATCCGAAGTCCCGATCACTCCCGCAAAGGAGCGATTCGACGTGGAAGGGCCTCTCTTCGCCCGCCTGTCGTTGGAAGAGCGCGCCGTCGACCGCCCTGCCCAAGGCGAGCCTCGCCGAGGCGCCCGGCTGGATCAGGACGGCGGCCGAGGTCATCCAGTGGGCCAGCAGGAACTGGCAGCGCAGGACCTGGCGGGTCTCGTTGGCCACCGCGATCGAGACCTTGTCCTCGTCGCCGGCAACCGCTTGCGCCGAGAGGAGCGTCGCGGCCAGCCACAGGCAGCATAGGCGCATTATCAAACCCCACTTCCCTTCAATCGCCAGCGCAGGAGTCCTCCCGCCATGACGCCGCGAAAGGTCCAGTTAATCAAGGAAAGCGTGCTGAGCGAGGCCGGCGGTGCCGCGGATCGGCCGGTGGTGCGGGCCGCGGCCTTGATCGTCATCGAGAATCCCTTCGCCGGGCGATTCGTGGAGGACCTCTCCCAGCTCTTCGATGTCGGGATGGCCTTGGGCGAGCGCTACATGCCCGAGGTGGCGGCGCTCTTGGAGGGCCCGCCGCGCGCTTACGGCAAGGCGGCCGTGGTCGGCATCGAGGGCGACCTGGAGCATGCCGCGGCCCTGCTGCACCCCAAGCTGGGCAAGCCCATGCGGGCGGCCCTCGGCGGCGGGGAGGCCATCATCCCTTCCACCACCAAGGTCGCCGTCGCCGGCACGCCGATCGACGTGCCCTTGGCGCATAAGGACGAGATCTGGTCTTTCGACGAGCTGGATACCCTGACCCTCTTCCTGCCCGACGCGCCGCGCCCGCGCGAGATCATGATGGTGATGGCGGCCAGCGACGGCGCCAGGCCGCGCCCGCGCGTCGGCAAGGGTCGCGCGGTGACGTGAGGTCAAGAGCTGGCAGCGGGAGGCCGCTCCGGCGGCAGGGGGGCACGCGCACGAAGCAGATCGCTGGCACGCTCCGCCATCGCCAGGATGGCCGCGTTGCAGGGGCCCGTGGTGATCTCCGGCAAGATCGAGCCGTCGATGACGTGGAGCCCGGAAAGGCCTCTGACGCCCAGGTCCTGGGGCCGGACCACCGCCGCGGCATCCTCGCCCATGCGGCAGGTGCCGACCGGGTGGTGATGGGTATGCGCGGCCTTGCCGAGGAAGGCCAGGCGGTCCGATCTGCCGCGGCAGTCCGGTCCCGGCAACAGCTCCTCCCGCCGCCAGTCCTCCAGGGCCGGGGCGTGGCCGATCCGCTGTGCCCAGTCCAGCGCCATCAGATAGGCCTCGCGGTCGAAGGCCTCGGCCAGGTAGTTGGGATCGAGCAGGGGCGGGATGGCCGGATCGGCGCTCGCCAGGCGCAAGCGGCCGCGGCTCCGCGGCCGGGTGAAGCCGAACATGATGGTGTAGGCCTGGCCGACCGGCGGCGCCGAGAAGACCTCCGTCGCCACCGGCGCGATCACGCAGGCCAGCACCAGGTCCGGCGCCGGGCCGGGCAGGCCGGCATCGAGGTAGAGCAGGGATTCCGAGCGCTGCGCCCGCGAAGGCGGCACCTCCTTGGTGGCGGCGTAGAGGTTGCCGCCCGACAGCAGGTGGTCGTGCAGGTTGGCGCCGACGCCGGGCAGGTCCAGGCGCGGCCGGATGCCCAGGCGCGTGAGTTCGTCCGCGGGCCCGATGCCCGACAGCAAGAGTATGTGCGGGGACGCGATGGCGCCCGCCGCAAGCACGACGGCGCGCGCCGCGCCCAGCCGCCGTCCGTCTCGAAGGACGACGCCGCTGCAGCGCTCGCCTTCGAAATTCAGCCGGTCGACCTGGCACCGCAGGAGAAGCGCGAGGTTCTTGCGCGCCAAAACCTCCGGCCTCAGGAAGGCATCGGCGGCGCTCTGTCGCCGCCCGTCGGTGATGGTCAAGGTGTTGAGCGTGGGGCCCACCATCTCAGGCCCGTTGTGCTCGGCGATCGGCCGCAGGCCCTCGGCCTCGGCGGCGGCGCGGTAGGCCTGGGTGATGGGGTGGGGCCGGTCCGGCTGCCAGAGGTGCAGCGGGCCGCCGCGTCCGTGCCAGGGACTGGCGGGCCCCGGCCAGTCCTCCTGCGCCTTGAAGTAGGGCAAGAGGTCGGCGAAGCCCCAACCGGCAAGGCCCCAGCGGTCGAAGTCGTCGGGGTGGCCGCGCACGTGGGCCATGGCGTTGATGGCACTCGATCCGCCCAAGACCTTGCCGCGCGCCCAGGCATGCCGGCGGCCGGCCGTGTGGGGCTGCGGCTCGGTTCGGAAGTCCCAATCGATGGCGCGGCCCTGCAGGGCCGTCCAGGCGAGCGGCCGGGCGATGTCGGGATCCTCCGCCGGACCGCCGGCCTCCAGCAGGAGGACCTTGCAATCCGGGTCTTCGCTCAGCCGGTTGGCCAGCACGCAGCCGGCGCTGCCGGCGCCGACGATCAGGAAGTCTGCTTCATCCATGCGCCGACTGTGGCAGACTTGGCGCCCTCAGTGCAGCCCCCGATCGAGAAGGAAGAGTAAGCATGGCCGCGAGCTTGAGCCATCAGGAAATGGAACCCGTCATCACGCTGTCGGCCGGACCGGTCGCCTGCTATCCGCGCGTCCTGCAGGCCATGAGCCGGACGGTGCATTACGACTACGACCCCTACTTTCAGGAGAGCTTCGAGCTGGTGAGCCGGCGCTGCGGCGAGGCGCTGGGCATCGACGCGCCGGCCCTTGTCCTTCAGTACGAACCGGCGCCGGCGATCGAAGCCGCCGCCGCGTCGCTGATCAGACCGGACGACGTCGTGCTGAACCTCGCCTCGGGCGTCTACGGCAAGGGCTTCGGCTACTGGGCGGCGCGCTACGCGGCCCGGGTGGAGGAGGTCGAGGTCCCCTACAACGAGGCCATCGACCCCGCCCAGGTCGAGGCGGCCTTCGCCTGCCATCCGGAAATCCGCGTGGTCTCCGTGGTGCACCACGACACGCCCTCCGGCACCTTGAACCCGGTTGAGGAGATCGGCCGCATCGTGCGCAAGCATGACGCACTGCTGATCGTCGATGCCGTCTCCTCCTTCGCCGGAATGCCGATCCGTCCGGCCGATTGCCTGGCCGACATCTTCATCACCGGGCCAGGAAAGTGCCTGGGGGGTCCGCCCAGCCTCTCCGTGCTGGCGGTGAGTGAGCGCGCCTGGACCCACATGGAGGCGAACCCCAAGGCGCCGCGTGCCTCGGTCTTGAGCCTGCTGGACTGGAAGAACGCCTGGAGCCGGGAGAACCCCTTCCCCTTCACCCCCTCGGTGGCGGCGATGAACGGACTGGACGCGGCGATCGCCGGCTACCTGGAAGAGGGGCCGGCGCGGGTGCAGGCGCGCCATGCCGCGACGGCCGCTGCCTGCCGGGCCGGCGTCCAGGCCATGGGTCTGAACCTCTGGGCCGCGCGCGAGGAGATCGCGGCACCCACCTGCACGGCCGTTGCCGTGCCGGAAGGGGTCGAGGCAAGGAGCCTGCTGGCCGCCGCGAGGGCGCGTTACGGCGTGGTCTTCTCCGGCGGTGTCGCCGACACCAAGGGCAAGCTGATCCGAGTGGGGCACATGGGGCCGGTGGCCCATCCGATCTACGCGACCGTCGCGATCACGGCCTTGGGCGGGGCCCTGGAGGCGGTTGGGCATGGCTGCGACGTCGCCGCCGGGCAGGCGGCGGCGATGGCGGCGATCGCCGATAATCAAACCTAGCGAAGAAAGCAGAGAGGGAGCTTCATAATGCAGCGTTTCACGGGACGGGTGACCATGGTCAGCGGCGCGGCACAGGGCATCGGCCGCGCCATCGCCGAACGCTTGGCGGGCGAGGGCGCGGAGGTGGTCGCCGTCGACATCAATGCCGAGGGCGCCGAGGCCGCGGCCTCGGCGATCGGCGGCAAGACCATCGCCGCGCCCTGCGACATCGGCGATCCGGACCAGGTCGCCGCGCTGCATGCCATGGTCGTGGAGCGCTTCGGCAAGCTGGACGTCCAGGTGAACGCCGGCGCCATCGTGCCCTTCGTGCCCTGGGACGAACTGACCTTCGAGGAGTGGCGCCGCGTGGTCCGGGTGAACCTGGACGGCCTCTTCCTCATGTGCCGCGCCGGCTCCGACCTCATGCGCAAGGGCGGCTACGGGCGGATCGTCAACATCGCCTCCAACTCGATCTTCGCCGGCACGCCCAACATGGCGCACTACGTGGCGTCCAAGGGCGGTGTGCTCAGCTTCACCCGCGCGCTGGCGACGGAGCTGGGGCCGCATAAGATCACCGCGAACTCCGTGGCGCCGGGCCTGACCGACACCGAGGGCGTCCAGGGCTCGCCGCACAAGGACGCTTTCGAGTTCGTGGAGATGCTGCAGGCGATCAAGGGCCGCGGCCTGCCCGGCCACATCGTTCCGGCCGTCGCCTTCCTGGCCTCGGAAGAGGCCGAGTGGATCACCGGTCAGGCGCTGGTCGCCGACGCCGGCATGGTGCGCTGGTAGAAAGGCGGCGGGCGCTGTTGCGTCGGGTGCCCGTCGGCCTAGACTAGGGCGATGGCAAAGGATGAACGCAGGCTTCGGGTCGCCCTAGGCGGCTTCGGAACGATCGGCGAGCCGGTCGCGCGTTGGCTCGACGGCGGCGTGGCCGGACTGAGCCTGGTCGCGGTCTCGGCGCGCAACCGCGAGAGGGCGGCGGCCAAGATGGCGGACTTCGGCGAGGCCGTCCCCGTGCTGCCGCTGGAAGAGCTGGCCGAAGTGGCAGACGTCGTGGTCGAGTGCGCGCCGGCGGCGGCCTTCATGGCGGTGGCCGGGCCGGCGGTGGAGCGGGGCCGGATCTTCATGCCGATCAGCGTCGGCGCGCTGCTGTCCCACATGGGCCTGATCGATCGGGCCAACGAGACCGGTGCCACGATCGTGGTGCCGACCGGCGCGATCATCGGCCTCGACGCCCTCAAGGCGGCGGCGGAGGGCACGATCCACGAGGTTAGGCTCGAGACCCGCAAGCCGCCGAAGGGCCTGATGGGCGCGCCCTACCTGGCCGAGCAGGGCATCGACCTGGAAGGGCTGACACAGCCCCTCAAGATCTTCGAGGGCACGGCGCGCGAGGCGGTTCGCGGCTTCCCGGCCAACGTCAACGTCTCGGCCGCGCTCTCGCTGGCCGGCATCGGTTCGGATCGCACCAGGATCGAGATCTGGGCCGATCCGACCGTGACCCGCAACATGCAGACGGTCCGGGTCGAGGCCGAGGAGGCGCGCTTTTCCATGCAGATCGAGAACGCGCCCAGTCCCGACCATCCGGCGACCGGCCGCATCACCCCCTTAAGCGTGATCGCCACCTTGCGGCGCTTGGTGTCGCCGCTGCAGGTGGGGACGTGACGCCGCCGGCGTTGCCGGGAATCGAGTGGCATCGGGCCAGTGGCCTCGGTTAGCATCTCTGACTTCGGACACCGGCACCCGCGGGTCGACGGACGCTTGGGGCGAGCGGACACGGCCCCTCGTGCGGCGGAGGAGGTGAAGCCTTGGATCCCGAGATCTTGGTGGCTCTGATCGCGGCGTGCGCATCCCTCATAGCGGCGGCGTTGAGCCTCTGGTGGGGTCACCGCAACAACCGCGAGATCGAGACGCTGAAGGAAGAGCAGGCGGAAAAGCAAGCCTGGCGGGACTATCAGTACGAGGCCAGGAAGCGGCTCTACGAAGAGTGCGGGCCGCTCTTCTTCCAGTTTCACGAAGCCGCGGAAGATGCCTTGCATCGCATTTACAGCCTTGCGCGGACAGCTAACGACGGGCGCTTGGGGCACGGGGAGAATAGCTGGGTCTCTACGCGGGGATACTATACTATTTCAACGTACCATAAATTGTTTGCGCCACTTACCTATTATAGAATTCTCAGGAGGCGCCTTACTATTGTTGATTTGAGTGTTGATCCGTACGCTGCACAAAAGTTTGACTACATGAAGTTGTTGTTTCAAACATTCACTTCAGACTTCATACTGGCGGAGCAGGAACCGGAACTGCCATACGACCCCAACGTCAAGGATTGGGTGACTGCGCGGAAAAAGAGCGAAGCAACGTACTGGCGCCAAGCCCTGGCTATCGGCCGATTGGAAGCAGTTGCCGATAGCCTCATTGTCAAAGGCGAAGACCATGACCTTCGCGTCATGAGCTTCAGCGAGTTCGAGGCCTCATATCTCGACGACAAAAGTGAGCTGTCCAAACTCTTCACTGTCGTCGATGACATGTTCGACAGTTTTGAGCCCATGAGCAGGCCCATACTTTGGCGCATACTGGTCGTGCAGGCACATATCTACAGTGCGCTCATCGACGCACGTAAGGCCGAGTCTATAGCATCCGGCCCAGGGGGTCAGCAGAAAGTCAGTTTGACGCCCCTAAGAGATCCGGTCAGTAAGCGATTGCGGCTGAATCTCTGGAATGACGAGGAGCTAGGGGACCCGCAGGAAGTAGCCTCTGCCTATCTAAAAAAGGCCGCTCGCGAATAGATCTGCAATTTAAACTAGCGTCTCGGGCTTGAAGGATGGTCGCCTCACCACCTCCAGCAAGCGGGACGTAACGCATGGCCGACCGATCGGCATGGCGGCCGGATCAGCAGCCGTCATGGAAGGCCTGTGTAATCAGTCGTCCGGCGAGTCGGTCGCGACCAGGGTCCAGTTGGGATCGCGGCTGCGGGTGTTGCGGGCGAAGGTCCAGAGGTCGGTGATGCGGTCGACCCGCTTGTCGCCGCCCTCGATCACCTCGCCGTCGCTGTCGCGCAGGATGTTGATCTGCTCCGACTGGAAGCGGACGGTGACGAAGGCCGTCTTGCCTTGCAGCTCGGCCTCGACGACCTCGGCCTCGGTCACGCCGACCAAGGTCGTCTCCAGAACCTCGCCGGCCTCTTCGCGGCCGCGGATGGCACCGGCGAACTCCTCGAAGACTTCGTTGGCCAGCAAGGGGCGCAGCGCCTTGAGGTCGCCGCTGGCGTAGCTGTTCAAGATCATCTCGAAGGCCAGCCTGGCGCCGGAGGCGAACTCCGTCTCGCTGAAGCTGGGGTCGACGGCCTTGATATCGGCAAGGCCCTTGCCGACGGGAATGGAGTGGCTGGGCACATCGTCGCGGCCGATGTCCGGAAGGTGTTCGTCCTCGACCTCGGGCTCGCCGCGGTCGGGGAAGCGGACGACGCGCTCGTCGCCCTGCTCGTTCTCGGCCTGCTCCCTGCGCTGCTGCGCGAAGGGATCGAAGGGCTCTTGATGGCCCGTGCGCCGTCCCAGATGACTGCGCAGCCGCAAGATAATGAAGCCCGCGATCACCGCGAAGAGTATGATATCGAGGAATTCCAAGCCTCTACTCCATGGTTCGGCACCGCGCCGAGATCCGGAGGTTTCTGTGAGAGGGCCTAAGCGCCCGCCCCATTCGACCACGCCAGCCGGCTTTCGGCAAGCCGAGGTCTGTTGCTTACGTGACTTGCTAGATAGGCTTCCCCATCATAAAGGGCAAGCGGAAGGGCGGGCGCGTGGCCTAATCTCCGCCCTTTCTTTTTCGCAAATGAGCGCGAGGTCTTCTCAATGCTCCTGATCCGACACGGCGAGTCTCACTTCAACAAACACTTCTCCCGTACGCGTCAGGACCCTGGGATCGTCGATCCAACGCTGACAGACGAGGGAAAGCGGCAGATCGAGAGCGCCGCCGAACGACTGAGCGATGAGGACCGCCCGATCACGCGGCTGATGAGCTCTCCCTACTGGCGGGCGCTGGAGACGGCGGAGATCCTGGCCCGGGCCCTGGACCTGCCGATCGAGATCGAACCCCTGGTCAGCGAGCGCGCCTTCTTCGTTTGCGACATCGGTTCGCCGCGCAGCGAGCTGGAGGAGCGCTTTCCCGCCATCGATTTCCAGGACCTGCCCGAGGTCTGGTGGCGCTACCCGGACGAGACCGACGGGCAGCTGCTGGAGCGCTGCCACCGCTTTCGCCTCAAGGCCGCCTGCTGGTCCCATTGGCCGGAGACCTTGATCGTCTCGCACTGGGGGTTCATTCGCGGACTCACCGGCCAAAGCGTCCAGAACGCCACGCTGGTCCGCCACGACCCCACCCGCGCCTAGAGCAGGATGCCACCGGCCGCGATTCCGTCCTAGGGGCGGGCCTCGCCCGAACCGAGGAAGTCCTGCACTTCGTTCAAGCCCTTTTCCAGATAGGCCGTCAGCTCCCCAATGGCTTGGTGGGGATCGTCGCTTTGAATGCTGTCGAGCAGCCGCCGGTTGCGGTCCACGAATTCCTGCGGATTGGCTTGCACGCCGCCGGTCAGAGACATGATCAGCCTGGTCTCCATCGCCAAGGCGTCGAAGCTGCGCAGGATGATCGCGTTCTCCCCCAGGAGCGTGATGGCCCGGTGAAAGGCCATGATCTGATTGATCACCTCTTGTTCGGCCGATTCGCGCGCCGCCTTCTTCAGGAGGGAGAAGCCCTCCTTCAGGCCGCTCCGCGCGGGAGCGGCAAGCCCGGGCAGCGCCTTGTTGAGCGCGAAGCTCTGCAGGCAAAGGCGCGCTTCGTAGATCTGGGCAACCTCGTCGGCAGCGAAGTCGCGCACGAAGAAGCCCCGGTTCGGACGCGAGACCAGCCAGCCCCTCTGCTCCAGCTTGCGCGCCGCCTCGCGCAAGGAGCCACGGCTCACTTGCATGCGTTGCGCCAGGTAGACTTCGTTCAGCCGTTCGCCCGGCGCGAAGCGGTTGGCCAGGAAAAGGCCCTCCAGCTGCGCCAACACCAAGTCGACGACCGAGGCGCTGTGCACCGGCCACAACTCGCCGGGCTCTCGCCGCGCTGTCGTCTCCTGCGCTTTTCTTTGAACGGTCATGGCGTTCCGACGTCTTGTCAGCTGACGTTTCCCTGTCGCTCCAGGATAGGCACCTTGGAATGCGTTTCGCAAGGAAAGTGCCAACTGTCGACAGTCGGCTTGATTCAGAGAATCCTGTCACCTACCATGCGGCGGTCAGTTTCGGAGAGGTACCACCTGTCCGGCGTCGGATCCGAAGCGCGTGCGAAGGGTTCCTGCTCGGACGGTGTTCCAATGGCGCTGCACGCTTGCCGGGACGGCGGGACGTTGGGGTGCCGTCGCGTGACGGTTTTGCGATCGCGGTCATCGCCGAACGGGCGCAAATAAGGGGTCCACCCTTGTCATTTGAGGAGGCGAACAGATGTGGAGAGGACTGATGCTAGGCGCTGCCTCGGCGGTGCTCATGGCCGGTGCGGCCTTGGCGGAGCCGAAGGCGGGCGGGACGGTCAACGTGGTAATCCAGCCGGAACCGCCGGGCCTGATGCTGGGCATCACGCAGAACGGTCCGACCCAGATGGTGGCCGGCAACATCTACGAGAGCTTGCTGCGCTACGACACGGGTCTCAACCCCCTGCCGTCGCTGGCCAAGAGCTGGGAGGTCTCCGAGGACGGGCTGACCTACACCTTCCACCTGGAGGAGGGTGTTACCTGGCATGACGGCAAGCCCTTCTCGGCCGAGGACGTGGTCTTCACCGCCGACACCTTCCTGCGCGAGACCCATCCGCGCTTCCGGGTCAGCCTGAACTACGTGGAGAGCATCACCGCGCCCGATGCCAACACCGTCGTCTTCAAGCTGAAGGAACCCTTCGGGCCCTTCCTCGGGATCTTCGAGGCCGGCACCATGCCGATCGTGCCCAAGCACCTCTACGAGGGCACCGACTTCAAGACCAACCCGATGAACGCCACCCCGATCGGCACGGGTCCCTTCAAGTTCAAGGAGTGGAAGAAGGGCTCCTACATCCATCTGGTGAAGAACGAGGACTACTACGTCGAAGGCCTGCCCCACATCGACGAAATCTACTGGCAGGTGATTCCCGACGCCGCCTCGCGCGCGGTCGCCTTCGAGACCGGCAAGGTCGACGTGCTGCCCGCCGGCTCGGTCGAGAACTTCGACATCCCGCGCATTCAGGCCATGGAGAACGTCTGCTCGACCTCCGAGGGCTGGGAGTACTTCGCGCCGCACGCCTTCCTCTGGGCCAACAACCGCGAGGGACCGACCGCCGACAAGCGCTTCCGCAAGGCTGTGATGCACGCCATGGACCGGGAGTTCGTGCGCGACGTGATCTGGAACGGCTTCGGCAAGGTGGCGACCGGCCCGGTCTCCTCCTCCACCCGCTTCTACAGCGACGACGTCGTTCAGTACGACTACAACCCCGACAAGGCCAAGGCCCTGCTTAAGGAGATGGGCTACGACGGCACGCCGGTGCGCTTGCTGCCCTTGCCCTACGGCGAGACCTGGCAGCGCTGGGGCGAAGTCGTGAAGCAGAACCTGGAAGAGGTGGGCGTCGAGGTTGAACTGGTCGCCACCGACGTGGCCGGCTGGAACCAGAAGATCTCCGACTGGGACTACGACCTGGCCTTCACCTATCTCTATCAGTATGGCGATCCGGCCCTGGGCGTGGCGCGGACCTACATCTCCTCCAACATCGCCAAGGGCTCGCCCTGGAACAACGTCGAGGGCTACGCCAACCCGACGGTCGACAAGCTCTTCGCCGATGCGGCCATCCAAGCCGACAGCGGCAAGCGCCAGGACCTCTATACCCAGGTGCAGCAGATCCTGGTCGACGACGTTCCCGTGGCCTGGACCCTGGAGCTGCAGTTCCCGACGCTCTATCGCTGCGACGTCGAAGACCTGGTGCAGACCGCCATCGGCGTCAACGACGGCTTCAAGGATGCCTGGTTGAACCGCTAGGGCCGTTCCTGGAAAAGTGAAGCTCGAGACCGGGTCGGGGCGCCGAATGGCGCGCCCCGGCCCGGCGGTGTACCGCTCCTAGGCCCGCCAGGGAGCAATCCGGCGTCGGCGGGAGAGGGTTTCCATGGCAATTGCCCGCTACATCGTGGCCCGACTGCTGAAGGCCTTGGCCGTCTTGATCGCCATCGCCGTGCTGAATTTCTTGCTGATCCACGCCGCGCCCGGCGACCCGGCCGCGGTCATGGCCGGCGAGGCGGGGGCCGCCGACGAGATCTTCCTGCAGCAGCTGCGCGAGAAATTCGGGCTGGATCGCCCCTTTCACGTCCAGCTCTGGAGCTATCTGGCCGGCATCCTGCAGTTCGACCTTGGCTTCTCCTATCGCCAGGAATTGCCGGTGGCGAAGCTCATCCTGGACCGCTTGCCGGCCACGCTTCTCCTCACCGGCACGGCCTTCCTCATCTCGATCCTGTTGGGCGTGCTGCTGGGCGCCTTGGCGGCGGTCAGGGTAGGACGCTGGGCCGATAGCGCGATCACCACCCTGGCGCTGATCTTTTATGCGACGCCGCTCTTCTGGATCGCCTTGATGGCGATCCTGCTCTTCTCGGTGCAGCTCGACTGGCTGCCGGCCTACGGCTTCGAGACGGTGGGCTCCGGCTACACGGGGTTGGAGCGCGTCGGGGACATCGCCCGCCACCTGGTGCTGCCGGCCTTGACCTTGGGCCTCTTCTTCATGGCGATCTACGCGCGCATGACCCGTGCCTCCATGCTGGAGACGGCGGGCCAGGACTTCGTCAAGACGGCGCGCGCCAAGGGCCTGGCCGACGGGCCGATCCTGCGCCGCCACATACTGCGCAACGCGATCCTGCCGGTGGTGACCTTGGCCGGACTCCAGGCAGGGCAGATCGTCGGCGGCGCGGTGCTGACGGAGACCGTCTTCGCCTGGCCCGGCATCGGCCGCCTGATGTTCGAGGCGCTGCTGCAGCGCGACTACAACCTGCTGCTCGGCGTCTTCCTGGTTTCCTCGGCCCTGGTGCTGCTCTTCAACCTGATCACCGACCTCGTCTACCTCGTGGTCGACCCGCGGATCTCTCTGGCGAAATGAGCCCGACCAAGGACTTCTGGCGGCGGTTCCGCCGCAACCGTGGCGCCACCATCGGCCTGGCCTTGGTCTGGGTCGTCATCGCCATCGCCATCCTGGCGCCGATCCTCTATCCGCAATCGCCCTGGCGCATGGTGCAGCGCCCCTTCCTGCCGCCCTTCGCGGTCGAGGGCTTCTGGTTCGGCACCGATACGCTGGGCCGCGACATCGGCGCCGGGCTGGCCTACGGCGCCCGCGTATCCTTGCTGATCGGCCTGGTCTCCACCTTGGTCGCGCTTCTGATCGGCATCCCCATCGGCGCGGTGGCCGGCTACTTCGCCGGGCGCTGGGACGATGCCCTGATGCGCTTCACGGAGTTCTTTCAGACCATCCCCAGCTTCGCCCTGGCGATCGTGCTGGTCGCCATACTGGAGCCCTCGCTCGGCTCCATCGTGCTGGCCATCGCCATCGTCGGCTGGCCACCCGTGGCGCGCCTGGTGCGCGGGGAGTTCTTGAGCCTGCGCTCACGAGAGTACGTGCAAGCCGCCGTGCTGTCGGGCCAGCGGCCCTCCGCGATCATCTTTCGGCAGATCCTGCCCAACACCCTCTCGCCGGTGATCGTGCTGGCCTCGCTCATGGTCGCCACCGCCATCCTGCTGGAATCGTCGCTCTCCTTCCTGGGCTTGGGCGATCCCAACGTCATGTCCTGGGGCTACATGATCGGGGCGGCGCGCACGGTGCTGAGACAGGCCTGGTGGATGAGCGTCTTTCCCGGCCTCGCCATCCTGCTGACGGTGCTGGCCTTGAACCTGATCGGCGAGGGGCTGAACGACGCGCTCAATCCGCGTCTGGCCCGCAAGGGGCGCTGAGCCATGGCGGTCGTGCGGGTCAGCGATCTCACCGTGGCCCTGCCGCAGGGCGCCGACCGGCCCTTCGCGGTGGAGGAGGTCTCGCTGTCGGTGGAGCCGGGCGAGGTCTTGTGCGTCGTCGGCGAATCGGGCTCCGGCAAGTCGGTCACGGCGAACGCCATCATGGGCCTCCTGCCGGATGAGGTGCGTCCGCAGCAGGGGCGCATCGAGCTGGGCGAGCGCGACCTCTTGCGCCTGCAGGCGGCGGAGTGGCAGGCGCTGCGCGGCCGCGAGGTCGCGATGATCTTTCAAGAGCCGATGACGGCCTTGAACCCCTTGATGCGGATCGGGGCGCAGATCGCCGAGGTCTTCGAGGCGCACGGCGCGCTCGGCCGAAGCGCGCGCCGGGCCAAGGCCCTGGCGCTCATCGAGGAGGTCGGCCTGCCGGATCCGTCGAAGGTGATCGGGGCCTACCCCTTCGAATTGTCTGGCGGCCAGCGCCAGCGGGTGATGATCGCCATGGCCTTGGCGCTGGAGCCCAAGCTCTTGATCGCCGACGAGCCGACGACCGCCCTGGACGTCACCACCCAGGCGCAGATCCTGGAGTTGATCCGGCAGCTGCAGCGCCGGCACGGTATGGCGGTCCTCTTCATCACCCACGACTTCGGCGTGGTGGCCGAGATCGGCGACAGGGTCGTGGTCATGCGCCAGGGCCGCGTGGTGGAGGAGGGCTCCGTCCGGACGGTCCTGAGCCAGCCGCGCCAGGCCTATACCCAGCACCTCATCGCCGCCGTGCCGCCTTTGAGCCCCAGGCCGGCGCGCGGGCTCGCGGAGGAGGCGCCGCTCATGACCGTCTCCGGCCTCTCCAAGACCTTTCGATCGGGCGGCGGCCTCTTTTCGAAGGCGCGCGAGGTCAAGGCGGTCCAGGCCCTCTCCTTCCAGATCGGCCGCGGCGAGACCCTGGGCATCGTCGGCGAATCCGGCTCGGGCAAGTCGACCGCGGGGCGCTGCATCGTGCGCTTGCTGGATCCCGATTCCGGCCGGATCCGGCTTCAGGACGAGGATTGGGGCGCCAAGTCCGGCACGGCCTTGCGGCAGGCGCGCAAGCGGGTGCAGATGGTCTTCCAGGACCCCTATGCCTCCTTGAATCCCCGACGCAAGGTCCTCTCGATCTTGACCGAAGGACCCATCGCCAACGGCGTTCCGGCAGCTCAAGCGGGTGCGCGGGCGGCCGAACTGCTGGACCTGGTCGGTCTCGACGCCGCCGCCCTCGACCGCTTTCCGCACGAGTTCTCCGGCGGGCAGAGGCAGCGCATCGGCATCGCCCGGGCGCTGGTGATGGACCCGGAGGTCTTGGTCGCCGACGAGGCCGTCTCGGCGCTGGACGTCTCGGTCCAGGCGCAGGTGCTGGACCTCTTGGCCGACATCCGCGATCGCTTCCGCCTGGCGCTCATCTTCATCACCCACGACCTCTGCGTTGCCGCGCAGATCTGCGACCGGATCGCGGTGATGCGCCACGGCGAGATCGTCGAGGCCGGCCCGACGGAAGAGGTCTTCACCCGGCCCGCCCACAGCTACACCCGCGCGCTGCTGGCCGCCGTGCCGGGATGGGGACCGGAGAGCCCCTTGACCTTGGGTCGGGCCGCCGCCGCGCGAAGCGGCCCGGAGGCCTCGCCCGGGTAAGCCCGGCTTGCCGGGTCAGTCCAGCCCCTCGTAGCGTTTCCGCGCTTCGGCGAGAGCCGCCTTCAAGCCGCGCTCCGCCGTGGCGCGGCTGAACTCCTGATAGGCCGGCACCGGTTGGGCGCCCATGATGGCCACCTGCTCCAGGTAGTAGTCGGCGGCCGAGCGCAGGCCCATCATCTCGTAGACCCGATTGAGATAGCTCTTGTGCATCTGCTGCACCTCCGGCGGCAGGCGCGCCATCAGGTGGGCCTTCCGGCGGGTGGCCTCGGCCAGCTCGGCCGCCGGCACCACCTGGGTCACCAGGCCCAGCGCCTTGGCTTCAGCCGCGCTCAACTCGCGGCCGGTCAGCAGTAGGTCCTTGGCGGTGCGCATGTCCACCACCCAGGGCAGGAACATGCAGTGGCCGGAGATGCCGTAGCGCACCTCGTTGTAGCCCAGCCGGGTGTCGTCGCTGACCAGGGTCACGTCGCAGAAGAGGGTGAGCTCGAAGCCCTTGCCGATGGCGATGGCGTTCACGCTGGCAATCACCGGCTTGGCGATCCGCCAGGGCGTCGTGAAGTCCTCGAACTGGCGAAAGTAGTGCTGGCGATAGGCATAGATCGAGGAGCGGTCCTCGGCGGCGTCCTCGTCCAGGTCGTGGCCGGCGCAGAAGGCACGCCCGGCACCGCGTATGACGATGACGTTGACGTCCTCGTCCCGGTCGGCGCGCTCCAGACCTTGGCGCAGCTCGGCGATGAGCTTGAGGTTCATGGCGTTGAGCTTTTCCGGACGGTTGAGAGTGAGCCAGCAGACGGCCTCCTCGTCGACCTCGTAGAGCAGGTGGTGGTACTCGGCCTCGCTCATGCCGCTTTTCCCTCTTCGCTTTCTGCCAAATCCGCGTCGGCGAGCAGCGCGTCGACCGCCACCGCGCCCTTCCCCGACGGCCGGAGGATCAAGGGGTTGACCTCGATCTCCATCACCTCTGCGCGCGCCGTCATCCAGTTCGCCAAGCTCTCGATCGCGTCAAGCGCCGCCGATACGTCCGCTTTGTCTCTGCCGCGCCAGCCGTCGAGAAGCGGAAAGAGCTTCAGACTGCGCAAGGCTGTCTCGATCGTCGGGCGGGCAGCGGGCAGAAGGAGTGTCACGCGGTCCTTCAGGAGTTCGGCCGCGATCCCGCCGCTTCCTAGGGTCAGGGTCACGCCGATCCCGTCCACGCGGCGCAGGCCGACCAGCAACTCGCCAAGGCCGTCGGTGACCATCTCCTCGATCAGGAAACCGTCGATCTGCAGCTTCGGATGCCTCTCCGCCAGGTCCTGCCGCATCTCGGCGACCGCGCGGGCGACGGCGGCGGCGTCCGGCAGATTGAGCCTCACGCCCCCCGACTCGCTCTTGTGCACGAGCGCGGGCGCCAGGGCCTTTGCGACCAGCGGAAAGCGCAATGCGTCGAGTGACTCTCTCTGTTCGTCGCGCCAAACGACGGAGCGGGGCACGGTGATGCCGGCCAAGGCCAGCTGTCCCTTGGCGCGGGCTTCGTCGAGGAAGGGCACGGCCTTCGGCGTTCTCGCGGGAGGAAGCAGGACCGCGTCCTCCGGGCTGGCGGCCAGCCGCGCCGCCATCTCCGCGTAGCGGGCCGCATGGCCCACGGCGCGCAGCCCGTCCTCCAGACCCTGCAGCGGCGCCATGCCATCGGCCAGCATGTCCGCGCGCGCGACCTTGGGCAGGGCTTCCGGCAGGGTGTTGACGAAGGCGCAGGGCAGGCCGCGTACGGCCGCCGCCGCCGCGAAGGCCCGCGTGGAGCGCGTCCAGCCATGCGCGTCCCAGCCGCCGGGCGGGGGGAAGCACATGACTTGCAGGGCGATGTGGACCTCGTCGGACAGGAAGGCGTCGTAGATTTTGCGTTGAGCCGCTTCGGGCGCGTCGTGCGCCGTGGCGATGTCCAAGGGGTTGGCCGGTCCGACGAAGGGAGGCAGGACCCCACTCAGGCGGGCCGCCGCTCGAGCGCCCGGGGGCGGCAGCTGCAGACCCGCCCGCTCCGCGTGATCGGCGCCCAGGACGGCATAGGAGCCGGACGAGGTGGCGAGCGCGGTGCGCCGTCCCTTGGGGCGCCGGGTGGAGACCAGCATCTTCAAGGTCTCGATGGCCTCGGTCTGGCTGCCGACCTCGATGAAGCCCAGACGCTCGAAGAGGGCCGATGCGATGGCCGCCTCTCCGGCGAGCGAGGCCGTGTGCGAGCGCGTGGCCCGCTCGCCGGCGCGGGACCGGCCGCCCTTCAGCGCGACCACCGGCACCTCCCGGCGTGCCGCCAGCAAGGCCGCTTGGGACAGCAGGGGCGCGTCCTGGATGCTTTCGAAGTAGAGGTTGACCGCGCGCACCCGCGCATCCTCCAGAACCAGCGACAGCATCTCCGCCAGTGGCACCATGGCCTGATTACCCAGGCCGATCAGATAGGCCAAGGCCAGCCCGCGATCGGCACAGCCCAGGTCGGAGAGGTAGGCGCCGCCGTTGCTCAGCACGGCGACCTTGCCCCCGCCATGGTGATCGCCGAAGTGGTCCATCATGAAGACTGCGCCGTCGGCGAAGTTGGCGAAGCCCGGACAGTTGGGGCCCAGGACCGGCATCTGGCCGGCGGCCGCGATCAGGCCGGCCTGGCGCGCTTGCCCCTGGCCCGCCATTTCCGAGAAGCCCGCGCTGTTGCAGACCGCCGCGCCCGCGCCCAGCGCCGAGAGCGCTGGGAGTACCTCCGCCACGGCCTCCTTGGGCACGGCGACAAAGGCCAGATCCGGCGCTTCGGGCAGGGCGCCGACTCGCGGCAGGCAGGGAAGGTCGGCGAGGCGCTCTCTGGTCGGATTGACGGCGTAGAGGCGGCCCTTGTAGCCGCGCGCGCGGCAATAGGCGATCGCGGGCTCGAGCGTCTGGCCGCCGATGAAGACCGCGCTCTCCGGCCTGAGCATGCGGCGCAGGCGCTCGCGGCGGCCGCGCTGCTCCCTGCCGTCTAGAGGTGCCATTCGCCGACGGGCTCGCCCAGCAGGCTCTGGTCGACCTCGACGCCCAGACCAGGGCCGCAGTCGTCCGGCAGGGAAACGCGCCCGCCGCGAACCGAGGGAGGATTGGTGACCAGCGGCAGCTCCGGCAGATGATAGTCGTAAAGGCCGAATGTCGCGCTTGCCGGCAGGCTGTGTGCTATCTGCGCGACAGCGGCGAAGGTGAGACCTGTCCCGAAGTAGTCTTCGATGCGCAGCGGCACGCCGAGCCGCTGACCCAGCTCGGCCAGGAAACGCTGCTTGGTCAGGCCGCCGGTGCAGCTGAGTTTCAGGACGGCGACGTCCAGGATGCCGTCATCGACCGCCCGGATCATCGCCTCCGGCCCGTCGATCAACTCGTCCAGCATCAGGCCCAGGCCGATACGCCGGCTAAGGGTCAGGCACTCCTGATAGCTTTCGCAGGGCTGCTCGATCAGGGGGGCCAGATCGGCCACCTTGGGCAGCACCTGCATGGCATCGTCCAAGGACCAGCTGCGGTTGACGTCGAACCAGCAGCGCTCGCCCTCTCTCAGCTCCGCCATGACCGCGCGGATCTTGGCGATGTCCTGCGCCGGCCCTTCCTCGCCGATCTTGATCTGGAAGCGCTCGTAGCCCGCGTCGCGGTAGGCCCGGAGGTGGTCTAAAGTCGTCTGCTCGTCACCTACCGACACCATCGCCAGCACCGGCAGATCATCGGCGACCCTGCCGCCCCAGAGGTCCATCAACGCAATGCCTTGCGCCTTGCCGCAGAGGTCCCAAAGCGCCATGTCGAGCGCCGTCTTGGCCGGACCCTGCCCACGCACGGCCTGCTCGATCTCCTGCATCACGCGGCGCGGGCGCGTGGCCGCTTGTCCCAAGACCAGCGGCGCGAGGTAGGCGATGGCCTCGCGCGCGCCGGCCGCCAGGGTGGGCAGGTAGTAGGGTGGCGGCACGCAGCCCTCGCCCCAGCCGACCAGACCGCAGTCGCTCTCAAGCCTCACCACGTTGGTCTCCAGCGGTGCGGCAAGCTTCTGCTGCCGGCCGTATCGGCTCTCGCCGGACCAGAGATCCAGCGAGAGCCGATAGAGGCTGAGCCGCGCGATCCGCATGCGCCTAGGCCTGCTCCACCGGCGGCGGGATCAGGACCAGGCTGCCGACGTGCCGCTTCTCCAGAAAGCTCTCCTGCGCCTCGCGGATCTCCGCCAGGGGCCGCGTCTCCGCTACCGCCGGGCGCAGGCCGCCCTCCGCCAGGATGCGCAAGAGCGTGGGAAAGGTGTCGCGCCGATAGACCGTCGAGCCGAAGAAGGAGAGGTTCTTAAGATAGAGCGTGCGCAGATCCAGCGTCACCAAGGGTCCGCCGATGGCGCCGGCGGTGACGTAGCGTCCGCCCCGGCGCAGCAGCGCCAGGTAGTTGGGAAAGCTCTCTCCGCCGACGACGTCGGCCACGACGTTGTAAGGTTGACCCTCGTTGGCCTGGCGCGCCGCTCCGACAAGATCCTCCGTTGTCCGGTCGACCACGGCGTCGGCGCCCAACGCCAGGACGGCGTCTTGCTTGTCTTTGCCGGCGACGCCGACGACCCGGGCGCCCAGGTGCTTGGCGATCTGGACCAGCAGGCTGCCGACACCCCCCGATGCGCCGGTGACGAGCACCCGGTCGCCCGCACCGACGTTGGCCATCAGCAGCATGTTCATTGCCGTCCCGCCGGAGCAGGGCAGGGTGGCCAAGGCCCGGTCATCGATGTCCAGGCTGTCGGGCAGAGCGTGCACGTTGCGGCCCGGCAGCTTGACGAACTGGGCGAAGGCGCCGTCGTACTCGGCGCCCAGGAAGCCGGCGCTGTCCAGGCCTTCGGGATCGTCCTCGGCGGTGATATAGGGGTTGCAGATGACCCTTTCGCTGATCCGCGCCGGGTCGACGCCGGCGCCCACGGCGACGATGCGGCCGACCGCGTCGGCGCCTTGGATGCGGGGAAAGGTAAGGTCGCCGGTCCAGTCGCCCATGCCGCCGCTGGAGACGCCGAAGCCTTCCTGGCCGCCTTCGGCGGTGGTGCCGCTGTCGACGCTCTGGCTGTACCAGCCGGTTCTGGAGTTGATGTCGGTGTTGTTCATCCCGGCGGCGGCGACCTGGATCAGGACCTCGCCCGGATCCGGCCGCGGTACCGGCAGGTCGCTGCGATAGACCAGCTTCTCCAGGCCGCCGTAGCCGGTCAGCTGCACGCCGGTCATCGTCGTAGGCTGGGTCATGACGAGGGCTCTCCTTCCAAACCTCGGGACAGCACGCGGATGCGCGCGTGAAGATCGTCGCGGTCGGCGTAGATGCCTTCGATGAAGCGCACGCCGCCGTTGGCTTCGTAAGCCCGGCGCCCGTGCAGTATCCGGCGGTTGTCGAAAGCCACCAGATCGCCGGGCCGATAGGCCACGACCAACTGATAGCGCGGATCGCAGCTCCGCGCGATCAGGCGGCGCACCGAGCCGTAGGCCCGCTCCTGAACCGCCAGCGGTGCCTTCAAGGGCGCCCGCAGCCAGGGGGTGAAGCGCACCTCCTCGACCTCGCCCGCCGCGTCCAGCTTGAAGATCGGTCCCTCGGCGCGATAGTCGCTGTCCTCGGCGCGGTTGTTGAAGGTCCAGACGATCTCGCTCAGCGCGGCGAAGACCTCGGGCTCCTCGGCGCGCAGGTCCCGGGCGATCCTGTAGCCGTCGACGAAGAGGCCCTCGCCCCCCACGACGCTGTTGTCGCGGCAGAAGAAGAACTGCAGGCCGTGCGGGCATTCGCGCGTCGGCATGTCCATGTGGGGCAGCAGGGCCTGGCTGGTGAAGGCGTTGGAATCGGGGTTGGGCTTGATGAAGAGGCTGTAGCTGCGCCCGAAGTTGGTTTCCCGCACCGGCCCGATCCGCGTCACCACCTTCTCCAGCAGGCCGTCCTCGCTCGGCAAGCCCGCCAGGCGCGCGATGCCCCAGGTCCGAAGGGAGATCAGCCATGCGAGCAAGACCTCGGGCTCTTCCAGCGCGGCCGGGCCATCGAGCGTCGGCGGTTCCTCCAGGTCCTCGGTCCGCCAGAGCCGCGATGCCGGTCTCTCGGGCGTCTCGCCGAACCAGGCATGGGCGTAGAGCCACCCGGGGTGATAGCGGCTCACCGTCGCGTCGTTGGACCAGGTGATCGAGAGAGCGCCCGAAGGCTCGATCTCGGCGGTGAGCGGGCGGATGTCCGCCGGGATGCTGCAGGGGTCGATCGCGAGCTCGCGGGTCTTGGGGTGCAGCGTTGCCGGATCGCAGCTGTTCTCGCGAAGCCAGAAGGCGTGATGCAGGCTCTCGCGTCCATCGGACCAGGTGAGGCGAAGCGCTTGGCCCTCGGTCTCGGCGCGAAGGATGCGCCGCGCCACCTCGTAGCGTGCGAAGTCGGGGGTTCCCGGAAGCGCGTCGCGGTTCATGGCGGTTCCTCCTGGCCGGCGATTTCTTGCCGCCTGACATCAGGGAGCTTAGTGCCTCATCCCTGCGATAGATTGATCGAAACAAACGGTTTATTGATGAATTTGATCGAAGTTGAAGGGATTGCGCACCTGCGTACGATCGCCATTGTCCTGGTCGAGACCTTTCCGCTGCTGTCGCTGTCGCTGGTGACGGAGCCCTTGCGGCTGGCCAATAGGGAGTCGGTCTCTCCGGCCTTCCTCTGGCGCTGTCTCAGCCTTGACGGCGCCCCTGTGCGCTCCTCCAGCGGCTTTCCGGTAAGACCGGAGGGCGGTCTCGACGAGCATCCGGCCGACGCCGTCTTGCTGCTCTCCTCCTATCGCCCCGAGGTCGGTTTCGATGCGAGGCTGCTGGCTTGGCTGAGGCGGCGGGCCGCCGGCGGCGCGCTGATGGGCTGCGTGGACACCGGCGCGCTGATCTTCGCCGAGGCCGGCCTGCTCTCCGGCCAGGCCGCCGCGGTGCACCACGAGGCCGTGGCCGCCTATGGAGCGCGGCATGAGGACCACTTCCTGCTCGACCGCCTTTACGATCTTTCGCCCAAGCGCTGCTCCTCCGCCGGCGGCGTCGCCACCTTGGATATGACCTTGGCCCTGATCGGACATTTCACCCAGCCCGCGATCGCCCGGCGCGTCGCCGAGATCCTGAACTATCGGCCCTTGGAGAGCGCACGCGCGCAGGGCCTCTTCGGGCGCGACTGGTCCCTGCCGCGGGTGGACCGGCAGCTGGGGCGCTGTGTCGAGATCATGATCGCCAATATCGAGGAGCCCTTGCCGCTGGATCGGATCGCGGCCCAGGCAGGCCTGCCCCTGTGGCGCATGCGGCGGCTCTTCGCCAAGCATCTGAAGCAATCGCCCGGCGCCTACTACCAGGAGATCAGACTGGAGAAGGCGCGCAACCTGCTGCGCAACGCCCACGCCCAGGTCGGCGAGATTGCCGGGCTTTGCGGCTTCGAGTCCTTGGAGGGGTTCAGCCGGGCCTACCGCCGCCGCTACGGCCTGGCGCCCTCGCGCGACCGGGACCCCGACCCGGGCGGCGGCGCCCCGGGCACTGCGGTCGGAAACGAGATCGATTGAGGCGCATTTCCGTGAAGCCGCCGGGCACCGTGGCCGTAGCCTAGCCGCCTTTGCGGTTCAAGCGGCACGGCCTTACGGGAAGAGAGTGCGACGATGACCAAGCGTCCCCTGTCCGATATCCGCGTCATCGACTTCGGCCAACACGTCGCCGGTCCGGCCGCGGCGATGATGCTGGGCGACCTGGGCGCGGAGGTGATCCGGATCGACCCGCCCGGCGGCCCGCGCTGGGCCTCGCCGGCGGCGGCGATGCTGAACCGCGGCAAGACCTGCGTCGCGCTGGATCTGAAGACGGCCGCTGGCTTGGCGGAGGCCAAGCGCCTGGTCCGCTCGGCCGACGTGACGATCGAGAACTTCAGGCCCGGCGTGATGGCCCGTCTGGGGCTGGCCCCGAGCGATCTGCGGCGCGACAACCCGGGGCTGGTGACGCTCTCGCTGCCGGGCTTCTCCTCCAGGGACGAAGAACGGTCCGGCCTCGCCGCTTGGGAGGCGGTGGTCGCGGCGGCCTGCGGGCAGTACTCCGACATGGGCCTGAACCGGGTCTTGATGGGGATCGAACCCAGTTTCTCGCCCCTGCCGCTAGCCTCCGCCTATGCCGCCGTGCTGGGCGCGGGCGCCGTCACCTTGGCGCTCTTCAAGCGGGCGCGGGGCGCCGGTGGCGACGCCATAGAGGTTCCCCTGGCGGCTGCCCTGATGGAGGGGCTGGCCTATAACTCGCAGCAGGTCGAGGCCTATCCCGACCGCTACAAGTCGAACCGCGAGAAGGAGATCGAGCGGCGCCGCGCCGCCGGGGAGGCGATGGACGTCGCCTATGACGAGCTGCAGGAGCTGCTGGACCCCTTCTATCGCAACTACGCCTGCGCCGACGGTCGGCGCCTCTACATCGTCAGCGCCTCGCACCGGTACCATCCGGAGCGGGTACTGAAGATCCTGGGCCTTTGGGACCTCTTGCTGGCGGAGGGCCTGCCGCGCCACGATCCCTATCTCGATATCGCCGACTGGCCGGAGGGCGCGGACTGCAGCCTCGCCAACTACCCCCTCTCGCAAGCCTGGGCCGATCGCGTCTCCGGCCTGATGAAGGAGGCCTTGGCCGCCAAGACGGCCTTCGAGTGGGAGCGGCTTTTCGGTGAGGGCGGCGCGCCGGCCGCGGCCCAACGCACCACCGCCGAGTGGCTCGAAAGCGCGCACGCCCTGCAGTCGGGCCTCATCCTCGCCGTCGAGGATCCGGACCACGGAAGGATGCACCAACTGGGGAACCTCGCCTGGCTCGTCAGCGACGCGGAAGCCGCCTATCGCAAGGAGCCGCGCCGGACGGCGCGTGCCTCAGAGATTCCGGCGAAGCCCCGACCGGCCCGGGCCGTCGCCTCCGGCGGCGGCTGGCTCGACGGCCTCAAGGTCCTCGACCTCACCAACGTCATCGCCGGGCCAACCATTGCCGCCACCTTGGCCCGCTTCGGCGCCGAGGTGATCTCCATCGACCCGGTCACGCCGACCATGGATCCCTGGAACGCCATCATCTTCGGCATGCAGGCCGGGCGCGGGAAGCGCAGCCTCTTGCTGGACCTGAAGTCCGATCAGGGCCGGGAGGCCTTGGACCGCTTGCTGCGCTGGGCCGATGTCGTCACCGTCAATGCCGCCGACAGGCAGTTGTCCGGCATCGGGCTGGACCCGGCGCGGCTCAAGGCCCTCAACCCGCGCCTCATCCTCTGTCAGCTGGACTGCTACGGCGGGCCGAGGCGCGGACCGCGCAGCGACTTCCCCGGCTACGACGACCTGGCGCAGGCCTCGACCGGGGTCATGGCCCGCTTCGGCGGCGGCTTGGAGACGCCCGAAGAGCATGCCCACTTCGGCACCATCGACGTGCTGGGCGGCTTCTGCGGCGTGCTGGCGGTGGGCGCGGCCTTGCTGCGGCGGGAGGGCACCGGCGAGGGCGACGTCGCGCGCGCCTCGCTCTGCGCCGCCGGACAGCTGATCCAGGCGCCCTTCATGTATGACCATGCCGGGCGCGCGCCCTTCGACGAGCCCAGCGGCCGCGCGGTCAAGGGCTGGGGACCGCTCTACCGCGCCTACCGGGCGGCCGACGGCTGGTTCTTCCTGGCCGGGCGCGACAACCGTGCGGCGGATCTGGCGGCGATCGAAGGCTTGGAGCGCACCGCCGACCTCTCGGGCGACGCCTTGGAGGCCGAACTGAGTGCCTGCTTCGCGGAGGCCGGCATGGCCCATTGGCTCTCGGTACTGCGCAAGGCGGACTTCGGCGGCCACCCCCTCGACCAGATGCATGCCGTGCGCGCGCGCCATCTCGTTCCGGAGAGCCGGGGCGAAGCCGACCTCGTCGGCGCCACCTTCTCCTTCATCCGCCACGACCGCCATCCGAGCGGCCGTTGGGTCGACCTCGCCGCCCCCAACGCCATCCGCCCGCAAGAGGCCGCGATCGTCGTGCCCGGCCCCATGCCGAAGCCGGGCACCCACAGTCGCGCCTGCCTCAGCGCGCTGGGCTTCACCGAGGAAGAGATCGAGGCGATGCGCGCCGCCGGGGTCGTGGGCGAGAGCTGGAGCGCGCGCTACCTGCCGGAATAGACGCTACCGGTGCCCTGTCTCGATGCGATGCCGTTGGGCAATAGGGGTTAGGCCTAGACTGCATCCGAAAGGGCGTCAGCTCCCAAGCCTTGGGGCGATGGCATTGGCCGTTGGCCGCCGCACCGGCGACGCCGCTCCCAAAGTTGCCCGTAGGTGTCGTCCTCCGACTTGATTGGAGCGTCTCGGTGTGTTGCTCCTCCATCATCGGCGTCTTGCCATTGGATCAGCGCGCTCTTGCTCCGTCGCCGGACCCGCTGAGAGCGATCCTCCGATCAAGTCGGAGGAAGACGTCAAAGGGGGAGGTACGAGACGACTGGCCCATCGATGTCATCGCGAGGAGCGCCAGCGACGCGGCGATCCAGTGCAGACGTACCTCGATGCCGGTCTGGATCGCTTCGCTGCGCTCGCGATGACGACCACCGCGAAGGCGGGAGGAGTCGGGCGTCGGACCGCTTGACCGTGACCTCTACCAGGCGCCCCCGCAGAGTCTGTCCCTTTGCCGCCTACAGCGCCTCGCCCCTGATCAGGCGGGGCAGGCGGCCGGTGAGGCCCATGGCGTGCTGGATGAAGAAGCGCTTCAAGGGGCCGGCGCGGTTGACCGCCGCCATGCCGAGGTCGCGGGCCAGGCGGAGCGGCGGAAGGTCGTTGGAGAAGAGGCGGTTGAGACCGTCCGTTACCATGCAGAGCGCGACCGAATCGAAGCGGCGCCAGCGGCTGTAGCGCTCCAGCAGGTTGGCGTCGCCCGGGTCCAGGCCCAGGCGCCGGGCGTCGACCACCAGCTCCGCCAGGGCGGCGACGTCGCGCAGGCCCAGGTTCAGGCCCTGCCCGGCGATGGGGTGGATGGCATGCGCCGTGTCGCCGATCAGGGCCAGGCGCGGCGCGTGGAAGCGCTCCGCCAACTGCATCCGCAAGGGATAGGCGAAGCGCGCGCCCAATTGGGTGAAGGCGCCCAGGCTGTCGCCGAAACGGCGCCGGCAAGCAGCGGCGAAGGCAGCCTCGTCCAGGGCCATGATCCGCTCCCGTGCCTCCGCGCGGGCGGTCCAGACGAGCGAAGAGCGGTGGCGTGCGACACCCCTCTCGTCCGTCTCGTCGGTCAAGGGCAGCACCGCGAAGGGGCCGTCCGGCAGGAAGCACTCGTGCGCCGTTCCGGCGTGCGGCAGCTCGTGCGCCAAGGTGGCGACGATGCCGACCTGCGGGTAGTCCCAGCCGGCGAGGCCGATGCCGGCGGCTTCGCGCAGGCCCGAGACCTTGCCCTCCGATGCCACCACCAGGGCGGCGCGCACGCCGCGGCCGTCGGCCAGGCGCAGTCGGCTGGCGACCAGGCCCGGCTCGTTGCTCTCGACGATGGCGGGCGCGACGATGCGCACGGAGGGTAGCGCTTCCAGGCGTTGCAGCAGCGCGTGGCGCAGAAAGCGGTTCTCGACGATGTGGCCCATCGGTTGGGCCGCGCCACCGTCCAAGGCCTCCTCGCCCAGATCGCTCAAGGCATAGTGCAGGAAGAGCGGCGAGGCCGCTTCGCCCGGGCGCCCGTCCGACACGCGGATGTCGAGAATGGGGGCCGCGCCGGCGGCGCAGGCGGGCCAGACCTCGAGCGCCTGCAGCAATTGGCTGGTGCCGCGCGCGATCGCCGAGGCCCGCCCATCGAAGCTGGGCTGCAGGCCGGCCTCCACCGGGCGCGCATCCAGCACCACGGTGTCGAGCCCGGCGCTGCCGAGTGCCGCGGCCAGGCCCAGGCCGACCAAGCCGCCGCCGACGATACAGACTTCGGTTTGGATGTCGGTCATAGCAGTAAGCTCATGCGCGTTCGCGCCCAGGGCAAGACCGTCCCGTGTCGCACGCCTCACTATTGTCTGCCTATTTGTTAAGCAGATAACGGGCGATCGCACAAGAATGAGGCAATCGACTCTCCGCAGATCATGTTGCGCCGCAGCAAACTGCCCTCGGCGAAATCAGTTCGAATGTTGGCACGCTTCTTGCTTTGACCCTTGGTGAGCTGCCCGACGCGGCAGGCCTTGTGCTGAAACAGGGGGAAGGACCTCAGGCATGAAAATGGTGATGGCCGTCATCAAGCCCTTCAAGCTGGAGGAGGTGCGCGAAGCCCTCTCCAGCTTGGGCATCGACGGCATGACGGTGACGGAAGTGAAGGGCTACGGCCGTCAGAAGGGTCAAACGGAGATCTACCGCGGCGCCGAGTACGCCGTGAACTTCCTGCCCAAGACCAAGATCGAGATCGCCGTCAGCGCCGATCTGGCCGAGCGGACCGTCGAGGCGATCCGCCAGGCGGCCAGCACCGGGCGCATCGGCGACGGCAAGATCTTCACCTACGACCTGACCAGCGCGGTCCGCATTCGCACCGGCGAAGCGGACGGCGAAGCCCTTTAGAGATCCCAAGATCGGAGTTTTGACCGACTATGAAGCCCAGACACCTTTTCTGGACGGCCGGCGCGCTTAGCCTCGCAGCCGTGCCCTTGCCCGCCGTGGCGCAGGAGTTCGCCGACAAGGCGGAGATGGAGTTCGTCCTCAACACCTTCGCCTTCCTCATGTGCGGCGCGCTGGTGATGTGGATGGCCGCCGGCTTCGCCATGCTGGAATCGGGCCTGGTGCGCACCAAGAACACGGCCTCCATCTGCCTGAAGAACGTGGCGCTCTTCTCCATCGCCTGCATCATGTATTACCTCATCGGCTATAGCCTGATGTACACCGATGTCGAGGGCGGCTGGATCGGCAGCCTATCGATCTTCTACAACATGGGCGATGCCGAGGCGGTCTTGATCGGCGCCGAGGAGAAGACGGCGGAGATGATCGCCAACGTCACCGGCAACGGCTACTCGGTGATGTCGGACTGGTTCTTCCAGGTGGTCTTCGTCGCCACGGCGGCCTCCATCGTCTCCGGCACCCTGGCCGAGCGCGTCAGGATCTTCCCCTTCCTCATCTTCGTGGTGATCCTGACCGGCATCATCTATCCGATCCAAGGCTCCTGGAC
Source organism: Rhodospirillales bacterium (assembly GCA_963669375.1). GTDB lineage: Bacteria > Pseudomonadota > Alphaproteobacteria > Kiloniellales > JACOMY01 > JACOMY01. The sequence goes on along the minus strand of OY770024.1, from coordinate 2,656,932 downwards.
CTGGGGCGGCGGCTGGCTGAACAACGTCGGCGGCGGTTTCTCCGATTTCGCCGGCTCCACCATCGTCCACTCGGTGGGCGGCTGGGCGGCCCTGGCCGGCGCCATCATCCTGGGTCCGCGCAAGGGCAAGTACACGGCCGACGGCAAGATGCACCCCATGCCCGGCTCCAACCTGCCGCTGGCGACCTTGGGCACCTTCATCCTCTGGCTCGGTTGGTTCGGCTTCAACGGCGGCTCCGAGCTCGCCCTGGGCACGGCCGCCAATGCCGCCAACATGTCGCTGGTCTTCGCCAACACCAACCTCGCGGCCTGCGGCGGCGTCGTGGTGGCGATCATCATGGTGCAGCTGCTCTACGGCAAGGTCGACCTGACCATGGCCTTGAACGGCGCCATCGGCGGCCTGGTCGCGATCACCGCCAACCCGGACATCCAGCATTCCATGCTGGCCATCGTGATCGGCGGCGTCGGCGGCGGCCTGGTGGTCTTCTTCGTCCCCTTCTTCGACCGGTTGAAGGTCGACGACGTGGTCGGCGCCATCTCGGTGCATCTGATCGCCGGCATCTGGGGCACCCTGGCCGTGGCCATCTTCGACGACGGCGACTTCTACGCCCAGATCGTCGGCATCCTGGCCATCGGCGCCTTCACCTTCGTCGCCAGCGCCATCGTCTGGCTGATCCTGAAGGCCACCATCGGCATCCGGGCCGACGAGGAGGAGGAGCACGTGGGCCTCGACAAGTCGGAGATGGGTCAAGAGGCCTATCCCGAGTTCGGCCAGGGGGCCCACTCCATCGGCTGACCCCGGCCTCATCCAACAAGTCCCCAACGCGGTCGATCCTCCGCGTGTCCACTGGGGGGTTGGCCTTCGGGCCGACCCCTCCTTTTTTTGTGCCGGTCGCGTCAGGGTGGCGCGTCCGGCGTGAAGCCTTGTCATCGCGCGGCCCTGCGTGAGACAAATGAGCCTCGCCCCGGGGACGTGACGGAGTAGGCAGATGAGCGCGCCCTTGACCGCCACGGGCGATGAGGCCGCGCTCGCCGCGCTGCTGTCGGGCTATCGCCCATCGCCCGGCCGCTATGACGAGCTGATGGCCGCCGACGGATCGGTGCGCCCGCATTGGCGTCGCGCCATCGCGCACCTGGCCGGCCTGGACGAGGCCGGGCGCCGGCAGGCTCACGACATCGCGCAGCGCGCGCTCTCCGAGAACGGGCTTTCCTACATCGCCAAGGACGCGGCAGACGGACAAGAGCGCCCCTGGCGGCTGGACCTTCTGCCCGGCCTTATCGATGCGGAGGAGTGGCGTCGGCTGGAGGCCGGCCTGGTGCAGCGCGCGCGTCTGCTGAACGCCTTGACGGCCGACCTCTACGGACCGCAGCGGCTGATCAAGGAGGGACACCTGCCGGCCGCGAGCGTCTATGCCAATCCGCACTTCATCCGCCCTTGCCATGGCGTCGAGGTGGCTGGAGGGACCTGGCTGCACCTCTTGGCCTTCGATCTGGTGCGGGGGCCGGACGGGCGATGGCTTGTCGCCAGCGACCGGAGCGAGGCCCCCAGCGGCAGCGGCTATGCGCTGGAGAACCGGATCGTCGTCTCCCGCGCCCTGCCGGAGCTCTTCGGCGCCAGCAACGTGGAACGCCTGGCGACATTCTTCCGTGCCTTCAGCGAACACTTTCTGGCCCTTTCCCGTCAGGACGAACCGCTGGTCGTGGTGCTGACAGCGGGCGCGCAGCGCGACAGCTACTTCGAGCACGTCTATCTGGCGCAGTATCTGGGCTACAGCGTGGTCGAGGGGCCCGATCTCACCATGCGCGGCGAGCGCCTCTATTTGAAGTCGGTCGAGGGACTGAAGCCGGTCGACCTGATGGTCCGCCAGGCGGACTCCCTGCAGATGGACCCCTTGGAGCTTTCCGGCTTCGGCACCGGGGTTCCGGGACTGATGCGGGCGGTGCGCGGCGGCAAGGTGGTGCTCGCCAACGCGATCGGCAGCGGCTTGGCGCAGAGCGATGCGCTCCTGGCCTATCTGCCGAAGCTGAGCCGGGTGCTGCTGGACGAGGACCTGGCACTCGACAGCGTCGACACCTGGTGGGGCGGCGACGCCGAAGGGCAGGCCCAGGTGCTGGCGAACCTGGATTCCCTGGTGGTCCGCGATCTCACCTTGTCCAAGGCGCTGCTGGACGCCGACGCCAAGGGCTATCTCAAGACGGAGGCGGGCAGCCCGGAACGCGAGGCCCTGGAGCGGCAGATCCGGCGTCGTGGCTACGACTTCGTCGGCCGCGAGGTGCCGGCGGCCTCCACCACGCCGCTGTGGCGGGACGACGGCAGCATCACGCCGGTGCCCATGACCTTCCGGGTCTACCTGGCGGCGACGGCGGACGGCTATCTCGCCATGCCGGGCGGCCTGCTGCGGGTCGGCGGCGAGACCAGCGCCGGCCTGCCGATCATTCAGACCGGCGATATCAGCAAGGACATCTGGATTCTGGGCGAGGAGCCGGTGGAGCAGGTCTCGCTGCTGCCCAACGTGCGCCAGGTACTGGCCTTGCGGCGCAGCGGTCACGAGCTGCCCAGCCGCTCCGCCGACAACCTCTATTGGTTCGGACGCTACCTGGAGCGGCTGGAGAACACCGTCAGGCTCTTGCGCTCCTTCGTGGTGCGGGTCGGCGGGGTCCAGCGTGCCGGCAGCGACCAGGTCTCGCTGGCCCGCGTGGTGGATCTGCTGGAGAGCCTGCAGCACATCTCCGCCGACTGCGCCGCGCGCTTCGCGGCCTCCGGTCCGATCAGCTTCATCACCGAGCCGAAGGGCTACTTCGCCGACAGCGACTGTCCCGACAACCTGGCGGGCCTGCTGGCCTCTCTGAAGGGCCTAGCGGACTCGCTGCGCGAGCGTCTCTCGAGGGATACCTGGGACATCCTGCAACAGCTTCTGGCCACGCCCTTGGCCCAAACGCACCTGCCCGGCTACGGCCAAGCCTGGGCGGCGCGCCTGCTGGACCAGTTGGTGAGCCAGCTCTCCGCCTTGAACGGCATGGTCATGGAGAACATGACCCGCGACTACGGCTGGCACTTCCTGAACATGGGACGCCGGGTCGAACGCGGCTGGCAGACCACGCGCGCGATCCGCGCCATCGCCGGGACCGGCGCGGCCGAACGCGAAGGCGGGCTGGAACTGCTGCTGGAACTGGCCGACAGTCTGATGACCTATTCCTGGCGCTACAAGACCGAGCCGCAGCTGGCGCCCATCCTGGACCTCCTCTTGATGGATGCCAGCAATCCGCGCTCCATCCTCTTCCAGGTCGAGCGCATCGAGCGGCACTTGAGCGTGCTGCCGGACCAGACCGAATCCTGGTCACGCCTGGAGGAGACCGACCGCCTGCTGATCGGGCTGTCGGCCAGCCTGAAGCTCTCCGATCTCCACCGCCTGACGGAAGGCGGGCCCCAGGACCTGGACCTGCTTCTGGCGGAGACGACGGAGGACTTCGTGCAGCTCTCCGATGCCTTGACCAGCCGCTTCTTCAGCCACGCCTTGGAGACCAAGGTGGCCGGCGCCGGTGCGCCCAGGTAGGGGCCGGCCGGTGCGCTACAGCGTCAGCCATCGCTCCAGCTTTCGCTACACCAGCCCGGTCGCGCTCTCGCATCAGCACCTGCACTTGCGGCCCCGATCGACGCCGCACCAGACGGTCCTGACCAGCGATCTCAAGATCCGGCCCCTGCCGGTGGTCATGCAGGAGCGGACCGACTTCTTCGGCAACGGCGTGACGGACCTGACGGTGCAGGAACCGCACGATCGGCTGGACGTCAGGGCAAGCTCGCAAGTCGAGGTGACGGCGCCTCACCCGGGCGACCCCGCGGCCAGCCCGCCGTGGGAGGAGGTGGCCCGGACAATAGGCGACGCCGTGGACGCCGAGACCCGAGACGCGCTGCAGTTCACCTTTCAGTCGCCGCATGTTCGAATCGGCGATTCGGTGGAGGCCTTGGCCCGCGCCGTGCTGACGCCCGGGCGGCCCTTCCTGCTATGTCTAGCCGAGCTGACCCACAAGATCTTTGCCGACTTCACCTACAAGGGCGGCGTCACCGACATCTACACGCCGGTGAGCGAGGTGATCGAACGCCGGCAGGGGGTCTGCCAGGACTTCGCCCATGTCGCGATCGCCTGCCTGCGTTCGCTGGGCTTGGCGGCCCGCTATGTCAGCGGCTACCTCCTGACCCACCCGCCGGAGGGCAAGCCACGGCGCATCGGCGCCGATGCCTCGCATGCCTGGCTGTCGGCCTGGTGTCCGGGCGTCGGGTGGATCGACGCCGATCCCACCAACGATCTGCTGGTGGCCGACGAGCACATCACCTTGGCCTGGGGCCGCGACTACGGCGACGTCAGCCCGATCAACGGTTTCGTCGTCGGCGGCGGCTCCCACCGGGTCGCCGTCGCCGTGGACGTCCTGCCGCTCGAGGGCTGAAGCCGGCCCTCGCTATCGTGTCTAGGGAGGGGTTTGTATCTGCGTCAGACGACCGACTCCACCCACTGCTGCAATTGGGTCTTGCTGACGGCGCCCAGCTTGGTGGCGGCGACCTGGCCGTCCTTGAAGATCATCAGGGTCGGAATGGCGCGCACGCCGTATTGGCTGGGGGTCTTGGGGTTCTCGTCGATGTTGATTTTGGCGATGCTCACGCGACCGGACATCTCCTGTGCCAAGTCCTCGAGGGCCGGTGCTATGGCCTTGCAGGGCCCGCACCACTCCGCCCAGAAGTCCACCAGCACGGGCTGGCCGGCCTTCAGCACATCGTCATCGAATGAAGTGTCGGTGACCTTGTTGATGCTCATCGTATCGCTTCCATGTAGCCTCTTGACCTCTGCGGGGCGACGCGCGCCCTGCGGACAGTCACCGCTATCTAGGAAGGCTTCGCCGACAGGGTCAAGCCGCTCGCTTGTGAGAGCCGGTCATCGCTGATGTGCATAAGTCGCGCGGTTTCGGTCCACAGGAGGAAGCAACGAAGCCGTCGCCGCGGATAGATTGCGCGCAAGAGCGCGGCGTAGGCGGCCAATTGCTGCAGATAGGCCCGCGGCACTTGGTCCGCCGTTCGGGGCGAGGGGCGATTGGTCTTGAAGTCGACCAGCAAGACGTCGCGTTCGGTGATCGCCAGACGGTCGATCTGTCCCGAAATGCGTGTGGTTCCGACCATGCCGGTCAAGGGTACCTCCGCCCGGCTGTCCGGCCCGAAGAGCGGAGCGGCTTCCGGCGACTCCAGCACGGCGAAGACCTCGCGCGCGAGTGCCGCCCGCGCTTCGGGCGCCAGGTCCAGGGCCGGCTGTGCCAGGAATCGATCCGCCGCGGCGCGGCGCGAGGTCTCCGCCAAGTCCGGCAGCAGCTGCAAAAGGCGATGCACCAGCCGGCCGCGTGTCAGGCCCGGACTCGGCGCCTGGGACAGCGGCGACAAGACCGGCGGATCCGGTAGGCTGGGCCTGGAGGGGCTGAGAGGACGCGCGGGCTCCGGTTCCGAGGGCGCGCCGCGGAAGGCCCAGCGAGGTAGGGAGGCGGGTGTCGCCGCCACCGGGGGCGCGCCGGCCTCGACCGGCGCGGTCTGCGGGTTGCCGTGGGTCTTGGGTGCCGGCCCCGCGCCACAGAGCTGGGCCATGCCCCGATCCAGAAGGTCGTACCAGCTGCCTTCCGCCGCGCCGCTCTTGGTTTGGTGCCCGAAGAGATAGAGGCGGTCCTCGGCGCGGGTCATGGCGACATAGAGCAGCCGCCGCTCCTCCGCCGCCGCGGCCTCCCGCTCCTCGGCGATCAGGGGCGCCAGTTGCGGGATAGCCTCCAAACCGGGGACCCGCTGCACCAGCAGTTCCCCTTCGCGGTCGATCAGCAGCGGGTCCGGGCGCACGCGCCGCTCGCGCGTGTCGGGAAGCATGACGATAGGCGCCTGCAGGCCCTTGGCGCCATGCACCGTCATCAAGCGCACCTTCTCGCCCGCCGCCTCCAGGTCGCGCTTCACCTCGACCTCGCTGCGTGTGAGCCAGGCGAGAAAGCCCTGCAGCGAGGGCACATGCTCGCGCTCGAAGGCCAGCGCCAGCGACAGGAACTCGTCCAGCGGATCGCCGCTCTCCTCGCCGAGACGGGCGTAGAGCCGCCTGCGACCGCCGCGCGCGCCCAAGAGGTCGGAGAAGAGCTCGAAGGGTGGTTGGTAGTCGAGCGCGGCCCTGAGTTCGGCGAGCTCTTCGGCGGCAAAGCGCCAGAGCGGCTCCTCCTCCGACCTCAGCCGGAGCGTGGACCAGAGACTGCCCTCCCGACCATGGGCCAGGCGAAAGAGACTCTCGTCGTTCAGGCCGTAGAGGGGGCCTTTCAGCACGCAGGCCAGGCTCAAGTCGTCGTCCGGGAGCAAGAGCACCTGGGCCAGGGCTGTCAGGTCCATCACCGCCATCTGTTGGGACAGCAGCATCCGGTCGATGCCGGCGATCGGGACGCCACGCCGCTCCAAGGCGCGCGCCAGCAGGTGGAAGAGCTGGTCGCGCCGACGCACCAGGATCAGGATGTCGCCGGCGCCGATCGCCCTGCCCTTGGCGGTCAGCCAGGCAGGGTCCCGGGGTCCCGGCGCCTCGGCACCCAGCCAGCCGGCGATCAGGCTCGCGACCTCGTCCGCCACGCGCGCGGCGGGACTCTCGGAGCGGTTCTGCGCCAAGGGCAAGGCCCAGGCCGTCTCCTCGGCTTCTTCCTCGGGCTGGTGGCGTTCGAACAGCGTGACCTGGCCGGCATCGCCGTCGCGGATCGGGTGGTGGCGGGGGTAGCCGCCGGCGGTAAGCGCCGGGCCGCTCGCGAACACGGCGTCGACCGCCGCCAGGACCGCCGGTGTCGAGCGGAAGGAATGCGTCAGCTCGACCCGTCGGAAGCCTGCCCTGACCTGGGTCGCCTGCTGGGCGTAGTGCCTGGCGGCGGCATCGAAGCCGGCCGGATCGGCGCCCTGGAAGCGGTAGATAGACTGCTTGCTGTCTCCCACCGCGAAGACGCTGCGCGGCCGGCCTTCCTTGGCTTCGTGTGCGCCTTCGCCGCCATAGAACTCCTGGGTCAGGAGCTTCAGGATTCGCCACTGCAGGGGCGAGGTGTCCTGTGCCTCGTCGATTAGGATGTGCGTTAGGCCGCCGTCCAACTTGAACAGCACCCAGGCGGCAACCCCGGGCTTGGCCAGGAGGTCGGCCGATACCTGCAGCAGGTCCTGGTAGTCCAGTGCGCCGACGCCGCGCTTGCGCTGGCCATAGGCCTCCAGCAGGGATTCGGCGACGCGCAGGCAGTCGCCGGAGAGCTGCAGGCAGAGAGCCGCCGTCTGACGCCGTTCCAGGGCCAGGAGACGCGCGGCTTCCGCCTCCATGACGGACAGGGCCTCGGGCACGGCGGCAAGGGCCTTGTTAGTCAGGAGCTTCTTCCTGACGGCGCGCTTCGCCCCGCTGTTGGCGAGGAAGAGAGCGGCATAGGCCTTGTAGAGCCCCGGGCGATCGGCCTCCGGCGTGGTCAGGAAGGACTGCAGTTGCTCCGCCTTCTCCTGGTCGCCCGGGCTGCCCTTCGCCAAGGCGTCGCGGACCAGAGGGAGATCCCGAAGGGGCAAGGCGGCATCGACCAGACCGTCCGACAACAGGGTGGTCGGGTCGGCATCGATCGCGAGCCCCAGTTTTTCGGAAAGGCGTGCCAAGGGGGGAAGGCTGCCCGCCGCCAGGATCGGCATGACTGCGTCGCGCTGTTGCGTCAGCGCCCTTTGCAGCGCGAAGAGGCCTTCGTCGCCTTGCGCCACCAGGATGCGGCTCAAGGACTCGCTCAGCGCCGGCTCACGGCCGGCCCGCTCCAGGAGATCGCGGCGGGCGAGCGCCATCAGCTCCACAGAGTCGCGCTCGTCCAACGCGGTGAAGCCCGGACTGATGCCGGCTTCCAAGGGAAAGCGCGTCAGGATCGACTGGCAGAAGCTGTGCAAGGTCTGCACCTTCAAGCCACCGGGCGTGTCGAGCACCATGGCGAAGAGCTTGCGCGCCAAGGCGATCTCCTCCGCCGCGGGGTGGCGGCCGAGCAGGGCGTCCAGCTGCCTTTCCATCGCCACCCCATCCAACGCGACCCATCTGGACAGAGTCCGCATCAGACGGTTCGCCATCTCGCTCGCCGCCGCCTTGGTGAAGGTGATGCACAGCAGGCGCTCCGGCTGGGTGCCGTCCAGCAGGAGGCGCAGGCAGCGGTCGACCAGCACCTTGGTCTTGCCGCTGCCGGCCGAGGCCTCGACCCAGATGGTGGCCCTGGGGTCCAGCGCCTTGCCTTGCTGGAGCGTCGCGTCGCGGAGAGGGCCGGTCACGCCTCCTCCTCCCCGCCGCTGCTCCACTCCGCGATGCGGGCAAGGTGCGCGTAGTCGTCGTAGGCGGGCGCCGCGCCTGGCCGAGGTCGCGCCAGGTAGGCCGTCTCCGGCCGGTCGAAGGCGGCGACGAGGCTGGCGAGCCCCTCTTCGGCGCCGATTGCCAACCGGTCGGCATCGGGGCCCTTGGACCCGCCGGCCCGGCGGGTCGTCCCGGACTCCTTGCCGCCCGCCAGGTGCCAGTACTCCAGCTCCGCCAGCGCGCTTGCGCCCAGGCCCGCGAAGCCGCCGGCCCGCGCGATCGCGCCCTCCAAGGGAAGCTGCGGCGCGAAGCCTTGCGCGACGTCCTTCGCCTTGGGAGGGGCGCCGGTCTTGTAGTCGACCAGAGTGACCTGGCCATCGGAACCCAGCTCTATCCGGTCAGCCTTGGCGGTCAGCTCGAACTTGCCGGCCGGCCCATCCAGGACCATCGTCCCGCCAACCTCGGCCCGCACTTCCGCGAGCGCCGGCCGCCGCCCCGCGTCGAGGTCCAGGTACCAGGCGAGGAGCCGCTCCAACCTCGGCCGCCAGAGCCGCTGCTGATCCTCCGGCAGCCCGGCTTCGTCCAGCGTGCGCTGGGCAATAGTCGCGAGCGCGTCACCGGCATCGTTCGGCAAGGCTTTGGGATAGGCCTTCACGAATGCCTCCAATGCGGCGTGGACGATCATGCCGCGCTCGGCGGGGCCGGGTTCCTCGGCCAGGTCGCGCAGTCGCTCCAGTCCCAAGATGTGGCGCGCATAGATGCCGTAGGGGTTGCGCATCCATGTCTCGACGCGGGTGACCGAGAGACGGCGCGGCCGCAGCTCCACCGGCGGACGGGGTGCTGGCGGCGGGCAGGGGCGCACCGCGTCCGGACGGTCGAGCGCCGCGATCCAGGCGGCCGCCTGGGCGTCGGGACGGCGGAGTTGGTCGCGAAGGCCCAGGACCTCGACCAGCGCCTCCAGGCGTGCCAACCAGCGCGCCGGGATGGTCGGCGTGCCCTCCTGCTTGGCCGCTCTGGTCAAGACGACCTCGGGGGCGGCCAGCGACTGCACCAGGTCGTGGGCCGCCAGGCCGACGCGCCGCTCGGGCGGCGGCAAGCCCAGCTCCGCCCGCATCGGTCGGCTGAGCCAGGGTCCGGGATCGGGCTGTGCCGGCCAGCTGCCTTCGTTGAGGCTGCCCAGGATCACCAGGTCGCAGCTTTGCAGGCGCGCTTCCAAGGGACCCCAGAGGAAGAGACGCGGATGCAAACCGTAGCGCGGCCGCAGCACGCGCCCCTCCAGCAGGCTGTCGAAGAGCTCGGGATAGTCGCCGGGCCAGAGGTCGGGAAGGTCGGCCGCGGCGGCCCGCAGCTCGCCTATGGCATCGACCGACGCCTCTCCCGCCTCGCCCGCCCAGAGGCGTTCCGCGCCGCTTTCCTCCACCGTCGCGGCCAGCCTTTCCGCCACCTGAAGGTGGGTCTCCAGCAAGGCCGCGAAGCTGTCCGTCTGGCGCGACGCGCGCGCCAGGAAGGGTGCGAGACACTGCTCCAGGCCTTCCACGAGGGCGTCCAGCCGGTCCGCGCGCTCTTTCGCCAAGGGCCGTTCCGCCTGGCGGGCCCTGGCGATGGCCCCGTGCAGTCCGGCGATGCCCGGCTGCGGGCGCGGCCCGCGCAGCAGGTGGCGTTCCAGTTCGAGCGTATCGCGCGCCAGATGCCGACGCTCCCGGCCGGCGGCGGCCAAGGGATGTTTGAGCAGGGCCAATAGGGCTTCCGGCGTCAACTCATCGGCGACGGCCTTGGCCAGCAAGCGCAGAAAGGCCATCGGCGGCGTCTCCGCCAGCGGCCGCCCGCCGGAATCGTTGATCGCGATCTCCCAACGGGCCAGTTCGGCGCCGACGCGGCGAGCCAGGTCGCGGTCGGGCGTGACCAGGGCCGCCGTCTTGCGGGGCTCCTCAAGGGCCTGGCGCAACAGCAAGGCGATGAGGCTCGCCTCCGAGCGCTCGTCGGCGCAGTCGTACCAGGTCGTCCCGGCCAGGGCGCGTGACCAGCCGGCGCGGCGGTTCGGCGAGGCACCCGCCGCCAGGTCGCGCCAGGTGACCGTCTCGGCGGCCGGCCGCATGGCGAGGTTGGCGAGCGCGGCCGCATCGCTTTCCGGCAGGGACTGGGGCCACAGCGCGACCCGGTCGGGCGTGATCTCCAAGAGCGAGAGCAGAGCGGCCAGGCCGTGCTGGGGATGGCCCGGGTCGGCGGCGATCGCCTCCCAAAGCTCTTGCCTGCAGCTCTGGTCGAGCCCGGGCAGCACCACCTGGCCCTCCGGCAGTCGGGCGATGCTGGCCAGCAGGCGGGCGACGGCCGGGATGCTACCGGTCGACCCGGCGGCGATTACCGCTCCGCTTGGCGGAGAGGTCTCCCAGAGCGCGACCTGCGCGTCCAACAGCAGCCGGCGGCGCGCGGCTGGTCCCAGCAGGCCTTGCGCTCTTTCGATCTCGGGCCAGGTCTCGGTGACGATGGACAGGAAAGAGCGGGTGGTCTGCCAGTGCGCCGCCAGCTCTTCGGGCACGATCCCCTCCAGGCGGCGCCAGTCGATCTCCGCCGTTTCGGCCTCGTCGATGAGGCGCGCCAGGTCGCGCGCCAGACGGGCCACGCCGGCGGCCGGCATGGTCTGCCCGCGCGCCCTTACCCAGGCGCCGACCAGCTGCGACAGAAGGGCGATCCTCCCTGCCTCGCTGCCCGCCGGGGCCAGCGCCAGGTCAAGCTGGGCGCCCAAGCTACCGCCGCTTTCCAAGGCCAGCTCCTCGGCTTCGAGATCGCCGAGCGGGATCAGGCGGGGCAGGAGGCGCGGCTGGCCCTCGCCTAGCCGCAGAAAGGCCTCGCCGACGGCCCTGACGGCGCGCCGGTTGGGCAGCAGAAGGGTCATGCGCGCGAGCGCCAGGGGATCGGGACCGGCCTGCCGCAAGAGGCCGTCGGCCAGGCAGTCGACGAAGCTGTTGCCGGCCGGAATGGTGAAGACCTTGGTGGCCCCGCCGCTCATTCCTCGCCGCTATTGAAGCCCATCTCGACGAGGGCTCTTTCGGTGTCGGCGAGCGCGCTCGGCGTTCCGACGTGAAACCACTCGCCCTCATGCCGGACACCGTAGAGCCGCCTTGCGTCGGCCGCCTTGCGGTAGAGCGTCAGCAAGGGAAAGGGCTCGACGGCGCAGCCGGCAAAGAGGCGCGGAGAGAGAATCTGCACGCCGGCGAAAACGAAGGGCGCCAGCTCCCGCTCCGGGCGAAGGCAGAGCCGGCCCCAGGGGTCCATGCGGAAATCGCCGACACCGCCATAGCCATGGGCCGAAACGGTCGGCTGCAACAGCAGCAAGGCATCCATCCGGGCATCGTCCCATTGACAGGCCAAGCGGCGCAATGCGGGTTCTGTGCCGTCCAGCCAGAGGATGTCGCCGTTCACGACGAAGAAGGGGTCCTCGCCCAGCAGGGGCAGCGCCTTGGCGACGCCGCCGCCCGTCTCCAACAGGTCCGCTTCTTCCGAGAACTCGATCGCCGGGCTCTCGCGCCCGTCCAAGTGTCTGCGCACGGCCGAGCCCAGATGATGCAGGTTCACGACGGTGTGCTCCACGCCCGCCACGGCCAGATGGTCCAGAACACGGTCGATGAGGCTGCGCCTCTGCACTTCGATCAAGGGCTTGGGCAAGCTGTCGGTCAGCGGCCGCATGCGTTCTCCGCGGCCGGCGGCCAAGACCATCGCGCGTTGCGGCATCGTCTCTTTGCTTTGCCAGGTCACGTCATCGTTTCCTTTGCTTGGCCAGGCACGCCTTGTCCCGATGCGGCTTGCGGCGCGGCAGCTTCGTTCAGGGGCAGGTGCCGCTCGAACCAGGCCGCCACCGGTTCCAAGGCCGGGTGCCGCAGTCCGCGCCGAACCAGCCGCAGCACGCGCGGGATATGCTCCAGATAGCGGGGCTTTCCGTCCCGTCGGTCCAGGCGGGTGAAGATGCCGACGATCTTGGCGCTGCGCTGGAGGCCGAGACACGCAAAGTCCAGGCGGTCTTGCTCCGCGTCGCGCTCCGGCAGGGCGATGTGCCAACGCTCCAGCATCTCTTCCACCAGATCCTCGGCGATGTCGCGCCGGGCGTCTTCCAGCAAGGAGACCAGATCGTAGGCCGCCGATCCGATCAGCGCGTCCTGGAAGTCCAGGAGCCCGCAGGCGGCGACGCCTTGCCTGTGCGGCAGCCGCACCAGATTGTCGACATGATAGTCCCGCAGCACCAGCACCTCGCGGCGGCTGGCCACCGGCGTCAGCACCTGCCGCCAAGCCGCCAGGTAGTCGGCGGCCGTTTCGTCGGACGTGGGCCGTCCCGTCACGGCGGGCAGGTACCAGTCGATCAAGAGGCGCGCCTCCGCCAGCAGGGCCGGTAGATCGTAGGGATCGAGACTCTCGGCCATCTCCGGCCGCCAGCGCTTCCGCAGCGCGACCAGAAGGTCTATCGCCAGCGCGTAGAGGGTACGCTCGTCGCCGCCCTCGGCCAAGACGCGGGTGAAGGTGGCGTCGCCCAAGTCCTCCAGCAGAACGAAGCCGTTCCTGCTGTCGCTCATCAGCACGCCGGGCGCGGAAAGGCCCATCCCGGCCAGCAGTTCGGCAACCTTGAGAAAGGGCGCCACGTCTTCCTTCGGCGGCGGGGCATCCATCAGTACGGCGGTTCCGTCCCGGCGCGTCAGGCGGTCGTAGTGCCGAAAGGAAGCGTCGGCGGCCAGCAGGCGCCGCTCGGCGTCGCCCCAGCCGGCCGTCGACAGAAAGGTGTCGCGAAGTCGGGCGCGGTCCGTCTGCTGCATCTCCTCGGTCTGCACCATCGCGGCCGCCCTCTAGACGCTCTGCGGCAGGGCGGCCAGGCGCGCCGCCCAGTCGCGGTCGCCCTCGAAGCGCGCGAGACGGCCTTGCTCCCGCCAGTCCAAGTGCAAGGTGAGCGCGTTCGCGGGTGTCAGGGGGCCGAGGCGCTCCGGCCACTCCACCAGGATGATCGCGGTGCCGAGCGCTTCTTCCCAGGCAAGCTCGTGGACCTCCTCGGCGCTGGAGAGGCGATAGAGGTCGAAGTGCCAGACCTCGGCCGGCTGGCGCTCGTAGATCTGCACCAGGGTGAAGGTCGGGCTGGGGACCTCCTCATCGGCCTTGATTTCTCCCGACGGCTCCGGCAGGGCACGAATGAGCGCCCGGGCGAAGCTGGTCTTGCCGCTGCCCAGATCGCCCTTCAGAAGGACGACGTCGCCGGGCCTCAGCAGGGGCGCGAGCGCATGCGCGAGAGATTCTGTCGCGTTGCAGTCGGGTAGAAAACAGTGGCGCAAAGGGCCGGCGGTCACGATCATCGCCGGCTGTCATAGCGGGCTGCGAGGGCTCTTGCCAAGCTCCCCTCGCTGGCTCTATCGGAGGGCCTCGAATTGGCGGTGGCCAGGGGGAGCATAACCATGGCTGGTGCGGTAGAAGAAACGGACGTGGTGATCATCGGGGCCGGCCCTGTCGGTCTCTTCGCGATTTTCGAGCTGGGCATGCTGAAGCTGCAGGCCCATGTCGTCGACAGCTTGGAGATGGCGGGCGGGCAGTGCGCCGCCCTCTACCCCGAAAAGCCGATCTACGACATCCCCGCCTTTCCCAGCATCGACGCGGGCCAGCTGGTCGAGCGGCTGGTCGAGCAGGCGGCCCCCTTCGAACCGGTCTATCACTTGGGCCAGCAGGCAACCGGGCTCAAGCAGCTGGATGACGGGCGCTGGCGGGTCGAGACATCCGGCGGGGTGGCGATCGTCGCCCATGCGGTGATCATCGCCGCCGGGGCCGGCGCCTTCGGGCCGAACCGGCCGCCCCTGGAGGGGATCGAGCGCTACGAGGATGCCGGTCCGGGGGTCGGCGTGCACTACCTGGTGCGCAAGCGCGAGGACTTTCGCGACCGCACCCTTGTGATCGCCGGCGGCGGCGACTCGGCGCTGGACTGGGCGGTCTCGCTCGCCGACGTGGCCAAGAAGATCTACATGGTGCATCGCCGGCCGAAGTTTCGCGGCGCGCCCGAAACGGTCTCGCAGATGGAGGCCCTGGCCAAGGAAGGAGGGCCCATCGAGAAGGTCATCCCCTATCAGCTGGCCGGCTTGGAGGGGGACGGCAAGAGGCTGGAGGCCGTCGTGGTCCGCACCTTGGAGGGAGAGACCCGCAGCCTGGAGGCCGATGCCCTGCTGCCCTTCTTCGGCCTTTCGATGAACCTGGGGCCGATCGCGGACTGGGGCCTGCAGCTGGAAAAGAGTCTGATCACCGTCGAGCCCACGACCTGCGAGACCTCGGTCCCCGGGATCTTCGCCATCGGCGACATCGTGCACTACCCGCACAAGCTGAAGCTGATCCTGACCGGCTTCGCCGAGGCGGCGGCCGCCGCGCACGCCATCCGACCGATCGCCCGGCCGGGCGAGGTGCTGCACTGGGAGTACTCGACGACCAAGGGCGTTCCCGATGCCGCGTAGCGCCAGGAGGAGAGGAGCATGAGCGGTCTGATGGCGCTCGACGGACCGCGTCTGCCGCCGGCCAGCGGCACGGCCAAGCAACTGGTGGTGCTGCTGCATGGCTGGGGCGCCAACGGCGACGACCTGATCGGCCTGGCACCCTACCTTGCGCGAGGCCTGCCGGACGCCGCCTTCGTCTCGCCCAACGCGCCCTTTCCCTGCGATGCCAATCCCATGGGTCTGCAGTGGTTCAGCCTGATGGACCGCAGCGAGGCACAGATGCTGGCGGGCCTCAGGCTGGCGGCCTCGCTGGTCGATGCCTTCCTCGACGAAGAGCTGACGCGCCTGGGCTTGTCGGCGGACTCTCTCGGGCTGGTCGGCTTCAGCCAAGGCACGATGCTCTCCCTGCACGTCGGCTTGCGGCGCAATACGGCACCGGCGCAGATCGTCGGCTTCTCCGGCCGCCTGATCGGCGGCGACGGAGTGGAGGAGGAGATCCAGTCGCGACCGCCGGTGCTGCTGGTGCATGGCACGGCCGATCCCGTGGTGCCCTATCAGGCTTCCGAGATGGCGGCGGAGAGCCTGAAGGCCGCGGGCCTCCAGGTCGAGCTGTTGCTGCGTCCGGGATTGCCGCACTCGATCGACGAGATGGGCATCGCCAAGGGCCTCAACGCGCTGCGCGCTGCCTTCGGCCTGATGGGCTAGCTGGTCGGAACCCGGGCAATCCGCAGGACGTTGGTGGCGCCGGGGGTGCCGAAGGGGACACCGGCGGTCACCACCAGCTTGCTGCCGGCCTGCGCGAAGCCCTGCTCCAGCGCGATACGGCAGGCCTTCTTGACCATCTCCTGAAAGGAGTGGACGTCGGAGGTGCGCACGCAGTGGGCGCCCCAGAGAAGGGCCAGGCGCCTCGCGGTCGCGATCTCCTCGGTCAGCACCAGGATCGGCACCGTCGGCTTCTCCCGCGCGGCCCGCTTGGCGGTGGAGCCGGAGGTGGTGTAGCAGACGATGGCCTCGGCCCCGATGGTGTCGGCCACCTGGGCCGAGGCGGCGGTGATGGCATCTGGACCGGTCGATTCGGGCTGGACCTGCAGGGCGTGCACGATGGGCTCGAAGAAGCGGTCGCGCTCGGTCGCCAGCAGAGTACGGTTCATCATGGTGACGGCTTCGACCGGGTACTGGCCGGCCGCCGACTCGGCCGACAGCATGACCGCGTCCGCGCCGTCGTAGACGGCGGTCGCCACGTCGGAGACCTCGGCACGGGTCGGTGTCGGCGAGGCGATCATGGACTCCAGCATCTGGGTCGCCACGACCACGGGCTTGCCCATTTTGCGGCACTTGCGGACGATCTTCTTCTGCCAGCGGGGCACGTGCTGCAGCGGCATCTCCACGCCCAGGTCGCCGCGCGCCACCATGATGGCGTCCGACAGCTCCACCAGCTCGTCCAGGTGATCCAGCGCGGCGGGCTTCTCGATCTTGCTCAAGAGGGCGGCCCGGCCCTGGATCAGCCGGCGCGCCTCGGCGATGTCTTCCGGCCGCTGCACGAAGGAGAGCGCCACCCAGTCGACCCCCTGATCCAATGCGAAGGAGAGGTCGGCGCGGTCCTTCCTGGTCAAGGGAGAAATCGGCAGCACCGCGCCCGGGACGTTGACCCCCTTGCGGTCGCTCAAGGTGCCGGGCACCGTCACCTCGCAGTCGGCGAAGTCGCTGCCGTGGCTGACCACCTTCAGGCTCACCTTGCCGTCGTCCAGCAGCAGGGTCTGACCCTCGTTCAGGGCGGCGAAGATCTCCTTGTGCGGCAGCGGGGCGCGGGTCTCGTCGCCGGGCTCCTTGCTCATGTCCAAGCGGAAGGAAGCCTTGGCCTCCAAGTGCGCCTCGCCGTCGCGGAAGGTTCCCAGGCGCAGCTTCGGTCCCTGCAGATCGGCCAGGATGCCGATCGGCCGGTCGAACTCGGCTTCCACCTGGCGAATGATCTCGATGCGGGCCTTCTGCTCGGCCCGTTCTCCGTGCGAGAAGTTCAGGCGAAAGACGTCGGCGCCGGCTTGAAAGAGCGCGCGGATGCGCTCCGGCGAAGAGCTGGAAGGCCCCAAGGTGGCAACGATCTTGGCCTTGCGTTGTCGGCGCATCCCGGTCTCCGCCATTTGCAGGAAGCGGCAGTCTAGCGCCGGTTCATTGAATTCCTATGGCGAAGACGGCCGCTTTGGCTGTCGGCCAGTGACCAAGTGCCGCCCTAAGCTGGTGGGCTTTCGTCTCGCGCTTCGCGCAGGCCGAGGCTCAGGACCAGGGCGGCGGCCAGGAAGACCAGCAGGACGGAGAGCGCCAGCTGGTAGGTCTCCGCGCTGTAGACGCGGGCGCCGCCGTTCATCTCGCCGCTCCAGCCCAGGTCGAGGAGAAAGCCGATCAACGGCTGGAAGATCGCCCCGGTGGCGGTCACGGCGCCGTTGATGAAGCCGAAGGCGGCCCCGGTCTCGCTCGCCGGGTTGTAGCCGCGCACCAGGGCGAAGGCCACCGACATGCATCCGCAGGCGGCCCCGACCGTCAGGAACAGGGCCCACATCAGCGGCGACGGCAGCCAGGGCAGGTAGATGAGGAGCGCCAAAGCGATGATGGCCGCCAGGGCGCCCGCCTGGATCACGACCTTGCGACGGCCCAATCGGTCCGAGAGCCAGCCGGCCAGGGGCGAGCCGACCGCCCAGCCCAAGAGCAGGAGGGAGGCGACCGCGCCCGCGCCGGGACGCTCGTAGCCTTTCGTCTGCATCAGCCAGGCCACGCCCCAGAAGCCGGCGAAGGACAACATCGGCGCGGTCATGGCCGCCGAGATCAAGGCGGTCAGGATGTTCTGACGGCGAGAGAGGACGCGCGCGAGGCTTGCCAGCAGCCCCTTGAAGGAGGTCCGTGCCCGCGGTGGAGCCTTGCTGTTCGGCGGGTAGTCGCGCACCACCAGCCAGATGGCGGCGGCGAGCAGGAGGCCGACCACCGCCGAGCCGGCGAGCGCGTCGCGCCAACCCGCCGTCTCCACCAGGGCCGCCAGCGGCGCCTGCCCGAGAAAGCCGCCGATCATGCCGGCCATCATCTGCAGTCCCGTCACCTGCGCGAAGCGGCTGGCCGGCAGCCAGCGCGAGGCCAGCGCGAGCGAGCAGACGAAGGAGAAGCCGGCCCCGAAGCCGACCAGGGCGCGCGCGGCATGCGCCAGGCTGGCGTCGGTCGACCAGGCGAAGAGCAGGGTCGCCAGCGCGCAGACCAAGGCACCGCCGGTCAGGAGGACGCGCGGGCCATAGCGGTCGACCATCAAGCCCACGGGGATCTGCAGGCTGGCGTAGGTATAGAAGTAGAAGGCGGAGAGATTGCCAACCGTCGCGCCCGTCAGGCTGAACTCCGCCATCAGATGGTCGTGCATGACGCTGGGCGCCACGCGCTGGAAGAAGCCGTAGAGGAAGAAGGTCGCGCCCAGGCCCCAGACCAGCCACGGCAGCCAGGCGGCCGGCGCCTGGCTCTCCTCTCCTGTCACACCTTGGCTGGACGGCACCGCGGCAAACCCCACTCCTGCTGGCCAGGTTGCATTGCCGGGCCAGAACAGAGCGCGCGGGGCCTTGGGTCAAGGCGCCTCTTCGCTGGTCTGCCCTGCGTGCGCCTGTCCGCGAAGATGCTGTGCCGGAGGGTCCCAAGCGCGCCCCTCCAGGCGCGTGGGCAGGGGTTGAACCCTGCCACGGGGTCATGCCTCCCTGGTGCTCTGCCGTGCTACGATTGTCCGAGCAGGCAAGGAGGCGGCCGATGGCCTACGATGAAGAGTTGAGCGGGCGATTGCGCGCGGCCTTGGAGGGCCTCGCGGGGATCAGCGAAAAGCGGATGATGGGCGGTCACTGCTTCTTCGTCGACGGCAACATGCTTGCCGGAGCCGACAGGAGCAAGAACGGCGAAGGCCGCTTCATGTTCCGCGTGGGGAAGGACCAGGAAGCCGAGGCCGTGGCGCGCCCGGGCGCCTCGGTCATGGAGTTCGGTGGCCGCAGGATGGGCGGCCTGATCTTCGTGGCGGAAGAGGCCTGCCAAGACGAGAGCCTCCAGGCCTGGGTCGCTCTGGCCTTGCGCTTCGTGGGGTCCTTGCCGCCGAAAGAAGCCAAGGCGCCGAAGACGCGCAAGGGGTAGGGGGCGCTATTGCCGCTCCAGCTTGCGCGCACCCTCCATGCCCCCCGCCCAGACCTGCGCGGAGCGGCACCAGAGTTCCGTTCTGGGCCTGAGCGAGGCGCGTTGGCGCGCCGTTCCCAGCCGAAGGTTCACGGAGGCAACGGCGTTGTCTGGCGCGGTCGAATAGAGCGGCGATGCGCAGTCGGGGCAGAAGACCTGATGGTTGGTCGTCCCGCTCTCGGCCGTCTTCACGTAGGTCTTGGGCGAGCCGGTCAGGAGAGTGAAATCCTCGGCCGGGATGGTAACGGCCCAGCGGTAGGGCGAGCCGGAGATCGCCTGGCAGTCCTGGCAGTGGCAGAGATAGACTCCCTCGGGGTTCACCTCGGCCTCGTAGGTGATCTTTCCGCAGTGGCAGCTGCCGTCGATCTTCATCTCGATGCTCCTATCCAAGCAGACGCTCTTGACGGCATAGTGCTGGGGTCACGCTCGGGATTCCAGAGCGAACTAAACCGACCGCCCCACCGTCGCGAACGAGGAACAGCATGACCCAAGACGCCTACAAGATACGCGCCGATGCTTGGATCGCGGAGCACGCGCCACGCTGGTCGGAGTGGTGCGCGACGATCTGGGGCTACGGCGAGACGGTGTGGCGGGAGTATCGCTCGGCACGGCTCTACGTGGATCTCCTGCGGGACGAGGGCTTCGACGTGGAGGAGGCATCGGGCGGCATGCCGACGGCCTTCTGCGCGCGCTGGTCCAACGGCGAGGGGCCCGTGCTGGGCGGCTATGCCGAGTACGATGCCGTGCCCGGCAATTGCCAGGCCGCCGTGCCCTACCCCCAACCCCGCGACGGTCTCTCGCGCTTCGCCGGCGGGCACACCGATCCGCACTCCGCCTTGGGGATCGGCGCGCTGATCGGCTTCCTGGCGCTGAAGCACGTCATGCAGGAGGAGAACCTCAAGGGCTCACTGGTCTTCTTCGGCGAGCCGGCGGAGAAGGTTTGCGGCTCCAAGCCCTTCCATGCGGCACGCGGCTACTACGACGGACTCGACGCCGCCTTCTCCTTCCATCCGGCCTACATGCTGCCGCTCTCCAACACCTGCTCCTGGTCGGTGCACTGCGTCGCCAACTGGGGCAAGGTCTACACCTTCCTCTGCGACCGTCCGCAGGATTGGAGCGTCGATCCCGGCGCGCCCATTCCCCTGGCGCACACCACGGCCCGGGCGCCTGGCGCCACCGACGCGCTGGTGCAGATGTACGCCTCCAGCAAGTTAACGCGCGAATCCATGTGGGCGCACTCCGGCTCCTGGAGCGTGAACGAGGCCATCCTGGTGGGCGGACAAGCGACGGCCGATAACCTGGCGCCGCACATCTCCCAGATCGCCTATGCCGCCCGCGCGCCGAAACTGGAGATGCTGCAGCGGATCTACGACGTGCTGGACCGCAACGCGCGGGTGGCCGCGGAGATGGCGTACTGCCGGGTCGAGGAAGGCTGGGTCTCGCGCACCAGGCCGGGTCTGCCCAACCTGGCCTTCGCGGACCTCACCTACCGCAACCTCGAGCGCGTCGGCGGGCCGGCGATGCCGGAAGACGCCAAGGCCTTCGCCCGGGAGATCCAGTCGAACCTGGGTTTCGCCCCTCTGGACGAGCCCTTCCTTCCCGAGGTCAGCCAGCTCATCGACCCGCGCGAGGCCGACCGGCAGCTGCGGGCCATGATGCAGGCCGATATCGACCACTTCACCAACGACGACTATGTCGAATACACCTGGCACGCGCCCACGGTGCGTTTCATGATCGGCCGTCCCATGCTGGCCCCGCCCGAGCCCGGCTTCCGCTATCCCGACTGGGCGATGAACGCCCTCGGCGGCTTTCCGGCGGCGATCGATCCCATGATGGCGGTGGCCGGGCGCACCATCGCGTCGACCGCCATCGACCTGCTGAGCGACCCGGCGCAGTTGCAGGCGATCACGGCGGAGTTCCGGGAGCGCACGGGCGGTGGCATCGGCGGCAGCAAGTGGCTGGCGCCGCTGCTGGATCCCAAGACGGAGCCTCCCATCCACTACCGCTGGCCGGAGTACGTCTCCACCCCGCGCGGCTACGAGTGGAGCATCCCGCGCCAGCCCGAGGCGATCGAGCGTCCCGCGTGACCCTCGGATCCCTCGCTTGCCGAAATCAAAGGCCGCGGAGATTGCGCAGCGGCACCCATCCCGTCTCGCCGGACTCGTTCCGGCACCAGGCCCAGCCGTGCGTCGTCTTCAGTCCCGTCAGGTTCTCGCCGGCCCGACAGGTCAGCTCCCTCGCCGAGTAGTCCTCGCGCGCGATCTGGCGTTCGCCCACCGCCCTGGTGATGCCGTCGGGCACCCAGCCCTCTCGCCCGTCGGCCGCTCTGGCCCAGTGAAAGAGGTGGCCGTCCCATAGCTCGTTGCGGTCGGTGAGGACGATCGCTTCGCCCGCTTCGAAGGCGATCGGATCGGGATAGCTCATCTCGTGATCCGCGGTAACGATGACCTGTCCTGGCATGCGGCGTCTGCTCCGTCCCGGTTACGGCTGGTGTCAGCCTTTCAGACTAGGTGTCGTCTCGAGAGAAGACGAGGTCGGAAAGCACGGTTGAGCGCGGGCGGACGCTGGTCAGCCCTGCGATCTTCCGTCTTGTCTCAAGGATGACTCCGGTTTTGTGATTGCGGCTGGAGAAATAGACGAGGGTGGGAGGAAAAGGGTGGCGGACGCGGTACCGGCCGGATCGAAGGCAGCGGTCGGGAGTTCCCTGCAAGGCGCGATGCTGGTGGTGGCCGCCGGTGCCTGCTGGTCGCTGGCCGGGCTCTTCTTGCGTGCCATGGAGGACGCCGGCGCTTGGCAGGTGCTGGTCTATCGCTCCGCCGCGACCTTTCTCTTCGTCCTGACGCTCATGGTGGTGCGGCATCGGGGTTCGCCCCTGCCCGCGGTGCGCGCGCTCGGCTGGAAAGGACCCCTGGCCGGGAGCGCGCTGGCCGCCGCCATGCTGCTCTTCATCGTCTCCATGTCGCTGACCACCGTCTTCAACGCCGTCATGATGCTCTGCATCGCGCCCTTGCTGGCCGCTGGCTTGGCGCGGGTCGTGCTGGGCGCGGCGGTGCGGCCGATCACCCTTTTCGCCATGCTGATCGCGGTGGTCGGCGTCGGCGTCATGGTGCATGCCGGCCTGGAGTTCGGCGGCCTGATCGGGACGCTGCTCTCCTTGGGTGCGGCCTTCGGCTTCGCCATCTTCACCGTGACCCTGCGTGCCGCCAAGGTGCGCGATACCTTGCCGGCGGTCGCCTGGGCCGGCCTCATCGGCTTCGCGGTCTCGCTTGCCGTGGTGCTGGCCAAGGGACAGACGCCCTTCATCTCGCTGCACGACGCGGGCCTGGCGGCCATCATGGGCTCCGTGCAGATCGGTCTGGGCATGTGGTTCTTCACCGCCGGCACCAAGCGGCTGACGGCGGCGGAGGCGGCCCTGCTGTCGCTGAGCGAGGTCGTGCTGGCGCCGATCTGGGTCTGGATGGCCTACGGCGAGAAGCCTGACGGCACCACCTTCGTCGGCGGCTCCATCCTCTTGGGCGCCATGGTAGTGCAGACCGCCTCTGGCCTCAGGCGCCGCCAACCCGTGGTACTGCCTTAGAGGGCGTCTTGAAACGCGCTGCGCCGGCCCGCACCCCGCCCGACCGCCCAGTTCAGGATACTCTCGTGTGCGGTCGGGCGGGGGTGCGGGCCGGGACCGCCAAGGAAACGCGCCTCGCGGCGCGTTTCAAGACAGACTCTTAGATGACCTGGAAGCCCTCGACGTAGGGATCGCGTGGGTCGAGGAAGAGGGTGTTGAGGCCGGTCATGCGCGCCCAGCCCTCGATCGAGGGATCGATCGCCGGCAGATTGCCCACTCGGCTCGCCGCCTCCACCCGGCCGTGGAAGAGAGAGCCGATGATGCTCTCGTGCAGGAAGTCCTCGCCGACCGAAAGCCGGCCCTTGGCCGCCAGCTGCGCCATGCGCGCCGAGGTGCCGGTGCCGCAGGGGCTACGGTCGATCGCCTTCTCGCCGTAGAAGACCGCGTTGCGCGCATGCGCTTCCGGCTTGGTCGGCTTGCCGGTCCACATGACGTGGCTGACGCCCTTGATCGTCGGGTCGTCGGGGTGAACGCAGGTAACCGCCTCGTTCGCCAGGCGCCGCACCAGGGGCGAGAGCCGAAGGATGTCTCCCGGAGTCAGCTGATCCAGATCGCGGTAGCCCGCTTGCGGCTCAATGATGGCGTAGAAGTTGCCGCCGTAGGCGATGTCGAAGGATAGGGGCCCCAGGCCCGGGCAGTCGATGGTGACGCCCTCGTGGGCCAGGTAGCTGGCGACGTTGGTGATGCGTACGGATTCGACGAAGCCGCCTTCTTGTCGGTAGCGGGCGACGACGCGGCCGGCCGGCGTGTCCAGCGCCAGCCGGCCTGGCTCGGCCGGCAGCGCCAGGCCGCGCTCGATCGCGAAGGTGACCGTGCCAATGGTGCCGTGCCCGCACATGGGAAGACAGCCGGAGGTCTCGATGAAGAGCACGCCGATGTCGCAGTCCGCCCTGGTCGAGGGGTAGAGAAAGGCGCCCGACATCATGTCGTGCCCCCTGGGCTCGAACATGAGGCCGGTGCGGATCCAGTCGTAGCGGGCCAGGAAGTCCTGGCGCCGCTCGCTCATGCTGGTACCCGCCAGCGGCGGCCCGCCGGCCGCCACCAGCCGGACCGGGTTGCCGCAGGTGTGGCCGTCCACGCAGAAGAAGGTGTTGGGCCGCTGCTCCATGGTGCCGCGTCCCCTAGAGGTTCGGCCGGGTCTCCAAGGCCGTGCGAATGACCGCCTCGACCTGCGCCCGCTCTTCGCCGGCCAGCGGCAGGCGGGGACGGCGCGTCCACTCGCTGCCCTCTCCGGTCATGGCGTTGGCCAGCTTGATGTACTGCACCAGCTTGGAATGGCAGTCCAGGTGCAGCAAGGGCATAAACCAGCGGTAGAGCGGCAGGGCGGCATCGAGGTTGCGCTCCCGGGCATGGCGGTAGAGGGCCACGGCCTCCTTCGGGAAGGCGTTCACCAGTCCGGCGACCCAGCCGTCCGCGCCCAGCAGCACCGACTCCAGCACCAGGTCGTCGACGCCGCAGAAGAGGATGTAGCGCTCGCCCACGGCGTTCTTCAGGTCGGTGATGCGGCGCACGTCGTCGCTCGATTCCTTGATCGCCACCACGCTCTCCTGCTCGGCCAGCGCGGCGAAGCCCTCGGGCTTCATGTCGACGCCGTAGGTGACGGGGTTGTTGTAGACCATGATCGGCAAGGGGCTTGCCTCGGCCACCGCCTGGAAGTAGGCCAGGGTCTCGGCCGCGTCGGTCTTGTAGACCATGGGCGGCAGGACCATGACGCCGGCGCAGCCATCCTTGGCTGATTGTGCCACATGCGCGATGGCGAAGTCGGTGGTGTAGTCGGCGATGCCGGAGAGCACCGGCACGCGGCCGCCCGCGGCCTCGACGGCGGCGGCCCGCACGGCCGACTTCTCGACCGCGCTGAGCGAGAGGTTCTCGCCCAGCGTCCCCAGCATGATGAAGCCGTCGACGCCGGCCGCGATGCAGGATTCGACGTGCGCGGCCGTGGCCGCCAGGTCGAGCGTGCCGTCCTGCTTGAACTCCGTCATGAGGGCGGGAAAGACGCCCTGCCAATCAACCTTCATGGGATCTACTCCGGTCAGGAAACATCGAAGAGGGCTCGGCCGACCACCTCGGCGCGTGGGGCGACGCCGAGGCCCGGCGCTTGGGAGGCCGTCATGCGGCCCTGGACGCGTCTGGGCGCGCCCTCGGCCGTGGAGACGGTGACGTAGGAGTTGAAGTCCGTGGCCGCGAGCCGGAAGGCCGCCGGCGTCGATTGCGCCAGGTGGGCGATGGCCGCCGTGGTGACGTCGCCGCCCCAGGAATCCTCGATGTTCATGGCGATGCCAAAGTGAACGCAGAGGTCGCGGATCTGCCGCGCCTTGGTGATCCCGCCCACCTTGGCGATCTTGAGATTGATCGCGTCCATGGCCAGGTCGCGCTGGGCGCGCAGCAGCGCCGGCAGCCCGTCGATCAACTCGTCCAGGATGAAGGGGTGATCGCAGTTGCGCCGCACGGCGAGGCAGGCCTCGTAGCTGGCGCAAGGCTGCTCGATGTAAAGATCCAGGTCCTTGAGCGCGCGCACCACGCGTTGCGCCTCGTGCTGCCGCCAGCCGGTGTTGGCGTCGGCCATCAAGAGCTCGCCCTCCTCCAGGACCGCGCGGCAGGCGCGGATGCGGGCAATGTCGGCCTCCACATCGCCGCCGACCTTCAGCTGGAACTTGCGGTAGCCCTCGGCCCGGTAGCCCGCGACCTTCGCCGCCATGGCGTCCGGCGCCTCTTGGCTGATGGCGCGGTAGAGGTCGACGGACTCGCCGTCCCGGCCGCCCAGCAGGGTCACCAGGGGCAGGTCGGCGGCCTGTCCCAAGAGGTCCCAGCAGGCCATGTCGAGTGGGCTCTTGACGTAGGGATGGCCCAGCAGCGCGCGGTCCATCGTCCGGTTCACCACGTCGAGGTCGCGCGGGTCCAGCCCCAGGAGATGCGGCGCCAGCTCGCGGATGCCGCTGCGCGCGCCCGGCCCGTAGGCCGGCAGGTAGAAGGGCCCCAGCGGGCAGACCTCGCCCCAACCGATACGGCCGTCGTCGGTGGTGATCGCGACCAGCGTGGAATCGAAGACCTCGACGAACTTGCCGTCGGCCCAGGCATAGCGCCCTTCCTTCAAGGGCAGGTCGACCTGATGCACGGCGATCCTAACGATCTTCATGTCTCGACGCCTCGCTGTCGGGCCAAGGTCGCGACCAGCAGATCGCCCGCCTCTTCGATATGCTGGCGCATCAGCCGGCCGGTGGCCTGGGCGTCGCCGGCCCGGGCATGCTCCAGGATGCCTTCGTGATCGTCGCGCGCCTTATCCAGCGCGCCGGTGAGCGCCAACTGCAGGCGGACGTAGCGCTCCGTCCGATCGTTGATCCCGCGCAGCTCCTCCAGCCACAGTGGGCGCTCGGCCGCCTCCAACAGGGCCAGGTGGAAGCGCCAGTTCAAGGTGCCCCATTCGCCGATCTGCTCCTGGCCGAGCGCTGTCGCGTAGGCATCCAAGGCGGCGGTCATGGCGTCCAGATGGGTGGGCCGCAGCCGGCGCACCGCGCGTTCGGCAAGCTCGCCTTCCAGGCAGGCGCGCAGCGCGTAGAGCTGCGCGATTTCGTCTAGCCCTAGTCCGGAGACCGTGGCGCCCTTGTGCGGTTCGATGGTGACCAGGCCCTCGGCCTCCAGGCGGCGCAGGGCTTCGCGCACGGGGATGCGCGACACGCCATACTCCCGGGCCAGGCTGTCCTGACGCAGCTGCATTCCCTCTTGCAGCTCGCCGCCAAGGATGCGTTGCCTCAGGGAGTCGGCGACCTCGGCCGGAATGCTGCGCCGTTTCAAGCGCAGAAGATCGTGGCTGCCGGCGGCGGCAGCCGAGGTGAGGTCCGGCTGAGACATGGTGAGTGTATATTGTATAAAATATAAAATGACAAGAGGCAGGATCGACGCTGGGGGACGTGGGTCTGCGCGTGCGTGCCTTGGTTTGGCCCGTCGCGGCACTCGGGGTGGCAGGGCCGATTTCCCAGAATGACCTCCCGGCCTCCATCGTCTCTGCGTGCTGTCTCGACCGTGGCTTCACGCTTGCTCTCCAGCTCACAAGAGAGCGGGAGGGCCCGGCGCCGACGCGTCCGTCACCTCGACAGGGCCACCTTCCCGCAAGGGGGACATGCCCGATGATCAATGCAGCAGACTTGAAGACCCGCGGAGAAGCCTCCGCCACGGCGGCGCCCTTGGTGCAAGGGACGGGCCGCGACCTGGCCCCGCTTGCGCGGGAGCCGGAGGCGGACGAGCGCGTCGCCTATCGGCGGCAAGGGACGATCGGCGGAGGCCGGGGCCAAGCCAATCCGGGCGGTCCCTACGGCCGCCTTACCCGTATCGAAGCGCACAACATGGCGATCGCGACCATCGCCGAGCTCGCCGGCGCAAGCTACGAGGCGGCCGACGATTGCCTGGAGCGGCGCGGCCTGGACGGAGCCTTGGCGTACTACGGTCTGTCGCTGGAGGCCTTCTTCGCCTCCCTGCGCCCGCGTCTCGTCGCGATCGTGCTGGCGGCACGCGGCGCCGAGCGCATCACCGACCGCCAGGCGGAAGACCTGATAGGAGAGATCGACCAAGGGCCCTGGAGCTTCAGCAGAGGCAGGCGCCAGCGCCGCACCGTCTTGAGCGGCTTGGTCAAGGCCGCTAACCGGACCGCCTTGGCCGGCGCGGTCGCGGATCTCTCCGGCCAGCCGCGTGGCGAGGTGCTGCGGAACCTGCACGAAGAAGGCCGCCGCAGCGCGCTCGACGGCTACGACGTCGACCTCGGCGATCTGCGCCGCGCGGTCAAGCGGAGGGCCGTCGGTGCCGTGGATCGGGCGCGCCGCGACGGTCTCATCACGCCCTACCAGGCGGAAAAGCTCGCCCGAAGGATGGATCAGGGCGGGCGTGACCGGACTCTCTCCCTCCCTTGATCCCACGCGTCGAGCGATCCCGGGCGGGGCGCCCTGCCCCGCTTCACATTGCCTTCCGATTCCCTGCCTTCTGCCTGCGCATTCACCTGCCAGCTTCTCGAACCCGAGGAGGCCGGCCCTCGCCGGCGGGTCATCCTCTCTACTGAAGAAAGACAGGCTCGAAAGGATCTTTTCGACAATGAGCACCTCTACAGTTTTGCGAAACGGAGTGGTCGCCTTGACGATTTTCGCCTTGCCCCTGGGCATGGCCAGCGGCGCGCTCGCCTCTTCCGGCGCTCAAGGCAACCTCGTGCGCGACTTGGGCGGCCAGGAGCTGCTCTTGGTCAAGGGCGAGAAGGGCGACAAGCGCGGTCATTACGGCAGGTCGGGCGGCCCGCTGGGCGATCTTGCCCGCATGGAGGCCCGTAACGCGGCGATCGAGGTGATCGCCACCCTGTCGGGCCAACCGGTCGAGAGCGTGCGCCGGTCGCTTGAGGACGAGGGCATGCGCGAGACCCTCGAGAGCTACGACATCTCGCGGGAAGACTTCGTGGGAGCCATGCAGCCGCGCGTCCTGGCCATGGTGGAGGAAGCCCGCGACAGCGGCCGCATCACCGACGAGCAGGCAGCACGCCTGGTCGAGCGTGTCGAAGCGGGGCCGAAGAAGGTCGGCAAGCACGAGACCCGGCACATGCGCGGCGGTCCGATGGGCGGCCTGGCGCGCGTCGTCGGGCAGAACATGTTCGTCGACACCGCCGCCGCGCTTTCCGGAAAGACCACGGCCGAGGTGCGCGAGACCCTGGAGGAAGAAGGCCCGCGCGAGACCTTGGAGGTCCTGGGCATCGATCACCAGGCTTTCCGCGATGCCATGCAGTCGCGTGCCCGCGCGGTCATCGAGGAGGTGAAGAACGACGGGCTGATCACGCCCGAGCAGGCCGAGGAGCTGATCGAGCGGATCGACCAGGCGCCGCAGAAGCATCGCGGCTAGCTTTTTCGGGGGCGGCCGCTATCCGGTTGGAAGCGGCCGCCGACATCGCCTAATGATAGGAGCAATGCGCTTTTCACTGTCCGCCAAGCTTTTTCTGACCGCGCTCACCTTGGCGGTCCTGGCCGTCGCCCTGGTCATTTCGCTGACCTGGTGGAGCTTCGGGCGCGGCTTCAGCGTCTATGTGACCCAGAACCAATTGAACCGTCTGGAACGCTTGGCCGACGAGTTGGAGGCCTATGGCGCGACGCAGGGCCTGGAGCTGATCGCCGGCAATCCCGCGCTTTGGGAAGCGCTGGTGATCCGCGGGCTCACCCCGCCTCACAAACTGAAGGGCGACAAGCTGGAGCCGGCGTCGGGGCGTCAGGGCAAGGCCCACAGGCTGGGACCCGCGGCACGTTCCATCACCGCCCGTCTCGCGCTGCTGTCGTCCGACGGGTCCATCATCATCGGCCCGCCGGCCGCGGCGGAAAGCGAGGTGCGGCGTCCGCTGACCGACGACGACCGTCTGCTCGGCTGGCTCGCGCTCGCGCCGCCCAAACGCCTGGCGGAGGGGATACACAGCCGCTTCGTCGAGACCCAGGGACGCAACCTCGTCATCATCGGCCTCGGCACGGTGCTGCTCGCCGGCCTCGCGGCTCTGCTGTTGGGACGCCATCTCGGCCGGCCGATCGTCGCCATGGCCGAGACCACGCAGGGCTTGCGCGACGGCGACTACCGAATGCGGGCGGCGGCCGAGCATCGCCACGACGAGATCGGCAGCCTGGCCCGCGACATCAATGCCTTGGCCGCCGCCCTGGAGGCCGCGGAAGCCGGGCGCCGGCGTTGGGTCCAGGACACCGCGCACGAGCTGCGCACGCCGCTGGCGAGCCTCCGGGCCGAGGTCGAGGCCCTGCAGGACGGGGTGCGGAAGGCGGACGAGAAGAGCTTCGCGCGCCTGCACGCCGGCATCATGACCCTGGGCGGCTTGATCGAGGATCTGCGCGCGCTGGCCGATGCCGACGGCGGCCGCTTGAACCTCAGGCTGGAAGAACGCCGCCTCTGGCCCCTCGTCGAGGCGACCGTCGATTCCCTGCGGAGCCAGGCCCGCGGGCGGGAGATGGCGCTCACCGCCGTGAGCCAGGCGGGCGAGGCGGATACCGCCGAGCTCGACGCCGGGCGCATCGGCCAGGTGGTGCGCAACCTCGTCTCGAACAGCCTGGCCTACAGCGACCCGGGCGGACGGGTCGAGCTGACCTTGCGGCGCGAGGGCGCCAATCTCACCTTATGGATCGACGATACGCCGCCAGGCGTGGAGGAGGAGCATCGCGCGCATCTCTTCGATCGCTTCTACCGGGTCGAGGGATCGCGCAGCCGGGCCACCGGAGGGCGCGGCTTGGGTCTGGCCATCTGCCAGGCGATCGTGACCGCGCACGGCGGACGCATCGCGGCAGAGCCATCGCCGCTCGGCGGACTGCGCGTGGTGATCACCTTGCCGTCGGTCAATCGCAAAGGAGGACGCGCATGAGCAAGACAGTTCTGGTCGTCGAGGACGAGGCCCCTCTGGCCGAGGTGCTGTGCGACTACCTGGAACGCGAAGGCTTTCATGCGCAGCATGAGACGGACGGGGCAAAGGCTCTGGAGCGGGCCGAACGCCAGCTACCGGATCTGATATTGCTGGACCTGATGCTGCCCGGGCTGGACGGTCTGGAGATCTGCCGCCGCTTGCGGGCCAAGTCGCAAGTGCCGATCATCATGACCACCGCCAGGGTGGAGGAGATCGACCGCCTGCTGGGCCTGGAGCTGGGCGCCGACGACTATGTCTGCAAGCCCTACAGCCCGCGCGAGGTCGTGGCCCGCGTGAAGTCCGTGCTGCGCCGGGCGAACGCCCTGCCGGAGGGCGACGAGAATGCCAAGGGCGGCGGCCTCAGGCTCGACCAGGAGGGCTACCGCGCTTGGGTCGACGACGAGGCCTTGGACCTCACCCCGACCGAGTTCCGCCTGCTGTCCGTGCTGAGCGGCAGGCCGGGCCGCGTGTTCTCGCGCGCGCAGATCCTCGAGCTCGCCTATAACGACGAGCACGACGTCTTCGACCGGGTGATCGACAGCCACGTGAAGAACCTTCGGCGCAAGCTCACCAACGCCGGTCTGGACCAGAGCACGATCCGCTCGGTCTATGGCGTGGGCTACAGCTTCGACGGCACGGTCGACCGCAACCGGCCGACCGGCTGAGGCTCTCTCAGCCGCCGGCCAGGCGCCTGGGGCGGTATTCGAAAAGTCCCGACGGCACGCCGACGCCCACCGAACGCAGCTGCTGGGCGCGGGTCACCAAGGCTGCGCCCTCCATCAGGTTCAAGCCGATCTGTCCGACGCTGCGTTCGGCCGGGTCCTCGAGGAAACTCTCTTTCGCCCAGGCGTTGAAGGCGCCCATCGCCGGACCGCACCAGATCTGATAGTCCGAGCGCCGGTTGTCGAAACCTTCGCGCGCCCAGTGCGCGCCCATGAAGAGGAAGCGCCGGAAGAGCAGGGCCATGCGCTTCTTGGGGTCGGCCTCGGCGGTCGCCAGCAGGCGGGGATTGCGAGTCTCGTGATGCGCTCTGGTCTTGACCCAGGCCTCCTCCACCGTCTCCCGCAGCACCGCCGTCTCGAGCCAGAAGCGCTCCCGGTCCGGCAGCGCCTCCAGGCTGTCGTAGCGGCGGTAGATGTCGTAGAGGCGATGCGCCTTCATAGCGAAGAAGGTGCCGCGCTTCAGGACCTGGACCTTGGCGCCCAACTCGAACATGTCGGCGGCGGGCGCCATGACCATGTCGAACATGTCGGCCTCCGCCAGCATCAGGCGCCCTTCCTTCGAGAGGCCCGACTCCACCGCGCTCTGGTTCACCGATCCGGTCAGGATGTAGTCGGCGCCGAGCTTGAATGCCGCCGCCGCGGCCGCGGGCGTGCCGATGCCGCCGGCGGCGCCCAGGAAGATCGGACGCTCGTAGCCGTGACGCTCGATCGCGGCGCTGCGCAGCTCGGCTATGCTGTGGAAGAGAGAGGCCAGCGGACGGTTGTCCGTGTGGCCGCCGGAATCGGCTTCGACGGTCAGCGCTTCGGCCAGCGGTAGCCGGCTTTGCAGCTCCGCCTGCTCCGGCGAGATGCGGCCGGCGGCCACCAGGTCCCGCAGCAGCCTGGCTTTGGGCGGGTCGAGGAACTGCTTGGCCACCACCGGCCGCGAGACCTTCGCGAAGACGTGATGGCGTCGCTCGATCGTGCCGTCCGCGCGGCGCGACAGGCCAGAGGCCGAGTAACGGACGATCTCGGGGCTGAGCCGCAAGAAGGCGGAGGCGGAGAGGTAGCGAACCCCCTCTTCCAGGAAGAGGTCGACGGCGCGCCGCTCTTGCTCCGGATGGTCGGGGCAGTGGATGAGATTCGCGCCCCAAGGCTCGCCGGAGGTCAGGCCGGCCTTGATCTCGGCCAGGGCCGGTCGGATCGCTTCGGGCCTGAGGCCGGCGCTGCCGAAGAAGCCGAAGAACCCGGCCTGACCCGCCGCCACCACCATCCGTGCGGTGGCGATACCGCGTGCCATCTCGCCCACCAGGTAGGGGAGACGGCAGCCGAAGCTGTCGGTGAATGCGGTGTTGCCCAGCCATTCGGGGCTCACGCCCGGTAAGAGCCCCACCAGCTTCGCCGTCCTGCCCAAGTGCGCTTGACCGGCAAGCCCTCGACCGTTCGGCAGGCCCTCTTCGGTGTGCGGAAAGGCGAGGCGGCCCCACTCCTTGGTGTCATAGATGACCGCCGGCTCGCGAAAGCGCCTGACCGCCTGCTCGATGCAGCGCTCCAGCAGGATGTCGATCGATTGTCGAGGCCCCTGCCTGCGAAACGGCGGCGAGGCCTCGAGCGTTGCCGCCCTGCTTCGGCCGCCCCTGTTCATGAGTGCCAGCTCTATGGTTTGCGTCTCACCCACGTCTAGAAATCATCCCGATCTGCCCAACTTCAACAATAGAGTGGGGCTCGATCATAGTCTACCTGTGCACATAGGCAGTCCCGACCTGACCGAAAGTGCAGGAGAGGTGGCTTTAGGAGAGTCAATTTGATCGTTGGTTCAATACTAACAGGTGATGTGCTTCTGTCATCTGGCAGCAGTGAGTTCCTAAAGCAATCACCTGCCCGAAATCGGCCCGTTTTTCTGGTTTTCTAGTGTGATTCCTGCAGGAAGTCGTAATGGTCGGGCAGGTCCTCGTCCAGCTCGCCGCTGGCGGCACGCACCCTGAAGAAGATGGCGTAGAGCACCGGGACCACGATCAAGGTGAGGATCGTGCCCAAGGCCAGGCCGAAAGCGATGACCGTGGCCATGGAGAAGAACAGCGGGTCGCGCACGATGATGATCGGCAGGACGCCCAGGACCGTGGTGATCGCCGACATCATGATCGGCCGGAAGCGCGAGACCGCGGCCGTGACCACGGCCTCCAAGGGGTCGAAGGTGACCTTGCGCTCGCTGTCGATACGGTCGATCAGCACGATGCCGTTGTTGATGATCACGCCCGCGAGGCTGAGGAAGCCGAGGATCGAGAAGAAGTCGAAGGGCGCCTTCAAGAGCAAGAGGCCGACCAGGCCGCCGGCGAAAGCCATGGGTATGGTCAGGAAGATGACCAGCGGCCGGCGGTAAGAATTGAACTGCCAGACCAGCAGCAGGAAGATGCCCAGGACGCAGACGGGCAGCGGCCCGAAGAGCTTCTCGTTGGCCTCCGCCGATTGCTCGATCTCGCCGCCCAGTTCCACCCGGTAGCCGGGCGGGAGGTCCAAGGCCTCGATCGCCGGCTGCATGGCGGCGACGACCTCGGGCGCCTTCAGGAACTGGTGCTTGCCGGAGACCGTCGCGGTCTTCTGCTGATTGTAGCGGGCGATACGGCTGAACTGCCATTCGCCCCTGATGTCGGCGATCTGCGTCAAGGGGACGGCCGCGTCCCGCGACGAGGAGAAGACGTTGACGTTCCACAGGTCGCCCAGGACGCTGCGGTCGTGCTCCGACGCGCGGATGGTGACGGGGATGGCCTGGTCGCCCTCTCGGTAGTCGGTGATCTTGCGGCCGTCGAGGAAGGCTTCCAGCGAGAGCGCGATATCCTCCGAGGTGATGCCGGCCCGCCGGGCGCGCGACTGGTCCACCTCGACGGAGGCGCGCAGGATCTTGTTCTCCCAGTCATGGTGAACGTAGTCGATGCCGGCCAGCTGGGTCAGGGCGCCGGCCAGCTGGCGGCTCTTGTCGTAGACGATGTCGGCGTCGGGGCCGGAGAGTCGGAACTCCACGAAGCCCGGCTCGGTCGCGCCCAGCCACATCTGCTTCAAGCGGGCATTCACGTTGGGATAGTGCGCCGCCAGTTCCTGGCGCAGGCGTTCCAGCACGGCGACCACCTGATCGGGACTCTCGGTGTTGACGATCATGAAGCCGACATGCGGATCGGGGTCGACCGGCGAGAGCGAGAGGAAGAAGCGCGGTCCGCCGCTGCCGACGTAGGCGATGGAGCTGGCGACCTCCGGATTGATCTCCTTGTCGGAGAGCCATTCGGTCAGGCCCTCGATGGTCTCCTGCGTCGCGGTAATCCGGTAGCCGGCCGGCAGGTCGATGTAGACCAGAAACTGATTGCGCTCGCTGGTGCCGAAGAACTCCTTCACCAAACCCTGGGCGGCATAGCCGGCGCCGACAAGCAGGACGACGGTGGCCGCCGCCACGACGAAGCGCAGCCGCAAGGAGAGGCGCAACAGGCCGGAGTAGACGGCATAGAAACCGCCCTTTCGGGTGTTGC
Organism: Rhodospirillales bacterium; assembly: GCA_963669375.1. Classification (GTDB taxonomy): domain Bacteria; phylum Pseudomonadota; class Alphaproteobacteria; order Kiloniellales; family JACOMY01; genus JACOMY01. The sequence goes on along the minus strand of OY770024.1, from coordinate 2,622,743 downwards.
CCTGGTCCTGCTCGTCGCGCGCGGGCGGCTTGGGCTTCACCTTCATGAACCAGACGCACATCGAGGGCGTCATGTACATGGCCAGGAACCAGGAGCCCAGCAGCAGGATGGTGACCACCATGGGCAGAGAGAAGACGTACTCACCGGTCTGCCCGTCGATCAGGAACATGGGCGTGAAGGCCAGGATCGTGGTGAGGGAAGAGGTCAAGAGCGGCACCGCCAGGGTGCGCCCCGAGGCCAGCGCCGCCGCCTTGCGCTCCTCGCCCAGCTCCATTCTGGTACGGATGTCCTCTGCCACCACGATGGCGTTGTCGACCAGCATGCCCAGTGCGACGATGGCCGAGATGATCGAGACCCGCTCCAGCTCGATGCCGAACGGCCCCATGATCACAACGCCGAAGAGCATGGTGATGGGCACGAAGGAGCCCACGATTAGACCGGTCCTGAGACCCAGGAAGAGCATCACCACGACCAGCACGATCGCCAGGGTCTGGTAGACGTTGTAGAGCGCGCCGTCGACGGCCGCGACCACCAGGTCGGGCTGGAAGGTGGCGTAGTCCAGGACGTAGCCGATCGGCAGTTCGTACTCCAGCTCCCGCAAGAGGGCGGTCAGGCGCTCGCCGAATTCGACCGAGTTGACGCCCGGCGTGATCGCCACGGAGATGACGATGGCGGGAACGCCGTTGAAGTAGGCCAGGGCTTGCGGCGGGTCCTTGTAGGCCCGCGTGATCTCCACGATGTCGCGCAGGGGAACGAGCGTCGTGCCGTCCTTGGACGGCACCAGGGTCTGCTCCAGCTCGACCAGGTCCCGGTAGCGGCCGCTGGGAATCATCAAGACCTCTTGGCCTTCGACGTTCATGGTGCCGCCCGGCAGCACGACGTTCTGCTGGCGCAGCGCCTGCACCACGGCCTGCGTCGAGACCCCCAGCTGCGCCAGCTTGGAGGTGGCGAAGGTGAGCGTGATCTCCTCCTCCTGCACGCCGTAGAGCTCGACCTTGCGGATGCCGTCCAGGATGTAGAGGCGGTCGCGGATGTCCTGCGCCACCTGGCGCATCTCCTCCAAGGTGAAGCCGTCGGCCCAGAGCGCCACGGTTGCCACCGCCGTCAGCCCGAACTCGTCGTTCACGTAGGGGCCGAGGGTTCCTTCCGGCAGCTCGCGGGCCAGGTCGTCCATGCGGTTGCGCAGGCGCTTCCAGATCTCCTCCAAGCCGCCGTACTCGTCACGAATGATGGCGTGGATCACCACCTGGCCGGTCTTAGTATCCGAGGTAATCTCGTCGATCTCCGGCATGGTGCGGATCCGCGCCTCGATGTGGCGGGTGATCAGCTGCTCCATCTCGGCTGGCGGCATGCCCGGGAAGTAGGCCGTGACCACGGCCTCGCGGATCACGATCGGCGGGTCTTCCTGGCGCGGGAAGTTCAGGAACTGGAAGAGCCCGAAGGCGATGATCAGCACGATGAAGGCGATCGTCGTTCGGGAGCTTTCCAGCGAGAAGCGGGTGATGCCTTCCATGGCGGTCGCTCGCCGTGCCGGCTACTGCTGTTCGGCCAGACGGACCTTCTGCCCGTCCCGCAGGAAGGAAACGCCCGCGGTCGCGATGATGTCGCCCGACGAGACCCCTTCGCGCACCTGCACCAGATTGTCCTGCACGCCGCCGCCGGAGACCGCCTGCTTGCGCACGGTGGAGCTGTCCGGGTCGAAGATGAAGACGTAGCCGCGGCCCTGCTCCTCGCCCGGCAGAATGGCCGAGAGCGGGAGCAGGAAGGAATCGGCGGCCCCGCCGGCGGCGAGGATCAACTCGATCGAGGCCGACATGCCCGGCCTGACCCCGGGCGGCGCTTCGTCCAGGGTGACCACGACCTCGAAGGTGTTGGCGTCGTTGGCGGCCGAACTCACCTCCGTCACCCGACCGTTCAGGGTGCCGATGTCGTCGGTGGGGAAGACGGCGAGGCCCGGCAAGCCCAGTTCGATGTTGCCGACCACCGTCTCGGGCACGTCGATGGCCACCTCCATCGCGTCCTCGACATAGGCCTCGAAGGCAGGCTCGCCGCGCGTCACCTCCTGAAAGGGCTCGATCAGGCGCACCGCGATGACGCCGTCGAAGGGCGCCGCCATCACCGTCTTCTCAAGGTCGCGTTTCGCCAGGTTTAGGCGCGAGCGGGCGTAGCGCAGCTGGTTGTCGGCGCTCTTGTAGGCGGCCTCGGACTGGTCCAAGGCCGCCTTGGCGACCCAACCCTTGGCGAAGAGCTTCTGCTGGCGGTCGAGATCCGTGGCCTTCTGGTTCAGTTCGGCCTCGGCGCGGCCGACGTCCGCCTCGGCGGATTCGACGTTCAGCTGATAGGTGGCCGGATCGAGGGTCGCCAAGACCATGCCGCGGGTGATGCGGTCGCCCTGGTTGACCTTGACCTCGCGCGTGTTGCCGGCGACTTCGAAGGAGAGCTGCGAGACGTCGACGGCACGCACCACGCCCGGGAAGCTGCGGAACTCGCCACTGCCCCGGTCGACCACCTCCATGGCGCGGATCGACCTTACCCGCTCCTCCACCTCCGGCGGCGCCTCCTGCTCGCACGCCGCCAGCAGCAGGGGACAGAGAATGAGGGCCAACGTCTTCTTCATGCGCGGCTCGCCTTCCACCCGGAACCTTCTTGTCGACCGGGGGAGGTTAGCCAAACACAGGTCCGCGCTGTACTAGCCAAAGGGTCAGGTGTCGGGCGCGTGTACTGCGACAGCGCAACTCCGGCGCTAATCTGGTGGATCAGAAGTTCGCACGGTCATGGCGGCGTCACCGGAAGCGAGCTTCTGATCCGAAAATCACATTAGGTTCAATAGCTTGGCTAGTGTCCTGATTGAATCCGAAGTTCGATCGGTGCCTGCCGCGGACAGAACGAACTTCGGATTCGGGACACTAGCGGATCATGTAGACCTTGCGGACCGTGCGCGCGACCCGGCAGGTGCCGCGCCATCCGGCCGGAAAGAAGGCGATGGTGTCGGGCTCGATCTCGATCACCTGGCCGTCCTCGCCGGTGTAGGTGCAGCGCCCCTCCAGGAAGTGGCAGAACTCGTCGCGCTCCACGTGGCAGGCCCAGTGACCGGGGGTGCAGACCCAGATCCCGCACTCCGACGAGCCGTCCTCGTTCCTGTGCAGCAGAACGCCGGAGGTCTCGGACCGGCCCTCAAGCATGGTGGGGATGATCCCCCAGTCCTTCAGCGCGCCGGCAGTCTTGGGCGCGCGCAGGCTCGCCACCGGCATCAGGCGGTGCCTCCCAGCAGGCCGTCCAGCAGGCGCGCCGCCTTCTCGGTGCCCTTCTCGCGCTGCATGTGCGCCTTGGTGCGGGCCAGGCGGTCCTTCATCGCCCGGTCGGTCAGAAGCGTCTCCAACGCGCCCGCCAACTGCTCCTCGCTCCAGTCGGCGCGGTGCAGCTTCAGGCCGTGGCCGGTCTCGGCCACGCGCGTCGCGTTGTCGTGCCCGTCCCAGACGTAAGGCATGATCAGTGCCGGCTTGCCGAAGAAGAGACATTCGGTGAAGGAGTTGTTGCCGCCGTGATGGATCACGGCGTCGACCTGGGAGATCACCGAGGGCTGCGGGTACCAGGAATCCAGATGCACGTTGGGCGGCGGCGGGCCGTATTCGTCCTTGTAGTCGCCGACGTTCACCAGGGCGCGCAGCGGCAGGCGGCCCAGGGTCTCGATCAAGCGCTTCATCAAGGGAATGTCGCCCGACCCCAGCGAGCCGAAGGAGAGGTAGATCAGGGGCTTGTCCTGATGGGCCTCGAACGCCGGAATCTCGTAGTCCGCCTCGTCGCGCACGCAGCCCTCCAGGTACTGGAAGTGCTTGGGGTCGAGCGGCTGGCTGCGCTTGAACTTCACCGGCTCGGGATAGAGCAGCAGGTTCAGGTGCGGCGAGGCCTCGAAGAACTCGCCGAGGGGATAGGGCGGGTGACCGCAGTGCTTGAGGAACTTGTTGAAGTCCTCGTGGATCGGCTTGACCACCTCCTTGAAGCGTGCGTCGAAGGACTTGAAGCAGGCCTCGTCGTGCTCGCCGCAGCCGGAGAGGTGCGGCGGGATCTCCGGGTCCGGGATCTCGTTCTCCGAACAGGAGATGATGCGCACCCAGGGCCGGCCCTTGCGCTCGCAGTAGCGTTTGATGGCCGGGAAGAGGATCACGTTGTCGATGGCGACCAGGTCCGGGCCGATCTTCCTCAGGCTCTCGGGCAAGGTCTTCTCGGCCCAGACGGCGGTCGAGACGATGGCCTCCCAGCAGTCCTTGACGTAGTTGCCGATCTGCTCGTAGGGCGACTTGTTGAAGTTGGGGATGTGGCCGTTGATGAAGTCGGACCAGTACTTGGCCATCTCCTCCGGCTCCATCGGCTCCGACATCGGCACCGGCACCTCTTCGAAACCATAGTCCTTGAAGACCCCGGTGAAGCCCGGATCGCAGAGGAAGACGGGCGTGTGACCCAGCTCGCGGCAGGCCTGGGCGATGCCGACGGAGTTCAGGGCCGGCCCGAAGGCGGCCTCGGGAAAGAAGGCGATGGTCTTGCCGGTCATTCTGGATCCTCCACTGTTCTCTGGGGGCGCGGCGCAGGCTAGTCGGTTTCGGGCAGGATGCGCGAGTCCTGTGCGCGCCAGCCGAGCAGAAGCTCTTGTCCTGGCGACAGCTCCGTCGAGATGTCGGCCACGCCGAGCCTGGCGATCAGCGGGTTCTTGAGCGCTGGAGACTGTAGCTGCAGCAGCAGGTCCCCACCGCGATAGGCAACCTCCTGCAGGCGGCCGAGGAGCTTGTTCTCCAGTCCCTCGGCGGCGGAGCCGACGACGATGCGTTCCGGGCGGATCGCCAGGCTTGCGCGCGCGCCGGGCGCAAGCGTGTTCGGCAGCCGACCGCGGAGCAGGCCCAGTCCCGGATGCGTGACCCCTTCGGCCGTCGCGTCGCCTTCGAAGAAGTTCATTTGGCCGATGAAGCCGGCCACGAAGCGCGAGGCGGGATGCTCGTAGAGTTCCTGGGGCGGGCCCAATTGCGCGATGCGACCCTCCTGCATCAAGGCGACCCGGTCGGCCATGACCAGGGCTTCCTCCTGGTCGTGGGTGACGATGCAGAAGGTGATGCCGACCTCGTGCTGCAGGCGCTTCAGCTCCAGCTGCATCTGCTCGCGCAGCTGGCGGTCCAACGCGGCGAGAGGTTCGTCCAACAGCAGGACCTTGGGGCGCTTCACCAGCGCCCTGGCAAGGGCGACGCGCTGACGCTGGCCGCCGGAGAGCTGATCCGGCTTGCGCCGGGCCAGCTCGCCCAAGGCCGTGATCTCCAGGACCTCGCCGACGCGGCGCGTGATCTCCGGCTTGGCCAGGCGCTCCATTTCCAGCCCGTAGGCGACGTTGCCGGCGACCGTCATGTGCGGAAAGAGGGCGTAGGACTGGAACATCAGGTTCACCGGCCGGTGGCGCGGGCGCACCCCGGTGACGTCGCTGCCCTCGATCAGGACGCGTCCGCTGTCGGGGCGCTCGAAGCCGGCGATGATGCGAAGCAAGGTGGTCTTGCCGCAGCCCGAGGGACCCAAGAGCGCGAAGAACTCGTTCTGCGCCAGGTCCAGCGAGACCCTGTCGACGGCGACCACGCTGCCGAAGCGGCGCAGCACCGCGTCGGCCGAGACCAGCGCGCTCATGCGAAGGCTCCACGGCGGCCGCTCAGCCGCTGCGCGAAGAGCACGAGGGTGAAGCTGGTGAGGAGGAAGAGCGTGGCCAGGGCATTGATCTCCGGCGTCACGCCGAAGCGGATCATGGAGTAGACCTGCATCGGCAAGGTGGTGGAGGCCAAGCCGGCGCCGGCGGTGAAGAAGGCGATGATGAACTCGTCGATGGAGAGCGTGAAGGCCAAGAGCGCGGCGGCGATGACGCCCGGCAGGATGGCCGGCAAGGTGACCCGGACGAAGGTGGTGAGCGCGGATGCGCCCAAATCCTCCGAAGCCTCGATCATCGCCCAGTCGAAGTGCTTCAGCCGGGCGCGCACCACCGCGCAGGCGAAGGCGATGTTGAAGACGACATGGCTCAGGATGATGGAGTGGAGGCCCAGGGAGAAGCTCAGCATGAAGTAGAAGGAGAGCAGGGCGATGGCCAAGACGATGTCGGGGATGATCATCGGCGCGAAGAGCAGGGCATCCAAGGCGGCCGAGCCGCGCCGCCGCTCGACGCCGATCGCCAGCAAGGTGCCCAGCGCGGTGGCGATCACCGTCGAGACGCCGGCCACGATCAGGCTGTTGAGGGCGGCGCGCCGAATGGCCTCGTTCTCGGCCAGGGCTTCGTACCAGCGGAACGACAGGCCGGACCAGGCCGTCGGCAGCCCTGACTCGTTCAGGCTGAGGACCATCAACAGCAGGATCGGTCCGTAGAGGAAGACGTAGATGAGGCCCAGGTGCAGGCGCAGTCCCATCAGGCCTCCTTCCGCTCGCCGCCGGCGCGGCGCACCGCCAAGGCCTGGGCGAAGAGCAGCAGCAGCATGATCGCGATCAGCAGCATCGAAAGCGCCGCGCCGAAGGGCCAGTCGCGCGCCGTCAGGAACTGGTCGTAGATCAGGTTGCCGACCATCTGGATGCGCCCGCCGCCCAGAAGGTCGGGGGTGATGAAGTTACCGATCGACAGCACGAAGACGAAGATGCCACCGGCGGCGACACCGGGGAGGGAGAGCGGCAAGGTCACCCGCAGGAAGCTTCGCCAAGGCGGTGCGCCGAGATCCTCCGAGGCTTCCAAGAGGCTGCGGTCCAGGCGCGACAGCGAGGCATAGACCGCGAGGATGACGAAGGGCAGATAGTTGTAGACCAGCCCGGTGATGACCGCGCCGCTGTTATAGAGCAGCGAGAGGGGCTCCGTGATCAGGCCCCAGTCGATCATGGCCTCGTTGGCGACCCCCTTGCGGTTCAGCAGCACGATCCAGGCATAGGTGCGGATCAGGTAGTTGCTCCAGAAGGGCAGCATCACCAGCACCAGGAGAACCGGCTGCCAGCGCTGGCTGGCCCTGGCGATGGCATAGGCCGCCGGATAGCCGATCAATAGCGCGATCGCCGTCGCCTCGCCGGCCAGCACGGCCGACTGCCAAAGGATCGAGAGGTAGAGCGGATCGAGGGCGCGCGCGAAGTTCTCCCAAGTCAGCACATAGTCCACGCCGCCGTAGATGCCGCGCTGGAAGAAGGCCAGCAGGAAGACGATGGCGCAAGGCACGACCAGGAAGAGCGCCAGCCAGCCCAGGCCGGGCGCCATCAACAAGCTGGAGGCGCTGGGAGACTTCAGGCGCATGGGCGGTTACGGCCGGGGCGCGGGTAGGGCGCCCCGGCCCGTCGGTCAGTTGGCGGACAGGACCTCCTGCACGGCGCGGGTAAAGGCGCGCTGGCCCTCGCCCAGGTCTTCGACGAGTTCGAGCTGCAGCAGCTCGTCCGGCTGCATGCCGAGGTTCGGGAAGGTCTCGATCAAGCCGGGATCGACCTGCGCCATGGCCGCCTCGTTGGGCACCTTGTAGAGGATGTTCGAGGCGACCCAGGAATGCACGTCGGGGCGCAGCACGTAGTCGATGAAGGCGTGCGCCAGCTCCTTGTTCTCGGAGGCCTTGGGAACGATCATGGTGTCGACCCAAAGGTCCGCGCCCTCCTTGGGAAGGACGAACTTGATCTTGTCGGTCTCGGCGATGCCGTAGTTGCACCAGCCGTCCCAACCCTGCACCAAGACCGCTTCGCCCGACACCAGCTTGGAATAGAAGGTGGTGTCGTCGTAGGCCAGCAGGCCCTCCTTGGCCTTGATCAGGAGGTCGCGGGCCTCGGCCAGCTTCGCGGGATCGGTTTCGTTCACCGAGTAGCCGAGCACGAAGAGCGCCGGCTGCATCAGCCAGCGGTCGGTCTGCAGCATGGTTACCTTGCCCTTGTGCGCGGGGCTCGGGTCCAGGAGGTCGTTCCAGCTTTCCGGCGCGGCCTCGACCAGATCCTCGCGGTAGCAGATGCCGGTGGTGCCCCAGGCGTAGGGTGCCGAATAGCGGTTGCCCGGGTCATAGGGCAGTTCGCGCGCGGCCGCGTAGTAGTTGGCCAAGTTGGGGACCTGGGCGTGATCCAGCTCGGCCACCAGGCCCAGCTTGTCGAGCGCCTGGGCGAAGGGGCTGGACAGGAAGACGACGTCATAACCCTCGCCCTGGTTGGCCATGAACTTGCCCATGATCTCTTCGTTGGTCGCGTGCGGGGCGAACTCGACCTCTATCCCCTTCTCCTTGGCGAAGTTCTCCAAGAGATCGGGCGGCATGTAGCCGTCCCAGTTGGCGACCACCAATGTCTCCGCAGCCGCCCCGCCGCCGGACATCAAGAATCCGGCCGTCAGGATCGCGGCAAGTGTCTTGCTTGTGTTCATAACTTCCCCATTCTGTGACAGCTATTGAAAGCTGATGATAGATTTCCGAAGTGTTCTTGCAGAACAGACTATCCTGCCTGCGCTTGCCGGGTCAAACGGGTCCTGCGACCGCTATGGACACGCTAGGTGTGCGGTCATGTTGACCTGAAGAAACTGTCAGACGCAGGATAGCGTTGTTCCGCGTATAACAAGGAGGAAGCATCGGAAGGGGCATTGAGCTCGGGGTGAGTTTAACATGAAGGGTGTCGTCTTCAGGGCTCTGATGGGCGTCGTGGAAGAGCATTTCGGTCCAGTCATGGTCGAAAAGATGCTTGACGACGCACGTCTTGCGCGCCATGGCGCCTATACGACGGTGGGCGACTACCCGATCGAAGAGTTCTTTGCCCTGGTGCAGTCGCTCCAGCGCGTCAGCGATGCCTCGCAAGCGGACATCTTGCGGGAATGCGGTCGACGCACCATCGCCTACTTTATTGCCACGCAGTCCAAGGACGAGGGCGAAGCCCTCGGTTTGGAGAAGATGTTGGCGTCCCTACAAGGTCTAATCGAAGCGAACTATGTAAAGCTCTATCCGGATTCCGTGATACCGTCTTTCCAGGTTCGGACGGCCGAGGACGGATGGGTGGTCGTGGAGTACCGCTCGCCCCGGCCGATGGCGGACCTGGCGGAGGGTATGATCTTGGGAACCCTGGACCACTTGGGGGTCGACACCCAGGTTCAACGGACCGATCTTCCGCCCAAGGACGGACGCGCGGCACAGTTTCGAGTAGCCTTGCCCGATACTTGAGGCCTTGCGGCAAAGCTGGCGACGAGGCAGAGACAAGCGACAGATGGACCGCCAAGAACTACTCAGCCGTCAGCTCGACCGGGAGATTCGCGCCCGGCAGGAAGCCGAACGCTTACTGGAAGACAAGAGTAACGAACTCTACGAAGCGCGCTTGCGCGCCGAGCACGCCGAGGCCGCGCTGAGCGATGCCTTGCGCAGCCTCGACGACGGACTGCTGCTGTTCGATCCGGCCGGCAAGCTCATTCTCGCCAATCGGCGCTTCTTCGACATCTATCCGCAGGCGCGTTCGATCTGCGAGCCCGGGATCGACGAGGGACGCCTGTGGCGCCAAATTATCGCCGCCGGCGCCTTCACGTCGGGCAGCCGGCGGATCGGCGCGCCCGGCGACGGCAAGCGCCGCCGCACCGATCGCTGGGAGCGGATCACCTCGGGCGGCCGGCACATCTGCATCATCGAACACGAAACGGAAGCCGGCCAGCGCATCTCCATTCATCGCGACGTCAGCGATATCCGCATCGCCGAGGCTCAGCTGCACTGGCGCCTGGCCGCGATCGAGGGCGCGGCCGACGGCATCTCCATAACCGACGAGCAGGGGATCTACACCTACCTGAACGAAGCCCATGCCCGGCTGATGAAGTACGATTCCGCCGCCGGCCTGATCGGGCGGTCCTGGCGCGTCCTCTACGACGCCGAGGAGTTGGAGCGGTTCGATCGCGAGATTTTGCCGCAGCTGCACGCGCGCGGTGCCTGGCAGGGCACGGCACGGGCGGTGAACAACTACGGCGACACACAGCAGCAGGAGCTGTCGCTCAACCTTTTGCCGGGACGCGGGATCCTCTGCGTCATGCGCGATATCACCGAGAAGCTGAAGGCCGACGCCGAGCAGCAAAGGGTGATGCAGCGCCTCTTCGAGGCCGAGCGCATGGAGGCGGTGGGCCAGTTGGCGCGCGTGGTGGCGCACGACTTCAGCAACGTCCTAACCGCGATCTCCGCCTTCGTCGGCGCTTTGGAGGGCGAGTGCGCTTCCGGCTCCAAGGCCGGCGCCCTGGTCGGCAAGATCAGCAGCGCGGTCGACCACGCGGGCGAGATCGTGGAGCGCCTGCAGGGCTCCTACATCAACAGGAAGGTCAGCAAGAGCCGGGTCGACCTGGTGCGCTTGGCGCGCGACACCAGCGAGATGGTGCGGGCCACCCTGCCGACCGGGCAGGAACTGCGCCTGCGCGTGTCCAACAGCGACATCTCGGTACAGGGCGACCACGCCCAGTTGGGCCAGATGATCATGAACTTCCTGGTGAACGCGCGCGACGCCTTGAAAGGGGAGAGCGGCCTCATCACGGTCACCGTCGAAGAGCTTGCGCAGCGCAAGCTCGACGGCAACGGCTGGGCCTACTCGGCCAAGCGCGGCCGCTGGCCCAGCGGCGTCGACATGGTCTGCGTCAGCGTCGAGGACAGTGGCTGCGGCATGGACGAGGCGGTGATCAAGAGAGCCTTCGAACCGGAGTTCTCGACCAAGAACGACAAGACGGTGCGCGGCCTGGGGCTGTCGACGGCGAAGGCGGTCGCGGACGCCCATCGCGGCGTCATCTCTCTCTGCAGCACGCCGGGGGGCGGCACGCGGGCCGCTCTCTGCCTGCCGATTTATCGACTGAACCTGCCGGAGGAAGCGCGCATCCTGGTGGTCGATGACGATCCCTTGGCGGGCGAATCGCTGACCCTGCAGCTGGAGGCCTTGGGCCACCGCTCCGCCTTTCTGGACCATCCGGGCGATGCCATCGGCGTCCTCAAGGACGATCCGCAAGCCTGGGATCTGGTCATCACCGACCAGCAGATGCCCTATCTGGACGGCACCTCCCTGGCGCGCCACCTGCTGGAGTTGAGGCCCGAGCTGCCGGTCATCATCTGCACCGGCCTGCCGGGCTCGGTCGGTGCCTTGCCGAACAATGTCACGACCGTGATCAAGAAGCCGGTCGACGACAGAATCTTGACCGCGGCGCTGTCGAATTGACGTTGCCCAATCCCTGGATACTTGATTGTTCTCAGAATCGGGCGCAAGTTTCACATACGTGATCGACTCTGGCGTGACGAAGTCCAGAGGCGGAGGTCGGGGGAATGAAAGTATTATTAGCTGACGATCATGATTTGGTGCGGGACGGCCTGATCGCGATCATGCTGCGCGACGATCCTGGCATCAAGGTCAGCGCCGTGGAGGATCTGGACCGCGCGCTGGGCCTCCTGGAGGAGGAGAGCTTCGACGTCATCCTGCTCGACCTGAGAATGCCCGGCATGCAGGGACTGGAAGGCGTCAGCCGCGTGTCCGAACTGCATCCCGATCTGCCGATCGTCTTGATGTCGGGGGCGATCTCGCACGGCGACATCGACGAGGCCTACGATCTCGGCATCCGCGGCTTCGTTCCCAAGACCTTGGCGGGCAAGGCCTTGGTCAACGCCCTGCGCCTGGTGGTGGCGGGAGAGCGCTACATACCCTCCGCCATCATGCCCGACATGCGCGACCGGGATAGCAGGCTGCGCAATGCCGGCGCGCTCAGCCCGCGCGAGGCGCAGGTGCTGCAGCGGCTGTCGCACGGCGCCTCCAACAAGGAGATCGCGCGCAGCTTGCAGATTCAGGAAACCACCGTGAAGCTGCACCTGCGCAACCTCAGCGACAAGCTCGGCGCCCGCAACCGGACAGAGATCGTCATCAAGGCGATGGAGCAGGGCCTGGTGCGGACGGCTTAGCCCGCCTCGGCGGGTTTGGCGGTTTCCGCGATCGGCGAAGGCGCGGAGGACCCCCTCCATAGAATCGCTCCCCATCGGCTAGGCTGGGGTCTCGCAAGCAGAATGGGAGGCGGCGATGGGCACGCAGACCGAAGTTCTTGCGCTGTCGCTGGCTCTCGCCTTGGCCTTGCTCTTGGCCGTCGCGGCGCTCTGGGCATGGCGGCGCGGACAGGCGCACAACCAGCGCACGGCCAGCCTCGATGCAACTTTGAGTGACGTACAGGGGCGCCTGACCCTGGCCGAAGCGGAATCCAAGCGACTGGTGGAGGTCGAAGCCGAGCTGGCGACGCGCCGGGCCGAGCTGGCCCACCTGGCGAGCCAACTGGCGGCCAAGGAAGCGCAGCTGGACGAACGCGCCGCCGCGCTCGGCGAGATCGTGCAAGAGCGTGACGGACTGCGCCGGCAGCTGGAGGAAGCACAGCGTCAGACGGCCACGCGCCAGGAGGAGCTGGCGCGTGTGAAGGAATCCCAAGAGCAGGTAGAACGCCAAGCGCGGGAGAAGCTCACCCTGCTGGAAGATGCGCGCGAGCGCATGACCAAGGAGTTCAAGCTGCTGTCGACCGAGATTCTGACGCAGCAGGGCCAGAGTTTCGCCAAGCAGAACGAGGCGCAGCTCGGCGGACTGCTGGACCCCTTGCGCAAGCGGATCGGCGAGTTTCAAAGCAGCTTGGAAGTGGTGCAGCGCGAAAGCGCCAAGGAACGCGCCGGCCTGTCGCAGCAGATCAAGGGCTTGATGGAAAGCAGCCAGCGCATGAACCTGGAGACCCAGAACCTGACGCGCGCCTTGAAGGGCAAGAGCCAGACCCAGGGCGCGTGGGGCGAAATGCTCTTGAACAGCATTCTCGAGCGGTCGGGCCTGCGCGAGGGCGAGGAGTTCTACACCCAGGTGAGCCATAGCGACGAGACCGGCGCGCGTCTCAGGCCCGACGTCGTCGTCCCGCTGCCGAACGGCGAGCGCGTCATCATCGACGCGAAGGTCTCGCTGACCGCCTTCGAGACCTATGCCAACGCCGAGACGGCGGAGGAGCGCAACGCCGCGCTCACCGGCCACGTGCGCTCCCTGCGCGACCATCTGCGCGGTCTCGGCGCCAAGGGCTACCAGTCGATCGGCGGTCACGGGCCCGAGTTCGTGATCATGTTCGTGCCGATAGAGGAGGCACTGTCGGCCGCAGTCCAAGTCAGCCGCGAGCTGGTCGACGAGGCGCTCGAACTCAACGTCGTACTGGCCACGCCGACCGCCCTCATGGTCGCGCTGAAGACGGTGCACAACCTCTGGCGCATCGACAAGCGCAGCAAGAACGTGGAGGAGATCGCCGCGCGCGGCGGCAGGCTCTACGACAAGTTCGTCGACTTCGTCGGCGACATGCAGGAGATGGGCAAGCGCATGGACCAGGCGAGGATCAGCTACGACCGTGCCTACGGCAGGCTCTCGCAGGGGCGCGGCAATCTGGTCTCGCAGGCGAACAAGCTGCGCGAACTGGGCGCCAAGGCCAAGAAGACCCTGGCGCCCGAGCTGATCGAGAAGGCCGGCGAGGAGGAGGAGCCGGCCTTGCCGCCGCCCGAGCCATCGGGCGATTCTGCCGCTTGACGCTCCAAGCCAGCCATACCAGCTATCATCTGCCGATTGATCCAGAGCCGTACCGACGAAAGACCTTGTTCCATGGCCTTGCTTCCCATCCTGATCGCGCCCGACCCGCGCTTGAAGAAAGTGGCCGCGCCGGTCGAGGCGGTGGATGACGACATCCGCCGGCTGATGGACGACATGCTGGAGACCATGTACGAGGCGCCGGGCATCGGGCTTGCCGCCCCGCAGGTCGGGGTCCTGCAACGTGTCATCGTGGTCGACGTCGCGCCGGAGGGGGAGGAGCGCGATCCGCACTTCCTCGCCAACCCTGAGATCACCTGGGTCTCCGACGACGACGCCACCTACAACGAAGGCTGTCTGTCCCTGCCGGACCACTACGCCGACGTGGTGCGCCCGCGCGCGGTCCGCATCGCCTATCTGGACCGGGAGGGCACGGCGCGGGAGCTGGAGGCCGACGGCATGCTGGCGATCTGCATTCAGCACGAGATCGACCACCTGAACGGCATCCTCTTCGTCGATCACGTCTCGGCCCTCAAGCGCAACATGATCCTGCGCAAGCTCCTGAAGGCGAAGAAGCAGGGCGTGCTCGCCAGCGCCTGAGGGGAGAAAGCGAGCATGGCTGGCCTGCGCTTGGCCTTCATGGGCGCCCCTGACTTCGCCCTGCCCGCCTTGAGCGCCCTGATCGACGCCGGTCACGACATCGTCGCGGTCTATAGCCAGCCGGCCCGTCCGGCCGGCCGCAAGCAGGCGCTCCGCGACACGCCGGTCGCCGCCGAGGCCAAGCGGCTGGGCCTGGAGGTCAGGACCCCGACCAGCCTGAAGACGCCGGCGGCGCAGGCCGATTTCGCCGCCTTGCGGCTCGATGCGGCGATCGTCGTTGCCTACGGACTGATCTTGCCGCGCGCGCTGCTGGCCGCGCCCCGGCTCGGATGCATCAATCTTCATGCCTCCCTGCTGCCGCGCTGGCGCGGGGCGGCCCCGATCCAGCGGGCGATCTTGGCCGGTGACGAGGAAAGCGGCGTCAGCATCATGCAGATGGAGGAAGGCCTGGACAGCGGGCCGGTCCTGGCCCGCCAATCCCTGCCCATCGGAGCGGAGACCACCGGGCAGAGCCTGCACGACCAACTGGCCGAGGTCGGTGCCCGCTTGCTGGTCTCGACGCTCGACGGCGTGCGGGCGGGACGCGCGACGGCGGTGCCGCAACCCGCGGCGGGGGTGACCTATGCCGCCAAGCTCAGCCGCGCGGAAAGCCGGCTCGATTGGCGGCAGCCCGCCTCAGCCTTGGAGCGGCAGGTCCGGGCCTTCACTCCTTGGCCCGGCAGCCACTTCGAGTTCGCCGGAGAACGGATCAAGGTCCTGGGCGCCGTTCTTCAGGCCGGCAGCGGCGAGCCGGGTCGCGTTCTCGACGATGCGCTGACGGTGGCCTGCGGCGACGGCGCCCTGCGCCTCACCGCGCTGCAGCGGCCGGGGCGGGCGGCCCAAGCGGCCGAGGCTTTCCTGCGCGGTTTCGCCATTCCGGCCGGGACGCTCCTGCCGTGACCCGCTACCGCCTGACGTTGGAGTACGACGGGACGGCCTTCGTCGGCTGGCAGCGCCAAGTGACCGGCCTCTCGGTGCAGGCCTGTCTGGAGAGCGCGGTCGAGGCCTTTACCGGCAAGACGGTTCCCGTGACCGCCGCCGGCCGCACCGATGCCGGGGTCCATGCCAAGGCCCAGGTGGCGCATACCGAGATCGCGCGCGAGGTTTCTCCCGACGTGGTCTGCCTTGCGCTGAACCATCACCTGAAGCCGCAGCCGATCTCGATCCTGGAGGCAAGCCCGGTGGACGAGGACTTTCACGCCCGCTTCTCCGCCACGGCCCGCCACTACCGCTATCGCATCTTGAACCGCCGCTCGCCGGCGGCATTGGAGCGGCGGCGGGTTTGGTGGGTGCCCTCGCCGCTGGACCTCGAGGCGATGCAGGCCGGCGCCGCCTGCCTGACCGGACATCACGACTTCACCAGTTTTCGCGCCGCCGGCTGCCAGGCGAAGTCGCCCCTGCGCACGCTCTCTCGGCTGGCGCTGGGCGCCGAGGGAGAGGAACTGGTGTTCGATCTCTCCGCCCCCTCGTTCCTCTACAATCAGGTGCGCATCATCGTCGGCACGCTCAAGTGGGTCGGCGAAGGCCGTTGGCCGCCCGAGCGGGTCGCCGAGATCCTGGCCGCCCGCGACCGCCGTCAAGCCGGTCCGACGGCACC
Organism: Rhodospirillales bacterium; assembly: GCA_963669375.1. GTDB lineage: Bacteria > Pseudomonadota > Alphaproteobacteria > Kiloniellales > JACOMY01 > JACOMY01. The sequence goes on along the minus strand of OY770024.1, from coordinate 2,606,989 downwards.
GCCGCACGGCCTCTGCTTGATGGCGATCGACTACGGATCCTGAAGCTTCGGCACCAGCTCCGTCATGTCCGAGGCGATCAGGAAGATGGTGATGTTCAGGAAGAAGGCGAAGGCGACCAAGGCCGTTGCCCCCAGGCCGGCGAATCCCAAGGTCCGCTTGATCAGGAACCACTGCAAGGCGAGGCTGTAGAGCAGCACCATGAAGGCCAGCAGGCTGCCCAGTCCCTCGGGCAGAATGTCGGCGATGAAGTGCATGTACTCGATGGGCAGTTGCAGCCAGTTGTAGGCGATCAGGAAGTAGGCGATGCGGCCTTCGAAGGGCTTGCCCTGGCCGAACTCAATCAGCAGCAGCGGCAGCAAGGTCCAGCTGACCACGTAGGCCAGGATCCAGACTCCGAAGAAGTGCAGCCCCAAGGGCTCCATCGCCTGGTCGCGCTGCAGCACCAGAATCTGGACCAGGAAGGGCGGCAGGGTCAGGGACATGACCAAGAAAGAGCGTAGGGCCGAGGGACCGTCCCGCGGCAGCAGGCTGAGGCCGCTGTCGTCGAATGAGAAGAGCGGCACGACGGCAGCCAGGCCGCGGCGCAACTCTTCGCCGGTTGGGAACATCTCGGTACTCCGCGTCGATTCTAGGCGGCCAGGCGTTCCAGGACGCGGCCGTAAATCTCTGTCAGGGTTACGATGTCGTCCAGCGGCGCACGCTCGTCAACCTTGTGCGCCCATTCGTTACGCAGCCCCAGCTCGATCACCGGACAAGCCTCCTTGATGAAGCGCGCATCGGAGGTGCCGCCGGTGGTGCCGAGCACCGGCGTCTTGCCGGTCACGCTCTCGATCGCCTTGCTGACCGCCTGGCTCAAGGGGCCGGGCGGAATGAGGAAGGACTCGCTGCTGACCTTCACCTCCAGCTCGATCTCGCCGCCCACGCGGGCAATGCGCCGACGCACCCAGGCCTCGATGTCGCGGCTGTGGTGCAGATCGTTGAAGCGCACGTTGAAACGCGCCGTGGCGCGCGCTGGGATGACGTTGGTGGCGGGATTGCCGATGTCGATGGTCGTCACCTGCAGGCTGGTCGGCTGGAAGTGATCGCTGCCGCCGTCGAGGGGTTCTTCGGTCAAGAGTTGCAGCAGGCGGATCAAGCGATGCGCCGGATTGTCGGCCAGATGAGGATAGGCGGCATGGCCTTGCACGCCCGCCACCGTCAGCCAGCCGTTCAGGCTGCCGCGCCGGCCGATCTTGGCCATGTCGCCGACGGCATCGACGCTGGTGGGCTCGCCGACGATGCAGGCGTCCAGCTGCTCGCCCTGGGCGCTGAGGTGGTCCAGCATCTTGCGCGTGCCGTTGACCGAGGGGCCTTCCTCGTCCGCCGTGATCAGCAGAGAGAGCGACCCGCTAGGCGCTCGCGTCTCGAGGTGGCGCGAGAGGGCCGCGACGTAGGCCGCGATCGCGCCCTTCATGTCGACCGCGCCGCGACCGATCAGCAGCCCGTCCCGGACCTCGCCGCCGAAGGGATCGACGCTCCAGGCGGCGGGATCGCCGGGCGGGACCACGTCCGTGTGCCCGGCATAGCAAAGGTTCGGGCCGTTCTCGCCCAAGCGGGCATAGAGATTGTCGACGGGCTCCGTGCCGGGCTCCTCGAAGACCTGGCGCTGGCAGCGGAATCCCAGGCCCTCCAGGACGCCTTGCAGATAGTCGAGCGCACCGCCCTCCGTCGGTGTGACCGAGGGGCAGCGGATGAGGTCGCGCGCCAGCGCGATCGGATCTAGCGAGCCGTTCCGCACGCCCGTCAGGTCCGCAAGAGGTCGTTGATCGAGGTCTTGGCGCGGGTCTTCTCGTCCACCCGCTTGATGATCACCGCGCAATAGAGGCCAGGGCCGGGGCTGCCGTCAGGCAAGGCCTTGCCGGGCAGCGTTCCCGGGACGACCACGGAGTAGGCCGGCACCCGTCCCTGGTAGATGGTGCCGCTTTCGCGGTCGATGATCTTGGTCGACTGGCCGATGAAGACGCCCATGGAGACGACCGAGCCCTCTTCGACCACCACGCCCTCGACCACTTCCGAGCGCGCGCCGATGAAGCAGTTGTCCTCGATGATCACGGGACCCGCCTGCAGCGGCTCCAGGACGCCGCCCAAGCCGGCGCCGCCGGAGATGTGGCAGTTCTTGCCGACCTGCGCGCAAGAGCCCACAGTCGCCCAGGTGTCGATCATGGTGCCGCTGTCGACGCGGGCGCCCAGGTTGACGAAGCTGGGCATCAAGATCACGTCCGGCGCGATAAAGGCCGAATGGCGCACGACGGCATGGGGGACGACCCTGAAGCCCGCCTCGCGAAAGCGGTTTTCGCCCCAGCCGGCGAACTTCGATTCGACCTTGTCCCACCACTGAGTGTCCTCGCCCGGGCCGCCGGGAATGGTGCGGAAGTCGTTCAGGCGGAAGGAGAGCAGGACCGCCATCTTCAGCCACTGATTGACGTGCCACCGGCCGTCGCGCTTCTCGGCGACCCGCAGCGCTCCGCTGTCCAGTGCCTCCAGCGCCGCCTGGACGGTGTCGCGAACCTCTCCCTGGGTGCTCGGCGACAGGCTGTCGCGCGCCTCCCATGCGGCCAAAATGCTCTGCTCCAAGGCGTCCCTGTCCATGGGGCGCGTTCCTCCTACGCTAGGGGTTCTAGATCAGACCGGGGGAGCGGTGGACCAAGGTGCCCAGCCCATGCTCCGTAAAGATCTCCAGCAACAGGGAGTGCGGGACGCGTCCGTCCAGGATGACGGCCGCGTCGACACCGTTCTCCACGGCATAAACGCAGGTTTCAAGCTTCGGGATCATGCCGCCGGAGATCACGCCTTCGTGCCTGAGGCGCTTGACGTCGGCGACGTCGAGGTCGGTGATCACTTGTTTGTCTGTATCGAGGACGCCGACCACGTCGGTCAGCAGCAAGAGCCGCGAGGCGCCGACCGCGGCCGCGATCGCGCCTGCCGCGGTATCGGCATTGATGTTGTAGGTCTCGCCGTTGGCGCCGACGCCGATCGGTGCGATCACCGGGATCATGCCGGAGTGCTCCAGGCCGGCCAGGATGTGCGGGTCGATGGCCTTGGGCTCGCCGACGAACCCCAGATCCAGGATCTTCTCGATGTTGGAATCGGGGTCGCGCTGGGTCCGGCGCAGCTTGACCGCCTGGATCAGCTGTCCGTCCTTGCCGGAAATGCCGATCGCCGTGCCGCCGGCCTCGTTGATGGCGGTGACGATCTGCTTGTTGATGGATCCGGCCAGCACCATCTCGACGACCTCGACGGTCTGCGCGTCGGTCACCCGCAGGCCGTCGACGAACTCGCTCTGCACCGCCAGGCGGTCCAGCATCTGACCGATCTGCGGCCCGCCGCCGTGTACCACGATGGGATTGATGCCGACCTGCTTCAACAGCACGATGTCGCGGGCGAAGAGGCGCGCCAGTTCGGCATTGCCCATGGCATGACCGCCATACTTGATGACGAAGCTCTTTCCGGCATAGCGGCGCATGTAGGGCAGGGCTTCGCTGATGACGCGCGCGGTGCGCAGCCAGGCCTTGGTGTCCGCGATGTTTCTTTCCGCCATCTCGCTCTTCCGTCTTCGCTGTCGACGCCGAACTCTAGTCGCGCGAAGCAGGCGATGCCAGCGCCGCAATGTGCAGACGCAAGGCGTCGATGCCCAAGCCCTTCTCGGCCGAGGTCAAGAGCACCTCGGGGTGGGCGGCGCGGAAGCGGGCCGCGGCCTGCGACACGGCCCCTAGGATTTCCTCTCGCGCGGAGGTCTTCACCAGGTCGGCCTTGGTCAGGACCAGCTGATAGGGGCGGGCGGCATCGTCCAGGGCGGTCATGACCGCGCGGTCGCTCTCCTTCAGACCGTGGCGGGCATCGATCAGCACCAGCACCCGTTCCAGTCCGCGCCGGCCCCTGAGGTAGCGGCGGGTGAGCTCCGTCCAGGACTCCACGTCCTTCTTCGCGGCCTTGGCATAGCCGTAGCCCGGCAGGTCCACCAGCATGATGCGGCCCGCCAGGTCGAAGAAGTTCAGCTGCTGCGTGCGGCCCGGCGTTCGCGACACCTTGGCCAGGGTCTTCTGTTCGGTGAGCCTGTTCACCAGGCTGGACTTGCCGACGTTGGAACGGCCAACGAAGGCCACTTCGGGGGCAGCCTCGGGCGGCAGGCGCGCTTCGCTGGCGGCACCGGCGACGAAGCGGCAGGGCTGTGCGAAGAGCCAGCGGGCGAAGGCCAGCCTACTCTCTGCGCTCTCCTCGTCGGGCAAGGCGGGTCAGCCTCTCCGGCGCTTCTTTGCCGCCGGGTTGCTGGAGCGCCTGGCCTGCTTGCCCGACGCCTTGGAACCGCTGGGGCGGGTCTTGGTCATCGCCTTGGTCGCGCCGCCGTCCGACTTCGCGGCCGGCTTGGGGGCCGGGGCCGCCTTGGGCGGCTCGATCTCCTCCGGCGGCTCGGGGCTCGCCGCGGGCGCCGAGGAGCCCGGCAGATGCAGGGCCGGCATCTTGCCGCCGATGGGGATGCCTTGGCGGCGCATGATGATCACCTGCTGGGCCATCGACAGCACGTTGTTCCAGGCCCAGTAGATCACCAGGCCGGCCGCGAAGTGGCCCAGCATGAAGGTGAAGACCACCGGCATCCAGGCGAAGATCTTGGCCTGCAAGGGATCGGTCGGCTGCGGGTTCAGCTTGTACTGCGCCCACATGGTGAAGCCCATCAGCAGCGGCCAGATGCCCAGCGAGAAGAAGGTCAGAATGCCGAGATTGGGGATATCGTAGGGCAGCAGACCGAAGAGGTTCATCCACGAGGTGGGATCGGGCGCGGAGAGATCTTGAATCCAGCCGAAGAAGGGCGCATGGCGCATCAGAATGGTGCCGTAGAGCACGTTGTAGAGCGCGATGAAGATGGGAATCTGCACCAGCATGGGCAGACAGCCCGCCACCGGATTGGCGCCTTCCTTCTTGTAGAGCGCCATCATCTCCTTCTGGAAGCGGGGCTTGTCTTCCTTGTAGCGCTCGCGCAGCTCCAGCATGCGCGGTTGCAACTTGCGCATCTTGGCCATCGACTTGTAGGCCTTGTTGGCCAGCGGGAAGAGCACGATGCGCACGCAGACCACCAGCAGCAGGATGGCCACGCCGAAGTTCCCGACCAGGCCGTGGAACCAGTTCAGCGCCAGGTAGATCGGCCGCGCCAGGAAGAAGATCCAGCCGTAGTCCACCGCCAGGTAGAACTTATCGATGTCCAGGGTTTCGCTGTAGTGGTCGATCAGGTTCGGCTCTCGCGCGCCGGCGAAGAGGCGGAAGCGGGTCTCGCCGGTCGCTCCGGGCGCGATCTCCATCTCCTGGTAGGCCATGTCGGTCTGGTAGACCTCGCCGTCGGTGCGGCGCAGATGCTGAAACTGGGCGTCGACGATTTGGTCCTGCTCGGGGATCAGCAGCACCGTCCAGTACTTGTCGAAGAAGCCGATCCAGCCGCCGGTGCTGCGGTTCTCGATCTTGCCGCGCGGGGCCTCGGCGACGGTGTCGTAGTCGACCTCGTCGTAGGTGTCGTTCAGGACCGCGACCAGCCCTTCGTGCACGATGAAGGCGGTATCCAATGTGGGCGGGATGCCGACCCTGTTCACGAGGCCGTAGGGGCTGAGCCGGACCGCCGTGTCGCCCGAGTTGATCACCCGCTGGGTCAGGGTGAACATGTAGTCCTTGTCGACCGCGATATCGATTTCGAAGCGCTGGCCCTCGCCGTTGTCCCAGGACAGCGTCACCGGCTGATCGGCGCTCAAGGTGCTGGGATCGCCCTTCCAGACCGTGTCGCGGGTCGGGACCGGCGTGCCGTCCTCGGCCTGCCAGCGGACGGTGGCGAAGTAGGGGTAGGCGCTGCCGCGCGGGGCCAAGAGCTCGACCTGCGGGCTGTCCTGCGAGAGTTCGGTCCGATAGTCCTTGAGGACCAGGTCGTCCAGCTTGGCGCCCAGTAGATCGATCGAACCGCCGAGGCGGTCGGTGTCGATCGCCAGGCGCGGGTCCTCGGCCAGGATCTCTTCGCGGCTGCGCGGCTCCGCCGTCTGCGTACCGGTCCCGCCGCCGTCGATGCTGGGCTCGCTGCCGCTCTGCGTTTGGCCGGCGGTCTGCTGCGGCTGTTGCGGCGGCGGCGCCACGTCCGGCAGCAGGAAGAGGTTGAAGCCCAGGATGATGGCGATCGAAAGGACGATCGCGAGAATGAGGTTCTTTTGTTCCATGGCGGGTTCAGCCTTGACGTCGCGGTCCGGCCGCCGCCGGCAGGGATGGGGTCTGGCTCTGCGTTTCCGGTACCGGGTCGTACCCCGATCCGCCCCAGGGATGGCAACGGGCCAAGCGCCGCAGCGTTAGCCAGCTACCGTGCAGGACTCCATGGCGGTGCAGAGCCTCTTCGGCATAGTGCGAGCAGGTCGGCAGGAAGCGACACTGCCGGCCGAGGAAGGGTGAGAGAAAGAGGCGATAGATCCAGATCGCCGCCAGGAAGGGGGCTATCGTCACGAACCTGACGACGGCCTTGAGGTTCAGGCCGTCACTCAACGCCTTTGCTCCGGCCGCTCTTTGCGCTGCCGGTGCACGCGCTCCAGCGCTGCCAGCAGGTCCTGGCGCAGCTCGGAAAAGCCGCGCGCCGGCGTCGCCGGCCGGCCAATCAGGACATAGTCCATGCCGGGCTTTCCCGCCGCGGGCAGGACGTCGTAGGCGAGAGCCCGTAGGCGACGCTTCGCGCGGTTCCGCGCGACGGCATTGCCCACTTTCTTGCTGGCGGTCAGGCCCAGGCGTGGCATGACGTCGTTCTCTGATCCGGATGGTCCGCGCGGCGCGGCCTGCAGGACCAGGCCCGGCATCGCCCACTTGCGACCCCGGCCCGCGACCCGCAGGAACTCGGCTCGCTTCTTGAGGTGCCTCAGGCGCTGCGCCATACGGAACGTCGAAGGACTAGGCCGAAAGGCGCTTGCGTCCGCGGGCTCGCCGGCGACGCAGCACGCTGCGGCCGCCGGGAGTCGCCTTGCGCGCGCGAAACCCGTGGCGGCGCTTGCGGACCACGACGCTCGGTTGGAAGGTGCGCTTCACCGTCGACACTCCTAACGATTCAGAATGGACAAACATGCAGTGCTGCAGAAAGTCAGGCTGCAGCTCCTGCGGAAGCGGCATATAAGAGGGCGAGGGTGCCACTGTCAATGACGCCTGCCCTGTCGCCCCTATGCGATCTGGACAGAGCTTCGGCGCGCGGCGCCTTCACGGCCTTTTGACGCCCTGCGGGATGCGCTGCCGCTCTTGCATCGACAAGTATGGGCACGCGGCGCGTTGGGAAGCCTCCCGGGGAAGGCGCCGGAAAGCGGGGCGGGGCGGGGATGGACTACGCAGAGATGCAGCAGCTGCCGGAAGGATCGGAGAAGACGGACACCAAGGCCGCGAGACCCACCTGGCGGCGTTGGCTGCCCTTGGCGATCCTGGTCGTCGCGAGCGTTGCCGCGCTCTTTGTTCTTTGGGATCAGGGCGGCATCGGCTTCGAGACCGTGGAACGCCACAGCGCCTGGCTGCATCAACAGGTGAACTACGCGCCTCTGCTGTCAGGCATCTGCCTCTTCGGGATCTACACCGTGGTGACCGCCCTCTCCCTGCCGCTCGCGACCTTGGTGACCGTCTTCGCCGGCTATTTCTTCGGCATTCTGGTGGCCTCGCTCTGGGTCATCGCCGGGGCCACCCTGGGGTCGGTGATCGTCTTCCTGGCCGCGCGCGGGGCGCTGCACGACGTTCTCATGGCCCGTGCCGCGCCCTGGCTGAAACGCATGGAGAAGGGCTTCCAGGAGGATGCCTTGAGCTACCTCCTGGTGCTGCGACTGCTGCCGATCTTCCCCTTCTGGCTGGTCAACCTGGTGCCGGCCCTCTTGGGCGTGAAGCTCTGGGTCTACATTCTGGCGACCGCGTTGGGGATCGTTCCGGGGGTCGTGGTCTACGCGGCCGTGGGCAACGGGCTCGGCACCGTGATGCAGCAGGGCGGCGAGCCCGATCTCTCCATTATTCTCGACCCCGCGGTGATACTGCCGCTGGTCGGACTTGCCGTCTTCGCGCTCTTGCCGGTGGCCTGGAAGCGCTGGCAGCGCAGACACCGCGCCGATGCCTGAGACTAACGAGGACGTCAGCGCCGATCTCTGCGTGATCGGTGCCGGCTCGGCGGGGCTCTCCCTGGCCGCCGGCGCGGCGCAACTGGGCCTCGATACCGTGCTGATCGAGCGCGGCGAGATGGGCGGCGACTGCCTCAACAGCGGCTGCGTTCCCTCCAAGTCCCTCTTGGCCGCGGCCTCCGCCGCCGTCACCTGGCGCCAAGCGGCCAAGTTCGGGCTCAAGGCGGCTGCGCCCGAAGTGGACTTCCCCGCCGTCATGGCACATGTCAAAGGCGTGATCGAGACCATCGCGCCGATAGATTCGCAAGAACGCTTCGAAGGGTTGGGCGTGCGCGTGCTGCGGGAGAGCGCTGCCTTCGTGGCTCCCGACAGCCTGGTCGCCGGCCGCTATCGGGTCTCGGCCAGGCGCTTCGTGCTGGCCACGGGATCGCGGCCCATCGTGCCGCCGATCCCGGGCCTCGATCAGGTGGCCTACGACACCAACGAGACGATCTTCGACCTCACCGAGCAGCCGACCCATTTGATCGTCCTCGGCGGCGGCCCCATCGGTTGCGAGCTGGCGCAGGCCTTCGTCCGGCTCGGCAGCCGCGTCACTCTGGTGGAGCGTGAGGTGCTGCTGCCGCGCGAAGAGCGCGAGCAGGCCGACCTTCTGGCCGAGGCCTTGGCCGAGGAGGGCGTGGAGATTCGCACCGGGTGCGAAGCCACCGCCGTGTCGGGCGACGGGCGCGCGATCCGCCTGGAGGTACGCGGCGAGCAGGGGACGGAGGTCATCGCGGGAAGTCATCTCCTGGTCGCCGTCGGTCGGCGCCCGGACTACGCGGGCCTGGACCTGGAGAAGGCCGGCGTCGCCCTGGAGGATGGACGCCTCAGCCTGAACGCCGGGTTGCGCACCAGCAACCGGCGGATCTACGCCGCGGGCGATGCGGCGGGCGGCGCGCAGTTCACCCATCTCGCCGGCGCGCACGCGAGCGTGCTGATCAAGCGCATCGCCTTCCGCCTTCCGGCCAAGGCCGACCGACTGGTGGTGCCCAGCGTGACCTACACCGATCCCGAGCTGGCGCAGGTCGGCCAGAGCGAGGCGCAAGCCCGGGCGGCCGGCGAGGCCGTCAACATCCTGCGCTGGCCCTTCCACGAGAACGACCGGGCCCAGACCGAGCGCTCGACCGGCGGCTTCATCAAGGTGGTGACCACGCCCAAGGGCCGGGTTCTGGGCGCCTCGATCCTGGGCCGTCACGCCGGCGAGCTGATCCAACCCTGGGTGCTGGCGCTCGAGCGCCGGCTGCCGATCTCCGCATTGGCGACCACCATGGCGCCCTATCCGACGCTGGGAGAGGTCTCCAAGCGGGCCGCGGGCAGCTTCTATGCGCCCAAGCTCTTCTCCAAGCGCACCAAGGCGCTCGTCGCCTTCTTGAAGCGCTTCGGCTGAACGGAAGGCAACTCCTCCTGGCATGATGGCTCTGCTATAGGATCTCGATGACCGTCGGTTTGCCAAAACCCTGGAAGAGCATGTCGGCCCGGCTGCTGCTCTTGACCGTCGCTTTCGTCATGCTGGCCGAAGTGCTGATCTTCGCGCCGTCGATCGGCCGCTATTGGGAGTCCTGGCTGGAGGAGAAGCTGGCGAACGGGCACCTGGCGGTGCTGGCACTGGCCGCGACGCCCAACCTCGTCATCAGCGCCGAGCTGGAGTCCGAGCTCTTGAGCCATGTCGGTGCCTATGCCGTTTCCGTGCGCACCGACTTCCACGGCAAGCTGATGCTGATGGCCAATCAGCCGCCGGCACCGGTCTCCCGGACCTTCGACCTGACCACCAGCAGCCCATTGGATCTGATCGGCTATGCCCTGCAGGGGTTGTTCAGCTACGACAACCAAGTGATCCGCGTCGTCGGATCCTCCCCCCAGGCGCCGGCCACGACGGTGGAGATCGTCATCGACGACGGCCCCTTGAAGGACGACCTCAGGCAGTTCGGCCTGCGCATCTTCCTCCTCTCCCTGGTGATCTCGGTGATCACCGCGGGTCTGGTCTATCTGTCGCTCCATTTGCTGCTGGTCCGGCCGATGCGGCGGGTGACCGCCAGCATGGTGGCTTTCCAGAACGATCCCGAGACGAGCCCCGTCTATCGCGCCCAAGGCAGCCGCAGCGACGAGATCGGCGCCGCCGAGCGCGCCCTGGCCGAGATGGAGCAGGGTCTGCGCGACTCGCTGCGCCAGAAGACCAGGCTGGCCGCCCTCGGCACCGCGGTGTCGAAGATCAACCACGATCTGCGCAACATCCTGACCACCGCGCGGCTGGTGTCCGATTCCATGGCCGACAGCGCCGATCCCAGGGTGCGCCGGGTGACGCCCACCTTGGTGCGGGCGATCGACCGTGCCGTCGATCTTTGCGAGCGGACCTTGACCTTCGCGCGCGGCGGCGAGATGCGCCTGGAGATGAGCCGCGTGGTGCTGGACGACCTGGTCGGCGAGCTGGAATCGGGTCTGCCCGGAACCCTGGCCGGCGAAGTCGGCTGGATCGTCGAGGTGCCGCCGGGACTGGCCATCCTGGCCGATCGCGATCAGTTCTACCGGGTCCTGGCCAATCTGGCGCAGAACGCGGTCGAAGCCGGCGCGACGGAGCTCACGATCACGGCCGAGCCGGCGCCGGAGGAGACCACCTTGTGGATCACCTTGGCGGACAACGGCCCCGGCCTGCCGCCGAGAGCGCAGGCGAACCTCTTCCGGCCCTTCTCGGGCAGCGCGCGCGCCGGAGGCACCGGCCTGGGGCTTGCCATCGCGCGCGAGATCGTCGAGGCGCATGGTGGCAGGCTCTTGCTGCTGGCCAGCGGTCCGGAGGGAACGGTCTTCCGCATCGAAGTGCCGCCGGCCGGCGACAGGAGCGCGAGCGCGGGCAAGGGCCTGCACGCGGAGCGCTTTGCCGCGCGCGGCTAGGTCTGGGTCTTTGAGGAGACTGAGCCTTGCAGCTGATTAGGACCTTTGAAGAGATCGATCGCCCTTGGGTTGCCGCGGTCCTTGACGGGGCGGGCTTGCCGGGCGCGGCCGTCAGCGCGGTGTCGGTGGAAGACATCGGCGGCGACGGCCGCGGCTTCCTGAGCGGCGTCGCCCGGGTGCACATCAGCTACGGCGACGGCCAGGCCGCGGGACCGGAGAGCGTCATCGTGAAGCTGCCGACGGTCCTCGAGGCCAACCTAGACCTCGGCCTCTCGATGAACGCCTACGAGCGCGAGATGCGCTTTTATCGCGACATCGCCGGCTCCTCCCCGATCCGCGTGCCCGCATGCTTTCTCGCCGAGATGGACCGCGAGAGCCGCACGGCGCTCATCGCGATCGAGGATGCCAAGGCCTGGATCGCGGGCGATCAGGTCTACGGTCTGTCGCGGGACGACGCCGAGGCCACGATCTCGGCGATCGCGGCCTTTCACGCGCGGTGGTGGGGTGACCCGGCGCTTGCCCAGCTGGACTGGGTGCCGGACCGCCTGCTGGACGTGGAGGGGCCCTTCGCCGAGAACTGGCCCGCTTTCGTCGAGGAGTACAGCCACTTCCTGACCGCCGAGGGCCGGCGGATCGGCGACGCGCTGGCCGCCTCCGGACCGGCGATGGCCCGCGCCGTGGACGATGCGCCGCGCACCCTGGTCCACGGCGACCTCAGGGCCGACAACCTGATGTTCGACGGGCCGGCGCCCGGCGATCGCGTCATGGTCCTCGATTGGCAGCTGATGACCAAGTCGCTCGCCGCCTTCGACATTGCGCGGCTGATCTGCGGCAGCCTGGAGACGGCCTTGCCGCGCGCGGAGTACAGGAAACTGGTGGGGCTCTGGCACGCCGGCTTGCGGGCCGGTGGCGTGGAGGACTATGGCGAGGCGGAGGCCTGGCGCGATTTCCGCGTCGGCATCCTGCAAGCCCTTTACTTTCCGGTCTGCTTTCACGGCCTGGTCTCGCACGAGGGCGCGCGGGCCGTCAGGTTCCTGGAAGCGCAGATCCACCGCTTTTTCCGCGCGGCGGAGGAATGCCAGGCACTCGCCGGCCTGGAGGGCGGCTGAGATCAGTCCAGGGCGATGGTGAGCGCCTTCAGATAGGCGCTCTCCGGCAGGAGCGGGTGCAGCGGGTGATCGGCGGCCGCGCCGGAACTCTTCAGGATCCGTCCTTGCCGGCCGGCATCGGTGAGACCGGCGGCGACGGCCTCGCGAAAGCTGCGGGCATCGACTTGCTGCGAGCAGGAGGCGATGAAGAGGATCCCCTGCCGCTCCGTCACCAGCGCGCTGAGGCGCGCTAGCTTGCGATAGCCCTTGAGGCCCTGTGCCAGGTCCTTCTTGCCCTTGACGAAGGCCGGCGGGTCCACGATGACGAGGCCGAAGGCTTCGCCTTGCCGCCCCAGCTCGGCCAGGCGTTGAAAGACCTCGCCCTGCTCGAATCGGCAGACGGCGCCGTGACCATTGTCGCAGGCGGCCTGGCGCGCCAAGGCCAGAGCCGGCTCCGAGCGGTCGAGTCCGATCACCTCGCGTGCGCCGGCGCCGGCGGCGTTGAGGGCGAAGCCGCCGGCATAGCAATAGGCATCCAGGACGCGGCGGTCCTTGGCGAAGCGGGCGATCCAGGCGCGGTTCTCCCGCTGATCGTAGAACCAGCCGGTCTTTTGCCCGCCGCTGATGCGTGCCAGGCAGGCCAGCCCGTTCTCCTCGAGCCTTTGCGGATCTTCCGGCCGGCCCTTGATCAGCCGCTCTCCGCTCGGCAGGCCTTCCAGCCGTCTGACGGCCGCTTCGTCGTTGAGGACGATGGTCTTGGGCCGCAGCACGGTCTCCAGCGCCTCGAGCAGCGGATCGCGCATCCGCTCCATGCCGGCGCAGTTGAGCTGCACGACCAGGGCATCGTCGTAGCGGTCCACGACCAGGGCCGGCAGGCCGTCGGCCTCCGCGTGGATCAGGCGATAGAAGGGCGACGGGAAGAGTGCGTCGCGCAGCGCCCTGGCGCGTTCGATGCGGGCGGCGAAGAACGGCGCGTCGATCGGCTGTTTGGAGGAGCGGGCGAGCAGTCGCGCCGCGATCAGGCTGTGGCGGTTGAAGAGCGCCAGCCCTTCGGTCTCCCGCTTGGCGTTCAAAAGCTGCACCAGGGCGCCCGCGGGCAACGCGCGCGCCTCCTCGCCGAGGTCGAGCTCGTTGGAGTAGATCCAGGGATAGCCCTGCGCCAGGCGCTTGTGGCGCCCCGGCAGCAGGGTGATGCTAGGCAAGTCCGGCAACATGGCCGGACCCTATAGGGTCAAGCGCCAGCGGGGTCCAGACCGCTGGGGCTAGGCGCTCGGTCGGCCCACTGCGACTTTCTTGCTCAACCCCAGCCCATCGGCGGCCAGGCCGCAGCGCAGAAAGGCGCTGACCGCGGGATCCTCGGCGCCCAGGCCGCCGATCCGCGGAACCTGAATCCTGAGCCCCTGGCACCCGAAGCGGCGCGCGAAGCCGAGCAGGCTGAAGTCCAGCGTTCTGGCGACCGTCGCGGCGCCGACCAGGTCCATCACGACCAGCGGGTCGACTTCCAGGCAACGGCCGTGGCGCAGGTCCTGGCGGGCCTGAAAGGCCGCGCAAGCATACATGATGCCCGTCCGGTTCTCGACCACCACCACGCCGCTTGCGTCTTGGCGCAGGTGGTCATCGAGAAAGCGGCGCCAGTCTTCCAGGGTGAGGTCCGGCAGCGCCGTCTTGATCAGGGGGTAGGCCTGATCGATGCGGCGGTCATCGAGGTCCCGGACGAACAAGCCTAACGAGGGCGGCGGTGACAAGGGTTCTTTCCTCCGGGTGGCTTGCCTTTGGCCGCAAGGCTGCGCGCGCGTGGTCATGCCGCGCTTTGATCTGCATCAAATCGGGCGTAGTGTGTCCTATATGGGCTCTCCAGTAAGGAACCCTTCGTAATGGTAGTGAGTGGAGAGAAGGTGACAGCGGCCACGCCTCGCGAGGAACCGGCGATACCGCACGCCTGCGCGGTATGCGGCGTACGTTCCCTGACCGTCTGCGCGCCTCTGGACAACGAGGCCCTGACGGCGGTCGATCACATCGCAACCCGCCGGAGCTTCGAGTCCGGCGACGGTATCTTCGACGAGGGTGAACCGGCCCGACACGTCTTCAACGTCACCGAAGGCGCTGTGAAGATCTTCAAGCTGCTGGCCGACGGCAGGCGGCAGGTGACCGGCTTTCTCTTCGCCGGCGACTTCCTCGGTCTGGCGTCCGACGAGGCCTATGCCTACTCGGCGGAAGCCGTCACCCGGACCAAGCTCTGCCGCTTCCAGCGCCGCGAGCTGGACGAGATGCTGCAGCGCTATCCGCAGATGGAGCGGCGCCTGCTGGACATCGCCGGCAACGAGCTGGCCCAGGCGCAAGAGCAGATGCTGCTGTTGGGGCGAAAGACTGCGAAGGAGCGTATTGCCTCCTTCCTTCTGCTGCTGTCGCGCCGGGCCAAGCAGGGCGGCCGGCAGGAGAACCCGGTTACCGTGCCGATGAGCCGGAACGACATCGCCGACTATCTGGGTCTCACCACCGAGACGGTCAGCCGCACCTTCACTAAGCTCAAGACCGAGGGGCTGATCGAGCTGCTGCGCGAAGGCAAGGTGCGCTTGGCCGACAGGGAGGCCCTGAGCGAGATCGCGGAGACCTACTAGGCTCTCTTGGCGGGACCGTGTCGGCCAAGGTCGTTCACGCGGCCGGCGAAGCGGTCGAAAGGTCGAGAAGCAGGTCAGCCGGTGTCATCGGCCGGCTGGATTCATGCCGGCGTGTTTTGATCGCAGGTGTGGCGCGACAGCTGCGGTCCTGTTGGCCGAAGCCAAACAGTCAGCCGCCGGGAATCGTCTCGCCCCTGCCGGGTAAGCGTGTATTCTCAGGTGTCGTATGACCCCAGCGGTTGCGCTGGGATCGAGACCAAGCCAGTATCGATCTGGGTGGCGGGGCTGCCCTGGGGGATCCTCTTTGTGTCTCTGTTTCTCTTTGTTCGCGGTCACTTGATGCTTGTTTCCGTACTAGGGCAAGGTCCCCCAATCCTGCGCGCGACCACTTTAAATGGAGACTGCATCATGCAGATTCACGCGGCTATTTGTAGGGCGATCAGCGTATCCTGCTGTGCTTTTGTATTAGTTGGCGGAATGCTATTGCTTCAGCCGATAGGTGTGGGTGTTGCGCAAGATACTCCCAAAAGAGAAGTCTGTTTCCCGGATGCGAAACTGTGTGTCGATCCAGAATTGCTGGAGGCGCATTTTGAGCAGCTGGTTTTTGGAGCTGGCGCCGGCCTTTCACAAGATGTGGCACGCTCGAGCGGACTCGATAAGCTGCGAAAGATTGGACCTCAGTGGTCCCATTTTTCATTGGCGGCAGATGACGGTGAGTACGACGTCATAGAAGATGAGTTTGTAGAGATTATTACTATACTCACCAGCGCCTACTCTGGTTTTCAGCCGCTTGGCGCAAAAGCGGATGCGCTCACTGGTCTTTATATCAGAATCGCGGACTATCCAACGCTACTGTCAGAATTTAAGAGGGATTTTGCAATCGCGCCGAATTTTCTGCAGCGTGAGCGATTGGTGCGAAATTTTGAGAAATTGAAAAATATAAGTGAACAGATGGATGAGTGTTTTTTCTTCCAGCTTTTCTATTATATTGATTCTCCTAGTGGAGGGCAGCAGATCGGATTATCTATAGTTTTTGTTGAGAACCAAGGTGACTATGAGTATTGCTTTCTTTCGGGTGTAATGAGAGCAATAGGATTGGACGGATACGATAGGTCGATTCCATCTACTGTTCCCACAATCTTCGACAAGAAAGGAGATAGGAAGATATCGGCGTACGATGTCGGCGCGACCTCGATTCTCTACAATGATCGTCTGGTCCCAGGCATGACTAAGGATGAAGCGATGCCTGTCGTTCGACAGATAATCTCATCGATGCCAAGTGGTTTTTGACGTTCTTCTTACTCTCTGTGTGAGACGTGCTCGCTTGTTGGGTTGCTTCTTGATTGAGTACTGCAATGCGTGACCTCGATTGGGGAGCGTCGGCCAAGGAAGACTCGCTCACACGCCGCAACCGACAAGTCGTGCACGTTTGTCCGAACGTGCGCCGCGCGTATCAGTCGGACTCCTCGGCGATCTCAAAACGTCTAGGTCCTCACAGAGGACTCTTCTGCGGCCCGCCGGAGCCCGATCAGACGTCGGCCTCGGCCAGGGGATCCAGTCTCACGCCGCCGATCCGCCAGCGCCCGTCCTCCTGCTGCTCCATGAAGTAGAGCGCCAGCCAGGACTTTCCGTTGCGGTCGATGAAGACCACCTTTTGCACCGCCCGATTGGCGTTGTAGCGGGTCTCGCCATACTCTCGGCTGGCCGGCCGGTAGACCGGGTCATAGCCCTGGCGGACCATCTGCATGAAGCGTTCGGAATCGCCGAACTTCTGCTGGATGATGGGAGTGGCGAAGGAGAAGGCGGTCAGACCGTCGTCGCGCTGAAAGGCCTCCAGCTGCGATTCGATGACGGCTTGAATGGCGGAGTCCTGAGTGTCGTCGGCCTGCGCGGCGAAGGACCCGCTTGCCAGTACCAGGATGATCGCGAGCGCTAGCCCCCGCATGACGCTGTCCTCTCGCTGCCTGTCGGGGTGCCGCGGCGGGCACCCGCCAATCTCCTTGACATAGGGCGGCAAGCCGGCGCGACCAGTCGCGGGATCTGACAGTCTGCCTTGAAACGCGCCGAGAGGTCCGGGCCGGTGCAGAGCGTTTCGCTATGGCCTCTCAGCGAACGTAGACGTAGACCTCGTCGACCTGGACGTTGGGGTCGGTCGCCGCGGCCAGGGTGACCCGCTCCGGCGGCAGGCCGAATCTCGTCAGGCTCTGGACCACCCGTTCGGCGTTGCGGCGCCCGCGTTCGCTGTTCTGCAGGGCCTGGGCATTGTCCGGCGTTACCGCGACCACGTCGAAGACGGCATCGGACTTGCGCTCCAAGGCGGCCGCGACGGCGGACTGCAGCGGTCCTTCGTAGGCGACATCGGGCTGGTCGAAGCGAATGATGACCAGCGGCTCGCGGGTCGGGGACAGGCTTTGGCCGCCCGGCGCCGGCGCGGGCTGCCCCGAGGTCGCACCGCTGCCGGCCGACTGCCCCGCATTGATGCTGGCCGACAGCTCCGTCATTTGGGCGCGTTCTTTCGCCAGGAAGTCGGAGGTGCGGGCGACATCGCCGCTCACCTCCTTCAGCATGGCGAGGATCACGGCCGTGGTCTCGTCCGTCTCCTCCTGCAGCAAGGTCAGGTTCTCCTGGTCCGTGTCGCTGGCGCCGCCGAAGCCGAAGCTGGCCTCTGTGGAACTGGCGATGAAGCCGGCCTGGGCCTGGCTGCTGCCGATCTGGTTTTCCAGCGCCTGCAGATCGGACGAACCGGCGTAGACGCGATCGAGGCTCCGGCGCGCCTCCTCCCAATTGGCCAGAAGAGCCGGATTGCCCGCCGCGCTGCCGGCCTGAAGGCTTTCGTTGATCGTGGCCACCGTCTGGTTATAGGTGAAAACGTCGCCACGGATGTCGGAACGCACCCGCTGCAAGGTGGCGTTCTGTTGGCGCAGCCGGTTCTGCAGGTCGAAGAGATCGCCGCGCAGGGCCTCGACCTCCGCGCCGACGGCGGTTCCGCTGTCGGCGAAGGGCGGTACCTCCGGTATCACGAAATCGCTGGTGCCCAACAGGGTTCCGCCGGAATCGATGCCGCTGTCAGCGCCGCCCGGCAGCAGGGCGTTATCGATCTGCTCGCAACTGGCGAGCAGCACCACCAGTCCGGCCGCCGCAAGGGCCTTGCCGAACTTAAGTCTATGCCTGAGGTGCATGGCTCAACTCTTTCCGCAACCCAATTGACCGCCGACTGCGCGATTGCAGGCTGACCACCAGGGTCCCTAGCCCTAGCGCGAGCGTAACGGAAGGGCAAGGTGCCAACAAGCGACAAGGCTGTGGCGCCGGCGCATCAGGCCAAGGCGGCGATCGGCGCTGCAGAATCCCTCTTGCGCGCCCGCAAAGCTTTCGCTAGGTTCCGCGCCCTCTGCCGGAGGGGCCAAGCCCTTCCGAAGGCACCGGCGCCCGTAGCTCAACTGGATAGAGCACCTGACTACGGATCAGGAGGTTGGGAGTTCGAATCTTCCCGGGCGCGCCACGATTTCAATGATTTAGCAATGTACGACCCTATCGGCGCGGCGACTGGTCTCGGTGAGGCCGAGGGCGTCTCTCCCTACCGGAGCCAGCTGTCCGGTTCGATCGGGATCGAAAGTCTGCTCGACTTGGTCGCGAAGGCCCTGCGGCAGGGCCGCCCTTCCCTTCCGGGAGGGGCTTCCCCACCTACCCTTGGGCGGTCGGTTGGAGGAGTGGCGGCATGACGGGCGAGGGTGAGACGCAAGACGCCGCGGCGCTCAACCGCTCCGGCATCCTGGCCGTGCAGCAGGGGCGTTTGGCGCAAGGGCGTTCCTTGCTGGAGGCGGCGGCAGCGCGCGCGCCGGAGGTGGTGAAGTACCGGGCCGATCTCGCCCAGGCACAGACCTTGGCGGGAGAGGAGGCGGCCGCGGTCGAGAGCTACCGGCGCTGCCTTGCCCTCGATCCCGGCTTCGCTCCGGCCTGGCTCAACCTGGGCATCTTGATGCTGCGGGCCGATCGCATCGAGGAGGCCGGCCAGGCCTTCGAGCAGGCGATCGCGAAGGACGGCCGGCTGGCCGAGGCCCACGCCGGCCTCGGCTTCGTCCGCCAGCGCCAGGGCCGCGCGACGGACGCCATCGCCACGCTGGAGCAGGCGGCGGCCTTGGCGCCTCAAGACGCGCAGGTTCGCTCCAACCTGGGCGGCCTGCTGCTCGAGAACGGCGCGCCCGAAAAGGCCATCGAGAGCTTCCGCCAGGCGATCGTGCTGATACCGAATCAGGCCTCGCTCCACACCAACCTGGCGGTGGCCACGCACCAGGTGGAGGGGGCCGCCGCCGCCTTGGCGCACTATGACGCCGCGCTCGAGCTGGCGCCGGGCGATGCGCGGGCCTTGGCCGCGAAAGGCGCGGCGTTGGCGGCGCTCGGCCGGCAGGCCGAGGCCGCGCGGATCTTCGACTATCCGGCGCTCTTGGTGTCGCGCCAACTGGGCTCCGGCGCCGGAGACGCACAGCTGGCTGGCTTCAATGCGGCCCTGGCCGAGGTCGCGAGCAACCACCCCAGCCTGATGAGGGAGCGGGCCGGCAAGACCACGCGCGGCGGCGGTCAGACCGGCCAGCTGCTCGGGCCCGCCAGCGGCCCCATCGCCCAGTGGGAAGGACTGATCCGGGGGGCGGTGGAGGACTACTTCGCCGATCCCGGGCGCGCCGCCCACCCCTTCGCGCCCAGGCGGCCGGCCAGCTATCGGATCACCGCCTGGGCGACGGTCTTGGATCGCGGCGGCCATCAGGACCCGCACCACCACCCCAGCGGTCGGCTCAGCGGCGTCTACTACGTTCAGCTGCCCACCGACGGCGAACCCGGCGCCCTGGAGTTCGGCCGGCCGGCCGCCGAGTTCGCCGCCGCGACGCTTCCGCCCCTGGCACGGCTTCGCCCGCAGCCCGGCTTGCTGGTGCTCTTCCCCTCCTTCTTCTGGCACCGCACCATCCCCTTCGAGGGCAGCGGCCGGCGGATCTCCATCGCCTTCGATGTCATCGCCGAGGCGCCGGCCCGGGCGTGAGGCCCAGGCGTGAGGCGCGGCTACAAGCCCTCCAGGCAACTCAGCGCATCGCACTCCTCGGCGGCGCGGAACATGCGGTGCACCAGGGCCTCCAAGAGGCGGATGGCGCGGTCGCCCTCGTGCGACAGGTTGCTGTGGAAGCAGATCGGGATGTAGAGCGCGTGCAGGAGGCCGACCCGGAAGTCCCGCCAGGCCTCCTCTTCGCCATAGCCCTCCACGCCCAGATCGCTGATCCGCCGGTGCCAGTGCATGGCGATGTCGCGGTATCCGGCCGCCGAGAGCGGCCTTTCCAGGCTGCCGCAGGAAAGCCGGGCGGGGTCGATCGCGCCCATGGTGCGGCTGAGCGTCTGCCAGTCCAGCAAGAGCACCGGCCGCGTCGGGTCGGGACCCTCGATCATCAGATTGTCGGCCCGCACGTCGCAATGCGCCAGGGTGCGCGGCGGCCTGGCGAGCGCGGCGACCATGGCGGGGCCGGCGGCCGCCAGGCGTTCGCCCAGCGCCAGGCTCTCGGCGGACAGCCAATGGCGGTGCGCCGCGAGGAAGCCCGGCCAGGCCTCCCTGAAAAGGTCCCGGTGGTCCCAGGGCGCGTCGGGGAGCCAGGTCATGGCATCGATCGCGGGCGCCTGCCACCAGCGGGCATGGAGGTTGGCGACCATGTCGATGGTGGTTTCGACCAGGTCCCGGCCCAGCCCTTGGACCTGATCGGCGGGTCTCCAGTCCCGCGCATCCTCGATCACGATCAAGGCGCCGTCCGAGGCCGCCTCCTTGGCGGCGAAGTAGCAACGCGGCACGCTCACCGCCGTCGTCCCCGCGATCTCGCTGTAGAAGCGCATCTCGCGCTCATAGGCATGGATGGAGGCGCCCAGGGCGAAGCGTTCGTCTTCGGCCGGCGGCAGCTTGACGATGAGGCTCTTCGGTGCCGAGCCTCCGTCCGCCCCGTAGTCCAGCTCGACGCGGACGACCCGGCTGAGAAAGCCCCTGGCCTCGCCGAAGAGGCTCTTGACGGAGAAGCCCGCGAGCGCCGATCCCTCCGCAAGCAGGCCGGCGCGGGTCAGCACGGCCGTCAGCCAGTCTCGCGTGATCTCTTCGCTCCGCCTGATCGGTGCGATCTCAGCCATGGGTGACACCTCCCTCTCCGGCCGCCGGCTTTCCGGTCACACTGCCAGAGCGTCGGCGGCAACTGAAGGCGGCTTCTAACGGGTGGATGCGCCCAAGCCTTGCCCGGCCCGCTTCTCGAAGATCTCGGGGATCAGCAGGTAGGCCGCCGCGAAGAAGCAGAGCGCGCCGGCGAAGGTGCCGAATCCGGCGAGCCAAGGGGCGGCGAGCGCGCTGCCGGGCGTCACGAAGCTCGCGAGTGCCGAGAGCATGAAGAAGAGCGAGCCCGCGAGGTTGATGACGGCGATCCACCAGGAGAGGTCCCTCGGCCGCCAAGACCAATAGCTGTGCGAGACCTCCATCAGGGCCGCCTGGCTGGCGACGAGGAAGCAGAGCGAGCCCAGGATGTTGGGCGACCAGACGAGCAGCTCCTGATGCTTCCAGTCGAGATCGGAGAGCAGCGCGTCGCCGGTGTTGGCGTTGAAGAGCAAGGTGCCGACCAGCTGCGTGCCGCACGCCACGAAGCCCAGACTGCGCGGCTGCCAGGCGAAGAAGCGCCAGCGCGGCGGGGCGGTTGCGACCAGGTCGTGATTGATCGCCTCCAGCCACTGCAGGGAGGCGGCCGAGGTAAAGAAGAGGGAGCCGATGAAGAAGACCCAGCCGGCGCTCTGGGCATCGATCGCGCGGTCCTGCCCGCCTGGTGGCCAGAGGCCGATGGCGGCGCCCAGGGCGAAGTGGGCCGCCCCGATCATGAAGAGCAGGGCAATCCACCAGGGCAGGAGCCTGGGGGCGGAAAAGCGCCCCCAGTGATGCCCGATTCCTTCCGCCGCGCGATGCGGATGGGCCTTGTCGGCGGCCGCCACGAGCGGTGCCTGGCCCTTGCGGTGCCGGCGCGAGGTGCGGATCAGCCAGCGGTCCCGGCCCAGGGCCTCCTTCGTCCAGGTGACGAAGGGGCCTACGCCATAGTGGCTCGCCAAGCGCGCTGAAGCCGGCTCAGGTCGGGGAGAAGAAGAGGAAATCCGTCGAGGTCAGCTGATCGACCTGGGTGAATCCGACCAGTCTGATCTCCAGGTCGGTGGCGCCGTCTCCGTTCCAGTCGACCTGAAGCAGCTCGCTCGGCTCGTCGAAGCGGATTTGCGACACGTTGGTGCCGCCGAAGGTGGCGTCACCGATCCACTGGCCGTTGGACCCGCCCCAGACCGCGACGCTGTCGGCATCCGGTGGGGCGACGGCGCCGACATGGGAGGTGAAGTCGGTGATATTGGCCTCCAGGCCGCCGAAAAAAACATCGATGAAGAAGGTGTCGGCGCCGGCACCGCCGGTCAGCTGGTCGCTGCCGTAGCCTGAGCGGATGAAATCATCGCCGCTTCCGCCGTCCAACCGATCGTTGCCGGTTTGCCCGAGGAGGACGTCGCTGCCGCTACCGCCCTCCGCCCGGTCATCACCGTCGTTGCCGAAGAGGAAGTCTTTGTCGTCCGCGCCGAAGAGCTGATCGGCGCCGTCTCCGGCGCGGATGAGATCGCTGCCGCCGTTGCCGAAGAAGCGATCGTCGCCTTCCCCTCCATAGGCGGTGTCGTTGCCGGTGCCGCCGAAAAGGGTATCCGTGCCCTCGCCGCCGTAGAGAACGTCGTTGCCGTCCTGACCGCGGAGCTGATCGTCGGCTTCGTCGCCGTGCAACATGTCCCTCCCTGCTCCGCCTTTCAGGTTGTCGCCTCCCAGGCCGCCGTAGAGGTCGTCCTTGCCCGCGCCGCCGAAGAGCCGGTCGTTGGACTGACCGCCATAGAGCATGTCGTCCCCGCTGTTGCCGAAGAGGCTGTCCAGTCCGCCACTACCGTAGAGGAAGTCGAAAGCGCTGCCGCCCCGTAGCGTGTCGTTTCCGCCACCGCCGAAGATCTCGTCCACGTCGAGACCGCCGTAGGCCCGGTCGTCGTCCCTGCCGCCAAAGAGCCGATCGAACCCCTGGCCGCCGTAAAGCGCGTCGAAGCCGTTCTGGCCGATCAAGGTGTCGTCCCCGAGCCCGCCGAAGATCTCGTCGTCGCCCACGCTGCCGCGGGCGCTGTCGTTGTCCTCGCCGCCCAACAGCGAGTCGTTGCCGCTGCCCCCCAAGAGGCTGTCGTCGCCACCGAGACCCAGGACCAGGTCGTTTCCCGACCTCGCGATGATGGTGTCGACCGCGTCGCTGCCGGTCAGGGTTTGGCTGTACTTCATGCCGACGATGACGGCCATGATTCCTCCCTCCCTACTGATTTCGCGCCCATCATAGGGCAAATACGGCAACCGGGAATAGAGGTCGCGAGGCTGCGGGACGTGCTGTGCTTTTCCAGCCACGCCCGCCCGCGGCCGTCGGGTCGCGGACGCGAGGGGGCTGCTCGGGGCGGCATACCGGTCTACAGCGCCCTTGAATCACCTATCCGCCATCCGCTTCAATGCCGTTCGGGTCCGTCACTGAACCGGTCAGGTCATCGCCCAGGATGGAGAACACCTCGCTTCCTCTCACCACTCGTTGGTTCCGCCGCGAACGCTTGCAGAACGGCGTGAGCTTGATCTGGGAACATCACGTGAGCCCGGACGTCCACTGCAACATCTGGATGGTCGAAGGTAGGGACGCGCTCTTGCTGTTCGACTCGGGGATGGGACTGCGGTCTCTGAAGGCGGAGATACAGGAGCTTGCCGAGCGCCCGGTCATCTGCGTCTCGTCCCACTCGCACTTCGATCACATGGGTGGGGCTTGGGAGTTCGGAGACCACCGCGCCCATGGCGCGGAAGCGGATGTCTTTGCCGGCCCGACGCCCGCGAATACGCTCGCTCTGGACTATGTCGCGGAGCACCACTTCTCCGCCTTGCCTTTCGACGGCTTCACCGCCAGCACCTATCTGTTGCAAGCGGCTCCGGTGACCGGATGTCTTGACGACGGCGACGTCATCGACCTCGGTGACCGCGCATTCCAAGTGCTTCATGTACCCGGGCACTCTCCGGGCTCGATCGCGCTTTGGGAGAAGAAGACCGGCCTCCTGTTCTCGGGTGACTGTCTTTACGATGGATGTCTCTTGGACGACCTCTACCACTCCAACCGCGATGATTTCATCGCCAGCATGGAACGGATAATGCGCTTGCCCGTGGAGACCGTTCACGCCGGTCACTTCGACAGCTTCGGCAGGGCGCGGATGCACAGCCTCGCGGCCGAGTACATCGCCGGAAGACGAAAGCCGGGCTGCCCGACAGGCTAGATGGTGCTGGACGCGCGCCAACGCTGTCCGGCTCGCCCGCTGTCGCGCTCTGGCGTCACCCTATGGACAGCCGCGCCAAAGCTGACGTCGATGCCGCCCCTTCCCTGGCCCATCGGGTCCGATCTAAACGCGCCGGAAGGTCTTGCCGGCTTCCGTCGCGCTGTCGGCGCGCGCGGTAGCGGTGTCCTTGGCGATGCGGTCGATGTCGCCGGGCGCTTGATTTCGCAAGGCCTGGCGTTGCCGCGCTCGACCCCACGCCTTTCCCGTCCCGACGATGGTGCGCTTGAAGGCGCCGTGGTTCACCTTGGGGCTTTGGCGGTGGCCCGCCGCGCTGTTCACGTAGTCGCTTGCTAAAGTGGCCATTGTTTCAGCCGTCCCACGCCGTAGGAGATATCGGTATCTGCTCAGGAAAACGTGGGTGTTCGGTCGCTGTTCATTAAGTCGATGTTTGATGAAATCTTGTCGTCTTTTTTGTGGTGGTGGGCGTAATCTTGCCAAAGTGCGCAGGTGATCGGGAGAAAGGCCCCTGGGCAGCGGCGTGGACACCGTGAGGCCGGGCCGCGGTGCTTTCTCCCCGGCCGCTTGTGCGCTAGGATGAGGCAGGGTGTCCGGTTCGTGCGGCGATGCTCCAGCCTCGCGGTCTCGGCACCCTAGCGCAGCAGCTACCGTCGCGGCCGGACCGCCGGTCGGTCCGCCCGCCAGCAAGGGAGGGACGGCAGGATGGCCAACATCGTTTTCGGCGACTTTCGGCTCACCGTAGCGGACGCAGATCCCGGCGATCATCCGCAGGCGGAGAAGGAGACCGTGCTGCTGCACGCGATCTACGACTGCTTTCCGCCGCCCGGCTCACACGGTTTCATCGAACGACCGACCTCGGTGCCGCCGGAACTGCTGAGCCGCTTCCTGCGCCGCCAGGAAGCCGACGATCTCTTGGCCTTCACGCCGCCGATCAAGGGGCGGGCGGCGACCATCGAGACGGCGATCGCTGCCATCTTGGCCAGGCTGGGCATCGATCCGCTGGAGCTCTTCTACGTCTCTGACAGCTACAAGCCGCTTTTGAGCTCAAAGCCTTGCTACAAGGCGACGCTCTACATCCGCATCAGGAACGTCATCAAGGAGGTCAAGGTCGCGGCCGACAAGCCGCTCGGCAAGGGCGCGGATGCCTTCGCTGCCGGCGACGAGATCGCGACCTTCCGGGTTAAGGTGCCGGACCAGTTCCGCTTCGAGAAGTACTACGAATTCAACAGGAAGTGCTGCGACGAGGAACCGCCGGAGCCGCCGGCGACCGAGACGTCGAAGTGGCTACCCCTCGAGGACGCCTTCGACGGTCTGTTCCAGCCGCAGGACGACTTCCGCTTCAGCCCGCACTTCCGCTTCAAGTTCGACTTCAAGCTGCGCTATCGCTTCGCCGACGAGGACGACGACTAGGGGTTTCCGGCCAAGCCGGATAGCACTTCGTCCAGCTGCACGCCGGGCGCGTAGGGCGCCAGGCTGGGACTGGCCCGCATTCCCTCCGCCACCCTCGGGCAGGCCTGGGCCTCGCCGATCACCGTGGTGAAGGGGATGACGCCGGCCCAGAGCGGTAGGGCATAGTCCTCCTCGTCGTCCGCCGGCGGGCCGGTGCGGACCTTGGCCGAGGCCTCCTCGATCTCCATGAAGATCACCTTGGTGGCCTTGATCTCCTGTGCCGTGATCGCCCGCATCTCCTCCGCGCGGCCGGGCATGAGGCGGGCGATGTAGGCCTCGACGGCGCTCTGCTTTTCCGCCGCGTCCTCCAGCAGGCGGGCCTCGCCGAAGAGCATGACGGAGCGGTAGTTCATCGAGCAATGAAAGCCGGAGCGTGCCACCACCAGGCCGTCGAAATGGGTCGCGGTCAGGCAGACCGGCAGCCCCTCGGCCTGGCGTCGCAGCATGCGGCTGGCCGAAGAGCCGTGCCAGTAGACCCTGTTGCCGTGGCGCCAGTAGGCGGTGGGCGTGCAGTAGGGCTGGCCCTCGATCACGTAGGCGATGTGGCAGGTCACGCCCGCGTCCAGCAGGCGGTAGACCGTCTCCTCGTCATAGTGCGCCCGCTGGTGCAGCCGCTTGGCCTGGCTGCGTGGCCCGGCCTTGAAGTCAGGCATGGCTTTGCCCCTCATCCTTTTGCTTGATGGCGCCGAGAGACTAGGAGATATTGGTCTCAAAGGAAGATCCAATCCATGAACGAAATGCGGACCAATCCCTTTGTCTTGGCGAGCTACCCCCTGCTCGCCCGCTTCCGCTTTGCCAAGGGACCGCCCAGCCGGGAGGAACAGCTTTTCCGCTTTCTGCACGGCGCCATCGTCGACGGCAGTCTGCCGGCCGGTTGCCGATTGCCGGCCAGCCGGCTGCTCGCCGGCGAACTTAGGACCGCGCGCCAGACCGTGGTTGCCGTCTACGAGCGCCTGCAGGCCGAGGGTCTCTTGAGCGCGCGTCAGGGCGACGGCACCTACGTCTCCGAGATCGCGGCAAGCATCGCCGCCCGGCCGCGCACGCCCTCGGCGCCGAGGCTCTCCCGGCGCGCCCGGGCGGTCGATGCCGCCGGCAGTGCGACGCCGGGCGTGATCCGGCCCTTGGAACCCGGCGTGCCCGATCTTTCGGGCTTTCCCTTCGGCGTTTGGGCGAGGCTGTCCGGGCGTTTCTGGCGCTCCTGCAGTCCGGGCACGCTGACCTATGCCGACGGCGCCGGCCTGCTGCAGCTGCGTCAAGCGGTAAGCGGCTTCGTCACCGCCTTTCGCGGCGTGCCCTGCCGGGCCGAGCAGGTGGTCATCACCGCCGGCACGCAGTCGGGCGTCACCACCGCCGCCATGCTGCTGACCGATCCCGGCGACGTCGCCCTGGTCGAGTCGCCCGGCTATCGCACGGCCCACCATGCCTTGCGGCTGGCCGGCCTGGAGCTGGCGCCCCTGCCCGTCGATTGGCAAGGCGCTAGGCCGGAAAGCGCAAACCCCGCCGACCTCGACCGTGCGCGCCTGCTGCTCTGCGCGCCGGCCCACCACTACCCCTTGGGCGCCACCACCACCCTGCAGCGCCGCCAAGAGCTGCTGGCCTGGGCCGAGGCGCGAGACGCCGCCATCATCGAGGACGACTACGACAGCGAGTTCCGCTATGCCGGGCCGCCGCTGCCCGGCCTGGCGCAGCTGGATCAGGGCCGTGGCCGGGTGATCTACGCCGGGACCTTGAGCAAGCTGCTGGCGCCGGGTTTGCGGGTCGGCTTCCTGATCATGCCGGAACCGATGGTCGACGCCGCCCGCGCCGTCAGGCTGGCGATCGACCGTCACCTCTCCACCCCCTTGCAGCAAGTCACCGCCGCCTTCATCGCCAACGGCCACCTGGCGGCCCACATACGCCGCATGATCCCGCTCTATGCCGAACGGCGCGCCGCCTTGGTCGCCGCCTTGAAGACGCATCTGGGTGACGTTGCCAGGGTGCGCGGCGCGGAGACCGGCTTGACCCTCTGCGCCGAGCTGTCGGGTCCGGAGATGGAGGCGAGAGCCGCCCGGGTGGCCGAAGGCTTGGGGCTGGGCTGCAAGCCGCTTTCGCGCTTCGTCCTGGAAGGCCAAGAGCCGCAGCAGCACGGACTTGTCATGGGCTTCGGCACCAGCCCGTCGGATGTCCTGGAGCAGGCGATCGCCGATCTGGCAAAGGGTTTGAACAACTGAACCCGAGACAGATGGCCGGAAAAGCGGAACGCGCCCGCGTCCTAGGGAAGTAGACGAGCCGGGCGTTTGCCTCCCCGCGGCTTTGGCGCCATGCTTCGGCCGCTGAAACAGGAGGCATGTATGTCGACACCGACCGAGAAGGCAGTTCAGCCCGACACGATCGACGTGACGCCGGAAGAGATGCAGAGCCGCATCGCGCGCTTTCGCGATCTCAGACCGCAGAGCGAGTACTACGACAAGGACCGGGGCATTCCGGGCGAGGCCTACGAGATGGTCACGGCCAAGACCCTCTATACCGTGATGGCGCCCTCGGCCCGCTCTGGTCCGATGTCGGCGACGCCCGCGGTGCTGTCCGACGACAAGCTGAGCGTCATCATCGCCGAGGTGCCGCCGGGCGATAAGCCCATGCTGCACGCCCACTTCCACACCACCGAGCACTTCTTCTGCCTCACCGGCCGCTTCAAGATCCGCTGGGGCGACGAGGGCCAGCACGAGACCATTCTGGAGCCCTTCGACTTCATCGCCTTGCCCAAGGCCGTCTGCCGCGACTTCACCAACATCACCGAGGAGACGGCCTATCTGCTGGTCTTGATCACCGGCGGCTCGGAAGAGGACTACAACGACATCGGCTTCGCGCCCCAGGACTCGGCCGTCTTTCAGAAGGCCTTCGGGCAAGGGGTGAAGGCAAAGCTGGAGGACATCGGATTCAGCTTCCTGCAGCGCAAGGGATAGCCGGCGCGGGTCATCCCTGCGGGCGGGCGAAATCGAAGTCGTCGGCGAAGTGGCAGGAGACGAAGTGCTCCGGCGCGATCTCGCGCCAGTCCGGCTTCTCCTCCTTGCAGCGCGGCTTGGCGAAGGGGCAGCGGGTGTGGAACCGGCAGCCCGAGGGCGCCGCGAGCGGGTTGGGAATCTCGCCCTGCAGGCGGATCGGCTCGAAGCCGGCTTCCGGATCGGCCTGCGGGATGGCCGACAATAGCGCGTGGGTATAGGGGTGGCGCGGGTGGAAGAAGAGGGAGCGCGTCGGCGCGTACTCGACGAAGGAGCCGACATAGAGCACCGCGACGCGGTGGGAGATATGGGCGACCACCGATAGGTCGTGGGCGATGAAGAGGAAGGCGACGCCCATCTCTTCCTGCAGATCCTTCAAGAGGTTCACGATCTCGGCCTGGATCGAGACGTCCAGGGCCGAGACTGACTCGTCGCAGACCACGAAGTCGGGACGCGAGACCAGGGCGCGCGCGATGCAGATGCGCTGGCGCTGGCCGCCGGAGAAGGCGTGCGGGAAGCGGCGCAGATGCTCCAGGTTCAGCTTGCAGCGCGCCGCGATCTCCCGCACCCGCTGATCGATCTCCTCGCGGTTCTTCATGATGCCGCCGGCGACCAGCGGCTCGGCGATGATATCGCGCACCGTCATCCGCGGATTGAGGGAGGAGTAGGGGTCCTGGAAGACGAGGCTCATGCGCGGGCGGAAGAGGCGCAAGGCCTCGCCCGTGAGCGCGGAGAGCTCGACCGGCCCGGACTTGAAGACCATGTTCATGCGTTGCCGGAAGGCGCGCAGTTCCTGGCCCTCCAACTCCGCCACGTCGACGTCGCCGCCGGGACCGTGGAAGATCACGTGGCCGCTGGTGGGATCGATGGCGCGCAGGATGGCGCGCCCAACCGTGGTCTTGCCCGAGCCGGACTCGCCGACCAGCCCGACCGTCTCGCCGCGCTTGATGTCGAAGCTGACATCGTGCACGGCGCGCAGCTCGACCGTCTTGGAGCGGAAGAGGCCCTTGGTCTTGATCGGAAAGCGGACTTCCAGGTTGCGGACTTCGATCAGGGTCTCGCTCATGCCGCCGACCTCCCGCGTTCCTCGTGCAGCCAACAGCGCACCGCCCGGGCCGCGCCAAAGGTGGTCTCTAGCGGCACCTCCTTGTCGCAGAGCCCCTCGATCGCCTGGCCGCAGCGGCTGCGGAAGGGGCAGCCGCTGGGGCGCTCGCCGGGGCTTGGGATGTCACCCGGTACCGGCTTTAGCCGGTGGTCCAGGCTCTCCAGGCTGGGGATCGCCTCCAGCAGACCCTGCGTGTAGGGATGCTTGGGATCGCGGATGATCTCCTTGGTCGGCCCGCGCTCGACGATGGTGCCGAGGTACATGACGGCGACCTCGTCGGCGATCTGGGCGATGACGCCGAGATCGTGGGTGATGAAGATCATCGCCATGCCCAGGTCCTGCTGCAGACCGCCCATCAGCTCCAGCACCTGGGCCTGGATGGTGACGTCCAGGGCCGTGGTGGGCTCGTCGGCGATCAAGAGGGCCGGTCCGGCCGAGAGCGCGAGCGCGATCATCGCGCGCTGACGCATGCCGCCGGACATCTCGTGGGCATACTGGTCGATCCGTGCCTCGGGACTGGATATGCCGACCTTGGCCAGCATGTCGATGGCCTCGGCCCGGGCCTGGCGGCGGCCGAGGCCACGATGCAATCGGATCGCCTCCACCATCTGGTTGCCGATGGTGTAGACCGGGCTGAAGGAGGCCATGGGCTCCTGGAAGATCATGCCGATTTCGCCGCCGCGCAGCCGGCGGACGGCCTTGCCGTTGCGGGCCAGCTTCTCGATCTCGATGGTCCGGCCGTCCTTGGCCCGGTAGGCCATCCTGCTGTCCGGCGCGATCATGGCGGTGCCCGGCAGCAGGCGCATCAGCGCCTTGGTGGAGACCGACTTGCCGGAGCCGGATTCGCCCACCAGGCCCAAGGTCTTGCCGCGGCCGACCTGGAAGCTGACGTTCTGGATGGGCGTGATCGTGCCCTCGTCGGTGCGGAAGGAGATGGTGAGGTTCTCGACGGTGAGAATGGCGTCCATCAGCGTGCCTCCGAATAGGGGTCGGCCGCGTCGCGCAAGCCGTCGCCGATGACGGTGAAGGCGAGGACGGCGATCACCACGAAGGCCGCCGGGATGAAGAGCCAGGGCGTCTGCTCGATAACCCGCACGCTCTGCGCCTGCTGCAGGAGCACGCCCCAGCTGACCGCCGGCGGCCGCAAGCCCAGGCCGACGAAGGAGAGCGCCGTCTCGGAGAGGATCATGTAGGGGAAGGAGATCACCAGGTCGACGATGATGAAGCTGGTGAAGCTGGGCAGCATGTGCTGGGCGATGATGCGCTTCGGCTTGGCGCCGGCCAGCCGCGCCGCCACGACGTAGTCCTCGTTCCGGATCGAGAGCAGTTGCGAGCGGATGCGTCTCGCCAAGGTCGGCCAGCCGAAGAGGCCCAGGATGATCGTCATCGCGAAATAGACCTGCGTCGTCGACCACTCCTTCGGCATGGCGGCGGCCAGGCCCATGTAGAGCGGGATCACCGGAATGACGCGGATGATCTCGGTGATGCGCTGGATGCCGGCGTCGACCAGGCCGCCGCTGTAGCCGGCGATGCCGCCGATCATCAGCGCCAGCACGAAGGAGATCATGACGCCCAGGACGCCGATCGAAAGCGAGGTGCGGGTCGCATAGATCGTGCGGGAGAAGACATCGCGGCCCAGCGAGTCGGTGCCCCAAAGATGCAGCTTGCCGCCTTCCTCCAGCCCGAAGAGGTGGGTCTTGGTGGTGAAGAGCCCCAGCACCGTAACCTCCTCGCCTTGCGGCAGAAAGGTGACGTAGAGGCGCTGTTCGGGATCCGGCACCGAGATGGCGCGCAGGGTGACGGGGTCGCGCTCGGTCTTCACGCCATGGATGAAGGGTGACCACGAGCAGCCATTGTCGTCGCAGAACATGGGGATCTGCGGCGGGCCGTCGAGATAGTTGGTGTCTCTCGTCGTGGGACCGTAGGGAGCCACGAACTCCGCGAAAATCCCGAGCAGCGCCATGACGCCCAGGATGGCGGCTGCGACCATGGCGGCGCGATGCCGACGGAAGCGCCACCAGATCAAGGTCCACTGCGAGGCGGAGTAGTACTTGAGCAGCCGCTGGCGCTCCTTTTCCGCCGCGCGCTCCTCCTTGCTCTTGGGGCCGCCCGCCTTGATCGCCGTCATGGCCTAGCCCCCCAGCTTGATGCGCGGGTCGAGCCACGCGAGCAGAATGTCCGAGACGAAGTTCATGAAGACGATAACGAAGGTCAGCAGCAGCAAGATCGCGCCGGCGACGTACATGTCGAGGTCCAGGTAGGCCTTCAGCAGCAGTTCGCCCAGCTCGGTGAGCCCCAGCACGGCGGCGACGATCGGTAACTCGGAGAAGATGCGGTTGACGTCGAAGCCGATGGTAGAGACCACAGGGTTGATCGCCAGGCGCGCCGGGTACTTGACCAGCAGCTTGCCCTCCGGCACGCCGCGCGCGCGGGCCGCGGTGACCGAGAGCTTGTTCAGCTCGTCCGACATGGTGGCGCGCACCGTCTGCAGCTGATAGGCGACGGCGGACCAGGCAAGGACGAAGGCGGGCAGCCAGAGATGCCCCAGCAGGTTCAGGAACTTGCCGAAGGACCAGGGCGCCCTTTGATATTCGGGCGAGAAGAGGCCGCCGACGTCGGCGCCCAGCCAGAGGTTGGCGAAGTAGAGCAGGATCAGCGCCAGCAGGAAGTTCGGTAGCGCCAGCCCCAGATAGGAGAAGATGGTGAGGCCGTAGTCCGCCGCCGATCCGCGTTTCACCGCGGCATAGATTCCGATCGGAATCGAGACGGCGTAGGTGATGATCAAGGTGACGCCCAGGATGGCCAGGGTCAGCCAGACCTTGTCGCCGATCACCTTCACCACCGAGGTCTCGAAGGCGAAGGCTTGGCCGAAGTCGCCACGCAGGACGATGTTGCCGATCCAGTCGAAGTAGCGGAAGATCAGCGGCTTATCGAGACCGAGGTCGGCGCGGATCGCCTGGATGTCCGCTTGGGTCACGTTGACGCCGGTGCCGGAGTACTTGCGGAAGGCGTAGCGGTCGGCATAGTCGCCCGGCGGTAGCTCCATGATCAGGAAAACCATGAGCGAGACGAAGAACATCGTCACGGCCATTCCGATCAGGCGCTTGATGGTGAAGCGCAGCATCTTGGGCTCCCCGGAAAAGTTGGGCCGGGGTGCGGATCTCGCGCCCCGGCCCGCCTTTGGCTACCCGGCTAGTTCTCCAGCCACCACTGCTGCGGCCGGTAGGGATAGGTCCAGTAGAAGTCGTAGGTCTTCGCCGTCAGCGGCTTCACGTTCTGCAAGTCGTTGCGATAGACGAAGGGGCCGACGATGTTGCCCACCGTGCCGATCTTTAGAAGATTGTCGACGTGGATGTCGGCGATCTGCTGGCCCAGGGCGTTGGAGGCCTCGCTGCCCATCTCTTCCTGGATGAACTTCTGCGACAGCGCCCACAGCTTCTTGATGTCGGCCGGCGGCTCGGTGCCCTCGGACCCGCCGCTGGTCTTCCAGGCGGCCCAGCCGAAGCCGGTGCCCGGATTGAAGTAGTCGCCGAAGGGCGGCACGAAGGCGGTCACATCCTGGCTGACGGTCGGACCGGCGTTGCCGTCGTACTTCCAGACCGTCATGTCGAGATCGTTGTTGTTGCCGGCGGCCCGATACTCGTCGGAGGTCACCTCCTTCAGGTCGACGCGCACGCCGACGTTGGTCCAGTAGTCGCGCACCAGCTCCTGCAGCTGCACCGGGGCACCCTGCGAGGAGTAGATCAGCTGCACCACCATGGGCTTGCCGTCGGGACGCTCGCGCACGCCGTCGCCGTTGCTGTCCTTCAGGCCCATCTCGTCCAGAAGCCGATTGGCGGTGTCCGGATCGAAGGCGATGTCCTTGGTCTTATGCGCCTCGGTGATGAAGGCCACGGTCTTGGGCTCGGCCGGCACGCCCTGCATCGGCTCGCCCTGGCCCAGGTAGACGATCTCGTTGATCTCGTCGCGGTTCATCGCCAGCGACATGGCCCGATTGAAGCGCACGTCGTTGAAGATCTTGGCCAGCACCGGATCCTGGTGGGTGCGGTTGAAGGAATAGAAGACGTTCTCGCCGAAGGTCGGCGCGAAGGAGACGGTATAGTTGCCGCGACCCTCGTTCTCCTTCAGGAGCGGGAAGTCCTCCAGGAAGATGGCCTGCTGCTTCCAGACCACGTCGCCGTCCATGATCTTGAGGTTCTGGACGTCCTTCTCGGGGATGTAGACCTCGGCGATCTCGCTGATGTAGGGCAGCTGCTGGCCGGCGGAGTCCACCATGTGGAAGTAGGGGTTGGCCACCGCGCGGCGGCCTTCCGAGCTCTCCTCGACCAGGATGTGGCTCTCCAAGGTCGGCAGGACGGCGCGGTCCATGGCCATGGCCTTGTCGGAATCCTTCAGAAGCGGCGAGGGTACGTCCTTCCAGTCAGAGCCGCCGTAGTAGAAGTCGATGGCCTCGGCCCCCGACGCGAAGCCCTGACCTTGCGCCAGCGCCTCGGCGTCCGGGTTGTATCTGGCCATGTACTGGCCCAGCACGTGCTTGGGCTGGAAGGCCTGGCCGTAGTCGACGGCGAAGCGGTTCAGGATGCCCGGCGTCGGCACCGGGAAGGTGAAGCGCACCGTCGTGTCGTCCAGGGCCTCGACCTTGGCCGGCTGGCCGGAGAAGAGCCAGCGGTCGGGCGTCTTCTCATAGACGTCGGGGTTCAACAGCAGGTCGTTGTGCCAGAAGGCCACGTCATCGGCGGTGAAGGGCTGGCCGTCCGACCACTTGTGGCCCTCGCGCAGCACGAAGGTGAGCTGGGTGTAGTCGTCGTTCCACGACCAGCTCTTGGCGACGTTGGGCACCACGGTCTGCAGGTCGTCGGCGTAGCGCACCAGGTTGACGTGGCGGGTCGACAGCAGGTCGGAGGTGCCGGACTCGGTCCCCTTGGAGATGCCGCTCAAGACGCCGCCGTGCTTGCCGATGGTGTCGTAGGGAGCCACCACCAAGGGCTCCTTCGGCAGGCGGTCGGCCACCGGCGGCAGCTCCGGATTGCCGTGAACTCGGGCGTTCAGCGCGCCGATCTCGGGGTTCTCGCTGAAGCTCATCTCGCAGGAGGCCGCGCCCTGCAGCTCCGCCAGCTCGAACTGCTGCGGATGGGCCGGCTGCAGGCCCTTCATGTCAGCGACGGTGGGTGTTGGGCAGGCGGCGGCCGCCGCTCCGGCAAGGAAAAAGAGGGCGGCTCCCCCTAGGAGGGCACCCTTGAAAGCAGATCTCATCTCTCGCTCCCCGAGACTCTTACGACGGGGCGAGCGGTAGCCCTGGGCGATGAAACTTAGGTGACAGCTCCGTGAAGACTTGGGGTATGGGCAAGCGTCAATTCACAGAAGCGACGCTTGTGTTGGAGCGGCTCGGCAGAGCGTTGGCGGCACCTCGCCGCTGTTCTTTCGGCGCAAGAATGCCAGAGCCGCTGGATCGCCGCGCTTCGCTCGCGATGACGTCGATGCTGGGTTGCTGCATTGCTTGGGCAGGCATGGATCGCCCAGACCGGCAAGCCTTGGTCGTCTGGCCCACACGCCCGTCACGCGGTCATGTATGGACGGCCCCCCTTTTGCAAGGTGTAAGAGATAGGGAGGTCACGGTGTCAGGAGCGCTCATGTATTCGGCCTTTAGTCGCGATCGCATGACCGCATGCCACGAAGGGTAACGCGGATCGGGCGCCCAGCATTGCGACGCGCTCAAGAGGCGCGATGACGAAACGGCGTGTTCCGATCCAGGTCCTGACCATGGTGCCGTCGTATCCTCTTGCTCCTTGCTAGGGTCGTCGCGCTTGGATCGGCGACGAAGCCTGCTGGTACAAGCCCGAGCTGGTCTAAGCCCGCCTTGGTCTAGACCTGGGCGATGGTGTCGGCCTGTCGATGGGGCTGGTAGAGGCCCCCCGAGGTGAGGACCGCCCAAGCGATGCGGGCGTTCTTAGCCGCCTGTGCGAGGACGGCGACCTTGACCGGCCGTCGTGCGAAGATGCCGCGCTGCCAGGCGGTGGCGCGCTCGGGCCTGGTTTTGACGTGGCGCATGATGGTGCTGGCGCCGAGCGCGAAGAGCTTGCGCAGGCGGCTGTCGCCCTGGCGGCTGATCGCCTTGTGGCGCGCCTTGCCGGCGGTGGCATGGACGCTGGCGGTCAGCCCGGCCCAGGCGGCGAAGTCGCGGGCCGAGGCGAACTGGCGGCCGTCGCCGATGGCGGCCACGATGGCGTGCGCCAGGATCGGCCCGACGCCCGGGATGGTGAGCAGCCGGCGCATGTCGGGGTCGGCCTTGACCCTGGCGAGGATCTGCTTCTCGAGCGCCTCGATGGCCAGCGTCAGGTGGCCGATCTGCTCGACCAGGAGGCGCAGAGCCGGCATCAGGAGGTCGGGCAGCCGGTCCGCACCGGCCGCCAGCAAGGCGGTGAGCCCGGCAAAGCCGCGTTCGCCCTTGGCGGCGATCAGACCCTGCTCGGCCATCTGGCCGCGCACGCTGTTGAGGAGTTGGGTGCGCTGCTTGACCAGGAGCTCGCGCGAGCGCTCAAGGCCCCGCGCGGCCTGCTGGTCGGGGCTCTTGATCGCGACGAAGCGCATGTCCGGCTGCTTGAGCGCCGTGCAGATCGCCGCGGCATCGCGGGCGTCGGTCTTGTTGCGCCGCACGAAGGGCTTCACGTAGGCCGCCGGAATCAGCCGCACCCTGTGTCCCAGGGCCTCCAGACGCCGCGCCCAGTAGTGCGACGAGCCGCAAGCCTCGAGCGCGATCATGCTCGCCGGCTGCCGGCCGAAGAAGGGTTCCATCTGAGAGCGCCGCAGACGCCGTTGCGCCACGACCTGGCCGCTCCCATCCTCGATGTGAACCTGAAAGACCGACTTCGAGATATCCAACCCAATCTGCTGCTCTTGCCTGGTAGACTTCATAGCGGACGGTCTCCTGCTGCTGGATTAAACCCCCAGTTTGGCACGCTTGATGCCGTAAGGGGGGCCGTCCACCCAGCATTGCGAGGAGCGGCAGCGACGCGGCAAACCAGCGGAATGTTCCAAGCCGCGTGAGACCGCATCGCGTCGCTCCGCTCACCTGTTCCCGCAGGCGAGGTGACAAGCCAGCTCCTTTGCCTCTCTAATGCGAACCCATGAGCTGGCAAGACGAGATCGACGAGATCGGGCGGCGCAGGGCGGCCGCCCTCGAGCAGGGCGGCGCTGAGGCGGTGGCGCGCCAGCACGCCAAGGGGCGCTTGACCGTGAGGGAGCGGATCGCGGCGCTGCTCGATCCCGGCTCCTTCGAGGAGCTGGGCGCCGGCGCCGGCTCGCTGGAGGAGGACGGCAGCTTCACGCCGGCCAACTACGTGCTGGGCTTCGGCAAGATCGAGGGGCGGCTCTGCGTCGTCGGTGGCGAGGACTTCACCTTGAAGGGCGGCTCGCCCTCGCCGGCGGGACTGCGTAAGAGCGTCCATACCGAGGATCTGGCGGTGAAGTACCGCGTGCCGCTCATCCGCTTGCACGAGGGCGCGGGCGGCAGCGTCGGCAGCGCCTCCAAGCCGAGCCTGAGCGCGCCGGTCTACGACGCGCCCCGCTTTCGCTCCGTCGCCGAGGCGATGGCGAGCGTGCCGGTGGCCTCGGCCGCCTTGGGCGCCGTCGCCGGCATGCCGGCCGCTCGCCTGGTCGCCGCGCACTTCTCCGTCATGGCCCGCGAGACCTCGCAGATCCTGATCGCCGGACCGGCGGTGGTCGAGCGTGCCTTGGGCGAGAAGAAGTCCAAGGAGGAACTCGGCGGCGCCCAGGTGCACGCGCGCAACGGCACGGTCGACAACGCCAGCCAGGACGAAGAAGACGCCTTCCGGCAGATCCGGCGCTTCTTGAGCTATCTGCCGTCCAACGTGTGGGAGTTGCCGGGCGTGACCGCCTGCGACGATCCGGTGGACCGCCGCGAGGAGGCCCTGGCCGGCATCGTGCCGCGCGAACGGCGCCATGCCTTCGACATGCGCAAGGCGCTGGGCCTGATCCTCGATCGCGACAGCTTCTTCGAGATCGGCGGCGGCTACGGTCGCGGCCAGATCACCGGTCTGGCGCGCCTCAACGGCCATCCCGTGGGCGTCTGGGCGAACGACGGGCGCTATCTCGCCGGTGCCATGACCGCCGACGGTGCGCAGAAGGCGCGCCGCTTCATCGAGTTCTGCGATACCTTCCACCTGCCGGTGGTGAGCTTCATCGATGAGCCGGGCTTCATGATCGGCGCCAAGGCGGAGCAGGAAGCCACCATCCGCCACGGCGCCAACGCCGTTCTGACCGCGGCGATGAGCCGGGTCCCCTGGGCCTCGATCATGGTGCGCCGCTCCTTCGGCGTCGCGCAGGCGGCCCACTACGGACCCGGCGGCTACCTCCTGTCCTGGCCCTCGGCGGAAACCGGGCCGCTGCCGGTCGAGGGCGGCGTCGCCGTGGCTTACAAGCGGGAGATCGAGGCGGCCGAGGACCCCGACGCGCTGCGGCGGGAGCTGGAGGCCAAGCTTGCCGCCAAGCAGTCGCCCTTCCCGCGCGCCGAGGCCTTCTCGGTGCACGAGCTGATCGATCCCAGGGAGACCCGTCCGCTGCTCTGCCGTTGGGTGGAGCGGGTGCAGCACCTCTTGCCGCCGCTGCTGGGACCGAGCGGGTTCGCGGTCCGACCGTAGATCCCGCCGGCTTCGGCGTTTAGGAGGGCCGCGCACGCTCGAGCAGTTGCCCCATCGCGGCGACGTAGCGGCGGAAGGCTTCCTTGCCGCTATCGGAGAGTTCGTAGAGGGTACGCGGCCGGCCCTCGACCACCATCCAGCTCTGCAGGTAGCCGGCCCGCGCGAGCTTCCTTAAGTGCGCGTCGAGATTGCCGTCGGTGACCGCGAGCCCGGCTTTCAGGTCGGAGAAGCTGCGGGGGCCCAGCGCGAGCAGCACGGCCAACCTGGTGCGCACCGTCTGGTGCAGAACGGGATCGAGCGCGGGCAGATCGGGCATTACCCCACGACCTCCTTGAGCCGCAGGCGGCGCTGCTGGCCATCCCAAGTCCAGAGCGGGCGGTCGGAGCGGAGGTGGACTCCGCCCAGCCAGCAGTCCCGCGCGACCAGCCCGAAAGCGCTGATCTCCCCCGCCAGCACCGCCTCGCCCCGCTCGCTCGGGCGGAGTTCTTGCGCCCGGAAGGCCTCCGGCGACAGCCGCGCGCCCGGCGGATGGAGAAAGGGCGCGCCCGACCGCGACGCCAGCAAGGGGGTCTCGCCCTGTGAGAGCCGCGCGATCGTGCCGTAGGTGGCCCAGTCGCCGATGAAGAGGGCGGTTTCGAACGCCATGTTCCGACGGAAGATCTCTTCGGGAAGGGCATGGCCCGCGCCGACGAGGGAGAGGATTTGCCGTTCCGTGCGGGTGAGCCCGTCGCGGGAGTCGGGATACTCCTCCAAATGGCGCATCAGCGCGGCGCGCAGAAAGGGAATTGGCGTCAGGTCGCCCGTCAGGAAGTCCTCCAAGACCGTCGGCTCCGCCGCGCGGAAGGCCGCCCAACCCCGCCTGGCCAGCCGCAGCGCCGCTTGCGACACCGCTTGGCGGCGATCGTGGAGCGAGGCGAGTTGCGCGGGCGAGAGCTGTCCCAGTCCGCGAAAGGGCTCGATCCCCTCGAAGCGATCGATGCAGATGAGCTCCAGGGCGGTATCCTCCAGCTCGGCCGTGGCGAACCAGTCCAGCAGCTGCAGGATCTGCAGCTGGTCCAGCAGGTCGTGCTCGAACCAGAGAAGGACCCGCCGGTAGCGGGAGGCGGCCCGCAGGTGATCGTCCCGCAAGCGAAAGCCGCGCGCGACCTCGGCCCTGTCGAAACCCGGCCCCGCCAGATAGTCGGCGCGGACCTGGCTGAGCGCCGCCAGATCGAGGCCGGCGGGGAAGGGCCCGTGGTGCATGGGATCGCGCCACGCCAGGATATCGCCGGAAACAGCGCTCTCTCGGAGGAGCCGCGCCGCGGAATCCCCATTGGTTATGTGAAGATCGCCCATCGAACCGCCTCGCCATGCCAAGTTTACTCTGTAACGCAGAGTTTGGCTCTGTGTTGCAGAGTGTCAAGGCCGGCTTCGTTCGTGGGCTCCGTCGAGCCGCTGGTTGCCAATGATTGAGGCGATCACCCGGTTCCCCAAACGCCCTCACCAGGGTCGATAGAAGGGTGCGGTGCTGTTAGAGCTGCTGGCCGGTTCGGTCCTTGAGGCAGAGAGCGCCGACGAG
The DNA here is from genome assembly GCA_963669375.1 of Rhodospirillales bacterium. GTDB lineage: Bacteria > Pseudomonadota > Alphaproteobacteria > Kiloniellales > JACOMY01 > JACOMY01. The sequence continues at coordinate 2,567,115 of OY770024.1, read as the reverse complement.
AGTGGCGACTGCCGAAACGATGATGTAGGCCGCCGGCGCCAAGAGATTGCCCGTCCACTGGATCAAGGCGGTCGACAGCAGGGGCGCGAACCCTCCCAGGAGGCCGACGGAGACATTGGTGTCGAAGGCCCCGCCCGAGCAGCGCACCTCCTTCGGGAGGAGGGCGGCCTTGGTCGTGAAGGGGGCAGGGCCGCGGGCGGTTAGATGACGTCCAGCAGGATCAGCAGCTGGAACACCGCGCCGACGAACATCGCCACGTAAATCGTTGCGATGCAGATGACGTGGAACAGGGCCTTCGATGGCTTGGGCTGCTTGCTCACGGGCGGTCGTCCTCTCTACTGGGCGGGGACCCTATCGCCGACGCTGAAGCCTATAGAGAAGAAGGCCCACCGTGCCAAGTGGCCCGGCCCAGGCAGCGAGGTCGCCATCTCTTCCTCGCGACTGGCATTGAGCGGCCTTATGCCGACGGAGAGCTGCCCCAGTGTGAAAGAAGGTTACGTGGCGGCGATGCCTTTCTCTTCCTTTCGAGAGACCTAGGCCAACGGCAAAGCCTGGCTATCCGTAGATGATTGCGTCCACATTGGTCACGAGCGCCCCAGCCGGAATGGTGATGCCGGCTGCCAGTTCCAGCGTGTCGTTGCCGTCACCGCCGTCGTAGGTCTCGCCGTCCTGGATCTCGCCCTGGCGCTTTACCTTGAAGAGGTCGTCTCCGCTGTTCCCAAGAAGAGTGTCTCGTGCTGCATCACCGCTCATCACGTCGTCCCCGGACCCGCCGAAGAGTATGTCATGGCCGCGGTTCCCTCTCACGACATCGTCGCCGTTGCCTCCGTAGTGGCCACTATCATCGCCACTGCCACCAAAGAGAGTGTCGGCGCCGGCACGCCCATAGAACGCCTTGTCGTTTCCGGTGCCGCCAAAGAGCGTGTCGGCAAAGCCGTCGCCTTCGAACGCGGTATCGTCCCCTGTTCCGCCGTAGAGCACATCCTTGCCTCGGCCGCCTTGAAAGGCGCTGTCATTCCCATCGCCGCCGAAGAGGCTGTCAGCACCGGAGTCCCCGATGAAACTAAGATCGGACCCACTACCGCCGTAGAACACGTCGAACCCCGACCCGCCGAAAAAACTGGCTTCGACGTTGTTGCCGCCGAAGAAGCTGTCTGAGCCGTTGCCACCATAGAATCGCCCGTTCCGCCCAGCATAGTCGTAAAATGTGTCCGACCCAGACCCGCCGAACATCAAATAGTCCGACCCAAGTCCGCCAAAGAGACTGTCGGAGCCGGACCCACCGAAGAACTGTCGATCTGGGAAGCCGCCGCCGTAGAGGCCATCGGAGCCTGCTCCGCCGAAAAAGCTGGCGTCTGGGTACTGCTCCCCGAATATCCTGTCGGAGCCCTCCCCACCGTAAAAGTTGGAGTCGTATCCTCCGTCGCCGTAAAGGCGGTCGTTGCCACCCTCACCGTGAAATCCTCCATCGTTCCTTTCGCCGCCGAAGATGTTGTCGGATCCGGGGCCGCCGTAGAAAAACGAGTCATATCCACCGTCACCCTGGAGCCTGTCGCGTCCAGGCCCGCCGTAGAACAGGGAGTCGGATCCACGGTCACCCTGGAGCCTATCGGGCGCAGAGCCGCCGAAGAACAGGGCGTCATCTTCCGTGCCACCATAAAGCAGGTCAGCTCCGCCATTGCCTTCAACGAAGTCGTCCGGTCCACTGCCACCAAAGAGGCTGTCACGTCCCGGCCCGCCATAGAGCCTGTCGCTGGCACTCAAGCCGTAGAGCGTGTCGGCGGCGCCGTAGCCCACGATTGTGTCGACCTCGTCCGTCCCGGTTAAGGTGTCCGGTCCATCGGTCCCTGGAATGAATGCCATTGCCCTCCCCTCCGCCAAGACTCACCCGCGCCATTTCGTGACGGCTTTGCCAAGCTAACGGTTGTAGTGCTCAGGAGCAATGAGCATCACGGCTGCAAGCGAATGAAAGCAGGAAGCGCGCATCGCCGGGGCAATAGATGCGGGGCGGGACGAAAAAACAACCTAACGTCATTCCCGCGAAAGCGGGAATCACCCTCCACTAGGGCGCCCTATCCCAATGGATCCCCGCTTTCGCGGGGATGACACTCCGGGTTAGGGAGACGGCCTGCGCGCCGCAACCATAGAGGATGATATCGATGTCGATCAGGTCCGCGCCGGCCGGCGGCGTGACGCCCGCGCCCGGCTGCGGGGTGTCGGTCCCATCGCCGCCGTCGTAGGTCTCGCCCTACGGGATCTCTCCTCGGCGGTTCACCTTGAATAGGTCGCCGCCCGCACCCCCGTAGAGGCTGTCGTCGCCGCGCCGCCGGTTCATCGCAATGCCCTCGCCAGCGGCCGGTCTCTTCCCATAGACAGTCTCCCAGCACTGATCTGACAGTTTTCACTGACACAATTGCTCTGTTCTATCTCTGTAAAGCTCGAAACAAGGGTAACCTGTACTCCGACATGACCCTCTTATTAGTGTATTTCCTCCTTAAGGAGAGGCTCCATGACCGTTTGGCCAGGTTGACAGGCATCTTGCTCTATGGAGTTTTGCTTTGGGCACTTGGCTGAGCACCTGAGGTGCGGGCAGGCACGTTTCCCTTGACCTGGTGCTCACGTCCAAGAGCCGGGATCGGGGTCGGTGCGGAATGGGGATGGGGGTCTCGGGTCATGCCGTGGTCAACACACTATCAGAGTAAGACTTTCTCTCTTCTTGGAGTGATTGCGACAGATGCGGACAATGGTCGGCCATACTTGATCGACCTGGGTGAGGAAGAGTGCACGGCCGACTGTCAGCTATGGCTCTCGTTGCTCGAGAGTGCCGACAGCGACCTCGTCACGGATGAGGAGTCGGAGCCGCAAATCCGCCTCTTCGCGCACTCCGCGGATCGTTGTGGAGAAAGCTGGTGCGTCGCCGAGCCGATCGATCTTGACCCGGACCTGGTGCTCGACGGCCGCCGTCATGCGCAAGGGCCCTTTCTCGTGGCGGCCGGCGACCGGAAGAGCTTTGTCGGATTGGTGCTGAAGGAACCTGCCGACGTCGAGACGGAGAACCGCAAAGGCGACGCCTTTCGGCTGTCCTTCGTGCCGCCGCCCGCGGAGGCAGGGGATCTGCCGCGCCTGGTCGACGTGCCCGACGTCGCGCTTCTGCCAGAGTCATGGCTGGAGACGCCCTACCGCGTCGAAGACGGCTGGCCGGTTCGGGTAACGAGTGCGACAGCGGCCCTTTCGGTCGAGAATCAGGATGCCGCGCCATCGCCCCTCTTGGGGTTGGCGCAGCTGGTCCCAAGCCTGCGCGCGTCTTGCCTGCCGAGCGCGAACGCCTGGCTCCAGTCGGCGCGTGGCCGAAGCCTCTCGGCGCGCTTGAGCGCTTCCCAGTGCTTTGACCTTCCCCTCTTCGACGACCCTTGGATCACGGCCGAGGGTGAACCGCGTCGGGCGGCGGCGATCCTGAGCGCTACGCAGATGGCGCTCTTGGAAGTCGATCCGTCACCGGCCCGAATGGAGGTCACCGATCAGCCGCTGAGACAGCGCGAGCGACGCCGTCGGAGCCGTCGGGCGCTTTCCAAGCCCTCGACGCACGACTTCGGCAACGCGAAGCTGGCCCTCCTCGTCAGTTCGCTGAAGACCTCCTTCGTCGGCATGCTGGACGGCCTGCCACGTGCGCTCCCGGACTTCATGCCGATCTATCAAGAGACCTTGGGCGCACTGCTCGGTCGTGCCGATGCGCTGGAGTTGATCTCCCCGATGCGAAGCAGTGGCGCAGCGCGCGGCGAGAGCGTTGCGATGGAGGGTCGAGACGTTCTCGGTCCCATCACGTCGGCGGAGTGGGAGCTGGCCGGGGCCCTGATCGGCGTCGACATCGCCAAGCACGGGCTAGGGCTGACCATCAACGCGACGATCGGGATCAGCAACGGTGCCTACGTCATGTTGCCGGCAGTCAGCGGCGTCAGCACGGCTAGAAGCCACATGTTCGCCGCCGCCGACGGTCTGAGCCCGATCCTGAAGCAGATCGATCATCGGCTGCGGATCGCCGGCGGCGATCTCGGTACCTACCTTTTTGTCGGCAACATTGCCGGGATCGAGGACTTCTTCAGCGGCCGGCCACATCACCATGTGGTCTGCTGGCTACGCGGCAATTGGGTGGTCGTGCAGTGTAGCGATGCTGTCGCGGAGGAGATCAAGAGAGACTTGGGTTGCAAGGGTTTCAAGCGCGATTCCGTCGGTTCGCATCTTCACGCGGCAAGCGCCGCTGACGCGCTTTTCGGTGCCAGGGACGTCGTGCACGACAGCATCAAGTATTGGGAAATGCAGCGCTTGGAAGGCATGGAGTTCTTTTGCTCGCCGGAACCCTTCCGCATCTCCGCCGCGGAGCAGGACGTCGCGGCCGCTACGCAAGCCATCACGGAGTCCTTGGCGCGGCCGATTGATTTTCCGGCCATCGTGGAGAGCGCCTATCGCCGAGGCGTCCGTGTCTTTGTCGAGAGCGGGCCTGGCAATACCTATTCCGCGCACATCAGCGAGATCCTGGGGCCTCGACCCCATCTGGCGCTCAGTCTGAGCAATCGCTTCCAGGACCTGGCCGCTTCGACCTTGGAGGCGGGCAGGCGCCTGCAGGCACACGGCATCCCGATCGAAGAAACGGCACTGGCGCGCATTGAAGCGCGTTGCTGACGGGTTCTTGCCGCCGCCCATCCCTCTTTCGGATCGGCACGAACGACGCATTCCAACAGCCCCGAGCCGGAGGCCTAAATGACCAATGCTGACCCTCTCGCGATTGCCGGCTATGCCTTGCGCTTTCCTGGTGCGGACGACGCCGCGAGCTTCTGGCGCTTGATGATGGAGGGGCGCAACGCCATCAGCGCCATGTCCAGCGATCGCGTCCCTCTCTGGATGCGCCACGAGGGCTCGGATGTGCCCGGCCGCGTTGCCCGTCTTCGTGCCGGTCTACTGGCCGACATCGAGGGCTTCGACGCGGAGTTCTTCTCCATCTCGCCGCGCCAGGCCGAGCAGCTGGATCCGCAGCAACGCCAACTGCTCATGGTTTCGGTGGAGGCTTTGACCCATGCCGGGCTTCCCCTGGCGGAGATCGCCGGAAAGGAAATCGGGGTCTTTGTCGGCTACAGCAACGCCTCTCATGTCTATGAGCTCGACCCCACTAAGATCGATACCCTGACCGGGACGAGCGCCGACGCCAGTGCCTTGGCCAATCGTATCAGTCATACCCTGGATCTGAGAGGGCCAAGCATCCCAAGCGCCACGGCCTGTTCCTCCTCCTTGACCACGCTCTATCAGGCCGCCAATGCCATTAGGCAGGGCGACATCGACGTGGCCTTGGTGTGCGGCGTCAACCTGATCACCTCGCCAGCCTCCAACCTCATGCTGGAGAAGGCGGGACTGCTTTCGCCCGACGGGCTTTGCAAGGCCTTCGATCACTCGGCCGACGGCTACGTGCGTTCCGAGGGCGTGGCGGCCATGGTGCTCATGTCGGAGGCCATGGCCCGACAGTGCCGCGCACCGCTGCGGGCGCGGCTGGTCGGGAGCGGCAGCAATGCGTCGGGTCGCACCCCGGGGATGTCGCAACCCAGCAGCAGCGCGCAGGCCGCACTCATGCGCAAGACCCAAGACAGCTTCGATCTTGACCCGCGTCGCATCACCTATGCGGAGGCGCATGCCACGGGCACCTCCGTCGGCGACCCGATCGAGTGCGAGGCCTTGGGGCAGGCCATCGGTCAAGCCGAAGCGCGCACCGCGCCGCTTCTTCTGGGTTCGGTCAAATCGAACATCGGTCATATGGAGGCTGCTTCGGGCTTGGGCGGGCTCATCAAGTGTCTGCTGATCCTTCAGCATCGGACCATTCCGCCCAGCATCAACATCGATTGCCTCAACGGCGATATCGACTTCGAGGGGTTGAACCTCGAGGTGGTGCGGGAAGCCCGATCCCTGCCGCAGGTCGGAGAGCTGCCGCCGTTGGTCGCGGTTAACTCCTTCGGCTTCGGTGGCGCGAATGCCCATGCCGTCCTGGAGGCCGCACCCGAAGCAGGAGAGATTCGCCCGTCGGAAGAGGTCTCTCCCATCGTTCTGCCGGTGTCCGCTAAGTCGCCTGCCTCCTTGGAGGAGATGCTGCGCCGCACGCGCGACTATCTGGACGAGCACCCGGAGGTCCCGGCGGCCGACCTCATGCACACCGCCTTCCATCGCCGGGATATCTTCGAGCATCGTGCCGTCGTCGTCGCGTCCGAGCGATCCGGCTTGCTCTCAGGCTTGGAAGAGCTGCAGGCCGGGGATGACGAGGCGGGAATCGCCTCGACGACGCAGTACAGCCTTGCCCGCGGTCAGAAGCAGGTCGAGGGCAAGCTCGCCTTTGTCTTTTCCGGCAATGGCCCCCAGTGGTTCGCCATGGGGCGGGAGTTGCTGGAGCAGGCACCTCTCTTTCGCGAACGGCTGGAGACGATCGACCGCCTTTTCCGGTCGCACCCGGAGGGTTTCCCGCTCATCGAGGCGCTGCTGGAAAGCGAAGAGACGAGCCGCATGGCGATGACCCAAGTCGCCCAGCCCGCGCTCTTCGCCTTGCAGCTGGGTCTCGTGGAAGAGCTCGGCCAGCGAGGCCTCAAGCCGTCGGGCGTGGTCGGACACAGTGTCGGCGAGATTGCCGCCGCCGTGGTCTCCGGCGGGCTTACCTTGGAACAGGGCGTCCGGGTCGTTCTCGAGCGCAGCCGCCTGCAAGAACTAACCGCCGGGAAAGGCGGCATGGCCGCTCTCGGCCTGCCGCTCGACAGGGCGATATCCTGGCTCGGTGCAGAAGCCGCGTACTTGGTCGTGGCCGCCGAGAACAGTCCCGAAGGCGTCACGCTTTCAGGCGCGACGGAGGCTCTGGAGCGCTTGCAGGCGCGTGCCGAGAAGGAGGAGATTTTCTTCCGTCTCTTGCCCTTGAACTATGCCTTCCACAGCCCGGAAATGGATGAGATCGAGGCTCCGCTGTTGGAGGCCCTCGAGGGGCTCGCGCCGCAATCCGCGCGGGTTCCTTTCTTCTCTACGGTCACCGGCGGGCTCTTCGACACCGCGGACCTGGATTCCCTCTATTGGTGGCGCAACATCCGCGCCCCGGTCGCCTTCCGTCCGGCCATCGCCGAGATGGCGGAACAAGGCTTCGACTTGTTGATCGAAGTGGGCCCCAACCCGGCGCTCACGCGCTATGTCGAACAGTGCTATCGCCATGCAGATCGGCGTGTCGTCGTCCTTCCAAGCCTGCAACGAAAGACGCCCGAGGTGCCCGCCGTGAACCGTGTGGCGGCGGAGGCCTTGGTCGCCGGTGCCCGCCTCGACTTCGGCGATCGCCTCGAGCGGCAGGGACGGCTTGTCGACCTGCCGCTCTACGCCTGGAACCTGACGCCTTACCGCTATGTGAAGAAGGATAGGATAGCGGATCCCGACCATCCGCTTCTGGGTTCGCGGATCGCGCCGGGTCTCGATTGCTGGGAAACGCAACTGAGCCTCCAGAGTCATCCCTATCTGTCGGATCACCGCGTCTTCGGGCACACCCTCTTCCCGGCCGCCGGCTACATCGAGATGGCACGTGCGCTCGGTCAGCTGGTTTTCGGAAAGGACGACTGCGAAATCATCAACGTGCACATCCGCCGTGGACTCGTTCTCTCGGAGGACAAGATCTACTGTCTGCGCACGGAGTACGATCAAGATCTCGGCTTTCGCATCCTCTCCCGCCCGCATCTGGACGAAGCGGCGCCTTGGACAGTCCACACGACGGGTCAGATCCTGGATTCGCGCCAAGACCTCGCGGTGGAGCCGCCGAGCCTCGATCAGCGGGATGTCTACGAACACGAAGCCTTCTATGAGTTCACCGGCGGGCAGGGTTTCGACTACGGACCGGCTTTCAGGCGTGCGAGAAGGGCTGTCATGGACGGCGCCTGGAAGTCCATGGACATCGACCCCTCCACGGTCGAGGAGCCCTTGCCCGCCAGTCGGGAGGGCTATGGCTTTCACCCCACCACGCTCGACGCCGGTTTCCAGCTTCCGCTCCTGGTCCTTTCCCATCCGGAAAGGCAGGGGCGGCGCTACATTCCGCGCAAGATCGCCCGGGTACGCTTTGCCGCGGACCGCGGAGCCATCGTGCGGGCCATTGCCGTCGAAAGAGAGGTCTCGCCCTTCGAGATCAAGCAGGACATCTACTTTCTCGATGAGGCAGGGCGCGTTGTCGTCAACTGTGTGGGTTATGCCATCATAAGAGATCGGCAAGCGACCAAGAAGGACGCTCGCTCGGACGGCTTCCGCTATGTTTGGGAATGTCTAAGGCGCTTCGACCCGCTGCCCGACCGCGAGGCTTCGGACATCGTGGCGCCGCACAGCCGGCGGGCGGATCCGGCGGCGGTCGACCGGGCCGCCGAGAGCGCCTTCCAAGACTATCTGGCAGCCCTTGCCGGGCGCGTCATCGCCGGTCTGGATGCCGAGGGCACAGAGGGCGATGCCCAACAGGTGCCTTCGGTCTATCGGGCCTTGACCGAGCGCCTGAGGAGCGCGGCCGGCGCGGCCGATCCCAACGAGGAGACTGCCTTCCAGCGCGCCTTGGACCGCTCGCCCGCGAGCCAGTCGGAGCTGGAACTGGCCGGCGCGATGGCGCGGAAGCTCACGGAACTCTTGGCGCGTAAGACGGACTACTTCTCCCTGTGGGAGAGCGACGCGCTGCGCGGCAAGCTCTCCGCGGCCTTGGCCTGCGGACGGCATCATCGACGCGTCGCCGAGGCGATGGCGAGCGCCCTTCAACGCTATCTGGCGATGCTACCGGCCGCGCGTCCCATCAGGGTCCTGGACATCTCCGCCTCGCGAAGCTGCCTGTCGCGGCGACTGCCGGGCCTGCTGGCGGGTCGAGCAATCGATTACTGCGTCACCGAAGAGCATCGGCCGGACGCGATCGAGAGCGGCATCGAGAAGGTATGCCGAAAGGTCGAGTGCGTCGAGCTCGATCCTGCCTCGACAACGGACTTCGACCTCTTGGACGGTCGATTCGATATCATCCTCGCAAACGACCGCATCCAAGAGACACCCGATTTCGAGGCCCTCCTGGAAGAGATCCACTATCGCCTTGAGCCGGGCGGCCTGTTCTTGGCAAGCCTGCATCACCCCTCGCTCTTCGCGGACTTGGTCTTTGCCGCCTCGCCGAACTACTGGGATCTCTACGACGGCAGATCCGAAGCCTGGCAGGAGCGAGAGGCCATCGAGAGGAAGTTCACCGACTTGGACTGGACTCCGGCGGTCGGGGAAATCGAGGGAAGCCTTCTGCCCGTTTCTCTGCTGGCGGCCATCGGCGATCCCGTCCCCGCGGAAGACGAGCCAATCGAGTCAGAGGCGGAAGACAGCAAAGAACCGAAAGCAACAGACAGGCACCTCCTGCTCCTCGGCTTCGACGCAAGCGATCCGCTGTGGACGGTTCTGCAAGAAGGCGCGCGCGAAGCCGGAGCGGAGGTCCATGGACGCCTCCTAGAGCTGGATGATCCCTTGGATGCGGGGCGCCTCGCCGACCTCGACCTGGCAGCGGAGGCCCAAGTCGAGTGCGTCGTGCTGACGCCGCTCGGCGACGGCACCGCCTTTGCCGCCGATGTCTGCGTCCAGTTGGCGGAGATGATCAAGAAGGCCGAGCAGCTCTCGCTCTCCTTAAGGATCACCCTGCTGACGCGCGGTCTCTTCGGCGATCCGGATGGGGCGGGAGGGGAGGTCGATCCCTCGCAAGCCGTCGCCTGGGGTTTCGCGCGCACGCTTTCGAACGAGATGCCCAACCATCCTTGCCGCCGCGTGGACCTGCCGAAGAGCCCGGAGGCCCTGCGGCCGCGCATGGACGACCTCATGGCGTTGATACTCGATGAGACTCTCGACGATGAGTTCCTGATCACCGCCCAAGCCCTCTATCGCCAGCGCTTGCGCGGCGTGACCGACCGGAGCCAGCTGCCGGAGGTGCAAGAGGCGGAGCGCTATGGTGCCGGTCTTTCGACCCAGGCCTCGCTCGCCGGGCTTCGGTGGTATCCCTTCGAGGCGCGCACCCTCGGCGCCGGAGAGGTGGAGATTGCCGTCGAGGCCGTCGGACTGAACTACAAGGACGTTCTCCTCGCACTGGGTGCGCTTCCGGCCACGCTCATCCGCTCCGGACCGGTCGGTCCCGCAATCGGCATCGAGTGTGCCGGTCGCGTCCTGGCGGTCGGCGGCGATGTCGAGGGCATAGTGGCCGGCGACCGGGTGATGGCTCTGTGCAGCGCTGCCTTGAGCACCACCTGCTACGTCGACCAGCACGCGGTGGTCAAAGTGCCGGAGGCCCTTGACAGTCTGGCGGCCGCCTCGCTTCCGACCGTCTTCGCGACAGCCTGGTACGGTCTCATGCACCTGGCGCGCCTGGAGGCCGGCGAAAGCCTGCTCGTCCACGGCGGCGCAGGCGGCGTCGGTCAGGCGGCGATTCAGATCGCCAAACTGAAGGGCGCAAGGGTATTCGCCACGGCGGGCTCGCCGGAACGACGCGAGTTCCTCGAGCGCCAAGGTGTCGATGGGGTGTTCCCCTCGCGCGACCTCTCCTTCTTCGATGCCGTGATGGACGCCAGCGGCGGCGGCGTCGATGTCGTCTTGAACTCCCTTGCCGGCGAGGGCATGCGGACCACACTTCGCCTCCTGAAACCCTTCGGCCGCTTCGTCGAGATCGGCAAGCGGGACTTCGTTCAGAACACCGCGCTGGGCATGGGCCACCTGATCGACAACGTATCGTACTTCGCCGTCGACCTGGAGCAGATGATCACGCATCGGCCGAAAGCCATAAGGGGATTGCTGCGGGAGGTGGCGGGGGCCTTCGAGACCGGCGCGCTCCGCCCGCCGCCGCTGCACGCCTATGCGGCGACGGAGGTGCAGCGCGCCTATGAGGCGCTGCGGCGATCGGAGCACATCGGCAAGATCGTCGTCGACATGAAAGGCGACCGCCCCAGCCTTTCGGCGGCGGCACCGGACCGTCAGATCGCCTTTAGAGCGGACCGCACTTACTTGGTGACGGGTGGTACGCGCGGGTTCGGACTGAGGGTCGCCCAATGGCTGCTGGAGCGCGGGGCCAAGAACCTCTTCCTCTTGAGCCGGTCGGGCCGTATCGGCGACGACGAGTCCGCTTTCGAGGAACGCGCGAACGCTAATGGGGCAAGGGTCGTAACCGCGGCCGTGGACGTGGGTTCGGAATCCGAGCTTCGCGAAGCACTGGACTCTCTGGCGAGTCGCGGCCTGCCGCCACTGGCAGGCGTCTTTCATGCCGCCGTTGCCTATCGAGACAGAACGATCCTCCAACTCGATCCCGAGGATCATCGCGACGTGCTCCATGCCAAGGCTGAAGGAGCCTGCCTGCTGGACCGCCTGACCGCCGACCAGCCGCTGGAGCAGTTCGTCCTCTTCTCTTCCATTGCCACGGTTATCGGGTCCGCCGGACAGGCGTCCTACGTCGCCAGCAACTTCTACCTGGAGGCGCTCGCCGAACAGAGACGTCGCCAGGGCAGGCCGTCGCTTTGCGTGAACCTACCGCCGATCGAGGATACCGGCATTCTCACCAGTGCTGTCGCGGTAAGGGACGCCATCACGCGTTCCGAGATGCGCCTCGTTCCGTCACAGGACATTCTCTATAGGATAGAACAAGGCCTGCTCCTCGGCCTGCACCAGGTCGGTATCGGCAGCCCCTCCACCAGCTCGATCAGGCAGTTCCGCAAGGCGAGTGGCCACCAACGCTTCGATTCCTACATGGACGACGTCGGCGCGGATCTGGCGGAGGCAGCTGCTGAAGAAGTGGCGTGGCACCAGCACGACGACGAAGAGGGACGGCGGGCCTCCTTCGAAAAGCAGGTTCTTGCCGCGATCGGCGAGGTGCTTCACGTGCAGCCAGGGCGCATCCAAGCGGACCAGACTTTGCTGGACCTCGGCGTCGATTCCCTCCTGGCTCTGCAGATCACCCAGGGCCTGGAGCGAACCTTGGGCGTGCGTCCCACCGGAACGACGCCGGTTCATTCGCAAAGCGTGTGCCACTTGATAGAGGACCTCTACCAGCAAGCAAGCGGGTCCGATCATGCAGAGACCGGCCAAGACAGGGCTCCGACAAACGACCAAGCGGAGGCCGATCGCGGCGATGTGCCGGCCACCTGGGAGCAGATCCGCTACCTCAGCGACCAGAACCCCACGTCACTTGTCCTTCGCATTCACGGACCGCTAGACCTGGACGCGCTGGAGAAGAGCATCGATCACCTCGTCGCTCGGCACGACATTTTCCGCACCTCTTTCGAGATGCGCTCCGATCGCCTGTACCAAGTTGTCCGTGATACCGCGACCGACGGGGTCGTAAGAGAAGACTACAGCTATGGCTCCGAGCAAGCCCTCATGGCCGATCTCGCGGAACGCTTGAACGAGCCATTTGACCTGACCCGCGGTCCCTTCTTCCGTGCGAACTTCCTCATCGTGGACGAGAGAGAGAAGATCGTCTTCATCAATGCGCACCACAGCATTCTCGATGGATGGTGCGTCGGGCTCTTGCAGCGGGAGTTGATCAAGAGCTACGCCACGCTGGCTCTGGGACTGAGCCTGGATAGCGATTCTCCGGTCCGGCAGTATCGGGAGTACGCTCTCGAGCAAGACCGCTATCTTGGTTCGCCGGAGCGGGAGGCCGATCGACTCTACTGGCAAGGTCTGCTCGGGTCCGATCCGGTCGTGGCTTCCCTGTCAAGGGCGGGGAGGGCGCCGATGCGGACCGGCTACCCGGGCGCGTTTCTCGCTTTCGAATCGAGAGCCGACCTGGTGAGCGACCTTAGGGCCGTCACCCAGGAGCACAGGTCCACGCTCGCGGTTCTGCTTAACGTCGCCCTGGCCCTCTTGATCCATGACCGTAACGGCGACAGGGACTTCGTGACGACGACATTGGTGACCGGGCGGGACAATCCTGACTGGGCGGAGGTGGTCGGACCGACGGCCAATCGTGTTCCCTTGCTGCACCACATCGATCCCGAAGAGAGCTTCGCCAGCCTCCTGAAACGCTCCACGGAAAGCTACTTCACCGGTCTCACGCATGCGCGACTGCCAGGCGAGCTCATCGCCAAGGACTGCTTGCTGGACACCGAAGAGGCGGAGTCCATGCAGCTCTTCTCGCGTGTGTGCTGCGCCCTCCACACACACGCGGGCGATGGCTTTGACGGCCTGATGTTCGACTTTGACATCGAACAGATCGCGCTCCGATCCGACTATTCCTACTATGAAGTTTCCTGGAATATCTTCGAAACCAAGGACAAAGGGCTCAATGGCTACTTCGAGTATGCAACGGAACTCTTCAGCGTGGCGGATATGGAAGAGATCAGATCAGATCTTCTGGATCTGCTGGAGTCCATCGCGAGCGACAGTTCCTTGAAGATCTCTCAGCTGAAGCTGCCGAGTCCGGTCTATGCGTGACGCCTGTTCGACAAATTCCGCTTGGGCGCGGACTGGATGATCGGCCACGCGGACGAGGTCGCTCGGTTCGAAGCGCTTGCTGTCCTCACGCAAGGTGACTCCTGGCCTTCGGGCCATGGCCCAATGGAGACGTTATGCCTAACCAATTGAGGAGTTGGCGCCACTCTTTCTGTCTCTTTGCGCGAAACTCCGGACGCTTTCCGCCAAGCCGCGCGCGTTGGGGAGCAATCGCCGGGGCTGCGTCAATTGTGCTCCCTGAATCAGCATGTTGGTCAAAGCGCCTGGCGTCCCCGACAGGATTCGAACCTGTGACCTACAGCTTAGGAGGCTGTCGCTCTATCCAGCTGAGCTACGGGGACGCTGCGGAGCCTTCATAGCAGGCCTTTCGGGCGTGGTCATCAGGTCACTTCGCCCAGATACTTTTGTTTCCCTGCGAGAAAAGGGGTGAACCGCGCGCGGGCTTTTGCTGTTATCCTGTTCCGAAGTCCTGGCCCCGGTGGAGGGGTGTCATGGAGGGGGGAGCGGTCTTGCGCATTACGGCACAGCTGGTGGCCTGCCTTCTTCTGCTGCTGGTCGGCAGCGGCGCGGCCTTCGCCGATGAAGAGAGCGAGGCCGACCTGCAAGCCCGCTACGACAAGCTCTTTCAGGAAACCCTGGCCGATCCGGGCAATCTGGACCTCCTGTTCGAGTTCGCCGGCGTGGCGGTGCAGCTGGGCAACTACGAATCGGCCATCTCGACCTACGAGCGCATGCTGCTGCTGCGCCCCGACCTGCCCCGGGTGAAGCTGGAACTGGGCGCGCTCTACTTCCGTCTGGGCTCCTACGAGGCTGCCCGGCGCTACTTCGAGGACGTCGACGACGATCCCGACCTGCCGCCGGAGGTCCGCGACCGCGTCGACCTCTTCTTGAGCCGGATCGACGAGGAGACTGCGGAAAGCCTCTGGTCCGGCTTCGTCACCGTGGCCGGGCGCTATCAGACCAACGCCAACGCCGGACCGGAGAACATCATCGTGCGCGCGGCCGGCACCGATGCCGAGATCTCCGACGAGTTCCGGCCGGAGGACGACTTCTCCTTCGTGGTGCTGGGGGCGGCGCGCAATCTCTTCCGCCTCGACCTGGGCGCCGACGCCGAGGGCCTGCCCTTCGACAACCAGGTCTTCTGGCAGACCGACATGGAGGCCTACTACAGCGCCGAGGTGCAGTTTCAGAACCTGAACGTCGGCCTGATCGGGGTGGAGACCGGCCCGCAGCTGGAGTTCGTGCCGGCGAACCCGGAGATGGCGCCGCTCTATCTCAGGCCCTACTTCCTGGCCGACTTCGCCAGTCTGGGCCAGAAGCCCTTCTACTATACCGTCGGCGGCGGCCTCAGCCTGGCCACCACCTTCACCAGCACGGTCGGCGTGCAGCTCTTCACCGAGGTGCGCTACCGCGACTTCAACAACACCGACGACAATCCCGACCTGGACGAGCTGACCGGCGTCGAGTTCATCGTCGGCGCGGACAGCAACATCATCATCACCGACTACCTGCGCGCGCGCGGCGGCATCTTCTACGACCTGGACGACGCCAAGGTGAACTTCCAGTCGAACCAGGAGATCGGCTTCTACGGCGGCCTCGACCTGCTCTACGATGCACCGCTCATCCAAGCGACGGAGCCCTGGGAGGCCTCCTTGACCGCGACCGGCATCTTCACCGGCTATCGCGAACCGGACCCCTCGGTCGATCCCGGGGTCACGCGGCGTGACACTGAATATCGGATCAATTTTGTCAACACCGTGCCGGTTTATGAGGACATCGCCATGGTCGGTCAGGTAGAGTGGCTACAAAATTTGTCAAACCTGCCGAACTTTCGCTTCAACAACCTCACCTTCCTGGTGGGCGCGACGATGGAGTTCTAAGAAGCCGAGAGCGCGGTTCATCGTAGGAGAGACCCTATGCGGTTCCTCACTGTGACACAGATTCTGGCGGCGTCTGCCGCCCTTCTTGTCGCCGGCGCGGCCGGTGCGCAGGACGTCGGCGTCACGGCGGCCGTCAACCCGGCCACCACCGGGACGCCGCCGGGCCAGCCCAGCCGCACCTTGACCCAAGGCGGGCCCATCACCTTCCTGGAAGAGATCGAGACCAATGACGACGGGCAGACGCAGGTCCTCTTCCTGGACCAGTCGACCTTGACCGTCGGGCCGAACAGCTACGTGGTGATCGACGAGTTCGTGTTCGATCCCGCGCAAGCTAGCGGGTCCCTGACCCTGTCGCTCGAAGAGGGCCTGGTCCGCTACGTCGGCGGCCAGATCAGCAAGGAGGGCGGTGTCGCGATTGATACCCAGGTCGCGACCATTGGCATTCGCGGCGGCATGGCCATCGTCGAGCGGCTGAGCACCACCAAGGCCAAGGCGATCAACCTCTTCGGTCGCGTCACCATCAATCCGCGAGGCGAGGGCGCCGAGCCCTACGTCCTCGACGACCCCAGCGAGTTCGCCGTGGTCGAGGAGAGCGGCATCACCGAGGTCGGAGAGATCACCTCGGCGGAATTGAGCGCACTCTACAAGCAGTTCGAGGGCGGCAGCCAGACCCGCATCCTGAACGCCGTGATCGAGGCGCAGATCGCGAAGAACACGGGCGCCGAGCCCTCGGCGGAGATCCAGGAGGCCAAGGCGACGCCCGCCAACAGCCCGCCGGCCCCCTACGAGGTGCTGGTCAACACCGAGGAGAGCCTGAGCCAGACGGTGGCCTTGGGGCTCCAGCAGGAGCAGATCAGCAACACGCCGCCCGCCAACGGCGAAATCACGAACGGCGATAATGGCGGCGCCGTCGGCGGTGGCGGCGGCAACGGCGGCAATGGCGATAACGGCGGCGGCAACGGTGGGGGCGGAAACCTCACGACCTTGTCCGGCTACGCCAGTGGCGTCGGCTTCTCCTTGCGGGGCGAGGAGTTCCTCGACGAGGTCTACCTCTTGGAGACCACCAGCACGACCAGCGGTAACGGCGCGGCGCAGAGCGGCAACGGCTTCACCTTCGAGCGCGATCCCACCAACAACACCATCGCCGTGACCCTGGACACGGTGGCGGCGCCGCTCCTGACAGAAGGCGACGCGCCGCAAGAGGCGCGCTGGGCCTTCGGCGACATCGGCGGCACCAACAGCCTCTTCGTCGACGAGGGTCTCTTCTCGGCCAGCGAGTCCTTCAGCGACCGGGGCCAGGGCTTCGACGGAGAGGTGAACCGCAACGATGTCGGCGAGGATGGCAACAACCGCTTCGGCTTCCGCAGCTTCTTCGTGACGCAGACCGTTCCGCTCGACTTCGACGGCTTGCCGGACCAGGCGCTTTGCGAGTGCCCCTTCCTGCAGTACGGCTTCTGGGGCGGCACCTATGCCTACGATCCGCAGGGCCCCAATGCCGGTCGCATCGAAACCGTACCGCTGGGCACCTGGGTCGCCGGCGAGAAGCCCAGCGCCGAGATGATCGCCGGGCTCTCGGGCACCGCCACCCACAGCGGCATCGCCTTCGGCACGGTGGTCGAGCGCAGCGGCGCTGCCCGCTTCGCCGCGGGCGCCTACGAGCAGACCTTCGATTTCGGCACCGACATCGGGACCTTCGCGATCACCCAGTTCGACGGCCGCAACTTCACCGGCGGCGATCTGGGCGTGGCGAGGAACGGCCATCCGGCGGACTTCGTCTCCACGCGCAGCGCCAGGTCCGAAGACGGCTTCCGCGCCCACGTCGTCGGCAGCTTCTTCATGGGCGGCGGCGATCCCATTCGCCAGGCCGGGGGCAACTTCCGGATCGACGACAACGGCGGCGGAAACTACAGCGCGTCGGGCAGCTTCGTCGCCGACAAGAACAGAAAGTAGCACCAGGCCATCATGCGGCTTCCCAGGGGGATCGCCAGGCGCCTCTTTCTCCTGATCCCCTTGGCGGTGCTGACCCTCGGCGTGCTGCTCCGCCTGGCGGACCCGCAGCCGCTGCAGGAGTTGCGCCTGCGTGCCTTCGATCTCTATCAACGCGTCGATCCGCGCGCGGAGAGCGATCTACCGATCAAGATCGTCGCGATCGACGAGGAGTCGCTTTTGCGCCTGGGTCAATGGCCCTGGCCGCGCAGCGAGCTGGCCCGCCTGGTCGAGCGCTTGCGGGACGCCGGCGCGCGGGCGATCGTCTTCAACCTGGTCTTCGCCGAAGCCGACCGGCTGGGCGTGGCGGCCATGCGCGATCTCTTGCTGCCGAACCTGCGTGGCACCCAGACGGACGAGGCGCTCTCCAGCGAGATCGCCCTGGCCGATGCGGCCTTCGCCGAGGCGCTGGCCGACGCGCCCAGCGTGATCGGCTTCACCTTGACGGCGGAGCCGACCGGGCGGGCCCTGCCGCTGCGCCGTCTGGGCTTTTCCTTCATCGGCGAGTCGCCACTGCCCTACCTCCCGCGCCTCGGCGGCGCGGTGCCCAGCATCGAGGTCCTCGAAGAGGCCGCGCGCGGCAACGGCGCGCTCAGTCTGCTGGTGGATCCCGACGGTATCGTGCGGCGGATTCCGCTGCTCTTCGCGCTGGACGAGGAGGTCTATCCGGCGCTGCCGGTCGAGGCCCTGCGCGTCGCGCAGGGCGCGCGCGGCATCCTGGTGAAGACCTCGGGAGCGGAGAGCGCGGCCCAGTCGGGCAGCGCCACCGGCGTGCAAGCCATGCGCATCGGTCGGCAGGTGGTGGAGACCAGTCCCAATGCCGACCTCTGGCTCTACGACCGACTGCCCGACCCGGACATGCGGGTGCCGGCGTGGCGTGTCTTGGCCGAGGAGGAGCCGCTGCCCGACGGCCTCAAGGGGGCCATCGTCCTGATCGGCGCGACGGCGACCGGCATGGGCGCGCTGCATACGACGCCGCTGTCCGCCGCCTTGCCCGGGGTGGTGCTGCAGGCCCATGCCATCGAGCAGATCTGGTCCGGCGACTTCCTGGTCCGCCCGGCCTGGACCGACGGCGCCGAGATCCTGGCCGTCCTGGGCGTCGGCCTCCTGGTGATCGTTCCCTTCGCCTGGCAGCGGGGCGGCGCCTTGACCGCGGCGCTCCTGGGCTTCCTGGTGGTGGCGGGGGGCTTGGGGTTCGCCTGGTGGGCCTTCACCCGCTGGCAGCTGCTCTTCGATCCGGTGACGCCGGCCCTGGTCGGTCTGCTGGTCTTCGCGTCGGCGGGCATCGCCAGCCTGACCGCCAGCGAACGCCGTCGCAAGGAGGTGCGCCAGGCCTTCGGCCAGTACGTGGCGCCTGCCGTCGTGGCCCGCATCGCGGAAGACCCGGCGGCCGCGCGCCTGACCGGCGAGACGCGGGACCTGACCATCCTCTTCTGCGACATCCGAGGTTTCACGCGCCTGGCCGAGCACCTGCCGCCGGACGAGCTGGGGCGTCTCATCAATCGTTTCCTGACGCCCATGAGCCAGTCGGTGCTGGATCACGACGGCACCATCGACAAGTACATCGGCGACTGCCTGATGGCCTTCTGGAACGCGCCGCTGCCGGTGGAGGCGCATGCCCGCGCGGCTTGCCTGACGGTTCTGGACATGCGCGAGCAGCTGGCGGCGCTGAACGAGGCCTTGCGCCAAGAGGCAGCCTCGGAGAAGCCGCCGCAGCTCGCCGTGGGCATCGGTCTCAACAGCGGGCGCTGCAGCGTCGGCAACATGGGGTCGGCCTTTCGCCTGGCCTACACCGCCATGGGCGACGCGGTTAACCTCGCCGCGCGGCTGGAGGGCATGACACGGACCTACGGTCTGGACTGCCTGGTCAGCGAGACGACCAAGGCCGAGGCCGGCGACCTCGCCTTTCTGGAGGTGGACCGTATCCAGGTGAAGGGCCGGACCCAGCCGGCGACGGTCTATGCGCTGATCGGGGATGCGCAGGTGGCGGCCGGCGATCGCGCGCGGCAATTGATCGACGCCCAGGACGCCTTCCTGGCGGCCTATCGCGGTCAGCTGTGGAACGAGGCTGCGCAATGCCTGAGCGCGGTCGAGGCGGCCGCGAAGGGCTTCGGCGTCGAGGGTCTCTTCCCGCTCTTCGCCGCCCGCCTGGCCGATCTCTCGGCCGAACCGCCCGGGCCCGGCTGGGACGGGGTCTACGTCGCCACCAGCAAGTAGCGCCGTCAGAGCAGATCGCACTCAGGTGGAACCACCTGTGTGCGTGAATCTGCTCCATCTTTCAAAGTTGTAGAGCAGGATTCAGACGACAAATCGTTTCGATTTGACGTCATCCTGCTCTAGATCAGCTGGCCGAAGCGGTCGCAGGCCGCGACCAGGCGGCGGCGCGTGCCGGGCTCCATGGCGGAATGCCCTGCGTCGGGCACGATCTGCAGTTCCGCCTGGCGCCAGACGCGCGACAGGTCGAAGGCGCTGACCGCCGGACAGACCATGTCGTAGCGGCCCTGCACGATCACGCCGGGAATCTGCGCCAAGGCGTCCGCCTCTGCCAGCAGCTGGCCTTCGCGCAGGAACACCTTGTTGATGAAGTAGTGCGCCTCCAGGCGCGAGAGGGCCAAGGCCACGCTGTCGCGCGAGAAGGCCTGAACGGTCTGCGGGCTAGGCAGCAGGGTGGAGCAGGCGGCCTCGTAGCGCGCCCAGGCGCGGGCGGCGGCCATGTGCACGGCCGGGTCCTCGTCCTGAAGGCGGCGGTAGTAGGCGGGCAGTAGATCGCCGCGCTCCTCGGCGGGAAGGAACCCCGCGAAGGCATGCCAGGCCTCTGGGAAGACCTGCTGCAAGCCTTGCAACCACCACTCCAGCTCCATCGCCCGGCCGAGGAAGACGCCGCGCAGAACCAATGCGCTCACCCGCCCGGGATGGGCCTCGGCATAGGCCAGGGCCAGGGTCGAGCCCCAGGATCCGCCGAAGACCAGCCAGCGCTCCACCCCGACGTGCTCGCGCAGCCGCTCGATGTCGCTCAAGAGATGCTGGGTGGTGTTGTCTTGCGTCTCGCCGAGCGGCCGCGAGCGTCCGGCGCCGCGCTGGTCGAAGAGGCAGACGCGATAGACCTCGGGGTCGAAGAAGCGGCGATGATCCGGCGCGGAGCCGCCGCCGGGTCCCCCATGCAGGAACAGCGCCGGCTTGCCCTCGGGATTGCCGGCCAGCTCCCAATAGACGCTATGGCGGTCGTCGACCTGCAGGTGCCCGCTTTCGAAAGGGGCGATCGGGGGATAGAGGTCGCGCTCGGGCATTCGTCATTCTCTGGCAGCTACTGGACGAGAGCGCCATTGGTAGCCGCTGCCGATAGGCGCCGCAAAGTCCCCTGATGTCATAGCAGTGCGGATTCTCGGCCGAATCGCTCCCATGCCGGTTGCATAGGCGGCAAGACCAGGCTCTCCTTAGCGGTGCTATGCCCGGACCGCGACCCTTCGGCCTGCTGCTGGCACTCCTCTGCGGCCTTGTGGGCGCCACGCCGGCGCTTGCCGATCCCCTGCGACCCGCCGCCGTCGAGGAGGCCTCGCTCATTCGTCTCCAGGACGGGCGGACGCTGCGCCTCGCCGGCATCGAGGCGCCACTGCTGCAGCACGAGGAAGCGGCGGCGGCCGCGCGCCGGGCATTGGCCGACCTCTTGGCGGGCGATGCCCTGGTCCTGCGACCTGAACTCCCCCGGCGCGATCGCCTCGGCCGCCTGGTGGCGCAGGCCTTCCGCCATTCGGACGGCCTGTGGCTGCAGGCCTTTCTGGTGCGCCAAGGCTTGGTGCGCGTGGATCCCTTCAGCGCCACCTCGAGCGGCCTCTTGGAGCTCTTGAGCGAAGAGGAGCTGGCGCGCCGCGAGGGCAGGGGCCTCTGGTCCCATCCCGCCTATCGCCTGCGGACCGCCAGTCCGCAGGACCTCCTCCCCTGGATCGGCAGCGTCCAAGTCCTGGAGGGTCGGATCATGTCGGCCGGCAAGGGCCGCCGCGATCTCTACTTGAACTTCGGCGGCGACTGGCAGAGCGACACGACGGCGCGCATTCGACGCCAGCATGTCTCGCGCTTCGAGAAGGCCGGCCTCACGGCGGAGCGCCTCTCCGGCGCCAAGGTGCGCCTGCGCGGCTGGCTGCAGAGTTGGAACGGCCCATTCCTCGACCTCAGCAACCCTTTGCAGGTCGAGATTCTGGAGGAGGCGCCCGCGACCGACGCTAGCCAGTGAGGCTTTCCCGGTCAGTCTTTCCCAAGCCTATCGATGTGAAAGGTATAGTATCTTGGGCAATCGCTCGTTCGACGCCACGACAGATCGGCGCGCAAACCCCGTTCCTGGCGGGCGAGGCGAGCGGACCTTCGGCTAGAAGGACGGACAGCCCATGTGGATCAACGACGCGCACTGCAGGCAGGCAGCCGAAATGCTGAGCTGCCTGCTGGCGGAACTGCCAGGTCTCGATAGCGGTGATCTAGGCCGCGATCCGCAGGCGGCCTTGCAGCGCTATCTGCCGAAAGGCCGCGCGCATCTCAGTCCCGGTCAGCGGAGAGTGCTCGAGGCCTTCGCGCAACTGTCGCCGGATGCCTTCGCGGATGTCTATGCCACCTACCGGCACGCGGTCCGGCCGCACTGAGGCCTTTGGCTAGACGTTGAAGCGGAAGTGCAGGACGTCGCCGTCGGCGACGCGGTAGTCCTTGCCTTCCGCGCGCATCTTGCCGGCGTCGCGGGCGCCCGTCTCGCCGCCGCAGGCGGCGTAGTCGTTGTAGGCGATGGTCTCGGCGCGGATGAAGCCGCGCTCGAAGTCCGTGTGGATGACGCCGGCCGCGGCCGGCGCGCTGGCGCCGCGCTTGACCGTCCAGGCGCGGGCCTCCTTGGGGCCGGCGGTGAAGAAGGTGATGAGATCCAGCAAGCCGTAACCGGCCTTGATGATGCGCGAGAGACCCGTCTCGGTGAGGCCCATGCTGTCGAGGAACTCGCGCTTCTCCGCCGGATCGCCCAGCTGCGCCACTTCGGCCTCGATCGCCGCCGAGATCAAGACGAAGCCGGCACCTTCCGCTTCGGCACGGGCCGCCACCGCGGCGGAGTGAGCATTCCCCTCGGCCGCGGCCGTCTCCTCCACGTTGGCCACGTAGAGGATCGGCTTGGCCGACAGGAGGTTCATCTGCCTCAGGACCTTGCGCTCCTCGGGCGAGAGCTGAAGGCCGCGCGCCGGGCGTCCCGCCTGCAGGAGCGGCAGGATCCGGTCGATGACGGTGAGCTTGGCCTTGGCTTCCTTGTCCTGGCCGCGCGCCTTCTTGATCGCCGCCTCGCGCTGGCGTTCCAGGGACTCCATGTCGGCGATCAACAGCTCCGTCTCCACCGTCTCGGCGTCGCGGAGGGGATCGACCGACCCCTCGACATGGGTCACCTCGCCCTCGAAGCAGCGCAAGACATGGACGATGGCATCGGTCTCGCGAATGTTGGCCAGGAACTGGTTGCCGAGCCCTTCGCCCTTGGACGCGCCGCGCACAAGGCCGGCGATGTCGACGAACTCCAATTGCGTCGGGATCACCTTGGGCGACTTGGCGAGCTCGGCCAGCACGTCCAGCCGCCGGTCCGGCACGGCGACGCGGCCGACGTTGGGCTCGATCGTGCAAAAGGGATAGTTGGCGGCCTCCGCCGCCGCCGTTTCGGTCAGCGCGTTGAAGAGGGTCGACTTGCCGACGTTGGGCAGGCCGACGATCCCGCATTTGAAGCCCATGGACTAGTCCTCTTGCTTGGCCAGGTCCTTGGCTTGGCCTGGTGGCGCCGTCCGCTTCGGAGCCGGCGCCAGGTGTGACACACGCGACATGAAGGCCTCGTGCCCCTCGCGCAGAAGCACCGGCACCTCTTGCGCCACCGCCTCCAGCAGGGGATCCAGCCAGTCTTCGTCGGCCCGGGCGAAGTCGGAGAGCACATGACCGATCACGCGCTCCTTCTGGCCTGGATGGCCGACACCCAGACGGACCCGCCAATAGCCCCGACCGATGTGGGAATCGATCGAGCGGATGCCGTTGTGGCCGCCGGCGCCGCCGTTCAGCTTGACTCTGATCCGGCCGGGCGCCAGGTCGATCTCGTCATAGAAGACGACGACCTTGCCGCTCTCCAGCTTGAAGTAGCGCAAGGCTTCGCCGACCGAGCGGCCCGATTCGTTCATGAAGGTCTGCGGCTTCAAAGCCAGGGCCCGCTCGCCGCCGACCCGGCCTTCCGCCAGCAGGCCCTGAAAGCGCTTGCGCCAGGGCTGGAATCCATGGCGCTCGACGATATCGTCGAGCGCCATGAAGCCGACGTTGTGGCGGTGATAGGCGTGGCGGACACCGGGGTTGCCGAGGCCGACCAAGAGGTACACCGCTCGCTACTCCTCGCGCTGTGGCGGAAGGCAGCCCTACTCGCTGCTCTCCTCCGCCTCCTCTTCGCCCTCTTCGGCCTCCGCCTCTTCGGCCAGCTCCTCTTCTCGGGCCTCTTGGGCTTCCTGCGCCTCGGACTTGACGGCAGAGGGGGCACCGATGGTGGCGATGGTGAAGTCGCGATCGCTGATTTCCGGCTCCACGTCGTCGGGCAGGTTCACCTGCGAGATGTGGATGCTGTCGGAAAGCTCCATGCCCGTGAGGTCGATCTCGATCTCGTCGGGAATGTTGTCGGCCGGGCAGACCAGGCCGATCTCGTAGCGCACCACGTTCAAGACGCCGCCCTGCTTCAGTCCGGGCGACTCCTCTTCGTTGATGAAGCGCACCGGCACCTGGACGGTCACCTTGGCGCCCTTGGCGATGCGCAGGAAATCGACGTGGATGGGGACGTCCTTCACCGGGTCGAACTGCACGTCACGCGCCAGCACGCGCTCTCGCTTGCTCCCGACCTTGAGGTCGAAGAGAGTCGTGTAGAAACCGATCTTGTGCAATCGCTGGCTAATCTCGTGGTAGCTCAAGTTGATGGTCACCGGCGGGCGCTTGTCGCCGTAGATGACCGCGGGGATCAGACCCTCGCGCCGAGCTGCACGGGCGGCCCCCTTCCCGGCCCGCTCTCTCGGCGTTACGATCAGGCTTTCGCTGTCTGGCATCTTCTTTCTTACAACCTCGTCGTCAACAAAAAGCCAACGGCCGCGGGACCGGTCCTAATGCCTAGGCCAGCTCCACGGTCCGTCCCTCTGCCCTTCGTCCGGCCAACGGCCTCCAGGGGTGCCGCCCGACCGGCGCCGAAAGGCGCTCCTTCAGAACCGCTCAGTTGAAGAGGCTCGACACCGAGCGTTCATCCGATATGCGGCTCATGGCCTCGCCCAACAAGGGGGCGATGGTCAATTGCTCGATCTTGCGGGAGACGCGCACCGCCTCCGTCGCCTGGATCGAATCCGTAATCACCAGCCTTTCCAGCGGCGAGGCCTCGACCCGTGCCACGGCCCCGCCCGACAGCACCCCGTGGGTGACATAGGCGGAAACGCTCTTGGCATCGGCCTTGACCAAGGCTTCGGCGGCATTGCAGAGCGTGCCGGCCGAATCGACGATGTCGTCCACCAGAATGCAGCGCTGGCCGGCGACGTCGCCGATGATGTTCATCACCTCCGACACGCCCGCCCGTTCGCGGCGCTTATCGATGATGGCGAGGTCCGCGTCAAGTCGTCTGGCGATGGAGCGTGCCCTGAGCACGCCGCCGACGTCCGGCGAGACGATCACCAGTCCCTCGCCGTTGAAGCGCCTGATGATGTCGTCGGTCAGGACCGGAGCGCCGTAGAGGTTGTCGGTCGGGATGTCGAAGAAGCCCTGGATCTGACCGGCATGCAGATCCAAGGTCAAGACGCGGTTGGCGCCGGCGATGGTAATCAGGTTGGCCACCAGCTTGGCGGAGATCGGCGAGCGCGGCGAGGACTTGCGGTCCTGGCGGGCGTAGCCGTAGTAGGGAATGACCGCCGTCACCCGTCTGGCAGAGCCGCGCTTCAGCGCGTCCAGCGCGACCAGCAGCTCCATCAGGTTGTCGTTCGCCGGATAGGAGGTCGACTGCACGATGAAGACGTCTTCGCCGCGCACGTTCTCCTGGATCTCGACGAAGCACTCCATGTCGGAGAAGCGACGCACGCTGGCCTGCGTCATGGGAATACTAAGATAGGCGGCAATTGCCTCAGCCAAAGGCCGATTGCTGTTGCCCGTCATGATCTTCATCGCCCGCCCCCAGGCAAACTCAGCATGTGCCCTAGCCTTCGAGTCGGCGCGGCGGTCGAAGTCCGCATGACGCCATGGCGGCCGGACTGTAATAGTTCTGACTTGTGCTGTAAACGGCCCAAAGGGGCCCGCCTCGGACGATGGGCGGCTATGCCTTTGCGTCATTTGCATAGCACCCGACGCGCGGAGCGATCGCCGCGCGCCATGCGCTTGAGGAGCGCGTCAGATCCGGCCTTTGCGGCGCAGCACGTCCAGGATTCCCTGGACCGCGCCCTCTGCCGCGTAGACCGCCGTCTGCCCCCAGGCACCGTCCAGGCTGCCGGCCGGCACCAGGTTCTCCTGCGTCACCGTTCCCAGTTCGGCGCCGTCCAGACCCTCTCTGACGATCCAGGACAAGGAGACCTTCTGCTGGTCGTCGATGGAGATGCCCACTTTTATCTGGCCTTCGACCAGCAGCAGGTTGGGCGCCGGCTCGGGCATCAGCCGAAAGCCCTGCTGGACCAGCAAGGTCTGAATGGCCTCGCCCAGCCGCTGGTCGCCGTCGCCGGGCGCGCCCTGGATCGTGCCGACGGCGATCAGCGGGACGGGCTGGTTGGTGGGGGCCGCCGCGAGGGCGGAGGTGGCCGTCGGATCGGGTCCCGACACCAAGGGAGCGAGCTTCGGCGCGGCATCCTGCGCGACGGCGAGTAGGACACGCGGATCGCCATTGGCCCAGGCACCCACCGGGGCCACCAGATCCTGGCGCGTCTCGCCGCGCAGCGCGCCGCTGGGGCTGATCACCTCCCAACTGATCAACAAGCGCTCGTTGGCGCGGTTCATCGGCACGCTGTCGACGTGGACCTGCAGGTCGGCGCCGATCGCACTGCGGCCGACAGCGCTCGCCTTCACGCCGCCCAGGGTCAGGCCCTCGGCCAGGAGCGCGGCGCCGCCGTCGTCCAGCCCGGGGACCAGCCCGGTCGGGCGCTGCACCAGCAGCTCGCCGCCTTCGGGTGGCACCAGCAGGGGATTGGCCTGCTTGTCGCCGGCCTTGAAGGGGCGCGGCAGGTCCCCGCAAGCGGTCAGGGCAAGCAGCAGGATGAGGAGCAGGAGCCCGCCCGGCCAGCGGGTCAGACCATCACGCAGGTGGCCAAGAGGCCCAGCAGGCAGAGCACTGCGAAGATGAAGATGTGCGGCATGCGCCACGACTACACCCTTGCTAGTCCGACACCAAGGACAGAGCGGCTTCAACCGACCAGCAGATCCAGACTGCCGCGCGACAAGGGACTGGCCCCGCCACTCTCTACTACACTGGTACGTCCGAGGCTCATGGCCAATCCCGCCGCGTCATCGAAGATGATCATGTGGCAGAAGAACACCATCCCCGGCGCGACCGCGACCGGATTGCCGTGATAGAGCATGGGCCAATCCATCCAGTTGGGCGCGAAGAGGGCGCCCAGGGAATAGCCGCAGGCGTTCATGCGCGCCTCGCTCATCCCGGCGGCGTCGATGACGCGGGCATGCGCGTCGAAGGCCTCGCCCACCGGACGTCCGGGCTGCAGCGCCGCCTCGACCGCCAGCAGGGCGTCGCGCGCCACCTTGTGCATCTCGCGCTGGCGCTCCGGCACGGAACCGATCGGAATGGTACGCATCATTGCGGCGTGATAGTGGCGATAGGTGCCCGCCCATTCCAAGGTCAGCTGATCCTCGGCGTCCAGCCTGCGCCGACCGGTGTAGTAGCGGCAGAGCAGCGCCTGCGGGCCGGAGCCGATGATGAACTCGTTGGCGGGGTCGTCGCCGCCGCCGCGCAGCACGGTCGCCTCCATCGCCGCCAGGATCTCGGCTTCCTCGCCGCCGGCGTGCGCCAGGGGCAGCGCCGCCTCCAGGGCGTCGTCGGCCAAGGACGCGGCCTGGCGGACGTAGGCGATCTCCGCCTCGCTCTTCACCAGCCGCAGGCGCGATATCAGGAAGGAGGCGTCGATCAGCGTCGCGAAGCCGGAGAGCGCTGCCTCCAGGCGCTTGCCGTTGCGCGCGGTCAGGCCATAGGCCTCGTACTCCACGCCCAGACGGCCGCCGCGCAGACCCAACTCGTCCAGAATCGCGCGCAGGGCCATGGAGGGATCGGCATCCGGCGCGTCGACCCAAACGCGGATGTCGGTCAAGGTCGAGGTCAGCTCGGCCTGGCGGCGGTCGGGCGCGCGGGTCAAGAGCAGCTTCCGCCCGTCGGCGGTCATCACCAGGCATTGATAGAAGACGAAGCCGAAGGTGTCGTAGCCAGTGAGGTAGTACATCGACTCCTGGCGAAACATCAGCAGGGCATCCAGACCCTCGGCCGTCATCTCCCGGCAGGCGGCCGCCTCTCTGGCGGCGAACTCGGCTTTGCTGAAGTGTAGGGGCATGCTGCTCAGTCCTCTTGCAGAACGATGGCGGAGAGCAGCCTGCCGTAGTCGCGCTCTCCGCGCTTGACCGCGCGTCGGTAGGAGAAGAAGCGGGCTTCGTCCGAACAGGTGTCGGCCGCCTCGACGGAGCAGTGCGCGACGCCGGCGCGGCGCAGTCTGTCGGCCGCGTAGGCCTTCAGGTCGAAGTGCGATCGATCGCCGTCGCCCGGGCCGAAGAAGATCGCGTTCTTCGGATCGGCGTCCAGGAAGCGCGCCAAGAACTCCGGACCCACCTCATAGGACGACTGGGCGATGCAGGGGCCGACCGCGGCCCGGACCCGGCCGCGCTCCGCCCCCAAGGCCTCCATCGCCGAAAGCGTGGCCTCCGCGATTCCGTCGAGGGCGCCGCGCCAGCCGGCGTGGGCGGCGCCGATGACGCCCGCGTTCGGGTCGGCGAACAGCAGGGGAGCGCAGTCCGCCGCCAGTACACCGAGGGCTACCCCGGGGACCGCCGTGACCAGACCGTCGGCTTCTGGCCGCCGGTCGGCGGGGATGGGTTCGCTGACGGTGACGACGCGGTTGGAATGGACTTGCGCCACGGTCACCAGATCCTCGCCGCCGCGGCCGAGCGCCGTCATCGCCAGGTGCCGATTCTCGCGCACGGCGTCGGGATCGTCGTTGGAGCCCAGGCCGCAGTTCATCGCGGCGAAGGCACCTCGGCTCACGCCGCCCGCGCGGGTGAAGAAGGCGTGACGCAGGCCAGGGAGGTCGGCAAGGGAGTCCGCGGTCAGCATGGCGGCAATCTAGGCCCTTCCGCCTCGCGTCGCGATAGCCCGGTCGAAGACCTGCTTGCATAACGGCTATCTTCTGTTGCTTGATCGCCCCACCGAAGAGCCGAAGGAGAGACGCCATGTCGTTGGACGTCTGGTTGGCCTATTGCCTGGCCGCGAGCGTGCTGCTGCTGATCCCCGGTCCGACCGTACTTCTAGTCGTCAGTCAGTCGCTGGCGCACGGCCGCCGCGTCGTGCCGAGTTCGGTGGCCGGCCTCACCCTGGGCGATGCCGTCGCCGTCGTCGCCTCGCTTCTGGGCCTGGGGGCGGTCCTGGCGGCCTCGGCGACGCTCTTCACCGTTCTCAAGTGGTTCGGGGCGGTCTACTTGATCTGGCTGGCCTGGCGGATTTGGCGCGGGGCCGACGCGCTGGCCAAGGGCAAGACGGCGTTGGCGCTGCCGCGGGTGAGCAAGGCGAAGGTCTTCCGCGACGCCTTCATCGTCACCGCGCTCAATCCCAAGAGCATCGTCTTCTTCGTGGCCTTCCTGCCGCAGTTCGTCGATCCGGCGGCGGCCGCCTGGCCGCAGCTGGTGATCCTGGGCACCACCTTCGTCGTCTTGGCGGCGATCTACATGGCCGTCTATGGTTATCTGGCCGGCTATCTGCGCCAGTCCCTGTCGAGCCCGCGGATGATGGCCGGCGCGCAGCGGGTGGGGGCGGGCTTCCTCTTCTCCGCCGGCGTCATGACCGCGGCCTGGTCGCGCGGCAACTGAGGGATCGCGTCATGACCGCGAGCATGCGACGACCCTCCCGCCGGGAGATGGTGCTCGGCAGCGTCGCCGTCGCCGCCCTCTTCGCGGCCCGCCCCGTTCTCGGCAAGGAGGGGCTGGACGATTTCATGGCCTTCTCGCGTCGGCTCACCGGACAAGAGGATCTCGATCCCGACCTCGGCGCGGTCTACCTGCAAGCGCTACAGGACCGAGCCGGCGGTGCCGTTCCCCTGGACTTCGAGGCGGAGAAGAAGAGGATCCTGCGCCAGTGGTTCGCCGGGGTTATCGAAACACCGGACGGCGCGCGCGCCGTGGCCTACGAGGAGGCCTTGATGTGGAAGGCCATGGGCTTCGAACAGCCGATTGGTACCTGCCGTGGACCCCTCGGCTATTGGTCCGAACCGCCGGCCGGCTGAATGCCCTGTCTGATTGAAGGCTAGACCCCGATGGCAGAAGAGCTTTCCGCCGACGTCGTGATTGTCGGTGCCGGCATTGCCGGTGCGCTGGCGGCTGACGGCCTGGCGCGACAGAAGATCGATACGCTGCTGGTCGACGCGGGACCGCGCATCACCCGCGCCTCGGCGCTGGAGACCTACCGCCAGGCGCCGAACCGCAGCCTGCCCGGCGCGCCCTACCCGAACACGCCCTACGCGCCGCGCCCTATCGCCCGCGACCCCGACTACTACATCGTGCAGGGCGGACCCGATCCCTTCGCGACCCTGTACCACCGCGTGGTGGGTGGCACGACCTGGCATTGGGAGGCGGTCAGCCTGCGCTTCCTTCCTGACGACTTCCGCATGAAGAGCGCCTTCGGATTGGCGAGCGATTGGCCCATCGGCTACGACGCGCTGGCCCCTTGGTATGCTGCCGCGGAGAAGGCGCTCGGCGTCGCCGCGAACGCCGAGGAGGTCCTGGGATCGCCCCGCGACGGGCCCTACCCCTTGCCGCCCATGCCGCTCAGTTATCAAGACAGGCAGTTCGAAAATGCGCTCGAGGGCACGCCCTACAGGCTGGTCACCACGCCGATGGCGCGCAACACCGAGGATTACGCCGGGCGGCCGGCCTGTTGCGGCAGCAGCAGCTGCGTGCCGCTCTGCCCGATCGGCGCCAAGTACGATGCCATGGTGCATGTCGAGGCGGCCGAGCGCGCCGGCGCGCGCGTGATCGCCGAGCACGTCGTCGACCGGGTCGAGGTCGACGACGAGGGAGAGGTCTCCGGCCTCGGCTTCAAGCGCCCGGACGGCTCCAGCGGACGCATCAAGGCCAAGGTCTACGTCCTGGCGGCGCACGGCCTGGAAACGCCCAAGATCCTCTTGATGTCGCGCAGCCAGTCGCGGCCCGGGGGTGTCGCCAACAGCAGCGACCAGGTCGGCCGCAACCTGATGGACCATCCCTACAAGTTCAGCTGGGCGCTGGCCGATCGTCCGGTCTGGCCCTTCCGCGGGCCGGTCTCGCTCTCCAGCGTGGAGAGCACGCGGTGGGGCGACTGGCGGGCGGAGCGGCCGGCCTACCGCGTCGCGATCTACAACATCGGCTGGGCCATTCCCGAAGGCGCGCCGCTCTCCACCCTGCAGGGTCTCATTGACGAAGGCCTGGAGGGCGAGACCTTGGCGCGGACTTTCGGCGACCGGATCTCGCGCCAGGTCGGTATCGCCAGCATGACCGAGCAGCTGCCCGATCCGGAGAACCGCATCGTGCCCGACTTCTCCAAAACGGATGCCTTGGGCATTCCGCGCCCCAAGACCTTCTATCGCTTCGACGACTATACCCTTCGCGGCATGGATGCCTGCCAAGCGGTGCACGAGGAGATCCTGGGGCGCTTGGGCGTGAGCCGCTTGCGCCACTCACGGACACCCTGGGCCGGCGCCCACATCATGGGCACCTACCGGATGGGCGACGATCCCAGGACCTCCGTGGTCGATCGCGACCTGCGGAGTCACGACCACCCCAACCTCTTTCTCTTGGGAAGCGGCGTCTTCCCGACCGGGGCCGCCGCCAATCCCACCTTGACCATCGCCGCCCTGTCGCTGCGCGCGGTGGAGCCGATCGCCCGGAGCCTGAGGACCTAGTACGCCTGGCGGCCGAGGAGATATCGATCCGTGGCAGAAGAACTTTCCGCAGAGGTCGTGATCGTCGGTGCCGGGATCGCCGGGTCGCTGGCCGCCGCCGGCCTCGCCGCCAAGGGGATCGACACCTTGGTCCTCGACGCCGGTCCCAGGATCACGCGCGGCCAGGCGCTTCGGACCTACTACGCCGCGCCGGATCGCGGCAAACCGACGGCTTCCTACCCGGACACCGCCTACGCGCCGCACCCGCGCACCGGCGAGCCCGACGGCTACTTCGTGCAAGCGGGACCGGAGCCCTTCGGCACCACCTACCTGCGCGTCGTCGGCGGCACGACCTGGCATTGGGAAGGGGTCTGCCTGCGCTTCGTGCCCGACGACTTCCGCATGAAGAGCGCCTTCGGCCTGGCGCTGGACTGGCCGATCTCCTATCGGGACCTGGAGCCGTGGTACGACGCGGCCGAGGCCGCCATCGGCGTCGCCGGCGACGCGGCGGAGCAGCCCGGCTCTCCCCGCACGACAGCCTTTCCCTTGCCGCCCATGCCGCGGAGCTATCTGGACCAGGCCTTCGCGCGGGCCTTGGCGGCGACGCCCTATCGGCTGATCACCACGCCGATGGCGCGCAACACGGAGACCTACAACGGCAGGTCGGCCTGCTGCGGCTCCGGCAGTTGTGTCCAGATCTGCCCCTCGGGCGCCAAGTACGACGCCACCGTGCATGTCGAGGCCGCCGAGCGCGCTGGCGCGCGGGTGCTGGCCGAGCACGTCGTGGAAAAGCTCGAGAACGACGCCGAGGGCCGGATATCGGCTCTGGTCTTCAAGCGGCCCGACGGCTCCCGAGGGCGCGTCAAGGCCAAGGTCACCGTCCTGGCCGCGCACGGCATCGAGACCCCGAAGATCCTGCTGATGTCGCTCGGCGACACGCGCCCGGCCGGTCTCGCCAACGGAAGCGGCCAGGTCGGCCGCAACCTCATGGACCACCCCTACAAGATGAGCTGGGCGCTCACCAAGAGGCCCGTTTGGCCCTACCGCGGACCAAGCTCGATCACCAGCGTCGACAACACACGTTGGGGAGACTGGCGCGCCGAGCGCCCGGCCTATCGCATCTCCATCCCGACCTCCGGCTGGTCTTGGACGCGGCGCGCCCCCGGCTCCACCCTCGACGCCCTAATCGACCAAGGCCTCGAAGGCGCGGCCTTGGCGGCCGCCTTGCGCGATCAGCTGTCGCGCCAGGTCACCCTGGCCAGCATGACCGAGCAGCTGCCCGACCCGGCCAACCGAATCGTGCCCGACTTCACCAAACGCGATGCGATCGGCATTCCGCGTCCGAAGATCCACTACCGCCACGACGACTACACGCACCGCGGCATGGCGGCGGCGCAGGAGGTGCACGAAGAGATCTTCGCGCGCCTGGGCGTCAGCGAACTGCACCACGCCGCGCGCCCCTGGTCCGGCGGTCACGTGATGGGCACCCATCGGATGGGCGAGGATCCCAGGGACTCGGTGGTCGACCCCGATCTACGCGCGCACGACCATCCCAACCTCTTCCTTCTGGGCAGCGGTGTCTTCCCGACCGGTGCGGCGGCCAATCCGACCTTGACCATCGCTGCACTGGCCCTGCGGGCCGTGCAGCCCATCGCCGAGACGCTTCGTTCTTAGCCCAGGCTCGAGTGTCTCGGTGTGGCGGCCGTCGGTCGCTTTCTCATCTCTAAGACGGTTGTGATTCACGCCTCGGTCCTTCGCACTCTGCTTTCCAGAATCCATCCTTGAATTTTTGCGATCTGCCAGTATTTTTCTGGCTATGGATCAAATTGACAAGAAAATCGCCGATCTTCTGCAGGTCAATGGACGCCGCTCAAGCGCGGAGATCGCGGAAGAGGTCGGCCTTTCCGTCTCCAGCGCCAACGAGCGGGTGCGCCGCCTGAGCGGGCAGGGCATCGTCAAGGCTTGGCGCGCGGTTCTGGATGCCGAGCGGGTCGGTGCCAAGCTTTGCGGCTTCGTGCTGATCGACATGAGCTACGAGGGGGAGGAGGAGGCCAAGCAGGCCATCGCCGCCTGTCCCGAGGTGCAGGAGCTGCATCACATCAGCGGCGCGCACTCCTATCTGATGAAGTTCCGCGTCGCCGACACCGGCAAGCTGCAGCGCTTCCTGCAGGACAAGGTGAAACCGCTGAAGGCGGTGCAGCGGACGGAGACCCTGATCGTTCTGGAGACGGCCAAGGAAACCTCCGCAGTCGTGATCGCCGAGCCGGGGGAGCGCGGTTCATGAGTGCCGTTCGGCATGTGGCCATCGTCGGCTGCGGCTTTGCCGGCACCAGCGCCTTCTTCCAGCTGGTGGACCGCTTTCCGGCCCGCAGGATCACGATCTTCGAGGCCTCGGGCCGCTTCGGGCCAGGCTTTCCCTATCACCCCGATGAGTGTCGCGACTACCTGATCAACAACACCACGGACAGCATGTGCCTGGTGCCGGCGAACCGGCGTGCCTTCATGGACTGGCTGGAGGCCCGCTCCGACCCGGCGATCGATCTGGATCCCAAGGGGCATCTGCCCCGCGCACTCTACGGAGATTTCCTGGAAGAGGTCTTCGCCGCCACCAGGACCGCCGCGGCGGTGAAGGGCATCGAGGTCGCGCTGATCCCGGCCGAGGCGACCGCGATGGCGGAGACGGCCGAGGGCGCGGTGTGCATCGGCTGGGCGGGCGGCGAAGTGCTTGCCGACGCGGCTCTGCTCACCACCGGACGCTGCCCGGAGGTCGATCGCTACCAAGCCCCGCCGAAAGGCGCCGCCGCGCGCTACGTCGCCGGCCATGTCCGCAGCACGGCGCTGGACGAGATCCCCCTGGACGCGACGGTTCACATCCTGGGCGCCTCGCTCAGTGCCTACGACGTCGTCAACCGGCTCTTCTCGCCGGAGAGCGGCTGTTCCTTCGATCCCGCGCCCTCGGGCGGGCTGCGCTTCTCCGGCGGCGCGAACCGGCGCCGGGTTGTCCTCTGCTCGCGCAGCGGCCGGCTCAAGAAGATGCAGAGCCGGAAGCCCCGGCAGCTGAAGCAGAGCCGCTTCAATCTCCCCGCCTTGCGACAGGCTGCCGGCGACGGCGGATTGGACCTCTCGCAGGTGGCCAAGCAGATCAAGCAGGAGGCCGCGGCAAACGAGGCCCGCGTCGACTGGGAGGCGGTGGCCGACCCCTATGACGGTTGCGGCGATGCGGATTCCCTGAACCAGCGGGTCGCCGCCCTGCTCGCGCGCGACATCGAGGACGCGCGCCAGGGAGAGGGCCGCAACTTCCTTGTCGACTTCTTCGAAGACTGCCGCTTCACCATTTGGGACAGCTTTGCCGAGCAGCTGCTGACCCCGGAGGCCGAGCGCCTCTACCGACGGCACTATGAGACGGCGGCGCTCAGCTATCATGCCGCCAGCCCCATTCCCACGGCCGAACGGCTTCTGGCGCTGTTTCGCGCCGGTCGGCTTCGGGTGGTGAATGGCGTCGAGGAGGTCGCGCTCGACCAGGAGGGGCGCCACTACACGATCAGCCATGCCTTCGGCCGCGAGACGGCGCGCGTACTGGTCAACACCACCGGTCAGTTGGACCGAAGGGTCGCCAGCGACCGCCAGCCGCCGCTGGTCAAGAGCCTGGTCGGTGCTGGGCTCCTTCGCCCCTACAGCCGCGCCGGCGCGGTGTTGGAGGGGGCCGCCGTGGACATGCGGAGCTTCCGCCTGGAGGGCGCCAGAAGCATCTATCTGGCCAACATGCTGCTCTGGGGACCGGGGTTCTTCACCTCGTCGGCCTACATGATGGCCTGCGTTGTCGAGCGCGCTCTCGAGGCGATCTTCGATGGGGGCTGCTTGAGCGGCGATCGCTAGGGAGCGCCGTCCTCTTTCTCGCGGAGGGGAAAGCCGGCGGGCGTCGGCAGGTCCGGCGTCTGCAGGGCAAGCGCAAGGAAGCGCTCACCCATCGCAGCCGGATCGGTCAGTTGCCGGCAGGCGGCCTGGATCTTCGCGGCTTGGTCGGACGCCTTTCCCGTCATCAGGGCGGTCTTGCGCTCCACTAGGCCGAGGGCCGCGAGCAGGTCCTTCTGCGCCACCGGTCCGAAGGCCTCGGCGCCGGCCGTCTCGGCGGCGGCGGCCAGCGCGGCGAAGTCGACCTGGGCCGAGAGATCGACATGGCCCGGTCTGGAGAGCGGCGGCATTCGCTCGTGACCGGCGACGGCTTGCAGGCTGCCCCGCCAGGGCCGGGCGGCATAACCGTAGTCGATGATGAGGGCGGCGCCGGGCTCGCGCGCCAGGCGTTCGCCGATCTGCGCGGCCAGGGCGGTGCTGGCCGGAGAGGTCTCTAGCACCGCGCCCGCGCGAGGCCCCTCGGCCGGCAGCAGGCCTGGCGGAATGCGGCCCGACAGCGCGAAGGCAAGCCCGTCCCGGCCGTCGCGCACCACCAAGCGCTCGCGCCAGCCCTCCGGGCTCAGCTCGAACTGCCGGATCGGCAGGGCATCGAAGAACTCGTTGGCGATCAGGATGGAGGGGCCCTCGGGAACCTCGGCCAGCATGGCATGCCAGGTCGGCCGCTCTCCGCGCAGGGTCTCTCGCTGGATGCCTTTCAGCCGTGGGCTGGCTTCGACGAGATGGATGTCGGCGGCCGTTCGGCAGTCCGGGATCAAGGCCAGGCCGCGGAGCAGGTCGCTCATCAGGCTGCCGCGGCCAGGGCCCAGCTCGATCAGCGTGAAGGGCCGGGGTTCGCCGAGGCGTTGCCAGGCCTCCAGGCACCAGAGGCCGAGCAGCTCCCCGAAGACCTGCGTCAGCTCCGGCGCGGTGACGAAGTCTCCGCCACGGCCCAGCTCATCGCCCAAGGGCGCGGCGCGGGTGTAGTAGCCCTCCTCCGGATCCAGCAGGGCGGCCGCCATGAAGTCGGCGACCGTGAGCGGGCCCTCGGCCGCGATCCGCCGAACCAGCCGCGCCCGCAGCCGGCTCATGACTTCTTGGATGCGTCGCCCACCGGCTGTTGATGGCGCTTGGTCATGATCAGGTAGGCGCCATAGAGGATCATGGGGATCGACAGGATCTGGCCCTGGGTCAGGAAACCGAGGATGAAGCCCAGGTAGGCATCGGGCTCGCGCCAGGATTCGTCGATGAGGCGCGCCAGGCCGTAACTCAAGACGAAGGCGCCGGAAAGCATGCCGGGGCGCGCGAGCCAACCGCGCTGGGT
Source organism: Rhodospirillales bacterium (assembly GCA_963669375.1). Lineage (GTDB taxonomy): Bacteria > Pseudomonadota > Alphaproteobacteria > Kiloniellales > JACOMY01 > JACOMY01. The sequence continues at coordinate 2,530,459 of OY770024.1, read as the reverse complement.
CAGGATCCGCAACACGATGAAGACCAGCAGGCCCTCGAAGAAGGCCTGATAGAGCTGCGATGGGTGACGCGGCAGGCCGCCCGCCGCCGGGTCCGGAAAGACCATGGCCCAGGAGACGTCGGTGACGCGTCCCCAGAGCTCGCCGTTGATGAAGTTGGCGATGCGGCCCAGGAAGAGGCCGATGGGCGTGGCCGCCGCCGCCAGGTCGGCGATCACGAAGAAGCCCAGCTTGTGCCGCCATGAGACATAGAGCAGCGCCGCGATGACGCCCAGGAAGCCGCCGTGGAAGGACATGCCCCCCTGCCAGATCTTGAAGATGTCCAGCGGGTGCGCGAGGAAATAGGAGGGCTGGTAGAAGATCACCATACCCAGGCGTCCGCCGACCAGGATGCCGAGCGTCGCCCAGAACATCAGATCGTCGATCGACTGTGGCGTCGCCTGGCTTTCCGGCCGCCGCGCCAGGCGGCGTGCATACCACCAGCCCAGCACGATGCCGACGATGTAGGAGAGCGCGTACCAGCGGATCTGCAGCGGCCCCAGGTCCAGGGCCACGGGGTCGATGGCGGGGAAGGGGATGGCCAGAAGGGGCGGCATCAGCGGTAGCTATCCTCGCGCATCAGATAGTCGTGCAGATAGCGCTGAACGCCGTCTTCGAGCGACAGGAAGGGCTTCTCGTAGCCGGCGCCGCGCAGTCGCGTCATGGCGGCCTGCGTGAAGTACTGGTAGCGCTCGCGGATGGCCTCGGGGGTAGGCACATAGTCGATCTTCGGCCGCCGGTTCAGGGCGGCGAAGACGGCGCGCGCCAGGTCGTTGAAGCTGCGCGCCTCGCCGGTGCCGAGATTGAAGAGGCCGGAGACGGTGGCGCGCTCCAGGATCCAGAGCATCACCTCGACGCAGTCGCCGACATAGACGAAGTCGCGCTTCTGCTCACCGTCGGCGATGCCGGGTCGGTGGGAGGCGAAGAGACGGGCGGCATCCTGCTCTTGCAAGAGCCCATAGAGGTGGTGGGCGACCGAGCGCATCCCGCCCTTGTGGTACTCGTTGGGTCCGTAGACATTGAAGAACTTCAGGCCTGCCCACTGCGGCGGTCGCGCTCGGCCCTCGGCCACCGCGCGCAGCGCCCAGCGGTCGAAGAGGTGCTTGGACCAGCCGTAGCCGTTCAGGGGGCGCAGCCTGGCTAGGGCCTCCGGGCTGGGATCGTCGTCGAAGCCGGCATCGCCGTCCCCGTAGGTCGCCGCCGAGGAGGCATAGACCAGCGGCACCCGCTGCTCGGCGCACCACCGCCAGATCGATTGCGAGAAACGCAGGTTGTTGGCGACCAGAAGATCCATGTCGCGCTCCGTCGTTGCGGAGATCGCGCCCATGTGGATCACCGCCTGCAGGTCGCGCCGCCCGGCGAGCCAGTGCGGCAGCTCCTCCGGCGGAAGGATCTCTTCCAGCAGGAGCTTGGCGATGTTCAACCACTTGTCGTCGTTGCCGAGCCGGTCGCAGACCACGACCTTCTCGCCCCGCTCGACCAGGGCTGCGGTGATGTTGGAGCCGATAAAGCCGGCGCCGCCGGTGACCAGGAACATGGCCGCCCTTATAGGGGCCCGGCTCGTCCGGCAGCAAGCCCGCACCCCGATCACAAAGGCGTCCGCGGGCCCGGTCGCGCGAAGAGCCGCAGCAGGCCGGCTCGCCGCGCCTCGACCGCCCCGGCTCTGCATGGCTGGGTCGGCGGCGGCGCGCTTTCCAGGGCACCCTCGACTGCGCTATGGACAGCTATCCATGTCCGACACCACGTCTCCGACAATGCGACTCCTCAAGGCCGGTCCGCCCTTCAACGAGCGGCTGGGCATCCGCTTCGAGCGGCTGGAGGGAGAGGCGCTGATCTGTCGCCTGCCGTTTCGCGCCGAACTCGCCGGCAATCCCGAGACCGGAACCCTGTTCGGCGGCGTGCTCTTCGCGCTGCTGGACTACGCCTTGGGGGCTGCCTCCTGGCTCAAGGTGACGCCGGAGCGCGCGGTGGCGACCATCGATCTCCGCCTCGACTACGCGCGCGCCAACGAACCCGGCCGCGACATCCTTGCCTCCGGTCACTGCTACCGGCTGACCAGGCAGATCGCCTTTGCCCGCGGCAGCGCCTTTCATGCCGCCGACGAGCCGCCCCTGGCGACGGCGCAAGGCACCTTCATGATCTACGATGCGCCGCCGGAGTGGCGGGAGGCCGCCCGGTGATGCCGCGCTGGTCGACGGGAGGCGGCTTGGCGGCAAGTCTCGAGGCGGCGCGTCAGAGCGACGACGTGACCGCCTTTCTGGGCGCCATACCCTACGCCCGCTTCCTGGAGGTGACGGCGGAACTGGTGGAGGGCAGGGTCAGGGTCACCTTGCCCTTCGCACCGAGCCTGATCGGCAACCCCTTCCTGCCGGCGATCCACGGCGGCGCGCTCGCCAGCCTCCTGGAACTCACTGCCAGTGTCGAATTGCTTTGGCAGCACCAGTCGGTCGGCTTGCCCAAGGTGATCACCACCACCGTCGACTATCGCCGCTCCGCCGAGCCCAAGGACTGCTATGCCCAGGCCGAGGTGACGCGGCTGGGGCGCCGCCTGGCCACTGTGTCGGTGGCCTGCTGGCAGGACTCGATCGAACGCCCGGCCGCCAGCGCGCAAGCGCACTTTCTGCTGGATCGCTAGCGCGTTCTTCCAGGTGCGGGCTTGCCATTCCCTCGCCAAATCAACACAATCGATTGGCGAAGAGCGTGTGACAGACCGATCCCCAAAGAGCACCGCAACCTAGACGTTGCTGCGATCTGCCGATGAGGACCGCAGGATGCTTATCCCGACTCGACTTCTCTCCGCCTTGGCGATGGCGGCCCTTATCCTGCTGCCCGCGACGCTCCATGCCGACGCTGGGAGCGAAAGCGACCGCCTGAACGCCTTCTTCCAAGAGGTCCACGAGGCAGAGGTCGCTCGCTGGCCGGAATGGCAGACCAGCCTTGGGCTGAAGCGCGACAATCACCTCTGGAACGACCGCAGCGAGGCCAGGCGGATCGAGGAGTTGGAGATCACCATCCGCGATCTCGCCCGGCTGCGGCGGGACTTCGACTACGATAAGCTGGATCCCTCGGCCAAGCTCAGCTATCGCCTCTTCGAGCGCGGGTCCGAGCTGCATATCGCCTGGTTCCCCTTTCGCCATCACGGCTTTCCGGTGAACCACCTGCGCGGGATGCACAGCTACATCCCCGCTTTCCTGGCGAACGACCATCGCGTCGACGACAAGGCGGATGCGGAGGCCTACATCGCGCGCCTCGAAGGCGTGCCGCGGGTGATGGATCAGACCATCCAGCGCCTTACCTACCGCGCCGAGCGTGGGATCGTTCCACCCGCGTTCGTCTTTCCCCAGGTGCTGGACAGCATCGACGCGGTCCTGACCGGCGTTCCCTTCGAGCCGGAGGGCGAGGACACCGCGATCCTGGCGGACTTCTGCGCCAAGATTGGCGCTCTCGACCTGACGGAGGCCGAAGCCGACGACCTGATGACGCGCGCGGAGCGGGCGCTGCGCGAGGAGGTCAAGCCGGCATACTTGCGCCTGCGCCGGACCATGGCCTCGCTCGCCGAGCAAGCCAGCGGCAACGACGGTGCCTGGAGCCTGCCCGACGGCGAGGCCTACTACGCGCTCACGCTCTACTCCCAGACCACGACCGACCTGACGCCGGACGAGATCCACGACTACGGCCTGGCCGAGGTCGCGCGGATCCACGACGAGATGCGGGACATCATCGAGGACATTGGCTTCGAAGGCGACTTGCAGGCCTTCTTCGCCTTCCTGCGCGAGGACCCCTCGAACTTCTATCCCGACAGCGCGGCGGGGCGCGACGCCTACCTGGCGCATAGCCGCGCCCACCTTGAGGAGATGGCGGCGGCACTCGACGACTACTTCGACGTCAGACCCAAGGCGGCCTTGGAGGTGAGGCGGGTGGAGCCCTACCGCGAGGCCACAACCAACATGGCCTTCTACGTTAGCCCCGCGGCCTATAGCGATCGCCCCGGCATCTACTACGTCAACCTCTACGACATGAGCTTGATGCCGAAGACGCACCTGGAGTCCCTGGCCTATCACGAGGGTCTGCCCGGCCACCACATGCAGATCGCCATCGCCCAGGAACTGGAGGGGCTGCCGGAGTTCCGCAAGCTGGGCGGCAACACGGCCTACATCGAAGGCTGGGCGCTCTATGCCGAGAAGCTGGCCAAGGAGATGGGCTTCTTCCGCGACCCTCTCTCCGACTTCGGCCGGCTGGCCTGGGAGCTGTTGCGGGCCGCCCGTCTGGTGGTCGACACCGGCCTGCATCACAAGCGCTGGAGCCGGGAGGAGGCAATCGCCTATCTGGACCGGAACATCCCCTCGACCCACGACGTCAACCGCAAGGCCATCGACCGCTACATCGTCTGGCCGGCCCAGGCCACGGCCTACAAGATCGGCATGCGCGAGATCGAAGAGCTGCGCCGCATGGCCGAAGACCGCCTTGGCGCGGCCTTCGACATCCGGGACTTTCACCGCGTGGTGCTGACCAACGGCAGCCTGCCGCTGGCCCTGCTGCGCGAGCAGGTCGAGGCCTGGGTCGCGGCCAAGGAGGGCTGATCGCGCTCAGCCCCGCAGCCTGCGCTCCGACTCCTCGATCGGCTGGTCGTTGATCGAGGCGATGCGCCGGCGCATCAGGCCGTTGTCGTCGAACTCCCAGAGCTCGTTGCCGTAGGAGCGGTACCACTGGCCGCTGTCGTCGTGGGACTCGTACTCGAAGGTCACGGCGATGCGATTGCCCTCGAAGCACCAGAGCGTCTTCTTCAGGCGATAGTCCAGCTCGCGATCCCACTTGCGGCGCAGGAAGTCGCGGATCGCCTCGCGGCCCTGGAAGATCTCGGCGCGGTTCCGCCACTGCGAATCCACCGTGTAGGCCAGGCTGACGCGATCGGGGTCGCACGTGTTCCAGGCATCCTCGGCGGCCTGCACCTTCTGTCGCGCCGTCTCCTCGGTGAAGGGCGGCAAGGGGGGACGCTGTTCCATCGGGTCGTTCTCCGTCTCTGGTTAGAGGTCAAGTTCGAGGTGGTCGGATGAAGATCGCGGCACGGCGCGGCAGGCCAGCGCCTTGCCGGGCTCGATCGCCGCGGTGGGTCTTTCGGGATAGCTGACCTCGCCTGCCCGGACGGCAACGGCGCAGGTGCCGCAGAGTCCGTTCCGGCAAGCATGGTCGGGCGTCAGTCCATGGCTTTCCGCCAGGTCCAGCAGGCTGCCCTTGTCCGGATCCCAATCCGCCGTCAGGCCGGACTTGGCGAAGGTGACCTTGGCGCTGCCCTGGGGCTCTTCCAGGTGCAGGCTCGGCGCCGGCCCGTCGCCGGCATCGGGGCGACGGGTGACGGCGGAGGGACCGAATGCCTCGAAGTGGATCCGCCTATCGGCCACGTTCAGGTCGCGCAGTCCGTCGTAGAGATTCTGCGCCATGGCCGCCGGCCCGCAGAGGAAGAACTCGTAGTCGTCGAAGGGCAGGATCTGCTTCAGGTCGCTCGCCTGCAAGCGCGCCTGCGGGCTGCGCGCGGTGTCGGAAAGGATGAGGTGCACGTTGGGGTCGGTGTCGGTCAGTCCTTGCAGGTCGTCCAGGAAGGGGCGCTCCTCCGCCGTGCGCGCGCTGTGGAGAAACCAGACCGCGCGCCGGCCGCGCGTGCGGAAGTTCTCCCGAGCCACGTCGCGCAGCATCGCCAGCATGGGGGTGATCCCGACACCGCCGGAAATGAGGACCAGGGGTCTCTTGCCGGTGTTGTCCAAGGTGAAGTCGCCGCGCGGTGCCATGGCCTCGACAAGGTCGCCCTCGCTCAGGCTGTCGTGCAGAAAGCGGCTGGCGGCGCCCCGCGCTTCGCGCTTGACGCTGATGCGCAGATGCCGATCGCCGGGAAGACTGGTCAAGGTGTAGGTGCGGGTCAGCGCCTCGCTCTCCGCCGGATGCAGTCGGATCGGCAGGAACTGGCCGGCCTTGTGGGTTGGCAGGCCTAGCCCGTCGGTGGGCACCAGGTGGAAGGAGGACACCGTCCGGCTCTCCTTGACGATCTTGGCGACGCGGAAGGGGCGCCAGGTGTTGGCGATGCGCTCCGCCTCCTGGCGCTGCTTCGCCTCGGTCCAGTCGCCGGTGATCTCGGCATTGGGGGAGAAGCCGCCGAAGGCGAAGCGGAAGGGCAAGGCTGCCCTCAGCCTCACCATGCGCTCCACCTGGAAGGTCCAGAGCCGCTCGGCGCCGCGAAAGGCGGCCGTCTCGGGCGAGTCCATCAGGACCGCGCCGCGCCCGGCGAGGTAGAGCAGGTCGCCGCTGTCGAAATCCATGAACAGCAGCCCGGCGCGCGGCTCCTCCAGCAGGTTGCCCAAGGTGTTGAAGTGGTAGTTGCCGGCGAAGTCGGGAATGGTCAGCAGGTCCCCCTCGCCGACTCTGACGAAACCCGGCTTGCCGCCGCGATGGGAGACGTCGACGCCATGCACGGCGTCCCGGCTGCCTGCCGTCGTGGCGACGAAGAATGTGTCGGCACGGCCGATCAGGGCGCGGGCTTCATCGTCCAGCCCGGCCCGCGTCTCGCGCTTCGGGCGGAAGCTCTCGTCATCGGGGTCGCGCCGCCAGGTCAGCTCCCGGCTTTGGATGTACTGCGGGCAGTTGCCGAAGGCCTGCTCTATATCGGCCATCATGGCATCGTCGCTCGCAGCGATCGCCGCGCTGAAGCGGTTGCGCCGACGCGTCGCGAACTCGATGCCGAGGCCACCGATGCGGGCACCTGGTCGCAGCCCATCCGCAGCCGGGTCGCCCCACAAGGGCCTGGCCGCGATCCGCAAGCGGCCGGCGTCCGGACTGGAGAGGAAGCCAGGTTGACCGCTCAAGATCGTCGCCCAGGGTTGGTCCTCGGCATCGACAGCACCAAGGATAACAAAGGGGAGCTGCCTATAGAAGTCACGATGCTGTTCCGTGAGGTAAGAGCGGATCACTTTTCGTCCGAATTGCTCCATCTCGTCGCGCATGGCGGTCAGGCGCTGCAGCTGCTGCTCGCCGGCATGAAAGGGCGAGGGCGAGACCTCGCTGCTCTGGTTGGCCGTCATTGTCTCAGCTCCTTTCCGTCGGGCGGGTGACGCAAAAGATGGCTGTAGTGTTCTATGATTATAATCCCTTCGTTCGTTGGATCATTGTCAATAGTGTGTGGTCAAAAACGGAAAGGCGGGCGGCCTTGCGGTAGAAGGCCGGACATGGTTTCTATCTCCCGTCGACGGGGGGCCCGTAGTTCAGTGGTCAGAACGCGCCGCTCATAACGGTGTTGTCGCAGGTTCGAATCCTGCCGGGCCCACCATAGAAGTCCTGTGTCCCGCGGCCTCCGGTCCGGGCTTCGCGCACGCGATGCAGGCAAGCGGGGGGAAGCCGTCGGATGTCGAAGGTCAAGACATCCCTAACGATTGCGGCGCTCGGGATCGTCTTCGGCGATATCGGGACCTCTCCTCTCTACTCCTTCAGGGAGGCCGCGACGGCGGCCGGCGGGCAGCACCCGGACAGCCAGATCCTGGGCGTTCTCTCGCTCATCGTCTGGACCATCACGCTGTCGGTCACCTTCAAGTACGTCGGCCTCGTGCTGAGGATGAACAACGACGGCGAAGGCGGCATCCTCGCGCTCTCCACCCTGTTGGGCCTGCATAACCGCAGCGACCCGCGCGGTCGCTTCTTGCTGATGTTCGCCCTCGTCGGCGCCGCCATGCTGTTCGGCGACGGCGTGATCACGCCGGCGATCTCGGTCTTGAGCGCCATTGAGGGCCTGGAGCTGGCGGCGCCCTCGGTCGATCATTGGGTGGTGCCCCTGACCGTCTTGGTGTTGCTGGGTCTCTTCTTCGCGCAACGTTTCGGCGCCCACTCCATCGCCGTGCTCTTCGGACCGGCCATGATGATCTGGTTCACGGTGATCGGCGCCATGGGGGCCTTCTCGATCGCCAGCAATCCGGACGTCCTTCGGGCCTTCGATCCGCACTACGGCATCGTGCTGCTGTTCGACAATCCCGAGCGTGCCGCGCTCATCCTGGCGGCCGTCTTCCTGACCATCACCGGCGGCGAAGCGCTCTATGCCGACCTCGGCAGCTTCGGCCGGCCGGCCATCGCGCGGGCCTGGTCCTTCATCGCCATGCCGGGGCTCTTGTTGAACTACTTTGGCCAGGGCGCGCTGGTCATGGCCAACCCCGATGCAATCAAGAACCCCTTCTACATGCTGGCGCCGGACTGGCTGCAACTGCCCTTGGTGGTCTTGGCATCGATCGCCACCGTGATCGCCTCGCAAGCCGTCATCACCGGCGTCTTCGCGCTGACCCGCCAGGCGATGCAGGTGGAGCTCCTGGTGCAGCTCAGGGTCATCCACACCACGGCGGAGCACGAAGGCCACGTCTATCTGCCGACGATCAACTGGCTGCTGGCCATTCTGTCGATCTCGGCGGTCTTGGGCTTCCGTTCCTCGGACGCGCTGGCCGACGCCTACGGCATGGCGGTAGCCACCGCGATGATCACCACGACGCTGCTCTACGTCGCCGCCCTGATCCACCGCAACGGCATCAACCCCTATCTGGCCAGGGCGATCGGCGGGCTCTTGATGGCGATCGATCTGATCTACTTCATTCCCAACCTGACGAAGCTGGAGACCGGCGGCTGGCTGCCCCTGAGCCTGGCGACCGCCGCCATGGTGGTCATGCTGTCCTGGCGCATGGGTCTGAAGCGCAGTCAAAAGGCCAGGGCCAGGAACACCATCGCGCTCGGCAGCTATGCCATGTCGCTGAAGAACCGGCCGGCCAAGGTGCCGCGCTGGGCCGTGGTGATGACGGCGGCCGGCGACGTCACGCCGGAGCCCCTGACCCAGATGGACCGCTTGCTGGAGAGTGCCTTTCAAGGCGTGGTGCTGACCACGGTCAAGGTCGAGGGCCGGCCGCGGGTGCCGCCGGACGAGCGTCTCGTCAGCCACTGGATCGGCGACAGGGTGCTACGCCTGGAGGTCCGCGTCGGCTACATGCAGAGGGTCTCGGTGCCTTCCATGATCGGTCCGCTGCTGCATCAAGAAGGCTTGAACCCGGACGACCTGATCTACGTCATTGGCCACCAGCGCCCGCTGCCGCCGACCCGCTGGCGCCGGCTCTATCATCCCATGCTGAACCTCTTCTGCTTCCTGATGCGCAATGCCGAGCGGCGCATCGACCGCTTCGATCTGCCGACCCGCCGCACCTTGGAGATCGGCTACATCGTCAGGCTCGATGACTAGAGGGGCAGGCGACGGGCCATTGCGCGCCCTGGCCGATGGCTCGGCACGTCCCTGGCGGTCTCGTCCAATGGTCGGTCTCTCTGGGAAGAACCTCAAGACATTGGCGGGGCGGCAAGACCGCCGAGCGCGGCGGGCAACGAGCGGACCAGAGCGCTGTCGGCGGAAAGCAGCGGATGGCCGGAGACGTCGTCCGCGGCGGCGAGCCCGGAGGTGGTGACCGCCAGCCCCGACAGCCCGGCCGCCGCGACGGCATCCAGCGTGGCGGCGTCGTAGGTCTCGGGGCCGCCGAAGGGGACGGCGAAGAGGCGGCTGCGCTGCTGCGGGAAGCTGGAAAGGGTCTCGGCGGCGGCGGCCACCTCCTCGCGCTGCCGGTCGGGCGAGAGGCCGGCCATCACCAGGTGACGGCGGCTGTGGTTGCCCAAGGCGAGGCCCGGAAGCGCGAGTGCCGCCACCTCGCCCGGCGTCACGAAGCCGGCGCCGTCGTCAAGGCCGCCGCGGAAAGCGGCCAGCTGCGCGGCAACGGCGTCCGGGGAGACCCGGCTAGGGTCCTTGCTGTCCTTGTAAAGGCGGCCCGGGCGCAGCTGCCGCAGGAGATCGGGCGCCCGCTCGGCCAGGTAGGCGCGAAAGGCCTCCTCCTGGCCGGCGGCGATGAGCGCGCTCACCTGGCGGCGCCAATAGGGGCGCCCGAAGAGCGGGTCGGTCATCAGGAACCAGGTGGCCGGCAGGCCGCGCGCCACTGCCAGCGGCAAGGCGATCTCGGCAATGCTGCGGTGGTTGTCGTCGAAGGTGAGCGCGGCCAAGCCGGCGATCGAGCGGTCCGCGCGCCGCTCCTCGGCGAGCCGATCGAGGGGGACGACCTGGTAGTTCGTCTGCAGCCAGTCCAGGGCCCGGTTCAGAGCGTCGACCGAGACCGCATCCTTGTAGCCGGTCTCGGCCGGCGTTCCGACCGCGTGAAAGAGGAGGACGAGGCTCTTCGGCGGCATGTCGGTCCAGTGGTCCGCGCGGCTATCGCCAGCAGGCGAAATGCACGTTGATGGTCAGGCTGTCGCCGCTGATCGGCGGGGGCGGCAAGGGACTGGCCCGTACCAGCAGGTCGCCGATCTCTCGCTCCATCTGTCGCGATCCGCTGGACCGCAGAATCCGCTGCGAGATCACCCAGCCTTCCGAGTCCACGGCGAAGCGGACCACGACGGCCGCCCGCTCGCTGGGGAAGTCGGATCCGTCCGGGCAGCGCTTCTTCCGGTCGAGGTGGTTTGCGACCAGGTCGGTATAGCTGGCGACCGTTCCCCCCGCGGTGCCCCGGCTGGAGCCGGTGCGGCCTTCGTTGCCGCTGCTGCCGCGGTTGTTGCTTCCCTGGTTGCTGCGCGGCGTGGCGGCGGCGGCCTGGTTGGACTGGCGCGGGGCCGTTGCGGTCTGGCGTGCCGGGCGTTGCGGCTCCGGCAGGGTGACCTCGCGGCGCGGCTTGCTGGGCGGCACCGCCAGGGGAACGCCCGGCTCCTCGATCTCCTCCGGCTCCTGCAGCAAGGAGTCCAGGACCAGGGCCGTGCTCGCGGTCTCCAAGGTCAAGTCCTCCTCGCTGGGCGCGGCCTCCTCGGCCGGCGCCTCGGGCGAAGGCACGACGTCTTCCGGCAAGGCGGCGAGTTCGAGCGGCGGCGCCTCCTCCGCCTGTGGCGGCACGATCTCGTCGGCGATGGGTGCCTCTTCCTCGGGCGCGATCACGGCCGGCGGCGGTTCGGCGAGATTGATTTCCTCGGGCGGCGCCTCCGGCGTTTCGCTCTCCGCCGGCGGCGTGGGCGGCGTCTCCGCCACCTCGGTCTCTTGCGGTGCCCTTTGCTGCGGCTCGCCGACGTCCTGCTGCTCCGGCGCTTCGGGCTGCGTGCTCTCCACGCTGGAGCTATCCGGCGCCTGAGGCGCGGGTGGCGCGTCGGCGGTGACGGGTTCCGCCTCACTGGGTGGTGTTGTCGAAGCTTCGGCCGGCGGGCTCGCCGCTTCCGGCGCCTCAACCGGTGGCTCGGCTTCGCTCTGCGCCGGTTCGAGCTCCGGCTCCAGCGGCGGGGTTTCGGCCGGCGTCGCCGGCTCCGTTACGAGTGGCGACAACTCCGGCGCCGTCGCGACCGCGACCTCGGGCTCCACCGGCAAGGGCTGCGGCTCGGGCTCCGCCGGCGCGGCCGGCTCGGCCCCGGCGTCGGGCGCGCCCAGTGCCAGCTGATCGTTGGCGGTCGGCGTCGAGCGGTCGCCGATGGGCAGTGGGGCGTTGGTCGCCTCCGTGGGAAGCGTCGGGCCCTCCCTGGCGGTCGGCAATTGCACGACGGCCACCACCTGCGCTTCGAGATCCTCCTGCTGCTCCTCCGGCTGCACGGCATCGACCGACAGACTGTCGAAGATGAGCCAGGCGAAGAAGGCATGCAGGATCACGGACAGGGCGATGCTCCGCGGCGCCGACCAGCGGCTCCGCGGGCTCATTACCTCCGTCGTCGTGTCCTGTGGCGGCGAGACCACAGGTGGTCTCTCGGTCATCGCGGGCAGTCTAAGTCCATAGGGATGGGCAGGTCTCTGCACTTGGCCGGCTCTTGGCGCCCGACTGCGGTAGTTGCGGACAGACCTGCCTTTTAGCAGGCTTCCGGGCGCGCCGCAGCGCGAAGCCAATTCCTAGACATAGGCGGTTCGAAGAAAGCCGCCTAGTGCTGCTCGATCACCTCCGCGAGAAGACGCGCGGAACGGCCAAGGCCGGCTTCCTGGCCGCTTCGGCGGCGAGAGCGAGCTTTGCCCCTGGAGCTCTTGGTACTGCGGATCGCGATCGCCTGCCGCGTCCCGCGACTCTCGCGCGCACTTCCCGGAATCCCGCGAAACAACGCGCCCTGGCCGCAGAAAGAGTTTGCAAATGCAAGTGATTCGCATTAACGATCTCAAGTCACTGACATAGCGAGGATGCCGTGCAGGAAACCAACGCGACCCATCAGCAGACCAAGCCACCGATGGCCCCGGTCCGCGAGACGAGTTCCGCAGCCCTGTTCGACGGGGCAAGGGAAGTCATGATCCGCCACTCGGGCGAAATCTACCGCCTGCGTCGCACCGCGAAAGGTGGCCTGATCCTGACCAAGTAGGCCTGCCAGAGGCCACGAGAGCAGGATGACGTCAAATCGGAACGAATTGCCGTCTGAGTCCTGCTCTACAACTCTGAAAGATAGAGCAGATTCACGCATACAGGTGACTCCGCCTGAATGCGATCTGCTCAAAGACGAGGAGAAGCGCGCCAGCCCCGCGACACTCGCGGTCCGCGCCAGCAAGCCACGTTCTCCGATCCGAGGGGCAGCCCGACAGGGGATCGGGCCGCCCTGCCTAAGACGGTGAGAGGGGTGATATGGCTGGTGCTTGCTGCGCCGCGCCGCGGACTCGCGGTTCCGGCGAGGGCTCACTGTGTGGGCGTCCCTTTGTTCTGATCCTGACGCTGGCCGCTGGGCTGGCAATGCCGATGGGCTCGGCATCGGCGCAGGTCATCACGCCGGCGGAACAGGAGGAGGATTCCGGTGCGCCCACCGTTCAGACCTTGGGTCCGGCGATCCAGATGCCGGCGGTGACGGTGACGGCGACCACCAATCCCATCACCACCTTCGACTATCCGGGCTCGGTGACCGTGGTCGACCAGGAGGAGATCATTCGCAAGATCCCCTCGACGCCGGCCGACATCCTGGACGACGTACCCAACGTGGTCTTCGTCGGGGGCCCCAGGCGCACCGGCGAGGTCCCCGCCATTCGCGGCTTCACCGGCCAGGACGTCATCGTGCTGCTGGACGGCACGCGGCAGAACTTCATCAGCGGCCACGACGGCCGCTTCTTCGTCGACCCGGCGCTGTTAGAGACGGTGGAGGTGGTGCGCGGCGCTAACTCCGCGCTCTACGGCACAGGCGGTCTGGGCGGCGTCATCGAGTTTCGCACCAAGGGCGCGTCGGACTTCCTGGCGCCCGGAGAGCAGTACGGTGCCACCATCTCCGGCGGCGGCCAGACCGGCAACAACGAGCTTTCCACGACCGCCACGCTCTACGCCATGCCGACCGACGAGCTGGAGGTCTTGGGCAGCTTCGTCTATCGCGATGCCGGCGACATCAGGCTGGGCGGCGGCGACATCCTGGCCTCCGACGACGACATCATCTCCGGCCTGGTGAAAGGCAGCTTCACCGAGGGGCCGCACTACATCGAAGCCTCCTGGCAGCGCTTCCACGATTCGGCGACGGAGCCAAACAACGCCCAGGGCCTGGGCGGCGACGACCTGGTCAACAAGGACATCACCGCCCAGACATCGCAGGTCTTCTACAACTTCGCGCCCGACAATCCCTGGATCGATTTCGATGGCCGGGTCTACTACGTGAACTCCTCGGTCGACGAGTTGCGGCTGGACGACATGGGCCTCGGCCCTACCGGCGAGACCGTGACCCGCTCGCTCGACACCATCGGTCTGCGCATGCAGAACGACAGCGTCGTCCAGCCGCTCCAGGACGTGGCGGCGATCTTCACCTACGGCATCGAGTACTTCCGCGACAAGCAGAAGGGCGAGAGCGACATGGGGGACCGCGCGGGCGTCCCCAACGCGACGCAGAACAACTTCGGCGCCTTCGTCCAGGCGGAGATCACCATCACCGAGCCCTTCGGCGTCATCCCCGGCGAATTCCTTATCATTCCCGGCGGACGCTTCGACTACTTCGGCTCCAGCAGCGACCTCGGCAACGATCAGACGGACTCCCGCTTCTCGCCGAAGATCGGTGTCAGCTACAGCCCGCTGCCCTGGTTTCTGCTCTACAGCAGCTATGCCGAGGCCTTCTCCGCGCCCAACATCAACGACCTCTATCTGACCGGCGTCCACTTCGAGATTCCGCTGGGCCGAACCACCATCGTCAACCGCTTCGTGCCCAACCCCGACCTGAAGCCGCAAACCGCGCGGACCGTGGAAGCGGGACTGGGCCTGCAGTTCGACGGCGTCCTCTTCGACGGCGACTACGCCGAGTTCAAGGGCGGTTACTTCCGCACCGTGGCGGACAACCTGATCGCGCTGGACGTCGATCAGCCGGCGCCCTTCGTCGATTGCAACCCCTTCATTCCCGGGGCCTGCAACGGCACGACCACGGTCGAGAACGTCTCGCGGGCGCGTCTGCAGGGCTCCGAGATCGAAGCCGTCTACGACACGCCCTATGTGCGCGCGGCGGCGGCCTGGTCCACCATCGACGGCAAGGATCTCGATAGCGGCGAGGCGGCGGGAACGCTGCAGCCGGACCGCGTGGTCTTCAATCTGCTGGGCAAGGTGGAGCCCCTGAACCTCTATCCGGGCTACCGCCTGACCCGTGCCAGCGAATTCGACAAGACCGACGACCCCACGGAGTTCCGCGACCCCTACACCCTGCATGACCTCTACATGATCTGGGCGCCGGGGCCGGAGACGCCGCTCTACGGCCTCCAGGTCGCCTTGGGTGTCGATAACGTCACCGACGAAGAGTATTCGACCGTGTTCACGGGTGCGAATGAAATGGGGCGGAACTTCAAGGGCTTGATCAGCTACAGCCTGACCTTCTGAGGAGTGACTTTGATGAAGCGTCTCGTCTCCCTTGCCTTGCTGTCGGTGCTTGTGCCGCTTGCGGCGCGGGCGGAGCCGCCGGAGCGGATCGTGTCGGTCGGCGGTTCGGTGACCGAGATCCTCTACGCCTTGGGTCAAGGCGATCGGGTGATCGCGGTGGACAGCACGAGCCTCTATCCGGCCGAAGCGCAAGACCTTCCGCAAGTGGGCTATGTCCGTGCGCTCGCCGCCGAGCCGATCATCGCGCTTGAGCCGGACCTGGTCCTGGCGGAAGCCGACGCCGGTCCGCCCGCCGTGCTGCAACAGATGTCGGAGGCGGGGCTCAAGGTCGAACTGGTTCCCGACCGGCCCAGCGCCGACGGCGTGGGCGCCAAGGTGCGGGCCGTCGCCGAGGCGGCCGGGCAGGCCGAGCGCGGTAGCGCGCTCGCCGGCGGTGTCGACCAGGCCTTTGCCGATCTGGCCAAGCGTCGCGACGGGCTGTCTTCCGCGCCCGGCGTGCTCTTCCTGCTGTCCCACAGCGGCGCCCCCTTGGCGGCTGGGCGGGGAACCTCTGCGGACGCCATCATTCGACTGGCGGGCGGGCGCAACGTCATGACCGACTTCGCGGGCTACAAGCCGCTGTCGCCGGAGATGGCCGTCCTCGCCGCACCCGACGTTCTGCTGCTGACGACACAGGGTTTGGACCAGATCGGCGGCTTGAGCCAGCTGTCGCAAGATCCGGCTCTGGTGCAGACGCCGGCCGTGCGCGACGGACGGGTCTATGCCTATGACGCCCTGCTGCTCCTGGGCTTCGGTCCGCGCACGCCCGAGGTCGCCGGGCAGCTCATGCGCGATCTCCATGGCGAGACGACCGCGGCCGACTGAAGAAGCCCGCTTCCTTGTCCGCATCAGAGAGGCTCTTGGACGACCGCCTACCCGCCGACCCCTTGCGCAAGCGGCAGCGGGCCCGGGTTCGGCGGGTTGCCCTTCTTGTCTTCTTGTTCCTGCTTGCGCTTCTGGCGGGGTTGGGCCTCGGAGCGGTCGCCATCGCGCCAAGCGACAGCCTGCAGATCCTCGCCAGCCGGCTGGGACTGACCACCCTGGATCCCGGCCTCTCCCGAGAGGCCGCCGTGTTGCTGTCGATCAGGCTGCCCAGAGCCCTCCTGGCCGTGCTGGTCGGGGGCGCGCTGGCGGTGTCGGGCGCGGCCCTGCAGGGGCTCTTCCGCAACCCCTTGGCGGATCCGGGCCTTATCGGCGTGTCCGGCGGCGCGGCCACCGCCGCCGCGGCGACCATCGTCTACGGCGGCGTCGTGACGGCGAACGTTCCTTGGGCCACCCAACCGCTTCTCCTGCCTGTCGCGGCCTTCGTGGGCGGGCTCGCCGTGGCGCTCACCCTCCAGCGCTTGGCGCGCTGGCGCGGCCAGACCGATGTCGCCACCCTCCTGCTCGCGGGCATCGCGATCAATGCCGTGGCGACGGCGGGCTTGGGCTTGCTCTTCTTCATCGCCGACGACCAGCAGCTGCGCGACATCACGATCTGGACCCTCGGCAGCTTGGCGGGGCGGCCCTGGTCCGAGCTCATGCTGGCGATGCCGTTGATCGTGCTGGCGGTGATCGGGCTCCTCTTCATGGCGCGCCCCTTGAACGCGCTGCTGCTGGGGGAGCAAGAGGCCTTTCACCTCGGCTTCGCGGTCGAGCGCATCAAGCGCCGCATGGTTCTCCTGGTCGCCTTGGCCACGGGAGCCGCCGTCGCGGTCAGCGGCATGATCGGTTTCGTCGGCTTGGTGGTGCCGCACCTGGTCCGCCTCCTCCTGGGCGCGGACCATCGCTTGGTGCTGCCGGCATCGGCCGTCGCGGGCGGCACCTTGCTGCTTCTGGCCGACCTGGGGGCCCGCCATGTGGTCCTCCCTGCCGAGTTGCCGATCGGAATCCTGACGAGCCTGATCGGCGGACCCTTCTTCCTGTGGCTTCTCTTGCGCCGTCGGCGCCTTGGGGCGGGCGGCAATGCTTGAGGCCCGGTCGCTCGGCGTCACCCTCTCCGGCGTACAGCTGCTGTCAGCGGTAGACGCGCGCGTCACGCCGGGTCGCCTCTTGGCGGTCCTGGGTCCAAACGGTGCGGGCAAATCCACATTGCTGAAGTGTCTCTCCGGCGTCTTGACGCCGAGCGAGGGCGCGGTCTCGCTCGACGGCCGCTCCTTGGCGGACTGGCCCAGGCGGGCGCTGGCCAGGCGCCGGGCCGTGCTGCCGCAAAAGGCACCGGGTGGCGGCTTCGGATTCACCGCGCGCGACCTCGTCCTGTTGGGTCGCGCGCCGCATGCCGGCAATCCGGAGGCCGCGCCCGACACGCACGTCGTCGCGGCGGCGCTCGAGGCCACCGATGCCTTCTACCTCGCGGAGCGCGACATCGAAACGCTCTCGGGCGGCGAGCTGCAGCGCGTGGAACTGGCGCGTGTCCTGGCGCAGATCTGGGAGGCCAGGCCGCCCGCCGAGCCGGGCTATCTTCTGCTGGACGAGCCCACGGCCAGTCTGGATCTGGTCCAGCAGGCCCGCATCCTGACCTTGGCGCGTCGCTTCACCGCCATCGGCTACGGCGTGCTGGCGATCGTTCACGATCTGACGGCGGCGCTGGAGCTGGCGGACGATGCTCTGCTCCTCTCAGCCGGTCGGGTCGTCGCGGCGGGCGAGGCGGCGTCCGTCCTGCAGCCGGATGTCCTGTCGGAAGCCTATGGCGCGCCGCTGGTCCGCGCGCGTCTGGAAGGCAGCGATCGCGTTGCCATCCTGTCGGCAATGGAGCCACCCTCTTTCGGGGCTTGACGGCCGTTCGGCGATGGCTAGGATCGCGCGCCGCCTCCCCCAGACCGCAGGAAGACCCAGATCGATGGCGACCTATCAATTCATTTATCAGATGAGCCACCTGTCCAAGACCTTTCCGGGCGGCAAGACGGTCCTGAAGGACATCAACCTCAATTTCCTGCCGGGCGCCAAGATCGGCGTCTTGGGTCTGAACGGCGCCGGCAAGTCGACCTTGATGAAGATCATGGCCGGGCTGGACACGGAATATAACGGCGAGGCCTTCGCCGCCAAGGGCGTGCGCGTCGGCTACCTCTCGCAAGAACCGGCGCTCGACCCGGACAAGGACGTGCTGGGCAACGTGCTGGAGGGCGTGGCCGACACCAAGGCCCTGCTCGACCGCTTCGAGGAAGTCTCGGCCGCCTTCGCCGAGGAGGACGCCGACTTCGACGCGCTCATCGCCGAGCAGGGCGAGCTGCAGGAGAAGATCGACGCGCTGGACGCCTGGGATCTGGACCGCAAGGTGGAGATCGCCATGGATGCCCTGCGCTGTCCGCCCGGCGAGTCGGGCGTGACCAGTTTGTCGGGCGGCGAGCGGCGCCGGGTGGCGCTCTGCCGCCTCTTGCTGTCGAAGCCAGACATGCTGCTGCTGGACGAGCCAACCAACCATCTGGATGCGGAAAGCGTCGCCTGGCTGGAGCGCTTTCTGGAGGAGTATCCCTCCACCGTCATCTGCGTGACCCACGACCGCTACTTCCTGGACAACGTCGCCGGCTGGATCCTTGAACTGGAGCGCGGCCGCGGCCTGCCCTTCCAGGGCAACTACTCCTCTTGGCTGGAGCAGAAGCGGAAGCGGCTGGCCCAGGAGGAAAAGGAAGAGAGCGCCCGCCAGCGCGAGCTGGCGCACGAGCTGGAATGGGTGCGCCAGAACCCCAAGGCGCGGCAGGCCAAGTCCAAGGCCCGCCTGCAGGCCTACGAAGACCTTCTGAAGGCCGAGGCGCAGAAGGCGCCGGAGCCCGGCAAGATCGTCATTCCCCCGGCTCCCCGCCTGGGCGATCTGGTGATCGAGGCGAGCGAGCTGCGCAAGGGCTTCGGCAACCACCTGCTGGTGGAAGAGCTGAGCTTCAAGATTCCCAAGGGGGCCATCGTCGGCATCATCGGCCCCAACGGCGCCGGCAAGACCACCTTGTTCCGCATGATCGTCGGCCAGGAGCAGCCCGACGGCGGCAGCTTGCGCGTGGGCGATACCGTGGTCCTGGGCTACGTCGACCAGAGCCGCGACGCGCTGGACGCCAAGAAGACCGTCTGGGAGGAGATCTCCGAGGGCCAGGAGATCATCCTGATGGGCAAGCGCGAGGTGCCCAGCCGCGCCTATGTCGGCGCCTTCAACTTCAAGGGCGGCGACCAGCAGAAGAAGGTGACGCAGCTTTCGGGTGGAGAGCGCAACCGCGTGCATCTGGCCAAGATGCTGAAATCCGGCGCCAACGTGCTGATGCTGGACGAGCCCACCAACGATCTGGACGTCGACACCTTGCGCTCCCTGGAGGAGGCCATTTCGGAGTTCTCCGGCTGCGTGCTGGTCACCAGCCATGACCGTTGGTTCCTCGATCGCCTGGCCACCCACATCATCGCCTTCGAAGGCAACAGCCGCGTGGTCTGGTTCGAGGGCAACTACGAGGACTACGAGGCCGACCGCAAGCGCCGCCTGGGCGCCGCGGCCGACCAGCCCCACCGCATCAAATACAAGCCGCTGGAGCGCTAGGGCGCTCCTCTGGCGCCGCTGTCGACCAGGAGGTGGATGGCGGAACGGCCGTCCCTCATGCCTGGCTCGCACGCCGAGGACGCGGGGGCTCGCCGTGCGCCCGCGCGACGCCGCATCCGCCGATGAAGCCGGTCCCAGTGCGACCCGACAGAGGTCTTGTGAGATCGGGACTGGGATGCAAAAGTGCCGAAACCAAGCGCCCGTCCGGACTTCAAGGCACTAATGAGGGGCGCAATCGGAGCAGGAGCTGGTTCTAGGGAGGTATCGAACATGAAGAAGTTGCTGATTGCGCCCGTGCTCGCCGTGGGCCTCGCCATGCCCGCGTTCGCGGCCGACAAGGGCGCCGTCGACGAGCCGATCAAGCTCGCGGTCAATGAGTGGACCGGCCAGCACATCACCACGCACATAGCCGGCGAGCTCTTGAAGAAGCTCGGCTACGACGTCGAGTACGTGACCGCCGGCAACTATCCCCAGCACACCGCGCTGGGCGAAGGCGAGCTGCACGCCAGCCTCGAGGTCTGGACCAACAACGCCGGCGACATCTATCCCAAGATGAAGGAGGCCGGGAAGATCGTCGACATCGGCGACGTCGGTCTGCAAGCGCGCGAGGGCTGGGTCTATCCGCTGCATATGGAAAAGGTCTGTCCCGGACTGCCGGATTGGGAGGCGCTTAAGGCCTGCGCCGGCGAGCTGGCCACCGCGGAGACCTTCCCGGAAGGCCGCATTCTCAGCTATCCGGCCGATTGGGGCACCCGCTCGGCCGACATGATTAAGGGCCTGGCCCTGCCCTATAAGGCCGTGCCGGCCGGGTCCGAAGGCGCGCTCGTGGCCGAGCTCACCGCCGCTTCGACGGCGGAGACTCCCCTGGTCATGATGTTCTGGGCGCCGCACTGGGTCTTCGCCGACGTCGACGTCGGCTGGGTCGACATGCCGGCCTACGATCCGGCCTGCGACAGCGATCCCGCCTGGGGCGTCAATCCCAACGAGATCAACGACTGCGGCGTGGCCGCGCCCGACACCATCAAGGTCGCCTGGTCGGGTTTCGAGGATAGGTGGCCGGCCGCCTGGAAGTTCCTGCAGGCCTACTCCATCGACACCGGCGAGCAGGAGGTGATGATGAAGGCGGTCGATCAGAACGGCGAGGAGCTGGAAGCCGTCGTCGCCGCCTGGATCGAGGCCAACCCCACGGTCTGGCAGTCCTGGATGGACGCGGCCAACCAATAGGCCATGAGCGAGAACCCCACCCCCGCGGTCAAGCTCGCTTGCCGCGGGGTCTGGAAGCTCTACGGGCAGGACGTGCGCGCACGCCTCGCCGAAGCCGGCAAGGATGCGCGCGCGGCGGCCGCCAAGATCCGTGAAGGCGGCGGCATCGTCGCCGCCGCCGACGTCAGCTTCGATGTCTCAGAGGGCGAGATCTTCGTGATCATGGGCCTCTCGGGCTCCGGCAAGTCGACCGTCATCCGCTGCCTTTCGCGCCTGGTGGAGCCCACCGTCGGCGAGGTGATCTACGACGGCCAAGACCTGCTGAAGTGCAATGCCCGCGAGCTGATGGAGATCCGCCGGCGCTGCATCGGCATGGTCTTCCAGAGCTTCGGACTGCTGTCGCACCTGACGGTGCAGGAGAACGTCGAGTTCCCGCTGAAGATCCGCGGCGAGGCGGCGGAAGCGGCCGGTGAGCGCGCCCGCAAGATGATCGCCCTGGTGGGACTGGAGGGCCGCGAGGAGGCCTATCCCCGCGAGCTCTCCGGCGGGCAGCAGCAGCGCGTCGGCATTGCCCGTTCGCTCGCCGTCGAGCCGGAGCTTTGGTTCCTGGACGAGCCCTTCTCGGCGCTCGACCCCCTGATCCGCCGGCAGATGCAGGACGAGTTCCTGCGCCTGCAGAAGCAGCTGAAGAAGACCATCGTCTTCATCACCCACGACTTCCTGGAGGCCTTGCGGCTCGCCGACCGCATCGCCGTCATGAAGGACGGCTTCGTCGAGCAGATCGGCGCGCCGGAGGAGATCGTGCTCTCCCCGGCCACTCCCTACGTGGCGGAGTTCGTGCATGACGCGCCGGTGGCCCGCGTGCTGCGCGCGCGTGCCGCGATGAGCAAGCCCTTGCCGCCGGCCGAGCGGCCCGAAGTCTCGGCCGAAGAGACCTTGGAATCGGCAATCAGGCTATTCGACACCGGCGCCGAGGCTCTCGACGTCAAGGATGGCGCCGGCAAGGTGATCGGCGCGCTGACGCCGCGCGACCTGATCCATGCACTGGCGCAGAGCGAGGGCGGCCCGGCCGAAGGATCCAAGGTCGACGCGGACGCGGCATGAGCGAGGCCGCAGCCCCCCGCCGCAGCCTGGCCGAGAGCGCGCTCGAGGCCATACCGCTGAACGCGATGGCCTGGGTGGT
Source organism: Rhodospirillales bacterium (assembly GCA_963669375.1). Taxonomy (GTDB): domain Bacteria; phylum Pseudomonadota; class Alphaproteobacteria; order Kiloniellales; family JACOMY01; genus JACOMY01. The sequence goes on along the minus strand of OY770024.1, from coordinate 2,508,695 downwards.
GCTCTTCGCGGCGGCGGCGATCATCCTGATCACCGCGCCGCTGGCACCCTGGCTGGACCTCTACCCGGCCAACTGGGCGCTGCCGGTGGACAGCTGGATCCGCGTTGCCACCGACTGGGTGGTCGCCACCTTCCGCCCGATCTTCCGTGGCATCTCCTGGCTGCTCAACTTTCCCATGGCCTGGCTGCAGGCCGCGCTCGGCTGGCTCCCCTGGTCGGTCACCACGGCGCTCTTCGTGCTGACGGCCTGGCGGGCGACCGGGCCCGGCACGGCGCTCTTCACCGGCCTGGCCTTCCTCTACATCGCGGTCGTCGGCTATTGGGTAGAGAGCATGAACACCCTGGCGCTGGTGGGAGTCTCCATCCCCCTGTCCGCGGCGCTGGGCTTCGGCCTCGGCGTCTTGGGGCACCGCTCCGCCGTTTTCCGCCGGATCCTGGCGCCGACCCTCGACTTCATGCAGACCGTGCCGGCCTTCGCCTACCTGACGCCGATCCTCTTGATGTTCGGCTTCGGGCCGGTGGTGGGCCTGATCGCCAGCGCGATCTTCGCGGCCCCGCCGATGGTGCGCAACACCATGCTGGGGCTCACCCGCGTGCCGCAGGACGTCAAGGACGCCGCCTTGATGTGCGGCTGCACCGGCTGGCAGCGCTTCTGGCAGGCCGAGGTGCCCAGCGCCAAGGCTCAGCTCCTGGTCGGCCTCAATCAGACCACCATGGCCGCCCTCTCCATGGTGATCATCGCAGCCATCATCGGCGGCTTCGACGACATCGGCTGGGAGGTGCTGTCGGTCATGCGCAAGGCGCAGTTCGGCCAAAGCCTGCTGGCCGGCATCGTGATCGCGCTCTTGGCCATGGTGCTGGAACGCATTTCCGCCGGCTTCGCCGGGCGCCGCAGCGCAAGGCGCGGGCCGCTGGCGCGCCTCACGGGCTTGCAGTTCGTCGGCGTGCTCGTCGCGGCCGTCGTCCTCGGCGCCCTGGTCTCCTGGATGATCCCGGCGCTCTGGAGCTGGCCCAACGAGTGGCGCTTTTTCCCGGCCAAGGCCCTGAACGACGCGCTGTCGGCCTTCCTGGTCGACTACGGCGCGGCCATGAAGGAGCTGAAGAACGCCGTCCTCTTCTACTTCCTGCTGCCGATCAAGCTGGGGCTGTCCAAGGCGGTGGCACCCTTCACCTTCGGCTTTGCCCTGACGCCGGCCATGAAGGTCGGCTATCTGGTGCTGGCGGTCGGGCTGACCTGCCTTGTCACCTGGCGGGTCTCCTGGCGCGCCGGCGTGGCCACAGGCCTGATCGCGGGCCTGCTGTGGTACGGCACCACCGGCACACCCTGGCTGATCTTCATCGCCGCCACCACGCTGTTGGCCTGGCAGTTGGGCGGCGCCAAGGCGGGCGGCTTCGTGCTGGGGGCCTTGCTCTTCATCCTGCTGTCGGGCGTCTGGGACAAGGCCATGCTGTCGGTCTATCTCTGCGGCGCGGCGGTCATGATCTCGGTCCTGCTGGGGGCGGCGATCGGGGTCTGGGCGGCGGCCTCGGCGACCGTCTCGGCGATCCTGCGCCCGATCAACGACACCCTGCAGACCATGCCGCAGTTCGTGCTGCTGATCCCGGCCCTGATGCTCTTCCAGGTGGGCGAGTTCACGGCACTGCTGGCGGTCATCGCCTATGCCATCGTGCCGGCCATCCGCTACACCGAGGCCGGCATTCGCAACGTCCGCCCGGAACTGCTGGAGGCCGCCCGCGCGATGGGTTGCTCGCCCTGGCAGGTCTTCTGGCGGGTGAAGCTGCCGCAGGCCCTGCCGGAGATCCTGCTGGGCGTGAACCAGACCATCCTCTTCGGCTTCGCCATGCTGGCGATCGCCGCGCTGGTCGGCACCACCGGCCTCGGCCAGGCCATGTACCTAGGGCTTTCCAAGGCGGACGCCGGCATGGCACTGGTCGCCGGTCTCTCCATGGCGCTTCTGGCGATGATCGCCGACAGGATCTTGAGCGCGATGGCGCGGCGGCGCACCGATGCCCTCGGCATCCTCTGATCGGAGCCTGGCCGGTCGTGTGGCCGTCGTCACCGGCGGGGCCAGCGGCATCGGCCTGGCCTGCGTGCGGGAGCTGGGCCGACTGGGTGCCGCGGTCGCCGCCGGCTCGCGCCGCGGCGAGGGGGAGGGACGGCTGGTCGCCGCCCTGGATGTTAGGGACCCGGCCTCCGTCGCGGCCTTCTGCGCGCGCATCGAGGAGGAACTGGGCCCGCCGGACATCCTGGTCAACGCGGCCGGCGTGACGATCCACCAGGTCGTCGAAGGCCATGGCGAAGCCGACTGGCTCGCGGTCATCGACACCAACCTCAACGGTCCCTTCCGCATGATCCGCGCCCTCTTGCCCGGCATGAAGGCGCGCAAGCGCGGCTGCATCGTCAACATCGCCTCCACCGCCGCGCGTTCGGCGACGGCGGACCATGCCGCCTACTGCGCCTCGAAGACGGGCCTGGTGGGCCTGACCCGCGCGGTCGCCCTGGAGGGCGCGCCCTTCGGCGTCACCTGCACCGCGGTGAGCCCGACCTGGGTGGAGACCGAGATGCTGCGCGCCTCGGCCGCGACCCTGGCCCGCGCCTCCGGCCGCAGCCAGGAGCAGGAGATCGCCGCCATGGCGGCCGCCAACCCGCAGGGGCGCCTGGTGCAGCCGGAGGAGGTGGCGGCCCTGGTCGCCTTCCTGGCGAGCGGTGCCGCGCCCGCCCTGACCATGGAGGACATCCAAGTCAACGCCGGCGCCATCTGGTAGGGCCTGTCGGATAGGCCGCCTTCCCTTGCCGCCGGATACCGATAGGCCGGATAGCGATAGATGGTCTTGGCGAGCCCGGCCTTCCTGCGGTAAGCTCATGATCATGGTTTGTTCTTTTCTGGAGTTCGACAGGTGAGCGGGCCGGACCCGCGGTCCTCCGCCGAGGGCGCGCTCCTGGCGCTGGCGCCGGGCCACCGCTTGGCGCGCGGTGTCGCGCGCATGCTGGCGGCCCAAGGCTATGCGGTGCTGAGCGAGGTCAGCCTGAAGAACGGCCGCCGCGCCGACCTCTTGGCCCTCGATCCCAAGGGCGATGTCTTCCTGATCGAGGTGAAGTCCTCGCTGGCTGATTTTCGCGCCGACAGCAAGTGGCCGGACTATCTGCCCTACTGCGACCGCTTCAGCTTCGCCGTTCCCGCCGACTTTCCCCTGGAGCGCCTGCCGCCCGAGCCCGGCATCCTGATCGCCGATCCCTTCGGCGCCGCCGAACTGCGCCCGCCGCCGGAGAGCCGCCTGGCGCCAGCCCGCCGCCGCGCCCTGCAGCTCCGCTTCGCGCGGCTGGCTGCCCAGCGCCTGCTGCGCCAGAGCGACCCGGAGGCCGAGGCCGGCCAGATCGTCCCGCTCTAAGCCAAGTCCTGAGAGGAAGTCCGCAGCGCCGACGCCGTTTCGCGGCCTCGGCGCTCGCGTTCCGCCTGTCCGTACTCGTGACTTGATAATCTAACATTAATGTTAGATAATGTCCTCCGCATCGCACAGAACGAAGCGTTCAATTGGACAAGGAGGACAGTATGGCGACCCGGAGAAAGACACGGTTGAAGCATCTGGCGGAGAAGGTTCGGACGGGAGAGCGCATCGTCGGGATGGAATGTCACGACACGCCCAGCGCGATGATGGCGGAAGAACTCGGCATGGACTTGCTGTGCTGCGGCAGTCCGGGCCCGATGGGCCTGATGGGGCACGCCTCGATGGCGAGCGTCGACTTCGAGGAGCAGCTCTACATGCTGCAGGGCGTGCTGCGCGGCGCCAGCTCCCCCTTCATCATCTGCAACATGCCGAACACGACGGCCAGCATCTCGATCGAGCGTTCGGTCGAGAACGCCGCCAAGGTGGTGAAGCTGGGGGCGGACGGCGTCCACATCGAACCCTCGCTCGGCACGGTCGAGCACATCCGCGCCATCGTCGCCGCCGGCATCCCGGTCGTCGGCCACTTCGGCGTGCAGGGCGAGAGAGCGGTGATGAACAGCGGGCACGCCCCCGCCGGCAGAACGGCGAAGGAAGCCAAGGAGATCGTCACCCTGGTACGCGCCTCGATCGACGCCGGCATCTTCGCGGCGCTCTTCGAGCACACGGCGGTCGAACTCACCAAGTGGTGCTACGAGAACCTGCCGGTCGCCGTGGCCAGCCTCGGCTCCGGCCCCTACGCGCACGGGATCTTCCACGTGTCGTGCGACATCATCGGCTGCTCCGCCTTCCCCATTCCTCCCAAGCGCGAGGTCTTCGGCGATGTCTGGGGGGAGATGAAGAAGGCCTACGCCGCCTACTATTCCGCGGCGCAGGCGGGACAGTTCCCCAAGCCCGACCTGTCGCATCGCATGGTGGCGGGCGAGGAGGAACGCTTCCTGGATATGGTCGCCTGAGAGGAAAGGCGCCCAAAGTGCTGAGCCCGCCGGCCTTCTTCGCCTGGCTGGCGGGCTTACCGAGGAACCGCGACACCTGCATCGAGTGCGGCGCGGGCCAAGGCGAGATCGCGGCCTTCCTCGGTAGGTACTTTCGCCGAGCGATCGCCAGCGATGTCGCGCCGCGAGCGGCGAGGCTCACCGCCGCGCGGGGCACGCGGGCGGTCTGTGCCGCCGCCGAGGCCCTGCCGTTGGGCGCGGAGAGCGCCGATCTCGTCGTCTCCTTGCAGGCGCTGCACCACTTCGATGCGCCGCTGCACCTCTCGGAAGCCAGCCGGGTCCTGCGGCCCGGCGGGATCTTCGCGGCGCTGTCTTGGGGCGAGATCAGGCTGCCGCCCGACGTCGCCGCCGCCTACGCGCCGACCTTCCGCATGCTTGCCGGTCATTGGGAGGCGGAGCGCGATTGGGTGGTCTCGGGCTATGCCGGCCTCGCACTTTCCGGCACGCCAGTTCCCCTGCCGCCAGCCGCGCTCAGCCGCGCCCTGACCCTCGAGACTCTCGCGCGCGAGGTCGCCGGATGGAGCGCCGTGCGAACCGCGCTGCGGCGCAAGGCCGAGGTTCCCGATCCGAAGGAGGCGGGTCTCGCGCGCGGCCGCCGGGAGCGCTTCGTTGTGTCCTGGCCGCTGTGCGGCCTCGCCTTCCGGCGATAGGCCGACCGGGTTCAGGGGTCGCGCCAGATCAGTGCGGCGACCGCATTGCGCCCGACCTCGTCGTGAAGCGGACAGTCCGGGCAGCCCGTGGGGCTGGGCGGGTTGTCGCATCCCTGGCACTTGCGCACCGCCGCGGCCGCTTCCAGGGCGGTCGCCTGCAGCGCGAGAGAACGGGCCGCTCTTTCGGCGAGGTTCTGCGCGATGGCGTCGAGCAGCGCGGCGACGGCCCCGCTTGCCGCGTCGCCAGTCGCATGCTGGCGCCGCTCGACCGCCAAGCCGGACATCGTCTCCAGGGGCAACTCCACCTCCCGCAGCAGCTTGGCGAGGCGGGCCACCGCCAGATCCTGCTCCGAGTAGTAGCGCGTGCCGCCGCCCGACCGCTTGGGCTGGATGATGCCCAGCGCCTCGTAGTGCCGCAGCATCCGCTCGGTGAGGCCGGAGCGCTTGACGATCTCTCCGATCTTCATATCGTGCGGCGGGTCATCGGATGTCATATCAGCGATCTTGCCTGTCCTTGAGCGCCGAAAGCGCGCCATAAGCCGAAACGAAGAAGGGTACGCAGAAGGTAAGCAGCGCCTTGCCCCAGTCCAATGGCGGCGGGCCGAGAAGCGCCTCATGCTGGTTGATGAGGTTGAGCGCCAAGCCGACGACCAGCGCCACCTTCGCGGACCGCAGGACGATCGGGCGCCAGCTCCCTGCGCTGAAGCGATACATATCTGACATTAAGTCAGATAGTCGCGCCTTTGTCCAGTGCCACGGCGGCCCTGCTGCCCATGGGATCGGCGCTCGCGCCGGCGTCCCCCACTTTGCGCATTGTGATCCGCCCCCCAGATTGCTAGTCTCCGCGCCCTGCCACCAAGGCACCCTTTTGGGACCCGTAGCTCAGCTGGATAGAGCGCTGCCCTCCGAAGGCAGAGGTCACAGGTTCGAATCCTGTCGGGTCCGCCAGGCTTCTGCAATTAAATCAGTAGCTTAGCAAGATATAGATCTTCGCGAGGCAAAACGTCGACCTCTTTCGCGCAGGCGGTTCGCTGCATCGAAGAGCGCTTGCCTGTCGTCCATAGCGAGCGCGGCCTCAGAATCTCATCGGTAAGACCGTAACGCGGATTGTGCAATGCCTGGTCGCACTGGCCGTCCTCGCCATTGCCGATCAGGATGTAGCGGATGAAGTAGACCGTGCCATCGAAGCAGCCGTCTTGCGCAAGGCATTGGCGCCGCCAAGCAGCATGGCCGTCCGGTCGTCTTTGAAGCCGAGCTCCGGATGCGTGTGGACGTCTCGACGCCAGGCAAGCCTGTCGCATTTCAGTGTGTCTCGCTGCATCGCTTTCGCCTTCTCTTTCCAGCCTATTGGTCGATGCGCGGGGTAAGCCGCGATGGTGGAGAGATCGCTGTGCGACAAGAGAAAACAGCCGGGAACGCGGTCCCCGGCCAAGGCGATTGCCGCGGAACCCGGCTTCTCGACAAGCGCTCATGCGGCCGCGAAGCCGCACCGTCGAGATCACGCCGGGTCCAGAGTACCGTCGAAGAGCGAAAGGGGCGGGTGGGCGTCAGGGTCGGACAGGATCTCCACCAAGACCGGTTCGTCAGCTTCCATGGCCTCGGACAGAGCAGCGTCCAAGAGCGCCGGGTCGTGCACCCGAAGGGCGCGGCAGCCACAACCCATGGCGATGGCGGCGTGGTCCACCGGCGCAAAGTGGCAAGCCGTCGTGTAACGTCCGAACTTCGCGATTTCCGCATCCTTCTGATAGCCGAGCACGCCATTGTTCAGCAGCAGAATCGCCAGCGGGATGCGACAGCGCACCAAGGTCTCCAGCTCTGCCCAGCTGTGCGCGAAGCCGCCGTCGCCGATCAGCACCAAGGTCTTGGCTTCAGGGGCTGCGATCTGCGCCCCGATCGCCAGCGGTAGGCCCCAGCCCAAGCCGGCCAGGCCGCGCGGCGTCAAGAAGCGCTGCCCATGATGGGTCGCGCGAAGCTGGCCGACCAGCCACATGGAGGAATAGCTCGCATCGGCCACCAGGGTCGCCTGCTCCGGCAAGCGGGCTTGAAGGGCCCGCATCACCCGTTCCGGCCGGATCGGCTGCGCCGACGACTGGGCCAGCGCGGCGCGGTCCGCCTCGAACGCGGTCCAAGCCGCCGCGATCTCCGTCGCGGCCCGCTCGGCCCGCCCCTCTTGCGCGAGGCCGCCTGCCGCCGCAAGCGCGGTACTCAGTGCTTCCAGAACGCTTCGGGTGTCTCCGACGAGGCGCAAGGCTTCGTAGTTGCGGCCGATCTCCTGCGGATCGATGTCGATGTGGATGAAGCGGCTGCTCTCGGCGAAGAGCCGCCAGCTATCGGTGCCGTTCTGGTTGGTTCGCGTGCCGACCAACAGGACCAGGTCGGCCTTTCGCAAGAGCCCTCGGCTATGACGGCCCAACGCCTTGGGTCCGGTCAGAGATCCCAGCACCCCGGCCGAGAGGGGATGGGTCTCGACGACCGCCCCCTTGCCCATGTTGGTGGTGAATACCGGGATCCGGTGCAGTGCCTGAAACTGTCGCAGGGCCTCGGCCGCCTCGCCGACGGCGGCACCGCCACCCGCCAGGATGACCGGGGTCTTGGCTTCCTGAAGGGCTGCTACGGCGGCGGCCAAGGACCGAGGGGCCGGCTGCACAGGGTCCAGCGGCCAGGTCCCGTAACAGGACGTCCGCCGGGAAAATGCTTCGACCTCCTCTTTCAGAAGATCCGCCGGAAGCAGCAGCACCGCCGGCCCCGGTCGGCCGCTGCCGGCGGCGACGAAGGCGGCGTCGAGGTAGTCTTCCACCCTGTCGCCGGCCGGCAGACGGCGGCACCACTTGCTGCACGAGGCGAAGAGCGAAGGATGGTCGAACTCCTGAAACGCGTTGCGGTCGACGTGCGGACGCTCGACGTCCTGTACCAGGGCGACCAGCGGCACGCTGGCCTTGAGTGCCTCCGCCAGGGGCGGAACCAACAGCGTTGCGGCCGGACCGTTCTGCGCGCAGACCACGGGTATCCGGCCGGAGCGGCGCGCGTAGCCATCGGCCATGGCGCCGCCCATGTTCTCCTGACGGTAGGCGATCTGACGGATGCCCCGCGCCTCGCAGGCGAGAACGAGAGCCGAGGGTAGGCTTTGCGCGAAGATGATCTCGACCCCGTGGCGCCGCAGCGCCACTGCGGCGAGATCGGAGACCTGTTGACGTGGCATTGGCTTGGATCCCGATTGCCTGATCTAGTGAGCCTTGGCGTGGATGGGTGCCGCCAGGTCGCGGCACTCGGCGCTGTCGAGCGTCGCGGCAAAGGCCTCCACCACCTGGTCCAAGTCGCTCTCCTCCATGACGGTGGTGAGACTGCTGGTCGAGCTCTCCGGCATATAGATGCCGCGCCCCAGGAGCGACTTGACGATGTAGCGGTTCAGCGCGCGTGCCTCCGGCGAGGGATAGAACTCCCGGTAGGTCCGCGGCGCGTTCGCACGCATGTGCAAGCGGAAGAGGGAGCCCGCGCCGGTGACCGAAAGCGGCATCTCGGCAGCCGCAATGGTCCGGCGCAGGGCCTTTCGCAAGCCCTCGCCCATGGCATTCAGTCGCTCCAGCGCCGGCCGGTCTAGTGCCGTCATGCAGGCGATGCCGGCGACCAGGGAGAGCGGATTGGCGGCGAAGGTACCGCCCTGCGGCACCAGCGGCTTCCGGCTGGCGCTGTCGAACACCTCCATGACCGCGTCGCCGCCGCCGACCAGGGCTATGGGCAGCCCGCCGCCGATGATCTTGCCGATGGTGATCAGGTCCGGCTTCAGGCCGAAGGCCGCCGCCGCGCCGCCGTAGCCCTGGCGGAAGTTCAGCACCTCGTCCGAGACGATCAGGATGCCGGCCTGCTCGCAGAAGTCCTGAATGGCGGCGATGTAGTCGGGCTCCAGCGGAATGAGGCCGGCCCGGCTGGGCACTAGGTCGATAAGCAGACAGGCCAGCTCCGACTTGGCGCGCTCCAGGCAGAGCAGGGTGTTGTCGATGTCGTTGAAGGGCACGACCACTGTCTGCTCCAGCACGCTTTCGGGCGTGCCCGCGGCGTAGCGCACGCGGGCCGGCCCGGAGATCGGTCCCCAGTTCTCGGGATCGCTGTTCTCGCTGGTTTCGACGTAGTCGTAGGCACCGTGATAGCTGCCCTCGAACTTCGCGATCTTCGTTCGACCGGTGTAGGCCCGTGCCGCCTTCAAGGCATACATGGTGGCCTCAGTGCCAGTGGTGACGAAGCGCAGCTTCTCCAGCCTAGGCACCCGCTCGCAGAGGATCTGGGAGAGCAGAATCTCCAATTCGGTCGGATTGGCGAAACAGGAACCCTTGCCGATCTGGCCGTTCACCGCCTCCACCACGGGACGGAAGCCGTGCCCATGGATCAATGCCGTGTAGTTGTTGACCAGGTCCAGGTAGCTGTTGCCGTCGACATCGATTAACCGCGGCCCGCGACCCTCTTGGATGTAGATCGGCGCCGGGTCGGCGACGACGGTGGCGCGCGTCGTCCCACCCGGCAGCACCCGGCGGGCCTTCTCGAAGAGTGCGATGGACTTGGGAATCTCGTTATGGGCGGGCATCTGATCTCACTCCTTATCGCCGGCGTCTCAGCCTTGCCGTGGCGACCTCGTCCAGGTCGAAGGTCTCGGGATCGACGACCACGCCATAGTCGCTCGCCGCGGCCTGAGGGCTGACCAGTTCGTCCTGAACGTCGCGGCGCACCGCCTGCGGTGAGCGCGTGAAGGGGGCGCCGAAGCCGCCGCCGCCGGGCGAGCGGACGGAGATATGCACGGGGCCGAGACTGCGCACGCCGTACTGCGGCACCGCGATCTCGCCGCCACCGTCGAGAGAGGAAATCTCGACCGAGCCAGCGGCCCCACCCCTACCGCCGTTGATGCCGTAGGCCGTGCTCCGGCGGATGCCTTCGCCCCTGAAGGAGTACTCCGCGGGCCGTTCGGTCACGGCCTCGTAGACCAGCCCGCTGCCGCCGCGAAAACGGCCCGGCCCGGCGGCGTCGCAGCGCATCTCGTGGCGCAGGATCTTGATCGGATAGATCTGCTCGTAGCTCTCCACGTTGGGCAGGCTCATGCCGGCGAGGGTGCAGAGCTGCCCGGCCGCCGGAAAGCCATCGCGCCCCGCGGTCGCGCCGGCGCCCGACGATCCGTGCCAATGATACATGACGTAGGTGCGATCCAGCGCATCGCGGCCGGAGGAAATGCAATGCGAGGTCTTGCCCCAACCGGCCAGCGCGTCCTCCGGCACCGCCTTGGCCAGCGCCCGCCAGACGGCATGGACGATTTCGCTGGTCGGGTGCACCGTGTTCATGGTCATGGGCGCTGGCGGCAAAGCATTCACCACGCTCCCCCTCGGGGCCTCGATCGAGACCTGCCGCGTGACGCCCTGGTTGATCGGAACGCGACCGTTGAAAAAGGACATGACCGCCATCAGCACGGCCGAATGGGTGTTGGCCAGCGAGCTGTTCTTGAAGCCCTTGATCTGCGGGTCGCTGCCGGTGAAGTCGACCTTCAGGCGCTCGCCCTCGACGGTGAGTCGCACGCGCACGGCGACCTCCCTCGCCTCGAAGCAGTCGTTGTCGGAGACGTCCTCGCCCTCGTAGGCGCCGTCCGGCAGGTCACGGATGGCATCGGCCATCATGGCCTGGGCATAGTCCAACAAGGCGGCGAAGACCCTTACGGTGGTCTCGATTCCCAGTTCCTCGGCAATAGCGCGGGTCTTGTCGCGACCGGTGCGGGTCGAGCCCAGCATGGCCGAGAGGTCGCCGTCGAGCAGATCGGGGCAGCGGCTGTTCAGCAGCAGGAGTTTCCAGAGGTCCTTGCGGACCCTGTCTCGCTCCACCAGGCGCAAGACGGGCAGACGGATGCCCTCATGATAGATCTCCGAGGCGGCGGCGTTGTAGGTTCCGGCGGCGCCGCCACCGATATCGGATTGGTGCGCACGATTGCTGGCGAAGCCCAGCAGCGTCTCACCGACCAGGATCGGGCGGATCAGGGTCCAGTCCGGCAGGTGGTTGCCGCCGGCCTCGTAGGGGTCGCTCAAGAGAAAGACGTCGCCGTCGGCGATGTCGTCGCCGAAGTCCCGCAGCAGCGCGCGCACGGCGAAATCCCCGCCGCCGGTATGGATGGGCAGGCCGTCCGCCACGGAGAGGGAGTTTCCGAAGGCATCGCTCAGGAAGCAGGAGAAGTCGTGGCTCTCGCTGAAGATCGGGCTCTGCGCCGTGCGCATCATGGCCCAGCCCATGTACTTCGCGACGTGGTCCAGTTGCTTCTGCACCAGGGCCAGGGTGATGGGATCGAAACTCATTCCAATAGCCCTCCGCTTTCCGAAACGACGATGAGGTAGTTGCCGTTGGCGTCGACCGAGAGCCGGTCGCGGGCGCCGACCAGGATGGTGGTCGTCTCCTCCTCGACGATGGCCGGACCCATCAGGCTGGCTCCCGGCAGGAGCGTGCCGCTCCCATAGATCGGCAGGTCTTGGAAGCCGTGGCCGGCGTCCACCCAGACGCGCCGCCGACTGGCGGGTTCAGGCAGCGCCGCGGTCTCCGGCTGAGGATCGAGGACGACCGGCGGAAATCTGCCGCGCAGGACAAGCTGCAAGGAGACCAGTTCGACGACCCCTTCGGGTTGGGCATAGCCGTAGATCTCGGTGAAGCGGGCTTCGAAGCGCGCGCGCAAGTCCTCGGTCGTCGCTACCTCCGGGTCAAAGGGGACCGATACCGTCCACTGCTGCCCGCGATAGCGGAGGTGGGCGATCGTCTCTCGCAGGATGTCGTCCGGCTCGAAACCGGCGTCCAGCAAGGCCTCGCGCAGCTCCAGGGCGCGCGCCTCGTTGACCTTCTCGATATCCGCGATCGTGAGTGTCGAAAGGTCGGCGATGACGGACTGGATCGCGTCGTGCCGGATATCGGAATTGCACATGCCGAAAGCGCAGAAGACCCCGGCCAGCTTGGGAATGAACACCCGTCGACAGCCCAACAGCCGTGCCACCGCCGCCCCGTGCAACGCGCCGGCGCCGCCACAGGGAACCAGAGTGAAGTCTGCGGGCCTGGCGCCCTTCTCGCTGGAGATCTGCTCCAGTGCATGCAGCACGTTCTGGTCGGCCAGGCGGATCATGCCGATGGCCGCCTCCTCGACGCCCAGGCCCAAGGGCTCCGCCACATGCCGGCGGATGGCGTCGCGGGCGAGGCCAGCGTCGAGGGTCATGGAGCCGTCGGCGTAGCTGCCCGGATGCAGCCGACCCAGCAGAAGCTGCGCGTCGGTTACCGTTGGCCGTTCGCCGCCGAGGCCGTAACTGGCTGGCCCCGGATCCGCGCCTGCCCCCTCCGGCCCGACGCGCAGCATGCCGCCGCCGTCGACCTCGGCGACCGTGCCGCCGCCGGTCCCGACCGTGTTGATCTCCACCGACGGCGTCAGCGCCGGGTAGCCGGCGATGTCGAGGCGAGAGGTCTCGGCCACTTGGCCCCGCTGCATCATCATCACGTCGCAGCTGGTGCCGCCGATCTCCATGGTTATGAGATCGTCCAGCGCATTGGCCTCGGCGTAGAAGGCAAGCGCACCGACGCCGGCCGCGGGCCCCGAAAGCAGCAACGAGACGGGACGTTCGGCGACCCGCTCGACCGATACGGCACCGCCGTTGCTCTGAATCAGCAGCAGGCGGCCGGGCAATCCCATTTGCCGCAGCTTGGCGTCGAGGTCACGCATGTAGGGCAGCACGCGGGGCGCGATGGTAGCATTGACGACGGCTGTGGAGGTGCGTTCGTACTCGCCGATCACGGCGGCCAGGTCGGCCGAGACCGAGATGAAACAGTCCGGCAGGGCTTCCGCGAGATGGCGGGCCGCCACCCGCTCGTTCTCGGGGTTGAGAAAGCTGTTGATGAAGGCGACGGCCACCGCCTCCACCTTGGCGGCCCGAAAGCGTTCGATGGCCGGCGCGAGATCGGACAGGCACACCGCGGTTTCGATGGCGCCGGTCTTGAGCGTGCGCTCGCGCACGGGCAAACGCAGATGGCGGGGCACCAGCACCGGCGGCCAGGGCGAGCGTTGGTCCCAGACGTTGTCGCGCAGGCCGCGACGGATCTCCAGACTGTCGCGGAAACCCTCGGTCACCAGCAGACCGGTCTTGGCACCCTTGCCCTCAAGGACGGTGTTCGTCGCGATGGTGGTGCCGTGAACGAAATGGCTGCAGGCGGCCAGAAGCGCCGGCTCGCTGGTGCCGAGTGCGGCGGCCGCCTTGGACAGCGCGTTGAAGACGCCGCGCGCCGGATCGTCGGGCGTCGAAGGGGTCTTGAAGACCTGGAGGCCCGAGCGAGTGCCGCTCAGCACCAGATCGGTGAAGGTGCCGCCGATATCGACGCCGATGCGCCAGGTTTCCGTCGTCGGAATGGGGCTCTGCATTCTCTCGCCTTGGGGTTCCGTTGGAGTGTCGCTCGTGCCTCGGCGGCTCTTCATTCGCCTAGCCGAACACCAGATCCGGTAGTAGCAGCACGATGTCGGGCAGCAGCACCAGGATTCCCATGGCGAGCAGCATCAACAGGATGAAGGGTACGATGGAGCGATAGATGTCCGCCATGGTGACGCCCGCCGGCGCCACGCCGCGCAGGTAGAAGAGGTTGTAGCCGAAGGGCGGCGTGAGAAAGCCGATCTCCATGTTGATGATGAAAAGGATGCCGAACCACACCGGGTCGAAGCCCAGGCTATCGGCGATGGGCACGAAGATCGGCAGGGTCAAGAGCATGATGCCGACAGTGTCCAGAACCATGCCCAGACAGAGCAGAACAATCATCATGGAGAGCAGGATGACGTAGCGGTTGACCTCCAGGTCGGTCACGAAGCCCTCGATCACCCGGGCAGCCCCGAAGGCGGTGTAGAAGGTCGAAAGGCCGGTCGCCGAGATGATGATCCAGAAGATCATGCAGCTGTAGAGCAGTGTTTCACGGCAGGCCTGCGGCAGGATCTCCTGCCAGAAGCCCTCCGGGCGATAGCGAAAGGCGACGATGGCCGCGCCCAGGGCGCCAACCGCCGCCGCCTCGCCGACGCTGGCCAGGCCGAAGAGGATGGACCCCAAAACCAAGGCGATCAGCAGCAGGGGAGCGAGGAAGCCGGCCAGCGCGGCGAGGGTCTTGCCGGAGGAGAGGTCCTGTTCGGCGGTCTCGCCGGCATGCCCCGCCATGTGCGGTCGCAGAAAGGCAATGCCCAGAATGAAGATGACGAAGAGGGTCGCGATCAACAGCCCCGGCAGCAGACCGGCGGCATAGAGCTTGCCGATCGAGGTGCCGGAGATCACGCCGTAGACGATCATGGTCACGCTCGGCGGGATCAGAATGCCGAGCGAGCCGCCGGCCGCCACGCTGCCCAGCGCGATCTGCTTGCTGTAGCCCCGCTTCAGCATGGCCGGCACGGCAATCATGCCCATGGAGATGGTGGCCGCGCCCGAGATCCCCGACATGGCGGCGAAGATGGTGGAGACCCCGACGGTGCCGGCGCCCAGGCCGCCGCGCAAGCGGCCGAAGAGATGGCTCATGGCGGAGAAGAGCGATTCCGCCACGCCGGAACGCTGCAGCATGGCGGCCATGAAGATGAACATGGGAATGGCGGTGTACTCGAAGGCCGTCGCCGAGCGAAAGGCGCGCAGCGGGATCATGGTCAGCGCGCCGGGTCCCATGAAGATGAAGATGAAGGCGATGGAGAGCCCGCCCAGCGCGAAAGCGATGTGGACCCCGGCGAAGAGCAGCAGGAAGAGCGTGCCGAACAGCAGCACGGTCAGGAGGATCGGATCCATCGCGCTTAGTCCCCAGGCGCCGGGCGCCTGCCGAGCAGGACTTCAAGGTTCTTGAGCGAGAAGGAAACCCAGGCCAGAGCCATCAAGATCCCGCCCAAGGGAATGAAGATCTTTGCCGCCCAAACCGGGCCGTTCCAGGTGCCAGCGGCCGCGGTCTCCCAAACCCGAATGGCATTGAAGGAGAACCTGGCGCCATAGCGGATCAAGACATAGATCACCAATCCGGCACAGAGGGTGCCAAGGGTTAGGTCGATGAACGCGCGAAGCTTGGGCGGAAGATGCATGTAGACCACATCGACCCTGACGAAGCTGCCCTCCTGCAGGGCATAGGCTCCGCCCAGGAGGATCATGGCGGCGCCGATCCAGGCGGCGATGTCGCGCGTCCAGGCGAAGCTCTGGTTGAAGAGCAATCGGCTGGCGATCTCGACCATGACCAGTCCGATCATGATCAAGATCGCATACTTCAGGAGGCGGGCAATCCGGCCGACCAGGCCGTCGATCCACCCGATGAGGCGCGCCATAACCGCAGCCTGCCCAGCGGCGCTCCGACGCCTCGTCCTATTGGCGGCCCAGCTCGGCTAGGAAGCCGTCGAGCATCTCGACGCCGCGGCGGGCGAGATCGTCCTCCTCGCCGTAGGCGCGCCAGAAGTCGCGTGCCTTGGCTTCCATCGGTCCCCAGACCGCGGGATCGATGGTGATGACCTCCATGCCGGCCTCTTGCATCTTGGCCAACGCGCTTGCGTCCTTCATGTCGGCCAGACCGACGTACTCGAAGGAGGAGATGATGGCCGACTGCGCCAAGATGGCCTGGAGGTGCGGCGGCAGGCTTTCCCAGGCGCCCATGTTGATGGCGAAGAAGTTATTGGGGGCGCCGATGGAGGAGGGGCGGATGTAGTACTGCGCCACCTCGTGGAAGGAGTTGTTGTAGTTGCCGGCCGGGCTGGCCCAGCGCGCCGCGTCGACCACTCCGGTCGCCAAGTTGGTGTAGATCTCTCCGCCTCCGAAGAAGAGCGTGGAGGCACCCATGGACGTAAACCAGTCGGCCTCGACGCCGTAGGCACGCACACGCAGGCCCTCGAAGTCCTCGGGTCCGTTGATCGGTACCGTGGACACCAGGTCCCAGCCGGAGGAGAGCTGCGGTGCGAGGTAGTAGACGTTGAAGGGGGCAAAGGCCTCCCTGACCAACTCCAGGAACCCGGTGCGATAGAAGAAGTTGTAGCGCTCCATCGCGGTGCGCAGCGAGCCGGGTACGCCGGTTTCGAGGGTCCCGATGGGTCCCACTTGACCGGTGTAGATCGCCCCGGTCAGCACACCGGCCTCGATCACGCCGGCGCCAATCGCATCCAGCCCATCGGCGACCGGGTAGATCGCGTCCACGGGAAAGATCTGGAAAGTGATCTGGCTGTCCGACATCTCCTCGGCGATCTCGGCGAAACGCTCCAGCGCGATGTAGCCGGGTTCGCCCGCCTGGAGATTGCTCTGAATCCGCCAATCGAAGCTCTCGGCGCTGGCAAGGCCCGGAAGGAGCGCGACGGACAAGGCAAGTCCGGTCAAGGTGCTGGTCAACTTCATGCTTCTTCTCCCTGTTCACGCAAGGGAGCCGGCGGCCATCCGCTTGCTCCACGGCAACCCGCACGACTACAGCGTGTCGTCACTGGACATTGGCTATGTGATATACCAAATATCGTATTGTCAATACCAAAGAGCGCCTGGCATTGACCCTGGCCAAGGTCGAGGGAAGGCGCTAGTAGGGCTGTCGGCCGAATGCGGCGCCTCACCAGCAGGGCGTGGCCGCGGCAAAGCCGGCTGAGGTGGGTGCTATTTGAATTGGTGAATGGCGGGCCTTATCGCCGGCCGCGGGAGCCGTAGCGATGTCCGATCTGATCGAGCAACTTGAGCCGCAACGCCGCGTCGTCTCTCTCACGCAGCACGCCTACGAGCAAATCAGGCGGGCGTTGATCTCCGGCTCTTTCCGGCCGGGCCAGAAACTGACGGTGCGCAGCGTAGCCGCCGCGCTCGATATCAGCCAAACGCCGGCGCGCGAGGCCATCGGTCGCCTGGTCGTCGAAGGCGGTCTCGATTCGACGTCCACGCGGAGCTTCGTCGTCCCCACCATCGACCGCGAGGATCTGGAGGAGATCTACGATCTGCGCATCCTGTTGGAGGGGCGCGCCGCCTATTTCGCCGCAGCACACTTCGGCCGCCACGAACTGGCCAGTCTGGCGGCCTGCCAGAAGGCGCTGATTGCCGCCCGCGCCGAAGGGGACGTGAAAGAGGTTTTGAAGCTGAACGAGGTCTTTCACTTCACAATCTACCGGGCGTCGGGCAAGCAACTGCTGGTCGCTATCATCGAGGGGCTTTGGCTGCGCATGGGCCCGGTCCTGAACCAGCTCTATCCCGGCTTCTCCGATCAGACCGAGACCTTGGCCTTTCATGCCGACGCGTTGCGCGCGATCGAGCAGCAGGATGGCGAGGGCTTGAGGGCCGCCATACAGAACGACCTCAAGTCGGGACACGCTTTCCTCAGCAGTTCCTTGCGATGACGGCGTCGGCCAAAGCGCATCCGATCACCACGCTGCCGTCTTGTCGCCCGTCATCCGATACCGGCCATGGCTCACTGACAGGCCACTATGTTCAAAACAGCCAGGCAGCGTAGCGAGAGACCACGATAGATCCGCCGATCGAGATATCTTTGGCGCGACGGGCGCGGACAGCCTCTATGGCGGCGACACTGGCAACGATACACTGCTTCTCGCTTCTCTTATAAGGATCATCGGTGGCGGAACTGGCCTGATGTCAATCGACGTGACCTTCTATGGCAAGCCCCGCCGATCAGAAGTCATAGAGGAAGACGTCGCCCACGGCCCCGTTGGGGTCGGCTTCTCCATCGACCAGATTGCTGGCGAGGCTGTAGAAGGCCACGGTCGAACCATCACTCGACAGGTCGGGAAGGAAACTGTTTCCGTTCCCGCCATTGGTGAGGTTGGTCGTCTCACCGGTGTCCAGGTCATAGACGAAGACGTCAATGCCACTGCCGTTCTCGTCCACTTCACCGGCTACCAGATTGGTCGCGCTGCTGTAGAAAGCGACCGCGGAGCCATCCGACGAAAGTACGGGTCGGTAGCTGAAACCGTTGCTTCCCTCGGTCAAGTTGATCGTGGTTCCGGCATCGACATCGAAGACGAAGATGTCCGAGATGGTCCCATTGGCATCCGTCTGACCTGCAACCAGATTCGTCGCTTCGCTGTTGAATGCAACCAGGGAGCCGTCCGCCGAGACGTCGGCATGGTAGCTTGCGGCGTTGCCGCCCGCGGTGACGGCGGTCATCGTGCTGGAAGCGACGTCGTAGTAGAAGACGTCCAAGGCCGTACCGTTGCTGTCAGGCAAACCCGCCACCAGGTTGGTTGCATTGCTGTGAAAGACCACTGCCGAACCGTCTGAGGAGATTGCCTGCTGGTAGCTGTGGCTGTTACCCCCGTCGGTGATGCTGATCGTCTGATCCGTTGCCACGTCGTGGAGGAAGATGTCGAAGTAGCCCAGACTGGAGTCTACCTGACCCGCGACCAAATTGCTTGCCAAACTGTAGAACGCCACCGTCGAGCCGTCCGCCGTCAGGTTCGGGTTGTAGCTGTGAGCGTTGCCTCCGTTCGTGACGTTGCTGGTCTGGCCAGAGGTGACATCGAAGACGAAGATGTCATTTCCGCTCCCGTTGATGTCGCTCTCGCCCGCCACCAGGTTGCTCGCCGCGCTATAGAAGGCGATCGTCGAACCGTCCGCCGATAGGGCGCCACTGGAGGTGTGGCCGTTACCCCCACCAGTGATGTTCGTCGTCTGGCCAGTAGCCGCGTCGTGGAGGAAGAGGTCCTGAGTCGCTCCATTGGCGTCGGTCTGACCCGGGATGAGGTTGGCCGCGCGGCTGACGAAGGCGACCATGGCGCCATCTCCCGAGAGAGAGGGAGTATGACTGATGTCGTTGCCGCCGTCGGTGAGGTTGACGACCGCAACATCGTCCTCGCCCGAGACCGTCACCGCCACTGTCGTGCTGGCGATCTCGCCGTCCGCCGTGCTCGCCTCGACTGTGAAGCTCTCGATTACCTCGTCATCCGCGGACAAGGCCTGCGCCGCCGCATTGTCCAGGTTGTAGGTCCACTGACCGTCGGCCGTGATGGAGAAGAGGCCGTAGCTGCCGACGGTCGCGTTCTGTGTCGTGAAGACCGGGTCATCGATGGTGTCCGCATCGCTGGCGGTGAGGATACCACTGGCAAGCAAGACGTCGTCCTCGCTGACGCTGCCGCTCGTCGTGCCGGTGATGCCGGGCTGATCTTCGACGCCGGCAACGGTGACGGTGACGTCGTTGACGGCAGTCGCGCCATGCGCATCGGTGGCCGTCACCTGGATGGTGACCGCGCGGCTCTCACCGACGGCGAGGTCCTGGAAGTCGGCGCCGGGATCGAAGCTGAGCATGGTGCCCGAGATCGAGGCCGAGCCCTCGGCCGGCGCCCCGGTGACGGCGTAGCTCAGGGAGGCGCCGTCGTCGTCGCTGTCGACGTCGGCGCCCAGGGCAGCCAGATCTAGAGAGACGATAGGGCCGTCCTCCGCCGCATCCATCGCCCCCGCGGTCAAGGTCGGATCGTCGTTGAGCCCCGCGACCTCGAAGGTCAAGGTCGCCGGCGCAGAGCTGAGCCCGTGCGAATCCGTGGCAACCACCTTGATGGTCGCCAGACGGGTCTCGCCCACGGCAAGGTCTTGGAAGTCGTCCAGGGGTCGGAAGTTCAGGTCCTGCGGGAAGATCCCCGGGAATAGATTCTCCACGAACGCGCCTTCCGAGGAGGGATTCTGGAAGCTGTAGGTAAGCGAGCCGGCATCGTCGTCGCTGTCGACGTCGCCCGCCCGGTCGTTCAGCGTGAAGTAGTCCGGGACCACGATACCGACCCGGTCGGTGTCCTCTGTCAGCGACGTCACGAAGATGTCCTCGACGACCGGGGCATCGTTGCTGCCGACGAGATTCACCGTGACCCTTTCGCTGGCAACACCGCCATTCCCGTCGTCCAAGGAGAGATCATAAAATTGCTGCAGCACCTGACCTTCGGCCAGATCGTCCAGCGCCGCATCCTCGATCTCGAAGGCCCAGCTCACCACGCCCGCGCCGTCGCCCGTCGCCGCATCGCTGACCGAGGCGGTGAAGGTGCCGCGATAGCCGGCCGCCTCGGGAGAGACCGACAGCGTGTGGCTGTCGAGCAGGTCCACGTCCGTGAAGGGCAAGAGGCCCTCCGCGCTGAGCGTTGCCGTCAGCTCGTCCGGGTGGCCGTCGGCCAGCTCACGCACCGTGCCGCCGACCAGCGGCGCGCCGTCCCCGTCGAGATCCCCGGCGGCAACCGCGAAGGACATCGAGGTGCCGAGCGCAATGCCGCTGTCGGAGAACACCCCGGCACCGTTGTTCAGATAGATCTTGTCCGGCGCGAAACCGGTCGAGTTCATCCCCTGCGGGTCCGTGTTGGCGACGATCATGTCGAGGTCGCCGTCTCCGTCCATGTCGGCAAGGGCGATGCCTTGGCTGTCCGCCAATCCCAGGGCTTGGCCGCTGTCCGTGAAGTTGCCGGTCCCGTCATTGAGGAAGACCTTGTTGGCGCTGCCGCTCGTGCTCGTCGAAGTGCGCGCATTCGCGGTCACCGCATCAAGATCGCCGTCGCCGTCCACATCGCCCAAAGCCACATCCAGCGTCCGGCTGTCGTCGAAGGTCAGGCCGCTGTCGGTGAAGACGCCGCTGCCGTCGTTCAGGAAGACCGCGTTGCCTTCAGCCGCGACGAAGGAGCCGTTCGCGATCACCGCGTCGAGATCGCTGTCTCCGTCCAGGTCGACCAGCTGCACCGCCCAGCTGTTTCCAAGCCCCAGCGCCTGGCCGCTGTCGGTGAAGACACCATTGCCGTCGTTGAGATAAAGACGGTTCGCCTGATCGGTGAAGTTCGTCACCAAGGCATCGAGGTCGCCGTCGCCATCGACATCGCCCAACGCGACGTTGGAGCCCACGTCCGTCGCGATGACCTGACCGGTGTCGCTGAACTGCCCTGTGCCGTCGTTGGTGAGCACCGTTGCCGAGGTGCCGGCCTGGCGGACGAGGAAGGCGTCGACATCACCGTCGCCGTCGACATCGCCCAGCGCGCTGGCCATGTTGGGGCCCACCGCCAGGTTGATCTGGCCGTTTGACACGAGGCCACCTGCCCCGTCGTTGAGAAAGACGTCGTTGCTGCTGGAGCCACGCGTGGCGAAGAGATCCAGATCTCCGTCACCGTCCAGGTCGTCGAGGTTGACGTCGAGGTAGCGCAACTGGGCGCCGATCGAAGGACCGAGCGAGAAGCTGCCGCCACCGTCATTGAGCCAGATCGGATCGGGGGCGTTGCTGATCTGCGCAAAGACGAGATCGTTGTCCCCCGCTTGCGGCGGGATCCCCGACAGGTCGAACAGCGGCGCATCGTTGACGCCGGCAACGGTGACGGTCACGTCGTTGACGGCCGTCGCGCCATGCGCATCGGTGGCCGTCACCTGGATGGTGACCTCGCGGCTCTCACCGACGGCAAGGTCCTGGAAGTCGGCGCCCGGGTCGAAACTGAGCGTGGTGCCCGAGATCGAGGTCGAGCCCTCGGCCGGGGCGCCGGTGACCGCGTAGCTCAGGGAGGCGCCGTCATCGTCGCTGTCGACGTCCCCGCCCAGGGCAGCCAGATCTAGAGAGACGACAGGGCCGTCCTCCGCCGCATCCATCAGCCCCGCGGCCAAGGTCGGATCGTCGTTGAGCCCCGTGACCTCGAAGGTCAGGGTCGCCGGTGCCGAGCTGAGGCCGTGCGAATCCGTGGCCACCACCTCGATGGTCGCCAGACGGGTCTCGCCCACGGCAAGGTCTTGGAAGTCGTCCAGGGGACGGAAGTTCAGATCCTGCGGGAAGATCCCCGGGAAGAGATTCTCCACGAACGCGCCTTCCGAGGAGGGGTTCTGGAAGCTGTAGGTAAGCGAGCCGGCATCGTCGTCGCTGTCGACGTCGCCCGCCCGGTCGTTCAGCGTGAAGTAGTCGGGGACCACGATACCGACCCGGTCCGTGTCCTCCGTCAGCGACGTCACGAAGATGTCCTCGACGACCGGGGCATCGTTGCGTCCGGCAACGGTGACGACGACGTCGTTGACGGCAGTCGCGCCGTGCGCGTCCGTCGCCGTCACCTGGATGGTGACCTCGCGATTCTCACCGACGGCGAGGTCCTGGAAGTCTGCGCCTGGGTCGAAGCTGAGCGTGGTGCCCGAGATCGAGGCGGTGCCCTCGGCCGGGGCGCCAGTGACCGCATAGCTCAAGGAGGAACCGTCATCGTCGCTATCGACGTCGGCGCCCAGGGCAGCCAGGTCCAAGGTGACGACGATGCCGTCCTCCGCCGCATCCATCACGCCCGCGGCCAAGGTCGGATCGTCGTTCCCGCCGGTCACGGTGACGGTGACGTCGTTCACGGCCGTTGCGCCATGCGCGTCCGTCGCGGTTACCTGGATGGTGACCGCGCGGCTCTCGCCGACGGCAAGGTCCTGGAAGTCGGCGCCGGGATCGAAGCTGAGCGTGGTGCCGGTGATCGAGGCGGCGCCCTCGGCCGGGGCACCGGTGACGGCGTAATTCAGGGAAGCACCATCGTCGTCGCTGTCGACGTCGCCGCCCAGGGCAGCCAGGTCCAAGGTGACGACTGGGCCGTCCTCCGCCGCATCCATCACCGCGGCAGCCAAGGTCGGGGCGTCGTTCCCGCCGGTCACGGTAACGATCACGTCATTGACGGCCGTTGCGCCGTGCGCGTCGGTGGCCGTCACTTGGATGGTGACCTCGCGGCTCTCACCGACAGTAAGGTCCTGGAAGTCGGCGCCGGGATCGAAGCTGAGAGTCGTGCCCGAGATTGAGGCAGCGCCCTCGGCCGGCGCCCCGGTGACCGCGTAGCTCAAGGAGGAACCGTCGTCGTCGCTGTCGACATCGGCGCCCAAGGTAGCCAGATCCAAGGTGACGACAGGGCCGTCCTCTTCCGCCGCCAGTTCCCCTTGGGCCAAGGTCGGATCGTCGTTGACGCCTGTCACCATGACGGTGACGTTGCTGACGAAGGTGCCGTCGTCATCGTCGTCATCATCGTCGTCGTCCGCCGAAGCCTCGTCGGCCGCGGTGATCTCGATGGTGACCTTTCTCAGCTCCCCTGCCGCCAGATCCTGGAACCCCGTGCCTGGATCGAAGGTGAGCGTCGCCCCCTCTATGGACGCCTCCCCTTCGGTCGGTTCTCCGCTAATCGACAGGAGGAGGCTGCCGTCGTCGTCATCATCATCGTCGTCATCATCATCGTCGTCGTCATCGCCGGCACCGCTGGAGTCTCCCAGGAAGGAGAGATCCAGGGTCACGGCGGGGCCGTCCTCCTCGGCGACCAATATCAGGCCGGCCGATAGGTCTTCGTAGTCGAGATCCTGCTTCTTCACGTTTCGGCTGCCGACGACAGTCAGCTCTGTGCCGGCCTCCGGAACGCCGGAGTAGAAGGTGTAGAAAACACCGTTGCTCTGCGCCGAAGCGACCTCCATCTCCGCGAGGTGGTAGGTCTCGCCGGCGTCGTCCTTCAGCGTCAGCGTCCGCTCCGCATAGATCTTCACATCGCTGTGGACCAGATCGCCATCGATCCGAATGTCCGCCAACTGGCCGCTCGTGTCGTCCCCCTGCTCATTCCGACGGTAGTCGCCGGATAGACCCCCATCGTCATCGGTAACCGAGAACAGCGTCGTGACGCTGGCCGGCATCGTGAGGTGATCCCCAAGAAGCAGCCGGCCCTCCCCGGCATCGGAAAGGTCGTTTCCGGTGAAGGCAGTCATCTCTATGGCAGTCATGTCAAAAGGCCCCCCAATCGACCGGACAAGCAAGTTGCAGTCGCCAAGTCACGCAGTCGGCCCGTGGACGACGAGCGTCTTCGCCCTTCAGGCAAGCACCTGACCCGAAGGCTCAGGCGAACCCGCTACTCTAGCGGGGCACGGCACAGCTAAGGAGAGCAGGTGATGTGCGTTGCTGCATGACCCATTTGGTCTATCGCCATTCGAAAACTTGCAGTCCCGGATCGGGCTTGTAGCGTTTCAAGATTGCAAGCGTGGGGGATTCGATGCGGCGGCCGATGATCCCAAACCCCTCCGACAGTGCGCTGGGATCGAAATCTGCTCCGTTACAGGGTTGAACATTCCAATACTGCTTTACTAGAATGTTAGTCAAAAGGGACAATTTGCACTGGAGTGGAGCGATTCCAGCCGTCTTGCATCAGGGAGCAGTATTCAGATCAAGCAAACTGGGGTTTGGGCAGACTTTCAGTCCCGCGATGATGAGAGTCTCGTTCGGAGCCGAAGGAGAGTATTGTCGTTGTGCGAAGAGGCAAGAGTATCGCCTTAGCAATCAGAGAGCCGAATTGGGAACGGGACTGATTTGCGGGCAGAGTAACATGAGTGCTCGTTGGTGAAACAGTGGCAAGCCTCGCCGACAAGCCAGGGATGGTGATCCTATCATGGTCACAACCGCCATAACGGCCACGGCTTTCAGTGAACTCGTCGACCTCATCTACGCGGCCGGCGCGCGACGCGGCGATTGGGACGAGGTGCTGGCAGCCATGGATCATTTGGTGCCGGACACGTCCTTGGTGCTGCAAGCCCTCGATGGCCGCAACGGCGGAATATCCATACCCTACATTCGGAACTGGGACGCGGCCGCGGCCACGAGCTACATCGAGCACTATTGGCGGCATTCGCCTTGGGTCGGGCTGCACGAGAACGCCATCATCGGCCAGCCCTACAACACGACCGCGGCAACGCCGGTGGAGCGCATCAGGGAGAGTGCCTTCTTTCAGGATTGGGCGCGCCCGCATCGGGTCCATTGCGGCGCCACCGCCTTGACCGCGATCAAGACGCCCAATGCAGTCGCTTCCCTGTGCATCAACTACGACCATCGGCGTATCGACGACTTGGACCCCTTTTTCGATCGCCTCTTCGGCAGGCTGGCTCCGCATCTGGTGAACGCCTTGGAACTGCGATACGAGCTGGAGGCAGCGAACAGCAGAGCCTCTACTCTTGCCTCGCTTCTGGAAGGTCAGAGGCGCCCGATTCTCTTGGCGGACGGCGAGGCTAGGGTGATCGCCGCCAACGCGGCCGCCGAACAACTGCTTCGCCGAGGATGGGATGTCGGTGGTGACGCTATAGGGCGGCTTCGCCTGGGCTCGGCGAAGGTAACCGAGGTCTTCCGGGACTACTGCCGCAAGGCCTTGGATCAGCTGGGATATGCGTCGCAGGCCAGCCTGCATCTGCCTTTCAGCCTGGAAGGCAGACCGCATGTCGCCAGCGCTCGCTTGGTGATGGCGCCCAGGTCGGGCGGACATGAGACGCTTTTCTTCCTACCGGCGGCCGCCGTACTGGTGACCTTGATCGACATCTCCGTGGGCTTTCCCATAGAGGAGCAGGTCTTGGCGCAGGTCTTCAAGCTGACCCAGGCCGAGACACGCGTGGCCGCGGAGTTAGCCGCCGGCAAGAGCCCGAAAGAGATCGCCGCGGCAGCCGGTACCGCCATCAGCACGGTGCGCAACCAGCTGCGCGTGCTCTTCTGGAAGACGGGCACGAAAGGGCAGACGGAACTCGCGCTTCTCTTGGCGAAGTTCCGCCTCTTTGGCGAAAGCCCGCCCGATTAATCTGCGGCATAGGTCATTTGGATCACGACAGCGCTCTCAAGCGGACCGCACCATAGCCTCGCGGTCGCTCCTGTCGTGATGGGCGGCAAGGCCTGACAGCCAGACTGTCTGTCGGCCCTGTCACAAGGGGGCATTGGCACGACGACGTGAAAATGACCGGGGCCGATGCCCAGGCGGGAAGCCGCGGGCGCCATCTGGCGGGCCGACAGCGCGTTGGGTGGGCGCGGCGCCAGCCAGTCTTGCGGAGAAGCGCCTGTAGTGAGAGCGGCAAGGGAGACGAGCGAAATGGCTAGCTCAAGGGGTTCAGACGGCCCGACCGGAAGCTTCGACGACTTCCAGAACCTCGTGCAGATCGTCTACGCCGCTGCCTTGGATCAGAGCCGCTGGGACGATGTTTTGAGCGCTCTGTCGCGGTCCGCGGGTGACATCTGCACCCACATCGTCGGACACAACAAGCGATCCAACTTTCACTTCTCCTTCAAGGGCAGCACTTATCCTGATGAATACATGAGCACCTACACTGACTACTATGCGCAGCTGAACCCTTGGATCGCCGGAATGGAGACATCTGACGTCGGCGTCCCAATCGCCGGAGAAGAGTTCTGTCCGAGAGACGCATTGTTGAGGACCGAGTTCTACAGTGACTGGATCTATCCGCAAGAGGACTTGAGCGCGGGCGGAGGAATCATCCTCTTCAATGACGACGAGCGATTTCTCATGCTGGGCGGCAACATTCGTTACAAGGACCAGGAGCGCCTCGAGGGGCGCTGGCTGGCGCTTCTGGGCCTCTTGCGCCCCCACCTCCGCAATGCGTTCGAGATTGCACGCACTCTGGAGGGCGTGTCTCTTCAAGCCGTCGCGCTCGACCAGGCCCATCGCGACCTGAGGGCCGCGATCTTCATCGTGGAGAGCAGCGGCCAAGTCACCTTTAGCAACACGACGGGCGAACGCATGCTGGAGGACGGCGAGGTCCTTCAGGAAGATTGTCTTGGCCGCCTTCGCGCCACGGACCCTGTCGCCAACGATGCCCTGCGGAAGAGCCTGCGTTCCTTGAAAGACGGCTCGTCCGCTCTGGCTAGCGCGATACACATGGAGGACGCGGAAGGGCGTTTGACGCATGTCTGTCGGGCCTCGCGCTTCAGTCCGGATGAGCTGCCTTTCAGCCCCTTTGGCAGTGCCTTCAGCTTCCATGAGCCTTGCTTGCTCCTCACGATCGCCTCGGTCCCGGCGGATCGGCAGATCGAGTCCCAGCTCAAGCAGACCTATGGACTGACCTTGAGCGAAGCGGAAGTCACCCTGGCGGTAGCCGACGGCGCGACGCTTCAGGAGGTCGCCGAACGCAGGGACGTCAGCATCCACACCGTGCGCAACCAGATGAAGGCGATACAGATGAAGACGAGCACGCATCGACAAAGCGATCTGGTGCGGCTCGTCGAGAGGTTGAGGCTTCTCGGCACCCTCTAGCGCATTCTGGCGGGGCTTTCTCTCTATCCCCTGCTTGACATGGCCATGGTCAGGCTTTGCCTGGCCGCTCAACTACGGGGATGCGGTGTACTTCATTACAGCATTGCATAGTCCATAGTCGGAACAATAGAATGCCTTGTGGAGAGCTCACGCGAAGAAGGGCAGCGCGTCCGCTGGGGGTGCTTGGCATCGGTGTGGATGTTGCAAGTCGGAGTTGGCGGTCCTGCTTCAATGAAGGTCCGGGGCATGTCCGCGGAAGGCGCCGTAGGATTCGTCCCACCCAAGCCAGGCGTCGCGGCAATCATTCCGCACCCTTCGGCGTTTGAGCGTTTGGGCAGGCGATAGAAGGGTCGCTTTCATGGCCAAGTCAAGCGGACGACAGGGCGCCATCCGTGACTTCGACAGCTATCAGGCGCTCGTCCAGACAGTCTATGCCGCCGCCCTGGATCAAGAACGCTGGGATGACTGTCTCGCCGCCCTGTCGCGAGCCGCCGGCGGCGTCTACACCCACATCCTGGGACACAACATCGAGGACAACGTCAACTTTGTCGCCAAGAAGAGCCTGTACCCCGATGAGTACCTGAAGACTTACGCCGACTACTACGGTGCCTTGAACCCCTGGGCGCCGGGAATGGCGCGCGCGCCGGTCGGTCTGCCGACCGCGGGCGACTCATTCTGCTCGAAAGAGGAATTGTTCCGGACGGAGTTCTACAACGACTGGATTCTTCCGCTGGATGACATCAGTGCGGGTGGGGGCATTGTCCTGTTCAACGACGATGTCCGCTTCTTGATCCTGGGTGGGAACATCAGGCGCAGGGACCAGGAGAAGCTGGAGGGCGATTGGCTCTCGCTTCTGGGCCTCTTGCGTCCCCATTTGCGCAATGCCTTCGAGATTACCCGCGCGTTGGAAGGCGCTTCTCTTCAGTCGATCGCCCTTGAGAAGGCGCATCGCGACCTGCACGCCTCGGTCCTTGTCATCGACGACAGTGGGCAGGTGACTTTCTGCAATGCGACCGGCGAAAAGCTGCTGGCCGAAGGCAGGGTCGTCGGAAGGAACCTTCTTGGCCGCGTGAGCCTGGCTGACGCGGCGGCGAACAGTGCGCTGCAGCGCGCGATTGTCTCTTTGGGTGACCCTGGGAGTGACCCTGGCGCCGGCCTTGCCGGAATCCTGCACATCACCGACGCGGAGGGGCGCCTGACGCACGTCTGCCGGACGTCGCGCTTCGACCCGAGCGATCTGTCCTTCAGCCCCTTTGGACAGATCGCCGCATTCGTCGTCCCAAGCCTGCTTCTCACCATCACCGCGGTCAGACCTGACCGGAATGTCGGTGCGACGCTCAGAAGACTCTATGGCCTGACCGAGAGCGAAGCCGATATCGCCCTGGCCATTGCCGACGGCGCCAGCCTGAGAGAGATCGCCCAGCGCAGAGAGGTGAGCCTTCACACCGTGCGCAACCAGCTAAAAACGATCCAGACGAAGACGGAGATGCGCCGGCAAAGCGACCTTGTCCGGCTCGTTGAGCGCTTGAGCCTCATCGGCGGCTAGACGAGCGATGCTTGAGAAATGCCACCCGCCTCTCGAAAAATCAGCCAAGTGTGAGATTGCACACAGTACGAAGCTGACGCGCGAGGCCACCCTTTAGGAGACACGCACCGCAGAGACGCACGCGGACTTGGGCCGATCGCTGGAAGGGGCTTTTCATGACTGCGTTGTCCATGGAGTTCGAGACCTATCAACGGCTGATAGAGATGATCTATGCCTCAGCATTGGATCAGCAGCGATGGGATCACTTCTTGAACGAGCTGTCGGTGGCATCCGGCGGCGTGGCGGTGCATCTTTCCGGGGAGTACTACAAAGAGAACATCAACATCGGATTGAGGTATGCGGGATACGACGATGCTTCTATCCGCTCCTACCTGACGCACTACGATCAGCTGAACCCTTGGGTACCGGCCATCGGCAGCGCCTCCGTCGGCGTTGCGACGGCCGCCGAGCAGTACGTCGCCAAGCCGGACCTGCTTCGAACGGAGTTCTACAACGACTGGATCCGCCCGCAAGGCGACATCGGCTCGGGTGGCGGGATCGTCCTCTACAAAGATGCCAGTCGCTTCTTCATGGTCGGTGGTCATTTGAGCTTTGACCGGCAAGAACGGCTGCAAGGCGACTGGCTCACGCTCCTGCAGTGGATGGCGCCTCACCTTCAGAACGCGATCGAGATTTGGAAAGAGTTGGACTGCGCGGCCTTCGAGACGGTCGCCCTCGACCGGGCGGACCGCGATCTACGCGCGGCGGTCTTCGTCATCGATGACGGTGGCCGCCTGGCCTTTCAAAACGAGAGCGGCCAAAGACTGCGCGAGGAGGATCGCGTCTTCGAGAGCGGTCTACGCGGAGGGCTCCGCATGCGCGATCCCCATGCCGACGCTGTCTTTCAGAAGAGCTTGAAGTCGCTGCAAGACCCCGCGCAAAGCCTGGGCGCCGTTCTGAAGCTCTCCGATCAGGAGGGCCGCTTGACGCATGTCTGTCGGATCTCACGCTTCAGTCCGGACGGCCTGACCTACAGCCCCTTCGGCAATGGGCTGTTCCTGCATGGCCCCAGTCTTCTCATGACCGTTTCGAAGATCGAACCGGATGACAGCATCGGCGCTGGGCTGCGGGCGATCTACGGCCTGTCGGAAAGCGAAGTCGAGGTGGCGCTCGCCGTGGCCGAGGGGGCGACGCTTCAGGATATCGCCGAGCGGAGGGCGGCCAGCCTGCACACGGTCAGGAACCAAGTGAAGTCCCTTCAGGCAAAGACCGAGACGCATCGGCAAAGCGAACTCGTCAGCCTGATTGAGCGGATGAGGCATCTCGGCGGGAACTGACCTGGCCCTTTGGTCCAGGTCACCAGCCATGGACGGACCGAAGTGTGATCGAGCGACCGGAGCGGCCGCTCGGACGGCAAGAACCTCGCATTTCTTGCGCAACCTGGTGGAAGAAACAGTGTCACAGGACTCGAAACTACTAGAGAAAGCCACGGAACTTCTCCCGCTGATCTATGCCGCGGCCTTGGATCAGCGGAAATGGGATGCCTTCCTGAGCCGGTTATCTCATGTAGCAGGCGGCGTATACACCCATATTCACGGCCATGATGTGAAAGGGATGTTCAGTCTTGGCATTCGCTACAGCATGTATGAGGATGCTTCCATCAAGGATTACATCGATTACTATGCACAGTTCAATGTTTGGACGCCTGGGACCGCGGAGGCGCCACTCTGCCAGCCCACATCGGCGGAGACTTACTTTCCCAAGGAGAAACTGCTCAAGACGGAGTTCTACAACGATTGGGTCCGCCCTCAGGAAGACATCGGAACGGGTGGTGGATTGATCCTCTTTAAAGACGACTCCCGATTCCTTGCCTTGGGCGGCAACATTCGCTTCCGAGATCAGGAAAAACTGCAGAACGAGTGGCTATCCCTTCTCGCCATTCTGTCCCCGCATCTGCGCAATGCCTTTGAGATCGCGCGGACGCTCGAAGGCGTGTCCTTCAAGTCCCTCGCTCTCGATCAGGCCTATCGCGACCTCAAGGCGGCCGTGTTCGTCGTCACCGAGGCCGGGCGTGTGGTCTTCAGCAACACCAGCGGCGAAAGGTTGCTGGAAGAAGGGGATGTCGTAAAATGCAATGCCCGGAACCGCCTGCGCTTGGTCGATGTAAAGGTCGACCGGGTGCTGCAGCGGAGCCTGCGTTCGCTGAAAAGCGCGAGCAGCGAGCCCGCCGACGTCATGCACATCTCGGACGACAGCGGCGGCTTATCTCACGTTTGCCGGGTCTCGCGCTTTGACCCCAGTGATCTATCGTCTTGTCCTTTCGGCGAGGCCGCCTGGTTCGACGGACCCTGCATGCTGCTCACGATCTCCGCGCTGGGATCGGGCCAGGATGTTGGGATGACACTAAAAGCAGCCTACGACCTCACCGATGCCGAAGCCGCGATCCTGCTGGCCGTCGCCGAAGGGGCCTCGCTGAGAGACATCGCCGAAAGCCGCGGCGTCAGTATCCACACCGTTCGCAATCAAATGAAGATGGTGCAGATGAAGACCGATCAGCGCCGGCAGAGCGGTCTCGTCCGGCTCGTCGAGCGGACGCGCTTTCTAGGCAGTTCATAGACCAATTGGGTCATGCGGCGCCGGCGATCCGGCGGCAGGCTGCGTCACCTTCCAGTGACTTCTGCTCCCGTGAAAGGCCCGACGAATGACCGGAGTTCGCCCCCTCCATCCAGAAAGAGAGCGTCGCGGTGGGGCAGGGGGTGGGATACCCTTAACGGCGCAATCCGAGCGCCCAATCGGGCCCGGACCCTAGATCCGGTGGCGCAGACAGGCGGCGATCGGCGAATCCTCGCCAAGCTGAAGGCCTGCTACCGCCTGACCGACAGCGAGGCGGACATCGCCCTTCGCTTGGCCGAGGGCCGCTCGCTCAAGGAGATCGCCAAGCAGAGAGGCGCCAGTCTGCATACCGTGCGCAATCAGGTGAAGGCCGCGTTCAACAAGACGGCGACGCGCCGCCAGAGCGAACTGGTGGCACTGGTGCTCAGGCTCCGCTTTTCCGGCCGCGCATAGCCCAAATGGGTCATGCGCGGGCCGAGACAGGCACCTAGGCTTTGTCACACGACTAGGTCGTGGTCGAGAGCAGCCAGCGGCTCCGACGTCGGACCGTCATGGCCCTTCGCGCGGCCCGGGCGGTGGACCGGCCGGGGGGTGCTCTCGGATAGGGCGCGCGCATGGCCGCAAGGGGCCAAGCACCGAAGAGGTAGTGGCAATGGCTTTCATTCCCGGAACTCCTGGTCCGGACTCGCTCTATGGGACCGTCGATACGGACACCATCCTCGGCTATGGGGACAACGACACCCTCCATGGCCTGAGCGCCGCCGACAGCCTCTATGGTGGCCGCGCCGACGACACGCTCTTTGGCGGCAGCGGCGACGACGTCGCGCTCTTGGGGGAGAGCGGCCAGGACAGCATCTTCGGTGGCGAGGGCGACGACAGCGGTCTGGCCGGCGGGTCTCGGCTCGACGTTATCGACGGTGGCGAGGGAGACGATGGCTTCCTCTTCGGTGGCGTTGGCAACGACAGCCTCTTCGGTGGCAGCGGCAACGACAGCGCGCTCTACGGCGATGACGGCCTCGATTTGATCGACGCCGGCAGCGGCGACGACCGGGACCTGCGCGGTGGCGCCAACGCCGACACCATCGAAGCCGGGGCCGGCGATGACGTCTCGATCTTCGGAGACGGCGGAAGAGACACGCTCTATGGCGATGACGGCGACGACAGCGCCTTCTATGGCGGTGGCGCGAACGATCGGATCTTCGCCGGCCAGGGCATCGACCGATCGCTCTTCGGCGATACCGGCGGCGACAAGCTTTTCGGTGCCGAGGGCGACGATGTCTCCGTCTACGGCGGTGCCGGCATCGATCAGCTCTACGCCGGCGAGGGCGACGACAGCTACTTCCACGGCAACGGCCGCAAAGACAAGCTCTATGGCAGTGCCGGAGACGACGAGCATTTCTACGGCGGTGGCGGCATCGACTCCCTGCTGGGCGAGGAGGGCGACGACCGGGCCTTCTTCGGCCGGGGCGCCAACGACCGTCTATACGGCGGCGACGGAGCCGACAGCAGTTTCTACGGTGGCAAGGACAACGATACCTTGGTCGCGGGCAGCGGCAGCGATCTCGGTTTCTACGGTGGATCCGGGATCGACCTCCTCTATGGCGGAGAAGATAACGATCGGAGCTTCGAGGGAGGGTCGGGGTCGGATTCCCTCTCCGCTGGCCAGGGCGACGACAGCGCCTTTGTCGGCGGAGAGGGACCGGACCGCCTCGACGGCGGCCTCGGCGACGATGTCTCCTTCTTCGGCGGCGAGGGCGACGACAGCCTTGCCGGCAGAAGCGGCTTCGACGACCGCTTCTACGGTGGCTCGGGCAGTGACGAGCTCAGCGCCGACAGCGGTAACGACCGCCGCTTCTATGGTGGCTCCGGGGCCGATTCGCTGTCGGCGGGACGCGGCGACGACTCCTTCTTCAACGGGGATGCGGGCGACGACAGCCTTTCCGCCGGCCAGGGCTTCGACAACCGTTTCTACGGCGGCTCGGGCAGCGATGTGCTCTCCGCCGGCACTGGCGGCGACCGCGATTTCCACGGGGGCTCCGGCGCCGATAGCCTCTCGGGCGGCGACGGCGACGACATCGCCTTCACGGGCGGTGCGGGCGACGACACCCTGGACGGCGGCGAAGACGACGACAACTCCTTCTTCGGCGGTGCCGGCGCCGACAGCCTCTTCGGTGGCGCAGGCTTCGATGACCGCTTCTTCGGTGGCTCCGGCGCCGATAGCCTCTCTGCCGGAAACGCCAATGACCTGCGCTTCTATGGCGGGTCGGCGGCCGACCGGGTGGATGCCGGAAACGGCGACGACTCCTTCTTCAACGGTGATGACGGCGACGACAGTCTCTACGGCGGTAACAACAACGATTCCTCCTTCGCGGGCGGATCGGGCAGCGACAGCCTCTTCGGGGGAAGCGGGATCGACCGCTACTTCGCCGGCAACTCGGGCGATGACGTCCTGGAAGGCGACGAAGGCGATGACTTTTTCTTCGAGGGCCAAGACGGCGCGGATCGGCTTTCCGGCGGTACCGGGTCCGATCTATCGCTTTTGGGCGGGTCCGGAGACGACGTCGTCGAGGGCGGAAGCGGAAACGACACTGCCCTGCTTGGGGACTCTGGAGCAGACAGCCTCTACGGCGGCGACGGTGACGACGTCGATGTTCGGGGCGGAGTTGGTGCCGACAGCCTTCTCGCCGGTAACGGAGACGACGCTCGCTTCTTCGGCGGATCGGGATCGGACAGCATTCTCGGCGGCAGCGGTGCGGACGCGTCCTTCTACGGTGGCTCCTCGGGCGACCTCCTCGACGGCGGTAGCGGGAGTGATTCCTACTTCCGGGGCGACGCTGGCGACGACACGCTGATCGGCGGCCAAGGCGTTGATCAGCGGTTCTATGGTGGGGCCGGTAACGACCTGATCCGAGGCAACGAGGGGAACGACACTCGTCTCTATGGTGGTAGCGGCGACGACCATCTCTATGGCGCAAGTGGCACGGATGTTTCTCTCTCTGGGGGATCGGGAAACGATCTCATAGACGGTGGCAGCGGTGGTGACAGCAACCTTGCCGGTGGGTCCGGCAATGACAGGATGTATGGCGCAGGGGGTAATGAGTTTGGAGTGAGTGGGGGCGACGGAGACGACACTATCTACGGAGGAAGCGGTAACGACTTTGCTGTCGGAGGCGGCAATGGAGCAGACACGATCTATGGCGGCAGCGGCGCCGACGACCTCAGCGGATCGTCTGGAGATGACCTTGTTTACGGTGACGACGGCGATGACAGGCTGGACGGTGCCAACGGAAACGATTTCCTGTTCGGAGGTACGGGGAGTGACTTCGGTCGAAGTGGCGTAACCGGCACCAACTTCTTCTTCGGGAGCAGCGGGAGTGACACCTTCACCGGAAACTTCAGCGGCAGTGCCATAGACGTCATTTACGGCGGAAGCGGTGCTGATCGTGCGGAAGGCCGGGACGGCGTAGACACCATCATAGCCGGCACGGGCGCGGACACATCGCTGTATGGTGGCACCGACACGGACACGATCTTTGGCGGATCCGGATCGGACAGATACCTTCGGGGCGGTGCCGGTGACGACACGGTCTTCGGCGATCAAGGCAACGACTATCGCGCCTACGGCGGGATGGACGATGATGTCCTCTACGGCGCTGGCGGCGATGACACTTACTTCGCAGGTGGCGCTGGAAACGACATCGTTCGGGCGGGCGATGGCGATGACATTCGGCTCTATGGAGACTACTCCTTCAACGGGGCCGATGGCAGCGACACGATGTTTGGAGGCAGCGGACACGACACGCTGATTGGTGGTCGATCGGGATCGGACACGCTCTATGGTGGCAGCGGAGGTGACGCAAGCCTCTTTGGAGGGGAAGGAACCGATACCGTTCTTGGCGACGTCGGGGATGACACATCGCTCGCGGGCGGTGGTGGGGACGACATCGTTCAGGGTGGTGACGGAGACGACCGGGGACTCGTCGGAGACGAGACCGCCGACATCGGCTCTGACGGAAACGATACGATCTCCGGCGGCAGTGGAAACGATACACAACTGGACGGCCGCTCGGGGCTTGATGCCCTCTATGGCGGTAGCGGTAGCGATGTCAGCCTCTATGGAGGACTGGGGGACGACAAGCTCTACGGCGGCGACGATGGTGATACCCTTCTTGCGGGCGGTGGAGGCAACGACATCGTCCGCGGCGAGGCTGGCGACGATTACCGGCTCTTTGGCGACGACACAGCCGAAGCCAGTCTGGAGGGCAACGATACGATCTTTGGAGGCAGCGGAGACGACAGGCTCGCCGACGGACGGTCGGGCTCGGACACGCTGCACGGCGGCAGTGGAAACGACATCTCCTTCTATGGTGGCAATGGCAATGACTCGCTCTCGGGGGAGACCGGCGATGATGCCTACTTCTTCGGCGTACTAGGGAACGACTATCTTTACGGCGGGAGTGGCCAGGACCGACGCTTCTACGGCGGCGCCGACTCCGATACCCTGTCGGGCGCGAGCGGAGACGATAGCCACTTCGCCGGCGACGGCGGCGACGACAGCCTCTTCGGAGGCAGCGGTAACGATAGCGCCTTCGAAGGCGGTGCGCCCTACGGCCGCGACATGCTGGACGGCGGCGAGGGCGACGACGCCTCCTTCTACGGCGGCGACGGAGCCGACAGGCTCTATGGTGGCAGCGGCATCGAAAGCCTCTTCTTCGGTGGACAGTACGCGGACCACCTCTCCGCTGGCTCGGGCAGCGACCGCTTCTTCTATGGAGACGACGGCGACGACAGTCTCTCCGGAGGCGACGGCGACGACGCCTCCTTCCTGGGCGACACCGGTGCCGACACACTGTCGGGCGGAAACGGTAATGACACTGGCTTCTTCGGCGGTAGCGGAGCGGATAGCTTGTTCGGCGGTAGTGGGGTCGACGCCCTCTATGGCGAAGTGGCGAATGACTTCCTTGACGGTGGCAGCGGTGTCGACACCATGTATGGTGGGTTGGGTAATGATACCATGGTGCTGGACACCATAGATGATGTCCTCTTGAATCTCCCCGGCGAAGGCACCGATCGGGTGATTGTTTCCTTTTCCTTCACCCTGCCGTCGACCTCCACGGGCGAGTTCATCGAACAACTCGTGCTTCAAGACGATGCAGGCGACCTCAATGGCTTCGGTAATAATCTTGGTAATTTCATCGAGGGTAACAGCGGCGTAAACGAGTTGAGAGGTGGCTCCGGTGTTGATGTGCTCCGCGGTGATCTAGGCGACGATAGCCTCTACGGTGGTAGCGGAAACGATAGTCGTTTGGATGGCGGCAGCGGTGTCGACAGCCTCTTTGGCGGTAGCGGAGACGATCGTCTCTTATCCGGCGGCAGCGGCGCCGACAGTCTGTTTGGTGGCAGTGGGACCGCCTCTTTCTTGAATGGTGATGACGGCGACGACGTAATCATCGGCACGAGTGGCCGTGACAGAGGATTGGACGGAGGTACCGGCGCCGACAGTGTCTTCGGTGACAGTGGTAATGACTACCAGCTCAGCGGTGGAGACGATAGCGACACACTCTTCGGCGGCAGCGGCAGCGATACTCGGTCCTTCGGAGGTACCGGTGACGACAGCCTCTTCGGTGGTGATGGAAATGACATTCGGTTCTACGGCGGGGACGGCGCCGATAGCCTCCACGGAGGCGATGGTATTGACGTCACTTTCTGGGGTGGCGATGGCGATGATGTCCTCATCGGCGGCAGTGGGAACGACTTTCTGTTTTTCGGAGGTTCCGGTACCGATAGTCTCTTTGGTGGTAATGGAGACGATTCACGTTTTTATGGAGGAGATGGATCCGATCGCCTCTACGGTGGCGATGGAGACGATCGTTCATTCGAAGGCAACGCCGGTGCCGACTCTCTCTATGGCGGTGACGGTAACGATAGTGGGTTTTACGGACGCAGCGGTACCGATAGTCTCTCCGGCGGCGATGGAGATGATTCCGCTTTTCAGGGTAACGACGGTGACGACACGCTCGCCGGCGGTAGCGGAGCGGACGCTTACTTCTACGGCGGCACCGGTAACGACTCTCTCTTCGGCGGCAGTGGCGATGATCTCTCCCTACACGGCGACGATGGTGACGATTCACTGATCGGCGGGGCCGGTTCGGACACGCTCTTCGGCGGCAGCGGTAACGATGTGTTCATCGTTGCCAGCCAGGGTGACTTCGTCGGCTACTTCTATGACGGCGGCAGTGGAACCGACACCTTGATCCTGGACGGGGGTGCCACCCTTCCGGGCGCCGGCGCCGGACTGACCGGCATCGACGTAACGCTTTAGGAAGGGACCGAGTCAGTCGCCTTCAACACTCTAACGCAACGCCACGTCCTGACAGGCACAAGAAGGAACGGGGATGGCAGTCAACTCACGCTTCGCTGGCTCAGACCTGCTGTTCGACTTAAGCGATAATGCTGTCCTCGAGTTTAGAACTGATAGAGCTTCCCATGGCGGTTAGGGCGCAGAGGAGTTCTATGGGCCTTTCGGCCAGCCGCCGTTTCAACAGGCGCCAGCGGCAACGACAGTCTCCACGGCGACTGCGGGTTTGCCGTCATCGGGGTCACTCCTCGGCTAGCAGCCGCATCAGCGATTGAGGACGCGCCGGGGAGCTTTGAGCGCTCGATTCATGCCCGGTCGCTCGACTCGTCAAAGCAGAACAGCGAAGCAGACAACCGAGCTGCTTTAAGCGCTACTCCTGGTCTGTGCCAGCTCGATACCGAGGGAAGAGTGTGAGCCTCGGACGGCGCTGGACATCATCATCGCCCCCGATGCGACGACTCCGGGGGTCTGCGGAATGCAAGGGCAGGCCTATCTCGCCGACAGCAGCCTGGGGAGCGGCTCGCGGAGAAGACCAACCTCAAGATCCAATGCACCACTGAAGGCAAGACAACCGCGGGCACGTCTGCCTTGAGCGAGCAGTGCAGCCGAGATTCGCGCGGAGCCCTAACGTGGCGGGCGGCCCCGGCTCGCCATGGCGAAGCGAGCACGTCCCCTGACCACTTCCGAACAACGACCCCGTCGCCAGTAAACCAACGTCCTCTCGCTTCGGCCAACGGTGGAGGAGGGCTTCGTCACGCTAGTCTGCACGGCCCGTTGGCGGGCCCAGGACCTGGGTGTGCTTGCGGGCTATGTCGAGAAGCGTAGCCTTGTCGTCTATGCCGATTGCATCTACCGGGCCGGGACGGACGTCTCGACGAAGCCTCGATGAACCCGGGATGCGCGAAAGGCAGCCACGGAACCTCGAAGATTGGACGCTGCACATCGGGGCACGGTCGGTTCGCTCCTCCATGTCTCAGCCGGAAAGGACTGGACAAGAAGGAGTGGAGATAATCACTATGGTCGCTGCAAACATGGGTTGCAACGCAGAGGCCGTTCGAGGGAAATCCGTGACGTGGCTTCTAATGACATGGAGAAACCGAGTGCTCTCTGGTTGCAAAACGGCAGCTTCTGGCGAGTAGTCGAACGAGTGCGTGACCCTACCAGCGGGCGCGGTTTCAAGTGATCCGTCCAAGAGCAAGAATGTCAGCCAGTCATGCGATGATCACAATGGCAGAGAGTTTCTGCGAAGAGCCGATCCTTAACTCGCCCGACGAGGAGCCGACCCTCCATCATGCTTTTGACGCGGAAGGGTTGCCATTGGATCGCCCGCTCGACTCCGGACGGCGGCGTTCTGAGCGCATCTCGCCCGTCCCAATGGCGAAGAAGCGACGCGGCCAATTCGCGGACGCTCAGGCGAGACTCGATCTGAATGGCGACGGTCTCGTCTCGGTCGAGTATGCCGACATCATGGGCATTCCTTTCGAC
Organism: Rhodospirillales bacterium; assembly: GCA_963669375.1. GTDB lineage: Bacteria > Pseudomonadota > Alphaproteobacteria > Kiloniellales > JACOMY01 > JACOMY01. The sequence continues at coordinate 2,469,668 of OY770024.1, read as the reverse complement.
TTGACGGCCTGGTTCATCGACACCGACTACAACGAAGGGAGCTTCATCGTCCGCCATGCCTACTTCCTCGGCGCCAACGATCCCTACAAGGCGCTGAAGACCAGCCTGAAGGCGGAGATCGATCGAGAGGCCTGGGAGACGCTCTACCGAGACCCCTCGCGCCCTTTCTCGCGCCCTGCCAGCGGCCGCTTCGCGATGAAAGTCATCAACTACTTCGGCGACGAAGTGATGACGGTCTTTGGAGTCTAGGCTTGGGAAAGACCTATTTCACCGAAGAGGATGTGAGGGCCCATGTGGAGAAACACATGCCGAATTGCCCCGGCATCTATCGCTTGGCCATCATCGCTCGGGTTTCGCGGAACCCTCAGCGGCACAAGCGGCTTGGCCGGGTGGTCGGCTCCATCGCGACGAACTACATACGCCATGAACTCACCGACTACGAGACCTTGATGCATGTGCAGGGTTTGAGCCGCAGTAAAGCGAGAAAAGTGATCAGGGCAGAGGTCGGACGGATCTTCAGTTTTTGGCGCGGCCTCCCCGGTCCCAAGGAGCAGTCTGACCGCGAGATGGGCTAGGCATGAAGTTAGAGACGTTCAACAAAGCCTTGGCCAAACTCACCGCCCAAGAGCAGTCTGCCGTCAAGATCTCCTTGTTCGATCTGCAGCGGGGCCTGGCGTCTTGGGCCGGCATCTACGACCAGGTGACCAGGGAGTTTGCAGAGCGCGCACACACATATCCTTCACTCATATCGTGGTTGATGAAGCTCAAGACTTGGGAGTGCCGATGCCGCGGCTGTTTCGCCTTCGGCCGGCAGGATGCTAAGGTGGGGCACGCGAGTACGGCGGGCGAAGGGAGGACTTGGTGGGTCGGAACGTGCCGAAAGAGGCGCAGAAGGCGGCATTAGCGAACGTCACGGCGCATGGGGCCGACGTCTACAAGCGCCTCTTGGATATGATCCGTGACGGCGACTTACGGCCGGGTGCGCGCCTGCGTGAATCGCACCTGGCCGACCTGCTGGGCGTCAGCCGCACGCCCATCCGCGAAGCCTTGCGGCGGCTGGAGATGCAGGGCTTGGTGACGCACGAGATCCACCGCGGCACCGTGGTGCGGGAGTTGGACCACAACACCGTCACCGAGCTCTACCTGATGCGCGAGGTGCTGGAGGGAACCGCGGCATCGCTCGCCAGTCGTCACGCGTCCCGCTCGGAGATCCATGCCTTGCGCGACATGATCGAGGCCGATCGCGGGCGGATCGAGGACCCGACTCACTTGGCGCGCACCAATCAGCGCTTTCACGGCGCGCTCTATCGGGCCAGCCACAATCGCTACCTGGTGGAGATGCTGCAGGGGCTGAGGACCTCCATGTGGCTTCTGGGCCCCACGACCCTGGCCTACCCCGGCCGTGGCGAGGAGGCGTTGGACGAGCACCTCCGCATCGTCGAGGCCATCGACCGGGGCGATGCCGTCGCCGCCGAGGAAGCGGCGAAGGAGCATATTCGCAGCGCACACACGGTGCGCCTGAAGTCGATGCTGGAGGACGAGATCAAGGACTAGGGACGGACGCTCGGTCTTGACCTACTGCTGTCCGGTTTAGGGAGATTGATTGTATTTCTCTCTAATTTTTGCATCTTTCTCACGTCATCCCCGGGCATTGACCCGGGGATCTAGTGGCCCAGCCGCACGCTGTGGGAGAGGAGGGCGCTAACGGCGGGACGTGGATGGCCGGGTCAAGCCCGGCCATGACGATTAATGGTTGATCAATCCTTTTGGAGACTCCCCATTCAGTCGCTCTCACGGCTAAGCCGGACAGCAGTGGTCTCGGCCTATTCGTCGTTGGGCGGGCTGGTCACCACGAAGAAGACTAGGTCCTTAAGGCCCGTGTTGTAGATCGCGTGCTCGACGCCGGGCGGCAGGAAGATGCAGCTGTGCGGCTCCACGACCTTGCGCTCGCCGTCGATCACCATCAGGCCCTCGCCCTCGAGAACGTAGTAGATCTGTTCCTGGATCTTGTGCCTGTGCGGCGCGACGTAGCCCTTGGGCTGGTAGCTGGAGATCCGAAAGTCGAGCTGCTTGGTGCGGTCGGTGTCCGGCGTCACCAGCATCTTGGAGTGGGCGTCGTAGTGCGCCGGCGGGGTCTCCCACAGCACCTCGGCAATCCGTCGGATCGTTGCGCCGTTGTGTTCGAACATGATGGCTCTTTCCTCGCGTTGCTCTCTTGTCGGGTCCGGCCCCGCTATCGGGCGGCTGCTCCGAACACCGGTTCCTTGTGGGGGATAGGCGGCAGCGCCCAGGTCCCCGTGGCGGGCGGCTTGATCTCCGCGTCGACGTGCACGTCCAGGAGGTAGGGCTTGCCGGACCTGACCGCCTGGTCCAGCGCGCCGGCGAAGTCCTCGCCCTCGGTCACGGTGACGGCTTCCACGCCATGCGCGCGGGCCAGCATGGCGAAGTCGGGGTTGTAGGGCGTGTTGTTGGCGCCGGAGTAGAAGGCCGTGCCGATCTCGCGGCCGTCGAAGAGGCCGTACTGGATGTCGCGGATGGCACCCCAGCAGAAGTTGTTCCAGACCACCCAGACGCAGGGGATATCGTACTCGACGGCGGTGCAGAGCACGTGCGGCGTCATGGTGAAGCCGCCGTCGCCGCAGATCGCGACGCAGGGCACCTCCGGCTTGGCCAGCTTCGCGCCCAGGATACCGCTGACGCCGAAGCCCATGGCGGAAAACCCCCAGGCGTTCAGCATGCTTTGCGGACGGCGGGCCTTCCAGAACTGCATGAACCAGTTGTGATGGACGCCGGAATCGAGGGAGATGATGGCATCCTCCGGCAGGGCCTTGCGGCAGCCGGCGACCACCGTTTCCGGCCGCATCGGCTTGGCCATGGTGGCGAAGTTGGGCGCGACGTAGGCCTCCCACTCCGCCCGCCAGCCCGCGATCGCGCCCAGCCACTGCCGGCGCTCCGGCCGGGCGAGGCCGCGCTGCTCCAGGGCCTGAAGCAGCTGCGCCAGACAGGTCCTGGCGTCGGCGGCGATGCCCAGTTCGACCGGGTAGTTGCGGCCGATCTCGTTCACGTCGACGTCGATCTGGACCAGCTTGGCGCCCGGCATGTTCCAGGAGTAACCCGGCAGCCAGGAGGAGGAGGAGCGGTCGTCGAAGCGCGCGCCGATGCAAAGGATGAGATCGGTATGGCGCCCCGCCTGATTGGCCGGGAAAGCACCGTTGCGGCCGATGAAGCCGAGCGACAGGTCATGTTCCATGTCGATCGCGCCCATGCCGTTGGGCGAGCTGATCACTGGAACGGTCAGTCGCTCGGCAAGCGCGGTGAGCTCTTCCGACGCCTCGGACAGGGTGACGCCGTGGCCGATGAAGAGCACCGGGCGCTCGGCCTCGGCCAGCAGATTCACAAGGCGGTCGATGTCCTCCGGCGCCGCGCCCGAACGGCGGGCGGTGCGGCGGGCCTGCGCCGTCTCCAGCTCGACCTCGGCCTCCTCCATGAAGAGGTTGAAGGGGACGTCGACCTGCACCGGCCCGGGGCGACCGCCCAGCATGACGTCGTAGGCTTGGCGCAGGGCCAAGGGCAGCATCTCCACCCGGGTCGGCTGATAGCTGCGCTTCACCACCGGCCGCAGCATGGAGGGGAAGTCGGCTTCCTTCTGGCGGTACATCTCCTGAAAGGGGCCGCGATTGAACTGCTGCGTCGGCACGTTGGCGGTGATGGCGAAGAAGGCCGAGGAATCGGCATAGGCATTGGCGGCGGCCATCGGCAGGTTGGCCGAGCCGGGCCCGCAGGACGTCAAGGTCGCCACCGGCTGGTGACGGACGCGGAAGTAGGCATCGGCCATATGTCCCGCCGTCTGCTCGTGACGCGGCGAGATCATGGTGATCTTGTCGGATCGGGCATGCAGGGCGTCCAGCATGCCGACGTTGCCGTGGCCGCAGATCCCGAAGACATAGGGCACGCCTTCGCCGATCAGGAAATCGGCGATGACCTCGCCGCCCTTCATTTCTGTCACCGTGACGCTCCTCCACTATGCTTGGCGATGCCGTCTAGGCCAGCCGGCCCGCTTCGGCTCATCCGCGATCGCCGTCATTCTGCTCCGATCGGCGAAGGCGGCGCCATCTGACACTGGCCAGGCAACAGAGTGCAATGGTACACAAAAGAATGCAAGATGGAGGAAGGAGATGGGCAGCGATGCGGCTTCGGCCAGCGCGAAGGTCGAGACGAGGCTCTTTCTGGAGGGCGATTGGCAAGAGGGTGCCGGCGGGTTTCCGCTCTACGACAAGTACGACGGCAAGGAGATCGCCGCGATCGCGGCAGCCGGGCCCGATGATGTCGCGCGCGCCGTAACCGGCCTCACCCGCGCCTTCGACGCGGGCGTCCCCGACCCCTTCGAGCGGGCGGAGATCCTGCATCGCGCCGCCAACCTCCTACGCGCGGAGGCGGAGGCCTTCGCCGCCACCTATCGTCTGGAGACCGGCTTCACCCACCTGGATGCCGAGACCGAGGTGAAACGCTGCATAGAGACCATCACGCTGTCGGCCGAAGAGGCGCGCCGCTTCGAACAGAACGAGACGGTGCCGCTGTCCGGCGCGCCCGGCCCGTCCGGCCGCCTCGCCTTCGTCTTGCGGGTTCCGCTGGGTCCGGTCGCCGCCATCACCCCCTTCAACGCGCCGCTCAACACCGTCGCGCACAAGGTCGCGCCGGCGATCGCCGCCGGCAATCCCATCGCCCTCAAGCCGTCCAGCATGACGCCGCTTTGCGGTGCCGCCATCGTCGATTTGATGGTTCGTGCCGGCTGGCCGGCGGGTCTCATCGCCCTGCTGCAGGGATCGGCGGAGACCGCCAAGGCCCTGCTGGCCGACCGGAGGATCGAGTTCTACGCCTTTACTGGCTCGACCGAGGTCGGGCGCGCGGTCCAGGCCGCGGCCGGCCTCCGGCGGGTGCAGCTCGAACTGGGCGCCATCTCCTTCACCGTGCTGGAGCCGGACGCCGATCTCGACAGGGCCTTGCCAACCATCCGCAACGCCGCCTTCCGCAAGGCCGGCCAGGTCTGTACGTCGGTCCAGGTGGTCCTGGCGCAGGAGGAGATTCTCGGCGATGTCGCCGCTGGCCTGGAGGCGCTGACCAAGGCGACGCCCTTCGGCGACCCGGCACGGCCGGAGACCTTGACCGGGCCGATGATCTCTCCCGCGGCGGCGCGGGAGGCCAAGACCACGCTTGACCAGGCGATCGCGGCCGGCGCCACCTGTCTTGCCGGGGCAGCGCTGGAGCGCGCCGTCCTCGCCCCCACCCTGCTCCGCGGTGCTCCCGACGACAGCCGTCTTTTGCAGGAGGAGATCTTCGCGCCGGTCATGACCCTGCAGTCCTACGGCAACCTGGAGGAGGCCTGCCGGCGCATCAACGCCACGCCCTATGGGCTGGCGGCCGGACTCTACACACAGCGAATCGACAGGGCCTTGCAGACGGCGCGCAGCCTGCGGATCGGCAGCCTGCACATCAACAACAGCTCCAGCGCGCGCGTCGACCTGATGCCCTACGGCGGCGTCAAGGACAGCGGCTTCGGCAAGGAGGGGCCCGCCTATGCCATGCGGGAAATGAGCGAGGAGCGCCTGATCACCGTCACGCCTTAGGAGGGGCGGACGATGCCGCGAGAGAGGAGCTACGACGTTGTCGTGCTGGGCAGCGGCGCGGCCGGCATGACGGCGGCCTTGGTCGCGGCACTGGAAGGGCTCTCCGTCTGTCTTATCGAGCGGCAGCCCCAGCTGGGCGGCACCACGGCCTGGTCCGGCGGCATGGTCTGGGCGCCCGGCAGCAAGCAGGCGCGGCAAGCGGGCTTCGAGGACGACCCGCACGCCGTCCGCCGCTATCTGGCGGGCCAGGTGCCCGGGTCCGCCGAGGATCCCAGGATGGCCGCCTTTCTGCAGGCGGCGCCCGAGGCCGTCGACTACCTGGCGGAGCGCAGCCATGTGCGCCTCAATCCGGTGGCGCTCTATCCCGACTACTACCCCGACCAAGCCGGCGCCAGCCTGGCCGGCAGAGTGCTGGAGCCGGAGCCTTTCGAGGCCGCCCGGCTGGGTCGGGACTTGACGTTGCTGCGGCCGCCCTTGCCCGAGTTCTCGCTCTTCGGCGGCATGATGATCGCGCGCCCGGACATTCCGCACTTCCGGCGCGTGTTCCGCTCATTCCGCTCAAGCCGCGTGGTCGCCGCCTACCTGGCGCGCTATGCCGGGCAGAAACTCCGCTATGGGCGCGGAACGTCGCTGGTTCTGGGCAATGCCCTGGTCGCCAGGTTCCTCCTGTCGCTGCGCGAAGCCGGCGTGACGATCCACGTATCCACCGAGACGACCGCCTTGACGCGCGACGCCTCGGGGCGTGTGTCGGGCCTCGCCTGCGAAGACGGGACCGGGTTTGCCGCCGCGCGTGGCGTTGTCCTGGCCACCGGCGGCTTCGGGCACGACCCGACGCGTCGCGCGGCCTTGCTGCCGGCGGTTCTGCGGGAGAACAGCGCCGCCGCGGAAGGGGCGCGGGGCGACGGCCTCGCCCTGGCCGAAGCGGTTGGCGCGCGGCTGACGACCGGTAAGGCCGGCAATGCCTTCCTGGCGCCGGTCTCGCACCTGACCCGCCGAGACGGCAGCCGCGCGGTCTACCCGCACACGGTCACCGATCGCGCCAAGCCGGGGTTGATCGCCGTCGACGACTTGGGCCGGCGCTTCGCCAATGAGGCGGTCTCCTACCACGCCTTTGCCACCGCGCTGCTGGCGCAGCAGAACCGGTCGCGCGGCGACGCGGGCGCCTGGCTGATCTGCGATGCTCTCTTCCTGCAGCGCTACGGGATGGGAGCGGTCAAGCCGAAGACGCGCCGCCTGAAACCTTACCTCACGCAGGGCTATCTGCGGCGCGGCGACAGGCCCGCCGATCTCGCCGCCGCCTTGGACCTGCCGGTGGAGGCCTTCCTTGACACCCTGGATGCCTACAATGTCGCCGCCCGGCGTGGCGAGGACCCGGCCTTCGGTCGCGGCGGCGACGCCTACCAGCGCTTCCTGGGCGACGCCGCCGTCAGCCCCAATCCCTGCGTGGCACCGATCGAGCGCGCGCCCTTCTATGCGCTGCGCGTGGTCCCGGGCGATCTCGGCACGGCCGCCGGTCTGGACGCCGACGCGGAGGGCCGCGTTCTGGACCAGGCCGGCGCCGTCATCCCCGGGCTCTCCTGCTGCGGCGCGGACATGGCCTCCGTGATGGAGGGCGCCTACCCCGGGCCCGGCATCACCCTGGGGCCGGCGCTCGCCTTCGGCTATCTGGTCGGCCGGCACTTGGCCAAGGGCTGAGGGCGCGGCGTCAGTTCCGCCCGCCGGCGGAGCCGCCGGCCAGGCGGCCGAACACCAGGCCGGACATGAGCCCCGTTCCGCCCGGGTAGTTGAAGTAGAAGATGCCACCGACCAACTCGCCGGCCGCATAGAGGCCCGGGATCGGCTCCAGGTCCATATCCAACACCTGGCCGCTGTCGGGATCGATGCGCAGGCCGCCGAAGGTGAAGGTGATGCCGCAGCCGACGTGGTAGGCCTCGAAGGGCGGACTGTCGATGGTGTTCGCCCAGTTGGACTTGGGCACCGCCAGGCCCTCTGTCTCCCGCCCGTCCTTGACGTTGGGATTGAAGGGGACGTCCTGGCGCACCGCCGCGTTGTAGGCCTCGATCTCCGCCAGGAAGCCCGCCGGGTCGACCCCTTCGAGCTTCTCGGACAGACCCTCCAGGCTGTCGGACTGCACCTTGGACACCCGCTTGATCCGATACTCGTCGCGCAGAAGGTGGGTCACCTTCCGGTCGAAGATCTGCCAGGCGAATTGGTCCGGCTGCTCCAGGATCACGCGACCGTACTTGGCGTAGGTGTAGTTTCGAAAGTCCGCGCCTTCGTCGACGAAGCGGCGCCCCTCGGCGTTCACCATGATGCCGAAGGGATAGGAGTGCTTCTGGAAATTGTCGCCGACGGTGAGATCGCCGAACTCGGGCGCGTTGTAGTCCCAGCCGACGGCATGGCAGCCGGACCAGTTGCCGTAGCTCGACGCCCCGACCTCCAAGGCCATGCGGATGCCGTCGCCGGTGTTGAAGCGAGAGCCGCGTACCTTGGCCATCTCCCAGCCGGGCCCCAGGTAGCGGGTCCTGAGCTCCGCGTTGGCCTGGAAGCCGCCCGTGGCCAAGACCACGGCCTTCGCCGAAATCTCCTCGATGGCCCCTTTGCAGCGCACCTTCACGCCGGTGACGGCGGCACCGCTGTGCAGCAGGGAGAGGACCTTGGTCTGGTAGCTGATCTCGATGCCGGTCTTGCGCGCGATCTCGGTATGCGCGTCGACCAGGCCCGGACCGCCGCCCCAAGCCTCCAGGGTGAGCCCACCCCAGAACTTGAAGCGGCCGTCGACCTGGAAGGCCTGGCGGCCGAAGATCGGCATGAAGCGGATGCCCTTGTCTCTCAGCCAGAACATGGACTCGCGCGACCGCGATACCAGGCGCTCGCAAAGCGCGGCATCGGTGCGGTAGCGGGTGACGCGGAACATGTCGTCGTAGAACTGGTCGGTGGTGTAGGTGCCGAAGTCGGTGATCGCGATCTGCTCTTCGGAGAGATCGGGGCAGAGCGCGCGGATGTCCTCGACGCCGTCGTAGGCGAAGCGGATGGCCCCCGCCGTGAAGCGGCTGTTGCCGCCGTTCTCTTCCTTAGGTGCCCGTTCCAGCATGAGAACGGAGGCTCCCTGCTCGCGCGCGGCATGGGCCGCACAGAAAGCGGCGTTCCCCGCGCCCACGACAATCACGTCCCAGTCTGCCATGAAGCTGTCCCAGATCAGGTGGTTCGCCCCCGCGTCCAGGCGAAGGCCTTCCGATTGGCGTCTCGCACCGGCGATGTCCGCCCTGGCTTGGCAGCCCTCGCCGGACAGTGTTGTACACCAGTACACGGTTGCATACGACTGGAGCCTTTTCAAGAAAGCTCTTCTGGAGCGCTAGGCGCGGTGGGCTTCCCGGTGGATTCCCGGTGGACTCTAGGGAGCGGACTCGTCGCCGAATCGCGACAGCCGCTGGCTGTTGCCAGACCGGGTCAGTTTTGCATACACTTGCGTACAGAATACGGCAGAACCCAGCGGGAGGATCCAGCGTGGCAGAGCTTCGTCAATCGCCGGAGGTCGCCGAAGTCCTGATCGTCGGTGCCGGCGCGTCCGGATCGATCGCGGCGCGCCACCTCGCGGAGGCCGGCTTCAAGGTGGTCTGCCTGGAGCAAGGCCGCCAGGTCGGGCTGGAGGACTTCTACACCGACACGCCGGCTTGGGAGCTGATGCAGCAGAAGCGCTGGCATCCCAATCCGAACACCCGCGGACTGCCCGACGACTATCCCGTCAATGCCGAGGAGAGCGACGTCAACCCGCTGATGTACAATGCCGTCGGCGGCAGCACGGTCATCTACGCGGCGCACTGGCACCGCTTCGTGCCCTCCGACTTTCGGGTGAAGTCGCTGGATGGCGTGGCCGACGACTGGCCGATTTCCTACGAGGATCTCGCCCCCTTCTACGATGCACTGGACATCGAAATGGGGGTCTCGGGCCTGCCGGGCGATCCGGCCTTCCCGCCCTCGCCCGGTCCGGCGCTGCCGCCGCTGCCGATCGGCAAGGTGGGACGCAAGGCGGCCGAAGGTATGAACAAGCTGGGCTGGCACTGGTGGCCGGCGGTCCAGGCGATTCCCTCCAGGGCCTATCGCGGCCGCAGCCAGTGCGTTCGCCGCGGTGTCTGCATGTACGGTTGCCCGGAGCAGGCCAAAGGCTCGATGGATCTGACACATTGGCCCGATGCCACCCGTTTCGGGGCCAAGCTGATCACCGGGGCCAGGGTGCGCGAAGTGACGCTGGATGAGCGCGGCTATGCGAACGGTGCCGTCTATGTGGACCGCCAGGGGGTCGAGCATCGCCAGCGCGCGGAGGTCGTTCTCCTCTGCTGCAACGGGGTTGGGACGCCCCGGCTGCTGCTGAACTCCACCTCCAACCGCTTTCCCGACGGCCTGGCCAACGGCTCCGGCCTGGTCGGGCGCAATCTCATGATGCATCCCTTCGCCGTGGTCATGGGCTGTTTCGAGGACCCGCTGGAAAGCTGGATGGGTCCCAACGGCCAGTGCATCTACTCCATGCAGTTCTACGAGACCGATGCCAGCCGCGGCTTCGTGCGTGGCGCCAAGTGGAACGCGCAGGGCACCGGCGGACCGCTCGGCCTGCGCTCGGCCCTGGGCGGCAAGCCGCTGGAGGAAGCCTGGGGCGCGGCCCTGCACCGCGGCACCCGAGAGCGCCTGGGCCGGTCGCTGGAGTGGGGGATTATCGCCGAGGACCTTCCGGATCCGGAGAACCGGGTGGTGCTGGATGCGCGGCTCACCGACTCCGACGGCATCGCGGCGCCCAAGGTGATCTACAAGAACTCGGAAAACACCAGGAGGCTCATCTCCTTCCACGTGGCGCGCGCCAAGGAGGCCCTGGAGGCCTCGGGCGCCTATGCCTTGAGCTCCACCGAACTCATGACCGACTGCGGCTGGCATCTCATGGGCACGGCACGGATGGGCGACGATCCAGCGACCTCGGTGGTCGATCGCTGGTGCCGCGCACATGACGTCCCCAACCTCTACATCCTGGACGGCAGCGTCTTCGTGACCTCCTCCGGCTTCAACCCGACGGCGACGATCAGCGCGATCGCGCTGCGGGCCACCCTCAACATCATCGAGAACCGCGGCAGCCTGGAGCGAGCGGCATGACCATCTCCCTCACCGACGCGCAGCGCCGGACCTTCGCGGCGCTGGCGGATGTCTTGATCCCCGAAGCGGAGGGTATGCCCGCGGCGAGCCAAGTGCAGCTGGAAGGGGCACCCTTGGACCAGGTGCTGGGGCTGCGCCCGGACCTGCACGAGGCCTTCTTTCGCGCGCTGGACCGGGCGGCCGGCAAGGATGCGGCCCAGGTGTTGGAGCAGCTGAACCGGGACGACCACCTTGCGATCGGCGCGGTCGGCGTGGTCGCTTCGGCGGCCTACTACATGCAGCCGGAGGTCTGGCGCCTGCTCGGCTATCCGGGCCAGACCAGCCGGCCGGCGGAGCCGGAGGAAGAGAACGACTATATGCGCGACGGTCTCTTGCAGCCGGTGATCGACCGCGGTCCGGTCTATCGCAAGGCGCCGGACTAGAACTTCGTCGGCCGCTCAGCGGTTCCGGCGCAGCATGTAGAAGGCCGTGGCGGCAATGATGATGACGCCCTGGATGATGTACTGAAACTCGCTCGGCAGGCCGTTCAGCAGCACCAGGTTGAAGATCACCGTCAGGATCAGGGCACCGGCGAGCCCGCCCAGGATGCTGCCGCGCCCGCCGGTCAGCGCCACCCCGCCCATCACCGCGGCCACGATCGACAGCAGCTCGTAGCCCTGGCCGACGAAGTTGTCGATGCTGCCGACATAGCCCACCAGGAAGAGGCCGCCCAGGCAGGCGCAGACCGAGCTCAGCACGTAGCAGGCGATGGTGACGCGGTCGCTGCTGATTCCGACCAAATTGGCGGCGCTCGGGTTGTTTCCGACCAGATAGACCCGACGTCCGAAGCCGGTCTTGTGCAGCAGATAGCAGAAGAAGGCGGCCAGGATGAGCAGGGCGACGATCCCGGTCGGAATGCCGAGGATCTGACCGGTCCCGAGGAAGCGAAAGCCTTCCGGCAGGGAACCCGAAGGCGCGCCCTTGGTGATGCTGAAACGAATGCCCTGCAGCACGATCATGGTCGCCAGGGTGGCCAGGAAAGGCGAGACCTGGCGCTTGGTGACCAGGAAGCCGTTGACCAGGCCGACCATCGCCGAAAAGGCGATGCAGACCAGGAAGATCACCGGGATCATCGCGTTCGAGGTGGCGTTGAACTCTGTCGCGATGACGGCGGCCGTCGCCATCACAGAGGCGACCGAGAGATCCAGGCCGCGCACGAGAATGACCAGGCATTGGCCGATCACCACGATGCCTAGGGGGGCGGCCTCGGTGAAGATGTTCTGGAGGTTCTTGGAGGTCAGGAAGACCGGCGAGGTCACGCCGCCGACCACGATCAAGAGGAGGGCGAAGACGAAGATGCCGTAGCGGTTTAGGAACTCGGAAGAGGAGGCCCCCGAGACCGCTTTGTCGGCCATTGCCGGTCTGGTCTCGTCGCTCATTCCCGCCGCCTTCGCTCGACGTAGATCGAGACCGCCACGATGATGATGAGACCCTGCACGATCCACTGGTAGAAGGTGGAGATGTCCAGGAAATTCAGAAGGTTGCCCAACATCGCCATGAGCACGACGCCGAGCAGTGTGCCGCCGACCCCTCCGACGCCGCCGCTCAGCATCGTGCCGCCGACGACCACCGGGGTGATGGAGTCCAGCTCATAGCCCTTGACCGCCAGTTCGGGGCTGCCGACGCCTTGCTGGCTCACCAGATAGATGCCGGCCAGCGCCGCGCAGAAGCCGCTGAAGCCGTAGGTCACGAGCAGGGTGCGGAAGACCGAGATGCCGGAAAGGCGGGCGGCATCGGGATCGCCGCCGACGGCGTAGATGTTGCGCCCGCTGCGGGTGCGCTTCAGGAAGAGGTAGACCAGCAAGTAGAGCAGCAGGCAGAAGACGCCGGCCAGCGAGAGGCCGGTGCCCGACCAGATGTCGATGATCAGGCCCTCCTCTTCCCACATGATCCGCCCCATGGCGAAGGTGGCATAGTCCTCCGGCGTGCCGCCGACCGGGGTGTCGGAATAGACCAGCATCACGCCGCGCAGGATCGCCGCCATGCCCAAGGTGACGATCAGGGGATGGATCTTCAGGAAATGCGAGGCCGTGGCGTTCACCATGCCGACCGCGACGCCGAGGGCCAGCACCAAGAGGGTCACGGGCGCCATGCGCGCGGGGTCGTTGTCGATCAAGCCGGAGGTCAGGACGGCGGCAAAGGCGATGACCGACCCGATCGAGAGATCGATGCCGCGGCTCAGGATCGGCAGGGTCTGCCCGATTGCGATGATCGCCAGGAAGGCGGCCTGCCCGAAGAGGTTGGAGAAGTTGCGCAGCGTGCCGAAGCGGTCCGACAGCAGAAAGCCCACCACGGCGAGGCAGGCAATGAGGCCCAGGACCACCAGGGTCGCCTTGTTGCCGGCGAGCGACCAGCGCCCGCTTTCCCGATCGAGGCTCAGAAGCGACATGCCGCGCCCTCACTCGGCCGCTTGGTGGGCGACGTCCAGGGTCGCGAGATGCAGGATCTCCTCCTCGCTGATCGCCCCGCCCTCGAGCTCTCCGGTCACCAGGCCCTCCCGCATGACGATCACGCGCTCGCACATCCCCATGATCTCCGGCAGCTCGGAAGAGATCATCAGGATGGCGACACCTTCGTCCGCGAGACCGCGGATGATGCGATAGATCTCCGATTTGGCGCCGACGTCGACCCCGCGCGTCGGCTCGTCCAGGATAAGCACCTTGCGGCAGGACCTGACCCAGCGGCCGAAGAGCACCTTCTGCTGATTGCCGCCCGAGAGACCGATCACCTTGGCCTGCGGCGAATGCGCGGCGATCGAGAACTGCCGGATGGCCTCCAGCGCGATGTTGCGCTCCCGTCCGCCGTCGCGGCCCCAGGCGCCGGAAATCTCGCCGAGCGTGGGCGCGGTCACGTTCGCGGCCAGCGTCATCTCGAGAAACAGCCCCTCGGCTTTTCGGTCCTCAGTCAGAAAGCCGATGCCGAGAGCGATCGCCTTGCCGGGCGTCAGGGGGGTGATCGGCTTGCCGTCGAGCAGAACCTGGCCGCCGGCGAGCGGCAGGGCGCCGAAGAGGCCATGCGCCAGCTCGGTACGACCGGCCCCGACCAGGCCCGCCAAGCCCAGGATCTCGCCCTCGCGCAGGGAGAAGGTGACGTTCCTGACGTTGCGGCCGAGCGAGACCTGCTGGAGAGAGAGCACCTCCCTGGCGCTCTCCGGCACTTTCTTGCGGGGCGGATAGAGGTCGGCGATGGTGCGCCCGACCATCATGGAGATCATCGACTCTCGGGTCAGTGTCTGGGTCGGCTCGGTTCCGACCAGGCGGCCGTCCTTCAGCACGGTGACGCGGTCGGCGATCTCGAAGATCTCCTCCAGGCGGTGGGAGATGTAGACGACCGCCACGCCCGTTTCCTTGAGGCCGCGCATGCGGCGGAAGAGCACCTCCACCTCCTTGCCCGAGAGCACCGCGGTCGGCTCGTCCAGGATCAGGATCTTGGCTTCGGCCTTCATCGCCTTGGCGATTTCGACCATCTGCTGATCGGCGACCGAGAGGTCTTTCAGCAAGGCGTCGGGGTCGAGCGGATGACCCAGCGCTTCCAGCTGCTCCCTGGCGATCCGCCTTTCGGCCGCCTTGTCTATCAGTCCGAAGCGGCCGCGCGGCTGCTGGCCGATCAGGATGTTCTCCGAGACCGAGAGCTCGGGAAAGAGCAGGAGCTCTTGGTGGATCAGGTGGATGCCGGCGGCCTGCGCCTCATGCGGCGAGGACCAGGCGCGCTTGCGCCCCTCCAGCTCGATGCGGCCTTCATCCGGCTGATAGACCCCGGCGACGATCTTCACCAGGGTGGACTTGCCGGCCCCGTTCTCGCCCAGAAGCGCGTGCACTTCGCCCGCCTCGGCGGCAAAGGAAACCCCGTCCAGCGACTTGACGCCGGGGAAGGACTTGGAAACCTGTGAAACGCTTAGCATGGCCTCGTCAGCGGCTAGCCTGACAACCAAACGACAGGCCGGCAAGCCTTGATCCGCTTGCCGGCCATGTCCGAACTCTCAAGAACCGGTTCTACCGGTCGGTCCGCGCCTCGCTAGTTGTCCAAGCCCGCGTCGAAGGTGTTAGGATCGTAGTCGGGGCCGAGACCGGTCGAGAGGATCAACTCGTTCGGCCGGTCCATCTTGGCGATGTCCTCGACCCAAAGATCGGCCCGCACAGAGGGGGTCTCGTCGCCCTTGGTGACGGCGATGTCGGCGCTGATCTCGTAGACCTTCGGCACGGTCTTGCCGGCCAGCACGTCCAGCGCCACCTCGACCGACTTGTAGCCCATGGAGGGCGGGTAGTCGAAGCTCATCGCCGGCACCTTGTGCTGCACGGCCAGCTTCACGCAGCCGTTGAGGTCGCCGCAGGTCACCGGCGGGATCTTGCCGTCCTCGTAGCCGGCGTCGACGAAGGCCTCGATGGCGCCGGAGCCCTGCAGGCCGGAGTCGGCCCAGATCCCGTCGATCTCGTCGCCGAAGCGTTGGATCAAGGCGGCGGTCACCTGCTTGCCCTTGGCCGGGCTCCAATCGGTGTACTGGGTGTCCAGGACCTCGATGCCCGGATACTGATTGAAAATGCCCATGGCCGCATGGGTGCGGATCTCGGCCGGGCTCGCGCCCTTGGCGCCGGGCAGCAGGATGACCTTGCCCTTGCCGCCCAGCTTCTCCACCAGCCACTGCGCGGTGAAGCGGCCCAGTGCATAGTCGGACGCGGTGACGAAGCTCACGAAGTTGTCGGAGGTGACGCGCCGATCGACCATGACCACCGGCACGCCACGGCGCATGGCGCCGGTAACGGCGCGGTCGAGCGCATCGGCCGTCGCGGCCGACACGATCAGGAGGTCGACGTCGCGCTCCAGGAGGTCCTGCACGTCGGCGACCTGCTTCTGCGGATCGTCGTTGGCGTCGGTGACATAGAACTCCTTGATCAGGTCCTTGTTGTCGGCGACGGCCTTCTGCAGGGAATGCAGCATGCCGACCCGCCAGATGTTGGAGATCGAGGCGTTCGAGAAGCCGATCGTGTAGGGCGGCTCCTTCTTGAACTCGGCTGCATCGAAGAACTCGATTGGGCCCGGCGACCAAAGCAAGGTGCGCGGCTGTCCGTGATAGCCGTCACGAGACTCCTCGGCCATGGCCGCGGGCGCCGTTGCATAGAGAGCCGCAGCCACAAAAAGGGCCATCGGCCGGATCGTCTCTTTCATGCTCTCTCTCCCCTGGTTGTGTCGCATCCTTGTTGTGGTGACTTTGAGGCGCCTCGAGGTCTCAGACGCGCCGCTGCGTCATGGGCATTGCGAGAGGCGCTTCTCTCTCCGTCAGCCCTTCCTTGGCTCCCCCGTTTCCGTGGCGACCGTCGTTGGCGAACGCCGGCCCGGATGGCACTCCGGACCGCGCAGGACCGGCCATCTCCGCCCGCCGACCGCCTCGTTACGGCACTTTCCGTATTTCGTATACCACTGTGTTCAAATATATCCAGAGCGCCGCAAGGGCGTCAAGGCGCTCGCGAGGAGGGCGCTCCGACTGGGCCGACGACTGCTGCCCGGAGAGATCCAGGCTTGACGAATGGGGGGCGTTAGGCTATTTATTTAGACCGAACGGTTTAAACAAATAGCCTCGGGCTTTGCGCCAGACCCCTGAAAGCCCGGGCAAAGGAGCCAGAGTCCGGTCGGAAAAGACCGATCCCGAAAAAGGGAGAGGAGACGGCGATGACGGCGAGCGAACATGTCAACGAGATCGATCGCGCCCTGAATGGAGCTGCGACGGGACGCGACGCCGTTGTCCTGGAGTCCTGGAGACGCTGCGTCGACCTGCACGGCCTCGACCCGACCCGACCCAGTCCCGCGCACATCGTCACGGCCACGAAGCTTCGCGAGCACCGCGAGCAGTCCGAACGGCTGATCGCGATTGCCCGAAGCGGTCTCGAGACCCTGTTTCGCCAGGTCGTGGGGCAGAGCTACGTCCTCTTGCTCGCCGATCAAGAAGGCGTGACGGTCGACTACTTCGGCGACCTCGCTTGCGAGAGCGAGCTGCGCGACGCCGGGCTCTACCTCGGCTCGGACTGGACGGAGAACCGGGCGGGCACCTGCGGCATCGGTTCCTGCATAGCGACCGGCGAAGCAATCACGATCCACCAGACCGACCACTTCGACGTCACCCACACGCCGCTCAGCTGCACGGCCGCGCCGATCTATGACACCAACGGCCTCTTGTCGGCCGTCCTCGACATTTCGCTGCTGCGCTCGCCGCAGCCGAAGGTGAGCCAAAGCCTGGCACTGCATCTCGTCATGGCGTCCGCCCGCCGCATCGAGCTTGCCAACTTGATGGCGATGATGCGCTCCGATTGGGTGCTGCGCTTCTCCCATTCTCCGGAGCTCTTGGACGTGGATCCCGAAGCGGCGATCGCGCTGGACGGCTCGGGTTGCATCGTCGGCATGACGAACGGCGCGGCGCGTATCCTGGGGCGGAGCAGCGGCATCGATTGGCGCCACAGCGAGATGATCGTGGGCCAGCCCCTCTCCGCCTTCTTCGATCTGACCGTCGACGATCTGCCGAAGGTCACCCGAGCGAGGCCGACCGAAGAGCGGGTGATCTACTTGCATGACGGCTCCGCGCTCTTCGGCCATGCCATTGCACCGCAGCGCAGCACCAACGCGATTGTGTCTTCGCGCGGCGGGTTGCCGCCCCCGCTCCAAGCGCTCAGCGGCGACGATCCGGAAATGCGTTTGCTGGAGCGTCGCGCCGCCAAACTGGCGCCCGGCGCCATGCCGATCCTGATCCATGGCGAGACCGGCGCCGGCAAGGAGCGTCTGGCGCGGGCGATCCACGCGAGCCGAGGCAAAGGCAAGCCTTTCGTTGCCGTGAACTGCGCGGCCATAGCGGAATCGCTGATGGAAGCCGAGCTGTTCGGAAGCATCGGGGTTCACGGTCCGGCGCGGCAAGGGCTCATCGAGAAGGCCAATGGCGGCACGCTCTTCCTCGATGAGATCGGCGACATGCCGGTGAGCGTCCAGGCGCGCTTGCTGCGCTTTCTCTCCGAGGGCGAAGTCCAACCGCTGGGTTCGCACATGCCGTTGAAACTCAAGATCAAGGTGATCTCCGCCTCGCACCGGGATATCGAACAGATGGTGAGCGAGGGCCGCTTTCGGCAGGATCTCTACTTCAGGCTCGCGGCCTCGACCCTGATCATTCCGCCGTTGCGAGAGCGGCGTGACCTCGATTGGCTGCTGGATCAACTCCTGCAGCAGCGCACGATCGCCTTGCCGCAGACCTATCGCCTGACGACGGCCGCGCGTATGGAGCTGAAGCATCGCAGCTGGCCGGGCAACGTTCGCGAGTTGATCAATACGCTCGACGTGGCGGTGGCCTTGGCCGAGACCGAGATCATCGAGCTGGAAGACCTGCCGGCGCCCGCGCTCGCGGACGAACCCGCCGGTGGCTCGGCGGGAGACGACGAGGGTCTCGGTACGCTGGAAAGGGTTCTGAAGACCTGCGACTGGAACATCTCTCGCGCGGCCCGGCATCTTGGCGTCAATCGGAGCACGGTGCATCGCCGAATGGAACGCCTCGGTCTTCGGCGACCCAACTAAAGCGACCTGTTGCGAAGTGTTGCACGGCCTGTTGCAGGCCACGGAATCCGCAACACCGCGCGCGATCTTTTTTGCCCTCGGCGTCCTAGCCGATCAGGAAAGGCTTCACGTGCCGCCCTTCCATTGACGACCTTTCTTCCCAGCGGAAGAAGACGACCAATGGAAGGAAGCGCCATAGCACGGCCGACCGATAGCATCGACCCTGTCCCTGGTCGAGCTCGCTTCGGCCAAGCCAACGCCACGATTGCCCACGGCCGAATTGGTCCGCTTCCCCAACGGCACGGGAGTCCTCAAAGGCTCCGACGCGCGGTCTAGCGGGGCGCCGGCCAGCCGACCCCGCGCTTGACGGTCGGAAGGCCGCGGCGCTCGCGCGCGGCAACGCGTCCAGTCAATTGAACAGCGGAGGAAGAGAGGCATGCAGTTCAACAGAGATCAACTGATCACGGCCTATCGCTCGATGCGCACGATCAGGGATTTCGAGGAGCGGGTCGCCGAGGAGTTCTCGTCGGGCGGCATACCGGGCTTCGTTCATCTCTATGCCGGTGAAGAGGCCTCTGCCGTCGGCATCTGCTCGCACCTCGACGACCGCGACGTCATCGCCAGCACCCATCGCGGGCATGGTCACTGCATTGCCAAGGGCGTCGACGTGAAGGGCATGATGATGGAGATCTACGGCCGCCGCGAAGGTGTCTGCGGCGGCAAGGGCGGATCCATGCACATCGTCGATCTGAGCAAGGGGATGCTGGGCGCCAACGGCATCGTGGGCGGCGGCCCGCCCTTGATCTGCGGTGCCGCCGTCACGGCGAAGTACAAGAGGACCGGTGGCGTCGCGATCGCCTTCGTCGGCGATGGCGGCTCCAACCAGGGCACCACCCTGGAGTCCTACAATCTCGCCAACGTTTGGAACCTGCCGGTCATCTTCGTCGTGGAAGACAACGGCTATGCGGAAGCCACCTCTTCGAAATGGTCGGTTTCCGGAACGCAGCTCGACCGGGCGAAGGGTTTCGGCATGCCGGGGATTGCCGTCGACGGGCATGACTTCTTCGCCGTGCACGAGGCCGCCGGCGAGGCCATCGCCCGCGCGCGCGCCGGGGAGGGCCCGAGCCTGATGCATGTCTCGCTCAATCGCTTCTTCGGCCATTTCGAAGGCGACGCCATGACCTATCGGGGGGACGGCGAGGTGCAGCGGATCCGCGACGAGAAGGACAGCCTGAAGATCTTCCGCAAGCGCGTCACCGAGATGGCGCTCCTCGATCACGCGCAGCTCGACAGCCTGGACGCCGAGGTCGCCAAGCTGATCGACGACTGCGTCAAGGAAGCGGAGAAGGCGGCTCCGCCGACGCAAGCCGATCTCACCACCGACGTCTACGTCGCCTACTAAGGGAGGGTCCGACATGGCGAAGAAATCCTATCGCCAGGCCATCAACGAAGCGATTGCGCAAGAGATGCGCCGTGACGAGAACGTCCTCGTTTGGGGCGAAGACAATGCCGGCGGCGCTGGGGCGGACGGCGAGGACGACGCCTGGGGCGGCGTGCTCGGTGTCACCAAGGGTCTCTATCCGGAGTTCGGGCCCGAACGCGTGCTCGACACGCCGATCAGCGAGAGCGCCTTCATCGGTGCCGCGGCCGGTGCCGCAGCGACGGGCCTAAGGCCCGTCGCGGAGCTGATGTTCGTCGACTTCATGGGGGTCTGCTTCGACCAGATCTTCAATCAGGCGGCCAAGTTCCGTTACATGTTCGGCGGCAAGGCGGTGACCCCGATGGTCATCCGCACCATGTACGGCGGCGGGTTTCGGGCGGCGAGCCAGCACAGCCAGTGCCTCTACCCGGTATTCACGCACATCCCCGGTCTCAAGGTCGTCGTGCCCTCCTCTCCCTACGAGGCCAAGGGGCTGATGATCCAGTCGATCCGCGACGACGACCCCGTGGTCTTCTTCGAGCACAAGGTCATGTACGACGAAGAGGAGGAGGTTCCCGACGATGCCTACGTCATCCCCTTCGGCGAGGCCAATCTGACCCGCGAAGGCGAAGACGTCACCATCGTCGCCTTCGGGCGGATGGTCGGCTTCGCCAATCAGGCCGCCGATGCGCTGGAGAAGGAGGGTATCTCCTGCACTGTCGTGGATCCGCGCACGACCTCTCCGCTCGACAGCGACACGATCATCGAGTGCGTCGAGGAGACGGGACGCTTGGTCGTCGTCGATGAATCCCATCCGCGCTGCTCCATGGCTTCCGACGTGTCGAGCCTGGTCGCTCAGGAGGCCTTCAAGGCCTTGAAAGGACCGATCCGAATGGTGACGCCGCCGCATACGCCCGTCCCCTTCGCACCGGAGCTGGAAGACCTCTACCTGCCCGACGCCGACAAGATCGCGGCGGCGGTCAAGGCAACGATGGCCTAGGGGGGCAAAGTCGGGGCGACCGACTTCCGGTCGGCGCCCCGCCACCCGCTTCTTGTTGAAGGACGGAGATACGACTCCATGTCAGAGCGTTTGAAGGGGCAGAGCATCATCGTCACCGGTGCCGGTCGCGGCATCGGCGCGGAAATGGCGAAGGCCCTGGCTGGCGAAGGCGGCAGCGTCCTCATCGCCGATATCGACGAGACGATCGCGCGTGAAACCGCGGAGGCCATAACCTCGGCCGGCGGCGAGGCCAAGCCCTGCAAGGTCGACGTGCGCGATCGTTCCAGTGTCGCGGCGATGATCGCGTCGGCGGTCGACGCCTTCGGCGGTCTCGATACGATCTTCAACAATGCCGGCATCGCCCAGGTGCGTCCCTTCCTGGAAATCTCGGCGGAGGACTGGCGCCAGGTGATGGACGTGAACGGCCTCGGCGTCCTCATCTGCATGCAGGAAGCCATCAAGGTGATGCGAAAGCAGGGCAATGGAGGGGCGATCGTCAACACGGCCTCGATTGCCGGAAAGCAGGGCTACGAGCCGCTTGCGCACTACTCGGCCAGCAAGTTCGGCGTGGTCGCGCTGACCCAGGCGGCTGCCCGCGCCTTTGCCGCCGATGGCATTCGTGTCAACGCCATCTGTCCGGGCGTGGTGGCCACGGAGATGTGGAAACTCATCGATCAGGGCTTCCGAGACAGCGGTTTGACCAAGTCCGAGAACGAGGCCTTTGACGGCTTTGCCCGGACGGCGCTCCTGGGGCGCGCGTCGCAGCCGGACGACATGGCGGGCATTGCGACCTTCCTCGCGTCTTCGGCCTCCGGGTTCATGACCGGTCAGACTTTGATCGTCGACGGCGGGATCGTTCTCGACTGAGGCGGCTAGGGCGAGGAGCAAGCGCATTGACGGACAAGATCACCCCCATCGTCATGCCCAAGTGGGGCCTGGCAATGACCGAAGGAACCGTGACGGCCTGGACTGTCGAAGAGGGAGCCGAGCTTTCGCCCGGCACCGAGATCGCCGAGATCGAGACCACGAAGATCACCAACCTCTACGAGGTATCGCTGTCGGGCCTCCTGCGCCGTCTCGTGGCAGCGGAGGGAGAGACGCTGCCGGTCGGCGCTCTGCTCGCGGTCGTCGCCGAGCGCTCCGTCGCCGACGCGGAGATCGACGCCTTCGTAGAGCAGTTTCAGGCCAACTTCGTGCCGGAAGAAGCCGGCGGTGACGACGGGCCGGAGCCCGAGAGCGTCAAGATCGGCGGCCGCTCGATTTCCTATCTCGCCATGGGCGCTGGCGAGGGCGAGGTGGTGCTCTTGATCCACGGGTTCGGGGCCGACGCCAACGGATGGATGTTCAATCAGCCGGCGCTGGCGGAAGAGCACCAAGTCATCGCCCTCGATCTCCCCGGCCATGGGCGATCGACGAAGGATGTCGGCTCCGGCGACCTCGCCTTCTTCAGCGAGATCGTCACGGACTTCATCGGCGAGAAGGGCTTCGAGCGGGTCCATCTGGTCGGCCATTCGCTGGGCGGCGGCATCGCCTTGCAGGCGGCCGGGCACCCGAGCGTCGCGTCGCTCACGCTCATTGCTCCGGTCGGACTCGGCGGGGAGATCAACAGCGCCTTCCTGGAGGGTTTCCTTACGGCCAAGCGGCGCAAGGCGCTGCAGCCGGTACTGGAGCAGTTGGTCGCCGATCCCGGTCTGATCAGCCGGGACATGCTGGACGACGTGCTGAAGTTCAAGCGACTGGACGGCGTGGAGACGGCGCTTAGAGCAACCATCTCGGCGAGCTTTGGCGATGGGGCTCAGTCGGTCGATCTCCGCGAAACCCTGAAGGGTCTCTCGATCCCGGTCACGGTGATCTGGGGCGAAGGCGATCGGATCATCCCGGCTAAGCATTCCGAAGGTCTGCCCGCCGGTGTCGCGGTCGAGATCGTCCCGGACGCCGGACACATCCCGCAGATGGAGCACGCCGCTAAGATCAACGATCTCGTAACGGCAAACCTGGGAAAGGCATAGGACGATGGCAGCGACCTACGGCGATCACGCGAAGGATGTCGACAGGCGGATCGGCGCGCTCTTCAAGGCGGCACCGAAAGCCATGACGGCCTACAACCAGCTTGTGCAGGCTGCGAGCGCGGAGGGCGCCCTGGAGGCCAAGACCAAGGAGTTGATGGCTCTGGCGATCTCGATCACCGCCAGATGCGAGGATTGCATCGCCTACCACTGCCGAGCCGCGATCAGTCATGGCGCGACGGAAACGGAAGTGACCGAGACGATCGGCGTGGCGATCGAGATGGGCGGCGGCCCGGCGGCCGTCTACGGCGCCCGCGCCTATCAAGCCTACAAGGACCTCGCCGGATAGGACCGGGCGCGACCCCTGTCAGCTGGAACTGCCCGCTAAAGCGCGGATAGCCCAGGACTCGATGACCGGCAGGCGGCCCCGAGCAAGTGGGAGGAAAGAAGATGAAGCCAACGACAGCGCAAAAGCTCTGGATGTACGAGAACATGGTCGTCAGCCGCCGCTTCGAGGAGGCCATCGAGAAGATCTACCTGGAAGGGAAGACCCCGGCCTTCAACATGGCCAACGGTCCGATCCCCGGCGAGATGCACCTGTCGAACGGCCAGGAGCCCTGCGCGGTGGGTGTTTGCGCGCACCTGGAGCCGCATGACGTGGTGACGGCCACGCACCGGCCTCACCACCAGGCAATCGCCAAGGGCGTCGACCTCAAGAAGATGGCGGCCGAAATCTTCGGCAAGGAGACCGGCCTGTCGGGTGGCCGTGGCGGTCACATGCATATCTTCGATGCAGAGGTCAACTTCGCCTGCTCCGGCATCATCGCCCAGGGCATGGGGCCGGCGGTCGGTGCCGCGCTGTCGCGCAGGATCCAGGGCAAGCCGGGCGTCGCCGTGTCCTACATCGGAGAAGGCGCGGTGAACCAGGGGGCCTTTCACGAAAGCCTCAATCTCGCGGCCTTGTGGAAGCTGCCCGTCGTCTTTGTGGTGGAGGACAACGCCTGGGGCATCTCCGTTTCCAAGGAGGACTCCACGGCGGTTCCGCGCAACGACGTCCGTGCCGCCGCCTACGGCATCCCGGGCCACTTCGTCGAAGACAATGATCCCGTCGCCATCTTCGAGGTTGCCGGCGCCGCCATTGCTCGGGCGCGCCGGGGGGAGGGGCCGACCTTGATCGAGATCGACACCTATCGCTTGGCGGGCCACTTCATGGGTGACGCGGAAGGCTATCGTCCCGACGGCGAGAAGAAGGCGCTGTTCGAGAAGGACCCGATTCCGCGCTTGCGCGCCCTGATGATCGAGGCCGGTGACTTCTCCGCGGCCGAGGCCGACCGGCTGGAACAGGAAGCTCAGCGCAAGGTCGACGAGGCCATCGCCTTCGCGCGCGAAAGCGCCGACCCCGCGCCGGAGGATGCGCTGACCAAGGTCTTCGCCTGATCACGCTATATCGGAAAGTCGAATCGGGGCTTGCCCCCAAGAGTTGTCGGGAGGGAATGAGCATGTCTAAATCGGGAACCAACGAGCGTCGCCTGACGATCGCTCGCTCGATGGCCGAGGCGATCGCGCAGGAGATGCGCGCGGACGAGCGTGTCTTTGTCATGGGCGAGGATGTCGGTGAGCTGGGTGGCGTCTTCGGCAACACCCGCGGTCTCGTCAAGGAGTTCGGCAAGGAGCGCGTGCGCGATACGCCGATCTCGGAGACCGGCTTCATCGGCGCCGCCGTCGGCGCCGCCCAGGATGGCATGCGGCCGATCGTGGAGCTGATGTTCGTCGACTTCTTCGGCGTCTGCTTCGATGCGATCTACAACCTGATGGCCAAGAACACCTACTTCTCCGGCGGGGAGGTGAAGGTGCCGATGGTGCTGATGACCTCGACCGGAGGCGGCTACTCCGATGCCGGTCAGCACTCTCAGTGTCTCTATGGGTCCTTCGCTCACTTGCCCGGCATGAAAGTGGTGTCGCCCTCCAATGCCTACGACGCGAAGGGCCTGATGACCGCGGCGATACGCGACGACAACCCCGTCGTCTACATGTACCACAAGGGCTTGCAGGGCATGGGCTGGCTGGGGACCGAGCCGGGGGCGACGGTGGACACGCCGGAATCCGGCTATACGGTCGAGATCGGCAAGGCGGCGGTCGTTCGGGACGGCGCCGACGTCACCATCGTCGGTCTCGCGATGGGCGTCCACAATGCGCTGAAGGCGGCGGAGGAACTCGCCAAGCAGAACATCAGCGCCGAGGTGATCGACCTGCGCTCTCTGGTGCCGCTGGACCGCGAGACCATTCGCAAGTCCGTCGCCAAGACCGGTCGGCTGATCGTCGTCGATGAAGACTATCGGAGCTACGGAGTCTCGGGCGAGGTGATCGCCACGGTGGTCGAGCACGACATCTCGGTCTTGAAAGCCGCACCGAAGCGGGTTGCCTATCCCGACGTGCCCATTCCTTTCGCGCGGGCGATGGAGCAGTTCTGTCTGCCCAACCCGCAGAAGATCGTCGCCGCCTTCGATGAGATGAAGGCCGCCTAGAGCGCGATGACGATAGATCGAACCGATCTATCGTCTGAATCGCACTCTAAACGTATGAAAATAGACCAAGATTCAGACCGCAGGTCGCTTCGACCTGCGATCATCTTGGTCTAGTCAACGCCGGCTTGCCTATCGACCGAGCGCAAACAGCAGCAGGACTGAAGCCATGGCCGTGGACATCGTCATCCCCAGCGATCTTTGGGAAGAGGACAGCGAAACCGTCATCACCAACTGGTTCCTATCGGACGGCGCCGACGTCACGAAGGGCACCTTGGTGGCGGAGATCATGACTGAGAAGGTCCAGTTCGAAATCCTGGCCCCGGCCGACGGCACGCTGAAGATCCTGGCACAGGTCGACGACGTCGTCGCCAAGGGCGCCGTCATCGGTTCGATCGGCTGAGCGTTCGCCAAGCGAAAGGGTGAGGGCAGAGGCAAATGACTGACGGCACGGAAATCGTCCAGCTGCGCGGCATGCGCGCCATGATCGCCGACAAGATGCTGAAGAGCCTGCAGGAAGCGGCGCAGCTGACCCATCAGGCCGAGTGCGACGCCTCCGCCCTCCTCGCCGAGAAGGAGGTGCTGTCCGAGCGTGGCGTCAAGATGTCGGTCGAGGATCTCTTGATGCGCTGCGTGATCGACAGTCTGGGCCGGCATCCCGGCATGAACGGCACGCTGTCCGGCAAGGAAGTGCGGCTCTTCTCCGCAATTCACCTCAGCATCGCCATGGCGCTTCCGGGCAACCTTCTCGTCGCGCCGACGATCTTGGATGCCGACGCCAAGTCGCTGGCCGAGTTGCGGGCGGCGCGGCAGGACCTCTCCGCGCGTGCAAGGACGAACGAGCTCAGCGTCACCGAAATGACGGGTGGGACCTTCACCATAAGCAATCTCGGTCTCACCCGCGTTCACCACTTCACCCCCATCCTCAATCGGCCGCAGATCGGCATTCTCGGGATCGGCCGCATAGAGGAGCGGGCCAGCAGATCAGCCGACGGGGGGATCGACTGGCGGCCGATGATGGGTCTCTCCCTCACCTTCGACCACCGTGCGATCGATGGCGCGCCGGCGGCCGATTTCCTGACCGATCTTTGCGAGACGATCGAGGGTCTTGGCTGACGATGCGGGCGGGCGACCTTCATCAATGGCAAGCGGAAGATGCGCTTCGCGCGGAAGCGCGACTCCTGGACCGGGTGGCGTCCGGCCTTCGACCCTATGGCTGTAAGATCTGGACGACCGAGCCCTGCCTCGTCGCGCCCCGACGTTGGAGCGGGAATCCGAACTTTGCCGCTGCCGCCGAGGATCTCTCTTCGAAGGGTTGGCCGGTCTTTCTTCGCAACACGGGCGGAGACGTGACACCCCAAGGACCCGGCATCCTGAATGTCTCGATCGCCTTTGCTCAGCGGAAGGGCGCGACCCGGCCAATCGAGAATGGTTTCGAGGTGCTTTGCGCCCCGATCTTCGAGGAACTCGCGGCTCTTGGTCTGCAAGGCCGCTTCGGATCCGTCCCGGGCGCCTTCTGCGACGGCGATTACAACGTGGTGGTCGGCAACCGCAAAGTAGCCGGTACGGCGCAGCGGATGCGCCGCTTGACGTCCGATCCCGGCCGCCGTGCCGTCTTCGCCCATGCGCTCATCCTTTTCGATGCCAATCTCCCGGCCGGCATCGAGGCGGTCAAGCGGCTACGAAGAGCCTGCGGCCTCCCCGGCGCAATCGACGTCGAGGCGCATCGGAACCTGGCGGCCCTTCTTTCCGAGAGCGCTGCCACACTCTCGGCGGAAGCCCTGGCGCGCCGCTTGTACGAGCGTTTCGAACGCGACCTCCGGCAGCTGACCTCCGCCACCCCTGTGTCGCGGCCCGAGCACGCTCCGTCACGGGAGCGCTTCGAGGAGGACTGCCCTGCCTGAACCCGCACCTTCACCAGCATCTTCGAGGAAAGCGTTATGAACAGGAAAGCAAGGCCGCCACAGCACGGCGTACACATGAGTGCCGCGGAAATGGAGCGGGTCGCAGGCGCGGAAAAGGCGGCCTTCGTGTCGCCGGTGCCAACCCAGATCATCTCCAACGGCGAGTACAATCCGCTCCCGCAAACGCCCAAGCAGAAACAGGTCGAAGCGCTGATCAAGGAGTACGGTGACACCTTCGGCAAGAAGCAGGGGCTCGATCGCCGTGGCTTCCTCCGCTCCGCCTCGGGCATGGCGGCCGCGTTCCTCGCCATGAACGAAGTGTTTGGGCCGATCTGGTCGGTCTCCGCGGCGGAGGCGCAAGACAAGGAGGCCGCCGACGCGCGCGCGGACAAGTACCGCGATCAGTTCATATTCGACGACCAGACTCACTTCGTCCGCGACGACTTCGACAAGGAGGGCCTGCTCGACCTCGGTCACTATGCCGCCAAGCATTGGAACCCGAGCATCCTCGACGACATGCCGATGGAGCTGGGGCGGTACAAGTTCCAGAACTATCTGAAGGAGATCTTCCTCGACAGCGACACCAAGGTGGCATTGGTCACCAGCGCTCCCTTCGACGAGCCCGACTGGTGGCTGCTGTTCAACGACCAGATCGCGGCGGCCCGCGACGCCATGAACGAGGTCGTCGGCTCCAGGAGACTGCTGGCGCATGCCGTCTTCACGCCTGGTCAAGACGGGTGGCTCGAGGAAGTGGACCGCTGCATCGCCCACTGCAAGCCCGACTCCTGGAAAGGCTACACCGTGGGTAATCCCTTGGCCGCGAGCGCCAAGGGAACCTCCTGGCGCCTCGACGATGAAGAGATGGTCTATCCCTTCTACGAGAAGATCGTGAAGGCGGGCGGCGGGCGCGCGACCGTCTGCATACACAAGGGACTGCTGCCGGCCGACTACGAGAAGACCTGGCCGGAGGTCTGGAAGACCGCGACCGTGATGGATCTGCCCAAGGCGGCGAAGGATTGGCCGCAGATCGACTTCGTCATCTACCACAGCGCCTTGCGCGCCTGGCTGGAGGACCCGGCCCCCTTGCTGGCGGAGTTCGAGGAGACCGGCTATGTACCCTGGTCCACCGATTTGGCGCGCATTCCCAAGGAGCACGGCCTCACCAACGTCCATGCCGACCTCGGAACGGTCTTCGCCAACGCAGCCGTCACCAACCCCAGGTTCGCCGCTGCCTTCATCGGTCAGCTGGTCAACGAGATGGGGGCCGATCGCGTCGCTTGGGGGACGGACTGTGTCTGGTACGGCTCGCCGCAGTGGCAGATCGAGGCCATGCGCCGTCTCGAGATCCCGGACGACCTGATGGAGAAGATGGGTTGGGAGACCAAGCTCGGTGCGCCGGACGGCGCGGTCAAGAGCAAGATCTTCGGCCTCAACGCGGCAAAGCTCTACGACTACGACATCCAGGCGGAGTTCCCCCGCCTCTCGGACGACCAGTTGGTCAAGATCAAGAGCGAGTACGACCGCGAGAAGGTGAAGCGCAACAACACTTTCTACGGCTATGTGCCGAAGTACGGCTAGTCGAACGTCAGCCCCTCCGCCGTCGCACTGCCGGCCGCGGCGGAGGGGCCCTGCCTTCCAGAACGGCACGTCAGGAGGATGCTATGCCCGATTCCGTCCACTGGGTCCTGGAGCTGGCGATCGAGCCGGAGAACACCGAGGCCTTCAAGGTCGTCATGGCCGATCTCGTCGCCGCTACGGAGAAGGAAGCGGGTACGGTCGCCTACGAGTGGCACTTCAACGAGGCAGGCACGATCTGTCACATCTATGAGCGCTTTCGGGATTCGGCCGCGGCGGCGATCCATCTCGGCATGTTCGGTGAGAGCTTCGCCGAGCGGTTCCTGGAGGCGGGAAGGCCGACCAGGCTCACGGTCTTTGGCGATCCCGCGCCCGAGGTGATCGAGATCCTCAGCGGCTTTTCGCCCTTGATCCTGAAGCGGGAAGCCGGCTTCTCGCGCTTCCTGTAGCGACGCGTGACGAGGAGCGCGCGACTTTCCGGACGATCGCTCCGTGACTGCCTTTGTCGGCGCGGCTCTATTGTCTCCATTGGTTGAAGGTTTCTCCAGTCGAAGAATGTCTTGAACGGTCAGTCTAGACTTGCTATCTGAAAGTGCTGGTTAGCAGCTCAGTAGGTCCAAGCGATGCCGTGGGTGAAAGACTTCGACGTTGATCTCGCCGTAGACAAGGCCATGAAGGTTTTTTGGGCGAAAGGCTATGAGGCTACGTCCATTTCCGATCTCACGGATGCCATGGAGATCAAGAAGGGCAGCCTCTACAACGCTTTTGGCAGCAAGAACGCTTTGTTCAACCGGGTGCTGCTGAAGTACGACCGCGAGAATCGGCGCGCTGCGATCAAACAGCTGGAGGCCATGGAGGATCCCCTTGTCGCGATCCGCACGCTCTTCGATGCGCTGATCGCGGAGAGCGAGGCCGATCGCGAACGCAAGGGCTGTCTCCTCGTCAACACCGCGCTTGACCTGCCGAACCACTCGGAAGAGGTGCAAGCCCTGGTGACCTCCGCACTCTCGGAGTTCGAGGCCTTCTTCGTCCGCTTGGTCGAACGCGCGCAAGCGCGGAAACAGGTGCCTGCGGATCTCGATGCGCGCGAAGCCGCGAAGTCGCTGCTGAGTCAAGTGGTCGGCCTTCGGGTCCTGGCGCGCGGCGTGTTCGACTCCGAGAGCTTGAGGGCGATCGGCAACCAGGCGCTCGCGCGGATCACCGCCTAACCAGCTGAAAAACAAGAGAATAGAGCCGAGGTAACATTTTCTCTCAAGAAAGTCTTGACCGAGTGGTCTAAACTCCCATATGAGTTTGTACCGAGCGGTTTAAACAAGCTTGGCGACACTCTTAGATCCCGGAAAGGAAGTCTCATGTCTCAGTTCACCACCCACACCATCGAATCCGCGCCCGAAGGCTCCAAGCCGTTCCTGCAGGGCGCGAAGGACACCTACTCTTTCGTGCCGAACCTGCTAGGCACCATGGCGACCGCGCCGTCGCTGCTCGAGGGCTACATGACCCTGGCGGGCATCTTCGATAAGAGCGATCTCTCCGAGACAGAGCGCCAGATCATCTTGATGACCAACAACCGTCTGAACGGCTGCACCTACTGCATGGCCGCTCACACGACCATCTCGCAGATGGCGAAGGTTCCTTCCGACGTCATCGACGCGCTGCGGAACAACACGCCGATCGCCGATCCCAAGCTGGAGGCCCTGCGCACCTTCGCGGCCATCGTGAACGAGAAGCGCGGCTGGCCCGAGCAGAGCGAGATCGATGCCTTCATCGCCGCCGGCTACAGCAACCAGACCGTTCTGGAGGTCATCCTCGGCACCGGCCTGAAGGTTCTGTCGAACTACACGAACCATATTGCCCACACCAAGCTCGACGACGCCTTCGTGCCGAATGCTTGGACCGATCCGGCAAGGCAAGCCGCCTAGCCTGCTGTCAGGGACCCGCACCCCGCTGCGGGTCCCGCTCAGCTGGAACAGTCTGCCTCCGCCTACGACCAACGACACCCGAACCACCTGGAGACGTCCATGCCTTTGTCCCGCATTCCCTCACTTATTGCCGGCCTGGCAATGGCCGCTTCGGTCACCCCGGCCTTGGCGCAAGACGCCGGCCCCTATGAAGGCTATAAGGTCCCGCCGCTCGAGGTGTCCTCGCAGATGCCTTACGAGCACAAGTTCATCGAGATCCTCGGCTCGCAGATGGCCTATGTCGACGAGGGGGAGGGCGATCCAATCCTCTTTCTGCACGGCCAGCCGACCTCGTCCTACCTCTGGCGCAACGTCATGCCCCATCTGGCGGGCCAGGGGCGGGTGATCGCGCCGGACAACATCGGTTTCGGCAATTCGGACCAACCGGACCTGGCCTACACCTTTGGCGACCACTACAAGTACATCGAAGCCTTCATCGAGAAGCTCGACCTGACGAACATCACGCTCGTGGTCCACGATTGGGGCTCGGGCCTCGGTCTGCACTACGCGGCGCGGAACCCCGACAGGATCAAAGGCATCGTGACGATGGAGGCGATCATCGCCCCGCTGATACCGGCGGAGAACTACGACGCCATGCCCGAGGACATTGGGAACTTCTTCAGGACGGTGCGCGACCCGGAGAGCGGGCGAAAGCTGCTCATCGAAGAGAACTTCTTCGTCGAAGGCGTTCTGCCGGGCTTCATCGTCAGGCCCTTGGCCAAGGCGGCGCACGACGTCTATCGCCAGCCCTTCCAAACCGAGAAATCTCGGATCCAGGTCAATCAGTGGCCGAACGAGATGCCGATCGGTCAGGTACCGCTGGAGACGCACGACATCGTCACCTCATACAATGCCTGGCTCGAGGAGACCGAGATCCCCTGGCTCTTCCTCTATGCGACGCCCGGCGCGCTCAATCCGCCGGAGGCGGCGGACTACTGGGCCGCGCGGGCCAAGAACATCGAGACGGTCTACATCGGCGCCGGACTGCACTACGTGCAGGAAGACCAGCCCTATGCGATCGGCCGCGCGATCTCCGACTGGTATCGCCGGACCCAGGCACGCTGAACGACGTCTCGGCCGGGCGGGTCTCGGCCTTCCTCTCGAAGCCTCGACCCGCCTTCACCCCTCCTCAAGAGAAAGGCTCGTCATGTTACTGGACACACCCATCTGCGACTTCGGCTGGAAGGCGCCGGACTTCACCCTCAAGGACCCGGACGGTGTCAGCCATACGATGTCGGATCACCTGGGCGACAAAGGGCTCTTGATCGCCTTCATCTGCAACCACTGTCCCTACGTCCAGGCCGTCGCCGAGCGCCTCGCCGCCGACACCAGGACGCTGCTGGACGAGGGCATCAAGGTGCTGGCGGTGATGTCCAACGACTACCGCTATGTGTCGATCGATTCCCCGCCCAACATGAAGCTCTTCGCCGAACACTACGGCTTTCCCTTCCCCTATCTGGTCGACGAGGACCAGTCGGTCGGCAAGGCCTACGGCGCGGTCTGCACGCCCGATTTCTTCGGCTTCAACAAGGCGGGCGAGCTTCAGTATCGCGGGCGGCTCGACAGCGCCGGCATGGGCAATCCGCAGAACCGAGATCCCGAACTTCTGAACGCCATGCGCCGGATCGCGGAGACGGGCCAAGGCCCGCGCGAACAGATCCCGAGCATGGGCTGTTCCATCAAGTGGAGTTGAACGTCATGGCCAGCATCGATCTCTACACCTGGGCCACGCCCAACGGGTGGAAAGCCTCGGCGACGCTCGAAGAACTGGGGATACCCTACAATCTGAAGCCGGTCGACATCACGACCGGCGTTCAGAAATCACCGGAGTACGTCGCCATCAATCCCAACGGGCGGATCCCCGCCATTGTCGATCACGAGGCCGACGCTTTCGCCGTCTTCGAATCGGGCGCGATCATGATCTATCTCGCCGAGAAGGCCGGGCGCTTGCTGCCGACGACGGTGAAGGAGCGCTCTCGGGTCATCCAGTGGCTGATGTTCCAGATGGGTGGCCTCGGTCCCATGCAGGGTCAGGCCAATGTCTTCTATCGCTACTTCGACGAACACATCCCCTCGGCGATCCAGCGCTATCAGAACGAAACCCGGCGTCTCTACAGCGTCCTTGACGCGCGTCTGGCCGACAACGAGTACCTGGCGGGCGACTACTCCATCGCCGACATCGCCAACTGGAGCTGGACACGGATCCACAACTGGGCCGGCGTCGCCATCGACGAGTTCCCGCACCTGACGCGTTGGCTCGCCGCGCTGGAATCCCGGCCCGCGCTCATCCGCGGTGCCGCCGTTCCGAGCAAGACGGACTACAACGCACCGGACGAGGCCGGCGCGGAGGCGGCCGAAGCGACGAAATCCATGGTGTCTCGCTAGATGCAAGAACCTTTGCCGTCTACGCGGGTTCTTCCGAAGAAACTCATCTGACAGGAGTGGCGAGGGCGTAGAGTACTCAGGGTCGGTCGAGACCCGAGCAACCTTCGGAGTGGGACTTTGGTAGAGCACCGCATTCAACACCGCCTGGCCGCTGTTCTCGCCGCCGATGTGGTCGGTTACTCGCAGCTCATGGGCGAGGACGAGACCGGGACCCTTGCCACCTTGAGGAGGCTGCGCGACACCTACATCACACCGTTGATCGCCGAGCACGATGGCCGCTTGGTGAAGTTGCTGGGTGACGGATTCCTGGTGGAGTTCGCGAGCGTCATCGATGCCGTGGCCTGCGCCCTGGCCTGGCAGAAGGGCCTGCTGGAGATGGAGCAGGGTGGCCGCATGCGCTTTCGCATCGGCATCAACATGGGAGAGATCGTTGCCGAGGACGACGATATCTACGGAGACGGCGTCAACATCGCCGCGCGGCTGGAATCGATCGCGCCGCCCGGCGGCATCTCCATCTCATCGCTGGTCCACCATCAGGTCGGAAGCAAGATCGACGCCGTCTTCAAGGATCGCGGAGAGCAGAAGCTCAAGAACATAGAGGAGCCGGTGCGGGTCTATGCCTGGGAACCCGACCGGGGTTCCGCCGACCAAGGAGCGGCAGCGACTACGGCCGGTGTCGCGGCCCAAGACAGGAAGCTCGCGCTTCCCGCCCAGCCCTCCATCGCCGTTCTTCCCTTCGACAACCTGTCCGGCGATCCGCAACAGGACTTCCTCAGCGACGGCTTGACCGAGAGCCTGATCACCACGCTGGCAAAGGCGTCCGGCCTCTTCGTCATCGCGCGCAACACCACCTTCGCCTACAAGGGCAAGGCGACGAACGTACAGCAGATCAGTCAGGAACTCGGCGTCTGCTACGTGCTGGAAGGCAGCGTCCAGCGTATCGGCGATCGGATCCGGATCAATGCCCAGTTGATCGACGGTCGTGGCGGCCAACACCTCTGGGCAGAGCGCTACGACCGAAACACGGACGATCTCTTCGCCCTGCAGGACGCCATTACGGTCGATATCCTGACGGCCTGCCAAGTAAAGCTGACCGAGGGCGAACAGGCCAGGATGTGGATCGGCCATGACGGCCCGGTCAACCTGGCGGCCGTCGAGCTGCACTGGCAGGCGATCGAGAAGTTCCGCAGGTTCAACAAGACGGACAATGGGCTGGCGCGCGCTCTCTTGGAGCGCTGCATCGCCATGGACGGCGACGACGCGATGCGCCTGAGCCTCCTGGGCTACACCCACATGATGGACGCCAAGGCCGGCTGGTCGACCGAACGCGAGGAGTCACTGGCCCTGGCCCAGGACTTCGCCAAGCGGGCCGAGCAGCTGGACCCGCTGAAGGCTTCGAACAAGAGCCTGCAGGCCAATCTGGCGCAGCTGCGCGGTGACTTCGATGCGGCGGTCGCCCTCGCCAGGGAGGCGGTGGCGCTGGAGCCGAACAGCGCGGAAGAGCATTACGTGCTGGGCATCATGCTGAGCTACGCGGGTCAGCCCGGCCAAGCGGTCGACACGCTCGGCAAAGCCATGCGGCTTTCCCCCTACTTTCCGATGGGCTACCTCTACCAGCTGGGCATCGCGCGCTATCTGCTCCGCCAGTACGAAGAGGCGCTCGCCGCCTTCAAGACCTGCGTCGCGCGCAACCCGGAGAGCCGGTCCAGCTACGTCTGGATGGCGATCCTCTACGCCGAGACCGGCAAGCGCGACGAGGCCAGCGCCTGTGTGCAGTCCGCGATGCAGTTGGACCACTTCATCTCGATCGAAAGATGGGTGTCGACGGAGCCCTTCAAGGACCCGAAGGTGGTCGAGAGGATGACCGAGGCCCTACGCCTTGCCGGCCTGCCGGACTAGGGAGTCTCGCTAGTTGGCATAAGAGGCTAGGTGAGGGACCGTTCGAGGGTCCGGATCATGGTCTGGCCCTACATGGTGACGTCGATCGAGACGAGTCCCGAGCCGTTGCCGGGGATGGTGACGCCGGGGCCCAGCATCAGAGTGTCGCTGCCGGCGCCTCCGTCGTAAAGATAGCCGGCGAAGTCGGCCTGGTTGGCGACGAAGAAGGTATCGTCGCCGCTGCCGCCGTAGAGGCTGTCGGCGCCGGCCCCGCCGATGAGCCGGTCGGCACCGTCATCGCCGAAGAGATAGTCGCTGCCACTCCCGCCGGAGACGACGTCGGCCCCAGATCCGCCGCTCAGCGAGGTATCGCTGCCGCTACCACCATAGAGGCTATCGTCGCCCTCGCCGCCCAGGAAGGTGAGGTCATCCCCCTCGCCGCCATAGAGGCTGTCGTCGCCGCTGCCACCGTAGAAGAAGCCGTCCTTCCCCGCGTCGCCAAAGAGGCCGTCGTCACCACTGCCGCCGTAGAAGAGGACGTCACCCCCGTCGCCGGCGGACAGGCTGTCGTCGCCGTCGTCGCCCTGGAGATAGAAGTCGTCCCCACTGCCGCCGAAGAGACTGTCGGCGCCACTGCCGCCTATGAGGCGGAAATCGTCTCCGCTACCGCCGAAGAGGCTGTCGGCGCCCGTGCCGCCCAGGAAGCTGAAGTCGTTCCCCTCGTCGGCGGACAGGCGGTCCGCGCCACTGCCACCGAAGAAGTAGCGGTCGATCCCGCTGCCGCCGGCTAGGTCGTCATCTCCGGAGCCGCCGAGGAATGAGGTATCGACCCCGCCGCCACCGGAGAGGCTGTCGGCGCCGTCGGCCCCGAAGAAGAAGGAGTCGTCGCCTTCGCCGCCGAAGAGGCTATCATCGCCGTCGTCGGCGAAGAAGCTGGCATCGTTCCCACTGCCGCCGGACAAGCCATCGTTTCCACTACCGCCGACGAAAGAGGTGTCGGTACCGCTGCCGCCCGAGAGGCTGTCGGCGCCGCTCTCCCCGTAGAAAAAGGCATCGTCGCCGTTGTCGCCCGACAGACTGTCGGCACCGCTGTCGCCGTAGAAGAGGCTGTCGACGCCGTCACCCCCGAACAAGCTGTCGTTTCCGCTCGCGCCGAGGAAGCGGGTGTCCAGGCCTTCCCCGCCGAAGAGCCCGTCATCGCCATTGTCGCCGAAGAGAACACTGTCATCCCCGCTACCGCCGGACAGGACATCGTTACCGCTGCGGCCGCGCAAGGAGATCTCGCTGCCACTGCCGCCAAAGACGCTGTCGTCGCCGTCGCCACCGT
This sequence comes from Rhodospirillales bacterium, assembly GCA_963669375.1. Classification (GTDB taxonomy): domain Bacteria; phylum Pseudomonadota; class Alphaproteobacteria; order Kiloniellales; family JACOMY01; genus JACOMY01. The sequence goes on along the minus strand of OY770024.1, from coordinate 2,433,367 downwards.
AGAGGAAGCCGTCGTCCGCATCGCCGCCGAAGAGATTGTCGGCACCGCTGCCGCCGAAGAGGAAGACATCGACGCCGTCGCCGCCGAAGATACTGTCGTCGCCCGCCTCACCCACCAGGGAGAAGTCGTCGCCCGAGCCGCTGGAGATCGCATCGGCGCCGCTGCCGCCGTGGAAGATATAGTCGATCCCGCTGCCGCCGGAGAGGCTGTCGTTGCCGCTGCCACCGAAGAAGCTGGCGTCGTCTCCCTCCTCGCCGGCGAGCATGTCGGCGCCGTCGCCACCATAGAAGGAGGTGTCGTCCCCACTGCCGGCGGAGAGTTCATCGGTTCCACTATCGCCATGGAAGACAGAGTCGATCCCACTGCCGCCGAAGAGGCTGTCGTCGCCGCTTCCTCCGATGAAGCTGAAGTCACTTCCGTCGTCGCCGGACAGACGGTCATTGCCGTTGCGACCCAAGAAGTAGGAATCGTCTCCGCTTCCGCCGGAAAGAGTGTCGCTGCCGCTGTCACCGAAGAAGATGCGATCACCGCCGCTGCCGCCGGCTATGTAGTCGTCTCCAGCGTAGCCGCTGAGACGAAGATCGTCGCCGTCACCGCCGAAGATGCTGTCGTTGCCGCTGCCACCGTAGAAGAGGGCGTCCAAGCCGGTACCACCGAACAGCCGGTCATCCCCACTACCGCCGCGGAAGGAGGTATCGCCACCGCTGCCGCCGGAGAGGCTGTCGTTACCCGCATCGCCAAAGACTCGGGAGTCGTCTCCGTCGCCTCCGAAGAGGCTGTCGTCGTCGCCGCCGCCTGTGATCGTGGTGTCGTCACCACTGCCGCCGAAGAGGCTGTCGGCACCGCTGCCGCCGAACAAGTAGCGATCAAGTCCGCTGCCGCTGGCAATGGTGTCATTGCCGCTGCCGCCGGCGAGGCGAACGTCGTTTCCATCGCCGCCGAAGACCCTGTCGTAGCCACGGCCTCCGTAGAAGAAGACGTCCTGTGTGTCGCCCCCGACAAGGCTGTCGTCGCCGTCGCCACCATAGAAGACGGCGCCTCTCCCACTGCCGGCGGAGAGGGTATCGGCGCCGGCCCCGCCGAGGAAGTAGTTCGCATATCCGCTGTCACCGAACAGCCGGTCGGCGCCCTCGCCACCGTAGAAGCTGTAGTCCTTGTCGTTTCCGCCGAAGAGGCTGTCGTCGCCGTCACCGCCAAAGAAGCCGGTGTCGTTGTTGTCGCCACCGAAGAGGCTGTCGGCGCCTTCGTCCCCACGGAAGCGCAGGTCCGTTCCATTGCTGCCGTAGAAGCTGTCGTTGCCGCTGCCACCATAGAATTCACGGTCCTTCTCGTTGCCGCCGAAGAGGCCGTCGGCACCGCTGCCGCCGAAGAAGAAGGCGTTTTGCTCGTCGCCGCCGACGAGGCTGTCGTCGCCGTTGTCACCGTGAAAGAAGGCGTTGAAGCCACCGCCGCCGTAGAGCCGGTCGTCGCTGTCGCCTCCAAAGAAGTCGCCATCGTCGCCGCTGCCGCCGAACAGGCTGTCGACGCCACCGGCACCGAAGATGCCGATCTCTACACCACTGTCGCCGAAGATCTTGTCGCCGCCGGTGTCGCCGAAGATGGTGCGGTCGCTGCCCTGGCCGCCGTAGATGCTGTCGTTGCCCTGGCCTCCGTAGAGGAAACTGTCGTCGCCGCTGGCTCCATAGATGTCGTCCAGGCCACTGGCGCCGAAGACATAGGCATCGTTGCCGCTGCCCCCGAAGGCCGTGTCGTTGGCGTTGCCGCCGAAGATCAGGCTGTCGTCGCCGTCGCCTCCGTAAAGCTTGTCGGAGGCCGCGCGGCCCGACAGCTGCCGGTCGTCGCCCGCGTCCCCCATGAGGGTGTCGATCCCGCCACCGCCGTAGAAGGTGGCGTCGTCGCCGCTGCCACCGAAGATCTTGTCCTTCTTGCCGCCACCATAGAGGAAGAGATCGCTGCCGCTGTCTCCGGAAATCTCGTCATTGCCGGCGTCCCCGAAGAGGTAGAGGTCGTAGCCGCTGCCACCGCTCAGGCTGTCGCTGCCGACATCGCCGTAGAGGAACTGGTCCGATCCCTTGCCACCGTAGATCTTGTCCGATCCGCGTTCCCCGTCGAGCACGAAATCGCTGCCGTCACCGCCGAAGAGCGTGTCGTTGGCCCGCTCTCCGTAGAGGAAGCGGTCCGAGCCGTCGCCGCCGTAGATCACGTCGGCGTTGGCGCCACCGTCGAGGTGGCTGTCGTTGCCGGTGCCTCCGAACAGGCTGTCGAGACCGGCGCTGCCATAGAGGAAGCTGTCGTTGCCGCTGTCCCCGCTGATCCCGTCGTCACCCACCCCGCCGAAGAGCAGCGCGTCCGCGCCGTCGCCGCCGGCCAGCGTGTCGGACCTGGAGCCGCCGTCGAAGCCGCTGTCGTCGCCGGCGTCTCCGAACAGGGAGTCCTGTCCGCTATCCCCCTCCAGCGCGACGTCGCTCCCGCTGCCGCCGAATGCGGTGTCGTCGCCCTGCCCACCGTAGAGGCTGTCGGCGCCGCTGAGAGCGTAGAGCGAATCGTCGGCCCCATAGCCCAGAATGGTGTCGACCTCGTCGGTACCGTTCAGGCTGTCCGGTCCAGGTGTCCCCGGTATGAATGCCACGCTTCGTCTCCCCGTTGCCGTAGTTCTGGCGCTTGCAACGAAGAGGCTAGCACGGCCGTGGCGGCAGAGTCCCGCGCGACAGTCAAGCTTGGGCTGATTTGTAGATCTTAGTGCTGCCCGGTGGTGAAAGTTTGCTCTTTGGCAGGCAGTATCTGTCAGTCAACTAGATGAAGCCAAGTATAAGATAGAGTCATTAAGCCAACTGATCAGTCGGTCCGGGCCACGCACCGACGCTGTAGCGGCCGAAGGCGCGGTCCGGTCATCTTGCGTCAGTCATTGCCTAACGCTCGTGATGCCTGGCGAAAGCTGGAAAGTCGGCGCCGAAGCGTGCAACTTCACGAAGGTCGAAGAAGGGATCGACAGGGGCGCGGCTAACGATGCCTCGCATCTCGTCGCGACATCCGGGATTCGTGGGGAGAATCGATGAGCAGTGCTGACATCATCAATCTGAGCGCGCACGACCTCTTGCGCCTCTACAAGAAAAGGGATCTGTCACCGCTGGAGGTGACCAAGGTGATGCTGGAGCGCATCGAGGCGGTCAATCCGGTGATCAACGCTTTCCACTACGTCCAGCATGACGTGGCACTGGAGGCGGCCAAGCGGTCTGAAGAGCGATGGGCGGCCGGCAATCCCCGCGGCCTGCTGGATGGTGTGCCGACGGCCGTGAAAGACGGCTTGCTGATGAAAGGCATTCCCATCTATCGGGGCTCCGCCGCCAATGCGGCGGACCGCATCGATCCGCCAAGCACAAACGCGCCTTGCGTGGACCGCCTGCTCGAGCACGGTGCCATCCTGCTCGGCAAGACGACCATGTGCGACTACGGCATGCTGGCGTCCGGTTACAGCTCCAAGTTCGGGCCCACGCGTAACCCGAGGAATCTGGAGAAGAACAGCGGCGGCTCCAGCTCCGGGTCGGCGGCGGCGGTGGCGGCCGGTATCGGGCCGCTCACGGTCGGCACGGACATTGTCGGGTCGGTGCGAAACCCCGCGTCTTTCTGCGGGCTCGTGGGGCACAAGCCGAGCTATGGGCGCGTGCCCTACCACCCGCAGATGAGCCCCGCCTTGTGCGCGGGTCCGATCGCACGCAACGTCGAGGACGCGGCGCTCCTGTTGACCCTGTTGGCCCTGCCGGATTGCAGAGACATCGCGTCCCTGCCGTACCAGGAGGTGGACTACACGCAGCACCTCCAGGGAGGGCTGAAGGGGCTGCGCGTCGCGGTGCTGGACGGCATGGGTTTCGGACCGGCCTTGGACGAGACTGTCCGCAAGCACTTTCGGACTGGCGTCGAGGTCTTCTCGCGGGCAGGCGCGGAAATGGAGGAGATTCCATCGCCCTGCGATGCGGACGACGGCCGCGCCGGGGAAGGCTTCTACATGGTGCGCGCCTTGACGGAGTTCGATCAGCACCCCGTCGGCGTTCAAGCCCGCGCCGAGGTCATCAGGACGTGGACGAACCCGGCGCGCGCCTTGTCGGCGAGCGACCATCATCGCGACTTCGCCAGGACGCAGCAGATGCGCGCGAGACTGCTGGAGGCCGTTCAAGGATACGACATCCTGGTCTTGCCGACCGTCCCCGTCTTGCCCTATGCGGCCGAGAACCCCGGCCTCGACGACGGGGATACCTTCGCGCCCTGGTCGAACACCTTCCCGTTCAACCTCACCGAACAGCCCGCCATCTCCCTTCCCTGCGGCTGGAGCGACGACAATCTGCCGGTCGGGCTGCAAATCGTCGGCCATCGCCATGACGACCTCGCCGTCCTGCGCACAGCGGCCGCCTTCGAGGCAGCCTTGGGGCTTGCGCAGCCGCGCATTCCCGAGCAGCTTTCCTAGCCGTCGGGTTGAGGTGCCTCGCGCGGGACGACGATGTCGGTGTCTCCGCATCGCGCTTCGATGCCAGACGCGTCTTTGCGGTCTATGTCTCTCAGCCCCACCGTCGACAGGTACCCCTAGGAGATTGGCTATGCGGGTTCTCGCGATTCTGGTTGTCGCTCTGGCCGGCCTTCAGGCCGCCGCGCTTTCCGCGCAACAGCTGACGCCACTGGAGCAGGCCTTCTCTCCGGCGGGTTACTGGCTTTGCCAGAAGACCTCGCAGACGGCGCGCGCAAATCCGGCGGACAACTATTCCTGGGAGGCGGAGATCGCGCTCTCCGGCGACAGCGGCGCGCGCGCCAAAGGGGCCCTCTACAACGTGAATCTGCAGAATGCGGTGCAGCCCTTCACGGGGCAGGGCAGCTGGCAATACCTCTATTCACCGGACCACGGCCACATGGTGGTGATCATCCGTTTGGCGACACCGCAGTTCGGCGTGATCAGCTTCTGGTCGCGGCCGGTGGGCGCCGGACAGATGTATCTGCCCTACACCCAAACCCAGGTGCAGCAGAGCGGCTTCTTCGTGGAGACCAACTGCCAGCGTATCGGCTAGCCGACAAGGAGACGACGGAGAGCCTGGGCGGGACCTGCTGCTTTCCCCAGGGCGGGCGGCTCCTTTGTGTTCTCCGAGAGCACTCGGTTCTGGCTGCCGTGCGCGGCGACGCGGCACGCGGGCGTCTTTGGTCGGCTGTGGCCCTTGCTTGCGTGGGCTCTCTCACCTGTACACAACCCGGGCCTGTTGCCGGCGGCCGGAGGCCGGTTTAGGTATGGTCATCCGTGTTGCGGCATTACGAGGGGGCGGGCTCACTCATGATTAGGCGAAGCCTTCGTTTGGCCTGTGCGATGATGGTCCTGGCGCTGGGCGAACCGGCGGCGGCTCAGGGGCTGGTCGGCTCCGAAATCACCCTCGTGGCGATTCTCCAACGCACGCCGAGTGCCGAGCCGATGATGCTGAGCACCGTTGAATCGGCCAGGGTCTCGGAGAGCGACGTCGAGTTTCCGGAAGTCGGCAAGATGGAGCTCAACAGGCCCGGCCTTTACCTGGTCGACACCACCATCGATATCAGCGACCGGCGGATCTCGATCAGTTTCGAAAGGGCGGGAAGGGGTAGCTTTCTGAAGGCTACGCAGAACACCTATTATCTTTACTTCGTCGGGGAGAACCTGCCGCGGATCGAGACGGCCAGGGTGGACCGCGCGAACACCACCTTGCCGATCAAGGACGAGGATGTTTCCGCTGCCAGCAACATCGTGCAGATCAACGTTTCGGGGCTGAACTACGATCCCTCGTCACGGCTTACGATCGATCTGGGATTGCATCCGGAGAGGCTCTATCGGCGATCCGACTGAGCGGCCTCTCTTCCGCGCTCGAGCGCGCTATTGGTTCAGCATGCACTCGATCAGGCTGTCGATGAACTCGTGCTCCCAGTCATGCGGCTTGTTGTATCGGAGCGTTTGGTGTCTCCACCACTCTTCGTCCCACGCCAGAACCGCATTGGGATAGAAGTCGCACGACCCGTATCCCAGGTCGTGCATGGCCTTGCCGGTCAGCGCCGCCACGCGCTTGATGGCGTCCGCCCTGGTCGCGGAGTAGAGCGGCTGGCCGAAGATCTTGTCGATAGCACTGTTGGCGTCGTTGTAGGCGTCTTTGATGGCTAGGGGATCGTTGGCGAGGTCCTTGAAGGTACCCAGGCACTCTTCGAGCGACTCCTTCATGAAGCGCCTTACGTTGCCGAACTTGAAGATCTTCAAGAGGCGGCCGCCGATGCAGTCGTAGTACTTGTCGCCGAGGGCCCATACGATGCGGTTCCTGATAATGTCGCACTCCTGGCCCTTGTAGTCTTTCCTGCGCACGGTGAAGAGGGACGGATCGCTCCGCTCGATGAACCAGAAAGCGGCCGAGTAGACCCGCATGATATCTTTGCTGGCCTCGGCCTTCGCGAGAATGGCGCGTTGCTCTTTCTCCAGACCCTTGAGGTAGCGATTGGCTTGTGCCGTGGTCGGGATGTTCATGCCCCAAGCCGGCGGCCTCCAGTCCCGCGGGAAATCGGTGGTGTCGCGCTCGTTCTTGTCGATCATGTCGCGGATGACGGTCTCGGCCTCGGGGGCCGGGCAGACCTGGCCGGGCGTGGCACCCTGCCAGCCCGTGACCCAATAGCGGCTTTGGTACTGTCCGCTGCCGTGGGTGCAGGGGTTGCAAGGTTGATCTCGTCGAAGTGTGACGCTGAACATCAAGTCGTCGCGGTCGACGTCTTGGTCGATGACCGTCAGCGTCACCGTGTTGCTGGCGGGGACGGCAAAACGCGCTGTGCAGCGCCTCGCATCCCTGCATTCGGGCGCGCAGGTGCGACGCGCCTCGTAGGGCAGCTCCAGGCAGATGACGATATCCGGCAGCAGGCTGGTGTTGCGGCCGACGATGACCCCCAATGCCGTATCCCAATAGGCATCGCCCACCGCCTTGTTCTTCTCGGCGGCTTCCACTTCGATCTCTATCGTCTGTGCGAGCGAAACTCCGGCCAGCAACGCTGTCGCCAGCAGCACGGCGAAGGTTGCAAAGACGGAGCGCCGAAGCGAGGGCCGATCACGAAGCATGTGCGCTATCTTCCAACGCCGACGCCCGGCTGGCAAGGCTTGGCACAGTGGGCACAAGAGATCTCCAGTTCGCTCGGCCCCAGCGGTGCTCGCGCGATGGAAGCTGCGTCTTGATTGGATGGTGTTGATCGTCTCATGCCGCGATGGTGTACTTTGTCTAACCGGGATCTCTCTCGCTCGTATGTATAGGGTGCTCGGGAGACTCAATTCTGTAAGAGTCAGATGGGCGTGGCGCAGTATTCAATGTCGAAATCAACGGGTTCGCGACTCGGTATTGTGTTTTGTGGAGCGCTTCTCTTGCTGTTTCTGGTCGGTGCCACGTTTTTCGTGCTGCTGCCGGCCTGCGGGATTGGCGGGACGGACTGGCCGTGGATGGCGCGTTGGTGCTCTCCCGACAGGTCCTCCGCGAGATCGGTCGATGATCTGGACTTGGAACGCGCGGCCCTCGAGCGGGAGATCGCCGCGCTTGAGCGGGACATCGCGGGGCTGCGGTGCGAGGCAGCGGACGAGAGAAGGTCCGGGGAAGGATCGGGTGACCCGGAGGAGGCGGTGGCCGGCGCGCAGTGCCTGCCGGGTGAAACAGCGCGCCCTCCCGAGGAACTGGTGATCGTGGTGGACAACTCGGGCAGCATGTCGCTTTCGATCGACTTGCCGCGGGACGTGGACGGGCGTTTGCGGCGGGCGTCGAAAGACTACCAGGATGCCCGGGTCGCGCATGCCGCGGGCCAGCGATCCGAAGCGCAATTGGCGCGCATGGAGGCCTTGAAGCGAGAGCAGGAGGCGGTCTTCGAAGAGGCCAGGACCTATCCGGGCGAAAGCCGGATCTCGGTGGCCAAGAGGCTGACGATAGACGCCGTCGACAAGGCCCCCCAGGGTCTGCCGATCGGGCTGTTCTCCTTCTATGCCTGCAAGCCCTGGCTGCGCGGCGCCTTCGGATCGACGGAACGAGACGCGCTCAAGAAGACGGTGGATAGCCTGGTCGCCCTGGGCGGTACACCCCTCGCCCTTTCGGTGGCGCGGGCGGCCGCGTCGTTCGAGGGCGGCACGCGCTTGGATGATCCCGTCACCCTCCTCGTCATCTCGGATGGCGGCGACAGCTGCCGGGGCGATCCCTGCATGGCGGCGAGAGAGGCCAAGCGGGCGAGGCCGGGTTTGGTGATCAATGTCGTCGACCTTTCCGCCGGCGCCTCCGCCGCGAACAGTGACGTCAAGTGCTTGGCCGAGCTGACGGGCGGTTTCTACCGCCACAAGCCGGAGGGGATGAGCCGCGAGGACCTGGCGCGATCGATCCGCGAGGGCGCCGGTTACGAGGGGCGGGGCCTCTGCCGCGCGGCGGCAGCGAATTGAGGCGGGCGATGATCGGCAAGGAGGCCCTTCTTGGCCTTTTCTTGGTCCGATGGCTTTGGCCGGGGCCGGCACTTTTCTGTCGGATCTCTCGGCTGCAAGGGGGTGTGCAGCCGGACGCCGCAGCCCGTGTCATGGCTTTGCGTGCCGGCGCGAGGGACGGGGACAGATCGCCAGGAGTAATGCGGTTCGGAGCCCTCGACTCGTCAAGAAAGCACCTATCATCAGGGTTGAATGTCTGACAGTGTGGTGATCTACTTCGGGCCTTTGCTGGTCCTTTCGACCCAGCAACGATACTTCGCCCTTTGGTGTGCACTGAGAGGTGTTTGAAGACAATGGTGGGTGAGCCCGAGTCACGTAGATCCTCTTCCCGGCTCGGACTTGTGTTTTCTGGAGCCATCATTCTGCTTTTACTGGTCGGTGCGAGTTTCTTCGTCCTGTTGCCGGCCTGCGGAATCAAGTGGTCGGAATGGCCGTGGCTTTCGCATTGGTGCACGATAGATAGCGCCAGCGCGCGCTCGACCGACGATCTGGACCGCGAGAGCGCTGCCTTGGAGGCGGAGATCGCCGCCCTGGAGCGCGACATCGCCGCCTTGCGATGCGAAGCGCCCCCGAAGGCGCCGCCCCCCGAGGTCCCGGCCGAGGTCCCGGTGGAAGAGCCGCCTCCCGTGGAGCCGGAAGAGCGGGCCGCCGAGGAGCCGGAAGAGCAACCGAAAGAAGAGGTCGCCGAAGAGCCGGAGCCGCCGAAGGAGGAGGAGATCGCCAAGGTCGAGCACTGCGAGCCGGAGCAGACCGCCAAACCGCCCGAAGAGTTGGTGATCGTGGTCGACACCTCCACCAGCATGTCCATCTCGATCGATCTGCCGAAGAACCTCGAGGACCGCTACAACAGAGCCTGGAAGAACCTCGAGAAGGCGCAGGCCGCCTTGGCCGGCGGCGACCTCTCGCAACTGATGCGGATCGCATCGCTGCAGTCCGAGGTGGATGCCGCGGCGCGGGCGGCACAGAACTATCCGGGGGAGAGCCGCATTTCGGTGGCCAGGAAGATCACCACCGACGCCATCGACAAGGCGCCCGCGGACCTGCCGATCGGGTTGGTCTCCTTCAATGCCTGCAAGGCGCGCCCGCACGGCACCTTCGCCCCACCCCAACGCGAACGCCTGAAGAGCATAGTCCGGGGCCTGAGAGACAAGGACAGCACGCCCCTGGCGCTCGCCGTGTCCCGGGCCGCGGCCTCCATCAAGGGCGGTGCGACGGCGGACGATCCGGTGAACATCATCGTGATCTCGGACGGTCAGGACAGCTGTCGCGGCGATCCCTGCCGCGCCGCCAGAGAGGCCAAGCGCAAGAAGCCCGGCCTGGTCATCAACGTCGTCGATCTCTCGTCCGGCGGTGCGATCAAGTGCATGGCCGATCAAACCGGCGGCTTCTACCGCCAGAAGCGGGAAGGCATGAACATCGACGATCTGGCGCGTTCGGTACGCGAGGGCGCCGGTTACGAGGGTGAGGGGCTCTGCCGCGATGAGAACTAGGCGAGACAGTCCAACCGGACCCGGCAAGACGGCATGGTCCCGCTCCGGTTTCCCTCCCTGCGGACGATGGGCGGACGGCTATCGGGTGGTGCAACCAGGCCGGCCATCAAGGTTCAGGAGTAAGCCCCTTGGCGCGTGATACCTATTTCGTCACTAAGACCGATGTTTCAGAGGTGGATCTGCTGGACATCGGGGGCACGCCCGTGGTCGAGCACTACGAGGCGCTGCGAGCGGCCTTGACCCGTCTTGCCGGCCCGGAGACGGCGGCGCTCTTCGCCGAGCCCATCTACCGTCGCGGCAATGGCGAGGCCCCGGCCTCGATTTCCTGGTACGCGCACCTTCCCGACGACGCCCGGCCGCTCAGCGCGATCGAGGGCGAGGACCGCGCCCGCATCGAGCAGAGCCTGAAGAAGCGCTTGAGCGCGGCGCAGGAGGCCTTGAAGGACGGTCAATCGGGGCCGCTGATCGGTGCGGCGCTGCACATTCGATCCGACGCCGACATCTGGGTGCTGGGCGACCGGCCGCTGATCGTCAACTGGGGCATGCTGCCCAGCGAGATCGACCGCTCGCCAGCGTCGCGGCGAAGCCACTTCGCCCATACCTTGGGACCCTATCTGCCGATCGACGTCGCGCCGCCGATCTCGGCGGAGGACATGACCGGGCCTTTCGCGCCCAGCGCTCAAGCGGCGACGCCGCCACCGTCCGAGACCAGCGAGCAACTGCGCTCCGCGGTTCAGACGCCCAGCGCGCCGCCGCCCGCCGCCGCGCCACCCACTGGTACGCCGCCACCGCCACCGCCCACGGCAGTCGCGGTCGAGGGCCCGCCGCCGGCCGGCCGGCCGTCGCGGTGGCGTTGGCTGCCGCTCATCTTGCTGCTGCTCATCACAGGCGGCGTGCTCGTGGTGCTGCTCTTGCCGGGCGTCCTCCTCTATCCGCCCGAACCGAGGATCAGCGACCAGGAGATCGTCAGCATCGCCGAGGAGAACAACGACGCCCTGCGCGAGCGGCGCGATCGGCTGCAAAGAGCGCTCGACGGCGCAGTCTGCCGGGCTGACGGCCAGCTAGAGTTCCCCTCCTTGCCGAGACTGCCGTCGGACAGCGCGGCGCGCACCGACGGCGAGGGCGAGGCCTCGATCGGCGAGCAGCAGGAGGAGGTGGTTGACTCCGAGACCTTGGTGCCGCCCCGTCCGGAGCGCATCGAGGTGCCCAGCGACGGCGGGGACAGCACCAACCTTATCGACTTCATCGAAGACCGCACGGCTCTGGTTATTGTCGAGTTCGCCGGGTCGAAGGGCTCGGGAACGGGGTTCTTCATCGGCGAGGACCTGCTCGTCACCAACGATCACGTGGTCATGGGCCCGCCGGCGGAGCAGGCCAAACTGGGGCCGCCGCAGGCGGTCTACGTGAAGACCTCCGACAGCGGCAGAGGGCTGCCCGCGGAGATCCTCGCCACCAGCGGCCAGGGAACGGCGTTCGGTCCCGACTTCGCGCTGCTTCGCGTGAAGGGGGCCAACGCGCCTTACTTCCCGCTCTGGAACTCGACCGATTCCATCAAGCTGCAGCAGGTCATCGCGGCCGGCTTCCCGGGGGCCTACTTCGCGATCGATGCCGATCGCGCCAAGATCTACGACCCGGCATCGCCGGAAGTGCCGGACATGGTCATGACCCGCGGCACGGTGAACGCGCAGCAGGAGGTCGGACCCGGCGAGACCCTGGCGGTGGTTCATTCCGCAGACATCTCCAGCGGCAACTCGGGCGGGCCTCTGGTCGACCAGTGCGGCCGCGTGGTCGGTGTCAATACCTTCGGGCTCCAGGACGCGACGACCAAGCGGTTCCTGAACTTCTCGCTGCATACCACGGAGCTGATCGATTTCTTGGAGAGTGGCGGGACGGTTGCCGAGAGCACCGCGGAGCGGTGCGAACCGCAGGTGGCCGCCGTTCCGCCGGTCAAGCGCAGCGAGCCCGAGGAGGCGCCGGCGGGCGAAGAGGAGCCCGCCGCCGGAGAGGCCCAACCGGACGCCGCGACATCGCCACCCACCGAGGAGAGCGAGTAGCCGGCCATGATCGAGCGGGCACTCGCAATCACTCAGATCGCCGACGTCCGTCCCCTTGGGGACAGCGGACAGCGCTCTTACGAGTTCGTCACCGGCGTGTTGGCGCGGGAGTTGAGCCAACGCCACGTCAACCTGTTGGCGGAGCCGACCGACGACCCCCGGGGGGTCAGGTGGCTGACCAGCGTCCCGGGTACGATGACGCCGCTCCAATCGCTGCCCGGCGACCAGGCGGAAGCGCTGAAAGCGGATCTGGGAACCCTCGTCGCCGACATACTGGCCCTGGCGCAGCGCTACGAGGAGAGCCGCGACCCTGCCGCCAGATCCATCGCCATCGCGCTGCGCAACGCCGTCGAAGTGCCGAACGAAGAGTGCATCTTCAAGGTAGGCGACCAGCCGGTCATCGTGCAGTGGGCGCACCACCTCGATGTCTACGAGCCGCCGAAGGCGGTATTGAGCCGCTTCGTTCCGCACGCGACGCCGAGGACCGCCCCCGTCAGCCCCGCGGCCGCTCAGGTGCAGCCGTCGCCGGCGCAACCGGCGCCCGCCGCCCCGCCGCCGGCGGTCGCCGCGCCCGTGGCGGTCGCCCAGCAGCCCGGCGGGTTCGGCTGGCTTTGGTGGTTGGGATGGCTCCTTCTCGCCATCATCATCGGCTGGATCATCGCCTTGGCCCTGCCGGCCTGCGGCGTCATCGGATGGGACCTGCTGGACCGCTGCGCGCGCGCGGAAAGCGAGCGACCGGAGATCGTCGTCGACGAGTCCCGCAGCCTCGAGCGGCAGATCCGCGACCTGGAGTGGGCCCTGGCCGATGCCGAGCGCAGCTGCATCGCCCAGCAGCGCCCCGTCGACGATCCCGATGAACGGCAGTCTTCGCTGCCCGACCCCAAGCCGGAGCCGGAACCGAAACCCGAGCCGGAACCCGAACCGAAGCCCGAGGTCGAGGAAGATCAACCGTCGATCGAAGAAGCCATTCGCGAGGGCGACAGCTCGAAGCTGGCGGGCTGCTGGGATCTCGAGTCCGACTATACGCTCTACGAGGACGGAAAGCGGGACAAGCCCTTGAAGGTCGACGAGTGGCGCATCTGCTTCGACGAGAAGGGCGTCGGAAATCAGGAGTTGACCTTCTCCAACGGCGCGGTCTGCAAGGGCCAGGTGACCGCAACCTTCGAGGACGACAACCGCCTGCGCATCGTCGACAATGGAAACGTGCCTTGCACCGGAAACCTGATGGTCGTTCGCCGCAGCACCAATTGCGTGCTTGGTCAAGGCGGGCGTGCTACCTGTACCTCGGCCGACTATCATCGGCCTGAGACGGGGTCGAACGTGATCCTCCGCCGTGTCGGCAAGTGAGCGTTCGAAGGAAGCAGGGCGGACAGCATGGCGGGTTTGAAATGACGGAGTTGCGTATGGTGCGTCCTCTGCACGACTGGAAGGATGAGACCACCATCATTCCTTTCTCCGGGATTCAGCTTCTTGATTTCGGCTTCGACCAGAAGGCGACGGGCTTCAAGAGCGTGAAGTTCGTCGAGAGGACGGTTTCGCAGTCGGCAGAGGGCGACGAGCGGCTCTTGATCATCCGTCCGGAGCAGAAGGCCGGAGAGGACGAGGAGGAGGAGGACGAGCAGCCGCACGACGACGCCTACACGATCAACGAGAAGCAGGCGATGGAGCCCTTCGCCGAGAAGTGGACGCCGGTGCCGGTGCTCAGGATCCGGCCCAGCGGCCAGGCCGGCGGGGAAGAGGAGTACGATGCCGGTCCCTCCTGCTGGGCGCGCGTTCTGGTCAAGGAACTGCCCGAACCCGATCCGGAGACCGGCTTTACCCATCGCGTGATCCTGGCCCTGGACACGACCTGCGAGCCGACCGAGAACTCCCTCTTCTATCAGTCCCCCAGCACCGAGGACGGCGAGCGCTACTTCCGTTATGTCGGCGATCCCGTCCGCGCGTCCTGGTTCGTCAGCCGCGTGGTCGAGGACGCCAACGGCAACTATCACGACCTGCAAGCCTGGGTGGACGATTGGATCCTGGCGCAGCTGCGCGCGGTGCAGAAGCAGCCTCGGCGCGCCAGCGAGGACTATGACGAGGACGGCATGCCGCCGCGCTCCTTCGAGCATTGGGCGCGCTATCTGGCCTTCCTGCGCCTCTTGGAAAGCGCCGTCAGCTTTCCGAAGATCCGGCTTGTCGACACCATGTCGCGCGATCCGGTCACCGAGCGCCACCGCTATACGCCCATCGAGGTCGATCTGGTCCTGGATATCGGAAACAGCCACACCTGCGGAATCCTGGTGGAGTCCACGCCCGGCGGCGGCACGATCGACCTGAACGACAGCTACACGCTGGCCTTACGGGACCTGTCGAACCCGCTCTACCGCTACAACCGGCCCTTCGAAAGCCGGGTCGAGTTCAGCGACGCACGCTTCGGCAAGGGACGATCAGCCCGTTCGCGCGCCTTCTTCTGGCCGAGCCTGGTGCGCGTGGGGCCGGAGGCCATGCGCCTGACGCGCCATGAGCAAGGGACGGAGACGATCTCCGGCCTCTCCAGCCCGAAACGCTATCTTTGGGACGACGTTTCGCGAAACCAGGATTGGCGCTTCCACGACTTCGTGCCCTCTCCGGCCGAGCCGCTGCCCTTGGTCGCGCGCGCCGTCCAGAACGAGATGAACGAGGCCGGCGACGTGCTCGACCAGGTCGGCATCGAGATCAAGAAACGACTGCGCCGCAAGAGCGAAGCCTCGCTGGTCGGTGCCGCGCGCCCCAGGTTCTCGCGCTCCTCCACCTTCAGCCTGATGCTGGCCGAGATCTTTCTGCAGGCCTTGGTGCAGATCAACGATCCGGCCCAGCGCGAAGTGCGCAAGCAAAGCGACATTCCTCGACGGCTGCGCACGATCGTCATGACCTTGCCGCCGGCGACGCCCCTGCAGGAGCAAGCGATCATGCGCTCGCGGGCCGAAGGGGCGCTCAGACTTCTCTTCAAGGTGCTGCGCTGGAGCCCCTCGGCGGCGCTGAACGCCACGGTGCCCGAGATCAAGGTCGACTGGGACGAGGCCAGCTGCACGCAGATGGTCTACCTTTACAGCGAGGTGACGCGGCGTTACGGCGGGCGCATCGGCGGCTTCTTCGATGTCATGGGCAAGACGCGGCAGCGGCCCGAGACGCCCGGCCTTTCCCCTGGCGCCAGCCCGGCCGGCGAGACCTCGTCCCTGCGTCTCGCCTGCATCGATATCGGCGGCGGCACAACAGATCTCATGGTCATGACCTACTATGCCGATGGCGACCATGCGATCATCCCGCGTCAAGACTTCAGAGAAGGCTTTCGGACCGCAGGCGACGACCTGCTGCGAGAGGTGATCGGTCGAATTGTGATGCCGCAGATTGCCAAGGACTTGGAGCGCGCCGGCGTTGCCCACCCGATGAACCTGCTGAAGGGGCTCTTCGCGGGCGATACGGGCGATTCGGACGTGCGCCTGGCGCAGCAGCGCAGGCAGTACGCCTTGCGCGTGCTGGCGCCGATCGGTCTGGCATGCATAGAGAAGGCGGACGGCCTGGCTCAGGAGGGCATGGTCTCCATCGACCTGGGCGAGGTGGTGTCCGCCGAGGATGACGGCGAGGAAAGCACCTTCTTCGGCTATCTCGAAGAGGCGGCACGCAGCCGGGGTGCCGCGGACTGGCGCCTGACCAACCTGCAGATCACCTTGAAGCGCTCGGAACTCGATGCCGTCGTGCGCGACGTCTTGGGCAAGCCGATCAGCGACCTCTGCGAGATCATCGGTCATCTGGGCTGCGATGTCTTGCTGCTGTCCGGCAGGCCGTCCAGGCTGGCCGCGGTCAGAGAGCTGGTGCGCGAGGCGATGGTGGTGTCGCCCTCGCGCCTGATATCGATGCATCAGTACGAAGTCGGCTCCTGGTATCCCTATCGCGATCCGATCAGCAATCGGGTCAAGGACCCGAAGTCGACCGCGGCGGTAGGCGCAATGCTCTGCCTGCTTGCGCAAAGCCGTATCGTCAACTTCATGGTCTACACCGACAATCTTGCCATGACTTCGACGGCGAAGTTCATCGGCCAGATGGACAACACGGGGTCGATACGCTCCGACCGGGTCATCTTCACCGATGTGGACAACGATTCCGGCGACGGCGAAACGGCGGAGCTCAAGCTCTACGCGCCCACCTTCATCGGCTTTCGCCAGCTGCCGCACGAACGCTGGACCACGACCGTGCTTTATCGCCTGGACTTCGCGAACGAGCACGCGGCCAGGCGGCCCAAGCCCTTCAAGGTCGTACTGCAGCGGCGCGAGTTCGAAACCGACACCGAGAGCGCCGAGGAGGTCTTGCGTGCCGAGGCGCTGAAGGAAGCGCTCGAGGTCGCCGATGTCGAGGATGCCGGCGGCGCGTACGCCAAGCGCAGTGACATTTCACTCAAGCTTCACACACTGGGGCTCGAGCAGGACTACTGGCTGGACAGCGGCCTGTTCAAGCTGTGAGGCGGCATGGACGATAGGTAAGACGAGATGACTGGTGGGGGATGCAATGTCGGCGGAAGACCTGAAGTCTAGATGCCTCTTGGCGGCCAAGAGCGCACGCGAAGGGTTGGACTGGGTTCTCGACAGCAGTAACGCCGAGACCGTGGGGACCGAGAAGAAGAGCCTGGTCAAGGAACTGCGTCGCGACGAACGCCGCGCGCGGCAGATGGCCGACGCGGCAGAGCGCCCGATGAGCGTCGGCGTCTACGGGCCGAGCCAGGCCGGCAAGTCCTATCTCGTTTCCGTGCTGGCCAAGCCGCGCGAGGGACGCCTGGTCGCCGCGGTCGGCGACGGCATGGACTTCATCGAAGAGATCAACCCGGAGGGAGACAAGGAGGCAACGGGCCTCGTCACCCGCTTTACCATGCGCAGCGAAGACTGCCCGCCAGGTTATCCGGTCACGCTGAAGATCCTGAGCGAGGCGGACATCATCCGCATCCTCGCCAACGCCTTCTTCCGCGACGGCGACAATACGGAGGCCTCGCCCAGCGCGGAGACCCTGCGCGAACGTATCGACGCGGGCAGGGCGGCGATGGGTTCGACCGAAACCGGCGGCCTCACGGAAGGCGATCTCTGGGATATCCAAAGCTATTTCGAGACCAATTTCCGTGGCCTCAGCTATGCGCAGGATCTCGCCGGCCTCTGGGATGACGCGGCCGAGATCCTGCCCTATCTGGATCTCGCCGCGCGCAAGCCGCTGGTCTCGCTCCTCTGGGGCGAGTACGAGGCGTTCACGGAGATCTACGAGCAGCTGGTCGGCGCGCTGGGCAAGCTTGGCCATCCGGACAAGGCCTACGCCGGGATAGAGAGCCTGCAGCCGCGCACCAGCAGCATCATCGACGTCGCCACCTTGTCCGGATTGGACGGCAAGGGCGCGGTCGACGACGTCAATTTGCGCTCGGAAAAGGGCGTGGAGTGCGCGCTGCCCCGCCCGGTGGTGACGGCCCTGGTCGCGGAGTTGGTGCTTCCCATCGTGGAACGGCCTTGGGACTTCTTCGACAACGCCGACCTCCTCGACTTCCCCGGCGTGCGGGAGAGGAACACGGCGAAAAAGGCCGGCGGCCTGGAGGCCTACTTCAAGCACAGCGAGGCGCCGCGCCAGGAGCTCTTTCTGCGCGGCAAGGTAGGCTTTCTCTACGATCGCTACGTCGCCCAGCAAGACCTGACGGCGATGCTGCTTTGCGTGCCGCCGAGCAACATCAACGTGGCCGCAGACCTCTCGCAGGGGATCGAAGAGTGGCTGATGCGTACTCAAGGCGCGACCGCCGAGGAACGCGCCCAGGTGGACACGATGCTGTTCCTGGTGTTGACCATGTTCGATCGACACCTCGCCGACCCCGCCGGGTCGTTGGATCCCAAACAGCGCTTCGAGAACCGCATGGAAGCCTCCCTGATCGCGCCGTTCGGCGGCATCAAGGAGAGCTGGCCACTGAACTGGACTCCGGACAAGCCCTTCCGGAATTCCTTCTGGCTGCGCAACCCGAACTATCCGGCCGAGCACGTGATCAAGTACGAGAACGGTCGTGAGGTAGAGTTTCTCGACCACAAGGTGGAGCGGCTGGCCGAGTTGAAGGCCGGTAGCCTGTCTTCCGATCTGGTGCGGCGCCACTTCGTCGATTCGGACATGGCTTGGGAAGCGGCGATGACCTTGAACGACGGCGGCGTCACGCACCTCGCCGGCTCCGTGGGGCGTGTCGCGACCTCCGATTCGAAGGAGCGTCAGATCGAGGCCCGCCTGCGCGAGCTCAGCCAGAAGGTGGCCCGCAGCTTACGGCCCTTCTTCTCGGACTCCGACATCGACAAGCGTCTCAATGCCCGGCGCGCCGTGGCGAGCTCGGTCTTGAAGGAGCTGCGCGTGGCCTTCGACAACAACCGCTTCGGCATGGTCGTCGAGGAACTGGGTCTGCCGGCCGAGGGGTTGGTCTGGCGCATGGAGCGGACCCCCGAGAACATCCGCATCATTAGCGGCGAGGTCGAGGAGGAGGGCGATCCCTGGGACGAGTTCGAGTTCGAGGGGGTCGAGGCTCCGGCGGACAGCGGACCGGCGGAAGAAGAGGAGGAGGAAGAGGCCGTCCGCACCATGACGCTGGAGCAGTATCAGGCCGAATCCGCCATCGAGTCCTGGCACGATCACATGCGCTCCGTCTCCGAACGCCCGGGCCTCAAGTCCACCATCCGGATCTCTCCCAGCGCCGCCGGGGAAATCGCGACGGAGCTCATGGGCGCCGCGCGGCGGCTCGATCTCACCGGGGTCATCTCGCGCGAGCTGAAGCCGTGGAACGACATGCAGTGCGGTCCGGTGACGGCCGCGGCACTGACCGCCGTCAGGATCAACAAGATGGTCGAGACCTTGGGCGTCGACCTGATGGAGCCGGACAAGCGGCCGACCTTGACGAGCAAGAAGACCGGCGAGAGCCGCCAGGTCTTCAATCCCGGAGCGGTGCGGCACGATGCGATGGACCTGCCCGAGGCCACGGTCCGGCGCAACCGCGTCTACTTTCAGGACTGGACCATGACGCTCTACCGCTTGTTCGAGGACAACGCGCGCAGCGAAGACGGCTCGATGATCAATATCGAGGAGAACAACCGCCTGGGTCGCATCCTCGATAACCTCGACGGCCTGTCCTAAGGATCTGCCCGATGCCTATGACGATAGCCCGCGATCCGGCAAATCCTCTCGGAGGACATGCCGTCCTCGTGTTGCCTCCCTCCGGTCCCGGCGGTCCGGACACGACGCGGCTCAAGATCCAGCGCTCGGAGGACGACAAGTTCCTTGGGCCGGACGGCTGGACGCCCAACGAGGCGGAACTGGGTCCCTTCGAGTTGATGCCGCACGCCGAGGGCCGCGCCGTCCTCTTGGGGCCCGCCATCGTCGGCGAGATGGAACCCTTCCAGCGTCTGACCATCGAGGCGGTGGATATGGGGCAGACGGAGTCGTTGGGCTGGCCGGAAGATATCCTGCCGCTTCGCCAAACCCGTCGCCGTAGCGGCGTGGTCTCGCCGCCGGGCGCGCAGAGCACGCCGGCCGGGACGACGAGTGTGGTCGGCGGCATCGCCGCCGGTGGCGCGAGACCGCAAGCGCCGGCGAAGACTTCGCCGCCCGCGGGTCAGGAGAGCGCGCCGGCCGCTACGGCAACGACGCCGACGCGCGACCAAGAAGCGGATGAGCAGCAAGCCAAGGCCGATCCCGGCGAGGCGGAGGCGAAGGACAAAGACAAGGACAAGGACGACGGGTCGGGCGAAGACACCACCAAGTCCGACCCCGAGGCCGAGAAGGGAGACGAGGGCAAGGCGGTCACCAAGGACACGGGAACGCCGCCTCCGCCGCCGCCGCCTCCCCAAGCGCGCAAGGGCTTTCCCCTCTTGGGCGTGCTGCTCCTTCTCCTGCTCGTCGCCGCTGCCGGCGGCGGCTACTACTACTTCACGCAGCTCGATGGCGCGCAGGAGGAAGAGACGGCCACGAACGAGGCTACGAAGAAAGAAGAGACAGAGAAGGCAGAAGAGACGACGAAGCCATCCGAGCAGAAGGAGACCGAGACGGCGGCCGCCTGCGACCTCGACAGCGTCAAGACGGCGCCGCCCGAGACGGCCTGGCCGGTGATCCAGGCCTGTATCGCCGAAGGCAAGAGCAAGGAGACCCTGCCGCTGATCGAGCGGCTGGTGGCCAATGAGTTCGGTCCCGCCGAGTTTCAGCTGGCGAAGTGGATGGACCCGGAGGAGGTCTCGGTCTCGCCGATCGGGGCGAGCAACGCGAACTCGGCGATCCGTCTTTACGACCGTGCGCTCAAAGCCGGCGTGGAAGAAGCGGGCCCCTTGCTTAAGCGGCTCTGCGGGACGATCGATGGCTCGCTGGACTTCGCCACGCAAAGGACGTATGACAAATTCTGTAAACAGGAGTAGTCCCATGAGGAAGTGGTCAGCCGCACTTCTCGTCGCGGCGATGTTTGTCGCCGATGTCGCGGTCGTGCCGGGGACGGCCGAGGCCGAAACGCCGCTGCTCTACAAGGATACCAAGACGATCTTCGAGAGAGTGCTCACCCGGCCGGGCCAGAGCCTCTTCGACGAGCCCGACGGCAAGAAGGTGAAGCCGCTCTGGCCGCTGCAGCCGGTCTACGTCTTCGAGCGCAGCGGCGGCTGGCTGCGCGTCGGGCGGAGCGACCGGGAGAGCGAGGGCTGGATCGTCGAGGCCGACACGGCCCCTTGGGTGCACAATATCGTCGGTGCCTTCACGGCGCGCGGCACCTCGCGGCCGCGCCAGCTGATTTTCGAGACCGCCGACAAGATGCAGGAGGTCCTGGACCACGAATCCTATCTCGACCTGCTCGCCAAGTATCGCGAGGAGGCAGCCAAGGGCGGAAGCTCGGAGGACAGCGGCGTTCTGACGATCGAGAAGGAACTGTTCGTCGACATTGGCAATAGCTTCTACCTCATGCCGATCACGGACTTTCAAGAACGTCGCATCGGGTTCGGCGGCAAGAGGAAAGCGCTCTACTTGGAATTGGCGTCGGTGCCCCTGAACAGCGTGACCACCAGCGCCGTCGATGCCGAGTTCGACGTCGGCATCGTCTTCGTCATCGACACGACGCAGTCGATGAAGCCCTTTATCCCCGAGACCTTGTCGGCGGTGGAGGAGATCGTCGAGAAGCTGCACCAGCAGGACGAGGAGGGCGCCATCTCCTTCGGTCTGGTCGGTTTCCGCGACGACCCCGAAGGACGGCCGGGTACGGAGTACCGGGTCAAGGAGTACGTGCCTCTGCGTCCCGACAGCTCGCCGGAGGCTATCCTGAACGGCCTCCAGGAAATGCGCGCCATGCAGACCTCTACCTGGGGCTTTCCCGAAGACTCCTTGGCCGGGCTGGACTATGCCATTGAGAACACCGTCTGGAAGAAAGAGGACGAGTACGACTTCGCGGCCCGCATGATCATCCTGATCACCGATGCTCCGCCGAAGCCGCCGAACGACCCCCATGCCGAGACCTCCAGGAATGCCCAGACGGTGGCGGAGAACGCCATCAAGAAGAACGTCGGTATCGCGACGATCTTTATCGAATCTCGCTCCGGTCGCGACTACGTCGAGTTCGCCGAGGAGGACTACCGGACCCTGTCGCGCTTTCGCAGCATTCCGACGGAGATGTACTATCCCGTCGACGCGCGTGACCCGGCGGGGTTCCGCGACAAGATCAGGGATGTCATCGGCAATCTCGTCGGCAATGTGAACGAAGAGGTCGACGTCAGTCGCGACAACGCCGACGATAGCGACGTCGACATGTCCGATGTCGGCCTTGCGATGCGGCTGGCCTACCTGGGGCGGCTCACCGGTCAGGACGCGCCGGCGATCCTGCGCGGCTGGACCATGGACCGCTCGCTCGAGGAGTGGCGCGAGCTGGCGATCGAGCCGCGTGTCCTGGTGACACGCAACCAGCTCACCTCGATGGCGGACATCATGCGGGGGATCATCGACGAGGCCGAGGAGGGCGCCAAGACCGGCAAGCAAGATAACTTCTTCGAGAACGTCCGCGATGTCGTGGTCGGCGTCGGTGCCGATTCGCAGCGCCTGGTCAACAGTGGCGCGGACAATCTGGGTGGCATGATCGGCGAGTTCCTGGAGTATCTGCCTTACGTCGCCGATCGACGCTTGATGTCGATTACGCAGCGCGACTGGCAGAACGATCCAGGCTTGAGGCTGGCCACGGTGGAGGACCTGAAAGCCAAGCTCGAGTTCTATCAGGATCTCTACAGCGCCAAGGAGAATTGGACGGAACTCTACCAGGGACAGCCCGAGGGCGAGCACGTCTACGCGATCAGGCTGGACGCGCTTCCCTAGGAGGAAAACTGCGGCGCCGACTAGACTGTCGATGTTACACAATGGGCAACGGCTCGATTTCCCTTTCGGGCATCGAGCCTCTCCCACCCTTGCCCAAGGTTTCACAAGGCTGACCCATATCGGTCATCCCCCCTTGGCTGGTAGAGTGATCCTGCCTTGGTGCTGCGGACAGTTGAGGCCAGGAGGGAGGAACTCGCCCGCTATGACCTGTTGCTTGCCTTGGAGGATCTTTGGGTCGCCCGCTACGAGGGGCAACCGCTTGCCGAGCGGGTCTTTGCGCTTTCGTTGAATGACCGGCCCTAGCACCAGTCCGCATAGGGGCGTCAAGCTCTCCGCCGTCGCCAAGAGCTGGAAGAGCAGCGATCGGCGCTTCGAGCTCTTCGTCGCGGAGGTCGCGCTGGAGGCCGGCGAGATCGCTCTTCTGAGCGGCCCCAACGGGACCGGCAAGACGACGCTTCTGGAACTGCTGGGCTTGGCGGCGAAGCCCGATTCCGGCCGCATCGTCCTCACCAAGGAGACTGGCGAGGAGACCGACGTCTCCGCGATCTGGGAGGCTAACGGCCTGCGGCGGCTGGCGGCACTGCGTGCCGAGACCTTCGGCTACGTGCTGCAGTCCACGCATTTGCTGCCCTTCCTGACGGTCCGCCAGAACGCCGAGTTGATGCAGTCCTTGGCCGGACGTCCCGATCCCGAGCTTCTGGACCGGCTGTTCGAGACCCTGGGCTTGGAAGATCGCCAGGCCTCGCTGCCGGCGGCGCTCTCACCCGGCCTGCGCCAGCGGGCCGCCGTGGCCCGGGCGCTCGCCCACCGCCCGCGGATCGTGGTCGCCGACGAGCCGACCGCGGCGCTCGATCCCCTGGCCGGCGACGCGGTGCTCGACCTTCTGCTGTCGCTGGCCAGGGAGGAGGGGGCGGCGACCATCATCTCGACCCACCAGAGAAGCCAGATGAGTCTGGAGGGGGTGCGTTCGATCGTGACGCGCCAAGTGCCGACGGACGATCCCACCCTTATCCAGGCGGTCGTGGATTGCGAGGTGTGATGACTCCCTTGCGTCTGGCTCTGGCCGATCTTCGCTACGACCTGCTGCATTTCATCTGCGCGGTGGTGCTGGTCGCCGCGATGGTGGGACCGCTTCTGATCCTGATCGGCGTCAAGGTGGGCGCGATCACGGTCCTGATGTCCGACCTCCGCGACGATCCGGACAATCTCAGCGTCTTCATCGAAGGTTCGCACGTCTTCGACAACGACGACGTCGAGCGCGTTCGTGCCTTGCCGGGCGTGGCCTTCGCCGAAGGCCAGAACATCGTGACCACCACCGGCCGGCTTACCCTGCGCCGCGCACCCGACGGCGCGCGCGCCTTCTCCGGCGGCTACGCCACCACCGGGCCGGGCGATCCCCTGACCCTGAAAGGCGGAGAGATCGGCAACGACCAGGTGATCCTGAGCAGCGCTTTCGCCCGGCGGCTGGAGGTGGGGACGGGCGACCTCGTGACCATCGAGCTGGAACGCGGACGCCCCAACCCCGGCGTGATCGAGCCGGAGTTCTCGGTGCTGCAGGTCTTGCCGCCCGAGACGATCTCGGGGAATTTCGTCCTGCTGTCCGCCGAGGCGCTCAGCTGGATCGAAGCCTATGGCTTCGGTTACGCGCTCCCCTTCTGGGGCGTGGAGGAGGGAGAGCCTCTGGCCGCGCGCGAGGATCGCTTCGAGAAGATCAGGATCTACGTCGACGATCTCGTCGAGCTGGCGCGCGTGACGCAGATGGTGGAGGAGCTCTTGTATGTGCAAGCCAGTTCGCGCGCCGTCGAGGTCGAGGCCATTCTGGCGCTGGAGTCCGATCTGGGCGCGGCCTTGGGCTTCGTCACCGGCGCCGGCGTCGTCGGCCTCTTCTTCGTCCTTGCCGCCCTCTTCTGGAGCGCCGTGCGCCGCAAGCAGCTGAACTGGAGCCTGCTCTGCCTGATGGGCAAGCCGCCGGTCGCGCTTGCCTGCGTACCTGTTATCCAGGCGGCCCTGGTCTCCATCGCGGGATTCCTCGGCGGTCTTCTCGTCTATGCATTGGTCGAGCGGTCGATCGATGCCTGGTTCGGCTCCGCCCTGGGCGAGAGCGAGTCCATCGCCGTGCTGCCGACGGGAGATGCCTTGCTTGTGGCACTGGCGGTGGTCGTCATTTCGGTTCTATCATCGGCTGTGGCTGGCTACTCCGTTCTCAGGACGGATCCGGCCGCGATCATCAGGAGTTCATGAGATGCGCCTTTTCCTGGCTCTTGGCTGTGCCCTGCTGTTGCAATCGCAAGCCCTGGCGGCACCGGAGATCACCTGGTCGCAAGCCGACTACGATCCGGCCCCGCTGGTCGACAGGTCCTTGGAACCGGCCGATCTCATCGTTCCGCTGCCCTGCGGCGGCGCCATCGCCTTGATGCGGATCGACACCGAGGCGCGCGCGGACGACCCGCTCGACGATCAACGCTTCCGCATGGGCTCTCCCGACATCGCCCGCGCGCCCTATCAGTACATCCGCCACGGCTACATCCGCGGCGCCTTTCCGGACGAGACCCACAACACCACGCACTACTACCTCGGCCGCTACGAGGTGACCCAAGCGCAGTTCGAGGCCGTCACCGCCTGGGCCGAGGACCGGGCCTGCCCGGAACTCGATCCCGACACCAGCGGAATGCCTGCCAACGACTTCAGCTGGTTCGACGCGCAGGTCTTCGCCTCGCGCCTCAGCGAATGGGCGCGCCGGGAAGTGCCCGACCTCATGCCGCGCGGAGAGGGCGACATGGGCTTCTTCCGCCTGCCGAGCGAGGCGGAGTGGGAGTTCGCCGCGCGCGGCGGCACGGTGGTCGACAAGGCCACCTTCAACGCGCCGCGCTTTCCGATGGACAAGCCGATCCGCTACTACGCCTGGCACGAGGGCTCGAACTCGGCGCGCGGCGAGATCCAGTGGATCGGCCAGCAGCTGCCCAATCCGCTGGGCCTGCATGACATCTACGGCAACGCCGAGGAAATGGTCTTCGAGATGTTCACGCTCAATCGCGGGGGGCGGCCGCACGGGCAGTTCGGCGGTTTCGTGACCCGCGGCGGCTCCTTCCGCTCGAAGCCCAGGGAGATGAGCTCGGCCGCCCGCACGGAGTATCCCTTCTATCTGGTGGGAGAAGCCGCCCCGGTGGTCTTTCCCAAGATCGGGATGCGCGTCGCGCTCGGCAACTTCGTGCTCAGTTCCAACAGCGTCATGGACGCCGTCGAGGACAGCTGGGACAGCCAGCTGAACCCGGCCGACAAGGAGGACCCGCGCGCCCTGCTGAAGGAGATGATCGACGAGGAGGTCGACATCTCCAGAAAGGCCGACCTGGAAAACCTGCAGTCGGATCAGGAGGCCATGCGCACGGATCTCGAAGGGTTACAAGAGAACATCGAAACCTTGCGCACCGATCGCGAACGCCTGCGTTCCGACCTGGAGAGCCTGCAGGGCGCGCTGATCAACTCGATGCGCGAGAGCGAGGAGGCGACGGCCCTGGCGTTGCAGCGGGCGATCTTCAGCGGCGGGACGCTGCTGATGGCCATGACGGAATTGAACGTGCGAAGGGACGCTTTGCTGGACGGGCGAGAGGAAATGATCGCCGCCATCGACGCGGAGAAACAGATTCTGGAGCAGAGAATTCAGGAAGGTGCCGGCGAGGGCGAGTTGACCATTATTCGAGATGGCATTGCCGATACGGAAGTATTCCTCCAAGGTAACGACCGAAGGTTGGCGAAGTTCGAGCGCGAGATCGATATCTACGAGACTCACTTCGTCGCCACGGTCGATGCCGTCTACGAATCTTCGACGCCGGAGACCTTACAGCGGGAGACCGACATCCTTCTCGGCGAACAGGACAGGATCGATCATCTGGAACTGGTGCTGCCCATCAAGCGCTTCTCGGAGGTGGTGTCCGCCTACCGCGCCAATCCGACGATAGGGCGTCCCGAGCTTCTGGAGCTGGCACTTCAGTAGGCGGGGCGGAGGCGTTCCGGCTTAGGGCAGCGCTCTGTCCGGACGCGGTTCGGACGGCGTGAGCCTCTCGCGGAACGCACCGCGGTCGCTCCAATGCTTACAGGCTGCTTCGCGCGGTCGGAACGGTGCCCGCGACACAGTCCTGCCGTCGGTCAAGGTAAGGGGAGAATCACGATGGCGGGCTGTTCTCGTTCGCGCCAGGCATTGCTTGCCCTGCCTGTTGCATTGGCTATTGCCCTGCAGGCCTGCAGTACGCCACCGAGCGAGCCTGCGCCTGAACTCTCGCCAGAGCAACGTCTCCTGATTGCCCAAGCTCGGGAGTCCTTGATGTTTGAAGGTCTTCTCCCTCACCATCCTTTGGGCTTCAATGCCTTGCTGGCGCTCCTCATCTGTGACGACCCAACGTCGCCTTGCACACCTGTTACGGTGTGGGGAACGAAATCGGTTCACCATGCGGCCGGATACTACATTGCGGCTCAAAAACAAGGTGTTGAGCGTGACCGAAGCGGTGTTCAAGCGTCCATTGAGATCGCGAAAGCCGCGGTGGCATTCTATGACGAGCGCGCGGCAACGGCGGCGGCAGTGGTGCGGCAAGACAAGGCCGCCTTGGAGCAGCTGAAACGGAGGTCGCCGGCGACAGAGGCCGACCGTGTTGCCTATGCATCACTGTTTCGAACGATCGAAGACGATCGCGCCCGGATTGGGATGTTCAGCGGGCAGCTTCAAGCAGACATCGCGTTTCTTAATGTGGAAGTGCAGGGACGCAAGCTGGTTCGCAAGGAGGACACCAGCGCCCTCGAACAAGAGCGCGAGGCTTTGGAGCGGATCAGTGATCGCATGTTGGAGCAGTTGAAGGCTCTCCAAGCGAGCTTCGAAGGCCTCTCGGCGTCTTGAGCCCGCGGTAGGGTCAGCTAGCGGCCGCTGTCTTCTCCTGCCGTCGATAGGTGCCGCGACCTCTTCGTCCGAGCCTTCCGAAGGGACCGGACGAAAGGGCGCGAGAGCGTACGCGCTGGCGCTTTCGACGATCGCTGGCCTCGCGCTTCGGCAGCAGGTCATTCTACCACCGGAATGATTCCCCGTGTCCTCTGACGCACAGAGCTGTTCCCGGTGCTTGGTGGGGTTCCTCCCCGCCTGCAGTATCCGCTCGTGATACCCCCCGCCCTGTTCCTGTATTTCCAGGTGCACAGCATGTCGCGGAGGCCTTGCAACAAGAAGGAGATCTGGGCGCCGACAACGCTGCAACGAGCTGTAGCAGGAGACCTGCCGTCCATAAATCACAAGAGAACCAGCGGAGATCCGATTGCCGATAGAGTGAGGCCGGATGCCGTTGAACCGGGGTCTCGCGTTTGACTATGTATTTGCTCTGCTGCAATAGAGTGCTGCCGTCGGAGCCTCGCTGACGCGGCTATTTCGTACTCAGGTATGAGTGATTGAAAATTTATGCCGGGCGATTTGTAGAGTATTTTGACAGATTTAATACTGATGCATAAAGAGATAGAATTAGAACTATTAGTTCTGTGAGGGAGGAGGAAACAGCTCTGATTTTAGGGGTGATTTCACGGACCGCGACGCTCTGAAGTGCAGAAAGTGCGTCCGCAGAGTGAATGCCATGGCCACAATGAATCGTCGTAGTGCCTCTCCTGGCGCCATCCGGAACAATCTGGGTGTTCTGTTCTCCTTGATCTCACTCTTTGGTGATCCCTATAGTGATGGTGGAGTTAATCGCTGCCCACTAGCAGTCGAGGATGGGGGTATCCAATGAAAGCGCTTATCCGCTATCGACGCGCCATGCTGGCCGTCCCTGTTGCAATGACCTTTGCAATTCAAGCGTGCACCACCACGTCCGTGCCGACGACGTCGCGGGAAGGCATGACGCCCGAGCAGCAGCTGCTTCTGCAGCAATCTCGGGAGGCCGAGAACATCAAGCTGCAGGCTGCCGCGGGAGGGTTGGGTGCAGGCGCATTGCTTGCCCTGATCATCTGTGACAGTCCGATCTCGTTCTGCGCCGCGGGTATCACTGCTGGCATGGCAATTGCCGGCTATGCGGCCGGCTACTATGTGGCGGAGCAGAAGAACGAGGCGGAGAACGAGCAGCGCGGCATTCAAGCGTCGATCAGCAAAGCGCAAGACTCGCTCGATTTCTATGAAGAGCGCGCGTCGACGGCGGAAGCCGTGGTGCGGCAGAACCGGGCCGAGATCAAGCGGTTGAAGCAGAGTTCGCGCGCGACCGAAGCCGAGCGCAAGGCCTACGATGCCGCGATCCAGGGCATCAAGGACGATCGCGACCGAATTGAGGGCATGAGCGAGCAGCTGGAGACCGACATCGACTTCCTCAATCGCGAGATCGAGGGGCGCAGGGACGTGCGTGGCGAGGACACCAGCGCTCTGGAGCGGGAGCGGGACGCCTTGGTGCGTGTCAACAACCGCATGAAGTCGCAACTGAGCGCGCTCAACTCCGATCTGCAAAGCGTGGACACCTAAGTGTTCGAGGCTCGGCACTTGAGAGGAGCGTCCCGTACCGCGCGTTATGGGACGGCGCTTCTCTTGAGTGTCGTGCTGCTTGCCGCTTGCGCGCAAAGCCCCGCCGACCTCTGCCCTAAGGCGACCGCAGCACAGGAACGGTTCCAAGAGCACGATCAGACGGCGCAGGCCATCAGCGAGGAAGCGAACGCTTTACTGTGGTTGAGCCTTGCGGATGACGTGTGCAACGGTCCTTTCTCGCTTTGCTATCTGGCTGTTGCGGCGGGCGGGACCGGTGCGACGAGCGAGGTCGATATCGGATACTACGCAGCCAGCAGGCTTGGTGCGGCCTCGGCCGCACCCAGGCGAAGCAGCATGGCCGACGCCGCCCTGGCCGCGACCTCTTTCTATGAAGAGGGAGCCGCCGCGTCGGACGCCGTCGTGCTGCAGCATCGCCGCGCCATCGCGGCGATGACGTCGCAAGCAGTAGCCAACGACGCGGTTCGGAGGGTCCGAGCCTGTCGACTGCAGGCGGCAGGCGACGACCAAAGGCGGATCGAGACGATGATCGCGCACCTTTCCTACGACGTGGACCTCATGGAGCGCGAGATCGCGGCTCTGAGTGAAAGGGGTGACGAGGACGCGGCGACATTGGAAGGCCAACGCGCGGCCCTGCAGCGGATCACCAAAGAGATGCAACGGCAGTCGGACAGTTTGAATTCTGACCTTGAGGGGGTAGGCATAGAATGACCCGGACAGCGCTTCACGCCCAACAGCTTCGTGGCGGCCTGCGGACGACGGCGATGGTCGCCGTGACACTCTCCGCACTGGCCCTTGCCGCTTGCTCCAGCGGCGGATACGGCGGCAGCAGCGAGCCGCCCTGCAGCTATAGCTTCCGCGAGCAGGGATTCCTCAGCGCCGCGGCCAATACCATCTCGGGCGAGTACACCCGCTGTACCAACCACCTGCGCGCCCAGCTCGCCGACCTGCAGACGGCGAACGTGAAGGCGAAGAGGAATGCGGAAGAGATGGAGGCCTTGGCGCGGAGCACCAGTCAGGATCAGCGCCGGGCGGCCAACAACCTCGCCCAGCTCAACCGCGATTCCGAACGCGCGGTGAACAGCCTCAACGAGCTGCGGAACAAGAAGGACGTCGATCTCGCCCGCCTCAACGATCTGGTCCAGCAGCAGCAGGCGCTCGAGCTCAAGAAGCAGGAGGCCTCGGCCGCCGCGATCAACGGCGACGTGGCAGGCCTGGAGGCGGAGATTGCCGCGCTGCAACGTCAGCAGGACACCCTTCAGGCGGCGATCGACACCGCGCTCGCCTCCTAACCCGGGGGGCGCTTCGGTCGCGGCGACGGGGGGCACGCGATGGCCGATCAGCATATCACCAGGACCAGCCTCGCCGGCCTGCGTCCGGTTGGAGAGGCTGGCGACTACTCCTACGAGACGGTCAGCCAGCTTCTCCGTCGCTCGCTCGGCGAACGCCACGCGGCGCTTTTCGCCGAACCCGTTCCGACGCAAGACGGGCTCTCGGTGGACTGGGTCACCTCTCTGCTGGGTGACGTGCAAAAGGCCGATCGCCTGGCCGAGCCGCAAGCAGCGTCGCTGAAGACGGATCTGCAGACCCTGGTCCAGGACATTCGCGACCTGGCCGAGAGCCTCGAGCGCAAGCAGGAGCCCGGAGCCAGACGCCAGGCCGTCCTGTTGCGCAATGCCCTTCACCTGCCGGACGACAGCTCTCTCTACCGCGTCGGCGACCAGCCCGTGCTCGTCCAATGGGGCTTCGAGAAGGCGGATAAGGGAGAGGGCTCGGAACTGCTCTTCTTCGAGCCGCCCGAGCCGAAGCAGGCCTCCAAGGTCGTGACGGTCTTCAGCCCCGACGAAAAGGGGATCACCATCGGCCGACACGCCGGGCCGGGCAAGGTCGCCCTGGACAACCCGGGCGTCTCGGAACGCCACGCGCGCTACAGCGTCAAGGGCGACGACCTGGTTCTCCGCGACCTCGGCAGCACCAACGGCACCTTCGTCAACGGCGAGCGGATCACCGGCGAGACGAAGGTCGGGCCGGACGACCGCGTCGATATCGGGCCCTATCGCTTCGAGTACGATGGCGAGAAGGTCGCCGTCGACGACCGCGCGTCCGCGGCGGGCCTGTCGGTCGTCGACGTGACGCGGGAGGTCTCCGTCTCCGGCTCGCCGACACCCCTGCGCATCCTGGACAACGTCAGCCTCGAGATCGCCGCCGGCGAGTTCGTCTGCATCGTCGGGCCCAGCGGCGGCGGCAAGTCGACCCTGATGAACGTGATGTCCGGTCGGGCCCGTCCGACCAGCGGTCAGGTCATCTTCAACGGGCTCGACCTCTACGACAACTTCGAGCTCCTCAAGCAGTCGATCGCCATGGTCCCCCAGGACGACCTGCTGCACGAGACGCTGACCTTGCGCCGCGCGCTGGGCTATACGGCGCGCCTGCGCCTGCCGCCGGACATGCGCGGTAGGGAGCGGATGGAGATCATCGAGCGGGCGGCGGCCAGCGTCGGCCTGACGCAACGAACCGACACCCGGATCACCAAGCTGAGCGGCGGCCAGCGCAAGCGCTGCAGCCTGGCCAACGAACTGCTGGACCGTCCTGCCCTGCTGTTCTTGGACGAAGTCACCAGCGGCCTGGACGAGAGCACCGACCAGGAGATCATGGCGCTGCTCCGCAACATGGCGGACAGCGGCATGACGATCGTTTGCGTCACCCACACCCTGGCCAACATCGAAGCCTATTGCGACCGCGTGATCATCATGAACGTCGGCGGGGTGATGGCCTTCGACGGCCCCCCGTCGGAGGCTTTGCGCTTCTTCGGCGTGGAGCGGCTGGGCGAGGTCTTCACGAAACTGCCGGAGCGTTCCCCGGCCGACTGGCGCGCCGCCTTCGAAGCGCTGGGCACGCACGGCGACGGCACGCAGAGGCAAACCGCGGATGCCAACCCGCCGAAGCGGCGCGCGAGGCCGCTCGCCGCCCTTGGGCGCACTCTGCGCCAGACGGCGATCCTGACGCATCGGAACTTCGCGCTACTGCGCGCCGACGCCCGGATCTGGGCCATGGCGCTGGTGCAGAGCCTGCTGATCGGGGTTCTGGTCGGCTATGCCTTCTCCGACTTCGGCCCGGCCGGCGTGGTGCTGCGCTCCGAGGTTTCGCTCTTGCTCATGCTGGGCCTGGCCGGCCTCTGGATCGGCTGCAGCAGCTCGTCGAAGGATATCGTCGGCGAACTGAAGATCTTCGAGAGAGAGAACGACGTGAACCTCTCGAGCTTCGCCTTCGTGATCTCCAAGCTGCTGGTCACCGGTCTCTTCACCATGATCCAGATGGCCTTGGTCTTCGCGCTGGCCTGGGCGATCGCGCAAGACATTCCGGGCGATCCGCTGCTGCAAGCCGCCTTCTCGATCTTCGCGGCCTTCGCCGGCTGCTGTCTGGGTCTACTGATCTCGGCGGTGACGAAGACGACGGAGCAGGCCACGACCTTGGTGCCGATCATCCTCGTGCCCCAGCTCATCCTCTCCGGGGTCATCGTCCCGCATCTGCCGGAGATCGCCGAGCGCGTATCCGACTACGCGGTCACCAGCTTCGTCTTGATCGAGGGCATGAAGTCCGTCCTGATCGAGACGGAAGGGCCGATCCAGCAGTTCAACGCGGTCTCAGGCGAGACCACGGAGATGAGCGCGCGCTCCTATCAGGAATGCGCGCTCCTCATCGCCGCGCATTGCGTCGTCGCTTTGCTCATTACTCTCTATGTGGTCTCGGGACGCCAAAGAAGGCGCCACAAGAACCCTTGATGGCGACCGCCCCTTGACGGGGCGGCTCGATCTTAAGCCGCCTTACCGGAAGATGAACTCGACGCGCCGGTTCAAGGCCTGCCCGGCTTCGGTATCGTTGCCGGCGATTGGCTCTCTCTCGCCGGCGCCGCGAATGGAGACGGCAAGGCGGCCCCCCTCGGGGCTTTCCTTGACATAGGCTTCGACCGCCCGGGCGCGCCGCAGGGAGAGGTCCAGGTTGTAGTCGTCCGAACCCGACGAGTCGGTGTGCCCGACGATCAAGAGTTCCGTCAGCCCCTCCTCGGCCACCTCTTTTAAGAGCGCGTCGAGCAGCGCAAGCGCCTGACGGCGCAGTTCGCTGCTGTCGTGGTCGAAGAGGACGTTGCCGGGTATCTGCACCAGTCTTGCCGCGGAGATCGCTCCGATCGCGTCGATGTCGGCCCCGGGCCAGCGGCCTCTGCACTTGATGCCGTCATCGGTCAGCCTGACGTAGCGATAGACCGCGCCGGGCTCGGCCGCTTCGGCGATGTCCAGTGACGCCGTGCCCCCGCCGACCAGACCGAGATCGACCCACTCCTCGCCGTTCGTCGAAATCGCGACGAAGGTCGGCTCCACATCCGGTCCGACCTCGAAGATGTGCAGATCGTCGCCCGGCTGGTCGATGAGCACGTTGTCGGTGAACTGCACGATCAAACTGCCGGAACAGCCGAGCGTTGTCGCACGGTTTCCATCGTTCTTCTCATGGTCCGGGGCGCCCAGCGCGTTCTCGGGGTTTCGCGCCGAGGCTTTGGGGAGAGGCTTGCCTATCTGGAAATCGACGACCTCGTCGGCGAAGGAGGCCGGTCCCAAGTCGAAGTCGATGCTGTTGCCTTGGGAGTCCTCGTACCTGGCAGGAGCCTGTGCCAGGGCGCTCTGAGCGATGAAGCCGGTCAGGGCGCAGCCGGCCAGGCCAAGAAACAGGACCTTTGACAAAGGGCGAGTGTGGTCGCTTATCCGCATCGCTTGTTGCTTTCCTGTTTCGTCCTGTGCGCGTCGCCGCGGCCACTCAGGTCCGTGAAGAGATGAAGACGGCTGGCGTGTCGTTGTCCGGCACCGATGCCGTGAGCGCCAAAGGTCCCGCTATTTGACATAGTACTCGCCCATCATGACCTGGATACCTTGCCCTCCTTGCCGGCCATGCAGGACCGCGTTCGCCAGCTCCCCGATCTCTCCGCCGGCGTACTGCGTCGGCGCCGCGTTGAGTGACGGATTGCGCGGCAAGTGCGAGAGCAGGGAGTCCCGGCTCCAAAGCGCGAAGAGGCGATAGAAGCCCGTCGGTCCGCCGACCGGGAAATGCGGCAGGTTCCTTTCGCTCGGCAGCCGGACGCTGTTGCCGCTGACCAGCGTGTCCATCGCGAAGGTAGAGGGCAAGAGACAGTCGAAGGTGTCTTCTTGCGGACTATCGTTCAGGACCAGCAGATGGCCGTCGTCCGGCAAGGGTATATGCAGGTAGATCTTGTCGTGGATAGCCAGTGTTACCCAGTTGGAGCCCTCATGCGTGGTGCCGATCCCGCCGCGTTGCGGCGCTTCGCGACAGATCACGATCGGACTGGACGGATCGGCCGCATCGATGAGGATCCTGCGATAGCGCAAGG
Organism: Rhodospirillales bacterium; assembly: GCA_963669375.1. Taxonomy (GTDB): domain Bacteria; phylum Pseudomonadota; class Alphaproteobacteria; order Kiloniellales; family JACOMY01; genus JACOMY01. The sequence continues at coordinate 2,399,121 of OY770024.1, read as the reverse complement.
AAGCGGGCGGACCATGGGTGCCGACCTTGGCACTCTTCAGCGCCTCGACGAATTCTTCGTACTCCATGAGAAAGAGGCCATGGTCAAACTGACCACCCAATCTGAACATGTCGATCAAAGTAGAGAGCTGCTGATTCGAAATAGCTTCACGGCCCGCTTTCTTTTTTGTCATTTGAGCTTCATCGATTTGCATTCGATTGGCTTGGTATTTGTTGGTAAAGTAAGTGCTCGGCAACGTAGCGCCGAGTATGCCTGCCAAGTACTCTAGCTTCTTGCCCAGTGAAGGGTCTTTACGTGTGATTGCCATGTGACCACCCCCGGTTCGCGCGTCCGCGCAACAACTATAGACTAGGTCGAGGAACCCGCGGACCAAACGCGCACTCTCGAGAAGAGTGCACGCCCGCCCCCCTTGGCCTCTCCTGAACTCTATCCCAGGTTGGCGAGGGGGCCTCGGGTCACGGTTGTGTTCTGATGACGGATGGCTTCTCGCCCACTCACGAGAAGTGGATGAAGCCGGCCCAGTGGAAGGGGTTCGACATCATCGCCGGTTCTTCATGGCCTATCCCGCCCCGTGGGGTGGGCGCGGGCGAGCGCAGCGACGGGTCGCCCGAAAAGACCCTTTGCGCCGCGTTGAGCGCGCGCAGGGAGGACTGGCGGCGCGTTCCCACCATCTTGTCGTAGAGCAGCTCCATGTAGGCGGCGGTGGGCGAGTCATCCACCGCCCACAGCGACCCGATGACGGAGCGCGCGCCGCCGGCGAGCGCGACCGTCGCCAGGCTCTCGACGTCGCCGGCCCCGTGGTCCGCCACCGCGGTATCGCAAGCCGAAAAGGTAACGCAGGCGATGCCCGAGAAGTCGAAGGCGGAGGAGGCCAGGTCGGCCAGGTAGAGCGGCTCGCCGTCGCCCAGCACCAGGTTGGAGAGGTGGGAGGCGGCGGGGACGTGTTGGAAGTGCGAGGCGATGTGAAGATGGCTCGGCTTGGACGCCAAGGCCCTCGTCAGGGCCTCTCGGGTAAAGGCCTCGTTGCGCAGGACCAGGGCTGCCGGGTCGGCATGGGCGATCGCCGAGAGCTCGCCCTCGACGAAGGGAAGTGCCGGAAAGCCCTCCACGGCGGTGGAGCAGCCGAGCGCGATGACGCGGTGGGGGTTGGTGCGGCCGGGCCTGACCGGCTTGACCGCCCCGGCAACCGAGAGATCGGCGCGCTCGACCAGGTAGGAGGTGCCGTCGAAGAGGCAGGCGAAGGGGAGGTAGGAAAAGACCCCCGCCAGCCGCAGAACGATGCGCCTGGCCCTGTCGATCATGTCGTCGAAGGGGGCCAGGAGCGCGCGGTGCAGCCAGAGCGCGTCGTCCAGGTGCTGCTGCTGGGCGCGGATCGCTTGGCGGAATCGAAGGATCGTCTCGGCGACCTTCTGCGTTGATTCGGTGACGACGTGGGTTCTCAGCTCTTCGTCCGTCCTGGCATTGACGAAGGTCTGCGTCTCGCCGGGAACGAGGTCGATCACCAGGTGCCCCTTGCGGGGGGTTTCTTGCGGCAACGGGTCGGCCAGCGAGTCCTCTTGTGCACCGTCCATTTCTCGGGAGAGCGCATCGTAGAGAAGGGTCCGGGAGGCCTTTTGCGTCTTCGACAGCTCACGCTTCGCGCGGCTGCGCTCGGTGCTCGACTTGCGCCAATCGGCGCTGGTCTGACGCAAGGCCTCGCCGCTGCTGCAGAGGCCGTCCCAGGCCTCCTTCACCTTCCTTTCGGCCTCGCGCAGGGGCACGGGAGGCAGCGCAGCGAAGGTTCTCTCGCCGCGTGCCAGAAGAGCGCGCGCCGTCTCCCTGCGTTGCAGATCCAAGATGTGAGCGGCCTCGGGAATGCGTCCGACGCTCGCCAGGCGATTGATCAGGCCCTGCACGAAAAGGTTCTCGGCCTCGTCGTCGACATCGTCGGGCAGAGGTGACAGGCCGGCGTCGTTGCGCAGGTCGGTCAGCAGGCTGAGCGACATCTTGCCCAGCAGAATGGATCCGTCGGCATTGGCGCGCTTGGCGGCGACGCTCGACAGGCATTGCAGCAGCTGAATGCGTCCGACGGCATCGCCGCGCGAAGTCTCGCCCAGGATGATTTCGTCGATCGAGGTGAGGGCGCTTTCCGTGTCTTCCTCGCCGAGCCGCAGCTTAGCGAGCATTAAGGCGGCTGCCCAGGCATAGTCGGGCAGACTGTCGTCTCCGTCCGACTGGGCGACCGACACGGCTTCGGCCAGCACGCGGCGTGCTTCGCCCGGATCGCCGAGCTGTTCATGGATCTTCGCTTCCGCCACGGCGACTTCGACGAGGAGATGGGGGGCAAGGCTGGCGGATTCGCGGACCAAGTCGGCGGCACGTCTCAAGATCGTGGCCGCGCGCTTCAATCTGCCTTGCGCCCTCGCGAGCGCGGCTTGCAATTGCAAGGCGCCCATGCGCGTCGACAAGGGTCCGGTCGAGAGATCCATGCAGCCCAGCTGTGCGGCCATGCACTTCGCCTCGTCCAGCTTGCCCAGGTCGATCTTCAAGAGAGCCGCGTTGCTGAGTATTGCCGCTATGCCGACGCGCTGCTTCCCCCTTCTCGGAAAGCGCGCGATCGCTTCGTCCCAATAGGCCTCCGCGGCTCGCGTGGCGCCCCTGCGCTCCGCCAGTATGGCCGCCGAGTTGAGCCAGGTCAGGTGCTCGCTGTTGTCGGCGTCCGGTTCGGGACGAAGCTCGGACAAAAGCTGTTCCGCCAGCCCGTAATCGCCCATCTCTTGACAGGTGTTGGCCAACTGGCGCTTCAAGGTCTTCGTTTCGTGCGGGATCTGGAAACGTTGGGAGAGGCGTAGGGCCGTGCGTTGCACGCGCTTGGCCTCCTCCAGCCTGCCGGTGCTGAAGAGGCAGAGAGCATAGCCCCTCCTCGTATCGAGGCGGTGCAGAGGGTCGACATTGCTGGCTCTGCCCACCAGGTCGACCGCTGCCTCGTAGTGCTCCAGCGCGGCCGCCGGGCCGTGCTTGAACCATTTGGAGATGCCGATGGTCGTGTGAGCGCGGGCCTGCAGGAACAACGACCCTCTCTCCTTCTGGAGGATCGCCAAGGCGCGCCCGGCGGCGTCCTCCGCCTCATCGTAGTCGTTCGTCTGGTGCAGCACGTGCGCGATCTGCAGGTTGAGAAAAGCGGCCGCTATGCGGTGCCTGCGGCGGGCCGGGTCCAACAGCTCCTCGGCCGAGCGGTAGCTTTCCAGTGCCAATGCGTACTGCCCGGAGTCGAGCTGGCTGCTGCCTTTGTTGGCCCTTTCGTAAAACTGCTCCGGTAGAGTTTTTCGAGGTGCCATGTCCTAACGCCTGCACTGAAGTCGACCGATCGCCGCCGGCAACACCCCCACGCCCGGCAGCCGCGCTCCGGCCAAGCCCAGGGGGGCAACAACCTGTCGTGCAGCATAGGTCGTCTGCATGGCGAGAGGGAAGCCGGAGACCGATCCGATGAGTGCTGCCAAGGGAGCCGTGGCGGGCAATCGGTCAAGAAAACTCCATTCCGCTCGCTCCGTCGTTTCTTGTCGGGCATTGGCGCGCGGGATAGAGTTGCGCAACCGCCTGGGGCAGAGCCCTACGCCTGTCCGTTAATCAAAGTGTCGAGGTTGCGACAGCCCGCGAGGATCGGAGATCATGGGAAAGAGCTTCCTGAATTGTTCGCTGCTGGCCCTTGCCGCGGTCGTTTCTGCGTCGGGCACAAGCGTCGCCGCGCCCTATTGGTCGGGTGACGATCTGGACGTTCATGTCGCCGAGGAGAATTGGTGCGACGGCCAAGTCTACATCGAGATTCACGCAGCGCAAGAGAGCGCCTTTGCGGATGCCGAGGGGACCGTTCGTCGTGTCGTCGCGTCTCTCGGCGACAAGCTGAAGCTGGACTGCCCGCAAGCGGCCGCCCTGTCGGTGGTCGGGTTGGTCGATGGCCGCCTGGAGTACAGCGGCAGCGCCAGCCTGCAAGGCGACCGAGTCGACAGCAACATCATTCCCTTCCAAGAGCATCGCTTCCCGCTGTCCAAGCGCGACCAGGCCACCGAAGCGCAGACCCTGCTGGCCGCGTTGGGGTTCGATCCGGGCCCGATCGACGGAATGATGGGCCGGAACACGCGGGCCGCCATCAGCCAGTTCCAGGCGACCCAAGGCCTGCCGGCGAGCGGGACCCTGAACACGGCCTTGCTGGCGAGCCTGCGGGAGGCCTTCGATCGGAAGTCCCGAAACCCGGCGGGCGCCGACGTAGCCGTGGCGCCGCAACCCGCGCCCGCCAACGACAGCGCGCAGCGGACGCCAAAGACGCCCGACGCCAATCAAGACCTCGCCTTGCAGGATCAGGGCCGGCAATCCGGGCAGACCGATTCGACCCGCCAGAGCCCATCCCGGGGCTCCGACAGTGGCAACCAACGCGGCGGCGGCAGCGGGTCTGGCAGCGGGTCTGGCGGCGGGTCCGGGGCGATCTTGGAGGGGGCGGTGCCCGCGGGGCCGGCAGCTTGGGGTGCCACGGTCTGCTACGCGAGTGTTCTCAGCAATGATCTGTCCGGAGGCGGCGCCTCGACGCGCAACTTCTATCCGCTCCGGCACTTCTTCGGGCGCTCCTTTCAGCTCCGCCCGGAAGCCGGCCCCGACCCCGAGATCATGCCCATTACCTATCGCTTTCTGCCCGATCGTTTGATCCAGCGTTGGCCGGGCGGCACGCAGGACTACATCCTCGGCCGCGATCCGCGCGATCCGAGCTCCGCCTGCTACCTTGCCACCGTCAAGGGGCACGAGCGCTGCTTGAAGGTCGGCGATCTCAACGGCAGGACAAGTGGCCCCTTTATGCTCATCGACACGCTACGGGGGCCAGGAGACTGCCACTACACGGCCTTTGGCGAGATGGACGAAATCGGTGAGGAAGAGGCGGAGCAGATCGTCGCCGCGTCCGAAGCCTCGAAGAGCGATAACTTCCTCTATTTCGGAGACTACAATGCCGGGGGCATGTGGATCAGCATCTCTGATGGTAAGTTCAAAGATTTCAGGAGATTCTTGAAGCAAACCCAGTCAGAGACGGAGGTGGACCTTCTCTACGTCGTCTATCACAACGGATACTCCCACTATTGCGCGGACCAGATGACGGAACCGAGGACGACGATCAACACCAAGCGCTTCGTTCAGCAAGGGAACTGGGGGACACCCCAGCTGACAGGCGAGTGGACCTTTACCATCAGGGACAAGTACCTCAATTCCTACGAGCGGGCGAAGGCCTCCGCCAACAGCGTGGCCGGCGCCTTCTCCCTCATTCTGGGCGGCGGGCGACAGTATGCCGATCTGCCGCCGGACGTGGATCGTTTCCTGAAGAAGGAAGGCTGCTCGTCGCCGCGGGTTCGCCTCTTCGAGGAGAACCTGGAGCGCTTCGCGACCGGCCAGCCCTCCATTCAAGAGGAGGAGGCAAGCAAGAACGCCCCGCCGGCACCCACGGGCCCGCGGCGCGAGCGCATCGCCGAGGCCGGCGTCAGCTGGACGGTCCCGGAGGAGTGGATCCACCTGGGTCCCGACGGCTTCGTGGCCGTCTACGAGACGGACCGGGACATCTACAGCTCAACCGGCGACTTCGTGCAGGTGATCGTGCGAGAGAAGGAGCCGATCGACGACCTCATGGTCTGGGTCAACCACTTCAGGAGCCGCGATAACCTACCGGCGGTCCAGTCGCTTGCCGAGCAGCCGCACGAGCTGCACAAGGTCGACGGTCGCGACGCCTATGTCTTCTTCTTCGACGAAGGCAACCAGAGCATCATCCAGGACGGTGACCGCTCATGGACGATCACCATGTGGGGCCCGACCAAGTCCCTCACGAAGCGGCGCGAGCAGTTCGACGCCTTCATCCGGTCCTTCGATTGGGACTAGGGCGGATCGCGATCAGGTGAAGTCGTCACGGTGACGGCGTGAGAGGGTAGCCGGTCAGCTGAACAAGGCATGCGAGTCCCGGCGTTCCATGCCGGCCAGGCAGGTGCAGCCGGCTCACCCGACGTCATCGCGAGCGAAGCGCGGCGATCCAAGCGGTCTCGGTCGAGCGTGTTGCGCTGGACTGCCGCGTCGCTACCGCTCCTCGCAGTGACGGCGTGAGGTGCTTCCCGGCGGCTGAACCAGGCTTGCGAGTCCCGACGTTCCATGCCGGCAAGGCAGGTGCAACCGGCTCACCCGACGTCATCGCGAGCGAAGCGCGGCGATCCAGGTGGTCTCGGTCGAGCGTGTTGCGCTGGACTGCCGCGTCGCTGTCGCTCCTCGCAGTGACGGCGTGAGGTGCCAGCCGGTCGGCTGAACCAGGCATGCGAGTCCCGACGTTCCATGCCGGCAAGGCAAGTGCAACCGGCTCATCCGACGTCATCGCGAGCGAAGCGCGGCGATCCAGTCTCCCTCGGTCGAGCGTGTTGCGCTGGACTGCCGCGTCGCTGTCGCTCCTCGCAGTGACGGCGTGAGGGGCTTTGCGGGCCATCGAAGAAGGCTTGCAGATCCGGGCTCTCCAAGCCTGTCGGGTCTGTGCAACTTGCGCACGCGGTGCCAGTTCGCAAGCCAGTACCGAGAAAACGACTTGTCAAGAAGCAGCACGTCCCTGCAATGCGAAGCGGGATGACGGTCGACTGCCCCGGCCTTCCGTCATCCCGCCTCGTTCGCGACACGCCCGCATGCCCGATCCGGCGCGTGTCGCCTGGGAGAGCGTGCCCCGGCCGCTACAGCGTCACGTCGATGTTCGCCAGCCCGGTGCCGCTGCCCGGGATCGTGACGCCGTCCCCCAGCAGCAGGGTGTCGTTCCCCGCGCCACCGTTGTAGAGGTAGGCGCCGGCGAAGTCGTTTTGGCTCTCCACGTAGAAGACGTCGTCGCCGCTGCCGCCGAAGATGCTGTCGACCCCGGACCCGCCGACCAAGAGGTCGTTGCCGTCCTCGGAGAAGATGTAGTCGGCGCCGCTGCCGCCGTAGATGCTGTCGTCACCCTCGCGGCCCAAGAGCCAGGTGTCGTCACCCAGACCGCCGAAGAGGCTGTCGGCCCCGGATCCGCCCGACAGGAAAAGGTCGTCCCCCTGCTGGCCGTAGATGGCATCGGACCCGGATTCGCCCAAGAAGGTCTGGTCCTCGCCGTCGCCGCCGAACAGCAGGTCGTCGCCGAGGGAGCCCCGGAACCAGGAATCGGCTCCGCTCGCGCCGAGAAGACTATCGTCTCCGACTGAACCATAGACGCCGCCGTCGTTACCGCTGCCGCCGAAGAGCGTATCATCGCCCAATCTGCCCAGAAGGAAGGAGTCGGCGCCGTCATCGCCATAGACAGTGTCGGTCCCCGATGTTCCCGACAGAGAGACATCGTTACCGTTGCCGCCGAACAGGGTGTCCGTTCCGCTGTGGCCGAAGAGGAAGGTGTCGTCGCCATCGCCGCCGAAGAGAGTGTCGTCGCCGCTGCCGCCTTCCAGCCGGACATCGTTCCCCTCGTCGCCGTAGACCGCATCGGACCCGCTGAGACCCAGGAAGAAGTGGTCGTCGCCGCTGCCTCCGAAAGCATGGTCATCGCCATCGGAACCCCAGAACCAGGAATCGGCTCCGCTTCCGCCATGAATGCTGTCGGCCCCGTCGCCGCCGGAGAAGGTGCGATCGTCACCACTGCCGCCGAAGAGCGTGTCGTCTCCCAGCCGGCCGAGAACGAAGGAGTCGTCACCCGCGCCGCCGGAGACCGTGTCGGCACCGGTCGTACCGGATAGAGAGTAGTCGTTTCCATCCCCACCGTCGATCACGTCGGCGCCGCTATGGCCGAAGAGAAAGGAGTCGTCGCCTTCGTCACCGAAGAGCGTGTCGTCGCCACGGTTGCCTTCCAGGCGCACGTCTTTGCCTTCGCCCCCGTAGATGGTGTCGTCGTCGTCGAGGCCGATGAAGGTATGGTCGTCCCCGCTGCCGCCGAACAGGCGGTCGGCACCGCCGTCGCCCCAGAACCAGGAGTCCGCTCCGCTACCGCCGTAGAGCGCGTCGTCCTCGCTGCCGCCGTAGACCTCGAGATCGTCGCCCTGACCGCCGGAGAGGGTGTCCGCGCCGGCGTCGCCGACCAGTTCGTCGACTCCGCTGCCACCGTCCATCGTGTCGTCTCCGTCCCCCCCGAAAAGGAGGTCGGCTCCTGTCCCACCGTCGAGGCCGCCATCCTTGCCGTCGCCTCCGAAGAGCCAGTCGGAACCGCTGCCGCCGAGGATGGAGAGATCGTCCCCGTCGCCGCCGATGAGGAAGTCGAACCCCGATGCTCCATAGATCAGGGAGTCGTTGCCGGAGCCACCGGTGACGTTGTCGTTGCCTTGCCCACCGAAGAGACGCGCGTCGTTGCCACTCCCGCCGACCACCAAGTCGATCCCGTTGCCGCCGAAGAGGCGGACGTCGTCACCCTCGCCTCCGTCGACCGTATCGTTGCCGTTGCGGCCGAAGAAGCGGTCATCGGCCCCGCTTCCACCGTAGAGAAGGTCGGCGCTGCCGCCGCCTTCGAAACGTCGGTCGTCGCCACTGCCGCCAAAAAGGGTGTCGCGACCGGGACCGCCATAGAAGGTACGGTCATCGCCATCGTCACCCATGAGGAGGTCGGAGCCGTTGTAGCCATAAAGGAAGGTGTCGTCACCCTCGCCGCCATAGAGGCTGTCGTTGCCGATCCCTCCGTAGAGGGACCGGTCGTTCCCCATTCCGGCCAAGATGACGTCGACCTTGGTGCCGCCGTAGAGCGCGCTGTCGGCGCCGCTGCCGCCGAACAAGGTGTCGGCACCGCTGCCGCCGAACAGGAAGGAATCGCTTCCACTTCCACCGAAGAGCCTGTCGTTCGCGAAGTCTCCGTGGAGGTCCCGATCGTCTCCGTCACCTCCGTAGAGCGAGTCCGTCCGCGACCCGCCGTAGAGGGAGCTGTCGTCGCCACCGTCGCCAGCGATCCGGTCTCGGCCGCTGTCGCCCCTCAGATCGCCATCGTCTCCCGCGCCGCCCGAGAGACTGTCGTCACCCAGCCCTCCGGCCAGGGAGACATCCATGCCGTCGCCACCGAAGACCGCGTCGGCCCGCGTGCCGCCGAAAAGGTAGCTGTCGTTGCCGTCGTCACCGGAGACGCTGTCCTCGCCCGACCCGCCGGAGAGCGACTGATCGGCACCGGAACCACCATGGACTCTGTCCGCGCCTTCGTTACCGGCCAAGCCGCTGTCCATGCCGCTACCGCCGGTGACAGTGTCGTTTCCAAGACCTCCGGAGAGCGTGGCATCCGATCCCTCGCCGCCCGAGAGCGTATCGCCACTGGCACCGCCGTAGAGGCCGCGGTCGTCGCCCGAGCCACCCTCGACCAGGTCGGGACCGCTGCCGCCGAACAGCAGGGAGTCGTTGCCACTACCCCCGAAGAGGCTGTCGTTCCCGACGCCGCCTTCCAGCGTGACGTCGTCGCCGCTGCCGCCGAAGAGGCTGTCTCGACCGCTGCCGCCGTAGAGGCTATCCACGCCGCTTGCCCCGTAGAGCGTGTCATTGGCGCCGTAGCCCAAGATGGTGTCGTCGGTGATATCGCCGAAAAGTGTGTCTTTTCCCTCGGTTCCCGGAATGAAAGTCATTGGATCACCCTCCAAGTGCTCCGGCTGCGGGCTTCGGCGGCCACCTCTTCTCTACCGCGTGGGCAGGTGTCGCATCGCCGAGCGTGGAGACGGCGGCCGCGGCCGCCGAGTCCCTGCTGCCATGTCAGGGTCGACTGTAGCGGCCGGCCGTTCTTGGGCCGATGAGGGGTGATTGTGTTTCTTGGAGCGTCTTCGCGAGAGGCGGTGGCTCATCGGTCAGGCGCGCAGAGCAGCCGCTCCGGCTGCGGCTTGCCGCCGAAGCAATGATCCCCTAACGACAGCGGATGCTAGAATTGGCTGAAGAGGAAGTCCGTCGAGGTCAGCTGATCCACGTCTGTGATGCCGGTGAGACGAAGGTCGAAGTTGGCCGTGCCGTCCCCGTTGACGTCGAACTGCACGCGCTCGCTGGGCTCGTCGAAGCGCGCTTGCGGGGTACCGCCGCCGCCAAAGGCGCCGTCGCCGATCCACAAGCCGTCCGGGGCGGTCGTCTCGAGCTCGATCAGGTCGGAGTCGGTCGGCCCCTTCACATGGGAGTGGAAGTCGGTGATGTTCCCTTGGAATCCGCTGATGTCGAATCCGAAGAAGAAGAAGGTGTCCGAGCCCGAGCCCCCGGTCATCTGGTCGCTGCCGCTGCTGCCGATGAGGGTGTCGGCCCCCGATCCGCCGTCAAGCTGATCGTTCCCGGAGTTTCCGACGAGCGAATCGTTGCCCTCGCCTCCTTGCGCACGATCGTCGCCATCGGAACCGAAGAGGTCGTCGCTCCCGGCGCCGCCATACATTCGGTCCGCCCCCGACCCGCCGAACAGCTGGTCGTCACCGCGCGCGCCTTCAAGCAGGTCCTCGCCCGTGCGGCCGAAGAGACCGTCGGCGCCACCTCCGCCGCGCAAGGTGTCGCTACCGATCTCGCCGAAGAGAACATCGTCATCGCGCTGGCCGCGGAGGTCGTCATCACCTTCATCGCCAACGACGATGTCTTCGCCGACACCGCCCCTGACAAGATCGTTTCCGGCACCGCTGTAGGCCAAGTCGTCACCACTGCCGCCGGAGATGACATCGCCGCCCGCGCCGCCGTAGAGGGAGTCCTCCCCGCTGCCGCCGAAAAGGCTGTCGAGGCCTGCATCCCCGTAGAGGGTGTCGGCGCCCTCGTCTCCCGCCAGTCTGTCGCTGCCGCCGCCTCCGTAGGCGGTATCGTCCGCCAGACCGCCGAAGGCGCGATCCACGTCATTGCCGCCGAAGAGAAGATCCAAGCCGTCGCCGCCGTAGAGCCGATCGAAGCCCTTCTGACCGCGCAGCAGGTCGTCGCCGTCGTCGCCGGCGAGCCTGTCGTCACCCACCCCTCCAAGGCCGCTGTCGGCTGCCTCGCCACCGTAGAGGAAGTCGTTACCGCTGCCGCCGAAGAGGCGGTCCTCAGCCTCCAGCGCGAAGACGACATCATTGCCGGACAGCGCCCGGATGACGTCGGATTCGGTGGTCCCGACCAGGGTTTGACTGCTGTTGTCTCCGATGATGATGGCCATGGGCGCCTCCTCTTCCGGGCGGAACCCTAGCACGCGCAGGAGTGGCAAAGAAACAGAATCGCTTTCGAGCGCGCGAGATCAGGCCGGCCCCGGCTGCGCGCGGCGGCACCGGGAAGGCTAGGGTCGGTCGAGCGGCCAGGCTACAGCGTGACGTCGATGTCGATCAGACCGCCGCTACCGCCCGGCAGGTTGACCCTAGGCGCCAGGTCGAGGGTGTCGGTCCCGCTGCCGCCGTCGTAGAGGTGGCTGGCGAAGTCGCCCTGTCTGGTCACGCGAAGATGTCGGCCCCGCTGCCGCCGTAGGTCGTATCCATCCCCGAGCCGCCGCTCAGGCTGTCATCGCCGTCGCCGCCCGCAAGGCGCCGATCATCTCCGCTGCATCCGTAGAGCTTGTCGCCGCCGCTGACCGGACGCAGGGCTCGTCTCGGCAAAGAAAAACCCCTCCGCGGCAACTTGGCCGCGGAGGGGGCGTCTGTTGGACCTGCCTTAGAGGGTTACGTCGATCGAGACGAGAGAGCCGCCACCGCCCGGGACGGTCACACCATCTCCCAAGATCAAGGTGTCGGTACCGGTGCCGCCGTTGTAGGAATAGCCGGCGAAATCTCCTTGATTCACGACGATGAAAACGTCGTTGCCGCTGCCACCCAGCGCGGTGTCGGAACCGGCGCCACCGATCAGCGTGTCATTGCCGTCACCGCCATAGATTCGGTCGTTACCGCCGTCGCCGCCGATGATATCGTCGCCGCCACCGCCGGAGAGATTTCTGTCGTTCCCTTGCCCGCCATAGATGCGATCTTCACCCGATTCCCCGATGATGAGGGAGTCATTTCCGTCGCCCCCATAGATCAGGTCGTCGCCATAGTCTCCGTAAATCCGGGAGTCCGCTCCATCGCCGCCGTAGATCGTATCGGCGTCGTCGCCGCCGTAAATGAAGGCATCGTTGCCGCTTTCCAGCTTGAGGATGTCCTCGCCGTTCTGGGCGCGGATGAAGAACTCCCCGCCGCTGCCTCCGTTGAAGTAGTCGTCGCCACCGCCGCCGTAGACGATCGCGTCCACGCCGTCGCCGCCGTAGATCTTGTCTGCCCCGCCACCGCCGAACAGATAGGTTTCCTCACCAGTCCCGCCGAAGATGGTGTCGGCACCGCCTTGCCCGGAGAACCTGGTGTCCCCACCGCTTCCGCCGTCGAGCACGTCGTTGTTGTCGCCCCCTTCGAGCTGATCGGTTCCGTCGTCCCCGAAAAGGGTGTCCGCGCCCGAGTCTCCATAGAGGTAGTCTTTGTCCGCGCCGCCGTAGAGACCGATATCGCTTCCTTCGCCGCCGAAAATCGTATCGCTGCCGTTGCGGCCATAGAACAAGGCGTCGACACCGCTGCCGCCACCCATGATGTCGTCCCCGCCGGCACCGAAGAAGTTGACGTCATTCCCGGACCCCCCATCCATGACGTCGCCGCCGGCACCGCCATTGAAGTAGGAGTCATTGCCTTCTCCGGCCAGAAGCGTATCCAGACCCTGAGAGCCGTAGGCCGAGACGTCGGCGCCGGCGCCGGCGTCGATGAGGTCGTCTCCGGTCTCTCCGAAGAGCAGTCCGTCGGCACCTTCGCCGCCGTAGATCACATCGTTGCCCTGGTCACCGTCCAAGAAAGTGTCGTCGCCGGCATCACCGGAGACCGTGTCGTCGCCTAGTCCGCCCAGCAGGGTGAGATCGTTGGCGTCTCCGCCGAATACGGCGTCGGCCTTGGTACCGCCCGATAGTACCGAGTCCGCCCCCTCGCCACCGTAGACGGTGTCGACGCCGCTGCCGCCATAGAGCGTAGCATCCTCGCCGCTGCCGCCGTGCACCTTGTCGTTGCCGACATCGCCATAGAGGGCCGTGTCAACACCGCCGCCGCCGAAGATCGCGTCGATCCTCGAGCCACCAAAGAGATAGCTGTCGTCGCCGTCGTCACCCGCGAGGCTGTCGCGGCCCGTTCCGCCAAAGAGGTGAGCGTCGCTGGCGTCGCCGCCGTAGAGGTAGTCGTTCCCGGTGTCCCCGACCAGTGTCTCGTCGTTGGCAAGCCCACCGAAGATCCGGTCGACGCCCGCGTCGCCGACCAGGCTGAGGTCGTCGCCCTCGCCTCCGTAGACCGTGTCGTTCCCCAGCCCTCCGTTCAGCGCCGTGTCGGCGCCTTCGCCACCGTCCAGCGTATCGCCGCTCTTCCCGCCAAAGAAGTTCACATCGGCACCGGAGCCACCGGCAATAAGGTCCGGCCCGTCGCCGCCATAGAGGCCGCCGTCGATCCCCCTGCCGCCGTAGACGGTGTCGTCGCCGAGCCCGCCGAAGAAGAAGCTGTCCCTGCCTTCGGCCCCGTAGATGGTGTCCGCGGCGCTGTCGCCGGCGATGAAGGCATCGTTGCCTTCGTCACCGAAGATCGAGTCGCGCCCGCTGCCTCCCCTCATGATGATGTCGTCACCACTGCCGCCGAAGAGGCTGTCACGGCCGGAGCCACCGTAGAGCGAGTCGGCGGAACTCAGGCCATAGAGCCTGTCATTGCCGCCGTAACCCAGGATGGTATCGACATCTTCCGACCCGCTCAGCGTGTCCGGGCCCGGGGTACCTGGATAAAATGCCATTGCCTGTGCCTCCTCTTAGGGTGCCCTATGGGACCGCACGATTCACAGGTTCGGGGGCTTTGTCCAGCCGTCTCTTGGCGGAATGGCGGGCCAAGTGCCGCTTTGACCCGCAAGGAACGGAGTGTTGCGTGGGCACCGGTTGGGCGGTTCCAAGAAACACTCCTTCAAAGCTTCTCCTGTCCGAAGTGTAGGGTTAACAAATTTTTGAGAAGCTCATTCAAAATCACCAAAGTTGAAAATCTTCTGTAAATTTCTGCCCGATGACTATCGAACTCCCTTTGCTCCCTTCAAGCTATATGTTTCGCTGTAGGCGATTTCCGACACTTTCTTACGCCGGGCGGAGCCGCTCTAGCCGATTCCGGCAGACTTTGTCTTTGCGTAACGGGGTCAATGGCGAGCAAGCCACAGCAGCGGACCTTCCTCCCACCTGCCCGGAAGAGACAGCCACGAATGGCGGCCTGGCGCCCGTCCGGACCGTCATCGGCCTGTCTCATCCCGAGAGCGTCACCTCGATCGAGATCAGCCCGCCGCCCTTGTCCGAGCGGCTGTCGGAGCGAGGGCGGGCCACGAGCCCTGGGCGGGAGACCCCCCGCCCGAGGCCTGATCGGGCGCGGCCGTCAGGCGCTGAAGAGCGTCACCTCGATCGAAAGCAGGTTGCCTCCGCCACCCGGTATGGTGACACCGTTACCCAGCAGAAGCGTATCCGTTCCGGCACCGCCGTCGTAGAGATAGCCGTCGAAGTCACTCTGCTCGTCGACCAGGAAGATGTCGTCCCCGGATCCCCCGTAGGCCCTGTCGAAGCCAAAGCCGGAGGTCAGGGTGCCGTCGCCATCGTCGCCGTAGAGGAAGTCCCTCCCGCTGCCGCCGAAGAGGCTGTCGGCCGCGCTCTCTCCAAAGAGCGTGTCGTTTGCCCCGTAGCCTAGGATTGTGTCGACGTCGTCGGTCCCGGACAGGCTGTCGGGACCGGGAGTCCCCGGGATGAATGCCATTGTCTTCCTTCCCTGGCTGCATCTGTCGTGCGTTGCGATTCTTGCGTCGCCTAGGTAGGACCCGGTGCGCCCGGCCGCTTGAGGATCGCTTGAGTTTTCCCTAAAGGTTTCATGAGGAATGCCTGCAGCGAAGCGCCGATGGATCGGCGCGGAGCTTAAGGGGAGAATGAGAAGCATGAATTCCGACAGGGACGAGACCCGCTCGGGCGTGGCGTCGTCGCGCTTGCCTGGATTGCGCGACTTGGCGCCGGCGGAACGGCTCCGTCGCACCAGCGCGGCGGCCGGCTTGGACGGAGACGCGGGCCGATCCCTGGGGGGTGAGGGGAGCCTTCCGGTCGAGACGGCCGATGCCATGATAGAGAATGTCATCGGCACCTTCGCGCTGCCGCTTGGCATTGCGACCAACTTCACCGTCAATGGGCGCGACTACCTGGTGCCCATGGCGGTCGAAGAGCCGTCGGTCGTGGCGGCGGCCTCCTTCATGGCCAGGATCGCGCGCGAGAACGGCGGCTTTCACGCGACGGGCACGGAGCCGGTGATGCGCGCGCAGGTCCAGCTGCTGGGCACGGGCGATCCCGACGAGGCACGGCGGAGGCTGCTGTCGGGGCGGCGGCGGATCATCGAGGCCGCCAATGCCCGCGACCCTGTCCTGGTCGGCCTGGGCGGGGGCTGCAAGGAGATCGAGGTCCAGGTCTTCCAGGAGAGCGCCGTGGGCGCCATGGTTGTGCTGCACCTCTTGGTCGACGTGCGCGATGCCATGGGTGCCAACGCGGTCAACAGCATGGCGGAGGCGGTGGCGCCTCTGGCCGAGGAGATAACGGGAGGCGAGGCGCGCCTGCGCATCCTCTCCAACCTGGCCGACCTGCGCACGGTCTCGGCCAGGGTCGAGGTGGCGGCCGAGACGCTGGCGACAGAGACCTTCGAGGGCCGAAGCGTCGCGCGCGGCATCGTCGAGGCTTGCGCCCTGGCCGAGGTCGATCCCTATCGCGCCGCGACGCACAACAAGGGCATCATGAACGGCATCGATCCGGTGGTGATCGCCACCGGCAACGACTGGCGCGCGATCGAGGCGGGTGCCCATGCCTTCGCCGCGCGCGGCGGTCGCTACGCGCCGCTCACGCGCTGGGAGCAGACCGACCGAGGCGACCTGATCGGCCGCATCGAGCTGCCCATGGCCTTGGGGCTGGTCGGCGGGGCGACCAAGACGCATCCGGCAGCCCAGGCCGCGCTTCAGTTAATGAAGGTGCGCTCGGCCCGGGAGCTGGCCGAGGTGGTGGCCGCCGTCGGCTTGGCGCAGAACATGGCGGCCTTGCGCGCGCTGGCCACCGAGGGCATCCAGCGCGGCCACATGGCGCTCCATGCCCGCACCATCGCCAAGGCCGCGGGCGCGGAGGGGCCGGAGGTGGAGCGGATCGCCAAGGCGATGGTCGCGGCGGGGGTGATCAGCGTGGAGAAGGCCAAGGTCCTCCTGGTCGGGGGAGAGTAGTGGAGGCGGCGGACGGCCGACAGCCGTGGCCGTCATGCCGCGCGGACAAGGTGTAACCTCTAGGGTGCTGCGTCGTCGCCTGCAGGCACACCCCCTATCGTCATCCTCCGACTTGATCCACTGCTGTCCGGTTTAGCTGGAAGATCGCCTAAATAGGGAGCTTTCAAGATGATCAATCAACTTTTATTCGTCATGGCCGGGCTTGACCCGGCCATCCACGTTCCGCTGCCAGTGCCCACCCCTCCCACAGCGTGCGGCGGGGCCACTTGATCCCCGGGTCAATGCCCGGGGATGACGAGAGAAAGAGGCAAAACTATCGCGGAAATACAACTAGTTTCCCTAAACCGTACAGCAGTGGATCAAGTCGGAGGATGACGGTTTTCGAGGTTGGCGAATGTACTGGGCTTCGCCGACAAGGCTCCCTGATGCAGCACCCGCTCCCTGATGCACCTTCGGCAGCACCCGCCTCTTTCCTGTCTCCGCCTTGGCGATTCATGAGTAGGGAACGCGGGCATCCTTCGTCACCTCGAGCAACGCAATGCCAGCCAGTTCCCAAAGCGCCGGCGCTCCGCACTCACCTCACCGTGGCTCGGCTCCAGACAGTCCCTATCCGGCGGGCCAAGAGCGTGACGTCGATGCCGATCAGGCCAGTGCCTCCCCCGGGAAGAGTGGCGCCTTCGTTCAGCACCAGAGCGTCGGTTCCATTGCCTGTGTCGTAGAGTTAGCCAATGAAGCCGCCTTGGCTGGCGACCAAGAAAACACCATCGCCATTGCCGACAAAAGCATTGTTTGTTCCGGGGCCGCTAACTAGCATGTCGTTGCTAGTCCCGCCCAGAAGCGTAGCGTCGGCCCTATCGTCACCATGGAGCAGGGAGTCCTCGTCGCCGCTGCCTTCATAGAGGCTGTCGCTGTTCTGGCCACCCTAGAGCAAGCTGTCGTCACACTCGCCGCCGAAGACGGCATCGGCGGCCTCGTCCATTGGCCGTCTTGCCGTCAACGGCGCAGGAGAACGAGGTGCCCGACATTGCCTGTAGAAGAACGCTTGTGCAGAAAGAAGGCCATGCCCCGTCCCCGTTTGGCAGGGCCTAGCCGACGAGTAAGGAAAGAGTAGAACAGCAGAGGCGCCAACGCGCATGTCCCGGCGGCACTACAGCAGTTAGGATGCTTGCCGACCGACCGTGAAGGGCCGGGAGCGATCTGCGCTAGACGAAAAGGAAGTCTGTCGACGTCAGTTGATTGGCCGAAGTGATCCCGGTGAGCCTGATCTCGAAGTCGGTCGTGCCGTCCCCGTCGTTGTCGACCTGGACCCGCTCGGTCGGCTCATCGAAACGTGCTTGCGGCGAGGTTCCGTCGAAGGCCGCGTCGCCGATCCAGAAACCGCCCGGACCGGCCACCGCCAGTTCGAGCAGGTCGCCGGCGCCGGGCGACGAGACGTTCGACTCGAAGTCGGAGATATCCGCTTCCAGGCCGCTGCTGTCGTAGCCGAAGTAGAAGGTGTCCTGACCGCCGCCGCCGCTCAGCTGATCCAGGCCACTGCCACCGTCGAGGAAGTCGTTGTCTTGATTGCCGGAGAGCTCGTCGGCTCCGGTGCGTCCGAACTGCATGTCGTCGCCGGCACCACCGGTGATCTGATCGTCGGCGGCTCCGCCAATGGCATAGTCATCGCCTTGGCCGCCAAAGATCTGATCGGACCCGCCGTTACCCCTGAGGACGTCGTCGCCGTTGTTGCCGGCCAGCCGGTCGTCGCCTTGGCCGCCGAACACCATGTCATGCCAGCTGCCGCCGCGGATGTCGTCGGCATCCTTGCCGCCGTAGATGTCGTCCCCTCCGCCTTGTCCGCGAAGCTGGTCGGCACCGTCGCCGCCCTCGATCAGGTCGCTGCCGCGGTCGCCGGCGATGAAGTCGTCGCCGGCGTCGCCGAAGAGCGCATCGACCCCCAGGCCGCCGTAGAGTTCGTCGCCGGCCTCGCCGCCGTAGAGCGTATCCTGACCGCTATCGCCGAGGAGCGTATCGATGCCGACATGGCCGTACAGCAAGTCGTCGCCGCTGTCCCCTTGCACCGTGTCGCTGTTCTTGCCGCCGAAGATCGTGTCTTCGTCACGGCCGCCGAAGGCCCGGTCGTCGCTGCCGCCACCGTAGATGAGGTCGTTGCCCTTGGCTCCATAGAGCGTATCGAAGCCGCTCTGCCCCAGCAGGGTGTCGTCGGCGCGTCCGCCGAACAGATCGTCGTCGCCGAAGCTGCCGAAAATGCTGTCGGGGCCCTTGCCGCCGTAGATGAGGTCTCCGCCGCTTGCCCCGTAAAGGAAGTCGGTCGCATCCTCGCCGTAGATAACGTCGTTACCCGAGAAGGCGAAGATGAAGTCGGGGCCCGTGGTCCCGATGAACACCTGGTTGACTTGATCCCCGATAATGACGGGCATTGTCGTTCGACTCCTGTTAGGCAGCGTGACACCAGTCGACGCTCACAGCCAGCATAGCAGACTGAAGTCAGCGGTTCAAACCGCCGAGAACAAATGACTTTTCGGCGACCGGGCGGCCCGAGCGGCGATCAGAACGCGCAATGCCTTGGGATCATGCCGATTCTTTGCCCCAGAGGCACGCAATAGCCGCCTGAAAGGCCGGCATTGGGGCCCTTTGGTCAATGAAGGTGGTGCGGCGCTGTTGCAGCTATGCAACAGCCACTGTCACGCCTCGGCGGTCTAGGGGACGTAGAGCGTGACGTCGATGGAGGTCAGATTGGCGCCGCCGCCCGGGATCGTGGCGCTGCCGCCGATGATCAGGGTGTCCGTTCCCGCGCCGCCGTCGTAGGAGTAGCCGGCGAAGTCCCCCTGACTGGCAACGATGAAGACGTCGTCGCCCAAGCTGCCTCTGGCGGTGTCGCTGCCGGCACCGCCCACCAGCGTGTCGTTGTCGATACCGCCGTCGAGTTGGTCGTCGCCGTCGCCACCGTAGATGAGGTCGTCCCCGCCTTCGCCGACGAGCGTCGTGTCGTTGCCGGACGCACCGTAGATCGTGTCGTTCTCCGCCTGGCCGTTGAGAATGGAATCGGCCCCGCTGCCGCCGAACAGGATGTCGTCGCCGCTGCCGGCGTTGAGAACGGTGTCGTCGCCCAGCCCTCCGTAGAGCTTGTCGTCGTCCTCGCCGCCGAAGAGATTGGTGTCGCTGCCCTCGTCGCCGTGCAGGGCGTCGTTTCCGCTGCCTCCCGTCAGCTGTCGGTCATTGCCGCTTCCACCGAAAACCAGGTCGTTGCCCGATTCTCCGCCGATCCGGAAGTCGTTGCCGTCGTCCCCGAAGATCCTGTCCCGTCCGTCGTCTCCGTAGAGGACGATGTCATTGCCACTGCCACCGGAAACCGAGTCGTTACCGGAGCCTCCGTAGAGTGCGTTGTCGTTGCTATCGTCGCCGTAGAGCCTGTCGATTCCGGACCCGCCATAGAAGTAGAAGTCGAGTCCGGTGCCGCCGAACAAGCGATCCGCGCTGCTGCCGCCGAAGAACCTGTTGTCTCCGCCGCTGTCTCCCTTCAGCGTGTCGTTCCCGTTGCCTCCGAAGAAATAGGTGTCGGGGAAGTCGCCGCCATAGATCTTGTCGGACGCGGCCCGCCCGAAGAACTGACTGTCGAAGCCTTCTCCGCCATAGATCCGATCGACGCCGCCGCCACCGAAGAGGTAGGCGTCCACGCCGCTTCCCCCGTAGATGGTGTCCTTCTTGCCTTGCCCGAAGAGGCTTGCGTCGTCTCCACCGTCGCCCTTGATGATGTCGCTGCCCGCACTGCCGTAGAACAGCGAGTCGTCGCCCAGGCCACCCTCGATACGGTCGGAACTGAGGCCACCATAGAAGGAGGCATCCTGGCCCGCGCCCCCGTAAAGCCGATCGCCGCCGCGCCCGCCGTCGAGGGCGCTGTCGTCGCCGTCGCCGCCGTAGATCCGATCGTTACCCTTGTCGCCGATGAGGGAGACGTCAGCCCCCGAGTCGCCGTTGATGGTGTCCGCGTTGACCCCTCCGTCCAGCAGTCGGTCGGCGCCGCTGCCTCCGAAGAGCGCGTCTAGGCCGGCGCTTCCGTAGAGTAGGCTGTCGTCGCCGCTGCTGCCGGAAAGCGTGTCGTTGCCGACATCGCCGTAGAACGCGGCGTCGTGTCCCTCACCGCCATCGACCAAGTCCGATCGCGATCCGCCCGAAAAGCCGCTGTCGTCACCGATCCCGCCGAAGAGGCTGTCGCGCCCGGTGCCGCCCTCCATCGTGACGTCGTCGCCGCTGCCACCGTAGAGGGAGTCGTCGCCCTGTCCACCATAGAGGCTGTCGGCCGCGCTCAAGCCATAGAGGCTGTCGTCGGCGCCATAGCCTAGAATGGTATCGACCGCGCTGCCTCCCGAGAGGGAATCCGGTCCCGGGGTTCCTGGAATGAATGCCATTGCGTGCCCCTCTCCGCTCTTCTTGTTCTATGCGATGGCGGGTCCTCTCAGCGGGGTTGAGATCTGCTCTCCAGCCCCGGCCGCCACTGGTGTCCCAAGGCGAGGGTACCATGGAATCGCGCGGTAAGAGAAGCGGACTCGCACGTCCGGTGCACGAACCCGCGTCTCTCCGTCACTCCGAGCCGGTCCCTTGGAAGGGCTGCCGCGCCGCTCCCGGTCTCTAGAGGGTGACGTCGATCGAAACCAGAGCGGTCCCGTTTCCGGGAATCGTGACCCCGGAACCGAGGATCAAGGTGTCGTCTCCCGCCCCGCCGTCATAGGTGTAGTTGACGAAGTCCGTTTGCGCGTTGACTCTGAAGACATCATTGTCGTCGCCACCAAAAAGTGTGTCCGAACCGGCGCTTCCATAGAGGTTGTCGGCGCCCTTCCCTCCGAACACGGCGTCATCGCCGGCATCCCCATTGATGGAGTCATTCCCTTTTCCACCATAGAGCCCGGCGTCGCTCCCGGCGCCGCCGAAGAGGGTATCGTCACCGTTCCCGCCATAGAAGGAGTGGTCGTCGCCACTGCCTCCGAAGAGCACGTCGTTGCCGTTGCGACCATAAAAGAGCGTGTCGTCACCATCGTTTCCGAAGAGCATGTCGTGTCGGCCGCCACCGTCGAACACCCTGTCCTTGCCGGTGCCTCCGTCCAGGAGGTCGTCACCGGCTTCACCCTTGAACAGGCTGTCGTCGCCGTTGTCGCCGTAAAGCGTATCCCGGCCGCTGCTGCCGCGGGCCAAGAGGTCGTTTCCTTCTCCGCCCGAGATAATGTCGTTTCCCCGGCCGCCGTAGAACGCGGAGTCGTTGTCGAAGCCGCCGAACAAGCCGTCGTTCCCGTTCTTGCCGAACAGCTTTGCGTCCTCTCCGTTGGCGCCGAAGAGCCGATCGTTTCCGGCCTCGCCGTAGAGGTAGGTGTCGCCGCCGTCGTCGCCATAGATGCGGTCTACCTTGGATCCCCCGAAGAGGGACTGGTCCATGCCGAGGCCACCGAAGAGGAAGTCCGTCCCACTGCCGCCGAACAGCAGCGAATCGTTGCCTGTGTTGCCGCTGACGCGGTCGCGGCCCACGCCGCCATAAAGCAGGTTGTCGTTGCCGTATCCCCCATAGATGTAGTCGTTTCCGAACTGCCCTTGGATGTATTTGTCTTCGCCGATGCCGCCAAAGAGAACATCGGCCCGCGATCCGCCCAGCAGCAAGCTGTCGTCACCTTCGCCGCCCCTGATCAGATCCTGACCGTTGTCGCCGTAGAGCGAGACATCGTTTCCGTCGTCACCATTGAGGGTGTCGTTTCCCGCGGCGCCGATCAGAGTATCGGCCGCGCTGAGGCCGTAGAGCGTATCGTCACCCCCGAGACCCAGGATGGTGTCTATGCCGTCGCCGCCGGAGAGAGTGTCGGCACCGCTGGTGCCCTTGATGAAGGTCATGGTCGTCACCCCTTCTGCTTTGTTTCTTGTGCTGACCGGGCACCTCGGGTCCCCGGCGTCTAGCAGCTCGTTACGAAGGTCGATCGATCTCAGCCCGTGACGATAGGGCGGTCCTTCGGGCACGACAACTGCCGTGCCTCAGATAATCGACACGAATTGGTGATTGGGCCGGCTGAACCGAGTTCATTTGCACACCGGCTTTGTGCGGGGCGATTACTTAGGTTCGGCAAGTCAGTTCTGGTGAAGTAGTTAGAAATCGTTGATTCTAAACGGCTTGCAGCAAGAGGAGCGCGCGCTCACCGGTCCAGACCGCGGCGATCAGAATGCAGGGCAGGGCGATGGCCCAACTCGATACCGAGATTGAAGGCGATCAGGCTCTGCCAGAGGTTGGGCGCATTCACCGGCAGGACCTCATGCAGGACGAAGGACAGCCCAGGCCGTGCAGCAGGCCGATCAGCACCGTTACCAGGTTCGTGGCGCCCACCGGCTGGTTGGCCCAGGCTAAAGGCGCCGATGGTGCGGCAGAGCACGAAGAGCACATCGTCCAGCCCTTGCAGAACGTGCCGGATGCCTTCGACCACGAAGCTGAAGGCCGCTGTCAGGTGCGAGCGCGAGACCTCGATCGGGTCTGCCAGCAGGCGAAGCCGCGATGATCGGGCGGCGTCATCTTCATGATCAGTCCGGCCGGCACCTGGGCAATCCTGGCCAAGATGTCGACGATCCGCTGCCAGCGGGCCGCCGTGGCCTCCGGAATGGCTGGTTTGCCGTCGCGCACGACAGTCATTCTCAATGCTTGGGCGGGGGATCGCCAGCGGTGAGTTTCGCCGCGCCGGCGTCTGAATCGCGCTCTACACCGTTGAGAGATAGAGCAGAGTCTCGCACTCAGGTGATTCCACCTGAGTGCGATCTGCTTTAGGCTGCGGCCGTCCGACAGCAGCGAGGAGCAGGAAGTCTTGGCCAAGCTTCAGCCGCCGAACTGGGAGCCGCCCTACAAGGCCTACGTCAGCGAGATTGCCGATGCGCTCACCATGAGTCTCGCCGCGGTGCAGTCCTCTGATCGGGCCGAGGGGCAAGAGGCCGTCACAACGCTGGAGGGCCTGCTGCGGGACGCCCCGGGCCTGCTGCACAGCGAGCAGGTCTTCTTCGAAGACGAGCAAGGCTGTCGAAACGACGTGGTCATCAGCTATTGGTCGGAGGCGGGCGATGTCGGCCATTGGCGCGACCGCGCCGATGTCCAAGCCTTCTTCTCGCGCCAGCGCAAGCAGGTCGGTCTCTGGCTGGAGAGCATGTCGGCGCCCCGGGAACGTTTCGAGATCAGCAACTCCACCTTGCGGATGGATTGGGGCGTTTCGCGCCATCACCCCACCCGCGAAGACCCGGTGCACGGCTACTATGGGGCCATGCGCGATCGCATCGCGGCGGCCGAGGACGGCGGGCTGGCAAGCCCTGTCGGCCGCTTGGGACGCGCGCGGCGGGCCGACACGCTGGGGCGCCATCTCAGCCTCAGCCTTCCCGGCAATCTCTGCTTCATCCGGACGGTGCAGGGCTGGCTGGATTGTTCGGACGAGGAACGGGACTATTTCCTGCAGAACACCTTCCCGGTCTATGAGGCGGGCGTCGCCTTCCTTCAGGGTCATCCCTTGGAAACCAATTGCATTGGCGCGCGCCTGGTGCGCGACCTGGCCGAGAGCCCCAGCCTGCCGCAGACGGAGACCCTGGCCTGGTTTCTCTCGCTCAGCGATCTGGAGAACTGGGTCTGGAACCACCCGACCCACGCCGCGATCTTCAATGCCATGGGCGACCATGCCGCGCGCTTCAAGGGGGAGATCTCCGTCCTCCTCGGCCATGAGGTCCTAGTGATCCCCAAGGGCGCGCTCCGGGCCGAGTACCACAACTGCCACAACGGCACCGGCTTCCTGCGCTTCTTCGACGCCGAGGAGATCCGCTAAGCGGACGCCTTGCCGGAAAGCGGGTTCGACGATATCGCCGGTATGCACCCGCTGAAATGACACTTTGCTTCGCCTGTCGAAGGATTCCGTTGCAGCCGAGGGGCGCAGAGGCTACATCCGGGGCCTTCTCCGATCCGACGGGCCGGGGTCGCTCGGCCTAGGCCACCACTGAACAAGCTGGGAGCAGCAGATCTCATGGGCATGAAGCAGCAGGATGCCGCACGCGTCGAGGCCTATCTTCGCCGTCTCTTTCGCAACGACCTCCTGAACGTGATGTTCCGGCCCAAGGACGGCTCCGCGGAAGTCCTGCTGGACGAAGAGTTTATCGGCGTTCTTTTCCAGGACGATGAAGATGGCGAGATTTCCTACAGCTTCACCATGGCCATCCTGGAAGAAGACCTGCCCTCGATGAGGCGCCGCTAAAGGCGCTCGATGGCCTTTTCAAGTCGCGTTCGTTGGGCATAATGGAGCCCCCGATCAATCGACGACTGTCCCATGCATGGCCAAACACACACGCTCTTGGGTGAGCGCCGCGCTGAGCCAAGCCGTCGGCTGCAAGGTCGCATTGCCAGCGGTGCGCTTGCGGCGTTCCTAGCCCTGCTCTGCGCCCTGGGAAGCTGGGCAAGCGTCGCGCAGGGGGAGGATGTCGAGGCGCGGTGGGAGATGGTGGACGAGACCGGCGCTGACTTCGCCATCTCGCAGCGCCAGGCGCGCGCTTCGATCTATCGCGGCGATCACCTCCTGGCCTTGCGCTGTCACAGCGACGATGAGCGCAGCTGGCTGACCCTGGTGTTCTCCGCCACCTGGTTCGTGCGTCCCAAGGAGCACCCGCGCTTTTCCGTGACGATCGACAACAAGAAGGGCCGCGAGCTCGCTTTCGAGCGGGAGACCGACTACCGCTTCGTCGCGATCAACCCCCCGCCGGAGCTGCTGGAGCAGCTGGCGGGCGGCATTGAGGCCAAGATCGCCGGCCCCGACTACGAAGGCAATCCGGTGGCTCTGCCGCTGACCGGCTCCCGCGACGCCATAGAAGGCGCGCTTTCTCTGTGCGGCATTGGCCGGCTAGCGGGCGGCTGACGAGAGCGCGATCCGGACCGCGGGCCGTTCCGACCGGCGACCACCTTCGTCTAACCGCTTTGCTTGCTCCTCGTCGCCCAGTCGCGCGACCCCTCCCTTAGGGTCCAGCCGACGATGTCCTTCAGCACGGTACCGAGCGCGTAGTCGAAGGCCTCGACGGCGGTCACCACGGAATCGACGTCGCTGGGGGCGAAGGCCCTGAAGTCGCGGGTGGCGACGATAGTGCGCCTGGGCGTGTAGATCAGCTTGGCGTTGATCGCGACGTCGACGCAGAGCGCCTGGCCGTTGCATTGCGGCGCCTGGCCGGGGTGCTCGTAGTACTCGGCCTGAAACTCGCGGACGTCGGTGCGCAATTCGTAGTCCGAGCGCAGGCCGATCGCGCGCCGCCCGACGGCGATTATGCGGTCGGAGTTCTCGAAGGATTCCAGCATCAAGGCCTGCAGCATCAGGGGCATGCGGTCGGTCCAGCCGGCATCGGCATAGTACTCGATGCGTGTCGGGCTGGGCGCCAGCGCGATGCGGGTCGTGTCGATGGCACCCTGCGCCTCCGGCGGCGCCAACACGAGCTGCCAGTCCACTGTCGGCAGGTCCGGCTCGAAGGTGCTCTTGGGGGTCAGCCGATAGAGCTTGGGCGGCGGTCCCGAGCCGGGCACCAGGCCCGAACAGCCGGCCAGGGCCAGAAGCGGCAGGGCCGCAAGGAGGCCGCGGCGGCCCTGAAGGGTCGAGGCCGGACCGCCCGATCTACTGTCTTGGTTCATAGCCTTCTTGCGTGTTGCCGAAGAAGAAGCGCGCGGGGTCGCGCTCCACCTCGGTGGAAATAGTCTTGAGGTTGGCGATCAGCGCGCGTGCCTCGGCCAGGAAGCTGACGAACTCGAAGAGGCCTTGCGAGGTGAAGTCCGAGATGGGCTCGCGGTTCTCCTCGATGATCAGTGCCACCTGATTGGCGGCCCGCACGAAAGAGGCGGTGCCGCGCTGCGCCTGATCGGTGATGCGGCTGAGGTCCCGTGAGAAGTCGCTCGCCGTCTTGTTCAAGGTGTCGACCAGCACATCCACCTTGTCCAAGGTCACATCGGCCTTGTCGATCATGCGCTGGCCGTCCTGCTCCAAGAGGCTGGCCAGGCGCTCGATCGAGCCGGCCGCGTTGTCGACGCTGGCCAGCGCCTGATCGGTGCGCTTGATGATGCTGTCGATCTCGTCCCGATTGTCGACCATGGTGGAGGAGAGCTTGCGTAGGTCCGCGATCGCGCCGGAGATGTTCTCGATGTTCTCGTTGCTCAGCAGCCGGTTGGCGTTGACCAGCAAGCGGTTGACGTTGGCGATGACGTCGGGCGCGTCCTGCAGCAACTCGTCCAGCGAGGAAGGACGCGAGGGAATGACCGGATAGGGCTCGTTGGGTGGCTTCGTCACTTCCTTGGCCGCCGTCGTGCCGCCGGCCAGCAGGATGTATCGCCCGCCGGTAAGGCCCTCGAGCTCCAGGCTGGCAATGGTGTCGGTTTTGATCGGCACCCGCGCGTTGACGTCGACGACGATTCTGACGGTGCCCAGGCGCTTGAGGTCCAATTCGATGGAGGCGACGCTGCCCACCTTGACGCCGTTCAGCCGCACCGCGCCGCCTTCGCGCAGGCCGGTGACCGAGCCCTCGTAGAGGATGAGGTAGCGCTTGCTGCCGCCGCCCTGCTGCGAGCCCACCAGCCAGACCACGAAGACCAGCAGGCCGATGCCCAAAACCAGCACGAAGCTGCCGACCAGGAGGTAGTTGGCGCGGGTCTCCATGGCGTCAGGCCACCGCCGGCTCTGTCTGCCGCCGCTGCTCCGCGGCATGGGCCGCGCGGCCGCGCGGACCCAGGAAGTACTCCTGTATCCAAGGGTCCTGGACCTCGGTCAGCTCCTCGATCGTGCCCACGGTGACTTGTTTGTTGATCAGCGCGGAGACGCGGTCGCAGGTGGTGTAGAGCGTGTCCAGATCGTGCGTCACCAGGACGACGGTCAGCCCCAAGGTAGCCTGCAGGGTGCGGATCAACTGGTCGAAGGAGGCGGCGCTGATCGGATCGAGCCCCGCCGTCGGCTCGTCGAGGAAGAGGATCTCGGCATCCAGCGCCAGGGCTCTGGCCAGGCCGACGCGCTTGCGCATGCCGCCGGAGATCTCGGAAGGGTACTTGACTGCCGACTCCGGCGGCAGGCCGACCAGGGCCAGCTTCAAGGCCGCCAGGTCTTCGCGCGCGCCGGCGGAGAGGTCGCTGTGCTCTCGCAAGGGCACCTCGATGTTCTGCCCTACGGTCAGCGAGGAGAAGAGCGCGCCGTCCTGAAACAAGACCCCCCAGCGGCGCTGCACGGCGCGGCGCGCGCGCTCGCCCAGGGTGTCCATCTGCTGGCCCAGGACAGCTATCCTGCCGGCCTTGGGGCGGATCAGACCGATGATGGTGCGCAAGAGCACGGATTTGCCCGAGCCCGAGCCGCCGACGACGCCCATGACTTCGCCGCGGCGGACCGAGAAGCTCAAATGATCGTGCACGACCTGGCGCCCGAATTGGTTGACCAATCCGGTGACCTCGATAACGCTGTCTCGGTTCCTCTTGGGCTCCTCAAGCGTCACGCCGCTACCCTCGCTGTTCCCCCAGAACGGGATATAGCAATTCTTTTCAGAGATTTGCAAACAGACAACGGTTTCTTGGCCTTCGTCTCGGAGGCCGTCTCGAAACGCGCCGCGGACCGGAACCGCCAAGGAAACGCGCCTCCAGGCGCCTTTCGAGACGCACGCTCAAACACCGATCGTCTGGAAAAAGATAGACAGCAAAGCGTCGAGGACAATGACCAGGAAGATGCCCTCGACGACGGCGCGGGTCGTGGCGTGGCCGACCGATTCGGCGCTGCGGGCGACGCGAAAGCCCTCGAAGCAGCCGACCATTGCGATCAGGAAGGCGAAGGGCGGCGCCTTCACCAGGCCGACGAAGAGATCGTTCAGGCCAACCGACTGGCGCAGCTGCGCGATGAACTCGGAGGGGTCGATCCCCAGCACCAGGTTGATCATCATCGCGCCGCCCAGGAGGCCCATGATGTCCGCATAGAAGGCCAGCAGCGGCATCACCAGCACCAGTCCCAGCACGCGCGGCAAGACCAGGACCTCCATCGGGTCCAAGCCCAAGGTGCGCAGGGCGTCCACCTCCTCGTTCACCTGCATCGAGCCGATCTGGGCGGTGAAGGCGCTGCCCGACCGTCCGGCCACGATGATCGCCGTCAAGAGGATGGCCATCTCGCGCAGGACACCGATGCCGACGATGTTGACGGTGAAGATCTGGGCGCCGAAGCGCGCCAGCTGGGCGGCGCCCTGGAAGGCCAGCACCAGGCCGATCAGGAAGGAGATCAGGCCGACGATCGGCAGCGCGTTCAGTCCGGCCGTCTCCATGTGGCGAAAGACCGCCCGCCAGCGGATCCGCCAGGGCCGCATGAGGCCGAAGACCAGAACGGTGATCGTACTGCCCAGGAAGTTGAGCAGAAGAGAGGCGCTCTTGCCGATCTCGATGGCGCTCTTGCCGCAGTGGGCGATCATGTTGAGCAGGCTGGGCAGCTGCTTGGGCGGCGGGGCCGGCAGGCACATGTGCTGACGCACCGCCGCGATCAGGCGCCATTGCTCCTCGCTCGCGCCGACGATCTCCACCGATATGCCAAGCGCGCTCAAGGCTTGCTCCAGCTTCAGGAGGAAGTGCACGCCCGCGGTGTCCAGCTTGGTGACGGCGGCCAGGTCGAGGCTGGCCACGGTTGCTTGGAGAGTGAGCTTGGCAAGGTCGAGCTTCGCGATCGAGGTCTCGACGGCGCCCATGCGGCGGGTCTGCCAGGAGCCGGAGCAGGCGACGATCAGGAGCGGACCATCGCGTACGGCGGCCAGCGCGGGCGCTACCTCTTCCGGCGAATCGCTCAGCTCCAGGGTCATGGCAGCAAGGCTGGCTAGGCAGGCGCACCTATGCAAGCATTTTAGCGCCGGCTAGGCGCTTCACAAGCCCGCTGCCTGCTGGCAAGAAGGCCTCGACTGATCCAGGCGAGAGGAGGGCGCGCTTGCCCGCCATTGTTGAGATCGACGGGCTGGGCAAGCGCTTCGGCCCCTTGTGGGCGGTGCGCGACCTCGGCTTCAGCCTCAGGAAGGGAGAGATCTTGGGCTTTCTCGGCCCCAATGGTGCCGGCAAGTCCACGACCATGCGGATGATCGCCGGCTTCCTGACGCCGAGCGAGGGCCGCGCACTGGTCTGCGGCGTCGATGTGGCGGCCGAGCCGCTGCCGGCCAAGCGCGCCATCGGCTACCTGCCGGAGGGGGCGCCGCTCTATGGCGACATGACGCCGGCGGGCCTCATCGCCTTCGTCGCGCGGCTCAGGCGCTTGGGCGGTGCCGACTATCGCCGCCGCCGCGAGTGGGTCGCGGAGTGCCTGGGCCTGGCCCAGGTCTGGCGGCGGCCGATCGATACGCTGTCGAAGGGCTTCAAGCGTCGCGTGGGCCTGGCCCAGGCCGTTCTGCACGACCCCAAGGTGCTGATCCTGGACGAGCCGACCGATGGTCTGGATCCCAATCAGAAGCACGAGGTGCGCGGCCTCTTGCGCGAGATGGCCAAGGACAAGGCGATCCTCGTCTCCACCCACGCCCTGGAGGAGGTGACGGCGGTCTGCACCCGCGCGATCATCGTCGCCGAGGGCCGGATCGTCGCCGACGACAGCCCGCGCGGCCTCTTCGCCGACGAGCCCGAGGCAGTGTTCCGCCGGCTGACCTTGGGCGCGCGCGCGGCCGAGGCCGGGTGAGGCCATGCGGAGCGTCCTGATCGTCGCGCGGCGGGAGTTCGTCGGCTACTTCACCAGCCCCTTGGCCTACATCTTCCTCTGCCTCTTCTTGGTCTTGGCCGGCGCCCTGACCTTCTACCTGGGAGGCTTCTTCGAACGCGGGCAGGCCGACCTGGAGGCCTTCTTCGCCTTTCACCCCTGGCTCTATCTCTTCCTGATCCCGGCGCTGGCGATGCGGCTGTGGGCCGAAGAACACGGAAGCGGCACTCTGGAGCTCTTGGCCAGCTGGCCGCTCACCACCGCCGAAGCCGTCATCGGCAAGTTCCTCGCCGCCTGGCTGTTCGCCGGCCTGGCCCTGGCGCTGACCTTTCCGATGTGGCTCACGGTCAGCTGGCTTGGAGAGCCGGACGACGGGGTGATCGCGGCCGCCTACCTCGGCTCTTGGGTGATGGCGGGCGGATACTTGGCGATCGGCAGCCTGGCCTCGGCGATGACCCGCAGCCAAGTCGTGGCCTTCGTGCTGGCTGCCGCCTTCTCCTTTCTCTTCGTCATGAGCGGCCTGGAGGTGGTCCAGGGCGTGCTGCGCGGACTGCTGCCGCAGGACCTGGCCTCGGCCGTCGCCAGCCTTTCCTTCCTCACGCGCTTCCAGGCCATCACGCAGGGCGCGCTGGAGGCCTCCGATCTGGCCTTCTTTGTGCTGCTGATAGTCTCCGCCCTTACGCTCACCGGCCTGGTGGTCGACTTGAAGAAGGCGGCCTGAGGCCATGGCCGAGGCACGCGGCGCTCTCTACGCCAAGCTGGCGATACCCCTGGTTCTGCTCTTCTTCGCCGCCGGCGTGGTCGTCGCCGACCGTGGCCTCTCGACCCTCCGCCTCGACCTCACGGAAGAGCGGCGCTTTACCCTGAGCCCGGTGACCAAGGAGATCCTGGCCGGCTTGGACGAGCCGGTCGCGCTGCGCCTCTACGTCTCCAGCCGGCTGACCGACGTCAATCCGGCGCTCGCCGCGCATGCCGCCCGGGTCAAGGCCCTCTTGCGGGAGATCGAGGATCTGGCCGGGGCGAACCTTGGCCTGGAGGTCATCGACCCGCTGCCCTTCAGCGCGGCGGAGGACTTGGCGCTGAGCGAAGGCTTGCCGAGCCTGCGCCTGGGTAGGGGTGCCGCCGAGCAGCTCTACTTCGGCCTGACCGGGCGCAATGCCGTCGATCAGCTGCGGCGGATCGACTTCTTCTCGCCCGAGCGCGCGGCCTTTCTCGAATATGACCTCGCTGCCTTGCTCTCGGCCTTGGCGCGACCGGTCCGGCCCAGGGTCGGCTTGCTTTCCAGCCTGCCGCTGGACGGCAACCCGATCCTGCGCCAACCGCCGCAGACGCTGCTGGATCTCATCCACCCGCACTTCGATCTCACCGACCTCGCCCTGGCCGGCGGCAGCGTGCCGGACGACATCTCCGTTATCATGCTGGTGCAGCCGAAGGACCTGTCGCTGGCAGAGGCCTATGCCTTGGATCAGTTCGTGCTGCGCGGCGGTCGCCTCCTGCTCTTCATAGATCCCTATTCCGAGCAGGAAGCCTTGATGGCGGCGCAAATGCGCCTGCCGCCAAGGCCGCCGAACTTCGACGCCTTCGATCCCCTGTTGACGGCCTGGGGGCTGCGGCTGCCGGCGGGACAGGTGGTTGCGGACCGACTTTCCGCGCGGGAGGTGGAGGTCTCCTCGCAAGGCCGGCGGGTGCCGACGGACTATGTGGTCTGGCTAGCGATGCGGCAGTCCGAAATGGCTGAGGACGAACCCGTCGTAGCGCGGATCGCGCCGCTCAACCTCAACACGGCAGGCCGGCTGCTGCACCGTGACGAAGCCGAGAGCAGCCTGGTTCCATTGGTCTGGACCAGCACCGAGGCCGAGGCCCTCCCGATCGAGCGCTTGGCGGTCAACGGCGATCCCACCGAGCTCTTGGCCGACTACCGGCCGGGCGGCAGCGCCCTCACCTTGGCCGCCAGGCTGGGCGGCCGGGCCGACAGCGCCTTTCCCGACGGGCCACCACCCTCCCTGCTCGAAAGTCTGGGCGAATGGGGTGACGACCTGGCAGCGCGCCACCTCGGCCAATCGCGTGCGGGATTGGATATCATCGCTGTCGCCGACAGCGATCTCCTCTACGATGCGAGCTACATTACGATGCGGCAAGGGACGCCCATTCCGCTGGCCGGCAACGCCGATTTCGTGATCAATGCGCTGGAGTCTCTCTCAGGCGTGCCGCTGCTGGGCAGCCTACGCGGTCGCGGCCTCAAGGAGCGTCCCTTCACCGTGATCGAAGACCTGCGGCGCGAAGCGGAACTCACGTTCCGTCAGCGCGAGCTGGCCTTGATCCGGCGGATAGAGGAGACCCAGCAAGAGATCGGCGATATCGAAGAGCGGCGCGACGGCGGCCTCGTCCTGACCCAGCCGC
This sequence comes from Rhodospirillales bacterium, assembly GCA_963669375.1. Taxonomy (GTDB): domain Bacteria; phylum Pseudomonadota; class Alphaproteobacteria; order Kiloniellales; family JACOMY01; genus JACOMY01. The sequence goes on along the minus strand of OY770024.1, from coordinate 2,366,842 downwards.
AGCGAGAGGCCATGGCCGCGTTGCGCGACCAGCAGCGGATCGCCAGAAGCGAACTGCGCGACGTGCAACGCGGTCTGCGCGCCGAGCTGGACCGCTTGGTGCGACAGGTGCAGCTGATCAACATCCTGGCCGTGCCACTCCTGGTGGCGGCGCTCGGTATTCTCGTCTTGCTGGTCCGCCGGCGCCGGGCGCTCGGCGGCGCGGCGCGACTGCGCGGCCGCGGCTGACGGCGGCGACGATGCGGCAGTCACGCTTTAATCTCCTGCTGGCGGCGACCGCGGCGATGGTGCTGCTCGCCTTGGCGTTCCTCTTGATCAGCCCGACAAGCGAACCGGAGGCGGTGCGCGAGCGGCCGGCCTTCCCCCTCCTGGCCGAAGCCCTGGGTGATGCCGCAGTAATCGAGGTCGTCGGCGCCGACGGCGGCTTCCGCCTGACCCGGAGCAGCGCCGCGGACCTCTGGCTCTTGCCGGACAGGGGGGGCTATCCGGCCGACGGCGGCACGGTGGCCAAGCTGCTGAGCGGCTTGGCCGGGTTGCGCCTCTTTCGGGCCAAGACGGCGAAGGTGGAAAACCTGACGCTGCTCGGCTTGGCGGGACCGGGCGCGGGACCGGGCCAAGGGTCACGATTGATCGTCCGCGATGCCGGGGGCGAGCCGCTGGTGGATGCCGTCATCGGCAAGCGCACTCCCGACATCGCGGGCGAGGGCATCGCCGGCACCTATCTGCGCTACAGTGGCTCCGATCAAGCCTGGCTGGCAACGGGCCAAGTCCGCTTGCCGAGCAGCAGTTTGGGAATGATGGACAGACACCTCCTCTCGCTGCCCGCCAGCGTCATTGCGCGCGTCGAGGTGACGCCGCCCGGCGGGGTGGCGGGCCTCGTCGCGGAGAGGCCTGCGCGGGGCCTTGCACTGAGAGCACTTTCCGCTGACGGCGCAGTGGTGAGCGAGCGGGCGCTCCGCCGACTGGCCGCCGGACTGGAGCGGCTCGACTTCCGCGACGTGCGGCCGGGGGAAGCCCTGCCCTTGCCTCTGCCGTGGCGCGCCGGCTTCACCTCCTTCGACGGCATTCACGTGACCCTCACCTTCCAAGAGCTGCCTGACGGGATCTGGGCGCGTATCGCCGCCGGTGCCGTGCCCGCGGTGGGCCAGGCGGAAGAGGCTCCGCCAAGCGACGAGGTCGCCGCCTTTGCCGCCGATCTGGCGGCCAGGACCGACGGTTGGGTCTTTCGGCTGGACCCCTCCGTCTACCTAGGATTGACGGCCGGGATCGGCGAAACCTCTCTGCCGGCAGGGAACTAGATGGCGATCGCTTGCTTCGCCGCCATGATGAGCGGTAAGGGAGAGCCCATGCGCAGCCAAGACTTCAAGAAGTGGCGCAAGAGCCTGGATCTTTCTCAGAAAGAAGCGGCCGAGGCCCTGGGCCTCAAGCGCCGCGTGGTTCAGTATTATGAGAAGGGCGAGCGCGGCGGCAAGAAGGTCAAGATCCCCAAGACCGTCCGTCTTGCCTGCTACGCCCTCTCATCCGGCATTCGCGACTACAGGGGTCCGGACGGGAATCCCCTGTTCGACGAGCGGCCCGGCAAGGGTGAGAAGGCAGGTGAGGGTCGTTCCGCCAAGGAGGCCGAGGAAGGGGACGAAGCCGATGGCGAAGCGGGGAAGCAGGAAGAGTAATGGCGCGTCGTCAATCGCTCTCGCCGCTTCCCCAGTAGCGCAGAGCGTCGGCTAGCTCGCGGCGGTGCTGCGCCTCCGCGTCGCTGCCATGATCGGCGCCGGCGTAGCGGCCTAGGTCGGATAGCAGCTGGAAGAAGCCTCGACCCGGTATCCCCGACTTGCCGACCGCCAGGGCCGACAGCAGCGGACGGCCCGCGCGATGGTCGTCGCGCACGCGGTCTTCGAGCGCCAGGGTGAGGCGGTGAATGCGGTGCGGCGGCGCCAGAGCCAAGTCCGCCGCCAGCGCCGCATAGGTGATCAACTCGCCGCGCCTGGCTTGGGCCAAGAGCGCGGCCTCCAGTGCTTTGCCTTGCTCTTCGGTGAAAGCTGCCGTCATTGCCTCGGGCTCCTCTGTGGGCGGAACGACTATCCACCTTGTTTCACAGCCATTTCCTCGCAGGTCGAGGCCGATTAAGGTGGCGGCGACCGTCCGGCGGCGCTGCTGTTGCCGGTGGCGCCCGGATCCTGGCCGGGGCGAACGACAGCAATCAGCGGCAAAGGGGAGCAAGAGATGGCCGACGTGATCAACCACTTCATCGCGGGCAAGGTGGTCGAGGGGAGCAGCGGCGTCTTCGGCGATGTCTACAACCCCGCCATCGGAGAGGTGGTGCGCCAAGTCGCCTTCTCCTCGGTGGAAGAGGTGGGCATGGCGGTCGATGCCGCCGGGGCCGCCTTTCCTGCCTGGGCCGAGGTACCGCCGCTGCGCCGCGCGCGCATCATGTTCAAGCTAAAGAGCCTGATCGAAGCCAACATGGACCGGCTCGCCGCCTACATCACGGAAGAGCACGGCAAGACCCTCGACGATGCCAAGGGCTCAATCACCCGCGGCCTGGAGGTCGTGGAGTTCGCCTGCGGCATGCCGCAGCTGTTGAAGGGCGAGTTCACTGAGGGCGTGGGTCCTGGCATCGATGCCGTCTCGACCCGCCAGCCGCTGGGCGTCGTTGCCGGTATCACCCCCTTCAACTTCCCTGCCATGATTCCCTTGTGGATGGCGCCCATGGCCATCGGTTGCGGCAACTGCTTCATCCTGAAGCCGTCGGAGAAGGACCCCTCCTTCTCTCTGGCGCTGGCCGACCTCTTCAAGGAAGCCGGCCTGCCGGACGGCGTCTTCAACGTGGTGCAGGGCGACAAGGTGGCGGTCAACGCCATCCTGGAGCACCCCGACATCAAGGCCGTCAGCTTCGTCGGCGCGACGCCGACGGCGGAGTACATCTATCAGACCGGCTGCCGCCACAACAAACGGGTCCAGGCCCTGGGTGGCGCCAAGAACCACATGATCATCATGCCCGACGCCGACATGGATCAGGCCAGCGACGCCCTGCTGGGTGCGGGCTTCGGGTCCGCCGGCGAGCGCTGCATGGCGGTCTCTGTCGCGGTTGCCGTGGGAGACCAGGTCGCCGACCAGATCCTCGAGCGGCTGGTCCCCAAGGTGCGCGCGCTGAAGATCGGCCCCGGCACCGATCCGGAAGTCGAGATGGGTCCGCTGGTGACCCGCCAGCACTACGACAAGGTGCGCGATCTGATCGACAAGGGCGTGGAAGAGGGCGCGCGGTTGGTGGTCGACGGTCGCGACTTCAAGATGCAGGGCTACGAGCAGGGCTACTTCATGGGCGGCTCGATCTTCGACCATGTCACCAAGGAGATGGAGATCTACAAGACCGAAATCTTCGGCCCGGTCCTCTCGGTGGTGCGCTCCAAGAGCTATGACGAGGCGATCCAGCTGGCCAGCGACCACGAGTTCGGCAACGGCACGGCGATCTTCACGCGCGACGGCGACACGGCCCGCCACTTCGCCAATCAGGTGCAGATCGGCATGGTCGGCGTGAACGTGCCGATCCCGGTGCCCATGGCCTTCCATTCCTTCGGCGGCTGGAAGCGCTCGCTCTTCGGCGATCATCACATGCACGGGCCGGAAGGCGTGCGCTTCTACACCAAGATGAAGGCCATCACCTCGCGCTGGCCGACCGGCATTCGCGCGGGCGCCGACTTCTCGATACCGACCTTGGGCTAGGTCAAGATGATCGCAGTGTGAAACGACCTGCGGTCTGAGTCTTGGTCATCGCGGCTTAGGGCAGCTCTATCCGCCGGCCAACGCCAAGAGTCTGGCCAGCATGTCCACCAGCTTGTCATTCTCGGGCGAGGGTTGGCTGTTGGTGGCCCCGGCCACCAGGATGTTCGTCTCCGGCGAGAAGAGGAATGCCACGCGGTAGCCCAAGGTTTGGCCTTCATAGAACCAGACGCTGCCGATTTCGGGCCGATAGGCTTGAACCAGGCCCAGACTGAAGCCGAAAGGCGTCTCGGACGTCGCTCCTGTCATCGGCAGTCCATCCGCGGTCGAAACCAACTGGGTGAGAGCCTCGAACTGCTGTGGCGGCAGGATCTTGCCGGCGAAGAGCGCGCGGATCCAGCGGGCCAGATCGCGTGGGGTGGAGACGATCCCGCCGGCGGCACCGGCCCAACTGACGTCCGCCGTGCGCACGTCGTATCCCAACAGCGGGGCCAGGCTGCTCTCGCTGCAATCGGGTTCGTAGAGGCCGCATTCCGGGTTCTCGAAGTAGCCGCTTGTCATGCGATCGGTGATTTCGGGGGGATAGGCCCGAGGCTGGTAGAAGGTGTCGCGCAGGCCGACCGGCTGGAACAGCAGTTGGCGCAGTGCATTGCCGTAGGATAGGCCCGATGCCTTTTCGGCGATGATGCCGGCTAGAATGTAGTTGGTGTTGGAGTAGAACCAGCCGTCGTTGGGCGGTAGGTCGACGCTGTCGCTGGGGTAGGCGAAGGCGACCAATTCCTCTGGCGTGAAGTGGTGGTTGGGATCCTCTACGACCTGACGGCTGAAGGCGGCGCTCTCCGAGTAGGTGGGAATGCCGCTCGTCATGTTCAGGAGACGCCGCAGCGTGACGTCTTGCCAGGCGGGGTATTGCGGCAACCAATCTCCCACTGTCTGATCCAGGTCCAGCTTGCCTTCGGCTTCCAGCAAGAGCAGCAGGGCGCCGGTGAAACCCTTGGTATTGCTGCCGATCTGAAAAAGCGTATCTCCACTGACCGCTGGCCCGCCATCGCGCGTGGCGGTCCCGGCAAAGAGCTCTATCGCCGGGCCCGGGTCGCCCAGGCTTACGTAGACGGCAACGCCGCTGATGCCTTCGACATCCGCCCGCTCGGCGATGTAGGCGTCGACGATACCCTGGTAGTCTGCAATCGACTGCGCGGCGAGGGGGCCGGCCGAGAGAGACAAGAGGAGCCCCGGAAGGGCGAGCCGACGCGACAGGTTTCCTAGGCGCTCTGCGATCATTGTCTCTCCCCGCTTGCTTTCTGCAATCCTTACGCGCTCGGACGGCGTCTCTTCAAGGAATGCTCGCGCCATGCCAGGAGGAGACCGCCGCCTATGATCAAGAACACGCCGGGGATCAGCCGCTCAAAGGGTGCTTCGGCGAAGAAGACCCAGCCGAGGCAAAAGGAAAAGGGGATGGCGAAGTACTCCAGAGGGGAGAGACTGCTGGGGTCCGCCATCCTGTAGGCCGAGATCAAGCAGAAGGCGCCGGTACCGCCGGCAATGCCCATCGCGGCGAGCCAGAGTCCGTCCGTCAGGGATTCGATCCCGGCGAAGCCGCTTGTGGCCAGGACCAGGACGACCGACCCCGTCAGGGAGCCGGCGTTCTGGTAGAGATTGATCAGGGCCGTCGGCGCCTTCTTGTCGAACAGTTGCGCGGTGACGCTGACGCTGGCGTACCCAAAGGCAGCACAGAGCGGCAGGAGAGCATACCAGGTGAAGCTCTGGGTGGCCGGGCGCATCACCAGCAGGACGCCGGCAAAGCCGACGAGCGCCGCCAACCAGCGCCATGGGCCGACGCGGTGGCCCAGCACCGGAACCGACAGGGCCGTCACGAAGAGCGGGCCGGCAAAGAGCATCGCCGTTGCCGTCGCGAACTCCAGATGGAAGAGGGAGAGGTAGAAGGAGACCTGGGCGAGGGCGGCCAAGCCGCCCCGGATAAAGGCGAGCCGCCACTGCTTGATCACGACGGGTCTGCCGGCCGCGATCCAACTCCGGGACCAGGAGAGGATCAACAGGGTGGGGATCAGCCCGAAGACGTTGCGAAAGAGGGAGAGCTGTGGGGCGGAGTACTGCTGGGTGAGGTGCTTGATGATCGCGCCCATGACGTCATAGAGCAGGATCGCCGTCAGCATGACGGCCGCCGCCGCGACGAAGGATGTTGAGCTCTGTCGGCTGTTCATGAACGGGTCCGCCTTGCGCCCTCGATAGGGAGAGGGTTCGATTAGCCTCAAGCTTAAACCATTGACAAGTCTGCAATTTTCTCGCAAAATGGAGCTAAGCAGAAGCTTGAGTTGAAACTGCAGCAGGCGGATCGGCGGGCCGTCTCGATGCAGTGGAGCCTGCGCAAGTCGGGCGTCTTGTGGTCCGGTTTCGCCGTGCGGGGCGAGTGGCTCGTGGCGGCGCCGGGTCTGCTTCAGGCTGTCAGCAGCACCGCGCGCTCGCAGTCCGCATAGATGTCGATCTCAGCGCCGGGCGCAGGGCAGCCGTCGGCGGGGCCGCTGATGCGCAGCTCGACGCTCTCGCGCTCGAGCGGGGCCACGGTCAAGAGGCTGCGAGTACCCTGAAAGACGGCGTAGATGACGCGGGCCCGGCCCATGGGCTGGGTGTCGGCGCCGTTCCGCAGCAGGATGTGCTCCGGCCGCAGGGAGACCTGCACGGCCTGGCCTTCGCTGGCCTGGCCTTCGCCGCGGCAGCGCAGGATTCCGAAAGGCGTCTCCACCTTGGCCCAGCCGCACTCGCCGCCGCAGACCCGGCCGGACAAGAGGTTGCTGTCGCCCATGAAGGTCGCCGTGAAGGCGGTCGCCGGGCGCAGGTAGACCCGCCGTGGCGGGCCGATGTCCTCGATCCGGCCGCTCTGCATGACGACCAGCAGGTCGGCCAGGTTCATCGCCTCTTCCTGGTCGTGGGTCACGTGGACGAACACCGACCCGATACGCCGTTGCAGCTCGAGGAGCTCGTCCTGCATGCGTCGGCGCAGGTGCAGGTCCAAGGCGCCCAGGGGCTCATCCAGCAGCAGGACCTCGGGCTCGATGATCAAGGCGCGCGCCAGGGCGATGCGTTGGCGCTGCCCGCCGGAAAGCTGGTCTATCCGCCTGTCGGCGAAGTCGGCGAGGCCGACCAGCTCCAACATGCGCGCGACGGCCTCCTTGACCGGCCCACCTCTCTGTCCGCGCATGCGCAGCCCGAAGGCGACGTTCGAGGCGACGTTCATGTGCGGAAAGAGGGCATAGTCCTGAAAGACCGTCGCGGTCGGCCGCTTGGCCGGTGCGATGGCGGTGACGTCGCGTCCATGCACGGCGACGCTGCCGCTGGAGGGCTCGACGAAGCCGCCCAGGATCGACAGCAAGGTCGTCTTGCCACTGCCCGACGGTCCCAAGAGCACGACGTACTGTCCGTCCTCGATGGCGAGATCGATGGAGCGAAGGGCGGCGACCTCGCCGAACTGCTTGCTGACATTGGACAGCCGGACCGCCTCAGCCACCACGTATCCCCCTTCTCGCCAGAACGAAGGTAAGCGCCATCAAGAAGATCCCCAAGGAGAGCCCGAAGACCAAGGTTCCGGCCGCATTGATCGCCGGATTGAGGCCGGATCGCAAGGAGGACCATATCTCGACCGGCAGCGTGACCTCGAACTGGGAGAGCAGGAAGGCGATGATGAACTCGTCCCAGGAGAGGCTGAAACAGAGCGCGAAGGCGGCGACGATGGCCGGCAGCAGGCTGGGCACCACGATCAAGGCGAGCAGCTGCAGCTCGCCCGCACCCAGGTCGCGGGCCGCCCGCTCGATGTTGAGCTGGTGCGCGCCCAGCTGGCTGTAGATCAATGCGAAGGCGATCGGCATGTTGATCACCACGTGGCCGATCGCGACGGTCAGCAGCGAGCGCGGCATGCCGACCGCGCCGAAAGTGATCAACAAGCCCATGGCGATGATGAGGTAAGACAGGGTCGCCGGCGCCAGGATCAGCCAAGCCAGTCCGCCAGCGCCCGGCAGGCGGTAGCGGGCGACGCCATAGGCCGCGAGAAATCCCAGCAGGCAGGCCACGCTGGCCGAGCCGACCGCCACCAGCAGCGAGTGCGCCAGCGCCGTCATGATCTGATCGTCGGCCAGCACCTGTTCGTACCAGCGCAGAGTCAGTCCCTTCAACGGCGGGATCGGCAACTGCCCGTCCTGAAAGGAGAAGAGGACGAGGACCAGCACCGGCGAGAAGATGAAGAGATAGGCGAGACAGCCGTAGAGAGCGCCGCCCAGCAGCAGGGGCCGGTCGGCCGGAAGGGTGGTGGCCGTCATAGCCCGGTCATCCTGATCCAGCGCCGGAAGCCGACCACGGTCAGGCCCACCACCACCATCAGGATGAAGGCCAGGGCCGCCGCCATGGGCGTGTTCGCCAAGCGGCCGACCTGCAGCATGATGGCCTGCGGCATCACCATCTCGCGGCTGCCGCCGATGATCTGCGGCGTCACGTAGTCGCCGATGGCGAAGACCACGGTGAGGAAGATGCCCACCATGATGCCGGGCAGGCTCAAGGGCAGGATGACCTTCAGCAGGACCTGCAGGCGGCCGGCCCCCAGGTCGCGCGCCGCGCGCAGGTAGTTGGTCGGGATCTGCCGCAGGTTCACGTAGATCGTGAGCGTCATGATCATCATGAAATAGTGGACCATGACGATCAGCACGCCGAGCCGGCTGTTGACCAGGGTCAGCGGCTCGGCGATCAGTCCGAGGTCGAGCAGCAGGCTGTTGAAGATCCCGCGCTCGGAGAGCAGCAGCAGCCAGCTGTAGCTGCGCACGATGTAGGACGTCCAGAAGGGCAGCACCGCCAGGACCAAGGCGGCGAGCTGCCATCGTCGGGGCACCAGAAAGGCGATCACCGCGGCCAAGGCGAAGGCGAGCGGCGTGCTGATGACCACGATCAGGCCGGTAAGCTCGATCGAGTTGGCAAGGGTGCCGAGCAGATAGTCCTTCTCGAAGAACTTCTCGTAGTTCGCCGTTGTCGGACCCGGCTGGATCTTGCCGCCCTTGCGCTGCGCCAGCGAGTGCAGGCCCATGAGGGCCAGCGGCACCAGGAAGAACAGCAGAGTCCAAAGCACCGCCGGCAGGACGTAGAGCCAGCCGCGCGATAGCCGGCGACGCCGGGCTGGGGCAGCCGGCGCCGTGCCGGCCTCCCCGCCCAGCGCCCGTTCCGACATGACTTGGCGACCGCCTCTAGTAGGCCAGGAACTCCGTCCAGACCTCCACCATCTGCTCGTCCAGTTCGGGCGAGACCGCGCCGTAGTCGTAGGTGTTCGCCAGGAAAGCGTCGATCTCACCCCAACGCAGGCTCTCTTTCTGAGCATCGCTCAGGGCCGCGGCACTGTTGACCGGCATCGCGTTGTAGCAGGGCGCCATGGCAACCCTGGCCTGGCCCTCCGGGCTCAAGAGGTACTGTGCCAGCTTCAGCGAGGCCTCTTTCTTGGCAGAGTCCTTGAACAGAGCCACCGATTGGCTCCAGCGCAGGCCGCCCTCGACCGGGGTGCCCCAATCCAGGTAGGGCTTTTCCGCCTGCAGCGGGGCAACCCATTCGGCGGCGCCGATCAGCACGTCGACGTCGCCCGTCGCCAGCGCTGTCTGGGTAGCGACCAGATCGCCGACGATCTTGGTGTTGTCTTTCAGCGCGAAGAGGTCTTCGCGGACCTGCTCCAGGGTGGCCTCGTCGAAGTTCACCGGCTCCACGCCCTGTTTCAGGCCCAAGGTCATGATGATCGGAAGGTAGTAGTCGTAGACGGCGACGCGGCCCTTCATCGCCGGGTCGAACAGCACGTCGAGCGAGACGGGATTGCCGTCGTCGCCGATCTTGCGCCCGTCATAGGCGAGCGTGTTGAAGCCGAACTTCTCCGGCACGCCATAGAGCTGGCCGTCCAGCTCGTGCAGGTGCGGGGTCTTGGCGCCCTCGAACATCTGGGCGTAGGGGAAGTCCGCCTTGTTCAAGGGCTCCAGCCAACCGCCTTCGGCCATGCGCAGGACATCGGCGGTATCGACCACGAAGACGTCCCAGTCGCCCGGATCGGATTGCTCGAGGATCGAGATGGCGGCACCGGTCAGCTCATAGACCTTGACGTTGACCTCGATCCCCGTGGCCTCCTCGAAGGGCTGGTAGATGGTCGGGTCGTCGTGGTCGCACCAGGCCAGGAGGTTCAGCTCCTCCTCCGCTTGCGCGCCGCCGGAAAGACCCAGGGCGACGAGGGCCGCCAATCCAAACTTCCATGTTCCAGACATCTTTAGCTCCCTTGCTTTTCCGTTCTCTTGCTTGCTTGGCGCGTCAGCGCAGGTAGTTCGCGGCCGGATTGGCGCGCGGATAGCGTTTCAGCCAGTCCAGGAATTGGACGAACTGCTTGTCTTCCTTCAGCAGGTGGCCTGGCGCGAAGTGCAGCTTGTTCAGGATCGGAACATCCTGGGCGATGAAGCGCACCTCCATGTCGGCCAGGGATTCGCCCTTGTACTGGGCGAAGGTGCGCGCCTTGTCGCTGCCATCCCCCTTCGGCACCAGGATCTGCATGTAGAACTCGCACTCGCCGGCCCTGGGGATGCCCATGGGGTTCAGCATGGCGTACCAGTAGCCGTCCACCGTGCCCTGCTGGGTATAGATGTTGGTGCCGTAGATATGGATCTTGTAGGTCGTGTCCTCGCCCAGCCAGTGGTGGCCCTCGAAGACGTAGCCGGTGTCGAACTCGCCCCAATGGATGATGGCCGGGTCGGCGTCCTCCTTGGCATGGAAGTCGTGCAGGGTCGCGAAGTGCTGCCAGTCGAAGGCATTGGCGGTGATCATTTCCGGATCGCACTTCAGATGCGTGATCGGCCGTTCGACCACCATCAGCTCCTCGTCGGGGCGGTCCAGATCGGGGAGCTCCCACAGGGCCTTCTCGCCGTTGAAGGCGAAGATCAGGCCCCAGCGCTCGCGGGTCGGAAAGGCGAAGATGGCGGCGGAGCCCGGCGGCTTGGCGCCGATCTTGGTGCGCACGCAGCGCCCGCCCTCGCCGTACTGCCAGCCGTGAAAGGCGCACTGCAGGGTCTCGCCCACCACCCGGCCGCCGGAAAGGTCGGCGCCCATGTGAACGCAGTAGGAGCTGACCACGCGGGCCTCGCCGGTTTCCGTGCGGTAGACCGCCACTTGGCCATCCAGAAAGGGCCGCGCGATCACCTGCCCCGGTGCCACGTCGGAGGTGCGGCAGATGGGGTACCAGCTCTGGCTGAAATGTCCGTTCTCGCCCTGCGGGATCACCTTCAGGATGTGGCGATGCCGCGGCTTGGGACGTTCCTCGGCTCTCAGTTGCGCAACCTTGCCGGCCATTCCCTGCTCCTCCCTTGCTTGCCCGCTTGGGCTTCGGCCCAGCCAGCTATCGATTGCAGTAGCGTATCAAGGTGGCCGCAGGGTGTCTCACCAATGATTCTTGCTTTCACAATCGGAATCGTCTGCAAATTGCTTAGAAAAGAGAGGTTCTTGAGAATCTGTAGCGGAATTGCTCGTACCTGGGGCGATTCTTGGAGAAACATCACGTTCTTTGCGTATTGATCTCCATTAACATCCAAATTCTTGAGAAATTTTAGAGAAAAAGACTAGAGTAAACTGATTGTCTAGATGTTGCACCTTCTGTATGTGTGAGTGATGGTTGATCGGCATAGTGGTCATGAGCCCGCCTGAAGCGCCGGACAGTAGGGTGGGGGACGCAGGCCCGTCCAAATGGACCGGCTACAAGCCTTTCCGTGTCCGCGGACTGGTGGACGAGAGCGCCACGATCCGCTCCTTCCTGCTGGCGCCGGAGGACCGGGCGCCGCTACCTTCCTACAAGCCCGGCCAGTACGTCGCCATCCGTCTGCCGGGACCGGACGGCGCCAGCGGGCTGACCCGCACCTATTCGCTGTCGCGGGGACCCGGCGATCCCGATTGCCTGCAGATCTCCGTCAAGCGGGAAGAGGGGGCGCTGAATGGCACCCTGCCGCCGGGCGTGGTTTCCAATCACCTGCACCGCTCACTCGGCCTGGGCGACTCGCTCCTCGTGCGGCCGCCGCTAGGCTCCTTCACCTTGGATCTCGCGGCCGGCGCGCCGGCGATGCTGTTGAGCGCCGGGGTCGGCATCACGCCGATGATGAGCATGCTCGACGCCTTGCTCGCCGAGGGCGGGACGCGGCCGCTCTGGTTCTTGCACGGTGCCCGCAGCGGTCGCGAGCAGGCCTTTCGCCGCCGCATCGCCCTGGCCGATCGCGTGCTGCCGGGCCTGGTGACGCACCTGCGCTACAGCCGGCCGAGCAGGGAGGATATCGCCAAGCGCCGCCACCACAGCGTCGGACGCATCGACCTTCCCCTGGTCCAGCGCTTTTGGCCGCCGCCCGACACCCACTTCTTCCTCTGCGGGCCCTTGGGGTTCCTGCGCGACCTCTATCACGGGCTGCGCCAGCGCGGCGTGCCGGAGTCGCGGATCCACTACGAGCACTTCGGCGTTCCGGTCGACCTGGCGGCCGAGGAGCGGCAGGTGGAGAAGCCGCGGCCGCCGGAGCCGATCAAGACCGACGCATCGCGTCAGCCCAGCGTGACCTTCGCCCGCTCCGGCCTGGTGATGACTTGGGTCGAGGCCGCCGGCACGATCCTAGAGCTGGCCGAGCAGGGCGGCCTGGCGCCAGATCACAGCTGCCGCTCCGGCATCTGCCAGACCTGCTCTTGCCGTCTCATTCAGGGGGAGATCGACTACGTCACCGAACCCGCGGCCGAGCCCGAGCCGGGCGAGGTCCTGATCTGCAGCGCCCGACCGAAGGGCGATGTCGTCATCGATGCCTAACCGAGGGGAGGGAACCGCCAGCATGCCGGATCAAGCCAGCCCGCAACGCTCGCGCAGACCGCGCGATCTCGACGACCGCGATATCGCAATCCTGCGCGAATTGCAGGCCAACGCCCGCATCTCCAACGCCGAGCTGTCGCGCCGGGTACACCTCAGCGCCACGCCTTGCATGGAGCGGGTGAGGCGGCTGGAGCGCGAGGGCTACATCGATCGCTATGTCACGCTCCTCAATCCCGAGCGGCTGAATGCCGGCCTCTTGGTCTTCGTCGAACTGACCTTGGAGCGCACCACCGAGGAGGCCTTCGCCGCCTTCGCCGAGGCCGTGCAGCAGATGCCGGAGGTCTTGGAGTGCCACATGGTGGCGGGCGGCTTCGACTACCTCCTGAAGATACGGGTCGGCGACATGAACGACTATCGCCGCCTGTTGGGAGAGGCGCTGGTCGCTATACCGGGCCTGTCGCAGACCCACACCTACGTGGTGATGGAGCAGGTGAAGGAGAGCGTCGCCCTGCCGGTGCACAGCGAGTGAGAGTGCGTTCCAGGTTAGGAGCGGTGGCGTGAGACCACGTAGGACTCGTCGGTGAACCAAAGGCCGCCGTGGCGATGCAGGACGTCGCGCACGGCGTCGACGTAGCTGCCGTCGAGCGTTTTCTCTTCCAGGCGAGTGTCCTCCACCTGGGCGACATAGACAGCGGCGTTCCAGGCGGCCAGCAGGGTCGAGGTGCCGATGGCGCTGCTCACTTCGTTGGGCAGGGTGTGCATCTCGTAGCGGAAGAGGGATCGCCTGTCGCTGCCGGCGTTGAAGTTGAACTGGCGCGCCTCGCTGCCGAGTTCGGCCTTGGTCGCGCGCAGGATGTCGTGGCGGTTGGTGGTGAAGGGATCGTAGTCCGGCCAGACCGCCTTGATGATCTCCATGCCCGGGTCGTGCCCGTGCGAATGGATGCCGATCAGCCGGCCGCTGGGGCCGAGCGCCTTAGCCAGCGGGGCGACCACCTTCTTGGCCTTGAACTCGGCCGAGGCCATGGCGCGGTAGGGCTGGGACGCGACCACCAGATCGAAGTCCGCCCGGCTCGCCCCCAGGCGCGGAATGACCGGGTCCAGCAGAAAGCGGTGATCCTCGCGATAGAGCACGAGAACGGTCGGGCGCTCGTAGATCGGGTTGCCGTGCTTGCCGATCCGGGCCTGCCAGTTCTCGGAGAGAAAGGGCTCCAGGTCGACCATCTGCTGGGCGAAGTCGTGCGAGCAGTTGCCCTGCAGGGCCACCTCCTTCCAGACGAAGGCGCCGGCCGCCGCCGAGCTGCGCGTCGTGAGCCAGGGCGATTCCGAGTAGTAGAGATTGGTCAGGACCAAGACCGTGGCCGGATGCTCGAAGAGGCGGTCGGGCATCTTCTCCAGGGTCAGGCGCACGTCCTCGAGGCTCACCTCCTTGCCGACGACGTAGAAGGGCATGGTCTTGAAGCGCGCGTGCATGGCCCGCAGCAGGCGAGAGAGCACCGTGCCGTCGCCGACCCCGGCGTCGTAGAGACGGACCGCCGGCGGGTTCGGCCGCAGGTTGGCCAACTCCTCCGTTACCCGGTTGGCGATCACCCACTTCTCGCTGCAGGTGTTGACGAAAAGAAGGTACTTCTGCCGGTTGTCGAAGAAGCGGAAGTTGGTAGCACCTTCCTCAACCCGCTCTGCCGGCTCCTGAAGCGCAGTGGTCGCCACCGTCATCCATCCTCTCCCGTCCTGACGCGGGAGGACTCTAGCCTCTTTGCCTGCCTGCCATAAGGACCTTTCCTGACCAGGGACCCTTGCGACGGCGAGAATGGCGTGCTTTTGCCATAGTTCTGGCGTGCTTTTCCGCTACGGCCTCCCCTATGTCTGCGATGAAAACCCACCTCGCCGCCTGCGCCGCCGCGCTCAGCCTAGCGCTGGTCAGCGCCGATAGCCTCGCGCATCACAAGCCCGGCCATGCCGGCGGTCAAGGCAAGGGCAAGGGCGGCGGGTCGTCGCTCGGCGTTTCGATCGGCCCGGACGGGCGCGTCGACGTCGATCTGCGCGGCGGCCTCTCGATCCGCTTCTCGGACGCGGAGATCCGAATCATCAATGACTACTATCGGCGCTACCCGGCGAGCGCCGCCTCGCTGCCGCCCGGCATCGCCAAGAACCTGGCACGCGGCAAGCCGCTGCCGCCGGGCATCGCCAAGCGGTACCTTCCGAACAATCTGGTCGGCCTCTTGCCGGCGCCCTTGGCCGGCACCAACCGGGTTATCGTCGGCTCCGACATCTTCCTGGTAGAGCTCAGCACCGGTCTTATCCTCGACGTGATCGAAGCGGTACTGAACTAGGATCCGGCGCCCACCGCCTCCAGCGCCATCGCCACGGTGATCTCGTTCACCCGATCCACGCCTTCAATCGTGTTGGAGCCGTTGTGGGTGCCGAAGACCACGTTCTCGAAGCCGCGCAGGGGGCTTCCCTCGGGCAAGGGCTCGACCTCGAAGACGTCGAGCCCGGCACCGGCGATGTGACCGCTGTTCAGTGCCTCGACCAGGTCCGGTTCCTTGACCAGCGGGCCGCGGGCGACGTTGACCAGGACCGCCCCCGACTTCATCCGGGCCAGGCTTTCCTTGTTGATCAGGTGATGGTTCTCCGGCGTCAGGTTGCAGGCCAGGACCAGGTAGTCGCTGTCGCTCAGCACCGCGTCGAGGGGCTTCTGGGCGATGCCGTGCTCCGTCAGCAAGACCTCAGGCAGCTCGACGGGATCGTAGCCCGAAACCGTCATGCCAAAGGCGGTGCCGCGCCGCCCGACGCCGCGGCCGATGCTGCCCAGGCCGACGATGCCCAGCGACTTTCCGGCCAGGCTGGTGCCTTGCACCTTGAGCCACCCGCCTTCCGTCACCGAGGCATGCATGCGGTGGTAGCCGCGTGTCAGCATCAGAAGGAGGGAGAAGGCGGCCTCGGCGACCTCGTCGGAGAAGGTGCCGGGCGTGTTCTTGACCGGAATGCCGAGTTCCGCGGCGCTCTCCTTGTCGATGGAATCGGTGCCGATCCCCCACTTGATGACGACCTTGAGGCCTCCCTCCTTGCCGGTCTCCAGAACCGGGCGGTCGACCACGTCATCGCCCAGGATGCAGGCCTGGACCCCGCGTATCAGGTCTTGCATCTCGGCGCTGGAGAACTGCTGTCCGACCGCGGCCGGCAGAACAAGCTCGACGCCGGCCGCCTCGAAGCGGTCGCGGTAGCGCTCGACGTGACGCAGCAGGTGATGGCAGGTGATCAGGACCTTAGGCATTGCCGTCGCCCTTTCTGGCTTTGTACAGCATCTCCGCGATCTGGAAGTCGATCTCGATGTCGATGTCGCGCGCCTCGATCTCCGGGACCTCGAAGAGGAAGGGCCGGTTGCCGATCCGGTTGCGGTCTCCCAGAAGGCGGTTGCGCTCGAAGATGTAGAGGGTGGAGTTCTCCAGCATCAGCCACTTGGGCAGATCCTGGGTCTGCAGCAGGATGTTGGGGTTGTGGTTCACCGCCCGGCCCAAGACGTCCCAGATGCGGTCGCGCACCACGGTGACGCCGAAGAGGGAGTCGTAGATCGGGTACTGGTCGATGAAGGTCTTCACCGCCCGCGCCATGGTCTCGCGCGTCAGCAGCGGGTTGGTGGAGTGCGTCTGAAGATAGAACTGGGAGTCTATCTGCTCCGCGTCGTAGGTCAGGATGTCGTTCATCGGCACTTCCGGCGCGCGCAGACGCTCCGGCCGGTCGAGCACGACGACGTCCTTGTACTTCTCCGCGCACTGCTCTTTCACGATGGGGGAATCGGTGTCGATGATGACCTTCTCGATCTCCTCGACGGCCAGCAGGTTCTCCAGGGTGTGCTGGTAGAGCGGACGGCCGTCGCCGAACGGACGGTAGTTCTTGCCCGGAACCCGCTGCGAGAGATGGCGCATGGGCATGAGGGCGACGAGCTTGTGCTGGGTCATGGCTGCAGGTCCGAGAGGGGAAAAATCGAGGCAGGCGGCGAAGAGCTATCCGATCGTGCGCGGCTGGTCCATGCTGTCGGTCGCGGCGGCGCCGCGCGGATCGTCGCGCGCGTCTCGCGGTCGGAAGGGGAGATGCGGCTCGCTGCGGCCCTCGGCGATCTCGCGATGCCAGGCACGGTAGCGCTCCAGCTCCGGCGGGTCGGTCTCGCTGACGTCGTAGCGGATGTCGTCGCCGACCCGCCTGACGTCGCTTTCCTCCCAGAGGAGCGAAGTCGGCGTAAAGCGCGCCTCGTAGAGCGGCGCATAGAGGAAGACCTGACTGTCCTTGCCGAAGGCGGCCGTCAGGCGGGCGAGATACTCGCTGTCTTCGCCGCGGACGAGAGGCGCCATGCCGCCCAGCCGCTTCAAGACGGGATCGCGGGCAAAGAGCAGGGAGATGGTGCGCTTGCGGTGGAGCACGCCGTTGATCGTGACCGCGCGCCCTTCGGGGTCGACGCGCCGGTAGGCGCAGAGGCTGGCGAGCGCGCTTCGGCGCTCCAGAAGCGCGGCCAGTTGGCGTTCGATCCGATCAGGCAGCGAACGGTCGTCGGCGTCTTGAAAGGTGAGGTAGGCGCCACGCGCCTCCGCCAGCCCACGATTGCGCGCCAAGGCGGCGCCGAGGCGCTCCCGCACGGCCAGCAGCCTGATGCGGCGATCGCAAAGGGCCAGGCGCCGGACCCGTTCGCGCGTGTCGTCCTCGCTGGAATCATCGACGACCAGGATCTCCAGGCAGTCGTAGCTCTGTGCCGCGAGACTCTTCAGGGCCGCCTCCACCGTCGCCGCTGCGTTGTAGGCCGGCATGATCACCGAGACCAAGGGCCGACCGGCGCGCGCGATGGCGGCGAGGTTCCGGCGACGGCGCCCTCTCCGCAAGGCCCTCGCCAGCCGCCTCAGACCTCCCGGTCCATGCCGGTCGAGACCGTCAAGGGGGTCCAGCAGCATGTCCTGCACCGACACGCTTCGGGCCAGCGGCAAGAGCAGCCTAGCGATCGGACGGGGAAGGAGACGGGTGTCTTGCAGCCAGTTTAGCGGATCGAGCCGTGCACGCTGCGACAGACCCATGCGTTAGTCAGAGTGGAACCTCAGCCTCTGATGGAACTATTGGCCGCCAGGTAGCGCGGTGAAGGATGATAGAAGCGGTCCTTCAGGTGCATGATGTGCGCTGTCGGCCGCTTGCGCGCCTTCTTTGCGGCGCGCTCCACATAGGCGCGATAGGTGCCGCGTGACTGGTGGATGCGGAAGAGGAAGATCTCCGGCAGCGCGCCGACGGCGCCCCTGGCGACGGCCGACTTCAGGTCGGAGGCGATGTTGAGCGTGGTGTAGCGCAGGAGGTCGGTGAAGCCGTAGTAGGCCTCTGGCTCGATGTCCTGGAAGGCCAGCGCCTCGCGGTAATAGCGATTGCGCACCTTGTCCCAGGTCTCCTCGTGGATGTGGTAGATGCCGGCCGACGCGACGTAGGCGACCAGTCCGCCCTCCTTGACCGCCTGCTTCGCCCAGGCCAGATCCTCCAGCCCGGTCAGGCTCTCGTCATAGGGCCGGCGCTCCCAATCGGACCGGCGGATGGCGCAGTTGGCGTTGTTGCAGAAGTAGTCCTCCTGCGGGGCGATGTCCTCCTCCGGAAACCAGGACTGCATCAGGCAGCATTCGGAGAACTTGTTCTGCCTGGCACCGCGCTGCTTGCCGTAGCTCACCCGGATGCGCTCGTCCTCGAAGGGTCGCAAGAGGTTGGCGAGCCAGTCGTCGTCCATCGGCAGGGTGTGGGCGCTGAGCGCCACCAGGAACTTCCCTTTGGCTGCCCGGCAGCCGTAGTTCAAGGAACGCCCGAAAGAGAAATCCTGTGGCCGGATATGCTCGACCCTGACGCCGTGCGACTGGGCGACCGCCACCGAATTGTCACTTGAACCGGAATCTACGAGAATGATCTCAAAGTCTTGATCGTTTTGGCGCTTCAACGCTTCAAACAGCGGTCCTAAATACTTACCTTCGTTCAGTGCGCGGACGACGATGGAAGCCTTAGGCGCAGCGGTCATCATTATATCGGCCGGTCAGTCGGATCTGAAGCGAGGCCCCAGCCCTGTCTTTCCCGGTACCGATCCCCTCCGTTAAACCCGTTAGAGTTCGCGCGGCCCGACAACGCCAGCGTCAGGACCACAGTGAGGGTCAATTTGTCCGACCCGGAGTGTTGTTTAACGCTTTCCGCTTCGGCGCGCAACCCCCTGGCCGATGTCACGCTTCTTTCATAACCATTTGAAAGATCTGCGTTTCTACCGGCAAGAAAGAAGTTTCTTGTTGCGTCGCAGCAACAGGCCTGGCAGCGGCTTGCGGCGAAGTCCTCCGGCGAGGCTGTCGATTGCCGAGTTAACGTTCTGAAAACAAAATAAAATCGCGGGGCTCGGTTACCGGCCCCCATTACTGCGGCAGCAACGCCTCGATCCGTTGTGTCAGCTTGGAGGACTGTGGTGTCGTCATCGATGTGAACCAGGCATCCAAGCGTCCATTGTGATCAATCAGCAACTTGTAAAAGTTCCATTGCGGTCGCGCCTTTCCGTTGCTTACCCGGGCCGCCCAGGCAAAGATCGGATGGGCATCGGGGCCGACGACCGTCGCTTTCTGCGTGATCGGGAAGGAAATCTGGAAACGCGCTTCGCAGAAGCCGGCGATCTCTTCGTTGCTGCCCGGCTCCTGCCGGCCGAAGTCGTTGGCCGGTACGGCCAGCACCACCAGCCCGCGTTCGCGATAGCGCTCCCACAGGGACTGCAGGCCGGCGTACTGGGGCGTGAAGCCACAGCGCGAGGCGGTGTTCACCACCAGGACCGTCTTGCCCTGGAAGAGCTCGCCGTCCAGAGGCTCGCCGGAGACGGCCGTCAGGGTCGTGCTCGACCAGTCGAAAGGCTGTTGGGAGGTCTCCGCATAGGCGCTGTCGGCGGCGACGCTCAGAAGAGCGGCGCCGACCGCCAGCTTTGCCAGTCTTAGGACCACTGTGTCTGCTCCTGCCGCATGGTCCTGAAGGAGTTAGGGCGGCAGGGCGCGCTGTCCAGGCCCCCCTCAGGCGCTCTTCCGCATGGCCGAACGCTGCAGCTCGATCGGAAAGGTCTCGCGCAGGCGCCGATCCACCGCTTCCGAGATGTGGCTCGGGAAGTGGTTCTCCAGGATCTTCTTGCGGGCCGCGATGGCGTTCTGGACCAGGTCGGGCTTGCCCTTCTCCACCCACTCCTTCGGGCTGGTGCGGTCGCCGAGCACCGGGTAGACGTACTCGCGCTGCATCAGGTTCAAGGTGGTGTCGTGGCCGAGGTAGTGCCCGGGGCCCTCAATGCAGACCTGGCGGATGACATCCAGCGAGACGCTGTCCTCCGTCACCTCGATGCCCCGCACGCAACGCAGCGCCTGGCCGATCATGTCGTCGTCGATGATCATGCTCTCCAGGCAGAAGCCCAGCAGAGAGGCGTGCATGCCGATCGACTCGTAGACCAGGTTCAGACCGGCTAGGCCCGAGACAACGGCATTGATCCCCTTCTCGTAGCCAGCCTGGTTGTCCGGCAGCTTGGAATCGCACATGCCGGCGGCGGCGCCGCCGGGCAGGTCGTAGTACTGGGCCATCTGCGCGCAGGCGGCCGCCAGCAGGCCCTGCTCGCCCGAGCCGCCCGACATGGCGCCGGTGCGCAGGTCGGAGACGAAGGGCCAGGTCCCGAAAATGGCGGGCGCCCCGGGCTCGATGGCGTTGACGTAGCAGAGACCGGCCAGGCATTCGGCCACGGCTTGCACCACCGCGCCGGCCAGGTAGGGCGGCGCGGTGGCGCCCGCTTGACCGGCGGAGAGCAGAAGCACCGGCATTCCGCCGCGCACGCAGACCTCCAGCACGCGGCAGGCGTCCTCGGCGAACTTCATCGGCGGCACGACGAAGCAGTTGGAGTTGCTGACGAAGGGCCGCGCGCGCCAGGCAGCCTCGCCGCCGCAGACCTCGTGCAGCAGCTTCAGCGAAACCTCGGCACCCTCGGCGACGTTGAAGTTGGTGCCGACATGCTTGGTCGTTCCGGCGATCGAAGCATAGAGGGTGTTGACGTCAAGCGTCACCAGATCCTCAATGTCGCACGCCGTGAGCGGGCGCTGGAAGAAGTGGCAGTTGTCCAGGGTCTCGGCGATGCGCGCGCTGTCGTAGAGATCCTTGATCGTGGCGTTGGTGTAGCTGTTGTTCTCCAGGTCGATCACCTGGGTCGCGGCACCCGCCGTGCCGTAGTAGACGCGGCTGCCCTGGGGCACCAGGTCGTACTTCTCCTGCTGCGCGAAGAGCGTCTGGTGGCGCCAGGCCTTCGCCACGATGTCTTCGACCATGGCCCGCGGGAAGCGCAGGCGCCCGTCGTCGCCCATCTCGGCTCCGGCGGCGGTGCAGACCTCCGCGCAGGAGGGGATGGCTTGCGCCAGCCCGATCTCCGCCAGGGCGTCCAGGGCCGCCTGGTGGATGCGCTCCACGCCGGCCTGGGTCAGGGGCTTGTAGAGGCCGCCCTCCATGCCGCCCTTGATCGGCCGAATCTCGGCCGCCAGGGGGGCGGCACGCGCCGCCACCCGCGCATCCCGACCGCGGCGCCGGGCAGACTTGCTTCCCACCACTTGATCACTCATGGCACTTCTCCCTAAGGATCGGCTGTCTTCGACGCTGCCGTACCTTTGCCGAAACTTGAACTAGAGGCGTGTCCTCTCCGACTTGGGGTCGTAGAGCGGCTTCAGCGAGGCCTGCGCCGGCACGCGGGTGCCGAAGACCTCGATCTCGTAGTCGGCCGCCAGCATCTCGGCGGCTTTGCTGCCGGGCTCGCAGGGCACGTAGCCCAGGCCGATGGCGGCACCCAGATGGTGGCCGTAGTTGCCGGAGCTGAGGTAGCCGACGATCTCGCCGTTCCTGACGATCGGCTCGTTGTGATAGAGCAGCGGCTCCGACTCCTTCAGCTGGAACTGCATCAGGCGGCGGCTGAGCCCGCTCTCCTTCTTGCGCAAGACCGCGTCGCGGCCCAGGAAGTCGCCCAGGTTGGAGCGCGGCTTCTCGGTCTTGACGGCAAAGCCCAAGCCAGCCTCCAGCACGTGATCCTCGTCGGTGATGTCGTGCCCGAAGTGGCGGAAGGCCTTTTCGATCCGGCAGGAGTCCAACACGTGCAGGCCGCAGAGGCGCAGGCCATGGGAGTCGCCGGCCTCCAGGATGCTGTCGAAGACATGGACGGCCATGTCGCTGGAGACGTAGATCTCCCAGCCCAGTTCGCCCACGTAGGTCACGCGGTGGGCGCGGGCCAGGCCCATGCCGATCTCCACCTCCTGCATGGTGCCGAAGGGAAAATCCTCGTTGGCCAGCGACTGCGGAATCAAGGGCTGCAGCAGGTCGCGCGACTTCGGCCCCATGACGCAGAGCACCGATTCGGCCGCGGTGACGTCGGTGGCGACGCAGAAGGCCTCTTCCGGCATGTGCCGCTTGAGCCAGGCCAGGTCGCGCTGCACGGTGGCGCCGGGGGTGATGAGCAGGAAGGCCTGCTCCGAAAGGCGGGTCACCGTCAGATCGGACTCGATGCCGCCGCGCTCGTTCAGCCACTGGGTATAGACGATCTTGCCCACGGGCACGGCCACGTCGTTGGCGCAGAGGCGCTGCAGCACCGCTTCAGCATCGCGCCCCTCCACTCGGATCTTAC
Source organism: Rhodospirillales bacterium (assembly GCA_963669375.1). GTDB lineage: Bacteria > Pseudomonadota > Alphaproteobacteria > Kiloniellales > JACOMY01 > JACOMY01. Next base: position 2,344,617 of record OY770024.1, on the reverse strand, counting down.
CGAAGGAGGTCATGTCGAAGAGGCCGACCCCTTGGCGCACCGCGCGGTGCTCCTCGGCGGCATAGCCGAACCAGTTCTGCCGCTTCCAGGAATAGCGGTAGTCGGCGGTCTCGCCGCGCGCGGCGGCGTCGGCCGGCAGGAACCAGTTGGCGCGCTCCCAGCCAGCCGTCTCGCCGAAGCAGGCGCCGGCTGCCTTAAGCCGCTCGTGCAACGGCGAGCGCCGCACGCCGCGTGCCGTGGCGTACTGCCGATAGGGGTAGTGATCGGCGTAGAGCAGGCCCAGGCTCTCGCGCGACCGCGCCTCGAGATAGCGCCGGTTGGACTGGAAGGGCTGCATGCGCCGGATGTCGACGTCCCACAGATCGAAGGGCGGCTCGCCCGCCTCCATCCACTCGGCGAGCGCCTTGCCGGCGCCGCCGGCCGACTGGATGCCGACCGAGTTGAAGCCGGCGGCGACGTAGAAGTTCGTCAGCTCCGGCGCCTCGCCCAGAAGATAGCGGTCGTCCGGGGTAAAGCTCTCCGGCCCGTTGAAGAAGGTGTGGATGCCGGCCTCGGCCAGCAAAGGCACGCGGGCGACGGCCTGCTCCAGGATCGGCTCGAAGTGGTCGAAGTCCTCCGGCAGCTGGTCGAAGCAGAAGTCCTCGGGAATGCCCGCCATGCCCCAGGGCTTGGCGTTGGGCTCGAAGGCGCCCAAGAGGATCTTGCCGGCGTCCTCCTTGTAGTAGGCGCACTCGTCCGGCACGCGGAGCACCGGCAGGTCGGGCGAGAGGCCGTCGATGCCCTCGGTCACGATATAGAAGTGCTCGCAGGCCTGCAGCGGCACGCGCACGCCGGCCATGCGGCCGACCTCCAGGCCCCACATGCCGGCACAGTTGACCACCGTCTCGGCGGCGATCGATCCCTGATCGGTCTCGACGCCGGTGACGCGCCCGTCGGCCTGGGTGATGCCGGTCACCTTCACGCCCTCGAAGACCTTGGCGCCGCGGTTCTTCGCGCCGCGCGCCAAGGCCAGCGCGACGTTGGCGGGATCGGCCTGTCCGTCGGTCGGCAGGAAGACACCGCCCTCGACGCCGTCGAGCGAAAGCAGGGGATAGCGCTCGAGGCATTCCCGGGGCGAGAGGACGTGGGCTTCCAGGCCGAAGGTCTTGGCCATGGAGGCGCCGCGGGAGAGTTCCTCCATGCGGTCGGCCGACAAGGCCAGCGCCAGGGAGCCGCGCTGCTTGAAGCCGGTGGCGACCCCGGTCTCCGCCTCCAGCCCGCCATAGAGTTCGGCCGAATAGCGGGCCAGCTTGGTCATGTTCATGGTGGCGCGCAGCTGGCCGATCAGGCCGGCCGCGTGCCAGGTGGTGCCGCAGGTGAGCTGCTTGCGCTCCAGCAGCACCACGTCCTTCCAGCCGAGCTGGGTCAGGTGATAGGCGACGGAGCAGCCGACGACGCCGCCGCCGATGATGACGGCGCGGGCCTGGCTCGGAAGGTCGGTCATCTGTGGGTCTTCTCCTTACGCACGCAGCCGCGCGTTCTCGGGGTCGTAGATGGGCTCCTTGGCGACGACGGCCTTCTTGCGGTCGCCGTAGATGTCGATCTCCAGTTCGGTGCCGACCTCGGTCAGGTCGCTGCGCACCGTCGCCAGGGCGATGGAGCGGCCGACGCGGTGGCCGTAACCGCAGGAGGTGACCAGGCCCACGGCGGTGCCGTTCTGCCAAACGGAGGCGAGGTAGGGGGCCTCGGTGTCGGTCTCCTCCAGGAGGAGCGGCACGCAGCGCTCCTTCGAACCCTGCTGCTTCTCGCTCAATAGCGCGGCCTTGCCGACGAAGTCCTCCTTGTCGAGCTTGATGAAGCGGTCGAGGCTGCCCTCCAGCAGGGTCCAGTCGCTGGAGAGGTCGAGCTTCCAGGAGCGGTAGCACTTCTCCATGCGCATGGAGTCCATGGCATACATGCCGAAGTCGCGGATGCCGTGCGGCTCGCCGGCCGCCCAAAGGCGCTCGTAGACGCCCAGCACTTGGCTCAGCGGCAGATGCAGCTCCCAACCCAGTTCGCCGACGTAGGAGACGCGGAGCGCCAGGCCGCTGGCCATGCCGATGGTGATCGGCTGCGCGGTGAGCCAGGGGAAGGCGGCGTTGGAGAGGTCGAGATCGCAGACGGCCTCCAGCACTTCGCGGCTCTTGGGGCCGGTCAGGATGATGGTGCTCCAGCCGGCCGTCAGGTTCTCGATGGTGATGCCGCTGATCTCCGGCAGGTACTTGCGCAGCAGGTCCTCGTCGTGCCACTCGCCCGGTCCGGCGGTCATCAGCAGGATCTCGTCCTCGGCCAGACGCGTGGCCGTCAGCTCGGTCAGGATCCGTCCCTGCGAGCTGGCGATGTAGGCCAGGCCGACGCGGCCCACTTTCGGCAGGCGTCCGGCGATGACCGTCTCCAGCCAGGCGGCGGCACCGGCGCCCTTCACCATGAAACGAGAGAAGCCGGGGAAGTCCATGATGCCGACGCCGTCGCGCACCGCGCGGCACTCCTCGCCCACGGCATCGAACCAGTCGCCGTGGTCCAGTCGGTCCTTGTGGTCGCTGGGGTCGATCCCCGGACGCGGGAACCAGACCGCGCGCTCCCAGCCCGCCCGCGCGCCGAAGACGGCACCCTTGGCCTTCAAGGTCGGGTAGATCGGCGTGGTCAGCGCTGGCCGGCCGGCCGCGCGCTCCTCGTGCGGATAGCCGATGGCGTATTCGCGCTGATAGAACTCGACCGCCTTGGCGCGCGTGTACTCCTTGGTGGCGTAGGCGGTGAAGCGGCGCGGATCGACCGACCACATGTCCCACTCGGTCTCGCCGTGCATGATCCATTCGGACAGGACCTTGCCGGCGCCGCCGGACTGCACGATGCCGAAAGAGAAGACGCAGGCCTCGAAGGCGTTCTTGACGCCGGGCATGGGGCCGATTAGCGGGTTGCCGTCGGGCGTGTAGGGGATGGGGCCGTTCACCACGCGCTGGACGCCGACCGAACCCAGCAGCGGCACGCGCGCGCAGGCGTCTTCGATGTAGTACTCCAGCCGGTCCAGGTCGTCGGGATAGAGCTGGAAGGAGAAGTCCGCCGGCATGGGGTCGTTGCGGTCCACCCAATGCGGCGTCGCCTGCCACTCATAGGGGCCGAGCAGGAGGGATTCGCGCTCCTGGCGCAGGTAGTAGGAGATGTCGGGGTCGCGCAGCAGCGGCAGCTTCTCCGGGCTGCGCGCCTTCAACTCCTCGATCGGTTCGGTGATGAGGTACTGGTGCGACATGGAAACCGAGGGGATCTTGCGCCCGAAGAAGGCGCCCACCTCGTGCGCGCGATAGCCGGCCGCGTTGACCACGTACTCGCAACGCACGCTGCCCTGATCGGTCTCCACCAACCAGTCCGAGCCGGTGCGCGTGACGCCGGTCACCTCGCAGAAGCGCTGTATTCTTGCGCCCAGGGTACGCGCGCCCTTGGCGTAGGCCTGGGTCAGCTGCGCCGGGTCGATGTCGCCGTCGGTTGGGTCGTAGCTGCCGCCGAGGATGTCGTGCACCTCCAGGAAGGGATAGATGTCCTTCATCTCTTCCTTGGTGACCATGGAGATCTCGATGCCCTGGCGCTTGGCCATGACGGCGGCGTGGCGGAACTCGGCCATGCGGTCGGCGGTGTGCGCCAAGCGGATCGCGCCGGTGTTGTGGTAGTTCATGGGGTAGTCGACCTCGTCCCCCAACCGCTTGAAGAGTTGGTTGGAGTAGCCCTGCAGCTTCATGATCGACCAGGAGCCGGAGAAGGTCGGGCAGTTGCCGGCGGCGTGCCAGGTCGAGCCCGAGGTCAACTCGTTCTTCTCGATGAGAAGAGCGTCGGTCCATCCTTCCTTGGCCAGGTGGTAGAGCGCGGAACAGCCAACGGCGCCGCCGCCGATGATGACGACGCGGGCGGAGGAGGGAAGTGGTGCCATGATCTGGCCTCCCGTAGCGGATCAGTAGATGGGTGGAGCGACAATCCAGACGACGATGCAGGGCTCGTCACCGGGATTGCGCCAAGAGTAGGTCTCGTTCTTGAAGCGGAAAGAGTCGCCGGCCTCGAGCAGGAAGCGCTTGGCGCCAATTCCTAGTTCCAGCGCGCCGGACACCACGTAGCCGGCTTCCTCGGTCGGCCGGCGCGCCGGCTTCGCCAGTGCCGCGCCCGGCGCGAAGACCGAGCGCACGATCTCGAAGGAGCCGCCGAGGTCGGGCGAGAGTAGCTCTTCGACCAGACCGTCCTGCGTGTTGCCGAGCGTGCGGCGGTTGCCGCGTCGCACGACGAAGCCCTGCTCTTCCGGCAGGGCCGCCTCGTTGGCGAAGAAGAAGCCCAGCGGCACCTCCAGCACGGCGGCCAAGGCGCGCAGGTCGCTGATGCCCGGCTCCGACAGGCCGCGCTCCACCTGGCTCAGCCAGCCGACCGAACGGCCCAGCCTCAGCGCCAGCTCGGCCAAGGTCAGCCCGCGCGCCTTCCTCAGGCTGCGCAGATCCTGGCCAAGCCGCTGATTGGCCTGTTCTTCGATTGTTCGATTGGCCGCCTGAAACACAGCGACGCTTCCTGCCCTCGTATGAAAATCTGAGTTAGAATTTCACAACGGCGTGGTGGCAGCAAGATGAATCTTACGTTCCAAGAAGGGGAATCGAAAAAAGTTGGCGGGGCGTCCCTCCCGCACCATGAGTTCAGGTGACAGGGCTCCGTGGGCTTGCCAGATAGGGGTGGGACTAGACGGTGCAGGGCTCTCACGGCAGGGGCGACAGGCGGACATGACGGAAAGCTGGTATGCCAGACGTGTCTTCCCCTTCCTCTTGGATCGGGCCTGCGGGGTCCCCGCGGTGGAGGCGCTGCGCCGGCGCGTGGTGCCCGAGGCCCGGGGCCGCGTGATCGAGATCGGCTTGGGCACCGGACGGAACCTTCCGCACTACGACGCCACCAAGGTGACGGAGGTCGTCGGCGTGGACCCTGCCGGCGGCATGCTGAAGAGGGCCGAGGCGCGCGCGCTGGCCGCCGCCTTTCCCGTTTCCCTGCGCCAGCTGTCGGGAGAGGCGCTGCCCTTCGAGCAGGACGAGGCCGACAGCGTGGTCTGCACCTTCTCGCTCTGCACCATCCCCGATCCGGCGGCGGCCCTGGCGGAGATGCGCCGGGTTCTGAAGCCCGGCGGCCGTCTCCTCTTCGCCGAGCATGGTGCAAGCCCGGATCCCGGCGTGCGGCGGTGGCAGGACCGGCTGAACGGTCTTTGGGGACGCGTCGCCGGCGGCTGCAACATCAACCGCCCGATCTTCACGCTCCTTTCCGATGCCGGGTTTCGCCTCGACCGGCCCGAGACGGGCTACCTGCCCGGCACCCCGAAGATCTTCGGCTACGGCTACAGTGGCGTCGCCAGCATCGACTGACGACTGGTCATCCGGCGCGTATTTAGCGCGCGGACCTAGCGGAGCGTCTAAACCGGTCGCTGGCGCGGCTTTCCCGGTCGAGTCTGCTCCAGAAGCCGGCGCGGCGGTCGGCCAGGCTCGGGTGCGTGGAGAGCAGCGATCGGAGGCGCCTCGTGCAACTCGTCCCGCTTCATCCCGAGTTCGGCCGGGAGGTGGTCGCGTGCGATCTGAGGGCGATCTCCAGCGGCGGCGACTTCGCCGCTCTGCGCCGCCTCTTCGAGGAGCACTCCCTCCTGCTGTTCGGCGACCAGGATCTAAGCGACGAGGAGCAGCTGGCCTTGGCGCGCCGCTTCGGTCCGCTGGAGGACCGCGTCGCCGGGCGCGCGCAAGCGGAGATCTCGCCGGTCAGCAACGAAACGGCCGAGGGTGTGCTTTCCGCGGAGGACTGGCGCCTCTTGCAGCTGCAGGCCAACTTTCTGTGGCATACGGACAGCACCTTCCTGCCGGTGCCGGCCCTGGCCAACATCCTGCAGGCCCGTGTCGTGCCGAGCAGCGGCGGGGAGACCGAGTTCGTGTCCTCCCGGGCCGGCTGGCGGGACCTAGACCCCGCGCTCAAGGAGCGAATCGAAGGCCGTGCGCTCTGGCACCGCTATGCCCATAGCCGCCAACAGATCGACTCCGCCTTGGCGGAGCGCGAGATGTTCCACCAGTGGGACGACCAGTGCTGGCGGGCGGTCATCGCCAACCCGGTGAACGGGCTCCGGTCCCTCTACATCGCCTCCCACGCCTATGCCGTCGCGGGCATGGAGGAGGCGGAGGGAGCGGCCTTGATCGCCGAGGTGATGCAGGCGATCACGCGGCCGGAGCAGATCTACGGCCACCCTTGGCGCCCGGGCGACGTCTTGATCTGGGACGAGCGCGCCGTCCTGCACCGCGGCCGGCCCTGGCCCTACGAGGAGCCGCGCAGCCTGGCCAGCATCTGCGTCTCCCTGCAAGAGCGCGACGGCCTCTCGGCCATGCGCCCGGACTAGAGGTCGATCGCCACGCCTTGGCGGCCGGTATGACGGCGCGATGTGGGGGTCGTTCCCTTTTTCTCCTGGCTACCTATGCCGATGTCCTAGAGCTAAATCACGTCGTCCTCCGGTCAAGCCGGAGGACGACGGTATAGGGGGCTTTGATTGTGAAGGGCACGTCACCGCCGTCTCTTGCGTTGGGCGGTGCTTCGGCCATGCGCCCGGACTAGAGGTCGATCGCCACGCCTTGGCGGCCGGCCAGGTCCTGGATGAACTGCCAGGCGACGCGGCCGGACCGGCTGCCGCGGGTGACCGACCACTCGCGGGCGCTGCGCTCCAGCTCGTCGCGTTCGTAGGCCAGGCCGTAGCGCGCGCAGTAGCCCTCGATCATGGCGAAGTAGGTCGCCTGGTCGCAATTGTGAAAGCCGAGCCAGAGGCCGAAACGGTCGGAGAGACTGACCTTCTCCTCGACCGCTTCGGAGGCATGGATCGCGGTCGAGCGCTCGTTCTCGATCATCTCGCGGGAGAGCAGGTGGCGGCGGTTCGAGGTGGCATAGAAGATCACGTTGGCCGGGCGGCCCTCGATGCCGCCCTCCAGAATGGCCTTCAAGGACTTGTAGCTGGCGTCCTCGCTCTCGAAGGAGAGGTCGTCGCAGAACAGCAGTATCCTGCGCTCCTGCTCGCCCAGCATGCCCAGCAGGCGCGGCAGCGAGGGGATATCCTCCCGGTGCACCTCGACCAGCGCCAGGCGCGGGCCGCCCACTGCGTCGGCCTCGTCGTTGATCGCGGCATGCGTGGCCTTCACCAGCGAGCTCTTGCCCATCCCGCGCGCGCCCCAAAGCAGCGCATTGTTCGCCGGCAGGCCGCGGGCGAAGCGACGCGTGTTTTCAAGCAAGGTCTCCACCTGCCGGTCCAAGCCTCGCAGCAGGTCCAAGGGCACGTGATTGACACGCGCGACCGGCGCCAGGCGGGCGTCGTCGGCCTGCCAGATGTAGGCGTCGGCCTGGCTCAAGTCGGCGCTCGCCGCGGCCGGCGGCGCCAGGCGCTCCAGCGCTTCGGTCAGGCGGCGCAACAGAGGCGCCAGCGCTGCGGTATCGTCTGTCATCGTCTATCCCTCTTGGCAGCCGGAGCCATAAGGGGAGGGGCCGTGGCAGTCAATTCCTCGCGCGTGCGGTAACCCAGGCCGGCTTGACAAGCGCGGGGCGGTCAGCTTCGTTGCAATTCGTCGGCGGATCGCTATAGTCCGCCGACTTTAATGGTCCCCTTGTAGCCGGAGTTAACCTTTCATGCTGATCGCGCCGGCCTTCGCCCAGGAGGCCCCTGCGGGCGGTGGCGGTGACATTTTAACGTCGCTGCTGCCCCTAGTTCTCATCTTCGTGGTGTTCTACTTCCTGCTCATCCGTCCGCAGCAAAAGCGGGCCAAGGAGCACAAGAACATGGTGGCCAACCTGCGCCGCGGAGACCGCGTGGTCACCGGCGGCGGCTTCGTCGGCCAGGTGATAAAGGTCTTGAACGACAACGAAGTGCAGGTCGAAATCGCCGAAGGCGTGCGCGTCAAGGTGGTACGCGGCACCATCACCACGGTGCTGGACAGGTCCGATCCGGCGCCGGCCGCACCTGCGCCTTCTCGTGGCCGCAAAGCCAAGGCAGAGAAGAAGGAAGAAGCGGCGGCCTCCGACGAGGGGGAGCAGAAGGGCTGACCATAGCCTTCTGCCGTCCCAGGGGCGTCCCGGGGGGCTCCCCCGGGGCTACGCCCGCTTTCGCCCTTAGGATCTGATCGATGCTCGAGCTACCCCGCTGGCAGCGGATCACCATATTGATCGCCGTCGTTGTGGCGATCTTCTATGCCTTGCCCAACGTCTTGAGCCGCTCGACCTTGGACGCCTTCCCCGATTGGGTGCCGCACGACAAGATCAATCTGGGCCTCGATCTGCGCGGCGGCGCCTATCTGCTGACCGAGGTGGACTTCGACGCCCTTGAGGCCGAGCAGCTGCGCGACCTCTCGGCCTCTATCCTGGTGCTCCTGCGCCAGGAGCGGATCGGCGTGCGCGGGCTGGGGGTGCGCGACGGGCAGGTTCAGTTCGCGCTGCGCGAGGCTGGCCGCGGCGACCAGGTCGAGGACTTGCTGTTCCGCGACTATCCCGACCTGGAGGTGAGCCGCGACGGCGAGCGCTTCGTCCTGGGCTTCACCGAGCTCTATCTCGATCAGCAACGCAACAACGTGATCGAGCAGACCATCCAAGTACTGAGCCGACGGCTGGACGAGACCGGCACCAAGGCGCTGACCATCCAGCGTCAGGGCTTCGACCGCATCCTGCTGCAGGTCCCTGGCGTCGACAATCCGGAAGAGCTGAAGGCGCTGATCGATCAGACCGCCAAGCTGACCTTCCGCTTCGTGCTTGAGAACGTCGATCCGGAGAGAGACCGGGTTCCGGCCGGCGCCTCCCTGCTGCCGACCGATCAGGTGCTGCCCTCGGGCGAGCCCCTGATGGCGGTGATCAGCGACCGGGTCATCGTCAGCGGCGAGAACCTGACCGACGCCCAGCCCTCCTTCGACGGCGGCCTGCCGGTGGTGGTCTTCCGCTTCGATGCCTTCGGCGGACAACGCTTCTGCGACGCCACGCGGGCCAACGTCGGCCGGCAGTTCGCCATCATCCTGGACGAGCAAGTGATCTCGGCGCCGGTCATCCGCGACGCAATTTGCGGCGGCAACGGGCAGATCAGCGGCGGCTTCACCGTCGACGAGGCAGCGCAGCTGGCGCTCTTCCTCAGGGCCGGTGCCTTGCCGGCGCCGCTCACCATCATCGAAGAGCGTACCGTGGGCCCGGGCCTCGGCGCCGATTCCATCGCCGCCGGCGAGATCGCCAGCGTCGTCGGCGTCGCCCTGGTCGTGGCCTTCATGGCCGCCATCTACGGCCGCTTCGGCCTCCTGGCCGACGTCGCCTTGATCTTGAACCTGATCATCATCCTGGGCGTGCTGACGGCCTTGCAGGCGACCTTGACCTTGCCCGGAATCGCCGGAATCGCGCTCACCATGGGCATGGCGGTGGACGCCAACGTCCTGATCTTCGAACGAATACGAGAGGAAGTGCGAAACGGGCGATCATTGGGCTTGGCGATCGACGCGGGATTCAAGCGCGCGATCACCACGATCATCGATTCCAACGTGACCACCTTGATCGCGGCCGTGCTGCTCTATCAGTTCGGCACCGGCCCGATCCGGGGTTTCGCGGTGACCCTGTCCCTGGGGCTCGCGTCTTCCATGTTCTGCGCCATCCTGGTGACCCGCTGGATGGTCCTCTCCTGGGCGCGCCGGCAGAAGCGCGGCACCAGGCTGCCGATCGGCTAGGGCTCGAGGCATGAACCTGATCCACTTCGTACCGGTCGAGCCGAAGCTCGACTTCATGGGCCAGACCAAGATCTTCGCCGTGATCGCGGCGGTGATCGTGTTGGGCTCGATCGGACTCTTCCTGGTCAAGGGCCTGAACTACGGCGTCGACTTCCGCGGCGGGACGCTCTTGGAGATCAAGACCGTCCAGGCGCCGGCCGACCTGGAGGGTCTGCGCGGCACCTTGAACGGCTTGGGACTGGGCGACGTCACGCTGCAGGAGTTCGGCGAGAACGACGTCGTGCTGATCAACGTCCCGCGCCAGGACGGCGGCGAGGAGGCGCAGCAGGAGGCGCTCTCCACCGTGCGCCAGGCCCTGGAGGGCCAGGTCGAGGAGTACCGCCGCACGGAGACGGTGGGCCCCAAGGTGGGTTCGGAATTGCGCATGGCGGCGGCGGTGGCGACCGTGCTCTCCATGCTGGGGATCATGCTCTATGTCTGGGTGCGCTTCGACCTGGTCTATGGCGGCGCGGCCCTGGCGGCCTTGGCGCACGACGTGATCGCGGTCATCGGCTTCTATGCACTGACGGGGATAGAGTTCAATTTGGCGACATTAGCCGCGGTGCTGACGGTCGCCGGCTACTCCATCAACGACACCGTGGTGGTCTTCGACCGCGTGCGCGAGGAATTGAGACGCTTCAAGAAATTGCCGATCCCGGACGTCTTGAACAAGGCGATCAACGCCACCTTGTCGCGCACCATCCTGACCACCAGCACCACCTTGCTGGCGCTCTTCGGTCTCTTCTTCTTCGGCGGCGAGGTGATCCGCGGCTTCTCGGCCGGCATCATCATCGGCATCGTGGTCGGCACCTACTCCTCTTGGGCCGTGGCCGTGCCGCTCCTGACCCTGGCGCGCCTGCGTCCGGTGGCGCCCACCGGCGCCAAGCCGGAGAAGGTGAAGCCGGCGGTCTAGGGCCGGGACTTCGGCCAGCGAAGGAGGTCATCCCTCCATGGACATCACCCCCAGACTGGCCGCCGGCAAGCAGGTGATCGAGAGCTATGGCGACGGCCACTTCACGGTGAGCGGCCTGCGCCACGAGGGGTCCGTCCTGGTGACGCCGGAGCGCACGCTGACCTGGCCGGTGACCGACTTCGAGCTGGCGACGCCGGAGAGCCTCGACTTCCTGAAAGAGCTTGAGGAGCCGGTCGAGATCCTGCTGCTGGGCAGCGGCGACAGCCAGGCTTTCCTGCCGCCGTCGCGCCGGCAGGCCTTCAAGGACCGCCTCGGTGTCGTGGTCGACTGCATGTCCAGCGGGGCCGCCTGCCGCACCTACAATGTACTGATCACCGAAGATCGGCTGGTCGCGGCGGCCCTGATCGCGGTCGACTAGGCCGCCATGCCGGCCACCCTCTCGCCCTTGGGCCAGCAGGTCAAGCAGCAGGACCACGACCGCTACCTGACCTTGGTCTTCGCGCCCGACGACAAGCGCGAGGCCCTCTTCGCGCTGCACGCCTTCAACCAAGAGCTTGCCCGGGCGGCCGAGCGGGTGAGCGAGCCGCTGCTCGGTGAAATGCGGCTCACCTGGTGGCGCGACGCGATCGAGAGCGCGACAGGCGGTGGGCCGGTGCCGGAGCATCCCGTGATGACCGCGCTGGCGCCCCTCCTGACGGCGGGCGTGATCCCGGCCGAGGCTTTGCTGCAGCAGCTGGATGCGCGGCGCCGCGACCTCGATCCCGAGGGCTTCCCGACTCTGGCCGCCTTGGTCGGCTACATGCGCGAGACCGCCGGCGCGTTCAACCGCCTGCACGGCGCGCTCTTGGGACTGGATCGGTCGGGGGCGGCGGAAGCGATCGGCACGGCCTGGGGCGTGACCGGATTGCTGCGCTCCTATCGTGCCTGGGCGACGCGTGGGCGCTTGTGGCTGCCGCAGGATCTGATGGCGGAGCAAGGGCTCACGCGCGGTCAGTTGATGGAGGGCCAGGCAACGACGGGCCTGGCCCGGATCGGGCGGCGTCTTGCCGAGGAGGCCGGCGGCCTGTTGGAGGAAGCACGTAGCGCCGCGCCGCGCCTGGAGAAGGGACGGGCAGGCCCTCTCCTGCTGGGAAGCCTGACGACCCTCTACCTCAAGCGGCTGGCGGCGGCGGGCCACGATCTCTCCGACCCCGGCCTGTCGCTCTTGCCGCCGACCCGTGTCTTTCGCCTGACCTGGGCGGTTCTGCGTCGGCGCTGGTAGCCCGCGTCACCACCTGTTGAAGCAGCTGTTCCCTCAGGCGCCTTGAGGCCGCAAGCCGCTTCGCCCTATCACATCGGCCATGAGCGACCAGCCCCTTCTCTTGACTCCCTTAACCTTGCGCGGCGTCACCCTGCCGAACCGCGTCGTGGTTTCGCCGATGAGCCAGTATCTCTCGCACGGCGGCTACGCCAGCGACTACCACCTGGTGCACCTGGGCCGCTTCGCCTTGGGCGGCGCCGGCCTGGTCTTCACCGAGGCCACGGCGGTGGAGGAGCGCGGCCGCCGCACGCCCGGCGATCTCGGGCTTTGGGAGGACGGGCAAGGCGCGCAGCTGGCCCGCATCGCCACCTTCGTCAAGGATCAGGGCTCGGTGCCCGGGATTCAGCTGGCCCATGCCGGCCGCAAGGCCAGCGAACGCCGGCCCTGGCACGGCGAGACGCCGCTCGACCAGGAGGACCAGGATCTGCGCGGGGAAGCCGCCTGGACCAGCGTCGGCCCCTCGGCCGAGACCTTCGGGCCGGACTGGCATGTGCCCGAGGCCCTGGATAAGGCTGGTATTGGCCAGGTGATCGACGCCTTCGCGGCCTCGGCCCGCAGAGCCGCCGCGGCCGGCTTCGAATTCCTGGAGATCTATGCCGGGCACGGTTTCCTCGTGCACCAGTTCCTCTCGCCGCTGGCCAACCGGCGCACGGACGGCTACGGCGGTTCGCTTGAGAACCGCATGCGCTTCGCCTGCGAGGTGGCCGAGGCGGTGCGCGCCGCCTGGCCCGCGGACCTGCCGCTCTCCTTCCGCATCTCCGCCATGGACTGGTATGACGGCGGTTGGACCCTGGACGACACCCTGGCGTTGGCGCCGCTGTTGAAGGCGCGCGGCGTGGACGTGCTGGACTGTTCTTCCGGCGGTATCTCGCGCCACCCGGGCCATCAGCGCATCACCATCGGACCGGCCTTTCAGGCACCCTTCGCGCAAGCGGTGAAGGAGGCCTGCGGCATGGCCACCATGACCGTCGGCTTCATCCGCACGGCGGCCGAGGGGGAGGCGGTGCTGCGGGAAGGCCAGGCGGACCTGGTGGCGATCGCCCGAGAGCTGCTCTACGACCCGAATTGGAGCCTGCACGCGGCCGAGGCCCTGGGCGCCGACGAAGACTTCAGCCTTTGGAAGCCGCAGTTCGGCTGGTGGCTGATGCGCCGCGCCCGCGCGCTCGCCCGCCTGGCCCAGAAAGCCAAGGGATGATCCGGCCGCTCTGCCTGCTGCTTTGCCTTGCATGGCTGGCCACGGGCTCGCTTCAGGCCAGCGAAGGGGCCGCGCGGGTCGAGCGCCTGCAGCCCGCCTTCGAAGAGATCGTCTTCGGCAGCAAGGGTCCCCGCCCGCGCGACATCGTCCTGCGCGTCGAGGGGCCGGTGGTGATCCAGCCCTCCGGACCGCTCTCCGAGGCAAGCCGCGAGGTGCTGCGGCGCCACGCGCAGGATCTTGCCGACCTGACGGGCTATCCGGTCCGTATCGGCGACGGCGAGGACACCCGCGACGGCGAACGCCCCTTCTGGCTCTACCTCGCCTATCCGCGCGAGATGCCGCCCTTGCTGAACCGCAGCTGGATCCCTTACGGCCTGCGCCAATCCATGCCGCGCGCGCTTTGCTCCTTCGTTACCCGGGGCGACCACCGCATCAAGGAGGGCGTCATCCTGATCAACCGTGGCCTGTCGGAAGCGACCATCGCGCACTGCCTGATCGAAGAGACCACGCAAGCCTTGGGCGCCATCGACGATACGCTGTTGCTGGAGCCTTCGGCCTTCAACGACCTCGGCAGCCTGATCGATCGCCTGCAGCCCGACGACCGGGTGATCCTACGCGCCCTCTTCGCGCCCGGGATGGCGCCCGGACTGACGCGCGCGGCCGTGCAGCGTCGCCTGCCCGACCTGTTGGAGGATGCGCTGCGCCTGGAGGCGGAATCGCCGGGTTAGGCGGGCTGCGCCGCCGCATCATCGAAGAGGCTCATGGTCGTCTCGAGACCCTGTCGCATGTGCGCGGTCAGGTGCGCGAGCATTGCGTCGAGGTCGTCGCCGCTGGCGTAGCTCAGGTAAGGGTCGTGCGCCTGCCGCAAGGGGCCCTTGCGGCCGTGCGCGTGCTGGTGCAGCGAGAAGTAGAGGTTCAGATTGGGCTTGAGCCGCTCCCAGGCCTGCCGCAGCAGGGTGTGGCCGCTCAACTCGAAGCACCAGCTGTGAAGCGCCAGTTCCTGCTCGATGGCCAAGGTCCCGTCGGTCCCCTGGGAGATGGTCCGGGTCAGGGCTGCGTTTCTCTCCCGGAGGTCGGCCAGGGCTGCATCGTCGCGCTTGCCCCAGCATTCGCGAAAGGCGAGCTGCTCCAGCGCGACGCGCATCGAGTAGATTTCCTCCAGGTCCTTGCGGGTGATCGTGCGGACATGCACGCCCTTGTAGGGGACGCTGACCAGAAGGCCGACATCGACCAGGTCGCGGATGGCTTCGCGCAGCGGCGCGCGGCTGACGCCCAGATGGCTGGCGAGATCCTGCTCGCGGAGGCGCTGTCCCGGTTCCAGCCGGCCGCTGACGATCAAGGGCATGAGGCGCCCCAGAATCTGCGTCCGGATCGTCTGATCCACCACGGGGCTGAGGTCTAGGCTGGTCAAAGCGCTCCATCCAGTTGCCTTGCTCGACGGCGCGAAGGCTGTGGGGCCGCCCCGCCGTCCTTCGATCACGCCCGGACAAACTTGGCGGCTCCCGAGGTGCCCGACAAGAGACTCATGCCTCCGCTTGATGCCTTCCGCACTAGCAGATATTTTTGTCGACAATCTACTAAGTGCAAACTAGAATGCAAGATCCCTGCACCGCCGCGCAGCCAAGGCAGGCAGGAAATCGCCTAACGGGAGGAGAACCATGGCCAGATACCGCAGCTTCGCCATCCTCTGCAGCCTCGCCCTCGTGGGTCTTGCCGCGGCCGCGCCGGCCAAGGCGGACGAGACTAAGTTCATCACGATCGGGACGGCCGGCCAGACCGGCATCTACTACGTCGTTGGGCAGTCCATCTGCAAATTCTTCAACCGGAACAGCGGGCAACACGGCTATCGCTGCACCGCGCCGGCGACCGGCGGCTCGATCGCCAACCTCAACGGCATCGCGGCCGGAGACCTGGACCTCGCCACCGTACAGTCCGACTGGCAGTACCACGCGATGAACGGTACCAGCACCTTCTCCGACGCCGGTCCCAACAGCAAGCTACGCTCGATCTTCTCCGCCCATCCCGACGTCGTCACCGTGGTCGCCCGCGCCGACTCGGGCATCGAGACCCTGGCGGACCTCAAGGGCAAGAAGGTCAACATCGGCAACCCCGGCTCGGGCTCGCGCGCCACGGCGGAAGTCCTGCTGGATACCATCGGCATCAAGGTCGAGGATCTCGCCCTGGCCTCCGCCCTGAAGTCCGCGGAGCAGTCGCAGGCGCTGTGCGACAACAAGATCGACGCCATGATTTTCTCCGCCGGTCACCCCGTCGGCAACATCAAGGAAGCCACCGTCGCCTGCGACACCGTCTTCCTGCAGGTGAGCGGCCAGGACATCGACGCCCTGGTGGCGAAGACGCCCTACTACGCCAAGGCGACCATTCCCGCCGGGATGTACCAGGGTCAGCCCGACACCGTTTACTCCTACGGTCCGCTCGCCACCCTGGTGACCTCGAGCGACACCGACGAGGAAGCGGTCTATCAGGTGGTCAAGGCGATCTTCGACAACTTCGAACGCTTCAAGGATCTCCACCCGGCCTTCGCCAACCTCAACGAGACCGACATGATCGCCAATGGCACCATCGCCCCGCTGCACGACGGCGCCGTGCGCTACTACAGGGAACGGGGCTGGATGTAGGAAAGCGGGTAGGGCGCCTCGCTCGCGATCCGGAAGGACCAGACGGCGAGGCGCCCGACGACCGCGCACGCTACGTCGGCGAGAGAGACCAAAGCGGATAGAATCGGGAATGCTCCAGAGCAGTCACAGCACGCATGACGCGGAAGAAGATCCTCGCAATCGGGACCTCATGATCTACGTGAACGGTGAGATCGTGCACCGCGACGAGGCCAAGGTCTCCGTTTACGATTCCGGTTTCATGCTCGGCGACGGCATGTGGGAGGGACTCAGGCTGCACAACGGCCGATGGGCCTTCTTCGACGAGCACATGGACCGGCTCTTCAACAGCTGCAAGGCCGTCTCGATCGACATCGGCCTCGACAAGGCCGGTATCCTGGAGGCGCTGAACCGGACCGCCGCTGCCAATGGGATGACCGACGACGTGCACTGCCGGCTGATGGTGACCCGCGGGCGCAAGGCCAAGCCCTTCCAGCATCCGGGCCTGGCGCGTTTCGGCGCCACCGTCGTGATGATCCTGGAGCACTCCAAGCCCGCCTCCAGCCTGCATGCCGAGGGCATCCGGCTGGCGACGGTGCCGCAGGTGCGCGGGCTTCCGATGTCCCAGGACGCCAAGCTGAACTCCCACTCCAAGCTGAACTGCATCATCGCCTGCCTGCAGGCCGAGCAGGCGGGCGCGCAGGAAGCCTTGATGCTGGACCCGCATGGCTTCGTGAACACGACCAATGCCTGCAATTTCTTCATCGTGCGGCGCGGAGAGGTTTGGACCTCGACCGGCGACTACTGCATGAACGGCGTGACGCGACAGAAGCTGATCGACCTCTGCCAGGCGCACGCGATCCCGGTGTTCTTGAAGAACTACAGCCTCTACGAGACCTACGGGGCGGACGAGGCCTTCCTCACCGGCACCTTCGGCGCGCTGACGCCGGTGGCGGAGGTCGACGGCAAGCCGATCGGCGCGCAGGCCGGCGCGGGGCCCATGACCACGCGGTTGCAGGCGCTCTACCGCGACCTCGTGATCGAGGACACGCGTGGTCAGGCGGATGGCTGAGTCGGCCTAGTCGTAGACTTCGCTGGGCCAACAAAAAGGGCCGGGACGTCGCCGCCCCGGCCCTTTGGATTGCTTTCGGTCGAGAGACCTTAGGCTGCCTTGGAGCCTTCGATGACGCGCGGCTCCTTGGCCACGGTCTTGGTGATCGCGATGGTCCTGGGCTTCATCGCTTCCGGGATCTCGCGGGCGAGATCGATGTGAAGCAGGCCGTTCTCCAAGGCGGCACCCACGACCTTGATGTGGTCGGCCATGTCGAAGCGGCGCTCGAAGGCGCGCTGGGCGATGCCGCGATAGAGGAACTTGGCCTCGCTCTCGTCAGCCTTGCCCTTGCGGCCGGTGACGGTCAGGCTCTGCTCCTTGGCGGTAACCTCGAGCTCGTCCTCGGCGAAACCGGCGACGGCCATGGAGATCCGATAGCGGTTCTCGTCCAGCTTCTCGATGTTGTAGGGCGGGTAGGAAGGTCCTGCCTCTTCGCTGCGCTGGGCGGCATCGAGGATGGTCTTCAGACGGTCGAAACCGACGCTGGCACGAAGCAGGGGGGAAAGATCATAGCTGCGCATGTCCATATTCTCCTTACGCGAGCAACATGGGTGACGGGACCTCACCGCTTTCGGCTGATGTCCCTATTGCCGTGGCGCTCCAGAGGCCCCTTATGGGCACCTCCCGGCCACACCTAGCCAGATGGGTAGGCAGAAGAGGACCGTCAAGACCCCTATCGCCGCAGACGAAAAAGGCGCCCGCAAGCGGGCGCCCCTGTCGGAAACGACTGTCTTGGACAGGCGCTACTTCTTCATGCCCAGGCCCTGGAAGCGCTTGTTGAACTTCGCCAGCTGGCCGCCGGTGTCGATCAGGCGGTGCACGCCGGTCCAGGCCGGGTGCGTCTTGGGATCGATATCGAGGCGCAGGACGTCGCCTTCCTTGCCATAGGTCGAGCGGGTCTTGAACTCCGTGCCGTCGGTCATCTGCACGGTGATCTCGTGGTAGTCGGGATGGATGTCGGCCTTCATCGGCGCCCTCCGGGAATTCGAAAGCGCGAGCTTATAGCCGAGCCCTAAGGTCAGCGCAAGCGGCTCTCGCGCATGCACGCTACGCCATGCCGACATGGCGCCTGCGCCCCCGCAGTTCAAGCCAGTGCGCGCCCGCCCCGCTCAGTAGTGCGGCGGCGTCATCGACCAGACCACGACGGTCTCCGTCTCGCCGGGATTGCGGTAGCGATGCGGACGAGAGGACTGGAAGTGAAAGCTGTCGCCCTTCTTCAGCAGGAAGACCCGCTCCTCGATCGTGACCTCCAGCGTTCCGGCGGCCACGTAGCCTGCCTCTTCCCCCTTGTGCGCGTAGAGCGTTGTGCCCGAGCTTGCCCCCGGGGCCAGCGTGCAGAGCAGCATCTCCAGCTGACCCGATAGGGAGGGACACAAGAGCTCGTCGCGGATGCCGCTTTCGAAACGCAAAGCGCGGCGCCGTTCGGCGCGGACGACGATGTCCGACTCCGGATCGGCTTCTTCTTCGGGATCGGGGAAGAACCAGTGGATCGCGACCCCCAGTGCCTTGGCCAGGGTGTTGAGCGCGTGCACCGACGGCACCGCCTGCTCGCGCTCCAGCTGACTGAGGTAGCCCACCGAGAGGTCGCTGGCCGCGCTCAAGCCCTGCAGGGTCATGGCGCGGGCCTTGCGCAGCTCCCTGATGCGCGCGCCGACGATCGTCGCCGTCTCGCGTTGCCCGCGTTCCTCTTTCGGATCTGGCGCGTCCGCCATGGCCTTCCCTCATAGGCTTGACTCATCTAAAAAATGATGATGATTTTTAGATGAAGACGAAATTCTTAGGACTGAATTATGCCAAGCACCGTCGGTGAAGTCATCGCCAAAGCGCTTCGGGCCTATCGCGTTCCCTTCGTGGCCGGCATTCCGGGTCACGGCAACTGGGCCTTGGTGGATGCCTTCAACGGCGAAGGAGAGGCGCCGCGCTTTCTTCAGGTCATGCACGAGCAGTCGGCGATGCACATGGCGGACGCCTGCTTTCGCCTGACCGGTCGGGTCGGTGCCGCGACCGGCTCGATCGGACCGGGCGCGGCCAACCTGCTGATGGGGCTTGCCACGGCCTATGCCGACTCCAGTGCCTGCCTGGCGTTGACCGGTGCCGGTGCCACGCACCTGCGCGGCCATGGGGTGATGCAGTCGCTGGACCGCAAGCATGCGCCGGACTTTCCCCGCTTGGCGGAGCCCGCGACCAAGGCCGCGTTCGAGATCCATAGCGCCGACGCGGCGGCCTCGATCATGCATCGGGCCTTCAATGCGATGCTCACCGGCAGGCCCGGGCCGGTCAGCCTGGACGTCCCGCTGGACGTGCAGGTCGCCAGCACCGCCATCGAGGTCGCGGATCTGGCACGGCGACTGCCGGTCGGCGGTCCGCGCCCCGACCCCGAGGCTCTGGAGCGCGCGCTGGCCTCTCTTCACGAGGCGGAGCGCCCCTGCATCGTGGTCGGCGGCGGGGTGCTGACGGCGAATGCGAACGACGCGCTGCGGCGCCTTGCCGAAAGAGCCGCGGTCCCGGTCGTTCACACCTGGAACGGCAAGAGCGCGCTGCCCGACGATCACCCCTTGAATGCCGGCCCGATCGGCGTCGGCGGGTCGCGCGCCGCCAACGAGAGCGCCGCCGAGGCCGACGTTCTGCTGGCTCTCGGCTGCCGTTTCACGGACTGGAGTTCCTCGTCCTTCCGCAAGGGCGTGAGCTTCTCGATCCCACCCAGCCGCTTGGTTCACGTCGATATCGATCCGCGGGTGATCGGCCGCAGCTATCCCGCCGACGTCGGCATCGTCGCCGACGTCCGACGGACGCTCGAGGACCTCTCGGCCGGCATCTCGGCGCGGCAGGCGGACTCCGCTCGGACCAAACGCGCCGGCTGGTTGGACCGCATCGCCGCAAGAAAGAGGGACTGGGAAGAGTGTCTGGCGCGGCGCCGCGACCGGCAGGGCCTGCCCGCCACCATGCTCGCCGTCCTGTCGCGCTTGCGGCGGGCGCTGCCGCGCGAGGCCATCGTTACGGTGGGCTCGGGTCATTGCCAGGCGGCCGTGCGGCAGGGCTTTCCCGCTTTCGAGCCGAGGACCCACGTGACCTCAGGCGGCTACTCGACCATGGGCTTCGCGCTTCCCGCCGCGATGGCGGCGAGCCTCGTGCGCCCGGAGGTGCCGGCGCTCGCCATTCTCGGAGACGGCGACTTCCTCATGTCCGCGCATGAGCTGGCGACCTGCGTGATGCAGGGGCTGCCGGTCATCCTGCTGGTTCTGAACAATTCGGGGTTCCTCTCGATCCGCGACGGGCAGGACGCGATCTTCGGACGCAACACGGCGGCGGAGTTCCGCTCGCTCGATGGCTCGGGGCGGACCTACTCGCCCGACTTCGTGTCGCTTGCGCGCTCCTTCGGGATCGAAGAGGCCACGCGGATCTCTTCACTCGACCAGTTGGGACCCCTCGTCGAACGCGCGATGGCCTGCGGCGGGCCCGCCTTGATCGAGGTTCCCATCACGCGCGATGCGGCCTTGGCCGGCGCCGAGCCGGCCGGTTGGTGGGACTTTCCACCGGCTCCTAGCGCGGCGACGGCGATCAAGGACGACTACCGCTTCGGCCGCGCGGCACAGCAGCACCTGGGGGCCGATGTCTCCGCCGAGGCGCTGCGCGCGCCGCTCGGCATCTACGGCTAATCTCTCTTGAGCGCTAACGCTTCGTAGAACCCCCTTAGCCGGCCTCCGCCCGTCGCGGTCTTGCTTGCCGGCTATGTCCGTGAACGACCGTCGCTTTGCAGGGGCGTCGGCACCGCCCTGCCTGCTTCGATGCGAAGCAGGCCACCCTTCGGCCGGGCACTTGGCCTTGCCTTGCGGGCGAGAGCCCGGCAAAAGGCTGGACGAGGCCATTTCCCCGGACGTGATGCGACAACCCTCTCTCATTCAGCAAGCGCGCAGCAGCAACCGCCCCAGTCGGCGCGGCCTCAAGGTACTGGCGGGTCTTGCCCCCTATCTGAAGCCCTATCGCGCGCAGGTGGCGGGCGCCCTTGCGGCCTTGACCGTGGCGGCGCTCACCGTGCTCGGTTTGGGTTTCGGCCTGCGCAAGCTGGTCGATGAGGGCTTCGCCCAGGGCGACTACGCCTTGCTGGACCAGGCGCTCGTGGTCTTGCTCGGGGTCGTGGTGACCTTGGCGCTGGCCAGCTACGTGCGCTTCTATCTGGTCTCCTGGCTGGGCGAGCGCGTGGTGGCGGACCTGCGCAAGGCGGTCTATGACCGTGTCCTTTCGCTCTCTCCGGCCTACTTCGAGACCACGCAAACGGGCGAGGTGCTCTCCAGGCTCACCACCGACACGACCTTGCTGCAGGCGGTCATCTCCTCCTCGGCGACGACAGCGCTGCGCAACTCGCTGCTGCTGGTGGGCGGCCTGGTGCTGCTGATCGTGACCTCGCCGCTGCTGACCGGCCTGGTGCTTCTGGTCGTGCCCCTTGTCGTGGTGCCGATCCTGGTCTTCGGCCGCAAGGTGCGGCGGCTCTCGCGCGAGAGCCAGGACCGGGTGGCCGATGTCGGCGTTCGGGTGGACGAGACCTTGACCGGCGTGCGCACCGTTCAGGCCTTCACCAAGGAAGCCCAGGAGGGAGAGCGCTTTTCGCAGGCGGTCGAATCGGCCTTCTCCGTGGCCGTCTTGCGCACCAAGGCGCGGGCCTTGCTGACCGCGCTGGTCATCCTTTTGGTCTTCGGCGCGGTCTCCCTGATCCTCTGGGTCGGCGGCCACGATGTCATCGCCGGCGAGATCTCCGGCGGCGATCTTTCGGCCTTCGTCTTCTATGCGGTGGTGGTGGCCGGCTCCGTCGGCTCCCTGAGCGAGGTGATCGGCGACCTGCAGCGCGCGGCGGGAGCGACCGAGCGCCTGCTGGAACTGCTGCGCACGGTGCCGGACATCGAGGCGCCCGCCGCGCCGACGGCCCTGCCCGAGCCGGCCCGCGGCGCGGTCAAGCTGGAGGGCGTGCGCTTCACCTATCCGGCTCACCCCGAGCGTCCGACCTTGGAGGGCATCGATCTCGCTATCGAGCCGGGCGATCGCGTGGCCGTGGTGGGACCCTCGGGCGCGGGTAAGACCACGCTCTTCCAGTTGCTGCTGCGCTTCTACGACCCTGTCGGCGGCCGCATCACCTTCGACGGTGTCGACCTGCGCGAGGTGGACCCCCAGGACCTGCGCCGGCGCATCGGCCTGGTGCCGCAGGAGCCGGTGATCTTCTCGGCCAATGCCCACGACAACATCGCCTATGGCGGCGAAACAGCTAGCGCGGAGCAGGTGAGACGCGCCGCCGAGGCAGCCCAGGCCCTGGGCTTCATCGAGGCGCTGCCGCAAGGCTTTCAGACGTTCCTGGGAGAGCGCGGCGTGCGGCTCTCCGGCGGCCAGCGGCAGCGGATCGCCATTGCGCGGGCCTTGCTGCGCGACCCGCCGCTCCTGCTGCTGGACGAGGCCACCTCCGCCCTCGACGCCGAAAGCGAGCGCGCCGTTCAGCAGGCCTTGGAAGGCCTGATGGCGGGGCGCACCACCTTGGTCGTCGCCCATCGCTTGGCGACGGTGCTGAAGGCCGACCGCATCATCGTGCTGGATCAGGGCCGCGTGGTGGAAGAGGGGCGGCACAGCGAACTGGTGGCGCAAGGCGGCCTCTACGCTCGCTTGGCCGCTCTGCAATTCGATCAGCAGGAGGAAAGCGCGGTCTCCTCTCCGATCAGCGCTGTGTGAGTTTCAGCTCGATGCGCCGGTTCAGGCGGTAGGCCTCCGGCGTGCGGCCTTGGGCGATGGGCTGGAACTCGGCGAAGCCGGCGGCCGCCAGGCGCTCGGCCGGAATGCCCGCGTCGATCAGGAAGCGCACCACGCTCAAGGCGCGCTCGGCCGAGAGTTCCCAGTTGGACTCGAAGGTGCCGCTGACCAAGGGGCGCCGATCCGTGTGGCCGTTCACCTGCAGCACCCAGTCGATATCCGAGGGGATCTCCGGGATGATCTGCTTCAGGCTTTCGGCCAGCTCCTTCAGCTGCGCTTCGCCCTCTTCGGTCAAGGCCGCCTGGGCCGAGGGGAAGAGCACCTCCGACTGCAGGACGAAGCGGTCGCCGACGATCTGGATGTCGCTGCGGCCGCCCAGCACCTCGCGCAGGCGCCCGAAGAACTCGGAGCGATAGCTGGCGAGCTCCTGCACCTTGGTGGCCAGGGCCTCGTTCAGCCGCTTGCCCAGGTTGACGATCTCGACGCCCTGCGCTTCGTTCAGGGCTTCGCTGGCCTCCAGCAGCGCGGTCAGCTGTGTCAAGCGCTGCTCCAGCGCGTCGACCTGGTTCTGAAGGCGCTGCACCTTCTGATTGGCGGCCTCCGTCAAGGCCTGCTCGGCGGCCAGCGCCGAGGCGCGGTCGCTGCCTGCCTGTTCGCCGGCCGCCCGGGCTTGCTCGACCGCCTCCTCGGCCAGTTTCAGCCGCTGGTCGGCCAGGGTGAGATTGCGCCGGCTGGTCGCCAGCTCTCCCTGCAGCTCGCTGATCATCGCGGTCAGATTGTCCAGGGCGGCATCGCGACCGCGCAGCTGCTCCTCGGCCTCGGCCAGCTCGGCTTCGAGCGCCGCCTGTGCCGACTCCATGCGCCGCAAGTCGCGCTGGCGCTCGACCAGGAGCATGGCCAGGGCCTCGCGCGCGCTCTGCGATTGGGCGAGGAGGCCCACCAGGTCCTCACCCTGCTCGGCCCGCGCCTCCAGTTCCGCCAGGCGGGCCGCCAGGTCGCTCTTGTCGTCTTCCTGGCCGAGTGTGGCCAGTTGCAGGCGATCGCGCTCTTCGCTCACCCGGTCCAGCAGGGCGGCAAGGCGGTTGCGCTCGGCCTCGCTCGCGACCAGCGCCGACTCGAGCGCGGCGCGCTCCGTCTCCAGGCGGGTCAGCCGGTCATCCCTTTGCTCCTGCGCTTCCTCGCCCCCGGCGGCGCGCTGCAGCAGCGCCTCGGCCTCGCGACGTGCCGCCGCCAACTCGTCGACCAGGGCCTGGCGCTCGACGGCCAGGCTGTCCGTGAGTTCCAGCAGGCGGTCGCGTTCGCTGGTCGCCACGGCCAGCGCCTCCAACAGCCGATCGCGCTCCGAGAGAGCACTGTCGCCACCTTCCTCCAAGCCGCGCAAGGCGGCCTCGGCGGCTTCCGTGCGGTCCTGCAGCTGCGCCATCTCGCCGTCGCGCTCGGAGAGTAGGCCGGCGAGCCGCTGGCGCTCCAGCTCGCTCATGGCCAGGCTCTCTTCCAGGGCTCTTCGGCTACGGTCCGCCTCGGCCAGCTTGATCTCCAGGGACTGGCGCAGGCGCTGCAGGGCCGCGTTCTCGGTCTCCAGGACCTCGAGACGCGTGCTCAGCTCCTCCAGCGCGCCGCGCGCCTCGTCCTCGGACTGGTCGGCGCCGGCCAGCGCCTCCTTCTGCTGCGCCAGCTGACGCGATAGCGCTTGCAGGGTCTGCTCGGCCTCCGCCAGGCGTGCCTCGGTCTCGGCCAGGCGGGCGGCCGTGGCCTCGCCGCTCTCTTCCGCGGTTTCCTGCGCGGTCCGGCTGTCCTGGAGGGCGCCGCGCAGACGCTCTACCTCGGCCGTCAAGGCCAGCGCTTCGGCTTCCGCGGCGGCCAGGCGGGCTTCACGCTCGGCCAGGGTCTGGGTCTGCGCGTCGCTCTTGGCGGTCAGCGCGAGGACCTCCGCGCCCAGGCTGCGGCGCAGCTCCTCCAGGCCGGCGATCGCGGTGGTCAGCCGTCTCGCCTCGGTCTCCAGGGTGGCGATGCGCTCACGCAGCGCGGCCAGGGTCTTGGCATCGCGGGCCAGTTCCTCCACCGCCGCCTTCAGGGCCGCTTCGCGCTCCTCCAGGGTCGCGGCCAGCTGGGCCCGCTCCGCCCCCTCTTCGGCGCGCGCCTCCCTGAGCTCCGCCAGTTCGGCGACGAGCGTGTCGAGCTTGCTGTCGGACTCCTGCAGCTCGGCGGAGACCTGGGCCAGGATTTCGCGCAGCTCGGCGCTGGCGCTGCGCTCCAGGGCCAGCTGCTCCTGGGTCTGGCCCAGGGTGCGGGTCATGCGCTCCAGCGCCTCGTCCCGGCCCATCAGCGCGCCCGACAGGGTGTGCTGGGCCAGCACGAAGATCAGCAGCACGAAGACCACGACCATGATCAGCGCTGCCAGCGCGTCGACGAACCCCGGCCAGTAGTTCAGGGAGCGCCGTCGTCGCCGGGCACTGCCGGTCTCCATCAGCCGCCCTCGTCGGCCAGCGCGGCTATGGTCCTGGCCAGCAGGCGGATCTCGTTGCGCATCTCTTGGATGATCTGGCCGCGGCCCTTGTCCAGATCCACCGCCAAGCGATCCAGGTTGGCGTGCATCGCCCTGAGGTACTGCCGCGAGCCCTCGTCGCCGCTGCCGATGACCTCGCCCAGATGCTGCAGGATCTGCTGCAGCTGCATCTGGGTTTCGATCAGGTTGGAGAAGGCGGCCTGCTGGGCACGGCTTTCGGCCGCCATGTTGCCCAGCCGCTCGCCGATCACGGTCAGGCTGTCGGTGAAGATCTTGCGGTCTTCCTCGTTGCGCAGCAGGGTGCGCTGCAGCCCGTCCAGGCTGTCGGCGGTGTGCTCCAGCAGCGCCTGCACGTAGGCCGGGACGGAGCCTTCGCCGTCACCGCCGCCGCCGCCGCCGGGGGAGAGCTTGGTCAGCCCGGCCAGCCACTCTTCCAGATCCTGCATGAAGCGGTTGTGAGCCTGGCTGGACTGCAGCTCCAGGAAGCCCACGATGAGCGACGTGGCGAGCCCGAAGAGGGAGGAGGTGAAGGCCGTGCCCATGCCCGATAGCGGCCGCTCCAGGCTGTCCTGCAGCTGCTGCAGCAGGTCAACGCTGCTGCCGCTGCCGGCTTGCAAGCCCGAGATGGTGTCGCCCACGGCGCCGACCGTCTCCGCCAGGCCCCAGAAGGTGCCGAGCAGGCCGAGAAAGATCAGCAGGCCGACGATATAGCGCGAGATATCGTGCGATTCGTCGATGCGGATCTGGATGCCGTCCAGCAGGGTCCGCATGGAGAGCGCCGAGAGGCTGACTCGGCCGCGGCGTTCGCCCAGCATCCGCGCCATGGGACCCAGCACCCGGGGTTGCGGCAATTGCTTCAAGGAATCTGGATAGAAAAGGCGCTCGCGCGTCTCCTCCTTCAGATGCTCCAGCCAGCGGACCTCCGCGCCCAGCATGATGACCTGGCGAAAGATGTGCAGCGTGCCGAGCACGGCGACGGCCAGGATGACCCCGTTGAGGAAGGGACTGGTGAAGAAGGCGCTGATGAGACCGGGACCGAGCAGCGCGCAGACCACCGCCACCAACAGCAGGAAGAGGAGCATCCTGACCAGGTAGCGCAGCGGTCTCGTCATGGCGTCGGGTCCCGGGCCTCAGACGCGCATGCTACGGTGGTCGCGGCCAAGGCTGCCCATCACCGCCGCGGTCTTAGTTCTGGTAGCTCAGGTCGACCCGGTCGGCCGGGCCTTCGCCGTAGCGATCGCCTTGCGCTCGGACGATGAAACGGGCGGTGCGGATGCCCTTGTCGATGAGATAGGCCCGGATCGCCAGGGCCCGCGACAGCGACAAGCGCCGGGCGTCGGAGCTGTTGCCCTCGGCGTCGCTGGCATAGGCCAGGAGCTGCAGGCGCAGATCCTGCTCTTGCTCCAGCTTCTGGGCCACTTGATCGAGGAGCGTCTTGTCGTCGTCCGAAAGCATGGCCGAGCCCGGCTCGAAGAGGATGCGTCCGCCGGAGCTGCTGTCGCTCGTGCCGGGCGTTGCCGCCACGGGCGCCGGCGCTGGGCTAGGCGCTGCCTCCGGTGCCGGGGCGGGGGACGGGGCCGCGGTCGCGACCTGCTCTGGCGCCGGGGCGGGTGCCGGTGACGGAGCGGCCACGGGAGCAGGCGCTGGAGCCGGAGCGGGTGTGGGCGCCGGTGACGCCGCGGGCGCCGGGGCGGGCGCCGGTGCCGGCGCGCCGCTTGTCGCGCCGCTGCCGCTATCCGAACTCGGCGCCTGGAATCCAGGCGCCGGCGTGATGCTCACGCCGCTGGTGGCATCGGTCGGACTTGGCGCGGTCGCGACCTCCGGGGCCGGCGCGGGCGCCGGAGACGGGGCGCTTTGCGGGGCGCTTTGTGGGGCGGCCGTGCCGCTGGGCGGCGGCGTGATGGTGACCCCGCTGCTCTGGGTCGCCGTGTCGCTGGAGAGACTGGGCACCGTCGTTAGCGAGCCGCCGCTGCCGCCGCTGGGCGCGGTGATGCTGACGCCGCCGCCGCTTGACGGGGCCGGCGAAGGGGCGGGGCTCGGCGCGGTGGCCACCTGCGGTGCAGGCGCCGGGCTTGGCGCGGGGCTGGCTGCAGGGCTGGGCGCCGGTGCTTGCGCGGTGGCCGCAGCGCCCGTGTCGCCGCTCGGCAGCTCGGCCAGCCGGTCCTTGGGCGGGATCAAAGGAACTTCCGGCGGCTTGGCCGGGGGCCGTTTGCTCGCCGTGGGCTTGGGCGCGGGCGCCGGCTTCGGACTGGGTGCCGGCTTGCTCGCGGCCTTCGGCTGGGGTGCCGGTGTTGTCACCACTTCCGGGGCCTGGCCCGGCCGGA
Source organism: Rhodospirillales bacterium (assembly GCA_963669375.1). GTDB lineage: Bacteria > Pseudomonadota > Alphaproteobacteria > Kiloniellales > JACOMY01 > JACOMY01. Next base: position 2,317,159 of record OY770024.1, on the reverse strand, counting down.
TTACGGTCGGCGGCAGCTTGCCGCCCTGGCCGGGCTGCAGCTGCAGACTGGGGATCTGCGAGGCTGGCACGTTCGGCTGGGCGCTTGGGGCCGAGGTGGAGGGACCCAGGTTGTCGAGCACGCCGGGATTGACGATGACGCTGGGCGACTGGTTGCTGCTTTGCGCGCTGGCCTCAATCGGTAGCAGAGCAGTCAGGGCAAGCGTCGCGACACCGGCCAGCAGGTACCTTCGCCGCCGTACTCTTCCCGTAACACCGCTATCACTATCCATGCCTTCGCAGCCCTTCTCCTGGCGAATCGCCACTTTCCCTCTCGTTGGCGGGAGACTAGGCGTTGGCTCGCCGACACACAATCGTCTTGCGGGGCCTGAGCCCGGCAAGACGGGGAAGAACGTGCTGCCACTCCTTGTAGCGCGGCAATCCAAGAGCGATGGCGGGGTTTCGGTAGATGAGGGGCGAGGCGCCGAGCGCCCCGCCCGCGAGGTCGCGCCTAGAGGTCCTTGGCGGCGCTGTGCTTGATGCCGGGCCAGTTGGCGGCGGCCTTGGCGATGGTGCCGCCCTGATCCTCCAGGAAGAGTTCGAAGATCTGCCGGTTGAGGAAGACGTAGAGCTTGCCGTCGATCAGTGCCGCGTAGGCGGGATCGCCGTCGAACTTCTTGCCGACCGACACGCCGTAGGTGCAGAAGCCGCCGTTCTGCGGCAGGTAGCGCTCCGGATCGGCGGCGAAGGCGTCCGCGTTGACCTCGGACGCGAAGTAGTAGGCCACGCCGTCGTGTTGGGCGGCGAAGCGCGCGTCGCCTTCGGTGGCTTCGCCGGTCTCGATGAAGGCCACGGGGTCCACGCCGTGCAGGCCGAGCGGCGCGCCCGCGGCCGTCATGCCGGTCGACACGTTGTACTCGTCGACGGCAAGCGCGGCCGGGGCGGCGGCGAGGAGACCGGCCAAGGCCAGGGCGGCAAGGGGAAGCGTCTTGTTCATCATGAAAGTCCTCTCTTCAAGGGGTGGTGCCGAGGGGGTGCAAAGAGCGTCGGCGCCCGGCACGGAAGGGCTGCCGCGCCATCGCCGGGCCTTGCTGTGGCCCAGGATCCGTTTCAGGAGAGACAGGGATTGGCGGCGCGCGTCTGTGCTTGCCAGGACCCTGGCGACGAGCCGTGAGACCAACGCGCCCGACGGCTGTCGCGGGCTCGTGAGACTCTCGCTCGGAAGCGATAGTGGGCGTGATCGCATGGTCTTGCCTCTCGCTGGTTCGTAACGACAGCGGAGGTGCGCAGCCCGGTACGCTCAATCAATTGCCGGGACGGATATCGGGACTGACTGCAATCTCTTCGGGACGCTCTGCAAAGTTTAGGCGCTGGCGCGGCGATAGTCGCTGGGCGCGATGCCGAACTTGCCCACGAAGGCGCGGCTGAAGGCGGCCGGCGAGCGGTAGCCGGTGCGGCGCGCAACCTCCTGCACCGAGCTGCGAGTGTCGTCCAGGAGCGCGAGCGCCCGCTGCAGTCGCCAGTCGCCCAGGTAGGACATGGGGCCGACACCCAGGAGGCCGCGAAAGCGTTCCGCGAAGCGGCTCCGCGACATGCCGACCTCCGCGGCCAGCGCCTCCACCGTCCAGGGTCGCTCGGGCGCGCGGTGCATGAGCGCCAAGGCCTTGCCGACCTGGCGATCGCGGAAACCCTCCAGGACGGCTTGCAGGCCCTCGCTCTGGCCGATGGCGACGCGCAGCAGCTCGATGAAGATGATCTCCGACAGCCGCGTCACCGAGGCGGCCGAGCCGATCGCATCGGAGAAGACTCGTCTTGCCACCAGGCGCAGCATCTCATCGAGCCAGGGTTCGCGCGCCCGCATCGTCTGGGTCACCACCAGGTGGTCGGGAAGCGCGCGCAGCAAGGGGTGGTCTGCCCGCCGGCGGAAGCTGTAGTGGCCGCAGACCATCTGGGTCGAGGCATCGGGATCGCCGTCGCCCACCACCAGCACGCCCTCGCCGTCGTAGCCGAGCACGCTCAGGACCTCTTCCAGGGGTGGGGCATCGCGGCCCGGTCGGTCGGCCAGCACGTGCCGGCGTCCCTTGGGGATCATCACCAGGTCGCCCGGCCCCAGGGTGGTCGCCTCGCCGGACGCGAACTCCACCCGGCAGCGGCCTTGGACGACCAGGTGAAAGCGCGCCGCCTGCTCCAAGTCGGGCACCGTGACCGCCCAGGGCGCGGAAAAGTCCGTGCGGAAATAGAGAACGCCCTTGAGGTCCAAGGTCTCGATGATGTCGTCCAGTACGTCCATCAGCTAAAGCTTCTTTGCAGATCGTCCCAGGCCTGAGGGCAGTGTGCAAAGAGATCCTGCAGAGCGTCAAGTCCGGGGCCAGTACCCTAGGGGTCCGTCAGCTACGCTTCCTGCGGCCCCTCAGCGAAGCGGAGAGGATGTCGTGCAGCTGGCTGTTGCTGGCCAGGATGTTCTCTCCGGTCAAGGTGAAGTCGCGCCCGTCGATGGCGCTGACGTAGCCGCCTGCCTCGCGCACGAGGAGGACGCCGGCGGCGACGTCCCAGGGCTTCAGGCCGCGTTCCCAGAAGCCGTCGAAGCGCCCGGCGGCGACGTAGGCGAGATCCAGCGCCGCCACGCCCCAGCGGCGCACGCCGGCGACCTCGGTCATGAGGTTGTCGAGTTCCCGCATGAAGCCCTCGCCGTCGCCCTTGCCCTTGAAGGGCATGCCGGTGGCCAGCAGGGCCTCTTCCAGTCGGGTGCGGCCCGACACCCGAAGGCGCCGGTCGTTCAGAAAGGCGCCGCCGCCGCGTTCGGCGTGGAACATCTCCTCCTTGATCGGATCGTAGACCACGCCGGCGACCAGGGTATCGCGATGCTCCAAGCCGATGGAGATCGCGAAGTGCGGCAGTCCGTGCAGGAAGTTGGTGGTGCCGTCCAGGGGATCGATGATCCAGCGCCGCCCCTCGCTGTCGGACTCGCGCAAACTGCCTTCCTCGCCCAAGAGGCCGAACTCGGGCCGGGCCTTGACCAGCTCTTCGCGGAGGATGCGCTCTGCGCGCAGATCGGCGGTGCTGACGAAGTCGGCCGGACCCTTCTTGGAGACCTGCAGCTGCTCGATCTCGCCAAAGTCTCGCTTCAGGCCGCGCGCCGCGCGCTGGGCGGCGCGCACCATCACGTTGATCAGGGGCGATCGCGGCGCCATGACCTTGTCCTTTCGGTTTCGCTGACCCTGCGACAGCCTAATCCCGCGGCCGGGCTGCGGTCGGGCGGGCTGGAGGGAGCCGATTATCGGCGCGGCGCACTCTGCCGCCTCGCGCAGGGCCTGCCAAGGGCCTAGCGGATCATGGCTGTAAGAAGGTGGCCGCATGCATCGCGGGGTCACTCCGCCCAGCGACCCACCCGACGTTCCAGTCCGCCGATCCCCTGCTCGATCACCCAGGCCATGGCCAGGTAGACGATGGCGGCGGAGATGAAGATCTCGTAAGGCGCATAGGTCTGCGCCACCAGGGTCCGGGCGACGCCGGTCAGGTCCATCAGCGTCACCGTGCTGGCCAGCGCCGTGGTCTTCAGCATGCTGACGGCCTCGTTGCCGTAGGGCGGCAGGCCCAGGCGCAGGGCCAGCGGCAAGGTAATGGTCCTGAAGCAGGGCCAGCGCCGCATCCCCATCGCGCGCGCGGCCTCCAAGGGGCCGCTGGGGACGCCGGAGAGCGCGCCGCGCATGATCTCCGCATTGTAGGCTCCGGAGTTCATCGAGAAGGTGAGGACGCAGCACCAGAAGGGATCGCGCAGCAGGATCCAGAGCGGGCTTTCCCGCACGAACTCGAACTGCGCTAGGCCGTAGTAGACGACGAAGAGCTGCACCAAGGCCGGCGTGCCGCGGAAGAAGGTTACGTAAGCCCGGGCCAGGCGCGGCAGCACGAGCCCCTTCGCATGCAGGGCCGCGCAGACCAGGGTGCCGATCGCCAGGCCGCCGGCCAAGGAAGCAAAGAGGATGGCAAGCGTGATGCCGATGCCGTCCAGCAGGCGCGGCAGGGAATCGAGGATGAGGCCCAGGTCCAAGCCCATCAGCCTGCCGTCCTGTAGCGGTTGGCGCGCGCCTCCGCCCGGCGCAGGGCGAAGCTGACGAGGCTGGTGAGCGCCAGGTAGATGAAGGCGACCGCGATGTACATGGTGAAGGGCTCTTGAGTGACGGAGATCGCCATGTCGGCGGTGAACATCACCTCTTCCAACCCGACCACCGAGATCAACGCCGTGTCCTTGATCAGCGAGATGGCCTGATTGCCGAAGCCGGGCAGGGCGATGCGCCACATCTGCGGAAAGCGCACCAGAAAGAAGACCTGCAAGGGCTTGAGGCCCAGCGCCTTGGCGCTGTCGATGGTGCCGGGATCGGCGCCCAGGAAGGCGCCGCGGAAGATCTCCGTCAGGTAGGCGCCGGCCACCATGCTGATGGCCAGCGCGCCCGCCCAGAAGGGCGGGATGTCGACGAACTTGACGTCGGGGTCGAAGATCTTGGCGATGCCGGTCAGGGTAACCGCCGCGCCGAAGTAGAAGATCAAGAGGACCAGAAGCTCGGGCGTGCCGCGAAAGACCGTGACATAGACCCTGATCACGGCCTTCAGCCAACGCGGCCCGAAGAGCTTGCCGGCGGCACCGGCAAGCCCCCAGACCACGCTCATCACCAACGCTACGGCGAAGACCGCGACGATCACCAGCGTGCCGGCCAGAAAGTCGTCGATCCAACCGGAGAGCGCGCCCAAGGTCGCCTCGCCCTAAGGCCTCGGGACCAAGGCCTTAGGTCGTGCCTTGCCAGGACTGCGGATAGATCGGGAAGGGGAAGTAGCGCAGCGAGAACTCATCCAAGGTGCCGTCCTCGGTCATCGCCTTCAGCGCCTCGTTGATGCGCCCCTTCAAGGCCTCCTGATCCTTACGCAGGCCGATGCCCACGCCGATCCCGAAGTAGGCCTGCTCTTCGATTTGCGGTCCGATGACGTCGAAATCCTGGTTGCCCTCCTTGGAGAGGAACTTCAGGTAGGCCTTCATCGGGTTGGTCATGATGACGTCCACCCGCCCGGCGGTGAGGTCGAGGTACATGGGCTCGTTGGCGTCGTAGTAGACGATCTCGGCATCCGGCACCTTGGCCTTCATCCACTCCTCGTAGGTGCTGGAGCGCTCCAGGCCGACGCGCAGTCCGTCGAAGTTGCCGGGAATGACCTCCCCACTATCGTCGAAGAGGGTCAGATCGGCGTCCTTGCGGCCGACGAACTGGCCGATCGAGACCCGATAGGGGCCGGAGAAGTCGATCTGCTTCAAGCGCTTGTCCGTGATCGACATGGACGCGACGATCAGATCGAACTTGTTGGCCAGCAAGGCGGGGATCATGCCGTCCCACTCTTGGCAGACGAACTCGATCTCGGCGCTGATGCGCTTGCCGACCTCGCGGGCGACGTCGACGTCGTAGCCGGTCAGCTCGCCGTCGGCGGTGCGGTAGTTGAAGGGGGCGTAGGTGCATTCGGTGCCGACCCGCAGCGCCTCGGCGCTGGCGGCGGTCGCGGCGGCGACAAGCACGACCGAGGTGGCCATCGCAATGGCAAGTCTCTTCATCAGGGCTCTCCCGGGACAGGTGATCAGTGCTGAACGAAACCCGGACAGTTGATGGCAGGTCGCCGCCGTCCTCAATGCCCCTAAAGGGGGACAAGCATGAAGAGCTGTCATATAGTGCTTCTAAGGTAGCACACCCGGAAGGACAGGGTGGTCATGCCTGGAGAAACCTCTTGGGAGCCCGATGCGACCTCGCGTCGGGGGCTCCGCAGCTTTTCACGCCGCGTGGCGGACCTCTACGAGGCGGCCGGCGGCGGGTTCTATCCTGCCGTCCTGAACGAATTCCTGTCGACCTTGGTGCCCTTCGAGGACATCACCGTGTTTTGCCAGCGCGAGAGCGAGCCGCCGCAGCTGCTCTGGTCGTCCTTCGGCGATGCGGTCTTGCGAAGCGGCGTGCGCAACTACCTGGAGGCCACCTACGTCATCGATCCCTTCGTCTGGTCGCTGCGGGCCGGCGCGCCGCCGGGTGCCTATCGGGCGGTCGATGTCGCCAAGCGCGCGCGCGTGAGCGAGCGGCACTACCGCTCCCTCCCCCTGCAGCAGAGCCACGGCGAAGAGCTCGGCTTTCGAACGCTCGACTGGCCGAGCCACCTGGCCGAACTGCAGATCGTCTTCCCGATCGAGGAGGAGGGCCGTCAGGCGCGGGCCTGCTGCCAGGTGGGCCTCTACCGCCGGCCGGCGGATTTCGGCCGCTTCACGCCGGCCGAGGCCGCGGTCCTGACCGACGTGACGCCGCTCGTCTGTGGCACCCTCTCCCACCACTGGGGGCGGCTGACGGACGGCGGCCTCAGGGTGGTCAACATCGCCCTGAAGCGCCTGAGCGCGCGCGAGCGGGACGTCATCGACCTGGTCGCCCAGGGCTTCACCTCGCGCGCGATCGGCGATCTGCTCTCCATCACCCTGGAGACGGTGAAGACGCATCGCAAGCGGGCCTACCGCAAGCTCGGCATCTGCTCGCAGGCCGAACTCTTCGCCCTCTTGCGCGAAGAGCCGAGGGGGCTCGACGTCGGACGGCGGTAAGCAATGGGTTATTCTGTGGTGCGCAGTTCGTTCAGTAAGCGATACTTGTCTCAGACGATCCAGCTTTCGGCGATCTTCTCGTTCTCGAAGCCATCGAAGGAGACGCCGGTCCACCTCGCCCGCCGGCCCTCGGGTGTGAAACCCATGGATTCGGCGGCCAGGGTTCCCCTCTAGCCCGGCTTTCGGCCGACGAACACCAAGTGTTCGCTCGCATAGTGCGCGGCGGGCGTGGCCGCCACCTGAAGGGCGAGCGCGAGCCAGCACTCTCGGGCTGCGGAGGGCAGGGACTGCAAAGCGGCCTCGCTTTGCGCCATGACGCTCTCGGCGCCGAAGAAGGCCAGCTTGTCGAGCGCGAAGCGGCGCATGAAGGGCTCGATCTCGGCCGGATCGGCGAAGTGCGCGTCGACGAAGAAGTCCTCGCCCGCGCGCGGCTCGTAGAAGCCGCTCTCCAGGATGCGCCTGGTGGCGTCGGCCTTGTCGGCGATCTCGCCAGGCGCGCTCTTCAGCAGAAAGTGGAGCGGCGCGTAGCGGGAGATGAAGGCGAAGAAGGCTGAGCCGCCCGGCTTGAGGACGCGCAGGCTCTCCTTAATGGCGCCGACCCGATCGCCTTCGTCGAGCAGGTGGTAGAGAGGACCCAGGTTGAGCACCGCATCGAAAGTGGCGTCGGCGAAGCCGGAGAGGTCGCGGGCATCGGCCTTCACGGCGGCTGGGAGTTCGAGACCGGCCGCCTTGGCCTGCTTCTCGGCAAAGGCGACGTTGGCGGCGGAGAGGTCGGCCAGCGCGACCCTGTGACCCGATGCGGTCAGGTCGAGCGCATAGCGTCCGGGTCCGCCGCCGATGTCGAGGATGTCGGAGCCGGTCGGCACGAAACGGTCTATGAAGTGTCGGGTGACGGCGTACTCCAGCCAGTTCCCATCCAAACGCTGCCATTCGGACGCGACTCTGCGGTCGTAGTAGGCGCCGACCGCGTCCTCGTGGGAGGTCTCGCGTCCCAAGGCCGTCAGTCGGGGAGGGCCAACAGCCCCAACACCTCGTCGTGCAGCGCCGGACTTGCCGAGGCGACGATGGCGCCGGACGAAGAGAGGCCCAGGGGCTTGCCTTGCCAGTCGGTGATCCGACCGCCGGCGCCCTCGACCACGGGAACCAGGGCGCAGATGTCGTAGCTGTCCATGTTGGGTCCGTTGAGACAGACGTGCAGCCATCCGGACGCGAGCGACCCATAGCCCAGACAGCCGCCGTCGTAGAGGTTCCAGAGCGTGGCGCGCGACAGGGCCTCGAAGCCCGGCCGCGTGGCGCTGTCGTAGGCTTCCGGATCCGACAGGCTGGCGATCGCCCTGCCGATGCCCTCCGGCGCCGCGGGACGGACGGGCGCGTCGTTCAGCCAGGCACCCTGGCCGCGAATGCCGAGATAGACCTCTCCCGTCATCGGCTGGCAGATCGCGCCGATCTGCGGCTCGCCCTGGCGGCAAAGCGCGATTAGCACGCCGAAGGTGGGCAGGCCGCCGGCGAACTGCCTGGTGCCGTCGATCGGGTCCAGCACCCAGACCCACTCGGCATCCAGGTTCTTCGCGCCGTACTCCTCGCCCAGGATGCCGTGATCGGGATAGTGCCGCTCGATGCTGGCGCGCAGCACCTGTTCGACGGCCCGGTCCACCGTGGTGACCGGCGAGCCGTCCGCCTTGATCTCCATCGTGGCCGTGGCGCGCTGCGCCAGCACCGTCTGACAGGCCTGGCGCGCCAGCGCCTCGGTGAAGCTCTTAAGCGTGGTGAGATCGGGGCTGGTCATGCTTCGGCTCCTTGATGGGCGGCCAATCTAGCGCTCCTTGGTTACGGCTTGGCGGCGGCCGGCGCTCAATCCTCGGCCGCGATCGCCTTGGAAAGCGCGGTAAGGGCCGCCAAGGGGCCTTTCTCATGGTTCCAGACGGCGTTGCGCAGGGCCAGGAAGTCGGCTCCGGCACGCGCCAGGTCGGGCGCGTTCGCCAGGGTGATGCCGCCCAGCGCCACGCAGGGCGGCTCCATCATCTCCTGCCACCAGGTCAAGAGGTCCGCGGGTGGCGGCTGCGGCTCCGGATCGAACGAACCGAAGCCGACGTAGTCGGCCCCTGCCTCGCCTGCCTCCATGGCGTCATGGCGCGAGGTGCCGACGGCGGCGCCAACGATAGCCTCATCGCCCAGCGCCCGCCTGACGGCCGCGACCTTGCGCTTGTCGCCGCTCACGTGGATGCCGTCGCAGCCGTGCTTCTGGACCAGGTCGGCGCGCTCTTCCACGACCAAGGGTACGCCGGCCGCGTGGGCCAGCGGCAGCAGGGCATCGATCTGGCGGGCCAGTCCGCCGTCGTCGCTGGCGGCCTCCAATCCGCCGGTGCGCAGCAGCAGCGCTTCCACGCGCGGACCGGCGAGCGCCCTGGTCAGCTGCTCTTGGAACTGCAGCAGGGGCAGCTGGCCGGTGGCCAACGCGATCGGCGTGACGAGGTAGAAGCGGCAGCCCTCCAGGCTCATGCGGTGGCGCGCGCCTCTTCCGGCCAGGCGGTCAGGGCGCGCTTGATCGCCTCGACGTCGCGGCAGTCCCGCGGGGCCTCCGCCAGGCCGTCCAGCAGGGTCGCGCCGCTGCTTGCCGCCAAGTCCCGCAGGGAGGCCCACTGCGCCGCGGTGGCCGTCGAGAGCACGTAGCGCGCGCCCGAGCGCAGCGCCTCCGCGGCCGGCCCGGCGCCGTCGCCGGCGTCGAAGAGGAAGGAAAGCGCGGTGTCCTCCGGCTCGGCCGCCCTGATCATCGCGGCGAAGAGGTGCCAGCCGATGGCGCCGTTGGAGATCACCACTGCCGGGCGGTCCAGCGCCCGCGACACGGCCGCGATGCGTCGAACGTCATCGCAGCTCTCCACCAGGAACAGGGGCCCTGGCGGCAGGGACGGGCCGGACGCTTCCGGCCCCCTGGCGGCGATGCCGGTCAGAGCAGTCTGCCCATGGCGACGGCGGTGTCGCTCATCCGGTTGGAGAAGCCCCACTCGTTGTCGTACCAGGACATCACCCTGACGAAGCGGCCCTCGATCACCTGCGTCTCCTTGAGATCGAAGATCGAGGAGGCGGGGTGGTGGTTGTAGTCGGCCGAGACCAGCGGCAAGGCGTTGGTGTCGAGAACACCCTTCAGCGGACCGGCGGCCGCGGCCTCGATCGCCTCGTTGATCTCCTCCTTGCTGGTCTCGCGCGCGGCGTCGAACTTGAAGTCGATGAGGCTGACGTTCGGGGTCGGCACGCGCATCGCGGTGCCGTCCAGCTTGCCCTTCAACTCCGGCAGGACCAGGCCGACGGCGCGGGCGGCACCCGTGGTCGTCGGAATGATCGAGACCGCCGCGGCCCGCGCGCGGGCCAGGTCCTTGTGCAGCGTGTCGACGGTGCGCTGATCGCCGGTATAGCTGTGGATCGTGGTCATGAAGCCGCGCTCGATGCCGACGGTCTGATGCAGCACGTGCGCCACCGGCGCCAGGCAGTTGGTCGTGCAGGAGGCGTTGGAGATGACCTCGTGCTCGGCCGTCAGCGCGTCGTGATTGACACCGTAGACCACGGTGAGATCGACGCCGGAGGCCGGCGCCGAGACGATCACCCGCTTGGCGCCGCCCGCCAGGTGCAGTGCCGCCTTGTCGCGCGAGGCGAAGATGCCGGTGCACTCCATGACGACGTCGACGCCGAGATCGCCCCAGGGCAGCTTGGCCGGGTCGCGCTCGGAGAGGACCTTCACCTCCTTGCCGTCGACCGCGATGCTGCCATCCTTGGCCTCGACCTGGCCCGGGAAGCGGCCGTGGACGCTGTCGTAGGTCAGGAGGTGCGCGTTGTCCGCGGCCGAGCCCAAATCGTTGATGGCGACGAACTCCACGTCGTCGCGCTTGGCCTCCATCGCGGCGCGGAACACCAGACGTCCGATGCGGCCGAAGCCGTTGATACCAACCTTAACTGCCATGTTCGTCCTCGTCTTTGCCCGGCTGCCGGATGTGGCAGCCGCATCGCTTCGCGGTGGTGCTTCCGTCAGATGGTATAGGTGCCGGTGGCTGCCAAGCCGTTGGCCCTGGCACGCTTCATGAAGGCGGCTTGGCCGGCGGCGACGTTCTCGCGCTTGCCGCCCCAGGCCTGCAGCGGTGCCGCCTGCAGCGCGCGGCCGTAAGAGAAGCTCAAGGCCCAGGGCTGCGGGTCCAGCTTGTTCATGGCGTTGAGGTGCAGGGTCGCGTCCTCGTCGGACTGGCCGCCCGAAAGGAAGACGATGCCGGGAACCGCGGCCGGGACGACGCGCCGGAAGCAGTCCACCGTGCGCTCCGCCACCTCTTCGTGGTTGGCCTGCTCGGGACAGTCGGTGCCGGAGATGACCATGTTCGGCTTCAGCAGCATGCCTTCCAGCTCCACCTCGGCCACCGACAGCTCGGAGAAGACCGCGCGCAGCACCTCTTCGGTCACGAACTCGCAGGTGTCGATGTCGTGGTCACCGTCCATCAGCACTTCCGGCTCGACGATCGGCACCAGGCCGGCTTCTTGGCAAAGCGCGGCATAGCGGGCCAGTGCATGAGCGTTGGCGGTGATGCAGGTGGCCGAGGGAATATCCTCGCCGATCTTGTAGACGCCGCGCCATTTGGTGAACTTGGCGCCCAGCGCGACATATTCCTGCAGCCGCTCGCGCAGGCCGTCCAGGCCCTCGGTCACGGTCTCGTCTTCGTTCAGCGCCAGGGGCTTGGCGCCCTTGTCGACCTTGATGCCGGGAATGATGCCCCGCTCGCTCAGCAGCTCCGACAAGGGCCGCTGATCGGAGGCCTTCTGCCGGATGGTCTCGTCGAAAAGAATGGCGCCGCTGATGAAGCTCTCGATGCCCGGCGTGGAGAAGAGCATCTCGCGATAGTCGCGGCGATTGGTCTCCGTGCTGTCTACGGAAATGCTGTCGAAGCGCTTCTTGATGGTGCCGCTGGATTCGTCCGCGGCCAGAATGCCCTTACCCTTGACCACCAGCGCTTTGGCAATATCGGCCAGGTCTGTCATCACTCGCTTCCTTTCCCTCCTCGTGTGTCCGGCCGCCAAGACGCTATGGGGCGGCCGCCGCTGTTCCCAACTCTCAAGGCCGGTCGCGCTAGAGCCTTGACTTCACTGCCTTGACCACCGCCTCGGGCGTGACGGCGAAATGCTCGTAGAGGTCCTTGGCCGGCGCGGAGGCGCCGAAGCCCCTCATGCCGACGAAACTGCCGCCGGGCTCGATCCAGCGCTCCCAGCCGAAGGGGCTGGCGGCCTCGATGGTGATGTGCAGCGCGCCGGGACCCAGGACCTCGTCGCGATACTGCTGCGGCTGCTCGCCGAAGAGCTCCCACGAGGGCAGCGAGATCACCGCCGTGGCGATGCCCTGCTCCTCCAGCTGATCCTTCGCCTTCAAGGCGATGGCGACCTCGGAGCCGGAGGCGATCAGGCTGACCGCGCGCGGCCCCTTGGAGGGCGCCAGGATATAGCCGCCGAACGCGGTCAGGTTCTCGCCGAAGTCCTGGCGCACCGCGGGCAGGCCCTGGCGGCTGAGCGCGATGATGCTGGGCCGATCCGTCTGCTTGAGCGCGACCGCCCAGGCCTCCACCGTCTCCACCAGGTCGCAGGGGCGCAGGACCAGCAGATTGGGTATCGCCCGCAAGGCGGCCAGATGCTCGACCGGCTGGTGGGTCGGTCCGTCCTCGCCCAGCCCGATGGAATCGTGGGTCATCACATAGACGACCGGCAAGCCCATCAGCGCCGAGAGGCGGATCGCCGGTCGGCAGTAGTCGGTGAAGGTAAGGAAGGTGCCGCCGTAGGGCCTGATCCCGCCGTGCAGCGCCATGCCGTTCATGGCCGCCGCCATGCCGTGCTCGCGCACGCCGTAGTGCAGATAGCGACCGCCGTAGTCGGCGCTGTCCAGCACCCCCATGGCGCTCGCCTTGGTGTTGTTGGAGCCGGTGAGGTCGGCCGATCCGCCGATGAGCTCGGGCGTCACGGGGACCAAGTGGTCCAACACCTTTTGCGAAGCGGCCCGGCTCGCCAGGGTCGGCTTTTCTTCGATCGCTTGCTTGAGCAAGGGCGTCAGGGCGTCCTGCCAATCGGGAGACAGGGCCCCGGCCATCCGACGGACAAAGGACTCGCGAAGCGCCTCGGGGGCTTCTGCGAGGCGTTGATCCCATTCGCGGGTCGTCGCGGCACCGCGCTGACCGGCGGTGCGCCATTCCGCCAGGATGGCTTCCGGGATTTCGAAGGCCGGATGAGGCCAGCCCAGGCGTTCGCGGGCACCGGCGATCTCCTCGCCGCCGAGCGGCGCGCCGTGCGTCTTGGCGGTGCCTTCCTTGCTCGGCGCGCCGAAACCGATCACCGTGCGACAGGAGATCATCACCGGGCGGTCGGCGTCCCGCGCGGCGCTCAGCGCGGCCGCGATCGACTCGGGATCGTGCCCGTCGCAAGCGAGCGTCGTCCAGCCGGCCGCGGCGAAACGGGCGGCCTGGTCCTCCGAGGTCGCCAGCGACGTCGGGCCGTCGATCGAGATGCCGTTGTCGTCGAAGAGCACGATCAGGCGGTTGAGCCGCAAATGCCCGGCGAGCGTGATGGCCTCCTGGCTGATGCCCTCCATCAGACAGCCGTCGCCGACCACGACGTAGGTTCGGTGGTCGACCAGCCGGTCGCCATAGACCGCGTTCAGGTGGCGCTCGGCGATCGCCATGCCGACGGCGTTCGCCAGGCCCTGACCCAAGGGGCCGGTCGTGGTCTCGATGCCGGGCGCCTCGCCATACTCCGGGTGGCCGGCCGTGCGGCTGCCCAGCTGGCGGAAGCGCTTGATCTCCTCTAGCGTCATCTCCGGATAGCCGGTGAGGTAGAGCAGCGCATAGAGCAGCATCGAGCCGTGCCCGGCCGACAGCACGAAGCGGTCGCGGTCCGGCCAGTCCGGCCGCGCCGGATCGTACTTCAAGAAGCGGGTAAAGAGTACGGTCGCGACATCGGCCATGCCCATCGGCATGCCGGGATGCCCCGACTTTGCCTGCTCGACTGCGTCCATGGCCAAGGCACGGATGCAGTTGGCCATGTCCCGATGCGCAGTCGCCAGGGCTGCACCATCCATCATTCAGCTCGCATCGCTACGGTTTACTGTCGCGCTGGGTTCCAATATCGGCGCGCAGTGTGATTGCCGCGTCGGCTTCGGCCTCCTCCGCCCGGCGTGGCGGAATGCCCGCTTTCCGCAGCTGTCGGATGCTGTCCCCGTCGCGAAACGAGGCGGAACATGCCGCCCAGCCTGGCCCCAGTCAACTGCGATCATGCTGCAGCGCGCAATCCCCCCGGACAAGATGCCCTGAGCGCTTCGACGGCACTTGCCATTGACGACTGCGCCACGCTCTGGCCACAGTGCCGCGACAGTGTCTCGATCTTCGAGATCAACCGACAGCAATGGAGCGGAATCCGCAAGTGTCAGACAGCATGACGATGAACGCCGAGGCGACCGGTGGACGGGTCGGCGAGGCGATGCGCCGTTTGGAGACGGCGATCGGCCGGGTGGAAGCGCAAAGCCGCGAGGTGGAGCGGTTGCGCAACGCGCTGGCGGAGGCGGAGGCCGACAAGGAGCGTTTGCAGAGCTTGCTGTCCGACACCGGCGCCAAGCTGGACAGCCTGATCGAGCGATTGGAGGGCCAGCTGTCTGGTGCCGGCCAGGCGGCCTGAGGCCGGGATAACATGGCTGCGGCCGCCGGCTTAGGCGATCGCGGCAGGCGAGGGATCTTTGGCTAGAGTAGACGTCACCATTCATGGTCGCAGGCACGATTTGATCTGCGATGATGGGCAAGAAGACCATCTGCGCCAACTCGCCGCGCAGCTGGACCACCGTTTGGCCGGCCTGTCGGAGCGTTTCGGCACCTTGACGGAAACCCGCTTGCTGGTGCTGGCGGCGCTGATGCTGGTGGACGAGTTGGACGAGGCCGGACGCCGCGCGCCGCCGCCCACCGGACTGCTGGACGAGCTGGAGCAGGCAACAAAGCGGCTGGAAGTGATTGCCGACAAGGGGGGCACTGCCTAACTATTGGCGCTGGTGCTGCGGGGTGCGTTAGGCGATTCTATCCCTGGGGCCGATAAGACTTCTCTCGGGAGCTGGCTCTGTCCGGGTCCTGGCCCAGGCATCTGGCGCCCACCTGCTTTATGCGGGTCCGAGAGGATGAATGACGTCGACGGCCATCGCGGCACCAACCCCTTTCTTCCCCTTTTGTGAAAGTCAGCCCCATGACAGGCATCGCCGAGGAGAAGGCGGCTCTGCGCAAAGAGGCCAAGCGTCGTCGCGCGGCGGCCGCGGCGGCGGCGGAGAATGCGGCGGCGCGCTTTCTCGAAGGGCTCTTGGACGCCGTTCAGTTCCTGCCCTTGGCGACGGTCTCGGCCTATTGGCCGATGGCCGACGAACTGGACGTGCGCTCGGCCATGAAGGCGCTTCACGAACGCGGCAATCGTATCGCGCTGCCGGTGATGCTGGGGCCGGCCAGACCCTTGCTGTTTCGTCAGTGGCAGCCGGGCCAGGCCCTGGAGCCCGCCGCCTTCGGCACCTCCGAGCCGCCGGCCGAGGCGCCGATCTCCGTGCCGGAGGTGCTGATCGTTCCGCTGCTCGCCTTCGATCGCCAGGGCTATCGCCTGGGCTATGGCGGCGGTTTCTATGACCGCACCCTGGCCGAGCTCAGGGGCGTCTCTCACGTAACCGCGGTGGGGGCTGCCTACGCCGGGCAGGAAGTGGCCCGGGTGCCGCGCGAGGCGACCGACCTGCCGCTCGACTGGATCGTGACCGAGCGGGAAGCGATCCGGATCGGCTGAGCGGCCTTGACCTGAGCCCGGCCAGAGGGCAGGTGACGTCCTAATGCGTATCCTCTTTCTCGGTGACATCGTCGGACGGCCCGGACGAGAGGTCCTGGCCGAGCACCTGCCGGGCCTTCGGCGCGCGCTCAAGCTCGATATCGTCATCGTCAATGTCGAAAATGCCGCCGCCGGGTTCGGCATCACCAAGGCCTTGGCGGACGAGATCCTGGCCTGCGGCGTCGACGTGATGACCGGGGGCAACCACTCCTGGGACCAGCGCGAGGCACTCTCCTTCATCGAGCAGCAGCCACGGCTGCTGCGTCCGGCGAACTACCCGGCCGGCACGCCGGGGCGCGGCGTCGCCGTCTTCCAGACCGTGACCGGCAAGAAGGTGCTGGTGATCAACGTGCTGGGCCGGCTCTTCATGGACGCGCTGGACGATCCCTTCCGCACGGTGGAGCAGGCGCTCTCCGGCTATCGGCTGGGGGCGACGGTCCATGCCGCCATCGTCGACATGCACGCCGAGGCCACGTCGGAGAAGATGGCGATGGGGCACTTCGTCGACGGCCGGGTCAGCCTCTGCGTCGGGACCCACACGCATGTGCCCACCGCCGACACCATGATCCTGCCGGGCGGCACCGCCTATCAGAGCGATGCCGGCATGTGCGGCGCCTACGATTCGGTGATCGGCATGGACAAGGCGGTCCCCGTCGAGCGCTTCACCAAGAAGCTGCCGACCGAGCGCATGTCGGTGGCCAAGGGTGCCGGCACGCTCTGCGGCGTGCTGGTGGAGACCGACGAGAGAAGCGGCCTGGCGCTCGCCGTGGAGCCGCTTCGCATCGGCGGCGTCATTCGCCAGGCCGATCCGCGCAAGACGGCCGAAGCCGCGGTCCCGGCGCCCTAGGCCCGGGCCTCGAAGACAAGAAACGGAGCTGTCATGGCAGGTCATTCACAATTCAAGAACATCATGTACCGCAAGGGCGCGCAGGACAAAAAGCGCGCCAAGATCTTCGCCAAGCTGACGCGCGAGATCATTGTTGCCGCCAAGAACGGCATGCCCGATCCGGCGGCCAATCCGCGCCTGCGCGGGGCTATTCAGGCGGCCCGCGCGGAAAACATGCCGAAGGACAACATCGAGCGGGCGATCAAGCGGGCGACCGGCGGCGACGACGACACCATCTACGAAGAGATCCGCTACGAAGGCTATGGCCCGGGCGGCGTGGCCATCATCGTCGAGGCGCTGACCGACAACCGCAACCGCACCGCCAGCGACGTGCGCGCGATCTTCTCCAAGAACGGCGGCAGCATGGGCGAGACCAATTCCGTCTCCTTCATGTTCGAGCGGGTCGGCTATCTGGCCTATCCGGGCGAGACCGCCGGCGCCGACGATATCTTCGAGGCGGCGGTCGAAGCCGGTGCCGCCGACGTGCAGTCGAGCGCCGAGCTTCACGAAATCTTTTGCGCTCCGGAGGACTTTTCCCAGGTGCGCGACGCCATGTCGGAGCGATACGGTGATCCGCAGGAGGGCCGCCTCTCGTGGCGGCCGAACAATGGCGTGCCGGTCGAGACCGACGCCGCCCAGACCCTGATGAAGCTGATCGAGGCTCTGGAGGACAACGACGACGTGCAGAGCGTTGCCGCGAACTTCGACATACCCGAGGAGATCCTCGACCAGCTCGCCAACTAGCGCGGGGGCCATGCGCGTTCTGGGCGTCGACCCCGGTCTGCGCCGCACCGGTTGGGGCGTCATCGAAGCCGAAGGCAGCCGGCTCAGCCATCTGGCGCACGGCGTCATCGCCACCGACGAAAAGCAGAGCTTGCCGGCGCGGCTCGTCATCCTGCATCAAGCACTCGAGGCCGTGGTCGCGGAGCACCGACCGACGACGGCCGCGGTCGAGGAGACCCTGGCCAACCGCAATCCGGCCTCGACCTTGAAGCTGGGCATGGCGCGGGGCGTGGCCCTGTTGGTGCCCTCGCTCGCCGAGCTGCCGGTCGCGCAGTACCTACCGATGATCGTCAAGCGTTCCATCGTCGGCAGCGGCCATGCGGAGAAGGGACAGGTGGCGATGATGGTGAACCGCTTGCTGCCGGGAATCGACGTCAGGGACGGCGATGCCGCCGACGCGCTCGCCATCGCCATTTGCCATGCACATCACGCCGCCACTGCGGTGGCCTGGGCCGGACCCTCGGGCCGACTGCCGTCGCGGCGCGGCGCCCGCTAGGAGGTTCGGCGATGATCGGCAAGCTGAGCGGTCGGCTGGACGAGAGCGGCGAGGGGCAGGCGATCATCGACGTCGGCGGCGTCGGCTATCTGGTCTTCGCCTCCAATCGCACGCTCTCGCAGCTGGGCCGGCCGGGCGAGGCCGTCAGCCTCTTGATCGAGACCCACGTGCGCGAGGACCACATCCACCTCTACGGCTTCGCCGAGGCGGGCGAGCGCGCTTGGTTTCGCCTGCTGCAGGGCGTGCAGGGGGTCGGCAGCCGGCTGGCGCTGGCCATTCTCTCGACGCTCTCGCCCGGCGACCTCACCAGGGCCGTGGCCTCGGGCGACAGAGCGGCCCTGACCCGCGCATCCGGGGTCGGCAACAAGCTGGCCCTGCGCTTGATCTCGGAGCTGAAGGACAAGGTGGCGGCCCTGCAGCTGGGTGCCGCGGCGCAGGCGGACGGCGGTGCCGCGCCGGTGCTGGACGGCGACCAGGAGGTGCGCGACGCGGCCCAGGCCCTGGAAGGGCTCGGCTACCGCCCTTCGGAGGCCCTGGCGGCGGTGTCGGCCGCGCGCAAGGCGCTGGGTGACGGGGCCGGGCTCGAAGACCTCCTGAAGACGGCCCTCAAGGAGTTGGCGCGATGAGCGAAGAGCGCCTGGTCTCCACCCAAGGCGGCGGTGAAGAGGCCTTCGAGCAGTCGATTCGCCCGCAGCGGCTGGCCGAATTCGTCGGCCAGCGCAAACTCTGCGAGAACCTGGAGATCTTCGTCGCGGCCGCGCGCCAACGCGGCGAGGCCCTGGACCATGTCCTGCTGTTCGGGCCGCCGGGCCTGGGCAAGACCACCTTGGCGCAGATCGTCGCCCGCGAGATGGGCGTCTCCTTCCGCGCCACCTCTGGGCCGGTGATCGCGCGGGCCGGCGACCTGGCGGCCTTGCTGACCAACCTGCAGCCGCACGACGTGCTCTTCATCGACGAGATCCATCGGCTGTCGCCGGCCGTCGAGGAGATCCTCTATCCGGCGATGGAGGACTTCGCGCTCGACATCATCATCGGCGAGGGGCCGGCGGCGCGATCGGTCAGGATCGATCTACCGCCCTTCACACTGGTCGGCGCCACCACGCGCTCAGGCCTCATCACCCGGCCGCTGCGCGAGCGCTTCGGAATCCCCCTGCGGCTGGACTTCTATAGCCCGGACGAGCTTCGGTCGATCGTGGAGCGCGGCGCCAAGGTGCTGGAGATGGCGCTCAGCGGCGAGGGCGCGGCTGAAATCGCCCGGCGCTCGCGCGGCACGCCAAGGGTCGCCGGCCGCCTGCTGCGCCGCGTCCGGGACTTCGCCGCCGTGGCCGATGCGGCGGTAATCGACCGCGGTGTTGCCGATCGGGCACTCACCAGACTGGAGGTCGATCCCGGTGGATTCGACGCCATGGACCGCCGCTATCTCGCCATGATCGCCGAGAACTATGCCGGCGGTCCGGTCGGGGTAGAGACCTTGGCGGCCGCCCTCTCGGAACAGCGCGACGTGCTGGAAGAGGTGATCGAACCCTACTTGATCCAGCAGGGCCTCTTGCAGCGGACGCCGCGTGGCCGGGTTCTGGCGGCCGGCGGCTACGAACACTTGGGACTGCCTCTGCCGCGAAACCTCCAAGCCCAGGCGGAGCCCGACCTTTTCGGCGGGCCGGGCGAGGCGGATGTCGGCTGAAGGACACGAGGAAGAAAGGGTTTAGGTGCCGTGCAGCCCCTCTCCGGCACATTCGACGGACGAGAGCATCTCTATCCGCTCCGCGTATTCTATGAGGATACCGACGCGGCGGGGATCGTATACTACGCCAACTACCTTAAGTTCGCCGAGCGGGCGCGCACCGAGGCCATGCGCCTGTTGGGCCTGGATCATCAGACCTTCGCAAGGGAAGAGGGATTGCTCTTCGTGGTTAGGCGGGTCGAGGTGGACTATCTGACGCCGGCGCGGCTGGACGACGCCCTTCTGGTGCGCACCCGCTTCACTAAGCAGGGGGCCGCCTACGTAGACGCGCTGCAGCGGCTCTGCCGGGGCGAGGAGGTCTTGGTGCAGCTGATGATGCGGGTCGTCTGCATGACCAGCGAAGGCAGCGCGCGCCGCATACCGCGGCTTTGGCGCGAGCGCTTTCAGGCCTATTTGATCGACGACGAGCGGAGCGATCCGCGGGTTGGGGGTCGGCTAGCGGAGGCTGCTCCGGGCGTCGGCAAGGATTTGATCGGGACGTAAGGAGACGGGATGACATGGAAGAAGGCTTGAATGCCTGGTCGCTCTTCCTGCAGGCGGATGTGGTGGTCAAGGTGGTGATGATCTTGCTGCTGGCCGCCTCTTTTTGGACCTGGGCGATCATCTTCGACAAGGTGGTGCGCTTGCGTCGCCTGCGCGGTCAGGCCGACCGCTTCGAGGACGCCTTCTGGTCCGGCGGCTCCCTGGAAGACCTCTACGACCGGCTGGAAGGGCGTCCGCAGGATCCCATGTCGGCGGTCTTCGTCGCCGCCATGCAGGAATGGCGCCGCAGCGCCGCCCACTCGCTGGCCGGCAGCGACACCTTGCGCGCCCGTCTGGGAGAGCGGATCGACCGGGTGATGAGCATCGCGATCGGCCGCGAATCGGGGCGCCTGGAGCGCTACATGGTCTTCCTGGCCTCGGTCGGCTCGGCGGCTCCCTTCATCGGCCTCTTCGGCACGGTCTGGGGCATCATGAACGCCTTCACCTCGATCGCGGCCGCCCAGAACTCCAGCTTGGCGGTGGTGGCGCCTGGCATCGCCGAGGCGCTCTTCGCGACCGCCCTGGGCCTCTTCGCCGCCATCCCGGCCTCGATTGGCTACAACAAGATCTCCAGCGACCTCAATCACTACGGACAGCGGCTGGAGACTTTCGCCGACGAGTTCAGCGCGATCCTGTCGCGCCAGGTCGAGGAGCGTTGAGCCATGGCGGTCGGCCTGATGAACGGAGGCAGCGGCGGCGGAGGCGGCAGGCGCCGCCGGCGCGGCGCCTGGAAGCCGATGGCGGAGATCAACGTGACGCCCTTCGTCGACGTCATGCTGGTGCTGCTGATCGTCTTCATGGTGACCGCGCCGCTGCTCACCGTCGGCGTGCCGGTGGACCTGCCGCAGGCCGACGCGCAGCCCATCACCACGCCCGAAGAGCCCCTGGTGGTGTCGGTCGATGCCGAGGGTCGGCTCTTCATCCAGGAGACCGAGGTGACCGCCGTCAGCCTGGTCCCCAGGCTGGAGGCGATCACCGACGCCAATCCCGAGACCAGGATCTATGTCCGCGGCGATCGCTCGATCTCCTACGGACTGGTGATGGAGGTCATGGGATTGATCAACGAAGCCGGCTTCCGGCGGGTGGCACTTCTGGCCGAGGCGCCGCCGCCGGAGGTCAACTGACGGTCCGAGACGGAAAGGAGGGGTCGAGCAGGTGCGGCATGGCATGGTCTTCTCGTCGCTGCTGCATGTCGGCGTCGTGATCTTGCTTGTCTTCGGCCTGCCCAACAGCCCCGCCGAGCTGACCTTGGGCGGCGGCACCACCGTGCCCGTGGTCTTCGAGAGCGATCTGGAGCCGAGCGACAGCCAGACCCGAAGCAGCCAGCTGCCGACCCCGCAGGAGCCGGGCGAACCGGCCGAGCAGACCGCACCCGATTCGGCCGAGGCACCCTCCGAGGCGGAGCCCCAGGTCGAAGAGGCGGGCCAGCCGGAGGAGACGACCCTGGCCGATGCCGAGCAGCAGTCGGCGCCGGTGGAAAACCCCGCACCCGGCGAGCCGGAACAGCCGTCGGCCGAGGCGCCGGCAGCCGAACCCGCCCTCAGCGACCTCGCCATCCTGTCCGAGAGCCAGGAGGCGCCGCAGCCGGGCGAGCCGCCCGCCAGCGATCAGCTGCTGACCATCGACAGCCCGCTGCCCCCCGCCGCCGAACCGGCCGAGGCCCTGGAGCAGCAGCCGGTTCCCGACCTTCCCGAGGGCCCCTCGGCCGAGATCGTGCCCTCCCCGGCGACGCAGCAGCAGATCGCCGAACGCCCGGAACCGGTCGAAGAGATCGCGCCGGAACCGCTGGAAAGCACGGTGACCTCGCCCACCGTCACGGAAAGCCCCTCGCCCGATGCCCCGCCGGTACCGGAACCGCAGGCGCCCTCGCTGCCCTCTCCAGCCGAGACCCCGGCGCCGGAGCCGGATCGCATCGCCCTGGAGAGCACCGAGGAGCCGCGGCCGGAGCCGCTGCCGGACGACACCGTCGAGGAGGTCCAAGAACAGCAGGAGCCCGCCGAGGCGGCCGCGGCCGGTACGCCGGCGCCGCCCCTGCCGGCGCCCGAGCAGGAAGACGCGCCGCCGGCGACGCAGGTGGCGAGCGTGCCTGACCGAACCACCGCGCCGACCCCGCCGGCACCGACCGACGCCGGCGTCCAGCAGCCGCCGCAGGAAAGCCAGCAACCGGACCTCTCGGCGCTCTCCTTGCCGCCGGCCAAGCCGCAGCGGGACGTGACCCTGCCGGAGACGCCGACCAGCGCGGCGGAAGAGAGCGAGACGGCAAGCAGCGAGGAGACCCGGCCCAGCAGCAGCCAGGAGCGCGAGGGCGGCCAACGGCAGAACCCGGCCAACGATCTGATCGCGAGCCTGGCGCAGGGAGGCAGCCAGAGTGCGGCGGCCAGCGGCAGCGGCGGCAGCCGGGGCGGCGGCGGCTACTCGCGCCTCTCCAGCGTCGACGAACGCAGGATCGTGAGAGCCGTCGGACGCTACTGGAACGTCACCTGCGGCCAGCGCGGCATCGAGGACGTGGTGGTGGAGATCCGCCTGGAGATGACGCAGGACAAGCGGGTGGCGGACTTTGAGTTCCTGGACATGGGCCGCTACAACAGCGACCCGGTCTATCGCGACGTCGCCGACCGCGCCAAGCGTGCCATCTATCAGGCGCAGCCGCTGCCTTTTCCCGATGGCCAGTTTAATCAATGGCGGAACGTGAAGATGAACTTCCCGGCCCGCGAAGTGTGTCGATAACGCAATAGGGAGACGCACCTTGAGAAGAGCACTCCTCCTCCTCCTCGCCTTCGGCTTCGTTTCGTTGGCGGCCTTGCCGCAGGCCCGAGCCGATATCGAGATCGACATCACGGAGGGCTTCTTCAGCCCGCTGGCCATCGCCGTTCCGGCCTTCGCCAGCCCCGACGGCAGCCAGGCTCGTCTGGGCCGCGACATCGCCGACGTCGTGGCCGCCGACCTGGAGCGCTCCGGCCTCTTCCGGCCGATCGACGAGGGCGCCTTCATACAGACCTCGGAGAACCTCTCGGGCGAGGGCGTGCGCTACGGCGACTGGCGCTTGATCAACGCGGCCGCGCTCGTCGTGGGCTACGCGCAGACCGCCGGCGACGGCCGGCTGCAGGCGGGGTTCCGTCTCTACGACGTCTTCTCCGAGGAGGAGCTCGAGGGCTTCGAGTTCACCGCCTCTCCGGCCAACTGGCGCTCGGTGGCCCACAAGATCGCCGACCGCATCTACAGCCGGCTCACCGGCGAAGAGGGCTACTTCGACACCCGCATCGTCTATGTCGCGGAAAGCGGCGCGCAGGACCGCCGCATCAAGCGCTTGGCGATCATGGATCAGGACGGCGCCAACAGCCGCTTCCTCACCGACGGCTCGGCGGTGGTCTTGTCGCCGCAGTTCTCGCCCACGCGCCAGGAGATCACCTATGTCTCCTTCGTGCCGGGAACCGTGCCCAGGGTCTCGCTCTACAATCTCGACACCGGCCAGCGCGAGGTGATCGGCAACTTCGACGGCATGTCCTTCGCGCCGCGCTTCTCGCCCGACGGCAACAAGGTGGTGATGGCCGTTGCCCGCGACGGCAACTCGGACATCTACGTGATGGACCTGCGCACCCGTAACCTCAACCGGCTGACCTCGGGTCCCGGCATCGACATCTCGCCCTCCTTCTCGCCGGACGGCAGCAAGATCGTCTTCGAGAGCGATCGCTCGGGCTCGCAGCAGCTCTACATCATGCCGGCCAGCGGCGGGACGGCCGACCGGCTGACCTTCGGCGACGGGCGCTATGCGACGCCCAGCTGGTCGCCGCGCGGCGACTACATCGCCTTCACCCGCCAGCATCAAGGCCAGTTCTCGATCGGCGTCATCGGCCCGGACGGCACGGGAGAGCGCATCCTGGCGACCGGCTACCGGGTGGAGGCCCCGACCTGGGCGCCCAACGGCCGGGTGATCTCCTTCTTCCGCCAGGGGCGCAGCGACACACGCGGGAACGTCTCCAGCAGCCTGCACACCATCGACATCACCGGCTACAACGAGCGTGTGGCCGTGACGCCAACAGCGGCCTCCGATCCGACCTGGTCGCCGCTCAATCCCTAGTTAATCACAAGTCGTAACAAATCCGGTCATGGGCTTGACACAATTGACACTGACTGCTGTTTGCCAATCGCAGAGCCTCACTGCTGCGGTGCGTTTGCAGGCCGCGCGCTTCCGACAGCGAGAGCCGGCGTTCATGACCAAGGCCCCCCATGCCCCTCCAGGGCGCAATGTCTCTTAGGAAGGACCCTTAACAATGCGTCTTCGACTGCTTCTGCTTTTCGTCGCCGGAGCGTTCACCCTGGGCGCCTGCGCTTCCGACCAGCCGAATCAGGCGGCCGTGCAGCCGACGCCGGCGCCGACGACACCGTCCGCGCCGAGCTTCGGATCGCTCGAGGAAGAGCTGCGCGCGCAGGTCGGCGACCGTGTCTTCTTCGATTTCGACCGCTCCGACCTGCGCCCGGATGCGCGGGCGACCACGGAGGCTTTCGCCGCCTGGCTGCAGACCAAGCCGGCCGTGGTGACCACCATCGAGGGCCACACCGACGAGCGTGGCACGCGTGCCTACAACCTCGCCCTGGGCGAGCGGCGCGCCAATTCGGTGAAGCGCTACCTCACCACCTTGGGCATCCAGCCGACCCGGGTCTCGACCGTGTCCTTCGGCGAGGAGCGGCCGGCGGTCACCGGATCCACGGAGTACGCCTGGGCGCTCAACCGGCGGGCTCAGTTCCAGGTCGCCCAATAGCAATGCCGTGCGTTAGGCGGGCTCCGCGCGAGGCGGTGCCCGCCGACCCGCTCCGCCGGCCTTTCGCGTTGCCACAATTCAGTCACAATGCAGGCGGATTGCGCGGGTAGAGTTTCTTGCAGGCTGGAATTCGTGCTGCCGCACCAGGAGATTGACCCCATGCCGCTAACCGCCCTCGGTCGTTTTGCCTTGGTCCTGCCCTTCGCTGGTTTTCTGCTGGTCGGCCCGGCAGCGGCAGTTGACAGCCTGGAGGACCTGGACCGCGAAATCGCCCGCACGGAGCGCGAGCTGGAGGTTCTGCGCCAGGGGGTCTTCCAGTTGGCGCAGTTCACGCCGGCGGAGGCCGGCAACCTGGAGCGCCGCTTCGCCGCGATAGAGGACGAGATGCGTCGCCTTACCGGCCAAGTGGAACGCCTGAGCTACGTGCAGCGCCAACTGGCCGACCGGATGGACCGCTTTCAATCCGACGTCGAGTACCGCTTGAACGCATTGGAGGGTGGCAACCCGGCCCAGCCGTCGACGTCGTCGCCGGCGACGACGCAGAGCGGCAGCGGCGATGGCTCGCCGCAGGTGATCGGCACGGTCTCGGCCGAGGAGCTGGCGCAGATCCAGGGCGGCGGCCAGAACCAGACCGCCAGCACCTCGCAGACGGGCGGCTTCGCCGGAAGCACCGATACCACCATCACCGGCCAGGGCGGCCTTCCGGCCTACGATAATCAGCAGGCCGCCGTGAGCGGCGATGCGCTTCCGGCGGGCACGCCACAGGAGCAGTACAACTATGCCTTCGGGCTGCTGCGCCAGGCCGACTACAGCAGCGCCGAGCGCGCGCTCCTGGCCTTCATCCAGCAGAACCCGAACGATCCCCTGGTGGCCAATGCAAAGTATTGGCTGGGCGAGACCTACTACGTGCGGGGCGACTATCAGGCCGCCTCCCAAGCCTTCGCGCAGTCCTACCAGGAGCATGACAACGGACCGAAAGCGCCCGACAGCCTGCTGAAGCTGGGACTGTCGCTCTCTTTGATGGGGCAGACGGGCCAGGCCTGCCAGGTGCTGCAGGAGCTTGACGCGCGTCTGGGCAACAGCGCCAAGGCCAACATCCTGGAAAGGGCCCGGCGCGAGCGGGCCAATCTGGGCTGCTGATCAGTCACGGCCCTCCGCCAGACCTGGCGGAAGACCGCCTGTCGAGCGACGCCTTCGATCGCCTCCTTCGGCCCTTCGGGCCGTTTCCCGCCAATCCCGCGATCGCCGTCGCGCTTTCCGGCGGCGCCGACAGCCTGGCGCTGCTGGTGCTGATGGCGCGCTGGACGCGGGCACGCGGCGGCAGAGTGGTGGCGCTGATCGTCGACCACGGCCTGCGCCCGGACAGCGCCAGGGAGGCGGCCCTGGTCGCTGACCAGGCAATGCGACTGGGTGCCGAGGCCGAGGTCCTGCGCTGGAGGGAGGGTAAGCCCTCGAGCGCGATCCAAGAGCGGGCGCGGGACGCGCGCTACCGGCTCCTGCAGCAGGCCTGCCGCGCCCGCGGCCTGCTTTACCTGGCGGTCGCCCACCACGCGGACGACCAGGCGGAGACCCTTCTGCTGCGGCTCGATGCCGGCAGCGGGCCGCTCGGCCTGGCCGGCATGAGCCGCAGCGTCACGCTTCGCGACGTGATCTTGCTGCGTCCCCTGCTGAGCATGCCGAAAGGGCACTTGCAGGCCTTCTTGCGGTCGCGAGGGCTTCGATGGGTCGAGGACCCGAGCAATCGCGACGACCGCTTCAGACGCACGGCGCTGCGCCGGCTGGCGCCGTCCTTGGCCGCCGCCGGCTTGGATCTCGCCAGACTGGGCGAAACAGCCGCTGCCCTGGGGGCAACGCGGCGCGCGCTCGAGCAGGCCGTCCTGGCGTGGCTGGCGCGCCACAGCGCCTGGCACGCAAACGGCTATGCCACGCTGGACCGGCCCGCGATGCTGGACGCGCCGGATGTGCTGGCCGAGACCGTCTTGGGCCAGAGCCTGCGCGCGATCGGGGGGCAGACCTACGCGCCCGCCGCTCGCCAACTGCGCGCGCTGGTGACCCACTTGAAGGAGGGACGCACGGCGGCCACCTTGGGCGGGTGTCGGATCATCCTCTCCAAGGGCCGCATTGCCCTGGTGCGGGAGGAACGCGGTCCGCCGAGCGTAGTACTTGAGGCAGGAAGAGATATCCTGTGGGACAGGCGTTTTCGTGCTAGACTGGTATCGGCTGCGCCCGAGGAGTTGCGCTTGGAGCCCTTGACGCGGCAAGGCTGGCAGGAGGTTCACCGCGAAGTGACGGCGGAGGATCTGCCGGGTCCGGTGCTCTGGTCCCTGCCTTGTCTGCGGGACGCACGGGGATTGCGCGCGCTGCCCTTGTTGGACTGGTGGCGTGCGGATAAGGAGAGAGTGGGTCTCTCACTTGAATTTCGGCCCTCGGCAATGCCTGGCGGGTCTTTGTTTGCAGTTGCCTGAGAGGGCGGGCACATTATCTAAGAGCCCAGGGGTCTGGGGCGCGCCAGGGGGAAGAGCGCGCGAGGCCGACACGAAAGCCGGCCGAGACACCGATCCGGGGCCGCGTGAGAAGGGTAGGTGACAGGTGAACTTTAGTCGCAACCTCGTCCTGTGGGTGTTGATCGCCCTCTTGATCGTGATGGTTTTCAACATCTTCCAGGGCGGCGTGTCACGCTCTCCGCAGTCGCACCTGATCTTCTCCGAATTCATGGACAAGGTCGAGGCCGGGCAGGTCAAGGACGTTCAGATCCAGGAGCAGAAGGTTGTCGGCACCACCGACGACGGCCAGTCCTTCACCACCTACGTCCCGCAAGGCTTCGATCTGGCCGACAAGCTGCTGCAGCATGGCGTCGCGGTGCAGGCCATGCCGCCGGAAGAGCCCAATCTCCTGATCCAGCTGCTGGCCTCCTGGGGCCCGATGCTGCTGCTGATCTTCGTCTGGATCTACTTCATGCGGCAGATGCAGTCCGGCGGCGGCAAGGCCATGGGCTTCGGCAAGAGCCGAGCGCGCCTGCTGACCGAGAAGTCGGGCCGCGTCACCTTCGAGGACGTGGCCGGCATCGAGGAGGCCAAGGTCGAGCTGGAAGAGCTGGTCGAGTTCCTGCGCGACCCGCAGAAGTTCCAGCGTCTCGGCGGCAAGATCCCCAAGGGCTGCCTGCTCGTCGGCCCGCCGGGCACCGGCAAGACCCTGCTGGCCCGCGCCATCGCCGGCGAGGCCAACGTGCCCTTCTTCACCATCTCCGGCTCGGACTTCGTCGAGATGTTCGTGGGCGTGGGCGCCAGCCGCGTGCGCGACATGTTCGAGCAGGCAAAGAAGAACGCGCCCTGCATCGTCTTCATCGACGAGATCGACGCCGTCGGCCGCCACCGTGGCGCCGGCCTGGGCGGCGGCAACGACGAGCGCGAGCAGACCTTGAACCAGCTGCTGGTCGAGATGGACGGCTTCGAGGCCAACGAGGGCGTGATCATCATCGCCGCGACCAACCGGCCCGACGTCCTGGACCCGGCCCTGCTGCGCCCTGGCCGCTTCGACCGCCAGATCGTGGTGCCCAACCCCGACGTGCTCGGCCGCGAGAAGATCTTGAAGGTGCACATGCGCAAGGTGCCCCTGGCCCCCGATGTCGACGCTAAGGTGATCGCCCGCGGCACGCCCGGATTCTCCGGCGCCGAATTGGCGAACCTGGTGAACGAGGCGGCCCTGGTCGCGGCGCGCGCCAACAAGCGCGTGGTCACCCAGCACGACTTCGAATCGGCGAAGGACAAGGTGCTGATGGGGCCGGAGCGGCGCTCCATGGTGATGACCGAGGACGAGAAGAAGCTGACCGCCTATCACGAGGCCGGCCACGCCCTGGTCAACATCCACGTCCCCGGCAACGATCCGCTCCACAAGATCACCATCATCCCGCGCGGACGAGCCTTGGGCGTCACCTTCGCCCTGCCGGAGCGCGATCGCCTCGGCTACCGCAAGAGCGAGCTGGAAGCCCGGTTGGCGATGACCTATGGCGGGCGCATTGCCGAGGAGCTGATCTTCGGCAAGGAGAACATCACCACCGGCGCCTCCAACGACATCAAGCAAGCGACCCAGATGGCGCGCGCCATGGTGACCGAATGGGGCATGAGCGAGAAGCTGGGCGCGCTTCGCTACAACGAGAACCAAGACGAGGTCTTCCTCGGCCACTCCATCGCGCGCACGCAGTCGGTCTCCGGCGACACCGCCAAGATGATCGACGAGGAGGTGCGGCGCATCTGCGAGGAGGCCGAGACCAAGGCTCGCCAGGTGCTGACCGAAAATCTCGACGAGCTGCACATCCTGGCCAAGGCGCTGCTGGAGCATGAGACCTTGAACGCCAAGGATACCGGCGCGGTGCTGCGCGGAGAGGACATCGACCGTGACGGCGACCGCAGCGGCAGCAGCGATACCCCGCGGCGCTCCTCCGTGCCCAGCGCGCGCAAGACCCCGCGCGGCGGTCAGTCCGGCATCGGTCCCAATCCGGAGCCTCAGCCCGGCAACTGATCGGCCTCTAGCGACCAAGGAAATCGGCCCGAGGTGGCGAGCGCGTCCTGCTTTGCCGGCCTGCCGCTGACGCGCCCCCTGATCATGGGGATCGTCAACGTCACGCCCGACAGCTTCTCCGACGGGGGCGACCGCTTGCGGCCGGCCGACGCCATTGCCGCCGGCATGGCGCAGCGCGCGGCCGGGGCCGACATCGTCGACATCGGCGGTGAGTCGACGCGGCCCAACGCCGAGCCGGTGAGCATCGCCGAGGAGCAGGACCGCGTCCTTCCGGTGATCGAGGGCCTCGCCGCGGAGGGTGTCGCGATCTCGATCGACAGCCGCAACGCCGCGACCATGGCGGCGGCCTTGGACGCCGGCGCGCGAATCGTGAACGACGTTACCGCGCTGACCGGCGATCCGGAGAGCCTGGCCCTGGTGGTGGCGAGACAAGCGCCCGTGGTCCTGATGCACATGCAGGGCGAGCCGCGGACCATGCAGCAGGCGCCGCACTACGAAGACGTCGTGGCCGAGGTGACGGGCTTTTTGGCCGAGCGCGCGGCGGCCTGCGAGGCCGCCGGTGTCGCCCGCCGGGACATCTGCCTCGATCCGGGGATCGGCTTCGGCAAGACCATGGACCACAACTTAGCGCTCTTGGCTGGCCTCGACCGGCTGGCGGCGCTGGGCTATCCGGTCTTGCTCGGCGCCAGCAGGAAGTCCTTCCTCGGCCGGCTGGCCGGCGGCGTCGAGCCCAAGGCGCGCGGTCCCGCCTCGCTCGCCGCCGGACTGGCCGGCGTGCGGCGGGGCGCGCGCATCCTGCGGGTGCACGATGTCGCGGAGACCCGACAGGCCCTGGCCGTTTGGACGGCGATCGGGGAAGCAGGGGCCGAAGACAGCTAACGGAACAGCGGACAATGCAGGAAACTCTACAGCAAGGCCGGGTCCTGATCGTGGCGGGCACCGATTCCGGCGGCGGCGCCGGGGTCCAGGCCGACATCAAGACGGTGACCGCCCTGGGCGGCTTCGCCATGTCGGCGGTCACCGCGCTTACCGCGCAGAACACGCTGGGCGTGGTCGGTATCTTGCCCATCGCGCCGGCCTTTATCCGGCAGCAGATGACGGCCTGCCTGGAGGATCTGGGCGCCGATGTCGTCAAGACCGGCATGCTCCATTCGCGCGAGGTCATCGAAGCCGTGGTGGCGGAGCTGGAGGCCTGGGCCCCCGATTTGCCGCTGGTCGCCGACCCGGTGATGGTGGCGCAAAGCGGTGCCTCCCTGCTGCAGGACGATGCCGTCGAGGCCGTTCGCGAGCTGCTGGTGCCGCGCGCCTTCCTGCTGACGCCCAACACGCCCGAGGCCGCGCGTCTCACCGGCTTGGCCGTCGAGGACCTTGCCGGGCAGCGGCGTGCGGCCGAGAAGCTGATCGAGCTGGGCGCCAAGGCGGTGCTGCTGAAGGGCGGCCATATCCCGGGCGCGATGCTGGTCGACGTGCTGCAGACGGAGAACAGCTATCGGGAGCTGCCGGTGGAGCGGGTGGACACCCAATCCACGCACGGGACGGGCTGCACGCTGGCCTCCGCCATCGCCTGCGGACTGGCCCAGGGCCTGGAGCTGGAGGCCGCCGTCTTGCGCGGCCAAGCCTACCTGCACCGTGCCTTGGAGACGGCACCCGGTTTCGGCAAGGGACAGGGCCCGGTCAACCACAGCCATACGGTGAGGCCGTTCGGCCTGGAGTAGAGGCCGAACTCTTCTTCGAGCCGGCGACCGTCGTCGGCTAGTTCCGCGCCAGCGCCGCCCCGGCGGGTCAGCCGGTCGGCACGTGGTGGTCCATGATCTCGTCGCTGCGCAGCAGGTTGCTGATGATATGGAGGCCGTTCTCCAACTCCTCGTCGGTCCGCGGCCCCGTGACCGAGAGACGGATGCAGTGCGGGACGCTGTGGCGGCCGATGGCGAAGAGGTCGCCGGAGGCCACGGCGACGCCACGGCGCATGCAGGCGGCGGTGAAGGTCTCGCGCCGCCAGGTCTCCGGCAGCGGCAGCCATAGGTGCATGGAGGCCTCTTGGCGATGGAACTCCCAATTTCCCAGATAGCGGCTCGCCAGCTGTTGCCGCCGCTTTACCTCCTCGCGCACGAGACGGCCGTTCTCCACCGCGGTGCCTTCGCGGATCAGGCGGGCGCCGACCTCGTGCATGATCGGCGACACCATCACGCCCGTCGCTCTGATCCCGGTCAGCAGGCCGCCGATCAGCGCGCGCGGCGCGGCGATGTAGCCGACGCGAAGGCCGGGTGCCACCGACTTCGACAGACCGTTCAGATAGATCGTCTGTTCCGGCAGGTAGGCCGCCAAGGGCGGCTCCGGCTCGGGCATGAGGTAGTTGTAGATGTCGTCCTCGATCACCGTGACGCCGTGGCGCCGGCAGACCTCGGCAATGGCCTGCCTGCGCTCGAAGGAGAGCACGCCGCAGGTGGGGTTCTGAATGGTCGGGCAGGTGTAGAGCGCCCTGGCACCGGTCGCCTTGATTGCGGTCTCCAGGGCGTCCGGCAGGAGGCCTTCGTGATCCATCTCCACGCCGTGCAGACGAAGGCCCAGAACGCGGGCCAGCGCCTTTAGGCCGAAGAACACCAGGTTCTCGGTCAGGAGGCACTCGCCGGCACCGGCGGCGGCCGAGATGGCGACCGCCATGCCTTGCTGCACGCCGTTGGTGGGAATCACCATGCTGGGGTCGACCTCCAGTCCGAAGCCGGACATCCACTGGGCGCCGGCGCGGCAGTGCGCCTCCATCCCGTGGCTCGGCCGATAGCGCAGCAGCTCGATGAAGTCCGGGCTCCGCGCGATCTCCGTCATGATACGCGCGATTTCCGGCGACAGCGGCGCGCTCGGCGGCGCGTTGGAGGAAAGATCGATCACGCCGCGATCGTTGTCCTCTTCACGGCGGGGCAAGCGCGCCTCGTCGTCTCCCGGCTCCGCATAATCGTTGAGCGGCGGCCTGACGAAGGTGCCGCGCCCGACCTCGCCGGCGATCAGGCCCCGGCGTTCGGCCTCCACGTAGGCGCGGGTCACCGTGCCGACGGTCACGCCCAGTCGCCAGGCAAGGTCGCGGTGCGTCGGTAGGCGCTCCCCGCCGCTGAGCCGGCCGCTGGCCACGTCCTCTTGCAGGGCGTCCGCTATCGCCCGATAGCGCGGGCCCCGACGCTCTTCGATGTCGGGCTGCCACAGCTTCGTGGATCCATCGTCAGGCATCCGTGCCTCCCTCGCCTGGAAAATTGTCACCGGGACAATGTATGTATTGTATCGAGTTTTAGGCCTTGGCTAGTCTGTCGTCAAGCGAGACAATGCGCTCGTCGTACTGGAGGTGAGAAAATTGTATGGATACAATTCTTGACCCACCCGGCGTGGGCGTGCCGAAGGGCACTATCGGGAGGACGCTGTCGAGCCTCCTCTTGATCCTAGAGGCCTGGCAGGAGCGCGACCGGCAGCGGCAGCACCTTGCCAAGCTGGAGGACCGCGTGCTTAGAGACATGGGATTTTCTCGAGCGGATGCCCTTCTTGAAGCAAGCAAGCCCTTCTGGCGCGCCTAGCGCGCCCTCCATCCGGCCAGCCGCTGCCGACGAGATCGCCAGCGTCGCCGCCCTCTTCCGTGACTACGAGGCCTGGCTTGGCGTTTCGCTTTGCTTTCAGGGCTTCGAAGAGGAACTGGCGGGCCTGCCGGGCACCTACGCGCCGCCGGCCGGCGGCCTTTGGCTGGCATGGGATGAGGGACGGCCGGTGGGTGTCGTCGGCCTCCGGCCGCTGGCGGAGGACGGCGACTGCGAGATGAAGCGGCTGTGGGTGGAGCCCGGCGTGCAAGGCCGTGGCCTGGGCTGGCGGCTGGCGGAGACCTGCATCGCGGCGGCGCGCGAGAGGGGCTATCGGCGCATGCGCCTTGACACCTTGCCGAAGCTGGGCAAAGCCATCGAGATCTACCGCGCGATGGGCTTCGCGCCCTCCACGCCCTACAACGACAATCCGATGCCGGGCGTTCTCTTCATGGAAAAGGACCTCGCCCAAGGCGTGACAGAGCGCGCCTAGCCGGTCTCGTCCCGGCTCTTTATAGTGCAGTGCACAATAAAGCTGAGGGGACCGAATCGCAGGGGAATGGACGATCTCTTTTTCGAGGACTTTACGCCGGGCCGCAGCTTCCGCACGCCCGGCGCGACCTTGAGCGAGGCCCAGATCCTGGACTTCGCGCTGACCTACGATCCTCAACCCTTTCACTTGGACAAGGTGGCGGCCGAGGATTGGGGCTACGGCGGCTTGATCGCCAGCGGTCTGCAGACGCTGTGCGTCGCCTTCCGCCTATTCCTGCAGTCGCGCATCATCTCGGCCTGCTCGCTGGGCTCTCCGGGCATGGACGAGCTGCGTTGGCATCTGCCGGTGCGCCCCGACGACACGATCCACGTCGTCGCTACCGTCGAGGAGCAGCGCCCCTCGAGCTCGAAGCCCGATCGCGGCCTGGTCCGCATCCGCTACGAAGTCTTCAACCAAGAGGACCGGAAAGTGATGAGCTGGCTGGCCCTGCAGATCTTCAAGAAGCGCTCCACCGACTAGAGCTGAAGAACAAGAAGGAAATCAAGATGGCCGACAGCCTGCCTGTGCCGCCCGCCGTGCGTCCGAGCAACCCCTGCTTCTCCTCGGGTCCCTGTGCCAAGCGGCCGGGTTGGTCGCTGTCGGGTCTCTCCGAGGCGGCGCTGGGCCGATCGCATCGGGCCAAGGTCGGCAAGGCCAAGCTGGCCGAGGTGATCGAGCGCTCCAGGCGGCTGCTGGGCCTGCCCGACGACTGGCGGCTCGCCATCGTCGCCGGCTCCGACAGCGGCGCGGTGGAGATGGCGCTCTGGAGCCTGCTGGGCCCCCGGCCGGTCGAGGTGCTGACCTGGGAATCCTTCGGCCAGGACTGGGCCAAGGACGTCGCCAAGGAACTGGCCCTGCCGGACGTTACCCTGCGCCAGGCCGACTACGGCGCCTTGCCCGATCTGGCCGCCGTCGACTGGTCGGCGGACGTCGTCTTCGCCTGGAACGGCACCACCTCGGGCGTCAGGGTGCCGAACGGGGACTGGATCGCGGCGGAGCGCGGCGGCCTGGCCATCTGCGATGCCACCTCGGCGGTCTTCGCCATGGATCTGCCCTTCGACAAGCTGGATGTGGTGACCTGGTCCTGGCAGAAGGTGCTGGGCGGCGAGGCGGCCCATGGCATGCTGGCGCTGAGCCCGCGCGCGGCCGAGCGCCTGGTCGCCAACCCCGCGCCGCGCCCCTTGCCGAAGATCTTCCGCATGACCAAGGGCGCCGGCTTGAACGAAGGCCTCTTCAAGGGAGAGACCATCAACACGCCTTCGCTCCTGGCGGTCGAGGACGCGCTGGACGGGCTCGCCTGGGCGGAGGAGATCGGCGGTCTGCCGGCGCTCGTCGCCCGCTCGGAGGGCAACCTCGCGGCGATCGCCGCGTGGGTCGAGGCGCGGCCTTGGGTGGCGTTCCTGGCGGCCGATCCGGCGACCCGCTCCTGCACCTCGATCTGTCTCAAGATCGTCGATCCCTGGTTTGCCGGCCTTTCCGGCGAGGCGCAGTCGAAAGCGATCAAGCGGATGACCGCGCTTCTGGAAGAGGCTGGCGCGGCCTACGACATTGCCAGCTATCGCGCGGCACCGCCGGGATTGCGGATCTGGGGCGGCGCCACGGTGGAACGCTCGGACACGGAAGCGCTGCTGCCCTGGCTCGATTGGGCCTGGCAGAGCCTCCTGGCCGAAACCGAGAACGAGCAAGAACGAGAGAGTGCCTGACATGCCCAAGGTCGTCATTTCCGACAAGCTGAGCGACAGCGCCCGCGCCGTGTTCGAGGCGCGCGGCATCGAGGTGGACCTGGCCGTCGGTCTCTCGGCCGAAGAGCTGGCCCCGCGGCTGGCCGACGCCGAGGGCCTCGCCGTGCGCTCCGCCACCAAGGCGACGGCGGCCCTCATCGCCGCGGCGCCGCGGCTGAAGGTGATCGGCCGGGCCGGCATCGGCGTCGACAACATCGACGTACCGGCCGCGACCGAGGGCGGCGTGGTGGTGATGAACACGCCGCAAGGCAATGCCGTGACCACGGCGGAGCACGCCATCGCCCTGCTGTTCGCCGTGGCGCGGCAGATTCCGGGGGCCGACCGCTCGACCCGGGCGTCCAAGTGGGAGAAGTCGCGCTTCATGGGAGTCGAGCTGGCCGGCAAGACCCTGGGCTTGATCGGCTGCGGCAACATCGGCGCCATCGTCGCCGCCAAGGCCATGGGCATCGGCATGAAGGTGGCCGCCTATGACCCCTTCCTTTCGCCCGAGCGGGCGGTCGATCTGGGCGTGGACCGCGTCGACCTGCCGGAGCTCTACCAGCGCGCCGACTTCATCACCCTGCACGTGCCCTTGACCGATCAGACCCGCAACATGATCGACGCGGCCGCCTTTGCCCAGATGAAGGACGGCGTGCGGCTCATCAACTGCGCGCGCGGCGGCCTGGTGGTCGAGAGCGATCTGAAGGCGGCCATCGAGTCCGGCAAGGTGGCGGGCGCCGCGCTGGACGTCTTCGAGACCGAACCGGCGAAGGACAATCCGCTCTTCCAGCTGGACCAGGTCGTGGTGACGCCGCACCTCGGCGCCTCGACCAGCGAGGCGCAGGAGAAGGTGGCGGTCGAGATCGCCGAGCAGATGAGCGACTACCTCCTGACCGGCGCCGTGCGCAACGCGCTCAACATGCCGTCCTTGACCGCCGACCAGGCGCGCCGCCTGGCGCCCTACCTGAAGCTGGTCGAGCAGCTGGGCTCCTTCGCCGGGCAGCTGACCAAGACCGGCGTCAAGGGCATTCATCTCCACTACGAAGGCCACGCCTGCGAGCTGGACTGCCGGCCGCTCACCCAGGCCGCCCTGATGGGCTTCCTGCGCCCCATGCTGGACAGCGTGAACCACGTGAACGCGCCGCACCTGGCCCGACAGCGCGGCATCGAGGTGTCGGAGACCAAGCACGATCGCGACAGCGACTACGCCAGCCTGATCCGCCTGACGGTGGAGACCGAGCGGCGGCGGAGATCGGTGGCGGGCACGCTCTTCGGCGGCGCCCATCCCCGCGTGGTGGAGATCAAGGGTATCGCGGTGGAGGCCGAACTGGGCCCGCACATGCTCTACGTCACCAACGAGGACAAGCCGGGCTTCATCGGCGCCATCGGCGGTCTGCTGGGCGATGCCGGCGTCAACATCGCGACCTTCCACCTGGGCCGCGCCGATGCCGGCGGCGAGGCCATCGCCCTGATCGGACTGGACCAGGTGCTCTCGCCGGAGCTGCTGGAGAAGGTCCAGGCGCTGCCGCACATCCAGCGCGCGACGCCGCTGTCGTTTTGAGGTTCCGTGCATAGCGGCTTGAGAGACTCCGTCGCTCGGGCCAAGATCGTCGGTGCTGGTTCGCGTAGCCTTCCAGACGGCTCGAAGGAGGCGAGGGGCATGCGATTGACGCCGGATCTGCTGCTGCGCGCCTACGCCATCGGGGTCTTCCCCATGGCCGAGAGCCGCGATGCGGAAGAGGTGCATTGGATCGAGCCGCGCCAGCGCGGGATCCTGCCCTTCGAGGCCTTCCACGTGTCGCGCAAGCTGAAGAAGCGCCTGCGCCATGGCGGCCTGACAGTCACCAGCGACCAGGCCTTTCAGGCGGTGATCGCGGCCTGCGCGGAGCTGTCGGTCGAGCGCCAGGAGACCTGGATCAACCCGCTGATCGAGCGGCTCTACGGCGCGCTGTTCGACCGCGGCTTCGCCCATTCGGTGGAGTGCTGGCGGGGCGGGGATCTGGTCGGCGGGCTCTACGGCGTCTCCCTGGGTGCGGCCTTCTTCGGGGAATCCATGTTCAGCCGCGAAACCGACGCCAGCAAGGTTGCCTTGGTGCATCTGGTCCTGCGTTTGGTGAAGGGCGGCTATCGCCTCTTGGACACGCAGTTCGAAACCCCACATCTGGCTCAGTTCGGCGTCATCGAGATCCCCCGCGAAGCCTATAAGCAGCGGCTGGCCGATGCCATCGCTCACCCGGCGCGTTTCCCCACGGAGCCGCTGGAAGAGGGCGAGCTGGAGGCTTTTCTGAGCGGCCTGCCGTAGCCGCCCGGAGAGCCGACCAACGCCCGAACCGACACTTGATCCGAATCAATGCAGCCGACGGCCGTGCTGCTTTACTTTTGCACCCAGGTAACGGAAAGGGCCCGGAGCCAAACGATGTTCACCCTCGTCGACGTCCTGCTGAAAGAGCACCAATCGATGCGCGAGCTCTTGCTTCTAATGCAGGAGCAACTGGATCAGCCGGAGGTGCCGGACTACGCGCTCCTGGCGGAGATCCTGCAGTACTGCGAAACCTACCCCGGCAGCTATCACCACCCCAAGGAAGACTTGATCTTCGACGCCCTGTGCGAAGAGGCGCCGGATGCCGCGGCCGCGCTCGAGGATTTGGAAGCCGAGCACGTGGTGATGGCCGGCGCCGCGCGAGACCTCTACCGCCTGGTCAACGCGGCGACGGAGGGTGACGCGGCGGCGGCCGACAACCTGCCGCGCAAGGTCGGCGCCTACCTGCGCTTCTATCGCATGCACATGCGCCGCGAGGAGTTGGAGTTCTTCCCCCTGGCGCTGGAGACGCTCTCGCACGAGCGGTGGCTCGAGCTGGAAAGCCAGGTCATGAATCCGACCGACCCTCTCTTCGAGCAGCGGGCCCGCGCGCGCCTCTTGGAGATGCTGGGCAAGCCGGTTCTGGCTTAGGAACGGATCTGCCTTCGGCTAGTTGAAGAAGGCGAACTCCCCGACGGTGAAGAGTGTGACCTCGATGCTCTCCAGCACGACTCCCGCCGGGATCGTCGCGCCCTCCTCCAGCATCAAGGTATCGGTGCCGTCGCCGCCGTCGTAGGTTTCCCCGGCCTGGATCTTGCCTTGGCGGGCCACCGCGAAGATGTCGTTTCCGCCGCCGCCGAAGAGCGTATCGCGCCCGGCATCGCCCTGCATCAGGTCGTCGCCCGACCCACCGAAGATCTCGTCGTTGCCTTGCCTGCCCCTGACGATGTCGTCGCCCCTGCCACCGTCCAGCCTGGCGTCGAAGCCGGTACCGCCGTAGAGCCTGTCGTCGCCCCCCTTGCCCAGGAGCCAGTCCTCGCCGTCGTCGCCGTGCAGCGTGTCGCCGCCCGCGCCGCCGCGGATGAAGTCGTTCTCCAGCCCGCCGTAGGCTCTGTCCGAGCCATTGCCGCCGTAGAGGCTGTCCAGCCCGCCGCCGCCGAAGAGAGCGTCCGACCCCTTCTCGCCGTTCAGCCGGTCATTCCCCTCGTCACCGAAGAGCTCGTCGTTTGCATCGCCGCCGAACTGCTCGTCATCGCCATGACCGCCGAACAGCGCGTCACTGCCCGTCATACCGAACTGTTCGTCCTCACCTTCACCGCCGAACAGTTCGTCGACTCCCTCCCAACCTCTCTGTTTGTCATCGCCATGCTCGCCGAACACCTGGTCGTCGCCCCAGCTGCCGCTTTGTGTGTCATCGCCGTCACCGCCGAACAGCAGGTCGTTGCCGGACCCACCGGAAAAGTCCTTGTCATTCCCGCTCCCACCGAAGAGGCGGTCGCTGCCTGAGCCGGCGAAGAACCCGTTATCGTTCCCAGAGCCACCATAAAGGTTGTCATCGCCTATTCCTGTACGGAGTTGGTCATCGCCGTTGTCGCCAAAAAGGCGGTCATCACCGCTGCCCACCCAGTAGTTTATCACCGCCTTATGTCGGTCATCGCCCTCCCCGCCATAGAATACATCATTGGCGTTACCCCCTCGAACATAATCATCCCCACCATCGCCAAAAATAAAATCGTCGAAATATCCACCGACTATATTGTCATCTCCACTGCCGCCATACAGTGTTTCGTGATTTTGTTCGTATTGATTGTCACGTCTGGTCCCGTCAATGCTATCGTCACCACTACCCCCAAAAAGCAGGTCATTACCCGTGTCACCTCTAATGCGGTCGTCGCCCAAGCCTCCGAACTGAGTGTCGTCACCGTCGGCGCCAAACAGTCCTCTGTCATTTCCATTGCCGCCGAAGATGATATCGTGTCCGGTGCCACCGCGGAGGTAGGTGTCATCACCGTCGCCGCCGTAAAGCGTGTCGTTGCCGTCATCCCCGATCAGCGCGCGCTCGTCTCCACTGCCACCGAACAGCGTATCGTCACCGCTGCGGCCCGCCAGTCGATCGTCACCGCTCAAGCCGTAGATCTGATCCGCCAGGCTGGTGCCTCGCAGCGTGTTGTTCTCGCCTGCCGTGCCAAAGATGATCGCCATGTCGCCCCTACGCCCCCCTCTTGCCTCGGTCCTGCAATCCAGGCTTGAAGAAACCCGATGAGGGCGGGGAATTCAATTGATAAGTGCAGGCCGTCGCGACAGCGCGCGGGAGATCACCACGCCTTAGGAGGCCGTCGGCTTAGAAGTAGAAGGCCGTCGCCATCAGGAAGAAGACCAGGACGCCCAGGACGTCGTTGCTGGTGGTGATGAAGACGCCGGTCGCCAAGGCCGGGTCGATGCCGATCTTGTCCAGGATTAGGGGTACGGTGGAGCCTACCACGGCGGCGATCGTGGTGACGGCCACCAGCGAGCAGAAGACCGAGAGCGCCAGCAAGTGGGGATTGTCGATGTCGATGGCGAAGGTCGCCAGGAAGACTAGGCCGGCGACGATGAGGCCGGCGATGGCCCCGTTGAAGACCGCCCCGAAGAACTCCTTGACCAGGCGCCAGAGGGTGTCGCCCTCCCAGATCGTCCCGTTGGCCAGGCCCTGAACGGCGACGGCCGAGGCCTGCAGGCCGGAGTTGCCGGCCATCGACATGCAGACGGGAATGAAGGCGGCGAGGATGGCCGCAGCCTCCAATTCCTCCTCGAAGGAGCCCACCACGGTGGCGGCGATGCTGGCGCCGATCAGCCCCGCCAGAAGCCAGGGGAGCCGCCCGCGGATGATGCGCAGCACCGAGTCGTTGCTCTCGGCCTTGGGCGAGACGCCGCTGATCAGCATCATGTCCTCTTCGGCTTCGGCGCGCAGGACGCGGCGCAGCTGCTTGACGCTGATCCGTCCGATCAACCGGTCGCTCTCGTCCACCACCGGCAGCGAGGAGAGGTCTCGCTCCAGCGCGACGCGCAAGGCCTCCTCCTGATCGGTCGCCGGGCTGACGGAGAAGACCTTCTTCTCCATGATCCGAGCGACGCTCGTCTCCTCCGGCCAGAGCAGCAGGGAACTGACGCGGATCCGTCCCACCGGCCGCCGCTCTTCGTCGATGACGTAGAGCGTGGTGAGGTCGCCCAGGAGATCGGCATTGCGCCGGATGACGGCGACAGCCTCGCCGACGCTCGTGTCCCGCGGCAGGGCGAGAAGCTTGCGGGTCATGATGCGGCCGGCGGTGTCGGGTTCGTGGTGGCGTTGCGCGCGGATCGCCTCCGCCTCCTTCAACCCCTCCAGCAGGGTCTCCGAGAGGCTGTCGGGAAGGCGGTCGAGGGCGGCGGAGACCTCTTCGACCGGCAGCTTGTTGAAAATGGCGATCAGGCGCTCGACGGTCTCGTCCTGAAAGAGGACGTCCCGGATCTCCGGGCGCAGCTCGGCCAGCACCCGCAGCGAGGGGCCGTCCGGCAGCCAGAAGTAGAGAATGCGGGCGTGTCTCAGCCGCAGATACATCAAAAGGTCGATCAGGTCGATCGGGTCCCAGCGCTTCAGCCGATGCACCAGCTCCTTACGCTTTTCCGCCTTGATGAGCTGCCTGACGGTCGAGAGGGTCTCTTCGCGGATCGCGGCGTCGGACTCATCCTCGCCGCGCGCCCAAGGCAGATCGTCACCCTTGTCGCCGGCCATGGACGTTCCCCTCGCGGTTCCTCGCGCGTCCTTCCTAGGCGGGTTGGTCGGCCTCGTCCAGGCCGGCCTTTTCGCTTTCCGCTTCGGCCGCGGCCAGGCGGGCCTCGTCGAAGCGCCGGCCGGCGGCAAGGTAGCTGTAGACGGTGGGGATGACGTAGAGCGTGAAGAAGGTGCCCAGCGCCATCCCGCCCACGATCACCCAGCCGATCTGCTGGCGGCTCTCGGCGCCGGCGCCCTCGGCCAGGGCCAGCGGCAAGGCGCCGAAGATCAGCGAAAGCGCGGTCATCAAGACCGGCCGGAGCCTCAGGGTGGCCGCCTCCAGCGCCGCGTGGCGCACCTCCAGGTTCTTCTGCTGGCGCAGCTTGTTGGCGAACTCCACCACAAGG
The DNA here is from genome assembly GCA_963669375.1 of Rhodospirillales bacterium. Classification (GTDB taxonomy): domain Bacteria; phylum Pseudomonadota; class Alphaproteobacteria; order Kiloniellales; family JACOMY01; genus JACOMY01. Next base: position 2,275,775 of record OY770024.1, on the reverse strand, counting down.
ATGCCGTTCTTGGCGATCAGCCCGACCAGCGCGATCAGGCCGATCTGGCTGTAGATGTTCAAGGTGCCGCCGGTCAGGTTCAGCGCCAGCAAGGCGCCGACCATGGCCAAGGGCACGGTCACCATGATGATGACGGGATCGACCCAGCTCTCGAACTGGGCGGCCAGCACCAGGAAGACGAAGAGCACGGCCAGGCCGAAGGCGAGATAGAGCGAATCGGTCGAGGCGAAGAACTCCCTGGCCGCGCCGCCGAACTCGACCTGCACGGTCTCGCCGCCCACCTCCTCGATGATGCGCTTGGCCTCCGCCAGGGCGAAGCCTTGGGCGAAGCCCTCCGCCAGGTTGGCTTCGATCTTGGCCGAGCGCAGCTTGTTGAAGTGGTTGAGCTCGCGCGGGACCACGGTCTCCTCCACCTTCACCAGGTTGGAGAGCTGCACCATCTGGCCGTCCGTGCCGCGTACGTAGATGCGGGTCAGGTCGTCGGGGTTGCGGCGGTCCAGGTCGGCCAGCTGCACCACCACGTCATACTGCTCGCCGTCCTGCTCGAAACGGGTCACCTCGCGCCCGCCCAGCATGGTCTCCAGGGTACGGCCCACGCGGTCGACGCCGATCCCCATGTCGGCCAGCTTCTCCCGGTTCACCTGGACCTTGAGCTCCGGCTTGTTCAGCTTCAGGTCGACGTCGATGTTGGTGAAGGCGCCGTGCTCCTCCATGCGCTGGATGGCGGCGTCTACCGTGCGCTCCAGCTGCTCGTAGCTGCCGGTGGTCTGGACGATCACCTCGACCGGGCGCTTGCGGCTCGACTGGCCCAGGGACTGGGGGTTGATGGCGAAGATGCGCAGGCCCCGCACGCCCGAGAGCTGGCCGTTCACCTCCTTGGCGATGTCGGCCGTCTTGCGGTCGCGCTCGGCCCAGTCCTTCATGGCGATGAAGGAGATGCCGCGCGAAACCGTCGGCCAGCCGACCACGACGAAGTAGCGCTGCGCCTCGGGGATGTCGGCGTAGATCGCCTCCATCTCGCGGGCATAGCCGTCCATGAAGTCCACCGTGGCGCCCTCTGGACCGGAGAAGAAGCCGACGAAGTAGCCGCGGTCCTCGCGCGGCGCCAGCTCTTCGTTGAGGTTGTTGTAGAGCGCCACCGTCGCCAGCGCGACCAGGCCGCAGAAGAGCAGCACCATGGGCCTGACCGAGAGCGCGAAGGCCAAGCTGGAGCGATAGGCCATCTCCATGCGGTAGAAGAAGCGCTCGATTAGGTTGAAGGCCACGTTGCGCGAGGTTTGCTTGGTCAGGAGCCTGGAGCACATCATCGGCGAGAGCGTGAGCGCAATGAAGCCGGAGATCAGCACGGCGGCCGAGAGCGTCAACGCGAACTCGGTGAAGAGGCGGCCGGTGCGGCCCTCGGTGAAGCCGACGGGGACGAAGACGGCGGCGATCGTGATGGTGACGGAGATGATGGCGAAGGCGATCTCGCGGCTGCCCTTGAAGGCGGCGGCGATGGGCGAAAGGCCGTTCTCAATGTGGCGGTAGATGTTCTCCAGCATCACGATGGCGTCGTCCACCACCAGGCCGACGGCAATCACGAAGGCCAGCAGGGTCAAGGTGTTGATGGAGAAGCCCAGGGCGGCCATCAGCGCGAAGGCGCCGACGATGGAGACCGGGATGGTGACCAGCGGGATCAGCACCGCGCGCAGGGAGCGCAGGAAGACGAAGATCACCAGGACCACCAGGCCCACCGCCTCGGCGATGGTCTTGTAGACCGAGTCGATGGAGGCATTGATGAAGACGGTCGAGTCGTAGGCGACCTGAACCTCCATGCCCTCCGGCAGCAGTTCGGCGATGCGCGGCACCTCGGCCCGGACCGCCTTGGTGACCGCCAGCGGATTGGCGACGGACTGCTTGACCACGCCCAGCGCCACCGCGTTGCGGCCCTTGAAGCGGGCGATCCGGCGCTCGTCGCGCGGCCCGACCTCGACGTGGGCGACGTCGCCCAGGCGCACGAAGTAGCCGTCGACGTTGCGCAGCACGACCGCCTCGAAGTCGCGCACCGTGTTGAGGTCGGTCGCCGCCTGCACGGTCAATTCGCGGTCGCTGCCCTCGACTCGGCCGGCCGGCAGTTCCACGTTCTGCGCCCTGAGCGCGTCCTCCACGTCCTGTGTGGTCAGCCCGTATGCCGCCAGGCGCGCGGGATCGAGCCAGATGCGCATGGCGTAGCGTCGCTGGCCGAAGATCCGCACCTCCGCCACGCCCGGCAGCACCTGCAGGCGGTCCTGCACCAGGCGGTCGGCGACGTCGGTGACTTCCAGATCGTCGTGGCGATCGCTGGAGAAGGCCAGGTAGAGGATCGGCCGGGCGTCGGCCTCCACCTTGGAGATGATCGGCTCGTCGGCCTCGTCCGGCAGGCGGCCGCGGGCGCGGCCCACGCGGTCTCTGACATCCGAGGTGGCGGCGTCGGGATCGCGGTCCAGCTTGAAGACCACGCTGATCTGGCTGCGTTCGGCCCGGCTGATCGAGGTGATGAAGTCGATGCCCTCGATGCCGGCCAGGCTGTCCTCGATGGGCTTGGTGACCTCGCTCTCGACGATCTCGGCGTTGGCGCCCTTGTAGGTCGTGCTGACGGTGACCGTCGGCACGTCGATGTTGGGATACTCGCGAACGCCCAGCGAGAAGAAGGCGACTCCGCCGATCAGCAGGATCAGCAGGTTGAGGACCGTGGCGAAGACCGGCCGGCGTATGCAGATGTCGGAGAGCTTCACTGGCTGGCGCTCTCGTCCTGGGAAGTCGCGTCCAGGCCCTCGGGCAGCAGCAGCTTGCTGCCTTCGCGCAGCTTGACCTGCCCGGCGGTTACCACCAGCTCGCCCGCCTCCAGTCCCTTCAGGATCTCCACCTTGCCGCCTCGGTAGAGGCCCGTCTCCACCAGCTGGCGGACCGCCTTGCCGTCGATCGCCTTGTAGACGAAGAGGCTGCGGCCGCTGGGCACCAGGGCCGATTCCTCGATCAGGATGGCGTCGTCGCGGGTCTCCAGGATGACGTCGACGCGCGCGAAGAGGCCGGGCTTCAGGTAGCCGATGTCGTTCGGGACCTGGGCGCGTAGCACCAGGGCGCGGCCGTTGACGTCGACCTGCGAATCCAGCGCGATGACCTTGCCGTCGAAGGCCAGTCCCGGCAGCGCGTCGACGGTGAGGCTGAGCGGCTGGTCCGGCGTCAACTCGGCCAGGAAGAGCTCCGGCACGCGGAAATCGACCTTCATGGGGTTGACCTGCTCCAGCCGGACCAGGGGCTCGCCCTCCTGCACGTAGTCGCCGATCGAGACCTCGCGCAGGCCCACGACGCCCTCGAAGGGCGCCTTGATCACCGTCTTGGCGAGCCGCGCCTTGGCGAGGGCCAGGTTGGCCTGGCCGCGCGCCAGGTCGGCGACGGCTTCGTCGCGGGAGCGTTCGGTGCCGGCACCACGGCTATGCAGCTGCAGGGCGCGGCGATGGTTCTGCTCGAAGAGCGCCAAGTCGGCCTCGGCGGTCATCAGTTCCGCGGCCAGCAGCGTGTCGTCCAGGCGGAAGAGCACATCGCCGGCGGCGACGGTCTGGCCCTCGCGGAAGGCGATCTCGGTGATCAGGCCGTCGATCTCGGGGCGCAGCAGCACTTCCTCGTTCGCGGTCAAGGTGCCCACGGCTTCGATTCGCCTGACCACGCGGCCGACCTCCGCCCGCGCCGCGTCGACGGAGACCGGATAGTCACCCCAAGAGCTGCCGGCCTCGGGCGCGCGCTTTAGATAGGCCTCCCACAGCCAGTAGGCGCCGCCGCTCAAGAGCAGCAGCACCAAGGCGGCAATGAGATAGCGGCGCGCGGCCATCGGTTAGAATCCCTTGCTTCACGCTGCGGTTCGGGCTGTGCAACGGGCGGATCTTGGCGCCGCCCCCCTTTGCTCGGGGCTCTCTTTCTTGTGCCCTACACTCAGCCGTGGCTTGCAGCCTCCTTGATAGCGAACTAATTCATTCCGTGCGAGAGCGAAGCGTCACGGAAGGAGGAGGAGATGCAAGAGCACGAAGCCAGATACGACATCGGCGACATCGTCCGGCACCGCGTCTATCCCTTCCGCGGGGTGATCTTCGACGTCGATCCGGAGTTCGCCAACACCGAGGAATGGTGGGAATCCATCCCCTCCGACGTGCGGCCCAGGAAGGACCAGCCATTCTATCACCTGCTGGCGGAGAATTCCGAGACGACCTACGTCGCCTATGTCTCGGAACAGAACCTGGTGCCGGACGAGAGCGGCGAGCCGGTGGGTCATCCCCAGGTCGGTGAGCTCTTCACCGAGCTGAAGGACGGCCGCTACGTCAGGCGCGATCTGCTGGTCTAGGCGAGGAGCGTCCCTAGCCGGTACGTGAGAGTTCGCTCTGCTGCTTGACTAGCGCAGACGTCTGATCAGCGAAGAGGTGTCCCAGCGGCCGCCGCCCATCTGCTGGACGTCCTTGTAGAACTGGTCGACCAGGGCCGTCACCGGCAGGGGCGCGCCCATGCGGTTGGCTTCGGTGAGGCAGATGTCCAGGTCCTTGCGCATCCAGTCGACGGCGAAGCCGAAGTCGAACTTGTCGTCGACCATGGTGGTGCCGCGGTTCTCCATCTGCCAGGACTGAGCAGCGCCCTTGGAGATCACCTCCAGCACCAGCTTGCTGTCCAGGCCCGCCTTCTCGGAGAAGGTGAGCGCCTCGGAGAGGCCCTGCAGCAGCCCGGCGATGGTGATCTGGTTCACCATCTTGGTGAGCTGACCGGCGCCGGCCGGGCCCAGCAAGGTCACCGCGCGGCCATAGGCCTGCATCATCGCCTTGGCGCGGTCGAAGTCGGCCTGCTCGCCGCCGACCATGATGGTAAGAACGCCGTTCTCCGCCCCGGCCTGACCGCCCGAGACCGGCGCGTCGAGCGCTCCGAAGCCGGCTTCCTTGGCCGCCGCGAAGAGGCGCCGGGCGATATCGGCCGATGCCGTGGTGTGATCGACGAAGAGCGCGCCCGGCCGCATTGCGCCGAAGGCGCCGTCGGGTCCGAGCGTCACCTCCTCCAGGTCCTTGTCGTTGCCGACGCAGCAAAAGACGACGTCCGCCTCGGCCGCCGCCGCCGCGGGCGTATCGGCCTTGGCGCCGCCGTGCTGGTCGACCCAGGCCGCGGCCTTGCTGTCGGTACGGTTATAGACGGTCACCGCGAAGCCCTTGGCTTGCAGGTGGCCGGCCATGGGGTAGCCCATCACTCCCAGGCCGATGAAGGCGGCGGACTTTGCTTCGGACACGGCTACTCTCCCTGACCTCGTCACATAGGGTTCTGTATTGACACTGGCGCCTCGGCCGTCACTGGCCGCGTCGGCGGCTCAATCCTCAGGAATGGGGGCGTCTTCGGCGGGCGCCTCTTCGTCCTCCAGGGCCTCCAGTACGGGAATGGCCTTGTTCAGGCTGTCGCCCTCGATGCCGGCGCAGCCGACCACCCAGAGGTCGTAGACGGGATGCTCCATCGACGAGACCGAGGGCGCGGAGGCGAACATCCAGCCGCTGAACACCTGCTGCTTCGGCTTGCCGGGCTTGGCCTCGTAGATCTCCAGGAAGGCGGTGCGCTCGGGCGCTTGCGCGCGCAGCCGCGCAATGCAGGTGCGCACCACCACCTCCAGGTGGCCGAAATGGATCGGCCGGTTGAAGGGCGCCTCGAAGGCGAAGGTCTTGGCGGTGATCTTGTCCAGGCCCTGAAGCAGCGCGCCGGTCGCCTCGGCCTTGGCGGGAAGGCCGAAAGCGCTCAACGCGGCAGCAAGCACTAGGCCGGGCCAAAGCCTCATCGCCGGGCGTTCCGGGCGTAGGGATTGGAGAGGGAATCGACCAGCCCGTGCAGGGTCTCGCGCAGCTGCCGCTCGTCGCAGCCGATCAGCAGGCCGTCTTCCAAGGCGTCCTGCGCGATCTGGCGCAGTTCCTCCAGGTTCTCGTTCAAGACCTTGATCTTCTCCAGGCAGGAGACCGAGGTGCCGTCGGGATGGCGCCAGACCGGGGGCACGAAGCCCGGGTCCTCACTCTGTCCGCTCATCGCACTCTTTCCGACCATCGCTCTTTCCCACGTCCTCGACTAGAGGTCAGACCCGTAGATGAAGCGTCCGATCTGGTCGACCAAGTTCACCGGGCTCACAGTATTTGTGATGAACCCGCCTAACTCCAAGTTGGCCTCTGCCTTGCCGCGATGCAATTGCACGATAGTCCCGCCCAAGGCCCCGTCTTCGGTCAGCGACGCGCTACTGTCCACCGGCAGGCGGACGTCCTGGTCGATTTCCATGCGCACCTCGACGTCGAAGGTGACCGGGTCGACGGCGACGCGGGAGACATAGCCCACGGGCACGCCGGCGACCTGGACCGCCGCTCCCTCCAAGAGGCCCGGCGTCTGCACGAAGTTGGCCTTGATGTCGTAGGAGTCGTCGCTGCGCTGATCCGTGATGTTGATCGCGAAGAGCACGAAGGACCCGGCGACCAGCAGCACCACGGCCGCCAGCACCGTCTCGATGATGTTGCGCCGCATGCCGCCGCTCTCGCCGCCGGCCTACTGCTGGCCCGCCTCGACGCCCTGCACGACGAAGCGCGAGAGCAGATCGACGACGTTGATGGCGCCCTGGGTGCGGTCGTAGGAGACGAAGCTGTCGGGCGCCATGTCCTCCAGCGCGCCGCCGGGCTCCAACTGCACATAGCTACTGCCGAGCAGACCGTCCGGCAGGATCCGCACGCGGCTGTCTTCGGGGATGCGATAGTCGGCGCCGATCGACAGCGTCAGGATCGCCAGATCGCCTTGCTTTGCCAGCCGCTTGCCGACGACGGTGCCGACCTTGACGCCCGACAGGCGCACCTCGGTGCCCAGGTTCACGCCCGACACGTTGTCGAACTCCGCCTCGATGGAGTAGCCCGACACGCTCTGCACGCCAGAACTCTGGAAGGCCAGAAAAACGGCTCCGACGGCAATCAGCAGCACCGCAATGCCGGCCAGAACCTCCATGACTTCACGCCGCATGGGCGCAACCCTTCTGTTGTGATGTCCCGCGGCCCGGCTCAGTCGGGCGTCCAAGGCTCGTAGTCGCCGCCCGACGGCGCGCGCTTGCCGCCCATGAAGGTGTGGCCCGGCGGACGATAGGCCTCGGGCGTGCCGGTCATGTTGGGCTTGTGCGGCTTCTGCCAGGCACGCCGCTTGATCGTCTCAGGCGGCGTCTCGTCGGTGGTGTGGTGCAGCCAGGCGTGCCACTCCGCCGGCACGCGCGAGGCCTCGACCTCGCCCTTGTAGATGACCCAGCGCCGCTCGTGGCGCAGGCTGTCGGCGTGCACGCCGGCGCCGCGCGCTTTGTAGTAGCTGTTGCCGAACTCGTCCTTGCCGACGAAATGGCCCCGAAATCTGGTAAAGAGGCGCGTTCCGATCGAGGCGCCCATGCGCGCATGCTCCCTTGAGGCAGTGACAGCGCCGGGACTATAGGCACGGCGAAGGACGAGCGTCCAGGCCCGGCGCTGCTTGGACGCGGGTCTCGCACGGCATTGTGGTGAGAGGGAGACAGGCTCCGGTGGTGGGAGCGGGCAAGGAGACCTTGGGCCTGGCCCTGGCGGCCGCGGCGGCGGCCTCCTACTCGCTGTCGGCCGTTCTGGCCGGCATAGCCTATCAGCACGGCAATGAACCCGGCAGCCTGGTCGCGGTCCGCTTTCTCTTCGCGGTGCTGGTGGTTCTTCCCCTGCTGCTCTTGAAGCGGCGCCCGGTCACGCTGCCGGTCAGCAGTCTGCCGCTCTTGGCCGGGATGGTCCTCGGCTCGATCGGCACGGCCGTCGGCTACATGTCCTCGATTCGCTACATCCCGGTCTCTCTCGCCGTCCTGGTCTTCTATCTCTTTCCCCTGCTGGTGACCTTGAGCGAGAGCCTGCTCGAACGCCGCCGCCCGTCACCCTGGCTGCTGCTCGCCGTGGTGTTGGGCTTTTCCGGTCTGTCGCTGGCGCTGGGGCCCGACTTCGCGAGCTTGAACCTGGTCGGGATCGGCTATGCCTTGCTCGGCGCCTTCTCCTGCATACCGCTTTTCATCTGCGCCCGACTCCTGGTTTTGCGGCACGACACGCTGACCCTGGCAGTGCATATCAACTTCGCCGCCTTCGCCCTTGTAATGCTGTGGCTATTGGGCAACAGCTCCTTGGTAATTCCGACCTCGCTCTGGGGCTGGGGCAGCCTCGCCATCGCCTCGGCCACCTTCGTTTGCGGATTCCTGTTGCAACTTTCGGCTGTGCAGAAGGCCCCGCCCGGACCGGCGGCCATCATGTTCAACGCGGAGCCCTTGCTGACCATTCTAATCGCCTGGTTCTTCCTGGGACAGCGGCTCAGCGACTGGCAGTGGCTGGGCGCCGGGATGGTCCTGGGCGCTCTCCTTCTGCTGGTAAGCCGCAAGGGATAGGTAGTCCCCACGGCTGTCCACAGAGGACGCCACGAGGTCTAGCGTCAAGCACAATATCATGTAGGCTGATCGAAATCGGGGGCTAAATCCGCTAGCGCGACCCAAGATCTTGTGGTCTACTTTCTCAGACACGCCAGACCTAGGGGCAAAGCGCTGAAAGCGGGTGCGACTCGCCTGCGCTTGGGGTTCGAGTGACGCCACGGCCCGACGGGCTGGAACGTCGAGTGGAACAACAAGGCCTCGTGGTGCTGACGGCACGGGGCGACGAGGCAGAGGGGACTGAGACCAGCATGCGCATTACCCGCCACTTCACACGGCCGAAAGAGGACGTCTACGCCAGCGTCGAGTTCCGCAAGACCTGCAGCGAGATCCGCAACCCCGACGGGGCCGTGGTGTTTCGCGCGGACGACGTCGAAGTACCTTCCGGCTGGTCGCAGGTGGCGGCGGACATAATCGCGCAAAAGTACTTCCGTAAGGCCGGCGTCGCGCGGCGGCTGATGCAGGTGGAGGAGAAGGGCGTCCCCAGCTGGCTGTGGCGCAGCATCCCGGACAAGGCGGCCCTCGCCGAGATGTCGGAGGACGAGCGCAGCGGCGGCGAGACCTCGGCCAAGCAGGTCTTCGACCGCCTGGCGGGCACCTGGGCCTATTGGGGCTGGAAGGGCGGCTACTTCGACAGCGAGGAGGACGCGCGTGCCTACTACGACGAGATGCGCTACATGCTGGCCAAGCAGATTGCCGCGCCCAACTCGCCGCAGTGGTTCAACACCGGGCTCTACTGGGCCTACGGCATCGACGGCCCGAGCCAGGGCCACTTCTATGTCGACGAGCGCGGCGGCGAGGTGGTGCGCTCCGGCTCCGCCTACGAGCGCCCGCAGCCGCATGCCTGCTTCATCCAGTCGGTCGGCGACGACCTGGTGAACGAGCGCGGGATCATGGACCTTTGGGTGCGCGAGGCGCGGCTTTTCAAGTACGGCTCGGGGACCGGCACCAACTTCTCTGCCATTCGCGGCGAGGGGGAGCCGCTGTCGGGTGGCGGCCGCTCCTCCGGCCTCATGTCCTTCCTGAAGATCGGCGACCGGGCCGCCGGCGCCATCAAGTCGGGCGGCACCACGCGCCGCGCGGCCAAGATGGTGGTGGTCGACATCGACCATCCGGACGTCGAGACCTTCATTGGCTGGAAGGCCATCGAGGAGCAGAAAGTGGCGGCCCTGGTCGCCGGGTCGAAGATCTGCCGCAAGCACCTCAACGCCGTCCTGGACGCCTGCCGCTCCGAGCCGGAGCTCGGCGAAGGAGCCTTCGATCCCAAGACCAATGCCAGCCTCAAGGGGGCGATCAAGAGCGCGCGCGCGCTTGGCGTCTCCGAGAACTACATCCGCAGGGTCATCGATCTGGCGCGCCAAGGCCGCACCAAGATCGACTTCAAGACCTATGACACCGACTGGGATTCCGAGGCCTACCTGACCGTCGCCGGCCAGAACGCCAACAACTCCATCCGGGTCACGGACGACTTCCTGAACGCGGTCGCCAAGAAGGAAGACTGGCAGCTGAAGCGCCGGACCGACGGTAAGGTCTCCAAGACCCTGCCGGCCGCCGATCTCTGGCAGCAGGTGGCGGAGGCGGCCTGGCAATCGGCCGATCCCGGCATCCAATTCCATACCACGATCAACGACTGGCACACCTGCCCGGCCGGGGGCGACATCCGCGCGTCCAATCCCTGCTCGGAGTACATGTTCCTGGACGACACGGCCTGCAATCTGGCCTCGCTCAACCTCATGCAGTTCCTCGGCAAGGAAGGCGGTTTCCAGATCCCGGCCTTCGTGAACGCCGTTCGGCTGTGGACCGTGACCCTGGAGATCTCGGTCTTGATGGCGCAGTTCCCCTCGCGGGAGATCGCGCGCCTGTCCTACGACTACCGCACCTTGGGCTTGGGCTTCGCCAACATCGGCGGACTGATCATGGCCTTGGGCCTGCCCTACGATTCGGTCGAGGGGCGGGCACTGGCGGGTGCCATCACCGCGTTGATGACCGGTGTCAGCTATGCCACCTCGGCCGAGATGGCGGGTGAACTGGGCGCCTTTCCGGAGCACAAGAACAACGAGCAGCAGATGATGCGGGTCATCCGCAACCATCGCCGCGCCGCCTACGGCTTCGACGAAGACTACGAGGGCCTTTCCACCAAGCCGGTTCCGCTGGACGAGGCCAATGCGCCCGACCCGGCGCTGGTGAGGGCGGCGCGCGAATCCTGGGATCTCGCGGTGACCATGGGCGAGATCAACGGCTTCCGCAACGCGCAGACGACGGTAATCGCGCCGACCGGTACCATCGGACTGGTGATGGACTGCGACACCACCGGGATCGAGCCCGACTTCGCGCTGGTGAAGTTCAAGAAGCTGGCCGGCGGCGGCTACTTCAAGATCATCAACCGGACCGTACCGGAGGCCCTCAGCGGCATGGGCTACAGCGAGGAGAAGATCGAGGAGATCGTGCGCTATGCCGTGGGCCACGGAACCTTGGCGGATGCGCCGGGCGTCAATCACGCCCGCCTGAAGGGCCTGGGCTTCACCGAAGCGGCGCTGGAAGCGCTGGAAGGGAGCCTGTCGGGGGCCTTCGACATTCGCTTCGCCTTCAACAAGTGGACCCTGGGCGAGGACTTCTGCACCGAGACCCTGGGCCTGTCGGCCGAAGAGCTGGAGCAGCCGGGCTTCGACATGCTGCAGTCCCTGGGCTTCAAGAAGAGCGAGGTGGAGGAGGCCAACACCTACTGCTGCGGCGCCATGACGGTGGAGGGCGCGCCGCACCTCAAGAAAGAGCATCTACCGGTCTTCGACTGCGCCACCCCTTGCGGGCGCAAGGGCAAGCGCTTCCTGTCGGTGGAGAGCCACATCCGCATGATGGCGGCAGCGCAACCCTTCATCTCCGGCGCGATCTCCAAGACCATCAACATGCCTAACGACGCCACGGTCGAGGACTGCAAGTCGGCCTACGAGATGTCTTGGACCCTGGGGCTCAAGGCCAACGCGCTCTATCGCGACGGCTCCAAGCTATCGCAGCCGCTGGCAACCCAGCTCCTGGAGGGCATGGAGGACGACGAAGGGGCGGTCGAGGCGATCGTCGAGGCGCCGGCTGTCGAACGTGCCGCCAAGGTGGCGGAGCGGGTGGTCGAGCGTGTCATCGAGCGCGTCGTCGAGCGTCGCATCACCGAACGCGAGCGCTTGCCCGGGCGTCGCAAGGGCTACACCCAGAAGGCCGTTGTCGGCGGCCACAAGGTCTATCTCAGAACCGGCGAGTACGAGGACGGCCGACTGGGCGAGGTCTTCATCGACATGCACAAGGAAGGTGCCGCCTTCCGCTCGCTGATGAACAACTTCGCCATCGCGATCTCCATCGGCCTGCAGTACGGCGTGCCGCTGGAGGAGTTCGTCGAGGCATACACCTTCACCCGCTTCGAGCCTTCCGGGCTGGTCGAGGGCAACGACGCCATCAAGATGGCGACCTCGGTCGTGGACTACATCTTCCGCGAACTGGCGATCTCCTACCTGGAGCGGCACGATCTGGCGCACGTCGAGCCGCAGGAGACCTTGCCGGACGCCATGGGCAAGGGAGAAGACGAGGGCGCCAAGCTGGCAGACAGCCTGCGCAAGGTCACCTCGACCGGCTATGTCCGCTCCAAGCTGACCGTCCTGCCGGGCGGCGCCGGGCTGGCAGAGGAAGCCACCGCATTGGTCGCCGAAGCCGTGGCCAGCGACGGCGACGGACTGGCCGCCGTGGCGGCCGAAGTCAGCCTCTCCAAGGTGCCGCCCAACGGCAGCCTGGCGCGCCAGGTGCAGGAAGCCCGCCTCAAGGGCTATGAGGGCGATCCTTGCGGCGCCTGCGGCAATTTCACCCTGGTGCGCAACGGCACCTGCCTCAAGTGCGATACCTGCGGCGGGACGAGCGGCTGCTCGTAACGGGACCTCTCTCCGTCCGCCTACGACCTGTCCTTTGAGTGGTGGCCGCAGCATGGCTTGGCTATGCTGCGGCTCTCGGCGCCTGCAAGGCTGCGGGCGCGATCAGGAACAAGGAACCAAGGGGTCATGGCGGGAGAGGTTGAAGCGAGACTTCGGGAGCTGGGCATCGACGTGCCGGAGGCAGCGGCCCCGGTGGCGAACTACGTCGGCTGGGTGAGGAGCGGGGCGCTGGTCTTCGTCTCCGGCCAGGTCACGATGAAGGACGGCAAGCCGCAGTACATCGGCAAGCTGGGCGCGGAGATCAGCGTGGAAGAGGGCCAGGAAGCGGCCAAGCTCTGTGCCATCAACATCGTCGCGCAGCTGAAGCAGGCTTGCGCCGGCGATCTAGACCGGGTGGCCCGTATCGTGAAGCTGGGCGGCTTCGTGAACGCCACGCCCGACTTCACGCAGCAGCCGCAAGTGATCAACGGAGCCTCCGACCTGATGGTGGCGGTCTTCGGCGACAAGGGCCGGCACGCGCGGGCCGCCGTTTCGGCTGGCGGGCTGCCTTTCAACGTGGCCGTCGAGGTCGACTGCGTCGCCGAAGTGACTGGCTGACAGTAAAAGAGCGTCTCGGATCCCAAGACCCCGAGACGCTCTTGCTCGTCCGTCCGATCGTACCTGGCCCCGCGTTGCGGGGCCGCGACCTCAGGCGCTTTCTTCGACCGGGACGGGCCCGGAGGAAAGCGCGCCCAGTAGCACGTCCTTCAGCATCCCTTCCTGGTGCAGGTAGTTCGTGAGGTTGTGCTTGCGATACTCGTGACCGTGCAGGGTGACGCTGGGCAGGTCGGACACATGCCTGGCCTGCACGCGGTTCACCAGGTTCGCCGCGGAGAAATGCACGTGGAACGCGGTGTCGAAGCGGGCCTGCGTGATCGAGTTCCGGATCTCGAGGAACTGCTCGCGCTCACCCTCCGGCTGCTTGAGGACGTTCTCCTCGATGATCAGGCGCCGTACGTTCTTGGTCAGCTCGATATAAATGGAATCCGGGTCCACTTCGACGTTGCTGAACTTGGTGTAGGGGTTGAAGACGATGCAGCGCCGCACCTTCATCAGCGGGGCGTAGGTCAGCGCGGTGATGGCGCCGCTGGAGTGGCCGATCACGTCAATGACCTGCTTGCCGTGAGTCTCGGCAAAGCGCGCCATGGCGGCCACGCTCTCGAAGAGCGACATGCCCCACTTCTCGACACCCTGCAGAAGGAAATCGCGGCGCGTGTCGCCGATCACCAGGATGTCGTGCTTGGTCGTCTCGGCCGTCTCGATCAAGGTGCGCAGATCGAGACCCAGCTTACCGTAGAAGGTCATGAAGGCGATGAGGAGGTTCGGATTCTCGTCGATGCCGGTGCGAATGTAGGCGCACTGGCTCTTCTCCACTGCCTTGTTCAAGGAGTCCCGAGTGGGTCTGTCGCTAATGTCGGGAACGTCGGGCGTGGCTAGGTTCGGAAAGTTGAAGTCTTCGTCACTGGCAAGCATGTCGTCCCCCAATCTTGTGAGCCCCCACGGATTGAGCTCTCTACCGTGTCGATAGCTGCCCACGACCAAGCACGGCCCTGAAAAAACCGGTCAACCGTAAACTGTGGACGAAGCAGCTACCCTATGTGCAGTGCAGCACGTGAGCTAGACTATCGCCGTCTGGGCTGCAAGGAGAAACTGGAGTCCCCAAGGTCGCGCCTCGCCATCGGTCGCGAATTGTTGACCGCAAGTGGAGTCGTTCGCAGGCTTTCTCGGTCCTCTCTGCAACACAAAGGGGGCGTGATGCAACTAATGAACTCAAGGGACTGATCAAGCCGCGCCGGAAAGGGTAATCTGTCGGCGATAGAATTTGGAGCGCGATAACGGGAAGGGGAGCAAAGCGGCGGTGCGTCTGGAGAACGGCCAAGAAATGGCGGAGCGGCGGACGGGGCTCGACGCGCAGCGGCGCGCGCCCGTGCCGGCTGCCCTCGTTGCCTGGATCCGCTACCGTCTCTTGGCGTCTTGGCTGTTCTGGCGCTACGTAGGATTGCGTTTCTGGCACGACGAGCTCTTCACCCGCGCGGCGGCGCTTTCCTTCCAGACCGCCCTGGCGATCGTGCCGCTTATCACCATCGGAATCACCTTGCTCTCCGCCTTTCCGACCTTTCAGGAGATGCAGGCCGAAGTCCAGGCGCGCCTCTTGAGCTACGTCGTGCCTACCGTGGAGGAGACCGTCGCGGAGGCGGTGAACGAGTTCATCGTCAAGGCGCGCCAGCTGACCGGCTTCGGCGTGCTCTTTCTCGCTTTCATCGCGATGATGTTGCTGCATACGGTGAGCGACACCTTCGATGCCATCTGGCGGGTCAGCCGACCGCGCGGCCTGGCCGTCCGCTTCATGGCCTACTGGACCATCCTCACCCTGGGCCCGATGCTCTTTGCCTTCGCGCTGTCGATCTCGGCGCAGGTGGCGGCCCAGACGCGCGACCAATATGGCGACGTGCTGGCCGAGGAGATCTCACTCTTCCGCACCTTCTTGCCCGTGGTGCTGGAGTGGTTCGGATTTGCGCTGGTCTACTGGCTCGCTCCCAGCCGCCGCACCTCGATGCGCGACGCGGCGGCGGGTGCCGTCGTGGCCGCCGTGCTCTTCCAGATCCTGAAGGCGGGCTTTACCTTCTACATCGTTTACATCTCCAGCTATCAGACGATCTACGGCGCCGTGGCGGCCTTGCCCTTCGCCCTGCTCTGGCTGGAGCTGGCCTGGGCGGTGGCTCTGTTCGGCGGTAGCGTCACCGCCGCGCTCGGCGAATGGCGCGCCGGCACGGCCGATCCCCGGACCGGACGCCTGCGGCCGGAAACGGTGGCACCCTACGATGGATAGGTCCCGGAGTTGCCGCCTAAGGCCCGCCCGCCGAGAGGGCAGGCGGGCCATCGCAAAGCTTGGCTAGGCGAACTCCACGCCGCTCTTGACCATCGGCAGGTGCGTCACCCGCTGTCCGCCGGCGGCACGAATGGCGTTGGCGAGGGCCGGTCCGGCCGGCGGCACGCCGGGCTCGCCGACGCCGGTCGGGGCTTCGCGGGAGGGGACGATGTGGACGTCGATCCGCCCGATGTCGGCGATCCTCAGCGGCTCGTAGTCGGGGAAGTTCCACTGATCGACCTCGCCCTCGGTCAAGGTGATCTCGTTGCGCATCACCGCGCCCAGTCCGTAACCGATGCCGCCTTCCATCTGTGCCTTGATGACGTCGGGATTGACCGGCAGGCCGCAGTCGACGGCGCAGGTGACCCGTTCGATCCTGACCGAACCCTCCTCCAGCGCGACCTCGATCACCTGGGCGACGTAGCTGTTGAAGGATTTGTGCACGGCGACGCCGCGTCCGCGTCCTTCCGGCAAGGCGCTGCCCCATCCGGCCTTCTCCGCTGCCAAGCGTAGAACGCCGCTGAGGCGCAGGCGGTCGGGATCGTCGCCGGCCAGCAAGTCCAGGCGGAAGGCGACGGGATCCTCGCCCGCGGCCTCGGCCGCCTGGTCGATCATGGTCTCCATCACGTAGGCGGTGTGGGTGTGGCCGACCGATCGCCACCAGAGCACCGGCACCGGGCTCTCGGCATCGCTGAGGCCGACGGAGAGGGCCGGGATGGCGTAGTAGGTGTCCGCGACGCCTTCCACCGAGGTGTCGTCGATGCCGTTGTGCACCAGCATCGATTCGAAGGGCGTGCCCTTCAGGATAGACTTGGCGGCGATGCGGTGGTCCCAGCCGACGAGCTTGCCCTCGCCGTCCAGGCCGAGCCTCACGCGGTGCGCGGCCATCGGCCGATAGTAGCCGCCGGCAAGGTCGTCCTCGCGCGTCCAGACCAGCTTGACGGGGGTCTCGCCGCCAAGGAGCGCGAAGGCCATGGCGGCCTCTGCCTGATAGTCCGAGGTCGGCGTCGCCCGCCGGCCGAAGGAGCCGCCGGCATAGACGGTCTCGATCTCCACCTGGCTGGGATCCAGACCCAGAATGGCGGCCACCGTCGGGTGGGTCATGGCCGGGAACTGACTGCCGTCGTGCACCTTCACGCCCGTCGCGGTCGGCTCGATCACGCAGGTCAAGGGCTCCATCGGCGCGTGCGCGAGGAAGGGGAAGGTGTAGTCAACCTCGACCACCTTGGCCGCCGCGGCGATGGCCGCATCGGTCGCCGCCATGTCGCCGTCCTTGCGGGCCTGGTGCTGCGGCTGCTCCAAGAGCGCGAGGTGGTCCGCCATGATCTCGTCGCTGTCGCGGTTCTCCGCCGCGGAGAGGTCCCACTCGGCGACGATGGCGCCTCTCGCCTGAATGGCCGACCAGGTATCCTTGGCGAAGACCGCCACGCCCGCGCCGTTGGGCAAGGCCTTGGCGCCGAGGTAGCCCGGCATGCCCTCGGCGCCGCTGGCGTCGAAGGACGTCAGGGTGCCGCCGAAACGCGGCATACGCAGGACCACGACGGTCACCATGCCCGGCACCTTGACGTCCGTGGCAAAGCGCGCCTTGCCGGTGGTCTTGGCAACGCTGTCGTAGCGCGGCAGTCGGCCGTCGCCGATCAGCTTGAACTCGGACGGATCCTTGAGAGCCGGCTCTTCGGATGGGGCCATCTTGCCGGCGGCTTCGGTGAAGTGGCCGAAATGGGCGCTCTTGTCGCCGGTGCGCAGCTGGCCGCGCTCGACCTCGATCTCGCCGGGCACGACACCCCAGGCCTCGGCGGCGGCCTTGACCAGAAGCTCGCGCGCGGCCGCGCCGGCCTTGCGGTACTGCTGGAAGGAGTTGGCGATCGCGGTGGACCCGCCGGTGCCCTGGGCGCCGAAGGCCAGGTTGGCGTAGCGGTTGTTGTCCGAGGGCGCGAAGGCGACCTTGATGGTCTCCCAATCCGCGTCGAGCTCCTCGGCCACCAAGGTGGTGAGGCCGGTGGTGGTGCCCTGACCCATCTCGAAGTGCTTGACGATCACCGTGACCGTTCCGTCCGGCGCGATGGTGACGAAGGGATTGAACCGGGCATGCGTCTGCCCGGCGGCCAGGACCCCCGTCGGCGAGAAGCCGACGATCAGGGCGGCGGCGCCGGTGCCGGCGAGGAAGCCGCGGCGGCTTGCTTGAAAGGTCATGGTCTTAGCCCTCCGCCTTGGCGGCCGCGTGGTGGATGGCGGCCCGGATCCTCTGATAGGTCGCGCAGCGGCAGGCATTGCCGCTCATGCCGGCGTCGATGTCGGCGTCCGTCGGCTTCGGCACTTCGTTCAGCAGGGAGATGGCCGACATGATCTGGCCGGACTGGCAATAGCCGCACTGGACGACGTCCAGCTCTTGCCAGGCCTCTTGCACGGCCGCCACGACCGGACCCTCTACGCCTTCGATTGTGGTGATCTCCGCGCCCTCGACGTCCTCCAGGTAGGTCTGGCAAGAGCGCGTGGCGTAACCGTCGACCAGGACCGTGCAGGCGCCGCAGGAGGCGACGCCGCAGCCGAATTTGGTGCCGGTCAAGTCAAGCTCGTCGCGAATGACCCACAAAAGCGGCGTGCCTGGTTCCGCCGCCACACGTCTGGTCTCTCCATTGACTTTCAGCTTCAGTGCCATGGATCGGCCTCTCCCTTTGCTTTAGGCTGCCCGAATGGGCCAGGGGGTAAACTGCTCGGTGTAGTGTACTTTGCACCTGGCGGAACCATATGTAAACTGATTAGTTTACTTGCAAGGGGTGAGGGGCCCGAAAGAAGGGGATAGATGGCACTGACAGACGAGAAGAGGGCGCAGATCCTCGATGCCGCGGTCGAGGAGTTCCAGGAATTGGGCTTCGCCGGCACCTCGATGGACCGCATTGCCGCTAGGGCAAAGGTTTCGAAACGCACGGTCTACAATCATTTCGAAAGCAAGGAGGCGCTCTTCCGCGCCATCCTCGATCTGATGGCCGCGGAAGCGGAGCTGGCGCTCGACATCAGCTACGATCCCGAAAGGCCGATCAAGCCGCAGCTCAACGATCTGGGTTGGGCCGAGGGCAAGCTACTGGTCAATCCCGCCTTCATGCGCCTGGCCCGCATGGTGGTGGGCGAGACCATGCGCGATCCCGCCTTGGCGGCCGAGATGAACGTCAAGATGCAGCGCATCATGGTGTTCGGCGAGTTCATGGCCGCCGCCGCCAAGTCCGGCGCGTTGTCGGCGCCCGATCCCACCCTCGCGGCCGAGCAGTTCATCGGGCTGATCAAGACGCGCGCCTTTTGGCCTGTCGTCTTTTCCGGCGTCTGCGTTAGCCGCGAGGAGATGGACTGCATCGTTAGCGATGCCGTGACCCTCTTCTTGAACACCTACGGCGTCTGAATGCCGGGATCGGGCTGCTGCCCGGGTCCGGGAGACGTTTGAGAAACTCCTCGCTGGAGTTGCTGTTCGGTTCAATAGTATTGCCCGGTTCGTGCGGTGACGCGCTCGGGAGACACCCCATGGACTGCCGCGTCGCTGCCGCTCCTCGCAGTGACGGCGTCAGGGGCTAGTCGGCTGGCTGAACAAGGCTTCCGATTTGTGGCATTCCATGCCGGCCAGGCAAGTGCAACGCGCTCACTCGAGGTCATCGCGAGCGAAGCGCGGCGATCCAGCCTGTCGCCCTCAGCGGAGTGGCACCGGTTTGCTGCGTCGCTGCCGGTCCTCGCAGTGACAACGTAAGGGGCATCCACCGCACTCACAGTGACGCTCCCAATCACGCCTCAAACTGTCGTTATCCGACTCGATCGGAGAACCGCTCTCCCTCGCCCGATCGGACAGCAGCGTCACGTCACGTCGTCTGCACCCGATTGCGCTCCTGAAACTCCTCTGTGGAGTTGCCCTTGGGGAAGGGCTCCGCCGGGACCGGGACGCCGAGCCATCGGCAGAGCGGCTCCCACCCCTCGCCCAGGCGATAGGTCAAGCGCCGTCCCTGCGGGATGGCGGCCTCCACGGCGGCATTGTGTGCTTCGTAGACCCGGATGGCATGCTCCTTGTCCGTGACATTGCCGGCGAACTGCCGCTCGGCGATGACGCGCCTGGTCATGTGCCTCAGGCATCGGCGAAGGGGATCGGCGGGCTCCTCGTCGTCCCGCAGCAAGGGGAAGATCGTCTTGGATATGGAGTTCCACCAGCTCTCCGCGCTGCGCGTGGTCAAGAGGACCTTGGCGTCGGGATAGCGCTCGGCGATCTCCCGCCAAAAGGTGCAGGAGGGCCAGTCCACCGCCGCGGCAAAGCCATCGAAGACCTGGTCCCAGTCCATCGTCTCGCCGGCGCCGGCGGCTTCCCAGTAGGCCACCTGCCGCGTGTCCCCAATCACCGCGCTCATGTGATGGCAGGGGCCGAAGCCCAAGCGCTCCAAGGCGCTCCGCATCGAGGCCGTCCCCGTTCTGCCGAAGCCCGCGCCGACGATCTGCAAGGCCATCGCGCTCATCTCCTGTCCGTGGCAAGTGCTGCGCGGTTAGATGGCGGTGGCGCCTTGCGGCCGCAAGCGGCCGAGACAGGCCGTGGGGCGGGCTCCTATGGCGCGATCACGACTCTCACCCCGCGGCGCCCAAGCGAGCACCGCAAAGCCGGGAGACCAATGCCGGGATTGTCGCGTGAGCGCGTGCGCGCGACTCGGCGAAGCGCCGGTCGCCGAACTCCTGGTACTCGATCGCGATGCGGTCCGTCCTTTCGACGCCCAGGTACTTGGCCACGGTACCGACATGCGGCCCGAGGTGATCCGCGCCCGCGTTCAGTTCTCCCGGGCCGAAGCCGAACTCGCCGCTAGAGGTCAGCAGGACCAGGGACTTGCCGCCGAGCGTCGGCTCCAGCGGGCGGTCTCCGCGGGCGAGGTCGAAGGTGAAGGTCCGGCCGATGCGGACGACCTGATCGACCCAGGCCTTGAGCGCGGCGGGCATGCCGTAATTGTACATGGGCGTGGCCAAGACGATGAGGTCTGCCTGCTCCACCTCGTCGATCAGGCGGTCCGAGAGAGCCAGGAGCTCTCTTTGCCGGCGCGTGCGCTGGGCCGGGTCGCAGAAGGCCGCGGCGATCCAGTCTTCGCTGACGAAGCTCGGAGGCTCCGCGCCGAGGTCGCGCGCGACGATTTTGGCGTCGGGTTCGGCCGACAGCCATTGGTTGATGAAGCGGTCGGCCAGCGCGCGGGTCTCCGAGCGGCTGCTGCGTGCGCTGGCATCGATGCGCAAGAGGGTGGTCATGGCGTGATGTCCCCGATTGTCCTTCGAAAACTGTTGGGCACTGAAGCCTTGCATCAGGCTCGCGTGCGTGGAAGCGGGCGATGGCGGTGAAGCGCAGCCGACCATAGCGACCACGCTCTTCGGCGCGTTATGGATGAAACCAGTACACTCCTCGCTTCCGTGGTCTGGCCTAGATTGCCTGTAGATGAGGTGCTGACAAGAGAGAGTTTCGCAGCTATAGAACTAAATCCTTCATCTATAGGCGAGAAGGTTCATGCCACCGCCCTCCCTGTCCGGCCTAAGGATCTTCGATGCCGCCGCGCGCCTCGGCAGCTTCAAGGCCGCGGCGGCCGACTTGGCGCTCTCTCCCACCGCGGTGTCTCACCAGATCCGCGCGCTGGAGGCGCGGGTGGGCGTGCCGCTGTTCGAGCGTTCGGTACGAAAGGTAGTATTATCGCCCGCTGGCCGGATGTTGGCCGAGGCCACCGGCCCCGCTTTTCAGCTGATCGATGCGGCCTTGGAGAACCTGAACGAAGGGGAGCGAAGCTTGACGGTGTCGGCCACGCCAGCCTTCGCCGCGCTCTGGCTGGTGCCGCGCATCGGCCTCTTCGAGGCCGCGAACCCAGGCCTGCGCGTCCATGTCGATACATCGACCGCGCCGGTCGACCTGGCCCGCGACAGGCGCATCGACCTTGCCATACGTTACGGTCGGCGAGAGGACCCGGGTCTGATCACCAAGCGTCTTTGCCGAGAGCGGGTGGCGGCCTACGCAGCGCCCGACTACCTGGACCGGCTGCCGTCCTTCGCGGAGGCCCAGCTGATCGAAACGCAGTGGCTCTCCTCGTCACTGCCGGCGATCACCTGGACCGACTGGTGCGTCCGCGCGCGAGAGGCACCGCCCGCGCGCGGGAGGCGGCGGCTGTTCCGTCAAGAGCAACACGTCATCCAGGCCGGGCTCGCCGGCCAGGGCCTGATCCTGGTCAGCAGTCTCCTGGTCGCCGACATGGTGGCGCGCGGCTGGTTGCGGCCCTATCGCCCGGAAATCGCGCTCGAGGGCCTCAGCTACTTCAGCGCGACGAGCGACGCACGGATGACCGCGCGAAAGGTGCGTCGCTTCCTGGCCTGGCTGGGCGAACAGAGCTTCGAGGATTCTCCTGCCGTCGAACCGGACGCGGACCTCGCAAGGTCGCTTTAGCGAAGGGGGGTGACGAATCCTGGCTGGCATCTCCGGCGGCCTGGTAGGAAAGTAGCCATACAGCTCTGTATGGCTACTTGAGGGAGGGATGCCAGGATGAGTGCCACGCTGGGCGCGACGCCGCTCCGAAAGATCGATCCCAGCCGCCGGCCGGCACGCCGGTTGGAAGGTCCGCACGACGGCGCGGAGATCGGGCCGACGCAGCTGGCCTTCGACGAGTGGGCGGCCTTGGGTCTGGAGCTGCCGGACCTGACGACCCTTCGGCACTATCGCTTGGGACGCATACGCCAGCTGCTGCGGGAATTGGACCTCGGCGGCATTCTGCTTTTCGATCCCTTGAACATTCGCTATGCGACCGACAGCAGCAACATGCAGGCCTGGACCTCGCACAACTTCGCCCGCGCCTGCTTCATCGCGACCGAGGGGCCGGTGGTGCTGTGGGACTTCTTCCGCTGCGAGCACCTGAGCGGCCACCTGCCCCTGATCGACGAGGTGCGCACCAGCGCCTCCTTCTTCTACTTCGTCAATGCAGAGCAGGTGGAGGAGGCCGCCAAGGCATTCGCCGCCGAGATCGACGACCTGCTGCGCCGCTCGGCCGGCCGCAACCGGCGCCTCGCGGTCGACAAGATGGAGCTGCCCGGCGCCTTCGCCCTGCAGAGCCTGGGCGTCGAACTGCACTCCGGCCAGCGGGTCACGGAACTGGCCCGGGTGATCAAGGACGCCAACGAACTGCGCGCCGTGCGCTGCGCCATCGCCGCCTGCGAAGCGGCGGTGGAGGAGATGCAAGCCGCCTTCACCCCCGGCATGACCGAGAATGCGCTGTGGGCCGAACTCCATCGCGGCAACATCGCCCGCGGCGGGGAGTGGATCGAGACCAGGCTCTTGGCCTCCGGCCCCAGGACCAATCCCTGGTTCCACGAATGCGGCCCGCGGGTGATCCAGGCCGGCGACCTGGTTGGCTTCGACACCGACATGGTCGGCACCTACGGCTACTGCTGCGACATCTCGCGGACCTGGATCGCCGGCGACGGCAAGGCCAGCGACGAACAGCGCCGCCTCTACCAGATCGCCTACGAGCACGTGCGGACCAATATGGAACGGCTGCGCCCGGGCCTCGCCTTCGAGGAGATGGCCTTGGGCGGGCATCTGCTGGGCGAGGAGTTCACGCCCCAGCGCTACGGCGCGAAGTATCACGGTGTCGGCCTCTGCGACGAGTACCCCGCCATCTACTACCCCGAGGATCATCAGGCAGGTCTCTACCGGCCAGGCTACGACTGCCTGCAGCCTGGCATGACCATCACGGTGGAGGCCTATGTCGGTGCCGTCGGCGGGCGCGAGGGCGTGAAGCTGGAGGAGCAGGTCCTGATCACCGAGAGCGGCTACGAGAACCTGACGCGCGCAGCTTTCGAGCCCCGACTCCTCGCTTGCTGAACGACTGTATCTTTCCCACCTACTAGGGAAGGATCATTTCCTGTCGGGGCAGTGTCATCATGAAGAGGATCGACCGCCGGGAACTTCTGGCCGGTTGCGCCGCCGTGGCGTTGCTGGCAGCGCTGCCGACGGCCTTGGCGGCCGAGGAAACGCTTGACCTCGATAGCTTTCTCAAACTGTCGCAGAGTGTGACCGACAAGGAGGATCTCGATCCCGATCTTGCCGAGCGCTTCTTGACTGCCTTTCGGGCTGAAGGGAAGGGAGGCGCGCTTGCCGCCGCGATCGAAGGTGGCGACAGGGATGGGGCCGGGAGCATCGAGCGCGACCTCGTCGCGGCGTGGTACACGGGACTTGTTTCCGGTGAGGAGGGGACGCGCCTGGTGACCTATCAGGATGCGCTCATCTGGCGGGCCTTGCCCTTCACCAAACCGGCCGGCCTCTGCGGCGGGCCGATGGGCTATTGGGCCGATCCGCCTGAGGTCTAGAGTGCCATGAGCGAGAGCATCGAAAGCGATGTGGCGATCATAGGTTCCGGCGTCGCGGGCGCCCTCGTCGCCGCGGAGCTGGCCGGCGGCCTCTCCGTAACCGTCATCGAGGCCGGTCCCCGGATCGACCGCGCGAAAGCGGTCCGGACCTACTGGGACGCGGCGATCAAGGCGCCGGAGGCACCCTACCCCCACTCCGAGACCAATCCCTTTCCGCTGTCGCGCGCGCCCGAGGAGTGGTACGTCCAGGAGGGACCGGATCTCTTCCTCGCCACCTATCTGCGCGCGGTCGGGGGGACGACCTGGCACTGGCTGGGGACGACGCTGCGCTTGGTGCCCGACGACTTCCGGCTGCGCTCGACGTTCGGACGCGGGATGGATTGGCCGCTGGACTATGCGGAGCTGGAGCCCTGGTATTTGAAGGCCGAGGAAGCGCTAGGCGTTGCCGGAGAAGACTCGGAAGACTTAGGGTCGCCACGCACCAAGGGCTATCCGCTGCCGAAAATCCCGATGAGCTACTGCGAGCGCGCCTACGTCGAGGCGCTGGCGGGCACGCCTTACGCGGCCGTCGTGCACACGCCGCAGGCGCGCAACTCCGTCGCCTTCCAAGAGCGGCCGCCTTGCTGCGGCAGCGCGTCTTGCGTGCCGATCTGTCCGGTTCAGGCCAAGTACGATGCCACCGTGCAGCTCGACAGGGCCGAGGCCAAGGGTGCCCGCGTTCTCGACTCCTCCGTCGTCGTCGCGCTCAAGGTGGACGACAGCGCTAGGATCGTCGAGGCCCGGATCAAGCGACCGGACGGCGATGAGGTCTCCCTGCGCGCCAAGGTCTTCGTCCTTGCCGCACACGCCATCGAGTCTCCGCGCCTGCTGCTGCATTCGAGCAGCGAAAGGTACCCCAAGGGCTTAGCCAACCGCTCCGACCAGGTGGGGCGCAACTTGATGGATCATCCGGTGCAACTCTCCTGGGCTCTCGCCGAGAAGCCGGTCTGGCCTTTTCGCGGCCCCTTGACAACCGCCGGCATCGACCGCTTCCGCTCCGGCGACTTCCGCGGCGCGCGGCCGGCCTTCCGCATCGAGATCAGCAACATGGGGTGGGGCTGGCCGACCGGTGCGCCGCTCTCGACCGCGCGCGCCTTGGCCGAGCGGGGGCTGCGCGGCGCGGCGCTAGATCGCGCTCTCTCCGACGAGGTCTCGCGCCAGACGACCTTGCAGACCATGGTCGAGCAGCTGCCGGACCCCGAGAACCGCGTGCGGCTTGCCCCGGACAAGCGCGATTTCTACGGCGTGCCCAGACCGCGGATCTCCTATCGTATCGACGACTACACGCGCCTCGGCTTCGCGGAGGCCAGGCGCGCGCACGACACGATGTTCCGGGCCCTGGGCGTTAGCGAGATCAACCACGCCGACCACCCTGTCAGCGCCTATCACATCATGGGGACCGCGCGGATGGGCGACGATCCGGAAGGGTCCGTGGTGGACCGGGACCTGCGAGCCCATGACCACCGCAACCTCTTCATCCTGGGAAGCGCCGTCTTCCCGACCGGTGCCGCCGCCAATCCGACCCTCACCATCGCCGCCTTGAGCCTGCGCGCGGTCGAGCCGATCAGACGGAGTCTGGCCGCATAGGGGCCGCGGACCGGCTGCTTTCTCTCCGAGAGGCGTCTCCGCAATGGGTCCAAGGTACGTCGTCTACCGCCTTGACCCGCTGCTGTTCCGGTGAGCATTTTAGATTGTAGTTTTGTCTTGACTTATCAACTTTTGATGTCATTCCCGGGCATTGACCCGGGGATCAAGTGGTTCCGTCGCAGGCTGTCCGAGAAGTGGGCGACGGCGGTGGGACGTGGATGGCCGGATCAAGTCCGGCCATGACGGTTAGTGGTTGATGAGGCACAAGGATGAGGTCGGCGACGTTCCAGCGACGGTGTCCTATCCGGACAGAGGCAGCCGGACGCTCCATTGTTACGCACCTGCTACTACGCCCTGTCACCTCCAGTTCTTGGGCCTTCCTCAGTGCGCCCGCAGGCCATAGTCGCCGTCGTGGCGGTGGGGCAGGTCGGGAGAGACCGGGGGCTCGCCATAGCCCATCTCGCGCGACAGCTCCTGCGCGGTGGCCGCCACGTCGGCGCCGAGGGTCGCCAGCATGTCGGGGCGCATGCGCGAGACCGGGCCCGAGAGCGAGATGGCGCCGATCGGACGGCGCTCGTGATCCAGCACCACGGCGGCGCAGCAGCGCACGCCCTCGACCAGTTCCTCGTCGTCCAGCGCCCATCCCTGCTGGCGGATGCGCAGGAACTCCCCGTCCAGACGGGCGCGCGATGTCAAGGTCGTCGTGGTCTTGCGCGGCAGGCCGTGTTGGGCGATGACGGCGGAGACCTCGCCCGCCGGCAAGCGGGAGAGGATCGCCTTGCCGGCCGACGTGCAGTGCATCGCCACGCGCCCGCCGACCCGGGCGACCGCCCGCATCATCTGCTTGGATTCCACCTGGCTGATACAGACAAGCTCGCCGCCGGCCTCCACATAGAGGCTGGCGGTCTCCGACCACCGCAGCGCCAGGTTGCGCAGCAAAGGATGGGCCAGGACGGCGATGTCCCGGCTCTGCAGGAAGCTCAGCCCGGTCTTGAAGGCTTCGGCGCCGATGGTCCAGCCGCCGTTCGCGGGATTGGCGCGCACGAAGCGCTCGCCCTCCAGCGTGGTCAGCAGGCGATGCGTGGTCGAGACCGGCAGGTCGACGGCCTTGCTGACCTCGCTGAGGCTCATGCCGTCGCTCTGTTGGGCCAGGGTCTTCAAGACCTTCAGCGAGCGGACCAGCGACTGCACCTGCCCGGGCACGGCCTTGCTCTTCTTGCCTCGTGTATTCTCGCTCATCTGTCCCCCCCCTCACGCTTTTCGACCCCGCCGATCGCCTTGGTGATCTCCTTGGCGGCGGCGACGGTGTGCTCCGCGATCGTCTCGATCGCCTCGTCGGTGACCCGGATGGTCGGGCCGGAAATGGAAACCGCCGCGATGGCGCGGCTCTTTTCGTCGAAGATCGGCGCCGCGATGCAGCGCATGCCCAGCGTGTGCTCCTCGTTGTCGATCGCCCAGCCGCGCCGCCTGGTCTCGGCCAGCTCGGCCACCAGCGCATCCGCGTCCGCCAGCGTCGCCTCGGTGAAGGCGGGCAGGGGCGCCGCGCCGTAGAGCGCGCGCACGCGCGCCTCGCCGGCCTCGGCCAAGAGCGCCTTGCCGATGCCGGACGCATAGGCCGGGCCACGGCGTCCGGGGCGGAAGAAGGCGCGAATGGGGGCCGGTGACTCGACTTGGCCCAGGAAGATGGCTTCCGCCTCTTCCAGCACGCCCAAGTTCACCGTCTCGCCGGTGGCGCGCATCAAGGCCCACATGGCCGGCCGGCTCAGGGCCTCGACCCGGCGCGTGCGCACGAAGGCCTGGCCGACGCTGTAGGCGCCGACGCCGACCGTCCAAAGTCCGGTCTCGCTGTCCTGGCGGACGAACTCGTGCGCTTCCAGGGTGGTGAGGATGCGATGCACGGTCGAGGCCGCGAGGTCGGTTTCCTCGGCAATCCCGGACAGGGAGACGGCATCGTGCCTCGCCACCACCTTCAAGAGCCCCAAGGCGCGGTCCAGGGACTGCACGGACCCGCTGGGCTCTCCCTCCGTCTTTCGCGGCCGTCCCCGGCCGCGCTTGGGCTCCAGCACTTTCAACTCCACGCTCGGCTCCATCGTCCTGCATCGCCTCCTTGTGTATTTTTCATATAGTGGAAAATCCTTCCAGTGTCCATTGCTATTTTCCGAAATACAGAAATATTTTCCAAAACAGCCGAAAGGAGGATGCCATGCCGAGGATGAAGGCGACGGAAGCGGCGGTGATGGTGCTGGAGAAGGAGGGCGTGAGCTGCGCTTTCGGGGTGCCCGGCGCCGCGATCAACCCCTTCTACGCGGCGTTGAAGAAGCGCGGCGGCATCCGCCACGTCCTGGCGCGCCACGTCGAGGGCGCGAGCCACATGGCGGAAGGCTACAGCCGGGCGGTGGCCGGCAACATCGGGGTCTGCATTGGCACCTCGGGCCCCGCCGGCACCGACATGATCACCGGCCTCTACTCCGCCTCGGCGGACTCCGTCCCGATCCTCACCATCACCGGCCAGGCGCCGCGCGCCAGGCTGGACAAGGAGGACTTCCAGGCGGTCGATATCGAGGCCATCGCCAAGCCGGTCACCAAGTGGTCGGTGACCGTTAAGGAGGCCGGCCTGGTGCCCTATGTCTTCCAGAAGGCCTTCCACCTCATGCGCTCGGGCCGTCCGGGACCGGTGCACATCGACCTGCCGCTGGACGTCCAGCTGACCGAGATCGAGTTCGACCCCGAGACCTACCAGCCGATGGAGGTCTTCAAACCCAAGGCGACGCGGGCCCAGTGCGAGAAGGCCCTGGACATGCTCTTGGCGCACGACACGCCGCTGATCGTCGCCGGCGGCGGTATCATCAACGCCGATGCCGGCGATCTGCTGGTGGAGTTGGCCGAGACACTGGGCGTGCCGGTGGTGCCGACCTTGATGGGCTGGGGCGCCATTCCCGACGACCACGACCTCATGGCCGGCATGGTGGGGCTGCAGACCAGCCACCGCTACGGCAATGCCACCTTCGGCCTGTCGGACTTCGTGCTCGGCATCGGCAATCGTTGGGCCAACCGCCATACCGGCTCCGTCGAGCGCTATACCGCCGGGCGCACCTTCGTGCACGTCGATATCGAGCCGACCCAGATCGGCCGCGTCTTCGCACCCGACTACGGCATCGTCTCCGACGCCAAGGCGGCGCTCGAGACCCTCGTCGCGATCGCCAAGGAACGGAAGGCGGCCGGCCAGCTCAGGGACTATGGTGCTTGGGTGGAGAGTTGCCGGCATCGCAAGCGGGTGATGCTGCGCAAGACCCACTTCGACGAGGTGCCGCTGAAGCCGCAGCGGGTCTATGAGGAAATGAATCAGGAGTTCGACCGCGACACGGTCTATGTCACCACCATCGGCCTCAGCCAGATCGCCGGCGCGCAGTTCCTCAAGGTTTATCACCCGCGCCACTGGATCAACTGCGGCCAGGCCGGTCCCTTGGGCTGGACGCTGCCGGCGGCCCTGGGCGTCAGGGCCGCGCGTCCCGAGGCCAAGATCGTGGCGCTCTCCGGCGACTATGACTTTCAGTTCCTGATCGAGGAGTTGGCCGTCGGCGCGCAGCACAAGCTGCCCTTCCTGCACGTCGTGGTGAACAACTCCTACCTGGGCTTGATCCGCCAGGCCCAGCGCGGCCTGGAGATGGACTTCGAGGTGAGCCTGGCCTTCGAGAACATCAACGTCACCGGCGAGGCGGGCGACGCCCCGCCCGGCTATGGCGTCGACCATGTCGCCGTCGCCGAAGGGCTCGGCTGCAAGGCCGTGCGGGTGCGCAGTCCCAACGAGTTCAAGGCCGCTTTCGCCGAGGCGCGGGCGCTGATGGAGGAGCATCAGGTCCCGGTGGTGCTGGAGTTCATCTTGGAGCGCGTGACCAACATCGCCATGGGAACGGAGCTTGACGACATCAACGAGTTCGAGGAGATCCTCTGTCTCGACCCCAACCTGTCGCTGGAGCGTCCGGTGGATCTGGGCCGCGACGCGGAGAAGCCGGATGCGCGCCTGGTCAAGGCATAGCGCCGACGACGACCAGCAGGGGAACGGGCCAACAAGGAGGCCGGACATGCCGAAGTTCAATGCCAATCTCAGCATGCTCTATGGCGAGCATGACTTCCTGGACCGCTTCGCCGCCGCCAAGGCGGACGGCTTCAGCGGGGTGGAGTACCTCTTCCCCTACGCCTACGAGAAGGAGGTCTTGGCGGAGCGCTTACGCGACAACGGCCTGACGCAAGTGCTGCACAACCTGCCGGCGGGCGACTGGGAGGCGGGCGAGCGCGGCATCGCCATCTTCCCCGACCGCGTGGCGGAGTTCCGCGACGGCGTGGAGCGTGCCGTCGACTACGCGGGCGCGCTGGGCTGTCCGCAAGTGAACTGCCTGGCCGGCCGGGCCGACCAGGCGCCGGGCGTGCCGCCGGAGAGGCTGGCCGAGACCTTCGCCGGCAACCTCAGCTTCGCCGCGAAGAAGCTGAAGGCCGCCGGCATCCGCCTCTTGATCGAGCCGATCAACACCCGCGACATTCCCAGCTTCTTCCTCAATCGCACGCGGCAAGCGGCCAACATTCTGGAAGCGGTCGGCTCCGACAACCTCTTCATCCAATACGACATCTACCACATGCAGATCATGGAGGGTGACCTGGCGCCCACGATCAAGGCGCACCTGGAGCGCATCGGACACATCCAGCTGGCCGACACCCCCGGCCGTCACGAACCGGGCACCGGTGAGATCAACTATCCTTTCCTCTTTGGCTATCTCGACGAAATTGGCTACGAGGGATGGATCGGCTGCGAATACAAACCCAAGGCCGACACCAGCAAGGGCCTTGGCTGGTTCGCTCCCTACCGAGGCCGCGCCGCCGGCTAGAACCGCACCTGAAGAAACCTGGAGGTAAACGCGCATGACGAAGATCGCATTCATCGGGCTCGGCATCATGGGGGCGCCCATGGCCGGGCATCTGCTCGACGCTGGCCACGAGGTCATCACCTCGACCCACCACAAGGCGCCGCCGGCGTGGCTCGTCGAGAAGGGCCTGGGTAGCGTGGCGACGCCAAAGGAAGCGGCCGCCACCGCCGAAATCACCATCACCATCGTGCCGGACACGC
The DNA here is from genome assembly GCA_963669375.1 of Rhodospirillales bacterium. Lineage (GTDB taxonomy): Bacteria > Pseudomonadota > Alphaproteobacteria > Kiloniellales > JACOMY01 > JACOMY01. The sequence continues at coordinate 2,245,407 of OY770024.1, read as the reverse complement.
CGCAGGTGGCGGAGGTGCTCTTGGGCGAAAACGGCGCGATCCACGGCCTCGGCGCCGGCAAGCTCTTCATCGACATGAGCTCCATCTCGCCGATCGAAACGCAAGGCTTCGCCGCCAAGGTGGCCGAGGTCGGCGCCGACTATGTCGATGCGCCGGTCTCCGGCGGTGAGGTCGGCGCCAAGGCCGGCACGCTCTCGATCATGGCCGGCGGCACCGACGAAGGCTTCGTGCGCGCCAAGCCGCTCTTCGAGATCATGGGCAAGAACATCACCCACGTCGGCAAGGCCGGCGACGGTCAAGTGGCCAAGGTGGCCAACCAGATCATCGTCGCGCTGAACATCGAGGCGGCGGCCGAGGCCCTGCTCTTCGCCTCCAAGGCCGGCGCCGATCCCGAGCGCGTGCGCCAGGCCCTGATGGGCGGCTTCGCTTCCTCCAAGATCCTGGAGGTGCACGCCGAGCGGATGGTCAAGCGCACCTTCGATCCCGGCTTCCGCATCGCCCTGCACCAGAAGGACCTGAACCTGGCCCTGCAGAGCGCCAAGGCCATCGGCCTCTCGTTGCCCAACACCGCGACCGCGCAGGAGCTCTTCAATGCCTGCCAGGCCAACGGCGGCGCGGCCTGGGACCATTCTGCCATGGTGCGCGCCCTGGAGATGATGGCCAACCACACGGTCGCCTAGACTGAGGCCAAGGGGGAGAGGCGGGATGACGGCCAACCCAAGGGACCTGCTCGAGGCCATGTTTCAGGCGGCTGTCGATGCGGCCATGCCGGACAAGGTGCTGTCCCACCATCTGCCGCCGCCTCCCAAGGGACGCACCCTCGTGGTGGGCGCCGGAAAGGCGTCGGCGGCCATGGCGGCGGCGCTGGAGGCCGCCTGGCCGGGGCCGTTGGACGGCCTGGTCGTTACTCGCTACGGCCACGCCGTCCCCTGCCGGGCGATCGAAATCGTCGAGGCCGCCCATCCCGTGCCCGACGCGGCGGGCGAGGCGGCCGCGCGGCGCATCCTGGAGCTGGCCCGGGGCCTGGGCGAAGACGACCTGATGATCGCGCTCATCTCGGGCGGCGGCTCCTCGCTCTTGAGCTTGCCGGCGCCGGGCCTGACCTTGGCGGACAAGCAGGCGGTCAACCGCGACCTGCTGGCCTGCGGCGCCTCGATCGGCGAGATGAACTGTCTGCGCAAGCACCTCTCGGCGATCAAGGGCGGACGCCTTGCCGCGGCGGCCTGGCCGGCGGCGACCGTCAGCTTGATCATCTCCGACGTGCCGGGGGACGATCCGGCGGTCATCGCCTCCGGTCCGACGGTGGGAGACGGCACCTCCCTGGCGGACGCGGCCGACATCCTCCGCCGCTACCAGCTGGCGCCGTCGGAAGCGGTGGCGCGGGCCTTGGCCGACACCGCCAACGAAACGCCGGCCCCCGACGATCCGCGATTGGCGCGGGCAGACTGGCGCATGATCGCCGCGCCGCAAGCCTCGCTGGAGGCGGCCGCCGAGGTGGCGCGCCAGGCGGGTGTGACGCCGATGATCCTGGGGGACGCCCTCGAGGGCGAAGCCAGGGAGGTCGGCAAGGTCATGGCCGGCATCGCTCATCAGGTGCGCCAGCATGCGCAACCCTTGCCGGCGCCCTGCGTCCTGATCTCCGGCGGCGAGACGACGGTGACCTTGCGCGGCAAGGGTTGCGGCGGCCGCAACGTCGAGTTCCTGCTGGGCTTGACCGACGCGCTGCGGGCAAGCCCCGGGATCTTCGCCATCGCCTGCGACACCGACGGTGTGGACGGCGCCGCCGAGGTGGCCGGCGCCTTGGTGACGCCCGACAGCATCGCCCGCGGGCTAAAGGTCGGCCGCAGCTTGAGCGATGCCCTGGACGCCAACGACGGGCACGGCTATTTCGCGGCGCTGGGCGATCAGGTGATCACCGGCCCCACCCTGACCAACGTGAACGACTTCCGCGCCATCCTGATCACCTGAAGGCGCCTAGCAGGGGACCCGACCATGAACCGAGAACGACAAGTCAAGATCGTCGCCACCCTGGGACCCGCCTCTTCCGATCGCGAAACGATCAAGGCCCTCTTCATGCAAGGGGCCGACGTCTTTCGACTCAACATGAGTCACGGAACCCAGGAGGAACAGCGGGCGCGCTATGAGCTGATCCGCGGCGTGGAGGCGGAATTGGGCCGGCCGATCGGCGTGCTGGCCGACCTGCAGGGTCCGAAGATCCGCTGCGGCGTCTTCGGGACGGGGCCGCAACAGCTGGAGAGCGGTGCCGCCTTCCGCTTCGACAGCGACACGGCACCGGGCGATGGCGGCCGCGTGTGCCTGCCGCATCCGGAGGTGCTGGGCGCTCTCGTCGAAGGTGCCACCCTTCTGGTGAACGACGGCAAGATTCGCCTCAAGGTCACGGCGGTGGGAGCGGGCTTCGTCGATACCGAGGTGCTGGTCGGCGGCGAGATCTCCGACCGCAAGGGCGTCAGCTTTCCCGACGTGGTGCTGCCGCTGGCGGCGCTCTCGGCCAAGGACAAGGACGATCTGGAGTTCGCCTGCACTCTGGGCGCGGACTGGATCGCGCTCTCCTTCGTGCAGCGGGCCGAGGACGTGCGCGAGGCCAAGGCCCTGGTCGGGGCCCGCGCCTCGGTGCTCTCCAAGATCGAGAAGCCGGCGGCGGTGGAGAACTTCGCCGCCATCCTCGAGGCCTCCGACGGCATCATGGTGGCGCGCGGCGACCTCGGCGTGGAGATGCCCCTGGCGGAGGTGCCGCCGGTCCAGAAGCAGCTGATCCGCGACTGCCGGGCGGCCGGCAAGCCGGTGATCGTCGCCACCCAGATGCTGGAGAGCATGATCACCGCGCCGGTGCCCACCCGTGCCGAGGTCTCCGACGTGGCCGGCGCCATCTACGACGGAGCCGACGCCGTCATGCTCTCCGCCGAGTCGGCCGCCGGCGACTACCCGGTCGAGGCCGTCGCCACCATGAACCAGGTAGCCGTGAAGGTGGAACGCGACCCGCTCTATCGCGAGATCATCCAGGCCGCATCGACACCCTCGACGGTCACGATCTCCGGCGCCATCGCCACCGCCGCCAAGGAGATCGCGGAGACCATCGACATCAAGGCGATCTGCTGCTTCACCTTCAGCGGCACCACGGCGAAGAACGTGGCCAGGATGCGCCCGGCCGTGCCGATCGTGGCGCTGACGCCCTTCGAAGGCGCCGCGCGTCGGCTCACCCTGGTCTGGGGCCTGCGCTGCGTGAAGGCGGCACCGGTCAACCGCTTCAAGATGGCGGTCATCGAAGCCGTGCGCGGTGCCCTCTCCCTGGACCTCGGCCACAAGGGCGAGCGCATCGTCGTGGTCGCCGGCGTGCCCTTCAACCGCCCCGGCACCACCAACATCCTGCGCGTCGCACCCTTGGACGAGCAGGCGGTCTTTGAGGGCGAGGATGCCGGACCGGCGTGATGCCGCTCGCCTCGTGCTTTGGGTGCATTCGAGCGTCGCGATTGTAGGATTGATCTCGTGATGGTAGTTTGGCGCCATGCATCAACTTCCTCACCCACAACAGCTTGATCCAGTGCGCAGGGGTTAGTGTGTCTCAACCAGGTCGATTCTTCGGGCTTACTGGTGCCGAGTTAGCGAAGGTCGGACGTGCAGCGGTAAGGGCTGCGCGCGAAGAGAGTTTCGCTCTGGGTCGGCCAGTCACCTACGTCAAGGACGGGCGACGGGTCCGTGAGTACCCGGACGGCCGAATAGAACCACTTGCCGATTCCCGTCACGCGGCGGAATAGCTCTGTTGCGAAAGCGTCGGACCGTCACTGCTCTGGCGGCAAGTGCTCCACGACCTGGACGATGTCGGAGAGTTCGATCTCGGGGTAGTGCTCGCGCATGCCGGTCAGCATAACGTCGTCCGGCCAGTCATCCGCGCGGCCGAGATAGGCCGCGACCTCCCCCAAGGGCATGTCGCTGCAGCGCGTGACCTCCACCACGGCGTTCCTTGAAGGATCGTCCTCGCAGAGATAGCGCATGGGTCCGGGCAGGATACGGGCTTCCTTCCAACGAATGGTCGAGGTCTTCTCCCCTGACAGGATGAGGGGGAAGAGGCGGGCGACGACCGAGAGTTCCTGCATGGCATCCTCCAAGGGCTGACCATCGGGGGCCAGGTAGCAGAGAAAGGGTTCTTCGGTCACGTCTCGGACAGGAGGGCGGGGATGAGGCCCCTAACGGAGTTGCCGACGAAGAGCCGGTCGGCCGCGGCGAGGTCCGCCGGCGTGAGGAGGGCTTCGCGCGCGCGGCCCTGCTCCAGCAGGTGGGCGCGCAAGACCCCCGGCAGCAGGCCGCAAGAGAGCGGCGGCGTCACCAGGCCGGCGCCGAAGTCGGCGAAGAGCGTGGTGATGCTGCCGTCGCAAACCTCGCCTCGTGTATTGAGGAGGAGGGCTTCGTCGGCCCCGTCCGGGACCGCCGGCTTGCAGTGCCTGGCGCGGGCGCGCTCGTAAGCCTGGCGCCGGGTCGTCTTGTGCTGCAGCAGGGCATCCGCTGGATCCAGCCGCTCTTCGGCGATTGCCAGGCGCCAGACCACGCCGCTGCCTGTCGGCGCGAGGGGGCTCGCGCTCACTTGGAGGCCGCCGTCGGCCGCCAGGAGCAGGCGAATGCGCAGCCGCGACGGCCTGGCGTCGGCGACCAGTTCCTCCAAGGCGGCGAGCACGCGCGTTTCCTCGTAAGCGAACTCCAAGGCGGCGGCGGAGCGGGCGAGGCGCGCCAGGTGGCCTTGCAGCAGCCATACGCCCTGATCCCTGGTCCACAGCAGGGTTTCGATCAGTCGGAGGTCGTCGCGAAGCGCGCTTTCAAGAGACATTCCCGATACTCCGCCTCCGCCTCGGAATCGGCAACGAGGCCGCTGCCGACTTGTAAATACGCCTGGCCGTTCTCCGCCAAGGCGATGGTCCGGATCGCCACGCTGAAGCGCATTGCCGGCTCGCCGCTGCCCGGGCGGTCCGGGGCGAGCCAGCCGATGGCGCCGCAATAGACCCCACGCGGCCCGGCCTCCAATTCACGAACGATCTCCATGGCCCGGATCTTCGGGGCGCCGGTGATCGACCCGCAAGGAAAGAGCGCGGTGAAGAGCTGGGCGATATCGAGCCGCTGGACCAACTCTCCGCGCACCCGGCTCACCATCTGATGCAGGGTGCGATAGCGCTCCACCTCGAAGAGCGCCGGCACCTTGACCGAGCCGATCTTGCTGATGCGCGAGAGGTCGTTGCGCAGCAGGTCGACGATCATCAGGTTTTCGGCCCGGTTCTTGACGTCCCTGGCAAGGCTGGCCGCGAGCGCATCGTCTTCCTCCGGCGTTGCGCCGCGCCGGATCGTGCCCTTCATCGGGCGGGCCTCGATCCGGCCGTCGCCGGAGACCTCGAAGAAGAGTTCTGGCGAGAAGGAGAGCAGGGTCGGTCCGGCCAGGCGTGCCAGGGCGCCGTAGGCCACCGGCTGGCGGCGGCGGATCTGGGCGTAGGCCCCAAGCGGAGAGAGGCCAAGGTCGAGCGCGATCGGGAAGGTCAGGTTCACTTGGTAGATGTCGCCGGCGAGGATGTAGTCCAAGGCCCTTTGGAAGCGCGTGCGATAGTCTTCCAGCGACCAAGCCGGTCCGATCGATCGGACCGGGCTTGCCAATTCCCTCTCACTCTCGGCGAGCAGTGCCTTGGCCTCCGCATCGGGTGCCGCCTCCTCGAAGGCGCCGAAGCAGAGCAGCGGCGCCGGCGGCACGGCGGGCATCAAGGGCGCGAGCCTCGGCTCCAGGGCGTAGCCCAGCTCGTAGGCGGCATAGCCGGCCAGGGTAAGGCCGGCCGCGCGGTCAGCCTCCATCGCCGCGAGGCAGGCCGGCACCTGCTCGGCGCGCCAGGCGACATGGAGGTGCCGCGGACGGGCGAAGAGCGTGGCCCGACCGGCGCGGCTGGCGTCGAAGAGGATAAAGGGCTCCGCAAGCACCGGCGCGGCTTTCCTTGGCGCGCATCTTGAGAAGGCGCGGCTGACGGCAAGTGGAGCGCGACGCTATCAAAGCCCCTGTCGCTTCGAAAGCGTGGAGGCGACCAGCGACGATCCGCGCCCGTCGTCCGGGGTATGGAAGGGTCCTGGCGGGATCTTACCTGCGGCTCTGCCGGAAGGGACCTACCGCAGGCCGGCTAGAGGTCCGGGACATCCTGGAGACGGGTCTTTACACTGGAAGCAACGACCACCCGTCATGGCCGTGCTTGACACGGCCATCCACGCCTTACCGCTGGCGCAATACCTTGCAGCAGTGTGCGGCGGGACCACGTGGATCCCCGGGTCAATGCCCGGGGATGACGATGGGAAACTGGCACCAGGAACCAATGGTGCGGTCCGGCTGGCTTGACCGGACAGCGATAGGAAGGACCCGCGAGGATGATGGTGCTGAGCGAAGAGCAAAGGGACCGCTTTTGGCGTGACGGCTACCTGGTGGTCGAGCAGGCGGTCGAGGGCGCGCTGCTGAAGGACCTGCGCGCCGAATTCGCGGGCTGGGTGGAGGAGAGCCGCAACTACGACTCGCCCTATGGCGACACCTTGGACGGGCGGCCGCGCTTCGACCTGGAGCCGGGCCATCGGCGGGACCGGCCCGGCCTCCGGCGCGTCAACGCGCCGGTCGAGGTCTCTGGCGCCTACCACGACGCCATGGCCTCCAGCCGCATGACCGACTGCGTCGCCGACCTCATCGGGCCGGACGTCAAGTTCCATCACTCCAAGATCAATGCCAAGCTCCCAGGCGGGGATACCGCCGTGAAGTGGCACCAGGATTTCCTCTTCACCCCGCACAGCAACGACGACGTCGTCACCGCCCTCCTCATGGTGGACGAGGTCACCGCCGAGAACGGTCCCTTGGAGGTGGTCCCGGGATCGCACAAGGGCCCCTTGCACGGGCTATGGCATGACGGCGTCTTCACCGGGTCCGTCGACGACGCTGTGGCGGCCGACTGCCAGGCCAAGGCCCTGCGCTGCACCGGCCCGGCGGGGGCCGTCTGCCTGATGCACACCCGCCTGCTGCACGGATCGGCGCCCAATCTCTCCAAGCGCTCGCGCAACCTCTTCATCTGCGTCTACTCGGCCGACGATGCCGTGCCCTGCTCCCCCAACCCCATGCCGAACAGCTTCGAAGGTGTGATCGTGCGGGGCAGGAAGACCAACCGCCTGCGCTCGATCCCCTTCGAGATGGAATTGCCGCAGCTGCCGACCACCGCCTCCTTCTTCGACCAGCAGGCCAAGCACGGCGCGGCCGCCTGAGTGCCAAAAGGCTGTCGTCGGCCGAAGGCAGCATGCATGCCAGAGCGATGAACAAAGAAACGCCGCGATAGCCCACTCAACCACCGAACCAGTATGTTAAACGGCTCAATAGTTTTCATTCGAGGTTCCGAGTTCTTCAGGACTCGACATATTCTGCGAAGAGAACGGAGGTTCGCAGATGTAAATATTTTTGCACTGACATTCATTTGTATTTAATCAAATGTAAGTGTAGGTAAGTGTCTGATTGGGCCAAAATCTATCTGTGTTCTCGCCTCAATCTCTGCAATGGTTTTCTGACTGTTTATGGCATCAAACTGATCGCTGCTTCCAGATAAACTGTCTTTATCCAGAGAGATGTCCTGGTTCATTATGTAGCCCGCTGTTCTGAGTCCATCATTTGTTTCGATCACGACAATCTTCCAGTAAGACTCTGGTATGTTTACTCCGCGAAACTCTGGATCGCTCTCTTGAAACACGGGCCCAGAAAAAATGCTAGCTTTTAACCCATTTATCTGAATATAGTCCAGTAATGCTCGCTCAAGTTCCAACCACCCTCCTTGATTAAGTGTTTTGTGTTGTGGTGTTGCGTTAGTGTAGAAAAAGACACTTTCTGCAGCGTTTTTTGCATCACTCTCCTCACCCCACAGGATGTTCAGTCGGCTTGTTAAGTGCCCCCTGTCCAGATCGTTAAATCTGTAAAGTTCGTTGTCAACTTGGTAAATGGTTTCTAGGCGAGGATCTAACTTCCATTTGTCTCTGACTCTCGGAAGATACATGAGACTTGCACCATCAACATTCTCAGCGGAATAATAAGCAAGTCGTCTCGATTTGTTCATAATAATCGTATGTCTAATGTAGTTTAAAGGCGTGCTCGCTTGAGATGCATTTGTATTTCCGACACTAGGTAAAGGAATATCTTTTGAAAGAAAGGCTGAATTGTATCCTTGAGAGCCTTGGAGGCCCGCCAACACCTTTTCGCGAGCCTCGTCGATTAGATCAGACTCAGTGCCAGATAGAGCAGTATGCTGTGCCAGAACTGTACCGCTGTCGCGATGAGCTAAGCCTGGCAGCAAGGCGAGGATGCCCTCCATTGATACGGCTTTCGAACTTGTCTGAAAGTAGCTTTGCAGCTCAGTACTAAAAATCATCCAATGTGCCGGTATAGAATATGCAAAACGCCCTTGGCTAATGTTCTGCCATTTACCAACTATGTTCATACCAATGAGGCGCCCGTTGTGTAGATCTATGAGTGGTGCGCCTGTGGTTCCGCCACTGGTACTCGCATCTACTACGATAGCACCCCCGTCCAAGAGCGAGAACTTCTCTACAGTACCGGGTTTCGGCACTGCAACGACCAATCCTGGCATGACTCGTTTGTGTCCTCCGCCCTTCGATCCCAGGAGCGCTTGCATGAAAGCACTAGGCATACCAGTGTCATATTGGGGGAAACCAATAAGACAGACAAATCTCCGAACATCCAAAGTGCTTGCGGCATCGAAATCAACTTCTAGAGGGGGAAAATCATCAGTATTGTGGTCTTCAATTTCAAGAAAAGCAAGGCGCTTTATACCTTGTTCTTCTCCGCCAATATGCAGTATCCGCTTGATTTTATGACGCTTGACCAATTCATCTTCATCTGCAGGCCAAGTGTTGGCAAAAACGAACTCTGCAACAAAATCATCTGGCACATCAATCACTTCGGGGCCTGCATATGATTTTAGGCTGTCGAAAACGATATTGCTCTCTGCTGTCGCAATCAGGTTTCTTCCGACGGCGAATCCGATTCGATTGAGATCACCTGAGCGGGTAGGTTCGCCCGGTAAGGCGATGCGTAGCAATCCTGTGGCGAGCGTCGCGCGGCGTACCGCTTCTTGTGATACTTCAAAATCTAGGACACGCTCCCAAAGCTTGCTTTTCACACCTACGACGACGCCATCTTTGACCAATAGCGCAGGGCGGGCTTCAGCAAGGACCTGGTAGGCCGTCGCTTCGTCGAACTCGCCATCTGGCAGAGTCCGCCCTTCCAAGTCAAGTCGAAGTAGTGTCAAGTACCTTAGCTCGTCGTTCTGTTTTTCTACTCTCAAAGATGCCCTATCGTCTGGTGGAAGCAAATCCACGAAATCTGCCCGGAGCGACCAGTGTTTAGGGTAGGTCGCGCCTGCTTCTATCGCAAGAGTCAAAGCTTCGCGTGTTGCTCTAATTTTTTTTACTTCCTTCTCGCTTAGCAGTCCATGTCTATGTAATCTGCGAGAGAGGTCAAGATATGTTGACCAATGGCGCGTCCAGTTACAAAATTCGCTTCGGTCAACACTCGCTATGCCCTCGTCATTTACCGCAGCATCGACCCAGATTACGGCGCATGCTATCTCAAATGCTGCGTCGTCGATGGTAGTAAAGCCCTCAAAGTGTAAAGATTTTCCTATTATTCTCCCGTTTTTCAGCTTTGTCTCACTATCAACTAGGTCTATAACAGCACGAAATGTCCCGTCAGAAGATGAAACGCTGCCAATGATTTCTCGTGGAGCACTCACCCATCGGCGAAGTCGTGTGAGTATGTCAGTTATGTTCACTTTCTGTACAGTAATACTCAAATCTTGAAGCACACTCTCTGAACTGGAGATCGGCCCACTGGTTAGGGGGATAAGGCGCTGTTCATTCTTGAAGTCAGATTGCTCTTCGTCGGCGAATTTCCGCCGGAGCTCCGAGTGTCGATCAAGGATTCGTCGTGCAACTTCAGAACCGCGGGCTTCTTCCTCGCCGTTCTCACCATAGTAGCGGAAGCTGCCAATGAACGTTCGATTGTCAAGCCAGATACGCCCTATCTCTGATAGTAGTGTGGCTACCAATCCAATGAGAATGAGAGAGTACAACAGCTTCTGCCATGAGAATGATGACTTTATTTCTGATAAGGATGGCAAGTTTATTTGAAGTATCCGGTAGTTACTCCACCAAATACACAAGAGTGCCAACCCAACAAAGAAAATTGCTAGTATCAATGGTATGTTTTCTTGAGAGAATGTAGATCTAAGTGTGGACAAGGCTTTGTATCCCCTGACGTCTATCCTGACTGTCCTCAGAAATGACCATTATACCGTGAGTTACTCAACTTATATGATATCCTTGCAAAAATCGCAACCATGCTGCGGAGTCTTATGCTGCTCCATCGGATCTTGCTTCATGTCTCTTGCTGCGAGGTTGCGTTGTGGCCCGATACGGCAATCTACCCTCATCAGGTTTCGACGAAGACAGAAGGCGGTTTGGTCTGGCTGGTAGGATCGTCTCAGATTCTTCGGGAAATGGAGTGGTGTCAGCCATGACTTGAATATGAACGCCTGTTGCTAGCATCACGGCGGCCAGCGCCCAAAGATCATAGAGCCGTGGTCGGCAGTAGGAGCGAGATCTCGGGCAGGAGGAGGATCGCCAGCAGGACCAGGGCGTCCAGTGCGAGGAACCAGGCGACGCCGCGGAAGACCTGCTCCAGGGTGACGCCTTCCGGGGCGACCGATTTGATGACGAAGACGTTGAGGCCGATCGGCGGGGTGATCAGACCGATCTCCAAGAGCTTGATCACGACGACGCCGAACCAGATGAGGTCGAGGCCGTAGCTCTCCATCAGCGGCACGGTGAAGGGCAGGGTCAGCACCAGGATGCCGATCGAATCGAGGAACATCCCGATCACCAGGTAGAAGACCACCACGCCTGCGATCACCAGCACCATGGAGGCGCCGGAACCCTGCACCCACTCCAAGGCCAGGGGCGTGATCCGGGTCAGCGAGACGAAGGCCACGAAGATCTTGGCCGCCATGGCGATGGCGAAGATCATCGCCGTCTGGCGCACCGCCGTGCGGCCGGCCTCCAGCAGGCCCTGCCAGCCCAGGCGGCCGGTGACGACACCGATCACGACGGCCAGCAGGAGGCTGACGGCGGCGGCCTCCGTCGGCGTGAAGATGCCCAGATAGATGCCGCCTACCACCACGGCCAGCAGCAGAAAGGTGGGCCAGGTGGCGATCAGCACGGGTAGCAGGGCGGTGCGCTCGGCCGGCTCCTGCGGGCGGGGCGCGTCGGCCGGCCGAAGCCGCGACCAGAGAAAGACCGTGGCGAGGAAACCCAAGAGCGAGAGCAGGCCGGGCAGAATGCCGGCGAGGAAGAGTGCCTTGACCGACTGCTCGGTGAAGATGGCGTAGATCACGAAGAGCAGGCTGGGCGGGATCAGGGAGCCCAAGGTGCCGCCCGCCGCCACGGCGCCCGTGGCGAGGCCGGGGTGATAGCCGTAGCGCAGCATCTCCGGCACGGTGATGCGCCCCATGGCGGCCGCGCAGGCGACGCTGGAGCCAGTGATGGCCGAGAAGCCGCCGCAGCCCATGACCGAGGCCATGGCGAGACCGCCCGGCGTCCGTCCAAGAAGCAGGCTCAAAGCGCGGTAGAGGTCGGTGGTGATCCCGGCGTGATAGGCGACATGACCCAAGGCGATGAACAGCGGGATCATGCTGAGCGGGTAGTTGTGAATGAAGCCGAAGGTCGTCGTGCCGATGATCGAGAGCGCCGGCCGCAACCCCCGCTCCAGGTCGAAGGCGCTCTCGGGCCGCCAGGAGAAGAAGAGGATCAAGCCGAGGCAGGCGACGGCGCCCAGGCAAAAGGCAATGGGGACTCTCAGAACCAGCAGAAGGAAGACCGCGGCCAGCGCCAGCCCGGCCAGCAACAGCGGGTCCATCGGGTCAGGCTCTTCCCTGCTTGGAGTACGCTCTAGCGAACAACGGCTGCTCCCTGGGGTTCTGCTACTGGGGGAGGTCTCTTAGCGATCATCCCAGAGGAAGACGCCCTTTGGAGAAACTCGCCATTCGACCTATCGGGCTAGCGCGGCTCGGCGGGGACGCGGAGATCGCGAAACAGCATGGCCGCCAGCCGAAGGCCGAAGGCGACGAAGCCCAGCAGGAAGAGGCCGTAGCCGATCCAATGCGGGACCCTGACGTCGCCTTCGTAGTACTCGCCCGAGCTCCAGGCGGCGAGGAAGAGGCGCCAGGCCGCCACCACCAGGATCGAGACGAAGATCAAGCCCACGCCATGCCCCAGGCAGGCCAGACGCCTCTTGCCCCTGGGGCCTGCGCGCTCGGTGAAGATGGTGACCTCGATGTGCTCGCGCGCCGCCGTTACCAGGCCCAAGGGCGCCAGCACGACGACGAGCATCAACTCCTGCACCCAGAGCACGTCGTCGGGGATGATCCCGCGATAGAGCCAGCGGCTGATCACCGTGATCGAGACGACCAGACACAGTAGGGCCAGGCCGAGCGACGCCAGACCGCCGAAGCGTCGCTCGATCCATAGCGTCCTGGCCGGCGCGAGCGGCCGGCTCAACGGGTCCATGGATAGCCCTTGCTCTCCTTTTCCGCCCGGTACGTGTCGATCTCCTGCTGATAGGCCTCCAGGATGGCGTCGCCGGCGAGGCCGTCTCCATTGGCGTCCGCCACCCAGGCGCCGACCTGCTTCGCGCTCGCCTCCAGCAGCTTCCGGCGCTCCGCGTCGGAAAGGCGGGTGACGGTGATGGCCTTGCCGTCGATGCCCTCGATCATCGCCGCCTTGTCGGCCGCCTTGGTCTCGATCATGGCCTTGGCGAAGTGATCGACGAAGTCGCTCGCGACCTCGTGCAGGATCTTGCGCTCTTCTTCCGAGAGGCTGTCGAAGCTGGCCTGGTTCATGATGATGCCGAAGGACATGTTCTGCCCCCAGTCCAGCTCCAGGACGAAGGGCGCGACCTCGTACTGCTTATAGGCTTTCATGGAGTAGTAGTAGTTCTGGTTGCAGTCGACCAGGCCGCTCTCCAGCGCCTGGTAGACCTCCCCCTGCCCCATGCGCACGACATCCGCGCCCAGCTCCGTCAAGGTCTTGCCGTAGGGGCCGGAGCCGCGGATCTTCTTGCCCTCCAGCTCGGCCAGGGTGCTAACCTTGGCGGTGCAGATCAACTGGATCGGCCCGGTCGAATAGTTGGCGACATAGACCACGCCGGCCTTCTCGAACTCCTCCAGATAGACGGGGTGGGTGTTTGCCAGCTCGAAGAGCGCCCGCATGCCGACCCAGACGTCGGAGTTCTCGACCGGCAGGTCGCCGATGTTGTAGGCGCGCAATTCCTTCGGCGTGAAGAAGCCGATCACCGAGCCCATGTCGGCGACGCCGTCGGCCACGCCCTGCAGCACCGCCTTGGTGCCCAAGAGCGACTTGCCCCAGAAGAACTCGATCTCCAGCGCTCCCTTGGAGCGGACCTTCAGCTCGTCGGCGAACCACTGCAGGGCCGCCGCGCGGGTGCCCCGATTCGGTCCGAACTCGGCAAAGGTCAAGGTGCGGGCGGCCGCTTCCCCGGCCAGCGCCAGCGATGCCGCCATCAACGCCGCGGCGCCCCAAAGTCGTCTCCTCATCTCTTCTCCTCCTCGCCTGATTTGTAGTCTTCTTGTGGTCTCGCTCAGTCGCAGCAGTTGCCTTTCAGCAGCGGCGCCGCGACGCCGCTGTGCGCGCAGCAGCCGCCCTTCCAGAAGGCAGCGCCCGCGCCCCGGCAGTACTTGTCGTCGGCGCCCACCATCTGCATGAAGAGCGGATGGTAGTTGCGGCAGATGTTCAGCTCCGACTTTACCCAGTGGAGCGGGTCCTTGCCGTAGTGCTCCCAATAGTCGCCGGCCATGTTGAGGCCGGGAATGGCCGGGTTCCAGGACTCGTCCAGCCATAGCTCGGGATCGCCGTACTTGGCGGCGAGGCGTCTGATGGCAGGGTCGTCCAGGCCCAAGAGCCGACCGTTCTCGATCAAAAGCTCGTTGTCGCCCTCGCGCTCCAGGCTGTAGGTCGGAAAGTAGAGGTGCAGGTGCCAGTGGCCCACCAGATGGCCCAGGCGCGCCGCGCGCCGCTCGTCCATCGAGGAGATGATGGTGCCGAAGCCCATGTGTATGACGCCGGAGCGCACCCGCTCGTAGAGGCAGTTGACGAAGCCCGAGGGGAAGTCCTTGCGCGGGCGATGGATGTGCGGATTGGTGCCGATCGAGGCCTCCCACCAATAGAGCAGGCCCTTGCCGGGAAAGCCCGGATAGTCGATGTCCTTGGTCCGCTCCATGACATCGCGCAGCTTGTCGCCGAACTCTCCGCCGGCGTTGATCTGGGTGATCTTGGAGTCCTCCACGATCAGCTGGGTCCAGTCGCAGGGCGCGATGTGGTTGGTGGTGCCGGCGATCACGCCGTTGCCGTCCTCCTTGCCCTTCAGATAGATCCAGGGGCGGCCGGTGATGTGGCCCGGCAGGTAGGTGGCGCCGAACTCCGCGTTCCCCTCCCAGGTGCGGCCGACGATGTCGGCGTTGTAGCGCTCGCGCCGCTGGTCCCAATAGCCGTCGTGGTTGGTGAACTCGATATCGGTGCCCTCGGGATCGACGATGCGCGCGCGCCGGCAGCTGCGCACGCGGTCCCAGGTCCAACGGTCCAGGGCGGTCAGAAGTTCCGCCGGCATGGCATGCGCCGGCGAGGCCAGGATCTCCGGCGTGATGAAGGGCATGCGCTGAATCTTGACGTAGGTATCGGTCAGCACCGGGCCGCCGTAGCCCATGAAGATCTTGTCGTACTCCTGCTTGGCGGCGATCTCTTCCCACTGGTCCATCCACTCGGCCAGTTCCTTGGTGCGGAAGAGATAGTAGTCGACCTCGTCGGCGCCGACCCATTGGCGGATCGGCCCCCGGTCGATGTACTTGACGTCGTAGCGGACCCCGTACTTCTCCAGGATCTTCTTGCAGGCCTCGATCACCATGTCGCTGTGCCAGTTGTCGACGCGCAGCAGCACGCGTTCGCCCGGCTTCAGGTCCCAGCAGGCGTTGAGGCCGTGGTTGTAGGGGCGCCGGGCGACGTGCTCCAGGTAGGGCAGCAGCTGGTCGGGGTGGTTGACCTCCACGAAGGGCGGGCAGCGTGGCGGCCGCGCGTGCGCCAGCGGCGGGGCGTCGAAGTGGGGCCTGGCCCTGTCGCCGGTGAGTGGTCCCTGCCCGTCAGCCATCGGCTATCCCTTTCGCGCTCCATCCTGCCATCGCTAGGAATGCATGCAATATTCTTCCAGTCAAGCTGGAAAGGATTGCACGGCGCGCCTCCGAGGCGCAGATTGCATGCAAGAAACTGCAGGAGACCCATGAGTCTACAGCTGGAAGCGGCGACCGGCGCCTTGCGCCAAGCGATCCTGGACGGTGCCTTCGCCCCGGACGAAAGGCTGCGGGAGATGGCCGTCGCCGAGACGCTCCGGGTCTCGCGCACCTTGGCGCGTCTGGCGATGAGCGCGCTGGAGAAGGAGGGTCTGCTGCTGCGCGAGCCCAATCGCGGCTCGCGCGTCAAGGCCTTCTCCTTGAAGGAGATCGCCGATGCGATCGAGGTGCGCGGCGAACTGGAAGCCATGGCCGTGCGCCTGGTGGCCGAGCGCGGCCTGCAGGCGCCGGGGCTCTCCCGCCTCCAGAGCTTCCTCGCCGAGGCGGAGCAACTGCTCGGCCAAGGCGTTGCCGGCGCCGAGGCGCGGCAGGCTTGGGTCGCGATGAACCAGGGCCTTCACGACAGCTTGATCGAGGCAGCCGACAATCGGGCGATCGCGGTCGCGGTCCGGCAGATCTCCCTGCTGCCCCTGGCTTCCGCCTCCGCCATCATCTTCGATCTCTTCGACGCGGCCGGCAGCGCGGATCAGCTGCGGCGCTCGCACGACGACCACTGCCGTCTTCTGGATGCCGTCGCTGCCCGCCAAGGCAGCCGTGCTGCCGCGATCATGCGCGAGCATGCCTTCCGCAGCGCCGAGAACCGCCGCAAGAACCTCGCGAACGTGAGCAATCTGGCGGCAGCTGAGGGCTTGCCCGGCGCCAGGCTCGTCCGCTTGGATTAGTGATTGGGGCGGTCGATCCCGCTTCTGCCGCAGGCTGACCGCATTTTCCCCGATTTCACGTCTCACCATCACTGGCCAATGCGCCTATAAGGTCCAGATTGTGAGTGAGCCTTTGGAGGACGATTGCATGGTGTTGGGCAGTGACGGCGTGGGGGGTGAGGCGCGCCCGCGTCCGGTGGTCCTGTGCATACTGGATGGATGGGGTGCGCGCGAGCCGGCGCCTGACAACGCGATCGCGCTGGCCAATACCCCCTACCTCGACCGCTTGTACCGCACCCGTCCGCATGCCCTGATCGACGCCTCCGAACTGGAGGTCGGCTTGCCCAGCGGTCAGATGGGGAATTCCGAGGTCGGGCACATGAACCTGGGGGCCGGGCGCGTGGTGATGCAGGACCTGCCGCGCATCGATCAGGCGCTGGCGGACGGCAGCCTGGCGGCCTCGCCGGTCCTAGCCGACTTCGTCGCCGCCATGAAGGAGAGCGGCGGCCGCGTCCACCTGATGGGCCTGCTGTCGCCCGGTGGCGTGCATTCGCATCAGAGCCAGATGGCCGGCCTAGCGGAGATCCTGCGCCTATCGGGCCTGGAAGTCCTGGTGCATGCCTTCCTGGACGGGCGCGACACGCCGCCCAAGAGCGCGGCGGGCTTCCTCGCCGACTTCGCGCGCGAGACGGCGGCGTCGATCGCGACCATCGCCGGCCGCTTCTACGCGATGGACCGGGACCAGCGGTGGGACCGGGTCTGCCGCGCCTACCGCTGCCTGGTCGAGGGGGAAGGGGAGCGCGCGGTCGACGCGGCCACGGCGCTGCAACTGGCCTACGAGCGCGACGAGAGCGACGAGTTCGTCTCGCCCACCGCCGTCGGCGACTACGCCGGCATGGCCGATGGCGATGGTCTCATTATGGCGAACTTCCGTGCCGACAGGGCGCGCGAGATCCTGACGGCGCTCCTGGAGCCCACGTTCGACGGCTTCGAGCGTGGCCGTCGTCCGGCCTTCGCTGCGGCCATGGGCATGGTCTCCTATTCTTCCGACCATGACCGGCTCATGACGACGCTCTTTCCGCCGGTCGACCTGGCCGAGACCTTGGGCGAGGTCGTGGCGGGCGCGGGCCTGCGCCAACTGCGCATCGCCGAGACGGAGAAGTACGCGCACGTCACCTTCTTCTTCAACGGCGGGCGCGAGTCTACCTTCGACGGCGAGGATCGCCTGCTGATCCCGTCGCCCAAGGTCGCCACCTACGACTTGAAGCCGGAGATGTCGGCGCCCGAGGTGACCGACGCCCTGGTCGAGCGGATCGATGCCGGCACCTACGACCTCATCGTCGTGAACTACGCCAACGGCGATATGGTGGGTCACACCGGAGACCTGGCGGCCGCGGTGCGTGCCGCGGAGACCGTCGACCGCTGCCTGACGCGCCTCGGCGAGGCGGTCGCGGCCGCCGGCGGCGCGCTCTTGGTCACCGCCGATCACGGCAACGCCGAGCGCATGATGGACGAAGAGAGCGGCCAGGCCCATACCGCGCATACCATGAACCGGGTGCCGATCATCCTGGCCTGCGGACCGAGCGGGATCGCGCGCGTGCATGACGGCCGACTGGCTGATGTCGCGCCCACCTTGCTGGAGCTTCTGGGCTTGCCGCGGCCGGCGGCGATGACCGGCCGCTCCTTGTTACAGCCCGCCGCCGCGACCGCGGCCGCCTGACCAGGGACGGTTTAGCCCTTGCTTCCCACCCGCATCACCACCGCTGTCGTCACCGCCCTGCTGCTCGGCGCCGGCCCGCTTTGGGCGCAGGATAGCGACCGAGAGGTCGAGCTGCAGGAGATCGAGGCGGCGATGGAGGCGACGCAGGAGCGTGCCGACCGCCTGGCCGCCCGCCAAGCCGCGCTCGCCCGCGAGAGCCAGGCGCTGAGCGAGGAATTGGCCCAGGTCGCGGCCGAGACGGCACGCTGGGAGGATGAGGTGATCCAGGTCGAGCTGACGCTGGAGGCCTTGGTCCAGGAGTCGGAGGCGCGGCGCGAAGACCTGGCCGGGGCCCGCGATCGCTTGAGCATCCTCACCGGTGCCCTGCTCAGAATCTCGCTGCTGCCGCCCGAGGCCCTGGTCGCACGCCCCGGCGCGCCCACCGAAACGGTGCGGGCCGGACTGCTGATGCGCCGGCTGATGCCGCAGCTGGAGGCTCAGGCCGCCAGCCTGCGCCATGAAGTGGCCGATCTGAAGAGCCTGGAAATGCAGATCGAGGCGGAGAACGCCGACGCCCTGGCCGCGCGCCGCAAGCTGCAAAGCGAAGAGGAGCGGCTGCAGGATCTGCTGGACCGCCGGACCGCGCTTCTGGCGGTGACGGAGGAGGAGCGGCAGCAGGCGGAGGCCGAGGCCGAGACCCTGGCAGCCTCCGCCAAGGACATCCGCGGCCTCTTGACCTCGGCGCCGCGACGCGTCGGGCTCGGGCCGCCGGTGGTGCCTCCGGTCCCGCCCAAGGAGCGGCAGGTAGCCCTGCTCGCCGACGGGCAGCTGGATTCGACCTACGTGCCGCCCGCCCTGCCCGCGGACCCGCCCGCCGCCAGCACCGCGGCTCCGTCCAGCACGCCGAGCGTCACGCAGAGCGCGGCGGCGACCCGGAACCTGCGCAAGCTGCCGCGCGAGCCGGGCGGCCTGACCCTGCCCGTCAAGGGCGAGGTCGTCGGCACCTTCAAGGAGGCCAGCGGCGACCGGCTGGGGATGCGCATCGCCGGGCGGCCGGGCGGCACGGTGGTGGCCGCTTACGATGGTGTGATCGTCTACGCGGGAAACTTCCGTAGCTATGGCCTTGTCTTGATCCTAGATCATGGCGAGGGATATCATTCCGTGTTAGCGGAGCTTGGACGGATAGACGCCTTGCTGGGCCAGCGTGTCCTCGCGGGCGAGCCCGTCGGCACCTTGTCACAAGGGTCTGCGGAACCCCCACAGTTGTATGTGGAGCTGCGGCGCAATGGTCGGCCGATAGACCCCGGTCCCTGGTTTGCGCCCGCCAAGGAATGAGGATTTTTGCGAGATGAGCTTGAGATTTCTGGCGGTGGCCGCGGGCGCTGCCCTCGTGATTTTTGCTGCCAGCAGTCCTCCCGTCGCCGAGGAGCCGACGAAGGAGACCTATCGCCAGCTTAAACTTTTCGGCGATGTGCTGGAGCGCGTGCGCGCCGACTATGTCGACGAGGTGACCGACGAAGAGCTGATCGAGGCGGCCATTCGCGGCATGCTGACCGACCTCGATCCGCACTCCAGCTACCTTGATCGCGATGAATTGAAGTCGATGCAGGAGCAGACCCGCGGCGAGTTCGGCGGGCTCGGCATCCAGGTCACGATGAAAGATGGCTATGTCGAGGTGATCGCCCCCATCGACGAGACCCCGGCCGCGCGTGCCGGGCTGAAGGCCGGCGACCTCATCTCCCAGATCGAAGGGGAGACTGTGCAGGGCCTCACGCTCAATCAGGCGGTCGACCGCTTGAAGGGCAAGGTCGGCAGCGAGGTCACCATCACCATCCTGCGCGGCGAGGAAGAGCCCTTCGACGTCACCTTGGTGCGCGACATCATCACCGTGGCCTCGGTGCGCCACCGCTTGGAAGGCGACATCGGCTACATCCGCATCACCCAGTTCAACGAGCAATCGACCTCCGGACTGGAAGAGGCGATCGAGGAGATCGAAGAGGAGTTGGGCGACGACCTGATCGGCTTCGTGCTGGACCTACGCAACAACCCCGGCGGCCTCCTGAACGAAGCCATCTCGGTTTCCGACACCTTCCTCGATCAGGGTGAGATCGTCTCCACGCGCGGCCGCCACGAGGACGAGATGCAGCGCTTCAATGCGCGCCCCGGCGACCTGACGGACGGCAAGCCCATCGTGGTCCTGATCAACGACGGTTCGGCCTCGGCCTCGGAGATCGTGGCCGGCGCCTTGAAGGACCATCGCCGGGCCATCCTCATGGGCACGCGGACCTTCGGCAAGGGGTCGGTGCAGACCATCGTGCCGCTGCCGGGCCATGGCGCCATGCGGCTGACGACGGCGCGCTACTACACGCCGTCGGGCGTCTCCATCCAGGCGACCGGTATCGAGCCGGACATCGAGGTCGAGCTGGCGACCATCGAGGCCATCGAGCGCGGCAACGTGCGCCACGAGGAAGACCTGCGCGGCTCGCTCGACAACCCGCAGGAGGACGGCGAGGAGGAAGAGGCGCCGGCGGCCGCGCCCGATGAGGACGAGATCAGCGACGACAGCAGGCCGGAGGAGCCCAGGGTCGGCGGCCTCGGACCCAGCAACGACTACCAGTTGAGCCGCGCGCTGGATCTCTTGCGCGGGCTCGCGCTCTTCAACACCAAGACCAGCGCCGTTCAGTAAGACGAGGCGTAGAAGGCGGCCCGCGGCCGGGAGACCGAGCCGCGGGCCGCGGCGCGTCACACGCCGGGTCTCGTCGCTGCAAAGAGACATGAGGAGGGGGACGTGGCAGAGAACATCTGGCGCTGGAGCGCATGTGAGACGGCCGCGGCGATCCGAAATGGCGAGATCTCCTGTCTCGAGGCTGTGGAGGCCGCGCTCGGGCGCCTCGAGAGCGTGAACCAGTCCGTCAACGCGGTCACGATCGATCTCTCCGAGAGCGCCGTGGCGCAAGCGCGCCAGGCGGACGAGATGGTCCAGGCCGGTCGCGCGCTGGGGCCGCTCCACGGGGTTCCCGTGACGATCAAGGAGAACGTCGACCAGAAGGGCATCAGCAACACCAACGGCGTGCCGGCCTTCGCCGAGGTGATCGCGGACGAGCACGCGCCGGTGGTCGCCAACCTGCTGAAAGCCGGCGCGATTCCCGTCGGCCGCACCAACACGCCGGAGTTCAGTCTGCGTTGGTTCACCGACAACCCCTTGCGCGGCTTGACCCATAACCCCTGGAAGCGGGGCGTGACGCCGGGCGGCTCCTCTGGCGGGGCCGCGGCTGCCGTGGCGCTGGGGATCGGCGATATCGCACATGGCAACGATCTCGGCGGGTCGCTGCGCTACCCCGCCTATGTCTGCGGCCAAGCGACCATCCGCCCGAGCCTCGGCCGCATCCCGGCCTTCAACCCCAGCGCGCCTGCCGAGCGGCCCTTGGGCCTGCAGATGATGAGCGTCCAGGGACCCATCGCGCGGGAGGTGCGCGACGTCCGCGTGGCCTTGAAGGCGATGGCGGCGCGCGACCCTCGCGATCCGCTATGGGTACCCGCGCCCCTGGAGGGTGAAAGACCGGCGGAGCCCTTGCGGGTGGCGGTCACCAAGACCCCAGCGGGCATCCCTTGCGATCCGGGGGTGGCAAGCGCGATCGACGCCGCCGCCGATCACTTGAGCCGCGCCGGCTACGCGGTCGAGGCGCTGGACCCGCCGCTGGTCGCCGAGGTGGCGGCCTGCTGGCGGGCGATCCTGACGACCGAGGTTCGTTTCGGGATGGAGGCCTCCATCCGCGAGCACGGCTCCAGCGACATCAACGCCGTCTATGACAGCTTTCAAGGCGTCCGTGCGGAGAGCGACCTTGCCGGCTTTGTCGCCGCCTTGAGCGAGCGCGTCGCACTGCAGCGCCGCTGGAACGACTTCCTGGAACGCTATCCCCTGGTCTTGGCGCCGGTCTCGCAAGTGCCGCCCTACCTGCAGGGGGAAGATCTCCAAGGAGCAGAGCGGTTCCGGCAAATGCTGGACGAGCAGTCCATGCTCTATGCCGTGAACCTCTTGGGTTTGCCGGCGGCCGCCGTGCCCACCGGCCTGCACGAGGGCGTGCCGATGGGCGTGCAGATCATCGGCCGCCGCTTCCGCGAGGACCTCTGCCTCAATGCCGCGCAGGCGATCGAGAACGCCGTGGGTGTGCTGTCGAAGCAGCTGTGGGAGCGGGAGGTTCCAACCGGCGATGCTTGAACGCCGGGGGAGCACCGGGGCCGTCAGACCTCCATGCCGAGCGCGCGCTTGTAGAGGTCCAGCAGGTGCTCCTGCTCCTGCCGGTCGTCCTGCTCCATTTTGCGCAGTTTGAGGACCTGACGCATGATCTTGGTGTCGAAACCGGCGCCCTTGGCCTCGGCGAAGACCTCGCGGATGTCGCCCGCCAGGGCCGTCTTCTCCTCCTCCAGCCGCTCGATCCGCTCGATGAAGGACTTGAGCCGATCGGCGGCGATGCCACCCACCGACGGCGCCCGCTCACCACCGCTTTCCATGGTCTCCGGCGCGAAGCCGCCGCTCTCCTCGTCCATGCTGCCCTCCTTGAAGGCGACTGAAATCACGAGCCGCGGAGCTTAGTGAGCGCGTGCCGTCCGGGGCAACGCTCCTGGCCTGTGGATCGCTGTGGATAAGAAAGCGGCAGGGGCGTCAGTGCCCCTTGCTGGCCTCCGCGAAGGCGGCCTTCTGCGCCTCCGTCGCCTCGGCCTGGTACTTGTCGCGCCACTCGCCGTAGGGCATGCCGTAGACGATCTCTCGCGCCGCCTCCTTGCCGATCTCGATGCCCTGTTCCTGCGCCGCCTCGCCGTACCATCGAGACAGGCAGTTGCGGCAGAAGCCGGCCAGGTTCATAAGGTCGATGTTCTGCACATCCGTGCGGGTGCGCAGGTGCTCCACCAGGCGTCGGTAGGTGGCAGCCTCTAGTTCGGTGCGGGTCTTGTCGTCCATCGGGTCACACTCTCTCAAAGGGTCCGGGCCAGGCCGGCCAAGGTTCTTATCCGGGCAAGGTTCTTATGAAGAAGTGGTGCGTGGAATTGCGCCTGCAAGCAAGGGACAGACTTCGTCCATGGCGTTGAAGCTCATCGGTGCCGCCCGCAGCCGTGTTTATCCCTGCCTCTGGCTGGCGGAGGAAATCGGCTTGGACTACGAGCGCGCGGATGTGGACGACCCGGACTTGGCGCGGCGGGCGGGCCAGCTGATCTTGGACCCCGAGGGCAGTGTTCCCGCGCTGGAGGACGGCGCGCTGACGCTCTGGGACGGCTACGCCATTAACCACTACCTCGCCCGCACCTACGGCGGGGCGCTGGGGCCGCGCGACCCGGGCGAGGAGGGACGGATCCTCAGCTGGAGCTTCTGGACCGCGACCGTCGTCGATCCGCCGGCCCACGTCATCCTGGTCAATGGCTTTCTCGGCCCCGAAGAGGAACGCGACCCGTCACTGATCGCGCCCGCCATGGAACGCTTGACGTCTCCGCTGGCCTTGCTGGAGCGCCATTTCCGCTCCGAACACTATTTGGTCGCGGAGCGCTTTACCGTCGCCGACGTCAACCTGGTCTCGGTCTTGGCTTGGGTGGCGATCGCCGGCGGGGACCTTTCGCCCTTCCCCAGCACCAACGCCTGGTTGGCCCGCTGCGGGGGGCGACCCGCCGCAAAGCGGGTACTGTCTTGGATGGGATTCTAGGAGACCTCTCGCCTTGTACACCTTGATGGAAACGCAGGATCCGGTGCTCTTGAGCTTTGCCCAGGCGGTCTTGCGCGACGCGGGAATCGAAAGCCACGTCTTCGACAGCAACATCTCCTTCACCGAAGGCTCGGTCGGGATCTTCCCGCGGCGGCTCTGCGTCATCAAGGAACAGGCCCGTCCGGCGCGCCAGGCCTTGCTGGATGCCGGCCTCGACAAGGACTTGGTGCCGGTGTGAGAGTCTGTCATGAAACGCGCCGAGAGGCGCGTTTCTTGGCGGTTCCGGCCCGCACCCCCGCCCGACCACCCACGATAGTGTCCTGAACTGGGTGGTCGGGCGGGGGTGCGGGCCGGTGCAGCGCGATTCAAGACGACCTCTGAGCTGCGGAACTAAGCCTTGCGGAGCAGGGCGGCGCCCTCTATATACCCCGCTTTCCCGAAGCAACGCGCGGTCGGGCTCCAAGGCATGCCTTGGCTGCGCCAGCTCGCGCCGGTTCACCGGCGCCAGACTCCAAGAAGAAGGAGCCCCGAAATGCCTAAGATGAAGACCAAGAGCGGCGCCAAGAAGCGCTTCAAACTGACGGCGACCGGCAAGGTCCGCGCCGGCGTCGCCTACAAGCGGCACAACTTCTCCAACAAGCCGCAGAAGATGAAGCGGCAGGCCCGTGGCACCTTCCTTCTGAACAAGAGCAATGCGCGCACCGTGCGTCGCTACTTCATGCCGAACGGCTAGAACCCTTTAGTCAGAAAGAAGGATAGAGAGACATGGCACGCGTCAAGCGCGGCGTCACCGCCCACGCCCGTCACAAGAAGGTGCTCGGCCAGGCCAAGGGGTTCCGCGGCCGTTCCAAGAACACCTACCGCTCCGCCCTGCAGCGCCTGGAGAAGTCGCTGCAGTACGCCTACCGCGACCGCCGCAACCGCAAGCGCGACTTCCGCGGCCTTTGGATCCAGCGGATCAACGCCGGCGCCCGCCAGCACGGCCTGACCTATTCGCAGTTCATGCATGGCCTGAAGACGGCCGGCATCGTGCTCGACCGCAAGATTCTGGCCGACCTCGCCGTGCGCGAGCCCGACGCCTTCAAGAGCCTGGTCGAGCAGGCCGGCGCTGCGCTCGGCAAGTAGAGCGGCCGAGGCTGCGTCCCGGGTCCGTTTTGCAGGGCCTCGGATGACCTGACGAGATGCGGCCCCCGCCAGCTGGCGGGGGCCGTTATCGTTCCGGTTCCCGGAAAGCGGTGATGCCGCCGCCCTACTCGGTGAAAAGGAAGTCGGTGGAGGTCAGTTGATCGGCGCTGGTGATGCCCAGGAGCTCGATGTCGAAGTTGTTGATCCCGTTGCCAGAGCCATCGACTTCGACCACTCCCGTCTCATCGTCGAAGCGGGCTTGCGGCGTGCCGTCCCCATCGAACTCGGCGTTGCCGATCCATTCGCCCGTCCCGGCGAGCAGGGCGATCTCGATGAAGTCCGGGTTCACGGCATCGCTGGCGTGCGACTCGAAGTCGGTGACGACCGCTTCCAGCCCGTAGAAGCTGTCCGACGGCGGGCCCGGCGCCGGCGCGATGAAGAAGAAGTAGTCCTGTCCGCCGCCGCCGGTGAGCGTGTCCGTCGCCGATCCGCCGCTCAAGATGTCGCTGCCCCTGTCGCCGTAGAGGTAGTCGGTGCCGCTGCCCCCGCCGATCGAGTCGTTGGCCATGCCGCCCCAGGCCCAGTCTTCCTCGTTGGAACCGTAGAGGGTGTCGCCGCCGGTGCCGCCGAACATGGTGCCGCTGCCGATCCCGGCCAAGAGCTCGTCGCGGCCGCTGCCGCCGAACAGCAGGTCGCTGCGCTCGCCGCCCTCCAGCCGATCACCGCCGTCTCCGCCGAAGAGCACGTTCCGGCCCGGACCACCATAGAGAAGGTCCTTTCCCTCGCCGCCGTCGAGGACGTCGCTGCCGAGCCCGCCATAGCCCCTGTCATTGCCGAAGCCACCGAAAAGGAGATCGCTGCCCCGCTCGCCCTTCAGGATGTCGTCGTCGCCCAGGCCCAAGAGCAGGTCGTCACCGGCGCGCCCGAAGATTTCGTCGGAATCCGGCGTTCCGATCAGCAAGTTGTTTCCGGAGTTCCCGATAATGATTGCCATGACAGTTACCTCTCCCTGAGACGCAAAAGTAGACAACTACGACTTTAGGCGGAGAGCATCTTCGCCACAAGGAGCCGCTCGGCGATGACCTCCAACCTCAACACGCAGGAAGCTGACGTCTGTCTCCATGTGCTGAGCGATCTCCTCAAACTGCGGGGGTGTGCGGCTGTCCACAGGTTTATGCAGACGTGCCTTTCTCGGCCTTCCTCTTGGCATTGCAGCGCGTCGGCGCTAAGCATCGGCCCCATATCCGAATGAGAGGCGAAAGATGCAGAATTGGAGCGCCGAAGCGCTCGGCGCGCTTGAGACGCGCCTGTTGGACCAGGTGGCGACGAGCAGCGACAGCTCTGCCTTGGAGGCTGCGCGCGTTGCCATACTGGGCCGAAAGGGCAGCCTGACCGAGCGGCTGAAAGGACTGTCGGGCTTGGCGCCGGAAGACCGCAAGGACGCCGGGCGAGCCCTCAACCAACTGAAGCAGGCCGTGGAGGCCGCGATCGAGGCACGCAAGGGCGCCCTGGCCGAGGTCGAGCTGGAAGAGCGCCTGGTGCGCGACCGCATCGACGTGTCGCTGCCGCCGCGCGAGAGCCGCGTCGGCCGATTGCACCCCTTGCCGCAGACCATCGAAGAGCTGGTCGCGATCTTCGGCGAGATGGGCTTTGCCTGGGCCGAGGGGCCGCACGTCGAAGACGACTTCCACAACTTCGGTGCCCTCAACATTCCGGAGGACCACCCGGCCCGCCAGGAGCAGGATACCTTCTACCTGACGCCCGACGCCGAGGGGCGGCAGAAGGTGCTGCGCACCCATACCTCGCCCGTGCAGATCCGCACCATGATGAGCCAGAAGCCGCCGATCCGGGTCATCTGCCCGGGCCGGACCTTCCGCTCGGACCATGACGCCACGCACAGTCCCATGTTCCATCAGGTCGAGGGCCTGGTGATCGACGAGGCGATCCACATGGGCCACCTGAAGGGCACGCTGGTCGATTTCCTGCGCGCCTACTTCGGTGTCGAGGACCTGCCGGTGCGCTTCCGGCCGAGCTACTTCCCCTTCACCGAGCCTTCGGCGGAGGTCGACATCGGCTGCTCGCGCGAGGGCGGGCGGCTGGCCATCGGCGCCGGCAAGGACTGGCTGGAGATCCTGGGCAGCGGCATGGTGCATCCCCGCGTCCTGGAGAACTGCGGTCTGGATCCCGCGCGCTATCAGGGCTTCGCCTTCGGCATGGGGATCGAGCGCATCGCCATGCTGAAGTACGGCATTCCCGATCTCAGGCCCTTCTTCGAGAGCGACGTGCGCCGCATGCGCCACTACGGCTTCCTGCCCTTGGAGGTTCCCTCCATGGTGCGCGGACTCTAGGGAGGCCAAGGTCATGAAGTTCACACTCTCTTGGCTCAAGGACCATCTCGAGACCGATCGCGGCCTCGAGGAGATCGTCGCGAAGCTCTCGATGATCGGTCTCGAAGTCGAAGGCATCGAGGATCCGGCGGCCGCCTTGGCGCCCTTCCGGGTCGCCTACGTGCGGAAGGCCGAGCAGCATCCCAACGCCGACCGCTTGCGGGTCTGCATTGTCGAGCATGCCGACGGCGTCTCGCAGGTGGTCTGCGGCGCGCCCAACGCCAAGACCGGCATGGTCGGCATCTTCGCCCCGCCGGGCAGCTTCATCCCGGGCACGGAGATGACCTTGAAGCCCGGCAAGATCCGCGGCGTCGAGTCGAACGGCATGCTGGTCTCCGAGCGCGAGATGGGCCTCTCGGACGAGCACGAAGGCATCATCGAGCTGCAGGCGGGCCACGAGATCGGCACGCCCTTGGCCGAGGTGCTGAGCCTGAACGATCCGGTGATCGAGATCGCGATCACGCCGAACCATGCCGAGGCCCTGGGCGTGCGCGGGATCGCGCGCGATCTGGCGGCAGCCGGCATGGGCCGGCTGAAGCCCTTCGATCCGCCAAGCATCCCGGGCAGTTTCGACAGTCCCATCGCCTGGCATATCGAAGCGGGCGAGGCCGCGCTCTTCTGTCCGGCCGTCGCCGGCCGCTACTTCCGCGGCGTCACCAATCGGGAGAGCCCGGACTGGCTGAAGCGGCGCCTCAAGGCCATCGGCTTGCGCCCCATTTCGGCCCTGGTCGACATCACCAACTACGTGACCTACGACCTCAACCGGCCACTGCATGTCTTCGATGCCGACAAGGTCTCCGGCGACGTCACCATGCGCATGGCGCGGCCGGGAGAGGAACTGCTGGCGCTCGACGGCAAGACCTACGCCTTGGATGCGGAGACTTTGGTCATCGCCGACGAGAAACTGCCCGAAGCCATCGGCGGCATCATGGGCGGCGAGGAGAGCGGCTGCACCTTGGAAACGCGCAACGTCTTCCTGGAGGTGGCCTACTTCGACCCGGTGCGGGTCGCGCGCGCCGGCCGGCGCTTGGGCCTCGGCTCCGATGCCCGCTACCGCTTCGAGCGCGGCATCGACCCCGAGGGGCTGCGCTGGGGCGTCGAGGTGGCGGCCCAACTGATCCTGGAGATCTGCGGCGGCGAAGCCAGCGAGCCGGTCCTGGCCGGCACCATACCGGCGCCGGACCAGGAGGTCGGCCTGAGGCCGGAACGGGTGGAGAGCCTGGGCGGCGTCGCCGTGCCCAAGGCGCGCCAGGTGGAGATTCTCTCGACCCTGGGCTTCGCGGTGACGGACGAGGGCGATCGCTTGACCTGCAAGGTGCCCAGCTGGCGGCCCGACGTCGACGGCGAGGCCGACCTGGTGGAAGAGGTGCTGCGAATCCAAGGCTATGACGAGGTGCCGGTGACCCCCTTGCCGCGCACCGGCGACTTGCCGGCCGCCGTCCTGACGCCGCAGCAGCGCCGGCGCACCCAGGTGCGCCAGACGCTCGCCTGGCGCGGCTTGGAGGAGGTCATCACCTTCTCCTTCATGGACGGTCGCCAGGCCGAACTCTTCGGCGGCGTCGACGAGAGCTTGCGGCTGGTGAACCCCATCTCCAGCGAGCTCGACGTCATGCGGCCCTCCGTGTTGGGCAATCTGGCCGCCGCGATTCAGCGCAACGCCGACCGCGGCTATCCCGACATCGGCCTCTTCGAGGTCGGGCCGATCTACCGCGACGACACGCCCCAAGGGGAGCCGTGGCTCGCCAGCGGCCTGCGGCACGGCATGGCGGTAGAACGTCACTGGACCGGTGGGAGCCGCCCGCTGGACGCCTTCGACGCCAAGGCGGACGCGATCTCCGTGTTGGAGATCTTGGGTGCGCCGGTCGACAATCTGCAGACCAGCACTGATGCGCCGGCCTGGTACCATCCGGGACAGTCGGGACAGCTGCGCCTGGGACCCAAGGTCCTCGCGGCCTTCGGGGCGCTGCATCCCAAGGTGGCGGCAGCCTATGACCTGAAGGGCGCTCTAGTCGGCTTCGAGCTCTTCTTGGATGCCGTCCCGCTGCCCAAGGCGAAGGGCAAGGCCAAGGCGCCACCCGAGATCTCGCCCTACCAGCCGGTCGAGCGCGACCTGGCCTTCGTCCTGGACCGCGAGGTGACGGCGGAGAGCCTACTGCGGGCGGCCCGCGGCGCCGACCGCAACCTGGTCTCCCGCGTGCGTCTCTTCGACCTCTACGAAGGCAAGGGCGTGCCGGAGGGCAAGAAGTCGCTGGCCATCGGGCTCACCCTGCAGCCCATGCAGGCGACCCTGACGGACGCGGAGATCGAGGCGACGATGGCCAAGGTGGTGGCGGCCGTTACTAAGGCGACCGGCGGTAGCCTGCGGGCTTGAGAAAAGGGTGGTGGTGCGGCCCCCCTGACTGAGAGGGGGGGATGTTGCAGGAGAGCCGCACCACGCGAGTGGGACCAAGCCGTCAGTGGTTGGGGACCATTTGCTTGCTCCTGTCCTACTATACGCGGCGGGCCCCAAGGGTGTTTCCCTCTGCATCGGAGAAATTTCCGCGCGCCGCCGGCAGGAGCCCAGGCTCTTGCGCCGGCGGCGGCTTTTTGCGAACGAAGGCCCCATGAGCGACTTGTCACATATCCGCAACTTCTCGATCATCGCGCACATCGACCACGGCAAGTCGACCTTGGCCGACCGCATCATCCAGCTCTGCGGCGGGCTCTCCGAGCGCGAGATGAAAGAGCAGGTGCTCGACTCCATGGAGCTGGAGCGCGAGCGCGGCATCACCATCAAGGCCCAGGCCGTGCGCCTGACCTACAAGGCCAAGGACGGGCAGGCCTACCACCTGCACCTGATCGACACGCCCGGCCACGTCGACTTCGCCTACGAGGTCAACCGCTCGCTGGCGGCCTGCGAGGGCTCCCTGCTGCTGGTCGACGCCAGCCAGGGCGTCGAGGCCCAGACCCTGGCCAACGTCTACCAGGCGATCGAGAACGACCACGAGATCGTGGTGGTCTTGAACAAGATCGACCTGCCGGCGGCCGAGCCCGACCGGGTGAAGCAGCAGATCGAAGAGGTGATCGGACTGGACGCCACCGACGCGCTGGAGATCTCGGCCAAGACCGGCGCCGGCGTGGTCGAGGTGCTGGAGGCCCTGGTGCAGCGCCTGCCGGCGCCCGAGGGCACGGCCGACGCGCCGCTGCAGGCCTTGCTGATGGATTCCTGGTACGACCCCTATCTGGGCGTCGTCATCCTGACCCGGGTGGTGAACGGCGTGCTGAGGAAGGGCGCCAAGATCCGCCTGATGGGCACCGGCGCCGCGCACGAAGCGCAGGAGGTGGGCCTGCTCACCCCGCGCAAGGTGGCGCAGAAGCAATTGGGGCCGGGCGAGATCGGCTATCTGGTGGCCGGCATCAAGACCATCCACGAGACCAAGATCGGCGACACCATCACCGAGGACCGCAAGCCGGCCGAAGCCCCGCTGCCGGGCTTCAAGCCCTCGGTTCCGGTGGTCTTCTGCGGCCTCTTCCCGTCCGACGCGGCCGAGTACGAGGACCTGCGCGATTCCCTGGCCAAGCTGGCGCTGAACGACTCCTCCTTCCAGTTCGAGGCGGAGACCTCGGCGGCGCTGGGCTTCGGCTTCCGCTGCGGCTTCCTGGGGCTCCTGCACCTTGAGATCATCCAGGAACGGCTGGAGCGCGAATTCGACCTGGACTTGGTGACCACGGCCCCCTCCGTCGTCTACCGCGTCCACCTGAACGACGGCGGCCTCGAAGAGATCCACAATCCGGTGGACCTTCCCGACCCGGTGAAGATCGACTTCATCGAGGAGCCCTGGATCCGCGCCACCATCCTGGTGCCGGACACCTACCTGGGCGCGGTGCTCAAGCTCTGCGAGGACCGGCGCGGCGAGCAGATCGAGCTTACTTATGTCGGCAGCCGCGCCATGGTGACCTACCTGCTGCCGCTGAACGAGGTGGTCTTCGACTTCTACGACCGCCTGAAGTCGGTGACCCGCGGCTATGCCTCCTTCGACTACCAGATCGAGACCTACCGCGAGGGCGACCTGGTCAAGGTGGCCATCCTGGTGAACCAGGAGCCGGTCGACGCGCTCTCCATGATCGTGCACCGCGACCAGTCGGAGACCCGCGGCCGCCAGCTCTGCGAGCGCCTGAAGGACCTGATTCCGCGCCAGCTCTTCAAGATCGCGATCCAGGCCGCCATCGGCGGGCGCGTCATCGCCCGCGAGACCGTCTCGGCCATGCGCAAGGACGTGACCGCGAAGTGCTACGGCGGCGACATCAGCCGCAAGCGCAAGCTGCTGGACAAGCAGAAGGCCGGCAAGAAGCGCATGCGCCAGTTCGGCAACGTGGAGATCCCGCAGTCCGCCTTCATCGCGGCCTTGAAGATGAAGGACAACTAGCCAGGCAAGCGCTATTCGAGCGGCCGGGCGTCGGCGCAGGCCTCCTGATCCTTGCCGGTGCCGCCCAGACCGCCGTCCGTGGGCTCCTCTTGCGCGGGCTGGGCGCAGGGCAGTGAATCCGTCGGCACGGGCCGCGGCCCGGGCGCGCACGCCGAAAGCAGGCAGAACAGGGCGAGAAGGGTAGCGGTCCTGATCATGGCTCTGCCTTTTCGGGTTGAGAGCGGTCACTCAGAAAGATGAAGGCGCCGCAGCGGAAGCGTCCGGTGGCTTCGGCCTTGCCGCGGTCGCGCGTCTGCAGGGCCAGGGCCTCGGCGTTCAGCCGCACCAGGGCCTTCGTCTGCAGGTCGCGGGCAAGGGTTTCCAGGGCCGCGACCGAGTCGGGCGTCAGCTGGTTGTAGTGCACGGCGCGCTCGAAGAAGGGTCCCGGCGCGGGCGCGGCCAGCACGTTGGCGGCCGAGGCCTCGGCATGATCGCCCAGGTTGGCACCGAAGTAGCCGAGCAGCGCGGCGTCGTCGCGACCGGGAAGAAAGGCCTCGGAGGTCGGACGCAGCAATCCGATGATAGGGTCCAGCTCCACCAGCCCCAGGCGCAAGAGTTCGTCCAGGACCGTGCGCGGATGGATGTCCCGGCTTATCTCTGCCACCAGGCTCTCGAAGGAAGGCCGGCCCGGCTCGGCATGGCGCGGCAGGGGGAGAGGATCTCCGTCAGGGGTCAGATAGCGCGCCGAGGTCTGCCAGAGGGTCATTACCCGAGGGAGCGGACCGGCGCCGGCATCGCGCTCCGCGCTCGCGCCGTCAAGGCGCGCCCGTATTGTCTTGATATCCTTGCGCTGTAGCCCGGTGATCAAGCTGATCCGGCTGTCGGTCATGCGTTTGCCGTCCAGCTCATAGTCGCGTACGGCGACGGCCACATAGAGCTCTTTCAAGCGGTCGAGCAGCTCCGGAAAGGGCACTCTGCGCCCGATCAGCACCCGCACGATCGGCCGAAGGATGCGCAGCACTGCCGCCTGGAGCGGGGCGTTGTCGGTCATGGGGGATCTCTCGTTCATCAAATGGACTATTTGCCCATTTATCCTTGCGGTCAATCCCTGCTCCTGATAGGCAGGAGGGTAAATGGGTATTTTGCCCATTTCTTTAAGAAGGAGAGTTGCAATGAAGCCTCTTGTGGCCGCGTCTATCGCCCTCGTGTCCCTGTCCGCTTGCACCGTTCACACAGCGCAGACCTCGTCCGGTCGCGACTACCTGGCCCGCTACGATGCGCCGAAACCGGCGGCCCAGCAGATCGTCACGCGCACCACGAAGGAGGACGGTTCGACCGTCGAAGAGATCGTCTCGCCCGAGCCCAGCCTGGAAGAGCTCATCCGCCAGGCGGCCGCCGTCGAGCCGCTCCTGCGCTTTCCGGCCCGAATCGGTCTTGCGCGCATCGAGAACGGCGCCATGACCGCTATTCCGGAGGGAGAGTTCGAAGTCTGGTTCGAACTGGCCCAAGCCCACGGCGAGGTCGGGACCTTTGTCCCGGTCGACCCCTTCATCGCCGAGTACACGACACAGACGATCCTCTCCGACGGTCAGCGCCGTAACCTGGGACGCGCCACCGAAACCGTGAACCGCATCAGACTGGGCGCGGCGCGCCAGCACATCGACGCGGTCTTGATCTACGAGGTCGGCGCCAAGGCCGAAAAGGAGAACACCGCTTTGGCCTTGGCCGACGTCACCGTTCTCGGCGGCGCTTTCCTTCCGACCCGCGCGATCGACGCCGAGGGGCGTGGCCGCGCCCTGCTGATGGACGTCCGCAACGGCTATCCCTACGGAACGGCCCAAGCCACCGTCGATCTCTCGCGCAAGACCAGTTCCTGGGGATCGAACGAGGAGACCGAGGCCCTGCGCGAGGCTGCCACCTTGAAGGTCACCCGAGACCTCGCGCGGGAGGTGGAGGCCATGATGGGCAAGCTGGTGAGGGAGACTAAGGCCCGCCCGATCGCCGCCAACTAAGAGGCTGGGCGTCGGGTGAGGCCGCTTCCCTCCGCTCCATCCTCCCGCGCGGCCTTCTCTTGGCGATGGAGGAGCGGACGGGGCAAGCGGAAGCGCTCCTCCTCCTCGACCTTGCTTGCAACGCGCAAGAGCTTGGCCTCGTCGAAGTAGCGGCCGACCAGTTGGACGGACATCGGCAGGCCTTGGCTGCTGAGGCCGCTCGGCAGGGTGATCGCCGGGTGGCCGGTCATGTTGAAGAAGGTGGAGAAGCGCATCATGGCGTTGCCGACCGGCTCTTCGAGGCCGCCGATCTTGGTGGAGACGGTGCCGAACTCGGGCGCGACGAGGGGTGTCGCCGGCGTCAGCAGGACGTCGACCCCGTCGAAGACAGCCTCGGTCTGTCGCCGGTAGAGAGTCATGATGCGTTTGGCGCGGATGAAGTGCTCGGCCAAGATGAACTGTCCCAATGCCAGGCCCGCTCGGAAGTCGTCGCTGTAGACCTCGGGCTTGCGGTCGAGGTGGGATGCGTGGAGGCTCAGGGCCTCCGGCATCTGCACCGTCAGGGCCACCGTGCGGGCATGGGTCATCTCCGGCAGCGCGACCTCGCGCACCTTGGCGCCGGCGCCCTCCAGTGACAGCAGCACGGCCTCGGCGGCGGCCAGGATCTCATCGTCGGCGTGCTCGAAAAAGAAGCGTCGCGGCACGCCGATCGTGAGACCCGTCAGGGGCGCCGGGTCGCCGAGCGGTGAGAGGTAGTCGGAGACCGGTTCCGGCGCCGAGGCCGGGTCTTGCGGATCGAAAGCGGCGAGGCACTGCAGCAGGGCCGCCGCGTCCCGCACGGTGCGCGTGATCGTGCCGAGGTGATCCAAGGACCAGGAGAAGGGCAGCACGCCCCGCAGCGAGATGCGGCCGTAGGTGGGCTTGAGCCCGACCAGGCCGCTGAGCGCGGCCGGAACGCGCACCGAGCCGCCAGTGTCGGTGCCCAGCGAGGCCGTGGCAAGGCCGAAGGCGACGCTCGCCGCCGAGCCGCTGCTGGAGCCGCCGGCGAGGCGGCCGGGGTCGTAGGCATTGACGGCGGTGCCGAAGTCCCTGTTCTCCCCCGTGGCGCCATAGGCGAAGGCATGGAGGTTGGCCTTCCCCAAGCTCACCGCGCCGGCCGCGCGCAGACTGGCGATGACCGGCGCGTCGGCCGTGGCAGGGCCGTCGGCAAAGCCCTTGGCGCCGCCGCTCGTCGGCTGGCCGGCGATGTCGATCATGTCCTTGCTGGTGAAGGGGATGGCGAGCAGGGGGCCGGGGTCGTCTCCCCTTGCTAGGGCAGAGTCGGCGGCCTTGGCAGCCTTGAGCGCCTCGGTCTCCGTGACGCGGGTGAAGGCCTTGGAGAGGCTGTTCAGAGCCTCGGCCCTTGCCAGAAAGAGCTGCGTCAGCTCGACCGCGGAGATCCGTCTCGCGCGCAGCAGCCGGCCAAGGTCGCTGGCGGAGTCAAAGGCCAGATCCCCATCACTCATCGTCGCGCACCTTGGCGCGCACGCCTTCGGCGGGCGGAAGCGTTCCCAGGTCCAGCGCCCGCAGCGCGTCTTGCTGCGTCAGCAGGTCCTGAAAGCCGGTAATGATGCCGTGGCGGGGAGCCACGAGCTCCGTGATCTCGGCATCCGACCAGTCGTGACAGGCCAGCTGCCGGCAGGCGCGCAGCAGAGTTTCGCGCTGCAAAGGGTCCATTCTTGCACCTCAAGCGGGCGATGGGCGACGTCGGTGGATATGCCGAGGCCCTTGCCGTCGGTCTATTCGCATCGCGTCAGAGAACCGCCAGTTCCCTCGGGTAATCGGTCAAGAACTCGTAGCCATCCTCGGTCACCGCAACGGAATCGCCGATGCGCGCGCCGAAACGGCCGGGGACGCCGACCCCGCCATCGACGGCGAAGGTCATGCCGGCCGCCAGGCGCGTGCCGTCATCGCGTTTCAATTCCGGCTTCTCCAGGAAGGAATAGCCGATGGCCCGGCCGGTGCGATAGGCGGGACCGTATCCCGCCGTGCGGTAGACCTCTTCGGCGGCGGCGTGCAGCTCGGCGGCGACGGCGCCGGGGCGCATCTCCGCCAGGGCTGCTTGCTGGGCTTGCCGCACGGTTTCATGCGCCTTGGCCTCTTCGTCGGTGACCGATCCGACCCAGAACTCGCGATCGAAGCCCAGCTTGAAATGGCGGAAGTTGGCAATCCCGCAGAAACAGAGGTAGACGGGGTCGCCCTTGCGGATCCGCTTGGTGGAGGAGCGGCGATGCACCATGCAGGTGTGCCGCCCCGACTGCAGGACCTGCAGATTGTAGATCGTGGGCGAGCAAAAAACGTCCGGACCGTCTTCTTTCAGAAACTCGGCCGCCTTGCGCGTTCCGCCGTTGATGACCGCCAGCGCCACCTCGTACTCCGGCACCCCCTCGCCGATGGCATCGCGTGCCGCCTCGACCATGGCGACGGCGACCTCGCCCGCTTGGCGCATGGTGTCAAGCTCCGCCCGCGTCTTGATCATCCGCATGTCGGAGACGATCGCCGCCAGGTCGCACAGCGAGGCACCCCGGTCGCCGGTCCATTGGTCCAGGGCGCGCGCGATCACCGGATGGGTCTTGTCCCTCTCCAGGCCGACGCGCCTGGCCTTGGCGCTCTGCAGGACCGCCTGGAGCGGGCGTCGCCACTCGTCGTCCAGACCGTCGCTCCAGGCGCGGATGTCGGCCAGGCCGCTCATCTCCGCCGCCATCTCGGCTTCCGCGGCGGGCGTGATCAGGATCGGCGCGCCCTCCCGGCCGATCGCCAGCAGTGTCGGCCGACCGAAGTCCATCGCCAGGTAGTTCGCGTAGTCCGAGAAGTAGACGATGCTGTCGGCGTCGCTCAGCACCGCGAGATCGATCATCGCCTCGTTCATGCGACGCTGCAGTTCGTCGACTCTGCCTTGGCACGTTGGAGTCATCGCATCCTCTTCAAAAAGCCGACCACCACCACAGGATCTCACGCTTCTGGTTCCGACTCTGTGCCGATAGCGTCGATTTGGATGTCGATTCCCTCGTGCAGGCGCTACGCCGGATGCGCTTCCTGTTCAAGATCGGTGGCCTGCGAGCGATCGCCGACATCAACCGCGACTTCGTCTCGTCGGCGATGGGCTGCCGCCGCGACGCGCATGGCGGGGAGGAGGCGTGAGGGTACCACCACCGGGGGGTGTCGCCTCATCGCCATTTTGTCTTCGACAAGCGGCGCCACTTAGTCGATCCTGGTCTCGTTGAGCAGCTGCTTGGCAGCCTTGCCGATCAACCGAGACGAGGAGGAGACCCCCATGGCACTGTCGGACGAATTGGCTTTCATGTCGGCCGCCGAGCTGGCGCTGAAAATCCGTCAGCGACAGCTGTCGCCCGTCGAGGTGGTCGAGGCGGCGATCGAGCGGATCGAGGCGCGCAACCCTTCGATCAACGCCTTCGTCATCAAGGGCTACGAGGATGCGCGCAAGGAGGCCAAGGACGCCGAGCAGGAGATCATGACGGGGGAGCCGCTGGGCCTGCTGCACGGCGTTCCGGTCGCGATCAAGGACCTCTTCGACTTCAAGCCGGGCTGGCGCGCCACGCTGGGCGGTGTGCGCGCGCTTGAGACCTTCACCACGGACTTCTACTCGGCCTTTCCGGAACGCCTCAACAAGGCGGGCGCCATCATTCTGGGGAAGACCAACAGTCCGGTCATGGGATTCCGGGGGACTTGCGACAACTATCTCTTCGGCCCCTCGCGCAATCCCTTCGATACAAGCCGCAACACCGGCGGGTCTTCCGGCGGCAGCGCCGGCGCCGTGGCCGATGGCTTGGTGTCCCTGGCGGAAGGCACCGACGGCGGGGGCTCCATCCGCATTCCCTCCTCCTTCTGTGGCGTCTACGGCTACAAGGCCTCCTTCGGGCGCTTGCCCTTGCTAGCCAGGCCCAACGCCTTTTCCATGGACACGCCTCATATCTTCGAAGGGCCGATCACGCGCAGCGTCGAGGACGCCGCCTTGGCCCTGTCGGCGACGGCGGGTCATGACCCGCGCGACCCCTATGCACTGGACGGCACGGTGGACTTCATGGGCGCGCTCCGACGTTCCATCAAGGGCTGGAAGATCGCCTATAGCCCCGACTTCGACATCTTTCCGGTGGACCCCCGCGTCAGCGAGGTGGTCGGCAAGGCGGTCCGCGCCTTCGAGGAGGCCGGTGCCGTGGTGGAGGAGGTCAAGGTCGGCATGCCGCGCAGCCAGAAGGAGCTGAGCGACCTCTGGTGCCGCCTCATCATGCCCTTGAACTTGCAGGCCTTCGAGAGCTTCAAGGCGAACGGCATGGACCTCTTGGGCGATCATGCCGACGATTTCCCGCCGCAGTACCTGGAGTGGATCGAGGTCGGGCGCAAGCTGTCCGCCTTGGACTTCTTCCAGGACCAGGCCATGCGCACGGAGGTCTATGACGCCATCCAAGGCGTGCTCTCGCGCTACGATCTCCTGGTGACCCCCACCCTGGCCTGCCTGCCCGTACCCAATGCCGACGACGGCAACACGACAGGACCGACGCAGATCAACGGCGAGGAAGTCGACCCGCTGATCGGCTGGTGCATGACCTATCCGGTCAACTTCACCGGGCATCCGGCTGCTTCCATTCCCGCAGGACTCGCCGAAGGAAACCTGCCGGTGGGGATGCAGCTGATCGCGCGCAGCCATGCCGACAGTGATCTCTTGGCGGCCAGCGCCGCCTTCGAGCGTCTGCGGCCTTGGCGGGAGAGCTACGACATCTGTGCCGCGCGTTCGCTGGGATAGCATGTCTCGGCACGACGTCGGACAAAGCGCCTCGAAACTCTAGGCGACGGCGCCACTGGATCTGGCTGGAATTCGCCCCAGTTCACCGGGTGAAACCGGCCAATCCCTGGTCTTGGCCGGGTGCGGACAGATTTGTCAATCGGCCAGCTGTTTTCTTTCCTGGCGTGAAAACGGTGCGCCGTTACAGGAAACGTCGCTCCAAAACGTTTGCGTATTCTTCCATTGTCGGTGATCATGGATCGGTCGACAGCAAAGGACTGCCTATCAAGAAGATCAGACTATCGAAGAACGATAGGGTGATCTTGGTGGCGAGAGGGGCATGTTGGCAGGGTCGAGAGTGGGCGAAAGGGCATATGGACAGCGCGCAAACGGCGCGGTGGTGCTGCTGTTGACCTGGGTTTTCGTCTGTTCGCTAAGCTTGGTTTCCATGGCCGCCGAGACATTGCCTGAACCGGACGGTCCGGTGGTCTTGACGGTGGAAGGCCGTATTCTGAACGGGCAGGGAGACGGCAGCGCGCGTTTCGACCTCGGCATGCTGGAGAGCCTGCCGCAGCAGACGGTGATCACCTCGACCCGCTGGACGGACGGCGTGCAGACCTTCGAAGGCCCGCTGCTGCGCGACCTCTTGGGCGAAGTAGAGGCCGACGGCAGCCAACTCCTTCTCCGCGCCTTGAACGACTTCGAAGCCGATATGCCGGTCTCCGACGCCTATGATTTCGATGTCATCCTTGCCTTGACCATGAACGGACAGCCTCTGTTGCGAAGAGACAAGGGGCCGATCTGGGTGGTCTACCCGCGCGACAGCCAAGCGGTGCCGCAGACCGGCGTCTACAATGCGCGCTGGGTCTGGCAGCTTTCCGAGATCGAAGTGCAATGAAGCAGAAATCGACCAGGATCGCCGCGGCCCTGCTGGTATTGCTGATTGTCGGCTTCGGAGTGGGCACCCTGGTCAATGTTTTGCGTGTGCTCGACACCCAGGATGTCGTGTCCGACGGCGTGCGCGAGAACCTCCTCTGGAATGTCTTCCAGGCCGAGAAGGAGGCCATGCGCCTGCAGATCGCCGTCAATCGCCTGGCCATCGCATCGACGAACGGGGAGCCCTTGGACAAAGCGGCGCTCGATCGGCTGGCCTTGCGCGCGGACGTTTTCCGCAGCCGCCTTCTGCTGCTGCGGGAAGGAGAGATCGGCGCGTCCATCGCCATGGATTCCGTGCAGCGTGGCGAACTCATTCGGCTCGAACTGGAGCTCGACCACCTCGACCGCCTGATCGAGGAGGATGCCGTCAGCCTGTCCGGCCTGGCGGGGGCGGAGGAGGCCGTCTCCTCAGTGGTGGCGACCCTGCGCGGGCTCTCGAACAGCGTAGTCCGCGGGGACAGCCAGAGGCAGTACGCCTTGATGGGCCGGATCGAGTCCGCCTACGTCAATATCGGCGTTTCGACCGCCGTGGTCGCCTCCAGTCTCTTCGCGCTCATCCTGATCTTGCTCAGATCCCTGGGCCGGGCCGATCGTTCGGCGGCGGAAGCGGCCGACGCGCGTCGGGTGTTGCGCCATGCGCTGGACAGCATCGACCAGGGTTTCGTCTACTTCGACGCGCAGGACCGCTTGGCGATCTTCAACGAACGCTATCGCCAGCTCTATCAGGCCAGCGGCGACATCTTCCGGATCGGCATGCGCTACGAAGACGGCCTGCGCCGCGGACTGGCCGAGGGACTCTATGCCGAGGCGGTCGGGCGCGAGGAGCAGTGGCTTGCCGAGCGTCTCGAACGGCATCGCAATCCCCAAGGTCCCTTCGAGCAACGGCTGAGCGACGATCGCTGGATCCTGGTACAGGAGAGGCGCACCGACGACGGCGGCGTCGCCGGCGTCAGGATCGACATCACCGCCTTGAAGCAGGCCCAAGAGGCGGCCGAGAGCGCGGGCCGGGCGCGGTCGCAATTCCTCGCGGTGATGAGCCACGAACTCAAGACACCGCTCAACGCCTTGCTGGGAATGCTGACCCTCTTGCAGGAGGAGCGCCTGCCCACCGGCTCGTCCGAGAAGGTGCGCTCCGCCCTCGAGGCGAGCTTGTCGTTGCGCGGCATCATCGACGCCGTCTTGGAGATGGCCAATCTCGACAGCGGCAAGGTCAACCTCGAGGAGGTGGATTTCGCCACGGAGACCGTGGTGCGCGGGCCGGCGTCACTGGTGCGCGGCAAGGCCGCCGCGAAGAACCTGCAGCTCGACGTGGTGTTGGACCCCTCCCTTCCCTCGAGATTGCGCGGCGATCCGGCGCGGATCAAGCAGGTGATCGCGAACCTCTTGGACAATGCCGTCAAGTTCACCAAAGAGGGCGAAGTCACCCTCAATCTGACGCGCGGCGAGGACGGCGCGTCGGGTGCGCTCACCCTGCTCTGTTCCGTGCGCGACAGCGGCGTCGGGATCCCGGAGGAGCAGCAGGAGACGCTTTTCGTCGATTTCTCGCAAGGAGAACGGGCCTACATCCGCTCTGCCGGCGGCCCGCGCTTGGGCCTTGCCATCTGCGCGCGCCTGGTGAAGGCGATGGGCGGACGGATCTGGGTCGAGAGCAGTTCCGGTCATGGCAGCTGCTTCTCCTTCGAGATCCCGATCGCGCTCGCCGCGCAGGACGGCGAGACGGAGACCTCTCCCAGCGAAGCCATCCAGAGCGATGCCCGCAT
Organism: Rhodospirillales bacterium; assembly: GCA_963669375.1. Taxonomy (GTDB): domain Bacteria; phylum Pseudomonadota; class Alphaproteobacteria; order Kiloniellales; family JACOMY01; genus JACOMY01. The sequence goes on along the minus strand of OY770024.1, from coordinate 2,204,528 downwards.
TTTGGCGGTCGAGGACAATCTGGTGAACCAACGCCTGATCCTGGCCTATCTGGACCGGATCGGCGTCAGCGCGGAGGTCGCCGAGAACGGCTCGGAGGCAGTCGAGCGTGCCAATCAAAGCTACTTCGACCTCATCTTGATGGACATCGCGATGCCCGTGCTGGACGGGATCAGCGCCACCGAAGCGATCCGGCGCAGCAACGGTCCCTGCAGCGACGTTCCCATCCTGGCGCTGACGGCCAACGCCATGCAGGAAGACGTCGAGCGCTGCTTGGAAGCGGGCATGAACGGCCACGTCGCCAAGCCGATCGATCCCGTGCGCCTGGCGCAGGTGCTGCGGCGCTGGCTGCCGGCGAAGATCGTCCGGGAAGAAACCTTCTCCACGGTGGAGACGCATGTCGACAGCGCCCTTCTGGACGAGGCCGCCTTGGCCGATCTGGTGCGTGGCGCCGGCGCGGCCGTCGCGTCGGAGCTGGTCGTCGATTTCCTGGGCGATCTGCAGGATCGCATCGGCGATCTTGTCGAGGCCACCGATCAACTGGACCGTGATGCGCTGACCAAGTCGGGGCATGCCATCCGCGGTGCCGCGGCGCTCTTCGGCGCCAACGAGATCCGCGAGCTGGCGCAGCAGATCGAGAGCGAGGCGCAACAGCTCTCGCGCGGCGAGACCTATCGGCTGGTGTCAGAGATGGAGGCGGCGAGCGAGCGCGCCAAGGAAGCCTTCGCGACCTGGCGCTCGGAGCTGGGCATCAACCTGGACGAGTTCGACCAGCCGCGCTCGGATGAGAAGCCTTGAGCCGGGTGGACATCTGCTGAAGAGGGAGCTGCGCGCCGTTACGGCTTGGCCTGGCGTCTTTCGCCGATGCGCGCCAAGACGGCCCGCTTTTCCGCCGCCGTCATGATCATCCAGTCGCGAATCTCGTCGAGGCTGCGCCGGCAGCCGATGCAGAAGCGGTTGTCCGCGTCCATCTGGCAGACGGCGATGCAGGGCGAGGCCACCGTGGTGTCGAAGCGCCCCTCGCGCACGCGGCGGCGGCGCTCGGCGCGCCTTGCTTGGCGATCGCTCGACGTCGTGGCCGCGGCGTAGCTATTGCTGCTGTTTTCTTCCATCGTCGCGAACTTCGCTTCTCAAGCAAGTGATGACGCCTCTCGAAGCGTCTATTTGGCGCTTCGGATTGCTTCGGTCTAGAGTGACGCCACCAGATTGGTGGTCGTCGCGCAGGTCCTGCGCAGAGCTGTCGCAGGTGCCGGCCCCCGGCAGGTGGGGCCCCGACAGACGCCAGACAAGGGGAAGGAAGGGTCGAGGGTCTTGCTGCGCCGTCTCCGGTTGGTTACCGGGCTCTTCCTCCTGTTCTTCGTCTCCACGCACCTTCTCAATCATGCGTTGGGCATCTTCGGCATGGGCGCGCTGGCCAACGGCCTGGTGGTCTTCAAGGCGGTCTGGGCGAATACGCCGGCGCAGGTGCTGCTGGGCAGCGTCGCGCTCTTGCACATGCTGCTCGGCATCTGGGCCTTCTACAGACGCAAGCGGCTGGGCAACCTGCGCCTGGCGGAGATCTTTCAGCTGGGCCTCGGCCTGCTGATACCGCCGCTGCTGCTGGTCCACGTCTTGGGCACCGCCTATGCGGCGGATGTCTACGGCCTCAATGCGGACTACACCTACATCCTGCTCCTCTACTTCGTGTTCGATCCCTGGGCCGGCATTCAGCAGCTGGCCGTCATGCTGATCGCCTGGGGTCACGGCTCTTTGGGTCTGTGGTTCTGGCTGCGCCTGAAGCCGGGCTTCGCCAAGTGGCGGGATGGCTTGCTGAGCCTGCTTCTGGCGTTCCCCCTGGTGTCGCTGGCCGGCGTGTTCGCGGCCGGCCGCGAGGCGCTGCTGTTGGCCGACAGGCGCTCTTGGCTCAATCGCCAGATCGCCGAGATGAACCTGCCGGACGAGGCCGGTGTCGAGGCCATCTACCGGCTGGAAGAGCGCTTGCTGATCGCCTATGGCATCCTCTTGGGCCTGGTCGTCGCGGCCCGTTCGGTTCGCCACCTCCTGCAGGGCCGGTCCGGTCAGATCAAGGTCACCTATCCAGGCGGCACGGTCGTCACGGTGCCGCTCGGCACCTCCATCCTGGAAGCGAGCCAACTGAACGACATTCCCCACGCCTCGGTATGCGGCGGTCGCGGGCGCTGCTCCACCTGCCGGGTGCGGGTGATCCGGGGCATTCGCCAGCTGCCCTTTGCCCAGCCAGAGGAAAAGCGCGTCCTGAGGCGGGTCAACTCTCCGCCCGACGTCCGCCTGGCCTGCCAGACCAGGCCTCTGGCCAACGTCGAGATCGAACCGCTGTTGGCCCCCAGCGTTGGCCCGCAGGAGGCCGCTCGGCGCCCGGCTCCGCGTCCCGGCGAGGAGCGCGAGATCGCCGTACTCTTCGCCGACATCAGGGGCTTCACCTCGATCAGCGAGGACATGCTGCCCTATGACGTGGTCTTCATGCTCAATCGCTATTTCCGGGCCATTGCCTTGGCCTTGGAGGGGGCGGGCGGGCATGTCGACAAGTTTATCGGCGATGGGGTCATGGCGCTCTTCGGGCTCGACCAGGCCGCCGACCTGGCCTGCCGCCAGGCCCTCGACGCCGCCAAGGCGATGGGGGAGGGCGTCGCCGACATCAATCGCTCCCTGGCCAAGGATCTGGAGGAGCCGCTGCGTATCGGCATCGGCATCCACGTCGGCACCGCCGTCATCGGCGAGATGGGCTATGGCCAGGCACGCGCGCTGACCGCGATCGGCGATACCGTGAACACCGCCAGCCGCCTGGAGCAGCTCACCAAGGAGCATCGCTCCGTGCTCATCATCTCCGAGGAGGTGGCCGAGCGCGCCGGCCTCACTTTTGCCGATGCGGCAAGCGCGTCTACGCCGATCCGCGGCCGCAAGGAGCCGTTGCGCATCCTTACCTTCTCGGATTTTGCCGCCCTGGCGCTGCCCGACGGCAAGACGCTGCGGGAGCCGGCCTAACCTAAAGCCCTTACTGCTGGCTTGCTTCGTAGGCCTCGATCGAGGCTCTCAATTGGTCGAGCTCCGGACAGCCTGTCACGCAGGCCTGGTCGACAATGCGCAGCTGGGCCTTGGCCTTCTCCAGGTCGCCCACCTGCAGGTAGAGCTCGCCCAGGTACTCGTTTGCGCCGACGTGGTCCGGGGCGATCAGCAGCGCCTTGTTATAGGCCGCGAAGGCCTCGTCGTTGCGCTCTAGGCTGCGGTAGGAGAAGCCGAGCAAGCTCCAGACATCGGCGCTGTTCGGTTCGATCTCCGCGACCTCTTCCAGGAGTTCGGCCGCGTCCTCGAAGCGGCTTTCGTCGATCAGCGCGACGGCTTCCTCGAACTCTTCGCTGGGCGTCGCGTCGCTGGTGATCATGCGCACCGCCGCGGCTGGCGTCGCCAAGGCCAGCGACAGGGCAAAGGCAAGGGCGATTCGGCTGCTGCGCATGTCTATCCTCTCTGTTCCGCTCCCATCGGTGCGACGGACCGACAAGCTGAAGAGTGGTGCAGTACCGGCGGCTTGTCTAGCTGGACCGGTCTTCAACCTCCGTCAAGGCGGCGGGAGGACCCGGTGAGTCGTCGGCCTCGACGGCATCGATCACGGCCTTGGCGATCTGCAGATCAAAGCCGCGTCTGGCCAAGGCGGCCAAGTCGCGCATACGGCGTTCGACGCGTTCGCTCGACGGCCGATAGGGGCCGATCCGCCGCCTCTTGGCATAGCGCCAGGCCCGTTTCAGGTCGCTGTCTCCCTCGTCTTCCAGGGCCTCCAAGGCACCTTGGACCGGGGCCTCATCCACGCCCGCTTCCTTAAGGCGGGCCGCCAGGCCTCGCGCCGAATAGCCCCTGCGCGACAGGCTGCCGCCTTTCGTGCGCGCGAAGGCATCGTCGTCGATCAGGCCCAAGCGCTCCAGGTCGTCCAGCAAGGGGCCGATCTCCTCCGGCACGACCTGCGCGCGCCCGCTCGCCTCGGCGTTCTCGACCCGGCGATGGAGATAGCGCGCCACGGTGGCGCGGCTGGCCGCATAGCGCGCCAGATAGCCGAGCGCCAGCATGCGTAGCGCTCTGCTCGTCAAGGGCTTGCTCTTGCGTTCGCTCTTGGCATCCGGCCGTCTTGGCATGACGGTCATGATAGAGATGACGTCTCGCGTCTTGCACCTCTTCCCGCCTGGCCGTATGTCAGGCGCCCATGTCGATGAAGGAATCCAGCAGCAAGTCCCTTCCGCTGGGCGGCGGAGAGCGGGCCGGCGGCGCCATGCTGCTCGGCCCGCGCAGCTTCGGTTTGGTCAACTGGCGCGGCCTCTGGACCCTCTACCAGAAGGAGGTGCAGCGCTTCCTCAACGTCTTCACCCAGACGGTGTTGGCGCCGGTGGTGGTCACCTTGCTGTTCCTGGCGATCTTCACCTTGGCCCTGGCTCGGAGCGGCATGGCGGACGGCTTCAGCTATGCCGAGTTCCTGGCGCCGGGACTGGTGGTGATGGCCATGCTGCAGAACTCCTTCGCCAACACCGCCTCGTCCATGGTGATCGCCAAGGTGCAGGGCAACATCGTCGACGTGCTGATGCCGCCGCTCTCGGCCTGGGAGTTGGTGGCCGGTTTCGTCGGCGGCGGCGTGACCCGCGGCCTCTTGGTCGGGGCCTCGGTCACCCTGGCCATGACGCTCTTCGTCGAGCTGCCCTTCGTCGACCCGCTGGCCATTCTCTTCTTCGCGGTCAATGCCTGCCTCACCCTGTCGCTGCTGGGCCTGGTGGCCGGCATCTGGTCGGAGAAGTTCGACCACATCGCCGCCGTGACCAACTTCGTGATCACCCCGCTGTCTTTTCTCTCCGGCACCTTCTATGCGCTCGACCGCCTGCCGGAGAACTGGCAGACCCTCGCCATGTTGAACCCCTTCTTCTACATGATCGACGGTGTCCGCTACGGCTTCATCGGTCATGCCGACGCCTCGCTGTTGTGGGGTGCCGTCTATCTCCTTTCCCTCAATCTGGCCCTGCTCGTGCTGGCGCACCGCCTGGTGCTGCGGGGCTGGCATCTGAAGGCCTGAGGACGGACCGGCGCCTTGCCTGCCGTGCGCCACTACGGGGCGGTGAACTGGCGCGGCTTGGCCATCCTCTATCGCCGCGGGGTGGAGCGCTATCTCAGCCAGTGGGTGGAGTCGCTGGCCGGGCCGGTCGCTACCTCGCTGCTCTTTCTCGCGGTCTTCGTGCTGGCGCGCGGCGGCGGCAGCCAGGGGCTTTGGCCCGGGGTCGACAGCGCCAGCTTCATCGGCGCCGGCATCGTCATCTTCTCGGCCTGCCACTCGGCCTTCGAGACACTGGCCGTAAACATCCTCTACGACAAGATGGAGGGGATGGTGAAGGACCTGCTGGCCTCGCCCCTGACCGCGCTCGAGACGATGATCGGCTGGCTCGCCAGCGCGGTCACCAACGGCTGCATCACCGCGCTCGCGGTCAGCCTCGCCATGCTGCCTTTCGTGGAGTGGCGTCTGGCTCTGCCGTTCAGTCTGGTCGGCTTCGCCCTGCTCGCGACCCTGCTGTTCGGGCTCATGGGGCTCCTCGTCGGGCTCTGGGCAAGCAAGTGGGATCACTTCGCGATGGCGGAGACCTTCCTGATCCTGCCCTTGGCCTTGCTGTCCGGGACCTTCTACCTCGCGCGCGATCTCCCCTCCGTCGGCGCCGCGATCCTGGAAGGCAATCCGGTCTTCTATGCCTTCGACGGTTTCCGCTCCGGCCTGCTTGGCCGCGCCGACAGCGACACGACGATTGGCTGGCTCTATCTCACCGGCCTCTGCCTGGTGCTCGGCGTCTTGGGCTGGCGGCTCGTCGCCAGCGGTTGGCGCCTCAAGGACTAGGGCAAACGTTGACAGCCCGCCTGGCGCCCGCTTTAAGTCTCAGTCCAGCACCCCCAAGCCGGCACGCGCCGGCTGAAGTCGTTTTTGAGGGGGTGCTCCTATGCAAACGAAGAGGATGAGAGAGATGACCGGCGGTCTTATGCCGACGTACAACCGGATCGACATCGCCTTCGAGAGGGGAGAGGGCTGCTGGCTCGTCTCCGAGGACGGGCGACGATATCTGGATTTCGCGTCGGGGATCGCGGTGAACTCGCTCGGCCACTGCCATCCCCACGTGGTGGCGGCCTTGGAAGAGCAGGGGCGCAAGCTCTGGCACGTCTCCAACCTCTACCGGATCCCGCAGTCGGCGCGCCTGGCCGAGCGGCTCTGCGCCGCCTCCTTCGCCGAGCAGGTCTTCTTCACCAACTCCGGCGTCGAGGCCGTGGAGTGCGGCATCAAGCTGGTGCGCAAGTACCATGACGAGACCGGACAGCCCAACCGCTGGCGCATCATCGGCTGCAGCGGCGCCTTCCACGGGCGCACGCTGACCACCCTGGCGGCCGCCGGCAATGCCAAGTACCTTGCCGGTTTCTCGCCGGAGGTGCCGGGCTTCGACCATGCCGCCTTCGGCAACATGAACGAGATCCGCGACGCCATCACCGACGAGACGGCGGCGATCCTGGTAGAGCCGATTCAGGGGGAGGGCGGCATCCGCGCGGCGGACCTCGGCTTCCTCAAGGACCTGAGGGCGGTTTGCGACGAGTTCGGCCTGCTGCTCTTCTTCGACGAGGTGCAGTGCGGCATGGGCCGCAGCGGCAAGCTCTTCGCCTATGAGTGGGCGGAGATCCAGCCCGACGTGCTCGCCACCGCCAAGGGGATCGGCAGCGGCTTTCCGCTGGGTGCCTGCATGGCGACGGCCAAGGCCGCGCAGGGCATGACCGCCGGCACGCACGGCTCCACCTACGGCGGCAATCCGCTGGCGACGGCGGTCGGCAATGCCGTCCTGGACGTGCTGCTGTCCGAGGGTTTCCTGGAGCAGGTGACCGCGCGCGGCGACCTCTTGGGCCGCCACCTGGAGGGCCTGGTCGCCAAGCACCCGAGGGTCTATGCCGAGGCGCGCGGCGCCGGCTTGCTGCGCGGTCTCAAGTGCCATCCGCCGGCCGGCGAGATGCTGACGGCGCTGCGTGAAGAAGGCCTCTTGAGCGTGCCGGCGGCGGACAACGTCCTGCGCATCATCCCGCCCTTGATCGTGTCGGAGATGGAGATCGAGGAAGCCGTGGCGATCCTCGATCGGGTCGCCGGCGCCATGGCCGCCTCGACGGCGGCAGCGTGAGGACCGCCATGAACGCTGCCCAGAACAAGCCGAGGCATTTCCTGGACATCGATCAGCTGGAGAGCGCGGAACTGCGGGCGATCATCGATCGCGGGGCCGCCTACAAGCGGGGCGAGCCGCCCGACGGGATCGAGAAGCCGCTCGCCGGTAAGTCGATCGCCCTGGTCTTCGAGAAGCCCTCGACCCGCACCCGTGTCTCCTTCGAGGTCGGCATCCATCAACTGGGGGGGCAGGCGATCGTGCTGGAGCCCTCCGGCACGCAGCTGGGGCGCGGCGAGACCATCGCCGACACCGCGCGCGTGCTCTCGCGCTATGTCGACGCCATCATGATCCGCACCACCTTGGTGGAGAAGCTGCTGGAGCTGGCGGACTATGCCAGCGTGCCGGTGATCAACGGGCTAACCGACCGCACCCATCCCTGTCAGCTGATGGCCGACATCATGACCTTCGAGGAGCGCCGCGGACCGATCGGCGGCAAGAAGGTGACCTGGGTCGGCGACGGCAACAACATGGCGGCAACCTGGATCCATTCGGCCGTGCGCTTCGGCTTCGAGCTGTGGCTGGCCTGTCCGGACGGCCTGGAACCGGGCAGGGAGCTCTTGGATTGGGCCAAGCGGGAGGGCGGTTCGGTCCATGTCTCGCCCGACGTCTCGCTCGCCGTCGAAGGGGCCGACTGCGTGGTCACCGACACCTGGGTGTCGATGGGCGACGATATCGGCGACAGCGAACGCCGACGACGCCTCTTGACGCCCTACCAGGTGAGCAACGAGGTCATGGCGCGCGCCGCGCCGAAGGCCATCTTCCTGCACTGCCTGCCGGCCTACCGCGGCAAGGAGGTCACCGCCGAGGTGATGGACGGCCCGCAGTCGGCCGTCTGGGACGAGGCGGAGAACCGCATGCATGCGCAAAAGGGTATCCTGACCTGGTGCTTGCGCTGCTAGCCTAAGGCAGAGGCCGCCGACCGGCAGGTTAGCGTTCAAGAAACGAGAGTGAGAGCGATCATGGCCGAAGTGTCCCTTTCGGTCGGCGAGGATAGCGTGCTGCCCTTCGTCATCGGCTCTGCCGGTGTGCGCGGACGGCTGGTGCGTCTCGGGCCGGCCTTGCAGGAGATCTTGAGCCGGCACGACTATCCCTTGCCGGTGGCGCGCTTGCTGGCGGAGTTCCTGCTGCTGGCGGGCGCGCTCTCTTCGATGATGAAGTTCGAGGGGGTCTTCACCTTGCAGACCCGCGGCGACGGCCCCTTGCGCTTCATCGTCGCCGACGTCTCCTCGACCGGCGCCTTGCGTGGCTACGTCGAGATGGACCGGCCGGCGATCGAGGCCTTGCTGGCGAAGGAGGCCAAGCCCTCCCTGCCCAGGCTTTGCGGCTCCGGCCACTTGACCTTCACCGTCGACCGCAATGACGAAGGCCAGCGCTACCAAGGCATCGTCGAGCTGGCCGGCGCCACCTTGGCCGAGTGTGTCCTGCACTATTTCCAGCAGAGCGAGCAGTTGCCGAGTGCGATCCATCTGGCGACCACCGGCGAAGCCGAGGGCTGGCGGGCCGGCGGTCTCGTTCTGCAGCGCCTGCCGGCCAGCCAGTACGGCAGCGAGCACCCCGAGGTCGTGGAAGCGCGCGAAGAGGGCTGGCGGCGCGCCGCCTTCTTGATGTCGACCTTGACCGACGCCGAACTGCTGGATCGCGAGCTGCCGCCGGCCAATCTGGTGCATCGGCTCTTTCACGAGGAAGAATACGCCTTGCATGAGGCGACGAGCCTGGAGGATCGCTGCCGCTGCTCGCGCGGGCGTATTGCCTCCGTCTTGGCCTCGCTCGGCGATGACGACCTGACCGAGCTACAGCTGTCGGACGGTCAGGTTCAGGCGGTGTGCCAGTTCTGCAATCGGCATTACGACTTCAGCCCTGTCGAGGTCGCACGCCTCAGGGAACAGACTTCGGACTGATCTGGTTAGCGTTAAGTTTCAACGCGCGATGAGTGAGACTCATCGCTTCACACCTTCTCTCTCTTCCCGGTCACGCGCGCCAGGATCCTGTTGGGTGGCCAGGATGGGAGAGGCTGGTGTCGGTACTGTGACTACGGGAAGCCCGAAAGGCCGGCGATCTAGAGCTTGGCGATGGCGCTAACGCCAAGCGCGACCGCTATCAAGAAAAGTATGGTCGCACTGACTTTTTGCGACACTCTCACCACACGTCGGTTCATCAGCTTTGTCGTGAGGATCGCCGCCAAGACACCATAGGTACCGTAGATCAGGAGTGATAGCGCTACGAAGGTCAAGGTAATCACTGCCTGATGGCGTAATAGCAAGTCGGGCGACACGACATGCGGCAAGATAATCGCCAAGTATATCAGCTTCTTGGGATTCAGGAGACCAATCATCAAGGCCTTGTGAAAGGACGACCAATGAATGCTCTTCGGATTGGCCGTGAGCGCCTCTGCTTCACCACGTGGCGGGCGACTCCGCCAAGTCGACCAGGCAAGCCAGAACAGCAAGGCCACGCCGATCCACTGTACGGCGGCAAAGACCCAGGCTGAGGTGGCCGCGAGCGCACCGACACCGGCAAGCGCGGCCAGGAAGTAGGCGATGTTAGAGAGGACCGCACCGCCAACGGACAGGGGGACTACCTTCCACCCCTTGGCAATCGCCTCATTGACAAGAAAGACCACCGACGCCCCAGGAACAGAAAGATAGGCTGCCGAGGCGACCGTGAAAATGATGAGCTCATGCGCCAGCATCGCGTGCAACCGATTCCTCGCTCGAAAGGAATCCCATCTTTCGCCTACTTCTGAGCGGACTGCAATCAGGTAGAACCACCCGGCTGCGATCAGCTTTGCTTTCGGCGAAGGCCTCGTGCAAGCCTGCTGTCGCTCGGACCTCTTGTCTTAGCGAACCCCAGGGCTAAGGGCGGCAACAAGGCGACGGCATCTTGCACTGGCCATCACGCTTGCTGCCGCCCTCGATCTCGCTAAACGAACACGAAGGCGTCCGCGGCCAGGCTGTCCCGATCGATCTCCTCGAACAGGACCTCCGACTTCGCCGAAAGGCGCAGCAGCACGTCGTCGCCCTCTTGCGTCAGTGCCTGGTCGAGATCGAAGTTCTTACCGGCGCCCTTGATCACGACCCTGTCGCCACTCTCGAAGTCAGCCACGCGGTCGAAGCCCGACTTCATGGTGAAGGCGAAGGTGTCTCGACCATCGCCTCCCTCCAGCACGTCGTTGCCACCGCCGCCTTTCATGTTGTCGTTGCCAGAGCCGCCGGCGAGCTGGTCGTCTCCGGCTTTGCCGTTCAGTTTGTCCCTGCCGGCGAAACCCAGCAGCAGATCGCTGTCGGCGTCGCCGAGCAGCTTGTTCTTGCCGTTGTCGCCGCCTAAGCGGTCATAGGCGAAGAAGGCGTCGTCCTGCATGGTTCCGACATCGCTGTTGCGCTCGATGATGTCGGAGAGCCTGGTGTCCCACAGGGCCTCAACGTCACGCTCCTCCATGTGACCGGCTTGGCTGAAGAGGGGGTCGCCGTCGCGTACCCGCTCGAACTGGTCGATCAGGACAAGGGAGAAGGTCTCTCCCATCATGCCGCCGGCGAAGGGGTCTTCGGCCAGGCCGCCCACCCACGCGTCGACGCTGCCGATGTCGCCATAGATCAGCGCCAGTTGCGCGGCCAGGGCCGTGTCGGTGGTGATGTCGGAGAAGTCCTCCGCGCGGGTGAGGCCAAGGGCCTCGCGCAGATCGTTGTAGGAGGGCACGCCCAGGTCGCGTCCGCGCTGTATGTTGAGCGATGCCAGGTCGAGACCGCCTGCGCCGGGCGGCCCGAAGAGGAAATTGCGCACGTCGTCGACGATCAGGTTGTCCAGCTCTTGCGCCACGCCGCTGCCCAGACCGCGGAGGATGGGGTCGATCCCGCCATTGTCGGCAATCTGGTCCGGATTGAAGAAGGCGTCCCGCAGCGCCAGGTCTCCCGCCGCTACGGTCGCGCCGTCTTCCTCCAGGCGCTCGATGGTGGGTGACAGCAGAGAGTGGCCGAAGCGGAAGGCCGCCGTCGAGAACTCTATCGAGATCCCGGGATTGACCGAGGGGTCGTAGCCTTCGTAGGCGGCGATGGCTCCCTCTCCGACGATGATCGGCAGGAACTCGTTGTAGGTGATGGCTTGGATCTCGGCCTCCACCCGCATTCGCGCCGCGTGGTAGAGCTCGTCGTCGCCCAGCTCCGGATGGGCTTCCTTGAGCTCGCCGACCCAGCGGTTGTGCTCGCGCGCGAAGAGCGTGTGCAGAGAGGTCAGCGCCACGTTCTCCGCCGCCCTGACGTCGCCGGCCAAGACGTCCCCCTCGTCGGTTCGGGGCAAGAGTCCTGCCTCGTCGAGCAGCAGCAGGCCGCCCTCTCCGCGCAGCGCCGCCGCGGTCGCGGGGTCGGAGCCATAGACCATGGAGGCATCTAGATAGGCGGTGATCTCGTTGTGGTAGGCGCGTGGGCTGTCGATGCCGCTGCCCTCCTCCGGTGTCACGCGCGTGAAGGGGATCTCGACGTCGCCCTGGCCGGAGGGATCGAACCAGGGATCGCCCAGCGGGACCGGGATCGGCGCGGCCTCCAGATTGCCCGCTTCGGTCAGGTCCAGGTCGTGGTCGATGAATTGACCCCAGGCCCAAAGGAAATCGCTGGCGCCGATCTCATTGGGCATGTCCTCGCTCTGCGCGGCGATGGCGTTGGAGACTTCTCGGGCTTCCGGGCGGTCGGTCACCATCTCGCCGATGCCGTCCTCGAAGTCGGCGGGACCTAGGCGAAGCAACTCCTGGTCGACGGCACCCCAGTCCGGGTGCTCCGCGTGGGTCGACGCGCCGTCGATCGGTCGGACGACGATGGTGGGCGTACTGCTTGCCGGCGGGCTCTCACCGGCGAGCGCGCTCGCGCCGCTCAGATCCAGACCCTGTTGCTCCTCTGTGTCGGTGCCCTCTTGCGCGGCTGCAGCGGTAGTCTGCACCAAGGGATCGTTTAGGCCATCCAGGTTTGTCGTGGTTGCATCCGACATGGGATCGCTTCCTTCTCCAAAATGCTAACGAAAAATTGATTCGATTTGATTGATGGCGAAAATGGCGCCGAACATGGCGGCATTGTTTGTAACGGATGGCGAGATTGAGGCGTTCGTCCTGGACCAGCGTTCATTTCAGAGAAAAGGCTGACTTGATCCAAATTGTCGCATGATCCAATTTGGCTGTTTTTGAATGGCTATATTGAGATGTCACTCAATGATTTCTAAGTTTTGATTTGAGCATCTGTTCCACATGAATCATAGATATTATGGAACATTTCATGCATTACCGCAGAGTGCAAGTAGAATTGAAGGCGCTGGTCTCTCTTTTGCGGTAGTCCTGCGGTTTTAGGAGAACTGAGACGAGGGCCTCTACGATCAGAGAAGCAATTTCTTGATTTTGAGAGGCATTCGCAACAACTCTCTTCTTAGCCGAAAGGCCTGCATCCGGGGCTACCTTCATACGCTTAGAGCGCGAAGGCTCAAGAAAGCAGTTATCGCGCCAACTGGAAGAAGAGTGTCGAGAGCGGCGGCAGGGTGATCTCAAGAGACTGGGCATGGCCATGCGCGGCCAGCGGCTTGCTGTCGACACCGCCCAGATTGCCGCGCCCGCCGCCGCCGTAGTCGCTGGCATCACTGTTGAGACGCTCCAGCCAGCGGCCCGCCGCGGGAACGCCGAGGCGGTAGCCGCCGCGCTCCACCGGCGTGAAGTTGCAGACCACCAGAACGGGCGCGGACCCCACCGGCCCGAAGCGCAACCAGGCGAAGAGCGATTCCGCCGCGGCGCCGGCCTCGACCCAGGCGAAGCCCGCCGCCTCGCAGTCGCGCGCATGCAACGCCGGCGTCTCGCGGTAGAGGCAGTTCAGATCGCGCACCAGCCGTTGGACGCCGGCATGAGGCGGGTTCTCGGTCAGGTGCCAGTCGAGGCTGCGCTCGTGGCTCCATTCCGCGCGCTGGGCGAAGTCCTGCCCCATGAACAGCAGCTTCTTGCCCGGGTGACCCCACATGAAGCCGTAGTAGGCGCGCAGACCCGCGAACTGCTCGGCGCCATCGCCCGGCATGCGGGTCAGGATCGTGCCCTTGCCGTGCACCACCTCGTCGTGGCTCAGCGGCAGGACGAAGTTCTCGCTGAAGGCGTAGTGCAGGCCGAAGGTGATCTGGTCGTGGTGGTGGCGGCGGTGGATGGGATCGCGGGCCATGTAGGCCAGCGTGTCGTTCATCCAGCCCATGTTCCACTTGTAGCCGAAGCCCAGGCCGCCCTCGTGGACCGGACGCGAGACGCCGGGCCAGGCGGTGGACTCCTCGGCCATGGTCACGATGCCGGGGCAGGCGGCGTAGACCGCTTGGTTCATGCGTTTCAGGACCTCGATGGCCTCCAGGTTCTCCCGGCCGCCGTCCCGGTTCGGGAGCCACTCCCCCGCCTTGCGCGAGTAGTCGCGGTAGAGCATGGAGGCGACCGCGTCGACGCGCAGGCCGTCGACGTGATGTTCCTTCAGCCAGTAGAGAGCGTTGGCGACCAGGAAGTTGGCCACCTCGCGCCGGCCGTAGTTGTAGATCAGCGTGTTCCAGTCCTGGTGGAAGCCTTCGCGCGGATCGCTGTACTCGTAGAGCGCGGTGCCATCGAACTGCGCCAAACCGTGCGCGTCGGTGGGGAAGTGGCCCGGCACCCAGTCGAGGATGAGGCCGATCTCGGCGGCGTGGCAGGCCTCGACGAAGTGCCGGAAGTCCTCCGGCGTGCCGTAGCGCGAGGTCGGCGCGAAGAGGCCGATGGGCTGATAGCCCCACGAGCCGTCGAAGGGGTGCTCGGAGACCGGCAGCAGTTCCAGGTGGGTGAAACCCATGTCGCGGACATAGGCGACGAGATCGTCCGCCAGTTCGCGGTAGGTGAGGGGCCGTGACCCCTTCTCGGCCCGCTTCCAGGAGCCGAGGTGGGCCTCGTAGATGGAGATCGGTTGGTCGACGCGCCCACGCTCTTCCCGGCGCGTCATCCAGGCTTGGTCCTGCCAGTTGTGTCCTGAAAGGTCGCGCACAAGGGATGCCGTCGCCGGGGGCTGTTCGGCGCCGAAACCCAAGGGATCGGCCTTGAGCGGCTGCAGCGCGCCGTCCTTGCCCAGGATTTCGTACTTGTAGCGCGCGCCCTCGCTGAGGCCGGGCAGGAAGATCTCCCAAACGCCGGTCGTGCCGCGTCGGCGCATGGGATGACGGCGGCCGTCCCAGTCATTGTGGTCCCCCACCACCGAAGCGCGCTCGGCGTTGGGAGCCCAGACCGCGAAGTGAACGCCGGCAATGGCATCCAAGGTCGTGGCGCGCGCACCCAGAACCTCCCAGAGCCTTTGGTGCGTGCCTTCTGCAAGCAGGTGCTCGTCCATCTCTCCTAAGAGCGGCCCGAAGCGATAGGGGTCCTCGAAGGTCCAGCTCTCCCGGCCACGCGTGGCCCGAAGCCGATAGCGGCCCGGGTCCCGCTCGAGACGGCCGACGAAGAGGCCGTGCGCCGCCTGTTCCAGCTCGAGCAGGAGCTTGCCATCCTCATCGAGGGCCTCCAGGCGCTCGGCATCGGGAAGGAGGGCACGGAGGATCCAACCGTCGCTCGCGCGATGCGGACCCAGGACGGCAAAGGGATTGCCGTGTCGGCCTTCGACGAGCGCGTCGGCTTCGGCCGTCTCGATGAGAGGGGCGGGTGCGGTCGATCTCTTCAAGGCGAGCCTCGGCCCGACGCGATCACGGTCGGCGCGCTATCGTCTGCGATGGTCATGGCCATGCTAAGGGGCGACGGCATCGGTACAAGAGATCGCCCCGCGAGCGCCGATGCAAGGCCTTTGCGTTGCCTCCCTCCAGCTGGCCATTGATGCGCACGTCATCCTGGGCACTATGGCCGCTCGATCCTTTCTGGAGGTCTGGACAATGAGCAAGCGCGCGATCGTGCCGCCGCAAGTGCGCGCGGCGGCCGAGGAGTTGAAGATGTCGCCTGCGATCCTATCGGGCGATTACCTCTTCCTCACCGGCGTCACCGGGAGCGGCCCCGGCGGCGTCATGCCGGCGGATCAGGAGACCCAGATGCGCAACGCCTTCGACAAGATCGGACAGGTCTTGCGAGAGGCCGGACTGACCTATGAGGCCATTGTCGAGATGACCAGCTACCACGTCGGCCTGCGCGCGCACTTCGATCTCTTCGATAAGATCCGCCTCGCCTATCTGCCGGCCCCCTATCCGGCCTGGACGGCGGTCGAGGTGGCCGGCCTTCGTCGCGAGGGCGCGGTCGTCGAGATCCGGGTCATCGCATCGAGCGAACCTTCTTCTTGAGCCAGTCGGCAAATGCGGAGCGACGCCTCGGTCCGCGTTCCTTAGGCGGCGTCAATTTGTGGCCTTCGCCGAAGGATTCGGCCCGGCTAAGGTGGGGACGAGGATCTCGAATCCTTCTAAGCAAGCCTTGGATTTGGCCCTGTCACCGTTGGGGGGTGGGTCGATCCGGCGGCGGGTGCGGTCATGGCTTGGGCGACCGCTCGGTCGCCGAGCGCGGCATGGGCGAACGTTGGCCGGAAGCTCTGTCGCGCGTCGCGCCTTGCCCTGAATGCGGCCGCCTGTTCCTCTACCGCGAGGGCGTGCCCGCCCTCGCGCCACCCCTTAACCCTGTCGTCGAGCGAAGATCGGGATCAGGAGAGATCGCATGCCTGGTCGTACCATACCGGTGCAAGCCTTTGATCTGGTTGTCTTTGGTGCCACCGGAGATCTGGCACGCCGCAAGCTGCTGCCGAGCCTCTATCTCAGGCTCTGCGCCGGACAGTTGCCGGAAGACGCCAGAATCTTCGGCGCCGCGCGCAGTTCTCTGGACCCTGCCGCCTTCCGCGAGATGACCGAAGAGGCGCTGCGCGAGCATCTGCCGCCAAAGGCGATCGACGACGCTATGCTGGACCGCTTTCTTTCGATGCTGTCCTACGTCCGCTTGGATGCCTCCTCCGAAGAGGGCTGGCCGCTGTTGGCGGAAGCCTTGGGAGCGCCGAGCGCGCGCGTGCGTGCCTTCTACCTCTCGGTCGCGCCGCGCTTCTTCACGGCCATCTGTCAGCGCATGGCGGACAGCGGCGTCATCACGCCCGATTGCCGCATCGTGGTGGAAAAGCCCCTGGGTCACGATCTCGGCAGCGCGGTGGATCTAAACCGCCGCTTGGCGCAGCACTTCGGCGAGCAGCAGCTCTACCGGATCGATCACTACCTGGGGAAGGAGACGGTTCAGAACCTGATGGCGATCCGCTTTGCCAACGCGCTCTTCGAGCCGCTTTGGAACGCCAACCACATCGATCATGTCCAGATCACGGTGGCCGAGACCATCGGGGTCGCGGGGCGCGGCGACTACTACGACCGCAACGGCGCCATGCGGGACATGATGCAGAATCATCTGATGCAGCTTCTGTGCCTCACCGCGATGGAACCGCCCTCGCGCTTCGACCCGACGGCGGTGCGCGACGAGAAGCTGAAGGTGATCCGCGCCCTGCAGCCGATCGGGCCGGACCGCATCGCGCAGGACTGCGTGCGCGGACAGTATCGCGGCGGTTCCCAAGGTGCCAGCTACCGCGAGGATGTCGACAATCCCGCCAGCACGACGGAGAGCTTCGTCGCGCTGCGCGCCGAGATCGCGAACTGGCGTTGGGCCGGGACCCCCTTCTACCTGCGCACCGGCAAGCGCCTGCGCGACCGCATGTCGGAAATCACCGTGGCCTTCAAGGACCCGCCGCACTCCATCTTCGCCGAGAAGGCGGCGCACCCGCACGGCAATGCGCTCATCATCAGACTGCAGCCGAACGAGGGCATAACCTTGAGCATGACGATCAAGGAACCCGGCCCCGGCGGCATGCGACTGATGGAGACGCCGCTGGACATGACCTTCGCCGAAGCGCTGGGCAGCCAGGGGGTGGAGATGCCGGACGCCTACGAGCGCTTGGTCATGGACGTCATACGCGGCGATCAAACGCTCTTCATGCGCGGCGACGAGGTGGAGGCGGCCTGGGCCTGGATCGATCCCATCATCGCCGCCTGGGAGGCGGCGGGCGCGCCGCCCAAGCCCTACGACAGCGGCAGTTCCGGTCCGGAAGACGCCCTGATGCTGATGCACCGCGACGGCCGTCGCTGGCGGGAGATCGAGGCGTGAGCCTGGAACGGCGCTGCTTTGCCGGGCGGGGCGAGCAGGCTTCGGCCTTGGCCAAGCAGGTGGCGGCCGACCTGGAGGCCGCCATCGCCGCGCGCGGCCGAGCAAGCCTTGCCGTGCCCGGCGGGACCACGCCCGCGGCCTTCCTCAAGGCCTTGGGCAAGGAGCACCTGGCCTGGGAGAAGGTCACAGTGACCGTGACCGACGAACGCCGCGTGGCACCGGACTCGCCGCGCTCCAACCATCGGCTTGTTCGGGAAACGCTCTTGGCGAGCGGCGCGGCGCCCCGCCTCCTCTCGCTCTACCGGGTCGAGGAGACATGGCCGGAGAGCCTTGAGGCGGTCGCCGCGGAGCTGGAAGCGATCTTGCCGCCGGATGTCTGCGTCTTGGGCATGGGCGAGGACGGGCATACTGCCTCGCTCTTCCCCGGCGCGGACCAATTGGACCTGGCGCTGAGCGATGCGGCGCCGCCGCTCCTGGCGCTGCGCGCGCCAGGAGCGGCCGAAGAACGCATCAGCCTGACCGCCCCGGTCTTGCGCGCCGCCGGCAAGACCTATCTCTTGATCAGTGGCGCGGCGAAGCTGGCCGCGCTGGAGGGTGCGCTCTTGCCGGGTCCGCCCGAAGCGGCGCCGATTCGATGTATCCTCGGCGGAGCGGGGACCGTCACCCTGTACTATGCACCGTGAGAGGCGATGGAGGGCCTCGCCCATGACCTTGAATGCGACTATCGAGGCAGTGACGGCGAGGATCGCCGAGCGTAGCCGCGAGAGCAGGCGGGGCTATCTGGCCCGCTGCCAACGGGCGGTCGAGCAGGGACCGGCGCGCGCGCACCTGAGCTGCGGAAACCTGGCCCACGCGGCCGCCGGGGCCGGGCCGGACCAGCAGGCCGTCGCCAGGGGCTTGGGGCTGAACCTCGGCATCGTGACTGCCTACAACGACATGCTCTCCGCCCATCAGCCCTTCGAGCGCTTTCCCGACCTGATCCGCCGGGCCGTGCGCGGCGTGGGCGGCACCGCCCAGGTGGCCGGCGGCGTCCCGGCCATGTGCGACGGCGTCACCCAGGGCCAACCGGGCATGGAGCTCTCGCTCTTCTCGCGCGACGTGATCGCGCTTTCGGCCGGCGTGGCCTTGACGCACAACTGCTTCGATGCGGTGGTCTTCCTGGGCGTCTGCGACAAGATCGTGCCGGGGCTGGTGATGGCGGCGGCCACCTTCGGCCACCTGCCGGCCGTCTTCCTGCCGGCCGGGCCCATGACCACGGGCCTGCCGAACAAGAAGAAGGCGGAGGTGCGCCAGCGCTTCGCGGCGGGAGAGATCGGCCGCGACGAGCTTCTGCGTGCCGAGATGGCCTCCTATCACGGTCCCGGCACCTGCACCTTCTACGGCACCGCCAACTCCAACCAGATGCTGATGGAGTTCATGGGCCTGCATCTGCCGGGCGCCAGCTTCGTCAATCCCAACACGCCACTGCGCGACGCGCTGACCATGACCGGCGCCAGGCGCGCGTTGGAGATTGCCGCCAAGGGCAACGACTTCACGCCGGTCTCGGCGGTCTTGGACGAGCGCGCCTTCGTGAACGGCATCGTCGGCCTGCACGCGACCGGCGGCTCCACCAACCTGGCGATCCACCTGCTGGCCATGGCGCGGGCGGCCGGAATTCAGCTCGCTTGGGAGGATCTCTCCGATCTCTCCGAGGTCACGCCCTTGATGGCGCGGGTCTACCCGAACGGTCTGGCCGACGTGAACCACTTCCATGCCGCCGGCGGTCTGGGCTTTCTGATCGGCGAGCTGCTGGAGGCGGGCTTGCTGCATCCCGACACCCGCACCGTGGCCGGCGACGGCTTGGCGCACTACACCCGCGAGCCGAAGATCGGCGAGCAGGGCGAGGTCGTTTGGGAGGAGGGCACCAAGACGAGCTTGAGCGAGAAGATCCTGCGCCCCGCCAAGGCGCCCTTCCAGCCGACCGGTGGCCTGCGCTTGCTGCGCGGCAATCTTGGCACGGCCTGCATCAAGGTCTCCGCGGTCAAGGAAGAGCATCACGTGATCGAGGCGCCGGTGCGCGTCTTCCACGACCAGGAAGAGGTGAAGGCGGCCTTCAAGGCCGGCGCGCTCACCGGTGACCTGATCTGCGTCGTGCGCTTCCAGGGCCCCAAGGCCAACGGTATGCCGGAACTGCACAGCCTGACCCCTGTCCTGGGCGTCCTGCAGGATCGCGGCCAGAAGGTCGCCCTGGTGACGGACGGGCGCATGTCCGGCGCGTCCGGCAAGGTGCCGGCGGCGATCCACCTGAGCCCCGAAGCCTTGGACGGCGGCCCCATCGCACGCCTGCGCGACGGCGACCGGGTGCGGTTGGATGCCGTCGCGGGGCGCTTGGAGGCGCTGGTCGAGCCCGCGGACTGGGCGGCCCGTGACGCGGTGACGGCCGACTTGAGCGAGAACCAGCACGGCCTCGGGCGCGAACTCTTCGCCGCCTTTCGCGGCGTCGTCGGCGCGGCCGATCAAGGCGCGGCCGTCGCCGTGTGAGGGCCGAGAGGAGGGCGGCGATGAACGAGGCATTGAGCCAAGCCTGGACCCGGTTGGACGAGGAGGGCGCGCGCCTGCGCCCCCGGCATCTGCGCCAGCTGTTCGAGGAGGATCCGGCCAGGGCCGAGAGCCTGTCGGTCGCGTTCGAAGATCTCTTCATCGACTTCTCCAAGGAGAAGCTGGATCGTGCCGCGCTGCAGGCCCTACTGGACCTGGCCGAGGCGGCCGATCTGGAAGGGCGCCGGGATGCTCTCTTCCGCGGCGCGCCGATCAACCTGACGGAAGGCCGCGCGGTCCTGCACATGGCGCTGCGCGACGGGGCGGGCGAGAGCGTCCTCGTCGACGGCAAGGACGTCATGCCGGCGGTGAGGGAGACCCGCGCCCGCTTTCTCGCCTTCGCCGAGGCGGTGCGCGACGGCCGCCATCGGACGGCCGACGGACTTACTTTCACCGACGTGATCAACATCGGCATCGGCGGCTCGGACCTGGGGCCGGTTATGGCGGTGCGCGCCTTGGCGCCGGACTGCGACGGCCCCAGGGTCCACTTCGTCTCCAACGTGGACGGCGCGCACCTCAGCGACGTCACCCGCGCCCTGGACCCGGCCCGCACCTTGGTCATCGTCGCCTCCAAGACCTTCACCACCCTGGAGACCATGCGCAACGCCAGCTCCGCGCGCGCCTGGCTGCAAGGGGCTCTAGGGGAAAAGGTCGGTCAAAACATGGCTGCCGTATCCACCAATTTGGAAGCGACCGCCGCGTTCGGCATCGAGGCGGAGCGGGTCTTCGGCTTCTGGGACTGGGTGGGCGGACGCTACTCCCTCTGGTCGGCGATCGGACTGCCCATCGCACTGGCCGTCGGCAAGGCCGGCTTCGAGGCGCTGCTCTCCGGGGCCGCCGCGATGGACCGGCATTTCCGCGACGCGCCACTGGCGCGGAATCTGCCCCTGCTCTTGGCGCTGATCGGCATCTGGCGGCGCAACATCATGGGCTGGCCGACCTTGGCGCTCATTCCCTACGATCAGCGGCTGGAGCGCTTTCCCGCCTACGTCCAGCAGCTGGACATGGAGTCCAACGGCAAGGGCACGACCTTGGCAGGCGGCACCATCCGCCGGGCCAGCGGGCCGGTGATCTGGGGCGAGCCCGGCACCAACGCCCAGCACTCCTTCTTTCAGCTGATCCATCAAGGCAGCGATGTCGTCCCGGTGGACTTCATCGCCGCGCTGGAGCCGCGCGAGAGCCTGGCCGACCACCATGCGCTGCTGCTGGCCAACTGCTTCGCGCAAGGCCAGGCGCTGGCCTTCGGCAAGACGGAAGCGGAGGTGCGCGCCGAGATGAGCGCCGAAGGCAAGAGCGAGCAGGAGATCGACCGCCTGGCGCCGCACCGCAGCTTCCCCGGCGACCGCCCCTCGACGACGATCCTGCACCGCCGGCTGGACGCCTACACCCTGGGCCGGTTGATCGCGCTCTACGAGCACAAGGTTTTCGTCCAGGGCGTCCTGTGGGACGTGAACTCCTTCGACCAATGGGGCGTGGAGTTGGGCAAGGTTCTGGCACGCGCCCTGATCCCGGCGCTCAAGGGCGGCGCGGTCCCGGAAGGGCTGGACAGCTCGACCTCCGGCTTGATTGCCAGGGCGGCGAGAAAGTCTGGCTGAGCGCGTTACGAGGCCAAGTCTATGGCGGATCGAGTCGACCAGCGGTCTGAGCCTTGGTCTCCTTCTTTGGACTTCGGGTGCGATCTATAGAACGGATCGATTCGATCTATCGTCATCGCTCTCTAGGCTTGCAAGCGGGCCGTCGCGGCGCTGTAAATGGCGGGTGAGGGGGCGCTCTTCTCGGCACCCCAGCGAAGGAGCGGACGCACACCAAGATGCTGAACGAGATTCGCCAGGCCATGCGGGCCGACACCCTGGCCGACGAGGCCTCTATCGTCGAGAGTCTGATCGCCCAGGCCGATCTGAGCGAGGCGGAGAGGGCCGCCATCTCCGAGCGGGCGGCCGACTTCGTCCGCAAGGTGAGGGCCTCCGGCGAGGTCGGCGTCATGGAGGCCTTCCTGGCCGAGTACGGCCTTTCCACCAAGGAGGGCGTGGCCCTGATGTGCCTTGCGGAGGCCATGCTGCGCGTGCCCGACGCCAAGACCGTGGTGGAGCTCATTCGCGACAAGATCACCCCGCACGACTGGGGCGCGCACCTGGGCGATTCCGGATCCATCCTGGTCAATGCCTCGACCTGGGCCCTGATGCTGACCGGCAAGGTGCTGGACGAGAGCGCGGAGAGCGTCGTCGGCGCCCTGCACAGCCTGACGCGCCGCCTGGGCGAGCCGCTGCTGCGCAAGGCCGTGGGCCAGGCGATGAAAGAGATGGGCGCGCAGTTCGTTCTGGGTCGCGACATGGAGGAAGCCATGCGCCGCGGCCGGCCGATGGAGGCCAAGGGCTACAGCTACTCCTACGACATGCTGGGAGAGGCGGCGCGCACCGATGCCGACGCGCTGCGCTATCACCGCTCCTATGCCGACGCCATCGCCGCCATCGCCAAGGTGGCCGACAAGGACGACATCCGCGACAACCCCGGCATCTCGGTCAAGCTCTCGGCCCTGCATCCGCGCTACGAGCAAGGCCAGCGCGAGACCATGCTGCCGGTCCTGACCGAGCGTCTGCTAGTTCTGGCGCGCGCGGCCGCCGCGGCCGGTATCGGTCTTAACATCGATGCCGAGGAAGCCGACCGGCTGGACCTCTCGCTGGACGTGATCGAGGCCAGCCTGAAGGATCCGGGCTTGGCCGGCTGGGACGGCTTCGGCGTCGTGGTGCAGGCTTACGGCCGGCGCGCGCGCCACGTGCTCGACTGGCTCCATGCCTTGGCCCGGGACCACGACCGGCGCATCATGGTGCGGCTGGTGAAGGGCGCCTACTGGGATACGGAGATCAAGCTGGCCCAGGTGATGGGTCTTGCCGACTATCCGCTCTTCACCCGCAAGGCCCATTCCGACGTCAGCTACATCGCCTGCGCGCGCAAGCTCCTGGGCATGACCGATCGCATCTATCCCCAGTTCGCCAGCCACAACGCGCACTCCATCGCCGCGATCCTGGAGATGGCCGGAGAAGAACGCCGCAGCTTCGAGTTCCAGCGCCTGCACGGCATGGGCGAGGCCCTGCACGACACGGTCAAGTCGGCCGCCGGCTCGCGCTGCCGCATCTATGCGCCCGTCGGCGCGCATCGCGACCTGCTGGCCTATCTCGTGCGGCGTCTCCTGGAAAACGGCGCCAACAGCTCCTTCGTCAATCAGATCGTCGACGAGAGCGTGGCGCCGGAGACCATCGCCCAGGACCCGCTGGCCTTGGCGCGGTCCTGGGACTGCCGGCCCAACGACAAGATCCCCGCGCCCTTGGAGATCTTCGGCGCGCGCCGCAACGCACAGGGCTGGAACCTGACGGACCCGGTCGACCTGGCCCGCATCGAGGCGGGCCGGCAGCCCTTCGCGGCGCCCTATCGCTGGTCGGCGGCACCGATCACGGCGGCGGCGGGCAAGGGGCCGACGCGGCAGATCGGCAATCCGGCCAAGCCCGAAGACATCGTCGGCACGGTGGAGGAGAGCGAGCCCGAGCAGGTCCGCGCCGCCGTCGGCATCGCGCTGGAGGCCTTTCCGGCCTGGTCGGCACGACCGGCGGCCGAGCGGCGGGCGATCCTGCTGTGCGTCGCTGACCTCTACGAGGCGCACACGGCGGAGTTCCTGGCGCTTGCCTGCCGGGAGGCCGGGAAGACTCTGCTCGACGGCGTGGCCGAGGTGCGCGAGGCCGTCGACTTCCTGCGCTACTATGCGGAGGAGGGCATGCGCCTTGCGGCCGACGGCACGGCGCGCGGCGTGATCGCCTGCATCTCGCCCTGGAACTTCCCGCTGGCCATCTTCACCGGTCAGATCGCGGCCGCCCTGTCCGCCGGCAACGCGGTGGTCGCCAAGCCGGCCGAGCAGACGCCGCTGATTGCCGCCAGGGCCATAGGCCTGATGCACGAAGCGGGCGTGCCGCCGGAGGTCCTGCAGCTGCTGCCGGGCGACGGTCCCGCCGTCGGCGGGCCGCTCACCTCCGACCCGCGGATCGCCGGAGTCTGCTTCACCGGCTCCACCGAGGTGGCCAAGCTGATCGACCGGCAGTTGGCCGAGAGCGCGCCGGACGCCATGCTGATCGCGGAGACCGGCGGCCTCAACGCCATGATCGTCGATTCCACCGCCCTGATGGAGCAGGCGGTGCGCGACATCGTCAACAGCGCCTTCCGCAGCGCCGGTCAGCGCTGTTCGGCCCTGCGCGTGCTCTATGTCCAGAAGGAGGTGGAGGCCGATCTCCTCGAGATGCTCTACGGCGCCGTCGACGCCTTGCGCTTGGGCGATCCCTGGCAGCTGGCGACCGACGTCGGCCCCGTCATCGACGGCGAAGCGCGTGACGCCATCGCCGCCTACGTCGCGGCGGGTAAGGCGAAGGGCAAGCTATTGAAATCATGCAAGGAGCCGGACAGCGGTCTCTTCGTGCCACCCGCCGTGCTGAAGGTGTCCGGCATCGAGGAGATGGAGCGAGAGGTCTTCGGCCCCGTGCTGCACGTGGCCAGCTTCAAGGCCGACGATCTGGAGCAGGTGGTCGCCGCCGTCAACGCCAGAGGCTATGGCCTCACCTTCGGCCTGCACACCCGCATCGACAGCCGCGTGCAGGAGATCGTCGATAGCCTGCATGTCGGCAATCTCTATGTGAACAGGGACCAGATCGGCGCCGTGGTGGGCTCCCAGCCCTTCGGCGGCGAGGGACTCTCCGGCACCGGCCCCAAGGCGGGCGGACCCTTCTACGTGGCCCGCTTCCGCAAGCGCGCCCTGCCGGGCCGACAGGCCGTGGAGGCGGCGGCAAGCAAGGCGCTCGCGCCGGCCGACCTGGAGAAGGCCCGAAAGGGCTTGGATGCCTCTTCTTGGGCGGAGGCAAAGGACCGCATCGCCCGCCTGCGATCGGCGCTGAGAGGTAAGGCGGCCGAGGCCGTGGCCGCCGCCGCGGCGCTCGACTGCGGACCGGTGGACCTGCCGGGGCCGACCGGCGAGTCGAACCAGCTCTTCCTGCCGCCGCGCGGTCTGGTGCTCTGCCTCGGACCCGACGGGGAATCGCTTCTGGCGCAGGCGGTGCAGGCCTTGGCGCTGGGCAATGCCGTGATCGCGGTTGCGCCCGGCGCGGCGGCCGCCTTGGCGCCGCTCCTTGCGGCGGACCTGCCGCTGGCCGCCTTCGACGCCAAGCTCGCGGAGGAGGCGATCGCGCGGGCGCGCTTCGACGCTCTTGCCTTCAGCGGTGGCAGTCGGGCGGCGCGCGACCTGCGCCGGGCGTTGGCCGGGCGCGACGGCCCGATCCTTCCCTTCATCGCGGAGACGATCTCGCCGGCAGCCTATTGCGCCGAGCGGACCGTCTGCATCGACACCACGGCCGCCGGCGGCAATGCCTCGCTTCTGAGCGCGGTCAGTTGAAGAGGAAGTCCGTGCTGGTCAATTGATCGACGGCGGAGATGCCGGTCAGCTCCGCCTCGAAATCGGCGTTTCCGTCACCGTCGCTGTCGACCTGCAGGCTGCCCGACCCGCTGCCGGCATCCTGGAAGCGCGCCTCGCCCGTGCCGCCGCCGGTGAAGGCGGCATCGCCGATCCAGCTGCCGGGCGGGTTCATCAGGTAGAGAAAGAAGCGATCGCCGCCGCCGGACGCCGCGCCGGTGAAGTCGGCCACCACGCCCTGATCGAACTCGAGGGGATCGTCGTCCCCCAGATAGAAGGTGTCGTTTCCTTCACCGCCGATCAGGATATCCTGCCCGTCGCCGCCGTTCAGCAGGTCGTCCCCGTCTCCGCCGTTCAGCAGGTCGCGCCCATCGTCGCCGTAGAGGCTGTCCTCGCCATTGCCGCCGCTCAAGAGATCGTCGCCGGCACCGCCCTCGATCTCGTCGCCCTTGTCGCCGCCATAGAGGTAGTCGTTCTCCACGCCACCATCCAGCCTGTCGGTGCCGCTGCCGCCGAAGAGCCTGTCGCCGCCCTCTTCGCCGTAGAGGTAGTCGCCGGCCGAAGCGCCATAGAGCCGGTCGCCCCCGCTCCGCCCATCGACCGTGTCGCCAAAGTCGGAGCCGAAGACTTTGTCGGTGAAGGAGGTGCCGGTGACCAATCCGGCGGCGTAGCCTACGACCTGCTCCACGCTGATCAAGGTCATGGCGGAGATGTCGATGGCCGAGCCGAAGACCAAGGTATCGCTCCCGTCGCCGCCATCGACGGTGCCAAGTCCCTCTGTCGCGGCGACCTTGCCGGCGAAGAGAGTGTCGCTTCCCTCGCCGCCGTAAACGTCGTCTATCCCGCCGTCGCCGAAGAGCGCGTCGTCGCCTGAGCCGCCGAAGAGCTGATCGTTCCCTGGACCACCATAGAGACTGTCGTCGCCGCTGGCTCCATAGAGCGTGTCGGCGTAGGCGCCGCCGCCGCTGGGCGGCTTTCCGAAGAGAATGTCCGCGAAGGAGGTGCCGACCAGCGTGTCGCTGCCCGAGTCTCCGAAGGCGACGATCTTCTCGATGCCGATGAGATCGAGATTGGCGAGGAAGGGGCTGCCACCGAAGACCAAGCTATCGTTGCCGGACCCTCCGTCCAGGGTCTCGGTGGCGACCGCGTCGGCCGCGCTGGCGATGAAGAAGGTGTCCGCGCCGCTGCCCCCGAAGCCGTCGTCGCGCCCGGCGCCGCCGGCAAGGAAGTCACTGCCGTCCCCGCCGTAGAGTCGATCGTTTTCGCCGTCTCCCATCAGGCGGTCACTCTCGCTGTCGCCGTGCAAGGTGTCGCTTCCGACGCCGCCGTAGAGCGCGTCCTTGCCGTCGCCCCCGAAGGCCGTGTCGTCGCCTTCACTGCCTTCGAGCCCGTCTTCGCTGGCGCCGCCGTAGAGCTTGTCCGCGTCGTCGCCGCCGTAGAGACTGTCGCTCGCGGATCCGCCGTAGAGGCTGTCGCTGCCGCTGTTGCCGAAGAAGGATTCCTTGCCGCTCCCCACTCCGGTCAGGATGTCGCTGATCGAGGAACCGTAGAGCGTGCCGTAACTGATGGAAGCCGCGACCTTCTCCACCTCGAAGAGGGTGATGGCCGCCAAGTCTAGCTTGCTGCCCGTCATGACATCTTGATAGAGCAGGGTGTCGCTGCCCGACCCGCCATCGAAGAGCTCACCCGGAACGATTTCCGTTTGGGTGCCGACGGAGAAGGTGTCGCTTCCACCGCCGCCAAAAACGGTGTCCAGGCCATAGCCGGCGTAGAGCGCGTCGTCACCGCTGTTGCCGTAGATGTAGTCGTCGTCTCCGGCACCGAAGAGCGTATCGTTGTCGCCCAGGCCGTAGATCCGGTCGACACCGCCGTCGCCGTAGAGAAGATCGACGACAGGCGTTCCGACCAGAGTGCCGCTCGCCGTGCCGGCGATGATGCTGTCGATCCCGATCAACACCAGATTGGCCAGATCCAGCCCTTCACCGAAGATCAAGGTGTCCGAACCGGCGCCGCCATCGAGCGTTTCGGTACCGAGGATGTCGCCGAGCGTCGCGATGAAGAAGATGTCGTCGCCGCTGCCACCATAGGCCTTGTCGTTGCCGGCACCTCCTTCCAGGTTGTCGTTTCCGCTGCCCGCGTCCAGGCGGTCGTCGCCGTCTCCACCGAAGAGCTGATCGCCGCCATCGCCGCCGACAAGACTGTCGGCGCCATCGTCGCCGACCAGGCGGTCGCTGCCGTCTTCGCCGTAGGCCCGGTCCATTCCACCGCCACCGAAGACGAGATCCGCCTGGCTGCCGCCGAAGAGGCTGTCGTCGCCCTCCTCGCCCCGCAGCGTGTCGATCCCGCTGTTGCCGTAGAGCGAGTCCCCGGAGGAGAGACCGTAGATGTTCTCGTTCGAGCTGCCGCCGAAGATGGCGTCGACCAGCGAGGTACCGATCAAGGTGTTGCTGCCGGTGTCGTCGCTGTAGGCAACGATCTTCTCGATACTGACCAGGGTCATCTGCGAGATATCGATCTGCTCGCCGAAGACGAGCGTGTCGCTGCCCGCGCCGCCGTCGAAGAGGCCCATTCCGTTGACGCCGCTGGTTTGGGAAACGGCGAAGGTGTCCGCGCCGGAGCCGCCATAGGCCGTGTCGTCGCCCAGCCCACCGACCAGGTAGTCGTCTCCGCTGGCTCCGTAGAGAGTGTCGCTGAGGCCGCCGCCGTAGAGGCTATCGTCGCCGCTGAGCCCGTAGATCAGGTACTGTCTGCTGTTCCCTCCGGTCAGAACGTCCGACAGGGACGTGCCGGTGAGGACGTTGTAGCCGCTCGAGAAGCTCCCGCCCGAGAAGACGACTTTCTCGACGCTGGTGAGGGTTAGGTTTGAAATGTCCAGGATCTGGAGATCGGACAGATCCAAGGTGTCGGCCCCGTCGCCGCCATCGATTGTCGCATCGGTGAGCCCGTCATTCCCGGACGACAGCTTGTCGATCACAAAGAGGTCGTCGCCGGAGCCGCCGTAGGCGGTGGCCTCCTGGCCCGACTGGATCTCGATGCGGTCGGCACCTGATCCTCCTTCCAAGACATCCCGACCGCTGTCGCCGTAGAGGCGGTCGCTTCCCATGCTGCCCCTGAGGCTATCGTCGCCGGAGCCGCCGAAGGCGACCATGACGGCGTCGGCGGCGTCCGAGGGATCGAGAAAGCTGTCCTCGGAGACGAGACGATCGTTGCCCACCCCTCCGTAGAGGTAGTCCCGCTGGCTCGAGGCCGCCTGGTCCTTCAAGTAGTCGTCGCCACTGCCGCCGTAGAGTTCATCACTGCCCGAGGTGCCGTAGAGCGCGTCGTTCGCGCTCTCGCCGAAGATCTTGGCGCCGTTCCTTGCCTCCCCGTAGACGGTGTCCACCAGCGAGGTGCCGAAGAGCGTCTCTTGCCCGGAATTGCCCGGCGGCCCGTCGGCATAGCCGAAGGCCACGATCTTCTCGATGCTGACCAGATTCAAGCCGAAGAGAGGCGTGCCTTCGCCGAACACCAGGGTGTCGGACCCGTTGCCGCCGTTCAGGGTCTCGACGCCGCCGATCTCCGCGCCATCGGCGATGTAGAAGGTGTCCGCGCCGCCGCCGCCGAAGGCGTCGTCTCGCCCGAGCCCGCCGGCGAGGAAGTCGTCGCCAGCGGCGCCGTAGAGGCGGTCGTCTCCGGCAGCACCGTAAAGGCTGTTGGCGAGACTGTTGCCGGTCAGGCTGTTGTCGCCGCCGTATCCGACCGCGTCGACCCCCACCGCGTTCCTGAGCGCCAGGAAGTTGTCCAGGCCGTAGGTCAGCGTGAAGTCGACCCCGGCGACCACCAGATCGACACCGCCGCTGTCGAAGAGGCTGTCGTGGTTGTCGACATAGAAGGTATCGTCGCCCTCTCCGCCGTAGAGCAGGTCGTAAGCGCCATCGCCGGCGGCGTGCAGCCTGTCCGCGTTGGCGCCGCCATAGAGCAGGTCGCTGCCGCTGTCACCATAGAGCGTGTCGTCGCCACTGGCCCCCTTGGCCATGTCGTCGCCGTCGCCGCCGAAGGCCGTGGCGGCGCCGCTGCGGTCCAGGATCTCGTCGTCGCCGTCCTCTCCGAGAAGCCGGTCGTTCCCGTCGCGGCCGCGCAGCTTGTCCTGGTCCGCGCCGCCTGACACCTCGTCGTCGCCTGTCGAGCCGAACAGCAGGTCCTCGCCGTCGCCGCCCGCCAGCTTGTCCGCGCCGGACCCGCCCTTGATCTCGTCGTCGTCGCCGTCGCCCGAGAGCGTGTCGTCGCCGAGCGATCCGACGAGCGAGTCCTCGCCGCTGCCGCCGTAGGCCCTGTCGTCGCCCCTGAGCCCCTGCAGCGTGTCGTCGCCACCGAGCCCGGCCAAGCGGTTGGCACCGCTGTTGCCACGCAGCAGGTTGTCGAGCTCGTTGCCGGCGCCGTTCAGATCCTTGCCGTTGGCAAGGAAGCGCAGCTCCTCCACCTCGCCGTCGGCACCGCCGGGCAAGGTGAAGTCGACGACGGCGATCACCGTGTCGGTGCCTTCGCCGGAGAACTCGATCACCTGGTCGTTGGCGGTCTGGACACGGAAGGTGTCGTCGCCCAGGCCGCCGACCAGCCGGTCGCTGCCCCGCCCGCCGTCGAGAGAGTCGTTCCCCACGCCACCGTAGAGGCTGTCCTCCTCGTTGCCGCCGCGCAGGCGGTCGTTGCCCGCCGCCCCGAAGAGGGTGTCGTCCCCTGCCTTACCCAAGAGAGAGTCGTCACCGTCTCCACCAAAGGCCGTGTCAGCCGCCTTGCCGCCGTTCAGCAGGTCGTCCGCCGCGAGACCGTAAAGCGTGTCGTCGCCGCCGCGTCCGAAGATGGAGTCGACCAGATCCGTGCCCGACAGAATGTCCGGTCCGTTGGTGCCGGTGATGTCCATGGCGGTCTTCGCCCCCCTCCGTGTTCCCGACCCGGCGGCACGACTCCCTGTCGCGCCTGGCTCGGCAACTCTAATATTGCACAGGCAAGATTGGGCAACTACTGATCTCATAGTCAGGATAAACTGTTCTTTTGGTTAGGGATGCAAGAATAAGGGGTTTTAATGGATCTCTATATCTACCAGGTCAAAGAGTCTTTGGTGTGTTGCGCGCGTTCGATTCTTGTATTCAGGCGCGAGAAGGCGGCGCCGTTCGACCAAGGGCCGGCGAAACGCCAAGGTGAACGGAATTGGCGTCCTTGCTATGCTGCCGGACCGACAGCATTGTGGCCGCGGAGCCTCTTTGCGGACGCCGGGCAAGCCTGTATGGCATGGGCCGAGCGAGGCCTCGAGACGATGTGCGTGAAGGACGGTGATGAAGCTCTTCGCCATTAGCGATTTGCACGTGAATTCCGGTGGCAACCTGGAGCGGCTGCGTCTCCTGACGCCGCGTCCGGACGACTGGCTGATCGTCGCGGGCGATGTCTGCGAGAAGGTCGGGCTCTTGGCCGACACCTTGGGCCTCTTGGCCGCGAAGTTCGCGAAAGTGATCTGGGTTCCGGGCAACCACGAGCTTTGGAGCGAAGGGGACGGCCATGCCAGCCTGCGCGGCCTCGCCAAGTACGAGGCCTTGGTGGCGGCGGCGCGCGATGTCGGCGCGCTGACGCCAGAAGACCCCTATCCGCTGTGGCCTGGGCCGGGGCCGGCCACGGTCATCGCACCGCTCTTCCTGCTCTACGACTACAGCTTCCGCCCTGCCGACGTGCCGCTGGAGAAGGTGCTGGATTGGTCGGCCGAGGATGGGGTCCTCTGCACGGACGAGATGCTGCTGTCGCCGGAGCCCTACCGCAGCCGGATCGAGTGGTGTCACGTGCGCTGCCGGCTGAGCGAGGCGCGCCTGGAACGCGCCGTGCCGCCGGGCATGCAGAGCGTGCTGATCAACCACTACCCGCTGCGTCAGGACCTGGTGCACATTCCCCGCATTCCCCGCTTCAGCCCCTGGTGCGGCACCAAGATCACGGAGGATTGGCACCGCCGCTTCAATGCCGCCGTCTGCGTCTCCGGCCATCTGCACGTGCGCCGCACGGACTGGCTGGACGGCACGCGCTTCGAGGAGGTCTCGCTGGGCTACGCGCGGCACTGGAACCCGGAGCGCGGGATCGACGCCTACCTGCGCCAGATCCTGCCCGAACCCGAGGTGCCGCCCGACCTGATCGCGCTGAGGGCGCCCAGGGGAAAGCGGTGAGCGGCCTCAGGTGAAGATGAAGTCGGTCGTGGTCAACTGATCGACGGCCGAGATTCCGTTCAAGGTCACCTCGAAGTTGGTTGCGCCGTCGCCGTCACTGTCGACCTCCAGTATGCCGTCGCCGCCGCCGGCGGCCTGGAAACGCGCTTCCGGCGTACCGCCGGTGAAACTGGCCTCGCCGATGAAGCTGCCGGCGCCGCCGTCGACCTGCAGCTGGATCTTGTCGCTGCCGAGATCCGCGGCGCCGGTGAAGTCGGTGATCTGCCCCAGGTTGCCGCTCAGGTCGCTCACCACCAACCCGTTGTCGAAGGCGAAGGTGTCGGCGCCCAGCCCGCCGCTCAGGATGTTGGTGCCGGAGGTGCTGTAGAGGGTATCCGAGTAGGACCCGCCGGTCAGCAGGTCCGAGCCGCTATCCCCCGACAGGGTGTTCGTGCCCGAGAGGCCGCCCTCGATCACGTCGTTTCCATTGCCGCCGAAGGCGATGTTGGTGCCGAGACCGCCGTAGATGTAGTCGGCGGCGTTGCCACCGAACATCAATCCGGTGCCGTCAGAATTGCTCAGAACATCGGCGCCGGCGCCGCCGTAGAGAAGATCGTTTCCGAAAGAGCCTGCCAAGGTGTCATCACCGGTGGTGCCGAAGAGCGTGTCGTCGAAATCGCTCCCCGACACCTGGTCGTCGAAGGATGTCAGGACCAGGTCCGTGGCGGAACTGAGTTGCACGCCTACGACCTCGATCCCGTTCAGCACCAGGTTGGAGAGGTCGAGCGTGCCCCCGAAGTCGTCGCCCAGCCAACCCAATCCGTCCCTACCGGCGCCACCGTCGATCGTTTCCGTACCGACGATCTCGCTGGAGGTAAAGATGAGGGCGAAGTCGTCTCCAGCCCCGCCGAAGACCTTGTCTTCGCCGGTTCCGGCCAGGAGAAGATCGGTTTGTTCGCCACCGTAAAGGGTATCGCTGCCACTCCCGCCGAAGAGCTCGTCAACATTGTCCAGGCCATAGATCTTGTCGTCGCCGTCCTCTCCATAGAGGTCGTCTTCCAGCGAGGTGCCGAGCAAGGTATCGCTCCCCGGCCCGCCGAAGGCGGCGAGGCGTTCGATGTCGATCAGCACAACGTTGGAGAGGTCCGGCAACCCGGCGAAGGTCACAGTGTCGGTGCTCGACCCACCATCCAGGGTCAGCGTGTCGGTCGGCGCTCCAACGACAAAGACATCAGAATAAGCGCCGCCGTAGAGGGTGCCGCCATCCGCATCCTCCAGGAATGTATCGTCGCCGCCCCCGCCGAAAGCCACGTCGGTGCCCGTGCTGCCCAAAATGACGTCGTGGTTCTCGCCTCCATAGACCAGGTCGTCCCCTTCGTCGCCATTCAAGACGTCGTTGCCGTGGTCGCCGTAAAGGGTGTCGTTCTGATCCGCGCCATAGAGCGAATCGTCCCCACCCCCACCGTCCAGGTGGTCGGCACCGCTGCCGCCGTCGGCGGTGTCGCTTGCACCGTCGCCGAAGGCCCGGTCGTCGCCCGCGCCACCCTCGAGGTCGTCGTTTCCAGTTCCCCCGTAAAGACTGTCGGCGCCGCTGACGCCTTCCAGTCTGTCGTTTCCGGTGCCTCCGTAGAGCAGGTCGTCCAGCGAGGTTCCGATCAGGGTGGCATCGCCGCTACCCGCGTTGCCGATCACCTTTTCGATGCTGATGAGATCGAGACCGGCGGTGTCGAAGAGGCCGCCGAAGAGCAAGGTGTCGCTGCCGGACCCTCCATCCAAGGTCTCTGTCGGCACGATGTCGGTGACGGTGGCGATGTAGAAGGTATCGTCGCCGCTGCCGCCGGCGGCCGTGTCGGCGCCCATGCCGCCTTCCAGGAAGTCGTCGCCGTCGCCTCCCTCCTGCGTGTCGTTGCCGTCACCTCCATAGAGCGCGTCGTCGCCACCCAGGCCGTAGAGGAGATCCGGGCCGTTCGCGCCGCTGAGCCTGTCCTGATAGGAGCTGCCGGTCAGCGTCCCGCCGATGCTGTCGGTGATGGCGGCCACGACGTACTCGACGCCGCTGAGTTCCAGGTTGGTAAGGTCCAAGGCACCGCCGAAGGCCAGCGTGTCCGTGCCAACACCACCGAAGAAGGTCTCCGTGCCGGAGATGTCACCCGGGTTGTAGATGTAGAAGACATCATCGCCTGAACCGCCGAAGGCGTCGTCTCGTCCGGCGCCGCCCTCCATCTCATCGTTGCCGGACCCTCCCACCAGCCGGTCGTCACCCGCACCTCCGGAAAGGATGTCCTCCCCACTGCCACCGTCGAGATGGTCATCGCCGTCATTGCCCAGCAGTCTATCGAAGGCACCGCCACCGTACTGCCTGTCGTCGCCCACGGCACCGAACAGCTGATCGGCTCCGCTGCCACCGTAGAGCAAGTCATCAGCGCTCTCGCCCTTTAGAGTGTCTCCACCGCTATCACCTTGGAGCACATCGTCCCCGCCTGCGCCGTCGAGCGTATCGTTGCCTCCGCGGCCGGACAGGAGATCGATGAGACTCAGTCCCACGAAGTCATCATTGTTCTCGGTTCCCTCCGCCTCGATCGCCTCCACATCATTGATGATGAGCGCCAGGGTGGGACTGAAGACCAGACCCGCTTCGCCGAAAATCAGCGTATCGCTTCCCGACCCGCCATCGAATCTCTCAGCCGGTATGATGTCTCCCGCCGATTCGACGTAGAAGGTGTCGTTTCCCGAGCCGCCAAAAGCAGTGTCTCGACCCTGATCGCCGGTCAGCGAGTCGTCGCCCTCGCCACCATAGAGACGGTCGTTACCATCCTCGCCGTAGAGCTCGTCGTTCGCGGTCAGACCGAAGATGTAGTCATCACCCGTTTCACCGCCAAGCACATCGACGTAGCTGGTCCCGATGAGCGTATCGCTCCCGCTACCGCCGAAGAGGGCGAAGTACACCTCCTCCACGCCGAAGAGTTCGATGCCACTGAGGTCCGTGGTGCCGACAAGTATGAGTGTATCAGTGCCACTTCCGCCATCGATGGTCACGCTGTCGACCGTGTCGCTGACATAGAACAACATGGCATCGTCGCCAGTACCGCCGAACATACTCCCTGACGAACCCTCATCGCCGATCGTATCCGCGCCCTGGTCTCCATAGACACCATCAATTCCCGAGCCACCCAAGGCGACATCCGCCCCGGACCCCCCGAAGACTTGGTCGTCTCCGGAGTCTCCCCTAAGACCGAAGTCTCGTCCGCTGCCGCCGTAGAGGCGGTCGTCACCGGACCCGCCGGATCCGATATCATTACCATGGTTGCCATAGAACAGATCGTTGCCGGAACCCCCCTCCACTCCGTCAAGTCCGCTGGTACCGACAAGCTTGTCGTTCCCGTTGCCCCCGTAGAGCCTGTTGTCGCTTTCGGAGAGTCCATAAAGGCAGTCGTCACCCGACAAGCCGACGATCACCGGAGCGCCAACAGCCGTGCGAGCATGGATGAGATCGTTGAGAGAGGTGCCGAAAAGCGCTGCCTGACCGCTCTCCTGGTAGGGGACGATCTTCTCGACGCTGATCAGCTGCAGGCCGTTGAAGTCCGCCTGCCCGCCGAAGATGAGGGTGTCGCTGTCGCCACCGCCGTCGAGGGTCTCGAGTCCGGCGATGTCGGTGACGGTGGCGATGAAGAAGGTGTCGTCGCCGGCACCTCCGAAGGCATTGTCCTGACCTTGACCGCCGACCAGGACGTCGTCGCCGTCCTCGCCGATCAGGAAGTCGTTCCCCGAGCCCCCATAGAGACTGTTGGCGAGGCTGTTGCCGGTGAGCCTGTTGTCGGAGCCGTAGCCGTAGCCGTTGACCCCGCCGGCATCCTTCCCGGCCCGGAAGTTCTCGAAGCCAATTCCCAGGGTCCAAGAAATGTCGGCTAGGACGAGGTCGTCGCCCTCGACGTCGAAGAGGCTCTCGCCGCCGTCGACCACGAAGGTGTCGTCGCCGGTGCCCCCGTAGAGGCGGTCGTAGGACTGATCGCCCAGGCCGTAGAGCGTATCGTCGCCGGACTCGCCCGAGAGCGTATCGCTATCCGATCCGCCATGCAGGCGGTCCTGACCCATCCCGCCGTAAATGCGGTCGTCGCCCTCGCCACCATAGGCGCGGCCGCTGCGCTTGCCCTCGTAGAGCAGGTCGTCGCCGGCCCCTCCGTCCAGGCGGTCGTCGCCGCCCTTGCCCTCGAGCGTGTCGTTGCCCGCGCCCCCGAAGACGAAGTCCTTGCCGGTGCCACCGTCGGCCCTGTCGTCGCCGTCCCGGCCGCGAATCTTGTCGCTGCCGCTCAAGCCCCTCAGGACGTTGTCCCCGGAGTTTCCGCGCAGCACGTTGTCCAGTTCGTTGCCGACGCCCGTCAGGTCCTGGCCGTTGTTCAGAAGGCGCAGCTGCTCCACAGCGCCCTCGGCCCCGCCGGGAAGCGTGAAGTCGATACCCGCCAGCACCGTGTCGTTGCCCTGGTCGGCCAGCTCGATGACGCGGTCGCCCAGCGTGTCCACCCGGAAGACGTCATCGCCCAGGCCTCCGGCCATGGTGTCGCTGCCCAGCTGGCCGTTCAGGGTGTCGTTGCCATCGTCGCCCGACAGGCGGTCCACGTCGTTGCCGCCGATCAAGAGGTCGTCGCCACTAGCTCCGAAGAGCCGGTCCGACTCGCCCTGGCCGCGCAGCTCGTCCGCGCCGCTGCCGCCGTAGGCCGTGTCGTTCTCGCCGCCGCCATAGAGCAGGTCGTCGGCCGCCTTCCCGTAGAGCGTGTCCGCCCCGCCCTTGCCCAATAGCGTATCGACCAGGTCCGTGCCGCTCAGCACGTCAGGCCCGTTCGTCCCGGTCTTGATCATCTCGCCCCCGTTTCCGCGCGCCTTGAGGTCTCGCGGTCCTTGGCGCGCCCTTCTTGCCGCCCGTCGGCGGGCGGTCCAGTGCGAGTGTGAGTTTAGGGACTTGCCGTCAGGGCGAATACCTGGCCAGAGGAGTAGCTCAACCTAACCGAAAGTACAGGCGCCGAACGCATGCGTCGTCGCGCCCTGCGGACAGGGCTCGGGAGGCCTCAGGTGAAGATGAAGTCGGTCGTGGTCAACTGCTCCACGGCGGAGACGTCGGTCAGGTCGACCTCGAAATCCGCGCTGCCGTTTCCGTCGCTGTCGAACTCCAGCACTCCGTCCCCGCCGCCTTGCGCCTGGAAGCGGACTTCGGGCAGACCGCCGCCGGTGAAGGCGGCATCGCCGATGAAGGAGCCGCTGCCGCCGCCCGCGGCGAACTGCACTTTGTCCACGCCGCCGTCGGCGGCGCCGGTGAAGTCGGCGATGACGCCCTGAGCCCCGCTCAAGCCGCTGTAGAAGCCGAAGGTATCGGCGCCCTCGCCGCCCGACAGAACATCGATGCCATTGCCACCATAGAGCAGGTCGGCGCCCTCCCCGCCGAAGAGCAGGTCGAGGCCTGATCCGCCTTGAAGGCTGTCGGCACCGCTGCCGCCCTGCAGGTTGTCGTTGCCGTTCTCTCCGTTCAGCCGGTCCGCGCCGCTGCCGCCCAGGGCCGCGTCGTTGCCGTCTCCGGCATCCGCCTGGTCATCGCCGAGGTCGCCGTAGAGGCGGTCGCCGCCGAGGCCGGCCTCCAGGGTGTCGCCGGCCGCGCCGCCGAAGAGAGAGTCAGCCCCGTCGCCACCGTAGAGCCGGTCGCCATCCTCGCCACCGAAGAGCCTGTCCGCGGCATCGTTGCCGATCAGGGTGTCGCCGCCGCCCAGGCCATAGAGACGGTCGGCAAGCACGCCGCCGGTCAACGTGTCGGCGACGTCGCTACCGTAGGCGACGACCGACTCGACATCGAAGAGGGTGATGTTGGCGAGATCGGTGCCTTCGCCGAAGATCAAGGTGTCGGCACCGCTGCCTCCGTCGAAGCTGTCGCCTCCCGCCAGGTCGCCCAAGCTGGCGACGAAGAAGGTGTCGGCGCCGGAGCCCCCCTCCGCGGTGTCGGTCCCCGCGCCGCCCGTCAGCTGGTCGTCGCCGTCGTCGCCGTAGAGCGTGTCGTCACCGTCGTCGCCCTGCAGCCTGTCCGCCCCGTCGTCGCCCTGCAGGTAGTCCGACCCGCTACCGCCGGCCAAGGTGTCGTCACCTCTGTCGCCGAACAGCGCATCGCTTCCCGACCCGCCGGACAGCGTATCGTTACCGAAACCGGCGCCCATGGTGTCGTTCAAGGAGGAACCCAGCACGCGGTCGTCGCCCGAGGCCGTGAAGACGGTCGTGCCTTCCACCGAGACCAGGTCGATCGGCAAGGTGGCCAGATCCAGATCGACTCCGAAGGGCTGCCCATAGATGTTGATGGAAAGCCCGTCCGTCCCCAAGCCGCCGTCGAAGGTCTCTCCTGCTACGATCTCGTTCGGGTTCCGAACGAGGAGGAAGTCGCTCCCATCACCACCGTAGGCGAGGTCCGCTCCCGAACCCGCGATGAGGAAATCGAGACCGCTGCCGCCTTCAAGCAAATCGTCGCCACTGGCGCCATAGAGCCTGTCGAAACCGCTGCCGCCATAGGCCGTGTCATCGCCGTTGAGCCCATAGAGAAGATCGGCGTAGGAGGTGCCTGTCAGCGTGTCGTCGCCGTTGGAACCCCGCCCCGCGATGTAGTCCACTCCGGTCAAGTCCAGCTTGGCGATGTCGATGCCGCTGGCGAAGACCAGCGTGTCCGAGCCGATACCGCCGTCGACAGTATCTCCCACGGTGATCTCGTCCAGCCTGGCGATGTAGAAGGTGTCGGGATTGACGCCGCCATAGGCCATATCGGCGCCGGAACCGCCGACGATGAAGTCACTGCCGCCGGCGCCGCCATAGAGAATGTCCGAACCGCTGCCGCCATAGAGGTCGTCGTCGCCGTCCTCGCCGGAGAGAGTGTCGTCGCCCAGCTCACCGAAGAGCTTGTCGTCGAGCGGCGTGCCGACCAGCGTGTCGTTGCCCGTTCCCCCATAGCCGACAATGACCTCGATGCTGCTCAGCACCAGGCCAGCCGTGTCGATCCCCCCGCCGAAGACGAGCGTGTCCACGCCTGACCCGCCGTTCAGTTCTTCGCCCGCCACGATCTCGCCGGCGCTGGCAATCAGGAAGGTGTCCGAGCCGCTGTCGCCAAAGGCGGTGTCGCGGCCCGAACCTCCTTGCAGCAGGTCGTCTCCCTGATCGGCGTCGAGCGTGTCATCGCCGCTCCCGCCGTATAGGCGGTCGCCGCCGTTTCCTCCAAAGAGTTCGTCCGCACCCAGTCCGCCGAACACCAGGTCGGCGCTGTCGCCGCCCGATGCCTCGTCGTCGCCGCTTCCCCCATAGAGAATGTCGGTCTGATCCAAGCCGCCAAGCTTGTCCGCGCCGGAGCCGCCTTGCAGATTGTCCACGCCCGAGCCGCCCGTCAGGGTGTCTCTCTCGTTGAGGCCATAGACCCGATCGTTACCGCTCTGCGCATCGATGAGGTCGTTGTAGTCGGTGCCGAAGAGGGTGTCGTTTCCGGGCCCTCCACCATTGACGAAGAGAATCTCTTCGACGTCGATCAGATCGATACTCGAGATGTCGAGAGTGGAGATGACGAACAGGATGTCCGTCCCCGAGCCGCCGTCGAAGGTTTCCGAGCCGACGATCTCGCCTTGCGACGAGATGACCATCGTATCGTTCCCGGAACCGCCGTAGGCGTTGTCGCTTCCGGCGCCGCCTATCATGAGGTCGACTCCCGAGCTGCCGACGATCTTGTCGTTACCCGAGCCGCCGTCCATGGCGTCGATGGCGCCGAGCTCCTCCGCTGCTTTCTGCCTTAGATAGTCGTTTCCGCTACCGCCGTAGAGCTGATCGAGGCCGTTGTAGCCGTAGACCGTGTCGTCTCCTTTGCCGGCGTACACGATGTTGACGCTGGTCGTGCTGCCGGCGAGAATGATGTCGGTCGCGTCGCTGCCGGTGAAAACGTTCAATCCTGAACCGAGACCGACGAAGACCGTCTCGACGCTGATGAGGTCGATGCTCGACAGGTTGGCGAGGGAGTCGACGGTCAGCGTATCCTCGCCCGCTCCGCCGTCCACGGTGACGCTGCCGTAGGCATCGGCATCGGGCAGGACGAAGTGGTCGTCTCCGGATCCCCCGAAGAGGTTGTTGGTGTTGCCTTCGGCTCGAAGAAGGTCGTTGCCCGACCCACCGTAGAGCCGGTCAAAGCTACTGCCGCTATAGGCGCTGTCGTCGCCCAGATCTCCGAAGAGGAGGTCGTCGCCGCTGCCGGCCGTGAAGGTATCATCGCCGGAGCCACCGTAGATGCTATCTGCACCCGTGTCGCCGATCATGATATCGATGCCGCTCCCTCCGAAGAGCGCATCGTCGCCGCTGTCACCCGACAGTTGATCGCTGTCCGCCTGGCCATAGAGGTGGTCGTTGCCCAAGGCGCCTAAGAGAGTATCCTTTCCGCTGCGCCCGTAGATCGCGTCATCGAGGGTGGAGCCGTAAAGCGTGTCACTGTTGATGCCGCCATAAAGGACCAGCCTCTCCACGCTCACGATGTAGAGATTGGCGGTGTCGATGGTGTCGCTGCTCATGCCGAACACCAGTCGGTCGTCACCGGCGCCGCCGTTCACCGTCTCGAAGCCGAAGGTCTCGCT
This sequence comes from Rhodospirillales bacterium, assembly GCA_963669375.1. Taxonomy (GTDB): domain Bacteria; phylum Pseudomonadota; class Alphaproteobacteria; order Kiloniellales; family JACOMY01; genus JACOMY01. The sequence goes on along the minus strand of OY770024.1, from coordinate 2,164,397 downwards.
GGCGGTCCTGATCAGGATCACGTCGTTGCCGCCACCACCGAAGGCCTGATCCTCGCCGGTACCGCCGACCAGGACGTCGTCGCCGTCCTCGCCGATCAGGAGGTCGTTCCCCGAGGCCCCATAGAGGCTGTTGGCGAGGCTGTTGCCGGTGAGCCTGTTGTCGGAGCCGTAGCCGTAGCCGTTGACCCCGCCGGCATCCTTCCCGGCCCGGAAGTTCTCGAAGCCGTTTCCTAGGCTCCAGGAAATGTCGGCCAGGACGAGGTCGTCGCCCTCGACGTCGAAGAGGCTCTCGCCGCCGTCGACCACGAAGGTGTCGTCGCCGGTGCCCCCGTAGAGGCGGTCGTAGGACTGATCGCCCAGCCCGTAGAGCGTGTCGTCGCCGGACTCGCCCGCCAGCCGGTCGCTATCCGAGCCGCCGTGCAGGCGGTCCCGACCCATCCCGCCGTAGAGGCGGTCGTCGCCCTCGCCACCATAGGCCCGGCCGCTGCGCTTGCCCTCGTAGAGCAGGTCGTCGCCGGCCCCTCCGTCCAGGCGGTCGTCGCCGCCCTTGCCTTCCAAGGTGTCGTTGCCCGCGCCCCCGAAGACGAAGTCCTTGCCGGTGCCACCGTCGGCCGTGTCGTCGCCGTCCCGGCCGCGGATCTTGTCGCTGCCGCTCAAGCCCTTCAGGACGTTGGCCCCGGAGTTCCCGCGCAGCACGTTGTCCAGTTCGTTGCCGACGCCCGTCAGGTCCTGGCCGTTGTTCAGAAGGCGCAGCTGTTCCACCGCGCCCTCGGCCCCGCCGGGAAGCGTGAAGTCGATACCCGCCAGCACCGTGTCGCTGCCCTGGTCGGCCAGCTCGATGACGCGGTCGCCCAGCGTGTCCACCCGGAAGACGTCGTCGCCCAGGCCTCCGGCCATGGTGTCGCTGCCCAGCTGGCCGTTCAGGGTGTCGTTGCCATCGTCGCCCGACAGGCGGTCCACGTCGTTGCCGCCGATCAAGAGGTCGTCGCCGCTGGCCCCAAAAAGCCGGTCCGACTCGCCCTGGCCGCGCAGCTCGTCCGCGCCGCTGCCGCCGTAGGCCGTGTCGTTCTCGCCGCCGCCGTAGAGCAGGTCGTCGGCCGCCTTCCCGTAGAGCGTGTCCGCCCCGCCCTTGCCCAACAGCGTGTCGACCAGGTCCGTGCCGCTCAGCACGTCAGGCCCGTTCGTCCCGGTCTTGATCATTGCCCCGTTCCTCACCCCTGCCTCGACGCGCCTGGCGACGGCGATGGCTCTTCTCTCTTGACGCCGGCCAGCGACCACCCTTCACCGGTCGCGGGGTCGGTCTCCCGTTCAAGAAAGCCCGCACAACAGGTGAAGCGGCAGGGTGAGAATAGGGTGAATCAGAGTGCGACTCTATCTGGCTAAATGAGCGGCGGACCTAACCAAAAGGTTAGGTTGTCGCCCCGGTGAATCTGCTCATGAGGCCCCTCGATTGGCGGTGCGCTCTCCGCACGCGCAGGGCAAGGCTTAGGCGCGGCACAGCCATCGAAAGCTGGACCTTGCCAAGGTCAGCGCCTAGGCTCCGTGCCCTATAGCCGAGGGAGAACGCTATGCGCCTCATGGTGATCATGGCCCTCCTGGCTGGCCTTTCGGTCGTCTTGAGGGCTCCGAGCGCGATGGCCCAAGAACCCATCGGCCAGTACAGCTGTGCCGGTGGGGCCGGCGCGCTGCGGATGCAGGGAACCTTGATGATCGAGCGCTGGTATACCCTGCGCTCCTATCGCTACTACGGCCGTTTCGGGGACGCGGCCGGAAACCTGCACGAGTTCGAGGTCTTCTCCCCCGGCGAGTCCGGAACCGGCTCCACCTGGACCAACTCCATGCGCCACCGGGAGACCTTCATCGGCTTCCAGCTGCTGCAGAAGGGCTTCGTGATCCGGACCGAGGACGGTGTCGTCGCCCAGTTTCAGTGCCAATGAGCCGCCGGGCTCGCCAACTCGAGAAGTTAGAGCAGAGTCTCGCGAACAGATGAGCCTCCGTGATCGAGACCCGCTCTAGGGCTCTTCCTGATACTGGTCGTGCTTCTTCTGTAGCGCGTTCAGAAAGGCGGGAATGCCGTCGCGGCCGAGGATCGAGGTGTACTCCGAGCGCTTGGTCGAGAGTTCGCTGACACGGGACTCGAAGAAGATGTCGATGGCCCGCCAGCGGCCTTGGCCATCCTCTCGCATCAGGTAGGAGATGACGCGCTGAGGCTTGCCGGGCAGGGTCAAGGTGGTTTCGATCAACTGGGTGTCGCGCGGTCCTTCACGCTCGCCGGTGATGGCCAGGCGCGCGTTGGGCTGCGCCTTGAAGCGGCTGGCCGCGGCGTCGACGGCGAGGTCCGTGAAGAGACCGACGTAGCGCTCCTGCTGGGCCTTGTCGAAGTCCTTCCAGAAGCGCCCGGCGGCGATGCGGGCCATGAAGGGATAGTCGAAGGCCTCCACCATCAGCGGGCGCAGCAGAGCGACCCTGGTCTTGAAGTCGGTTGCCGCCGGCTTGTGCAGCGCCGTCAGGATCGTCTGGTTCAGCTTCTCCACCGCGGCCTCCGCGCCGTCGTTCGCCGTGGCAGCGGGCGGCAAAAAGAGCACGGTCACGAGAAAAAGAGAGGTCAGCAGCTTGCGCACGTTTTTGTCACCTCGTTCGGCTTTGACAGCTCTCGACCCGCCGTGGCAGCTATAGCGGTTCAAGAGTGATGCGTTGGGGACATGGGCGCCGGGCGTTGTTGGAGCAAGCGCAGTCTTGCATTGCTTGCCGTTCCGCACAAATGGAACCTGTCCTTAGTTAAACGCGATACGAAGGAGCGCGTCCAGCCGTGGCTGTCCCCCTGATCCAGCAAGTCCGCGTTGGCGCCTATATCATGAAGCAGCGCCTCGTCCGCAACAGGCGCTATCCCTTGGTGTTGATGCTGGAGCCGCTGTTCCGCTGCAACTTGGCCTGCCCCGGCTGCGGGAAGATCGACTATCCCAAGGAGATCCTGGACCGGCGCCTGTCGGTCGAGGAGTGCATCGAGGCGGCGGAAGAGTGTGGCGCCCCGATCATCTCGATCCCCGGCGGCGAGCCCCTGATCCACCGCGAGATGCCGACCATCGTGGCGGAATTGGTGAAGCGCAAGCGCTTCGTCTACCTCTGCACCAACGCGCTGCTGCTGGCCAAGCGCATGGACGAGTTTACGCCGTCGCCCTACCTCACCTTCTCCATCCACCTCGACGGCCTGGAGGAGGAACACGACGAGGCGGTGGCGCAGAAGGGCGTCTTCAAGAAGGCGGTGAAGGCGATCGAGGCGGCGCGCGATCGCGGCTTTAGGGTCAACATCAACTGCACCCTCTTCAATAACGCCCAGGCCGACAAGGTGGCGGAGTTCATGGACTTCGCGCGCGACATCGGCGTCGAAGGCGTCACCATCTCGCCCGGCTACGCCTATGAGCGCGCGCCCGGCCAGCAGCACTTCCTGAACCGCGAGCACACCAAGAACCTCTTCCGCGATCTCTTCCGCAGAGGCAAGTCGCGCAAGAAGGACGGCAAGCCCTGGCGCTTCAGCCAGTCCAGCCTCTTCCTCGACTTCCTGGCCGGCAATCAGGACTACCGCTGCACGCCCTGGTCGAACCCGACCCGCAACGTCTTTGGCTGGCAGCGCCCTTGCTATCTGTTGAACGAGGGCTACGCGCAGTCCTTCCGCGAACTGATGGACCAGACCGACTGGGGCTCCTACGGCACCGGCAACTACGAGAAGTGCGCCGACTGCATGGTCCACTGCGGCTATGAGGGCACCGCCGTCGAAGACACGGTGAAGCGGCCCTGGAAGGCCTTGAAGGTCGCCCTGGGCGGCATCCGCACCGAGGGCGCCATGGCCAAGGAGATCCCGCTGGACAAGCAGCGCCCGGCCGAGTTCGTGTTCGACCGCCTGGTGCAAGGCGCGGTCAAGGAGATCCACGACAAGGGCGGTGCCACGCGTCCGGGCGACAAGAACAGCCGACACGCGGCGGAATAGGCGAGGGCTCAGTCCTTCGAGGGGCTCTCTTCGTGGCTCGTCCTTGAGGCGGCCAGCGTCCTTAGTGCAGTGCGGTCGACCTTGCCGGTGGCGTTGACCGGCAGGGCATCGAGGATGGTCACCACCTCCGGCGCCTTGTAGCCGACCCTCTGGCGGGAATGGGCGATCAGGGCCTCCGGGAGCGGCCGCTCTGCGCCCCGGCGCAGCTCGACGAAGGCCCAGACGTTCTCGCCATGCTCGCGATTGGCCACGCCCACGACGCCGGCGCGATTGACCGCCGGGTGCTCCAGGAGGGAGGCCTCCACCTCTTGCGGGGCGATGTTGGAGCCGTCGTGGACGATGATCTGCTTCTTGCGGCCGCGAAACCAGAGACAGCCTTCGCTGTCGGCTTCGAAGAGGTCGCCGCTGTCGAACCAGCCCTCGGCGTCGAAGACCGCCGCCGTGTCGTCTGGGCGGCGCCAATAGCCGACCATCGCGCCCGGATGGCGCACCCAGAGCCGTCCGATCTCGCCCGGCGGCAGCTCGCGACCCGCGTCGTCTCGGATCGAAACCGTGATTCCCTGTCCTGGCCGGCCGGCTGAGCCGGCTCTTACCGTCTCTCCCGGCCGGGCCAAACTGGTTTGGAATGCCTCGGTCGAGCCGTAGGCCTCGGCGAGAGCCTGTGCCGTCAAGGCCTCGAAGCGGCTCGCCACGGCGGGAGCGGCTTTGTCGCCGGAGGTCGCCAGGTAGCGAAAGCTTGAGAAGTCCGCGCGCTTGCAGTCCTCTTGATTCAGTATGGCCCAGAGCATCGAAGGCAGCATGATGGTCTTCGTCGGCCGTGCTTGCCGGATAAGCTCCAGAATGTGCCCTGGCGTCAGCTCCGTCGCCATGGCCAGGCTGGCCTGCGCCCGCAGCACAGCGAAGAAAGAGGCAGACGCAGCGATGTGGGCGTGCGAGCTGGGTGTGAGGTAGATGTCGTCGGGAACGAGCGCCAGCGACTGTGCAACACTCTCCACGGTCCAGGCCATGCTGCCCGCGGTATGGGTGACGCCCTTGGCAGGGCCGGTGCTGCCAGAGGTGAAGTAGATGAGGAGGGGCTCGTCCGCCTCCGTCGGCCTCGGCTCTGGCCCTGGCGGCGGAGAGGTTGAGAGGAGCTGGTTAAAGCCGAGGTCGTTCTGCCCTTTTCCTCCTGCCACCAGCAGCCCCTTGGAGACATCCGGGACGCGTTGGCAGAGGGCGATGTCTTCGCTGCGCTCGGCGTGATGGATGAGAAGCGCTGCCTCCGAGACCTCGAGCGCGTGGTCGATCTCCGGTGGTCGGTAGCGGTAGTTCAAGGGTACCGACACCAGGCCCGCCTTCAGGCAAGCGATCTGGTGGATCAGCAGCCCCGGCATGTTGGGCAGCAGAAAGGCGATGCGCTCTCCACGCTCCAGCCCCAGGGCCAGATAGTGCCTTGCGAGGCGTTCGCTCTGCTGGTCCAGTTCCCGCCAGGTAAGCTCTCCCTGGTCGAGCGTCGTGACGACGAGCTGCTCGGCCCTTGCGGCAACGCCGGCCGCGAAAGACAGGTGCAGCGGCGGTGGCGGGCTGAGCGGAGGTCCCTCGATCGTCATCGCGCCGGTTCCCGATTCAAGTCTGTTAGTGACCGTTCCGACCGGCTGATCGCATCACCCTCGCCCTCGACCAGCGAGCTTGGCTAGCCCGCGTACTGGCAGAAGTGACGGCCTTGCCATTCCGGCGGCTGGTGCGAATTGACAATCATCCAGAGCCCGTTCGAGTCCGTCACGAACTTCACCCGAAATCTCTCGTGCGCCCAGAGATTGGTGAAGTCGGCATACTGGCCTTGTCCACGAAAGCTGTAGTGGGCGTTCGGGCTGCGGACTTCGCCGGCGGTGTAGAGCGTGTAGTCGCCGGTCGGAATGACGCCGCTGATGTCGGGGTTCACGCCAGGGCCCAGGGTGACGCCTGAGCTGGTGACGTACTCCAGCACCAAAGTCATCTCCGCGGGAACGCCGCCCAGATCGCAAATGAACGACATCTGTTGGGTCTGTGCGGCAGTACCGGCACTGACGCCGGCACTCAGGCACGCTGTCAGCGCGACAGCAGCGATTCGAGACTTCATGATGCGGCCTCTTCTCGACTGACCCATAGCATTTGAGGTCGTCTTGGTCGGATGCAATAGGTATTTGGTCTTTTTTGTGGCCTAGCCGGAAATGGAGTGCAGAGCGGCACCGGAAGCCGCTGCACTCAATCGCCTTCCCGCCTGTCCGGGAAAGAGAATCTCGGGTCCAATGCCACGACCTCGCGCAGAGTCGTCATCGCCAGTTTGCTGGACTTGGCCAAGGCGAGGAGGCCGACCAGAGAGGAGGGCCGGCGCGCCAAAGCGGTCAGCAAGGGAGCGAGAGCGAGGCCGCCGTCGGGGGTCGTCGCTCTCTCGACGACGGCCGGCAAGTCCTGGTCGCTCTGGTCGGAACAGGCGCGGACCACCAGGAAGGGCAGGCCACGGCGCTTGGCGACAGCGGCGACGGCGTGGCTCTCCATGTCCACCGCCAAGGCCTCGAAGGCCCGGCCGAGAGCCAGCTTGCCCTCCGACCGGCATTCCAGGCGATCGCTGCCCAGCAGGCGCCCTCCATGCGGATGCCGCGCGAGGCCGGCCGATAGCGCGCGCAGCAAGTCGGTCCGCCAGCGCGGATCGACGGCTACCTCATCGCGGCTGCCGTCCTCGTTGTTCCAGACGACGCTGGTCGGAAGGATCAGATCGCCGGCCTTCACGGCCTCCCGGAGACCACCGCAGAGACCGAAGGAGAGGAGGGCTGCGACGCCGGACTCCGCCAGGTCCTCCGCCGCGGCTGTTGCCCGGGCGGAAGCCGCACCGGAGAGGGCCACGCGCAGTCGCCCCGCCGCTTCGCCGTCGCGCAGCAGTGCCGCTTCGCGCTTCAGTCCGGTGACGACCCCGAGGGGCCCGGTCACCACCACACTGGCCTTAGAGCAGATCGCATACAGGTGGAATCACCCATATGCGATCTGCTCTATCTCTCAGAGTTGTAGAGCAGGATTCAGACGGCAAATCGTTTCGATTTGACGTCACCCTGCTCTAGAGACCCCAAACAGGCTGCTTGGAATTGCCCTGCTTCAGGCTGCGGTAGCGCGCCAGGGCCCAGAGCGGGAAGTAGGCGCTGTAGCCGTCGTAACGCAAGTAGAAGACCCGCGGGAAGCCGACGCCGGTGTAGAGATCCTCGTCCCACTTGGCGCCCTTGCGCGGTGCATTCAGCAGGTAGTCGACGCCGCGCGCCACCTCCGGCGAATCGACCTCGCCGGCGGCCATCAGGCCCAGCAGCGCCCAGGCGGTCTGAGAGGGCGTCGAGCCCTTCACCTCGCCGCGCCGCTCCTGCCAGTAGGTGGCGCCATCCTCGCCCCAGCCGCCGTCGGCCTGCTGAAAGTCCTTGAGGAAGGCCACGGCCTTCTTCAGGTAGGGCTGGCCCATGTCCTCGCCGACGGCGTTCAAGGCCGCAAGCGCCGACCAGGTGCCATAGACGTAGTTGGTGCCCCAACGGCCGTACCAGGAGCCGTCCTCCTCCTGCTCGCGCTTCAAATAGGCGATCGCCTTGGCCACCGAGGGGTGGTCGCGCCCGTAGCCCAGCTGCGCCAGCATCGCGAGACAGCGCGCGGAGACATCCACCGTCGGCGGGTCCAGCAGGGCGCCGTGGTCGGCGAAGGGGATGTAGTTCAGGTAGAGATGCGTGTTGTCCGCATCGAACGAGCCCCAGCCGCCGTTCTTGGACTGCATGCCGACCACCCAGTTGGCCGCGCGTTCGATGGCCGGCCGATAGCGCACGTCGTTGGCGCGATGCAGCGCGGTCACCACCACGGCGGTGTCGTCGACGTCGGGGTAGTAGTCGTTCCAGTACTGAAAGGCCCAGCCCGACGGCGCCAGGTCAGGCCGGCGCCAGGCCCAATCGCCCTTGAGATCGGTGATCTCGCGCTCCAGCAGCCAGTTGAAGGCATCGGTCAGGGAGCGATCCAGCGGATCCTCGCCGGCCTCCAAGAGCGCGTGGCAGGCCAGGCAGGTATCCCAGACCGGCGAGAGGCAGGGCTGACAGTAGATAAACTCGCCGTGATCCTTCAACAGCTTCTGGACGGCGCCGTAGGCCGTTTGGAAGTCGGGATCGTCGTGGCGATAGCCCAGCGCGTCGAAGGCCATGACCGCGCCGGCCATGGCCGGGAAGATGCCGCCCAGACCGTCCTCGCCGTTGAGGCGCGGCGTGATGAAGTCGACCGCGCGCCGCATCGAGCGCTCTTTCCAGCGGCGCGGCAGCAGTGGGAAGACCCGGCGCACGACGCTGTCCAGCCCGGCGAAGAGGGCACCCATCGCGGTCCTGGTGGCGTTCATGCGGTAGTGCAGGCGGTCGGGGTGCTCGGGGAAGAGCTCGTCGATCCTGACACCGCGCGGATTGCGCGCCGTGGGCCGCAGGTGCATCAGGATCAGCAGCGGCACGATCACCGTGCGCGACCAGTAGGAGACCTTCTCCAGGTGGAAAGGGAACCAGTAGGGGAAGATCATGATCTCCACCGGCATGAAGGGCACGGCGCGCCAGGGGATCATCCCGAAGAGCGCCATGGAGATGCGGGTGAAGACGTTGGAGGTCTGGGCGCCGCCGTGCGCCAGGATGGCCCGGCGGGCGCGGCGCATATGCGGTGCCTCGGGCTTGTCGCCGGCCAGCTTCAGCGCCCAATAGGCCTTCACGCTGGCCGAGATGTTGAAGTCGCCGTCCTTGAAGAGCGGCCAGCCGCCGTGCGCGCCCTGAATGCTGCGCAGATAGACCGCCAGCTTCCTCTCGAGCTCCGGATAGTCCGGCTCATCGATGTTGCCCAGGAAGTGGCGCATGAAGATGTACTCGGCGGGAATCGTCGCGTCCGCCTCGAACTCGAAGACCCAATGCCCGTCGGGCTGCTGCATGTCCTTCAAGGACCGTCCAGCATCTTCGATTGCGCTTTCGACAGCCTGTCGGCGCCTCAGTTCAAGTGAAAGGTCCATTCCAGCGTCACAGACAAAAGTAAGGTTTCCCGATCAGCGCCACGCTACTCAAGCCACAGGCCCGGAACAAGCCGACTTCGCACTTGCAGCATTGATGCCAGAGCGTATCGCCCCTTCGATAGTTGCAGGCAGGCCCGTGTCGGTCCAATCACCTGCTAGAAAAAGATTCTTGAGCTTCGTCACCGCCTTGGGTCGCCTTGCTTCGGCGTCCGGGGTGGCGGCGAAGGTCGCTCGCTTCTCGCGGATGATCCGCACCTTGGGCTCCGGCTGCACCGGAAGCGACAGAGCCCTGGCCGTGTCCCGCCAAAGCCTGGTCGCCAATTTCTCTTGTGAAACAAGGTCTAAGGCCTCTGCAGCACTAACCGTCAGGCTCACCACAGGGCCTCTCGCGAAGATCCACTCGGCGGTGCCGCCGAGCAAGCCCAAGAGCGGCCGCTCGGGCGCAAGTGGTGCTGGCGCCGGCAAGACCAAGTGGGCGTTGACAATTGGTCGCGGGTCCAAACCCGGGTCCAGGTCGGGCAGGAGGTCGCCGAGGTTCCATGGCGGCAGTGCCAGGACGACCGCGTCAGAGGGGCCGATCGCGACCGATTCCCGATCGAATTCAAGGCCGAGTGCTGCAGATTTGTCACAGTCTAAACGGCGCAGTCGGGCGCCCAGATGGAGTCGCCCGCCGAGCCGTTCAATCGCCGCGATTGCCGGATCGACGAAAGTCGCCGCCAGGCTCGTGCGCGCGATCCTCGGACGACAGGCGGCACCGCCCTTGAGAAAGGTCTCGGCCAGGATTCGCCAAAGAAGCCGGGCACTTGCCTCCGCCGGCCGGGTGTTGAGCGCGGCCACGGTGAGCGGTTCGAAGAAAGACCGCCACAGCGCGTCGCGCTCCGGCAGGCAGGCGGCGACCGTCGCCGTCGGGCCGGCGCGGGCCAAGCGAAGAGCGCGCAGGTAGTGGGCTGGCCGTGTTCCTGGAAAGCGCGAATCGGTACGCAAAAGCCACCAGGGTATCCTACCGTTCGAAATCCGCACCGCGAAGCCGCTGCCGCGCTCCAGATCGAAGAAGGGAAAGTCCGCTTCGGCGGGCCCGATCAATTCCGATTGAGCGCCGATGGCGCGCAGATAGTCCGCGATCGCCCCATTGCCGGAAAGGACCAGGTGGTTGCCGTTGTCGATGGTGACGCCGAGGCTGCGATCGAAGTAGCTGCGGCAGCGTCCGCCGGCCTGGGGTGCCGCCTCGTAGAGCGACACCTGGTGACCGCTCTCGGCCAGCCGTAGGGCGGCGGAGAGGCCGGCCAGGCCGGCGCCCACCACATGCACGCGCGAAGTCATGGCGCTAGAAGAGGCCGTAGCGCAGCAGCACGGCCAGCTTGCCGGCCTTGGAGACGCGCACGCGCGGCTCCAGCACCTCCCAGCCGCGCGCCTCCAAGCGGTCGAGGATCTTCTCGTAGATGCCCAGCATCAAGAGCGCCGGCCGTACCTGTCGGCGCGGCACCTGCTTGGCGATCTCGTGGCTGCGATCGAGCCTCTGGCGGGCGTGGCGTGCCAGCCATTGGGCCGCGAGGGGCCGCTTCGGATCGGCCAGCACGGCGGCCGGTTCGCGGGCCGTGATACCGGCTGCCGTCAAGGCTTCCTCCGGCAGGTAGAGCCGGCCGTCCTCGGCGTCCTCGCTCATGTCGCGCAGGATGTTGGTCAGCTGCAGACCCTCGCCGAGCGTGATCGCCAGCTCTTCGGCCAGCGGCCCGGAGGCGCCGAAGCAATGCACCGAGAGCATGCCGACCGCCCCGGCGACGCGCCGGCAGTAGAGCAGCAAGGTCTCCATGTCGGGCGCCACGATGGGTCCGCGCGCATCCATTTCCATGCCGTCGATCAGCGCCAGGAACTCGGCCTTGGGCAGTTGATAGGCGTCGATCGGGCCCAAGAGCGCGCGTGCGGTGAGGCTTGTTGGCTTGCCCGCGTAGAGGCTCTCGATCTCCTCGCGCCAATCGGCCAAGCCCTCCAGCTTTTCCTGCAAGGGGGCGGGCTCGTCGGCGATGTCGTCGACTTCGCGGCAGAAGGCATAGACCGCGTACATGGCATCCCGGCGCGGCTTGGGCAGCACCCGCATGCCGGCCAGGAAGGAGGTGCCGGAGGCAGCCACCACGCGCTCCACATGCTGGCGGGCCTCCACATCGACGCCCTGTGCGCTTTCGCTCGCCATCGCGCTCATCCCTGGCGCCTGCCTTCGCCGATGCCCAGCAGGACGGCGAGCGTGCCGCCCAAGGCAGCGCGCACCATGGCCGCCTTGCCGAAGGCCACGCGCTCGGCCAGCGGGTCGCGGCGCCCGAGGGCGGCCGTCAGGCGGCGGGCCAGGCGATAGATGGTAGCCGATTCCAAGGCAAGGCGCCGGCTGGGCAAGAGGCTTGGTAACGGCCGCGCGTCGTCCAGCAGGGCTCCGGTCGCCTGCAAGCAGCGGTCGAGCACGCGGCGCATGCCGGGCGTGAGGGCCGGTTTCGCCAGGTCCTCGGTCTCGGCCCCCTCGGCGGCGATCCAGTCCTGCGGCAGGTAGACCCGGTCGAGTGCGGCGTGGTCCTTGCCGCAATCCTGCAGATGGTTGATCACTTGCAGCGCCGTGCAGAGCGCGTCCGAGGCCGCATAGGCCCTGGGATCCTCGGTCCCGTGCAAGCTCAAGAGGAAACGCCCGACCGGATTGGCGGAGTTCTCGCAGTAGCCAAGCAGGTCCTCCCAGTCCTTGTAGCGGTTCTGCCAGGCGTCCTGGATAAAAGCGATCGTCAGGTCGCTGGCATGAACCAGCGGCACCTTGCAGGCCAGGAGAGAGCGGCGGCAGGCCCAGGCCTTGGCGAGCGCCGGGTCAGCCTCGTGCTCACCATGAATGGCCTCGGCGAAGCGCTCCAGGCGCCGCGCTTTCTCGGCCGCCTCCAAGTCGGGGTTGTCGGCGATGTCGTCGATCGCGCGGGCGAAGGCGTAGTAGTTGGCGACGTGCGGACGCAGGGGCCGCGCTATCAGGAAGGAACCGACCGGGAAGTTCTCGTCGCCCGAGCCCTTGCCGGACGGCGTCTCCAAGGGGGCTCGTTCCTTGACTGCGGCTGTCACGCCCGGGGCATCCTCTCTCCGGATTCCTGAACTAGGCGGCCGGGCTCTTGCCGGCGCCGATGCGTCCCTTCCAAGCGGCACCCTTGCCTAGCCAGTGCCGGCGCGCCGAGTCAAAGGTCATGGCTGTGTACAGGACCCCGGCCAGCGGCAGCAAGAGACCGCGCCAGACGGGGAGATCGTAGAGCCGCAAGGTGGGTGTCCAGGCCAAGGCCATCAAGAGCCAGGTGACGAGCGACAGACCCGCCGCCAGGGCGTCGCCGTGCAGAGGCAAGGTCAAGACCAGCAGGGGCGGCAGCAGATAGAGCAAGGTCATGCCGAGCAGCGTGCCCAGCAGCAGCAGGGGATTGTAGCGCAGCTGCGTGTAGGCCGAGCGGGCGACCATCTGCCAGATGTCGGCGAGACCTTCGTAGGGCCGGATCGAGCGCGACTTCAGCGTCAGACCCAGATAGAGACCGCGTCCGGCCTTTCTCGCGGCCGGCCGCAGCAGCGCCGCCAAGGTGCAGTCGTCGATGATGGCGCCCTTCATCGCCTCCAGACCGCCGGCGGCCTCGAAGTCGTCGGCCCGCAACAGGACGCAGCCGCCCGCGGCGGCCGAGATGCCGCGCTTGTCCTCGGCAACCCAGGGGAAGGGGTAGAGCTTCTGAAAGAAGAAGACGAAGGCGGGGATCAGGAGCTTCTCCCAACCGCTTCTGCAGGAAAGCCGCACCATTAAGGACACCAGACTGCTATTCCGCGTCTCGGCGCGGGCGACCAGGCGGGTCAGGGTGTCGGGTGCGTGGTGGATGTCGGCATCGGTGAACCACCAGTAATCGGGTCGGTCGCCGGCGGCGCTGCGCCCGAACTCCAGCGCCCAGAGCTTGCCGACCCAGCCGCCCGGACGCGCCGCGGCGCGCAGCACGGTCAAGCGCGCGCCCTGGGGGTGCGTCTCGGCCGTGGTCTCGGCCGTCTCCTTGGTGCCGTCCTCGCTGTGATCGTCCACCAGGACGATGCGCAGGCTGCCGGCGTAGTCCTGGTCCAGGAGTCCTTGCGCCGCCTCGGCGATGACGTCGGCCTCGTTACGGGCTGGGACGACCGCGATGACGCTTGGCAGCTTTGCGTCGGCAAGGGAGACCGGGTCGTCGAGCCGCGGCCGCGCGCGCCAGAAGCCGCCGTGGAAGGCCAGCAGGTAGAGCCAGGCCAAGAACGGCAGCAGGCCGATGATGGCGAGCCAGCTCATGGTCGCCGGGTGCTCAGCGCGACGTGCCGGGCCACGAAATCCGCCTTGGCCTCGTCGGGCGGCAGGGACAGGAGGCGCGGCGCCTTGATCCCGCGCGGACTTCCGAAGAAGGTGCGCGCCTCCTTCTCGCCGAAGCCGGCAAGCTGCGTTGCCTCGAAGTAGGCGGCGGCCTTGTCCGCGCGCTTGATCGCCTCGGTGACGTGCTGGGGCAGGCGTGCCGGCAGGCCGAAGCGGATGTGCACGGCCTCGCCCAGGCGATGTTCCAGCTGCTTGTAGCCGGCGCCGACGGCGGCCTTGAAGGGCGTGATGAGGTCGCCCAGCACGTATTCGGCGGCGTCGTGCAGCAGGGCTGCCAGGAGCCAGCGTTCGGGATAGCCCGGCCGGATCTCCGCCACGATGCGTTCGACCAGCAGGGAGTGCTGCGCCACGGTGAAGGCCCAGTCGCCCTTGGTCTGGCCGTTCCAGCGGGCCACTCGGGAGAGGCCCTGGGCGATGTCCTCGATCTCGATGTCCAAGGGAGAGGGGTCGAGCAGGTCCAGCCGCCGTCCCGACAGCATACGCTGCCAGGCGCGCGGCGGCGGGCCCTTGGTCTTGTTACTGGGGCGCGTCTTGGCGGTCATGGCGCGGCGCAATCTAGTGATCCCGGCGCCTCAGTGGAATGGCATTGGCCGGGGGTCAGGGGATTAGAACCGAACCTTGCGGCTTTTTGATCACTGCGCGGGGCGTCCATGCGGGATCCTTGCGCCGACAGGCGCAGGCGTCACTCGCTCGTCGCCAAGTCGCGCAGGGCCTCGACTTCGATCAAGCGCACCTCGCCGCGCGACAGGGCCACCCAGCCGCGGCGCTCCAGCTCCTTCAGTTGCCGGCCGACCACCTCGCGGGCGCTGCCCAGTTCGGCGGCCAGCTCTTGCTGAGTGACGCGGATGCTCGCTGCCCCACCCGCAAGGCTCAAGAGCCGCTGCGCCAAGCGCTTGTCCAGGCGCTGGAAGGCGACCTCCTCGACCACGTGCATGAGGTCGGCGATGCGGTGCGAGTAGCCGGAGAAGACGATCCGACGAAAGCCGGGAGAGCCGGCCAGGGCCTCCTCGAACGCGGCTCTGGGGATGGCGATGGCCTTGACCTCGGTCTCGGTGATGCCCTCGGCGCTGTAGGGTTCGCTCGACAGCAGGCAGGCCGTGGTCATGATGCAGGCCTCTCCTCCGGAAACGCGATAGAGCACGATCTCCCGGCCTGAGACGGAGACCTGCTGCACCCGGACCACGCCCTCCAACACCAGCAGAAAGCTCTCCGCATCCTTGCCCGGGGCGAAAATCGTCGTCCCCAGCGGCAGCGAGACCTCGGCGGCGCGCGCGACCAGTTGGCGCCGATCGTCTGCCGGCAGGGCGGCCAGGTCGGGGAAGCGCTCGATCCAGGATGTTTGCTCGGGCATGGCTGATCGGGACATCTTCACGGCTTCGTGACTAAGTCACAGACGGGCGCTGCGCACAAGCCTAAGCCTCCCTCATCGCCTGCCGGATCGGCAAGCCCTGATTGAATCGGAGGAAGATGATGTCGCTCAATGTCGGCGGTCTCGACCGCGGTCTACGTCTGCTCTTGGGCCTGGTGCTTATCGCGTTGGTCTTCGTCGGTCCCCAGACCCCGTGGGGCTGGGTCGGCCTGATTCCCTTGATCACGGCGCTGGTCGGGTTCTGTCCGCTCTACCGCCTCTTGGGCATCTGTACCGCCAAGGCCTAGGCCCGACAGAGGACACCAGCTTGGAGGCACCCCATGAACCCTGAGGTCAAGACCTTCTTCGACGACGCCACTTTCACGGCGAGCCACGTCGTGGTCGATCCTGGAACGCGCCGCGCGGCAATCGTCGATTCCGTGTTGGACTACGATCCCAAGTCCGGCCGTACCAGCAGCGCGTCGGCCGACGCCATCCTCGCCTTCGTCGCCGATGAGGGACTCACGGTCGACTGGATCCTGGAAACCCATGTCCATGCCGATCACCTGACGGCGGCACCGCTTCTGAAGGAGAAGCTGGGCGCCGAAGTCGCTATCGGTGCCCGGATCGGCACCGTCCAGGGGGTCTTCAAGGCGGTCTTCAATGCCGAGGAGGACTTCGCCACCGACGGCCGTCAGTTCGACCGCCTCTTCGACGAAGGCGACAGTTTTCAAATCGGCGCACTCGAAGGGCGGGTGATGCTGACCCCCGGGCACACACCGGCCTGCGCCACCTATGTGATCGGCGATGCTGCCTTCGTCGGCGACACGCTCTTCATGCCGGACTTCGGCACGGCGCGCTGCGACTTCCCGGGCGGGGACGCGCGCCAGCTCTATCGCTCGATCCAAAGGATCCTGGCCTTGCCGCCCGAGACACGCCTCTTCCTTTGCCACGACTACGGCCCCGGCGGGCGCGCCTATGCCTGGGAGACCAGCGTCGCCGAGGAGAAGGCCAAGAACATCCACGTGCACGACGGCATCTCGGAGGATGCCTTCGTCGAGATGCGCAGCGCGCGCGACCGGCAGCTGAGCATGCCGGTACTGATCCTGCCCTCGGTCCAGGTGAACATGCGCGCCGGCGCCTTCCCGCCGGCCGAGGAGAACGGCACCCGCTACCTGAAGATCCCGCTGAACGCGCTCTAGGCGCGCGCGGCCGAAAGGAGGAAGGACCATGGAGTTCCATCGCGTCGACGCCGAGATCAGCGTCGCCCCGCAGATCACGGCGGCCGAGGTTGCCGCGCTTGCCGCCGCCGGCTTCAAGACGGTCATCTGCAATCGCCCCGACGGCGAGGGCAACGACCAGCCCCTGTTCCAGGAAATCGAGAGCGCGGCCAGGAAGGCCGGCATGGAGGCCTGCTATCTGCCGGTCGAGAGCGGCGCCGTGACCGATGCCGATGCCGAACGCTTCGGCCAGATCTTGGAGGCCTCGCCGAAGCCGGTCTTCGCCTACTGCCGCACGGGCACCCGCTCGGTCACGCTCTGGTCGTTGAGCCGGGCCGGTCGCCTGCCCCTGCCCGAGATCCTGAGCAAGGCGAAAGCGGCGGGCTACGACATGTCCGGCGTGGTGCGCCGCATCGCCAATGGCGGCAAGACCCCGGGGGACGCAAGCGACGCGCGCTATCAGGTCGTGGTCGTCGGTGCCGGGTCGGCCGGAATCGCGGTCGCCTCCTCCCTGCTGTCGCGCGCACCCGATCTGGAGATCGCGGTCATCGATCCGGCCGACATCCACTACTACCAACCTGGCTGGACCCTGGTCGGCGGCGGTGTGTTTCAGGCCGATGAGACGGTGCGCACGCTCTCCTCCGTGCTGCCATCCAACGTGCATTGGATCAAGGCCGCCGTTGCCGCCTTCGAGCCGGAGCGCAACCAGGTGCTGTTAGAGGGTTGCCGGGTCATCGAGTACGAACGGCTGGTTGTCTGCCCGGGCCTCAAGCTGGACTGGCACGGGGTCGAGGGCCTGGTCGACACCTTGGGCAAGAACGGCGTCACCTCCAACTACCGCTTCGATCTGGCGCCCTACACCTGGTCGCTGGTCAAGGACATGAAGCAGGGCCGCGCCCTCTTCACCCAACCGCCGATGCCGATCAAGTGCGCCGGCGCGCCGCAGAAGGCGATGTACCTCTCGGCCGACCAGTGGCGGCGCGCGGGCGTTCTCTCCGACATCGAGGTGGAGTTCCACAACGCCGGCGGCGTGCTCTTCGGCGTCAAGGACTACGTGCCGTCCCTGATGGAGTATGTCGAGAAGTACGGCGCGGCGCTGAAGTTCAACCAAAACTTGGTGGCCGTCGACGGACCGGCGAAGAAGGCGTGGTTCAAGGAGACCGGCGACGAGGGCCGCACCGTGGAGGTGGATTTCGACATGATCCACGTCTGCCCGCCGCAGTGCGCCCCCGACTTCATCCGCGTCAGTCCCTTGGCGGATCAGGCCGGATGGGTCGACGTCGACCAGAACACCCTGCGCCACAAGCGCTTCGAGAACGTCTGGAGCCTGGGCGACGTCATGAACGCGCCCAACGCCAAGACCGCCGCCGCCGCGCGCAAGCAGGCGCCGATCGTGGCGCAGAACCTCTTGTCCGACTTGGGCCGCGTCGCGGGTGTGGCCCACTACGACGGCTATGGCTCCTGCCCCTTGACGGTCGAGCGCGGCAAGATCGTGCTGGCCGAGTTCGGCTACGGCGGCAAGCTCTTGCCGAGCTTCCCGGGCTGGATGATCAACGGCAAGAAGCCCAGCCGTCTGGCTTGGCTCCTTAAGGAGAAGCTGCTGCCGCCGCTCTACTGGAAGGGCATGCTGCGCGGCAAGGAGTGGCTGGCCAAGCCGAGCCTGGTGCGTCCGGAAGTGGTGAACTGACCCGCATGACGCGCCGCGTGACGCCACCGGCCTTGGGCTCCCTGCTGCCCTGTCTTTCCTGGCTCAAGCGCTACGACGGCGCCGCGCTGCATGGCGATGCCATGGCGGCGGTGATCGTCACCATCATGCTGATCCCGCAGAGCCTGGCCTACGCCCTGCTGGCGGGCTTGCCGCCGGAGGTCGGGCTCTATGCCAGCATGCTGCCCTTGGTGGGCTATGCGCTCTTCGGTTCCTCCAACGCGCTTGCCGTGGGGCCGGTGGCGGTCGTCTCGCTGATGACGGCGGCCACACTGGGGGATCTGGCGGCATCCGGCACCGCGGCCTACGCCGGCGCCGCCATCGCGTTGGCGATCCTCTCGGGTCTCTTCCTTCTGGTCCTGGGGCTGCTCCGCTTGGGTTTCCTGGCCAGCCTCTTGAGCCATCCGGTGATCTCCGGCTTCATCACTGCCTCCGGCCTCCTGATCGCGGCGAGCCAGTTGAAGCACATCCTGGGGATCGAGGCCGGCGGCCAGACCCTGGTCGACCTGGTCCGCTCGCTCGTCGCCGGACTTGGCGATGTCAATCCGGCGACCTTGGCGGTCGGCGTCGGAGCGACGGCCTTTCTCTTCTGGGTCCGCGCAAAGCTGAAGCCTCTCCTGCGCGGCCTGGGCCTCGGGCCCAGGTCGGCCGACGCGCTCACCAAGGCCGGGCCGGTGGTCGCCGTGCTGGCGACGATCCTGCTGGTCGACCTCCTCTCCCTCGACGCGGCGGGGGTTGCGGTGGTCGGAGCCATCCCGCAAGGCCTGCCGCCCTTGACCTTGCCGCCGCTGGATCCGGCCTTGTGGCGAGAGCTGTTGCCGGCCGCGATCCTGATCTCCATCGTGGGCTTCGTCGAATCCGTTTCCGTCGCCCAGACCCTGGCCGCCAAGCGGCGCGAGCGCGTCCAACCCAACCGCGAGCTCTTCGGCCTGGGTGCCGCCAACATCGCGGCCGGAGTGACCGGCGGCTACCCCGTCACCGGGGGCTTCGCGCGGTCGGTGGTGAACTTCGATGCCGGCGCGCGTACGCCCATGGCGGGCGTCTTCACGGCGGCGGGCATCGGCCTTACTGCGCTGCTGCTGACACCGCTCTTTCATCAACTGCCCAAGGCGACGCTCGCTGCCACCATTATCGTCGCCGTCCTCTCCCTGGTCGATCTTGGCGCTATCAAGCGCACCTGGCTTTACTCCAAGGCGGACTTCGCGGCCATGGCCGCCACCATTCTCGTCGTCCTCGGCGTCGGCGTGGAGGCCGGCATCGTCACCGGCGTCGCGCTCTCCTTAGTGTTGTTTCTGGCGCGTTCGGCCAGGCCGCACATGGCCGTCGTGGGGCAGGTTGCCGGCACCCAACACTTCCGCAACGTCACGCGCCACCCCGTCGTGGTCAGCCCGACCGTCCTCAGCGTGCGCGTCGACGAGAGCCTCTACTTCGCCAACGCCCGCTGGCTTGAGGATCGCCTCTACGACATGGCCGCCGCCGATCCGAAGGTCCGGCACGTGGTGCTGATCTGCTCGGCCGTGAACGCGATCGACGCCAGCGCCTTGGAGAGCCTGGAGGCGCTCTGCGACCGTCTGAAGGAAGCCGAGGTCACCTTTCATCTCTCCGAGGTCAAGGGACCGGTCATGGACCGCCTGCGGCGCTCAGACTTCTTTCGCCATCTGACGGGCGAGGTCTACCTCAGCCAGCACGACGCCTTGGCGGACTTGGATCCGCACACCACGGCCGCCGCAGATCTGGGCTTGCGCTCGCCACGTTCGGCTGCCGCGCTGACGCTCCAGAGGTCGGAGTAGGGCCGCGACCGCCGGTGCGTTCCAGCATCGGGGGAAGCGGTGGGTCCTTGCCGTGGGCAGGCCTCTACGGCCATCGGCACTTGACTGATCAGGCAAAGGAGGGGTAGGCCATCAGGCATGAACACGATTTCTCGGCTCCGACGTCCTATCCGCATCGCGCCCGCGCGAGATCGATGACGCACGCCCGCTAGTGTTCGTCCTCCGACCGCGCCCAGAGCGCGGTTTTTTTGTGCCTAGATCAAGGAATGCCAAGATGTGCGCCGCTATCCGCAGCTTGAATCCCCCGAGTCTCTGGCCGGTTCCGGAAGACTTCCGCGACGTCTACTCCCATGCGAGCGAGGTGACCTTGGGTCAGAAGATGCTGTTCATCTCCGGGCAGTTCGGCGTTCGACCCGACGCCACGCTCCCGGGAGATTTCGGGGCGCAGGCGGAGCAAGCTTTGGACAACGTCGAGGCCCTGCTGGCGGCTTCGGCCATGACGCTCGGCAACGTCGTCAAACTGACCTACTATCTGGTGCGCAGCGCGGATGCCGCCGTGCTTGTCCAGGTCAGGAAGAAGCGGTGGCAGGCGATGGAGCCGCCGGCGGTCACCGTGGTAACGGTATCGGCATTGGCGCGGCCGGAGTATCTGGTCGAGATCGAAGCCGTCGCCGTGGCGTGACGGGAAGGGAGCAGACGAGAGATGGAACTGACAGCCTTGCTGATCTTTGCCGGCGCGCTGGCCGTCGCCGCCGGCTCGCCCGGACCCAGTATCGCGGCGCTGGTCGCGCGCGTCCTGTCCAACGGCTACCGCGACGTCTTGCCTTTTCTTGCCGCGATGTGGGTGGGCGAGGCGATCTGGCTCGGGTTGGCCGTGTGGGGCTTGGCCTCCCTGGCGGAGACCTTCCACGCCGCCTTCGTCGTGTTGAAATGGGCCGGGGTGGCCTACCTGCTCTATCTGGCCTGGAAGATGTGGAACGCGCCGGCCACCTTGAACACGGCGGCGATTCCCAGGCGGTCGTCCGGGCTCAAGATGTTCGCGGCCGGCTTCGCCATCACCTTGGGCAACCCCAAGATCATGGTCTTCTATCTGTCCCTGCTGCCGACCATCATCGAGCTGGTGCAGATCACCGTGGTCGGATGGCTGGAGCTGACGGCGACGATGCTCCTCGTGCTGATCGCCATCGATCTGGCCTGGGTGCTCTTCGCCGCGCGCGCGCGTCTCTTGCTGAAGAGCCCGGCCGCGGTGCGCATCGCCAACCGCTTGAGCGCCGGCATGATGGCCGGCGCCGCCACGGCGATCGCGACCAAGTAAAGTCCTCGCCGTCCGGCGCGGGCCTGCCGCGGCCCCAACTGGCCTGTCGTTTCCGGCAGCGGCCGGTCATTGCGATGGTGCTGCTTCCGGGACGATCCGAGGGAGCTTTCAGCCGATGAAAGCCCCCTCGGTCCTCGGTCTTACTCTTGAACGCGGTGCTACTTGGCGTTCAAGAAGTCAGGAACGTAGAGCAGAATGAACTCGTTGTGGTCGTTGGCGCCGATCGTGCGCCCGCTGGAGAAGGGCAGGTTGTTGTCGTTGGCGACGATGATGTGGTTCGCATCCACCCGATCGACGTCTTCGATGGTGACGAAGGGGAAGGTGAAGCTGCCGTTGCCGCCGCCGATCCGCGCCTTGGCGTCGGGATCGTCGATCTTCATGAGGTCGATGTAGCCGATTTTCCTGACCGCGCCGTTGGTGTCGGGCTGGGCCATGTCGATCATGTAGACCCGCTTGAAGAGAGCCGGCTTGTTGAAGCAGTCCGGGCCGGGCGCGCCGGTGCAGGCCAGGCTGGAGTCGCCCTCGCCGCCATCGCGTTCGATCACCATCGCGCGCTCGGCGTCGATCATATTGAAGTCGCCGATGTTGTTGTCGTTCTGACCCAGCACGTACTTCCAGGAGCGATCGGTGAAGGTGCCGGCCGCAACGTCGAACTCCAGGATGTGCAGATACTGCCGACCGTCCAGCGCTTCCCAATCGCCGGCCGCGGCATCCCAGAGCGGACCCTCCAGCATGGGATAGAGAAAGCGGCCGTCGGGCGAGGCGGCCATGCCCTCGTAGCCGCGGCTGCGCCGGGCCGGGAAGACGACCTCGCCGGGGGTGGAAGGCATCCGCACCCCGTGGTGATCGGGAGAGCGCACCACTTGGCCGTCCACGACGGTCTCGTGCAGGGAAAGGACGCGGCCCTCCGCGTCGACCTCGATCAGGTAGGGTCCGAACTCGTCACCGATCCAATAGCGATCGCCGATCGGCTGAATCGATTCGACGTCGAAATCGGCTCCGGTCAGATAGCGGCTCTCCGTTCCCTCCGTGGTGATGGGGAAGGGCAGGACGCGGTTGGGATCGCGCAGGAAGACGGATTCGATAATCCGCACCTTGCCGCTCTCCCAGTCCGGCCGCACGCGGTGGAAGCTGAGCATGGCATCGGCGGAATTGGCCTTGGAGCCGAAGCCGTTGTCGATCAAGACGAGATACTCGCCGTTGCCGAGCGTGCGAATGCCGGAGAAGCCCTGCACCGGTTGTCCGACGAAGGGAAAGGAGAGGCCGGTTGCCCGTGGTGCTGCCTTGTCGGAGAGGAAGGACGTACCCTCGACGGAGTAGAGCACCTCGTTGCGCTGGTTGCCCGGGCCCGCGAACTTCCCGGAGGTGGCGAAGACGTGGGGCGCGTCGCTCGGCGCCGGAATGAAGGTTGCCGCCGAAATGAAGGCGTGACCGGCGAGCGTTGCCTTGAACTCACTCTCCGCCAAGGCACTCGAGGCCGAGGCGGCGGCGAGCCCGAGGCCGATTGCCAAGGCCGCAAGGGGGCGCACTGGGAAAGCGGGCATGCCAATACTCCTGTAGTTTCGAAAGAAGGAGGGGCGCGGCCGCGCGAAGGCCGACCGCATCGGCTATGCCATAGGGGGTGGGGATGATGATCGCGTGACGCCGTTGCTACGGTTCAGTAACGAAGCGAAACAGGTGTCTTTGCCTTGGCGTCTCGGAAGCGGCGAAGAGTAAAACCAGACGGGACGGCAGCCCTCAGCTTTCTTCCTCCGGCGGCAGCTCCGGGCAGCGTTTGGCCGTTTCGGGCGGCGGGAAGAGGCTGGAGGTCTGGAAGGCCGCGTCCGGGTCCACCGACAAGAGCGCCTGCATCAGCAGGACGGCCTGCGTCAGCCGCTTGCAAAGTTCTTCCAGCTGCGGGTCGATCACCCCGCCGTCATCGGGCGGCGGCGGGTTCTCCGCCAGCTGCCCGTACCAGCAGTCCAGCTCCTCCTCCAGGCCGGCGATGCGGCCTTCGACCAGGGTGATACGATCGGCATGGGCCTGGCGAAAGGCCTGCCGGTCGTTGGCCGGCGCCTTCGACCACATGGCGGTCAGGCGCTCCATCTGCTGGGCCATGTCGCGCAGCACGCGCGTGGCTTGCTGGGCCGCCACCTCGAAGGGGACCACGCGGGATTGGCAGGCCTTGAGGGTGAGCGCCTGCGCGGGCGAGGCGGGCTGGGCGAGAAGCGCGAGGGCCACCGCGCAGCCGAAGAGAAGGGGAAGGGCGAGCGGTCTCGGCATCTTGGTCCTCACCCCTCCCTGTTCAGGCTTGTTCGGCCTGTTCTTTCGCCTCTTCGATGACCTTTTCCGCGAGCTTGCCGGACATCTCCTGCAGATGATCGAAGCTGAAGTCGATGCCGCCCACGCCTTGCGTCAGCGAGCGCAGCTCGATCACCAGGTCATGGATCTCCGACTGCGGCAGGTGGCAGTTCACCTCGTCCCAGCCGTCCCAGCCGGGTTTCGCCTCGAAGCCCAGGATCTGGCCGCGCCGGCCGCTGATCAGGCCGTGAATCTTGGCTGTGGCATCGGCCGGCACAGAGATCTTGACGTCGTAGATCGGCTCCAGGACCACCGGGCCGCATTGCGGCATGCCTTCCGACATGGCCAGCCGGCCGGCGGTCTTGAAGGCCTGGTCGGAGCTGTCGACCGAGTGGTACTGGCCGTCGAAGAGGGTCACCTGCACGTCGACCACCGGGAAGCCCAGCGGCCCGCGATCCAGGAACTCCTTCACCCCGACCTCGACGGAGGGAATGAACTTCCTGGGGATCGCGCCGCCGACCACGGAGTCGACGAACTCGAAGCCCTGACCGCGCGGCAGAGGCTTGATCTCCACCTGAACGTCGCCGAACTGGCCGTGACCGCCGGTCTGGCGCTTGAAGCGCGAGTGCTGCTTCACGCTCTTGCGGATGGTCTCCTTGTAGGCGGTGCGCGGCGGCGTGCTGTTGACGGCGACGTTGAACTTGCTCTTCAAGCGCTCCATGGCGAGCTTCAGATGGATTTCGCCCTGGCCCCACAGCAGCAGCTGGTTGGTGCTGGCGTTGTGCTCCATGAAGAGCGAGGGATCCTCTTCGATCAGCTTGCCGATGCTGGCGGTCAGCTTAACTTCGTCCTGGCGATTCTGCGGCTCGACCCCCAGCGCGTAAACGGGGGTCAGGGGCTGGGGCCAGAGCATGTCGGAATCGGTGACGCGGCCGGCGGAGGTTAGGAGGTCGCCGGTCTCCACCTCCTCCAGACGCTGCAAGGCGACAAGCTCGCCCGCGCCGGCCTTGTCGAGCTTCTGGTTATCGCTGCCCATCAGGTGATAGAGGCCGGCCAGCCGCTCGCCGCCGATGGTCTCGCCGGCGCTGATCACCCCGCTCCAGATCCGGGCGATGGAGAGCTTGCCCAAGTGCGCCTGATGCACGGTCTTCACCACCGTGGCGGCATAGTCGCCGCCGTCGGGGATCATCAGCCGCTCGGCGGTGCTGGCGGCCGAGGGTCCCTCGTGGCGCAAGGCCTTCCAGAGCCGGGCAATGCCGTTGGATTCCTCGGCCGAGCCCAGGAAGACCGGCACCACGTTGTCCTGCTGCAGGGCCTGGGTCGCCAGGTCGTAGACCTCGCCGGTGGCCGGGACCTTGTCCTCCAGCAGCTGCTCCAGCAGGCTGTCGTCGAAGTCGGCCAGGGATTCCAGCAACTCCTGGCGCGCCTCTTCCCCACGCTCCTTCACCGAATCCGGCATCTCGATCAGCTTGGAGGGGTTGGTGTCGGCGTAGCGATAGGCGCGCTCGCTCACCAGGTCGACGAAGCCGGTGACGTCGTCGCCGTCGCGGATCGGCACCTGGCGCAGCAGCAGCGGCTTGGGCGAGACCGCCTGCAGGCTGTCCAGGATCTCCTTCACCCGGAAGCCGGCCTTGTCCATCTTGTTGATGAACAGCATGTGTGGGATCTGGTACTCGTCGAGCAGCTTGAAGAGCGGCGCCAGGGTCATGGCGCGGCTGGGATCGGGCTCGGCGACGATGACCGCCACGTCGGCCGCCATCAGCGCGTTCTGGTTCTCCTGGCGCAGCTCGACCGAACCGGGGCAGTCGATGATGGACCAATGCTCGCCCAGGTACTCGCAGTGGGCCACGTTGGGTTCGATCGTCATCTGACGCTCGCGCGCTTCCGGCGAGCCGTCGCCCACCGTGTTACCTTCGTTGATCGAGCCTCGGCGGCCTGTGGCACCGGCGGCGAAGAGCATCGCCTCCAGAAGCGTTGTCTTGCCGCTCTTGTAGGGTCCGACGAAAACGGCGCAGCGCGCTCCATTGGCCCGCTGCGCCGTGGATGTGCCTCCCGCGCTTGTCTCTTCTGTCATGTCCAGCAAGTCCACCAGTCCCGGCTTATTGATGTTTCGGGCCTATCACGCGGGATCGGCCGAGCCTCCCCGCGTGACGCCCCCCTGAACGGTCGAGTGTGCGTCAGATCGTTCCGGCGTGCAAGGCAGTCGCGTGACAGCGCGGCGATAGCAAGGGCGCAAACCCCAGGCGCGGTGCGTCAGGCGGCAACGCGCGTGACCCGGCGCCGGGATGATGATCCCGCGTTGCAGGCCCAGGTTGCAGGTCGGCACTCGTCTTCGAGGTCGCCCGGACGCCTAGTCAGGACGGAGCCCCAATCCTACGCCCCACCACGTCATCTTCCGGCTTGACCGGAAGATCTGTCTCCGCCGCCCGTGCGAAGGGATAGTGGTCCTCCTGTCAAGCAGGAGGACGACGTCGAGAAGATGGAGTTGGTGCCGTCGAGAGGATGGAGTTGGCGAAGTCGAGGGGGTACAGGCGGAAGCGCAGTGCGCCACCGGGCGAGCCCCCGAAAGGCCCGCGTCTTTGCGATAGCGGTTCCCCTTAGCGACGGCAGCTAACCAGCCGCCTCCCTCTTGGCGTCCCAGTCGCGGCACCAGGAGGTGCAGTAGAGGCTGCCGGCCTCGCTCTTCACCTGCTCGCTGTCGGTCTCGTAGATCAGGATCCCGCAGTTGTGGCACTTGACGTAGCGCTCGACGTAGAGGCGGTTGGCCGAGAACTTCATTCCGCTGCCTCCCGGTGGCCGTAGTCGCGCCTGGCGCCCTCGGCGGTCAGATAGCCCTCGCGCAGATCCTCGGCGACCGCCGCGCGATCACGCTGGGCGGGGTCGCCGTGACCGCCGCCGCCTGGCATCACCAGCTTGATGCGGTCGCCCTCACGGATCGTGATGTTGGAATACTTTGAACTGGACTGCTTGTTGAAGGCCTGCGCGATGGTCTGCCAGTCGGAGGCGCCGGCGCGCTGGAAGAGGGTGGCGCCCTTGCCGCCCGCCTTGCCGCCGGCCAGGCCCCAGGGTTCCAGCTCGTGGCGGTCGGTCATCTGGCTGGCGACGATCTCGTCGTTGAGGCAGAGCAGGGTCTTCTCGTAGCCCAGCCCGCCGCGATACTTGCCGGGGCCGCCGCTGTCCGGCAGGAAAACCCAGTTCTCGATGCGGAAGGGAAAGCGGGTCTCGAAGACCTCGACCGGGATTACGCGGCAGTTGCCGTTGATCGAATCGGTCGCGTCGTTGCCGTCGGCATAAGAGCGGCCGCCCCAGCCGACGACCTCGATGTCGTAGCAGGCGAAGTACTCGTCGTGACGCTTGTCGTGTCCGCCGAAGACGAAGTTGCCGTGGGTGCAGCCCTCGGCCGCCATGGCGCGTTCCGGCACCGCCTTGGCGAGCGCGCCGATCACCGCGCCGGCGATCCTGGGGTGGGTCTCGGTATTGCCGCCGACCTCGGGCGCGGGATAGTCGACGTTCACTACGGTGCCCGGCGGGGCCAGCACCCGGATCGGCCGGAAGCAGCCGCTGTTCTTCGGGATCGAGGGGTCGGTCAGGTGCAGAATGGCGTTGTAGGTGGCCGACCAGGTGACGCCCAGGGTGGCGTTGATCGGCCCGCGCGCCTGCGCCGAGGAGCCGTGGTAGTCGACGATGATGCCGTCGCCCTGCTTGATCGCCTTCACCTTGATGTCGAAACGGCGGTTCTCGATGCCGTCGTTCTCCACCGCGTCCTCGAAGGTGTAGACGCCGTCGGGAATCTCGGCCAATTCGGCGCGCATGCGGCGTTCGGAATAGTCCAGAAGGTCCGAGACGGTCTCGGCCACCTTGTCGGTGCCGTACTTGGCGAAGATCTCCTGCATGCGCCGCTCGCCCAGGTCGACGGCGGAGATCAAGGCGCGCAGGTCGCCGTAGTTGTAGCGCGGCGTGCGGACGTTCGCGAGCAGCAGCTTCCAGACGTCCTCGTTGTCCTCGCCGCGGCGCTTGATCTTCACCGGCGGCACGCGGATGCCTTCGTGGAAGATCTCGGTGGCCTCGCCGCAGAAGCCGCCCGGCACCATGCCCCCGACCTCGGCGATGTGGCCGATGGAAACGGCGTAGCCCATCAGCTCGCCCTCCACGAAGATCGGCTTGAAGAAGGTGTGCTCTGGCGTGTGCAGGCCGCCGCGGTAGGGATCGTTGTGGACGATGACGTCGCCCTCCTCGATCCCGTCGCTCTCCAGCTCGCGCACGCAGGACTTGATCAGAAGCGGCATGCCGCCGATCTGCGCCGGGCAGAACTCGGCCACAGCGATCATGTCGCCGTTGCGGTCGGCCAGCCCGCAGGTGAAGTCCAGCGCCTCGTTGAAGATGGTGGAGTAGGAGGTCTTCATCAGGGTGATGCCCATCTCCCGGCAGATCGACACCATGGTCGATTCCAGGATGTTCATGGTGACCAGATCCATGGCGGCTAGCCTTTCTTGGTAACGATGATGTTGCCCAGGCCGTCGACCTCGGCCTGGTGGACGCTTTGCAGGACGGTGACCGAGGCGGGCTCTTCGATGATGGCCGGCCCGATGATCTTGTGCCCGGCCCGCAGGCTGTCGCGGCGGTAGACCGAGACCCGGTGCTCGCCGTCCTCGTAGTGGACGCGGCGATAGGCCCCCTCCTTGGGCGTGCCTCGGCCAGCCTCCAGGCTGGGCGTGTCGGGCTTGTGCGAGGGCGCGCGCGCCGTGACCGAGACGTTCACCAGCTCGATGGTCTCGCCCGGGATGGAGAAGCCGAAGCGGGCGTCGTGGGTCTCATGAAAGCGCCGCCAGAGGTCGGCGAGCCCGGCGTCGTCGAAGACCTCGTAGGGGTAGGGCAGCTCAAGCTCGTAGTTCTGGCCCAGATAGCGCAGGTCGAGGCTGCGCGTCACCTCGATGCCGTCGCGGTAGCCCTGCGCCGTCAGCTCGCCGACCGCCTCGGAGACCAGTTCCTTGAGGGCCGCGCTGCACCAGGCCTGATCCAGCTTGCCGGAGGTGCCGTGCAGGGTGCGCTGCTTGTCGACGCGCGCGTCGGTCATGATGAAGCCGTAGGCGGAGAACTGGCCCGGATGGTTGGGAATGACGGCGCGCGGGATGCCGGCCATCTCGATCAGGTCGCAGGCATGCAGCGGGCCGGCGCCGCCGAAGGCCATGAGCGTGAAGTCGCGCGGGTCCAAGCCCCGCTCCAGCAGGACCGAGCGCAGGGCGCCGATCATGTTGTTGTTGGCGATCTGCACGATCGCGAGCGCGGTCTCGATGCGGCCCATGTCCAAGCGCTGGGCCAGGGTGGCGATCGCCTGGCGCGCGGCCTCGACGTCCAGCGTCATGTTCCCGCCCAGGAAGTAGTCGGGATTGATGCGCCCCAGTATCAGGTTGGCGTCGGTCACCGTGGCCTCGATGCCGCCTTGGCCGTAGCAGGCCGGACCCGGCTCGGCGCCGGCCGACTGCGGGCCGACGCGCAGCATGCCGCCCTTGTCGATCCAGGCGATGGAGCCGCCGCCGGCGCCGATGGTGCGCACGTCGATCATCGGCACCTGGATCGGGATGCCGAACTCGATCTCGAAGCCGGTGGTGAAGGCCTCGCCGCCGCCCACGATGGTCGAGCAGTCGGTCGAGGTGCCGCCCATGTCGAAGGTCACGACGTGGTCCAGGTCCATGAGGCCGGCCAGGGTCTTGGCCGCCACGACACCGCCGGTCGGGCCCGACACGGTGAGGTTGACCGGCGCGTTCATCGCGCCCTCCAGGCTGGCCTCGCCGCCGTTGGACTTGATCACGACGACGCGGCCGGCGACGCCCAAGCCTTGGAAGCGTCGCCGCATCTCCTCGAAGCGCTTGCGCACAACCGGCTTCAGATAGGCGTCGGCCAGGGTGGTGGAGGCGCGCTCGTACTCCTTCCACTTCGGCAGCACGTCATAGGAGATGGAGACCGGGATATCCGGCAGCTCCTCGCTCAGGATGTCGCGCAGGCGGCGCTCGTGCACCGGGTCGAGGTAGGAGAAGAGTAGCACCACGGCGACCGCCTCGATATCGCCCTTGGCCTTGATCTCTGTGGCGACGCGGCGGACCTCGGCCTCGTCGAGCGCGGTCAGGATCTGGCCGTCGCGGTCGATGCGCTCGTCGACCTCCAGACAGTCCGCGCGTTTGACCAGAGGCTTGGGCTTGACCCAGGACATGTCGTAGTGGGCCCGGCGATTGCCGCGCTGGATGAAGGGAATGTCCTTGAAGCCCTGCGTGGTGACGTAGGCGACCTTGCCGCCCTTGCGCTCCAAGAGCGCGTTGGTGGCGATCGTGGTGCCCAGGCGCAGATGTTCGATGTCGCGCGTGTCGCCCAGCTGGCCCAGGCCCGTCAGCACGCCGGCGATCGGCTCGCGCGGCGTCGAGGCGTTCTTCCAGACGCGGACCTCCGCCGTCTCGCGGTCGTAGGCGACGAAGTCGGTGAAGGTGCCGCCAATATCGACCCCGACCAGATAGCGCATGGCGTCCTCCTCTGCCTCACCACCGCCATAGCGCTCGCATGCGCGCTCGGCATTCTTCCTATTCCGAAGGCGTTCCCGGCCTCGGTTCATCGAGCAGTTTCTTGATCGTCAGCTCAGTATAGAATGGCCAAAAGGCGCTTGTCGCCCCCTTAAGCAAGGCCGGCGAGGCTCAGACGAAGGAGAAGAGAATGACTGCCGAGGAGATCGAGGCGCGCAGGCAGGAGATGCGTCATTGGTACTGGTGGGGCGTGGCGACTTTCTTCAAGTGCCCCTGGAAGGAGGACCCCGCCGAGAGCGACATCGGCCTGATCGGCGTGCCGCACAGCACGGGCAACGGATCGACGGAGCGCGACCAGCATCTGGGACCCCGCCAGATCCGTCATGTCTCGGGTCGTCTGCGCCGTGCCCACCAGGCCTTTCAGTTGATCCCTTGGGAGGCGTGCCGCATCAACGACCTGGGTGACGTGCCGCTGCCCCAGGCCATGAACAACGAGGCCTCGGTCGGCCACATCGAGGACTTCTACCGCCTGGTCGCCGAGGCCGGTTGCCGGCCGGTCTCCTACGGTGGCGACCATGCCGTCAGCGGACCGATCCTGAAGGCATTGGCGGGCTCAAGGCTCGCGGCCGGCCAAAAGCTGGCCCTGGTCCACTTCGATGCCCATCGCGACGACTACGATCACATGCCGCATTGGTTGGGCGCGGTGCGCTCCGCCGCCCATTGGGCCGCCTACACAGTGAAGGAAGGCGCCGTCGCGGCGGAGAACTCCATACAGCTGGGGATCCGCGGCAACCCCATGAAGCCGCGCAAGGACCCCGCGGAGAGCGACACCGGCTACCGGGTCCTGCCGGCGGACGAGATCTTCGAGATCGGCCTGGAGAAGACCGTGGCCATCACGCGCGAGCGGGTCGGGTCGCGCCCGATCTACATCAGCATCGATCTCGACGTGCTCGACCCCGCCGACGCGCCTGGTGTCGCCAACCTGGAGGCCGGCTACCGCGGCCTGCGCACCTGGGAGGCGATCAAGATCCTGCACGGCCTTCGCGGCCTGGACATCGTCGGCGCCGACGTGGTCTGCCCCATGCCGACGGTCGACAATCCCAATCAGATCACCGGCCTTACCGGCTCGGTCCTGATGTTCGAGCTGCTCTCCCTGATCGCCGACCGGCTGCGCGGCAGCTGAAACAGGCCTCAGGCGTCAGCCTTGGCATCCTCCCGGGGGACGATATAGCCGGTCTCGTCCAGCTCGCCACCGTGCTCCTTGGCCTCGGCGATCAGTTCGTCGTGCCACTTGAGCCGGCCGCCGCCGTCGTCGCCGCCGACGATGGCGATGACCTCGATGGTCTTGTCGTCGACATTGCGGAAGCCGCGCATGACGTGGATGGGAACGGTGACCAGGTCCAAGGGGCCAAGCACCACCTCGTTCTCGCCCTTGTCGCCCCAGAAGACGGCGAGCTTGCCGTTGATCGGGATGAAGACCTCTTCGGTGTTGTGCGCGTGCAGGCCGGCGCCCTTGCCCGGGTCGACCTTGATCAGCCCGACGCTGAAGGGATGCTGGACCTTGATCGCCGGCTGCATCGCCGGGTCCTCGAAGACCGATTTGCCGATGATCGAAAAGAGGTCGCGCTCGTAGCGCGGGATCACCGTGTCGATGAAGGATTCGGGATAGGGGGTGAGGTCCGCGCGACGGGCCACGCGCGTGGCGAGCATCTCGTCTACTGTGGGAGTCTTGGCCATTGAGAGTCCTCCTGAATGCCTGCTGGCGGGCGGCAAAACGCCCGCTGCTCGAAGGTCTTAGGCTAATTCCTTCTTGAGCATAAGCTCAATATAGACCCTCTTGGAGGGCCTGTCACCCACTCATGCGATAGGGCGCGCTGAAGAGTCGGACTTGACATATCGGCTCCGCTCTATCTTGTCCTTCTATTGCCGGCCGGCTCCGCGAGGGAGGCCGTGGCCGGAGCGCGAGGGGAGAGGACAGCGTGTCGGACTGGGGTCTGGAAGAAAAGACGATCGCACTTCAAGCGGAGGTGACGGCGATGCGCAAGACGCTCTCCGTCGTCCTCTACCTGATGGCCAGCAACGCTTTGACGTCCC
The DNA here is from genome assembly GCA_963669375.1 of Rhodospirillales bacterium. GTDB lineage: Bacteria > Pseudomonadota > Alphaproteobacteria > Kiloniellales > JACOMY01 > JACOMY01. Next base: position 2,132,786 of record OY770024.1, on the reverse strand, counting down.
GCAACGACCTGGCGCAGATCGTCGGCATCATCAGCGAAGATCTCTTGAACAAGAGCGCGGGCGAACCCGAAGGGTCGGTCAGCGGCGAGTCGCTGCGCCGGGCGACGGATGTCTTGGCGGACATCGTCGATGCCGCGGTGCGGCCCTTGCCCGACGGCGAGGACATCGCGCCGCAATGGCCGGATGGCGCCCAGTTCGCGGCGCTGGAGAGCCTCATCGCAGCGCTGATCGTGGTCTTCCTGCAGGGACAGTCGGATCAGGAGCGGGCCTTCGCGGTCCTGCGCCAGGTCACCAGGGCGACGGCCGACCTGCGCCAGGGTGCCGACGAGGACGCCGCCGAAGCCGAGCAAATGCGGCGCGAGACCAAGGAAGAGGCCGACCGCATGCTGCTGGGTGTCGCGCGGGCGCTCAGCATCGAGCTCACGCCCGAGACCGGCTCGGTCGAGCAAGACGCGGAGCCGGCCGCGACGGGGCCGAAGCCGGGCGCGGCCAAGCGGCGCGCCCGCCGCAGGGCGGCCAAGGCTGAACGCCGCGCCGCGAGGGCCGAAGCGCGACAGAACCAGGCGCAAGACGGGCAAGACGAGTATCAGGCCGAAGCAGCGGATCAAGCGCCCAAGCCGAACCAGTAGCGGGAACTCGCGACGCTACTTTCCGGAGAAGGAACCGCGACAGATCGCACTTGGCGTCCTCGGCCATGCGTAACCACCTCCACGCCATGTCGGGCTATCCTCGGCACATGGTGGAGACGCTGCGCCTGAAAGACGGTCGCCGCTTGCTGTTGCGGCCGCTCTTGCCCCAGGACTGGCGCGGCCTGAAGCAAGGCTTCGAGAAGCTCTCGCCAGAGGATCGCCGCTTGCGCTTCCTGGGCGGCCTATCGCAGCTCAGCGAGGCGGCGGCCCGGCGCCTCTGCACATTGGATTTCCGGCGCGAGATGGCGCTGGTGCTGTTCGATCTCTCCAAGGAGCCCCCGGAAGGCGTGGGCATCGTGCGCATGGCGCAGCGGTCGGAGGAGGAGGTCGGCGAGATCGCGATCGTCCTCTTGGCGCCCTGGCGGCGCTATGGGCTGGGCCGTCTCATGCTGCAAAGGCTGATTTCCTGGGCCGGGGCACGCGGCTTGGCGCGCCTGCGCGCGCTCATGTTGCCGGAGAACACCGCGATGCTGTCCTTGGCCAAGAGCCTGGGCTTCCACGCGGCGCCGTCGCCCGAGGGCCCGGGCCTGAAATGCGCCGAACTGGACCTGGCGGCCACGGACGACGGCGGCAGGGTTGGCTAGAGGCGCCATGCAAGAGGGAACCCGGTCCTCGAAAGGCGCTGCCATCCAAGTGCGGCATGCCCGAGAAGACGACTTTGAAGCGGCGCTCGACCTCTATCGCGAGCTGGTCGGCGACATCCCCGTCGCCGAGGAGCCTCGGCAGTGGCTGGACGTGCTGCGCCACCCCGGCACCACGGTGTTCGCGGCCGAGAGCGAGGGGCGGCTCGCGGCGCTGGCCACCTTGCACCTCTTGCCCAACGTCACCTATGGCGGACGACCCTACGCTCTGATCGAGAACGTCGTGAGCGCCGCCGCCTATCGTGGCCAGGGCTGTGGAAGAGCGGTAATGGAGGCGGCGATCGCGCACGCCTGGGAAGCAGACGCCTACACGGTCATGCTGCTGACCGGCCGGCAGCTGGATGCGCGGGGTTTCTATGAGCGCCTGGGCTTCACCGCGGACGCCAAGTTCGGCATGACCTTGCGGAGCGCGCCGTCGCGCTAGTGACCGGACGCCTCAGGCCGCCACTGTGGCGTCGCGGTCGAGCGCGTAGCCGGCCGAGCGCACGGTCCGGATGAGGTCTCTCTCCGCTCCCTCGTTCAGCGCCTTGCGCAGACGACGGATATGCACGTCCACCGTACGCGGCTCGACGTAGACGTCGCGTCCCCAGACCGCGTCCAGAAGCTGCTCGCGGCTGAAGACCCGGCCCGGGTGCTCCAGCAGATAGCGCAAGAGGCGGAACTCCGTCGGCCCGAGCCGCACCTCGCGCTCGCCGCGCCGCACGCGGTGCGCGGCCAGGTCCATCATGAGGTCTTCGAACTGCAGCACCTCGGAGGCCATGGCCGGGCGGGCGCGGCGCAGCACCGCGCGCAGCCGGCTGATCAACTCGGCCGGCGAGAAGGGCTTGGTGATGTAGTCGTCGGCGCCGGAATCCAGACCGCGCACCTTGTCGCTCTCCTCGCCGCGCGCGGTCAGCAGGATGATCGGGATCTCGCGCGTCTCGGTCGTGCGGCGCAGGCGTCGGCAGACCTCCAGGCCGGAGAGATGGGGCAGCATCCAATCCAGGAGAACGATGTCCGGCCGCTCCTCCTGGCAGAGGATCAGCGCCTCTTCGCCGTCGGCGGCTTCGGTGACGCGAAAGCCTTCCCGCTCGAGATTGTAACGCAGCAACGTGACCAGGGCGGCCTCGTCTTCGACGATCATCACCAGGGGTTTGCTCGCGATCACAAGACTAGTCCTCTTGCTCTTCGTCCGGCTGCGTGACCTCGAAGGGCGAGGCGTCGCCTTTCGGCCGGCCGCCGACAATCATCTTGCCGGTCACCTGGAAGTGCAGCACCTCCGCGATGTTGGTCGCGTGATCGCCGATCCGCTCTACGTTCTTGGCGATGAACAGGAGGTGGGTGCAGGGGGTGATATTGCGCGGATCTTCCATCATGTAGGTCAGGAACTCGCGGAAGAGGCCGGTGTAGACCTCGTCGACCTCCTCGTCCCGGCGCCAGACATCCAGAGCGCGCTCCGGATCGCGATTGACGTAGGCGTCGATGGTCTCCTTGATGATCTCCTGAACCATGCGCGCCAGGCGCGGGATGCCGCTGGCCGGGCGCATGTTGGGCAGTTGGGTCAGGGCGATGCAGCGCTTGGCGATGTTGGCCGCGTAGTCGCCGATGCGTTCCAGATCGCTGGAGATCTTCAGGGCGGAGATGATCTCGCGCAGGTCGTTCGCCACCGGCTGGCGCAGGGCCAGCAGGCGGATGGCCTGGTTGCTGACCTCTTGCTCCAGCTGGTCGACTTCCGCGTCGTCGCGTACCACCTCGGCGGCGACGCCGGCGTCGCGCCGGCTGAGCGCTTGCATGGCGCGGGCCAGTTGCGACTCGACGCGCCCGCCCATGCGCACCACGCTTTGCCGCAGCTCCTCCAGGTTCGCGTCGAATGCCCTGACGATGTGCTCGCTGCTCTGTGTCATCGGGTCCCGGTCCTCAAGACACCGGGTTGCGCTCGGCGGCGACCATCGCATCAACCGTAGCGGCCGGTGATGTAGCCTTGCGTACGCTCATCTTTGGGATTGGTGAAGAGTTCATCGGTCGCCGAGGTCTCGACCAGGTTGCCCAGATGGAAGAAAGCGGTGTTCTGCGAGACCCGGGCCGCCTGCTGCATGGAGTGGGTGACGATCACGATGGTGAAGTTCCGGCGCAGATCGTCGATCAGCTCCTCGATCTTCGCCGTGGCGATGGGATCGAGCGCCGAGCAGGGCTCGTCCATGAGGATGACCTCGGGGCTGACCGCAATGGCGCGGGCGATGCAGAGCCGCTGCTGCTGTCCGCCGGAAAGGCCGGTGCCCGGCTCGTTGAGCCGGTCCTTCACCTCGTCCCACAGACCGGCGCGCTGCAGACTGGTGGAGACCACCTCTTCCAGCAGCGAGCTATTCTTGGCGATTCCGTGGATGCGCGGGCCGTAGGCGATGTTGTCGAAGATTGACTTGGGGAAGGGGTTCGGCTTCTGGAACACCATCCCGATCCGCGCGCGCAGCTGCACGACGTCCAGCTTGGGATCGTGGATGTCCTCGCCGTCCAGCCTGATGTCGCCGGTGACCCTGCAGCCGTCGATCACGTCGTTCATGCGGTTGAGACAGCGCAGGAAGGTCGACTTGCCGCAGCCGGACGGGCCGATCAGCGACATCACCTTGCGTGCCGGAATGTCCAGGTCGACGTGCTTCAGCGCGTGTGCTTCACCATAGTAGACGTTGGTGTCGCGCGCCCGCATCTTCAGCTCTGTGTCGGACTTGGGAAGCGGACCCGCGCCGGCCAGTGCGGCGGCTGAGGGTTCTGCCAGGTCGGCCATGCTCATGTCTCGTGTCATCACCACCGTCGCTCGAAACGTCGCCGCAACAGGACCGCCACGGCGTTCATCAGGATCAGGAAGGCCAGCAGGACCATGATCGCGGCCGAGGTCTTGGCCTCGTAGGCGCGCTCGGCCTGGTCGGCCCAGGAGTAGATCTGCACCGGGATCACCGTCGCCGTGCCGAGGATCCCGTCGGGGGCCTCCTGCACGAAGGCGAACATGCCGATCATCAGCAGGGGCGCGGTCTCCCCCAGGGCCTGCGCCAAGCCGATGATGGTGCCGGTCAGGATACCGGGCAGGGCCAGCGGCAGCACGTGGTGCATGATCGCCTGCAGCTTGGAGGCGCCCAGCGCCACCGCGCCCTGGCGGATCGAGGGCGGCACGGCCTTCAAGGCGGCACGGGTCGTGATGATGATGGTCGGCAAGGTCATCAGCGCCAGGACCATGCCGCCCACCATGGGCGCGGAACGCGGCAGGCCGAAGAAGCTGAGGAAGACCGCCAGACCGAGCAGGCCGAAGACGATCGAGGGCACCGCCGCCAAGTTGTTGATGTTGATTTCGATGAACTCGGTGACCTTGTTCTTGGGCGCGAACTCCTCCAGGTAGATCGCCGCCATGACCCCCACCGGCACGCAGAGCAGCAGCATCACGAACATGGTGTAGAACGAGCCCAGCATGGCCGCGCCCAGACCGGCGGCCTCTGGCTCGGCGCTGTTGCCGGCGGTAAAGAAGTTCCAGTCGAAGCGGGTCTCGATCTTGCCGTCCGCCTCCAGCTTCTGGATCCAGGCCAGCTGCTGGTCGGAAAGCCGTCTTTGGTCAGCCGACATCTCGGCCGTGGTCTCGCCCTTGATCAGGCGGTCGACGTCGTCGGAGAGCAGGAACCACTGCTGCACCGTGGTGCCGACGAGTGCCGGATCGGCGACCACCTCGTCTTGCAGGTTGAAGCGCGCGATCGGCGACAACAAGGCGGCCAGCTCCCGCCTGGCGCTGCGGCCTTCGGTCTCCGGGAAGGTCTCCAGCAGGGAGGTGCGCAGCAAGGCGGCGTAGTTGCCACGGCGTAGGGAATCGGCCGTGCCGCTGCCTTCGGAGTCGGCGACCTCGGGCGTGATGGCGACGTCCAGCAGCACATAGGTCTGGAAGAAGCCGGGAATGCCGCGGGTAACGATGGTACCCAGGAAGACCGCCAGGAAGGCGACCGCCACCAGGATCGCGCTGAGCCCGTAGAGCTTGAAGCGCAGTTCCGCCCGGCGACGCTTCTTGAGCCGTTCGGCGGAGAGGTCCGGCTTGATCGCCCCGCCGTGGGCAAGTGAGGTGTCAGTCATACTTCTCTCGGTACTTCTGGACGATGCGGAGCGCGAAGAAGTTCAGCGCCAAGGTGACGGTGAAGAGCAGCAATCCCAGCGCGAAGGCGGAGAGCGTCTTGGCGCTATCGAACTCCTGATCGCCCACCAGCAGGGTGGCGATCTGAACCGTGAAGGTGGTCACGGCTTCCAAGGGATTGGCGGTCATGTTGGCGGTGAGACCGGCAGCCATCACCACGATCATGGTCTCGCCGATGGCGCGGCTGACGGCCAGCAGCACGGCGCCGACGATGCCGGGCAGCGCGGCCGGCAAGATCACCTGCTTGATGGTCTCCGACTTGGTGGAACCCAGCGCGTAGGAGCCGTCGCGCAGGGTCTGCGGCACCGCGTTCATGACGTCGTCGGACAGCGAGGAGACGAAGGGGATGATCATGATTCCCATGACCACTCCGGCGGCCAGAGCCGACTCGGACGAGACGGTGAGGCCGATGTCGGCACCGAAGTTGCGGAAGAAGGGCGCCATCACCAAGGCGGCGAAGAAGCCGTAGACCACGGTCGGGATACCGGCCAGGATCTCCAGCACCGGCTTGGCGAAGCCGCGCATCTTGGGCCCCGCGTACTCCGACATGTAGATGGCGGAGAAGAGGCCGACGGGGACCGCCACCAACATGGCGATGACGGTGATCATCAAGGTGCCGACCATGAGCGGCACCGCGCCGAACTCGCCGGAGGAGCCGACCTGGTCGGCGCGGATGGCGGTCTGCGGGCTCCAGCTCAAGCCGAAGAGGAAGTCGAAGACGGGCACGCGCGCGAAGAAGCGGATGGCCTCGAACAGCAGCGAGAAGACGATGCCGAAGGTGGTCAGGATGGCGATCGTCGAGGCCGCGATCATGGCATAGCGGATGATGCGCTCGACGTTGTTACGGGCGCGGAAGGCGGGCGACAGCCGGCGCAGGCTGAGCCAGCCCGCGGCCAGGGCGATCGCCACGCTGACGATGACCATCATCCAGCTCGCGACATCGCGGAAGCTCACGTAGCTCTCGCCGGCGGCGGTCTGCTCGGGCGTCAGCTGGCTGGTGCCGATGCCGCTGGAAACCTGGTTGATGATATTGGTGATAAGAAGATTGAGCTGCGCTTCGGGCAGTGCCTGATCGGTGGCCGGCAGCCAGGAAACCAGGAGCCAGCGCGCGACGGTCGGCTCGAAGATGATCCAGAAGAGAAGGATGGCGAAGCCCGCGATCAGGCTCCAGATGGCGATGAACGCGCCGTGATAGCCGGGCCGGGAGTGCATGTAGCTGGCGCTTGCCATCAGCTCGGCGCGCTGGCGGCCCATCAGGTAGCCTGCCAGGGCGATCACGGCTATGGCGACGACGACTAGGAGGATCGTCATGAATGTCTCACCGGCGAAGAGTTGAAACGGGGGCCACGGCGGATCGTTCGTGTTGCCGGGTCAGGAGAAAGAAGAGTGGGGCGGCGATCTTTCGACTGCCGCCCCCAGGATCTCTCCCAACCTAGTTCTCGTGGTTCTGCAGTTCCTTCAGGGTCTTGAGGGCAACCGCATTGTCACGCATCTGGGTCCGCTCCGTGTCGGGAAGCGGGATCAGGCCGCGCTCGGACAGGAAGCCGTCCGGGCCCCAGGCCGGCTCGCTGGTGAAAACCTCGACGTACTCCTTCAGACCGGGAATGACGCCGACGTGGGCGGTCTTCACGTAGAAGAACAGTGAGCGGGAAATCGGATAGGCGCCATCGGCGATGTTGTCGAAGGTCGGCTCGACGCCGTCGATCAAGGAGCCATGCACCTTGTCGCTGTTCTGGTCGAGGAAGGAGAAGCCGAAGATGCCGAGCGCGCGCGGGTTGGCCTCGAGCTTCTGAACGATCAGGTTGTCGTTCTCACCGGCCTCGATGAAGGCGCCGTCCTCGCGGATCTCCGCGCAGAACCTCTTGCGGTCGGCCTTGTTCATCTCCTCGTAGACCTGCCAACTCTCGCAGGCCTCTTCCATCACCAGCTCGACGAAGGCGTCGCGGGTGCCGGAGGTCGGCGGCGGACCATAGACCTCGATCTTGTGCTCCGGCAGGTTCGGATCGATCTCGTTCCAGGTCTGGTAGGGGTTCGGCATGAGCTCGTCGTCCTTCGGCACGGACTTGGCCAGCGCCAGGAAGATCTGCTCCTTGGTCAGGTCGTAGATCGGCGCGCTCTTGGCGTTGGCCATCACGATGCCGTCGTAGCCGATCATGACCTCGACGATGTCGGTCACGCCGTTCGACTCGCAGAGCTCGATCTCGGAGGTCTTGATCGCGCGCGAGGCGTTGGTGACGTCCGGGGTGTTGGTGCCGACGCCTTCGCAAAAGAGCTTCAGGCCGCCGCCCGAACCGGTGGACTCGATGACCGGGGTCGGGAAGCTGGTCGAGCGGCCGAAATCCTCGGCCACGGCGATGGCGAAGGGATAGACCGTCGAAGAGCCGACGATGCGGATCTGGTCGCGCGCGACGGCCTCGGCCGCGAAGCCGAAGCCGACAGCGGCAGCCGCCGCCAGGAGGAGGGGTCTGTTCATAAGGTGTGCAACTCCTTGAGGACTTGGCAGAGGCGGAAACGGCAAGGACGGCCCCCTGCCGGCCGCCGACGAGAGTCGGTTGGCGTCAAGGGCAGTCCCCAGCCCTCGGCACCCCCGATCCGCGGCGGACGCTACAAATCCGGGATCACTGGTTTGTGACAGGAGTGTTATGCTTCTGTTACAGCAGCCGCGCCGCGCGGCAGCCTTTTGGGCGTGGCGACGAAACGCCGGACCTTAGCCCAGCCTGGCAGCCAAAATGCGGGCCAGACGGCCGTCGATCGCGACCAGTCCGGAGAGGATCAAGGCCAGGCCCACGGCCTCCGCCAGCCCCAGTCTTTCGCCGAGGAAGAGGCTGCCCAAGAGCAGTGCGCTCGGCGGAATCAAGAGCGTTACCAAAAGCAGGTTGGTGGCGCCCGCGTCGCGCAGAACTCGAAAGAAAATGAGGTAGGCCATGGCAGTACTCAGGAGCGCCAGGCCCATGACGGCTGCGGCCTGCTCGAGGTCTGGCGGTGCGAGGGTCCAGGGCCTGTCGATCAGAAGGGCGGCCGGTATCAGCAGCAGGCTGGAGGCCAACAACTGTCCGCTGGCCGCTTGCCAGGGGCCGAGGTCGGCGATGCGCCGTCCCCAGAGGCCGGCCAGGGCGTAGGAGAAGGCCGCGCCCAAGACCGCCAGCTGATGCCAGATGCCGCTCCCCAGACCGGCAAGCGCGCCAGGACCGACCAGGAGGATGACCCCGCCGAGCCCGAGCAGAAGCCCGACGAGGCGACCTCGGGTGATCCCTTCCTCCGGCCTGAGCCAGGCCGCCAGGAGGACGACCCAGAAGGGTGCCGTCGCATTGAGGATCGAGGCCAGGCCGCTGTCGATCTCCGTCTGACCCCAAAGGATCAGCGAGAAGGGGATGGCGTTGTTCAAGAGCCCCATGACGAAGAGCCGGCCCCAGGGCCAGTGGGTCAGCCCGCGGATGCGTCCGAGGGCGGCGGCGAGCGTCAACAGCGCCAAGGCGGCGATGCCGACCCGCAAGCTCGCCAAGGTGAGCGGCGGGACCGCTTGAACGGCGACGTCGCCGAAGAAGAACGACCCGCCCCACAAGACAGAGAGCAGGACCAGCCGCAGCCAGTCCGCGTTGGTCATGGACTGCCCTGTCGGTTGGGCGCCGCGGGCGGATAATGCCTGATCCGATGTCTGAGCCATGGCCCTTGGCGTGCCATGGATCGCGCGTCGGGCCTATCCGTCCTTTGCGCTCCCGCTCCGAAAATGAGTGCGCGCGCGCTGGACCAAGATGATCGCAGGTCGAAGCGACCTGCGGTCTGAACCTTGGTCTCTTTTCATACGTTTATCGCGCGCTAGGCCTCCGCGTCCGCGCCGACAGCCTGGCCCATGACTCGGGTCAAGCGTTGCGAGAAGGCGGCGGGGTCCTTGACCGCCTCGCCTTCCAGGACGCGGGCCAGATCGAAGAGCAGCCAGGCGCTGTCGTCGATCAGGCTACCCTGAGCGCCGGCGGCGATGTGACGGCCCATGGCCTTGAGGAGGCTGTGGCTCGGATTGATCTCCAGGATGCGCGGGCTCGCTTCGGTCACTTGGCCGTGGCTGCGCAAGAGACGCTCCAGATTGAGATCCATGTCCCCCTCGCCGGCGACCAGGCAGGCCGGGCTCTCGGCCAGCCGCTTCGAGACCCGCACGTCCTTCACGTCGTCGCCCAAGGCCAGGCGGATGGCGGCCAGGAGCGGACCCTGGCCGGCGTCGTCCTTGTCGCCCTCCTTGCCTTCCTCCTCGCCGTCGAAGCGGTCGAGGTCGGCCTGACCCCGGGTGACCGAGCGGAAGGGCTTGTCGTCGAAGGTGAAGACGGTGCCGGTCCAGAACTCGTCGACCGGATCGGTCAAGTAGAGCACCTCGATGCCCCGGGCGCGGAAGCCTTCGAGATGCGGGCTGGTCGCCAGGCGCTCCAGCTCGTCGCCGGAGAGCGTGTAGATCGCCTCCTGCCCCTCCTTCATGCGGCCCACGTAGTCCTTCAAGGTGGTCCAGCCCTCGACCGTGCTGGACCGGAAGCGGGCGAGACCCAGCAGCTGCTCGCGCTGCGACTGATCCTCGTAGAGACCTTCCTTCAGGACCGGCCCGAAGGCCTCCCAGAAATGCTCGTAGCCTTCCTTGTCGCTGTCCGACGCCTTCTCCAGGTCCTTGAGGACGCGCTTCACCAGACCTTGGCGCACCTTGGCTAGGACCGGACTGGACTGCAGCAGCTCCCGCGAGACGTTGAGCGGCAGGTCCTCGCAGTCGATCACGCCCTGCAGGAAGCGCAGATAGGGCGGCACGATGGCCTGGCAGTCGTCGGTGATGAAGACCTGCTTCACGTAGAGCCGAATCTGCGTGTTGCGGTCGGGGTGAAAGATGCTGGGCGGCCGCTCCTTGGGAACGAAGAGCAGGCCGGTGTACTCGATGGCGCCTTCCGCCTTCCAGTGCAGGCTGCGCCAGGGCTCGTCGAAGGCGCGCGCGGTGTCGCGGTAGAAGGCGGTGTACTGCTCCTCGCTGACCTCCGAGGCCGGGCGCCGCCACAGCGGAGAGGCCTGGTTCAGCGCCTCACCCTTGCCGTCCGCGTCCAACACTCGGATCTGGAAGCCGATGTGCTCGCAATGGGCCTTCACCAGCTGCTTCAGGCGGTCGGCGTCCAGATACTCCTTGGCGTCTTCTTTCAGGTGCAAGGTGACGCGCGTGCCGCCGGTCTCCGGCGCGTCTCCGCCGCTGGCTAGGTCGTAGCCGTCGGCGCCCGAGGATTCCCAGCGCCAGGCCTCGTCGCTGCCGGCGCGGCGGCTGTCCACCGTCACCTTGTCGGCCACCATGAAGGCCGAATAGAAGCCGACGCCGAACTGGCCGATCTGCGAGAGGCTCGCCTTGTCCGGGCTCTTGCCCTGCGCCTTCAGCTGCTCGAGGAAGCGGGTGGTGCCGCTGGCCGCGATGGTGCCGAGGTTGCCGCTCAGCTCGTCGCGTCCCATGCCGATGCCGCGATCGGCGAAGGTGAGAGTCCCTGCCTGCGAATCGGGGATCAGGTCGATGATGAAGCCCTCGGCGGGCTCCAAGGCCGGCTCGGCGATCGCCGCGAAGCGGCGGCGCTCGCAGGCATCGGCGGCATTGGCGATGAGCTCGCGCAGGAATATGTCGCGGTTGGAATAGAGCGAATGCGTCACGATCTCCAACAACCGACCGACTTCGGCGGTAAAGGCGTGATGCTCGGCAGTCGCTTGTTCACTCATCTTTCATCTCGATCCTATTTGTTCTCGTACTACTCGTCGACTGGCCATCGGTCGGCTGGGCAGTCCGCTGGCCTTCGAGGCTGCATATGTGCTAAGCCGAATTTGGCCGCAAGGGCAGGAGGAGAAACCGCCTGATGCCGCGCGACCCCGAATCCCGGGTCACCGCCCTGCTTGGGCCGACGAACACTGGCAAGACGCACTTCGCCATTGACCGCATGCTGGCGCACGGCAGCGGCATCATCGGCTTTCCGCTGCGCCTCCTGGCGCGCGAGAACTACGACCGCGTGGCGGCGCTCAAAGGCGCCCATCAGGTGGCGCTGGTCACCGGCGAAGAGAAGATCGTGCCGCCTAACGCGCGCTACTTCTGCTGCACGGTCGAATCCATGCCGCTGGATCGCCCGGTGGATTTCCTGGGCGTGGACGAGGTGCAGTTGGCCGGGGATCCGGAGCGCGGCCACGTCTTCACCGATCGCGTGCTGCACAGCCGCGGCCTGGCCGAGACCATGTTCCTAGGGGCCGAGACGGTGCGCCCGCTACTGCGCAAGCTGGTGCCGGAAGCGGAGTTCATCACCCGCTCGCGCTTTTCCAGCCTGAGCTACAGCGGGACGCAGAAGCTGGTGCGCTTGCCGGCGCGCTCCGCCGTCGTCGCCTTCACCGCGGGCCAGGTCTACGCCTTGGCCGAGCAGCTGCGCCGCCAGCGCGGCGGCACCGCCGTGGTGCTGGGCGCGCTCAGCCCCCGGACCCGCAACGCCCAGGTCGCGCTCTTCGAGGCGGGAGAGGTCGACTACCTGGTGGCCACCGATGCCATCGGCATGGGCCTCAATCTGGCGCTGGACCACGTCGCCTTCGCGGGCCTCGCCAAGTTCGACGGTCGGCGGACGCGACGTTTGGACCCAGTGGAGATCGGGCAGATCGCCGGGCGCGCCGGGCGCCACATGCGCGACGGCACCTTCGGGACAACCGCCGATCAAGGCGACATCCCGCCGGAGGTGGTCGATGCGGTCGAACAGCACCGCTTCCTGGCCCTGCGGCGGCTCTATTGGCGCTCTCGCGAGCTCGACTTCGCCTCGCCGCGGTCCCTGCTCAAGAGCTTGGAGCGCCGCGCGCCGCTGGCCGAGCTGCAGCGGGTGCGCGGCGCGGAAGACCAGGAGGTGCTGAGCGCGCTCGCGCAGGATCCGGAGGTGATCGAGCGGGCCACGGCGCGCGCGCGTGTCAGGTTGCTGTGGGACGTCTGCCAGATTCCCGACTTCAACAAGGCCATGATGGGCCAGCACGTCAGCCTGGTGACCCAGGTCTATCGCCATCTGATCGACCGTGACGACGGCCTGCCCGAATCCTGGGTGGCCGGCCAATTGCGCCGGATCGACCGGGCGGCCGGGGACATCGATACCCTGACGCAGCGCCTGGCCCAGATTCGCACCTGGACCTACATCACCCATCGCGGCGATTGGCTGGCGGATGCGGCCGGCTGGCAGGAGCAGGCCCGCGCCATCGAAGACCGCCTCTCCGACGCCCTGCACCACAGCTTGACGGAACGCTTCGTCGATCGCCGGGCGGCGCTCTTCGCGCGCCGCCTGGCGGCCGGCGAGGGCTTGGTGGCGGCGGTGAAGCGCGATGGGCGCGTCATGCTCGAAGGCCATGCCGTGGGCCGCTTGAAGGGCTTCTCCTTCTCGCTGGATCCGGAGATCCGGGGCGAAGACGCCCGCCAGGCGATGACCGCCGTGCGCAAGGCGCTGGCGCAAGAGATGCCGCGCCGCGTGGCCAGGGTCGAGGCGGAGGAGGATCAGGGCTTTCAGCTAGACGAGGCCGGCCGGATCCTTTGGCGCGGCGCCCCGCTGGGCCGCCTCTTGGCCAGCGCGCTAGCCATAGAGCCCGCCGTGGGGATCTTCGCCAGCGAGTTCCTGGACGGCGCCCAGCGCGAGCGTCTGCGCCTGCGGCTGGCCAACTGGCTGAAGGCCCACCTGCGCCGCCGCCTGCAGCCGCTCTTCGCGCTCCGCGAGGCACCCTTGACGGCCATGCCGCGTGGCATCGCCTTTCAGTTGGTCGAGGCGCTTGGCTGCATGCCGCGCCGCAAGGTCGACGGCCTGGCCCGTCTCACCAAGACAGATGCGAAGGCGCTGTCGCGCGTCGGCGTGCGTCTGGGCAGCGAGAGCCTCTACCTGCCCGGACTGCTGAACGCGAAGGCCGGGCGGGTGCTGCTTCAGCTATGGCAGGTGAAGAGCGGCCGGACCCTGACGGCGCTGCCGAAGGGACCGTTGTTTCGCCCGCAGCCCGAGGACGCCGTGGAAGAGGCCTATGCGGCGCTCGGCTATCGTCTCTTCTCGAGACGCTCCGGTCTTGTCGCGGTGCAGGTGGATCACCTGGAGCAGCTTGCCGCCAAGGCCCGGGCCTTGGCCCGGCAGAGCGGCGGCTTCGCGCCGACGCCGGCCATTCTTCGCTTCGTCGAGGGCGACGAGGCGGCCTTGCGCCTCATCCTCACCGGCATCGGCTTCCGCCACCACGAGGAGGGGGGTGTCGTGAGCTACCAGCGGCGAGGCAATGCCAAGCGCACCGGCGGCAAGAGGCCGCTCCGCAAGGGGCGGGAGTCGCAGGCCGATGCCGATTCGCCCTTTGCCCAGCTGCGCGGCCTGAAGACGGCGCTCAGGCAATCGGGTTGATGGACAAAGAGGGCGTCGGGCCCGGGGCCATGCGGCTGGACAAGTGGCTGTGGCATGCCAGGGCTTGCCGGACCCGCACCACGGCGACCAAACTGGCCGGGTCGGGGCAAGTGCGGGTGAACGGCGAGGTGACTGCAAAGGCGCACACGAAAGTCAAGCCGGGCGATGTCCTGACCTTTCCGCAGGGCGATCACATCCGGGTTTGGCGCATTCTGGGCCTGGCCGAGCGGCGCGGCGGGGCGCCCCAAGCGCAGCTGCTCTACGAGGATCTGAAGCCGCCGACCAAGGAGAACCGCTTGCCGCCCGCCGCCCCCAAAGCGGCGGTCCGGCCGGATGCGCGACAACGACGCCAACTGCGCAGGTTGGCGGGCAAGGAGGATTGATCCTTGCCCGCACCCTTCCGGCTGGTCCTCTTGCTGCTGGGCCTCTCTCTGGTGCTGCCCCTTTGGGCCATGGCACAGGGCAACAGCGACTCCGACGCCTCCTACGACCAATGGCACCAAGACCTGCAGTCGGTAGAGGGGGACCTGGCTAGTGGCCGGCTGAGCCATCGCGAGCAGAATAACCGCCGTAGCCTTCTTCTGAGCATCGCGCAGAGCGCCCAGAAGGAATCGGAGCGCTATGCGAGGCAGGAGGAGGGCGCCCAGCGCCTCTTGGACACCCTTGGGCCCGCCCCCGAAGAGGGCGCGCCGCCCGAGGCCCCGGAGGCGCAAGCCGAGCGCGGCAAGCTCGAAAGCCAGCTCGCCACCATACTGGCCCGCAAGAGGCGCGCGGACCTGATCGTCGCCAGGGCCAACATCCTGTTGCGCCAGTTGGATCAGGCCCGCCTCGCGATCTTCGCCGAGCAGCTCTTCCAGAGAAGCCCCTCCTTGCTCTCCAGCAGGACCTGGGCTGCCTTGCCCAGCGATCTGCAGGGCTTGCGGGCCTCCGTCGGCGCGCGCCTGACGCAGCGGCACCAGGATAGCCATGACAGTCTGCTGAACTTGCTGATGTTCAGCGGCGCCGCGCTGGTCGTCTTGGCGGTCGGCGTCCCGGCCAGCCGCGCCTTGCGGCGGCGGTTGGAGAAACACCGGGCGCCGATCACGACACAGGCCTCCTATCGCCATCGCGTCGCGGTGGCCTGGGTGGAGATCGGTCTGCGCTTCTTCGTGCCCTTCATGGTGATGCTCTTCCTGCTCTTCATCGCCTTGGCCGTGGCGTCGGAGAGCCGTTACCAAACGGTGATGGAGCCCTTGGCGATCGCCGTGGCGCTGGGGTCGAGCCTCGCGATTTTCCTCGCGGCGGCGGGGTGGGCGGTGATCGCGCCAGGCCTGCCGAACTGGCGGCTTCTGGACCTTGGCGAGCGATCGTCGGTCGCGCTCAACCGCCGTTGGCTGCTGGCCAGCGCTTTTCTGGGGTTGGTGCTGGCTCTGCGCTACCTCTTCGGCGACCTGCAGCCGGGTCCCGCCCTCTTGTCCGTCGTGCACTCCGGCGAAGCGCTGATCGGCGGATTCCTTCTGCTGAGCCTCTTGCCCTCGCGCCTTTGGCAGTCGGAGGAGCAGGCACAGGCCCTCGACCTGGAAGCGGCCGAGGCGGAGGGCGAGGAAGACCAGGCCGCCTCCGGGCGCGCGTTGTCAGCCTTCCTGGGACAGGCGCGCTTGCTGCGCTTCCTGTCGCTGCTGGTCGCGCTCGTCGTCTTGGTGGCGGCCGTTCTCGGCTATCTCAACCTCTCCGACTACGTGGCGCTTGTTTTCATGAGCGCGGTCGGCTTGGGCTTCCACCTCTTCTTGATCCGCGGCGCCTTGCGCGACTGGCTGCACGCCACCCTCTTCGAGGGGCATCGCAAGGTCGCCGAGTGGCGCCGCATGATCTTTAGGACGGAACGCGGCGCCAATTTCTTCGAGATGGTCGGCTTCGTCCTGGTCGACGTTCTGCTGGTGCTGCTGGGACTCTTCATTCTGCTGCCCATTGCCGGGATCGCCGAGGAAGAGTTCCAGGTCTGGCTCTACGACGTCTTGCGCGGCTTCACCATCGGCGGCGTGACCGTCGAGCCGGCCAACATCATCTTCGCCGTTCTCGTGGTCGCCATCATCCTGGCGGCCACCAGGCTGGTGCAGCGCCGCGTGCGCGGACGCTTTCTGGAGGCGATGAACGTCGAGAGCAGCGTGCAGCAGTCGATCTCCACCGGGATCGGCTATGTCGGCGTCATCTCGGCGATCCTGGTGGGCATCACCGTCGTCGGCGTCGACCTGACCAACCTGGCGCTCATCGCCGGCGCGCTCTCCGTCGGCATCGGATTCGGTCTGCAGAACATCGTCTCCAACTTCGTCGCCGGCCTGATCCTCTTGGTGGAGCGCCCGATCAAGGTCGGCGACTGGGTCGTGGTCGGGGCCAACGAGGGCGTGGTCAAGCGCATCTCGGTGCGCGCGACGGAGGTCGAGACCTGGCAGCGCTCCTCCGTCCTCATCCCCAACTCCGACCTCGTCTCCACCGCGGTGGTCAACTGGACCCACAAGGACAAGATCGGCCGCGTGGACATCCCCGTGCGCGTTCCCTTCGGGACCGATCCGAAGGCCGTGCACGACCTGCTGCTGGCGGCCAGCGAGGATGCCGAAGACGTGCTGCGCTTTCCCGCCGCCTATGTCTATTTCAAGTCCTTCTCGCCGGACGGCATGGACTTCGACATCCGCGTCTACGTGCCCGATATCTACAACATGTTCATTTCCGTCGCCAACGACGTGCGCTTCGCCATCGTCAAGCGCTTCAACGAGGCGGGTGTCGAGATGGCCCTGCCGCGCCGTGTGCTGCACCTGGCCGACCTCGACACGCTGGAGATCGGCCGCAGGGGCTCGTCCGAGTCGGACCAGCCGAAAGATGACCCTTGACGGCACGCAGCGGCAAGCTGCCCTAGCTTTGCCGATGCCGCTTGAAGCGGCCTAGGCCGCTGACTATGGTCCGCAACGAATCCCCATGCGAGGAGACCCACCGACACCATGACCTACATCGTCACCGAGGCCTGTATCCGCTGCAAGTACATGGATTGCGTAGAGGTCTGTCCGGTGGACTGCTTCTACGAAGGCGAAAACATGCTGGTGATTCATCCGGACGAGTGCATCGACTGCGGCGTCTGCGAACCGGAGTGCCCGCCAGAGGCAATTCTGCCCGATACGGATCCGGCCGCCGAGGCCTGGCTGGAACTCAATCGGGACTATTCCGAGTCGTGGCCCAATATTACCCGAAAAGGCGAAGCGCCGGCCGATGCCGACGACTATAATGGGGTGGAGGGCAAGTACGAGAAGTTCTTCAGCGCAAACCCGGGCAAAGGCAGCTGAGGCTTTGGCCAGAAGAGACCCCTCGACGCTTCTGCGTTGATCATCGAAGCGGCGTCCCCGCCTTCCCTTTTCAGTATGCGGCAGGATGACAGCAGCTCTGCGTTGCCCTGCACTTGATTTTTTTGATCTTCTATGGCATTGTAATAACTCAGGAATGACGGGGGCAGTCGCCAGATGGGGGAGCGGCGTCCTTGAATGCGTCCATAGGCAGGTATCTCACGTAAGGGGAATGACCGCAGATTGTCATGAAGCGGCCACAGGAACCCCCTGCTGTCTCGGCAAGGTTGTTCCGAAGAACGTCCCAACCAGCAAGGGAATGATGTGATTACGATGGATAGCGAAGTGATCCAGCTCGACAGCGCGCGTGCCGACCAGGGCGACGGTATGAAGTCCGAGGCCGAGGCCGCCAAGGTCGACCAAGCTGCTGCCAAGCCGGCACGCAAGGCGAAGGCCAAGGCGTCTGGCGGCGGCGAACAGGACACCGACTATGCAACCGGTGACTATGTCGTCTATCCAACGCACGGCGTTGGGCGTGTCACCGGTATCGAAACGCAAGATATCTCGGGTATCAGCCTGCGCCTCATCTCGATCAAGTTCGAGAAGGACCGCATGACCCTGCGCGTGCCGGTGGAGAAGGCGCACAACTCGGGCCTCAGGAAGCTCTCGACGCGCAAGGTTCTGGACGATGCGATCCACGCCCTGAAGGGCAAGAGCCGGGTGCGCCGGACCATGTGGAGTCGCCGCGCCCAGGAGTACGAGGCCAAGATCAATTCGGGCGACCCCGTGTCCATCGCCGAAGTCGTGCGCGATCTCTACCGCGGCAGCGATCAGCCGGAGCAGTCCTATAGCGAGCGGCAGATGTATCAGGCGGCGATGGACCGCTTGGCCCGCGAGTTCGCCGCCGTCGAAGCGACCGACGAGGTGACGGCTGCGCAAAAGCTGGAAGATCTCTTGAGCGCCGCTTAGTCTGCGTGACCATGGAGCGGTCTTGGGGCGGCCAGGCTCAGCGTCTGGCCGCCCTCGACCGTTAGATGGGGCCGAAAGGCCGTCGTCCGAGAGGAACCCATGGCGCGTGGCGGTACCGCAGCTCCCGGAGCGGCTGGACAGAAGAGAAGCCTGGCAGTGCTGCGGAACTGCGAGCGGGTTTGGGCCGTGGGCGCCGTTCATGCCCAAACGGCCCTGCTGAGCGAGCTGCACGAACGGATCGCCGACCGCTGGGAGCATTTCGACCGGATCGTCTATCTCGGCAACCTGATCGGCTATGGCGAGGACTGCCTCGGCGCGATCGACGAGGCCTTGGAGTTCCGCCGCCGCATTCTCGCCGTACCGCATGCCATTCCCGAAGACGTGGTCTTCCTGCGCGGTCAGCAGGAGGAGATGTGGCAGAAGCTGCTGCAGCTGCAGTTCGCCGCCGATCCCGCCGGCGTTCTCGAGTGGCTCTTGGCGCACGGTGTCGGCACCACCCTGGAAGCCTACGGCGGCTCGGCGCAGGAAGGCCGGGCCGAGGCGCGGCACGGCGCTCTGTCGCTGACGCGCTGGACCCAGGGCTTGCGCGCGGCGATGAACGCCCAGCCGGGACACGCGCGCTTCTTCGCCAGCCTGAGGCGGGGCGCCTACAGCGACGACGAGGGCTTGCTCTTCGTCAGCGCCGGCGTCGATCCGACACGCGACTTGGACCAGCAGGGCGACAGCTTCTGGTGGGGGCATCCGGCTTTCGGCGCACAGGTGCGACACTTCAGCCCGTTCCGCTGCGTGGTGCGCGGCTTCGCCGCCGAGCATCCGGGAATCGAAGCGGAGGACCGCCTGATCACCTTGGACGGCGGCGCGGCCTTCGGTGGGCCCCTGGTTGCCGTCTGCCTCGATGGCCGGGGCAAGATCCTGGAACGCGTGAGCGTCGCGCAGCCGGACGAGAGCTGAGCGCCGAGAGATCCGCAAGACGACGCTTTTCCCTTCGGGCGGTGATCCGTGTCGCCCCCTCGCCACGTAACATCTGTCACAGGCTGATTGCCATCCAGGCGCAATGCCGTGACAGGAGTGCTGCTTCATGCAAGGGGCTAGGCAACAACACCCGCTCAGCCAGGCTGACACCGACTTTCTGCGCAAGGCCATGAACGCGCCGATGCTGTCCAAGGAAGAGGAGGTGGGTCTCGCGCTCGCCTGGCGCGACCGCAAGGACGAGCGCGCCCTGCATCGGCTGATCGACAGCCACACCCGCTTGGTCGCCGCCGTGGCCGCCCGCTACCGCGCCTATGGCCTTTCGATGCCCGACATGGTGCAGGAGGGCTGCTTGGGCCTCCTGCAGGCGGCCAACCGCTTCGAGCCGGAACGCGGTGTGCGCTTCAGCACCTACGCGTCATGGTGGATTCGCTCGTCGGTTCAAGACTACATCCTGCGCAATTGGTCCATCGTCCGTTCCGGGACGACCTCGTCGCAGAAGAGCCTCTTCTTCAATCTGCGCCGCCTGCGTGGACAGATCGAACGGGTGACCGGCCGGCCGCTCGACAGCGAGGGGCGCGAGACCATCGCCAAGGCGCTCAAGGTCGATCAGCGGGACGTGGAGACCATGGAGGGGCGCATCGGCGGTCCGGATCAGTCTCTGAACGCCACCGTCGGAGAGGATGCCGATCTGGAGCGCCAAGACCTGGTGAGCGACGACAGGCCCGGTCCCGAGGACCTGATCATCGGCGTGAAGGACAGCGCCACGCGGTCGCGCTGGCTGCAAGAGGCCTTGGCGGATTTGACGGCCCGGGAAAGGGTCATCATCGAGCAGCGCCGGCTGCTGGAGGTTGGCCGCACCTTGGAGGACCTGGGCAAGGTCCTCGGCGTCAGCAAGGAGAGAGTCCGCCAGCTGGAGAGCCGGGCGCTCGGCAAGCTGCGCGCCGCCCTGTCAGAGCGCGTCGAGCACTCTCAGGATCTCCTGGTCGAGGCTTAGGCCCGCGCGCTTCATTGCGCCAGATCGAACTGGAGCCATGGGCTGGGTGGCGCCTTGACGAAGTCCTCTTCGATATGCGCTAGCATCCTGCGCTGGCTGCCGAAGGGAACGGCTGCCCTGGCATCGTCGAAGCTCATCCAGCGATAGGCATCGTGCTCCCTGTTGAGCCGCACCTGCTGTCCAGTCTTGGGGTAGCCGACGAAGACCGGCAACAGGACCATGCGCTCCTTGTTCGGTTCATAGTACTGAAAGCAGTGGTCGGCGGAGTAGAGCCTGTCCAGGACCAGGCCCGTCTCCTCCCTGGTCTCGCGCAAGGCCGCCTGCCACGCGGCCTCGCCCGATTCGATGCCGCCGGCAACTTCGCACCAACAGCCGGGCAGTCTGCGGGTTCGCCGCAACAGCAGCACCTCGTGACCACCGCCGGACTCGCGGAGAAGGACGACGGATACGTCGCCGCAGTAGATCGGAATCATTGACATGGAACAACCTCCCGCAACAAGGGAGTGCACCATGACACAAGACCGGTCGCGGGCCATTCCCGGCGATCGGCCGAGCCGAGGGACCCTGGGGACGTCATGTCCGCTGACAGCGGCGGAGGGCAGGGCTATTCTCCCACCTCCATAGCAACCGGGAGGAACGGGCTCCATGCCGAAGACCTTGGCGGACAGTCTGCGTTTGGCATCGGACGACAACCACGCCTTTACCTGCTATCGCAGCCGCCAGGCGGTCGGCAGTCCGCGCGCCGGCTTGGTCCTGGTGCAGGAGATCTTCGGAATCAACCGTCACATCCGTGGCGCCTGCGACCGCTTCGCGGAAAGCGGGCTCCTGGTCTTGGCGCCGGCGCTTTTCGATCGGGTCGAGCCCGGCGTCGAGCTGACCTATGAGCCGAACGGCGTGGAGCGGGGGCGCGCGCTCAAGGCCAAGGTTCCCTATGACCAGGCCAGCGAGGACGTGGCGGCCTCGGTGCGCTGGCTGCAGAGCCAAGGCCTGAAGGTCGGCGTCATCGGTTTCTGTTGGGGCGGCGATCTGGCCTGGCTCTCGGCCCGCTTGCCGGGCGTGGTGGCCAGCGCGGCCTTCTACGGGGGCGGCATCGGCAAGTTGGCGCCGGACAATCCGCCGAAGGTGCCGATCCAGCTTCACTTCGGCCTCGAGGACCAGGCCATACCGGAAAGCGCGCGGCAGCCGGCCTATGACGCGGCGCCGTCGGCCGAGGTTTTCGAATACCCGGCCGGCCACGGCTTCTGCTGCGAAGAGCGCGCCAGCTACCACCCGGAGGCGGCCGAGGCCTCGTGGGAGCGCGCGCGCGCCTTCTTCGCGCGCCACCTGGGCGCCTGAGCCCACACGGGCCGGTCGTGGACGGAAGATGGCGCAAGACTACCTAGCGCTCTACGCCGGCCTGGAGGGCCTTGCCGAGCGAGCCGTGGCGATCCTGCCCTTGGGCGCCGTGGAGACGCACGGCCCGCATTTGCCGCTCGGCACCGACACCCTGATCGCCGAGCGTCTGCTGGACCGCGCGCTCGGCGATTGGCCGGAGGCGCCGGAGGGCTTGCTGCGTCTGCCGCCCCTCTGGCTGGGTGCGTCGGGCGAGCACGATCAGGGACGCGGGACCCTCTCCCTGGAGGCGGAGGAGTGCGTCTCGCTGATCCAGTCGATCGGCGGACAGCTTGCGCGTGCCGGCGTGAAGCGCCTGCTGCTCTTCAACGCCCATGGCGGCAATGTGGCGGCCGCCCAGATGGCGGCGCTCGCTCTACGCCGCCGGCACGACCAGCTGGTCGCGAGTGCCCACTGGCTCGACTTCGGCCTGCCCCAGGCCCTGACGCCGCCGAGCCCGCCCGCCGAAGACGTCCACGGCGGCTGGCTGGAGACCTCGCTGTTGCTGCATCTGGCGCCGGACTGCGTGCGCAGGGACCGGCTTGCCGATCGACCGCCGCGCCCGCCGGCACCGGGCCTCTTCCCGGCAGGTCCCATTGCCTGGGGCTGGCGCACCGGCGACCTGGCCGACGGCAGTTGGATCGGCTATCCGGAGCGCGCCAGCATCGAAGTCGGCTGCCTGCTGGAGCGCCACGTCAGCGCCGCCCTGCGCGACCTCCTGCGGGGTCTGGCCGCCGCGGACTGGCCGACGTAGGGCCGGGAGCCCTCCGTCGGGCACTCCGAGCGCTCCGCGAAGGGGCTCCGCAAAGGCTGAACAATCTGCCGCGCTTCTTCATCCTTTGTTAAGAATTTGATCTTCTTGGCACAAACTTATGTGCTGGCTTGAAGAACGTCCATTCAGATCGCAATTCTTGTCATGTGAGAACCGCAGCCGAGTTCTAATCCTAAAGACCCAATGTGGAGGGATTATGAACAAGAGCCGAGGAACTCATAGAGCAAAGGTCTCTTAACACTACCAGGGCAACACAAAGCTGAGAGAAGAAGGGCCTCTCCTTCATTCTTGTCTTGGCCGCACGCCGCCCTGGCAGGTTGACGCAGGTCCGTCGCGTCTCGACGTCCTTGCCCAGGGACGGGTCCTTCCTTCCGGCATCCGCCGTTGGAGCCTGGGTTCGCCTTTGTGCTTGTAAGTGAGGAGCGTTATCAATGCGTTTCACCTTGGGTCTTCCCCTGGCGCTGGCCGCCGGCGTCGCACTTCTGTCCGCACCGGCCATGGCCGACGACCGTTGCCCGCCCAGCTCTGTTCTGACCATCAAGTCCCTGCAGGGCGGAGGCGGCAACGCCGCGCGCCAGGCGGCAGACATCTGCGCCAACGTCACCGACCGTGTGCAGTCGCGTGGCCCCAGCGTTGCTGAGCTCTACAGCGGCAATGACGCCGTCGCCGATGCCGGCAGCTACAATGCTTGGCCTGAGGCCGAGATCAAGCAGCGGCAGCGGGGCTTCTAAGCTGTCCTAGGTCGATAGCGTAAGTTAGGCCCGCGGAACCAGCACATCGGCCAGAGTGCCGGCTGGTTCCCGGGCCTGACCCGTTTCTGGTCTTCTCATGACCCCAAGGCCGCGTCGGGACCGGCGAGCTTGCGCCAGCGGCCGGGCGACAGACCGAAAGCCTGCCGGAACCACCGCGTCATGTGGCTCTGGTCGGCAAACCCGCAGGCGGCGGCGGTCTCCGCGAGCCCCTTGCCCGCGGCGATCAGGCTTTGCGCTCTGTCGAGCCGGCGCATGGTCAAGTAGCGATGCGGGCTCACGCCGTAGAGCGCACGAAAGTGACGATAGAGCGACCAGCGGTCATGGCCGCTGACCCCCTCCAAGGCCTCGACCGCCACGCCGCTCTCCAGTGAGGCCAACAGCAGGCTCCTGGCGCGCTCCATTCCCTTCAAATCCGGTTGTAGCCGACGCGCGATGGCGGGTCCGGCGGCCTCTGCCATGGCCCAAGCCAGCCCGCACAGCAGATCGTGCCGCTGCAAAGCCTCGACCTGCTCGACCTTGGCGTCGAGCGCCTGGCGGATCGCCTTCAGAAGCGCCGGGTGTGCCGTGACCGGATCGCCGAGGAAGGGAAGGGGGCGGCCCTGAAGGCAACGAGAGATCTCCCGCGGCGCCACATAAAGACAGTGATAGCCGAAGCCGGCCTCGGTGCCGGGGCGTCCGTCATGCCGCTCGTCGGGGTGCAGCAGGAAGGCCTCGCCTTCACGCGCGCGCCGCGTGGCGCCGCGGTAGTCGAAGGTCTGCACGCCCCTGGTGGTAAAGCCGATGACGTAGCGGTCGTGCCGGTGCGGCGCGTAGGCTCCCTCTGCCAGGTAGACCTCGGCGCGGCCGACGCCGTGACGGGGCGCCGCCAAGCGCAGGTGATCTCCGCCATCGTACGCCCGCTCTTCCGCAGAAACCTTCAAGACCGCACGGACCCCTTGCTGCAAGTCATGGGGAGCAATCTAGCACGAGGGGTCCGATGGGTGAGAATCTGCTGCTGTTGGTGGCGACCGCGCTGCCGCTCATGGGGAGTCCCGGACCGGCGACCTTGAGCCTTGCCGCCCTTGGATCCGCCTTCGGGTTCCGCCCTAGCCTGCCCTACCTCGCCGGCATCGTCATCGGCACCTCCTGCGTCCTGGGTGTCGTCGCCAGCGGCGTCTCCGGCATCGTGCTGGCCTCTCCGACCGCGCTTGGCCTGGTGGCGGCCGCGGCCAGCCTTTACATCCTCTATCTTGCTTGGAGGATCGCCACCGCGCCGCCGCTGGCCAGGGGGCAGGCAAGCGCGAAGGCACCCTCTCTTCTCGGCGGTCTGCTCTTGGGTGTGGCCAACCCCAAGGCCTATGCGGCAATCGGTGCTGTCTACTCCAGCCGTACCCTGGTGGCCGACGACCTGCTCGCCGACACGCTGGGCAAGCTGTCCGTTCTCTTCGCGGTGCTGGTGGTGGTCAACAGCCTCTGGCTTCTCTTCGGCGCGCTCTTCGCCAGCCTGCTCGCCGATCCGCGCTGGTCGCGCCTGGTCAACGTGAGCCTCGCGCTGCTCTTGGTGCTCTCCGTGATCGCCGCTCTCTTGCTCTGAAGGAAGATTTCGGCGATCGCCTGTCACATCGCCGGCCGCTCTCTCGTCTTCTTCCTATCCGACCGACCCAAACGAAGGAGAATGAGCATGACGGCCAGACTGGATCCCTACAAGGCCGCGCCCAAGGCGGTTGCCGCCATGATGGGCCTTGAAACCTACGTCAGTAATTGCAGCTTGGAGCACAGCTTGAAGGAGCTAGTGAAGACCCGCGCGTCGCAGATCAACGCCTGTGCCTTCTGCCTGCATATGCACACCGAGGACGCGCGCAAGGCAGGCGAGCGGGAAGAGCGGCTCTATCTGCTCTCCGCCTGGCGGGAATCCAGGCTCTTCAGCCTCCGGGAGAAAGCGGCGCTCGGCTGGACCGAGGCACTGACGAGTCTCGCCCAGGCCCACCCCTCCGAAGAGGCCTACGAGACGGTACGCCTGCACTTCAACGAGGAGGAGATCGTGCAGCTGACCCTACTGATCGGCACGATCAACGTCTGGAACCGGCTGAATGTCGCCTTCGGCTATTCGCATCCCTCGGAGGTGGGTCTGCTCGACGCCTAGGTAGGGAGGGCCTTGCGCCAAGGCGTAAGGCCCTTCTTCGCCGAACTCAGTGTGACCCGGCCGCGACGAGGGAGATCTGCTGGTCGATGTAGCGCTCCATCCGCTCGGCGGCGGAGGCATCGAACATGCGGATGCGGCCGGTGTGCGCCAGCAGCAGGAGACCGGCGGCGTGCGCGAAGAGGTCGACGGTCAGGAGGCGGGCCCCCTTCGCATCGGCACCTAGCGCCTGGGCGGCCTCGGCGATCGGAGCCAGGGCCTCGCCCAGCGCGCGGTTCAGGGCCTCGTCGCGTTCCCTGCCCAAGCCCGCCGGCTTCATCCCGCCGCGGAAGAGATAGAACCCCAGATCGAGATCGCGCGGCCTGGTCCGGTAGAAATCGAAGAAGGCCATGGCCGCCAGACGCAGCTTTTCTTGCGGCTGCTCGGTCCCGCCGAGTGCCTGCCGCACCGCTTCCTTCAACAGCGCCAGGGACTCCTCCAGCACGGCGCCGTAGATCGCCTCCTTGGAATCGAAGTGGAAGTAGAGCGCGGCGGGCGTGTAGCCCGCCTCCGCCGCGATCGCGCGCAGGCTGGCGCCGTCCAGACCCTCCGCCTCGAAGATCCGGCGCGCGGCCTCCAGGATGAGGCGCTGCTTCATGGCGCTCACCGCCCGGCGTCTGCCGCCGGCTCTCGTCGTGCTGGTCATGGCCGCCATTCTGCTATTGAACGAAAAATCTAACAATGTTAAATTTTGGTTGTACCGAGACCCGCGTGGGAGATGTCCGATGCTGATGACCGCCGCCGACTACCGAGAATCCCTCAAGGCCTATCGTCCGCGCGTCTTCTTGAACGGGGAGCGGGTGGAGAGCGTCGCCGACGAGGCGTTGCTGGCGCCGGGCATCAACGCCGTCGGCGTGACCTACGACCTGGCGCACGCCGAGAGGCACCGGCAGACGATGACGGCGCACCAGGCCTCGTCCGGCAAGACGGTCAACCGCATGCTGCACATCAACGAGAGCGCGCGGGATCTGCTGCGCAAGCTCGAAGCGGTGCGTCTGGTCTGTAAGATCTCCGGCTGCGCGCAGCGCTACCTCACCCACGACGCGCTGAACGGCATCTTCCAAGCCGCCAAGCGGATCGACGAGGCGCATGGCAGCGACTATGCGGCGCGCTTTCTTGCCTATCTGCACGATGTGCAGGACCGCGACCTGACCTTGGGGGTCGCCATGACCGACGCCAAGGGCGATCGCTCGCTGCGGCCCGGAGAGCAGGCCAACCTCGACGTCTACGTGCACATCAAGGAGCGGCGCCCGGGCGGCATCGTCATCAGCGGGACCAAGGCCATCGTCACCGGCGCGCCTTACATGCACGAGTTCCTGGTGATGCCCTGCCGAACCCACCGGGCCGAGGACGCGGCCTTCGCCGTCTGCTGCGCCGTGCCCGTGGATGCGCCGGGCGTCACCGTCGTCACCCGCCCCGCCGGCCGCCCCGGCGAGGCGGCGGCCAAGTTCTCGGCGACCTATGGTCAGGCCACCGGCGTGGTCATCTTCGAGGAGGTCTTCGTACCCTACGAGCGGGTCTTCCTCGCGGGCGAGACGGAGGAGGGCGGTTTCCTCACCACCAGCTACGCCACCCATCACCGCCAGTCCTGCATCGCCGCCCGCGCCGGCTTTGGCGATCTGCTGATCGGCGCGGGCGCGCTGATGACGGAGGCCAATGGCCTCGACGCGGAGCGGCACGGTCACATCCGCGACGCCATGGTGGAGCTGATCACCATCACGGAGAGCTTCTATGCCTGCGGCGTCGCGGCGTCGGTCTACTGTGTCGAGGACCCGGCCGGATCGGTGATGCCCGACCCGGTCTTCTCCAACATCGGCAAGCTGCTGCTGGCGACCAAGATCTACGACATGCACCGCCTGGCCCACTATGTCTCCGGCGGCCTGGTGGTGGCCTTGCCGGGGCCGGACGAGGACCACAATCCCATGACCCGGGCCTCGCTCTCGGCGGTGCTGGGCGGCCGGGCGGACCTACCTGCCGAACGGCGGCTGGAGGTGGCGCGCCTCGTCGAGGATCTGACGGTGTCGCACCAGGCGGGCTGGTACTCGGTGATCTCCCTGCACGGCGGCGGCTCCCCGGAGGCCATGAAGCGGGAGATCTGGCGGAACTATCCGGTGACGGAGAAGGCGGCCTTGGTGGAGCGCCTTTTCGACCGCGGCCTGCTGGACCAGGGGCAGAAGGTGTCGAAGCAGCCGGGCCGCTGCTGCATCGCCGGCTGCGCGCCGCCGAAGCGGGCCGAGGCCGCGGAGTAGGCGGCGCTCAGAACGCACCCTTCTTCGGCAGATTGATCAACAGGACGCCCGCGATCGCGGCCGCCAGGCCGACGGCGATGGGCGCGGTGAAGCTCTCCCCCAGGATCAGGATGCCGAGCAGCACGCTGATGCCGGAGCGCAGGTAGCTCTGGCTGGTGACGCCGATCGAACCCAGGGTGCGTACCAGGCGGAAGTAGATCAAGAGCGCGCCGGCGGTGCTGAAGACGGCAAGCGCCAGCGCCGCCTGAAGGGCTTCGACGGGTGGATCCAGCTCCCAAGGCCGTTCCAGGACGAAGCTGGCGGGCACCAGGATGACGCTGGCCCAGATCAAGGTGCAGGCAGCCGTCACCGAGGGGGGCAGGCCGCCGAAGCGCTTGCCGTAAATCGCCGCGAAGGCATAGAGCAGCGCGGAGAAGAGGACCGCCAACTGCGCGATCACCTCCTGTCCCAGTCCCTGCAGGGCGTCGACGCCGATGATCAGAACGACTCCGGCCATGCCGATCAAGGCGCCGGCCAGGCGTCGCGCGTTGATCGGCTCGTGGCGGGTGACGAAGAGCGTGATGAAGAAGACGAAGATGGGTGAGGTGGAGTTCAGCACCCCGGCCAGTCCGGTCTCGACATACTGCTGGCCCCAGGCAAGCAGCAGCCAGGCGCCGATGCTGTTGAGAAAGGACTGTACCAGCAGGGCCTTCCAAAGCCGGCGCGAGCGGGGCAACTCATATCCCTGCACGGCGACCACGGCCAACAGCAGCAGTGCCGCCAGGGTGACCCTGGCCGCGATCAAGGTCACCGGCGGAATGCTCTCGATCGCGATGCCGATGAAAAGATAGGAGGAGCCCCAGAACAGCGCCAAGAGGCCCAGCAGGGAGAGTTCGAGGTAGAGGTTGCGTGGCGCCCCCGCGCCGGCTGGAAACATGGCCCATCCCACAAGACGATCCGGCAAGTATGCCTGTCCAGGATCGTCCGCTCAGGCACCCTACGCTACGTTGTCGACCGTAAGGTTACGCCGAAGTGCCTGTCTTTAGCGACTGCTGCCGGGATAGCAGGGCAGGTCGTCGCTCAACTCGACCCAGGGCACCTTCTCGGCGTAGTGGACGTGAAACTCCGGCACGAAGCCGGAAGAGTCGACGAGCGCGGCCGCGTAGAAATGCGTCTCGTCCGGCTCGCTGTCGCGCTCATAGGCGATTGGCGTGCCGCAGACATCGCAAAAGAGCCGGCGTATGCCGGGAGAGGACTCGAAGACCTTCGGCATCCGCCCGGTGTAGCGGTAGGCGGATTTGGGCACGCCGAAGAAGGTGGTGAAGGGCGAGGCGGTGTTGCGGCGGCAGCTCTCGCAGTGGCAGTGCGCGCGCCAATTCTCCGGCCCGCTGTACTCGAAAGCCACTGCGCCGCACAGGCAGTGCCCGCGTTTGGTTTCCATCTGCTCCTCCCGGACTCTCGATCGGGGAAGAATAGGCGCCTTGCTCGCGTCTCAGGCACTGCGGATGACGCAACCCTGCCACCCTGAGCCCCGGCTGGCCCGGGTCCCCGCCAGGCCGGCAAGCTGATGTCGTCAGACCGTGACCAGCAGAGGAGCAGCAAGCCATGATTCTCATCGGCCAGTACGATTCGCCCTTCGTCCGTCGCGTGGCGATCGCCCTGGGGCTCTATGGTCTCGCCTACGATCATCGGCCCTGGTCGACCTTCGGCGACGCGGACAAGATCGCCGCCTACAACCCGCTCCTGAGGGTGCCGACCTTGGTGCTGGAGGACGGCAGCGTCCTGATCGACAGCGCGGCGATCCTGGACCATCTGGATGACCTGGTCGGGCCGGACCGGGCGATGATCGCCAAGAGCGGCCCCGCGCGACGCGAGGGGCTCAGGGTGTGCGCTCTCGTCTGCGGGGCCGCCGACAAGGCGGTGAGCCTGCTCTACGAGCGCGTGCTGCGCGAGCGCGCCTCGGACATCTGGGTGGAGCGCTGCCGCCGTCAGGTCGGCGCGGTCTTCAGCCAGTTGGAGTCGGAACGCGCCCAGAGCGCCAGTGGCTTCTGGCAAGGCGAGGGCATCGGTCACGCCGACATCGCCGTGACCGCGGTCGTGAAGTTCATCCGCGATGCCCACCCGGGTTTGCTGGCGGAGGAAGCGCTCCCGCACTTGGCCGCGCTTGCCGGGCGCTGCGAGGAGATGGAGGTCTTTCGGCAGATTCAACAGCCTTTGACGACGCCGGCTACCTGAGAGACGACCCGGCCGCCGGGCACCTGGACCACCTGTTTTCCCTGTTTGCTGCACTGCACAATTTTTCTTGCAATCCGCCATGATGTGCCTACATTCAGGTCATGCTGCAGTGCAGCAAAACGGCCGGGCGCGCGGAGAGACCGCGGATCTGGCGAAGATCCGAGCATAGGGCTCGTATGGAAGAGGAGTGAGATTCCATGGCGCGCAAGAAGCAGACCCAGACTTTCGACAACGGCTTTACCGCTTTCCAGGCCGCCGGCGACAAGGCGATGGAGAACGTCACCAAGGCCTTTCAGAGCTACGAGCAGCTCTTCGCCCTCGGCAAGGCCAACCTCGACGCGGTGGCCGAAGCCAACACCGCGGCCTTCGCCGGCGTTCAGCGCCTGAACAACGAGGTCGCCAACTACTTCAAGGCGGCCTACGACGCCAACGTCGCCGCCTCCAAGAACGTCGCGGCCGCCAAGACCGTGCGCGAGGCGATCGACCTGCAGACGGCCCACATCGAGGCCTTCCTCAGGACCTCCTTCGCCAAGACCAACGAGGTCTCCGAGCTGGCCTTTTCGGTGGTGAACGAAGTCGCGCAGCCCCTGCAGGCCCGCACCAAGGTCGCGCTCGAGGAGTTCTCTACTCCGTTGGCCGCCTAAGACATCGACCTAGCGTTTTCAGGAACCTCGCCCGTGGGACCCCGCGGGCGAGGTTCTCTCTTTTTGCTTGTTCGTCTCCGTTGGGTGCGCGTTGCTCGCTGGCGTTGACGCTCGGGTCCGTTCGATCCGCCTGCCCTCCCGCCACGGTGTTACTGTGAGCAGCGTCAGCGACGTGGCAATCCAGGTGTCGGCTGTCGGCCGCGACAGGGTGGATCGCCGCGCGTTGTTCCAGATGACGAAGGTTCTCGGCCGGCGGCCGCCTTGCGCTTCCTAGAACCGCGGGCGACCGCGCAGCGGTTCGGCTTCCAAGAGGTGGCCGGCGCGTTCCGACTTGGTCATGAGGTAGTTGCGGTTGTGCTCGTTCACCTCTCCCAGAAGGGGACGGCGGCCGGTCACCTCGATGCCGCAGTCGGCGAGCGCGCGGATCTTGTCCGGATTGTTGGTCATCATCGCCACGCTGGTGATGCCCAAGAGCGCCAGCATCTTTCCGGCGACGGCATAGCGGCGCTCGTCGGCGCCGTAGCCCAGGACCGCGTCGCTCTCCAAGGTGTCGTAGCCGCGGCTTTGCAGGTCATAGGCGCGCATCTTGCTGCGCAGACCCGTGCCGCGACCCTCCTGGTCGAGATAGAGCAGAATGCCGCCGCCGGCTTGCATCATGGCGGCCACGGCGTCGCGCAGCTGCTGGCCGCAGTCGCACTTCAGGCTGCCGAAGAGATCGCCGGTCAGGCAGGCCGAATGGAGACGCAGCAGGACCGGCTCGCCGGGATCGGGCTTGCCGACAATGACGGCGACCTGGTCGCGCAGGCCGTCGCCGCCGCGAAAGACGACGAACTCGATGTCGGTGCCGGCTTCCAGCGGCACCGGTGCGCGGGCCGCGATCTTCAGTCTGGCCGCGGCATTGGCGAAATAGGTCTCCACCGCGCCGCGCTCGACCTCGAAGAGGGCGGCCGGCGCGCGCGAGAGGTCCGGCTTGGCCACCAGGGCGGCGGGGAGCTGGTGGCTGAGCTTCACCAGTTCCATCGCCGTGCGGTCCAAGAGGCCGGCGGCGCGGCCGGGCGGCAAAGGAACCGGCGCGGTGTCGGCCACCAGGCGCAGGATCTCGTCCAGGCCGGCGGCCGTCACTTCCATGCGCTGCGCCGAATCGCTGTTGCGGCCCAAGGCCTTGAGGCGCGGCGCCGCCAGCACCAATCCCAGATCGTCGGCGCTGGCGCGATAGGCCTCGATCAAGGCCTCGTCGGCGATCTCCGCGGCGGCGACCAGCCGCAGATCGCCACCGTCGCGCAAGAGCACGGGCCGGGCGGCCCGAAGCTCCGCAATGGCGCGCTCGACGCTCAGCTGCGGGCCGGCACCCAGAATCTCGGTCCAAGTCTCGGTCGCGATGTCATCGCGCATGAGCTGTTCTCTCCTCGCTGCTATGCTGACAGCCCCACTCCAATCGGACAACGCCATGCCGCCGAGACACGACCCGCCGCCGCTTG
Source organism: Rhodospirillales bacterium (assembly GCA_963669375.1). Classification (GTDB taxonomy): domain Bacteria; phylum Pseudomonadota; class Alphaproteobacteria; order Kiloniellales; family JACOMY01; genus JACOMY01. The sequence continues at coordinate 2,101,062 of OY770024.1, read as the reverse complement.
ACCCCTTCCTTGAGAAGGCTTGGGCTGCGGTGCCGGGTTATGCAGAGTCCGATAGCGCCACCACTCTCGCCTCCGACACAAGGCTGGCGGCGCTCTATCACCCACTTATGATCGCGCGACAGCGGTCGCTGCCGCTTTGCCTTGGCCAACTGGGCCAATCCCTGGACGGCCGGATCGCGACCGCCAGCGGTCACTCGCACTACATCAACGGGCCGGCCGCCTTGACCCACCTCCACTGCCTGCGCGCGCTGCTCGATGCCGTGGTGGTCGGCGTCGGCACGGCCTTGGCCGACGACCCGCAACTGACGGTGCGCCTGGCCGACGCGCCCAGTCCGGCACGCGTAGTCGTCGATCCGAGAGGCCGCTTGCCGGCCGATGCGCGCTGTTGGCGCGACGACGGTTGCCGCCGCTTCCTGGTGCACGGCGGCGGCGCCGAGCCGCCGAGCGGCGTCACCGGCCTTGTCGTGCAGCCCCGCGACGGCAAGCTGCAGCCAAGCGACATCCGCGCGGCCTTGGCGCGGCAGGGTCTGACGCGACTGCTGATCGAAGGCGGTGCCGCGACGCTTTCGGGCTTTCTCGAGGCGGGTCAGCTCGACCGACTGCACATCCTGACCGGTCCCCTGATCATCGGATCCGGCATGCCGGGGATCGCACTTCCGCCGATCGACAGGCTGGACCAGGCCTTGAGACCCAAGGTCGCAGCACTCCCCCTGCCCGGCGGCGACTGCCTGTTCGACTGTGACCTGCATGGAGAAGAGCACCCGGCCTAGGCGGCGTCCTGCCAAGTCGCCAGCAGGTCGCTCTGCCCCACCCGCAGCTCCGTGGTCTTGGCCAGGCGCGCGGCCAGCCAAGCCTGCGTGGCTTGCCCGTCGAGCAGGCCGGTTTCTCCGGCAGCTGTTGCAAAGTCCACCAGCACGCGCTCCATGAATGCACTCTCCTCGGCCGCCACGCGCCAGCTGCTGTCGGCTTGCTGCACCTCTGCCCCCTCCGCTTCCAGCGCCAAGACCAGTAACCTAGGCGCGTCAGGGCCCGCGGCCACACCGCCCAAGCCTTTTTCGCTGCGTTGGTGGGCACAGAAGGCGGCGGCGACGGCCGCGTCGAGCGGCAGTTCGGGTCGGGCGTCGAGCGTGCCGCAGAAGGTGAGGCTGGCGTAGAAGGGGCGGCGCGTCCTCGCCAGGCTGCGGGCCAGTCCCCCGATCCAGGCCGGCGCGGCCAGATCGAAGAGCGCCGACGCGGCGACCAGGTCCGCATCCTTCAGAAGCTCGGACGGATCCTCGGTCAAGTCATGGGCACGGAAGCTGACGTCGATCTGCCGCCCGTCGCGATGAAGGGAGAGGCCGTCTCGGCTTGTCTCGACCCGCTCCGCCCAGCTGGCGAGCGCATCTTGCGCCGCCTTCAGATTGTTCGAGTCCTTGTCCACCAAGCGCCACTCCTGTCGGCTGGAAAGGCGCGGCGCCAAGGCCCGCAGCAGCGCGCCGGTGCCGGCCCCCAGTTCACAGACCGTAGTACGGGACGCCGCGCCGAAACGCTTATGGAGCGCATTCAGAAGTAAGGGATTGCGGGAACGTCGGTCCACTGCCTCTCTCAAGGATAGCCAATCCGGGGTGAAGGCAGTCATTCGGGCAAGACCCGAGCGAGGGCCGTAGCGACCCGTCGAGCGGTATCCTCCCAGCCTGGCAGCTGGCGGCCGGCGGCCCAGGCACCGACCGCTTTCTCCTGCTTCAGCGCTTCGTCACGCATGAGCCGGCGCAAGGCCGTTGCCAGTGCCTCCGGCTCGTCCGGCGGCACGAAAAGCGCGGCCGACTGCGGCACCGTGCCGCTCACCGCGCCGGTCGGGCAGGCGACGATGGGCAGGCCATGGGCCATGGCTTCCGCGAAGACCATGCCATAGCCCTCATAGCGGGTCGGCAGCACGAAGAGATCGGCCTCGCGGTAATGCTCCGCCAAGGCCGATCCGGGGACCGCTCCGACGACCTCGACGCGATCGGCCAGGTCGTACTGGGCGATGAGATGCCGCACCGCCCCGGCAGCATCGGGCTCGCGCCGATCGCTGCCGACCAGGCGGCACCGCCAGGAGAGGTCGGTGAGCTGCGCGAGCGCGCGCACCAAGACGTCCTGTCCCTTTCGATAGCTGAGGGTGCCCACGCAAAGCAGGGTGGGCGGCGTGCCGCTGCCTTCGGCCGGGCGGTCCGGCAGTACGGTCCCTGGTTCCGCGACGGTGACGTTCTCCGGCGCGACGCGGTAGTCGTCGATCAGCGTGCGGCGGGTCCGTGGGCTGGTGACGACGACGCCGCTGGCGGCCTCGAGCGCTTTCAGCTCACTCAGGCGCAGTGCCGCCGCGCGTGCCGGCGCTATGCCGCTCTCCAGCGCCAGAGGGTGGTGCACAAGCGCGACCCAGCGGCCTGTCTGCTCTTGCAAGAGGTCTTGGCTAAAGGCGCCGAACGCCAGTCCGTCCACCAGGAGCGGGACGTCCGAAGGACAGGCACGAAAGACCCGCGCGGTCTCTGCCAGGTCCGCGGCGTCAGGATCGGGAAAGCCAGCCGGTAGCGGCAAGTGCTGCAGGTCCCAGCCGGCCGCCGGGCTGGCTTGCAGCAGCTGGCGGGCATAGGCATAGCCGCCGGTCGGGCTCTCCAGATCGCCGGGTATCGCGAAACAAGCCTTGGGCATGGAGGCTATACGGAGCGGGGATCGCCCTCGTACCAGGCCTTGGCGACATGCGACTCGTTCAAGGTCACGCGGATGCGCTCGATCCCCTTGGCACCCTCGCCGAGGTTCCCCTCGCCGATCTGCTTGGCCATGGCATCGAAGATGAACTTGGCGAGAACCTCGGTGGTGGAGTTGCGCTCCTTGAAGGGCTCCAGGCGGTCGAGGTTGCGGTAGGACAGCGGCTTCAGGAGCTTCTTCAAGGCGGTCAGCGCCAAGCCGATGTCGACCACGATGTTGTTCTCGTCCAGGCTCTCGCGCATGAAGGCCATGTCGATCACGTAGGTGGCGCCATGCAGGCGTTGGGCCGGCCCGAAGACCTCACCGGCCAGGCTGTGGGCGATCATGATGTGATCGCGGACTTCCACGGCAAACATCTTGTTTCCTTTCGATTCTCTCCGGCCTACGCGGTGTCGTAGCGGATCAGAGGCAGGAAGCCGGGGGCAGACGCGTCGAGCAGTCTGGCCAGGCATTGCGGCAGATTTTCGAAGGCGGTTTCTTCGCCTAGCAAGGCGTCGTAGGCCGGATCTTGCAGCAGGTCCAGCGCTTTGGCCAGGCGGCGGCGGTGTGTCCAGCGTGCCGCCCGCGCGGCCGGAAGCGCGCCGACCTGCGATGAGATCAGGCGCAGCCGCTTGGCATGGAAGCCGCCGCCCAGCGGCAGGTTGACGTGCCTGGAGCCGAACCAGCTGGCCTCCACCACGCGGGCTTCCCGGCCGGCGGATCGAAGGGCGAGACGCAGACCGGCCTCGCTGGCAGAGGTGTGGATGACCAGGTCCTGGTCGGCGGGCGCGCGCTCGGGAAGCGCGAAGGCCGCGCCGAAGGCCTCGACCGTGGGCGCGCGCTCGCGCAAGAGATCGACGACCGTGACCTCGCTGCCCGGCAAGGCGGCGGCCAAGCGGGTCAGCAAGAGCCCGAGGACGCCGCCGCCGACGATCAGGATGCGCTCGCCGGGGGCGACTTCCGAGTCCCAGAGCACGTTGAGCGCGGTCTCCAGGTTGGCCGCAAGCACCGCACGGCGCGGCGGCAGTGCCGCCGGCAAGGGCAGCGCCATCTCCGCGGCCATGACCTGGCGATCCTGGTGGGGCGCCAGCGCGAAGACCGCCTTGCCGAGCATGTCGGCCGGTCCGGCCTCGACCACCCCGGCCAGGGCATAGCCGTACTTGACCGGAAAGGGAAAGTCGCCCGCCTGCAGTGGCGCGCGCATGCGCGACCACTCGCTTTCGGGGACCGCGCCCTCGAAAACCAGGCGTTCGGTACCGCGCGAGAGGCCCGACCACGCCGCTCTGACAAGGATTTGATCGGGTCCCGGCGGCTGCATCACCTCGTCGCGGAGCACGGCCCGCCCGGGCGATTCGTACCATAGGGCACGTGAAACTGTCTCGTTCATGCCCTCCTCCCAGCCGGGCTCTCGGGACTGTCACATAGAGGTGAGCAATCCAATGCTCACTTTCAGCGATATATAGCGGTAACGAGTGCCGCAGAAGTACGGGGATGCGTCAATGTCCTTGCAAGCCGATACCGAAGCAAGAGGACAGATGGGTCGGATGGTTGGCCACGCCAAGCGTGCCGCCAAGCCCTATCTTGCCCGTCGCCGCTTCATCTTTGTCCTCAACCTGGTGAGCGTGGCCGCCCTGGTCGCGGTCATGGCGCGGCTCTTGGCCAGCGGCGGCTGGACCTGGGCGGAGGGCGTGATGCTGGTCGGCTTCGCTGTTACCTTGCCCTGGCTTGCGATCGGCTTCTGGAACGCGGTGATCGGCTTGATCATCCGCCTCTTCGCGCGCCGTCCGGCTGACTACCTGACGCCGGCCCTGGCGCGGATCGGCGGTGACGAGGCCATCGTCTATCGCACCGCCATGGCCATGTGCGTGCGCAACGAGCAGGCGGCCGAGGTGGTGCGTCGGCTGGAGACCATGCAGGACCAACTGATCGCCCAAGGCGTGGGCGATCGCTTCGACTTCCATCTCTTGAGCGACAGCAACCGTCCCGAGGCCTGCGCCGAGGAAGAGGCGGAGATCGCCGCCTGGCGGGCTCGCTCCGCCATGCCCGGGCGCATCTTCTATCGCCGCCGCACGGACAACGCCGGCTTCAAGGCGGGCAACGTGCGCGAGTTCGTGGAGCGTTGCGGCAACGACTACGACATCTTCATCCCGCTCGACGCCGACAGCTTCCTCTCCGGCCGTGCCATCCTCAGGCTGGTCAGGGTCATGCAGGTAAGCCCGGAGATCGGCATCCTGCAGGGCCTGGTGGTCGGCATGCCGGCCAAGACCTTCTTCGCCCGCGCCTTCCAGTTCGGCATGCGCCACGGCATGCGCTCCTACACCGCCGGCAGCGCCTGGTGGCAAGGCGACTGCGGCCCCTTCTGGGGGCATAACGCCGCCATTCGCACCGCCGCCTTCCGAGACTGCTGCCGCCTGCCGGTGCTGCCCGGCAGGCCGCCGCTCGGCGGACACGTTCTCAGCCACGACCAGGTCGAGGCCGCGATGATGCGGGCCGCCGGCTACGAGGTGAGGGTGATCTGCGAGGAGGACGAAAGCTGGGAGGAGAACCCGCCGGCGCTGCCCGACTTCATCAAGCGCGACCTGCGCTGGTGCCAGGGCAACATGCAGTACTGGCGGCTCCTGGGCATGCCGGGCCTGAAGCCGACCAGCCGCGTGCAGCTGGCGCTGGCCATCCTGATGTACCTGGGAGCGCCCGGCTGGATGATGTTCGTCTTCGGCGGCGCGCTCCATGTCTGGCTCAGCTTCGGCGTGGCCGGGACCGGCGGTCCCGCGTTTCCTGTGGATCTGGGAATCGCTCTCTTCGTCACCATCATGTCGATGGCGCTCATGCCCAAGATCATCGGCGTCGTCGACGTGCTGCTGAGCCGCCGGTCGCGCAAGCGCTATGGCGGGACCGGGCGGGTCCTGGTCGGCGCCGGCAGCGAGTTCTTCTTCTCCGCCTTGCTGACGCCGGTCGTGGCGGTCGCGCAGACCCGTTTCATGATCGGCCTGCTGTTCGGCAAGCGCATCGCCTGGGACGCGCAGCGCCGCCAAGGCTATGGGCTCACCTGGCTCGAAGCCTGGCGCGGACTGTGGCTGCAGAGCCTGCTCGGCCTGGCGTTGATGACCTGCCTCATCTATACCGCGCCCTACGTCCTGCCTTGGGCCGCGCCGCTCTTGGTCTCCTTCCTGGGGGCCACGCTCTTCGCCGTGATCACGGCGGCACCCTTGCCGAGCAAGGCCAGCTGCTGGCTGGGTCTTTGGGACATCCCCGAAGATCGGCTCACCTCGGCACCCTTGGCCGCCCTCGCGGCACCGCCCGCGGTGCCTCAATTGGCGGCGGCCTAGCCCAGCCACCAGGCCTCTTCCGGCGGCGGCAGGGATGGGCGCGGCGGTGTCGCTCGCCAAGATGTCAAGTTTGCTACACTGACTGTCAAGCCGTCCGCGGGACTTGCGCGGACGATCCCATCGGTGCTGCACTGCAGCGGCCTCCGGGCGGGATTCGGCCTATTCAACGAGCCGAATGCTTGAGGGGCATGCCGTTGAACGAGAACAGGAGGCAGTCATGATTGGCCGCAGAACGATGCTGAAGGGGACCGCGGGTCTGGCCGCCGCCGGGGTCTTGGGCTTCCCCACCCTCTCGCGCGCGGCGCGGGACGACCAACTGAACATCCTCTGCTGGGAGGGTTACAACACCGACGACGTGCTGGATCCCTTCCGCGACATGCACCCGGGCGCCACCGTGCGCGCGGAAAGCGGGACCTCCGATCCCGACATGATCAACAAGCTGCGCGCCGGCGAAGTGAAGGTCTGGGACCTGATCAACGTGAACCAGCCCTGGGCGCAGCATCAGCTCTATCCCGAAAAGCTGATCAAGCCGATGGACAAGGCGCGCTTCGAGCCCTTCTTCAAGGAGATGCTGTCGGAGTTCCAAGGCCCCTATCCCTTGGCGATGAGCGCCGACGGCAAAGAAATGATCGGCATGGTGCAGCGCTTCGGGCCTTTCAGCTTCGTCGTCAACACCGACAAGATCTCGCGCGACATGGCCGAGGACCAGGGCTACAAGCTCTTCCTCGATCCCAAGATGAAGGATCGCTACGGCGTTCTCACCTACGACAACTGGAACGTCATGCACATGTGCATGACGGCGGACATCAATCCCTTCAAGCCGCTCAACGACGACCAGATGAAGTCCTTTGAGAGCACCGCCAAGGCCATCTTCGGCGGCGCCAAGCTCTTGACCGACGACCTGGTGGCGATGAACACGGCCTTGATCAACGGCGAGATCGACGCCTACTTCACCGGCGGCACCTACACCGCCTCGCCGGCGCGCTACGACGGGCAGTCGCAGGTGCGCGGCATCACGCCGAAGTCGGGTCCGGTGGACGGCAAGGGCGGCGTGGTCTGGGTCGAGGTGACCTCGCTGGTCAACAACCCCGATCCCTCGCCGCTGGCGTCGGACTTCCTCGCCTATGTGAACAAGCCGGACATCTGCAAGAAGGTCGCCTTCTCCGAGGGCACCTACAATCCGGTGAGCCAAATGGGCGCCAAGGACGTGCTGGATCTCTTCGACAAGGACGAGCTGGATGCCATCCAGTGGGATTCCCTGCCCGACGAGATGGCGCGCTCGACCGACTATCAGATCGTCTCGTCCTACGACAAGCTGATCGAGATCTATAACGCCGCGCGCCGCGGCTAGTCCGGTTGAGGAGGGGGCTCTCGAGCCCCCTCCCGTCAAGTTTGGGATCCATCGATTTTGCGGATGAGCCTTTAGATGGCGGCGCAGGTTGTACTGCGGCTGGAAGGCGTGACGAAGCGCTTCGGCAGCTTCACGGCACTGGACGACATCACCCTCGACATCGCGGACGGCGAGTTCCTGACCATCGTCGGCCCGTCCGGCAGCGGCAAGACCACGATGATTCGCTTGCTGGTCGGCATGGACGCGCCCAGTCAGGGCGAGATCTACCTTTCCGGCGAGCGTATCACCCATGTGCCGGCCAACAAGCGGCCGACCTGCATGGTCTTTCAGTCGCTTGCCCTCTTTCCCCACCGCACCGTCGGGCAGAACATCGAGTTTCCCCTGAAGATCAAGGGCGTGGCGCAGGCCCGGCGGCGCAAGCGGGCGCATGAACTCTTGGAGCTGCTGCGTCTCCCCGCGGACTACTACGCCAAGGGCGTGATGCAGTGCTCCGGCGGCGAGCGGCAGCGGGTCGCTCTGGCCCGCGCGCTGGCCTTCGACCCCGAGATCCTTTTCTTCGACGAGCCGCTCTCGGCCTTGGACTATCGTCTGCGCAAGACCTTGGAGAAAGAGCTCAAGGACCTGCACCGCAAGACCGGCAAGACCTTCGTCTACATCACCCACTCCCTGGAGGAGGCGATGGTGATGTCGGACCGCATCGCCATCATGCGGGCCGGACGCATCGTGCAGACCGGCAGTGCCGCGGAGATCTACAATACGCCCGGCAGCCGCTTCGTGGCCGAATTCATGGGCGAGGTGAACCTCTTCGACGTCGAGGGTGGAGAGGAGGGCACCTTTCGCGCCTCGGACGGCGCGATGTCGGTCGGCGGCGGACGCTTGGACCTGGCCAAGGGCGAGCGCGCCACCTTGATGGTGCGCCCGGAGTTCGTGCGCTTTCTCGCTGACGGAGAGGCGGCCGACTGCTCCTTCCAGGGCGAGCTGCACAACGAGTTCTCGCTGGGCTCTCGCATCCAGTACGAGGTCGCCTTGCCCGACGGCCGGACGGTCACGGTGGAGAAGCTGGGCGAGGACCGCTATGCCGGCGGCTACGGCGACCATGTCACGCTGGGCTTCGACCTGGCCAGCAGCCACCTGATCCGCGAGGACTGAGGGGCGGGCGATGGAACGCATCGAAGAACGCCAAGGCCTGCTGTCCGCGCTGCCGATTTTGGTGATGATGGCGCTGGCCTTCCTGGCGCCCTTGCTGGTGGTGGCGGCCTTTTCCTTCATGCCGCCCAAGGTCTTCGACCTGGCCCACCTGCCGAGTTTCGAGAACTTCCGCGTGTTCGTCGAGCAGGGCTACTACGCCTCGCTGCTCTGGTCGCTCGGGATGGCCTTCGTCGCCACCGTCGTTCTCTTCCTGCTCTGCTATCCCCTGGCCTACGGCATGGCCAAGGTCTTCGGCCGCTTCTCCCTGGTGATCACCATCGGCGTGGTGGTGACCCTCTTCGTCTCCGAGAACATCCGCCTCTTCGGCTGGGTCTTGACCTTGATGAAGGGCGGGATGCTGCTGGGCCACCTCAAGGCCTGGACCGGGCTCGAGCTCGACGGCCTGCTCTACAACGTGCCCATCATCGTTCTGGGCCTGGCCTACGCCTACTTCCCCTTCATGCTGTTTCCGCTGGCCCAAGGCATCGCCATGGTGCCCGACGACGTGCGCCAGGCGGCCAGCGACCTCGGCGCCTCGCGCGCGCGCATTCTCTGGGAGATCGACCTGCCGCTCGCCATGCCGGGCATCATGGTCGGTAGCCTCTTGACCTTCGTGTTGGCAGCAGGCGCCATGGCGGAATCGAAGCTTCTGGGCGGGCAGGCCGTCATCGTCATGGCCGACGAGATCGAGACCGCCTTCACCTATGGCCAGAACTGGCCCCTGGGCTCCGCCTTGGCCTTGATCCTGATCGTGATCATCGGGGCGCTGGCGGTCTTCGCGCTGTCGCGCATCGATCTCGACGGCATCATGGGACGGAGGCGCTAGGGCTATGTTATCGCTTCTCGGTTCCGGGCCGGCGTCGGGTTCCCGCCCGAAGGCGAGGCACTAGCGATGCCGCATAAGCCGCTGACACGCGCCGCGCTCTTGATCTACGGCATCGTCACCTTGGTGGTGCTCTACGTGCCGATTCTGGCCGTGACCTTCGCCTCCTTCTCCAAGGCCCGTTACCTCAGCTTTCCGATCAAGCGCTATACCTCGGAGTGGTACGGCAAGGCCCTGGAATCCTCCACCGTCGCCGATCTCATCTCGACCTCGCTCAAGGTGGCGATCATCGTCATGCTGATCTCGGTCGTGCTGGGCTTCTTCGGCGCGCTGGCCTTCGCACGCTATCGCTGGCGCTTTCGCGGAGTCTTTCAGAAATTCGTGCTGCTGCCGATCTTCTTCCCACAGACGGTCCTGGGCCTGGCGCTCTTGATGTGGTTCAACGCCATCGACGTCATTCCCACCTGGCAGACGGCCGTCATCGCGCACCTGGTGTGGATCGCGCCCATCGCCACCTTGATCATCGCCATCCGCGCCTACAGCTTCGATCCCGCCTTGGAAGAGGCGGCGCGCGACATGGGCGCCAGCTATTGGCAGATCCTGCGCGAGATCACCCTGCCCCTGCTGTGGCCGGGCGTGGTGTCGGCCGGGCTCTTCGCCTTCCTGCTCTCCTGGGGCAACTTTCCCCTGTCGCTCTTCACGACGGGGGCCGATCTCACCCTGCCGGAATGGCTCTACGCCAAGATGGTCTCCGGCTACTCGCCGCTGGTGCCCTCGGTGGGCAGCCTGACGGTGCTCTTCTCCTTGCTGCTGATCTTGCTCGGCCTGGCCTTCGTCTGGTGGTCCGGGCGGCGCCGGCAGGCGATGCTGGCGAGGGGAGGCGAGGAAACCTAGCAACCCGAACGAACAAGGGAGGATAACCATGCTCACTTCGATCAAGGACCGCGCGGTCATCGTCACCGGCGCCAGCAAGGGCATCGGCAAGGGGATCGCGCGGGTCTTCGCCCGCCAGGGCGCCAAGGTCATGATCGCCGCGCGCGGCGAAGAGGCGGCCAAGGCGACGGCCGACGAGCTGCGCGGAGAGGGACTCGTCGCCGACTATAGCTTGACCGACGTGACCGACCTCGGCGCGGTGGAGGCGCTGGTCGCCAAGACCGAGCAGGAGTTCGGCGGCGTCGACATCCTTTGCTCCAACGCCGGGATCTTCCCGCAAGCCAAGATCCTCGACATGGCGCCGGAGGATTGGGACCACGTGCTCGCCACCAACCTCAAGAGCAGCTTCCTGGCCGTCAAGGCGGCCGTGCCGGCGATGCAGAAGCGCGGTGGCGGCAAGATCGTGCTGACTTCCTCTATCACCGGGCCGGTCACGGGCTTTCCCGGCTGGACGCACTACGGTGCCTCCAAGGCCGGGCAGCTGGGCTTCCTGAAGACCGCCGCGATCGAACTCGCCAAGTACAACATCACGATCAACGCGGTGATGCCGGGCAACATCATCACCGAGGGCCTGGAAGGCCTGGGCGAGGACTACCTGGCCACCATGGCGGCCTCGATCCCGCTGAAGCGCCTGGGCAAGGTGGAGGACATCGGCAACGCCGCCCTCTTCTTCGCCTCGGACGAGGCCGGCTACATCACCGGCCAGACCATCGTCGTCGACGGCGGCCAGATCCTGCCGGAGAGCCTGGAGGCCCTGGAGGAAGCCTAGACCAAGATGAGCGCGGGTCGAGGCGACCTGCGGTCTGACTCTTGGTCTACGTCTATGGATTAAGAGTGCGATCCAGACGATAGATCGGTTCGATCCATCGTCATCGCGCTCTAAGCCTCCCTACCCTTGATCAAACAGAGAGCCGGATCGATGAGCCAGGAAGAGCTGAGCCACGAGGAGCTTGTCGCCCGCCTTGGGCGCTTGGCGCAGGACGCGCTGCCGCTGTGGGACATTCCCAAGGACACGCCCACGACCCTGATTAATCTCTCGGAGAACGCTACCTACCGGGTCGACCTGCCGGACGGACCGCCCAGGATCCTGCGCGTGCACCGGGAGGACTATCACAGCAAGAACGCCATCCACTGCGAGCTGGCCTGGTTGGCCGCCTTGCGCCAGGAGGGCTTCGTCATCACGCCGCCGGTGATCGCGGGGCGCGACAAGGAAGAGATCCAGATCCACGGCAGCCCGGAACTGGCCAGGCCGCGCCACATGGTGCTCTTCGAGTTCCTGGAGGGCGAGGAGCCCGACGAGTCGCAAGACCTGATCGGCCCCTTCGAGACCTTGGGCGAGATCTCGGCCAAGCTGCACCTGCATGTGCGCAGCTGGGAGAAGCCCGACAACTTCGAGCGGCTCACCTGGAACGCGGAGCACATTCTGGGGCCGACGCCCAACTGGGGCGATTGGCGCCGGTCGCCGGCCATGGACGCCGCGGCTCTGGCCATCTTGGAGCGGCAGGAAGCCGCCATCCGCCGGCGGCTGGCCGCCTTCGGCCAGGGGCCGGAGCGCTACAGCCTGATCCATGCCGACCTCCGCTTGGCCAACCTGCTGCTGCACGGCGAGTCGACGCGGGTGATAGACTTCGACGACTGCGGCTTCGGCTGGCACCTCTACGACTTCGCCACCGCCGTCTCCTTCTTCGAGGAGAGCCCGCAGGTGCCGGAGCTCGCGGCCTCTTGGGTGAAGGGATACCGCAGACACCACGACCTGCCGGACGAGGACGAGCGCGAGATCATGACCTTTGTGGTGCTGCGCCGCATGGCGCTGTTGGCCTGGATCGGGTCACACTCGGAAACGGATCTGGCCCAGGAGCAAGGTCCGGCCTACACGGCGGACTCCTGCACCCTGGCCGAACGCTACCTGTCGGAGTTCGCTTGAGGCGGCTGTCAAGTGCGGGGTCCGGCCTGTCAAGCCCTGCCGCTTAAGTGGGGCCAGGATGCCTGCAGTTTACCGGGAGTCCTGTCGTGAGCGCTGAAAAGCTCGACTTCTTGGAGCGGTCGAAGACCTTCTGGAATCCTGCCAAGGTGCAGGACTGGCAGGACATGGGCGTCGATCTGGTGATCGACCGCCGCGAAGGCTATTGCCTCTACGACATGGACGGTCAGCGGCTGATCGACGTGCACTTGAACGGCGGCACCTACAATCTGGGTCACCGCCATCCGGAGCTGGTCGAGGTCTTGAACCAGGCGACCAGCCACTTCGACATGGGCAACCACCACTTCCCCTCGCTGGCGCGCACCGCCCTGGCCGAGGCGCTGGCGGCCTGCACGCCCGGCGATCTCAAGTACACGGCCTACGGCTCCGGCGGCGGCGAGGCGATCGACATCGCGATCAAGTCTGCCCGCAACGCCAAGCAGAAGCGCAAGATCGTCTCCATCATCCGCGCCTATCACGGCCATACCGGCCTGGCGGTGAAGGCCGGCGCCGAGCGCTTCTCCAAGCTCTTCCTCTCCGAGGACCGGGAGGGCGAGTTCGTCCAGGTTCCCTTCAACGACCTGGATGCGATGGAGGATGCCCTGAAGGGCCGCGACGTCGCCGCCGTGCTGATGGAGACCATTCCGGCGACCTACGGCTTTCCCATGCCGCACGAGGGCTACCTGCCCAGCGTGAAGAAGCTCTGCGAGCGCTATGGCGCGCTCTACATCGCCGACGAGGTGCAGACCGGGCTGATGCGCTGCGGCACCATGTGGGGGATCACGCGCTATGGCGTCGAGCCCGACATCCTGGTGACCGGCAAGGGCATCTCCGGCGGCATGTACCCCATCGCCTGCACCGTCATGTCGGAGGAGAGCGGCGCCTGGCTGAAGCAGGACGGCTTCGGCCACATCTCCACCATGGGCGGCGCGGAGCTCGGCTGCATCGTGGCGATGAAGGTGCTGGAGATCAGCCAGCGTCCGCAGGTCGCCTCCATGGTGCGCTATATCTCTGACTTCATCCGCGCCGGTCTGGATCAGATCCGCGACCTCTATCCCGACTTCTTCATCGGCATTCGCCAGCACGGCGTGGTCATGGGCTTGGAGTTCAACCACCCGCAAGGCGCCAAGCCGGTGATGAAGCACCTCTACCAGAATGGCGTCTGGGCGATATTCTCCACCCTCGACCCGCGGGTGCTGCAGTTCAAGCCGGGCATCCTCATGACCCAGGCCATGAGCGAAGAGCTCTTGGGCCGCGTCGAGGTCGCCATCGGCGCGGCGCGCGAGGAGGTCATGGGCAGGGGCTCCAGGCGCGCCTCGGGCAGGGGGCAGTGATGGACCCTGACGTCAAGAACCTGATCGATATCAGCGGCAGCGAGGCGGCCTTCCGCTCGCGCGCCGAGATCATGCTGGAGCAGGCCCGCTGGGCGGCCCAGGTCTTCCACCGCTACGATCGGGCGACCACCCTGGCCATTGCCGAGGCCGTCGCCGAGGTGGCGCACGCCAAGGCCCAGCACTACGCCGAGCGGACGGTGGAGGAGACCGGCTTCGGCGTCGCCGAGCACAAGAAAATCAAGAACCAGCTCTCCAGCCTGCCGCTGGTCGAGCACTACCGCGACTGGGACTTCGTCAATCCGCGGCTGAACGAGCGCGACAGGATCGTCGAGATCCCGCGCCCGGCCGGGGTGGTTTTCGCGCTGGCGCCCTCGACCAATCCCATCGCCACGGTCTACTTCAAGATCCTCTCGGCCTTGATGACGCGCAACGCCATCATCATGAGCCCGCATCCGGCGGCCCGCGCCGTGTCGGTCGACGCCATCAAGACCTTGGCCGCAGCCGCCGTGGAGGCCGGCGCGCCGGAAGCCATCGTTCAGGCGGTCGAGGAGCCCAGCCTGCCGCTGATCGAGCAGTTCATGCGCTCCGACAAGACCGACGTCATCCTGGCCACGGGCGGCAGCGCGATGGTGCGGGCAGCCTATGCCTCGGCCAATCCGGCCATCGGCGTGGGGCCCGGCAACGCGCCGGTCTTCGTCGACGCCAGCGCCGACCTGGGCGCGGCGGCGCGCCACATCGTCGACAGCAAGGCCTTCGACAACTCCGTCCTCTGCACCAACGAATCGGTGCTGATCACCTTGGCCGAGGTCGAGCAGGTCTTGCTGCGCGAGCTGAAGCGCTGTGGCGCCCACTGCTGCTCGCCCGAGGAGACCGAGCGCCTGCGCCGCCTCTTGTTTCACGAGCGCGGCTTCAACGTCGAGGTGCTGGGTCGGGACGCCACCTGGATCGCCGAGCAGGCCGGCATCAAGGTGCCGGGCAAGACCCGCGTGCTGCTGGCGCCCATCCAGCTGATCGGCGTGGGCGAGCCGCTGTCGCGCGAGAAGCTCTGTCCGGTCATCGGGTTCTATGTCGCCCGCAATAAGTCGCAGGCGCTGATGCAGGCCCGTCAGTTGCTGCGGTTCGGTGGGGCCGGACACTCGGCGGCGGTGCATGCGCGCGACCAGCAGACCGTCTTGGACTTCGCGGCCGCCGTGGAGGTCTATCGCGTGGTGGTCAACGCACCCTGCAGTCAGGGAGCGGCGGGCTTCGCCACCAACCTGGCGCCCAGCTTCACAATCGGCACCGGCTTCTTCGGACGCTCCTCGATCGGCGAGAACATTGGCCCGCAACACCTGGTGAGCTGGACCAAGGTCGCCTGGAACAAGGAGAGCGCGGAGGCGCTGGATCCGGCCGCGCTCTCGGCCCTGCATCATCCGGGACCCTTGCCGGAGGCGCCCTCCGACGGCGTGCCCGGCAAGACCCGGCCGGCGATTCCCGCGCCGGCCGCACCCGCTCACGACACTCTGCGCGAGGAGATACGGCGGATCATCGCCGAGGAACTGCGCGCCGCGCTCAAGGGCTGAGCCATGGCAGAATTGCGCTCCTTCCTCTTCCTCGACCAGCTGCAGCCGCAGACGCTCTGCTACATGGCGAGCTGGATGCGCGGCACCCTTCCGAGGGCCAACGTCGCCGCCCAGATCGTCGAGGTGGCGCCGGGACTGGACATCGAGGCCTTGACCGACGTGGCGGTAAAGCACGCCGAGGTGCAGGCCGGCATTCTCGTGGTCGAGCGTCAGTTCGGCTATCTGGAGTTCCACTCGCGCTCGACCTCGCTTCTGAAAGCCTCGGCGGAAGCCGTGCTGGAGGCCTTGGGCGCCAGGGCGGAGGACGCGACTCCGCCTACGATCTTGGCCTCGCGCATCGTCACGCGCGTCGATCACCAGCACGCCTTCCTGATCAACCGCAACAAGCTGGGCTCCATGCTCTTGGGCGGCGACTCGCTCTTCGTGATGGAGATGCAGCCGGCGTCCTACGCGGTGATCGCCGCGAACGAGGCGGAGAAGGCGGCCAACATCAAGCTGGTCGACTACCGCATGATCGGGGCCACGGGCCGGGTCTATCTGGCCGGCCGCGAGGACGAGATCCGCAATGCGCGCGACGCCGCCGAAGGCGCCTTGCGTGCGCTTGGCGCGCGCTAGGAGGGGCGAATGCAGGGCGAGATCCGCAGCCTGGTGCGCCAGATCCTCTCCGAGGAACTGGCCAAGCTGAAGAGCGAGACGGCCGCCAAGGGCGCCGCGCCGGCCTTGCGGGTCCGCGAAGAGCAGGTTCGGATCGCCAGTGACGCCGACCTGGCGGCCTTCGTGCGCCGCCTCTTGGAGATCACGCGCGACGGCCAGGCGCGCCGCGAGATCGAACAGGGGCGTTGGGTCTTTCGTTTGGGTACGCCGGCGGGCGAACGCCGTCAGGCGGGCTCGCCGGCGGCGCCCAGGCAGCAGAGCGTGCGCATCGAGAAGGGCTTCGTCTCCGAGCGGCAGGTGGATGCGCTGCCGGAGGGCACGACGGCGATCGAAGTGACCAAGGCCGTGCGCTTCACGCCCTTGGCCCGCGACCGTCTGCGCCAGCGCGGGATCGCAATCGAGAGGACGGGGCGATGATCAAGGGACGCGTGATCGGCCGCATCTGGTCGACCAAGCGCATCGACAGCCTGCCCAAGGGCTCGCTGCTGGAGGTCGAACTGGAGAACGGCACGCACCTGATCGCCTTCGACCCGTTGGGCTGCGGGGCGGGCGAAGAGGTGTTGATCACCCAGGGCTCGGTCGCCGCCGGCTACTTCGACAAGGGCCGCGCGCCGGTCGACGCCCTGATCATCGGCTCGATCGACGAGACGGACAAAGGGTAATGCGGTTCCACCGATTGGGGCTCACGACTCCCCTCGCGTCATTGCCGGGCTTGACCCGGCAGTCCGTGGTGCCGCTGCACGTGGATGCACGGACCAAGTCCGGGCATGACGTTGAGGTGGAACCGGGAATCAGAGTCACTCCACTAGGAATGCAAGGGAGTTGAGGATTATGGCGAACCAAGCACTGGGCATGATCGAGACGAAGGGCTACGTGGCCGCCTTGGCCGCCGCCGACGCCATGGTGAAGGCGGCGAACGTTGCCATCGTCGCGCGCGAGGAGGTTGGCGACGGGCTGGTCTCCGTGGTCATCCGCGGCGACGTGGGCGCGGTCAAGGCCGCCACGGAAGCCGGCGTCGAGGTGGCGAACCAGGTGGGAGAGCTGGTCTCGGTCCACGTCATCCCGCGCCCGCATCCCGATCTCGCCAAGCACTTCTCCGCCGCCGGCGCCGAGTAGGCGCGGTTAGGGCCGAATCATGGCCAAGGAGCCCAAGGCGCGGAAGGCCGCTAGCGGCAGGGCGGAGCTGCGCGTCTACCTGCCGATCGCCGATCTGCAGCCGCAGTTCGCGGCCTATCTCTCGACGCCCATGCGCGCGCGCGGTTACCCGCCGCGCGAGGGCGAGAACAGCCTGATCGTCGAGGTGGCGCCGGCGCTGGCCATCCATCGTGTCGTCGATCTGGCGCTGAAGGCGGTCGGCGACCTGGAGCCAGGCATCCTCTTCACCGAGCGCCAGTTCGGCGTCCTGGAGCTGCACAGCCCCGACCCCGAAACACTGGAGGACGCCGGCGAGGCGGTGCTGGCCGGCATCGACGCCAAGGCCAGTGACCAGATGCGGCCCGAGACCCTCTTTACCGACATCATCGAGAAGCTGGCCGACCGCCACGCCATCATCTTGAACCGCACCCGCGAGGCCTCGATGATCCTGCCCGGCCAGTCCCTGCTGGTCTACGAGATGGCGCCGGCCCTCTTCGCGGCCGTGGCGGCCAACGAGGCGGAAAAGGCCGCCCCCGACCTCACCCTGGTCGACGTGCAGATGATCGGCGCCTCCGGCCGGGTCTTCCTGGCCGGCAAGACGGCGGACCTGCGCGTGGCGCAGCAACGCATCGCCGAGACCTTGGAGGCTGTCGAGGGGCGGTCGGACTAGGGGCCGGAACGACAATTGGCTAGGAGGCACAGGCCCCTTCGGGCGAGCGAGATGCTAGGCGCAGGTCGATCTGCTTCTTCTTCGTCCGAAGGTGCAGTCGTTTCAAACCCGCACCGCGTCGTCCTCCGACTTGATCAACTGCTGTCCGGTTTAGCGGGAAGATCGCCTAGATGGGGAGTTTTGAAGAGGATTAATCAAGCATCATTCGTCATGGCCGGGCTTGACCCGGCCATCCACGTCTCACTGCCAGCGCTCAACTCACCAGTAGCGTGCAGGTCGACCACGTGGATGCCCGGGTCAAGCCCGGGCATGACGATACAAGGTTGATCAATCAGTGGCGAGCTCAATCAAAATGGCTAAATCGGACAGCAGTGGACTTCATCGGAGGATCGGTTTCCGCTTGCCCGATTCCTGTTTCTTTCGCTTCCGCAACGGATGGCTTCCGTGGGGATTGGCGAGTCTGTTCGTTTGCGCCCGAAGGGCGTAGAAAGTGCGGTGTTCCGCGGCTCGTCTTCCCTTGAGAGTGGCGACTAGGAGAAAGCATGGCCCAAGGATCCAATCGCTGGCGGCGTTTCGCCGATTGGGACGAGCGGCCCCTGAGGCTGGACAACTTCGCGGTCGAGGATCCCGACAACGGCTTCGCCGCCTTCTCCAGCCCGCATGATCCCAAGCCGGCGGTTGGCGTCGCCGGCGGCCGCGTCACCATGATGGACGGCGTGGCGGAGGCCGATTTCGACATGATCGACCTCTTCATCGCGCGCTATCACCTAGACCCGGCGGTGACCGAGGAGGCCATGGCCATCCCGGCCGAGGACCTGGCCTTCATGCTGGTCGATCCCAAGGTGCCGCGCGCGGAGCTGGTGCGCCTGGCGCACGGCTTGACGCCGGCCCGCCTGGCCGAGGTGGTGGCCAGGCTCTCGGCGCTGGAGATCGCCTTCGCCTATGCCAAGATGCGGGCCAGGCGCACGCCCGGCAACCAGGGCCATGTGACCAACGCCAAGGACGATCCCCTGCAGCTGGCCGCCGACGCGGCGACTGCCGTGGCCTTGGGCTTCGACGAGATCGAGACCACGATGCGGGTCTCGCGCAATGCCTGGTCCAACGCGCTGGCCTGCTGCGTGGGCGCCGCCGTGGGCCGCTGGGGCACGCTCTTCCAATGCTCCAGCGAGGAGGCCGAGGAACTGCTGATCGGCATGGCCGGCTTCACCAGCTATGCCGAGACGGTCTCGGTCTACGGCACCGAGAAGGCCTTCATCGACGGCGACGACACCCCCTGGTCAAAGGCCTTCCTGGCCGCCGCCTACGCCTCGCGCGGGATCAAGATGCGCTGCACCTCGGGTGCTGCGGCCGAACTCCTGATGGGCTTCCACGAGGCCAAGTCCCTGCTTTACCTGGAGACCCGCTGCCTTTGCCTGCAGCGGGCCATGGGCGTGCAAGGCACCCAGAACGGCGGCATCGACGGCGCGCCCTTGACCGCCTCCATGCCGGGCGGGATGCGCGAGCTCATGGCCGAGAACCTGGTCGCCGTCTGGCTCGACCTGGAATGTGCCTCGGGCAACGACGCGCGGCCGACGGAGTCAGAGATCCGGGTCGGCGCCAAGATCATTCCCTACATGCTGGCCGGCTCCGACCTCATCTGCTCCGGCATGGGCTCGATCCTGAAGTACGACAACTCCTTCAACCCCTCCCTGCTGAACGGCGAGGAGATCGAGGACTACCTGGTCCTGCAGCGCGACTTCGAGGCGGATGGCGCCCTGACCCCGCTGGACGAAGGCCGGGTGATGGACCTGCGCCGCCGCGCCATTGCCGCGTTGTCGGCCGTGTTCGAGGAGTTGGATCTGGGCCGGCCATCCGATGCAATGAAGGAAAGCGTGGCCGAGGCCTCCGGGTCCTCCGACACCGAGAGCTACACGGCGGGCCAAGTGGCCGAGATCAGCGCGGCGATCCAGGAGCGCGGCGTCACCGTCGTCGACGTCATCTGCGCGCTGGCCAAGCGCGGCTTCGCCGAAGAGGCGGAGCACCTGCTGAAGCTGGTCCGCTTACGGGTCTCCGGCGACTACCTGCAGACCTCCGCCGTGGTGCGCGAGGGCCGCGTGCTCTCCGCCGTCAACGACCCCAACGACTACCAGGGCCCCGGCACCGGCTACGCCTTGAGCGAGGCGCGCCGACGGGAGATCAACGCCATCCGCGACGTGCTGGACCGCGGCGAGGTGCTGCGCAGCGAAGCTCGCTTCGCCAAGGACGAGGCCAGGCGCATTCGCTACGCCCTCAAGGGCGAGGCCACGCCCGGTACCGATGTCGACGAGGTGGTGGTCGGCATCAGCCCGGCCTTCGGCGTCAAGCTCTACCGCACGCTCGCCGGCCACTCCCTGGCCGAGGTCTTGAAGGCCCTCAAGAGTGGGATCGAGGCCGGCGGCAAGCGGATGCGGCTGGTCCGCTTCCGCCATACCGCCGACACTTCCTTCTTGGGGTTGAGCGCCGCCGGTCTCTCCGGCTCCGGCGTCGGCATCGGCATCCAGGCCAAGGGCACGGCCGTCATCCACCAGCAGGGCCGCCTGCCGCACAACAATCTGGAACTCTTCTCCAACGCGCCCATCACCAGCCTGGCGCACTATCGCGGCATGGGCGCGAACGCGGCCGCCTATGCCGCCGGCCGGGCGCCCGAGCCGGTCGTCGTGCCGACCGAGGGCAAGGCGCTGGGCGCGCGCTACCACGCCCGCGTCGCGCTCATCTACGCCATAGAGACGGAGATGACCGCCGACGGCGCCACGCCCGAGGCCTTGACAGCCACCTTCCTGGAGGCCGGGTCATGACGGAGAAACCCTTGGGCGTTGCCGACTACCCCCTGGCCGAGGAGCGCCCGGAGCTGGTCCGCAGCGCGCGCGGCGAGGCTCTCGATGCCCTGACTCTGGCGGCCGTGGAGCGCGGCGAGATCGGCATGGAGGATCTGCGCATCACGCCCGAGGCCTTGCGCCAGCAGGCCGCGATCGCGCGCGCCGCCGGCCGCGAAACCTTGGCCCAAAACTTCGAGCGCGGCGCCGAACTGGTCGCGGTCCCGCAGGAGGTCATCATGCAGGCCTACGAGCTGCTGCGCCCGGGGCGGGCGGAGAACAAGGCGGCCCTGCTGGAGATGGCGGAGCGCCTGCGCGCGGACTACGGCGCCCACATGATGTCCGCCTTCCTCGAAGAGGCCGCGGAGGTCTACGAGCAAAGAGGGCTCTTCACCTATCGTTTCTAGGGGGCGGTCACGCCAGGATCTCGCCGCCGATCTCGGCGAAGGTCGGGCGGCCCAGTTGGCCCATGGCGCGGGTGAGCTCGGTTTCCAGGATGTCGTAGGCCTGGCGGCAGCCGGCGGCGGCGCCGGCGGCAGCGCCATAGGCGAAGCAGCGGCCGGTCATGACGTAGGAGGCGCCCAGCGCCTTGGCGCGCAGGACGTCGGCGCCGCGTCGGATGCCGCTGTCCAGCAAGACCTCGCCGCGGCCGGCGACGGCCTGGGCCACGCCCGGCAAGGCTTCGATCGCGGCCGGTCCGTAGTCGATCTGGCGGCCGCCGTGGTTGGAGACCACGACGCCCTCCAAGCCCAGGTCCATCGCCTTGGCGGCGTCCTCCGGGTTCAGGATGCCTTTCAGGAGCAGCGGCGCCTGCCACTTGTCGCGCAGGCGCTTTAGATCCTCCCAGGTGAAACTGGGGGAGATCATCTTCTTCTGCAGTTCCACCAGGTTGCGAAAGCCCGCCGTCGGATTTCGGTCCGGCAGGGCATTGGCGAACCGCGGCGCCCCGGCGGCGAGGGTCGCGAGGGACCAGCGCGGGTGACGGAGGAGGTCCCAGGCGATGCCCGGCGTCGGACGGAAGGGCATCTTCAGCCTGTTCCTGATGTCGCGGTCGCGCTTGCCGGGCATCACCGTGTCCACCGTGATCATCAGCAGGCGGTAGCCGGCGGCCTTGGCGCGCGCCAGCAGGTCGTCAACGAAGGTCTCGTCGCGCGAGACGTACATCTGGAACCAGACGAAGCCCTGGGCCGCCTCGGCGATCTCCTCCAGCGTGGTGGAGGCGGCCGTGCTGACCGAGAGGGGAAAGCGTTTCTCCGCCGCCAGGCGCGCCATGGCCAGATCGCTGCCGGGCCAGGCCATGTCGAGAAAGCCCACAGGCGCCATGCCGAAGGGCACGCCGTAGTCTTGGCCGAAAAGGCTGACCGTCGTCTCGATCGAGGAGACGTTGATCAGCATGCGGGGCTTCAGGACGATCGTCTCGAAGGCCTCGCGGTTGCGTGCGAGGTTGCGCTCCGTCTCGGCGCCGCCGTCGATGAAGTCGAAGGCGAAGCGCGGCAGGCGCCGCTTGGCCAGCCGGCGCAGGTCGTCGATCGAGGCGGCTTTCTCCAGCATTCCGCCCCGGCGAGGGCCGTTACAGCAGCGCTTCCACCACGCGGTCGGGCGGGGTGTGGCCGTCGGCGAAGGTCTTGATGTTGATGATGACCTTCTCGCCCATGTCCAAGCGGCCTTCCATGGTGGCCGAGCCCATGTGCGGCAGCAGGACGACGTTGTCCAGGCGCAGCAGCTTGGGGTTCACCGCAGGCTCGTGCTCGAAGACGTCGAGGCCGGCGCCGGCCAGCTCGCCTGCCGCCAGCATGCGGGTCAGCGCGTTCTCGTCGATGACCTCGCCGCGGCTGGTGTTGACCACCACCGCGTGGGGCTGCAGCAGCTTCAGCCGGCGCGCGGAGAGCAGATGATAGGTGGCCGGCGTGTGCGGGCAGTTGACCGAGATGAAGTCCATGCGCGACAGCATCTGGTCGAGGCTCTCCCAATAGGTGGCCTCCAGCTCCTGCTCGGTCTCCTCGTGCACGCGGCGGCGGTTGTGGTAGTGCACCGAGAGGCCGAAACCGCGCGCGCGCCGCGCGACCGCCTGGCCGATGCGGCCCATGCCGATGATGCCCAGGCGCTTGCCCCAGATGCGATGGCCCAGCATGGAGGTCGGCGACCAGCCGGTCCAGCGGCCGGAGCGCATCAGGCGCTCGCCCTCCGCCAGGCGCCGCGGCACCGACATCAAGAGCGCCATGGTCATGTCGGCCGTGTCCTCGGTCAAGACGCCGGGCGTGTTGGTGACGGTGACGCCGCGCTGACGCGCGGTCTTGAGGTCGATGTGATCCACGCCGGTGCCGAAGGAGGCGATGAGACGCAACTGCGGACCGGCCTGCGACAGGACCCGGGCGTCGATCCTGTCCGTGACGGTGGGCACCAAGACCTCGGCCTCCTTCACCGCCTGGGCCAGCTGCAGCTGGTCCATCGGTGCGTCGTCCAGATTCAGCTTGCAGTCGAACAACTCCATCATCCGCGTCTCGATGACGTCGGGCAGACGGCGGGTGACGACAACGCGCGGCTTGGTCTTGTTGGGCATGGAAGCTTTCCGCTTGATCTCTGGCTGTGATGGGGGCCGACGGGGCAGATCGTTGCCATAGCAGGCCGCCGCCTTTCTTGTCCAGCGACGGCCCTGCGGCATGGAGGACTTGACGAGCGGCGGCGAAATGGGCCATCGCCTTGCCATGATCCGCATAGCCCTCACTCTCGCTGCGGCAGTGCTGTCGCTTAGCTTGGCCCAGCCGCAAGCCTCGCGCGCCCAAAGCGGCACGACTGGTGGCACGACCGGCGGCGAGAGCGGGGCCGAGACGGCTTCCGCCGACGAGACGGCGCCGCGACGGGGCCCCAGCGGACTGCCGCTACCGCGTTTCGTGTCGCTGCACAGCGACGAGGTCAACATGCGTACCGGGCCCGGCGTGCGCTACCCCATCGACTGGGTCTATCAGCGCCAGGGCCTGCCGATGCAGATCATCGACGAGTTCGAGGCCTGGCGGCGGGTGCGCGACCGCGACGGCACCGAAGGCTGGGTCCATAAGTCGATGCTGAGCGGCCGACGCACCATCGTCATCATGGGCGGCGCGCAGGCGCTGCGCGAAGAGCCGCTGTCGGGCGCGCAGGTCCTGGCCTATCTGGAGCCGGGCTTCATCGCCCGCCTGGACGGCTGCTTGGAGGGCTGGTGCGAGGTGACCGCGA
The DNA here is from genome assembly GCA_963669375.1 of Rhodospirillales bacterium. Classification (GTDB taxonomy): domain Bacteria; phylum Pseudomonadota; class Alphaproteobacteria; order Kiloniellales; family JACOMY01; genus JACOMY01. Next base: position 2,077,380 of record OY770024.1, on the reverse strand, counting down.
CCAGCCTGCAAGGCCAGCGCTATCGCGGTTGGGTGCAGCGCACCGCCTTTTGGGGCGTGTTCGACGGCGAAGTGGTGGAGTAGCCGGCGGGCCTAGAGCAGGATGACGTCAAATCGAAACGATTTGTCGTCTGAATTCTGCTCTACAACTAAGAAAAATAGAGCAGATTCACGCACACAGGTGATTCCACCTGAGTGCGATCTGCTCTAGCCGGGCAAGGGGTAGAAGTCCAGGTCCAGGCGTCCGGCGACCGGGTCCCGGCGATCCGCGGAGGGCCTGTCGTGCACGATTACAAAGCCCCGCTCTCCCTCGTGCTCCATGATCGCCAGGCCTTCGGCCCGGTCATTGCCTTCGGGTGCGTCCAAGTCCAAGACGCGCTCCAGCTGGCTGCGCTCCACCAGGGTCGGACGGGCGCTGACCAGGGCTTCCGGCCAGCGGTAGAGCCGCAAGGGACCGTCCAGGTCCATGGTCGGGCCGGCCAGAATGTAGAGGTCGTCGCCATCTAGGGTCAGGTCGCGAATGCCCAGGCCGTCGAGGTCCAGGAAGTGCTTCAGATAGCGCTCCCCCTCCGACCCCAGCCGGCGCAGGCCGACCTTGCCGCCTTGCGGCGGCTTGGTGGCGAGTTCCAGCACCAGCGCCCACCCCCTCAGCACCGGGCCGCGCAAGCCAAGAAAGAGGCGGTCGTCCCTGACCGCCAGCCCCTCGGCGTCGAAACCGTTCTCCTTGGCCGGGATGGAGACGAAGTGGCCGAGGTGCGGATCCTTGCGCAGCTGCTTCAGCAGCTGGCTGCCCTTCCGACCGATCTTCACTTTCGACCCGCAGGGTATCTCCGCGTCAAGCCAGAGCGGCGACCAAAGGCCATCGTCGGCTGCGGCGATAGGCAGGCAGGCCAGGAGTTCGCGGCTCAGCTGCCGCCTGGTCTCGGCGAGGCGCTGGATCGCCTCTTCGGGATCCAGCACGTCGGCGGCGGGCTTGCGCCGGACCGCGGCATGCGAGCCCAGGAGCCAGAGGCCGTTGTCGCTGAGCGCCAGGCTCTCCAGGTCCAGTTCCTCGTCGCCCTCCGGCAGGGCCAGGAATTCGGCCAGGTTCAAGCGGCGATGATCGGCATAGGAGCCGTCGGGCTGCAGGACGAGCTGGTCCAGGCAGGCGCCTTCGTCGCTCACCAGCCACAGCGTGCGCCCTCTCCCGGCGATGCCGGAGAAGTCGTAGAAGTAGGGTTTGCTTCCCGGCTCGGCTGAGCCGTAGTCGCCAAACTGCAGGGCAATCTGTCGAGGCGTCATGTGGGTGCCCGCGCAACTCCGCCAAACGGGGTTCGATGATACAATGATCCCCCCAGAGTCGCCTTACCGGCAAGTGACGCTTGTGCGACGGCTTGCGGAGATGCGTTTTGCCATGCAGGCTAAGGGGGACCTGCGGCGCGCATCGATGCCGCCGAGCCATTGGGGAGTCAGCAAGATGGCAACCACGGGCAAGCAAGAGAGCGACGCCGACCTTCGCGCCGACATCGAACGCCTGCGCGCCGACGTAAAGGCCTTGAGCGAGGACCTGCAGAGCGTGCTCGGCAAGAACGCCGAGGCCTTTACCGAGCGGGCAAAGGCGCGCGCCAAGCAGGCCCGCGAAGCCGCCGAGGACGCGCGCGACAGGGTGGCGGAGGAAGTGGCAGAGCGCCCTTTCGTCAGCCTCGGCGTCGCTTTCGTCGTTGGGCTGGTGTTCGGGCGCTTGCTCAGTCGCTGAAACGCCAGATCGTCTTTCTGGGCGCGGCCGGGCTGGTCTCGCTCTTCTTTCTGCCGCCGCTCCTGGACCTGATCACCCAGGCCGCTAACCTAGCGGTGACGGAGAGCGGCGGCAGTCCCCTTTGGGGCGTGGTCGCCGGGCTTGCCGCCTTGCTGGCGCTCCTGGCGGTGATCTGGCTCGTCGCCCTCAGGCTTTCCCGGCCGCCGCCGCCGCTTCCGCGCGACGACGACGATCCCGTGCTGCGGCTGGAGCGGCAGATGCGGCGCCATCCCTTTCTCTCCCTGGGCCTGGCCTTGGCCGCGGGCCTGCTGGCCGGGCGCAGCCGCGGCGGCGAATCGTTGCTGCGCAGCCTGGCCATGATCCTGGAGGATTCCTTGCGGCGGCGCCCGCCGCCTTGACCGCCCGGCACTTTTGGCGCATCTTAGGTGCACTATGAGACGGCTCCTCTTGGCCAGCTTGCGAATTAGCCGCCCGGCGCTCGTTTGAGCGACCGGGGCCCAGTCTATTCGCGATCTTCCCAGCCAAGGAATCTTCGGGAGCCTCAATCCCATGTTGAACACCGTCCTTTCGCGACCGGCGCCCGCGCCGGCCACCGCTGTTTCCTGCTTCTGCGTCGAAGGGGAGGCCGATCCGGGCCTGCTTCCGCGCGTGCTTGAGCTCTTCGCCAAGCGCGGCCTGGTGCCGGAGCGCTTTTTCGCCCAGCCCGGGCGACATGGAGGCAAGAGCCTGACCATCGACCTGCAGGTCGCCGGCTTCAGCGCCGACCAGCGGGAGGTGGTCGCCGCCTCGCTGCGTCAAATACCCTTGGTGACGGCGGTGCTGACCGCGGAGAAGATCGCCTGATGAGCTTTCTCGATCGCGCCAGGTTCGTCCGTCGCTGGAACCCGGAGGCCTACCGCCCCTTCTACGTGGAGGATCAGCGGATCGGCTGGGTGACCCACGACCTGGCGCGTCGGCTGGGCGACTTTCCGGACGAGATCCTGCAGTCCGGCGGGCGGCTGGCGCTCAACCCCACGATCGCCGGCTTCGAGGCCCGCAGCGCCGCGATGGCGGCGCTGGTGCCGGAGCTGGCGGCCAGCGGCCACTCCAGGCCCCGGCGCGGCGAGCTCTATCCCGTGGTGCGCGCCTGGCAGGACGTGCCGCTGATGGCCGTCGACCGCGCCCTGGTGCCGGTCATGGGCATCCGCTCCTACGGCATTCACATGAACGGCTTCATGCGCAAGCCGGACGGGCTCTACATGTGGCTGGGCCGACGGGCGAAGAACAAGCCGACGGCACCCGGCAAGCTGGACCACGTCGTGGCCGGCGGCCAGCCCATGGGGCTGACGCCCATGGCGAACCTGGTGAAGGAGTGCGCGGAAGAGGCCTCCATGCCGGAGAGCCTGGCCCGCCAGGCCAAGCCGGTGGGCCTCATCAGCTATCTCTGCCGCTTCACCGACGGCCAGCGCGACGACGTGCTCTGGTGCTACGACCTGGAGATTCCGGAGGACTTCACGCCCAAGCCGGGCGACGACGAGGTGGAGGACTTCATGCTCTGGCCGATCGGCGAGGTCATGACGCGCGTCGCCGAGACCGAGGACTTCAAGTTCAACGTCGCCCTGGTGATCGTCGACTTCCTGATCCGCCACGGACTGATCGGCCCCGAAGAGCCGGGCTACGAGGAGATCCTCCACTGCATGCGCAGCGGCGGTGCCTGACGACGGCCATCCTCCTCTAGCCGTAGACGATCAAGTCCACGTTGGTCACCAGCACGTCGCCCGGTAGCGTGACTCCCGGACCCAGCTCCAAGGTATCGCTGCCGTTGCCGCCGTCGATGGTCTCGCCGGCCTGCAGCTCCGCCTGGTCGGCGACGATGAAGAGATCGTCGCCGGCGCCGCCGAACTGGATGTCCGCGCCCGATCCGCCGACCAGGACATCGTTGCTTCCGTCGCCCGTCAGCAGGTCGTCTCCGTCACCGCCTTCAAGCCTGTCCTCGCCGCTGCGCCCGCGCAGCAGCGTATCGTCGCCCGAGCCGCCATAGACGGTGTCGTCGCCAAAGCCGCCGAAGAGATAGGCGTCGTTACCACTGTCACCAAAAAGCCTGTCGTCACCGGACCCGCCGACGAAGGACAGATCGTCGCCGTCACCACCGTAGACCAGGTCAGCGGCGGAACCGCCGCGCAGCAAGGAATCGTCGCCGCCATCGCCGAAGATCGAGTCGGACCCGGACCCGCCATTCAGCGCGCTGTCTTCGCCGTTGCCGCCGAAGATACGGTCGCTGCCGTCGCTGCCGATCAACGTGGCGTCGTTGCCGTCTCCTCCGTACAAGCGGTCGGCCCGGTTGCCGCCGCGGAAGAGGAAATCGTCGCCGGCATCGCCGAAGAGCCTGTCGTTGCCGACACTGCCCATGAGCATGGTGTCGTCGCCCAGCCCACCGTAGAGGCTGTCGGCGCCGCTCATGCCGATCAGGTCCTGATCGTCGCCGCCGCCGCCGCGGATGTAGTCGTTGCCATCATCGCCGACCAGCGTCCGGTCGGCGTTGTTGCCGGCAAGAATGGAATCGTTCCCGGTGCCACCGTAGAGGCCCCTGTCCTCGCCGGCGCGCCCGTAGAGCAGGTCGGCAGCACTGCCGCCGAAGAGCAGGCTGTCGGCGCCGGAATCGCCATAGATCCGATCGCCGCCGTTGCCGCCATAGAGGCTGCCGTCATTACCGTCGCCGCCGAACAGGCTGTCGCCGCCAATGCCGCCGAAGAGGCCCTTGTCCTGGCCGTTTCCTCCCTCGACGCCGTCCACGCCCTGGCCGCCGTAGAGTCCCTCGTCGGCGCCGTTGTCGCCGCTCAGGCTGTCGTTGCCCAGGCCCCCGGTCAGCTGCCGGTCGTTTCCGCCGCCACCATAGACGCTGTCGTTCCCGTCGTCGCCGTAGAGGTAGGCATCGCCGTTGTCGCCGCCGCGCACGTCGTCGCTGTTCAGACCGCCGAACAGGCTCTGATCGCTGTCGTTGCCGCCTTGAACGAAGTCGTCGCCCTCTCCGCCGAAGAGCAGCGAATCCGCGCCATCGTCGCCGAAGACGAGGTCGGCGGCGTCCCCGCCATGGAGGCCTTCGTCGTCGCCGTCGCCGCCGTAGAGGAAGTCCGAGCCGCCGTCGCCGAGGAGGCTCAGGTCGTTGCCCGTGTCACCGGAGACGCTGTCCTCTCCTTCTCCGCCGAACAGGGCGGCATCTCCGCCCGACCCGCCGAAGACGATGTCGTTGCCGATCGAACCCTGGAGGAGCGAATCCGTATCGTTGCCGCCATAGATCGTGTCGTTGCCGGCATCGCCGTTGAGCCGAGAATCGTTGCCTTGGCCACCGAACAGGAGATCCTCGCCGATGCTGCCGACCAGGAACTCGTCGTTTCCGGAGTCGCCGTAAAGCCTATCGTCGCCGCCATCGCCCACCAGGATGCGGTCATCGGACGAGCCGCCCCTGATGGTGTCGCTTTGGGAGCCGCCGAAGAAGCTGTTGTCGGCACCCAGACCGCCGAAGATCGCGTCGCTGCCCTCCAGCGCGAAGAAGAAGAAATCGCCGCCCTCGTCGCCGTGGAGTCTGTCCGCGCCGTCACCGCCATAGACGCGATAGTCAAATCCCTCGCCGCCGAAGATGGTGTCGGCTCCCTCGGCGCCATAGAGGTATCTGTCGTTGCCGCCGCCACCATAGAGCCGATCGTCGCCGCCCACGCCGGCAAGCTGGTCCTGACCGCCCAGCCCGTACATGGGGTTGGGGCCGTCGGTCCCGGTCATGTTGTCGGGGCCATTGGTGCCGAAGAAGGCGATGGTGTTGATCGAGACCCTGGTGATGCCGGAGATCAGGCTTGCGGCCTCCCGCAGCTCCAGGGTGTCGACGCCGAGGCCGCCGTCGAAGCGGTCGCCGGAGACGAGGTCGCCCTGGCTCGCCACGATCAAGCGGTCGTTGTTGGCGCCGCCGAAGACCGAATCCCGGCCCGGCCCGCCGTAGAGCGCGTCATTCTGCAGTTCGCCGTAGAGCCGGTCGTTCCCGCTGAGACCCTTCAGGATGTTCGGCCGCAGGTCGCCGTCCAGGGTGTCGTTTCCGCTGGTGCCATAGATCGCGAGCACGTCCACGTTGGTCAACAGCACGCCGGCCACGAGCGAGGCCGCCTCTTCCAGGATCAGCGTGTCGACATTGGCGCCGCCGTTGAAGGTGTCGCCGCTGACCAGCTCGCCCTGACTTCTGACCAGCAGGGTGTCGTCCAGGTAGGAGCCGAAGAGCGTGTCGCGCCCGAGGCCGCCGACGAGGAAGTCGTTGCCGCCATCGAACAGGCCGAGAACATCGCTGTCGCCCTCGATGATATCGTTGCCCAGTCCTCCATAGATCGTGTCGTTGTCCTGAAGGCCGGCGAGGCTGGTGTCGTCGCCGGCCCCTCCGAAAATGACGTCGTCGCCCCGATTGCCGGCGAGCAGGGAATCGTTCCCGCCACCCCCGTAGAGCAGGTCTTCGCCGGCGCCGCCGATCAGGAAGGAGTCGGCGCCGGCATCTCCGTTGATGGTGTCGTTGCCGGCATCGCCGGACAGGTGCGTATCGGCGCCGTCGCCGCCGTAGAGCACGTCGTCTTCGAAGCCACCATCGATGGTGCTGTCGTTGCCTCGGTCTCCGAAGAGCCTGTCGGCCCCCCTGTCGCCGAGTAGGGAGACGTCGGCGCCGGCATCGCCGTAAACCAGATCCTCGCCGCTTCCGCCGAAGAGGAGGCTGTCTATCTGGCTGCCGCCGAAGATCGTATCTTGGCCGGAATCGCCCAGCAGGGAGGTATCCTGCGCGGCACCGCCGTCGATTAGATCGTCGCCCTCGTTGCCGCGCAGTAGGGTGTCCTGCCCCAGGTCGCCGTAGACCCGGTCCGCGCCGTCGCCGCCGAAGAGCCGCGAATCGTTGGCGTCCCCGCCGAAGAGCCGGTCCAGGCCGCTGTCGCCGAAGAGGGCGCTGTCGGCGCCGCTGCCTCCATAGATCCGGTCGTTGAAGGAGTTGCCCGACAGGGAGGTATCGTTACCGTCGCCACCGAAGAGCCTGTCCGCGGCGAGGCCCCCGTAGAACCTGAAGTCGGCGTTGGAGCCGCCGTTGAGCGTGTCGGTGCCTTGATCGCCGAAGAAGCTCCTGTCGGTGCCGGCGTCTCCAAAGAGGGTGTCGCCACCGTTGCCGCCGAGGAAGTTCCGATCGTCGCCGGACCCTCCGAAGAGGCTGTCGCTACCGGCCAGGCCGTAGGCGCGATCGTTCCCGCTGAGCCCATAGATCGTATCGACATCGGGCGTACCGGTCAGGGTGTTGTTCTGCCCGTCGACACCGAAGATGACCGCCATATCGACCTCCTCCTCTGCGAGCGCTCAATGGCCGTTCAGCCGAGCCTCGCGACGCAACACGCTGGCCGCGACCGCCTGCGACGGCGAGGACCCTCGGGCCAAGCTTGCAGGCGGAAGAATGACATTCCTGCAATCAGCAGTCTATGCGGTCCGCCTCAAACTTTCCTGTTGCCATCGATCCGGCGGGCGGTGGGCGGTCACTCCACCGGGGAGGGCTTCTCGAAGAACTTCTTGAAGATCGCTTGGGCTTCCTCGGAGCGCAGGCGCTCGCCGAAGGCGACGTACTCGCGCTCGATGGTGTCCATGACGCTGGTGCCGCGGGCTTCCTGCAGCATGCGCTTGGCGGTGCGCAGCGCCTGGCGCGGCTTTGCGGCCAAGGCGCGGGCCCGGTCTTGCGTGAAGGAGTCGAGATCGACGTCGGGCACCACCGTATCCACCAGCCCCAGACCGAGGGCGCGGTCTGAGTCCAGCTCGTCGCACAGCAGAAGCATTTCGCGCGCCGCCCTCGGGCCGATCACCTGCGGCAGCAGCAGGCTGGAGGCGCCCTCCACCGACAGTCCGAGATCGACGAAGGGCGTCAGGAAGCGCGCGCTCCTGGCCGCGAAGGCGAAGTCGCAATGAAGCAGCACCGTGGTGCCGATGCCGATCGCCAGGCCGCTGACGCTGCCGATCAGCGGCGCTTTGCAGCCCGCCACGGCGCGCAGCAGCACCATGCCGCCCGAGGGGCGCTGGTCGTCGGGCGTCGCCGCGCGGGCCTGGAAGTCGCGGAGATCGTTGCCGGCCGTGAAGATGCCGCCGGCACCGCGCAGCACGACCGCGCCGATGGTCTCGTCCTCGCTGGCCCGGTCGATCGCCTGGGCCAGGGCTTCGTACATCTCGCGCGTCAGCGCATTCTTCTTCTCCTGCCGATCGATGGTCAGGGTCAGGACTTCGCGGTCTTCCTCGGCGAGGATATGGGGTACGAGTTCGGGCATAGGTCTTTCCTCCCAAGGGCACACCGCTTGACAGTGTTGCCTGACGGACGCTCTGTTCTTCGGATTCCGACGCTGACCATAGCGGTCCGACCGCCACGAAAAAAGAGGGACAAGAATGCGCGCCATCCTGTGCAAGACCTTGGGACCGCCCGAAAGCCTTGTGTTGGAAGAGGTTGCCTCGCCTCCGCTCGCACCGCGGCAGGTGCGCATCGCCACGGCGGCCTGCGGGGTCAACTTCCCCGATACGCTGATCATCGAAGGCAAGTACCAGTACAAGCCGGACCTGCCCTTTTCCCCCGGCGGCGAGGTCTCGGGGCGAATCGCCGAGCTGGGCAGCGAGGTCGCCGGCTGGTCCGTCGGCGACGAGGTCATCGCCATGACCGGGTGGGGCGGATTCGCCGAAGAGGTGATCACCACGCCCGACCGCCTCTTGGCCAAGCCCGCCAGCATGGACCCGGTGACGGCGGCAGGCTTCAGCTTGACCTACGGCACCTCTTACCACGCCCTGGTGCAGCGCGCCCGGCTGGCCGCCGGCGAGACCCTGCTCGTGCTGGGGGCGGCCGGCGGCGTCGGCCTGGCGGCCGTGGAATTGGGCAAGGTGCTGGGCGCGCGGGTGATCGCGGCCGCCAGCAGCCCGGAAAAGCTAGCGATCGCCAAGGAGCACGGTGCCGACGAGACCATCGACTACAGCCAGGTGTCCTTGAAGGAGGCGGCCAAGGCCCTGACCGACGGCAAGGGCGCCGACGTCATCTACGACCCGGTCGGGGGCGACCTCTTCGATCAGGCGACCAGAGCGATCAACTGGAAGGGGCGACTGCTCGTCGTCGGCTTCGCCAGCGGACGCATTCCGCAACTGCCCGCCAATCTGGCCCTGCTGAAGGGCTCGTCGGTGGTCGGCGTCTTCTGGGGCGACTTCACCCGCCGCGAGCCGGAGGTCAACGCCGAGAACTTCCGCCAACTCTTCCGCCTGCACGCCGAAGGGAAGATCAAGCCGCTGGTGAGCAAGACCTATCCTTTGGCCCAGGCGGCGGACGCTTTGACCGCGTTTATCGAGCGGCGCGCGCTGGGAAAGCTGGTGCTGACGGTCTAGCGCTGGCTCAGACGTTCATCCAGCCGCCATCGACCACTAAGTCGTCGGCGGTGATGTAGGCGGCTTCGTCGCTGGCCAGGAAGACAGCGGCGTTCGCCATGTCTTGCGTCGTCCCCTCGCGTCCCAAGGGCGCTTGCGATGCCACCATCTTGATGAAGCCCTCGAAGGCGTCCTCAGGGACGTTGACCTTGCTGGCGAAGTGGGTGCGTACGATGCCCGGGCTCAAGGCGTTGACGCGGATGCCGCGCGGCCCCAGTTCCGCCGCCAAGGTGCGCGCAAGGGAGCGCACGGCGGCCTTGGTCGCGAAGTAGAGCGTCCCGGTGCCCACCCCCTTCGCGTTCACGGCGGAGGAGGTGAGGATGATGCTGCCGCCCTGTCCCATCAGCGGCAGAATCTTCTGAACGGTAAAGAAGACGCCCTTCACGTTGACGTCGAACTGGCTGTCGAAGTCCTCTTCGCGCACCTCTTCGACCGGCGCGAAGAAGCCTAGGCCCGCGTTGGCCATCAGGATGTCGACGTGACCGAAAGCCGCTTTGGCCTTGCCGGCCATGTCGTCCAGGGCGGCGAGATCCAGCACGTTGGCGACAACGCCCTGGGCCGCGCCGCCAAGCTCGGCAAGGGCGCTCTCGACCCGATCGGACTTCGATCCCGTGATCAGCACCTTGGCTCCTTGGTGAATGAACTGCCGCGCCGTTTCCAGCCCGATGCCGGTCGTGCCGCCGGTAATTACGGCGGTCTTGCCAGCCAAGCGCCGGGTGTGCCTGTCGTTCATCGGGGCAGCCTCCTGAGCATTGCAGCGACGTCCAGCGCGAAGCGGGATGTGTCGTCCCGCTGACGACCTATAGGGCGATCGGCGGCGGTCAAGGCGTCGGCGGCCGCCGCCGACGAGGTGTCGGCGAAAGCGACGTTTCGACGCCGTCTTGTGTGAGGGTGGACGATCCCGCGCGCCTGAATTCGCGATTTGATTGCTTTTTGACGCCCTCTTTGACGCTCCTTTCACGTCTCCCGGCCATCTTTCTCGCGCGGCACATCGAACCCGGCGCGCCGATTGCAATACGAACCTATCAGCACGGAGACGACCATGAGCGTCAGATACACAGGAGACGACTTCAATGGGGTGACGGTCACCGACGATGCGGACCTTTGGGTCACGCTCGAAGGACAGACCGTGGCCAATAGCAGCCTAGCCTTCAGTTTCGAGGACTTCACATTCAATAGCTATCTCGTTCAAGGAACGGTCCTTGCCGAGATACGTGCGATCTCGTCCGGGCAGAGTAGTTCCTTTTCCCATGTCGTGATCTCCGAGACGGGGTCCGTCTACGGGGGGGACGACGGCGTTTACCTGCGCGGCGACCACAACCGCATCGCCAACGACGGCTCGATCGGCGGCAAGAACGACGCCATCGATGTGGCTGGAGAGTTCACGGAGATCATCAACAGGGGATCGGTCAGCGGATTCAACAATGGCCTCTATGTGCGGGGAGAATCGGCGGACATTACCAATCACGGAATTGTCGACGGAGGATTCAAGGGTATCGACCTCCTCGGTGACAAGCACTACCTCGCCAACATGGGCTCGATTTCGGGGAACCTAGGGGTCTCGGTAAACGGCGAAGCCAACGTAATCGCCAACTCAGGCTTCATAAACGGAGTCCAAATCCACTCGGAGAGTGGCGATGCGGCCAACGTCATAAACAACTTCGGAACGATCGGGGAATCCCTCTTGGCACCGGTCGCCGGTGCGGTGAGCGGCGGCCTGGGAACGGACCACATCACCAACAGCGGTTTCATCGGCGGAGACGTCTCCCTGGAGGGCGGAGACGATTGGCTCGACACCAGGCTTGGCGAGATCGCCGGCGCCATCCTGGCCGGAAGCGGCGCGGACACGGTCCTGGGCAGCGACGGCGAGGACGATATCTCGGGCGGGGACAATGGCGACTATCTGAAGGGGCGGCTCGGCGACGACGTGATCTCCGGCGGGCAGGGCTCCGACGTGATCCGCGGCGGGCTTGGCGACGATCGCCTCTCCGGCGACGGCAACGGAGATGGCCTCTACGCCGGTCGTGGCGACGACACGCTCGACGGTGGCAAGGGGGCGGACAGGCTGAACGGCGGGCGCGGCGACGACGAGCTGACCGGTGGCTCAGGGGCCGACGTCTTCGTCTTCAAGCTCGACGCCGGCGACGACGTCATCACCGATTTCGAGGATGGCAACGACCGCATCGACCTCTCCGCGTTCGGGGTTGCCTTCGGCGCGGTCGATGCCGCCACCACCGCGCTAGGCGGCGATGCCGTCATCGACTTCGACGCCTTGGGCGGCGAGGGGTCGCTCGTCGTGACCGGCGCCGCCGGCGATCTCGACGCCGCCGACTTCCTCCTCTAGAGCGCGATGACGATTGATCGAACCGATCTATCGTCTGAATCGCACTCTAAACGTATGAAAATAGACCAAGATTCTGACCGCAGGTCGATTCGACCTGCGATCATCTTGGTCTTGTGCCCCGCCTAGCTCTCCAGGCCCGGCAGGCGATAGTCGGCCAGCTGCTGCCGCAGTGTCCGCTTCGAGATCTTGCCGGTGGCGGTCATCGGCAGGCTCTCGAGAAAGACCACGTCGTCGGGAACCTGCCACTTGGCGACCTTCTCGGCGATGAAATCCAGCAGCTCTTCCCTCGACACCTCGCCGTCCACCGCCGGGACCACGCAGAGCAGCGGGCGTTCGTCCCACTTGGGGTGGGGCACGGCGATGACCGCGCAGTTGGCGACGGCCGGATGGGCGATCGCGATGTTCTCGATGTCGATGGAGCTGATCCACTCGCCGCCGGACTTGATCAGGTCCTTGGTCCGGTCGACCAACTGCAGGAAGCCGTCGGGCGAGATCTTGGCGACGTCGCCGGTGGCGAACCAGCCTTCGGCGTCGATGCAGCCTTGGCTTGCCGCCTCGTTCTCGAAGTAGCCCGAAGCGATGAAGGGGCCGCGCACGAAAAGCTCGCCGCTGGCTTCTCCGTCGTGCGCCAGTTGCTTGCCTTCCTCGTCCACGATCTTGAGCTCGACGTTGAAGACGCGACGGCCTTGCGTGGCCTTGTAGTCGAGCCGCTGTTCCTGGCTTTCCGCCAGCATGCGCGGCGAGAGCATGGAGGTGCTGCCGACCGGACTCATCTCGGTCATGCCCCAGCCGTGCACGACTTGAACGCCGAAGTCGCGCTCGAAGGCCTCGATCATGGACCTCGGCGCGGCCGAACCGCCGATCAGCACGATCTCCAGGCCCTTGGGCAGGCGGCCCTGCTTCTCGATCTCCTGCAGAAGGCCGAGCCAAACGGTGGGCACGCCCCAGGCCGACTGCACGCCCTCGCTATCCATCAATGAAAAGAGGCTTGCACCGTCCAGCTTCGGGCCCGGGAAGATCAATGAGGTGCCGGCCAAGGGGGCGGAAAAGGGCAAGCCCCAAGCATTCACATGGAAGAGCGGCACCACCGGCAGGACCTTCTTGCCGGCGGCATGCGACTCGATGCCCGTGGCGATGCAGCAGAGCGCGTGCAGCACGGTGGAGCGGTGGGAGTAGAGCACACCTTTCGGGTCGCCCGTCGTCCCGGAGGTGTAGCAGAGACCCAACGCCGTGCGCTCGTCGACCTCCAGCCAGCGGAACTGCTCGGGCTGGCCCTCCAGCAGGCTCTCGTAGCAGAGCAGCTCCGGCAGGCCCTCCTCGTCCGGCAGGCGGGCGGCATCGGTCATCGCAAGATAGAGCATGTCGTCTGGCCAGCGGTCTCGCATGGCCTTCACGATGGGCAGAAAGGTCGGATCGAAGCAGAAGACCCGATCCTTGGCGTGATTGACGATGTAGTCCAGGTGCGCTTCGGACAGTCGCGGATTGATGGTGTGGCAGACGGCGCCCAGGCCGGCCGTGGCGTAGTAGAGCTCGAAGTGCCGATAGCCGTTCCAGGCCAAGGTGGCGACCCGGTCGCCGGGCTTGACGCCGAGCGCCTTCAGGGCGTGCGCCAGGCGCGCTATCCGCTTGCGGGCATCGCCGTAGCCATAGCGGTGCAGGCCGCCCTCGACCGTGACCGAGACGACCTCGACCTCCGGATAAAGCTCTCCCGCGTAGTCGATGATACTGGGCACCGATAGCGGCCGGTCCATCATCAGTCCCTGCAACATGTCTCGTTCCTCCCTGGCGGCAGGCCGCCTCCTATCGTTGTTGGCGAAGCTTAGCCTTGTCGGCGGTATGAGGCCAATCCGTTCGCTCTGCGAAAGAAGGTTCCGCAGTCACTGGACAAGGCCAAGGGAAGCCTGCAATACAAAGTGGCGCCATGGCGGCGCGTCGGTCGAGTGTCGAGATGGCGGGTAGGACGGTGCAGCACGAGGCAGCAGATTCCGCGGTGACCACCTATACGGTGGAAGAGCTGCGAGCCTTGGTCGGGACCAAGGTCGGCTGTTCGCCCTGGATGCTGATCGACCAGAAGCGCATCGACGGCTTCGCCGAGGTCACCGAGGATCGTCAGTTCATCCATATCGACCCGGAGCGCGCCGCGGCCGAAGGGCCTTTCGGCGGCACCGTCGCGCATGGTTTCCTTACGCTGTCGCTCCTGGTCCGCATGGCCGAACTGACGGTCCCAAGGCTGAACGGCACCTGGGCGATGGTCAACTTCGGCTTCGACAAGCTGCGCTTCTTGAACGCCGTACAGGTGGGCTCGCGCGTGCGCGGCTGCTTCACCTTCGCGGAGATGACGGAGAGGTCGGCGGAGCAGTTTCTCTTTCGCTACGCCGTCTCCGTCGAGATAGAAGGTCAGGACCGCTTGGCGCTCGCGGCCCATTGGCTGTCCGTCGCGCAGTTCATCTCGTCAGATCCGCCGGAATGAGCGCGGACCGTCAGGTGAGTTTGGCTGACCTCAGCCGGCAGATCGGTCAAGAGATCGGCGTCTCCGATTGGGTCGCGATAACGCAGGAGCGCATCGACGCCTTCGCCGATGTCACCGACGACCATCAGTTCATTCACGTCGATCCCGAGCGCGCCGCCGGCGAGACGCCCTTCGGCGGCACGATCGCGCACGGGTTTCTCACCCTGTCGCTGCTGACCTCCTTGGGCGCCGAGGTCTTGCCCCGGCTGGTGGGTCGCGCGATGGGCATCAACTACGGGCTGGAGCGCGTGCGCTTCATCTCGCCCGTGCGTGTCGGCCAGCGCGTGCGCGGACGCTTCCGGCTCGTGGACGTGGACGAGCGCAAGGCCGGTCAGATTCTGGTCCGCTATGGCGTCAGCGTCGAGATCGAGGATGAAGAGAAACCGGCTTTGGCGGCGGAGTGGCTGGCACTGTCGGTCATGAAGGAGAGCCAGCTATGAGAGAGGCCGTGATCGTCTCCACCGCCCGCACGCCGATCGGCAAGGCCTATCGCGGCGCGTTCAACGACACCCAGGCGCAAGAGCTGGGCGGCCATGCGATCAAGCATGCCGTGGCCCGCGCCGGGATCGATCCGGCCGAAGTCGACGACGTCGTCATGGGAGCCGCCCTGCAGCAGGGCTCCACCAACATGAACATCGCCCGTCAGGCAGCGGTTCGCGCCGGGCTGCCGACCTCCGTCGCCGGGATGAGCGTCGACCGCCAGTGCGCCTCCGGTCTCATGGCGATCGCCACGGCCGCCAAGGAGATCGTCGACGATGGCATGGAAGTCGTCGTGGGCGGCGGCCTGGAGTCCATCTCTCTGGTGCAGAACGAGCACCGCAACGTCTATCGCTTCAAGGACCCCTGGCTGGTGGAGCACTGCCCGGCCCTCTACATGTCGATGATCGAGACGGCGGAGATCGTGGCCGAGCGCTACGGCGTCAGCCGCGAGGCACAGGACGCGTTCGCGCTGCTCTCCCAGCAGCGTGTCGCCGCCGCCCAGCAGTCCGGCAAGCTGGACGACGAAATCGTGCCCTTGCCGTCGGTCAAGAAGGTACAGGATAAGGCGAGCGGCGAGATCTCCGATCAGGCCGTGACCCTGGAGCGTGACGAAGGCAATCGGCCGACCACGACGCTGGAAGGCCTGGCCGGTTTGGCGCCGGTCTTCAAGGACGGGCAGCGCGTGGCGCTTGGCAACTTCGTTACCGCGGGCAACGCCTCGCAGCTTTCGGACGGCGCCTCGGCCTCGGTCGTGATGGAGGCCAAGCAGGCCGAGCGCCGCGGCCTGCAGCCTCTGGGCATCTATCGCGGCATGGCCGTGGCCGGATGCGAGCCCGACGAGATGGGCATCGGTCCGGTCTTCGCGGTGCCCAAGCTCTTGGAACGCAACGGCCTGAAGATCGACGACATCGGCCTTTGGGAGCTGAACGAGGCCTTTGCCGTTCAGGCACTCTATTGCCGCGACCGCCTCGGCATCGACAAGGAGGTGTTCAATGTGAACGGCGGCGCCATCGCCGTTGGCCATCCCTACGGCATGTCGGGCGCGCGCTTGGTCGGCACCGCCCTGATCGAGGGCAAGCGCCGCGGCGTCAAGCACGTGGTGGTGACCATGTGCGTGGGCGGCGGCATGGGGGCGGCCGGCCTCTTCGAAGTGGCTTGACCAGAGGCCTTCGAGGGCAGGCGAGAGGAGGGCTCTAGAGCAAGAGACCAGGCAGTTAACCAACGACAAGGCCTCGCACGAGAAGAGGGCTGCGTCACGCAATGTGCCAATGGGAGAAGATGCCATGCTGAAGCAAAGTCTGTTGGCGGCAGTCGCCGCCGGTACCTTGATGGCCGCCGCCGCGGCCCAGGCCGATACCGTCAAGATCGCCTACATCGATCCTCTGTCCGGCGCGTTCGCGAACGTCGGCGATAGCGGCAAGCGGCACTTCGAGTTCATGGCCGAGAAGATCAACGCCGCCGGCGGTCTGAATGGGCAGATGGTCGAGATCGTCGCCTTCGACAACAAGATCAATCCGAAGGAAAGCCTGATCCAGCTGCAGAAGGCGATCGACGACGGCATCAGCATCGTCACCCAGGGCAACGGCTCTTCCATCGCCTCGGCCATCATCGACGCTGTGGACAAGCACAACCGCCGCAATCCCGACGAGCCGGTGCTCTTCCTCAATTACGCCGCCGTCGATCCGGCCTTCACCAACGACCGCTGCAGCTTCTGGCACTTCCGGTTCGATGCCGATGCCGACATGAAGATGGAGGCCCTGACCGACTGGCTGGCGACCCGCGACGACCTGCAGAAGGTCTACATCATCGGCCAGGACTACTCCTTCGGCAAGGCGGTGCAGGCGGCCGCCAACCGCATGCTGGCCGCCAAGAGCCCGGAGAAGGAGATCGTCGGCGACGAACTGCACCCCCTGGGCAAGGTCAAGGACTTCAGCCCCTATATCGCCAAGATCAAGGGGGCCGAGGCTGACGTCGTCGTCACCGGCAACTGGGGCACCGACATGACCTTGCTGGTGAAGGCGGCCGCCGATGCCGGTCTCGACATTCCCATTCTGACCTACTACGGCGGTGGACTGGGCACGCCGACCGCGATGGGCGACACCGCGGTCGACCGGGTCATGCAGATCACCGAGTGGCATGAGAACGTCGCCGATCTGGGACTCGATCCCATGCTGGACGCGTTCGAGGCCGAGCACGAGATCGACTTCTATTACTACCGCGTCAAGGTCCTGATGGAGATGCTGCAGAAGGCGGCCGCCAAGGCCGGCTCGACGGAGCCCGAGGCGCTGGCCCGTGCGCTGGAGGGCATGGAGCACGAGACGGAAGTCGGCACCGTCATGATGCGGGCCGACAATCATCAACTGATCCAGCCGCTCTACCTCTCCACCTTCTCCGGCGACGTCGCGCGCGAGGTCGAGGGGACCGGCTTCGGCTTCAAGACCGACTACCGTATCGAGGGGCCGGCGACCGCGACCGACACGACCTGCGAGATGAAGCGCCCCGGCTGATCGCTGCCATCGAGGAGACCCCTCCGCCTTGCCGGAGGGGTCTCCTTGAGACCGCGTGGTCATGGAAGTCGTCGTCTTCTCGGCCCTGAACGGGCTGCTCTACGGACTGCTGCTCTTCATGCTGTCGAGCGGCCTCACCCTCATTTTCTCGATGATGGGGGTGCTGAATTTCGCGCACGCCAGCTTCTACATGCTGGGGGCCTACATCGCCTTCACCTTGACCGGCGGGATCGGCTTCTGGCCGGCCCTTTTCTTGGCGCCGGTTTTGGTCGGCCTGATCGGTGCGATGGTGGAGCGCTACGGCCTACGCAAGGTGCACAGCCACGGACATGTGGCCGAGCTGCTCTTCACCTTCGGCCTCGCCTACCTGATCGAGGAGGCGGTGAAGCTGGTCTGGGGCAAGCTGCCGGTTCCCTACGGCGTGCCCGACTCGCTGGACTGGCCGATCTTCACTCTTTTCGATACCACCTATCCGGCCTTCCGCGTCTTCATGATGGTGGTCGCGACCTTGATGTTCGTCGGGCTTTGGCTGCTCTTGAAGAAGACGCGGGCCGGCCTGATGATCCAGGCGGCCCTGACCCATCCCCAGATGGTCGGTCATCTGGGGCACAACGTACCGCTGATCTTCATGCTGGTCTTCGGCATCGGCTGCGCGCTGGCGGGGCTTGCCGGGGTCATCGGCGGCGCCTTGCTGGTGACCGAACCGGCCATGGCCTTCACGCTCGGGCCCATCGTCTTCGTGGTCGTCGTGGTGGGCGGCATGGGCTCGCTGACCGGCGCCTTCGTCGCCTCCCTCCTGATCGGCATGCTGCAGACCTTCGCCATCGCCATCGATGCGTCCCTGGCGGATTTCTTCGCCCTCTTCGGCGTCGAGGTCGATCCCAAGGGAGAGCTCACCGGCATCACCTTGGCGCAGATCGCGCCCATGCTGCCCTTCATCCTCTTGGTATTGGTGTTGATCTTCCGCCCGCGCGGCTTGATGGGGGCTCGGGAATCGTGAGCGCGCCGACATTTCTCCGCCTTCTCGCCCCCTGGCTCGCGGCCATCGTGCTGCTGGCGCTCCTGCCCTCGATCTTTCCCTCGCGCACGGCGCTCTCGGTGATGAACGCGATCGGCATCCAGCTGGTCTTCGCGCTCTCCTACAACATGCTCCTGGGCCAGGGCGGCATGCTGTCTTTCGGGCATGCCGTCTACTTCGGCCTCGGCGGCTATGGCGCGATGCACGTCATGGGCATGATCGAGGCGGGCGCGGTCGACTTTCCCGTCTTCGGCTTGCCGCTGGTCGGCTTCGCCGTCGGGTTGATTGCCGGGGCCGTCATCGGCTGGCCCTCCTGTCGGCGCGCCGGCGTGCCCTTCGCCATGATCTCGCTGGGGATCGGCGAGCTGGTCGCGGCCGCGGGCTTCATGTTCGTGTCGGTCTTCGGCGGCGAGGAGGGGATTTCCGGCGACCGCATGGTCGGCCCGGAGGTGCTGGGCCTGTCCCTGGGGCCGATCGGCGAGGTCTATTGGTTCATCGCCTTCTGGGCCTTCGTGGCGAGCCTTGCCATGTGGGCCTTCACGCGCACGCCCTTGGGACGGCTTTCCAACGCCGTGCGCGACAACCCGCAACGGGCCGAGTTCATCGGCTTCAACCCGCAGCGGGTGCGCTATCTGGTCTTCATCATCTCCGGCGGCTTTGCCGGGCTCGCCGGTGGGATGTCGGCGGTGAACTACGAGATCCTGACGCCGGAGACCTTCTCCGCCCTGGTCTCGGGCGCCGTTCTGATCATGGCCTTCATCGGCGGCATCGGTACCTTCTACGGACCCATTCTCGGCGCTGCCCTGATCGTCGTCATGCAGTCGCTGCTGTCGGACTATACGGAGGCCTGGCAGTTCTACATCGGCATCCTCTTCATGGTGATCGTCATGTTCGCCCCCGGCGGACTGTCCGGACTGGTGGAGCGGGTGCGCCTGGCGGTGCGCAGGCGCGAGCTGGCAAGCCTGGCGCCGATTTGGGGGATGGGCACGGCGGCGGCCTTGGCCATGGCCTTGGGGATGGTGATCCTGGTCGAACTGGTGTTCCGCTGGCGCGAGCGCTCGGAGCCGATGGAACTGCTGGGCTTTCCCATCAGCCATCAATCGGTCCTGGGCTGGGCCCTGGCCGGTCTCTTGCTGGCGTTCGGTACCCTCGGCCTGCGCGAGGCGCCGCGGCGCCTGGGCCGCTTCCTGCGCGGAGAGGTCCCGTGAGGGCGGCGCTCACCCTCAGCGGGCTCACCAAGTCCTTCGGGCCGGCCGAGATCATCCGCGGCGTCGATCTAGAGATCCGTGGCGGCGAGCGTCATGCCGTGATCGGGCCGAACGGCGCCGGCAAGTCGACGCTCTTCAACCTCATCTCCGGCGCCTTCGCGCCGACGTCGGGAGAGGTCCGCTTGCGCGACAAGACCATCTCCGGTTTGCCGGCCTATGAGATCAACCGCTTGGGACTGTCGCGGTCCTTCCAGGTGACCAACATCTTCCACAACATGTCGGTCTACGAGAACCTGCGCTGCGCGGTGCTCTGGTCGCTTGGCTACCGCTACACCTTCTGGCGCTGGGCATCGCGGCTGGCCGACGTGACCCGGCGCAGCGAAGAGATGCTGACCCTCTTGCATCTGGGGCACGCCCGCGAGACGCCGGCCGGCCTGCTCTCCTACGCCGACCAGCGCGCCCTGGAGATCGGCATCACCATTGCCGGCGGCGCCGAGGTCGTGCTGCTGGACGAGCCCACCGCCGGCATGAGCCACGCCGAGACCGACCGCGCCGTGGACCTCATCCGCCGCGTCACCGAGGGGCGCACCCTCTTGATCGTCGAGCACGACATGGGTGTCGTCTTCGGCCTAGCCGATCGCATCTCGGTCCTGGTCTACGGCGAGATCATCGCGAGCGGCACGCCGGAGGAGATACGCGGAAACCCCAAGGTGCGTGAGGCCTACCTCGGCGAGGAGGCGCTTTAGATGCTTCGGGTCCGTGGCCTCAACGCATTCTACGGCAAGAGCCATATCCTGCAGGGCGTCGACCTGGATGTCGGGGCCGGTGAGGTCGTCAGTCTCCTGGGCCGCAACGGCGTCGGCCGCTCCACCCTGGTCAAGGCGATCATGGGCGAGGTCCCGCCGAAGGGCTCCATCCGCTTCAAGGACCGCGAGATCGCCGGCTTTCCCAACCACCGCATCGCGCGGCTGGGCCTGGGCTACGTGCCGGAGAACCGGGACATCTTCCCCTACCTGACGGTGCGCCAGAACCTGCTGCTGGGCGTCAAGGACCTGCGCCGTCCCGGCCGCTGGAGCATCGAGGAGATGCTGCGGCTCTTCCCCAACCTGGCGGAGCGCGCGGACAGCGCCGCCGGCGTGCTCTCGGGCGGCGAGAAGCAGATGCTGACCATCTGCCGGACCCTGATGGGCGATCCCGAATTGGTCATGATCGACGAACCGACGGAGGGTTTGGCGCCGCTCATCGTGCGTCAGGTCGGCGACCTCATCGCACAGGTGGCCGAGAGCGGCATCTCCATTCTCCTGGTCGAACAGAAGCTCTCGATCGCCCTCGACATCTCGCACCGGGTCTACGTCATGGGCCACGGCCGCATCGTCTTCGAGGGCACGCCCCAGGACCTGCGCGACACCCCCTCGATCCGAGAGGAATGGCTGGAGGTGTAGGTTTAGGGGTGGCAGCAAAGCCACCACCCCTATCGATCGGCTTCTTTAGCCGCGGGTGATTTCCAGCGCCACGGCTTCGGTGAAGGTGGCACGCAGGACGTCGCCCGGCTGGATGTCGGACATGGCGTTCTGCAGGTCCGCTCCTTCCACCGCGATCTTGTGGTCGCCGCCGCCGGGTTCTTCCAGAATTGCCAGGTGCTTGTTGCTGTCGTAGGCCAAGAGCTTGGCCGTCATGGTGACCTGGCGCGCATTGGCGCTGGCCGGCAGCGCGCCGGGCTCGGCCCGGATCGCGGTCTCGCTCACGTCGATCTTGGATTCGGCGTTGGGTGCGTTCTCGACGTTCATTTGCAGGGCCTCGAGGTACTTCACCGTCACCCTGTCGCCCGGCTCGACCTGGGGCAGATTGACCACCGAGTTGGGAATCTCGAGGACCCGGCTGTAGTTGCCGTTGGCGCCCTCCAGGATCATCAGGCGATTGGGCACGTCCAGGGCAACGACCCTGGACGAGAGCACCACCTCGTCGGTCAGCATGTCGCTTCTGTCCTGCGCCATGGCGGGCATGGCGATCAGGCTGCCCGCCAGCAAGGCCGCCGAGGCGATCGAACTCTTCCGAAACCTGTTGGTCCGTCCGGTCATGAAACAACTCCTCACATCTTGGGGTGAACAGGAGACCAAGGATGATCGGCCTTCAGCTGGGCGTTGCACGTCGATCTTTCCAGAGGGAGATGTAGCGATAGTGTGACAATATCTGACAATTACATGAAGAATTGTCATGCGCTCGAGATTGTCTCTCCATGATTTGTGTCACTGGGTGAATAGTGAAGAAAAAGCGAAGACTATGATTGGACCAAGAAGGAGAAAGTGTGCATCGGTCGGGTTGATAGAAACACGCAAGGGTTGTGTTTCGCGTTGATCGGGGGGAAGTGGGGCCAAGCCTAGAAAGAGCGCTTCTTTTCTTGGGCCGAAGGCGAGCCCTAGGAACGCTTGGCGTCGGCGACCCGCGCTTCGTGCGCCAAGAGGTAGCGTTTGATCTCGACACCGCCGGCAAAGCCGGTGAGCGAGCGATCGGAGCCGATCACCCGATGGCAAGGCACCACGATCGGCAGCCTGTTGGCGCCGTTGGCGCCGCCGACCGCGCGGCTGGCGCTTGGCTTGCCGATCTTCGCGGCCAAGGCGCCATAGGTCGTCGTCTCGCCGAGGGGAATGGCGCGGAGCTCCGCCCACACCCGTTTCTGAAAGGGGGTGCCGGCGAGATGCAGCGGCAGATCGAAGCGGGTGAGCTCGCCCGCGAAGTAGGCGCTGAGCTGGCGAACCGGCTCCGCATAGAGGGCGTCGTCCCGCGTCCAACCGGCCTTGGGGCCCTTGGTCTCTCGCTCGCTCGGAAAGCCGATCAGGTGGAGCCGTCCGTCCTCCCCGGCGACGACCATGGTACCGAGCGGGGAGTCGAAGAGGGCGTAGGTGAGGCTCGGGTCGGGTCTGGGCATGGGCGCCTCCTTCATTGCTGCCTGGCCGACGCCGCCGGCGGCGGGTCTGGGCGATCCCTGTCGCGCCGCAGTCTGGCGGCGTTGCAGGCCTCGAAGTCCGACATGCGCCCATCCTAGGAAAGCGCGGCCCGGGACGCGAGCGCGCGCGGACAATGAGGTCCGATTCCTGCCATTGGCCCTGTGCGTCGGCGGCCAAGAGCTTTGCGCGCCAAGGGGGTCGCAAGGGACGGGCAAGCTGGGCCATATTGGCTCCGCCCACGCAAGCAAGGAGAGAGGCCGCACACCATGGATCTCGGCGTCAGCGAGAAGGTCAAGCCACTTATCGAGAAGGTGCGCCGCATGGTGCGCGAAGAGGTCATTCCACTGGAGGATGCCTACGAGGCCGAGGTCGCCAAGGGCGAGCGCTTTGCCTACACCGAGCGCCAGAGCGAGATCCTGGAGGACTTGAAGGCCAAGGCGCGCGCCGCGGGCCTGTGGAACTTCTGGCTGACCGACTCCAGCCGCGGTTACGGCCTCTCCACCGTCGAGTACGCCTATCTGGCCGAGGAAATGGGCTGGTCGCGCCTGGCGGCCGAGGCCTTCAACTGCTCGGCGCCCGACACCGGCAACATGGAGGTCTTGGAGCGTTTCGGAAACGAGGCGCAAAAGCGGGCCTGGCTGGGCGACTTGCTGGAGGGCAAGATTCGCTCGGCCTATCTTATGACCGAGCCGCAGGTGGCCTCTTCGGATGCCACGAACATCGCGCTCTCGGCCGTGCGTTCCGGCGACGACTACGTTCTGAACGGCGAGAAGTGGTGGGCCTCGGGCGCCGGCGATCCGCGCTGCAAGATCTACATCGTCATGTGCGTGACCAACCCCGATGGGGAGAAGCACCGCCGCCACAGCCAGATCCTGGTGCCGGCCGGCACCCCGGGCGTGGAGGTGCTGAGGGCCATGGAGGTCTTCGGCCACGACGACGCCCCGCATGGCCACATGCACATCCGCTTCACCGACGTGCGCGTGCCGGCGGAAAACCTGATACTGGGCGAAGGTCGCGGCTTCGAAATCGCGCAAGGCCGGCTGGGGCCGGGGCGTATCCATCACTGCATGCGCGCCATCGGCCAGGCCGAGCGGGCCTTGGAGTTGATGTGCCGCCGCTCGCTGGGGCGCGAAGCCTTCGGCAAGCCCATCGCCCAGCTGGGCGCCAACTACGACATCATCGCCGAATGCCGCATGGAAATCGAGATGGCGCGCCTCCTCTGTCTCAAGACGGCCTGGATGATGGACAACGTCAGCCCGCGCGAGGCAGCCCCCTGGATTAGCCAGATCAAGGTCGCCGCACCCAGGGTCGCGCTGAAGGTCACCGACGAGGCCATGCAGATGCACGGCGCCATGGGCATCAGCCAGGACGTTCCCCTGGCCAAGATGTGGACCCACTTGCGCACCTTGCGCCTGGCCGACGGTCCCGACGCGGTGCACCGCCGTCAGGTGGCGCGCAAGGAGCTGCGCCGCTACTCCAACCGCTAAGCGCCGTGGCGTCAGAGCTTCTTCTGGTGCGGCATGCCCAGGCGGGACGCCTGGGCGGCCACTACGATCGCCTGTCCGAGCAGGGTCGCCAGCAGGCCCGATTGCTGGGCGACCACTGGGCGGAAATGGGGATGACCTTCGACCGGATCGCCTGCGGCAGCCTCACGCGCCAGACGGCAACGATGGAGGTTCTCCAGGCCGCATTGGGCCCCCTGCCGCAGCTGGAGGTCTTGCCCGGCCTGAACGAGTTCGACTTCGAGAACCTGGCCGAAGCCTACTTCGCCCTCCATCCGAGGCCGGCCGATGTGCTGAGCGATCGTCGGGTCTTCTTTCGCACTATTCGAGAGGCCCTTCTGGCCTGGTCCAGGGACGAGCTGCCGCGAGAAATGCTGAGGGAGAGCTGGTCGGACTTCGGCGATCGGGTCGGCGCGGCGCTTCGGGCGCTGACCGATCCCGAGAAGGGACGGCGCGTGCTGGTGGTGAGCTCCGGTGGGGCCATCTGCCGGATGTTGGGCCAAGTCCTGGGTCTGACGCCGGAGGCGGTCGTGAGCCTGAACCTTCAGACCAAGAACACGGGCGTCTCGCGCTTCATTTTCACCGGCAAGAGCATCTATCTTCACAGCTTCAACGGTGCCCCGCACCTGGAGACGCCGGCGCGCCAGGCGCTGGTCACCTATGCCTAGACGCAAGCAGGAGAGGCGAAGGTCATGAGCGAAGAGGTCGCCCAGTTGGACGAGGCCGCGCTGGCCGCCTATCTGCCGGATCACCTTCCCGGCTTCGGCCGCCTGCGCGAGGCCAGGAAGTTCGCCGGCGGTCAGTCCAATCCGACCTTCCTCTTGACCGGCGACGGGGGCCGCTACGTGCTGCGCCGAAAGCCGCCCGGCCAACTCTTGAAATCGGCGCACGCGGTCGACCGCGAGTATCGGGTGATGGCCGCCCTGGCCTCGACCTCCGTACCGGTGCCGCCGGTCCTGCATCTCTGCGAAGACGAAGGCGTGATCGGTTCGGTCTTCTTCGTGATGGGATTCCTGGACGGGCGGATCTTCTGGGATCCGGCCTTGCCGGAGCTGGCGCACGACGAGCGCGCTCCCGTCTTCGATGCCATGAACCAGGCGCTGGCCAACCTGCACCTGGTCGATCCGGCGGCCGTCGGACTTGGCGACTTCGGTCGGCCGGGCAGCTACTTCGCCCGCCAGGTGGCGCGCTGGTCCAAGCAGTACGCGGCTTCCGAAACTAAGAGCATCGCGGAGATGGACGGCCTCATGGCCTGGCTGGAAGCGGAGATGCCGGAGGACGACGGCCGGGTCTCCCTGGTCCATGGCGACTACCGCCTGGACAACATGATCTTCGCACCCGATGGGCCGCGCATTCTGGGCGTCCTCGATTGGGAGCTCTCCACCCTGGGCCATCCCTGGTCCGATCTGGCCTATCAATGCATGCAGTGGCGCCTGCCGAACGAGGGCGTCTTTCGCGGTCTGGGGACGCTCGACCGGCGTGCCCACGGCCTGCCGAACGAGGCTGACTACGTCGAGGCCTACTGTCGGCGCGTGGGCATCGGCGAGATCGGCAACTGGACCTTCTGCCTGGCCTTCAGCTTCTTTCGCCTGGCGGCCATCATTCAGGGCGTGCTGAAGCGGGCCTTGGACGGCAATGCCTCCAATCCCGAGCGTGGCCTCAAGATGGGGGCCGCGGTGCCGGTGCTGGCCCGCATGGCGACGGAAATCATCGAGGGCAAGAGCGCATGAACAAGAGCTATCAAGACGACGTGGTCCTGATCACCGGTGCCGCCGGCGGCTTCGGCCGCCTTGCCGCCCGGCGCTTCGCCGAAGCGGGTGCCCGTCTGCTGCTGTCCGACCTCGAGGCCGAGGACCTGGAGGCCGTGGCGGCGCCGCTGCGGGCCGACGGCGCGGTGGTCGAATGCCTGGCTGGCGACGTCTCTCGCTGGGAGACGGCGCAAGGGCTGGTCGCGCGCGCGGTCGACGTCTTCGGGCGCCTGGACGTGGCGATCAACAACGCCGGCGTCGGCGGCCTCTTGAAGAAGCTTCCTGGGATCGAGGTGGCCGAAGCCGAGCGGGTCCTGGCCGTCAATCTGATGGGCGTCTTCCTGGCGATGAAGGCGCAGATCCCGGTGATGGAAGCGCAGTTCGCCGCCGGCGGTCGCGGCGGCGCCATCCTCAATGTCGCCTCTGTCGCGGGCGTGGTCGGCGCGCCCATGCTGGCGATCTACGCGGCCGCCAAGCACGGCGTCGTCGGCCTGACGAAGTCGGCCGCCGGCGAGTGCGCCCGCAAGGGGGTACGCATCAACTGCCTTTGCCCGGCCTTTGCCGATACGGCAATGGTGAGCGAGTTCCTGGATGAGATGCGCGGCGACAAGGAACAAGCCCTGGAGCGGGTGGTGTCGAACATGCCGATGCGTCGCCTGGCCGATCCGCAAGAGGTGGTGCAGGCCATGCTGTGGGCCTGCTCGTCCGAGAACGGCTTCATGACTGGTCACGCTTTGGTGATCGACGGCGGCCTCTCGGCCGTCTGATGGCGCGAGATCTGGCTGTCTGTCACCACTTTTGGATCAGGTGGCCAGAACAATCGTTCAACAATTTGTGCATCACTACTGTGGCGGACTTGCGACAGAGTCTTGATGCGAGCGGTTAGCGCAAGGCCTTGCCAGTAGCGCGCGTTCCGGGCATAGTGCCGCCAGCCCCTGACATGCTGTAACTTAATTGTCACGCTCGCGCGCTCTCCTGCGGCGGCCGTTCTTTTCGCTTGCCTGTGGCACAAATCACAATCCCGCCACATTCGTGGCAAGGTGCGAACACGATCCCTCTTTAACACCAAAAGCCACGGAGACTTCCCCTCTCTGTCCGAGGTTTCCAGCCGACCTCACCCCGATGCCCCCCTCAGGCTGGAAAAAGGCGGCCAGCGGTCCCGATCCCGCTGGCCGCCACCTCTTTATCCGGACCCTGGCGTTCTTGCTTCGATCCTGGCCCGCGGGCTCTTCCGGGCTCGGGCAACCCTGTTGGCGCGAAGAGAGCGCGCCACACTCCATTCCGAGCAAGATAAAACAAGCCGAGATGTGTCGACTTATCTAGGTATAAGGATGTTCATTCAGACTGTTCCATTGAGCATGACTTGCTCTGCCGGAGACCACGTCAGAATGCTCGAACTCTTGTCGAAAAAATCACGCGACTTTCGATCAGCGATCTGATCAGATTGGCCTCGAGGGTGCGGTTGGGGATCTTGCGCGCGCGACACCGTATGACGACCGCTTTGCGGTCTGAAGCGTTCGTCGTGTGTCGCCAAGGGCGCTCTGACGAAGCCGAAACAGCTGTGTCGAGGAGGAAGCGAGATGGCGTTCATTCCGGGAACTGACGGACCGGACACTCTAAGCGGTACCGAAGCGATCGATACGATACTGGGCTACGGTGCCTCGGACAGGCTTTACGGGCGTGGCGGCGACGACTCGATTTTCGGCGCCGACGGTCCCGAGTGGAGCGTCTTCGGTGGCCAGGGCAACGACGTCATCTACGGCGGTCGAGACCTGGACACCTTGGTGGCCGGCGATGACGGAGACGACCGCATTTTCGGCGGCGGCAGTCGCGACATCGGCCTTTCCGGCGGCGCCGGCAGCGATCGCCTCTACGGCGACGCCGGCCCGGACGTCGTCTTGCTGGGATGGGGTGGTTCCGACTTCATCTTTGGCGGCAAAGGCAACGATAAGGAGTTGGAGGGCGGCACCGGAACGGATTGGGTGTACGGCGGCGAAGGCAACGATGTCAGCATGACCGGCGGCGGTGCCGCCGACAGACTCTATGGCGGAGACGGAGATGACTTCTCTCTGCGCGGGGAGAGCGGCAATGATCTGCTATTCGGTGGCGACGGCAACGACAGCGTCCTTTTCGGAGACCTGGGCGCGGACGAGATCCATGGTGGCGACGGTGACGACAAGAAGCTGAACGGCAAGGCGGACGCGGACAAGGTCTTCGGCGGCAGCGGGTCGGACCAGGTCCAAGGTGGCGGTGGTAATGACAGGCTTTATGGCGATACGGGAAATGACAGCCTGTACGGCGGTGGAAATGACGACCGGCTCTACGGCGGTGCTGGCCAGGACTCCCTCTATGGTGAGTCCGGCAACGACTCCATCGAAGGCAATGACCAGAACGACTTCGTCTTCGCGGACTACGGCGATGACCGGGTGAAAGGCGGTGCCCAGGACGACTCGATCAAGGGGGAACAGGGCAACGACTTCCTCTTTGGCGGACGTGACAGCGATTACTTGGCGGGCAACCGCGGCGACGACACGCTCGACGGGGGGAAGGGTGCCGATTTCCTCATCGGTGGCAAGGGCGTGGACACCTTGTTCGGCGGGGGCGGGAAGGACGTCATGCAAGTGGCCGACCAGGAGGCGATTCAGGCCGGCGAAACCTATGACGGCGGTGCCGGGACCGATACCCTGATTCTCGACGGCGGTGCGACGCTGCCGGCCGGTGTCCTGGTGACCAACGTTGATGTGATTCTCTACGGTTAGCGCAAGACCCGGGTCCATAGCGGGCGCTGGCGTCGGGAGAGGAATGCAGAGCGATCACGAAGTCTGCCGTTGTCGTGCGCCAGCGCCGTTGCACTCGCTGCGTTGCAAGGAGTGACAAGGCGACCGCCGTCTTGGCGGCGGCGCGCGGCCCATCGCTGATGGCCTATGGCCCGGCCCGTCCGATCGCGGCGGTCGGCCCGGCTTGCCGCCGCGGCTGGTCGTTCCGTCTGTCAAGAATGTACCGGAATTCGACGAAAATAGTCAGAAAGCCAGGCGAGCCTCTGTCACACTGCGGGCTTGAAGCGGTCTCGCCGGCGCCGCGGTCCCGGAGAGACAGCATTCTCGTTCTTCTGATGGAGGCTGAGATGACGGTCGCTCTGAACGACTTGGACCTGGACACGGTTCGACGGGGCTACGACGACAACCCGGCGCGCTCTCTCTCGCTAGGCGCTCAAAGCTATACCGACGGGCGCTATCTCGCACTGGAGCGGGAGACCATCTTCTATCGCTCCTGGCAGTGGGTCTGCCATGGCGAGAAGCTGCGCGAACCCGGTTCCTACTACGTGAAGGACCTCCAGGGCCGAAGCATCGCCGTCGTGCGCGACCGCAAGGGCGAACTGCGCGCCTTCTACAATGTCTGCAAGCACCGCGCCCACGAGCTGCTGAAGGGCGAGGGCAGGACCTACCTCATGGTCTGCCCCTACCATGCCTGGAGCTATGATCTGGAAGGCCGATTGCGCGCGGCCCCGCGCACCGACGATCTGGTCGACTTCGACAAGAAGGAGATCTGCCTGGAGGCGGTTCAGGTCGAGGAGTTCTGCGGTTTCGTCTATGTGAACCTCGATCCCACGGCGGCCAGCCTGGCCGAGCAGTCGGGCGATCTGGGCAAGGAGATCATGGCCTTCGCGCCCGATGTCGAACGCCTCACCTTCGCCCATCGACTGTCGTTCGACATCAAGTCCAACTGGAAGAACGTCGTCGACAACTTCCTTGAGTGCTATCACTGCCCGGTGGCGCACAAGGACTTCTGCACCCTGCTGGACATGAAGACCTACAAGGTCACCACGCACGAGATCTACTCCAGCCATATGGCCAAGGCCAGCAAGGAGGCCAACACGGCCTACAGCGTGGAGGGCGCCACGGTCGACGACCATGCCGTCTGGTGGCTTTGGCCGAACACCTGTCTGATGCGCTATCCCGGTCGCGGCAACTTCCTGGTGATGCACGTGATCCCGGTGGATCACGACCGCACCGTGGAGACCTACGACTTCTTCTTCGAAACGGCGGAGCCCTCCGCGCAGGAGCGGGAAGCCATCACCTACATCAAGGAGGTGCTGCAGCAAGAGGACATCGACCTGGTCGAGAGCGTTCAGCGCGGCATGTCCACGCCGGCCTTCCAAAGCGGCCGTATCGTCCACGACCCGGCCGGCTCCGGCAGGAGCGAGCATGCCGTGCATCACTTCCATGGCCTGCTGCTCGATGCCTATGCGAAGGCGCTCGCCTGATGGATGGCGCCGCGGCGGATAGGGGCACCCCATTGTGCGGGCGCACGGCCGTGGTGACCGGCGGCTGTGGCGGCATAGGCACGGCCGTCGCGGCACGGCTCGCAGCCGAGGGAGCGCAGGTCGTCGCCGCCGATCTTGCCGAACCAAAGTCCGCTTTGCCGCCGGGCGTCGGCTATCACCAACTCGACGTCACCAGCGAAGACGCCTGCAAGCGCCTTGCCGCTTCCCTAGCGGAAGGGCCAGGCACGCTCGACATCCTGGTGAACGCGGCCGCCATCGAGATCGAGAAAACGATCGAAGAGACCAGCCTCGAGGACTGGAACCGCATCTTCGCGATCAACGTCACCGGGACCTTTCTCGTCAGCAAGCATCTCCTCCCGCTGATGCGCAAGGCTGGCGGCGGCTCCGTCATCAATTTCGGTTCCTACGACGGCTTCATCGCCGATCCCAGCCTCGCCGCCTACTGCGCGACCAAGGGGGCCGTCCATGCGCTGACCCGCGCCATGGCCTGCGACTACGGGCCGGAGAACATCAGGGTCAACGCGATCTGTCCCGGCTTCGTCGACACGCCCATGCTGCAAAGCTTCTTCGGTTCGTCGGGCGACATCGAGAGCCTGCAGCAGAAGGTGAGGGACATTCATCCCCTGCGCCGCTACGGCACGCCGGACGACGTGGCGGGTCTGGTCAACTGGCTGGCCGGCGACGAGGCGCGCTACGCCAGCGGTCAGCTCTGGGTGCTCGACGGCGGGCTCACGGCGCAAGTGCAGCAGATGAGGCTCTAGGCGCATGACGGGGACTGGGGGACGGCTGGCCGGAAAGACGGTCGTGGTGACCGGTGGCGGACGCGGCATCGGCCGCGCGATCGTCGAGCGCTTTCTGGGAGAGGGCGCCAGGGTCATGACCTGCGGCCGGGGCGAGCCGCCGGACGACTACCCGGCGGAGGTCGCCTTCGAGAGGATCGACGTGTCCTCCTCGGCGGAGGTGGCGCGCCTGCGCGACGCGGCCAGGGAGCGCCTCGGCAAGGTCGATGTTCTGGTTAACAACGCGGGCGCCGCCTTGGAGAAGAAGGTAACCGACAGCAGCGACCAGGATTGGGACCGCCTGATGGGCGCGAACGCAAAGGGTCTCTTCTTATGCTGCCGCGCCTTCATCCCGCTGATGGCCGCGGCTGGCGGCGGCACGATCGTCAACATCGGCTCCATCTCGGCCTTTTCGGCCGATCGCTCGATGGCGCTCTACAACGCCTCCAAGGCCTTCGTGCACGGACTGACGCGCTCCATTGCCGGCGATCACGGGGGCGAGGGCATACGCTGCAACGCCATCGCGCCCGGATGGATTCTGACCGACATGGCGGATTCGGGCTTCGCGCTGGCCGAGGACCCGGAAGCCGCCAAGCGCGACGCCCTGCTGCGCCATCCCGTCGGCCGCTTCGGCCAGGGCAGCGACATTGCCGCGATGGCGGTCTGGCTTGCGTCCGACGAAGCGGCCTTCGCCACCGGCCAGGTCTTTGTCGTCGATGGCGGCTTGACGGCCAGCTCTCCCCTGCAACCTGGTCTCTTCTAGCGTAAGAAAGGGCAAGGGCCATGACGACAGCCAAGCCATCGGCCTCCTCCATCAAGGCCGTCGCCGTGATCGGCGCCGGCACCATCGGCGCCAGCTGGGCCGCGCTCTTCTCCGCCGCCGGCCGCGACGTGCGCGTCTACGACCCTTCGGACCAATGCGAGGACTACGTCCGCGGCTACCTCGCCTCCGCCCGGCCGACCTTGGAGGCGCTCGGCATGATGGCCGAGACCAGCGGCCGGCTGGCTTTCCTGGCAACGCCGGAAGCCGCGGTCGAGGGGGCCCAGTTCGTGCAGGAGAGCGTGCCCGAACGGCTGGAAATCAAGCACGCGATCTACCGCAAGATCGAGCCGGCTCTCACGCCCGAGGCCGTGGTGGCCACCAGCGCGTCCGGTCTGCTGCTGGGCGACATGCAGCAGGGCTGGCAAGACCCCGGCCGCTTCCTCCTGGGCCATCCCTTCAACCCGCCCCATCTCATTCCCTTGGTCGAGCTGCTGGGCAATCAGCGCACCAGCGCGGACGCGCTCGACGTCGCGGAAGCCTTCTACGCGGACTGCAAGAAGGTGACGATCCGCGTGAACAAGGAGGTTCCCGGCCACGTCGCCAACCGCCTGCAGGCGGCGCTCTGGCGCGAGGCCATTCACCTGGCGGTCGAGGGGGTCGCCAGCGTCGCCGACATCGACAAGGCGGTCTCGGCCGGCCCCGGCCTCAGGTGGGCGGTCATGGGCCCGCACATGCTCTTCAGCCTGGGAAGCGGCGGCCATGGCCTGGAAGCCTTCTGCGAACGCTATCGCGACTCCTTCCACGCCTGGTGGGAAACACTGGGTCAGCCCACCCTGACGCCCGACGTCGGGCGCCTGCTGGTCGAGGGCGTTGCCGCCGAAGAGGCAGGCCGCAGCTTCGATACGCTTGCCGAAGAGCGCGACCGCAAGCTCATGGCGATCCTGCAGGCCACCCACACCTGAACGAGATCTGCCTAGAGCAGGATGACGTCAAATCGGAACGATTTGTCGTCTGAATCCTGCTCTACACCTATGAAAAATAGAGCAGATTCACGCAGTCAGGCGATCCCACCTGACTGCGATCTGCTCCAGGCCCGCGCGCTCACGACGTCTCTTTCTCGCGCTGCACCAGGATGCTGATCAGCGCCAGGAGACCGGAGCCGACGATCAGGAAGAAGGAGACGGCGTTCAATACCGGCGTGGAGCCCACTTTCACCATGCGATCGTACATGGTGATGGTCAAAGGCGCGTCGGAGCCGACCAGCATCAAGGTGGTGTTGAAGTTCTCGAAGGAGACCAGGAAGGCGACGACGAAGGCGGAGAAGAGCGCCGGCGCCAGGTAGGGCAGGGTCACGGTCGCCAGGACCCGCACCCTGGTCGCGCCCAGGTTCAAGGCCGCTTCCTCCAGCGCGATGTCGAACTTCCTGAGCCTGGCCGCGATCACCAGCGAGGTGATGGTGGTGATGAAGGAGAACTGGCCGAAGATCACCAGAAAGAGGCCCGGGCGCAGCAGCGACCAGTCCCAGCCCAGAGCGTCTTCCACCCCGTTTGCGATCATGCTGGCGAAGACCAGGATGGAGATGCCCAGGATGACGCCCGGGATCACCAGCGGCACGATCATCACCACGTAGAGCGCGCCCTTGCCCGGGAAGTGCTTGCGCTCGAAGAGGAAGGCATTGCAGGTGCCGGCCGCCACCGAAAGGGCCGAGACGATGAGCCCGACGTAGAGGGAGGTCTCCAGCCCGCGCAGCAGGCGGCGGTCGTGGAACATGCCGAGCTTTGGCTCGGTGTCGTTGAAGAACCAGTCCAAGGTGAAGCCGTTCCACGGCAGCGCCGGGAAGAGCGAGTCGTTGAAGGCGAAGAGACTGGCGGCGGCCAGCGGGGCCGCCAGGTAGAGGAAGAAGGCCACCAGATAGCCGCTGTAGATCCAGCGCAGGATCCGGGATTGTGGCTCTGCGACGTTCATCGGCCGGCTAGTCCTTGGCCACGGTCGAGGCCAGGTTCTGGCCACTGAGGCGCAGGCCCAGCCAGACCACCAGCGAAGTGAAGGCCAGCAGCAGGATGCCGAAGGTGGCACCCGATTCCCAATTGTAGCGCGTGATGAATTGGTCGTAGATCTGCTCGGTGAACCACATGGAGTTCTTGCCGCCCAGGAGGATCGGCGTCAGGTAGCTGCCGGCGGTCAGCATGAAGACGATTATGCAGCCGGCGATGATGCCCGGCATGGCATAGGGAACGACGATGCGCCTCAGCACCGTCAGCCGGGTGCCGCCCAGGTTGTAGCCGGCCTCCAGCAGCGCGTTGTCCATGCCGTTCAAGGTGGAGACCAAGGGGACGATCATGAAGAGGATGACCGTGTAGACCAGGCCGATGACGACGGTAACGTCGTTGTAGAGCAGCTCGACCGGTCCGCTGATCAGCCCCGTCCACTGCAGGAAGCCGGAGATAATGCCGGTCTCGCGCAGCAGCACGATCCAGCCGAAGGCCCTGACCAGATCGCTCACCCACAGCGGGATGAGGCAGAGCAGGAAGAGCGCCGCGCGCGAGCGTTTGCGGGCGATCTTGGCGATGTAGTAGGCGATGGGAAAGCCGACCAGCAGCGCCAGGGC
Source organism: Rhodospirillales bacterium (assembly GCA_963669375.1). Lineage (GTDB taxonomy): Bacteria > Pseudomonadota > Alphaproteobacteria > Kiloniellales > JACOMY01 > JACOMY01. Next base: position 2,043,525 of record OY770024.1, on the reverse strand, counting down.
GGTCACCAGGATCGAGAAGGAGGCCGTGCGCAGCAGTGTGTTCCAGTAGATCGGCTCGTTCACGAAGTCGATGTAGTTGGCCAGCCCTAGCTCGTACTGACGCGGGCCCACCTTCTCGCGCAGCGAAATGTAGAAGATGCCCAACTGGGGCAGCACGATCAGCAGGAAGATCCACAGCAGAAAGGGCGTCAGCAGCAGGATCAGGGTGAGCTTTTGGCTGTCGGAGCGGAACATGCCCGTTTCTCAGCCGGCCGCGCCGAAGCAGAGCCCGCGGCCATGGGGCCAGCCGATCGCCACGCTGTCGCCGGGATTGATTGCAGTGGTGTTGTCCATGATAGCGTGGCCCACCTCCACCAGGTTGCCGTCCTTCGTGCGCACCAGGACACGGCTGTTGGCGCCATTGAAGAGCAGGCTGTCGACGGTGCCCTCCAGACGGTTGCCGTCATCCTTGGCGTCCAGCGAAATGGCCTCGGGCCGCACGAACACGTCGACGCTCGCGCCGACCTTGGCGCTCCTGTCCCCCAGCGTGGTGACCATCGCGCCACCGCCCTCGATCTCCACCTTGGCCAGGCCCTCGCTCACCTCTGTCAGGCGGCCATGCCAGCGATTGCTGTCGCCGACGAAGCCCGCGACGAAGCCGCTCTTGGGAGTGTGGTAGAGCTCTTGCGGAGAGCCGATCTGCTCGAAGCGTCCAGCGTTCATCACCGCGACGTTGTCCGACATGACCAGGGCTTCCGACTGGTCGTGGGTGATGTAGAGGAAGGTCGTGTCGAACTGATGCTGCAGCAGCTTCAGCTCGATCTTCATCTGCTCGCGCAGTTTCAGGTCGAGCGCGCCCAGGGGCTCGTCGAGCAGCAGGACGTCCGGTTCCAGCACCATGCAGCGGGCAATGGCGATGCGCTGCTTCTGGCCGCCGGACAGCTGCGAGATCTCCTTGTCGGCGACGTCGGGCAGGGCGATCCGCTGCAGCACGGCGGCCACCTTGCGCGCGATCTCGGCCTTGCTTTCGCCCCGGCAGCGCAGGCCGTAGGCGATGTTCTCGCCCACGTTCATCATCGGGAAGAGCGCCAGGTGCTGGAACACCATCTTGACGTTGCGCCGATTGGGCGGGACCGAAAGGACGGACTTGCCCTTGATCTGAATGTCGCCGGCGTCCGGGCGCTCGAAGCCGGCGATCATGCGCATCAGCGTGGTCTTGCCACAGCCCGACGGACCCAGGATGGAAAAGAAGGAGCCGCTGGGGATATCGAAGGAGACGTCGTCGACCGCCGTCAGCCGGCCAAAGCGCTTGGTCACGCCGTCACATTGAAGATCGAACATGAGAGGCTCGTTTGGTCAGCCGACCGAGGTCGCCCGGGGTCGTGTCGTCGGGAGGGTGCCGCGGCACCCGCGGATCGGAGAGGGCTCCGATCACACGGGCGCCGCAAGCGAACTTGAGGCCGGCTTAACCGCCGGTGGCCGCCTTGATCTTCTCCAAGGTCTTGCCTTCCATGTCTTCCACCCCCGGCGGGATGTTGGCGAAGAACTTCAGGTTCTTGATGTCCTCGGGATCGAAGGCCGCCTGCACGGCCGCCTTCTTGTCTTCCGGCAGCAGCTCGATGCCGCCGTTGACGGCCGAGATCGCGCCGGAGCTGTCAGACATCATGGTGACGATCTCCGGCTGCAGGACGAAATTGATCCACTTGTAGGCGGCGTCGTCCGCCTTGCCCTTGCGCGGCAGGGCGAAGGTGTCGATCCAGGCCAGGGCCCCGGTGTCGGGCGGGATGAAGACGATGTCGGGATTCTGGCCGTAGAGCCTGTAGGCGGTGGAGTCCCAGGTCTCCGACGCGATCACTTCACCGGACAGCATCAGGCTGGAGAGGTCGTCGCCGCCCTGCCAGTAGGTCTTGATGTTGTCCTTGCAGGCGATCAGCTTCTCCGCCACCTCGTCGAGGATCTTCTGATACTCGTCGAGGTCGTCATAGGCCGCGAAGGGGTCCTTGCCCATGGCGAAGGCGGTGCCCAGCAGGATGGTCCGCTTCAGCCGCATCGAGGTGCGTCCCTTGTACTGGGGATCGCAGAGATCGGCCCAGCTGGAGATGCCCGGCGCCTTGGTGACGTCGGCCATCAGGCCCGACGTGCCCCATTGGTGCGGCACGGCGTAGACCTCGCCGTCGATCGTGGTGTTGGCCTTCACGCCGGCCAGCAGGCTGGGGTCCATGGTGGCCGTGTCGATCTTCGACAGGTCCAGCGGCTTATAGATGTCGTACTCCTGCTGGACCGCGTAAATGCGGTCGTGGCTGGGCTGGGCCAGGTCGTAACCGGCCCCGCCGGTGGCCCGCAGCTTGGAGATCATCTCCTCGTTGTTGGAGTAGGTCACCTCGACGTCGATGTCGGGGTACTTCTCTTCAAACAGCTCGATCACCTTGTCGGGCGCATAGCTGCCCCAAGTCAGGAGACGCAGGGTCTCCGCTTTCGCGGCCGCGCCGCCCAGCAACAGCGCGACCGCCGTGGTCGCCAGAAAGGTCGATCTGCTCGTCATTACACATCCTCCACATAGCCGGGTCTTGCCGGTCTGGTGATGTTGGTTCCGCGCTCTGGCCGAGGGGCCCCCAGCCTTGGTCAGCCGCATCATTGTGAGGCCGGAACGTGTCTTAGCAGTCGCCAGGACGAAAGCCTAGCATCCTGGCACCTGCGGAGCCGGGGGTTGGCTCAGCCGCTGGGATGGGCTTCGAGAAAACCCTCGAGGCGTCGGAAATAGGCCTCGGGCTCTTCGTAGAAGGGCGTGTGCGAGCTGTTGGGGAAGATCGCCACCTCGGAGTTGGGGATGGCGGTGTGCATGCGCAGCGCGCAGTTGGGCGTCATCTCGTCGTGCGCGCCGGCGATGATGAGGCAGGGCTCGGTGAAGCGGGCCATCTCCTCCAGCCGGCTCCAGTCCTTGAGGTTCCCGATGTAGAGGAACTCGTTGGGACCCTGAACCGTTAGGTAGGGATCCATGTTCCAGTCGGCGACGGACTCCGTCAGCGCCGGCGGCCAGTGGTCGAGGCGGCAGACGTGACGGTAGTTCAGCAAGGTGATCGCCGCCTGATACTCCTCGTGCTCGATCGAGCCTTCCGCCTCGCGGCGCTGCATCATGCGCACCGTCTCGATGCCGAGGCCGGCGCGCAGACGGTTGAGCTCGCTCACCAGGTGGGGAATGTCGGCGGCGGAGTTGGCGATGACCAGGCTGGCCAGCACGCCCGGGAAGGTGGCGGCGTACTCCATGCCGAGCCAGCCGCCCCAGCTGTGCCCGATCAGGTGAAAGCGATCGAGTCCCAGTTGGCTGCGCACCTGCTCCACCTCCTGCGCGAAGCGGGCGACATGCCAGAGCGAGGCGTCCTCGGGCCGGTCGGATTGGCCGGTACCCAGCTGGTCGTAGCTCATCACCCGGTAGCCGGCATCGACCAGGCGCAGGTGGGGCTCGACCAGGTAGCGACAGGGCAAGCCGGGGCCGCCGCTCAGCAGGAAGAGGGTCTCCTTGCCCGATCCCCAGCTGTAGGTGACCACGTCGTGCTCGCCTACCTTCACCCTTTCGCTTCGATCGGGGTTCCGAAAGTCCGCCATTGTCCGCCTCCTCTTCATCGGCGGAGGTCGGCCGAGATGTCGTGGAGGGCGCCGTCGGGTCTCGCCTCCCTTCTCTAGCGTCGCTCCTTGGAGGCGAGCATGGCGCCGGAGCCGGCGAGGCGCAAGTCAGGGACCCCTCTGGCACCCTCCTCGGTCAGGTCACGTCACCTTTGACACTCAGAAGCGGTAGTTCCGGGATCTCTTGCTCATACGGCGCACGATGATCGGGCTCTTGAATTCCTCGTCGACGCTGGAGGCCAGATGGTACTGCCCGTCGCTCGGATGGAACTCGTAGCGCTCCTTGACGCCGTCGGCTTCGGCGATGATGACCCGGTGCGCGTTGACGATCTCCTCGCCGATCTCGACCGACTGGCCGTAGATCCAGCCGCCGTAGGATGCCCCGGCATCCGACCGGAGCACGATCTCAAAGAACTGACGGCCTTCCGGAAAGATCCTCATCTTGAAGATCAGGTCCAGATTGTCCTCGTCCCCAAGCGGCCGGTCGCCGGCCCCCAGCCATACCGACGACACCTTGGCATCGACCAGGCCGCCGATCGGATAGAAGGGCGTGCCCAGGAACCAAAGGAACTCCGAGACGACATAGCCTACGTCGTCGGCCTTCTCGAAGGGTCTCGCTTGACCGACCCAGGTTGCGTAGTCGCGCTCGAAGGTTACCACTTCCGTCATCTCGTTGATCCTTCCGATGCCCTGTTCGCGAGGCGGCTCCCACTAGAAGGGAAGTGCCCCCATCGACCTCTACCTTGGGTCGACCTCATCAGCATCGCCGTACAAGAGTGACACAAGCGTGACTCGGCATTTCGAAATCCGGTGCGCTTTAATTGGCCTTGCAGTACCGTCAGTAGGGAGAGGGGAAGGAAATGCCAGCACTCTTCGAAGACGAGACTCCCGTTCGACTATTCGGCGTTCCGCAACTCTTTAAGTTGCAGGCAGGCAAGCGCCTTCCCTCGAAGGGGTTTATACTAATAGCTGCATTGTTACTGTCTTCTTCGGAGTCGTTGACCAGGCAGGCGGCGGCCGCCTTGCTGTGGGAAGATGCCGATCGACGCAAGGCGCATGCCAATCTTAGGCAGCTCGTGGCGCGGATACGACAGGCGACGCCGAGCGGCTGCTGCCTCGTCAGCGCCACCACCGACACCCTGGAAGCCGGCGAGACCGCCCGCGCCTCCGACCTGGCGGCCTTCCTGATAGCATCCCTCTCGGACGACCCGAGCGAGGTCATCGCGGGCTTGGCGCTTTTCCGTGGCGATCTCTTGGAAGGCGTGAGCGAGGAGGGGCCGGAGCTCACCTACTGGCTGCATGCGGAGCGCAGCCGGCTGCGCGATCGCTTCTTTCAAGCGGCCGAATCCGCGCTGTTCGACATCACCAGGTTCGGCAAGGCGCAAGACAGCTCCATCGCCACCATCGCCAACCGCATGCTTGCCCTGGATCCGGAGCGCGAAGAGAGCTACCGGGCCATCATGGAGGCCTATGGGCGCTGCGGCAACGGTACGCGCGCCAAGCGCATCTATCAGTCCCTCAAGACGACGCTGTCGCAGGCGGAAAAGACGGAGCCCTCCGTCGATACGGCGCGATCGGCACGGCGGATCGCCGCCGAGTACGAAGACATGCCAAGCGACCTGCCCGGACCTCTATCGGCGTCTCGATCGGCGCGACGGCACTGTCCGCGGGTCGCCTTTCTCAGGCCCGAGATCCTGGTGCAGGAGCGCGTCGATCCGATCCTGCTGGCCTTGGTCGAAGACACGGCGAACAGCCTCTCGCGCTTCCGCAGCTTTGCCGTGCTCTCCACCCACAGCAGCTTCGCCCGGAAGCTACCGTCGGCCGGCCAGGCCAACGCCGCCTTGGATCCCGAGTATGTGGTGCGCAGCCTCGTGGTGCCGGGATCGAGGGTGATCACCTTCACCCTGTTGCACCACCGGTCTGGCGAGATCCTCTGGTCGGCCGAGTACGAGCTCGATCTGGAGAAGCTGAGCGAGATCTTTCTCGTTCTCTCGAAGCAGGTAGCGCTCTCTCTCTCGGAGCAGATCGAACGGCATTTGCTGGAAGCGCCGACAGGCCGAGGCGACGGCAACGCCTATAACCAGTACCTCCAAGGACTGCAGTTGCTGAAGGATTGCGAGCTGCCCTTGCTCCGGCGGGCGCGCACCGAGTTCCGCAAGGCCGCCAATCGGGATTCCAATTTCGCCGATGCCAGGGCGCGCACCGCGCAAACCCTGCAGCTGGAGTGGCTGATGCTCGGCGGCAACGATCCTTACTTGCTGCTGCGTGCGCGTGCCGAGGCGGAAGCGGCAATCCACGCGGACCCAGGCGCCAGCACCGGCCACTGGATGTCCGCCGTGATCTCCCTCTACCAGCGTGACTTTCCGACCATGGCAAGAAAGTTCGCGGAGGCGGAGAGCCTCAGTCCCAACTCGCCGGATCTGCTCATCCAATACGCCGACGCACTATCGCACATCGGTGAAACGGAGGCTGCTTGGAGGCGCTTCCAACGAGCCATCTGGCTGAACCCCGATGCGCCCGACAAGTACTGGTGGGCAGGGGCTGGGATTGCCTTTCACCGCGGGGATTATGTCGAGGCAGTGAACCTCTGCAGAAAGATGGAGAGGATCGATCCGGCGATTCGCGTGTTCACCGCCAGTTTGGCATTGATGGGTGATGACAGCGGTGCGCGCATGGCCGCCAACCGCTTGAGGGACCTCTATCCCGGGATGACGGCCGCGGAAATCGTTAAGGTCTCCCCCGATCAGGACTCGGATTTCACCAAGCTCTTCTTGGAAGGCCTGCAGCGTGCAGGTATCAACTAGTGGAGGAAATGATGCCTCAAACCAACCTCTATGTCGTGGGTGTGAAGGGATCAGGTGTGCTGTTTGTCCGCACCAACCCCTTCCGGGTGGTTGTCGTGTCCGATGAGAGCATCCAAGCCTACAACGATGCCAATCCCGGACGCGACGGCTACGGACGGATTGCAGCTGCCGCCAGAAAGTTGATCGCTGCCAGCGATAGCTCGTCCGATGTGATCGTCGATGACGCAATGGAAAGCGTCGTTGAAAGCAGCGTCAATTCCGGGATGCGTATGTCCGACGTGGACTTCGCCTTCTTTTCACCGGTCGATGACTCGGACTGGTACTCCGGGCGCATGGTGTTTCATCCCCTCAACAAGGTTCTCCGAGAGATGGATCCATCAGCCAAACACGGGTCTCTCGGCACGCAGCAGCTGAGCTCTGCCGTGATGTCGGACAAGCCCGCCGATCCGGTCCCGGATTGGACCCTGCCCGAAGAGAACGTAGCCTAAGGGGCTCTATGATCATGGCCTGTGCTGCATCAGCCGAGAGAACGCGTGACTTCGTCGAGCCTGGCCCCTCGGTGCTCAAGATGTGCGGAATTACGCGCGTCGGCGATCTCACAGGCCTTGACTGCCTGGGAGTGCCGGTGTGGTTCGCCTGCCGTCCCAACGCGCGGGCGCTCTCCGTCTCGCAAGGCAAGGGCCTCACCCATCGCCAAGCGCGCATCTCCGCGATCATGGAGGCGATCGAGAGCGCCATGGCGGAACGGCCGCGCACCATGGTCGAGAGCTTCTGCTCGCTCAACGAGGCCGCCCGGAATGGCCTGAACCCAGTGCCCCTGGAGCGCCTGGCGCGCTGCGATGCGCGCTCCCTCGATCCCGATCGAGAGCGCGCCTGGGTGCCCGGGCGGTCGCTCTTCACCGGCGAGAGCGTGGTCGCGCCTTTCGAATTGGTCGGCTTGGACCTGAGGCTCGATGCGCCTTGGGACCGCGATGCCTTTCGCATGACCTCGCACGGACTGGGCGCCGGCAGCGACAGGGAGTCCGCGACCGAGCACGCCTTGATGGAGTTGATCGAACACGACGCCAGCTCCATGACCAACGCCTTCGGACTGCACGCCGGCGGCGGGCGGCCGCTGCGCTACGAGACCGGCGTGCGCCCGCAGCTGGACGAGATCGTCGGTCGTCTCGGTGCGCGTGGCCTGACGCCGCGGTTCCTGGGCGTGAGGAGCAAGGTCCCGGTACCGGTCGTGGGGGCCTTCGTGCCCCATCCGATCATGTCCGAGAGGGGACCCATTCTGCGCTACGTCGCCGGCTACGCGGCGCGGGAAGACCTTTGGCAAGCGGCCGAAGCCGCCCTCCTGGAGGCCATACAATCCCGTCTTACCGTCATCGCCGGATCAAGAGACGACCTGACGGCCGCGGAGTATGAGGTCGCCCGCGCCATCGAATGGCGCGACGAGACGCGCTCGGTGGACATGAAGGCCTTCGCGCAGAGCATCGCGCCTCTGTCACCTCCCTTCTCCCTGCTGAGCGAAAGCCACATCCTGTCGCGGCTCGGAGACGCCGGCATCAAGGATGCCTTCGCCTTCGAGCTGACGCCCAGGGACAGCGGATTTGCCGTGGTCCGCGTACTCGTCCCGGGGCTGGGGGCCGCCAGCGGCCAAGTGAGTTTCCTGGACCTGGAGGACGTGACAAGGCTTGTCGCGTAAGGATGAAACCATGCCCGCCACCGTCGTTTTCGCCGGGCCCAGCATCCATGGCCTGGACAGGAAAGAGCTGCGCGGCTTCCAGCTCAAGCCGCCCGCGAAGTGCGGCGACCTCTATCGCGCGGCGCGCGGCGGCGCATCCGCCATTGGGTTGATCGACGGGATTTTCGGCAGCGCGCCTTCCGTGTGGCACAAGGAGATTCTCTTCGCGCTCTCCGCCGGCTTGCGGGTCTATGGCGCCGCCAGCATGGGGGCCTTGCGCGCTGCCGAGTGCGCGCCCTATGGCATGATCGGCCTGGGCGCGATCTTTCGCTCTTATCTCGACGGCTCGAGGGTCGCCGATGCCGATGTCGCCGTCCTGCATGCGCCCGCCGAGTTGGCTTTCAAGCCCTTGACCTTGGCCTTGGTCGATGCGGACGCGAGCATTGAGCGGCTGCGTCGCCTCGGCAGGATCTCGCCGGCCGAGCAAGACGCCCTGCAGCAGAGCGCCGCCGCTCTGCACTTCAGCGAGCGCACCTGGGATCGCGTGGTGGAAGCGCTGCGGGCCTGCCCTCGTCGCAAGCGGTCCCTAACGACCGCCATGAAGGTCCGCGGCCAAAGCCTGAAGTCCGACGATGCGCGGGCCTTGCTCCAACGGATGCGGCGGGACGCGGCCAGAGCGGTACCGGCCGCGGCACCTCTCTGGGCGCTGCAGGAAAGCGCGAGCTTCGACGTCCTCGAGACCTACCGATGAGCGTCTGTCCGCCGGGCTACGCGCGGGAGCGGACAGGGCCGGCGAAGCAAGACAGTCCGCGCTTGCTCTCCGACTGCAGCGGTCTGATCGAGCGGCTGGTGATGTTGCTGCCGCCGGGTTTGCTCGATCGCGCGGCCGGGGACCGTCAGGCTCGCCTTGCGGCATTGGGCAACTTGATCGCCGCTCTGGTGCCCGGCATCCGGCTCACCATTCTGACCGAGCCTGGCGCTCTGGCCGCCGCGGAGGCCTGGGTCGCCCGTCTGGCACCGCGCTGCTCGATCACCCTTGCCGGCAAGGTGCCGGCGAACACCCTACGCGAAGAGGACCTTTGGGCTCGGGACTCCCTGATCGTCTGGCAGGGCGGGGAGGGGCCGGTCTACGGCCAGCCGCTAGGCGATCGGCGCAACGGCCTCGCCACCTGGCTGGGCGCGTTGGACGGCGTGCCCGTAAAGGCCGTTCCGCTGCATCTAGAAGGTGGAAACCAGCTGGTCGGCGGGACGATCCGCATCGTCGGCTACCAAAGCCTCGCCAAGTCGAGGGAGCCGCTGTGGGGCGGCAACGGAAGCCTGACCCTGGCCGGGGAGCGACTGCGCCAGATGGACGACCGCAGGCTCTGCGTCTTCGGCTATGGCGGAGAGTGCGCCTCCCTCTCCGAACATGACCATGCCGCGCAGTACGGCTTTCATCTGGACCTTTTCCTTTCGGTGACGGGTCTGGCGTCCGGAGAGAAGCCCCTGGTCTTGCTCGCCGAGCCCTTTGCGCACTGCAAGGGCGCCGCGGTGACGGCCGGCATGGCGCGGGCGCGCCGTGCCTTGGACAGGACGGCGGAAGGACTGGAGCGCTCCGGCTTGACGGTCCTGCGCAACCCCGTGCCCTTCGCGCCGCTGTCCGGCTCGGCCAAGCGCTATCCCAGGTACTACAACAACGTCATCCTCGACGGCGCGCCGCGCGCGGGCTCCGGGCGTCCGCTGGTTTGGCTGCCCTGCTACGGCGATCAGGAGGCAAGTCTGCGCCCCTTCGACGCCGCTAACGCCAACCTTTGGGAGCGCTTGGGGTTCGAGGCAGTGCCGGTCTACGGCTGGAGCAGTTTCGTGCGGCTGTGGGGCGGCATCCGCTGTGCGACTAACATCACGGAGCGCGGACCGGCATGCGCGCCTCAAGATCCAGCGGCATCGCGGGCGGCATAGACCTCCTCTCGGCACTCAAGCGCTCGTCTCAGCGAAGAAGGCAATGAGGGCCTGGCTCACTGCCCGCGGCAGTTCCTCCGGCAGATAGTGGCCGCCGGGCAGTGCCTGCCCGGAGGCTCGCTCGGCGCGCCTGCGCCAGAGATCGAGACAGTCGAAGTGGCGTTGGATCGCCCCCTGCGCGCCCCAAAGAGCCAAGAGCGGTGCCGTCACCTTGCGACCGGCGTCGGCGTCGTCATGGGCGATGTCGATCGTTCGGGCCGCGCGATAGTCCTCGCAGGTGGCGTGGATGACGGCCGGATCGCGAAAGGCACTCAGGTACTCGTTCAGCGCCTCCCACTGGAAGGGCGCCATGCCGGCACTGCCGGAGCCGCACTTCTTCAGCCAGAAGAAATCGGGATCCGCGCCGATCAGGGTCTCCGGGAAGGGGGCTGGCTGGCTCAGCCAGTACCAATGCCAATAGCTCTGCGCGAAGGCGCTGCGGGCCTCGGCATACATCTCGCGCGTCGGGGCGATGTCCAAGGTCGCCAGCGCGGTGACCCGATCGGGGTGGTCCAGGGCCAGCCTGTGGGCCACCCGGCCACCCCGGTCATGTCCGGCGATGGAGAAGCGCTCGAAGCCCAAGGCGGACATGAGCGCCGCCATGTCCCCCGCCATCGCGCGCTTGGAGTAGGGGCCGTGGTCGCGCTGCGTCGGCGGCTTGTGCGAGCGGCCGTAGCCCCGCAGGTCGGCGCAGACCACCGTGTAGGTCTCCGCCAAGTCCGGCGCCACGCGGTGCCAGATCGCCGAGGTCTGTGGGTAGCCGTGCAGCAGCAGGAGCGGCGGCCCCTCGCCGCCGACCCGCGCGAAGATCTCTCCCTCGGGAACGGCGACAAGGCCTTCGCGAAAGCCGCGGAAGAAGTCCGAGCCGTTCGCTGCGGCATCGGCAAGAGGCGGCACTGTCTGGATCAAGGCGATTCCTCCGGCTGCTGGGCTGCGGCCAAGTCTATGCCCCGGCGGGCAGCAAAGGGGAAACAAGAGCTTGTCGATGCGTCGCCGATGTCTCTCCTACGAGTCCTCGACAAGGCTCGGATGGTGAGACGGCTGTGCCGTCAACTCGACAACTCTACCGGCACTTTTCTTGCATCGAACTCCCTTCTTTGTTGTCAAGATCCCTTCTATCGTGCATAATGTGGACTTGAGTGCCCTAAGACTTGGCATACGCTCTGCTTTAGTCTCGACGGATTTAACTAGCTTGGGGGGACCTCTTTGATGGCCAAGCGATTTCGGTCGGAAGTTGATTCCTATTTGTTCCACATGGTTGGCGATGAAGAGTCGGTCGCTGCCTTTCAGGAGAAGACAAGGACGGCCGAGAGGGAGGGCCTGGAAAGCGGTGAAGCTCTTGACTTGACCAACCTCGAGTCCGCCGGCGACTTGGGGATAGCTGACGAGTTCCTGAACGAAGGACTGGGACCTGTCGGGGAGGAGGGCTTGGCGGGCGCCGCCCCCGACGAGGAAGCAACACCGTCTTACGCGGGTGGCGTACCGGTGATCCTGCAGGTCCGCCGGCTTGACTGGAACGGCGGTGAGATCGAGGGTTTCAGGGAAAGCTCCAGGGTAGGCGATGTCGTCGCCGGCCATGCTTCGGTTTCAGCGATAGAGCAACTGAGCGTAGACCCGGACGTCATCAGGATAGACGTCAGCCGTGATGCCGGTGAAGAAGAACTCAGCGTGTCTCTTGCCGCCGTGGGCGGCGACAAGGTGCAGGCCATGCCCCTGAACGAGCGTGGCGCTAACGCACTGGTCGGCGTTATCGACGGCGGGCTCGACGTGCTGCACGAAGCCTTCCGGAACGCCGGCGGGACAACACGAATCGTCGCCCTCTGGGATCAGCGCGGGCTGAGCGGTCCGGCGCCGCTCGATGACCGCGGCAATCCCCTGTACGGCACGCTCTACACGACAGCGGACATAGACGGCATCATCGCCTCGGGCGTCGTTCCGCACGATCTCGGACGCGATCGATCCGGCCACGGGACGCACGTCACCAGCATCGCCGCGGGGCGCGCCGCCGGAAGGTTCACCGGTGGACTTGCACCCGAAGCGGGCATCGTCTTCGTTCGATCCAAGTTGACCACGCCGCACGGCGATCCCAACAGCATCGGCTACTCGATGGCGCACGTCGATGCCTTGGCTTTCATGGAGCGCGTGGCACGCGAAGAGCAGCTGCCGATCGCGGTGAACATCAGCCAAGGCATGAATGCCGGAGCGCATGACGGTACCTCGACGCTGGAGGCTGCCTTCGACAACTTCACCTCGGGCGGCCGCATGCCGGGCCGCGTGCTGGTCAAATCAGCGGGCAATGCGGCCGCCGACGGCTTGCATGCCCACTTCCAGATCGGTCAGGAGCAGATCGTTCACTTGCAGTGGAGCAGCCAGCAGGTGAGCCGGAGGGACGACGTCATAGAGGTCTGGTACAACTCCGCCGATGACCTCAGCTTCGTGCTGGAAGCGCCGCTGCATGGCGGCACGACACCGGCACTTGACCGCTCGTCGTCGCCCCCGAGGGTCCATGGTGCTTTCGCGTCGGGCAACAGCTACAGCATGACCTTGGACAGATACCATCGCGACAATGGCGATGCGCGCCTGTCTATTCGCATCACCCGTGGCTCCAGGAATCTGATCGCTCCCGGCCTCTGGACGCTTCGCGTGCAGGCGGCGAGCGTTCCCACGGCGGGAATGGTCGATGCCTGGATAGAGCGGAACAACGACAAGCCCCTGCGCTTCGTCACGCATGTGGCGACAGACGGGACGCTCAGCATTCCAGGGACCGCCCGTACGGTGATTTCGGTGGCGGCTCTCGATAGGTTCATGCAGGGACAGGTGATGTCCTTCTCGTCAAGGGGCGCGACGCGCGACGGTCGACGCAGACCGGATGTGGGTGCACCCGGGCTCAACATAGAAGCAGCGCGCGCAGGGACCCGCGATGATATTGTCGCGATGCCGGGCACCAGCATGGCGGCGCCGCATGTGACGGGAGCGATCGCGCTGCTTCTATCGCAGCAGCAGGCATCGGGCGGCGCACAATTGAACGCCAATCAGATTCGCGCGGCGCTCAATCAGTCGTCACGCGGCTTCAGCGGCCATTGGAACTCCGCGCGCGGGTGGGGGATGCTGGACGCGGAAGCCCTCCTTCAGCTTTTCCGTTGAGAGAAAACCGTGCCTAGCGGCTCGCGCGCGGACTGATGCATCGCCGTCCGCAGTCCGGAAAGAGGGGAGAAGGCGCCATGGACAACACCAGCATTCATCCCGCCAGTCGGCATCTCAGCCACCTCATCGACCTCTTCTTGTTCAAGGGAGCGCCAACAAACGAAGACCCTCACAACGAGGTTCAGATTTTGGTCAATCACGGCTACGTCGTCGGCTACTGTCCGCAACGGCTACAGCCCCTGTGGTCCGCTTACCGCGTGGCGCATGCCGATCGCTCGGTCGACTACGATCGGCCGCATCTCTACTATGCGGATGAACGCCTCGACCCCGCCCGCCGCTTGGGGCCAGAGACCTTCGGACGGCACAATGGGGTTTCCTACCATGTCGGGCACATGGTGCCGAACGAGGTCATCAACGTTCAGTTCGGCCGCCTCGCGCAGATGGAAACCTTCTTCATGTCGAACATGAGCCCGCAGCGCGGCCCGCTGAACACCGGTGTTTGGCTCGCGCTGGAGAACATAATCCGCAACATCGAGGATACGAAAGAGAAGGACCACGTTTGGGCGGTCGCGGGCCCCGTTTTCGGTGAGAACCCCGACACCATCCAGCGGCGCACTGGCCAACGCGTCCCGATTCCAGAGGCCTACTACTGCATTACGATCGATCCCTATCGGTATCCCTGGAACCGGCAGAGCAATGTGGACGTCGCCTGCTTCCTCATACCCCAGGAGGCCGAGAGGGGCACGCGCCTCTCCTGTTTCGTGAGAGACCTGAGCGAGATCGAAGAGGCGACCAAGCTGAAGTTCTTTCAGGGTTGGGATCACGAGATTGGCGAGGCGATGATGGAGGAGGGCTTGGAGTCGCCTTGGACCCGTCATCGCATGTTGCGCCAGCTAGCGACCTGAGCCCAGCCAGCGGTCGATGGTGCCCAGGCACCCCTCCCGGGCGCCCTGGGTGACATAGCAACCTGATGGTGGCCTCGTCGATCGCGTGGCGCTTTCCTGTTGACTGGCGCCTTGTCACCGAAAGGCCGGGCCTTGCTTCCCCGCGCTACGACAGAGAGAACTTCACCAGGAACAGGGCGGCCAAGACGAGGACGGCCGGATTGGCGTCGCGAAAGCGGCCGCTCAAGAGCTTGACCGCGGCATAGGCGATGAAGCCGAGGCCGATGCCGGTCGAGATCGAGAAGGTGAGCGGCATGCCGACGGCCGTGATAACGGCCGGGGCGTAGTCGGTGACGTCCTCCCAGTCGATTTCCTTCAGGCTCGCGGTCATGACGCAGGCGACGAAGAGGATGGCGGGCGCGGTGGCGTAGCTGGGCACGCTGCCCGCCAGGGGCGCGAAGAAAAGGGCCAATAGGAAGAAGAAGCCGACGACCACGGCCGTCAATCCGGTGCGGCCGCCGGCGCGGATGCCGGCCAGGCTTTCGATGTAGGCCGTCGTCGTGGAGGTGCCGAGCGCCGCCCCGACCATCGACATGCTGCTGTCCACCACCAGGACTTTCCTGATGCGGGGGATCCGGCCCCGCGCGTCCAGGAAGCCGGCGCGCTGCGCGACCCCGATCAAGGTGCCGGTGGAATCGAAGACGTCCAACAGAAGGAAGGTAAAGACGATGGTGACGAGACCCAGGTCCAGGGCACCGACGAGGTCGAACTGAAAGAGGGTGGGGGACAGGCTCGGCGGCGGTGCGTAGATTTCGGCCGGCTCGCTCAGCCCCAACGCCACGGCCAATGCCGTGATCGCCAGGATTCCGATCAGGATGGCGCCCGGGACACCGCGCGCGTCGAGCGCGACGATGACGACGAAACCCAAGGCGGCCAGCATGACCGAGGGTTGGGTGAGGTCTCCCACCGTCACCAGGGTGACGGGATGGGCCACCACGATGCCCGCGCCCTCCAAGGCGATGATCGCCAGCAGCAGGCCGATCCCGGCGGCGATCGCCAGCTTTTGGGATCTCGGGATCGCATTTATGAGCCACTCCCTGATCGGCAGCACGCTAATCACCAGGAAGAGCGCGCCGGAGAGGAAGACGGCGCCCAGGGCAACCTGCCAGCTGTAGCCCAGGGTCGCCACCACGGTGAAGGCGAAGTAGGCGTTCAGACCCATGCCCGGCGCCAGCGCGATGGGATAGTTGGCATAGAGGCCCATGAAGGCGCTGCCGATCGCGGCCGCCAGGCAGGTCGCCACGAACACGGCATCGCGGTCCATGCCGGAGGCCGCGAGGATCTCCGGATTGACGACGATGATGTAGGCCATCGCCAGGAAGGTGGTGGCGCCGCCGATCACCTCGCGGCGCAGCGTGGTGCCGTGCTCGGACAGCTTGAAGAGGGAGTTGAGCATCGAGGGCGCCGTGTCTGGTGGGATGGCCCGCTCGGGAAGGGAGGGCCTCGGGAAGGAACAGCGCCAACTTCATTCAGGGCCACAAGGCCGCTGTCAAGGGGACCGGTTGCCCGTCATCGATTTCCATCCAGGAACGACGGGCACCCGGCCGAGTCTCGCGTCTAGAGAAGATCGCACTCAGGTGGAATCACCTGAGTGCGAGACTCTGCTCTATCTTTCAATAAGGTAGAGCGGGATTCAGACGCCAAATCGTTTCGATTTGACGTCATCCTGCTTTAGCCGAAGCTGAAGAGGTCGGGCTCCAGCTCGTCGAGGTCGGTGTTGCGAAGGACCAGCCGTCCGGCTTCGCCAAAGCCCAGGACGACCTTGTCCCCGGATTGCTTCGCGGCGTCCTCCACGTCCTGGAAGCTGTCCACGCCGTTGATCTCGATGACGATGTGGTCGGCGTTGGGCGTTTCGGAAGGTGTCTCCAAGTCGGTGATGACGTCCCGGCCGCCGTTGAAGACGAAGACGTCCGGGCCCTGGCCGCCGGTCATGCGGTCGTTGCCTTCACCGCCGTTCAGGATGTCCTTGCCTTGCCCGCCGATCAAGCGGTCGTTTCCGGCATCGCCTAGCAGAAGGTCCTTCCCTTGACCGCCCCTCAGGGCATCGTCTCCCGCACCGCCGGAGAGCGCGTCGTCGTTCAAAAGACCCCAGAGGTCGTCGTCGCCGCTGTTGCCGAGCACCAGGTCCTTGCCGAGACCGCCGACGATCAGGTCGTCGCCGGCACCGCCGGAGAGGATGTTGTCGCCGCGCAGGTCCACCACGACGTCGTCCTCCTGACCGCCCCGCACCAGGTCGTCGTCTAGTCCGCCGGTCAGGTCGGGATCGGAGCCGGCGGCGTCGGGGGCGACGGTGAAGTTGAAAGTGGAGCTGTCGCCTTCGGGAATGCCCTCGAAGGCCTGCCCCGCGGAATCGATGAAGGCGCCGTCTTCAATCTCAACGGCGTAGCGCGCGTCCGCGTCCAGGTGCGCGGGCGGGATCACCGTGACCTTGCTGCCCTCGAACCGCACCAGCAGGCTGTTGTTGAGGTCTATTTCGGTGACCTCGCCACTGTCACGGTTCACCAGGCGGATGACGCCCTCGCCCGCGAAGACCGGCTCGGTGAAGTAGAGCGTCAGCGCATCGTCATTCGCGACATCGCGCTCGTTGTCGCCGGGCATGGCGTTCTTCAGGAAGGGGTCCTTTTCGCCGGTCAGCTCCACCAGGGTTGGATCATAGACCGTGCCGTCCGAGGAGAAGCCGAGCCGGCCGTCGGAGTTCAGGCCCCAGCTGTAGATGTCCCCATTGTCGGCGACGGCGATGAGCGAGTTGGGGCCGGTCTGCAGCTCGACGATGTTCGGCAGATCGAGCGTGGCGATCTTGGTGGGGAAGAAGATGGCGTCGCTCTCAAGCTCCGGATCGCCGTCCAGCGCGCCCGAAGGCCCTTCGTCGTTGGGCCCCCAGAGGAAGACGTCGCCGTCCGCGGTTAGGGCAGCCGCCCAACGCGCGCCGGCCTTGACGTCGATCACGTTGTCCGGCAGGTGGGTCAGCTCGACCGGCAGGGGCACGTCGGCGGGATCGACCTCGAAGGTGCCGTCGCCATTGTCGTTCCCCTGCAGCAGCTGTCCGGTACGCGACTCGCCCCAGCCGAAGACGCGGCCGTCTTCCGTCACCGCGTAAGAGGTCTTGGTGTCGGCGGTCACCGCGACGGTGTTGTCGGGCAGATTTTCCACCTGTATTGGCGTCTCGACCCGACGCAGCAGCGAGCCGTCCGTATCGAAGGCCTCGGAGGATCCGAGCTGACCGTCGGACGCGCTGCCGAAGGCGAAGACCTGACCGTCGGCGGTCAGGACCAGTGTGTGCGACGTGCCGGAGGAGACCGCGACCACCGTCTCCTCGGCCAAGGCCTCGACGGCGGTCGGCGTCAAGCGCTCCTCCAGGTCGCCCAGACCCAGCTGACCGTTGCTGTTGTTGCCCCAGCCGTAGAGCGTACCGTCGTCGGCGATGGCGTAGGAGACGCCGTTGCCGTTCTCGATCCCGATGATCTTGACGTCGTCCAGACCTTCGACCTTGACGGCCTCGGTCCGCGTTTCCTCGTCGCCGGTTCCCAAGGGGCCCCTAAGGTTAAAGCCGAAGGCGTAGACGTCGCCGTCCTCGGTGAGGAACGTCGTATGGATGAGACCGGCCGACACGGACACGATCTCGGCATTGAAGCCATCGGGCAGATCGACCGGCAGCGGCGTCTTGATGTCGAAGCCGGTTACCCCGTTGCCCAGCTGGCCGACCACGTTCTCGCCGCTGGCGTAGAGCGTGTTGGTGGCCTTATCCAAGAAGACCGAGAAGTGATTGCCTGCGCCGACAGTGCTGTCGACCACCTGGGCCTCGCCCTCGTAGAACTCGACGGCGCGTGGACGGTCGAGCTGAAAGGCGAACTGATCCGACCCAAGGACCGTCGTTTCGCCGGCGTCCAGGAAATCCCCGTCGCCGTTCAGGTCGGACAGTGTGACGACATTCCCGCTGGCGGTTAGCGCGAGATTGCCGTCTTCGTCGGCCGCAAGCGAGAAGCCGGTGAAGATGTCGAAGCCGTCCGGCATGGCGTCTCCGTTCCAGACCTCGACCGCTTCGTCCGCTGCGTCGATCTGGCCAGATCCATCGAGGTCCGTCAGGCGGAAAATCTTCGAGACATCGCCGGGTGCCGGGAATGCGCTCAGGGTATAGAGCGATCCGTCCACGCCGACGGCGTGGGTAAAGTCCACCGGTGCGCCAAAGTTCATGTCTTCGCTGATGTAGCTCAGGACTTCGTTGGCCTGGATCTTGAAATCGCCGTTCTCATCCTCGATCCGGTAGATAACGTTGGAGTCGCCGCCGACGAGGTCGCTTAGATAGGCGATTGAACCGTCGAAACTGAGGTCGAAGGCGGAAGAGTTCTCGTTGATGGTCTGCAGGTCCAGCCAGACAGCGGACTCTCCCTTGTCGTTCGCGTCGCCGTCGCCGTTCAGGTCGACCCTACGATAGATTGCATCCGCGGGCGCTGGTGAGGTTCCGGCGTTCACGACGTAGATGGCACCGTCCGGCCCTTCAGCCACACCGTTCGGCGTCACCAGAGAAAGGCCTTCGGCGTTCTTCGCGGAGAACCAGACCATTGCTTCGCCGGCATCCTGTGCGTCGCCGTCGTTGTTCTTGTCACGCAGTCGGAAGACGGCGTCGGCATTTCCATCACCGAAATAGACCGATTTGTCGGACGCCTGGTGCACGGTGAAGATGTTCGTGGTCGGCGTTGGCAGGCCCGACGCGTTGTTCTCGTCAAAGAAAACGAGAGTCTCCTCGGCATCAGCGGAGTCGCCGTCCCCGTTGAGATCGCGAAGCAGGAATAGCTGGTCTTTGCGCTGGTCGCCGACCAGAACGCCGGTGATGGTGGGCGAAGAGATGCGTCCCATAGCAAGGCCTCCGTCGATGGACGTCACCTGGCTGATGGGCTAGGGTAGTTTGGAAGAAGTGGGTCTCCCTTTATGAGAGCGCTTCTCAGCTGTCCAGCGCAAAATCGGTTCTTGGAAGGCCCCTCAGGGCTGCGGCGCGTGCATGCCTTGCCGCTTGCGGTCAAGCAGCGGACGATTGCCGTCGCTCGCGCCTTGCCGGCCGGTCCTTCTCCTGCGGGCCGGCCGGTCACTCGCGGGCGAACTTGTCGAGTAAGGTCTGCAGCAGGTCTTTGCCGCGGCCGCCTTCGTCGCCGCGGTCGAGCCGATGTTGTCGTGGAAGCGGGCGGACCTCCGGGCTGTCCCGCAGCGTCTGCGCGTCGTCTTCGTCGCGGCGCTGCTGGCGGCCGTCGTTGCCGCGCTCCTGGGCTGGCGCGAGCCGCCGGGACTGGCCGGGCTGGCGCTCGCCACCTGGCTCTTCGCCGAGACCCTAACCCGGATGTCTCAAACAAGGAGTGCATCGGGGACCTCCTCTGCGCTGGGTTAACTCCTTGTCAGTGCAAGAATATTCCCAGATCCAGAGCCCCGATGCGCTCCTTGTTTGAGACATCCGGGCTAGAGGCGGCATCGGCCAGGCGGGAACCGACCGGCGCCAATGTCGCGGCGGCAAGCGAGATGAGTAAGCCAGATCCGTCTTCCACGATACGCCGTCCGACCTGCTGTACATCACCCGGCTAGCGGACAGCTTGGGCGTCACCCAGGACTAGACCGCCGCGATAGGCCTGGCAGTCGATCCTTGGTGCGGTTAGCTTGTTGCCCGAAAGTTGACGAGAGATCCCTTGCCGGATGCCGCCGCGGGCGTGCCTCGCCGATCGGCGGCCCCGGCCTTCGAGGATGCGCATGCCGGACCACGACAGGAACAGCGACATTCATCGGCCTAGGCGCAAGGGCCGTTCTCCCTACGGTCTCGTGGAACTCGATCTCCCGTCGCAGGCTGTCGGCCAGATCCAGGGGGGTGAGCGCCGAGGAGACGACGCCGGCGTGACGGACGCTTGATCATGGCGCGCAAGCCTTCCAGCACCCTGTCTCAAAGCGACAGCGGGGGCGCCTCCGGCTCCCCTGTCGGGGATGCCGCCGCGCCGAGCGACCAGCTGGGGTTCGTCCTGCTGCCGAACTTCAACGCTTTGGCGACGATGGCCGCGATCGATCCCTTTCGGGCGACGAACTACGTGAGCGCGACGAAGCTCTATCAGTGGACCCTCTTTTCCCTCGACGGAGCGCCGGTTCGCGCGAGCAACGGCGTGGAAGTCGCGGTCGACGCCGCGATAGGCAGCCCTTCCCGCTTGGACAGCCTTTTCCTTTGCGCCAGCTGGACACCGGAAGCCTTCCGCGACAAGCGCCTCTTCGGATGGATGCGCCAGCTGGTGCGTAGGGGAACGACCCTGGGGGGCATCGACACCGGGGCCGTCGTGCTGGCGCACGCGGGCCTCCTGAACGGCTATCGCGCCACGGCGCACTACGAGCACCTGGATGGCCTGAAGGAGATGTTCCCGGAGGTAGAGGTCTCCGACCAGATCGTCGTCTTCGATCGAGACCGGGTCACCTGTTGCGGCGGCGCGGCGGCAACCGACATGGCGTTGGAGATGATCCGCCTGCGCCATGGCTTGGCGCTGGCGAATGCAGCCGCCCGCTACATCTTCCATGACCGTCTGCGCTCGCCCGGCGAGAGCCAGCTTCATCCCAATCGCGAACCGGTGGGAGCCGCCGTTCACGGCAAGCTCATGGACGCGATCCTGCTGATGGAACGCTCGATCGACCAGCCGATCAGGCTGCCCGCCTTGGCGAAGGAGGCCGGGCTTTCCCTCAGAAACATGGAGCGGCTATTTCGCACCCATACCGGCGTGACGCCGGCACGCTACTACCTGAACCTGAGGCTGGATCGCGCGCGGGGCTTCATCACGCAAACGGAGCTGCGCGTGCTCGAGGTGGCGATCGCCTGCGGCTTCAAGAGCGCCGAACACCTGACGCGGGCCTACAAGCAGCGCTTCAACGTCTCACCACGCGACGACCGCGTCGTCGGCCGCACGCCCTTCCAATTCCGCGCGACCCCATTGCATGCAAGCCTTCCGGAGGACTCCTAGCGACGCGGCCTGTGATCCTGTCGGCGTTGCGTGGCTCGTTCGTCCCGGCCTATGCCTCAAAAGCCCACCATGTCGCCGCCCTTCAGCCCAAGGCGTTCGCGGGCCTCGGCGGGTGTGGCAACGCTCAGGCCCAAGTTCTCCACGATGGCGCGGATCTTTAGTACCTGGTCCGCATTGGACTGGGCCAGCGCACCCTTGCCGATGTAGAGGCTGTCCTCCAGGCCGACGCGCAGGTTGCCGCCGAGCATCGCCGACTGCGTGGCGAAGGGCATCTGGTGTCGGCCCGCTGCCAAGACGGACCACTCGTAGCTGTCGCCGAAGAGCTTTTCGGCGATCGTGTGCATGTGCATCAGGTTATCCAGATCGGCGCCGACGCCTCCCAGTATGCCGAAGACCATCTGGACGAAGAAGGGCGGTTTGACCAGGCCCTTGTCGACGAACCAGGCCAGGTTATAGAGGTGCCCCAGGTCATAGCACTCGAACTCGAAGCGGGTGCCGTGCGCTTCGCCGAGCTCCCGCAGGATTCTCTCGATGCTCTGGAAGGTGTTCGCGAAGATGAAGTCCCGGGTCATCTCCAGGAAGGCCGGCTCCCAATCGAACGTCCAGTCGCTGTACTTCTCCAGCATGGGAAAGATGCCGAAGTTCATCGACCCCATGTTGAGCGACGCCATTTCCGGCCGGGCCCGCTTCGCCGCCGCCAGGCGCTGATCCAGGCTCATGCCCAAGCCGCCGCCGGTGGAGATGTTGATGACCGCGTCGCAGCTCTGCTTGATGCTGGGCAGGAACTGCATGAAGACGTCGGGATCGGCCGTCGGCTTGCCGCTCTCCGGGTCGCGCGCATGCAGATGAATGATGGACGCGCCGGCTTCGGCCGCGGCGATGGATTGCTCGGCGATCTCGCGAGGCGTGATCGGCAGGTGAGGAGACATGGTCGGCGTATGAATGCCGCCGGTGACCGCACAGGTGATGATCGCACTCTTCGTCGTGGCCATGATCGCCTCCTTCAAGATCCGGGTCCGCTGGAACGACGTCATCCCGTGACCGGGAGGTCGAGGCGGAAAGCGGCCGTCCGATCGATGCCTCGATCGGTGACCGCGCGCTCCGCCCGCTCACAACGGACCCTGACGACGAGGGGAGACAGGAACCTGACGAAAGTCGCCAAACAGGGGGCCTCCGACGACATTCTTCGGGTCCCGGTATCGGCGTCGCCAGAGGGCAAGGGATTGCATCGCGGCCGTCAGACAGGACCTTGCCGGTGGGCATGATCTACGCAGTCTGGGCCAGCGCGGGCATCGTGGGCATGCTCTTCGTCGGCGCCCTGGTCTACGGCGAAAGAGTGAGCTTGGCATCGATCATCGGCGTTGCGCTGGTCGTGTCCGGCGTCACGGTCATACTGTTAGCGGCGTCCGAGGGCGGCGAGAGCGCGGTCGAGGCCTAGAGCAGGATGACGTCAAATCGAAACGATTTGTCGTCTGAATCCTGCCCTATAACATTGAAAGATAGAGCAGATTCACGCACACAGGTGATGCCACCTGAGTGCGATCTGCTCTAGAGCGCAAGTGAGAAAATGTGCGTCGGCTGGGCAGAAAGAGGAGCTTGCCGCTTTAGGTCTTGGCGGCCCAGGCCGCGAGGGTCTGATAGGGGAAGGCGACGTCCGCCGGGTCAGCCAGTGCCTGGTAGAGGTTCGGGAGCGCGCGAACGCGGCGCGCGACCTGGGCGCGCTCGTCGGCGTCCAGGGCGGCGATGAAGCTGACCGAGAGCGTGCGATCGACCACCACTTGCTCGAAGGACCCATGGTGGGAGTAGGGAAAGCGGCTTTCCCTCAAGGCCGGGAAGTGCGGTCCCGGAAAGAGATCGCGCCAGGTGCCGTCGCGGAATCGCGGCGTGCCGGCCTCGTGGGGCGCCATGATGTCGGTCAGCGCCGCCACCCAATCGACGCTCTCGTCGCGTACGTTCCATACCAGCCCCAGGCGGCCTCCCGGCTTCAGCACCCGGGCGATCTCGGCCAGCGCCTCTTGCGTGGCGAACCAGTGGAAGGCCTGCGCGCAGACCACGGCATCGAAGCAGGCGTCCTCTTGCGGGATCGCCGTGGCCGTGCCTTCGCGCGCCGTGACCTGGGGGTAGGCCCGCCGCAGTTTCTCGCGCATGGCCGCCACGGGCTCGACGGCGGTCACCTCGGCGCCGCTGCGGACCAGGTGGGCGGTGAACTTGCCGGTTCCGGCGCCCAGGTCCAGCACGTGGCGCTCCGGACCGAGGCGGAGGTCCTCCTTAAGCCAGCCGTCGATGGCCGAGGGATAGCCGGGTCGTCCGCCGACATAGCGCGCCGAGCCTCTGGAGAAGCCGCTTTCGGCCGAAGGATGTAGGTTCGTCATCCGACCCTCTTCGACTATTCCCGCCCCTCTCGCAAGAGACGTCCGTCCGTGCTCGCCCCGCCTCAGGCCATGCCATGCGCGTTCTTCATGTCCTGCTGAAAGGTCTGCAGGATCATGCTCTGGCGCCGTCCCTTGCGGGTGACGAGATCGAAAACGACCTGATAGGTCAGCCTTTCGGGCAGGACCGGGCGCATCTCATCCGCCGTGACCCAAGAACGCGCGTAGTGGTCAGGCAGGTAGCCGATGTGATGACCCGACAGGATCAAGGTCGCGATGGCCTCCATGTGGCTGGCGGTGGCCGAGGTGTTGGGCGGCGCGTAGCGTCTCAAGTCCTCTCCCAGCGGGTAGCTGCGCGCGACCCAGTCGGCGCGTTCGAGGTCGGCGTTCGCGACCTGGTTGGGGCACTGCTCGAACAATGCATGGCCGCGCGCGCAGTAGACCTGCTGCTTCTCCCGGAAGAGGGGCTCGTAGTTCAGATGCTCCAGGCGGCGGCCGAAGTACCCGATGACCATCTGCATGCGGCCGTCCATCACCGCGCGCTCCAGCTCGACCGGACCGGCAACGGTGACGGTCAGGTCGACGTCCTCGTTCCTGCCGCGGAAGTCGGCGATGGCGCGCGAGACCAGCGAGTTCTCGTTGCTGACGACGGCATCGAGGAGCCCCAGATGAAGCTCGCCGATCAGTCGGCCGGCCAGCGAGTTGACTTCGGAGCAGAACTCCTTCACCGAGCCGAAGAGGATCTTGGCCTGATCGAGGACCGCGGCACCGCGCGGGGTCAGGCGGAAGCCCGAGCGCCCCCGCTCGCAAAGGCGGAAGCCCAGGCGCCCCTCCAGGTTCATGATCTGCACGCTGATCGTCGGTTGCGAGACGTTGAGCACGACCTGCGCCGGCGAAAAGCCGCCGCATTCGGCGACGGTCACGAAGACGTGCAGCGCGCGCAGATCGGCGCCGGAGAGTGCGTTGAGCATCCCGCAGGCTGCCCGATCTATAGATGTTCTTCAATCTGAACTTTATCATGAGCGTATATGAATCAATGATAATCCATGCTAAGAATCACGCCAACGAACAGGAATGAAACTGATCCTGTCGACATGGGAATGGCGTCCTGTCTGGGAGTTTTGGGAAGATGGATAGAACAGTGAAGACCAGTGTTCCGGCGGCGCGAGGCTTCAGTCGCCGGAGCGTACTGAAGGCGGCCGCGGGGACGGCGGCGGCAGCGGCGGTCGGCTTCTCGGCCCCCGCGGTTCGTGCCGAGCGTTCGTTGAAGGTCGGTGTCTACGGCGGCTACTTCAAAGACTCCTTCGACGAATTCATCTTCCCCGACTTCACCAAGGACACGGGCATCGAGGTCGAGTCGGTGGCGGAGCCCACCGGCGAGACCTGGCTGGTGCAGCTGCGCAATGCCGCCAGGGCCGGCGTGGCGCCCGCCGACGTCTCGATGATGGGCGGCTTCTCGCGCCTGCGCGGCGCGGAGGAGGAGCTCTGGCTGCCGCTGGACGAGAGCAAGATGCCGAACGCGCCGCAGTACCTGGAGAAGTCCTTCACCTATCGCTATCCGGACGGGCGGCTCTATGGCGTCGGCGCGGTCTCCTGGTTCATCACCCTTTGCAGCAACACCGAGGTCTATCCCGAGGCGCCCACCTCTTGGGGTGACATGTGGGACCCCAAGTACGACGACAGTCTGGGCCTGCTGGCCTTGCCGACCAATTCCTACCTCCTGGACATCACCGCCAAGACCTTTTTCGATTCCGACATCCTGACGACGCAGGAGGGGATCCAGAAGGTCCTGGACAAGCTGGCCGAGGTCCGCCCCAACGTGCGGCTCTGGTACAAGGACGAGGGCACCTTCCAGCAAGCGCTGCAGGACGGCGAGATCCCGATGGGCCAGTACTACCACGACGTCGCCGAACTGGCGCGCGCCGACGGCTTCCCGGTGCGCTCGACCTTCCCGAAGGAGGGCGGCGTCGTCGATTCCGGCGGCTGGGTGGTGAGCAAGGCCTCCGAGAAGCAGGAGGAGGCCGAGGTTTTCATGAACTACACCTCCTCGCCCGACATCCAGGCCAAGCTGTCGCGCAACGTCGGCACCGCGCCGGTGATGAGCCGCAGCCACCTGGACCTGACGGACGCGGAGTTCGCCGCCGTCTCCAGCAGCATTCCGCCGATCGTCCCGCAGTACGGCATCTATCTGCGGTGGGGCGACTGGATCAGCGATCGCTGGACCGAGATGATCACCGGCTGAGGCGCCGGGCTCGGGTTGCCGCCAGGGAACGCGGGGCTAGGGAACGCGGGAAGCGGGCCGGATGCTTGATCTGACGCTGCAAGGGGTGACCAAGCGCTTCGGCCCGGTGACGGCCGTGCGCGACGTCACCCTGACCCTCGCCGGCGGCAAGATGGTGAGTTTCCTCGGCCCTTCGGGCTGCGGCAAGACCACGCTTTTGCGGATGATCGCCGGGCTCGACCTGCCGAGCGAGGGCCGCATCCACCTCGGTAAGCGGGACATCACCGAGGTGCCGGCCCATGAGCGCAACATGGGCATGGTGTTCCAGTCCCTGGCGCTCTTTCCCCACCTTTCGGTCGGCGAGAACATCGCCTATGGCCTCAGGATACGCGGCACCGACCGTGCCCAGCGGCTGAGCCGCGCGGAAGCGCTCTTGGAGCTGGTGCGGCTGCCCGGCATCGCCGGGCGCAGCATCTCGCAGCTTTCGGGCGGCCAGCGCCAGCGGGTCGCCATCGCCCGCGCGCTCGCCCTGGAGCCCGACGTCTTCCTCTTGGACGAACCCATGTCGGCGCTGGACGCCAACCTGCGCGAGGCCATGCAGATCGAGCTGCGCCAGCTGCAGCAGCGCTTGGGCGTCACCACCATCGTCGTCACCCACGATCAGAGCGAAGCCATGACCATGTCCGACCTGGTGGTGGTCATGAGCAATGCCGAGGTGCAGCAGATCGGGCCGCCGCTGGAGATCTACCGCAACCCCGCCAACACCTTCGTCGCCGACTTCATCGGCACCAGCAACCTGCTGGACGCAAAGCGGGACGCCGCCGGACGGGTCCTGGTCGCCGGCAAGTCCTTCGAGGTGGCCAACGCCGAGCCGGCGGCGGGCGAGGTCACGGTCCTGATACGGCCGGAGGACGTGCACGTCCTGCCGGGTCACCTGGAAGGGCCCAATCGCCTGATGGGTACCGTCGAGTTCATCCGCGATATCGGCGCGACGGTGGAGATCATCGTCGACTGCGGCGGTCACAAGACGATCTCCATGATGACGCCGAAGGATCGGCCCGGCGCCGACGTCGGCGCCGCGGTGACCGTGGAGTTTCCGGCCGATGCCTGTGTCGTGCTGAGCCGCTAGGCCATGGCGGGGGCGGCAAGAGCGAGCGGGCGGCCCGGCGGCGAGCGGGGACGCTGGCTGCTGCCGATCTATCCGACGGTGATGATCGGCATCCTCTTCGTCGTGCCCTTCGTGCTGATCATCGCGGTGAGCGTCGCCCATCAGAACCCGGCCGGCTTCTACGAGCCCGGCTTCGAGTTCACCCATTTCGAGCGCTTCCTCTCCCCCGTCTTCATCAGGACGGCGCTCTTCTCCGTCGGCGTGTCGGCGCTGGTCGCGGTCCTCTGCCTGGTGATCGGCTTTCCCTTCACCTACTTCATCACGCGCCTGAAGCGGCGCTATCAGATCTACTGGCTGGTCTACATCCTGGCGCAGCTGTCGCTGTCGGAGGTGCTGATCGCGTTCAGCTGGCAGATCCTGCTGTCGAAGACGGCGGGCGTCGCCAACATCCCGGTCTGGCTGGGTCTCATGGAGCGCTCCATATCCCTCTATCCCAGCTTCGGGGCGGTCCTGATCGCGCTCACTTACCTCGTCCTGCCCTTCGCCGTGCTGATCCTCTACCCCGCCTTGAGCCGGCTAGAGCCGGACGTTACCGAGGCCTCGAGGACGCTCGGCGCCTCGCCGCTGCGGACCTTCTTCACCGTGGTCGTGCCGATGCTGCGCCCGGCCATCGTCGCCACCGGCATCACCATGTTCGTCTTCACCCTGGGCGCCGTCCTGGTGCCGCAGGTTCTGGGCCGACCGTCGCATTGGACGCTCTCCGTCCTGATCACCGATCAGGCGATCTTTCAGTCCAACCTGCCCTTCGCGGCGGCCTTGGCGATCTTCCTTCTGGTGCTCAGCATGTCGCTGGTCGGCGTCACCATGTGGATCAACCGCAGGGCGGGGGTGCGGGCATGAGCCGGATCCTCAGGAACCTCTACATGGGCGCGGTGGCGCTGGTGCTGATCGCGCCCCTGGTGGTGATCGCGGGCGTCTCGCTGAACGCCACCAAGTTCCTGTCCTTCCCGCCCAAGGGCGTTTCCGCCAAGTGGTATGCGGAGATCTTCCTGAACGAAGGCTGGTTCGCGGCGCTGCAGAACAGCCTCTTCGTGGCGACCTGCAGCGCGGCGCTGGCGGTCTCCGTGGCGCTGCCGATCGCCTACTGCCTCTGGCGCTACAAGATCTTCTATGCCCGCGTCCTCTTCAGCCTGGGCGTGACCCCCTTCGTCCTGCCGCCGGTCATCATGGCGCTGGGCTTCCTGCTCTTCTTCACCACGATCCAGGTGCACGGGCAGATCATCAACGTGATCCTGGCCCACGGCATCTTCCTGGTGGCCTTGCCCTTGATCACCATTTCCCTGGGGCTGGAATCGGTCCGCAGCGAGATGATCGAGGCGGGCCAAGTCCAAGGCGCGAACGACCTGATGGTCTTCCGCACCGTGACCTTTCCGATCATCAGGCCCTACATCATCTCGGGCTTCGCCTTCGCCTTCGTGCTGAGCCTGAACGAATACATCATCGCCTTCATGACCGTGGGCTTCACGGTGGAGACCTTGCCGATCAAGATCTTCAACGCCTTGCGCTACGGCTATACCCCGGTCATGGCCGCCGTCGCGGTCCTCTTCATCCTGGTGAACGTCCTGGTCTTCGGCCTCATCGCCCGTTTCGGCGACCTGCCGAAGCTCTTGGGGGCCTGGAGCGACAAGGAGGACTGACGAGCGCTCACGTGAGGCGCTCGTGCGCCGTCTCGCGCAAGGTGAAGAGGGTGCCCAGCATCACCAGCCCCACCACCATGAGGTAGATGGCCGGCATGGCGTCGTCGTGGGTGCGCTCGACCAGGTAGGTGGCGACCAGGGGGGCGCTGCCGCCGAAGACGCCGATCGCCAGGTTGTAGGCGATGGAGACGCCGCTGCAGCGCACGCCCGCCGGCAGGCTCTCGACCATCGTCGGCGCCGATCCGGCCGCCACCATGCTGAAGATGACGGCGAAGCCGGCCTGGCCCAGGACGGCCAGCAGGAAGGAGCCTTGGTGCATCAGCCACCAGAGCGGCCAACTCAAGACCAGGATCGCGATGGCGGCCGCGAAGAGCAGCGGCTTGCGCCCGATGCGGTCGGAGAGATGCGAAAGGGGCAGGATCGCCAACAGCATGATGCCCAGGTTGATCGAGCTGATTTCCAAGGCCTGCCCGGTGGAGAAGTGCAGCTTGCTCTCCTGGTAGGCGGCGGCATAGATGAACATCAGATAGAAGCCGACGCCGAAGGCGATCAAGAGGCCGACGAGCTTCAGGATGCTGCGCCAATGGTCCCGGAAGGCGAGGATCACCGGCGAGGTCTCGGCCTGCTTCAGCGCGGTGACGGCCGGCGATTCGCTGAGCTGGCGGCGCATGATGAGCCCGATCGCGGCGATGACGCCGCCGAAGAGGAAGGGCAGGCGCCAGCCCCAGGAATCGAGCTGCTCTTGGCTGAGGACGGAGCTGACGAGGGCGCCGATGAGCGAGCCCAGGACGAAGCCGCCGACCGCGCCGGTCATCGGAAAGGCGGCGTAGAAGCCCCGCCGGTGGGGCGGCGCGTGCTCGGTCACGAAGACGATGGAGCCCGTGTACTCGCCTCCGACCGAGAGGCCCTGCACGATCCTCAGGATCACCAGCAGGACCGCGGCCGTGGCCCCGAGCGCCGCATAGTCCGGCAGGAAGCCGATCGCGACGGTGGCCATGCCCATCGCCAGGATCGAGATGACGAGGCTGGTCTTGCGGCCGACCCGGTCGCCGATGTGACCGAAGAGGGCGCCGCCAAGCGGGCGCGCCAGGTAGCCGGCGGCGAAGACCCCGAAGGCCGCCAGCAGGGAGGCCCAGTCGTCGTCGGCCGGGAAGAAAAGGCGGCCCATGATCGGGGCCATGTAGCCGTAGACGGCGAAGTCGTACCACTCCAGCACATTGCCGACCAGCGATGCGCGCACCGCCTGCTTCAGGTCCTTGTCCGCCCCGGCCGCCGCCATCTTGCCCCCCTTCATCGTGTGGCGGCGTCACTCTCGGCCGGAAGTCCGCTTTCGGGAAGGGGCGAAATCGCCGCTTGCGCCTGGCCTCGCGCGAGGGCTGCGGCGGCGATGGCGAGATCACGCGCTCCCTGACACCCGAAGGTGGTTTCGAGATCCCTCCCGGACGACCCGAAGCGCGAGACTTGATCGCTTGACAGCGTGCGCGCCAAGCCCGACGCTCGCCGATCGCCGAGAGACCCGCTCCGATACCTTAGGAGGAAGGGAGGGACCGACGTGACGACATCGCTGGAGGAATGGCTCGACCGGGTCTACGAGGCGGGCGGCGACGCCGATGAGCTGGAGAAGGCCTACGACAGCTGGGCGCGGGACTACGACCGACAGCTCTGGGCGTCCGGCAATCCCTACATCCTTCTCATGACCGGACTGGCGGCGCGGCACATTCCCGACACCGCGGCGCGCATTCTCGATGCCGGCTGCGGCACGGGCATGATGGCGAAGCCGCTGCATACGATCGGCTTCACCGACATCGTCGGCCTCGACGCCTCTCCCGGCATGCTTGAGGTGGCGAAGCGCAAAGCCTGCTACAGCGCGCTGCACAATCTGCGTCTCGGCGCGAGCATCGCCTTGCCGGACGCCAGTTTCGACGCCATCCTGGCCGCCGGCGTCCTGACCCACGGCCATGCCCCGGCGGAGTCACTCGACGGGTTGCTGGCCCTCGCCCGCCCGGGCACCCCGATCATCTTCTCCCTCTCGACGCCGGCCTTCGAAGAGGCGGGCTTCGGCGCCAAGATCAAGGCCCTCTCGGAGAGCGGCGCCTGGTCCCTCGTCGAAAAGACGCCCCTCTTCCGCACCTACCCCTTCTCGGACGACTACGCCGACCTCCGCCATTGGGTCAGCGTCTACCGCAAGGCGGGTTAGGCTATGAGCCCGTTTCGAGGGTTCATAGCCCCGGAATCACTTTGCTCTACCGCGTCTGATCTGTTCCTAATTCACCATTCTGCGTTTCGCCTAGCAATGAGGTCAATTGCGTTGTGGCCACCAAGCGCGCGAGCGATCTGATCTCGGTAACTGGACTGGCCCCCAGTGTAGCGGAGATCTGTCTTAGAGCAGGTGCATAGGGGACGTCCTCAAGGAAAAGCTTGTTTCGGGGAAGGATTTCAGCGTGTGGAGGTGATCACCGGCGTCGCCTGCCGGCGACCCTGGTCTACGGAGCAGAAGCTGCGGATCATCGAGGATAGCTTTGAGCCTGGAGAGAGCGTCTCCTCGGTAGCACGCCGTCATGGCGTATCGCCGAACTCACTGTATCGTTGGTGTCGCTGGATAAGTGAGGGAGGCGCTGTTGCGGTGCGGGCGGATGACGGAGTAACCGGCAACGGCGCGGTGTCCACATGAACGGGGCAACACCACGTGTTTTACTGTGCTCTTGACCGCGGGCAATACATCTGTCAGTAGTATGATGCGTTGAAGAACGCACTTCGTTCTGGCGTTCGGTCGCGCGGTTCGCCGCCCTGCCAACAAGAGAACTTCATTTCTCGGTGTCGTAACCCTGCACCGAACCTATGAAGGAAGACGCTATGACTGATAGCCCAACCCTCGTGCGAACGCACGAAACCCTCCCAATGTCTGTCGCTAATATGGCCTTTCTTGTTGATCGGCTAAGCGAAGACTGCTCTCCGCTACAGTTTCTGCGAGAGTTGACTAAGAATTCAATTGAAGCAATCCAGTTAAGTTGCCAAGAGTTCGGTGAGATAAGATGGGATCTCGATTGGAAGCGATTTGATCTAAGAGAAGAGCGCGTGAGCAAGTTGTCTATTATTGACACTGGTATCGGGATGACCGGCCCGGAGATGGTTCAATACATCAACATGCTCTCGTCGTCGATTCATCAGCAATCGAAGACTGGTAACTTTGGCGTAGGCGCGAAGATATCCGCGGCTCCTATGAACCCTGAAGGACTCGTCTACCTGAGCTGGAAAGACGGCAAGGGGTCGATGATCCACCTGCACAAAGACGCCACGGAGGGCGTCTATGGACTATCGAGATTCCGTAATGGAGAGTTTTGGCAACACATTACAGATGATATCAAGCCCGAGCCAATCGAAAACCACGGGACAATGGTGGTCTTGCTTGGCCATTCTCCCGATGAGGACACGGTTGTGGCGCCGCCAAAAGTGCCAATGCCGCGCAAGTGGATACTGCGGTATTTGAACTCGCGTTTCTATAGGTTCCCACCGGGGGTCGCTGTCAAAGTGCGCGAAGGCTGGGATCTTCCTCGGGGACACAAACACAACTTTTTGCGTACGGTGACAGGCCAAGGCCCGTGGCTTGACGATAACTCCTCAGACCATGGAACCTTGCGGCTCGATCAAACCAAGGCGACGGTTTATTGGTGGATAATCAAGGAAACAGCCGACACGAACAGTGGTCACTATGCGCCCGGCGGCCATGTTGCAGGCCTTTTTCAAGATGAGCTCTATGAGTTGGTTTACGGTCCGGCTGGATATGCGCGGCTTCAGGCGTTTGGTGTGGTTTTCGGTTGCGATAGAGTGGCTCTTTATGTCGAACCAGATAACGATCCCTCTGAACCAGTGACGGCAAACACGGCAAGGACGTCGCTTGCGATTAACAACAATCCTCTCGATTGGCCGGCGTATGCCGCAGAGTTTCGGGAGGTCATGCCCGACGAACTCCGTGAGTATCAAGACGCCCTGGGTCTGCAGGCTGCCAACACTGACCATAGAAAGGCGATAGAAGAAAGGCTGAACACAATTCGCGAATTGTTTCGATTTGGTAGATATAGACCCTACAAAGACGGTATTTATAAGATGACTGACAGTAGTGATAACACTGGTGGCGAGCCCGCGAAACTTGGCAGTAAGCAGGCCGGTAGTTCCGGAGGCGGCGGCGTTGGTGGGGCAAAGGGTGACATCTACTCCTTGTTTTCGGATGAGGTTGGTGAACCCGCCGACAAACTCGATAGCCTGTCTCCACCCGAAGTCTC
This sequence comes from Rhodospirillales bacterium, assembly GCA_963669375.1. Lineage (GTDB taxonomy): Bacteria > Pseudomonadota > Alphaproteobacteria > Kiloniellales > JACOMY01 > JACOMY01. The sequence continues at coordinate 2,010,741 of OY770024.1, read as the reverse complement.
ATGGATTTCGGTGGAGAATGGTACGCGTACACAAGGTGATCTTGAAGATCGCGCGGCCAGGTATCTTTCTGAGCAAAACAGACTAATGGTGAACGCTGACTTTCGGGCATTCACTGATATGGTCGATCGATGGACCGCGCGTTATGAGAACGTCGCTGGCAGTGAAGGCATCATTACTCAAACAGTGCGTGAGTGGTTCGAACAGCAACTCATCGAAACGATCATGAGCGCTTGGGCACTTCACCAGCACGGTAAGTGGAGCACGGACGAAGTTCGGCATCTCTGGGATGAAGCAGCGCTAACTGCTGCGGTTCTGCCGCGTTACCACATTGACGTGAGTATCAAACGTTCGCTTGGGCAACGAATCGGCAAGGTTCGATCAGCCGCGTAGGACTAGCGGACCGGGCGCGGTATCCTTCGACAGTGGGAGAGACCATAGGGCTCGACAAGGCGGGCTCCTTCTGACAGCGTCGCAGCCGCTATCAGAGCGTGACCTCCACCGACGTCAGGCCCGCGCCGGCGCCAGGCAGGGTTGCGCCGTCAAGCAGGATGAGCGTGTCGGTCCCGGCGCCGCCGTCGTAGAAGTAGCCGGCGAAGTCGCCTTGGCTCGTCACGATGAAGACATCGTCCCCGCTGCCGCCGTAGGCGGTGTCCAAGCCGGCGCCGCCCATGAAACTGTCGATGCCATCACCGCCGTACAGCCTGTCGTTGCCACTGCCCCCCTCCAGGCTGTCCGCGCCGCTGCCGCCGTAGAAGAAGCTCTCGTTCCCGCTTCCCCCGAACAGCCGGTCGGCGCCGCTGCCGCCCCGGACGAAGTAGTCGTCCCCGGCATCGCCGTAGAGGCGGTCGTCACCCTCGACCCCATAGAAACCCGCGTCGTCGCCTTCGCCGCCGAAGAGGCTGTCCGCGCCGGACCCGCCGTAGAAGAGACCGTCCTGGCCGTCGTCTCCATGGAGCTGGTCCGCGCCGCTGCCGCCGTCGGCGTTGTCGTCGCCCCCATCACCGCCGAAGATGGAGTCGGCACCCTCCCTGCCGAAGAGCAGGAGGTCGTCGCCGTTATCGCCGTTGAGCGTGTCGTCCCCGCCCAGACCATAGAGCCGGTCGGCGCCATCGAGCCCCTTGATGACATTGATGCGCTCGTCGCCGGTCAGGAACTCGGCGAAGGCGTCGCCATAGCGGTTCAGCACCTCGACGGAACTCAGCGCCACGCCCACGGGCAGGCTGGCCCCATCCTCCAAGATCAGGGTGTCGCTCCCCAGTCCCCCGTCGTAGGTCTCGCCCGCCACTAGCTCCAGCTGGCTGCGGACAACCATGGTGTCGTCGCCAAGATCGCCGTTGAGCGTATCCAGACCCTGCCCGCCAAACAGGAGATCGGCGCCCCTGTCGCCGACCAGCAGGTCGGCTCCGCTACCTCCGAAGATGCTGTCGTCGCCTGTCGAGCCGGTTAAGAAGAAGTCGTCGCCACTGCCTCCTGAAAGGACATCGTTACCGCTGCCACCGTAGAAACGGGAGTCGTTGCCTCCATCGCCAAAGAGACTGTCGTCGCCGTCGCCGCCGAAGAAAGCTGCGTCGAGGCCGCTACCTCCGAACAGGCTGTCGGCTCCGTTGGCGCCTAGGAAGCTGGTGTCGTTGCCGCTACCTCCCGAAAGGCTGTCGGCGCCATCGTCACCGAAGAACAAGAAGTCGTTGCTGTTATCTCCCGAGAGGCTGTCGGCACCGCTGCCCCCGAAGAACGACAGATCCGTGCCCCCACCGCCGAAAAGACTGTCCGCGCCGCTGCCGCCGTGGAAGATGGCATCGTCTCCCTCGTTTCCCGCCAAGGTGTCGTTGTCGCCGTAGCCGAAGAAGCTCCGGTCATTCCCGCTGCCTCCCGAGAGGCGGTCGGCGCCGTCGTATCCGAGGAACAAGTAGTCGTTGCCGCTGCCTCCCGACAGGTGATCGTCGCCGTCGCCACCGTAGAACAGACGGTCGTCACCTCCGTCTCCGAAGAGACTATCGGCACCGTTGCCTCCCGAGAAACGACTATCGTTGCCGCTGCCCCCTGAGAGCCAGTCGGTGCCGCTCACTCCGAAGAAGGCATTGTCGACGCCACTGCCTCCGGACAGACTGTCGGCGCCGCTGCCACCGCTGAGAGCATAGTCGTCCCCATCCTCACCAAGGATGCTGTCGGCGCCTTGGCCGCCGGAGAAGTAGGAGTCGCCGCCGCCACCTGAGAAGAGGCTGTCTTGTCCACTGCCACCGTAGAACCAGAGATCGTTGCCCTCTCCGCCATAGAGGCGGTCGTTGCCGTCACCACCATCGAATGAGAAGTCGTCGCCCTGACCTCCGTAGAGACGGTCGATTCTGCTGCCCCCATAGACCAGGGCGTCATCGCCGCTGCCGCCCTTGATGGTGTCGTTGTCGTTGCCACCGAAAAAGCTGCTGTCGGCACCGGACCCACCGTAGAGTTTGTCGGAGGCGTTGCGCCCGAAGACGGCTTGGTCGTCGCCCTCGTCGCCGTAGATGCGGTCGATCCCGCCGCCGCCGAAGATCGTGGCGTCGTTCCCGCTGCCGGCATAGATCGTGTCGCGCTTGCCGTTGCCGTGCAGGAAGGAATCTGCGCCGCCGCCGCCGAAGACGGAATCGTTGCCAGCCCCGCCATAGAGGCTGTAGTCGTCGCCCTGGCCGCCATCGACACGGTCGGGGCTGCGCTCGCCGAAGAGGAAGGCGTCGGCCCCGCTGCCGCCGTAGATCAGATCGCCGCCGCGGCCGCCGTCCAGGCTTCGGTCATTGCCCGCGTCGCCGAAGATGCTGTCGTTCGCCCGCTCGCCGATCAAGGAGACATCGGCGCCGTCACCGCCGAAGATCCGGTCGGCGTTGGCGCCGCCGTCGAGGTTGCGGTCGACACCCCTGCCGCCCCGCAGCAGGTCGAGTCCGGCACCGCCGTAAAGCGCGCTGTCGGCCCCGCTGTCGCCGGAGAGCGTATCGTTTCCAGCCCCGCCGTTCAGCGTTGCATCGGACCCGTCGCCGCCGAAGATGCTGTCGGCGCGCGAGCGGCCCAAGAGATGGCTGTCGTCGCCTTCGTTGCCTTCGATCAGGTCGCGCCCGGTGCCGCCGAACAGGCGATCCTGGCCGCCGCCTCCGTCGAGTTCGTCCGCGCCCAAGCCTCCATAGAGGTAATCGTCGCCGCTGCCACCATAGAAGTAGGAGTCGTCTCCCTTTCCACCGGAAAGCCTATCGCTCCCGCTACCGCCGAAGAAGAAGACATCGTCTCCTTCTCCACCGGAAAGCCCGTCGTTGCCGGTGTTGCCGTGGAAACTGCGATCGAGCCCCGAGCCGCCGGACAGGCTGTCCGCGCCGTCACCGCCAAAGAAATAGGAGTCGCTACCGTCACCGCCGAAGAGGCTGTCGGCGCCACTGCCTCCGATGACAAAAAGATCATCGCCGGAACCGCCGTAGAGCTTGTCGGCCGCACTCAGTCCGTAAAGGCGATCGGCCCCGCCGAGGCCCTCGATGGTGTTGGTGTAGTCGTCGCCGGCGAGACTGTCGTTCCCGCCCGTTCCGAAGATCGTGCTGGTCAGGTCGAGGTAGGACGTCTCCTCGATGGAACCGAGCACCACGCCGACCGGTAGGGTCACACCCTGTTGCACGATCAGCGTGTCTGTTCCCTCGCCGCCGTAGAAGCTGTCGCCGGCGGTAAGGTCCGCCTGTGCTCTGATGACCAGGACGTCGTCTCCGGAGCCACCATCCACGCGGTCTTGACCGGGGCCACCGATCAGTCGATCCGCGCCGGACCCCCCGTAGATGCCGTCATCGCCCGTACCACCGAAGACATAGCTGTCGTTTCCAGCGCCGCCGAACAGGAGATCGTTCCCTTCGGCTCCCCAGAGGAAAGAGTCGTCGCCGTCACCGCCAAAGAGGCTGTCGGCGCCGTCGTCGCCACGGAAAGAGAAGTCATTGCCCGAACCAGCGGAGAGGGTGTCGTCGCCGGCATTGCCCAGAAAAACTCTGTCGATGCCGCTACCCGCGGAGAGGTAGTCGGCGCCACCGTCGCCAAGGAAGCTCTCGTCCGAGCCCGCGCCGCCGAAAAGGCGATCCTTGCCGTCGCCACCAAGGAACAGATAGTCCTGGCCCGAGCCTCCAACCAGGCTGTCGTCACCGTCGCCGCCGTAGAAGCCTCCGTCGTCACCGCTGCCACCATAGAGACTGTCGGCGCCGCTGCCGCCGACGAGAACGAAGTCGTTTCCGATGTCGCCGTAGACTCTGTCCGCACCGCTACCGCCAAAAAGGTAGCCATCGACGGCGGAGCCGCCGAAGAGGCTGTCGTCGCCGGCCTCGCCGTGGAGGCCCAGGTCGATGCCGGAGCCACCCGCCAGCCGATCGTCACCCTCTCCGCCGAAGAGAGAGCTGTCCGCTCCGTCGCCGCCGGACAGGCTGTCGGCGCCCTCTTCACCGAGCAACAGCCGATCGTCACCGCTGCCACCGAAGAGGGTGTCGTCGCCGGAGCCTCCGAGAAGGCTGTCGGCGGCGCTTAGCCCGTAGAGCGTGTCGTTGTCGCCGTAACCCAGGATCGTGTCGACGCCATCGCCGCCGGAGAGCGTGTCCGGTCCCGGGGTGCCTGGATAGAAAGCCATTGCTTGCGCCCTTCCTGCTCTCGCTCTCTTCCGGTCGAGAGGTCGGAAGAGAGCCGATTTGGGAATCCTCCAGCGCTGTCGCCGCGGGTGGCCCACAGCCCAATTCGAAACAACGCCAAGCAGAGCCGCTTCGGTTGAACCTGAGCCCTGGAGGGGCGCGGGAGAAGCGAAAGTTTTTGAGCTAAGTGTCTAAGATTCTTGTATGCTGGGACCTGGGTGCGATGAGCGGGCCGGTGCTGCCGCGCAGCATCGGCCCCTAACCGGGATCGACGACTTGAGGCCATGGCCTTCCGACATCACGATGCGTTGAGGACCTTCACCCTGGTGGCACGGTACCGGAGCCTGGCTCTCGCGGCCGAGGCGCTGAACCTCACCAGGGGGGCATTGAGCTACAAGATTCGCGGTCTGGAGGCCTCCCTGGGCTTTGCCCTGTTTGAAAGGCACGCGCGCGGTATGCGCTTGACCGCCAAGGGGCGCGACCTCCTGACGACATCGGCCGCCGCCTTCGGCCAGATCGAGGAGAAGATCGCGGCCTTGAGCGGGCAGGCCACACCGACGCTCACCGTCGGCACCCCGACCTACTTCGCCGCGCGCTGGCTCTCGCCGCGCCTGGCGGATTTCATGAACCGCCATCCCGACGTGAGGCTGCGGATTCAGGCGATGATCGACGTCACGAATTTCAGCGGCGAGGGTGTCGATCTGGCGATTCGCTGGGGCGACGGTGCCTGGCGCGACTGCGTGGTCGAGCCTCTCATTGCTTGTCCGACCTTCCCAGCCGGCAATCGCGCTGCCTTCGAGCGCGTCCAGCGCGAGGGCGAGGTCGCGGCTTTCGCCACCTTCGTCCTGCTGCGCGAGCGCGAAGGCAGCCCGGCCTGGGCCCGGTGGTATCGCCGCGCCGGCCTGGCCGAGCGCCCCGTTTCCGACAGCCTGATCATCCCCGATCCCAACGTGCGCATAGAGGCCGTGCGCGAAGGGCAGGGTATCGCCTTGACCGATGCCTTGATCGCCTCGGAGTTGGAGAGTGGCGATCTCTTCCGGCTGAGCCCACACGCCTTGGAAGATTATGGCTACTGGCTGGCCTACCCGCGCGCCTCCGCGGAAAAGCCGGCCGTGCAAGCCTTTATGGCGTGGATAAAGGCGCAATGACGGACAGTCAGCGGGGGCGTTCGGGTCTAAACCCGCTATTCGGCGATGTCCGATGGCCCGCGCCTGTCGCGTCCGTCGTGACGCTCGTCGGGGCTATCGCTGTATAGGGGGCACAGGATTTTTAGCTTGACGATATGTGCGCTACGCACATAATGCTAGGCGATGTCGAGAAATCCCGTGACACAGTACGAAACCAAAGCACTCGATGCCGACACTTGGCCGGACTTCGCGCGTCTGGTCGAGGCGAACAACGGTGTCTGGGGTGGCTGCTGGTGCATGTGGTATCACGGGAAGAGCGAAGGCTTGGACGACTCCCCGGCGGCGAGACGCAAGGCGAAGGAATGCCGCGTCCGGGACGGGCGGGCGCATGCCGCTCTGGTCTTTCATGGCGCGGACTGCGTCGGCTGGTGCCAGTTCGGGTCGTCGGACGAGCTTCCGCGAATCCACAATCAGCGTGCCTATCTGGCGAGCGATCCGACGCTCCCCGATTGGCGGGTCACCTGCTTCTTTTCCGGCAAGGGCCATCGCGGCACCGGCGTGGCGTCTGCCGCGCTCGAAGGTGCGATCGAGCAGATCAGGACGCTGGGCGGCGGGCGCATCGAGGGATACCCCGATGACATCGAGGGCCGAAAGACTTCGGCGGCATTCCTGTTCAACGGTGCGCTCTCGACCTTCGAGCGTCTCGGCTTCGAGCGGTCACGGAAGATCGGCAAGCATAAGTGGGTGGTGACCTTGACCGTGTAGCGGTCCCCGGCCCGGCGCTTCGGTCGGAACGCCGGTCCGCCTCACACTGCGCGATGCCTGCACCCCTTCGTCTCATCGCATCAGGTCATTGAGGATGCCGTAGGACATCTCGTTCTTGGTCCACGCAAAGGTCCCGTTTGAATTGAGTTCGCGTGCGGCGGATCTCAGGCTCGCGGCCGCGGCGCCGTAGAGTTGCGATCCGACGCTTACGCGTCTCACCCCGAGAGAGGCCAGTTCGGCGACATCTCCTTCATTGCCGATGCCCGCAAGGACGTTGATCGGCTTCTTGACGCCGCCGAGGACCTTCGCGACATCGGCAAGTGTCATGAGGGCCGGGGCGTAGAGCACGTCGGCACCCGCCTCTTCGAAGAGCGTGAGACGGGTCAGCACTTCATCCAGCTTGCAAGCACCGGCGAAGAGACCGTCGGCTCGGGCGCAAAGCACGAAAGGGCGCTTGAGGCTGCGTGCCGCTTCGACCGCGGCAAGGATGCGCTCTTTCGCGAGTGCGCGGTCGTAGAGCGGGTCAGCCGGGTCGCCGGTCGTGTCCTCGATAGATCCACCTGCAAGCCCTGCCTCCCCGGCGAGGCGGATGGTTTCCGCGACAGTTTCAGGCTCCGCGCCAAAGCCGTTCAAGAGATCGCCCGAGACGGGGACATCAACGGCATTCGCGATTTCCCGCGCGTTGGCGAGCACGGCGTCGCGGCTGGTAGCGCCATCCTTGCAACCCATCATCCAGGCCAGTCCTGCGCTGGTGGTGCCGAGGGCGGCGAAACCGCTGCTCTCCAACAAGCGCGCGGAACCCGCATCCCAAGCGTTTGCCATGACGAAGCAGCCGCTCTTGTGCAGCTTTTCGAAGGCCATGGCCTTTTCGGCAATTGAAAGAGTCATCATGCGGAACTCCAGGTTAGGTGACAGAGGGTGGCCGGGCCGCCGCCTCCGCGCAGCATAGCCTCTTCATAGGGTGCGCCGGCGGTCGGGCCCGCGCCAATCGCGGTATGCCGTGGGTCACTTCACAACATAGACGCCATGGAGGGGACCGCCATCGCCGGTTCGGGACTTGGTCGCGACGTCAATCATGTGCGCAGCGCACATATTGTCAAGTTGAAATTCGTGCGCGCCGCACATAACCTCCAAGGGATGATCGACCGTACCGCCAATCTGCTCGGTGTCGTCGGGCTTGCCGTCGCCGACCGGATCGGCGACGTGGCGCGTGACATCCTTCGTCACGGCGGCGAGACCCCCGCGGCACTGGTGGTCATCGGATACGGCTCCGGGCCTTCCAACGATCAGCTACGACGCATCCTGGGCCTGTCCCACCCGGGGACAGTGCGCCTCGTCGATCGGCTCGTTGCCGACGGCCTCGTGGAGCGTCGCAAGGGGAGAGACAAGCGGGCGATCGCGCTCTACCTGAACGACCGGGGCATGGCTCTACGCGAGGAACTCCTGAAGGAACGCCTCGCCGCCATCCGCCCGCTGTTGACCCCGCTGAGCGGCGCGGAGCGGGAGACCCTTGCGGGGCTTCTGCACAAGATGCTGTCTTCAATGGAGACGACAGCTGCCGATCGCCGCACGCTCTGTCGCCTCTGCGACAATCGCATCTGCACCGACTGCCCCATACCCGCCGGCGCGCTGACGGAGACATGAACACGCGAGTCGCGATCTCGCTCGAAAGGAATGGTCACGGAAGCCGGGGTGAACGCGACGCGCGGGCAAGGGCGAGACTGCGCCGCTTCGTTTGAGCTGCACCATCGGTGTATCCGGCTGCGAGGGAGGTTCGCGCGAGGCGCAGCGAGAACCTTGCGTGTCGGCAACTCGGCCTTCGAACCGACGCTGTCAAACGTCGCAGACCCGATTGCTCTGGCGGATGGGGTGGGATTCGAACCCACGATACGACTCAACACCGTATACACGCGTTCCAGGCGTGCGCCTTCAACCACTCGGCCACCCATCCGTCCCTGGAAGGCGCGGAAGCTAGCGCAAGAGGCGGGGGCGATCAACGGTGGATTTGGCCGGAGTGGATTTGGCCGGAAAGCCGCGGTCCGGCGCTATTTCAGGTGCGCCGGAATCTCCAGGCCGATCTCCTCGTAGTACTTCAGCGCGCCCGGATGCAGCTTCAGCTGCAGGCCGTCGACCGCCTCCAGCAGGCTCATCGCCTTGGTGGCCGGGTGGATGGCTTGCAGGAAGGCCAGGTTCTCGTAGATGGTCTTGGTGATGAGGTAGACCGACTCGTCCGGCACGTCGGCGCGCACGGCCAGGAAGTTGGGCTGCGCGATGGTCTTGGTTTCGCTGTCGAGCCCCGGATAGGTGCCGGCCGGGATGGTGTAGGGCGTCCAGAGGTTCTTGAAGGTGCCGTTGGCCTTGACCGCCTGCTCCTCGGTGAATTCCAGAAGCGCGATCTCCTCTCCCATGCCGGCGAAAGCCCGGGTCACGGCCGAGACCGGGTCGCCGCCCGGCGTCGACATGGCCTCGATCTGGCCGTTCTGCAGCGCCTCGGCCGAGGGGCCGTAGCCCATGTAGACCAGATCGAAGTCCTTCTCCATGTCCATGCCGAGGTTGCCGAGGATGGTGGCGTTGGAGCCGATGGTGCCGGAGTTCTGCCGTCCCATGGAGACCGCCTTGCCGGCCAGGTCCTTCATGTCCGAGATGGTGCCGGTCTTCACCGCGTCCTGGTCGACGACGAAGTGCTCGACGTTCTTCCAGAGCATGGTGACCGAGCGCAGCTCCTTTTGCGGCCCCTCGTTCTTCAAGGGCCCGGTGCCGGTGGCGGCATAGGCGCCGAAGAGGCCCTGCAGGATGGCGAACTGGGCCTCGTTCTCGCGCAGGAGGCGGATGTTCTCGCCCGATCCGGCCGAGTTGATGGCCGAGAGGCCGATCTTCTCCTTGGGCTGCAGCTTCACCTTGACCAGGGTGGCGATCGCCACGCCGACCGGATAGTAGGTGCCGCCGGTGGTCGCGGTGGCCAGCAGGTAGTCCTCTTCCTCCGCGGCCAGGGCGCCGCCCGCCAGGCCGTTGCCGCTCACGGCCAGGGCCAAAAGGGCCGCGCCGGCGGCCAGGTCACGCAAGAGGCTGCGACGCTGTCTCATGAACTCTCCTCCCTCGGGCTGCGGCCGGGCGCCGGCCTCTGGCCCAATCCCACGGGATCGCGCGGCGAAGTGCAAGGCGGAAATGAACGGCTGCCGGCTGGACAGCGGCCTCCCGCGCTTTCTAGCATCGTCCGCCAGATCGAAGAGGGGATTGCCCATGCCCGCCGAGGAGACCGCGTTGAAGCCCTGGCGCAGCTACAAGGATGTCTACGACCGCGACGACCCGCGCGCCTACTTCCGCACCCTGGAGCCCCTGGGCTACCGCCAGCCGGAGGTCCTGGCCGGCTTCTTCGCCGAGCGTGGCGCCGTCATCGCGAAGCACCTTGGCAAGGAGCGGCTGACGCTCTTGGACTTCGGCTGCGGCTACGGCGTCTTTGGCGCGGTCCTGCGCCACGGGCTCCTGATGCAGGACCTCTATGCCTACTTCGCCGAGGACGCGGACCTGGCGGCCGACCGCGCCTTCTTCGCCCGGAACAGGAGCGAGCGACAGGGCCCGGTCATCGGCGGGCTGGACATTGCCGCCAGTGCCGTCGCCTATGCCGAGGCCTGCGGGCTCATCGATCGCGGCTTCACGGAGAACCTGACGGAGGAGGCGCCCGGCGCCGCGCTCGCCGCCTTCTTCCAGACGACCGACATCGTGGTGGAGACCGGTGCCGTCTACAACCACGTGCCCGCGTGCTACGCGCGGCTGCTGGCCGGCGGCGGGCGGCCCTGGATGCTCTTCGGGCCGCGCGGCGACGCTGACACCCGGCCGCTCTTGGCGCTGCTCGGCGAGCACGGCTACGTCATCGAGGAGGCGAGCCGGCAGCGACGGCGCTACCGTCGCTTCTCCGACCCCGAGGAGGCCGTCGACAGCGAGGCCAACATGCGCCAGCTAGACCGCGACCTGGCGCTCGAAAGTCGTCGGGGCTGGTTCCTTAACCCCTTGCTGCTGGCCAGGCCCCGGGCGGAGGCCGCCGCACTGCCGATCGAGGTCCTGGCCTTCTAGATGCGCCTCTCCGCGGTCGGGACCCGCGCCGATTCCCGAAGGGAAACTTTGTGATTTCCGAAGGGGTCCGATGCAAAAAATGCTGCATTGACTTTGGGGCGGCTATGCTAGTGTAACGCGTTAAGCCTGTATGCCTGGAACGCGACGCTTGGCCACCAGGGTGTCGGCCCGTCCGCCGGATAGCTGGGCATCAGTGAAGAATTTCTTAGCCGCGAGTGGAGAAACCGCCATGAACCTCCAGACCCCTGGAAACGATTACCGCGATATCATCGAAGCCGACCGGGCGCACATCTGGCATCACCTGAGCCAGCACAAGAAGTACGAAACGGTCGATCCCCTGGTGATCATCGAGGGCAAGGGCCTCAGGGTTTGGAACGCGGCGGGACGCCGGCACCTGGACGCCACCGCGGGCGGTGTCTGGACCGTTAACGTCGGCTACGGCCGCACCGAGATCGCCGATGCGGTGCGCGATCAGCTGGTCAAGCTGCCCTACTACGCGGGCGCCGCCGGCACCGTTCCGGGCGCCCAGTACGCCCAGCGGCTGATCGAGAAAATGCCGGGCATGAGCCGGGTCTACTACTCCAACTCGGGCTCGGAGGCCAACGAGAAGGCCTACAAGATCGTGCGCCAGATCGCGCACAACAAGTACGGCGGCAAGAAGCACAAGATCCTCTACCGCGAGCGCGACTACCACGGCACCACCATCACGGCGCTGAGCTCCGGCGGGCAGGGCGAGCGCAAGGAGCAGTACGGCCCCTTCACGCCGGGCTTCGTCGAGGTGCCGCACTGCCTTGAGTACCGCTCGCAGTGGGGCGCGGTCGAGGACTACGGCGTGCGCGCCGCCAACGCGATCGAGGAGGTCATCCTGCGCGAGGGGCCGGAGACGGTCGGCGGCCTCATCCTCGAGCCGGTGACCGCCGGCGGCGGCGTCATCACCCCGCCCAAGGGCTATTGGGAGCGCGTGCAGGAGATCTGCAAGACCTACGACATCCTGCTGATCATCGACGAGGTGGTCTGCGGCGTCGGGCGCACCGGCACCTGGTTCGGCTATCAGCACTACGGCGTCCAGCCCGACATGGTGACCATGGCCAAGGGCGTGGCGTCGGGCTATGCCGCCATCTCCTGCACGGTGACGACCGAGGCGGTCTTCGATCAGTTCAAGTCCGATCCCGACGACCACATGAGCTACTTCCGCGACATCTCCACCTTCGGCGGCTGCACCGCCGGGCCGGCGGCGGCCCAGAAGACCATGGAGATCATCGAGGACGAGGGCCTCTTGGAGAACTGCACCAAGATGGGTCAATACATGCTCGACCGCTTGGAGGACCTGAAGGCCAAGCACCCGGTGATCGGCGACGTGCGCGGCAAGGGCCTCTTCCTCGGCGCCGAGCTGGTGGCCGACCGGGAGACCAGGGAGGCCCTGCCGGAGAAGTTGGTGCAGGCCGTGGTCGCCGACTGCATGAAGGAGTCGGCCGTGGTCATCGGCGCGACCAACCGCTCGCTCTCCGGGCTCAACAACACGCTCTGCTTCAGCCCGGCGCTGATCGCGACCAAGTCCGACATCGACGAGATCGTGGCGGCGGTCGACGGGGCGCTGACGCGGACCCTGGCCAGCTAAGTTTGGCATTGAAGCGGGTGGGAAGACCGCCCGCTTCCTAAGTGTCAGAGCGATTGAGGCGCCGTCGGATCTCTCCATCCGGCGGCGCTTTGTCCTTGACGGTGCCCGGGACCGCCGATCTCCCAGAGCAGGATGACGTCATATCGGGACGATTTGCCGTCTGAATCCCGCTCTAGGGGTGACCATCGACGCGCGGGCCGTTCCGTGCCTTCAGCAGCCCCATCGCTCACCCGTAGAGGGTGGTGTCGATGTCGATCAGCGTGACACCGGCCGGGAGAGTGACGCCGGCGCCCAGCTGGAGGGTATCGGTTCCCTCTCCACCATCGTAGGTCTCGCCCTCCTGGATCTCGCCCTGGCGGACCACCCTAAAGAGGTCGTCGCCGGCACCCCCGTAGAGGCTGTCGCGCCCCGCGTCGCCACGCATGACGTCATCGCCCGAGCCACCGAAAAGCAGATCGTTGCCGCCCTTGCCCCTTAGGAAGTCGTCGCCCTTGCCACCATAGAGGCCGCCATCGAAGCCGTCGCCGCCGAAGAGGCTGTCGACGCCCTCGCCGCCGTCCATGACGTCGCTGTCGGCCCCGCCGTAGAGCCTGTCGTCGCCCTGGTCACCGCCGACGAAGTCATCGCCGTTGCCTCCAAAGAGGCCAGTGTCATTACCTTCGCCGCCGTAGAGCCTGTCGTCGCCGGCGCGACCATAGAAGCCACCGTCGTCTCCATGGTCGCCAAAGAGGCGGTCGGCAAAGCCGTCACCTTCGAACATGCTGTCGGGCCCGCCCCCGCCGTAGAGGGTGTCCTGCCCGCGCCCGCCGTAGAACTGACTGTCATCCCCTTCGCTGCCGTAGAGGCTATCGGCGCCAGACCCGCCATAAAAGGACGTGTCGTCACCCTCCCTGCCCGAGAGCAAGTCGCTACCGCCGTCGCCGTGAAGTCCGTAGTCCGATCCCGTGAACCCTTGAACTTTGTCAGATCCTGGTCCGCCGTACAGGAGCCGATCCGACCCGTCGCCGCCGGAGACTTCGTCTCCGCCAGACCCACCAAAAATCCGATAGTCCGCTCCTGAGCCGCCGAAGAGCTTGTCGAAGCCGGACCCGCCGAAAAGAAGCCCGTCGTTGCCTTCGTCACCCTGGACCCTGTCGTTACCCTCATCGCCATAGAAGTAACTGTCGTTCCCATTGTCGCCGAACAGGTTGTCGGATCCGGATCCGCCGAAGAACCTCGCGGCATCCCCTTCGTCGCCGTCGAGCCTGTCAGAGCCATGCCCGCCGTAGAAGTTCGCACTACTCCCGCTGCCGCCGAAGAGACTGTCGTCATTGCCTCCGCCGAAGAAGAGGTCGTCCGCGCCCGAGCCGCCGAAGAGCAGGTCACGTCCTGCCCCGCCGTAAAAGCTAGTGTCAGCCCCATCGCCACCATAGAGCCTGTCGGGCGCCGTGCCGCCGAAGACCATGACGTCGTCGCCCTCGCCGCCGCCGAGCAGGTCACGCCCGCCAGCGCCGTCGAGGATCGAGTCGGCCCCGCTGCCGCCGTAGAGGCTGTCGCGCCCCTGTCCGCCATAGAGAGAGTCGCCGGCACTGACGCCGTAGAGCGTGTCGGCGGCACCGTAGCCCACAATGGTGTCGACGTCGTCCGTCCCGCTCAGCGTATCCGGTCCATCGGTGCCTGGAATGAACGCCATTGCCTTACCCCTCCGCGAAGACTCACCCGCGCCCTTGCCTGCCGGCTTCGAAAAGCTAACGGTTGTGCTGCCCGGAGGCAATAAACATCAAGGCGGCAAGCGAGCGATAGCAGGAAGCGCGCATCGCGCGGTGCTTTCGTGGCGCCTCCCAATCCAAGCATCTGAGCGTCACGCCCACGAAAGAGTGCGTGAAGCGACTCAATCCAGTGCCTGACGGACGCACCTTACGACCCTGGACTGCCGCGTCGCTGCCGCTCCTCGCAGTGACAACGTCAGGGGCGTGTCCGCCGGTCGAACAAGCATCCCCGGTCTCGGCTCTCCAAGCCTGCCGGGACCTCCACAACCACTCCGATCGACGTCATCGCGAGCGAAGCGCGGCGATCCAGCCTGTCGCGCTCGTGGGGCTGGTGGCGGACAGCCGCGTCGCTGACGCTCCTCCCGCATGACGGCGGGAGAGACATTCACCGCTCCTCCCATGCTCTCACCCTTGTCTCCGGACAGAACAGGTGATCGGAGGATTGCACTCCTCGGCCAAACCGGACAGCAGGGCCACTTTCGCGGGGATGACACCCTGGGCTGGCAATGCGGTCTCGGTACCTCTCCCCTAAAGAATGCCTCACCCGTAGAGAATAGTGTCGATGTCGATCAGTGTGACACCGGCCGGCAGGGTGACGTCGGCGCCCAGCTGCAGGGTGTCGGTTCCCTCCCCGCCGTCGTAGGTCTCGCCCTCCTGGATCTCCCCCTGGCGGGCCACCTTGAAGAGGTCGTCGCCAGCACCCCCGTAGAGGCTGTCGCGCCCCGCGTCGCCGCGGATGACGTCATCGCCGGCCCCGCCGAACAGCTGGTCGTTTCCGCCCTGGCCGCGCAGGAAGTCGTCGCCCGCGCCCCCATGGATGCCGCCATCGAAGCCACCGCCGCCGAAGAGGCTGTCGTCTCCCGCGCCGCCGTCCATGACGTCACTGTCGGCCCCGCCGTAAAGCTCGTCGTCGCCCCGGTCACCACTCACGAAATCGTCACCGTTTCCACCGTAGAAGCCGCTGTCGTTGCCACTTCCCCCGTAGAGCCTGTCGTCTCCGGCACGACCAAAGAACGCACTGTCGTTGCCGCTGTCACCGAACAGCGTGTCGGCAAAGCCGTCACCTTCGAACCCTCTATCGCCGCCGCCGCCGCCGTAGAGAATGTCCTGGCCACGACCGCCATGGAGGTAGCTATCGTTCCCGTCGTCGCCGAAGAGGCGGTCGCTGCCCCCATCGCCGTAGAGGCCGTGGTCACCCCCGTTGCCGCCGAGGAGACTGTCGATCCCGGCCCCGCCGTAGAAGCTCTCGTCACTTCCATCGCCGCCATAGAGGCTGTCGTCGCCGTCTCCGCCAAAGAAGCGCCTTTCCGCTCCAGCGCTCCCGGAGAGATGATCGGAGCCAGTCCCACCGAAGAATCCATAGTCCGAGCCCGCGCCGCCAGAGAGGTAGTCGGCGCCAGTTCCACCAAAGAAACCTCCGTCTCCTCCGTTATCGCCATAGAGGTGGTCGTCGCTACCTGCGCCGAAAAAGTTGTTGTCACCCGAAGGACCTCCGTACAAACGATCGGACCCGGACCCTCCGGAAAACGCCGCGTCACCCGCTTCGCCGCCGAAGAGGATGTCGGTGCCGGAATCACCGAAGAACCTGCGGTCACCGTCTGCACCTCCGTAGAGACTGTCGCGTCCGAGGCCGCCGTAGAACACGACTTCGAACCCACCGCCGCCAAAGAGCGTGTCAGGCCCGGTGCCGCCACGGAAAAGGACGTCATCGCCCTCACCGCCGTCCAGCAGGTCTTGTCCACCATCGCCGAAGAGCCGTACGTCGTCTCCACTGCCGCCAAAGAGGCTGTCGCGTCCGGGCCCACCATAGAGACTGTCAACCGCGCTCAAGCCGTAGAGCGTATCGGCGGCGCCGTAACCCACAATGGTGTCGACGTCGTCCGTCCCGGATAACGTGTCCGGTCCATCGGTACCCGGAATGAACGCCATTGCCTTACCCCTCCGCCAAGACTCACCCGCGCCATTCTATGCTGGCCTTGCCAAGCTAACGGTTGTGCTCCTCAGGAGCAATAAGCACCAAGGCTGCAAGTGAGCCGGACCAGGAAGCGCGCATCGCGCGGTGCTTTCGCGGGGACGCTATCCTGGGCTGGGGATGCGGTCTCGGTGCCTCAGCCGTAGAGGATGGTGTCGATGTCGATCAGTGTGACACCGGCCGGGAGCGTGACGCCGGCGCCCAGCTGCAGGGTGTCGGTTCCCTCCCCGCCGTCGTAGGTCTCGCCCTCCTGGATCTCCCCCTGGCGGGCCACCTTGAAGAGGTCGTCGCCAGCACCCCCGTAGAGGCTGTCGCGCCCCGCGTCGCCGCGGATGACGTCATCGCCGGCCCCGCCGAACAGCTGGTCGTTTCCGCCCTGGCCGCGCAGGAAGTCGTCGCCCGCGCCCCCATGGATGCCGCCATCGAAGCCACCGCCGCCGAAGAGGCTGTCGTCTCCCGCGCCGCCCTCCAGGACGTCGCTATCGGCCCCGCCGTAGAGCTGGTCGTCGCCTTGATCACCGCTTACGACGTCGTCGCCATTGCCGCCGAAGAACCCACTGTCGTTGCCACTTCCGCCGTAGAGCCTGTCGTCTCCGGCGCGACCATAGAAGGCCCTGTCATTGCCGCTGTCACCGAAGAGCGTGTCGGCGAAACCGTCACCTTCGAACCCACCGTCGCTGCCACCGCCGCCGTAGAGTATGTCTTGGCCACGACCCCCATGGAGGTAGCTATCGTTCCCGCCGTCGCCGAAGAGGCGGTCGCTTCCGCCCTCGCCGTAGAAGCCGTGGTCACCCCCATTGCCGCCGAAGAGGCTGTCGGTCCCGGAATCGCCGTAGAAGCGCTCATCGCTTCCATCGCCGCCGAAGACGCTGTCTTGGCCGTCCCCTCCATAGAAGCGCGTTTCCCCGCCAGTGCTGCCGGACAGGTAATCGGAGCCAGAACCGCCGAAAAAGCCACGCTCTGTCCCAGCGCCGCCAGAGAGATAATCGTAGCCGGACCCACCAAAGAACCCTCCGTCTCCTCCGGCGTCACCGTAAAGGCGGTCGTTGCCATCACCGCCAAAAAAGTCGTTGTCACTTGCAACGCCACCGTAGAGCCAGTCGGACTCTGACCCACCAAAAAACTTACGGTCGAACCCATCACCCCCATAGAGCCGGTCGGAGCCGGAATCACCGAACATGCTCCGCTCCGTCCCAGAGCCGCCAAAAAGAACGTCGGAGCCAGGCCCCCCAAAGAAGAAGGAATCCTCCCCATCACCGCCATAGAGTCTGTCGGGGGCGGTACCGCCGAAGAGGGAGACATCATCGCCATCGCCGCTGTCCAGACGATCAGCCCCGCCATTGCCATCAAGCAGAGAGTCGTCCCCACTGCCGCCAAAGAGGCTGTCGCGGCCCGGCCCACCATAGAGACTGTCAACCGCGCTCAAGCCGTAGAGCGTATCGGCGGCGCCGTATCCCACAATAGTGTCGACATTGTCCGTGCCGGTCAGCGTGTCCGGTCCATCGGTACCCGGAATGAACGCCATCGCCCTACCCCTCCGCCCAAGGTGAAACGCGCCTCTATGGTCGCGCGTGGAAAAGGCTAAAGGTTGTATGGTCCGAGGGCAAGCAGCGCCGGAGCTGCAGAGGCACGCGGGCAACGCCTTGGTACACGCGAGTGGTCTCTATGACGTTCAAGACCCTAGGATCGCAGCCAGCCAAGTGACGCGGTCCGGAGTGGAGTGCCTTCGGTAGGGCCGCTGGATTGCCGCGTCGCTGGCGCTCCTCGCAATGACACCGGGTGTCAGTCTATCCGGCGGAGCGAAAGGTTGGGGCAAGCGCTGCGATCACGCTCATCCGGCTCTAGGCATCTCTCGCCAACGCCACCGGCACCGTTCCGATCCAGGCTGTGGAGCCGGCGACCCAAGAGGCCCGCCTCACGCCGTTAGTGCCCCTCGGCCGAAGCCTTCTTCTCGACCTCCCTGCGCGGCGGGCGGCTCTGCTTCGAGGTCTTGCCGATGCCGGGGTTGAAGCTGTTGGTGGGGTCCAGATCCTCGTAGAAGGCGGCCAGCTCCGGCTTGGCCTCGTAGAGATGGCCGACGTTGTGCTCGGCCGGATACTCGGCGCCGCGCGCGTCCAGGAGGGCCAGCATGCGCTGCTTGATCCGGCCGACGTCCGCGCCCTTGCGGACGATGTAGTCCTGGTGAAAGACGTGGCAGAAGAAATGGCCGTAGTAGAGCTTGGCCACCAGGTCCCGCTCGATGTCGGGCGGCAGGCTTTCCAGCCAGGTCTCCTCGTTGCGGCGCAGCGCGATGTCCAGCGCGATGATCTCTTCGACCTCGCGTTCGTGGATGGCATGGTAGCGCACGGCAGCACCCGCCGCCGCGAAGCGGTGCAGCTCCGCCTTCTTGGCCTCGGCCGCATTGCAAAGGAACCAGCCGCCGTCACCGAAGACGTCCCAGAGGATCGCCTCCGTCTCCGCCGCCGAGGCGCCGCTGACCTTCAGGATGAGGTGATGCTCGAAGCGCTCGCGAAAGGCCAGAAGGCGCTTCGGCAAGGCCTCGGGCAGCAGGCGGCTCACGCCCTGCATCACCCGGTCGACGAGGTTCTTCGGTAGGAAGGGAAGCTTGTTCAGACGGGCGTCCATTCGACCCTTCAGGGAGAAGAAGAGCGGCAAGCGGTCCGTTCCCAGCCAATGGATCATCAGCAAGGTGTCCTTGCCGTAGCGGCGGGCGACGTCGAAGCAGTCGCGGTGGAGGTACTCGCCGCTGATCGGCAGCTCCTTGCAGTCGCTCAAGATGCGTCGGCGCAACAGTGCGAGTTCGCTCGGGTCGTCGGTGCCGATGTAGTAGATCTTCTCCCCCTGCTCGGCCGGGAAGCTGTCCAGACGCACGGCGAAGACCGCCAGCTTGCCGGCGCAGCCCGAGGCCTCGAAAAGGCGCTCCTTGTCGGCGTTGAAGCGCGCCGGCGTATCGGCGTCGACCGCCCGGACCTTCTCGGCGTAGCCGCTGTCGGATGCCTGCCCGGTGTCGTAGGCGACGTCCTCTTCCGAGAAGGTGCCGCGATCGAGGCGCCCCAGGATCTCCTCCGGCGTCTCGCCCAGCGCGATGCCCAGATGGTTCACCAGCTCCAATTCGCCGTCGGCCCTGAGCTGCGCGTAGAGCGCCAGCTCGGTATAGGCCGGGCCGCGCCGGACCAAGGCACCGCCGGAGTTGTTGCAGACGCCGCCGATCACCGAGGCGCCGATGCAGGACGAACCGATGACCGAGTGGGGCTGTCGGCCAAGCGGCTTCAAGTGCCGCTCCAGCGTGTAGAGCGTGCCGCCGGCGTGGCTGACGACCTGGCGGCCGCCGTCCAGCAGGTGGATCTTGTCCAGCCGCAAGGTGCTTATGACGACCACCGGGCGGTCGTAGCTGCCCTTGGGGGTCGAGCCCTCGGTCAGGCCGGTGTTGGCCGCCTGCATGATGATGATGCGCCGGCCGGCCACGCAGACCTTCAGGACCTGCCAGAGCTGCAGCAGGGAGCCGGGAGAGACCACGGCCTCGGCCTCTCCCTCGCCCGAGCGAAAGCCCTTGCGGTAGCGCTCCGTCTTGGCGGCGTCCGTCAGCAGGTGACGTCGCCCGACGATCTCGGCCAGTTGGCCGATGAAGGATCTTTTTGTCATGGGAACCTCACTTGAAGGCGACTGAGGGGAGCCAGGTGGCGATTTCCGGCACCAGGAAGACGACGGCCAGACCGGTCAGCTGCAGCAGCACGAAGGGGATCACGCCCTTGTAGATGTCGGTCAGCTTCACTTCCGGCGGGCAGACGCCTTTCAGGTAGAAGAGCGCGAAGCCCACGGGCGGCGTCAGGAAGGAGGTCTGCAAGGTCACCGCGATCAGGATCACGAACCACACCAGGGCTGGCTCGTCGATGGCGTCGAAGCCCGGCACCTCCAGTCCCAGGGCGTTCACGATCGGCCGCATCAGCGGCAGGACGATCAAGGTGATCTCGATCCAGTCCAGCACGAAGCCCAGTAGGAAGACGATCAGGAGGATGAAGATGACGGTGCCTTCGGCGCCCAGGCCGGTGGAGTGCACCATGCTCTCGATCAGCTCGTCGCCGCCCAATTCGCGCAGAACGTAGGAAAAGACGGTGGCGCCGATGAAGATGGCGAAGATGTAGGCCGTGGTGTTGAAGGTGGCGATGCAGACATTGACCAGCTTCTTCAAGGTGAGCTTGCGATAGGCGATCGCCAGCAGGGTGGCGCCGAGAGCGCCGACACCGGAGGCCTCGGTCGGCGTGGTGATCCCGGCGAAGATGGAGCCCAGGACCGCGAGGATCAGCGCGACCGGCGGCAGCACGGCCACCAGTACGTCCCTGATGGCGGCCCAGTCGGGCGCCTTGGCGTCGGCCGGCACCGGCGCTGCCGAGGGCCTGACCATGCCGACGACGAGGATGAAGAGCAGGTAGAGCCCGCCGATGATCAGGCCGGGGAAGAGGGCGGCCATGAAGAGATCGCCGACGCTGAGCGCCATCTGATCGGCCATGATGACCAGCATGATGGAGGGCGGGATCAGAATGCCCAAGGTGCCGGAGGCCGCGATCGTGCCGGTGGCGAGCGGCTTGGAGTAGCCCTGCTTCACCATGGCCGGCAACGAGAGCACGCCCAGCAGGACGACGGAGGCACCGATGATGCCGGTCGACGCGGCCAGGATGATGCCGATCGCCGTGACGGTAATGGCAAGTCCGCCGCGCACGGTGCCGAAGAGGCGCTGCATGGAGGTCATCAGCCGCTCGGCGACGCCGGATTCGTCCAGCATCAGGCCCATGAAGATGAACATCGGCAGGGCCACCAGCACCGCGTTCGACATGGTCGCGTAGACGCGGTTGATGGAGGCGCCCAGCGTCAGGTAGTCGAGCCCGGTCAGGGTCTCTTCCAGCCCGGTCCAGTTCATCATGCCGTTGTCGAAGAGGAAGGCGATGCCGCAGTAGAGGACGCCGACGCCGGCCAGGACCCAGGCGACGGGAAAGCCGGTGAAGAGCAGTCCGATGAAGGTCATGAACATGGCCACGACCAGCTTCTCCTCGGTGGTCTCCACCAAGCCCGCCAGGATGACCGCGACGACGACGAAGCTTGCCAGGATCAGCAGCAGCAGACCGACGCCGGCGCCGCTCTGGACGCGCTTGGCGGTGAAGAGGGCATGGCCGTCGTGAATGAGGCGGGCAAGCGCGGCGAGGGAGAGCAGTACGAAGCTGATCGGGATGACCGCCTTGATGGCCCAGCGCGCGGGCAGGCCGGTCGGACTGTCGGAGCGCTCGTCGACGCGGAGCGATTCGGCGAAGTAGTCGTAGCCCTGATCGACCATGAGGTAGAGGAAGGGCACCAGCAGGGCCAGGATGCCGACGATCTCGATCACGCGCTTGATGCTGTCGCGCAGGGTCATGTGCAGCACGTCGACCCGCACGTGGCTGTCCTTCACCATGGCGTAAGAGAGGCCCACCATGGTGGTCAGTCCGTAGAAGTGCCACTGGATCTCGTCCAGCTTGGGGTAGTTCTGATCGAAGAGGTAGCGCAGCGCCACTTGGGCGATGATCGCCAAGATCAGGGCGACGTTGGCCCACATGACGACATGACCGACGGCTAGGACGAAGCGGTCGAGCGCGACGGCGACGGCCTGGCGGTCGGCGTCCCTATGCTCGCTCAGCTGCTCGAAGGTGGCGACGGGGTCTTGGCCTCGGCGCCCGGTGCTATCGGACATCGGCTTATCCTCCAGAGAATCGACGGTGCTTGGGAATTGCTTGCGGTTGAAAGGGGGACCCGGGCGGCACGGCCGCCCGGGCCGGACGGACCTAGCGGCGCGGCAGGAAGGCGTTGGCCTTCCAGAGGCCGTAGCCCTCGCGGAAGGTCTGCATGTCCGCCAGCACCTTGGCGAAGAAGGCGTCGTTGGCGGCCTCCTCGGCGGCGACCTCGTCCCAGGTCTGGCGGAAGAGCTCCAGCATCTCCGGCGACCACTGCTTGATCTGGACGCCGTGCTTGTCGACGTTCTCCGTCATCGCGGCGAACTGCACCGCCTCGCCCTCGGCGAAGCTGTCGGCCATGGAGGCCTTGCAGGCGTTCTCGAGGATCGCCTTGTGCTGCTCCGACATCTCCTTCCAGACGTCGCCGTTGATCAACAGCTCGAAGACGGTGGCCTGCTGGTGCCAGCCCGGGAAGTAGTTGAACTTCACCAGCTTGTGGAAGCCCAGACGCTGGTCGATGGCCGGCATGGAGAACTCGGTGGCGTCGATGGCGCCCTTCTCCAGGGCGGGAAAGATCTCGCCGCCGGGCAGCAGCGAGGTGGCCACACCCAGCTTCTGCATCACCTTGCCGCCCAGGCCGAAGAACCGCATCTTCAGACCGTCGAGGTCCTCGGCCGCATTGATCTCCTTGGCGAACCAGCCCGAGGTCTCGGGCGCGATGACGGCACAGGGCAGGACGTGCACGTTGAAGCCGGCCTGGTCGTACATCTCTTGGTAAAGCGCCAGGCCATTGCCGTAGTAGAGCCAGGCCATGTATTCGCCGGCTTCCGGGCCGAAGGGCACGGCGGAGAAGAGCGGCGAGGCGGGAATCTTGCCGGCCCAATAGCCGGCCGTGGTGTAGCCGGAGTTGATCTTGCCGGAGGAGACGGCGTCCAGGATCTCGAAGGGCGGCACCAGCTTGCCGGGCTCGTAGACCTTCATGCGCAGGGTGCCGTCCGACATGCGCTTCAGCTCTTCGGCGACGCGCGGGATCGGCGAGCCCAGGCCCGGCAGCGCGGTGGAGAACGCAATGGGCGTCTTCAGCAGCAGCTTGTCGGCTGCGTTGGCAAGAGGCGCGGCTGCCAGCAAGGCGGCGGCGACCATGGTACTCGCGAGGATCTGCTTCTTCATAAGCTCACTCCTTTTCTGGGGAACCGGGCGCTGCCCGAGGCAAGCGCGGCGCTGTGACCGAGGCGACTGCAGGCATGGATCGACTGGTAAAGGGAGCTGCAGTTCCCTCGGCATCTCGCCGCTCCACGCCGGACGCGGCGCGAGGCGGGCGATCTCCTGATTGTCTGTGCGTTGCTACGAAAGCGGCCCGTCACGCCCGCGGTGGCGCGTAGGCGCCGTGGCCACAACTCTCCAAGAGGTTTACAAAACTGTCCTCTTGGAAGAAGGTAGCCGTGATCCGCAGCCGAGCTGGAGGGGTGCTGACGATGAACAAGACGGTCTTCGAGGCGATCGAGTCGCTCTCCGTGGTCGACGCCGTGGTCTCTCAGATCGAAGAGCTGATCGTCGCCGGCGTCCTCAAGAGCGGCCAGAAACTGCCCTCCGAGCGGGAGCTGGCAGAGCAGCTCTCGGTCTCCAGGCCGAAGGTTCGCGACGCCATCAAGCTCTTGGAAGAGCGCGGCCTTCTGGTGGTCAAGCACGGCGACGGCACTTTCGTCTCGGCGCTGACCGGTACCGCGCTCTCGCCCGCCATGATCGACCTCTTCCAGGCGCACCCGGAGGCTTTCGGCGGCTATCTGGAGTTCCGTCGCGAGGTCGAGGGCTTTGCCGCCTACATCGCCGCGCAGCGCGCCACCGAGGCCGACCGCGACATCATCGGCGGGATCGCCGACGCCATGCGCAGGGCGCACAAGGAGGCCGACCGGAACAACGAGCTGGCGCTCGACGTGAAGCTGCACGCCGCCATCGTCGATGCCACGCACAATCCCATGCTGGTGCATGTGATGGCCTCGATCTACGAGCTGATGAAACGCGGCATCCTGGCCGGGCGCGGCTTTCAGGCGAGCCAGGGCATCTCCCGGGACCGCTTGCTGGAGCAGCACGTGAAGATCGCCGAGGCCATCTTGGCCCGCGATGCGGAGGCGGCGGCCGCGGCGGCCGAAGACCACATCACCTTCGTCGAGAACTCCTTCCGCGAGCAGAGCACGGAGTCGGTGCGGACCCGCATCGCCCGCAAGCGGCGTCTCTTGCTGGACCTGCCGCGCGGCGAGACCACGACGAGACGGCGGCGCGCGCATGGATGAGCGCGGAGCGGCCATGCCCCGAGACAGGGCGACGGGGTGCGATCCGAGCTGACCTCGACCCTTCTCCGCGACCGAGGCGGCGCGGGGCTTTCGCCGTAGGCGGGCGGGCGAGCCGCGATCATCGATCTGCGTCGCTCCCTCACCGCGGGTTCTTGAAGTCTGCTCGGGTCTAGGCACAGTCATCCCCTGTCCCGCGACGGCGTAGCGGCGCGGGCCTTGCGTTGTTCTGCCTTGCTGTCTGTTCGCTACCGCCACCTCGGGCGATCTAGAAAGCTCTTGGCTTTTGCCTTGTTGCTATGTCCGCCACCCTTTCGAAGGTTGCCGAGCTGAATAGTGCTTTGGCGGGTCCCGATCGAGAAACCGGCGCTACCGCCGGGAGTCGCGAGACGAGCGACGGCCCGGGCCGCCGCTTCGCCCTTCCAAGATAAAGCTATGGTTGGATCGAGGTGGTCTCCGGAGCTCCCCGGCGAGGCCGGCGGAGCGGCCGGATGCCATGAACGCAAGGCGCTTCGGCCAGGTGTGGTCGCTCGAAGCTGACGCTGTTCCGCTCAGGCGCATGTCTCTTGGTCCTTCCGGCTTAGGCAGCCTGGCTCCGCTAAGTGGTAAGAAGATTTTACCAGTTCGGCCCGCCGACTGCGCAATTCCTCTCCAAGTTCAAGGGTCTTAGCCACCGTGTTTGCGGATGTCTTCCAAACAAGCCGCATCTGGCGTCCGCCCGTTCGGCAAAGTGGATAATAAACTTTACCACTAGAGTCAATAGAAATTTTTGCACCGCAGCATTCTCGGGAGACCTGGTGCCTCGGCTCCTCGGTGTGCGGAGGGCCGGTGTGGCCGGCATCCCGCGGCATATGCCGTCCGCCGGAGCGGCTTCGAAGACAGGCCGCGGAGCAACTTGCGGTCCGCCTGGAGCACCCGAACGCGTGCAACGCCGCGCTCATTTGGAGCGACAGAGCGGGATCCGGACGACGATGCCTCTCGGTTCGACGTTCTCTTGTTTCACTGTCGCGGAACTGGCGCGCGCGGGAGCCATCGCTCCGGCGGGTCTTTCTTCGCCCGGCGCCAAGAAAGTTGGCCGGCATTTCTGCCGGCCATACTCCCCTAGGGTCTTTGGGTGCTGCGTAGGCTCACGAGCTCCGCCCTATGGAGCCTTCGGCAATACTTCTAGGTCGCCGTAGCAGCAGTGCCGTCGGGACGGCGGGCGGACTAGCGGTCCTTGTGGGACTCGCGCATGCGCTTGCGATAGTCGGTCGGGCTCTCTTCGAACTGGCGCTGGAAGGCGCGGCTGAGCTCCGGCCCACCGGCGAAGCCGACGGCAAGCGCGGTGGAGATGATGGTCAGATCGGTCTCGCGCAGCAGCGTGCGCGCGCGATAGAGCCGCAAGGCTTCCTGGTAGCGCCGCGGCGCCATTTCGAAGGTGTCGTGGAAGAGCCGCAGCAGCTGGCGCTCCGAGAGTCCGCTGGCCGCCGCCGCCGCCTTCACGCTGGCATCGTCGCCCGAAAGCAAAGAGGAGAGCCAACGCAAGGCCACCGCCAAGCGACGGTCGGCGCGGCGCATGTCGGAGTGCGAGATCAAGGCCTCCACCTCCGAGTGGCGGCGCTGATAGCTGAGCGCGTCGCCCGTCTTCTGCGCCAGCTCCGATCCCGCGAAGTAAGAGATCAAGGCCAGGGAGAAGTCCAATGTAGCACTGCCGCCGGCGCAGGCGGCGCGCTTGCCGATGATGCTGTAGAGGCCGTGCGCCAGCCCCGGATTCACACTCTGTTGCTTGAAGGCCTCGACCGCCTCCATCGGCACGCTGCCGCCGCCGGCTTCCAGCAAGCCGGCGCGAGCGAGGACGTCGTTGCCGGCGCCGACGCCGGCGACCATGCTGCCCGCGGCCTCCGCGCGCTTCAGCCAGGTAAGCAGCGGTTTCTCCGGCGCGCGGGTCAAGCTATCGCCGCCCAGCACGATCGCGAGATCGGGCTCGCCGCCCACTTCCTTGGTCGTGCCGACCTTTCCGGGATGGCCGCCGGCGGCGTCGGGCAGCGCGTCTCCCTTCCACGTCGTCAGCTGCCATTTCAGAAGTTCGCTGCCGGCGATAGTGTTCGCCACCCGCCAAGGCTCCGTCAGAAGTGACAGAGCGAACGCGGTGTAGCCGCGCGAAAGAACTACCGTTGCTGAGAAGCCTTTAGCCATAGTTTGAGCCCCCCTGGGTGAGATATGTCGGATCAGGCAATATTAATAGATTTGTAGCCGGATCGGACAAGCCCAAACTGCCGCTGTTAGTCCATTTTGGCGGATTTCAGATAGAATAGGTCGTTTTTCCGACACTCACACAGGATGTTCTCTAGGGCGGCCACCGCCAAGGGGTGCGGCAGCCGCCTCGATTTCACTACATAAATAGACGCTCGCCTTCCATGTCTTTGTAGAGACCGGCGACGAATTCACCATAGCCATTGTAGAGTTGTGTCGGGACAACCTCGTCGGTGCCCAGCAGTCTTTCTTCTGCTTGGCTCCAACGCGGATGGGGGACCTCAGGATTGACGTTCGCCCAAAAACCATACTCGGTCCCTTGCAGCTCTTCCCAGAAAGAGACCGGGCGTGTGTCGGTGAACTCGATGGCGACCAGGCCCTTGGCCGACTTGAAGCCGTACTTCCAAGGCAGCGCCAGACGCAAAGGCGCGCCGTTCTGCTTGGGCACCGGCTTGCCGTAGAGGCCGGTCGCCATGAAGGCCAGGTCATTGGTCGCTTCCGCCATGGTAAGGCCTTCGATGTAGGGCCAGGGGTACCAGCTGGCACGCTGTCCGTCGGCGACGCCCGGATCCTCGAAGGAGACGAAGCGCAGGTACTTGGCGGACGACAAGGGCTTGGCCAGCGATACCAGGGCCGAGATGGGAAAGCCGCTCCAAGGCACGGCCATGGCCCAGGCCTCGACGCAGCGGTGACGGTAGAGCCGCTCCTCCAAGGGCATCTTGGCAAGCAGGTCGTCGATGGCGATCTCGAAAGGCTTCTCCACCAGACCTTCGATCTTCAGGGTCCAAGGCCGGATCGGCAGCGCCTGGGCCTTGCGCCAGATCGACTTGGAAGAGCCGAACTCATAGTAATTGTTGTAGGTAATCGCGTCTTCTTCATTGGTCAGCGGCCGGTCCAAGGTGAAGACCTCGTTGCGTGGCACCGGGTAGAGGTGCGCCGAGGGATCGCCGTCGGCGGCCGAGACCTTCTCCGCCTCGTCGGACTCCGCGGCGATCGCATCGCCCTCGCCGTCGCAGGCCGCCACGGCGCCCGTCGCCACCAGGGCGCCGGCGGTGCCGAGGAAGCGGCGCCTGTTCATGTAGACCGTCTCCGCCGTCGCCCGCCATTCGGGCAGCTCCCAGCCCATTTTTCGTTTGATCAGCATTCCCTGCCCTCCAAGCAACAGACGGCGCCGACCGCTTCTGGTCGTCGCCTTCCTTCAAAGATAGCTCGACCTAGGGGCAATCTTACGGACCCTCAAGCCACTTTGAGATCACGAAAGCGGGATTGGGCAAGGAAAGACCCGCCTCTTCGGTCTTGGAAGAGGCGGGTCCGCGAAGGCCAGTCTGTCGGAAGAGCGCGCTTACTCGAGATGGCTGCGCAGCATCCAGGCGGCCTTCTCATGCGCGCTCAGACGCTCGACCATGAGGTCGAAAGAGGCCTCGTCGCCGCCGTCCTGCGCGGTCGGCATGACGGCGCGCACCGTCTTCAACACGGCCTCGTTCCCCTTGACGAGGTCCGCCAGCATTTCGCTGGCCTTGGGAACGTCCTCGCGCTCCTCGACGCTGGCCAGCTTCGCCATGGCGGCGTAGCTGCCGGGCGCGTCGTGACCCAGGGCGCGAATGCGCTCGGCGATCTCGTCGACCGCATCCCACATCTCGCGGTACTGCTCCTCGAAGAGGGCGTGCAGCTGCTGAAAATGCGGGCCCTTGACGTTCCAGTGGTAGCCGTGGGTCTTCAGGTAGAGGACGTAGGTGTCGGCCAGCACTTTCGCCAAGCCGTCGCTGATTTCCTTGCGTGCATTGTTGCCGATGCCGATGTCGATGGTCATCGATCTTCTCCTCTTGTCCGCCGGGTGATCACGAGGGCGCTGGACTGCGCCTAAACTCGTTTCTGTGCTGCTGAAGAGATGGGGTCCGGTTGCGGTAAATCAAGGTACATTAGAAGAATTCTAATCAAGAATCCGGGCGGTCAAACGGCACTCACGGCGACCTTTCCCAAGCTTCCGAAATCGGCTTCGGCCCGGTCCCCGGCTTCGAGGAAGGCGATCTCGGTGACGACGCCGGTGGTCACCACGGCGCCGGCCTCGAGGCCCCGACCGCGCCCCGCCAGGTGGCGGCTGAGCCAGGTGAGCGCGCTGAGCGGTCCGCCCAGCGCGCGTGCGCCCGCACCCTCGCTGTGCAGGCCGCCGTTGATCGTCAGCCGCACGGTCTCTCCGGTGATGTCGAGGTCCCGCCAAGCCGTCACGGCCGGGCCCAGGACCATCGCCGAGTGAACCGCGTTGTCGGCGATGACCGCCGCGGCTCCGGCCTTGGTCCAGGCGTCGCCATAGGCGGAGCTCACGATCTCGAAGGCGGGGTGAAGGCTGGCGACGGCGGCCGCGACCTCCTCTTCGCTATAGGCTTCCTCCCGCGGCGGCAGGTCGCTGCCCAGCGTGAAGGCGTACTCCGGCTCGATCAGGATGAAGCGCAAGTCGGCGGCCGACACCTCGGCGGGAGAGGCGAGAAAGCGGTTCTTCAACAGGCGGCCGGTGCAGGGACCGTCGATGCCGAGGTAGTCCTGCGCGGCCTTGCTGGTGCAGGCCAGCTTGTAGCCGACGGCCGGACTGTCCAAGAGGCCGACGACGGCATCCTGCACCGCGTAGGCGGCCTCGAGGTCGTCGGGGTCCAGCGGGCTCGGCACGGGAGCGGGCGGGTTCAGCGGGTCGCGCGCCGCGATCAGCGCGCGGGCCTGTGCCTCAGGCTGCACGGGCTCGTCCCTCTTGGAAAGGCGCCAGTGCGCTCACCACCACCTCGGTCATGGGAACCTCTAGCCCGTGCCGCGCCGCCAGGCGCGAAACCGCGCCATTGAGCCAGGGAAGCTCCAGGCGGTTGCCGCGCTTGAGGTCCACGGCCTGCGAGGCCTCCATGGAATCCGGCATGGTGCCCAAGGTCTCCAGGCACTTGGCGGCCGTCCCCGGGCCGAGGGCGACGCCCTCCGCCTGACCGACCGCCGTGGCCTCTTCGATCAGACCCGCCAGCAGCGCCCGGCCGCCGTGGGTGCGCCGGAGCGCGCCCAGGTCGCAGCGCCTGAGCCCCGTCGCACCCGCCAGGGCGGACAGCACGATCATCTTGCGCCAGAGGTCTGGCAAGAGATCGGCGCTCATCGAGCAGTCGAACCCCGCCGCCTTGCCGGCATCGCAGAAGGCGCTCAGGGCCGCCTCCTGGTCGGGGTGCCTGGCGCCCAGCATCAGGCGATGCACCTTGTTGGCATGGCGCACCAGGCCCGGCGCGTCGATGAAGGCGGAGATATAGGCGATGCCCTGCGCGACCCGCTGCGAGCCCAGGTTGGCGGCGAGCAGGTCGGCCGCCTCGACGCCGTTCTGAAAGGGCACGACGATGGCTTTCTCGGAGAGACAGCGGGCCAGGCGCGCGCCGCTTTCCTCCACATCCCACATCTTGGTGCAGTGGAGGACCAGGTCGCAGCCGGCGAGGCTCTCAAGATCCGCCGACACCGAGAGGCCGGAGACCTGGAGGTCGCCGAAGGCGCTCTTGACCGTCAGTCCGCTGGCCGCCAGAGCCTCGCCGTGCGCGCCGCGGGCGATGAAGCGCATGTCGTGGCCGGCGGCGGCGAGGCGGCCACCGAAGTAGCCGCCGATACCGCCGACGCCGAGGACGCCGATACGCATCCGGGCCGGCTCAGTCGCTAAGCGCCGCGCAGGCGCGCTCTATCCGGCCGCAAGCCTCCTCCAAGGCCTCCGTCGAGGTGGCGTAGGACACCCGGAAGTGCGGGGCCAGCCCGAAGGCCGAACCGTGCACCACGGCGACGCCCTCGCTTTCCAGCAGGTAGGTGACGAAGTCGAGGTCGGTCTCGATCACCTTACCGTCCGGCGTCTTCTTGCCGATCGCACCGGCGCAGGAGGGAAAGACATAGAAGGCCCCTTCCGGCGTTGGGCAATGCAGGCCCTGGCAGCGGTTCAGCGCGGCCACCACCAGGTCGCGGCGGGCCTTGAAGACCTCGTTGTGGGCCGGAATGAAGTCCTGCTGCCCGTTCAGCGCCTCGACCGCCGCCGCCTGCGAGATGGAGCAGGGGTTGGAGGTCGACTGGCTCTGGATCGTCGCCATGGCCTTGATCAGGCCCTTGGGGCCGCCGGCGAAGCCGATCCGCCAGCCGGTCATGCAGTAGGCCTTGGAGACGCCGTTCATGGTCAAGGTGCGGTCCTTCAGGTCCGGCGCCACCTCGGCCAGGGTCGCGAACTTGAAGTCGTCGTAGACCAGGTGCTCGTACATATCGTCGGTCAAGGTCCAGACCTGCGGGTGCTGGCGCAGCACGTCGGCGAGCGCCTCCAGATCGGCGGCGGTGTAGGCCGCGCCCGAGGGATTGGAGGGGCTGTTCAAGATCAGCCACTTGGTCTTCGGCGTGATCGCGGCCTCCAGCATCTCCGGCAGCATCTTGAAGCCGGTGTTGGAGGAGCAGGCGACCGGCACGGCCTCGCCCTCGGCCAGCGCCACCATCTCCGGATAGCTGACCCAATAGGGGGCGGGCACGATGACCTCGTCGCCGGCGTTCAAGGTCGCCATCAGGGCGTTGTAGAGTACCTGCTTGCCGCCGGTGCCCACCGTGATCTCGTCGGCGGCGTAGTCCAGGGCATTGTCGCGCTTGAACTTGGCGACGATCGCCTCCTTCAGCTGCGGCGTGCCGTCGACGGCGGTGTACTTGGTGTCGCCTCGGTTGATCGCGGCGATGGCGGCTTCCTTGATGTTGTCCGGCGTGTCGAAGTCGGGCTCGCCGGCTCCCAGGCCGATGACGTCGCGTCCGGCGGCTTTCAGCTCGCGCGCCTTGGTGCTGACGGCAATGGTTGCGGACGGCTTGATGCGCCCGAGGCGATCGGCAAGCGCGGACATGCTCGGCATCCTCTCTGGTGGGTTAGGCGGGTTAGGCTAATCCGCCAGGCCGCCGCCTGCAACGAAAGCTGCGCGAAGCCGCCCCGACGCGGACGCATTGCTGCCAATATGCCTGCTCAGAAGGTCTAGCCAGTCTTGCGGTGGGGAGGGAGACAGGGGCTATGCGTCCTGGAGGCACGCGTCCTCTTACGTCGGGAAGTCAGGAGAGCACGCGCTGGTCGCTCGGCAAGGTCTGCCGGTGGACTTACAGCCTTGTCCTGGGGCTGGCGCTCACCGCGCTACTGGCGCTGACCGCGACGGGGTTGGCGGGCGCCCTCTGGCCCGACCTGGACCTGGTGAACCACTTCAGGCCCTTCCTCTTCGCCGCCGCGCTCGCCGGGATCCTCGGCGCGCTGTTCGCAATGCCCAGCTGGCGCTCTCCCCTGGCCGTCCTCGGGGCGGTCTCGCTGGTGGTTCAGGGCGCCTTCTTGCTGCCGACCTACGCCGCGCGCGCCAGCTACGCGGCGGCCGTCGAGGGGCAGCCCCTCTCGCTCGTCACCTTGAACCTGCACTACATCAACCCGGACATGGGGCCGACGGTCGACTATCTGCGGCGGGTCGAGCCGGATTTCGTCTTCCTGCAGGAGGTCGCGCCCGCCGCCTTGGCGCAGCTGCATGACGGCCTCTCCGACCTGCTGCCGCATGGCGTGCATTGCGTGGAGCGGCGCTACTGCAATCTGGCGATCCTCTCGCGCACTCCCCTGACCGGGGCCTCCGCCAGCTATCTCGGGTGGCGCGCGAAGCCGGTAGCCACTGACTTGGCGCTTGGAAACTGGCGCCTTGCCGTCGACGAGTTGCCCGATCGCGAGCGGGCGGCCGCCGGATTGAGCGTGGCAGCCGATCTCGGCGGGCCCCAGCCGCTGCGGCTCTTGAACGTGCACCTCACCTGGCCCTATCCGGCTGCGATGCAGCGCCGGCAGTTCCGCTGGGTCGCCGACCGCGCGGCCGATTTGCCCGAGGGTCCGCGCGTGCTGGCCGGGGACTTCAACGCTACGCCCTGGTCCTATGGCCTTAGCGGCTTCGACGCGTCGGTCGCCATGGAGCGGATCACCCGGGGGCAATACAGCTGGCCCACCGAGAGCCGCTTTCCCATGCCCTTGGTCCCGATCGATCAGGTCTACATCAGCGCGGAGCTGGCCCTGCGCGAGGTCGTGCGTGGCCCCTATGTCGGCAGCGATCACTACCCGATCGAAGCGCACCTCGTACTGCCGGCGAGAGCCTCGCAGGAGTGACGCCGCGCAACGCGGCGCCACCTCCTCCGGCTCACGTCATACTGCTTTGTCATTCAGAGATGTAGAGCAGGATTCAGACGACAAATCGTTTCGATTTGACGTCATCCCGCTCTAGGCGGCAGGACGCAAGACGTCTTCGCCGCGCTGCCAGTTGCAGGGGCAAAGCTTGTCGGTCCGCAAGGCATCGAGGACGCGCAAGACCTCGTGGGGATTGCGGCCGACCGAAAGGTCGTTAACAGAGACAAAGCGAATGATGCCGTCAGGATCAACAATGAAGGTGGCACGCAAGGCAACACCCTCGTCTTTGTCCAAAATCCCCAACTCCTGGCCAAGCTCCCTCTTGATATCGGCCAGCATGGGGAAGGGCAGTCCGCGCAGATCTTCGTGATCTCTGCGCCAGGCCAGGTGCACGAACTCGCTGTCGGTCGAGACGCCGAGGAGCTGCGCGTCGCGGTCGGCGAACTCGTCGTTCAGCTGACCGAAAGCCGCGATCTCGGTGGGGCAGACGAAAGTAAAGTCCTTCGGCCAGAAGAACACCACCTTCCACTGTCCCGCGAAGCTCTTGTCGTCGATGGTCTCGAAAGCCTGGTCCGGGCTAGGCGCATCGATGCGGGTGACGGCTTTGAGCGAGAAGCTGGGAAAGCGATCGCCGATGGTGAGCATGACTCTCTCCTTTTTTGTCCTGGCAGTGACCAACCCCCTTGGCCGTGATCGCGCCGTAACGAGCGCCAGCCGGTTGGGTGATTCAGATTTGAATGCTTCTAGGAAGCACATGCAGCATAGTAGGTGGTCGGGATTTGTTGTTCAATAGGATCATTCTAAAAACTCTCTCAGAGGACGATAACTGCTTGAAAAGTTTCTGGAACAGGCTGGGCTTCTAGAGGCGGTGGGACAGCGTGTTGCCGGCAGGTCCACTAGTCATAATTTCGCGCCGCAACATGGTCTGCCAGAAGCGGCATGACCTCGGTGACGCGGGCCCTTGGCGCCTGCCCGCAGAGGTCGCGCAAGGCGGCGAACCAGGCGTTGGCTTCTTCCAGGTCGAAAGCGGCACCTTCGTCGCCCATGGCATAGCCGACCACCAGGCCCATCACCGTGGTCTGCACCGCCTCCGGCGAAATGAGGGCCACCTGCTCGCACGTTAAACTAGAAAGGTCCAAACTCTGAGCGCGGCCAGGCGTGGGCTGTGCTAGACAGAATGCGGCCAAGAGCAATGTAAGTGTGCGCCAGCCCCGCTTTTGCCAGCATAGGTTCTCCGCGCTCCAAGTGAAGGGAAAGCCAAGACACTGTTTCATTGTTGCGGGCCTGCTGTTCGACAACTGATACGGACAAGATTCAGCGATTTGTCGCCATTGAGCTACGCTCAAAGACACAATAGGCTAAGGCCATGAAGAAAGGCACAAGCGACACTGTCGTGGCGTGGCACGTCGACACGGCAGCCGAAGGGGCGGGGGAAGGCTTCGATCGCTGGATCGAGGTGTCGAACTCTTTTTATGACCTCCGGGCCTTGGAAGGATCCGAGGCTTTCGAGGGCATCGCCACGGGCTACCTCCTGGACAAGCTCATGTTCATCGATGCCCGCTTCGACGGGCTCCAGGTAGGGAGGTCGGCAAGGCATCTCAGCAGCGAGCCGAGCGACTACCTCTTTCTCCACATGTTCGAGTCCGGGTCGATGACCGGACTGCTGGACGAGATGCCGATCAGTAAGCAGCCCGGCCAAGTCGCGGTGCAGGATTTCTCGCGAGAGCTCTACGCCGTGGCGGAACCGTCCAAAGTGAAGGCCGTCGCCGTTCCCTTCGACGTGCTGGGGTATGAGCGGGGGCGCCACAAGCCCTTCGTCAACCTGCCCATGACGGAGTTGAAGGGGCGTGTCATCGCCGATGCGACGCAGACCATCTTCAACCTCTTGCCCGGCGTCAACGAGGTCGAAGCCCCTGCCATGGCGGAGAGCTATGCCGGAATGCTGCGCGCCATGCTGTTCGGCAGCGACGCCGAGGCGGACCGCCGCAGCAAGCAGAAGGCCCAGCTAACGACCATCCTCTCCTACATCGATCAGCAGGTCCGCGATCCCGACTTGGACACCGAAATGCTGTGCGAGGTCTTCAACATCTCGCGGGCCAAGCTCTTCCGCATCCTGCAAAGCCAAGGGGGCGTGTTGCGCGCGATCCAGCAGCGCCGCCTGCACCGCTGTTTCCACGAGCTCTGCCTGCGCGATGAGAAGACCACGGTGCGCTGCATCGCGGAGCGCTACGGCTTCATGCATCCCAGCCATTTCAACCGCCTCTTCAAGCAGCTCTTCTTCTTGTCGCCCTCGGAAGTACGCCCGCTGCCCGAGATGAAGCGCTGTCGGCGCAGTGCCGCCAGCAAGGCCGTCAACACCTGGCTGAAACGCCATTGCGCGCAGTCTGCATTGCCGCACGCTCTCCACGCGGGGATGCGCACGGCCGCCGAGTAGCGCGGAGCCGGCGTCAGGTCGGCAGACGGCAGGCGTCGAACAGCGTCGTGAGGCCGTCCGGGTCCAACTCGCCTCTGCGCGCGATCGCCACCAGCTTGCACTCCCCGGGCGCGGCTCTCTCCCGTTCCACTAAGCTGCGCCGCTTGCCGACCAGCTGAAAGACGCTGCACCTGTCCGGACTGTCGCTAAAGACAAGAATGCCCTTGGCCCGCAGCAGCGTGGTCGGGAGCTTTCTCGTCGCGGCCCGAAAGGCGGCGCGGTCCAAAGGTCCGGGGGCGCTCCAGGACCAGGACATGTACTCCTCGTCATGGCTGTGATCATGGCCGTCCTCGTGGCTATGGTCATGGCCATGATCATGAGCCGCCTTCTCCTGCATGCCTCGCCGCTGTGGGTTGAAGGAAGGTGTCGGTTCTCCTGCGGCCCGAAAAGCAGCGAGCGCGGCACTTCGGAAAAGCTGGTCTGCAGGATGCGGATGCTGGGCAAGGCCTCCCGCAGACCACGCTCGACCGCCGAGATCGCTGCCGTTTCGGCGATGTCGCACTTGTTCAGCAGCAGAACGTCCGATCCGAAAGCCTGATCCATTGCCAGCTCGGTCGAGGCGAAATCGAGCTCGTCGAACCCAGTCGTGTCGATCAGGCAAAAGATGCCATCCAACTCGACACGGTCCAGAAGCGAGGGCGCGTCCAGCGCTTCGGCGACGGCGATGGGTCGAGAGATGCCACTTGCCTCGATCACCAGGTGGTCCGGGCGCGGGTCGCCGGCCAGGAGACCTTCGATGGCGGTCACCAAGTCGTCGCGGATGGAACAGCAGATGCAGCCGTTGGCGAGGGAGACCTGTTCGCCGCTGGCCTCGACCACCAGGTCAGCGTCGATGTTGATGGCGCCGAAGTCGTTCACCAGGACGCCGAAGCGCCGTCCCTGCGGATCCTTTAAGATCCGCTCCAGCAAGGTGGTCTTCCCCGCGCCCAGAAAGCCCGTCAGGATGGTGACGGGCGTGGCTCCTTCCTTGGTCATGGCAGTGCCGTCCTTCAGTCCTCACTCGGCAGGTCGATGCAGTGGCGCCCGGCATTCCAACCGGCCGCCATCTCGACGATGCGCGCGACGTCCTCTTCGAGCAAGAAGCCCGCCGCGACCAAGGCTTCCACCGCCTCGCGCATTCGGGCGAGATAGTCGGCGCTGTCGCGATAGCGCTCCAGGATCGACAGGCGCGGGTCACCCGTTTGAAGACGCTGCTCGGCGGTCTCCGGGAAAGGCAGATAGCATCCGGTGATGCCGATCATGGCGCCCTGGCCGTTCTCCGCCCGGCGCAGGTTCCAGCCCGTGTAGGTGCCGAGCGGTACCCGCACCATGGGTGCGCGAAGTCCGGCGACCTCGTTCC
The DNA here is from genome assembly GCA_963669375.1 of Rhodospirillales bacterium. Lineage (GTDB taxonomy): Bacteria > Pseudomonadota > Alphaproteobacteria > Kiloniellales > JACOMY01 > JACOMY01. The sequence goes on along the minus strand of OY770024.1, from coordinate 1,974,647 downwards.
CGTCCGGATCGACCATCGGCACCAGCACGGCATAGCGGCCATCGCCCAGGGGGCGCGGCGGGTGTTCGCTCAAGAGCCCGCGGTCGAACTCCGCGCCATAGTCCAGCAAGGCCAGAGCGCTAGGTCCCTTGGGCAAGGCCACGCCCGGAATGGCGGGAAAGGCGGCGCGCCATTCCTCCGGCGTCACCAAGGTCCCCTCGTCGCGCCGCGGGACGAGGCTGGGGGGCGGCTCCTCGCCATCCGTCACCCAACGGTCCATCCGGTCGAGGTTGGCGCGGAAGAAGGCGGAGGTGGCAACGCCGTTCTGCAGATAGAGCGCCTGTCCCCGGTTGGGTTGGCTGAAACCAGGTGCCGCGAAGTGTTGAGAGCTGGCCCAGAGATAGAGGCGCACGCCCTCCGGCTGCGCGAGGTCCTGGCCGCTGGTGTCGCTGTGCACCAACGACGCGCGGCGGTGCCAATACTCGGAAGCGCTGTCCGTGTGGATCACCAGGGGATCGCTTTCCGGGCGTTTCAGGATGGCGTCGCGCTTGCCGGTCAGATGGTCGGTCGAGCTGGCGTAGGAGAAGGGAAAGAGGTCCACCGGGGCTTGGTGGTTCTCGTACTCCTGGCCGGGCAGAATGGCGGCGTTGGCGAAGCGGTGGTTGAGCCAGAGCTTGCCGCCCCCCGCCACGTGCGGCAGGATTCCGTCGAAGACCTTGCGTCCGGCGGCGTCGGCATTGAAGCCTCGGTAGACGAAATCGCGCAGGCAGCGGCCGGATTGCGAGCGTCCCCAGCCGTAGGCCTTCTCGATCGGACCAAGCGGGTTCGCGGCGCTGCCGTCGTGCTTCAGGAAGGAGACGAGTTCCCGGACCGCCAGCTGTCCCAGGCCCAGGACCAAGGGATCTCTCGCTTCGTAGATCAGCTCGTAGATCCAGCCGGGATCGAAGCCCTCGGGAAGGAAGAGATGGCTGTCCGAGGGCACGATCGCCTCGTCCAGGCCGACCCCGTCGATGGAGCGGCTCTGCTCCAGACGGGCGAACTGCCACCTGTTGGGCGGGATCTCCTGGCGCGCGCTCTCGGCATAGCGCCGCCGGGTCAGCGTGGCCTTGCGCGGATCCAGCGACAGCGCGGGATAGCTGCGGGCGACCGCCAGGCTGCTGAGGGGGAAGACCCTGACGTCCGCTCCGGCTGCGATGTACTCCGCACGGACCCAGCCGGTGATGGGCGCATTGCCCTTTCGGGCAACGGGGGCCTCCAGCAGCATCCGGCCGCTGCCGGGATAGAGGTCGCCCTGCCAGCCCATCCAGACGATGCTGTAGCCGCGCCGCATGAGGAAGCCGTTGCCGGCCTCCGTCCGCGACAGGGGCCGGTCGGAATGGACCGCGTCGTTGAAGAACTGCAGCGCGCGCTTGTTGCCTCGGTTGACGTACTCGAAGAAGAGCCTTCGATTGCCAGAGCCCCGGTCCACCGGCCTTAGAATGCAGAGGTCGGCTGAGAAGGCGACGAGGCCTTCGTCGTCGCGCGGCGCGTGCTCCAAGTCGACGATGCTCGGAAAGTCGTCCGCCTGGGGGTCGACCAGAAAGCGGGCGCGGCCGGTCAAGCGCTCGTAAGGGCCGGTTTCCGCAAAGGCCTGGCCGTCGGCGAAGCTCCGTCGCTCTTGAATGTCGAGGGTCAGACCAGGCGGCATGAAGGCTATCCTTATCGGCGGTGGCGAAGCGGTCGGTTGCTCAGAACAGGGGCTCGACCTGCCAGACGTCGCGGGCGTAACCGCGGATCGTCCGGTCCGAGGAGAACCAGCCCGTGCGTAAGGCATTGAGCGCGGCGCTGCGCTGCCAGGCCGCCTCGTCCTGCCAGGCGCGGTCCACCGCGCGTTGGCAATCGGCATAGGCGGCGAAATCGGCCGCGACCATGAACCAGTCGTGGCCGCGCAGGTTGTTCACCAGGTCGCTATAGCGGCCCGGATCGTCCGGGGAGAAGCGGCCCGACGCGATCTGCTCCACCACCTCGGCCAGGCGCGGGTCGGCGGCGATGGCGGCTGCCGGGTCGTAGCCGGCCTGCCGCCTAGCCACGACCTCGTCTGTGGTCTGGCCGAAGATGAAGATGTGCTCGCGCCCGACGGCATCGGCGATCTCGATGTTGGCGCCGTCCAGGGTGCCGATGGTCAAGGCGCCGTTCAGCGACAGCTTCATGTTGCCGGTCCCCGACGCCTCCATCCCGGCGGTCGAAATCTGCTCCGACAGGTCGGCCGCCGGGATCAAGAGTTCCGCCATGGAGACGTTGTAGTTGGGCGGATAGAGGATTTGCAGTCGTCCGCGCATGGCGGGGTCGGCATTGACCGTTCGGGCAATGTCGTTGATCAGCTTGATGATCAGCTTGGCCATGGCATAGCCGGGTGCGGCCTTGCCGCCGAAGATCTTGACACGCGGCACCCAGTCGGCGTCCGGCGCGCGGCGGATGGCGTTCCAGTGAGCGGCCGCTTCCAGGATGTTGAGAAGCTGGCGCTTGTACTCGTGGATGCGCTTGATCTGAATATCGTAGAGCGCGTTTGGATCGACCGTCACGCCGAGCGCGCGCTTCAGATGCGCCGCCAGGCGTTCCTTGTTCGTCTGCTTGGCGGCGAGGAACCGGGTCATGAAGCCCGGGTCGTCGAGCAGGGGTTCCAGCTCCCGCAAGCGCTCCAGGTCGTTCACCCAGGCGTCGCCGAGGCGGTCGTGATAGAGCTTGGCCAGGGAGGGGTTACAGCCGTTGAGCCAGCGCCGTGGCGTGACGCCGTTGGTCTGGTTGACGATGCGCTCGGGATGCAGGGCGTGCAGATCCTTGAAGACCGTTGCCTTCATCAGCTCGGTGTGCAGCGCGGAGACGCCGTTCACCTTCCGCGCGCCGATGAAGGCCAACTCGCCCATGTGGACCTGGCCGTGCTTCACGATACCGACGCCCTCGGGGCGCCGGACGCAGGCAGCGTGATGCCGGTCGATCCGCTCGATCAGCTCCATCTGGCGCGGCAGGACGCGCGCCATGAGATCGACCGGCCAGCGCTCCAGGGCTTCCGGCATGAGGGTGTGGTTGGTGTAGTGCAAGGTCTTGGACGCGATCGCGAAGGCCTCCTCGAAGTCGAGACCATGCTCGTCCATCAAGAGGCGCATCAACTCCGGGCAGGCGATGGCCGGGTGGGTGTCGTTCAGCTGGATCGCGACGGCGTCCGGTAGCTTGCGGAGATCGCTCTCGCCGGCAAGGAAACGGCGCAGGATGTCCTGCAGCGAGGCCCCGGTGAAGAAGAACTCCTGCTTGAGGCGTAACTCCTTGCCTTGCGGCGTGGTGTCGTCGGGATAGAGCACCCGGCTGATGGTCTGCGCCAGCACCTCCGGTGCCGCGGCCGCCATGTAGTCGCCGCGATGAAAGGGCTCCAGTTCGAAGGCGCGCAAGGGCTGTGCAGACCATAGCCGCAGGGTGTTGGCCCAGCGGCCGCGCCAGCCCGGCACCGGCGTGTCGTAGGCCACCGCCAGCACCGTCTCTCCCTCCGGCCCGCCGCCGCCGAAGTCGATCCGATAGCTGGCCTCGCCGCGTTCGAACTCCCAGGGATGCGTCTGGCGCAGCCAGTCCTCCGCCTCTTCCGACTGCCAGCCGCTTTCGAAGGATTGGCGGAAGAGGCCATGCGCGTAGCGTATGCCGTAGCCATAGGCGGCGATGCCGACGGTCGCCAGGGAATCGAGAAAGCAGGCGGCCAGGCGCCCGAGGCCGCCGTTGCCGAGCGCCGCGTCCGGCTCGTCGGACAAGAGGGCAGCATAGTCCAGGCCTTCGGCTTCCACCGCCGAGCGGGCCGCCTCATCCAAGCCAAGGTTGATGATGGCGTCCTGCAGCAGGCGGCCGACCAGGTACTCCATCGAGAGGTAGTAGACCCGCTTGCGTCCTTCGCCGTAGACCCGGTGCGTGGTCTCGAACCAGGGGTCGACCACCAGGTCGCGTAGCGCGCGGGAGAGGGCCAGCCGCCAGTCGGTCAGGGTCGCCGCCGCGGGGTCCTTGCCGATGCTGTAGCGAAGGTGATGGGCCATGGCGGCCCGCAGCTCCGCCGCGCTCGGCGGTTCGGGTCGTGAGAGGGCGCTAGGCTCGGTCAGCATGCCTTTGTCCGATCGCGAAGGGCTAAGGGTCAGGTGATGACGTCGGGGCCGCCACGGCCACTGCGGGCTCTGACCCGGGTCAAGCTCTCGACTGCCTCGATCACCGGCGCCAAGGCCTCCTGCGTGTCGAGGTCTTGGCGCCCGGGATCCGGCTCGTAGCGCTCCATGTAGATGCGGAGGGTTGCGCCGACCGTGCCGGTGCCGGAAAGGCGCAGTACGGCGCGCGCGCCCTCTTTGAAGAAGACGCGCAAGCCTTGCCCCTCGGCCAGCGAGCCGTCGACCGGATCGCGATAGCCGAAGTCGTCCGCCGTCTCGATGGCGAGCGCACCGGCCTGCTTTCCCGGAAGCTCCGCCAGCTGGGTGCGCAGGTCGCCCATGACGCTTTCGGCCAAGGCCTTGTCCAGACCCTCGTAGTCATGGCGGGAGTAGTAGTCGCGGCCGAAGTCGGCCCAATGGGCCCGCAGGATCTCGCGCACCGACTGGCGGCGCACTGCCAGGATGTTGAGCCACAACAGAACCGCCCAGAGCCCGTCCTTCTCGCGCACGTGGCTGGAGCCGGTGCCGGCGCTCTCCTCGCCGCAGAGCGTCGCCAAGCCGGCGTCGAGCAGGCTGCCGAAGAACTTCCAGCCGGTGGGGGTCTCGTAGGCCTCGATGCCCAGCCGCTGGGCCACCCGATCGACGGCCCGGCTGGTCGGCATGGAGCGGGCGACCCCCGCCAGGCCCTTGGCGTAGCCCGGCGCCAGATGCGCGTTGGCGGCGAGGACCGCAAGGCTGTCCGACGGCGTCACATAGAGACCCCGGCCGACGATCATGTTGCGGTCGCCGTCTCCGTCCGAGGCCGCGCCCAGGTCCGGCGCCTGCGGTCCCATCATGAGATCCATCAAGGTCTTGGCGTGTACCGGGTTGGGATCGGGATGCCCGTCGCCGAAATCGGGCAGCGGTTGGCCGTTGCGCACGGTGCCGGCCGGCGCGCCCAGCTCCTCCTCCAGGATCTGACGGGCGTAGGGGCCGGTGACGGCATGCATGGCATCGAAGGCCAATGAGAAGCCGGAGGCGAAGAGCGCGCGAATGGCGTCGAAATCGAAAAGGTCGCGCATCAGCTCGGCATAGCAGGCCACCGGATCGATCACCTGCACCCTGGTGCCGCCGACCAGGCTCTCGCCCTTTGCCGCGAGATCGAGGTCGGGGACCTCCAGCGTCCGGTAAGCCTCGATCTCTAGCGTGCGGCCATAGATGGCGGCCGTGACGCTCTCCGGCGCCGGGCCGCCGTTCGGAATGTTGTACTTGATGCCGAAGTCGCCTTCCGGGCCGCCGGGATTGTGACTGGCCGAGAGGATCAGGCCGCCGTCGGTGCCCTCGGCGCGAATTACGGCGGAGGCCGCGGGGGTCGAGAGGATACCGTCCTGACCGACCAGCAGCGCCGTGGCGCCATTGGCCGCCGCCATCTTCAAGATGGTCTGGATTGCCTCGTCATTGAAGAAGCGGCCATCGCCGCCTAGGGTCAGGCTCTTGCCCCGCATCCCGCCGACCGCGTCGAAGACGGATTGGACGAAGGCTTCCAGGTAACCCGGCTGGCGGAAGACGCTGGTGCGCTGCCTCAGACCGGAGGTGCCCGGCTTCTGACCCTCGAAGGGCTTGATGGCGATGACCTTGGGCTCCATCGACGCTCTCTTGTCCCTCATTCCCTGGTTCATGACCTCCGCGATCGCGGCCAGCCGGGGCTCGCGCGCCAGGTCCGCCACGGCGCAACCATGGGCACGCCGCCAATTGGGATGCTCGGCGACCGTGCCAGGCAGGTTCTGCTGTTCGACGGCGCCTAAGGCATCATCCAGCTGCACCGCCGTCAAGGCACAAGGTGCGCGCGCGAGCAGCGCATGTGTCGCCAGCGCAACGCCATCGTCGGCGTCTTCGGGCGGGTTGGCCTGGTCGAGGCCGGCCGGCGCCAGCCTCTCGCTCTTGAGCAAGGCGGCGAGGGAGCTGCGCGCGGCCCGGCGGTCCATCCGCGCCCTGCGGTCCTGTTCCGCATCGCTGTGACCCAGGTCCAGGTGCCAGTCCAGGTCCCTGCCGCGCCACCAGCCGCGCAGGGTCGGTGCATCGTGCGTGCCGATGCAGGCGAGGCTTTGCGGCCGGTAGCCGCGTGGCGATCTGAGAATTCTGCCCCGCCGCTCGAACTGCAGGACAGAGCAGCCGAGGAGGCCGGCGGCCGCCAAGCGGTCGCGGAAGGTCGGGGGCACGACCCCCAGGTCCTCGCCGACCACCAGGCAGCCGGCGCGCCAGGCCTCGAGGCCGGTGAGCGCCAAGAGGCTCTCCAGCGGATAGCGGAGATAGCCGCCGGGCGCGCCGTCCTCCGGCACCCAGAAAGACCGCAGGAAACCCAGCACGTGGTCGATCCGCACCAGCCCGGCGCGCGCCATGGCCTGCCGTAGCATCTGGCGAAAGGGCTCGTAGGCGACGTCGCGGAGCGCCAAGGGGTTGAAGGGAGAGAGGCCCCAGGTCTGTCCTTGCGGATTGAACATGTCGGGGGGCGCGCCCAGAGAGACGCCGTGGGCGAAGCGCGGGCGATCCGCCCAGACGTCGGCGCCGCCCGGCCGCACACCGACCGGGACGTCGAGATAGAGGCCCAGCGCCATCCCGGCCGCCTTGGCGGCTCTCTGTGCCGCCTCTACTTGCCGATGGCTCAGCCACTGCAGCCAGGCGTGAAAGGCGATCTCCAGCTCTTGGCCGGCGGCGAAGTGCGAGACCGCGTCGCTTGCGGGGTCTTGGAAGGGAGCCGGCCAGTTGCGCCAGTCTTCCCCCAGATGCAGGGAGAGGGCCTCGAAGAGCGCGAAGGGCTCCAACAGGGCACCGTCGCCGTGGCGCCACCGCGTGAAGGCCTGCCAATCCTCTCCGCCGATTGCGTGAACGTCGGCGAAGTGGCGGCGCAGGGCCGGCAGAAGACGGGCGTCGCGGGCGGCGTAGTCGACCAGGGCGGACTCGCCGGTCCGGGGGTGCTCGCCCAAGTCCGCAGGACCTCGTACGACGGCGTCGAGGGCCAGGTGTCGGGGCTCCAGCGCAAGGCGGCTGGAGGGGGAGTAAGGACTGTCGCCGCTTGCGGCGAGCCCCCTGGCGTTGATCGGGTTGATCCCGAGGTAGTCGGCGCCCAGGCCGCCCAGCGCGTCGGCCGCGGCCGCGAGATCGGCATAGTCGCCGACACCGAGATTGCGGTCCGAGCGGAGGCCGTAGAGCGCCGCCATCGCACCCCAGAGACGCTCCTTGCCGGCTATCTCGGCGAGCGTGGGCGCACGCTCCGGGGTGGCGATCAACAGGCAGGTCTCCTCCCCCGCACGGAGGCGATGCAGGCCCGCTTCAGGGGAAAAGGTGGCGACAGGCCCACGGCCCTCCAGCAGGCAGCCGTCCTCGCATTGCAGCTGCCAGTCGGAGGGCGCCGCGAAAGGGATCGTGATGGGCTTGCCGGCGGAGGCCACCATTTCACCCGGCAGCAGGCGTGCCGCCGCATCGGCCTTGAGGCTCTCCAGCAGCGCCTCGGCTTCCCGCTCCCCCGACGGCGTGATGCCGAGGGCGGCCAGCAGGGCCCTCTGCGTGTCCGGTCCGGTCACCTGCACCCTCTGGTCCAGGCCCCGCCAGGACGGCAGGATGCCCAGCCATTCGGCGAGCGCGGCCAGACCTTCGCTCACGCGCGGGCCTCTAAGGTGAAGACCAGCAGGGTCTGGCCCGCGATGTCCTGCTCTTGGCCCTCTGTGCAGGGGACCGAAGGCTCTGCGGGCGCGCCGCTGTCGAGCGCGCGCACCCAGTGTCGACCGGATGGGGCCGGAGGGAGCACGAGCCGCGCGGTCTCTTCTCCACCGTTGAAGACCAGATAGCTTTGATCGTTCAGGCGTGCATGCGCCGGTGTGGCGCGCGCCTCGCGCAAGAGCAGGCCGAAGGCGGACAGACCGGGATCGCGCCAATTGACCGGACCGCCCTCCAGATTGAGCCAGGCCACGTCCGGCTGGCCGTCGCTCTCTCTCGCGCGTCCGTGCAGGTAGTGTGCCTGTCGCAAGGAGGGATGGACCTTGCGCAGGGCGATGACGCGTCGGGCGAAGGCCAAGAGGGCTGGATCGCCTGCGCTCCAGTCGATCCAGCCGATCTCGTTGTCCTGACAGTAGGCATTGTTGTTGCCTTGCTGGCTGTTGGCCACCTCGTCGCCCGCCAGCAGCATGGGCGTGCCCTGGGCAAGCAGGAGCGTGGCCAGCAGATTGCGGCGGCGCTGCCGGCGGCGGGCCAGCACGGCCGCCTCGTCGCTTGGCCCCTCGACCCCGCAGTTGTCCGCGTAGTTCTCGTTGTGGCCGTCGCCGTTGGCCTCGCCGTTGGCCTCGTTGTGCTTCTCGCGATAGCTCGTGAGGTCGGCCAGGGTGAAGCCGTCATGGCAGGTGACGAAGTTGATCGATGCCCAGGGCCGGCGGCCGGCGTGATCGAAGTGGCCGGCCGAGCCCAGCAGGCGGTCGCCCATCTCCTGCGCCGCGTGGGGATCGCCGCGCCAGAAGCGCCGGGCGCTGTCGCGAAAGCCGTCGTTCCATTCGGCGAACTCGGGCGGGAACTGGCCCAGGCGATAGCCGCCCGGACCCAGATCCCAGGGCTCCGCGATCAGCTTAGTCTGCGCCAGGACGGGATCTTGGCGCAGCGCGTCGAAGAGGCCGGCACCCGGATCGAAGCCGGAGGCCTCGCGTCCCAATGCAGTCGCCAGGTCGAAGCGGAAGCCGTCGACGCCCATCACCTCCACCCACCAGCGCAGAGAGTCGAGAACCAGGCGCAGCATGTAGGGATGCGCCAGGTCCAGGCAGTTGCCGCAGCCGCTGTCGTTGACGTAGTAGCGCCGATTGCCCGCCTCGAGCCGGTAGTAGGCGGCATTGTCGAGGCCCCTGAAGGACAGGGTCGGGCCGCGCTGATCGCCCTCGGCCGTGTGGTTGTAGACCACGTCCAGGATGACCTCGATCCCGGCTTGGTGCAGTCGGCGCACCATCTCGCGAAAGCCCGCTGGCCCGGACGGCCCGACGTAGCGCGCTTCGGGGACGAAGAACTGGATGGAATTGTAGCCCCAGTAGTTTGAGAGCCCTAGATCCAGAAGCCGGCGCTCGCTCGCCAGGCCGTGCACGGGCAAGAGCTCGACGGCGGTGATGCCAAGCCTCTTGAGGTGATCGATGACCGGCTCGGAGCCCAGGGCGTCGTAAGTGCCGCGTAGCCCATCCGGCAAGTCGGGCCACAGCTGCGTCAGGCCTTTCACGTGGGCCTCGTAGATGATCGTCTCCGACCATGGCCGGCGGGGGTACTCCGCCTCGGCGACCTTGGTCGGCGGTGCGGCGACCAGGCACTTCGGCATGGTGTCGGCGCTGTCGAGATCGCTGAAACTCAGGTCCTGGGCCTCGTCGCCTTGGTCGTATCCCAACTGCGCGTCGTCGAGGCGCAGCGCGCCCTCCACGGCCTTGGCATAGGGGTCCAGCAGCAGCTTGTTGGCGTTGAAGCGGTGACCGGCCTCGGGCGCATAGGGGCCGGACGCGCGCAAGCCGTAGCGGTCCCCGGGTCTCAGCTCCGGCAGGTAGCCGTGCCACACCGCTCCGCTCTTCTCCGGCAGGGCCAGGCGTCGGCGCTCCCGGCCCGTCCGATCGAAGAGGCAGAGCTCCAGCTTCGTGGCCGCCTCCGAGAAGACGGCCACATTGCAGCCGGCGCCGTCGTAGGTGACGCCCAGGGGGCTCGGACGGCCTGCGCGCCAAGGGCTCAAGATTCGACCAGCTCCCTGAAGAGGGCGGCATAGCGCACAGCCGAGCTGTCCCAGCCGACGGGATGGCGCATCGCACGACGCATCATTGCGCGCCAAACAGTGCCTTGGGCAAAGAGCGCGCTCGCCCGCTCGATGGCGTCGCCCAGCGGACCTGGCTCGATCGGCGCGAACTGGAAGCCGGTCGCCACGCCCTTGGCGAGCGCGGCCTCGTTGGCGTCGATCACGCTGTCCGCGAGACCGCCGGTGCGCGCGACCACCGGCAAGGTGCCGTAGCGCAGGCCGTAGAGCTGGGTGAGCCCGCAAGGCTCGAAGCGCGAGGGCACCAGGATCGCATCGGCACCGGCCTGCAGGAGATGCGAAAGCGCCTCGTCGTAGCCCAGCACCACACCGACGCGGCCGGGATGGGCCTTGGCGGCGGCGCTGAAGGCGTCCTCCAGGTCGCGCTCGCCGGAGCCCAGCACGGCCAGGCTGGCGCCGCAGGCCAGAAGGCGGGGCAGCGCCTCCAGCAGCATGTCCAGGCCCTTCTGACGGGTCATGCGGGAGATGACGCAGAAGAGCGGCGCCGTCTCCGACGGCTCAAGTCGAAAGCGCTCGGCCACGGCCCTGCGGTTCGCGGCCTTGCGCTCCAGGCGCTTCAGGCCGTATCGGGCTGCGATGTGCGGGTCGCGCTCGGGGTTCCAGACCGTCAGGTCCACGCCGTTCAGTATGCCGACCAGATCGCCGCGCCTTGCCGTCAGCAGGCCTTCCAAGCCCATCCCGAACGCCGGCCGCGTAAGCTCTCGCGCATAGGTGGGGCTCACCGTCGCGATAGCCTTCGCGTGGACCAGGCCGGCCTTCAAAAAGCCGATCCGGCCATAGAACTCGTAGCCGTCAGGGGTGAAGTCCGCCACCGGCAGCCCCAGGTCCTTGCGCACCTCGGCCGAGAAGAGGCCTTGAAAGGCGATGTTGTGGATGGTCAGCACGGTGGGCGGGGCAGCCTTGCCGCTGTAGGCCAGATAGGCCGGCGTCAGCCCGGCCTGCCAGTCATGCGCGTTGATCAGATCCGGCCGCCAGCCCTTAGGGGCCGCCAGTGCCAGACGGCTCGCCGCTTGGCAGAGGGCCGCGAAGCGGAGGTGGTTGTCCGGCCAGTCGGCGCCGTCCGGTCCCAGGTAGGGATTGCCCGGGCGCTGGAAGAGGTGCGGTGCCTCCAGCGCGATCACGTCCAGGCCCTCGGCCCGGCCGGCGAGCAAGCGGGCCGGACCGCCCGCGAGCCGCCCCAGGTCCATCAGCGTTTCGGCGCCTTCGAGGGCGTCTGCGATGGCGGGATAGGCCGGCAGGAGCACCCGCACGGCCAGGCCCTCGCGGGCCAAGGCAGCGGGCAGGGCGCCGACCACATCGGCCAGGCCGCCGGTCTTGACGAAGGGCGCGCACTCGGAGGCGACGAAGAGAACCTGCATGGGCCTTGGCGGCTAAAGGGCGTCCAGCATGGGCTGCGTTATCAGCGTGATGCCGTTTTCGGTTACGCGAAAGCGTCGCGCGTCCTCCTCCGGATCCTCGCCGACCACCAGGCCTTCGGGGATGGTGACGCCGCGGTCCAGCACCACGTTCTTCAAAAGCGAGCGGCGGTTGATGACGGAGTAGGGCAGGGCGACGACGTTGTGAATCTGGCTATAGGAGTGGCAGTGCACGCCGGTGAAGAGCATCGATTGATACACGTGCGAGCCGGAGATGATGCAGCCACCCGACACCAGGGACGAGACGGCGGACCCGCGTCGGCCCTCCTCGTCGTGGATGAACTTGGCCGGCGGGGTCACCTCCAGGTAGGTCCAGATCGGCCAGTCTTGCGAATAGATGTCCAGCTCCGGCTGGAAGTCGGTGAGATCGATGTTGGCCCGCCAGAAGGCGTCAATGGTGCCGACGTCGCGCCAATAGGGCCGGGTCTCGTCGCCGGTCATGACGCAGGAATCGGAAAAGCGGTGCGCCATGGCCTTGCCGCCCTTGACCAGCTTGGGGATCAGGTCCTTGCCGAAGTCGTGGCTGGAGTGCGGATCGGCGGCGTCTTCCCTCAAGAGGCGGATTAGCTGTTCGGTCTCGAAGACGTAGATACCCATGGAGGCCAGCGAGGTCTCGGGGTCGTTGGGCATCCCCGGCGGATCGGCGGGCTTCTCCACGAAGTCGACGATCCGCTGCGTCTCGTCGACCGCCATGACGCCGAAGCCGCTGGCGTCGGCGCGCGGTACCTCGATGCAGCCGACGGTCACGTCCGCGCCCGCGTTCACATGCTCGGCCAGCATCACGCCATAGTCCATCTTGTAGATGTGATCGCCGGCCAGAATGATCAGGTACTTCACACCATAGCTTTCGATGATGTCGATGTTCTGGGTGACGGCGTCGGCCGTGCCCAGATACCAGCTGCGCTCGTTCACCCGTTGCGAGGCGGGCAGGATGTCCAGCATCTCGTTGCGCTCCGCCCGGAAGAAGTTCCAGCCGCGCTGCAGGTGGCGGATCAGGCTGTGCGCCTTGTACTGCGTCGCCACGCCGATGCGCCTGATCCCGGAGTTGACGGCATTGGAGAGCGCGAAGTCGATGATCCGGCTCTTGCAGCCGAAGTAGACCGCCGGCTTGGCACGCTTGTCGGTCAATTCCCACAGACGGCTGCCGCGCCCTCCGGCCAGCACGAAGGCCATTGCCTGGCGGGTCAGTGTCGCGGTGCTGGAGGATCCGTTCTGCATCGCTCCCTCCCCCAAAAGTCTGCGCCTTCATCTAAAGCATGAAACCGCGCGCGCGGCGAGGGAGAAGCCCGGTTACTCGGCGGCAGGCTTGTGCTGGCGGGCCGCGGCGATCACCATCGGCTCCACGAAGTCGTCCTCGTTCCACTCGTCCTGGTGGTCCGGGAACCAGCCCACCAGGCCGTGCGGCTGATAGCCGATCAGGCGGCGCAAGTCGTCGGGCAAGCCGTCGGCGACCGCGCGCGGGATCGAGAGGTACATGTTCTCTTCCTGGCGCAGCCAGCCCAGGCTGTAGGTGTTGACCAGCGCCATCCTGGGTCCCTTGGCCCTGTTGGCGCCGCCGCCGTGCCAGGTGTTGCCCAGATAGAGCAGGAGCGAGCCGGCCGGCATCACCGCCTCTGCCACCGGGTCCTCCGGCGTCGGCTGGCGGCCGGCCTCCCAAAGGTGGCTGCCGGGCACCAGCTGCGTCGGCCCGTTCTCCGCGGTGAAGTCGGTCAGGGCCCAAAGCGCGGAGATCTGCAGCTCCATCCCCGGGATCTCGACGTGATAGCAGTGGGCGTCGCGGTGCAGCATCTGCGTGCTCTCGCCCGGCCAGATCTCGATCGCCGTGGAGGAGCCGATGCGATAGTTGAGGCAGTGCTCCTTCAGGCAGGCGTCGGCCATGGCGATGGTCACATCGTGGGTGAACAGCGGCGCCGAGGAGGGGGAGCGGGCCAGAACGGAAGCGAGCCGCAAGGTCTGATAGCCGTTGAACTCGCTCATCGAGCGGTCGCCTTCGCGATCGAAGTGCGGGCGCAGTTCGGCGGCGACTTTGGCGCAGAGCTCTGAACCGATGGCATCGCGCAGAATGATGGCACCATCGCGCTTGAGGCATTTGAGCACCGCGTCCTGATCGAAGGGCGGCCTTAGGGTGATAATCTCTGTCATGATGCGCTAGGGAGCGCAGATGCCTAAATCTTGTCAAGCGACCAAGCGACAAAGAGAGCCCGCACGCGTCTCGCTCCAGTGTGGACAAAGACGGATCGGGCGGCAGTTCGGACCGTTAAGTTCCTGCTCCGAAGGGCGCAAGCGGCTGCGCTTGACGACATTGCCACTGGGTGATGAGGTAGCATTGCTATGACAGACTTGATGGAAAAGGCGAGGACTGCGTTGGCGGATCTTCCGGAGGCCGATCAAAGGGAACTAGTCGATCAACTGGTCGAGGCTGCGGCAGTTCGCAAGCTCAAAGCCCTCTTCGCCGAGGGACGAGCCTCCCTGGAGAAGGGAGAGGGCCAGCCTTTCGATATCGAAGCAGTGATCAAAGAAGCCAACGAAAAGCATGCCCGCGGCTGAATCTTCGGCTACTTGCACTGCTGTCCGGTTTAGCTATTTTTTTGAGTATTCTGATACATAATCAACCTTTTATCGTCATACCCGGGCTTGACCCGGGTATCCACATGGTCGTACTGCACGCTATTGGTGAGTTGGGCGCCAGCGGTTAGTCGTGGATGGCCGGGTCAAGCCCGGCCATGACGTACGATGGCTGATGAGTCCTTTTGAGAGTACCCACTTAGGTGATCTTCCCGCTAAACCAGACAGCAGTGGGCTACTTGAGGGTTCACTCAACGCGACTGCATTGATTTTGCATCTAATAGTAGTATTCATCCGCCGACTCGGCAGCTGGCCTTTTTGGCGAGCCAAACAGATCCTACTTCAAGCCTTCACCTTGCCGCCGGTCGGATCGTAGAGCGGCTTCAGGTGGACTTCCGCGCGCACGCGCTTGGTGGCCACCACCAACTCGTAGGAGCCGCTGGCGAGGTAGTCTTCGTCCACGCCGGCGCCGTTGCGCACGTAGCCGTAGCCGATCGGCTTGCCCAAGGTGTAGCCGAAGCCGCCGCTGGTGAGGTAGCCGGCGAAGGCGCCGTCGCGCAGGATGGTCTCGCGGCCCAGCAGAACCACCTCGGGATCCTCGACCGTGAAGCCGGCCATGAGCTTGCGCGGGCGTCGATGGGACTGCTCCTCGGCGGCTGCGCGGCCCAGGAAGTCGAGGTTGGAGGAAAGCTTGACGGCCCAGCCAAGCCCGGTCTCGAAGGGCGAGTCGTTGGGGGTGATATCGCTGCCCCAGGCGCGATAGCCCTTCTCCAGGCGCAATGACTCCAGGGCTCGGTAGCCGACCGGGCGCAGGCCGTGGACGGCACCGGCCTCCATCAGCCGGTCGTAGACGGCCCCCGTGCTGCCGAGTGGCACGTGCAGCTCCCAGCCCAGCTCTCCGCAGTAGGTGATGCGCAATGCCCGGACCTCTTCGCCGGCAATGGTGACGATGCGCACATGGCCGAAGGGGAAGGCTTCGTTGGAGACGTCGGCGTCGGTGACGGCGTCCAGCACCGCGCGGCTCTTCGGGCCCATGAGGGAGAGGGTGCCGTAGTCCTCCGTCACGTCGCGCAGCTCCACCGTCATGCCGGGCGGGATGTGGTCGCGGATCCATCCGGCATCGTGGGTCCGAAAGCCGGTGCCGGTGACGATGTAGAAGAGCTCTTCGGCAAGGCGCGCCACCGTCAGATCGCACTCGATGCCGCCACGGCCGTTCAACAGCTGAGTATAGGTCACCCGCCCCACCGGCTTGCCGATGCGGTTGGCGCAGAGATACTCCAGCGCCGCCAAGCTGTCCTCGCCGCTGACCTCGTACTTGGAGAAGGAGGACTGGTCGAAGAGACCGACGGCCTCGCGTACCAGGCGGTGTTCGTCGCCCACCGGCCCGAACCAGTTTTGCCGGCCCATGGAATAGCGGTCTCGGGGCTCCGTGCCCTCGGGCGCGAACCAGTTGGGCCGCTCCCAGCCGAGCTTGGAGCCGAAGACGGCGCGCTCGGTCTTCAGCCGCTCGTAGAGCGGCGAGACGATGCGCGGCCGCCCGCTCTCGTACTCCTCGTGCGGGAAGCCGATGGTGTAGTGCTTGCCGTAGGCCTCAAGCGTGCGCTGGCAGACCCAATCGCGGTCCCGGTGCAGGCCGGAGAAGCGGCGGATGTCGACGCTCCAGAGGTCCAGCGGCGCCTCGCCGCTCATCACCCACTCGGCCAGCACCCAGCCCGCACCGCCGCCCGCCGCGATGCCGAAGGCATTGAAGCCCGCGCCCACGTAGAGGTTGGCGCACTCGGGGCCCGGGCCCAGGATGAAGTTGCCGTCCGGCGTGAAGCTCTCCGGGCCGTTGATCATCTGTTTGACGCCGGCCTGGTTCAGCGCCGGCACGCGTTCGACCGCTTGCTCCATGTGCTGGGCGAAGTGATCCCAGTCGTCGTCGAAGAGCTGGAACTGGAAGTCGTGCGGCAGGTCGCCGGTGGTCCAGGGGATGGGGTTAGTCTCGTAGCCCCCGGTCACCAGACCGCCAACCTCTTCCTTGAAGTAGATGAAGCGGTCGGGATCGCGCACGGTCGCCGCCTCGGTCGAGAGGCCCGGGATCGGCTCGGTCACCACGTACTGATGCTTGACCGGCTGCAGCGGGACGTTGACGCCGGCCAGGGCGCCGACCTGGCGGGCCCATTGGCCGGAACAGTTGACCACCTTCTCGCAGGCGATCGCTCCCTCGGTGGTCTCGACGTGGGTGATGCGTCCTTCGGCCATGCGGAAGCCCGTGACCCTGATGCCCTCGCGGATCTCGACGCCGTGCATGCGGGCGCCCTTGGCCAAGGACTGCGTAATGTCGGAGGGATTGGCTTGACCGTCGGTTGGCAGGTAGCTGGCGCCAACCAGGTCCTCGGTGTGCATCAAGGGCCACATGGCCTTCACCTCGGCCGGCGAGATCAGATGCATCTCCATGCCGAAGCTGCCCGCGGTGGTGGCCAGGCGCTGATACTCGATCCAGCGGTCCTGATTGCAGGCCAGCCTGAGGCAGCCGCTCATCTTCCAGCCTGTCTCCAGCCCGGTCTCGGCGTCGAGGCGCTTGTAGAGCTCGACCGAGTACTTCAGCACCTGCGTGATGGAGGCCGAGGAGCGCAGTTGTCCCACTAGTCCGGCGGCGTGCCAGGTCGATCCGCTGGTGAGCTTGCCCTGCTCCAGCAGCAGCACCTTGGCCTTGTGGTCGCGCGCCAGGTGGTAGGCGGTGGAGCAGCCGATGATGCCGCCGCCGATGACGACGATCTCTGCCTGATCGGGGAGCGCCATTCCTTAGGCCTTTCCGAAGCGTGAACGGTAGGTGGCGAGCGCCTCGTCGAGATAGCCGAGGTTCTCGCCCGTGTAGGCGACGTAGTCGATGCCCGGGGTGTCCAGGTGGAGTTCGGAGACCATGGACCACATGGCTTCGCGCAGCAGAGAGGCGCACTGCATGGCGGCCTGTGCCTGCTTCAGCGCCGGGTCCGGCTCCTTGCCGAAATAGAGGCGCAACAGCTCGTCGGCTTCTTCCGGCGAGAAGTGCGCGTTGGACGCGATCCCGGCGAGATCGAAGAGCGGCGTGGAGAAGCCGGCGTACTCGAAGTCGATCAGCCAGATCCTTTGGCCATCGTCCAGGAAGTTGGCCGGCAGCAGGTCATGATGGCCGTAGACGATCGGCAGCGGCACCTGTGCGGCCTCGAACTCCGCGTTGAGCGCCAGGAAATCGCCCAGGCGGTCGCTCATGCGGCTGCCGCCGGCTTTCAAGGTGCGGGCGTAGTCGCGGATCACGTGGAAGACCCAGAAGATGAAGCCCGGTCCGCTCACCTCCGCCGGCATGGCCTGGTGGAAGCGCCGCACCAGTTCCGCGATGCGCGGGGTGTTGGCGCGGACCTCGGTCGGGCCGTAGGTCGTGGCCTCGATGAAGCGCGAGACCATGACGCCGGGCGCCGCATGGACCACCTCCGGTGCCAGTCCGATCGCATGGGCGGCCCGGGCGGCCATCACCTCCCGCTCGCGGGAGACGTGGTGGAAGGGAAAGTCCTTGCCGAAGCGCACGACATAGCGTTCGTCGCCATCGCTGACGGCGAAGCTCTCGTTAGAAAGACCGCCGTGCAGCGGCTCCCAGGCGATCTCTCCCTTCCAGATCGGCAGGCTCAGGATGCGGTCGTCGCTCTCGGTCACGGTCCTTCCCCCAAGGTGTTACCTCTGCAGGCCAAGGCGATGGCGCATGCGGTTGGCGCCGGCGGCGATCAGGCGGTCGGCGATGATGGCGATGAAGGCGACGCAGAGGCCGGCGACCAGGCCGCGGCCGGTATCCGCCTTGGTGAGCGCGATGTAGACCTCTTGGCCCAGGTCGCGGGTGCCTACCAGCGCGGTGATGACCAGCATGGAGAGCGCCAGCATGATGGTCTGGTTGATCCCCAGCATGATCTCCGGCAGGGCCAGCTTCAGCTTGATCTTGACCAGCAGTTGCCAGGGCGTGCAGCCGGCCGCCGTGCCGGCCTCGATCAGCTGCGGGTCGACCTGGCGTAGGCCCAGCGCCGTGTAGCGGATGGCCGGCGCCACGGCATAGGCGATGACGGCGATCATGGCGGTGAAGTCGCCGACCCGGAACAGCATCACCGCCGGCATGAGATAGACGAAGGAGGGCAGGGTCTGCAGCGTGTCGATGGCCAGCTGCACGCCCTTCCAGAGCCGCGCGCGCTCGGCGGCGACGATGCCGATGGGAATGCCGATCAGGCAGGCGATGATTACCGAGATACCGCAGAGGTAGACCGTGATCATCGCCTTGTTCCAAAGCCCGACGGCGGCGATCAGGAAGGCCAGGGCACCGGTCAGCAGCGCCAGCCGCCAGCCGCCGAGGGTCCAGCCGGCGAAGGCGATCAGCGCCACCACCCCGGCCCAGGGCAGGCTCACGAGGAAGCGCTTGAAGGGGATCAGGACGTTCAGAAGCAGGAGGTTCTTGAAGGCCTCCAACTGGTCGAAGAAGTTGACGTTGATCCAGCGCACCACCTCCGACCAGAAGGCGCCCGTGGTGATCTCCAGGGCTTGCGGATAGGACTGGACGGCGCCGATGGCGAGGCCGACCAGGCCGGTGGCGAGGACCATGAGGAGGGCGACCGCCGAATAGGGGTGGCGCTGCAGCAGGGACTGCGGCGGGGTCTCGGCGTGACTGCGCGTCTTGGCGGCGAAGGCCTGGCTCAGGCGGTCGAGCGCCACGGCGAGCGCGACGATGGCGAGGCCCGCCTCAACGCCGGTGCCGATGTCCAGGCGGCGGAGGGCGGCCAGCACTTCGAAGCCCAGGCCGCCGGCGCCGATCATGGAGGCGATGATGACCATGTTGAGCGAGAGCATGATGACCTGGTTGACCCCGACCATCAGCCCGGGCATGGCCGACGGCACCAAGACGCGCCAGGTCATTTGCCGGCGGGTGCAGCCCACCATGCGGCCCAGGTCGCGCACCTCGTCCGGCACGCCGCGCAGGGCCAGCATGGTGATCCGCGTCATCGGCGGCAGGGCGTAGATGATGGTCGCCACCACGGCCGAGGTCGGCCCGAAGCCGAAGAGGAAGAGGATCGGCACCAGGTAGGCGAAGATCGGCACCGTCTGCATGAGATCGAGGAGCGGGTTCAGCGCCGTCGCCACCCAGCGCGACCGATAGCCGGCCAGGCCCATCAGCAGGCCGCCGACGACGCCCAGCGGCACCGCGATCAGGATCGACGCCAAGGTGATCATGGCGTTGTGCCACTGGCCGAAGAGCGCCACGAAGCCGAAGCAGCCGGCCACCAGGCCGGCCAAGCGCCATCCGCCGGCATAGAGCCCCATCAGGGCGACGATGCCGATCACCGCGATCCAGGAGAGCGGCGGCAGGATCTCCACGGCCTGGCTGCCTTGGCCGGAGAGGAAGCCGGTCGACAGCAGGCTGAGCGCGATGCGATAGGGGAAGTCGATCACCTCGGCCAGAAAGCGGGTGAACTCGGTGAAGGTGAAGAGCCCGAAGCTGGCGTCCTCCACCAGCCACTTCATGCTGTCGCCGATCCAGTTCTTCAACGGCAGGCGCAGTTCGCGCGGGATCTTGAAGGCCCAGCCAGCGAGCGGCTTGCCGAAGAGCCACAGCAAGGTGAAGAGGCCCAGCACGACCAGCCAAAGGCCTTGCCGGCGGCTGACCCACAGGCGCGGCGCGCGTCCCTCGGCGAGTGCTGGAGAGGACACGGCCGGCTAGCCCCGCATCATGAAGTCGACGACGTCGCCGCGATGCAGGAAGCCCGCGGCCGCGCCTTCGCCGTCCAGCACCCGCAGGACCGAGACGTCGCCCTTGAAGAGCGGTGCCGCCTCCGCCACGCGGGCATCGGCGGAGATGTCGCCGGCGTGATCGACCGCGCCGCTCGACGGTCGCATGACCGATGCGACCTTGACCACCTTTGCCAGGGTGACGCTCTTGGTGAACTCGGCCACGTAGTCGTCGCTGGGGCGGGTCACCAGCTCTTCCGGCGTGCCGATCTGCACGACGCCGCCGTCCTTCATGATGGCGACCCGATCGGCCAGCCTGATCGCCTCGTCGAAGTCGTGGGTGATGAAGACGATGGTCTTCTTCAAGCTCGCCTGCAGGCGGATGAACTCGTCCTGCATCTCGCGGCGGATCAAGGGGTCCAGGGCCGAGAAGGGCTCGTCCAGGAACCAGAGCTCGGGCTCGACGGCGAGCGAGCGGGCGATGCCGACGCGCTGCTGCTGTCCGCCCGAGAGCTCGCGCGGAAAGAAGTCCTCGCGGCCGGTAAGGCCGACCAGCTCGATCATGCTGAGCGCGCGGGCGCGGCGCGTCGCCAGGTCGACGCCTTGCACCTCCAGCGGGAAGGCGACATTGCCCAAGACGGTCAAGTGCGGCAGCAGGGCGAAGTTCTGAAAGACCATGCCCATCTGATGGCGGCGGATCTCGATCATGCGCTGCGGGCTGGCCGCGCGCAGATCTTCGCCCTTGAAGAGAATCTGTCCCGCCGTCGGCTCGATCAGCCGGGACATGCAGCGCACCAGGGTCGACTTTCCCGAGCCGGAAAGCCCCATGATGACGAAGATCTCGCCCTCGGCGACGCTGAGGCTCACATCGCGCAGGGCGGCGATCATCCCGGCCTGAAGGGTCTGCTCTTGCGTGGGATTGCCGCCGTGTCGGGCAAGAAAGGCCTCGGCGCCGGAGCCGAAGAGCTTCCAGACGGAGACGCATTCCAGTTTGATCGGCGCGGCGCTTGTCGGCGGCATTACATGCATTCCCTGGCTGGCCGGCGCCACGATCGGCAAGCCGAGGGGCGCGCCACCCCCCATTGTGGCGCGCCCCTGGTGGCGAGTGCTATTGGATCCAGTTCGACCAACGGGCCTCGTTGTTGGTCATCCACTCCGCCACCACCTCGTCCACGGTCCGGCCGTTGAGATCAACGTCCGCGACCATGGCCCCCATCTCCTCATTGCCGATGGTGAAGGCCTTGATTGCCTCGTGCGCGCCCGGCCACTTGTCCTTCACGCCGGCCCAGGCGACCTTCCAGATCGGTCCGCGCGGCTTGCCGCAGTCGTAGGCCTCGTCCGGATTGACGCCCCAGGCCGGGTCCTCGTAGCAGGCCTTGGTATACTCGGGAAACTCGATCCACTCGCCCTCGTACTTCACCGGCGCCCAGTGCGGGGCATAGACCCACAGCAGGATCGGCGCCTTGCGCTG
This sequence comes from Rhodospirillales bacterium, assembly GCA_963669375.1. Classification (GTDB taxonomy): domain Bacteria; phylum Pseudomonadota; class Alphaproteobacteria; order Kiloniellales; family JACOMY01; genus JACOMY01. The sequence goes on along the minus strand of OY770024.1, from coordinate 1,953,548 downwards.
ATAGGCGGACTCCAGCTCGGCGAAGAGCGCCGCGTCGGTACCGGCGTGCACCACCTCGATCGGCAGCTCCAGCGCCATGGCCCGCTCGTCGTCGTAGCCGCCCCAGGTCACCGGACCGCCCAAGTAGCGGCCGTAGGGTGCGGTCTCCGCGGTCGAGAAGGCCTCGGCGCAGTCCTCGTCCAGCAGGGCCTCCCAGTTCGGCAGGCCGGGGCAGACCTCCTTCATGTAGATGGGATACCACCACTCCTCGATCGCCTGCATGCCGGTCTCGCCCAGGTTCTCCACCTGACCGGTGGCCTCGGCCTCGTCCAGCGCGTCGCGGCCCGTGGTCTCCCAGATCTCCATCGCCACGTCCAAGTCGCCGCTCTTCAAGCCGGCGAACTGCGCGATGTAGTCGGCCTGCACGTACTCGACGTTGTAGCCGGCCTTCTTCAGAACCTCGCCCATGATCTGCGTGGTGATCAGCTGCCCGGTCCAGTCGTGCAGGGTCAGCTTGATCGGGTCGTTCGACTCGACCTCGGCTTGCGCTTGCCAGGGGGCAAGCGCCAAACCGGCGGCGAGTGCGGCGGCCGCGAGGGTCCTGCGGGCCGGCGTCGGTATGTGCATCGTGCGAATCCTCCCATGCGCAGCCCGGAGGCACTTTCCAAGGCTTGGCGGGTCGCAAGTCTGCGGCGGAGGCAGCCGTCCCGTCAATCGGTCTTGTGGCTTTTTTTTGGCAATCCACTTCAGATTTGTGGCTTTTTGTGTTTATTGGCGCGCTGAGATCGGCCAATTCAGAGGATTTGCAACAGCCTGTCATGAAACATACGCCGCGCCAAGCCAGCATCCTTCAGCGTGCGCAGGAGCAAGGAACGGTGCGCATCGGCGCATTGGCCCAGGAGATGGGGGTCTCGTTGGAGACCATCCGGCGCGACGTGCGTCCCTTGGTGGAAGGTGGCGATCTGGTGAAGTCGCATGGCGCCGTCAGCCTCAGCGTGTCCTTGAGCGAAGCGCCCTTCGAGCGGCGGCTGCGCGAGATGGCGACGGAAAAGCGGCGCATCGCACGTCACGTCGCCGGCCTTATCGACGACGGCGACAGCGTGATGATGGACACCGGGACCACCACCAGCATTCTGGCCCGCGAGCTCCTGAGCAAGGGCGGGCTCACCATCGTCACCAACTCCTCCGACGTGGCGCGCACCTTGGCGACGGTGAACGGCAACCGGGTCTACATGGCCGGCGGCGAGCTGCATGGCGACAACGGCGCCGCCTTCGGCCGCTCGGCCATCGAGTTCGTCGCCGGCTTCAAGGTGCGCTTCGCCATCATTTCCATCGGCGCCATCGATCCCGAAGGCAGCTTGATGGACCATCAGTTGGCCGAGGCGGAGTTCGCCCGCACCGTCTTGCGCTGCGGCGGTCAGCGTCTGGTGATCACCGACCACAGCAAGTTCAACCGCAGCGCCCTGGTGCGGGTTGCCGACCTGGAGGAGATCGATCTCCTGGTGACCGACAAGATGCCCCCTGACCATCTGCTGGGGCGCCTGGAGGAGGCCGGCACGCGCCTGGAGGTGGCCGCCTGACTCTATGGTTGCGCTCTACTTGTCGCCAGTCGGGGTCACCAGGATCGAGGCTACGTTCACGTGATCGGGCTGCTCCAATGCAAAGAGGGCGGCAGCGGCGATGTCCTCCGGCTGTAGGGTGGCCGGCCAATCGTCATAGAACTGCTCGGCCTTGGCTTCGTCTCCCTCGTGGCGCGCGCTCGCGAAGCCGGTACGGACCATGCCGGGCATGACCTCAGTAATCCTGACGGGGTCTCTCCTGTAGTCGTGGCGCAAGAGGTCGCTGAAGGCATGGACCGCGTGCTTGCTGGTCGAGTAGGCCGCGCCCAGGGGGTAGGTGCCCAAGCCCGCCGTCGAGCCGACGGTCACCACGTGTCCCCGGCCGCGCGCCAGCATGCCGGGAATGACGGCGTGGCAGATCCGCAGGACGCCGGTGACGTTGGTTGCGATGGTCTGCGCCCAATGGTCGATCGCGCCCTCGTCGAAGCGCCGCCGGCCGCCGACGTCCGAACCGGCATTGGCCACCAGGATGTCGATCTCACGCCATCCTTCGGGCAGGGCGCTCTCCAGGGCTGCAACCGCATCGCCATCGGTCACGTCCAGCCGATGCAGCAGAACCTGACCGCCACGCTCCGCGAATGCCGCCTCCAGGGCCGCTGGGCGCCGCGCCGCGCAGATCACCTTGACCTGCCGGTCCAGCAGGGTCTCGGCTATGGCCTTGCCGATGCCGCTGCTGGCGCCGGTCACCAGGGCTATGGCGCCCGGCCTCAGGGTCGCGTTGGCCGCCACTAGAACTTAGGTCTCGCTTCCGGCTTGTCGAAGAGGGGAACGGCGGTCTCGTAGGCGAGACCGGCGCGGATGACGCTGATGTCGTCGTAGGTCGGGCCGACGATCTGAATGCCGGTCGGCACCCCGTTCTTCGCTCTGCCAGAGGGCACGGCCAGGACGGGGCAGCGGCTCAGCACGTTGAAGGGGTAGGTCATCAGCCAGAACCAGGGATCCAAGCTCTTGCCGTTGACCTCCAGCCTGTCCTTCGACTGGTCCCAATCGGCCTTGACCGCGGGCACGGAAAGGGTCGGGCAGACGAAGGCGTGATAGTTGCGCATGATCGGCCCGAAGTTGTCGTACATTCTGGCCGCGCCTTCCATCGAGGCGAAGTAGGCGCTGGCGGGGTGGCTGCGCGCGGATTCGGCGAAGGCGCGCGCATAGGAGGTCATGGAATAGGCGTGGCGGTCGTAGTAGCTCTGGATGAAGTGGCCGAAGATGTGCTGCAGGTGGTTCATTGCCGTGGTCGTCACGTCCGGCGTCCAGCCGAGATCCACTTCTTCCACCGTGGCGCCCAGGTCCCGAAAGACCTGGAGCGCCGCTTCGGTGTTCTTGCGGACGTCCGGATCGACCTCGTAGAAGCCCAGATCGATCGAATAGGCGATCTTCCAGTCCTTGACGCCCTCGCCGGCCTCGGTCGGCACGCGGATCTTCGGGCGCAGCGAAACGATGTCGTGATCGTGCGGTCCGCACATGACGTTGAACATGAGGGCGACGTCCTTGACGCTGCGCGCCATCGGGCCCTGGTGACTGTAGGTGTCGAGGTTGAAGGGCGGATCTTCCGGAATGCGGCCGTAGGTCGGCTTGAAGCCGACGACGCCGGCGCAAGAGGCCGGAATGCGCACCGAGCCGCCGATGTCGCTTCCGGTCGCCAAGGTGGTGGTTCCCGCCGCGAGCGACGCGCTGGACCCGCCCGAGGAGCCGCCCGGCGTGTACTCGGGGTTCCAGGGATTGCGGGTCACGCCGTGCAGCAGCGACCAGCAGACGCCGGAGCAGGAGAATTCCGGCGTGGCGGTGCGCGCGTGGACGACGGCGCCGGACAGCAACAGGCGGGCTATCGAGGGTGTCGTGCTGGTGGCCACGAAGTCCTTGTTGAAGACCGAGCCGTTGGTGGTGATCTTGCCCTTGATCCAGGACTCGTCCTTCACCGCCAGCGGCAGGCCCTCCAGGGCGCGCGGCGTCTCGTCACCGCCGTAGCGCGCTTCGGCCGACTTGGCCTGCGCGCGGGCCTCGTCGAAGTAGCGGTCGGTGAAGGCGTTCACGACCGGCTCCGCCGCGGCGCTTCGCGCGATCAGCGCGTCCAGAAGCTCCACCGGAGAGAGGCTGCGTTCCTTGAAGCGGGATAGCACCTCGCTTGCGCTCATGTAGCAAAGGTCATCGTCGGCCACGGCAGTCTCCCCAAGAGCGCAAATCGCGTGCGGCTTCAGGATAGCCGCTCCGCCCCAGTGCCGCGCAAGGGCTATGGTGCCTTTCCCGGTTCGGATTAAGTGATCCGCGCCCGCTCCGCCGGCCGCTGGCGGCGGGGTGAGACCGCTGTTCGCTGTGTCAGCGCGTGACGATCCGGCTGCGCCAGTCGCTGCGCGCCTGCCAGCCGTGGCGCTCCAGCTCCGGATCCAGGTGCTCCTCTTCCGGCCATCCCAGACAAAGATGGGCGATGAAGCGCCAGTCCTCGGGAGCGTCGAGGGATCGCTTGACCTCTTGTGGGTCGAGAATGGAGAGCCATCCCAGGCCGATGCCGCGGGCGCGGGCCGCGAGCCAGAGGGTGTGGATGGCGCAGACCACGGAGTAGGCCAGGGTCTCCGGCATGGTGGCACGGCCCAGGCCGTCGCCCTGCCTGCAGGAATCGTCGCAGAAGACCGCCAACTGCACCGGTGCCTGCTCGAGGCCCTCCAGCTTCAGCCGCGCGTAGAGCCGGGCCCGCTCGCCACGGTAGCCGTCCAGGGCCGCTTCGTTGCAGCGCTCGAAGTTCTGGCGAACGGCGTGGCGCGGCGCCGCCGTGGAGACCCTAACGAAACGCCAGGGCTGGGCGTTGCCGACCGAAGGCGCCAGATCGGCCAGCTGGAGCAGCTGCAAGAGCGTCGCCTCGGGCAGCGGATCCTTCCGGAAGCGGCGCACGTCCCGGCGCCAGGCGATCAGTCTGTCCAGGCCTTGGCTGAATGTCTTGTCGAATGTCGGCGGGTCGGCGGCGTGCATTGGCGGCGTTGTGGGCTCCAGGGGGTTTTGGCCAGGCTTTCTGCCGCTTTTGGCCGCTCTCCAGCAAGTGATCACGGATTGTTGGGTCAATTTTTCCGCATACCCTTGACGTGGGGGCGCCATCGGTCTTGCAATGACGGCCCCTGTTCTAAGAACGTTCAACAAGCTGGGAGATCCTTGGGATGACGAAAAGGCTTCTGGGGCCGAGCGGCGAGGCACTGCCGCTCAGCCGCCGTGATCTATTGGTGGGTGCCAGCGCGCTCGGCCTTGCGGCCGGCGGGCTCGGTACCTTGAGCCTGCCCGCGCGCGCCGACGAGCCGAAGAAGGGCGGCAGGCTGCGCTATGCCTGCGCGCACGGCTCCACCACCGACAGCCTCGATCCGGCGACCTACGAGAACGACTTCATGATCGGCATGTCTTTCGCCTTCATGAACTTCCTGACCGAGATCGCGAGCGACGGCAGCCTGCAGCCGGAGCTGGCCGAGGGCTGGGAGGCCTCGGCCGATGCCGCGACCTGGACCTTCACCCTCAAGAAGGGCGTGCAGTTCCACAACGGCAAGGAGATGACGGCGGAAGACGTCATCGCCTCCTTCAACCACCATCGCGGCGAGGAATCGAACTCGGCGGCCAAGCCGATCGTGGCCCCGATCACCGACATCAAGGCCGACGGCAGCCACACCGTCGTCTTCACCTTGGACGGCGGCAACGCCGACTTCCCCTTCATCGTCAGCGACTACCACATCGGCATCATGCCCTCCGAAGGGGGCAAGATCGATCCGTCGAAGGGCATCGGCACCGGTCCCTACACGATCACTGAGTTCGAGCCGGGCGTGCGGGCGCTGGTCACCAAGAACCCGAACTACTTCAAGAGCGATCGCGGCCACTTCGACGAGGTGCTCTTCCTCTCCATCATCGATCCGGCGGCGCGCACCAACGCGCTCATCACCGGCGAGGTGGACGTGGTCGGCCGCCCCGACCTGAAGACCGTGCACATGCTGAAGCGGCGGCCGGGACTGAGGCTGGAGCAGACCTCCGGCACCTTGCACTACACCTTCCCGATGCATGTCGACGTCGCGCCCTTCGACGACCCGAACGTGCGCCTGGCGCTGAAGTATGCCTTGGATCGCCAGCAGCTGGTCGACAAGATCCTGCGCGGCTACGGCGTCGTCGGCAACGACCACCCGATCGGCCGCTCCAACCGCTTCTATGCCAGCGACCTGGAGCAGCGGAGCTTCGATCCGGACAAGGCCAAGTTCCATTTGAAGGAAGCCGGCTTGAGCGAGCTCAAGGTCGGCCTGCATGTCGCCGACGCGGCCTTCCAGGGCGCGGTGGATGCCGGCGTGCTCTATCAGGAGAATGCCAACGCGGCCGGCATCACCATCGATCTGGTGCGCGAGCCGAACGACGGCTACTGGTCCAATGTCTGGCTGGTGAAGCCCTGGTGCGCCTGCTACTGGGGCGGGCGTCCGACCGAAGACTGGATGTTCTCCACCGCCTATGCCAAGGGCGCGCCCTGGAACGACACCCACTGGGCCAACGAGCGCTTCAACAAGCTTTTGGTCGAGGCGCGTGCCGAGCTCGATCAGGATCTGCGTCGTGACATGTATCACGAGATGCAGGCGCTCTGCCGCGACGACGGCGGCACCGTGGTGCCGATGTTCTCCAACTACGTGATGGCGATGAGCGACAATGTCCATCACGGCGAAATGGCCGCCAACTGGGATATGGACGGTCAGAAGTTCAGCGAGCGCTGGTGGTTCGGCAGCTAAAGCCGGAACATTCTTAGCATTGTTCTCCGCCGGAGAGGCTTTGGCGGCTTGCCAGCCTCTCCGGCGCATGCTTATGCTCGTCCTGCATACTAAGCATGAAAGCAACGCATAAACCCAAGGCGACTCTCATCGCCGGAAAACAGAACGAGGAGGGGGCGAGCGAGCCGCAACAATGCACCCGATTCTAAAGATGACCATTCAGCGTCTGGGGCTCGGGCTCCTGACGCTTTTCGTGGTCTCCGTCATCATCTTCGCCGCAGTGGAAATGCTGCCGGGCGATTTGGCACAGGAGATCTTAGGACAATCGGCCACGCCGGAAACGGTAGAGGCCTTCCGCAGGCAGCTGGGATTGGACCAGCCGCCATTGACGCGCTACTTCAATTGGCTGGGTGGTATCCTGACCGGCGATCTGGGCCAGTCCTTGGCCAGCGGCCGCGAAATCTCCGAGCTGATCGGCACGCGCCTCTCCAACACGCTCTTCCTGGCCGGCCTGGCCGCCGTCATCTCGGTGCCTCTGGCGCTGACCCTCGGCATCATGGCCGCGCTCTACCGGAACTCCTGGTTCGATCGCATGGTGAACGTCTTCACCCTCTCGGCGATCTCCTTCCCCGAGTTCTTCGTCGCCTACATCCTGATCCTCTTCCTGTCGGTCGATGCCGGGTGGTTCCCCTCCATCTCCAACATCGGCGCCGACACGAGTTTCGGCGATCAAGTCTACCGCACCTTGCTGCCGGCCTTGACGCTGACGGCGGTGGTGACCGCGCACATGATGCGCATGACGCGGGCGGCGATCATCAATCTCTTGGCATCGCCCTATATCGAGATGGCGCGCTTGAAGGGACTGAAGCCGGGCCACATCATCGTGCACCATGCCGTGCCCAACGCGCTGGCGCCGATCATCAACGTGGTCGCCCTGAACCTCGCCTACCTGGTGGTCGGCGTGGTGGTCGTCGAGGTGGTCTTCGTCTATCCGGGCCTGGGCCAGCTTCTGGTCGACTCCGTGGCCAAACGCGACATCACCGTGGTGCAGGCCTGCAGCCTGGTTTTCGCCGCCACCTACATCCTTCTGAATCTGACCGCGGACGTGCTCTCGATCGTCAGCAACCCGCGTCTGCTGCACCCGAGGTAAGCGGCCATGATGCAGAACACCTGGAAAGAGCTGAAGAAGGCGCCGATTACCGCCTGGTTCGGCATGATCGTGATTACGATCTACATTTTCGTCTCCATCTTCGCTGGGGCGCTGGCGCCCTTCGGCGAAACGGAAGTGGTTGGCTACGAGTACGAGCCCTGGGGCGGCGAGTTCCTGCTGGGAACCGACAACCTGGGCCGCGACATGTTCTCCCGCCTGCTCTACGGCGCGCAGAACACCGTTGCGATCGCAGTCATCACCACGCTGCTGGCCTTCTTCCTTGGCGGCTTCATGGGACTGCTCGCAGCCAGTCTGGGCGGTTTCCTGGACCAGTTCCTAAGCCGCGTTATGGATGTGCTGATGGCCATCCCGCAGCTGATCTTCGCGCTGCTGCTCCTGACCATCTTCGGCACCAACGTGGTGAACATGGTTCTGGTCATCGCGGTGCTTGACTCGACCCGCGTGTTTCGACTGGCGCGTGCCGTGGCGATGAACATCGTGGTCATGGACTATGTCGAGGTGGCCAAGCTTCGCGGCGAGGGGCTTTGGTATCAGATTCGCCATGAAGTGCTGCCGAACGCCATGGCGCCGTTGGTGGCCGAGTTCGGTCTGCGCTTCTGCTTCGTGTTCCTCTTCATCGCCGCCTTGAGCTTCCTGGGTCTCGGCATTCAGCCGCCGACGGCCGACTGGGGCTCCATGGTGCGTGACAACGCCACGCTCATCACCTTCGGCGACGTTACACCGCTGCTGCCGGCAGCAGCGATCGCGCTTCTGACCGTTGCGGTCAACTTCGTGGTCGACTGGATGCTGCACCGCTCCAGCGGTCTCAAGGACTAAGGGAGATCCTCATCCATGAGCACTGACAGCCAAGAAGTCCTGGTGGACGTCAAGGGCCTCAAGATCGAAGGCCGCAGCGGCGAAGAGTGGAACGAGATCGTGCACGGCATCGACCTCACCCTGCACAAGGGTGAGGTGCTGGGCCTGATCGGCGAGTCCGGGGCGGGCAAGTCCACGATCGGGCTTGCCTCCATGGGCTTTTGCCGCGACGGCTGCCGCATCTCCGCCGGCTCGGTCAAGTTCGAGGGCCAGGAACTGGTCGGCGCACCTTTGGACACGCTGCGCAAGCTCCGCGGCTCGCGCATCGCCTACGTCGCCCAGTCGGCGGCAGCCTCCTTCAACCCGGCGCATAAGCTGATCGAGCAGACCATCGAGGTCCCGCTGCAGCACAACACCATGAGCCGCAAGGACGCGGAACGTGATGCGGTGGCACTCTACCGCCGAATCCAGCTGCCGAACCCCGACGAGATCGGCTTCCGCTATCCGCATCAGGTCTCCGGCGGCCAGCTGCAGCGCGCCATGACCGCCATGGCCATGACCTGCCGACCCAGTCTGATCGTCTTCGACGAACCGACAACGGCCTTGGACGTGACCACTCAGATCGAGGTTCTGGCCGCCATCCGCGATGCGGTGGAGCAGTTCGAGACGGCTGCCATCTACATCACCCACGACCTGGCCGTGGTGGCGCAGATGGCCGACCGCATCATGGTGCTGCGCTATGGTGACCTGGTGGAGGAGTCGGATACGCGCTCGATGCTTGGTAATCCGCAGGAGGACTACACCAAGTCGCTCTGGGCGGTGCGCAGCTTCACCAAGGCCGAGCCCTTCGTGCACAAGCCGGACATGACGCCGATCATCGAGATCCGCAACGTGTCGGCCGCCTATGGCGACGTGCCGGTGCTGCACGACGTCTCCTTCGCGATCCACGAGAAGCAGACGGTCGCCGTGGTGGGCGAGAGCGGCTCCGGCAAGTCGACGACAGCGCGCTGCATGACCGGTCTGCTGCCGCCGAGCCAGGGCGAGGTGCTCTACCGCGGCGAGGTTCTGGCCGCAGCCACCAAGCAGCGCCCGCGCGACCAGCTGCGGCACATGCAGATGATCTACCAGATGCCGGATACGGCGCTTAATCCCAAGCAGCGCATCCGCGACATCATCGGCCGGCCGCTCACCTTCTATCTGGGCATGCGCGGTGCAAAGAAGACCGAGCGCATACGCGAATTGCTGGCCGAGATCGAGCTGGAGCCGGATCAGTTCATCGACCGCCTGCCGAGCGAGCTCTCGGGCGGCCAGAAGCAGCGCATCTGCATCGCCCGCGCGATGGCGGCCGAGCCCTCCTTCATCATCTGCGACGAGGTGACCTCGGCCCTGGATCAGCTGGTGGCGGAGGGCATTCTGCGCTTGCTGGACCGCCTGCAGCGCGAGTTCGGTCTGGCCTACATGTTCATCACCCACGACCTGGCGACGGTGCGTGCCATCGCCGACGAGGTGGTGGTGATGAAACAGGGCAAGGTGGTGGAGAAGGGCGAGAAGAACGACATCTTCAAGCCGCCGCACGATCCCTACACCGATCTCTTGCTCTCCTCGGTGCCGGAGATGGATCCCGACTGGCTGACCAACCTGCTGGCTGATCGGGCCGCCAAGGGCATGGGCTTCGAGCAGAGCGCCGGCAACTAACGCCGGACCATTGGCGCAAATGCGTGAGAGAGGCCCGCTTCCGACCGGAGGCGGGCTTCTTCTCTGCTCGGAGACGCCGGGCGGCAAGGGATCACAAATCGGCCGCCTTTCGCGGCTAAAGCTCAGGGCTGGCCGGCTCCGCTTCTAGGGGGCGGCAGCGCTTCGTCGGCAGATCCCGGGGAGATCCCAGTCTTGCGCACCCTCTTCTTCTGGCTTGGGCTCATCATCGTCGCGGCGGCCTTCGGCACGCTGCTGTGGGATCTGATCCGTTGGGCCGGGGAGGGGGCCTTCGCCTTCAGCTCGACCGGCGAAGTCTGGGTACTGGTGAACCGCGAGAGCCTGCTGCTGCTGCAGCCGGCATTGGAGCGCCACGTCGCCCCTTGGACGTGGGAAGACATCGTCTTCCCCCTGTTGCAGCAGCCCGCGCTCTTGGTCGTGGGCGTGCTGGGCCTGATGTTCATGCTGCTGTCGCGGGCCTTCGCCAGGCGCATCTAAGGCGGCCTCGATAGGGCGCATGATGGACCCTGCACCAAAAGAAAGAGGGCCAGGCTTTCGCCTGGCCCTCCGGAACCTAGGTTCCTCTTCGGGTGTGCTTAGGTGAAGAGGAAGTCGGTGGAGGTCAGCTGATCGACCTCGGTGATGCCCGACAGACGGATGGTGAAGTTAGTCGTTCCGTCACCGTCGCTATCGACCTGCACCCGCTCGGAAGGCTCGTCGAAACGGGCCTGCGGGGAGGTGCCGTCGAATGCCGCGTCACCGATGAAGAAGCCGCCCGGACCGGCAACTTGGATCTGCAGCACATCGGCAGCGCCCGGCGCCACGACGTTCGAGGTGAAGTCGGTGACGTTGGCCGCGAGGCCCCCACCCGGATAGTCGAAGTAGAAGAAATCCTGGCCGGCACCGCCGGTCAGCTCGTCGGTACCCGAACCGCCGACCAAGAAGTCGCTGCCGTCTCCACCGTTCAGTTCGTCCGCGCCGGTCTGGCCGAGGAGGAGGTCGTCGCCGCTCTGACCGTTGATGCGGTCGTCGCCGTCGCCACCGACAGCGTAGTCCGCGTTGTCGCCGCCGAAGATCTTGTCGTTGGCGTCGCCGCCGTAGAGGGCGTCGTAGCCGTTGTTGCCGGCAACGCGATCCTCACCGGCACCGCCGAAGACGTCGTCGTTACCGCCGCCACCGCGCAGATCGTCGGAGCCGTCGCCGCCGAAGACGTCGTCCTGGCCGGCCTGACCGTTGATGTTGTCGGCACCGGCCGCACCGATGGCGATGTCGGCCTGCGCGCCACCGCGCAACAGGTCGTCACCCTCTTCGCCCCACAGCTCGTCGAAGCCGTCGCCACCGTAGATGGCGTCGTTCGCGACACCGCCGTAGTTCACGTCGTCGCCGGCGTCACCGCTGAGGGTGTCGATGCCGACATCGCCGTACTGACGGTCGTTGCCCAGGCCACCGTTCAAGGTGTCGGCCGCCGCCAGACCCAGGATCAGGTCGTCGCCTTCGCCACCGTAGGCGATGTCGTCGGCACCGCCGCCGCGGATGTAGTCGTTGCCGCCGCCACCATAGAGCGTGTCGAAGCCGCTCTGGCCGCGCAGGAAGTCGTCACCGCCGTCGCCGTGGATGTCGTCGTCGCCCAGGCCACCGAAGGCATTGTCGTCGCCTTCGCCGCCGAAGACCGAGTCGTTGCCGCTTCCACCGAAGAGGTCGTCGATCGAATCCAGGCCATAGACACCGTCGTTGCCGGACAGAGCCAGGATCAGATCCGGCTCGGTCGTGCCAACAAGAGTTTGATTGGTGTTGTCACCAATAATGACTGCCATTACTAGAACCCCCTATCGGATTGAGAGCGCTCAAGCTATCGGATTCCAGGTGATACGGCAAGAAGGATGCCGACTGCGCTTCTCCGCCGACGCATCACTAGGGCGAGAGTGGTCCGCACTACCGCATTGAAAAAGCGAGCAAACCCACAGATTCGGATCAGCCCGTGCGAGGATCATCCGCGCAAAGCCGACCCGCCCCCCTTCGCGCCAGCGAGAGGGGGCGGCAAAGGGCGCGGGACGGACCCGCGTCCCTCCAAGCCAGGCTGGTCGAGGCCCTCTAGAGCGGGATGACGTCAAATCGAAACGATTTGCCGTCTGAATCCCGCTCTACCTCATTGAAAAACAGAGCTGATTCACGCAATCAGGTGAGTCCACCTGATAGCGATCCGCTCTAGAGGAAGAGGAAGTCGGTCGAGGTCAGCTGATTGACCGAGGTAATGCCGCTTAGCCGGATGTCGAAGTTAGCGGCGCCATCGCCGTCGCTGTCGACCTGCACCCGCTCGGAGGGCTCGTCGAAACGGGCCTGCGGGGAGGTGCCGTCGAAGGCGGCGTCTCCGATGAAGAAGCCGCCCGGTCCGTTGACCTCCAGGACCAGGAGGTCGGCGGCGCCCGGCGCCGTTACATTGGAGGTGAAGTCCGTGATGTTGGCCTCCAGCCCGCTGCCGGGATAGTCGAAGAAGAAGCTGTCCTGGCCGGCGCCGCCGGTCAGCTGATCGGTCCCGCTTTCGCCGTCCAGAATGTCGTCGCCGTCTCCTCCGGAAAGCTCGTCGGCGCCGCTGTCGCCGATCAGGATGTCGATCCCGGTCCCTCCGTTGATGCGGTCGTCGCCATCGCCGCCGTAGGCCAGATCATAGCCGCTGCCACCGAAGATGGTGTCGTTGCCCAGGCCACCGTAGAGGTCGTCGCTGCCCTTGTTGCCGTTGACGTGATCCTCGTCGCTGCCGCCGAAAACGCGGTCGTCGCCACCGCCGCCGTTAAGGCTGTCGGCCCCCTGGCCGCCGTAGACGGAATCCGTACCGGCCTCGCCGTTGATGCTGTCGGACCCCTCCGCGCCGACGGCGAAGTCGCCCTCCTTGCCGCCCTTGATCAGGTCGTCGCCCAGACCGCCGAAGAGATCGTCCTTTCCATAGCCACCGTCGATCTGGTCGCCCGCCTCGCCGCCGTAGGCCAAGTCGGCGCCGGATCCGCCGAAGAGCTTGTCGATGCCGACGTCGCCGTGCAGCTCATCGGTGCCGTCGTCTCCATGCAGCGTGTCGCTCGCGGCCAGACCCAAGAGAAGGTCGCTGCCGTTGCCACCGAAGACCTGGTCGTCGGAGCCCCCGCCGCGGGCGATGTCGTCGCCGCCGCCGCCGTAGAGGGTGTCGAAGCCGCTCTGGCCGCGGATGTTGTCGTTTCCGTCGCCACCCGAGACCCTGTCGTCGCCGAGTTGGCCGAGCGCCATGTCGTCCCCGTCGCCGCCATAGATCGCATCGCTGCCGCTGCCGCCGAAGAGATCGTCCTCGGCCTCCAAGCCGAAGACCACGTCGTTGCCGGACAGCGCCAGGATGAGATCCGGCTCGGTCGAGCCGACGAGCGTTTGGTTGGTTTCATCACCAATAATGATTGCCATGGTCTTAGTCCTCACCACCGTGCGTCCGGCCAAGTCTACGATGCCAAGCCAAAGGGAGCAACGGTCAGTCGCCCGCTGCGTCAGCTTTCAGGAATTGTCAGGTGAGATCAGCAGTCGCGGTGCTGGAATGCAGAACAGGGCCGCCGTCGAAGCGCACGAGGAGTCCGTATCATGACAAGACCGCCGACCGTTGTTCCTCGGACGCACCTGACGTCTCGCCGCCGACAAAAAAAGAGGGCCAGGCTTTCGCCTGGCCCTCCGGAACCTAGGTTCCTCTTCGAGTGTGCTTAGGTGAAGAGGAAGTCGGTGGAGGTCAGCTGATCGACCTCGGTGATGCCCGACAGACGGATGGTGAAGTTGGTGGCACCGTCACCGTCAGAGTCGACCTGCACCCGCTCGGAAGGCTCGTCGAAACGGGCCTGCGGGGAGGTGCCGTCGAAGGCCGCGTCACCGATGAAGAAGCCGCCCGGACCGGCAACTTCGATCTGCAGCAGATCGGCCGCGCCCGGCGCCACGACGTTCGAGGTGAAGTCGGTGATGTTGGCCTCGAGGCCCGAACCCGGATAGCCGAAGCCGAAGGTGTCCTGGCCGGCGCCGCCGGTCAGCTCGTCCGTGCCGGTCCCACCGAAGATCAAGTCATCGCCGACGCCACCATTGAGCTCGTCCGCACCCTCGTCGCCGTAGAGGCAATCGACGCCGCTGTCACCGTTGATGCGATCGTCGCCGTTGCCGCCGAAGGCCAACTCCAGCCCGGAATTGTCGCCGCCGAAGATCTTGTCGTTGGCATCGCCGCCGAAGAGGGCGTCGGTGCCGTTGTTGCCGGCCACGCGATCCTCACCGACACCGCCGTAGACGTCGTCGTCGCCGCCGCCGCCGCGCAGATCGTCGGAGCCGTCGCCGCCGAAGACGTCGTCCTGGCCGGCCTGACCGTTGATGTTGTCGGCACCGGCCGCACCGATGGCGATGTCGGCCTGCGCGCCACCGCGCAGCAGGTCGTCACCCTCTTCGCCCCACAGCTCGTCGAAGCCGGCGCCACCGTAGATGGCGTCGTTCGCGACACCGCCGTAGTTGACGTCGTCGCCGGCGTCACCGTTGAGCGTGTCGATGCCGACATCGCCGTACTGACGGTCGTTGCCCAGGCCACCGTTCAAGGTGTCGGCCGCCGCCAGACCCAGGATCAGGTCGTCGCCTTCGCCACCGTAGGCGATGTCGTCGGCACCGCCGCCGCGGATGTAGTCGTTGCCGCCGCCACCATAGAGCGTGTCGAAGCCGCTCTGGCCGCGCAGGAAGTCGTCACCGCCGTCGCCGTGGATGTCGTCGTCGCCCAGGCCACCGAAGGCATTGTCGTCGCCTTCGCCGCCGAAGACCGAGTCGTTGCCACTGCCACCGAAGAGGTCGTCGATCGAATCGAGACCGTAGACACCGTCGTTGCCGGACAGAGCCAGGATCAGATCCGGCTCGGTCGTGCCAACAAGAGTTTGATTGGTTGCATCACCAATAATGATCGCCATTACGAAGTTCCCCCATTGTTCACTCTAGGACCTCAAAGTTACTATATCAGGGGAAGCCTGGCAACTCCATTGCTCGCGTCTGAAGTCCCATCTCCGTCCTCTTGCACGATAACACGATGCTTGCGTCGAGATTTTGCGGCTCTGGTGCCAAAAGAGCGCACATTTTAGTGCCGATTCTTCGAGGAGACAGAAGGTTCCTCGCCGAAGACTTTGCCACTCCGCGGAGGAGGAAGGTGATCCATCTGCCAGAGTCCGGGTCAGGCCCGGTCACGGCAAGGCGCGATGCCCTTGCAAGGAACCTACCCTGCGCCTGCCGGCGGTGCGAGCTCCGGACCGCTGAAAGGCCGAAGGGCCAGGCGCGCGCCTGGCCCTTCGAGCCGTCCCTAGAGCGGGATGACATCAAATCAGCAGGAAGTCCGTCGAGGTCAGCTGGTCGACCTCCGTGATGCCGTCCAAGCGAATGGTGAAGTTGGTCGCGCCGTCACCGTCCGAATCGACCTGCACATGCTCCGACGGTTCGTCGAAGCGGACTTGCGGGGAGGTGCCGTCGAAGGCGGCATCGCCGATCCAGATACCCCCAGGACCCGCCATCTGGATCTCGATGTAGTCGGCGTCCAGCGGCACGATGGGGCCGGCGTGGGAGACGAAATCCGTGATGTTGGCCTCCAAACCGCTGCCCGGGTAGTCGAAGTAGAAGGTGTCGGAGCCCGCGCCGCCAGTCAGCTGATCGGTTCCGCTGCCGCCGACGATCCGGTCGCTGTCTTGACCGCCGAAGAGCTGATCGGCGCCGGAGTTGCCGTAGAGCGTATCAATCCCGCTGGCGCCCTTGATCTGGTCGTCGCCATCGTCGCCGTAACCGATCTCTCCTTCGGCGCCGTCACCCAGATTGATGAGGTCGTTGTCCGCGCCGCCGAAGACGACATCGCCGTTGGTGCCGCCCTTGATGGTGTCTTCCCCGTCCCCTCCATAGAGGCGGTCGTAGCCTTCGCCACCCTTGATGTTGTCGGAACCTTCTCCGCCGAAGAGGTAGTCGCGGCCTCCCGCGCCATTGATGCTGTCCGAGCCTTCGTCGCCAAAGGCGAAGTCGTAACCGCCGCCGGCGCCGATGTTGTCGTCCGCGAGCCCGCCGAAGATCAAATCTCGGCCGCCGCCGCCGGAGAGCTGGTCGTTGCCGGTCTCTCCATAGATGTTGTCGCCGCCTGCCCCACCCCAGAGCGTGTCGATCCCGCCGGCGCCGAAGAGGTAGTCGTCGCCCTCGTCGCCGCTCAAGGTGTCGCTGGCCGCGGCACCGAAGAGGAAATCGGTGCTCGAGCCACCGAAGGCATAGTCGTCCGAGCCGCCGCCGCGCAGCAGGTCGACTCCATCGCCGCCGTAGAGCGTATCGAGGCCGCTTTGCCCGCGCAGGTAGTCGTCGCCGGCATCTCCGAACAGAATGTCGTTACCCAGCTGACCCAAGGCATAGTCGTTCCCGCTGCCACCGTAGACGGCGTCGTTGCCACTGCCTCCGAAGAGGCCGTCGTCGCTTTCGAGGCCGAGGACCATGTCGTTGCCAGAGAGTGCAAAGATCAGATCCGGTTCGGTGGATCCTGTCAGTGTTTGATTTGTGGAATCACCAATAATGATAGCCATTGTCGTCTCCCAACCCTCTCAGTGACATGGATCTCTTCAAAGGCTACAGAAGAGCTGTTGCTACGTAAAGACTTAGGTGAAGAGGACGAGCGTTCACACTTGGAGGTGTTTGAAATTGATTGTGGAAACATGAGATGTAATCTGAAGAGTGATCACCTTTTCACGAGTCTTAACTGTCTTTGATGGGCCGTCGCTCAAAACGGCGCCGCGCGTCGTGGGCAGGGACTCTCTCAGCTCTTTGCGCACAAAAAAGAGGAGGGCCGGGGAGAACCCCGACCCTCCACACTCTTGGTCTTTGTCGTTCTGCCGACTTAGGTGAAGAGGAAGTCGGTGGAGGTCAACTGATCGACTTCCGTGATTCCGGACAGGCGGATGTCGAAGTTCGCCACCCCGTCGCCATCGGAATCAACCTGCACACGCTCGGAAGGCTCGTCGAAACGGGCCTGCGGCGAGGTGCCGTCGAAGGCGGCGTCGCCGATGAAGAACCCGCCCGGACCGAGCACTTCAATCTGCAGAAGGTCGGCCGCGCCCGGCGCCGTCACGTTCGAGGTGAAGTCCGTGATGTTGGCTTCCAGGCCGCTTCCCGGATAGTCGAAGGAGAAAGTGTCCTGACCCAGGCCGCCGGTCAGCTGGTCCGTACCGGAGTTGCCGTTCAACACGTCCTCGCCGGCGCCACCGCTCAACTCGTCCGCGCCGCTCTCGCCGATCAGATAGTCGTCGCCGGCATCGCCGTTCGCGCGGTCGTCGCCATCGCCGCCAAGAGCGACATCGTCGCCATTGCCACCGAAGATGCGATCGTTCTCATCGCCGCCGAAGAGGTTGTCGCTGCCACCGTTGCCGGCGACCCGGTCTTGGCCGACGTCACCATAGACGTTGTCGTTACCGGCACCGCCCCGCAGGTTGTCGGACTCTTCACCACCGAACACCAGGTCGGAGCCGCCCTGACCGTTGATTCGGTCCGACCCCTCGGCGCCGACGGCGATGTCCGCGCCGTCACCAGCGCGCATGAGGTCGTCGCCGAACTCGCCCCAGGTCTGGTCCTCGCCGGCACCTCCGTAGATGACGTCGTTGGCCAGCCCACCATAGTTGATGTCGTCTCCGTCGCCGCCGCTCAAGGTGTCGATCGCGAAGCTGCCGTAAAGCAGGTCGTCACCGCCGTCACCGTTCAAGGTGTCGCTGGCCCTGGCACCGTAGATTACGTCGTTGTCTTCGCCGCCGTAGGCGAGGTCGTCGGCGCCGCCGCCGCGAATCTCGTCATTCCCCCAGCCACCGTAAAGGATGTCGAAGCCACTTTGGCCACGCAGCTCGTCATCGCCCAGGCCACCGGATACGATGTCGTCACCGAGTTGGCCGCGGGCATCGTCATCGCCCTCGCCGCCGAAAACGGCGTCGCCGCCACTACCGCCGAACAGGTCGTCGTTGGCGTCCAGGCCATAGACAACGTCATTTCCGGAAAGAGCGAGAATCAGATCTGGTTCGGTCGTGCCAGTTAACGTTTGGTTGGTCTCGTCACCAATGATAATTGCCATCTTGCCATTCCTCACCGTTCACCAGTGAAAAACCCTACCTAACGATTGGTCCTGGCGCAACGTCGGCTGGGATTCGGGGCGAGTTTGTGCGCGAGGGTGCCAAAAATGCTTCGGATTCGGGGATGCGCGCGACTCGGAGCGCGATCAGGCCGACCCTCCACCCTTCCGAGTCGCAATGGACGCCTCGCAACTCGATCTCGCCGCCGATGGCGATCGGGAGGAGAGTCGACGGCGGTGCCAAAAGAAAGAGGGCCAGGCTTTCGCCTGGCCCTCCGGAACCTTGGGTTCCTCTTCGAAGATCTTAGGTGAAGAGGAAGTCCGTCGAAGTCAGCTGATCGACCTCGGTGATGCCGTTCAGGCGGATGGTGAAGTTCGTGGTCCCATCGCCGTCGCTGTCGACCTGCACCCGCTCGGTCGGCTCGTCGAAACGGGCCTGCGGAGAGGTTGCGTCGAAGGCCGCATCGCCGATCCAGAAGCCGCCCGGGCCAGCCACCTCAAGGTGGATGAGGTCGGGGAAGAGCGCGATGATGCCAGCATTTCCTTCGAAGTCGGTGATGTTGGCTTCCAGGCCGGTGCCGTTCTCTTCGAAGTAGAAGGTGTCGGAGCCGAGGCCGCCGGTCAGCTGATCGGTGCCGGTGTCGCCGTCCAGGAAATCGTCGCCGAGGCCGCCGTTGAGCTCGTCCGCGCCGCCATTGCCGTGGAGCTCGTCGTTGCCCTCGTCACCGTCGATCTGGTCGTCACTGAAGCCGCCAGAAGCGAAGTCGTCGCCGTCACCGCCGGAGATCACGTCGTTGGCATTGCCGCCGTAGAGGAAGTCATTGCCGTTGTCACCGCCGATATTGTCTTCGCCGGATGCACCGAACACGTTGTCCGAGCCGCCGCCGCCGCGCAGCATGTCCGAGCCATCCTCGCCGAAGACGTCGTCGAGGCCGGCCTGGCCATTGAGATTGTCGGCACCGTCGCCACCGAAGAGGTCGTCCTGCTGGTCGCCGCCGCGGATGTTGTCGTCGCCAACGCTGCCGTAGAGAACGTCGAAGCCGCCGTTGCCGTTCAGCTGGTCGTTCGCGAGGCCGCCGAAGGCAACGTCGTCGCCCGCACCGCCCGAGAGGGTATCGATCCCGACCGAGCCGTAGAGGAAGTCGTTGCCACCGTCACCGTTCAAGGTGTCGGCCGCGGCCGCGCCGAAGATGACGTCGCCGTCGCCGCCGCCGTAGGCGATGTCGTCGGAGCCGCCACCGCGGATCAGGTCGAAGCCGTCGCCACCGTAGAGGGTGTCGAGGCCGCTCTGGCCGCGAATGTCGTCGTCGCCGCCGTTGCCGAAGATGCGGTCGTTGCCCAGCTGTCCGAGCGCGTAGTCGTTGCCTTCGCCACCGAAGACGTAGTCGTTACCGCTGCCGCCGAAGAGCGCGTCGTCGGCGTCCAGGCCGAAGACGTGATCGTTGCCGGAAAGAGCCAGAATCAGATCCGGTTCGGTCGAGCCGACAAGAGTCTGATTGGTTGCGTCACCAATAATGATTGCCATTGCGCCAGTTCCCCATGTTCATTGACGGAGACCTACTATACTACGGAGGATATCGCGCAGCAAGCGTCTGTGCTGTCAAGAGAAAATAGCGGAGAGTCCGGAATCGGAGCGGCCCTTGTCGGGGTCGCGCGACCCCCTGGCCGCGCGGTATTTCGAGATCAGCGCGAGTCAGTCTCATTCGCGCACTTGAGCGTCCTTATCCCCGACTGTGGTAGAGGGAGGCGCTAAGTCCTTTCGCCGCCGACAAAAAAAGAGGGCCAGGCTAGGCCTGGCCCTCCGGAACCTAGGTTCCTCTTCGGCTGTGCTTAGGTGAAGAGGAAGTCGGTGGAGGTCAGCTGATCGACCTCGGTGATGCCCGACAGACGGATGGTGAAGTTAGTCGTTCCGTCACCGTCGCTATCGACCTGCACCCGCTCGGAAGGCTCGTCGAAACGGGCCTGCGGGGAGGTGCCGTCGAAGGCCGCGTCACCGATGAAGAAGCCGCCCGGACCGGCAACTTCGATCTGAAGCAGATCGGCCGCACCCGGCGCCACGACGTTCGAGGTGAAGTCGGTGATGTTGGCCTCGAGGCCCGCACCCGGATAGCCGAAGTAGAAGGTATCCTGGCCAGCATCGCCGGTCAGCTCGTCTGTGCCCGCACCGCCGACCAAGAAGTCGTCGCCATCGCCGCCGTTCAGCTCGTCCGCACCGGCATCGCCGAAGAGCGCGTCATCGCCGCTCTGACCGTTGACGCGGTCGTCGCCGTCGCCGCCGAAGGCGTCGTCCTGTCCGTCGCCGCCGAAGATCTTGTCGTTGGCATCGCCGCCGATAAGGAAGTCGTCGCCGTTGTTGCCGGCCACGCGATCCTCGCCGGTACCGCCGTAGACTGCGTCATCGCCGCCGCCGCCGCGCAGATCGTCGGAGCCGTCGCCGCCGAAGACGTCGTCCTGGCCGGCCTGACCGTTGATGTTGTCGGCTCCAGCCGCACCGATGGCGACGTCGGCCTGCGCGCCACCGCGCAACAGGTCGTCACCCTCTTCGCCCCACAGCTCGTCGAAGCCAGCGCCACCGTAGATGGCGTCGTTCGCGACACCGCCGTAGTTCACGTCGTCACCGGCGTCACCGCTGAGCGTGTCGATGCCGACATCGCCGTACTGACGGTCGTTGCCCAGGCCACCGTTCAAGGTGTCGGCCGCCGCCAGTCCCAGGATCAGGTCGTCGCCTTCGCCACCATAGGCGATGTCGTCGGCACCGCCGCCGCGGATATAGTCGTTGCCGCCGCCACCATAGAGCGTGTCGAAGCCGCTCTGGCCGCGCAGGAAGTCGTCACCGCCATCGCCGTGGATGTCGTCGTCGCCCAGGCCACCGAAGGCATTGTCGTCACCTTCACCGCCGAAGACCGAGTCGTTACCGCTTCCACCGAAGAGGTCGTCGATCGAATCGAGACCGTAGACACCGTCGTTGCCGGACAGAGCCAGGATCAGATCCGGCTCGGTCGTGCCAACAAGAGTTTGATTGGTGTTATCACCAATAATGACTGCCATTGCTTAGTTCCTCTCCTGTTGCCAGCCCACGCGACCCGATCATCGATCCCGAGCGGCTGCACCGTAACCACCTTGTGTACAAACACATGGAAGTCAACAGAAAAAAGGCTCCAGCGCTCGCGCGCCGTCGCCCGGTCGGGACGCTTGGAGACTAGACCAAGCAGTCTATTGCCCAAAAAAAAAGAGGGCCAGGCGAGGCCTGGCCCTCCGGAACCTAGGTTCCTCTTCGGGTGTGCTTAGGTGAAGAGGAAGTCAGTGGAGGTCAGCTGATCGACCTCGGTGATGCCCGACAGACGGATGGTGAAGTTAGTCGTTCCGTCACCGTCGCTATCGACCTGCACCCGCTCGGAAGGCTCGTCGAAACGGGCCTGCGGGGAGGTGCCGTCGAAGGCCGCGTCACCGATGAAGAAGCCGCCCGGACCGGCAACTTCGATCTGCAGCAGATCGGCCGCACCCGGCGCCACGACGTTCGAGGTGAAGTCGGTGATGTTGGCCTCGAGGCCCGCACCCGGATAGCCGAAGTAGAAGGTATCCTGACCGGCGCCGCCGGTCAGCTCATCGGTTCCGTCACCGCCGACCAAGAAGTCGTCGCCGTCACCGCCGTTCAGCTCGTCCGCGCCGGCCTCGCCGAAGAGGGCATCGTCGCCGCTCTGACCGTTGATGCGGTCGTCGCCGTCGCCACCGACGCCAAGGTCCTCGCCGTCGCCGCCGAAGATCTTGTCGTTGGCATCGCCACCGCTGAGGTAGTCGTCGCCGTTGTTGCCGGCCACGCGATCCTCACCGGTACCGCCGAAGACGTCGTCGCCGCCGCCGCCACCGCGCAGATCGTCGGAGCCGTCGCCACCGAAGACGTCGTCCAGGCCGGCCTGACCGTTGATGTTGTCGGCTCCAGCCGCACCGATGGCGATGTCGGCCTGCGCGCCACCGCGCAGCAGGTCGTCGCCCTCTTCGCCCCACAGCTCATCGAAGCCGGCGCCACCGTAGATGGCGTCGTTCGCGACACCGCCGTAGTTCACGTCATTGCCGGCGTCACCGCTGAGGGTGTCGATGCCGACGCTGCCGTACTGGAGGTCGTCGCCCAGGCCACCGTTCAAGGTGTCGGCCGCCGCCAGACCCAGGATCAGGTCGTCGCCTTCGCCACCGTAGGCGATGTCGTCGGCACCGCCGCCGCGGATGTAGTCGTTGCCGCCGCCACCATAGAGCGTGTCGAAGCCGCTCTGGCCGCGCAGGTCATCGTCGCCGCCATCGCCGTGGATGTCGTCGTCGCCCAGGCCACCGAAGGCATTGTCGTCACCTTCGCCGCCGAAGACCGAGTCGTTGCCGCTGCCACCGAACAGGTCGTCGATCGCATCGAGACCATAGACACCGTCGTTGCCCGACAGAGCCAGGATCAGATCCGGCTCGGTCGTGCCAACAAGAGTTTGATTGGTGTTATCACCAATAATGACTGCCATTGCACCTCTCCTCAGTTGAGTTCGTTAACGGGTTGGCTACGGGATAGGCTGCTCAGTGCCAAGAACTGTATCACACGAACTTGGTTGCGGCAATGTTGCAAATCGGCGAAAGTTGTGCAACGCCGAATCGCATAGGCAGTTGAAAAATAGCGAGTTTCCTTTCGGCCTGTGCGCCGGCTAAGACCCAGACGGCCGGTGCTCGCGAGCGCACCCTCAAGTTCACGTTTGCGCAATCCATTCGTGATACTGTTGCCTCCCAGGACCACTTTTGACAGCATACAAATCGACTCTTCTGTCATTCCGGCATAGCACGGCGGGAAGAGATCCACTGCATCGCGGTCATGACGACGTCGAGCCTTCCCGCCGTCACGGTCGTTCGACGGCCAATTTCGCCGCCACCAAGTCCTCCAGGGCATGGCCGACCGACTTGAAGAGCGTGATGTCCGATGGGGAGCGCCGTCCCGCCGCTTCGCCGCGGCAAAGGGCGAAGAGGTCGCCGCGGATATCGTCCATGACGATTACGCCGTCGGCAAGCGGTTGCGCGATGTCGCCGCCTTCGCGGGGCGCGCCTTCCAGGCTGTCGACGAAGACCTCCGCGCGGCGAACGGCGGTGTCGTCGCTCTCCCGCATGGCCGGCGTGAAAGCGCCCACCAGGTCCAGATGCTGTCCGGGCTTCAGCCATTCGCCCTTGACTAGGGGCTCGTGCGTCAAGGTTGCGCAAGAGATCACATCGGCCTCTTGGACGGCTTCCACCAATTCGGCGCGCGACTCCACGGCCGGGCCGAAGGCGGACAGCTGCCTTGCCAGCGCCTCCGCCTTCTCCGGTGAGCGTCCCCACAGCAGCACCCGTTCGATCGGCCTGACGCTCCTGTGTGCCTCGATCAGGTGCGGGGCCAAGGCGCCGGTACCCACCATCAGCAGGCTGCTGGCCTCGGCGGGAGCCAGGTAGTCGGCGGCCAGCGCCGAAGCCGCCGCCGTGCGCCGCACCGTCAGCATCTGACCGTCCAGCAGCGCCAAGGGTTCGCCGGTCTCGGCGCTGGCCAGAAGGTAGAGCCCCTGCACCGCCGGCAGACCGCGCGCGCCGTTGTCCGGAAAGATGGATACCAGCTTCACGCCGAAATGCCGGCTGCTCTGCCAGGCCGGCATCAAGAGCAGGGTCGCGTCTCGGCCGCCGGGAACCGGAATGGTGTGGTGGTGGCGCGGCGGCACGGTGATGTCGGCGGCAAAGCCCCGCCGCAAGGCCTCGACCAAGGCCGGCATGGTCAGCGCGGCCCGCAGGGCCTCGGCATCGATGAAGCGCATCGTCTTTCTGCTGGAGACCTGGCCGGTCGGCGCGCCGCGCTTAGCGGGCCGGGCCGGCCAGCTGCGCTGCCTGCGCGGTCTCGCTCATCGCCGGCGGCAGGGCGGCCGGCACGCTTGGCGTCGAGGGTGCCGTCTCGCTGCGCTGGGCCGCCGCCAACTGCCGCTGCAGCTGCTGTGCGCGACGGCGCTCCTCACGCGCCTTGCGTCTCGCCGTTCCGCCCGATGCCCAGCCCACGGCGAGACCCATGAGGCTGCCCACGATCAGGGGGGCGAGGCCGACCCAGTAGAGCGGCACCGAAAGGGGTTCCTTCAACAGCCAGAGATTGAGCTCTACGGGGGCGAGGTTCGCCGAGACAAGCACGCCGACGATGATCAGAAGGACGATCGTCGCGATCCAACCGATGACAGCCACGGTATGGCCTCTCCTTTGACCCTAGGGGCACCGGCCCGGACCGGCCGGGATTGCCTGCAGCCTAGCCTTCTTCGACGGGCCGCGAAACCGGTTCGTTGTTCAATCGCTCGCGCAGCAGCTTACCGGATTTGAAGAAGGGGATCACCTTCTCCGCGACATCGACCGAGTCGCCGGTGCGCGGATTGCGACCGGTGCGCGCGTTGCGATGACGCACCGAGAAGGCCCCGAACCCCCTGAGCTCGACACGATTGCCCGCCACCAGGGCGGCGGAAATCTCGTCGAAGATGGTAGAGACGATCCGCTCCACGTCTCTATGGTAGAGTTGAGGGTAGCGTTGTGCAATCTTCTGGATGAGCTCAGACTTAGTCATGTCCTGCTATCGCCTCCCCGACCAGCGCGCCGAATCCTAGAGCCGACACCATCACTGCCGCATTGTTGCTTGCTAACTAGCGCTCTTGGCGGCGCCGACTTCCCTGAACAAGGCGCCCCGACAGTTCACAGGGCAGCGTGCCAGAGGCGAAGCCCGCCGGTCAAGCAAGCTTACAGCTAACTCCTTTCCATAGATCGAAAATTTCCACCCTCACAGCTGCGTGAATGGCGTTCGGCTAGCTGAGGGAGCGGAGCAGGACGGCGGCCGCCAGGGCGGCCAGGAGGGCCAAGGCGGCGTTCTTGCCGACCACCATGATCGCCAGCGACACCGCCACGGCGGTCATGGAGACGGCATCACTACGAAGCACCATCGGGACCACGAGAGCAACCAATACGGATCCGGACAGCGCGCGGAGAAAGGCATCCACGCGCGGATACCCCACCGTCCACCGCATGATCACGATACCGGCCAGCCGCGTCGCGAAGGTCACCACCGCCATCGCCAAGACCGCGACCGCCGGGTCGACCTCAAGCGGCATGGCGAAGCGCCCCGGTCAGGCCCCCGGCCAAGCCACCGATCACGATGTGCCACTGGCCGGGCAGCAGGCTCGCCGCCAAGAGCGCCGTCCCGGCCGCGACCAGCCAGGGCAGGGCGTCGCGGCCGCCTTGCCACAGACCGACGAGCAGCGCGGTGAAGAAGGCCGGCAACATGACGTCCAGGCCGTAGTCCGCCGGGTCCCCGATGGTTGTGGACAGCGCGAGCCCCGTGCCCGTGCCGATGAGCCAGGCGCACCACAGCATCAGGCCGCTGCCGAGCAGGAAGCCCACGTCCCGCTCTCCGGAGGCCCGCGCCGCCGTGGTCAAGGCGAAGTTGGGATCGCTCAACAGAAGGATCGCCGCCAGGCGTTGCCGCCAGGCCAGCGGGCGCAGCCAGCCGGCCAGCACCGCGCCCATCAGCACCAGGCGCGCATTGACCGCCAGCACGACGAAGACGAGCGGCAGGAGAGGCACCTTGGCCTGCCAGATCTCAAGCGCGGCGAACTGCGAGGCGCCGGCGAAGGTCGTCGCGCTCATCGCCAAGGCGGTCAGGCCGTCCAGGCCGGCCTCTCTGGCGGCGACCCCGAAGGCGATTCCGAAAGGCAAGGTGAGAACCGCGATGACCAGGGTCTTCCTGGCACCGCGCGACAGGCCCGCAGGGGTCATCCGGCTGTTCGGCTCGACCGAGTCTGGCATCTATCTAACCGTTATGATAGTTAGAAAGAGCTACCCTATGTGAGGGAATGATCAGGTGCAACCGGCATGACGGTTAGGAACGAAAGCACGGCCTTCACCGTGCCGAGCATGCAGGACATCGCCTTCTTCGGCGGCAGGCTGTGCCTGGACTTCGTCAACACCGCCAATTGGGTCGACCACGTCGCGGTCGACGAGCGACTGACCGGCATGGAGGCCTTGAGTGTTTGGGCCTTCCGACAAGGCCTCTCGCAGGAGGTCGCGCTGGCCGGTGATCTGGAGGACTTCCTGGCACTGCGGCGGGCGCTGCGCCGTTTCCTGGCGACGCCTCGGCTTTGCGACGACGAGGACCTAGCCTGCCTCAACCGCGGGCGCGCGCAGTCGCGCGCGCCGATGGTCTGGCGCGACGGGAGGGGCGCCTTGCTGAGCATGCCCGGTTCGGGATGGCTCTTGCGCACGATCGCCGATTCGGCGGTGGAGCTTCTCCTGACGTCCGCGCGCACGCGGGTCAAGCTCTGCCCCGGCCCGCGTTGCGGCTGGCTCTTCCTGGACGAGAGCCCGAACGGCCGGCGCCGCTGGTGCTCCATGACCACCTGCGGCAACCGCGCCAAGGCCCGCCGTCACTACCGGCAGCAGCGCCAGGCTTAGCTGGATCGTCGCGAATTGCGCTCGAGACGGCCGATCGGGTCGAACCCGCGGCGCGTCACCTGGCTCCGACGGAAGAAGGGCGGCGCCGCGCGGCACCGCCCTTCCTGGAGGACAGCCGTCCCCGAGCTAAGCCTCCTCGGCCGTCCAGCCGAACCCGGACGGCCAGGCACGCGAAACCCGACTAGCTCTTGTCGTCGGAGTCTTCGCTGCCCTTCTCCTTCTCGCGCTCGGCCTGGGCCTTGTTGAGCGCGGCACCCAGGATATCGCCCAGGCTGGCGCCCGACTCGGTGGAGCCGTACTCGGCGACCGCCTGCTTCTCCTCGTCCATCTCGCGCGCCTTGATGGAGAGTGTGATGCGGCGGGTCTTCTTGTCGATGTTGGTGATCTTGGCGTCGACCTTCTCGCCGACGGCGAAGCGGTCGGGACGCTGCTCGCTGCGCTCGCGCGACAGCTCCGACTTGCGGATGAAGCCCAGCGCGCCGTCGCCCAGGCTCACCTCGATGCCGTTCTCCAGAGAGGCGGCCACGGTGCAGGTCACCACCTCGCCCTTGCGGATGGAATCCACGGTACCGGCGAAGGGATCCTCGGAGAGCTGCTTGATGCCGAGCGAGATGCGCTCCTTCTCCATGTCGACGTCCAGCACCTTGACCTTGACGATCTGGCCCTTGGCGTAGTCGCGCACGGCGTCCTCGCCGGTGCGGTTCCAGTCGATGTCGGAGAGATGGACCATGCCGTCGATGTCGCCCGGCAGGCCGACGAAGAGGCCGAACTCGGTGATGTTCTTGACTTCGCCCTCCAGCTCGGTGTCGGCCGGGTACTTGCTCGCGAAGCCCTCCCAGGGATTCTCCAGGCACTGCTTCAGGCCGAGCGAGACGCGCCGCTTCACTGGATCCACGTCCAGCACCATGACCTCCACTTCCTGGCTGGTGGAGACGATCTTGCCGGGGTGGACGTTCTTCTTGGTCCAGCTCATCTCCGAGACGTGGACCAGGCCCTCGATGCCGGGCTCCAGCTCGACGAAGGCACCGTAGTCGGTGATGTTGGTCACCCGGCCCACGAACTTGGCGCCGACCGGATACTTGGCGGCCACGCCCTCCCAGGGGTCGGCCTCCAGCTGCTTCATGCCGAGCGAGATGCGCTGGGTCTCGGGGTTGAAGCGGATCACCTGCACCTGGACCTGCTGGCCGACGTTCAAGGCCTCGGTCGGGTGGTTGATGCGCCGCCAGGAGATGTCGGTGACGTGCAGCAGGCCGTCGACGCCGCCCAGGTCGACGAAGGCGCCGTAGTCGGTGATGTTCTTCACCACGCCGGAGAGGATCTGGCCCTCCTCCAGGCTGGCGACCAGCTCCGAGCGCTGCTCGGCGCGGGTCTCTTCCAGCACCGCGCGGCGCGAGACCACGATGTTGCCGCGCGAGCGGTCCATCTTCAGGATCTGGAAGGGCTGCTCGTTGTGCATCAGCGGAGTCACGTCGCGGATCGGTCGGATGTCCACCTGGCTGCCCGGCAGGAAGGCCACGGCGCCGCCGAGGTCCACGGTGAAGCCGCCCTTGACGCGGCCGAAGATGCGGCCGGTGACCCGCTCGCCCGCCTCGTACTGCTTCTCCAGCTGGGTCCAGGCCTCTTCCCGGCGCGCCTTCTCGCGCGAGAGCGCCACCTCGCCGTTCTTGTTCTCCATGCGCTCGAGGTAGACCTCGACCACGTCGCCGACGTTGAGGCCCTCGACCTCGCCGGCCTTCTCGAACTCCTTCAGCGGGATCCGGCCTTCGGCTTTCAGGCCGACGTCGACCATGGCGGCGTCGCCGTCGATGGCGACGATCGTTCCCTTCAGGACCGCGCCTTCCAGGCGGCCGCCGGTGCCGAGGGATTCGTCGAGGAGTTCGGCAAAGCTCTCCGTCGCCGCGGTGTCCGTGCTTGCCTGTTCGCTAAGTGCCATAGAGTTAGAGTTCCTCATCGTCTGCCCGGACGGGCGCCGTGCCCCCGGGACTTGGGTGTCGGGTTGGATTGTAAAGGAGACAGACCTCGCCCCTCCGCCGGACGCGGATCGGACGAGTGGGTAGGGGCCAGGCTAAACGCCGCCCCGTCGCATCGTGCTGCTGGCAAACCTCTCTCGCCTGCACTCAAACCTTGGGATTGGCGCCGCGTCCCTCCCGGTCGATCCGGGCTTGGACGATTGCCATGGCTTGCCGGAAGGCCTCGTCCCGGTCCAGGTCGGAGGTATCCAGCTCCACGGCATCCGGCGCCGGCTTGAGCGGCGCGACCGCGCGTTCCGAATCCCGGCGGTCCCGCTCCTGCACATCCTGCAGGACGCGCAGGTATATAGCGACCTCGCCCCGCTCTTGCAACTCCAGACAACGCCGCCGGGCGCGCTCTTCGGCGCTGGCGGTGACGTAGATCTTCACCGTGGCGTTCGGGCAGATCACGGTGCCAATGTCGCGGCCGTCCAGCACCGCCCCGGCCTTGCCGCCGGGCGGCTGCCTCGCGAAGTCCTGCTGGAAGCCCTTCAAGAGGGCGCGCACGGCCGGCAGCGCCGCTGCCAGCGACGCCTGGCGGCCGACGGCTTCCTCGCGCAGGTTGGCGCGGGCCAGGTCGTCCGGTGTCAGCGCGCGCGCCGCGGCCTCGAAGTCTCCTTCCGTCGGCTCTTCGGCTTTCTCGAGCGCAGCTGCCGCGGTCGCGCGATAGAGCAGTCCGCTGTCGAGGTAGGCGAAGTCCAAGGTCAGGGCCAAGCGGCGGGCCAAGGTGCCCTTGCCGGCCGCCGCCGGGCCGTCGATCGCGACGATCACGAGAGCTTGGCCCCCAGAGTGCGCATCAGCTCGGCGAAGCCCGGAAAGGAGGTGTCGATGAAGCTGGCGTCGTCCACCGTGACCGGCCGCTCGGCCGCCAGGCCCATGACCAGGAAGCTCATGGCGATGCGGTGGTCCATGTGAGTCGCCGCCCGGCCGCCGCCGGGCACCCGCCCGCCGCAGCCGTCGACGATCAGGTCGTCGCCGTCGATCGCCACCGCGACACCGTTGGCCTCAAGCCCGTCGGCGACGGCCTGCAGGCGGTCGCTCTCCTTGACGCGCAGCTCGCCCAGGCCGCGCATGATGCTGCGCCCCTCGGCCGCCGCTGCGGCAACGGCGAGGATCGGATACTCGTCGATCATCGAGGGCGCGCGGTTCGCCGGCACCTCGATGCCGTGCAGCCGGCCGCCGGCGATGGAGAGGTCGGCGACCGGCTCGCCCGACTGCTCGCGCTCGTTGGTCAGCACGACCTCGGCGCCCATCTCCTCCAGGCAGTGGTAGAGGCCACAGCGCAGCGGGTTGGTGCTGACCCCCTTCATTGTCACCGCGGAGCCGGGCAGCAGGGCGGCCGCCACCGCGGGAAAGGCGGCCGACGAGGGGTCGGCCATGACCGTCAGATCCTTGGCGGTGAGCTCCTGTTCGCCCTCGATGCGCACCTCCTGGCTGCCGTCGCCGGCGTCGGCGACGACCTTGGCGCCGAGGTGGGCCAAGAGGCGCTCGCTGTGATCGCGCGTCGGCTGGGTCTCGATCACGCCGGTGCTGCCGGGTGCGGCGAGACCGGCGAGCAGGACCGCGCTCTTCACCTGGGCCGAGGCCACCGGCATCTCGTAGGTGATCGGCAAGAGCCGTTCCGGGCCCTCCATCAGGCCGGGCAGGAACTGCTCGCCGCGCAAGGCGAAGGTGACGCCCATGCGCGACAGGGGGTCCGAGACCCGGCGCATCGGGCGGCGGTTGAGCGAGGCGTCGCCGGTGAGGAAGATCCGGATCGGCTGGCACGCCAGGACGCCCATCAAGAGGCGCACGCCGGTGCCGGAATTGCCCAGGTCCAGGACCTGCTCCGGCTCGCTCAGTCCGCCCACGCCGCGGCCTTCGACCTGCCAGCGGCCGCTGTCGGCGCGCTCGATCGCGACCCCGCAGGCTCTGAGTGCCGCGGCGGTGCGCAGCACGTCCTCTCCCTCCAGAAGACCGTCGATTCCGGCCTCGCCGATGGCCAGTGCCGAGAGCAGGAGGGCGCGGTGCGACATCGACTTGTCGCCCGGAATGCGGGCCTCGCCGACCAGCGCCTCGCTGGGCGAGGCCGTCAAGGGCTTCATCTCCTGGGTTTGGGCCATGGCGGTCCTGGACGGTCTCTTGAATGGTGGAAAGGCGGGTGCCGGCGGCTGGGCGGCTGTCTAGCAGGGCGGCCGCCGGCGCTGCAAGATCGAGACGCTGCAAGATTGACAGCGCAAGATTGACAGGCGGGCCGGGTTCGTGGCACTTGCCACCGCCGTTTCGCCGCGCCGGTCCGGGCGTGCTGCCTGGCCTATGCGGCGGCGGCGACCAGCTTTTCTTGGGAGTATGTACCCGTGGCTAAGCCCGAGTGGGGCCTGAAGCGCATTTGCCAGGCCTGTGGAACGAAGTACTACGACTTCGATCGGCGTCCCATCATCTGTCCGTCCTGTTCGGCCGAGTTCGATCCGGAGGCGATCTTGAAGGCGCGCCGCTCACGCAGCGTGGCGCCGCGCAAGGACCGCGCGGTTCCCGTGGCCGCCGAGGCCGAGGATGCCGAGGAGGAGGCCGACGAGGAGGAGAAAGCCGCCGAGGAACCGGACGAGGAAGAGGAGCAGGAAGAGGAGGAGTCCCTCGACAAGGCGCTGAGCGACGAGGCGCCGGAAGGCGACGAGGACGGGGACGAGGCCTCCGACGGCGACGAGGTCGACGAAGAGATTGAGGACGACGTGCTGGACGAAAAGGACGGCAAGGCGGCCGACGACGAGCTGATCGACGAGGACCTGGACGACGACACCGACGTCGGCGGCCTGATCGACGGCGACAAGGACGATGACGACGAGAATCGCTAGGCGGTGACGGGACAGGGCTCGGACGCGCGATTTTCCCTTGCGTGCCGGCCCGCCCCTCCCTATTTTCCGGCTCTCTCGCGGCCAGCTGGGCCGCCACTGGTGCCGGGGCTGTAGCTCAGTTGGGAGAGCGCTACAATGGCATTGTAGAGGTCGTCGGTTCGATTCCGTCCAGCTCCACCAGTATTTTCAATGACTTAGCATGCGGCAGAGTAATCCGTAGGGGTCCTTTAGGAACCCTGGAGTTCCAAAGCCCTGGCCGCGTCAGCCCTATAGTCCGGGTTGAAGCGGGCGTGGTGACGCTCGGTAATCTTCGTCGAGCTGTGGCCCATGTACCGCGAGATCTTTACCAGGGGCTCGACGCGCTCCGCCATCCAGCGACGCGCCGTATGACGTAGCGCGACCGGCGTAGCGTCCGGGAGCTTGGCCCGCTCCGCAGTGCGCTGGACGGCCTTTCCATGCAGGTTTTGTGCCCCTTTGACCTGGCTCCTGTCATGGGTCGCTCGCATCAGGCGCTGGTCAGCCTACCAGTGTCGCAGAGGCGGTGACCTGAACCGGACAAGATCGGCAGATCTGACCCCTCCCGGCCGTTTGCCGCTGCACATTTCACAGGTGGCAGTTTAGATTCTTCTCCTCTATCAAAGATAGACCTCACCTTGAGATGGCAAAGTTGAGTTTCTTTCAAGCTGTGTGGTAAACGAGAGGCTAAACGACTGGGTTGTCTAGCCACTCCGACATGTGCGGTCAGGCACGCCGCTCCCTTGCATCTGCTGGATCCATAACCGCATGTCCCGCGACGCCCTCTTCAACGGCTTTGTCCTCTTTGCGCTGAGCTTCATGCTTTTCCTCACCACCGCAAGCATCAGCCTGGATGACTGGGACTCAGTGCAGTTCGCCAAGGGGGTGACCGACTATGACATCGGCAGGCACCAACCCCACCCCTCCGGGTATCCGCTGTACATCTGGGCCGGCCAGATCGTCTCGTTCATCTTCGATGCCAGCGCGCAGCTGAGCCTGCAGGTGGTGTCCTCCCTATGTGGCGCGCTGTTCGTTGCCTCGTGGTATTTGATAGCGGTGCTTGCGGGCGCCGGAACGGCAACCGGGGCCCTCGGCTTTGCCGCGGCGCTGGCCGTGGTCCCCGCCACCTGGATGGTGGCCACCAAGGTGCTCACCGACATCCCGGCTAGCGGTTTCTGGGCGCTGTGCCTTCTGCTGATTGCCCTGGCCAGAGCGCTTGACCGCCGCTGGCTGCTGGTGGCGGCGGGACTGGCGGCGGCGGTGTCCGTGGGCATGCGGCCGCAGAACGTGCACGTCCTTCTCTTGGTTGTGTGCCTAGGGCTCTGGTGGGTCAGAGCGCCGCTGCGTTGGTGGCTGGCGAGCATCGGCGCCTACGCCGCGGGGTGTGTCGCCTGGCTGGTGGCGATGATGTGGACTCAGGCGCTGCGCTACCCGGAGTTGGGCTGGATGGCCTATATCGAGTTCACCCATGGGCAGTGGCGCTGGCGGCTGGACAGGCCCGATGTGTCCATCCTAGCCGGGGACTGGTCCCCGCTTTACCTGTTGGCCCGATTAGATGAGCACGTCTCGGTCTCCATCCTAAAACACGGCATGGGTCTTATGTTCGACGTGGCCGGTCTGACGATCGTCCTTGCCACCATCTTGGTGCTGGTGTGCGTCGCAGGGCTTGTTCTCTATGTCCGGCGCTGCAGGGCACGCGGTGCCGAGGAGGCATCCTTCTGGCGTCTCCATGCCCCTTGGGCGGTTCTCTACTGCGTCACCATTTTCGTGACCCTGCCCGGGGACACACGCTACTACACGCCGATAGTCCCGCTGCTGATCTGGCCCGTGGCCATGGGTTGGACTGTGGCGCCCGCGCGTTTCGCCCCATGGACCTACGCAGCGCTGCCGCTGGTGCTGTTCCTCATCACCTACCCCTTCATCATGGAGGCGCGAACCCAACTGGGCCCGCCGCAGCGGCTTGTGCAGTTCCTTGAGGAGCGCTATCCCGACGAGGCCAGTCGAAAGCGGGTCGCCATCAACGTCGGCGAATCCTACAGACATTTCTACCGTTCCGATGGCTGGGGCGCCCTCGCGCTGGGGATACAGGTGACTGCCGACGAGACCCTGTTCCAGGACTACGATGTCCTGTACACGGACTCCTACGACTTGGTCGACGAGTTTTCGCAGCCCGGCAAGCAGGTCGCGATCTCCAGGATCTCCTTCGATCGCTCTCCGTTCATCCACAGAAAGCACGCTCACATGGTCTTGTTCCGGATCGTGCCGGAGAAGCCACGCGTGCCATGATCTTCAAGCCAGCTGCTGCGACAGCGTCTCTGGGGCAGCGTCCAATCTTGTGAAACGCCCATCGCACGAGACCGGCAGGACAAGGGAATCCGCTTCAAAGGAGACGAGAGCTAGCCTATCGTCTGGGCGGACAGTCTTCGGGGGCAAGGGGCATGCGGCGGGATCTCAACGTGGCCATAAGGTCGATCGCGACCGCAGTGCCGCGCTACAAGGTCGATCAGGACGAGATCCTCGAGACCGCGGTCAAGGCCATGCCGCGCTTTCGCAGCATGATCAAGATCTTCGAGAACTCCGGCGTCAAGACTCGCTATTCCTGCGTGCCGATGAGTTGGTACTCCAATCCGCGAGGCTGGAAGTCGAACAACGACGCCTATCTAGAGAACGCGCTGGATCTCGTTGAGGAGGCTGCCACGCGGGCGCTCGACAGGGCCGGCGTCTCGCCCGAGGAGGTTGCCTCGATCGTCAGCGTGTCTTCCTCCGGCCTGGCCATTCCCAGTCTGGACGCCCGCCTGGCGAACCGGATGAACCTCAACCAATGCGCCGAACGGCTGCCCATCTTCGGGCTGGGCTGCGCCGGCGGGGCCTCCGGGCTTGGGCGCGCCGCCCGCCTTGCCCATTCGATCGGCGATGGTCCGGTCTTGCTTTTGGTCGTGGAGATCGCCGGCCTTAACGTCCATGTGAACGAGCGCAACATGTCGCTCTTCGTCTCCACCGCGCTCTTCGGCGATGGCGCCGTCGCGCTTCTCCTCGACGCGAAGGGCGAGGAGGGAGCCAAGACAGCAAACGCGTTGCCGCGCGTGCGCGCCTGCGGCGAGTTCCAGTGGCGCGACACCGAAGACGTCATGGGCTGGAGGATCGAGGAGCGCGGCCTGGACGTCATCCTGAGCCCCTACATCCCCGAGTTCACGCAAGAGAAGTTTCGCCCGCAGCTAGAGGCCTTCCTGGCAAGAAACCGCCTGGTCATGGAGGACCTCGACGGCTTCGTCTTCCATCCCGGAGGGCGCAAAGTGCTCGATGCCATCGAGAGCTGCCTGGCGCTGGACAAGAGCCATCTCCGGCACTCCGAGGATATCTTGAGAGACTACGGAAACATGTCCGCCCCGACGGTCCTCTTCATCCTCGAGCGGACGGTGCAAAGCGGCGCCAGCGGGCTTCACCTGCTGGCCTCTTTCGGTCCGGGCTTCACCACGACCTTCGTCCTGCTGGACCTGTGACATGGACGCGCTGGATTGGATCCATTTCGGCGCGCCCCAGATCGCGGCGCTTCTGATTCTCCTGCAGCGTGGCCTCGAAGAACTCTACTCCAAAAAGAACACCAAGAACCTCTTGGCGCAGGGGGCCAAGGAGCACGGCGCGGCCTACTATCCGGTCGTCGCGGTGACCCATCTTGGTTGGATATTCGGCCTCTTCTTCCTGATACCGGCGACCGCCGAGATCTCCTGGCCCTTGCTCGTCGCCTATCTGGGACTACAGGGTCTTCGCTATTGGGTCATCGCCACATTGGGTCCCTATTGGACCCACAGGATCATCTCCATCGACACGGGTCCCATCGTGCGCAAGGGCCCCTACCGCTTCGTGCGCCATCCCAATTACCTGATCACCTTCGTCGAGACGCCCCTGCTGCCGCTGTGCTTCGGGGCCTACGCCTATGCCGTGCTGTTGGGCGCTGTCTGGGGCGCCGTTCTGCACTACAAGATCCGGCTCGAAGACCAGGCGTTGCAGGCACGCAGGTCGGGCGGTCATGACGCCGACTGAAGCCTGGTGGCGCGCGTCATGGAGGAGAGGATCCAGGGCGCACGCCTGGCGAGGCCGACGGTGGCGGACATGAGGAAGGCATTGCGGCAGACCCTGTGGGCGGCCCGTGCGAAGAAGAACTGCCGCCCCAGGTCACGCCTGATGGCCGCCTGATAGCGCGACGGCGATTGGCCCTGGCTCGCGGCGGTGGCGGCCTTGATTCCGGTGTAGAGGGCAATCGCTATGCCATCGCCGGCAATGGAGGGAATGATGGCCATCTGGCGCCCCACGGGGAAGGCGCCTTCCGAGACCGGGCTTCTTCTCAGGTAGCCGTACTGCAATCCGGAGACCGTCAGCGGCCGCTGCCAGCTCGCCTTCGCTCCGCTGATCATGTCGCCGACGATCTCGCTTTGCCGCGACAGGAAGGCTGCCTGCGCGCTCCAGTCGATGCCCAGCGACTTCACCCGCGCCGCCGGCATGATCCAGGCGAGGCTGGCAAGACCGTCTTCGACCAGCAGGGCGCCCTGGTAGCCGCCATCGTAGCCCATGACCTGAACCCGGCCGGCCAGATCCCGCTGCGCCGCCGGCGAGAGGGACAAGCGCATCTTCATGCCGACCGTGTCGCCGGTAAGCCGGCCCGGGACCCCGCGCAGCGATAGCGAGCCGGTGGCAAGCGCCGCGAAGGCGCTTCGGTAACGGGCGCCGTTCTGCAGGACCACGCCGAGCGCGCCCCGGTCCTCCGGATCGAGTCTCGCGACCTTGGCACCGCGAACGACCTCGACCCCGACCTCCAGTGCCCTTTCGATCAAGAGCTCGTCGAGGGTTCGGCGCGACAGGCCGACGGCCGACATGGGAAGCGGGCTCTCGGCGCGTGCGCCGCCGGCGACCAACGAGAGGCGGTCCTTGCTAGGCGCGCCGGTGGGCCGCAGATCGATGCCGAGGAGGGACAGTTGCCGCGCGGCGTCCTCGGTGACCAGTTCGCCGCAAACCTTGTGCCGGGGGCCGGGTGCCGCTTCGAAGAGCGCGACGGACATGCCGGCCCTGGCGGCGGAGATCGCGAAGGCGGAGCCCGACGGACCGCCGCCGACGACGATCGCGTCCCAGTCCAACGCCCCGCGCGCCGTCGCGGGATTGGACTTGCCCGCGCCTCTCGGCCTCGCGACCTGGCCGTTCGGTTCTGCCCGATGCGCGGCGCTCACTCCGCCGGCACCAGCTCCGGTGCCGTCCACGCTCCCTCCTCGATCTCGCGGATCTGCTGCTCAATCTGGTCGACCACGAAGGCGGAGAAGGGCCCGAGGTGTTCGTAGAAGGCTGCCATCATCATCATCGAGGGGACGGCCCTTCGGTTCCGGAACAGCGTGCCGATCGTCGCCCGCCAGAAGTATCCCCTATGCTGTTTTCTCACGAAGGTGATCGAGACCATCAGGCGCGCCAGCATCTTGAGATTGTGCAGCGTGCCGCTGGACCAAAGCGTGCCGGGAGAGGCGCGTAGATCGACCATGCGCGCCACGGACTTCATGCGCGCATAGTAGTTCTCCGGCGCATAGGCGTGCGCGATGATGTCACGATAGTCGCGCAAGATGGCGGCGCGCGCGCGTCGCGTGGTGAAGTTCAGCCCGGCCGTGCATTGGTCTCCGCCCAGTGCGTCCTGGGGCGCGTGGGCATAGGAGGCGTGCAGGCGACCCTCTCTTGCCAGCCGCCTGGTCAGCTGCGTGTTCGGTAGGGCGTAGAGGAGCCCGGCCATCACCACCGGAATGGCCGCGGCGTCGATCAGGTCGTTCACATCCTCGGCGAGTGAATGGCGCTCATCGTCGAAACCGACGATGAGGCCCGCCATGACCTGGATTCCCGAGGCGTAGATCTTGTGGATGCTGTCGCAGATGTCGTTGCGCGTGTTCTGCTTCTTTCCGACGGCATTCAAGACGTCGGGGTCCGGGCTCTCGACACCGATGAAAACGCCGAAGAACCCCGCCTTGCGCATCAGGTCCAGCAGCACGGTGTCGTCCGCCAGATTGAGCGAGGCTTCCGTGGTGAACAAGAAGGGCCAGCGCCGCTCTTTCTGCCAGGCCTCGATGTGGGGAAGCAGCTTCTTCAGCGCCGGCTTGTTGCCGATCAAGTTGTCGTCGACGAAGTGAATGTGACCGCGATAGCCCAGGTCATAGAGGGATTGAAGGTCTGCGATGACCTGACGGACCTCTTTCACCCGCGGTCTGCGCCCGTAGAGCTCGATGATATCGCAGAACTCGCATGTAAAGGGGCAGCCCCTGGAGAACTGGACCCCCATCTCCACGTAGTCATCGAAGTTGAGGAGGTCGTAGCGTGGCGTGGGTGTGCGGGTCACGTCGACGGTGAACTTCGGCGCGGTGAAAGTGCCGGACCGCTGACCCTCTCTCCATGCGGCGACGAAGGCGTCGATCACCCCTTCGGCTTCGCCGAGAATGCGGAAGTCGGCATCGCAATAGATCTCCGGACTGGAGGTCGCGTCGGGTCCGCCGACCGCGACCGGCGTCCGCTTTTCCTTGCAGAGCGCGATCAGTTCCAAGGTTCGCGCCTGTTGGGGCAGCATGCCCCCGGTCATGACGAGATCGACCCCGTCGAAGTCGTCCTCGTTGAGATCCCGGGTGTTCATGTCGACCAGCTGCACGGTCCAGTCGTCCGGCAGCAAAGCCGCCACGGTGATCAGTCCAAGCGGGGGGGCCGGATACTTCGCGCCGACAAGCGCACAGGTCGCCTTGTAGTTCCAGAAAGAGTGGTCGATGAACCTTGGATAGATCATGAGAACCTTGACGCGGTCCGGACCGGCTCTTTCTGACCCGCTCATCGCTGGCGCCCCCTCTCCACGATCGACTGCACATGCACACCGGTAGAGTAACCCGAAAGCACGAAGCCATTGCACGCCGTAATCAGGCAGTCCGCTTCAAGAGAGCGGGAGAAGGGGCCAACACGCCGAAAGAGGCGCGTTGCATCGCATCCGAACAGCCACCAACAACGCTGTCTCGGAGGTCCTTAGTTCTTTGCCCAGCGAAGCCCGGTCACCGCGGCAGCGTGGAGCGGGTCAATTTCTCCGGATCTGGTTCTCGAGACGGCCCTAGGTCTTCTCTTCCTTGAACAGCCAATCGATCAGGTCGCTGGGGTAATGCTGCACGCGCTCGTCCAGCAGTGCCAGGCTCTCCGCGTTCAGTACATCGCGCCATTGGCCCGACCGGCCCTTGTTGAAGAAGCGAGTGTTGTCCTTCCACATCTTGTAGTTGGTGTCGGGTGCCAGGCGGTCGGCATCCTTCTTCATGGCTTCGAAGCCGGCGGCGGTCACCAGTTTCGGCCATTTGCCATCGGGCACGTCGATCCTCAGCTGGGCCGCGATGCGGCGCATCTGGCCCTCCAAGTCGGCCTTGAGGTCGTCGTAGTGGACCAGAAGGATGTTGGGTTCGTCGCGGTGCGCCCAGAAGGTCTCCGCGTGGTGGAAGACCGACCAGTAGGGCGCTCCGTCGCTCTCCCAGGGAAAGGTCGCGTTGGTCAGCCAATGGCGGAAGAGGGCGTTGGGCTCTTCGGGCAGGGGCGGCGGTGGAGGCTCGTCCGATTCGCGCCTCTCGCGCACGAACAGGGCGTCAGCGTCGGGATTGGCGTTCTGCATGTGGTTCATCATGGAGAGGAAAACGTCGCGCGGGTCGCGCTCGACGCAGATGTAGGTCGCCTGCGGGAACCAGGGCAGACCGTCCAGCGCGGTGTGCGTCTTGATGATGCGCCGATGGCTTTGAGCGGCATAGAGCGCGTGGATCTTCTCCACCGCGACCGAGCGCAGGTCCATCCAGGGCGAGATCTCGGCCAGCGGCAGGTGGAAAGGCGTGCGTTGGAAGACCAGCAGCGCGCAGATCATCTGCATCCAGGTCGTGCCGGCCTTGTAGGGTGTGCAGACCAGGATGTCGCCCGCGCGCGGCTCGAAGCCCCGCCAACGCGCGCTGTCCCAGGCGTAGTGCCGATAGCGCCGAAGCGGCAGTGCCGAAAGATCAAACGTGTTCATCTCCGCCTCTATCATTCCCCTATGATCGCACATCACTATCGATCGCCCTCGGGTGAACGGTTTCGAGATAGTATCCTGTGCAGTTTCACTAGGGTCTGGAAGTTTTTTCACGCCCGTCTTGCCGTGAAGCCAATGCAAAGCCATGCTCGCCACGCCACTGCAGGAACGTGCTCCCATGACACCGCCGCTCGATCTTCGTCCGCTCAATCCCTTCGTGCGCTTGAACCGCCTCTTGGCGGGGCTGACGCCGGGCCCCTCGCCACGTCCGGACGGCTTGCCGCTGGACCTCGGCATCGGAGATCCCAGGACGGGCATGCCGGGAGAGGGGGCCGCGGCAATCGCGGAGACCGTCGCGGGCTGGTCCTCCTATCCGCCCTTTCAGGGCAGCCCGACCTTCTTGAGCGCGGCCGCCGATTGGCTGACCAGGACCTACGACTTGCCGTCGGGCTTCCTGGCGGAGGAGGGGCGGGTGCTGCCGAGCTCTGGCACCCGCGAAGGGCTCTTCTTCCTCACTATGGCCGCGGTGACGGCCAAGCGGCACAAGCTGGAGGGTGGGCGGCCCTTGGTGCTGCTGCCGGACCCCGGCTATCACGTCTATGCCGGCGCGACCTTGGCAACGGATGGCGAGCCCTTCTACGTCGCGGTCGACGCCCAGGGCGACCACCTGCCGGACTTCACCGCCCTGCCTGCAGAGGTTCTGGCGCGGGCCGCCGTCGCCTTCCTCTGCACGCCCTCCAACCCGCAGGGAACCGCGGCGGACGGGAAGAGGCTAGACGAGGCCTTGTCCCTGGCGCGGCGCTTCGGCTTTCTTCTGGTCAGCGACGAGTGCTACGGCGACCTCTACGGCGGCAGCCGGCCGGTCAGCGCCTTGGCGGTCGCGGCGGCCGAGGCCGAGCCTCGCTTGACCGGACTGGTGACCGCTCACTCGCTCTCCAAGCG
Organism: Rhodospirillales bacterium; assembly: GCA_963669375.1. Classification (GTDB taxonomy): domain Bacteria; phylum Pseudomonadota; class Alphaproteobacteria; order Kiloniellales; family JACOMY01; genus JACOMY01. Next base: position 1,913,202 of record OY770024.1, on the reverse strand, counting down.
CTCCGGCGCGCCCGGTCTGCGTTGCGGCTTTCTCTCCGGCGACCGCGACGTCCTGAACTCGGTCGAGGGACTGCTGCGCTTCGGCGGTGCCGGGCTGCCCCTGCCGGTGCAGGCGGCCGGGGTGCGGCTCTTGGCGGACGAGGCGCACGTCGACGCGAACCGCGCCTTCTATCGGCGGAACATGGCGCTCGCCGAAGAGCACTTCGGCGGCCCCTTCGGCTGGCGGCCGCCGGCCGGCGGTTTCTTCGTCTGGCTGGACGTCAGCGCGTCCCGCTTCGGCGAGGGCGAGGCGGCGGCGCGGGCGCTGTGGCTGGAAGCCGGCATTCGGACCCTGCCCGGCGCCTACATGAGCCTGGCCGATCGCCCGGCCGAGGAGAATCCGGGCCGGCGCTATCTCAGGATCGCCCTGGTGGACACGCCCGATTTGCTCGACAGCGCACTCGCACGGATCGCCGAGACTCTGCTATGACCCCCCACCATGAGCAGCAGAACTGAGCGCAACGAGCTGATCGCCGAGCATCGCGGCCCCGGCGTCCTGCCGGAAGGGGCCGGCACCTGGGTGGGTCGGAGACTGAGCGACCTCTTCGCCCTCGCCCTTCTGGCCTTCATCGCCGCGCTGACCGCGCTCCTGGTGACCTACAGTCCGCAAGACCCCTCGCTCAACAGTTCCGGCGGCGCGGCGGTTCAGAACGTCTTCGGCAAGTACGGGGCTTGGCTCGCCGACATCTTCATGCAGACCTTGGGCATCTCCGCTTATCTGGTGCCGCTGGTGCTCTTGGGCTGGGTCTGGCGATGCCTGCGCCATCAGTCGCTGAAGCCCTTCTGGCTGCGCTTCGCCGCGCTACCCGCCGGCCTCTTCATGATCTGCGTGGCCGTCTACCCCTTGCCGGCGTGGGAGACCTGGCCGCTCAACAGCGGGCTCGGCGGGGCGGCCGGTTTCATCTTGAACGAGAAGCTGGGCGAGATCCTGGGCTGGGGTAACAGCCTCATGGCGCTCTTGGCGGTCGCGCCGGCGGTGATGTTGACGGTCTATGCCTCGGCCCTGCGCTGGCGCGAGGTCGCGGTACTGTTCGGCTGGCCGCTGGGGTTCTTGAGCCTGCTAGGCGGCGGACGGCGCCGCGCGGCCCGCCTGGAGACGCCGGCGGAGCCCGAGGAGATCGCCGCCGCGACGCAACACGCGCCCCACCTGGAGGAGTCCTGGGCCGGACCCAGCGAGCGGGCGTCGCGCAGCGCCCAAGAGCCGGCCCGACTGCGGATCGAGGTGCCGCCGGCCATGGCCGAACAGGCCGCGCGCGTCGCCGCTACGGAAGAGCTGGAGGACCTGCCCGAAGAAGCGCCCGAGGTGGCCGAGCCGGCGAAGGACAGCGAGATGCCGGCGCGCGCGGAGGCGGCACCCAAGAAGCGCCGCATGCCGAAGCTCCTGTCCGGTCGCGGCGGCCGGGAGGGTCGGCGCGAGCCGAGCCTTTTCGGCGCGAAGGAGGCAGCCAAGCAACGCGAGGAGCCGCAGCTTTTCAAGGGGCGGATCGAGCCGGACCAGGCGCCTGCCCCGGCACCAAAGCCGCGCGCCCCGGAGCCGGAGCCCGAGCCCGACCTCAGCGCCGTGATGCCGGCCGCCCCCGCGCCGGCGCCGGCCCCCGCCCCGGAACCGAAGCCGCGCGCCAAGGCGAAGCCGCCGCAGCCCGAGTTGGACCTGCGCCAGCAGGGCGAGTACCAGCCGCCGGGTCTCGACTACCTGAAGCGCTCCGACCCGGGACAGGGCCCCAGCCTGGAAAGCCAGGACGCGCTGGAGAAGAACGCGCGGCTGCTGGAGGGCGTGCTGGAAGATTTCGGCGTGCGCGGCGAGATCGTTACCGTGCGGCCCGGCCCGGTGGTGACCCGCTACGAGCTGGAGCCCGCGCCCGGCACCAAGACCAGCCGGGTCATCGGTCTGGCCGACGACATCGCGCGCTCTATGAGCGCGCTGTCGGTTAGGGTCGCGGTGGTGCCGGGCTCTTCCGTGATCGGCATCGAACTGCCCAACGCCAAGCGCCAGACCGTCTACCTGAGCGACATCCTGGCCCACAAGACCTACAGCGATGCCGGACACCGCCTGGCCCTGGTGCTCGGCAAGGACATCGGCGGCGCGCCGCAGGTCGTGGATCTGGCGCGCATGCCGCACCTGTTGGTCGCCGGCACCACCGGCTCTGGCAAGTCGGTGGCGATCAATGCGATGATCATGTCGCTGCTCTACCGCCTCTCGCCCGAGCAGTGCCGGCTGATCATGGTCGATCCCAAGATGCTGGAGCTTTCGGTCTACGACGGCATCCCGCACCTGCTCTCGCCGGTCGTGACCGACCCCAAGAAGGCGGTGGTCGCGCTCAAGTGGACGGTGCGCGAGATGGAGGACCGCTACCGCGCCATGTCGCACCTGGGGGTGCGTAACATCGACGGCTACAACGCAAGGGTGGCGGAAGCGCTGGAGAAGGGCGAGGTCCTGACCCGCCGGGTGCAGACCGGCTTCGACCCCGATACCGGCGAACCGGTGATCGAGCAGCAGCCCCTGGACCTGAAGTCCTTGCCCTACATCGTCGTCATCGTCGACGAGATGGCCGACCTCATGCTGGTGGCCGGCAAGGAGATCGAGGGCGCGGTCCAGCGCCTGGCGCAGATGGCGCGGGCCGCGGGCATCCATCTCATCATGGCGACCCAGCGCCCGTCGGTCGACGTCATCACCGGCACCATCAAGGCCAACTTCCCGACCCGCATCTCCTTCCACGTCACCTCGAAGATCGACAGCCGCACCATTCTGGGCGAGATGGGCGCCGAGCAGCTGCTGGGCCAAGGCGACATGCTCTACCTCGGCTCCGGCGGGCGCATCCAGCGCGTGCACGGCCCCTTCGTCTCGGACCAGGAGGTCGAGCAGGTGGTGGACTACCTGCGGAAGCAGGCGCCCAGCGACTACGTGACCGAGGTCACCGAAGAGCCAGACGAACTGCCGATGGAAGCCCTTGCCGATGACGGCGACGGCGACCAGCTATACAGGCAGGCGGTCGAACTGGTGCATCAGCACAAGAAGGCCTCCACAAGCTTTGTGCAGCGGCATCTGCAGATCGGGTACAATCGTGCCGCCAGGCTCGTAGAACGCATGGAGCAAGAAGGCTTGGTGAGCCCGGCCAACCATGTCGGCAAGCGCGAAGTTTATGGCAGCGACTAGAGCGGGAGGATAGCACGCCCAAAGGCTGTGGTTTCCCGATCCGTCTCTGAACTAGAGTAGAGAGCATTCGTCAGCCCGCAGGCCCGGACGACCTGCGACCATCTTGGTCTAGGGAGCTAAAGCATGTCCCATGAGCGTTTCTCTCCGCTTCGATCCGTCGGACGACGCGGATTCCTGGCCGGACTGGCCGGAGTCGGACTGATCGGCAGCCTGGGTGGTTTGGTCGGCAGGGCCGACGCAGCGACCGCCATCGCTTTGAGCGATGCCGACAGGCAGGTGGTGCAGAAGGTGGAGCGCTACTTGAACGGCCTCAGCACGGTGCAGGCACGCTTCGTGCAGTCCGCCTCCAACGGCAGCTACGCGGAAGGCATGGTCTACGTCGACCGTCCCTCGCGCATGCGCTTCGACTACGATCCGCCGGTGCCGATGCTGATCGTCGCCGACGGCTACGCCGTCGCGGTCTACGACCGAGAGCTGAAGCAGGTCACCCAGCTGCCGATCTGGGAGACGCCGCTCTGGTTCCTCTTCAAGGAGCCGATCCAGCTGGAGGAGAGCCTGGTGCTGACCTACCTCTCACACGGCCAGGGCAGCATCGTCATGACCATCCAGGAAGAGCAGGCCGAGGGCAATCTGGCCTCGGTCACCTTGACCTTCAACGAGGCACCCATGGAGCTGCGCAAGTGGGAGGTGGTCGATCCCCAGGGCATCATCGTCCAGACCGGCCTCATCAACGCTCAGTACGGCGTGCGCCTGGACAAGAAGCTCTTCGACCTGCGCGAGCTGGACGTCTTCAAGTTCCAGGGCGGGCCGACGCGCTAAGGCGCGCCTCGGCGCGCTGTCCGGAGAGGCGCCTCACGCGGAGCTGTCGTCGTTCGTACCGGCCAAGGACCTTCGTCACGTGCTCATACCGCTGTCATTCTGAGGAGCGTCAGCGATCCAATCCCGGACGGACACGCCGTGCAACCCTAGACTGCTTCGTAGCCACTGCTCCGCGCAGTGAAGATTGGGATGCCCAGCAGGAACACTTACAACCCGTGCCGCCGTTTTAGCCGATAGAGCTCCACCAGAGCCGCGTCGCGCCGTTCGGTGAGCGTCTCGACGTCCTGGCCTTGGAGTTCGCGGTCGACCCCGGCGATCAGCTCCTCCTTCAGCGCGTCCGTCAGCCTCGGCGTACCCAAGGCCTGCCAGCGGGCCTCTTGGGTCGGGCCCAGGTGGTCCAGATAGTGGCGATAGCCGCCGGCGCCGCCGCCCAGATGGTAGGTCAGGTGCGGACCCATGAGGGCCCAGCGCATGCCCGGACCATAGGCGATGGCCTTGTCCACGTCCTCGACCGAGGCGATGCCCTCGGCCACCAGGTTGACCGCCTCGCGGTAGAGCGCGGAGGTCAGGCGGTTGGCCAGATGCCCCACCACCTCGCGCTTCACCCGGAGGGTCACCCGCTTCATCGCGCGGTAGAAGGCCTCCGCCTCGGCCATCGTCCTCTCCGAGGTCTCGCGACCGCCCACCAGCTCCACCATGGGCACCAGGTGCGGCGGGTTCATCGGATGGCCGACGAGAATGCGCTCGGGGTGTCGGGCGCCCTCCTGTATGTCGGAAGCCAGCAGGGAGGAGGTGCTGGAGGAGATGATGACGTGGTCCTCCAGGGCCGCTTCCAACTCCCCCACGATCCGGCGCTTGAGGTCGATGCGGTCCGGGCCGCATTCCTGGACGAAGTCGATTCCGGAGAGAGCGTCGATGGTGGTGGAGAAAGCGGCCGTCTCGACGTCGTCCTGACAGGTCAAGTCCAAGGCCCGCAGCATCGGCCAGGCCGCTTCGACGAAGCCCGCGAGGTCCCCCTTCGCCTCCGCTCTCGGATCGATGAGCGTCACCTCGAGCCCACGCGCCAGGAAGAGGCTGGCCCAGCTCATGCCGATCAGCCCGCCGCCGATGACGGCGGCCTTGCGGATCTCGCGCATGGCGGTCCGATCCGCTATCGCGAGACCTCCGTCTCGAAGGCCTCGCGGGTCACGTCCGCCGGCAAGGCCGCCCGGGTCGCCTGGTCGAGTTCCAGGCCCCAGGTGTTAATCATGCAGCCGAGGATGATGTAGAAGCCCTGGATCGCCATCACGTCCATGATCTGGCGGACCGTGAAGTGGCGGCGCAGCGCTTCGTGCGTCTCGGCGGAAAGGCCGCGCGTCACCACCAACTCGTCGACCGCCGCCAGCAGCGTGGCATCGCTTGCCTCCCATTCCGGGGCCGCCGGGCCCTGCTTGACCCGTTCGATCTCTTCGCGCGAGAGGCCGCAGGCGAGCGCACGGGCGACATGCGAGCCCCATTCGTACCAAGCGCGCAGGTGGACCGCCACGCGCAGGATCACCAGCTCGCCCTTGCGGCGCCCCAGGTCGCCGCCGTTGACCGAGTAGTTGCGGAAGTTCCAGAGCGACTCGAGCAGCTTGGGATGGTGGGCCATCAGCTTGTGCACGTTGATCGGCGCGCCCTTCATGTCCTCGACGACTTGGGCGAGCGACGGGTCCCACGCGGCCGTGGGCAAGGGCGTGACCGCTAGATCGTCCGACATCCGGGTTCCTTTCCTTCCACGGTTCCTGTCCCCCAAGCACCCAATGGATCTACAGCCGGCGGCGGGTGGTGGCAATCGCCGCGGCTCGGGCGACACGGGCGCCCGTGGACCGCCTTGTCGGCGCCGACGGAAGCACGTAGACCAGGAGCATGACACAGTCTCTCCCTCTCGTGCTTTTGCCGGCCTGCTGCAAGACGGTGGACGGCATGCCCTTCCATGTCGTCGGCGACAAGTACGTGCGTGCCGTTGCCGAGGCCGCCGGCGCGCAGCCGCTTATGCTGCCCAACCTGGCGGAGCTGGCCGATCCGCGCCCGCTGTTGGATCAGGTGGACGGCCTCTTGATGACCGGCAGCCCCTCCAACGTGCACCCGAGCCACTATCGGCGGCCCGATTTGGAGGAACCCTCCAAGCCGCACGACGAGGCCCGCGACGCCGTCTCCTTGGACCTGATCCGGGCGGCGCTCGATCGCGGGCTGCCGCTCCTTTGCATCTGCCGCGGCTTTCAGGAGCTGAACGTCACCTTGGGCGGCAGCCTCTTCGCGCGCCTGCAGGAGGTGGAGGGTCGGCTCGACCACCGCAGCCCGGCCACCGGCGACATGACCGTGGACTACGGACCGCGCCACGCCTTGAAGGTCGCGGGCTGGTTCGAAAAGCTCTTCGGCCGTGCCGAGATCGAGATCAACTCGCTGCACCATCAGGGCATCGAGAGCTTGGCCCCCGGCCTGGTCGCGGAGGGCTGGGCGCCCGACGGGACCATCGAAGCGGTGCGGGTGGCCGACGCCAAGGGCTTTGCCGTGGGCGTGCAGTGGCATCCGGAGTACCGCGTGATGGAGAACCCCGATTCGGTGGCGCTCTTCGCCGCCTTCGGCGAGGCGGTGGCGGCGCGCCGACGCGCCCGCTTGGCCCTGGCGGCGGCCTAACCCCATGCGGATCGCCACCTGGAACGTCAACTCCATCCGCCAGCGCGCCGAGCACATCGCCCGCTTCGTCGAGGCCCGCCAGCCCGACGTCATCTGCCTGCAGGAGACCAAGGTCGCCGACGAGCTCTTCCCGACCGAAGCGCTGACCGGCCTTGGCTTCACGCACCTCGAGATCCACGGGCAGAAGTCCTACAACGGCGTCGCCATCGCCTCGCGCGTGGCCTTCGAGAAGGTCGAGCGCAAGGTCTTCTGCAACAAGGACGACCGCCGCCATCTTGCGGTCTTCCTGCCGGGCGGCTTGGAGCTGCACAACTTCTATGTCCCCTCCGGCGGACCGGACCCGGACCGCGAGAAAAATCCCAAGTTCGCGCACAAGCTGGACTTCCTGGAGGAGATGGCGGTCTGGGCCGAGAGCGACGCCCTGGCCAAGCGCAAGGCCCTCTTGGTGGGCGACCTCAACGTGGCGCCGCTGGAGCAGGACGTGTGGAACCACAAGCGCCTGCTGCGCTCCGTCGGGCATACGCCGATGGAGAGCGCGGCCATGGCGCGCCTGTGGGAGGCCGGCACGCTGGAGGATATCCCGCGCCGCTTCACGCCGGTGCCGGAGCCGCTCTACTCCTGGTGGGGCTACCGCTATCCGCAGTCCTATCAGAAGGACTACGGCTGGCGTTTGGACCACGCGCTCGCCACGCCGCCGCTCTCACCCTCTATCAAGGCGCTCGAGACCTTCCGCGAAAGCCGCACCTGGGAGAAGCCCTCGGACCACGTTCCCCTGATCGTCGACCTGGCGTGACGCCGCCGCGCAGGATGAGCGCTTGATCGCCACGCGCGGGCGCGCCATCTATGCGGCGATGACGGAACAGCAGTCCCCGCCGTGGCACGGCACCACAGTTCTCTCCGTTCGAAAAGGCAACCAGGTGGTCATCGCGGGCGATGGCCAGGTGTCTTTCGGCCAGACCGTCCTGAAGGCCAACGCGCGCAAGATCCGGCGCTTGGCCAAGGATCAGGTCATCGCCGGTTTCGCCGGTGCGACGGCCGATGCCTTCACCCTCTTCGAACGGCTGGAGGCCAAGCTCGAAACCTATCCGGGCCAGCTGACGCGCGCCTGCGTGGAGCTGGCCAAGGATTGGCGCACCGACCGCTATCTTCGCCGGCTGGAGGCCATGATGGCCGTGGTCGACAAGAAGGTCTCCCTCATCCTCACCGGATCGGGCGACGTGCTGGAGCCCGAGGACGGCCTGATCGGTATCGGATCGGGCGGCATGTTCGCGCTTTCCGCGGCGCGCGCGCTTTCCGATCTGCCGGACCAGGACGCCGAAACCATCGCCCGTAAATCCCTCGCCATCGCTGCGGACATCTGCATCTACACCAATGACAATATCATCGTCGAACGCCTTGAGCTCTAAAACCGACGGCGCCACCTTCTCGCCGCGCGAAATCGTCTCCGAGCTGGACCGCTTCATCGTCGGCCAGAACGAGGCCAAGCGGGCCGTGGCGGTCGCGCTGCGCAACCGCTGGCGCCGGCAGCAGCTGCCCGAGGCGCTGCGCGAGGAGGTCATGCCGAAGAACATCCTGATGATCGGCCCGACCGGCTGCGGCAAGACGGAGATCGCCCGGCGGCTGGCCAAGCTGGCCGAAGCCCCCTTCGTCAAGATCGAGGCCACCAAGTTCACCGAGGTGGGCTACGTCGGCCGCGACGTGGAGCAGATCGTGCGCGACCTGGTCGAGGTCTCTCTCACCATGACCCGCGAGCGCATGCGCAAGGCAGTCCAGGCCAAGGCGGAGCTGGCCGCCGAGGACCGCGTAATCACCGCCTTGGTCGGCCAGGGCGCCAGCCAGGATACGCGGCAGAAGTTCAGGAAGATGCTGCGCGAGGGCAAGCTGGGCGAGAAGGAGATCGATCTGGAGCTGGTCGACAGCGGCAGCTCCATGCTGCCGACCTTCGATATCCCGGGCATGCCGGGCGCGCAGATGGGCATGCTCAACCTCAACGACATGCTGGGTAAGGCCTTCGGCGGGCGGACCAAGAAGCGCCGGCTTTCGGTGGCCGAATCCTACGAGCACCTGATCGCCGAGGAGAGCGACAAGCTGTTGGACGAGGAGACCATCCGCGCCGAGGCGGTAGAGAACGCAGAGCAGCACGGCATCGTCTTCCTGGACGAGATCGACAAGATCACCGCCCGATCGGAGCGGGCCGGCGCCGACGTCAGCCGCGAAGGCGTGCAGCGTGACCTGCTGCCGCTGCTGGAGGGCACCCAGGTCGCTACCAAGCACGGCACGGTGAAGACCGACTACATCCTCTTCATCGCCTCCGGCGCCTTCCACCTGGCCAAGCCCGCCGACCTTCTGCCCGAGCTGCAGGGCCGCCTGCCGATCCGCGTCGAGCTGGACGCGCTCTCGCGCGACGACCTGAAGCGCATCCTGACCGAGCCGGAGAACTCCCTGATCCGCCAGTACACGGCCTTGATGGACACCGAGCAGGTGACCCTGGAGTTCCAGGACGACTCCATCGACGCGCTGGCGGATCTTGCGAGCGAGATCAACTCCAGCGTCGAGAACATCGGCGCGCGGCGGCTGCATACGGTGATGGAGAAGCTCTTGGAGGAGATTTCCTTCACCGCCTCCGACCGCCCCGGCGAGACGGTGCAGATCGACCGGAACTACGTCGAGGTCCGCGTCGCGGCCCTGGCCAAGGACCAGGACTTGAGCCGCTTCATTCTCTAACCGCGCGCGTCCGGAGCGGATTCACGCGGTCGGATGGCTCCATCCGACGGCGACCTGCTCCAGCTTTCGATCTCGTTCAGTCGGGACAAGCGAGCACCACCCGCCCCGAGCAGATCGCAATCAGGTGAAAAGACCAGATCGCGATCTGCTCTCTCTTTCAGAGTTGTAGAGCAGGATGACGACAAATCGTTCCGATTTGACGTCATCCTGCTCTGGCCCTGCGGCCTCGGGTGTGTGGCTGGTCAAGTGAACTGACCATTGGACGCTGCCGAGGGGACCTGTCCGCGGGTGCTGTCTAGCGTCCTGCGCGGTGGGGCCGCCGGAGGTCCAGGCCGGCACCACTTAAGATCGCTCCCGCAATAGGAGGATTTGGCCTTTCTTAAAGGTTGTGCGTTCCCTTTTTTTCCTTGTCGAAGACCAGGGCTGGCATAGCCATGCGGGCACGCGGCGGAGAGCGCCCAGAGGGGTGTCGGCACTCCAGATCGGCGCCTTCCAGGGTCGAATGACGCTGGATGCGAAAGGCGAATCCCCTTGTTCGGTGATGGTCAGGCTGGGCTTCTCAGAGCAAGAAATCGCATTTTTTCAGTGCTTTAGTGCTTTTTGTGTATATTCATCCTTGCTACCGATGGGAGAGTCGCCTTACTATACAAGAAAAATGAAAAAATGATAGTGTAAACTGAGAATGAATATCCATTTACGAGCTATCACCCATTCTCCGTCTCTCAAATGTACTTCTGTTGTCATGTGAAATTCCATTGCCACCTTGCGGGGAATGGTCCTAGACTGCGTTCCGGCAAGAGGGGGGGCTTGCTCGATCAGGCTGTGCGGAGCGAGAGCGCCCTTTGCTACACCTATGACGAGCAAGGAGCCGGGCTCATGATCAAACTTCAGCTGTTTCCCTTTACCCCTTTCGCCGATGAGGCGATCAGCATCGACGACCTCTTGATCAAGGGCGACTTCGACGATTCCTTCTATTCGATCTTCAATGGCAAGATCGGTGCCGACGCGCTGGCCGGCGACGACAAGATCATCGGCGTTCTGAACGCGACCCTGGATACCGACGACTTCATCGGCTTGGACGGCATTCTCAATCTCGGTCTTCTCGATGCCGGCCTCGGCGACGACGTGATTCAGGGGATCGTGAACGTCGAAGCCGGCAACGAGTCGGCCTTCTTCGCGAACGGAATCTTCAACCCGATCGGCAACGGCGACAGCAATGGGCCGGAGAGCGCCATCTACGGCGACCTGGGCGACGATTCGATAATCGGCGCGGTCTATGCCGAGTTCGGCGACCGTGCATTCGAGACCAGCCTCAATGGCATCAACGGGGGCTATATTGACACAGGAAAGGGCCACGACGTCGTTATCGGCGAGGTGGTAATGAAGGGCGGGGCCGACATCGAGGTCGCCATGGACGGCATCGACGACGCCTACATCTTCACCGGACCCGGCAACGACATCGTCAAGGGTATCGCCAGTGGCGAAGTCGGCTACCAAGGTGACCTCTCCAACAACGACGGCATCGACGACGCCTACATCAAGACCGGCCGCGGCAGTGACCTGGTTACCGGCGTCACCATCCAGAAGGTCGGCAACTTCGGCGAAGCCGGCGCCAACGACGGGGTGGACGATGCATACGTCGCAACGGGTGCCGGCTCGGATGCGGTAATCGGGTTTACCGAGGTGAGCGTCGGCGACGGCGTGGACGATGCCTTGGGGAACGACGGTATCGACGGTTCCACCATCAAGACCGGCGGCGGCAGCGACCTGGTGCTGGGTGCCACCATCGTGCGTGGCGGTGTCGACAGCGACATCTCTTTCGCGGACGGAATCGACGGCGGCGACGAAGATAATGAGTCACGCATCGTCACCGGCAAGGACGACGACGCCGTGATCGGCGTAGGCATCGCCCTTTCGGCGGGCGGAGAGTACGGCCGCGCCGAGGATATCAGTGGCATCGACGACATCGACATCATCACCGGCAAGGGTGACGACCTGGTCCTGGGCTTCGCCTTCATCGACAACCTTACGCCCGGTTTCGACGCGCCAGAGGCTGCCTTCGGTGACGGTATCCGCGGCTCTTTCAGCAGCGAACTGGGAGAGGAGCCGATGGGCAACCGCATCATCGCCGGTGCTGGCGACGATACGGTTATCGGCATCGGTGCCGGTCTCCGCGGTGACGAGGGTACCTCGGAGGGCATCGACCGCATGGAGATCCTGCTGGGCGCGGGCAACGACTTCGTGTTCGCCCGGGGCGGCCTGGACGAGGATGCCGAGGGTGTCATGGGCTATGTTCCCGACTCGGTGACCGCGGTCACGGACGACTACGAGCCGGAGTACGAGGACGTCAGCCGTGGCGTCAAGGACGTCAGAATCGAGGGCGGCCGCGGCGACGACATCTTCGATCTGCACAGCGGCACGGGATATGTCAACGGCGGCAAGGACGTCGACCTCTTGATCCTGGACGGTGAGTCGACGGACTACAGCTTCTTCGAGTTCGGCGAGCTTGAGGGACTCATCGTCGACGATGTCAAGCCGACCAAGATCTACGAAGGCGAGATGACCGAGCTGAACGTCGCCAAGATCGAGCTGTTCCAGTTCGACGACGGCACCTTCACCTTCGACCAGCTCTTCGAACTGGTCTAGTCACGCCGTCATCGGGCATCCTCGAAAGAGGGAGCATTGTAAAGGGCGGCCAGGAGAGGGCGACCTCTCCTGGCCGTTACTTATTGCTCTCAAGTGAGCCCGGGTCAGAGCCCGTCTTCTGGCAAGCCGACAGGCGCGGAGGGGCAGCACGGTTCGGATTGACGGCGGACTTATCGCGGCGCAGAAGCAACCCTGTTGGAGACGGGGAGAAGTTCGACCCATGCCCAAGACAAGCCACAGCGTCCGCGTGCGGGCTCCGCTGGAGCGGCTTTGGTCGCTCTTGCTGGATCAGATCGACAATCCGGGCAAGTTCCTCTCGGACGTCCGGGCGGTCGAGATCCTAGAGCGCCAGCCGGGCTTCACGCTGCGCCGCACGAGGACGGCCGACCTCGAGGTGGTGGAGCGCATCACCGTCTTCGAGAAGCGCCACGAGATCGACTTCGTGCTGATCGACCATCCGCTCTATGCGGGGCAGGTCAGGAACAAGGTCGCGGAATTGGTGGAGACCGAGCGACCTGGCCTCTCTCTCACGCTGACCTGCGCGCTCGATTGGCGCCGCAAGGACGGCAAGGCGGACGATCTGGACATGACCGATGCCGTTCGCCAGACCGTGGAACGCATCAAGGCGCTGTCGGAGCAGTGCTAGGCAAGGTCCCCGCCAGCCGATCGGCGGCTTGCCGGCAGGCGCCGCGCAGGTCGCTCATCGGGCCGATCGGTGTCACGGATTCGGCCGTGAAGTAGGCCGAGGCGATACCGGCCGCCACCGCCTCGACCGCGCCCTCGTCGGCACCGGGCCGCGCCTTGCGGACGACCTCGGCCAGGCTTTGGACAAAGTCGCGGGTCCATTGCCGCATGGTTCCCGCCAGGCCGGGATCATTGGCGCCGGCCGCGATCAGGGCGCTGGACAGAAGGACCGTTCGCGAATCCGGTTCGGAAGGATCGAAGAGCCATTCGATCATCGTCTCCAGCGTGCCTTCTGCCGGCAGGGCGTCGATGAAGGCCCGCGTCGCCTCCTCGGAGCGCTTGACGAAGCGCTCCATAGTCGCGGCCAGCAGGTCGTCTCGATTGCCCACGTTGTGCCGGATCAAGGGGCGCGCGAGACCGGCTTGCTTGGCGACCTGATCGAGCGTCGTGCCCTCGACGCCGTAGCGCATCACGCAGGCCTCGTAAGCATCGAGAATCTGCGAGCGTCTCTCTTCCTTGATGGTTGGTCGCGGCATTGACTTCGCCATAAATTGTCAATCTTGACAATTAACGATAGGATCTCTAGGTGGGAGGGTCAAGATCCTTCGACATGGTGCCGGAGTGCATTGCGATGGAATGGTTGTTCGAAGGGGTGGGCGCGACCACCCTCTCAACGATGGAAGCGGTGATGAACGATTGGGTTTTCTACCTCTCAATCGGGCTCTTTGCCTGCGAGCTTGTCCGCTACGCCGTATTCAGGCGCCTGGGATGGGCCTTGATCGGCGACTCCCTCTCCAACACCTTGGTGTTCGGGGCTTACATCGGGCTCAGCTACGTCCTGTTCTACGGTCTCTATGCGACCCTCCTCTACTGGGCGCATCCCTTCGCCTTGTTCCGGATCGAGACCACCTGGGTGAGCCTCATCCTTTGCGTCCTACTGGCCGACCTGACCTATTACTGGGAACATCGCTTCACCCATCGCGTGGCTGCGGCCTGGGCGACCCACGAGGTGCATCACTCCTCGCCAAACATGAACATCACGGTGGCCTACCGCTTCGGACCGATGGACCAGTTCTGGCCGATCCTCTTCTATCTGCCTCTTGTCTTGATCGGCTTCGATCCGATCCTGGTCTTCTTCACCACGCTCTTCGTGCTGCAGTATCAGACCTTCTTGCACACGGAGGTCATCAAGAAGCTGCCGTGGTTCGTGGAGGCGGTCATGAACACCCCGTCCCACCATCGCGTGCATCACGGCTCCAACGCCCAGTACATCGACAAGAACTACGCCGGCGTGTTCATCATCTGGGACCGCCTCTTCGGCACCTTCGAGCCGGAGCGCGAGAAGGTGGTCTACGGCCTGACGACGCAGATAAAGTCGGTCAATCCCGTCGTGATCTTCTTCCACGGGCTCTACGATCTCGGCCGCAAGGTGGGGCGGACGCCGGGCCTTGTAAACAAGCTGCGCCTCTTCGTCATGCCGCCGGGCTGGCAGCCGAAGGAGGCACGCCGCCTGCCAATGGTCGAACCGGCCGAGTAGGGGCGAGATGCGCCCCGTGACAAACCTGGCCGCCGCCGCGCTCCTCAGCGCCACGCTCATGCTCGGCGGCGGCTGGGTCTCCAGCCTCCTGTCGCCGAGCGCAGCACCCCTGGGCTCCGCCGCCGAACCTACCCATGGGGGACTACTGGTCGAGGTCACCGGCATCCGCAGCGCCAAAGGCCAAGTCGTCGTCACCGTCTATGACACGGCAGAGGCTTTCGCGCGCTATGGCGAGGACTACGTCGACTACCGGCTGGTGCCTGCCGCTCCCGGGTCCGTCGTCGCCGACTTTCCGCACCTCGTCAAGGGGCCCTACGCCGTCGTCGTCTTTCATGACGAGGACGGCGATCTGACCTTCGATCTGGACGGCGGCATGCCGCTTGAAGGCTATGGCTCCTCTGGCGCGACGACGCCCGACGACGCGCCCTCCTTCGAAGGCGCCGCCGTCTTTCCCGGGGAAGTCCCGGTGGCGCTGCACTACCTCAAGTGAGAGGCCGGCGTCGCTGACGCTCATCGCGGTGACAGCGCGGCCGTCCCGTGGGCCGCTTGAACGCCTCCTTTCGGTCCCGAGTACCCGCACCGGGAGAAGACGCGCAACCGCCTCCCGACGTCGTCATCAACTCAGTTTTGAGGTGCGTGGGCGTAGGCGTCTCTGAGCTTGGCGTTGATGATGACGATGAGCTTTCGCATGATGGCAGTGATGGCGACGATGGGCTTTTTTCCGTTGTTGATGAGGCGGAGAAAGACGGCCTTGAGCTGAGGGTTGTATCGTCGCGCTGCCAAGGCTGCGGTGAAGAGGGCTCGCTTGATCTCCGGTCTTCCGCCGCGGGTGCGTCGGTAGCCGTCTCTGGAGGCGCTTTGATTGGGGTGCGGTGCGAGGCCGGCGAGAGAGGCGGCCTCTTTGCGTTGGAGCTGTCCGAGCTCCGGCATAAGGGCGACGAGGGTGACGGCGGTGACGCTGCCGCAGCCGGGGATGGCTTGGATCACCTTGGCGGCGGCGGCGCGTTCAGGCTGGCTGGCGAGCAGTGCGGCGATGTCATCCTCAAGGGCTGCGATGGCCTGGTCGGCATGGTCGATCATGCTGTGCAGGTGGGCCTGGATGGCCTGTCCTCCCGGCGCGGTGCGCTGCACCTTGAGAGCGGCGCGCTGCTTGACGCACTGGGCGCGCAGGCGCACCAGGCTTTGCAGGTCCTTCAGTGCGGCCGGCGGCGGGGTCCAGCGCGCCAAGCGCTCGAAGCGCTCGCAGCCATAGCGGGCGAGGCCGCGAGCGTCGATGGCGTCGCTCTTGGCGAGCTTGCCGAGGGAGCGGATGAAGGACTTGACCTTGCGGGCGTCGGCGCGGTGCGCCGGCAGGCCGGCAGAGACGGCGGCCTGAAGCAACGCTGCCTCATAGCCGCCGGTGGCCTCGCAGACCAGCAAGGCTTGCTTGGGCAAGCGGGCGACGAAGCGGCGCAAGATCTCTGGCTGGTTCTTGAGGGTCTGGAGTTCGCCGGAGTGGGTATCAAAGGCGACGATCTCCTGCTTGCCGACATCGCAGCCGATCACATGGGGCGGCAGAGTAGCCTTGGCGGTCATGGCAGTGTATCCTCTGGTCTGCTTGGGATTGTCTTCGGGTGTCAGCCGGCTCATGTCGGGGTCGGTCCCAGTCAACTCATCAAGCGAGCGAGAGAGCGGATGGGCGACCCCGATGACGGCGGGTGTAAGCCCAATCGCGAGACGGTCGGCCCATCCGCGCCGTGACCGGGGTGGCCACCCCGGTCACGGCATCCCGATGATGACGAGACACCCCCACCTTAGCAAACCGCCAACAGACAATCGCGAGCGAAGCGCGGCGATACAGGTTTGTTCGGCTCTGCGCAATATTGGGCTGCCGCGCCGCGCAAAGACGGGGGGCGCGGTTGGCTCACCCGCCATGCTTGAGGGCGCCGTCGTAACCAGGCTGTCGGCCACTGTGCGGCGATCTTCCGCGGTCTCTCCAGCAGAGGATCGCTGCGCAGCTCCCCACCTCCGCTGATCGGCGCCCTTATGGCGAAAATCCTTCCGAAAGTGCTGACGCCTGGTTGCGAAAATCAATATCTGGCAATAAGATAGAGGAGTCTCGAAAAGTAATATAAGTATTTACGCAAAATAAATCATTTGCTTGCTTGCCTGATGCTCGTAATAGTGCACATGAACGACCTGTCTTTTTAAGTAGTAAGGCGTCCGGCTGGGCCGCGCGCCAGACTGGGACTCTCGGAGCGTTGAAATGGCTGTGATTTTCGGAACTTCGGGCGAGAACAACACGTTGGTCGGGACCTCCGCTGACGACCGGATCTACGGCTTGAGCGGCAGCGACCGGCTTGTCGGCCTGAGCGGTGTCGACAGCCTCTTCGGTGGCAGCGGTGAGGACATCGGCCTTTTTGGCGGTCCTGGCGCGGATAGCATTGCCGGCGACGAAGGGGCCGACGGTTCTCTGTTCGGCGGCAGTGGCGCGGACGTCATACTGGGTGGCAGTGGCAACGACGAGGGGGTCTACGGTGGCTCCGGTGCCGACCTCCTGCAGGGGCAGAACGGATATGACAACTCGTTCTACGGGGGCGACGGCGATGACAGGCTGGATCTGGGCAGCGGTGCCGATTTCCTGCACTTCGGCGATTCCGGGGCCGACCGGCTCTATAGCGGCAGCGGGTTTGACGGACGCTTTTACGGCGGCGCCGGCGATGACGTGATCATTGGCGGTCAGGGGCTCAATCAGGCCTTCTACGGAAGCTCCGGGAACGACACGATCGGCAATGGCAGCGGTGTCGGCTTCGCCTTCTTCGGAGGGGACGGAGAGGACGTCATCCTGGGCGGAAGCGGAAGCGAGATCGTTGTCAACGGTGATGATGGAGACGACGGTGTCTTCGGCGGCGTGGGCAATGACAGCGGTCTTTCCGGAAACTCGGGGAACGACAGTGTCTATGGCGGTGCCGGTGACGATGGTTATCTCAGTGGCGGCAGCGGGCTAGACTCTGTCTTCGGTGGTTCCGGATCCGACGTCTTGGCCGTCAACGAGCGCGGAGAGCTGGAAAGCGGAGACCTGCTGGATGGAGGCAGCGGCGTCGATGCGCTGAGAGTGTCGAATGGCATAAACCTTGTGCCCGGGGTTGACTTCACGGGCATCGAATCCGTGCTCTTCATCGGGCGCGCGGAGGCCGACGCGATCTTCGGTAGCTCTCTTTCGAACACCATGTACGGACGCAATGGTGCCGATACCTTGGTCGGGCATGACTTGGCGGACAGCCTGTTCGGCGGGTCCGGCGCGGACCGTCTCTATGGTGAGGGCGGTGACGATGTGTTGGACGGTGGCAGCGGTTTTGCCGGCGGCGGGGCGATGGTCGGCGGCAGCGGTGCCGATCGGATCCATGGCGGGACCGGCGACGACGGCAGTCTGGTCGGTGGCAGCGGCAGCGACCTCGTCTACGGCGCCGGCGGGTCGGATACCTTCCTGGTGCGCAGCCAGGGAGATCTCGTCGACGGCGACAGCCTCTTTGGCGGCTCCGGTACGGACACGCTGGTGCTCTTGGACGGTGCGACGATCCCGGCCGGCGCCCTTCTGGCTGGCATCGAGGTGACCTTGACCGGCAATGCGGCGCTGTTCGGAACCCCCGTGGCGGACGCCCTCTCCGGGGACGCAAAGCCCGATTCCATCTATGGCCTCAGCGGCGCCGACACGCTCGAAGGACTAGAGGCCGATGACCGTCTTGACGGCGATGACGGTGACGACAGCCTCCACGGCGGAAGCGGAAGCGACGAGCTTGATGGCGGTTCGGGGAGCGACAGGCTGTTCGGCGGCAGCGGACAGGATCACGCACTCGTCGGCAACGAGGGTGACGACTACCTCTACGGCGACAGTGGCATCGATGCCCAGCTGCTCGGTAACAGCGGTGCCGACAGCCTCCTGGCCGGAAGCGGCGACGACGTCGCGCTCTTCGGCGGCACGGGCGACGATCTGGTCTCGGGCGGTGCCGGGGGCGACGGCAGGCTCTACGGAGGTCTCGGCGAAGACACGGTGAAGGGCGATGACGGTCGCGACGCCCAGCTCTATGGCGATGACGGCGACGACAGGCTCTACGGCGGCGGCGATCAAGATTCCTACTTTTTCGGGGGCAACGGCGACGACCGTCTCTTCGGAGGAAGTGGGTACGATCAAGAGTTCTTTGGCGACGTGGGGGACGACCGGCTCTATCTCGAAGGGGGAGGCAGGTACCTCTACGGTGGGAGGGGAGACGACACGCTCGTAGGGAGCAATGTCCGGTCATTTTCGGGCGGGTCGGGTGCAGACCGGGTCACGCTTCAAAGCCGAACCGCGAGACAGATTTTTGGCGAGTCGGGTTCGGATCAAATCGCCGGAGGTTCAGGAATCAACAGCGGGTTCTTCGGCGGCGAAGGGGCTGACGAGCTCGATGGCGAGGGCGGTGACGATTCCAGCTTCTTCGGCGGGTCGAGCAACGACGTTATCGACGGCGGCAGCGGCAGCGATTCCAATGTGGGTGGCGATAGTGGCGATGACCGGCTTATCGGCGGTGAGGGAGACGACATCTCCTTCTACGGCGGCGAAGGTTCGGATCGGCTTTATGGCGGAAGCGGCCGGGACGACCTTTTCTTTGGTGGTACCGGCAGGGATTCCCTCTTCGGCGGATCGGGTGCCGACAGCCTCTACGGCGACTCGGGCGCGGACCTCTTCGTCGTCATGGACCAGGCCGAGTTTGCAGCCGGCGAGATCATCGACGGCGGCAGCGCCGTGGACACGCTTTACCTGGGGGAAGGTGTCACGCTACCGGCCAACGTCACCCTGATATCCGTCGAGACCATTGTCAGTCCGGAAGTGGTGATCGTCGGCAAGGACTACAGCCAGACCCTATATGGTACCTCCCTGACGGACAGGATCATCGCGCGATCGGGAAACGACATGGTCTTTGGCGAAGGCGCGGGCGACCGCCTCTTCGGAGGCAGCGGAAACGACGCGCTCTACGGTGGCAACGGCGACGACAGCGCACGGGGAGGCTTGGGAGACGACGCGCTGTTCGGCGGCAGCGGATCGGACAGCATGATCGGGCAAGCGGGTTTCGACAGCCTCTTCGGTGGCAGTGGCGCCGACAGCCTTTACGGAGGCAAGGAGGTTGATGTCTTGTCAGGCGGCCAGGAGGACGATCGCCTCTTCGGCGGGGGCAGCGCAGATACGCTCTATGGCGGCAGTGGCTTTGACAGCCTCTACGGCGCGGGCGGCGTCGACCGGCTCTATGGTGGCAGCGGGGAAGATCGAGTCGTGGGAGGAATCCAGAACGACGTCCTCTTCGGCGGCGCGGGCTCCGACTTTCTCTACGGTGGTAAGGATAACGACCGCTTGAACGCCGGCCAGGGCGATGATTTTGCGTATGGCGGACAAGGCGATGATGACTTGCGCGGGGGCAATGGCTCGGACGTCTTGAAGGGTGGCGAGGGTGCCGACGACCTGCGCGGCGGCAATCTCGACGATGACCTCTTCGGCGACGAGGGAGACGACAGACAGGAAGGCGGCAAGGGCGCCGATGTGCTGTTCGGCGGCAGCGGCAGCGATCGCCTCTTCGGCGGCGACGGCGCCGACCTTCAGGACGGTGGCGCCGGTGACGATCGCTTGGAGGGCGAGGCGGGAGACGACCGGCTGGCCGGTGCCGGCGGCGAGGACCAGCTCTTCGGCGGAGCCGGCCGCGACAGCCTCGACGGAGGGTCGGGGAGCGATCAGCTGACCGGCGGCGCCGGTGCGGACACTTTCTACTTCTCCGCGGACGGCAGCGGCCTCGAAGCCAACATCACCGACTTCGTCTCGCATGGCGGCGGCGGTCCGCCCCCGCCCGATGCCGACGTGATCGCGCTCGGAGTCTTGGGCGGTGTCGGCGCTTGGCTCTCGGCCGGCAGCTTCGATGGCAGCGAGCCGCAAGCCCGCTTCGACGAGCCCAGCGAGCGCGTCCAGGTCGACTCGGACGGTGACGGGACGGCCAACTTCGAGATCAGGCTCGTCGGCGTCACCGACGTCGACCAGCTGACCGCCACCGACTTCGTCTTCTCCTGAGCCGGACCCTTGTCGCTTCCCTCGGAGTCTGCGTTGAAAGGCGCCTCTCAGGCCGGCGGCGCGGACGGGGCTCCGCGAAAGGCGATCTTTGCCGGAACCGCGTCGGGATGGACCGCGCGGGCGAAGTCGACCAAGGCATCGATCTCCTCCTGAAGCGCCGGACGGCCGGTAAATCCCTCCAGGTAGCCGGGCAGGAAGGAGAGGCGCGTCGCCATCGGCTCGTGCAGCTCCAGGGAGTAGTAGCCCAGCTGCATGTAGTAGAGGATGCGGGCGCGCACGACGGCGTCGTCGGGATCGTAGCCGTGGCGCACGAACATGGCGGCGATCGCGCCTAGGCGGATCTCGTCGCCCTGATCGACGATATGGCGTACCGGGCCGGAGCGGCGCGACCACTCGCGGATGGCGAAGTCGAACTGCGGATCGAAGAGGCGCGTGTCGATGAAGCAGTGGAAGAGATTGCAGACCGCGGCGGTGATGGTCGGGGCGGGCCGCGCGCAGGCCTCCACCAGGGCCTTGGTGTTGGTCTCCTCCCAAAGGTCCAGCAGGGCGTCCAGCAGGTCCTTGCGGCTCTTGAAGTACCAGTAGAAGCTGGAGCGCGAGACGCCGAGGCGCGCGCCCAGCACCTGGATCTTCACTTGGTCGACGCCCTGCGAGATTAGGACGTCGAGCGCCAGCGACAGCCAGTCCTCGCGGGTGACCTTGATGTTGCCTTTCGACTCAGCGGCCAGGGGACTGCTTGCCATCGTCGGATCGCAGGTGCTGGCGGGCGGCGCTGAGGGCGGCGATATGCGCCGGGCCGACGCCGCAACAGCCGCCGATGATGCGCGCGCCCTTGCCGGCCCAGGTCTCGGCATGGGCCACGAAGTCTTCCGGCGTCGAGACGCTGTCGAAGTCCCAGCCGTCCGGAAAGACGTAGAGGCCAGAGTTGGGGTAGACGCCGATCGGGCCGGACCAGTGCTCGGCCACGACGTCGAGCGCCGCGTCGCTGACGTCGAGGTCGGAATGCATGATGGTGACGATCCAGTCGCCGTCCGCCGGGGCATCCGACAAGATGGCCGGCAGTGCGTCGCCGAGCGGCAAGGGGCGTCCGCTGCGGGCCAGGTCCAGCAAGACCACCTCGCCCTTCTCGCCAAAGACGCAGGTGAAACCGATGGATACCGGCTTGCCGAAGCCGGCGGTGGCGCGCATCAGCGCCAGGCTGGTCTCGACCTCGTGCAGCATTTCGAGAACGAAGAGATCGCAGCCCTCGTCGATCAGGAGTGCCGCTTGATCGCGCGCGTTGGCTTCAAAGGCAGGCAGGGAAGGGAGGCGCGAGCGGTCGGAGCCGATCACGTAGGTCGAGAGCGATCCCGCGATCCAGGGCGCCGGACCACAGTCGAGCGTCACGTTCTCGCGGCAAAGACGCACCGCCTGTCGGTTCAGTTCCTCGAAGCGGTCCTCCATGCCGACCTCGGCCAGCACGTGCCGGGCGGTCGCGAAGGAGTTGGCGATGTGCAGCCGCGCGCCGGCCTCGGCGTAGCTGCGGTGAATCTCCGCCACGTCGGCCGCCAAGCCCAGGGTGGAGGCGACCCAGTCGTCCGCCCCGATGGGCGAGCCGCGACAGGTCAGCTCCGTGCCCATGGCGCCGTCCATGACGATAGGCGGTCCGGCGGTCAATGCCGCCTTCAGCGAGGTCTCTGCGAGTGCCATAGGGATAGCTTAGACCGGGCCCGCCCGCTTCGTCACGATGAAGCCGGCGGCGGCCTCACAGCCGCATCGCTTGCCCTTCGGGATCGTAGGGTGACGGCGCGATCACCTTGGCCGGTCGCTCGACCCCGACGATGTGCACCGACAGCTGCGTTCCCGCTGTCGCCAGATCCGGCTCGATAAGGGCCAAGGCCAGCGACTTCTGCAGACTGTGGCCGTACCCGCCGGAGGTGACGAAGCCGACCCGGCGCCCCTCGGACCAGATGGGTTCGAAGCCGCTGGCATCGGCGTCCAGCGCGTCGATTTCCAAGGTGGCCAGCACCTGCGCCGGCGCCGGCCCGTCGCGTTCGGCCAGGGCGGCATCGCGACCCTGGAAGTCCGGCTTCTGCCAATCGATCCAGCGGTCCATGCCGGTCATGCGCGGCGTGTAGGCCTGGGTGAACTCGGCCGACCAGATGCCGAAGGACTTCTCCAGACGCAGGCTCAGAAGCGCGTTGTAGCCGTACTCACGCAGGCCCAGGTCCTGGCCCGCCTCCAGCAGGCTGCGCCTCAGGCCGATATGCTCCGAGGCATGGCAGTGGATCTCGTAGCCCAGCTCGCCGGCGACGGAGAGGCGCCCCACCTTGGCGCGGATCAAGCCGATGTCGTAGTGGCCGCAGCCCATGAAGGGCAGCGCCTTGCCGGAGAGGTCCTGATGGGTGACGCGCGCCAGGATCTCCCGCGACTTGGGTCCGGAGAGCGCGAAGCCGACTAGGTTGTCCGACAGGTCCTTGACCTCGACGCCCTCCTGGGCGTGGTCGGCGAACCAGCGCAAGTGCCAGGCGCGCAGGTAGTAGCTGCCCATGATCCACCAGACGCCGTCGCCCCAGTTGAAGACGGTGAGATCGCCCTTCAGCTTGCCCTCGGGCGACAGCATGGGCGCCAGGCGCGCGCGGCCGGGCTTGGGAAGGCGCGAGGCCATCATGCGGTCGAGCCAGGCCTCGGCCGCCGGCCCGGTGACCTCGAAGCGCGAGAAGCCGGAGATGTCGAGCAGCCCGGCTGCCTCGCGCACCGCGCGGCACTCCGCGCCCACCAGGTCGTGCGCGTTGGAGCGCTTCAGCGAGGGCTCCTCCTGGAACCCCTGAGGGCCGAAATAGAGCGGTACCTCCAGGCCCCAGCTGACGCCCCACTGGCAGCCGGCCGCCGTCATGGCGTCGTGCGCCGGCGCCATCTTCAAGGGACGTCCGGCCGGCAGCTGCTCGTTGGGATAGGTCATCACGAAGCGGCGGGTGTAGAACTGGCCGGTCGTCTCCTTGATGTAGCGCCGGTTGGCGGCGAAGTCGCCGTAGCGGGCGATGTCCATGCCGTAGATGTCGGCTTCCGGCTCGCCATGGATCATCCATTCCGCCAGGGACTTGCCGACGCCGCCGCCCTGCAGGAAGCCCGCCATCACCCCGCAGGCAGCCCAATAGCCGGGCTTGCCGGGCACTGGCCCGACCAGCGGATTGCCGTCCGGCGAGAAGGTGAAGGCGCCGTTCACCCAGGTCTTGACGCCGGCCTCCTGCAGGCAGGGGTAGCGCGCGAAGCCAAGCTCCAGTTCGTGGGAAATGCGGTCGATGTCCTCCTGCAGGAGCTCGATGCCGTAGTCCCAAGGCGCGCCGTCGACCATCCAGTGCTTGTGGTTGATCTCATAGATGCCGAGCAGCAAGCCCTTCTGGTCCTGGCGCATGTAGGTGAAGCCCTCGAGGTCGACGACCAGCGGCATCTCGCGCTCGGCGGCGGCGATCTCGGGGATGGTCTCGGTGATGAGATAGTGGTGCTCCAGCGGCGAGAGCGGCAGTTCGATGCCGGCCATGCGGCCCACCTGCTTGGCCCAGAGGCCGCCGGCATTGACGATGTGCTCGGCGGTGACGTCGCCCTTCTCGGTCACCAGGCGCCAGCCCTCGCGCAGCGGGTGCAGTTCCAGGACGCGGTTGTGCTCGATCACCGTGGCACCGCGCTTCTTGGCGGCCGCCGCGTAGGCATGGACCGTGCCGGTGGTGTCGATGTAGCCCTCGCGATCGGCCCAGAGACCGCCGATGATGCCCTCGATGTCGAGGATGGGGCAGAGCTCCTTGGACTCCTCCGGCGTCACCAGGCGGACGTCCTCGATGCCCATGGTCTGGAAGACCCGGTAGGCCGACTGCAGCCACTCCCAGCGCGCCGGCGTGCCGGCCAAGGTAAGACCGCCGGTCATGTGCATGCCGACCGACTGCCCGGACTCGCGCTCGATCTCCGACAGCAGGTCGATGGTGTAGGCCTGCAAGGCGGCGATGTTGGGATCGGCGTTCAAGGCGTGAAAACCGCCCGCCGCATGCCAGGAGGAACCGGCCGTCAGCACGCTGCGCTCGATCAGCGCGATGTCGCTCCAGCCGAACTTGGCCAGGTGATAGAGCACGGAGGCGCCGACCACGCCGCCGCCGATGACCACGACCCTGTAGTGTGACTTCATTGCTCGATCTCTTCCCTGCTTTCTTTGTTGTCCTTCATGGTCAAATGAGGCCCAAGGCCCGCGGGATCGCGAGCGAGAGTTCGGGCCAGAAGGTGGTCGCCAGCATGACCGGCGTCGCCACCACCAGCATCAGACGCAGCGCCGGCCAGACCGTCTCCGTCACCGCCGCGTTGCAGACCCGGCAGGACATGAAGAGGATCGGCGCCACCGGCGGGCTGTTCGCCCCGATCACCACGGAGCAGGCGACGATGGCGGCGAACTGTACCGGGTGCACGCCGCTCTCGACCATCAGCGGCAGGAAGAGGGGGGCGACGACGACGGTGACCGAGATGTCGTCCATCAAGGCGCCGGCCACGATCAGCACGGCGTTCACCAGAAGCAGGGCCGCCATGGGATTGCCGGCGATGGCTTGGACCGCCTCGGTCAGTTCCTGAGGAATGCGCTCGGTCGCCATGATGCGCGAGATCATCAGCGAGAAGAGCAGGATCAGAATGATCGAGCCCGTGGTCTCCGCCGCGCCCACGACGCTGCGGGCGAGCGAGCGCAGGGTGAACTCGCGGTAGACGAAGGCGCCGATGACCAAGGCCGCGAGCACGGCGACGCCGGCGGCCTCCGTCGGGGTGAAGATGCCGCCGTAGATGCCGCCCAGGATGATGACCGGCAGCGAAAGCGCGGGGGCGGCCTTGAGCGAGACCTTGAGGAAGGGCTCCGCATCGGGCTCCTCCACGCGCCTTTCCTGAAAGGCGCGCCCAGCCAGGAAGCGGTTGTAGAGGATGAGCCCGGTGATCAGCAGAACGGCGGGTCCGATGGTCGAGGCGAAGCAGGCGGCGACCGACTGGCGCGTCATCACCGCGAAGAGGATCATGGTGATGGACGGCGGAATGAGGATTCCCAGCAGGGAGGAAACGCCCAGCAGGCCGGCGATGTGGCCGCGCGGATAGCCGCGCTTGACCAAGGGATCGGTCATGATGGTGCCGATCGAGGCGACGGCGGCCGTCGCCGTGCCGCTGATCGCGCCGAAGATGCTGGAGGCCAGCACCATGGCCCCGCCCATGCCGCCGCGCCCGGTGGCTATCCTGCCGACGAAGGCGACGATGCGCTGGGCGATGCCGCCCGACTGCATCAGATAGCCGGTGAGCACGAAGAGCGGCAAAGCCACCAGGATGACCGAGTTCAAGGCGCGGAAGCCCTGCAGCATCAGGGTGTTGAGGTTCACGTCGTAGAGGATGGTGAGGTAGGCCAGCACGCCGGCGAAGGACCAGGCCACGGGCACGCCGACGGCCATGAGGAAGATCAGGAGCGGCAGGGCGAGGAGGCCGGTCATCGGCTGGCCCTGATCGCTTGCAGGGCACGCAGGAGGTCGCGCGCGGCATAGGCGGTGCAGCCCACCGCGCCGACGATGATGGCGATCTGCGGCACCCAGAGCGGAATGCCCAGGGCCGGCGTGGTCTGCGGTCGCTTAAAGCCCCAGGCCAGCATCCAATAGGCCCAGGCGACGAAGAAGAGGGTGATGACGAGGGTGAGCAGGGCGATCAGGCCGTCGTGCCAGGCCTTGCTCTTGGGGCTCGTCAGGCGTTGCGAGAGCCAGTCGATGGTGAGATGCGTCCGGCGTCTCGACGCGATCAGCGCGCCGGCCATGTAGAGCTGGACGGCGAAGAGCAGGATCAATTCGTGCAGGCCGACGACCGAGAGGCCCAGCAGGTAGCGCGCCACCACCAGGAAGACCATCAGCCCCGTGACCAGCGCGGAGGCCAGCAGCGCCACGGTGTCCAGCGCGGTGGCGATGCCCGCGCCGATGGATGCGGTCGTGCTACCGCCCGCTTCGGAAACCATCCGTGCTGCCTTCGCCGTCAGCCTGTTCCCATAGGACCGGAAATCCCTCCTTCACCCCATCTACCCTCCAAGCAAACGCGACGTCATCGCGCGGAGCGCAAGCGACGACGCGATCCAGCCGGTCTCGACGCATGGTGTCATGCTGGATTGCCGCGTCGCTGGCGCTCCTCGCAATGACGGGGTCTGGAGCGCAGCAGTGGCGCGCGTGGCGGGGGCCCCGCGGACGCGAGGCCCTCTCCTCCATCCGAACCTACTGCAGCTTGGTGGCATTCGCGCGGATGACGTCCATCACCTCGACGCCGACGCGCTCCTCCATCATCGGCCAGACCTTGGCGCGCACGGCGGCCGCCAGGCCGGCGATGTCGGCGTCGGTCGGCTCGACGTAGGTCATGCCGGCCGCCTCGGCCTGCTCGACATAGTGCTGGTCGCGCTCGCGGGCGTCGAGGAAGCTCTCCTCCATCACCTCCACCGCGGCCGCCTGGACCACGGCCTGCTGCTCCGGCGTCAGGCTGTCCCAGGCCTCCAGGTTCATGCTGAGGATGCCGGTCAGGAACTGCTGCTTGGTGCGGGTGTAGTAGTCGAGGGTGTCGCGGAAGTACTCATAGTCCCAGTAGATCACGTTGGCGCCGTCGCCGTCGACCACACCGGTCTGGATCGCGGTGAAGACCTCGCCCCAGTCGATGGTCGCGGTCTGATAGCCCAGGGCCTGGATGGTCTCGGCCATGGGGAAGACCGGCGGCACGCGGATCTTCATGCCGGAAGCCTGCTCGACGCTGGTGGCATAGGCGCCCTTGGTGGCGACGCCGTTGAAGCCCTCCGGCCAGGCGCCGAAGAACTTGAGACCCAGGTCGGCGTAGATGCCGTCCAGCATGGTGTTGATCCAACCGCCGGGCTTGTAGGCCTCCAGGGCCTCGTCCCAGGTCAGCACCATGTAGGGCGTGTAGAGAATGGAGATGCGCTCGTCGTAGGAGGTCATCGGCCAGTTGAGCATGAGGTTCACGTCGTTGGCGACGAAGAGGTCGAACACCTCCTGCTGCCCGCCGAGCTCGTTCTGATAGAAGATCTCGACCGTGACCTCGCCGTTGGTCCCCTCCTCGATCAGTTTGGCCCAGCGGTCGATGGCATCGCCGGCGGGCGAGCCCTTGGCGCCGGAATCGGTGGCGAGCTTCAGGGTGACGGCTTCGGCGGGGTCGGCGGCGATCAGGCTTGGCGTGATGAGACAGGCGGCCGCCAGGGCCGCAAGAAAAGTCTTCCGTTTCACGGGTGCGGTCTCCTCCTCTTGGACACGGCATCATTGCGCCGGCGGGAGTAATAGACACTGCTGTCCAGTAGTGTCAAGACGAGCCCGCGCGTAGGCAGCTGAATGACGGACCTCTTGGCCCGCCGGCACTCGGGGTCTCGGGGTGGAATGGCGGGATCACGGGGCGCTTCGCTGCGCGGCCCGCGCGGAAGCCAGGCCGGCGCGTGCCGCAGGGCTGCAAGAAAGGCCTAAAGATCTGGAAACTCAGGAGCGTCGTTCTCTTTCAGGTAAATGTCGTCTCCTCCCAACATGTTTGCGCGCTTGTAGCCGTTTTTTCTCATGATCCCGGCAATTATTTCATTTCTTTGTCGGTTTTCGATGATCCAGGCACGAACGTCATAGGAGTCAAAAGGAAATCCCTCCAGGACCTGAAGTTCGGCACCCTCTATGTCCATGGAAATGAAGTCGATCTTTCTCAACCCGTGGCTCCTGAGAAGGGAATCGAGTGTCGTCGTCCGAACCGTGATCTCGGCTTGCTTGTGGCTGGGATGGTCCGCGAGGTGCGCGCGCACCTCGGCGTGAAAGCTCTCGACGAGGCCGCTCATCATCGTGTAGCCGTCCGACACCTCCAGGAATCTGGCCTCGCCTGCCGCCTTTGCGACGGCCAGTTTCAGGCAGTGGCACCGTCTAAAGGAAGCGGCCTTGTCATAGGGTTTTGGTGAAGGTTCCAAGAGAAGGCCGTTCCACCCGTGCATCAATTCGAAGAAGAGCGTGTTGGAGCCGTGCACGCCGTCATAGCCGCCAAGATCGACGAAGGTGCCGCCGCGCTGGCCCTTGAACACGTGCTCGTCCAGCCACCAATCCTCGCCGCAGTGACTGAAGTATCCTGGGCGCAGCCCGAGGCCGACTAAGCACTCCCATAAGCCATGTTGAAGCTCGCCGCGTCTGCTTGCGTCCTTTACGCTTGGCAGCACCGATTCGATGCGGTTGTGGACCTTGACGAGTGTATGCCTGATGTTCTTCCGGACAGTCCCGAGTCTTTCGATGATCTTGTCTATTTCGTCATCCGTGAAGCTGTCCTTGGTCATGCCTGCATCTCCGAAGGGAACCTGGCCTTCAAGATAGGCCAGTCGTCTCTCCGGTCATACCAAGAGCGAGGGTGCGTCATGCCTCACGGACCGCTCAGCCTGTGCGAAGTCGCCTAAGCAGCACGTAGAGCGCGCCCGTCCCGCCGTGTTGCGGCTGGGCCGAGGTGATCGCCAGCACCAAGGGGCGCAGGTCTGCTTCATTGAGCCAGAGCGGGACGGCGCGGCGCAGCACGCCGCTCTCGGGCCCCATGCGGCCCTTGCCGGTGACGATCAGCACGCAGCGGTTGCCGCGCGCCTGGGCCTGGAAGAGGAAGGAGCGCAGGCGGCCGTGCGCGCGGGCCTGGGTCATGCCGTGCAGGTCCAAGGTGGCGTCGATCACCATGCGTCCGCGGCGCAGGCGGTCGCCGGTACGGCGGTCGACGTCGGCCAGGCGGCCGGACTCCAGGGGTGCCGCCGCGGCTTTCCGAGGCGCGGGGGACGGGCTCTTCGTCGGCGGTCGGGGGCGGGGTGCTTCGGCGGATGCCGGCGCGGGCGGCTTGGCGAGCGGGCGCGGTGCCGGCCGGTTCTTCATCGGCGTCACCAGCTCCGTCACCTTGCGCCAGAGGTCCAGTTCCTCCGGAGTGGGGCGGCCTTTAGCCTTCTTCGGTGGCATCCTCGACCAGCAGGATGTGGAGGCGGCGGGGGCCGTGGGCGCCCAGCTCGATGGTCTGCTCTATATCGCCGGTGCGAGAGGGGCCGGTCACGAAGTTCAAGGTGCGCGGCATGGCGCCCTCGCCCAGGCGCGCGCGGATGCGCTCGAAGACCTCCTCGTAAGTGCCGACCACCTGGCTGGTCCTGACCACCGCGATGTGGGTCTCCGGCAGGAAGTTGAGGGTCGTTGGCGTCTCCGGGCCGCTGGTGAGCGCCAGCGTCGCGGTCTCGGCGACGGCGGCCTCGACCGGCGTCAAGGAGACGGCGTCGGCGGGATCGGCCTTGCCTTTCTGCACGCTCAAGAGGGGTTCGCTCTCCCAGGGCACGCCGGCAAGCGAGGGATCGGGCGCGCGGCGGATTTCCAGCGGCAGGTTCTGGCTTCTGAGATAGCGGGTGACCGCCGCCGGGATCTCGCTCTCGTCGGCGACTTGCTCGGTGGTGGCCGACAGCTTCTCGGCCGTCGCGATCAGGAGCGCGACGCGTTCGGCCAGGGGCACCTGGCCGCGCGCCGGAATGAGGTTGGCCTCGTGGCCGGTGATGCGGGCCTCGATGTCCTTGGCCTCCAAGCGCCCGGGCCGGCCTTCGAGGCGCCGGCGCACCTTGCCCAGGATGGCGTCGCGTCCGGACATGCCTCTAGCGCTCCTGCCGTGTCATTTGCACTCTACTCTTCGTCATGGCCGGGCTTGACCCGGCCATCCACGTTTTGCCGCCGTTGCGGTACCTCCGACATGGCGCGCGTAATCCCATGGACCCCCGGGTCACGCCCGGGGGTGACGATTGAAGGGCTTGAGGGGGCCATTCGCTTCAACGATGGCACGCTATGGTCTCCGCCCTTGCCGCCAGAGCTGCTGGAAGGTCTTGCCTTCGGGCGCGGCCAGTTCGCGATGGCGGGTCCAGCCACCGGCGAGCGGCAGGCTGGCGAGGCGTCCCTTGCGGCCGGCCAGCCGTTTCAGGAGGCCGGCGCCGATCCGGGCGCCCAGCTTGTAGAGCCCCGGCCGCTTGGCGAAGAAGGCCCAGGCTCTAATGCCGAAGCGCTGCGTGGCCGGGTTCAGGTTCCGCTCGAACTCCTTCTCGCGCCAATGGCGCATCATCTTGGGCAGCGGGATGCGCATGGGGCAGACCGCCTCGCAGCGCCCGCAGAAGGACGAGGCGTTCGGCAGGTGCCCTGCCTTGTCGACGCCGATCAGAGCCGGTGTCAGCACCGAACCGATCGGGCCGGGATAGACCCAGCCGTAGGCGTGCCCGCCGACCGCGTGATAGACCGGGCAGTGGTTCATGCAGGCCCCGCAGCGGATGCAGCGCAGCGCCTCCTGGAACTCGGTCCCCAGCAGCTCCGAACGGCCGTTGTCCAGCAGCACCACGTGATACTGCTCCGGTCCGTCCAGATCGCCCGGTCGGCGCGGTCCCGTCGAAAGCGTCGTGTAGGCGGAGAAGTCCTGGCCCGTGGCCGAGCGCGCCAGCACGCGCAGGACCGTGGCGGCATCCTCCAGGGTCGGGACGATCTTCTCCAAGGTGGTGAGCACGATGTGCACCTTGGGCAGGATCTGGGTGAGATCGCCGTTGCCCTCGTTGGTGACGATGATCGAGGTGCCGGTCTCGGCGACCAGGAAGTTGGCGCCGGTAATCCCGACATCGGCGTCGAGGTAGCGCTGGCGCAAGACCGCGCGGGCCTCGGAGACCAGTTCCGGCGGGTCCTCCAGCGAGCGATCGGCGGGAAACTGGGTGTGCACGCGGCGGAAGTCCTCCGCCACCTGCTCCTTGTTCAGGTGCACCGCCGGCGCGATGATGTGCGAGGGCGTCTCCCCGCGCAGCTGGATGATGTACTCGCCCAGGTCGGTCTCGACCGGCTCGATGCCGTTCTTCTCCAGGTGCTCGTTGATGGCGATTTCCTCGCCGATCATGGTCTTGCCCTTGGTGACCGTCTTGGCGTCGACGTCGCGGCAGATCTTCAAGATGGCGGCGCGGGCATCCTCCGGCGTCTCGCACCAATGGACCTGGCCGCCGCCCTCGACGACCTTGGCCTCGTAGCGCTCCAGGTAGAGGTCCAGGTTCGCGATCACGTGGTTCTTGATGTCCCGGCTCTGGTCGCGCAGCGTCTCGAACTCGGGCAGGGCCTCGGTGGCCCGCAGCCGCTTGTCGACGAAGCCGCTGCGCATCTTGCCCAGCGCCTTCTGCAGGGGCGCATCGTCCAGGGCCCTGGCGGCATTCTCCTTGAAGGCCGTGCTGGTCGCTTGCATCAGGCGCCGCCCTCGCCGATCGCCGGGCCGTCGGTCATGTCGGCCAGCACCTCGGCCACGTGACGCGCCTTCACCGCCGCCCCCTCGCGCTGCAGCTTGCCGGCCATGTTCAAGAGGCAGCCCATGTCGCCCGCCAGCAGGGTGCCGGCGCCGGTCGCGCGGATGTTCTTGGTCTTCTCCGCCACGATGCGGTTGGAGACTTCGGGGTACTTGACGCAGAAAGTGCCGCCGAAGCCGCAGCAGGATTCGGTGTCGTGCATCTCCTTGATCTCCAGGCCGGAGACGGAGCGCAGCAGCTTGCGCGGCTGCCCCTTGACCTTCAGCTCGCGCAGGCCGGAGCAGGAGTCGTGATAGGTGACGGCGCCCTCGAAGCTGGCCTCGACCTGCTTCATTCCGCGCAGGTCCACCAGGAAGGAGATCAGCTCATGCGTCTTGGCGGCCAGGGCCTCGGCGCGCTCGGCCCAGGCCGGATCCTCGGCCAGCAAGGCCGGATAGTGATGCGAGATCATGCCGGCGCAGGAGCCGGACGGCGCCACCACATAGTCGTAGCCCTCGAAGGCGGCGACCACCTGCCGGGCGATCGCGGCCGCATCCTTGCGGTCGCCCGAGTTGTAGGCCGGCTGGCCGCAGCAGGTCTGCGCCGCCGGTACCTCAACCCGGCAGCCGGCCGTCTCCAGCAGCTTCACCGCCGCGAAGCCGACGGATGGCCGAAAGAGATCGACCAAGCAGGTGACAAACAACGCGACCCTGGGTTTTTCGTCCGTCATGCCTCGTCCTTGATGTCTGGGGCGAGAGTGGGGGCGTGGCGGTGAAAAGGCAAGGCGCTGCGCCTTGGATCGCAGCAGCTTGGATTTGCTGTTGAAGCAGGAGATCGCGTCGCCCTCGATCCCTGCCACCGGGAGCACGCGACGATCCTTTGTCGCGCCGACCATCTCCGCTGGCTTTCCCGTTGTGCATCCTCCACCCGTCCGGCACGATATCCTCAGTTGCATCGGCGTGGCCCGAGCGCGAATCACGTTCCGGCGCGCCCGTCCGTTCCAGTGGCTTTCGTCGCGCCGCGGTATCGCCGGCGTTTCGATCTCGGCCGCAAAGCACGTGGGATCACCAGACCGAGGAGGCTCAAGCCGTGTCTTCGAAGCCCTTGCTCTTGCTCGCCTCTGCCGTCGCCTTGACGGCAGCCCTCTCGACCGCCGCCAGCGCGGAAGAGAAGACCGCCGCCGACTGTGCGGCCCAGCGCGATGTCGTCTTCGACGCCGGCTTCGTGACCTCGGCCAGGGTGATCCCGGCCGGCGAGGACCTGCCGGCCTATTGCGAGGTCCGCGCGACGGCGCTGCCGGCCATCTCGATCGAGGTGCGTCTGCCGATGGAAGGCTGGAACGGGAAGTACTATCAGGCCGGCTGCGGCGGCTTTTGCGGCATCCTCGGCCGGGCGGACAAGGCCGGCGGCTTCATCAACGCCATGGGGCCGGGTCTGCGCAAGGGCTATGCGACGGCGACCTCGGACAGCGGCCATCACGGGCTCTCCGTCGTGGACGCCGGCTGGGCACACAACAATCCCCACGCCGAGCGCGACTGGGGCTGGCGCTCGATCGGCGAGACCAACCGCGTCGCCCAGGCGATGATCGACGCCTTCTATGGCGCGGGGCCGGAGCAGAGCTATTTCCAGGGCTGCTCGACCGGCGGGCGCATGGCGCATATGGCGGCCCTCAAGTACCCGGAGATGTTCAGCGGCATCATCTCGGGCGCGCCGGCGATGGACTACACCGGCCTGGTGGCGCTGAAGATGGCCTGGATTCACCAGGCCAACACCGACGAGGCGGGCAATCCCATCCTGAAGCCGGGTAAGGACGGTCTGATCGGCGCGGAGGTCATGCGCCAGTGCGACGGCGCCGACGGCAAGGAGGACGGGCTGATCGAAGACCCCAGGGCCTGCTCGGTCGACCTTTCGGTTCTGCGTTGCGCGGCTGGCGCTAACGGTGAGGACTGTCTCACGGACGCCGAACTGGGCGTCATCGCCAAGTGGCGCCAAGGACCTCGGAACCAGGCCGGCGAGCAGCTTTATCCCGGCGGCATTCCGGAGGGCTCGGAGCCCTTCTGGTGGCTCTGGCTCACCGGAAAGCCGGGCGGCGGCGGCAAGCTGGTGCCCGTCTTCGGCCAGTCTTTCGGCGCCTACATGGCCTTCCCGGAGGATCCAGGGGCGAACTACACGCCGCTGGACTTCGACTTCGAGCTCGATCCTGGCCGTCTTGCCACCATGGCCGCCGTCTACAACTCGGACTCGCCCGACATCTCCGCCTTCCGCGATGCCGGCGGCAAGATGATCGTCTGGCACGGCTGGGCCGACGCCATCGTCACGCCCTACAAGACGGTCGCCTGGCACGAGGCGGCGACGGAGGCCGCCGGCGGGCCGGAGGAGCTGGCCAAGTCGGTGCAGCTCTTCATGATCCCCGGCATGGACCACTGCGGCCTGCTGCCGGGGCCCGGCGGCATCGATCAGTCGAAGATCGACCCCTTGAGCGCGCTCGAGGGCTGGGTCGAGCGGGGCGAAACGCCCTCCAGCATCTTGAAGTAGCCTCGGGGCTTGTCTTGAAACGCGCCGAGAGGCGCGTTTCGAGGCGGCCTCTTAGAGATCGGGCTCCCGGCCGGAGTCATGGCTGACACGGCGCAGCCGCGACTCCTCAAGCCGGGAGCTTGGCGTTAGGCTCTGGCGACGCGCAACCACCTGCTCGGACGAGGTCGCCCATGGATGCCTCCCACGTCTTTCCCCGCCACTCCCAGGCCCAGCTGCCCCTGGCCGTCGCCGGCGAGGGCTGCCGCATCATCGATTCCGAGGGGCGGCGTTATCTCGACGCCTGCGGCGGGGCCGCGGTTTCCTGCCTCGGCCATTCGGCCCGGCCGGTGATCGAGGCGATCAAGACCCAGCTCGACAGCCTCGCCTACGCGCACACCAGCTTCTTCACTTCCGAGCCGGCCGAGGAATTGGCCGAGATGCTGATCCGCCGCGCGCCGGAGGGGATCGAGCGCGTCTACTTCCTCTCTGGCGGCTCCGAGGCCACCGAGGCGGCGATCAAGCTCGCCCGCCAGTACTTCCTGGAGGTGGGCCAGCCCGAACGGCGATACTTCATTGCCCGGCGGCAGAGCTATCACGGCAACACCCTGGGGGCGCTCTCGGCCGGCGGCAATCAATGGCGCCGCCAGCCCTTCGAGCCGCTGCTCTCGCCCGCCATGCGGCACATCGAGCCCTGTCACCACTGGCGCTTCGCCGCGGAGGGCGAGAGCCCGGAGGACTACGGCCGGCGCACCGCCGACGCGCTGGAGGCCGAGATCAAGGCCTTGGGTCCCGAGACCGTCGCCGCCTTCATCGCCGAGCCGGTGGTGGGCGCCACCATGGGCGCGGTGCCGGCCGCGCCCGGCTACTTCAAGCGCATCCGCGAGATCTGCGACCGCTACGGCCTGCTGCTGATCCTGGACGAGGTCATGTGCGGCATGGGCCGCACCGGCACGCTCTTCGCCTCCGAGCAGGAGGACATCCTCCCCGACATCGTCTGCATCGCCAAGGGCCTGGGCGCCGGCCTGCAGCCGATCGGCGCCATGCTGACCACGGGCCGGATCTACCGCGCCTTCGAGGAGGGCAGCGGCTTCTTTCAGCACGGCCACACCTATATCGGCCACCCGACCGCCTGCGCCGCCGGCGTAGCGGTGCTGAACGAGATCGAGGATCGCGACCTGCTGCTGCAGGTACGTGAGAAGGGGGCCAGCCTGAAGGCGCAACTGGAGGCGCGTCTGGGCCAGCATCCCCATGTCGGCGACATCCGCGGCCGCGGCCTCTTCCTGGGTGTCGAACTGGTCGAGGACCGGGCCAGCAAGGCGCCCTTCGACCCGGCCCGCAAGCTCGCCGCGCGCATTAAGAAGGAGGCCATGGCCGACGGCCTGATGTGCTATCCCATGGGCGGCACCATCGACGGGCGACGCGGCGACCACGTGCTCCTGGCGCCGCCCTTCATCGTCCAGGACAGCGACATCGCTGAGATCGTCGACAAGCTGTCGGGCGCGGTCGAACGGGCGCTGGCGGCAACGGCGGAATAGGCGCGCCGAGGGCTCGTCCCGCCGGACTAGTCGCTTGTGGCGCTCCCCACGGCCTCGTCGAGCCGCGAGAGACCGGCCGTCTCCAGGCGTGTCGCGAGACCATCGAGGATGCCCGCCACCACCCTTGGCCCCTGGAGGGCGAAGGCGCTGTAGAGCTGCAGCAGGGACGCGCCCGCGCGGATCTTTCGCCATGCCGTCTCGGCGTCCTCGATGCCGCCGACGCCGATCAATGGCAGACGCCCCTTGGTCAGGCGGTGGATCTTGGCCAGCATCTCCGTCGAGGGATCGAACAGCGGACGGCCGGAAAGGCCGCCGGTCTCGGCGCGGTGTCGGCCGCGCAGATCCTTCGGCCGGGCGATGGTGGTGTTGGAGACGATGAGACCGTCGAAGCGCTCCAGGGCGACGGCGGCGATGTCCTCCAGGTCCGCTTCGCCGAGGTCCGGGGCGATTTTCAGCAGCAGGGGCGGGCTGGCCCCAGCCGTCGCCAGGGCGTCGCGAACGGCGGCGGCCAGGGCTTCCAACTCGCTGCGGTCCTGCAGGGCGCGCAAGCCCGGCGTGTTGGGGGAGGAGACGTTGATCACCAGGTAGTCGGCCAGGGGACCCAGGCGGGCGGCGCCCTTGGCATAGTCCTCGGCGGCGACGGCGGTCTCCTTGTTCTTGCCGAGGTTGATGCCGAGCGGGCGCGTGAGCCCCTTGGCGCGGGCGGCTTCGATGCGCCGGGCGACACGCTCCAAGCCGTCGTTGTTGAAGCCCATGCGGTTGATGACGCCGGCGTCCTCCGGCAGGCGAAAGAGGCGGGGCTTGGGATTGCCGGCCTGCGGGCGCGGCGTGACCGAGCCCACCTCGACGAAGCCGAAGCCCAGCCGGCCAAGCGGGGCCACCACCTCGGCGTTCTTGTCGAAGCCGGCGGCGATCCCCAGGGGATTGGGGAAGTCCAGTCCCCAAAGGCGTTGCGACAGAGCGGGGCTGTCGGCCTGGAGGCTGCCGGCCAAGCCCTGCTGCAAGCCCCAAATCGCCAGACGGTGGGCGCGCTCGGCCGGCAGGCGCCGCAGCAGGGAAAAGGCCAGATCGCCGATCAAGCCGGAAGCTCCAGCTCTTCGGGAAAGCGGTGACGGCCGTCCGCCGCCAAGGGTAGAGGCCAGGTGCGCGAGACGGCGGCAAGCGGCAGGGGGCCGTAGAGGTGGGGAAAGAGCGCGCCACCGCGCGATGCCTCCCAGCGCAGCGCCTCCCCCAGGGCCTCCGCGTCGGCCTCGATCAGCACCAGCCCGCTCTGGCCGGCGCGATGCTTGGCGGCGCTGGTCGCCAGCTGGGCCAGCGCGGAGAAGTGGATGAAGCCGTCGGCCTTGTCCTGGCTGGAGCCCAGGTAGGCGCCCTCGGCCTCCGCGGCGCGCCACTCCTCCCTCCGGCACATGTGGTAAATCAAGCTATCCGGCACGGCTGGTCCTCTAGTGGCTGTCGGTGGGTTGGATGTTGCGCAGTGCTCCACCGAAGGTCTGACAGGTCCCGCTTGGCATTGCGCGGAGCGCCAGCGACGCGGCAATCCAGTGAAAGGTCCTCGGTCGAGTCAGGCTGGATCGCCGCGCTTCGCTCGCGCTGACGTCTGGCGTCGGATGACGTCATGTGCCCAACGTAAGTCTTCCTCCGACTTGATCGGAGGACCTCGGGCAGCCCGGGGACTCTATCCACGTAACGCGCCCTGGTCGGCCTTTTGCGCCTGGGCCAGCACGCTTTTCCGGCACCGATGGAACAGCGGATAGCGATCCTCCGATCAAGTCGGAGGACGACGATGAGGGGTGAGTCCGGGAGCACGGGTGCGGTCCGGATGTTAACCGTACGCGGCGTCATCCCGGGTTGCCGCGCTTCGCACGCGCTGACGTCTGGCGTCGGATGATCTCGTGCCTCCAAAGCCACTATGCAAAGGCCCATCGTCTTCACCAACTCTGCGCTTGGAGGTACTTTGGCACGCCCCGCAGGCAGCCGATTTCGTGACGGCAGTACTATCGTCAAATGAGAACCTGTGAAAGAGGGCTGGCGGCCAGGCCACCGAGCCTTAAGTCGTCCAGGTCCCGCCGGCCTGCAAGGCAGCCATGACGCGCGGCCTCCCTGGCGCCGGCGGGGCCGGCCGGCTAGTGTGCAGCCGAACGGAGTGACAGAGACGGATTTGGCGATGCAGGCTTGGCATTTCTTCGAGGGCACCTGGCACGAGGGCAACCCGCCGATCATGGGCCCGATGACGCATGGCTTCTGGATGGCCTCCACGGTGTTCGACGGCGCGCGCGCTTTCGAGGGCGTGGCGCCCGACCTCGATCTTCACTGCCAGCGCCTGATACGCTCCGCCGAGGTCTTCGGTCTCGGACCGACCTTGAACGCGGAAGAGCTCTTGGAGATCGGCCAGGCGGGGCGCAAGAAGTTCGCCAAGGACGCGGCCCTCTACATCCGGCCCATGATGTGGGCCGAATCCGGCTTCGTCGCCGCCGATCCCGAGAGCACGCGCTTCTGCTTCACCCTGCACGAAGCGCCCATGCCGTCGGCCGACGGCTTCTCGGTCACCAAGTCGCCCTACATCCGCCCGCTGCCCAACTCGGCGCCCACCGAATCGAAGGCCGCCTGTCTCTATCCGACCTCGGGCCGGGCGCTGAAGGACGCGCAGAGCAAGGGCTTCGACAACGCGGTCGTGCTGGATGCGCTGGGCAACGTCGCGGAGTTGGCGACGGCCAATCTCTGGCTGGTGAAGGACGGCGAGGCCATCACCCCGGCCGCCAACGGCTGCTTCCTGAACGGCATCACCCGCCAGCGCGTCGCCAAGCTCCTGGCCGAGAGCGGCGTCACGGTGGTCGAGCGTCGGGTGACCTTCGAGGAGCTGGCGAACGCCGACGAGATCTTCTCGACCGGCAATTTCGGCAAGGTCCAGCCCATCACCCGCATCGAAGAGCGCAGCCTGCAGCCGGGCCCCGTCACCAAGCGCGCCCGCGAACTCTATTGGGACTGGTCCCTGAGCCAAGGGTAGCGGCCGCGACGGCACGTGCGACGCTAGACCCTGAGCAGGTGCCTCTCGTCCATGACGCTGAAGTGGTGGGCGCCTTCCTCGACGACGTTGACGATCTGCGCCTCAATCCCGGCATCGATGTTGGGGTCGCCGGGCTCGAAGAGGCCGCAGGCGCGCAGCGCCTTCTTGGCGCTGACGTTGCGGCCCAGGGCTTCCAGCAGGACGCGCGCGCACAAGGGCTCGCGACGGCTGCTGGTCGACACGCCGAGTTTCAGGCCGGAGAGCCGTGTCAGCCGATTGCCGTAGTTCGGATAAAGCACCATCTGGCTGATCTCGTTGCCGGTCAGGCTCTCGTGATCGACCAGGAAGATGCGGTCGTTCAGGTAGAAGGCCATGCCGCGATAGCGGCAGCGCACGCGCGGGCCGGAGGCGCCGTGGCGCGCCATGTTCTCCAGGCGCTGATAGGTGACGATGCCCTCGTTGCTGGTGAGCCGCAGTAGGGAGCGTAGGATCAACCCGGGCCGGGACATGGAGTAGCTGTACTCGAAGAAGAAGCCTTCGTAGTCCAAGAGATCGCTGCGCGAGCGGCGCACCAACTGATCCAGATAGGCGAGGTAGGGGCGGTAGCCACTGCCGCCCTGCTGGTGATCCGACTTCAGGCCGACGATCCGGCGGAACTCCTGATGCGGCATCAGGGCCTCGTACTCCTCGACCCCGAAGAAGCTGCAGAGCTTCTTGAAGATGTGGCGCGACGGCGTGGACTTGCCGCTCAGATACTTGTTGAATTGCGAGCGATTGAGGTCCAGGCGGCGGCAAACCTCGGCCACCGAGCGGTAGTGGTCGGTCAGGAACCGCAGGTTCAGCGGAAAGTCCGTGCTCATTCCGCAAGGTCCTCTTGCTGGGCCTCAGTCTTTCGAGCTTAGGTGTCATCGCGAAGCATGGCAACGACGAGAGACGCCGAGTGGCGCGAGAAGAGCACCAGTCAGCACCAGCCGACGCTAGTCCGCCGAATTGCACCGGGACCGGCCCCTCTCTAGGGTCGCGCTTGCCGGGCCGCCGGCCCCGGCGAGGGGGCGATCGGTCTGGCGGCAAGCAGCGGCATAAGCTGTGCCGGAGCCGACAGGGGATACTCGGGCGCGGGTCATTGTCCGGTGCCCGGGCCGCTCTTGGCGGGAGCACGCCACGATAAGGGCGAGGCGCAAGTGGCCGGACAGCCCGACGCGGCTGAGAGGTGCCTCCCTACCTCTCCGGTCCAGGGGTGCTTCCTGACTGGCGGGAGGATGATCCCAGCGGATCGCCTCTCGCCCACTCTCCCGATCCGACTCCGACGACCGGCATGCCTCACGGGCCCCTCGTCTTTGATGGTGGCCCATGGCCACCGATCCCTCGCTCGCCGTGCTGTTTCTTCATGCCTTGCCGCTCGACGGCTCCATGTGGGCCGAGTTGTATGACGTCCTCCCGGGGGCGACCCACAGGCCGACCCTCTACGGCCTGGGCGACAGGGTGGAAGACTGGGCGCGGCAGGCTCCACGTCATCCCTTCTTGCGGTCACTACGTACCGATCGAAAAGCCGAAAGCGATTCGCGTGATTCTGAAGGCGGTTATCGAGTCGGAGACTTGAAGGGTAGGCCCGCAAGTCACCAATTCCGCGCCAAGGAACCCTTGCAGTCTTTGTGGATGGAGCTAGCCGGATGTTCGACACCAAGTTCGCTATCGTGCTGCGCGAGGACCTGGCCGTGTGGCAGAAGCTGAACGTCACCGCTTTCCTCACCAGCGGCATCATCGCCGCCAATGAGGGCATCATCGGCGAGCCCTATCGGGACGCGGCGGGCAATGCCTACAACGCGCTGCTGATCCAGCCGACCATCGTGCTGAGTGCCGATGAGGCCACAATCGCGAAGATCTACCGTCGCGCCATGGAGCGCGGTGCCCGCCTTTCGCTCTACATCGAGGAGATGTTCGCGACCGGTCACGACGCCGCCAACCGGGCGACCGTCGAATGCCGTCAGCCGGAGGAGATGACCGTCGTCGGCCTGGCGCTAAGGGAAGAGAAGAAGCTGGTCGACAAGATCACCAAGGGCGCCAAAATGCATACGTGAGCCGACTTTATCGATTGCCCGCGATCGGCTTTGACGGCCATGGCCCGCGCGGGCGACCCCTAACAGCGGCGAGGGGGACGGTTCACGCCCCGGACGCCATCGCCGAGGGCTCCCATAGCTCGATCGCGTTGCCTTCCGGGTCATGGATGCGGGCGAAGCGGCCGACCTCCGAGTTCCAGGACTCCCGCGTGATCACCGCGATCCCCGCCGCCTCGAGCTGCGCGATCATGGCGTCGAGATCGGCCACCCTGAGGTTGATCATCCACTGCTTGTCAGCCGGGAAGTAGTCGGAGTTCTGCTGGAAGGGCATGAAGACCGTCGGGCCGGCTTCCTGCCGCCAGGCGCCGGGCGTGGGATCGATGCCGAGGTGCTGGCGATACCAAGCGGAGAGCGCCTCCGTGTCGCCGGCGCGAAAGAACAAGCCCCCGATGCCCGTGACCTTCTCCATGTCGCTCTTTCCCCCCGCCCGGTTTCGCAGCGCGGTCACCTTGCAGTCTTCGCGGCTAGGAGAGCAAGGCCCCCAGTTCCTGCAACAGACGGTCCAGGTCGTGCTGGGACACCTGCAGGTGCGGGGAGAAGCGCAAGGCATTGCCGCGCTGGCTGACGAAGATCTTCTTCTCCGCCAAGGCCGGCACGAGAGGTCCGGCACGTCCCTCCGGCAGTGTGGCCCCGAACATGTTGGGGCTGCGGTGCGCCTCGGCCGGAAGGCGCAAACCCAAGGCGGCGACACGCTCCATGATCACCGCGTTGATGGCGGAGAGGCGCTCCGCGATGGCTTCTACGCCCCAAGCCTTGATCTGCTCCAGCGCCGCGACGGCGCCGGGCAGCAGGGCGGTGCAGGTCTGGCCGACGTCGAAGCGGCGCGCGCCGGCGCGATAGTCCGGCGTGTAGCGCACCAGGTTGGCGAAGTCCTTGGCGTTCGCCCGGGTGATCCAGGACTCCTCCAAGGCGCGCGCCTCGTGCCAGCGCGGGTCGACGTAGAAGAGGCTGAAGCCGTAGGGGCAGAGCAGCCACTTGTATCCGGCGGCGATCAGGAAGTCGGGCTTGATGCGCGCCAGGTCCAGCGGGGCCGCGCCGAGCGCTTGCGTCGCGTCGACCGCCAGGAAGGCGCCGACCTCCCGCGCGGCCCCCGCGACGGCCTCCAGGTCGATGCGGGCGCCGTTGGTCCAGTGGCAGGGCGGGGCGGCCACCACGCGGGTCGCCTTGCCGATCCGGCTCAGGATGGCTTGGGTCCAGTCCAGGTCGGCCGGGGTCGGCACGGTCACGAAGCTGGCGCCGCTCTCCCGGGCCATCCGCTGCCAAGGCAGGAAGTTGCTGGGAAAGGCCTCGTCGACGGCCAGGACCTCGTCGCCGCGCCCCAGCAGGGGCTCCAGGATCCTGGCAGCGGTGCTGGTGCCGTAGCTCGCGGCCGGAACCACGGCATAGCAGTCGGGCGTGCCGCCGAAGATCTCCGCCGCCAACGTTCGGACTCTCTCGGCATCCTCGAAGAAGCTGTCGGGGCCACGTTCCCAAGGCCGGCCCTTGGCGCTGGCGGCGACGCGCAGCCGCTCGCTCGATGCCTTGAGCTGGGGTGCGTTATAGGAGGTGTTGAAGTAGGCCACGTCCTCGGGAATGTCGAAGAGGTGCCTCTGTGGTTCCTCCAGAGTCATGAGAAGATACTCCATCACCCTCCTATTATAGGAGGTGTTGAAGTAGGCCACGTCCTCGGGAATGTCGAAGA
Source organism: Rhodospirillales bacterium (assembly GCA_963669375.1). Classification (GTDB taxonomy): domain Bacteria; phylum Pseudomonadota; class Alphaproteobacteria; order Kiloniellales; family JACOMY01; genus JACOMY01. Next base: position 1,870,736 of record OY770024.1, on the reverse strand, counting down.
GGTGCCTCTGTGGTTCCTCCAGAGTCATGAGAAGATACTCCAAAGCGGTCCAATCCGTTCAGAAATCGAAGGCTTCGACGCTTACCCTTTCACCCAGCAAAAAGGCGTCGGCCACCAGTTCGAGGGGTGTCGCGTCGGCATCCGAGCGGCCTTCCCGCAGCAAGCGGGCGAAGTGCCGGTAGAGGCCGGCGTACTCCCGGTCAGGATGCGGCGCGCCTTCGTCCTCGCCGGAGGTCAGGCGGCTGCCGCCGTCGCTCAGGACGACCGCGTCGCCGTCGGTCTCGATCTCTATGTCCCAGATTTGCCGGCCTTCCTGGCGCCAATCGAAGATAGCCTCGACGGTCAAGCCCGCCCCGTTGGAGAGGATCACTTCGGCCGCGATCGGCGCTTGCCGATTGGCCGGGAAGGAGAGGCTGCTGCGCGTCACGCGAAGACGGTCGGGCAGAACCGCCGTCACGATGGAGAGTGCATTGATGCCGGGGTCGAAGACGCCGAGGCCGCCGGGTTGCCAGATCCATTCCTGGCCGGGGTGCCAGCGGCGCACGTCTTCTTTCCAAGTCACCCGAACCGATCGGATCGCGCGCTCTCGGAGCAGCTGCCGGCAGGGCTCCACGGCACCGGCGTGACGGGAATGCCAGCTGGTGAAGAGGCTGCAGCCCTGGCGCGCCGCGGCCTCCTTCAGGATCGCGACCTCGCCGACCGTCGCGCCGGGCGGCTTTTCCAGCAGCACATGCTTGCCCCGCCCAAGCGCGGCAAGGGCAGCCGGGAAGCGCGCCTGCGGCGGCATGCAAAGGGCGACGGCGTCCAGGGCCGGGCCGTCGCTCAAGAGGGCCTCGACCGTCTTGAAGTTGGCCAGTCCCTCGACGGTGGCGTTGCGGCTAGCCGCGGCGACCAGGTCGAAGTCGGGGCTTGCGGCCAAGGCCGGCAAGTGCTGGTCGCGGACGATCTTGCCGACGCCGACGACGGCGATGCGGATGGGCGCCATGCCTAGGTCGCCGGCACGCTCTCTGTCAGGCTGCGGCGGATGAGGGCGCGGCTCTCCTCCAGGCCGTAGAGCGCGAAGAAGGAGCCCAGGCGCGGGCCCTGCTCCTGACCCAGGAGGGTCTCGTAGAGCGCCTTGAACCATGACCGGAGGTCGGGGAAGGGGTGGCGCTTGCCAACCTCGTAGACCTCGGTCTGGATCGTCTCGGCGGCGGCATCGTCGGAGAGTGCGTCCAGAGCCTGGAGGAGGTCCTCCAGGGCGGCCCGCTCCATCTCGTTCGGCGTGCGGTAGCGCTTCGTCGGCTTGACCCTGTCCTGGTAGTAGCGCACCGCCAGGGCCACCAGGCTGTCCAGGAAGGCGTAGCGGCCCGGCACCGCCTCCGGCCGATAGCGGGAGATGAAGCCCCAGAGGATCTCCGGCTCTTCCGCGTTGCAGACGCTGGCCAGATTCAGCAGCAGACCGTAGGAGATCGGCGAGCCCTCGGCCGGCGGGGCACCGTCGTGAATGTGCCAGACCGGGTTCTCCAGCCGCTTGGCGTCCTCTCCGCCGAAGTTGCCGAGCTGCGCCAGGTAGTCGTCGACCGCGCGCGGGATGACGTCGAAGTAGAGCCGCTTGGCGGCCCTGGGCTTGCCGTACATGAAGTGCGCCAGGCTCTCCTGCGGGCCGTAGGCCAGCCATTCCTCGACCGACAGTCCGTTGCCCTTGGACTTGGAGATCTTCTGGCCGGCCTCGTCCAGGAAGAGCTCGTAGTTGAAGCCTTCCGGCGGACGGGCGCCCAGGGCGCGGACGATGGCGCCGGCCAGCTTCACGCTGTCGATCAGGTCCTTGCCGGACATCTCGTAGTCGACGCCCAGCGCGTACCAGCGCATGCCCCAATCGGGCTTCCATTGCAGTTTGCAGTGTCCGCCGGTGACCGGGATCTCGGTCAGGCTCTCGTCCTCGTCACGGAAGACGATGGTGCCCTCGTCCGGCTTGCGCTCGAGGATCGGCACCTGCAGCACCCGGCCGCTCTTGGGCGAGATCGGCAGGAAGGGGCTGTAGGTCTGACGCCGCTCGTCGCGCAGGCTGGGCAGCATGATGGCCATGACTTTGTCGTAGGCCCTCAGCACATCCAGCAGCGCTTGATCGAAGCGGCCGGAGTTGTACCAGTCGGTGGAGGACTGGAACTCGTACTCGAAGCCGAAGTCGTCGAGGAAGCGCTGCAGGCGGGCGTTGTTGTGGTGCCCGAAAGAGGGGTACTCGCCGAAGGGGTCCGGTACCTGGGTCAAGGGCTTCCCCAGGTTGTCCGCCAGCAGCTCCCGGTTCGGCACGTTGTCCGGCACCTTGCGCAGGCCGTCCATGTCGTCGGAGAAGCAGAAGAGACGGGTCGGCAGGTCGGAGAGGCGCCGGAAGGCCTGGCGCACCATGGTGGTGCGCACCACCTCTCCGAAGGTGCCGATGTGCGGCAGGCCGGAGGGGCCGTAGCCGGTCTCGAACAGCACGTAGCCTTTCTTCGGCGGCGCGTCCTTGTAGCGCGCGACCAGCTTGCGTGCCTCTTCGAAGGGCCAGGCGCGTGCCGCCTCGGCCAGCTCCCGCTCTGCCGTCATGGTAATGCTCTATGGCCTAGCCGTTGTCTGGGAAGCCGCCGTCATAGTGCAGCTCGGGGAAAAGGGGAAGGGGCCTTCCGGTCTCAGCTGGCGTCGGTGTCCCTGTCGGGACCGAAGAGGCGGCGCAAAAAGCTCTCGTCGCTTTCGATTTCCGTCAGGAAGGACTGCCGCGCCTCGGGCGTCAGCGCCTTGGTGAAGTCGTAGAGGCGCGACATGGTGGAGATGAAGAAATCGATGCGGCCGGCATCGCGCTCGATCAGTCCCAGCTTCAGCGCGCCGCCGTCGAAGGCGGGTTGGCGCAGGACCCCGGCCAGGATGTTGCCCCAGTCCTGGCCCTGGCGCTCGCGCGCGGCGAAGCGGTCCATAACGCTGACGCGGATGGCGGTCAGTTCCTGGCGTTGCGCGTCGCTCAAGGGCAGGCTCTTGCTCAAGGCGGCAATCATCGCCTCGCCGCGCAGCGGCGGCTTCATCTGCTGGTCCGCGTAGATCACGCCGACGATTAGCGAGACGTTGAGCGCGAGCGATAGGGCCAGGACGATCCAGACCAAGCGCTGACGCAGCGGTGACATCCGGCCAGCCCTAGAAGATCGACTGCGGTTCGAACGGCAGCGCCTCCAGATAAGCCGTCTGCGTCGAACCGTCGCGCGTTGCCATATAGCCGACCTGCCCCAGCTCGAAGCCGCCGTAGCAGACGGCCAGGAAGAGGGCGGTGGCGAAGGCCCATCCCACGCCGCCCATCGGTCTCGGCGACGCGAAGAGGCCGGTTAGACGCTGCCACAGGCCGGGTCCCCGAGAGGACCTCTCGGCAGCCGAGGCGTCCGGCGCCGGCACGTCTGGCACCAAGGCCTCGGCGCGGCGCAGCAGCCTCGCCGGCACCGGCTCCGGTCCGTCCATGGCCACAGCCGAAGCCGTCCATAGCGCTCTCGCTTCCGGATTGCCGGCAAGCCGTGCCTCAAAAGCCTCCAGCGACGGGCCTTCCAGCCTGCCGTCCAGGAAGGCAGCCATCTCGAGAGGGTCGATGGTCTCGACCCCCGGATTCTGCGGCCATCTCTGGGCCGCGCGCGAAAGGAGGTCCCGATCCAGACCTTCGTTCGCGTTGTTGAAATTCTCTTCTGTGGCCACGCTCTTTCTTGCCCCGTAAACCTGGTCCCCTTACCTGCTAGCTTGATACGAATGGCCTCGCTTCGCCATCCCTCTCCGCCGCGCATCCCGTCACCGCGTTATTCGAAGCCGGCGACACCGATCTCAAAGCCCCTCGTCCGCCAGTCTGGCCCGCAAGCGCTGTAGCGCCTTGTGGTGCATAGAGCGCACGGTTTGCGGGTCGATGCCAAGCTTCTCGGCGACCTCGGCCGCCGTCATGTCACCATTATACAACAGTTCGATCACCAAGGCCTGCCGCGGCGAGAGAAGACCGTCGGGAATGGTGACCCAGGCCGGTTCCTTGGCCGGAACGGAGAGGTGATGCTCCGGCACCGAGTCGACGCTGCTGGTCGGGCGCGCGTTGCGCCGCAAGTGGTCGATGCTGGCGGAGCTGGCGATCACGGTGAGCCAAGTGGTGAGCCTCGCCTTCTTAGGGTCGTAGTTGCGCAGAAGGCGATGATCGTTGGCGCAGATCTTCACGAAGACGTCCTGCGCCACGTCCTCGACCTCGCCGTCGCGCCCGGCCGGCACCAGCCGCTTGCGCACGGCGGCGTAGATCACCGGCGCATAGCGCTTGACGAAAGCGGTCCAGGCCCCGCGCTCGCCGTTCAAGAGGCGGGCGATGTCCTCCTCTCCGCTCATCAATCGGGCCGACCGCTCACGTCAAAGCCAATCCATCAGCTGCGCCACCAGGGGCACGTCGGCCGGCGGCATGGGATAGTCGCGCAAGGCCTGCTTGCGGACCCAGGCCAGGCGCTGTCCCTCGCGCGCCCTGGGCCGGCCTTCCCACACCCGGCAGGCGTAGAGCGGCATCAGCAGGTGAAAGTCGTCGTAGCCGTGCGACGCGAAGGCCAAGGGCGCCAGGCAGCTCTCCAGCGTGTCGATGTCGAGTTCCTCGCGCAGCTCGCGGATCAAGGCGGCCTCCGGGGTCTCGCCGGCGTCGACCTTGCCGCCCGGAAACTCCCAAAGGCCGGCCATCGACTTGCCGGGGGGCCGTTCGGCCAGCAGCACCCGGCCGTCGGCGTCGATCAGCGCGCAGGCGGCGACCAAGAGCAAGCGCGCGGGCGCGGAACTCCTTTGGCCGGCCGCCGCGCAGCCCTCTAGCGCGCCGGACGCGGGCTCAGCTTCGGTAGTCGGCATTGATGTCGATGTAGCCATGCGTCAGATCGCAGGTCCAAACCCTCGCTTCGCCCTTGCCGACGCCGACGTCGACATCGATCTCGATCTCCTGCCCCTGCATATGGCGCGCGACGGGCGTTTCGTCATAGTTCTCGACCCTTTCGCCGTCGCGCGCCACGGCAATGCCGCCGATGGAGACGGCAAGGCGGTCGGGGTCGGCACGCTCCCCCGCCTTGCCCACGGCCATGACGATGCGGCCCCAGTTGGCGTCGGCACCGGCGATCGCGGTCTTGACCAGCGGCGAGTTCGCGATCGAGAGGCCGATGCGGCGGGCCGCGGGCCTGCTTTCGGCGCCGCTCACCCGGATCGAGACCAGTTTTTGCGCGCCTTCGCCGTCCTTAACCACCAGGAGCGCCAGATCCAAGAGGATTTCGGTCAAGCTCGCCTTGAAGCCCGCCAGGCGCGGATCGGCGCCGTCCTTGATCGTGCCGTGCCGGGCCTTGCCGCTGGCGACCAGGATCAGGGTATCGCTGGTGGAGGTATCGCTGTCGACCGTGATCGCATTGAAGCTCTGGTCGGCGGCTTCCAACAGCAGACCTTCTAGCAGGGGCATCGGCAAGGCGGCGTCGGTGGTCACGAAGGAGAGCATGGTGGCCATGTCCGGCGCGATCATGCCGCTGCCCTTGGCGATGCCGGTCAAGGTGACCGTGACCCCGTCGATCTGGCATTGGCGGCTTGCCGCCTTGGCATAGGTGTCGGTCGTGCGGATTGCCTCGGAGGCGGCGAGCCACGTGGCACCGCCCTCGTCTTGGCGCGCCAGGAGATCGGCGAGGAAGGGCTCCAGACGGTCGGCCTCCAAGGGCTCGCCGATGACGCCGGTGGAGGCCTGCAGCACCGCGTCGGGCGAGCAGGCGCGTGCGGTGGCCAGAGCCTGGCCCAGCTGGCGCACGGCCTGATCGCCGCGGCGACCGGTGAAGGCATTGGCATTGCCGGCGTTGACCAGGAGGGCGGAGACCTTCCCGCCGCCGCGCCGTAGCGCTTGGCGCGACCAGACCACCGGCGCGCCGGCGACCAGCGATCGGGTGAAGACGCCGCCAGCGAGGCTGCCCTCGTCGAAGGTCATCAGCAGCAGGTCGGGGCGGCCCCTATAGCGGTAGTTGGTCTCGGCGACGGCAAGGCGAACGCCCGCCACCGGATGGAGGATCGGCACGTGCGTGGGGGCAAGCGGTGAGCGGGGCGGCTGCATGACGGGGGTTATCCTCTTGCGAAGGGCGCGCGCTCAACGCGACGGGTAGAGCTGGATGTTAGTCTGCTGGCGCAGCTCCGCGAGCAAGCGGTCAAGTGCCAGGCGCGACATCTCCTCGCGGATCTCCCGCCGACGGGCGATGTCGGCGCTGACGTTGCCGTCCGACAGCGCCTTGACCCTGGCCTCCACCTCGGCGGGCTTGATCGCGCCCGCCAGATAGTCGCCGACATAGGCCTCGCGGATCAGGTCCTGCTCGAAGCGCCTGATCGCCTCGCGGATCTCGGGCTTGGCCGAATAGCCGCGGGCACGGGCGGCGTCGGCCAGGAGTTGGCGGTCGACCAGGCGGGCTAGCAGGATCGGGAAGAGGGCGCTGACCTGGGCATGCTGCTCCGGCGGCAGGAGCGCCGCCGAGCGGATGACCTCGTTCCAGCGGATCTCGGTCCTGCCGACCAGGCCCACGACGGGGTTGTCGTCCCGCAGCATCGCCGTCAGGGTCGGCGAGAGACGGGTGAGATCCTGGGCCGCGGCGGGAACGGCCGTCAGCAGGACCAGGAGCACGGCCAGGAGCCTCAGGCGGGATGGCAGCAGTCGTTGCGGCATGTCGCGTCGTCACTCCTCCGGTCGGGCGATGGGGCGGGCGGAAGCGGGCGGTGCCGCAAATCCCCCCGGCGCTCAAGGCCTCCTCTCCTCCATGTGACCAAAGACTTACCCCAGCCGGCGCCGGCGCGCGAGCCCTGGCGGCCCGCCAAAGGCGCCGGCCGAATTGACAGGAAAGACCGCCCCGCTTATCTAGCACATCATCGCCGGGCGCCGAGCGGTGTCGCCGACCAGCCCTGGCCACTTTTTTAAGTCCTTCGACCCTCGAGGCCTTCCACGGATCATGCTGGGCACCATCGCCAAGCGGCTCTTCGGGTCCGCTAACGACCGCTACGTCAAAGGCCTGCAACGCGACGTGCAGGCGATCAACGCCTTGGAGCCCAAGCTTGAAGCGTTGAGCGACGCCGACCTTGCCGCCAAGACGGCCTCGTTCCGCGAGCGTCTGGAGGGCGGGGCCAAACTCGACTCGATCCTGGTGGAGGCCTTCGCCACGGTCCGCGAGGCCGCCAAGCGCACGCTGGGACAGCGCCACTTCGACGTGCAGTTGATGGGCGGCATGGTGCTGCATCGCGGCATGATCTCCGAGATGAAGACGGGCGAGGGCAAGACCTTGGTGGCCACCCTGGCCGTCTATCTGAACGCGCTCACCGGCAAGGGGGTGCACGTCGTCACCGTCAACGACTACCTGGCCCGCCGCGACAGCCAATGGATGGGGCAGATCTACGGCTTTCTGGGTCTCAGCGTCGGCTGTATCGTGCCGGGTCTGGACGAGGAGGAGCGGCGAAAGGCCTACGACTCCGACATCACCTACGGCACCAACAACGAGTTCGGCTTCGACTACCTGCGCGACAACATGAAACGCCAGCTGGGCGCCGTCGTGCAGCGCGACTTCAACTTCGCCATCGTCGACGAGGTGGACTCCATCCTGATCGACGAGGCGCGCACGCCGCTGATCATCTCCGGGCCGGCCTCGGACTCCTCCGAGCTCTACCAGCGGATCGACGCGGTCATCCCAAAGCTGGTCGAGACCGACTACGAGGCGGACGAGAAGCAGAAGTCCATCACGCTGACCGAAGAGGGCAACCAACACGTCGAGGAACTCTTGGGCGACAGCGGCCTGATGGAGGAGGGCTCGCTCTACGACGTCAACAACATCAACCTGCTGCACCACGTGAACGTCGCCTTGCGCGCCCACAAGATGTTCGAGCGCGACCGCGACTACGTGGTGAAGGACCGCAAGGTCGTCATCATCGACGAGTTCACCGGGCGCATGATGGAGGGCCGTCGCTTCTCCGACGGTCTCCACCAGGCGCTGGAGGCCAAGGAGCGGGTGCCGATCCAGCAGGAAAACCAGACGCTGGCCTCGATCACCTTCCAGAACTACTTCCGCCTCTATCCGAAGCTCGCCGGCATGACCGGCACCGCGATGACCGAGGCGGCCGAGTTCCAGGACATCTACGGCCTCGAGGTCATTGAGATCCCGACCAACCTGCCGGTCAAGCGCGGCGACAACGACGACGAGGTCTATCGCACGGTCGACGAGAAGGAAGACGCGATCGTCGCCAAGATCAAGGACTGCCGCGACCGCCAGCAGCCGGTCCTGGTCGGCACCGTCTCGATCGAGAAGTCCGAGGAGCTCTCGCGCCGTCTGAAGCGGGACAAGATTCCGCACAACGTGCTGAACGCCCGCTATCACGAGCAGGAGGCCTTGATCATCGCCCAGGCCGGCGTGCCCGGCGCGGTGACGATCGCCACCAACATGGCCGGCCGCGGCACCGACATCCAGCTCGGCGGCAACCTCGACATGCGTATCGCGCATGAAACGGAGGAGATCGAGGAGGAGGCCCAGCGCCAGGAGAAGGAGGCGGCGATCCGCGCCGAGGTGCAGGCCGCGCGCGAGGTCGTGGTGAAGGCGGGCGGCCTCTTCGTGCTGGGCACCGAGCGGCACGAGAGCCGGCGCATCGACAACCAGCTGCGCGGACGCTCCGGCCGTCAGGGCGATCCCGGCAACTCGCTCTTCTATCTCTCGCTGCAGGACGACCTGATGCGGATCTTCGGATCCGAGCGGCTGGACGGCATGCTGACCAAGCTGGGCCTGAAGGAGGGCGAGGCCATCGTCCATCCCTGGGTCAACAAAGCGCTGGAGAAGGCGCAGCAGAAGGTCGAGGCGCGCAACTACGAGATCCGCAAGAACCTGCTGCAGTTCGACAACGTGATGAACGACCAGCGCAAGGTGGTCTACGAGCAGCGCCGCGATCTCATGCGCGCCGAGGAAGTAAGCGACACCGTGAAGGAGATGCGCCAGGAGGTAATCACCGACCTGGTGGCGCGCTGCATCCCCAAGGGCGCCTTCGCCGAGCAGTGGGAGATCGGCTCGCTGCACGAGGAATGCCGGCGGCTACTGCACCTCGACCTGCCGCTCACCAAGTGGGCCGATGAAGAGGGCATCGCGGACGAGGAGATTCAGGAGCGCATCTCCGAGGCACACGAGCGGCTGATGGCCGAGCGCACCGCGCGCTTCACCCCGGCCATCATGCGGGCCCTGGAGAAGGAGGTTCTCCTGGCCGTGGTCGACAAGCAGTGGAAGGACCATCTGCTGTCGCTGGACCACCTGCGCCACGGCATTTCGCTCAGGGCCTACGCCCAGCGCGACCCCTTGATCGAGTACAAGCGCGAGGCCTTCGAGCTTTTTGAGTCCATGCTGGTCGAGGTGCGTCAGGAGGTGACGCAGATCCTCTCGCTGATCGAGATCCAGGCGCAGCAGGAGGTGCCGCCGCCGGAACAGGTCAACGCCGGCGAGATGCCGCAGGAGATGCACGAGTCGCGCCAGGACCCGGCCCTGGTCGGCGCGGAGGCCTCCGCCGACCCCTTGGGCCTGCAGGAAGCCCCGCCGCCGGAGCGCTCGCAGCAGCGCCAGCCGGTGCGCAACGCGCCCCCCGCCGGTGTCAAGCTGGACCCCGGCGATCCCTCGACCTGGGGCAAGGTCGCCCGCAACGCCCCCTGCCCCTGCGGCTCCGGCAAGAAGTACAAGCACTGCCACGGAAAGATCAGCTGACCCGGGCGACCGCGACCGTCACGTTGTCATTGCAAGGAGCGTCAGCGACGCGGCAATCCATTGAGAGACTTCAGGCCGAGAGAGGGTGCATCGCGTCGTTCCGCCCGCGATGACGGCAAGCCCTAGGCCGCCCCGCCCTAGTCCTCGTAGACCGACAGGGGCGTCATGAACTCGATCAGGTTGCCGTTGTTGTCGCGCACGAACATCAGCCGATGGCCGAAGTTGTCGAAATCGGTCGGTGGCAAGACGACCTGGACACCACGGCTTTCCAGTGCCTGGGCCACCGCGTTCACGTCCTCCGAAAGGAAGGCCATGTAGCCGTAGCCGCGGTTGGAGAGGGCCTCGGTCAGGTTGGTCGGCGGACGTCTGTCCTGAAAGGCGGTCGGCGTGTCGACCACCTCGATGGTGAAGCCGGAGAGCTCCAGAAAGGCGTGCTGGGAACCGGGGACGGAGGGCGTCGTCCATTCCCGTACCAGGTCGAAGCCCAGCTTGTCGCGATACCAATCGATGGTGCCTTGGTAGTCGTCGGTCGAGATCATCAGGTGATGCGCGCGGATCTGCACCAGCGGATCGTCGTCGTCGGCTTGGGCGCCGCCGAAGAGAAGCGGTGCGCCGAAGGCGACCAAGAGGGCCAAGGTTCCGAGCACTCTCTGCATGCGCGATCTTCCCGCATTCCCTCGATCGAGCAAACACAAGGTAGCGGCCCTGCGATCACGATCCAACGAGCTGGCGCCCCGAGACACCCGCGCAATCTCTATACAGTGACGCCGTCGCGTCGTGCCAGTGCGTGGGCCAGACCCTCGCCGGCGGCGCGGATGTGGGCGGAAAGGAGCCCCTCCGCTTCGGCCGGCCGCCGCGCGTCCAAGGCGTCGAGGATCGCCCGGTGCTCGGCCTGGGAGCGCGTCTGCCATGCCAGATCGCGCCACGCCGCGAAGAGATAGCGCGCGCTGGCCTGCTGCAGATCCGCGATGGTGTGTAATAGCCGAGGCATCGCGCAGGCTCGATAGAGGCTCTGGTGGAAGCGCCGGTTAGCCTCCTCCAGAAGCAGTGGGGAGGTGGCGGCCTCGCCGTCGGCGAGCGCTGTCTCGGCGGCTTGGATGTCCCGCGGTGTCAAGCGGGCGGCGGCCTGCCGCAGCGCCAGGCACTCGAGCGCGACCCGCATGGCCGTCAGTTCCAGGACGTCGGCGGGCTCGAGCGGGGGGATGCGGACCCCCCGACGTGGAACGCTTTCGACCAGCCGACGGGCTTCGAGACGCCGGAAGGCTTCGCGCACCGGCACATGGCTGGCGCCGAAGCGCTGCGCGACGTGGTCCTGCCGCAGCCAGGCGCCGGACGGAAGCACGCCCGTGACGATCTCCTCGCTGAGCGCTCGGGTAATCGCGCCGGCGAGCGAGCGATCCTCCGCCTCTTGCTCGTTCTCGACCATTCATAGATAATAGATAATCTTGGTGGAGATTAGTAGAAGAATGACCGGACACGCTCTCTTCGATCGTCGGCCCGCGCGGCTGGCGGGTATCGCGGGCATCGGTGTCGATCGCCTGGGCGCGCTGGCCGACGCGGCCGGTGACGACCTGCTGCGCCTGGAGAACCTGGATGTCGACCTCCCGCCCCACGCCGATGCCCTGGCGCGCACCCGCGAGGCGACCAGCCTCGATGACGACAACAGCTACCTGCCTTTCGTCGGGCAGCGCGCGCTTCGTCGTCGCGTGGCGGCGCATGTCTCGCGACTGAGCGGGGTGGCCTACGGCGAGGAGCAGTGCCTGATTTCCGCCGGCGGCCTGTCCGGCATCCTGAACGTGCTCCTGGCCACGATCGAGGTCGGCGACGAGGTGATCGTCACCGACCCGACCTACGCCGGCCTGATCAATCGTATCCGGCTGGCCGGCGGCGTGCCGCGTTTCGTCCCCTTTCGCTTCTCGCCAGGTGAGGCCTGGCAGCTGGACCGGGCCGCCTTGACGGCGGCGGTGGGACCGAAGACGCGCGCCTTCCTGCTGATGTCGCCCTCGATGCCCACCGGCGGTGTCTTGAGCGAAGCGGACTGGGCGGAGGTCGCCGCCTTGGCGCGGCGGCACGACCTGCTGCTGATCCTCGATTCCGCCATGGAGCGGCTGCTGTTCGACGGGCGCGCTCTCCTCCATCCGGCGGGCCTTCCGGGCATGGTGGAGCGCACCGTCATCGTCGGCAGCGCGTCCAAGGAACTGCGCATGATCGGCTGGCGCGTCGGCTGGGTCCTGGCGCCGGAACCCTTGATCCCGGACCTGGTCGCGGTGACGCTCGCCAACGTGGTGGTCCCGGTGGGGATCGCGCAGGCCGCCGCCGCCATCGCGCTTGAGCGCTCGCCCGAGGACCTGCCCGGCTATGTCTCGGAGCTGCAGGCGCGCCGCGACCTCATCATGGCGGAACTGGCAGGCCTGCCGGTCGGCCTGCCGGCCGGCGGCTGGTCGCTCCTGCTGCGCACCGAGGACTTCGGCTTGAGCGGTGCCGAAGCCTCGCATCGCCTCCTGTCGCAAGGCGTCGCCGCCACGCCCATGAGCGGCTGGGGGGAGGTGCATGGAGCGCAGTATCTGCGCTTCGTCTTCTCCAACGAGCCGCGGGACCGCTTGGCCGGACTGGGGTCCCGCGTGCGCAAGGCCTTGGCTTAGCGCCTACGCCTTGTTGTTTGCCCGCGACGCAACGCCTTGCCCGACGCAGCTGTCTAGCCAAAGCAAGAGCGCTGAAGTGGTAGGCCCTCAATCAGCTTCGATCGGCAGTGCCGCGTCCTTAGCCCATTCGCTCATGGAATTGTCGTAGACGGCGATATCGCGAAAGCCCAGCTGGTGCAGGAGAAAGGCGTCCAGGGTCGCGGCGATTCCGCCGCCGCAGTAGGCGATGATCCGCTTGTCCGGTTCCGCGCCGACGGCGGCGAAGGCCTCCCCTACGTCGCGGGCGCCCACGAACGCCATCGTGTCCGCATCCAGCAAGGACGCGGCCGGCACGTTCACGCTGCCGGGGACCCGTCCCGGGCGCCCGTAGCGGGCAGTGGCGCCGGCATGCAGCTCAGCCGACAAGGCGTTGATGGTGCAGGTTCGGGGCTGGCCTATCGCGGCGAGCACGGCGTCCCGGCCGACAAAGACCTCCGGCCTTGGCGCGACGCTCAGCTTTCCCGTCGGATAGCGGCAAGGCGCCGTCGAGACCGCGCGGCCCTCGGCCAACCACTTTTCGTAGCCGCCATCGAGAATGGCGGCGTCGTCGACGCCCAGCCAGCGCAGCATCCACCAGAAGCGTGTCGCCCACTGAAGGGACTTGCGGCTGTAGAGCACCACCCGCGTGCCGTCGGTGATCCCGTGCCGTCCGAAGGCCTCGGCCGCCACTTCGACCCCGGGCAGGGTGAAGCGAAAGGGGCTGTCCGATCGCGAGAAGCTCTCCTGCAGGTCGAGGAAACCGGCGCCGGGGACGTGGCTCTCGCGATAGTCCGTAAGACCGCTCACCACGCGATAGGGCTCGCCGGTGCCTTCCTCGTAGACCAGATAGGTCGTGCAGTCGAAGACCCGGAGGTCGGGGTCGTCGAGGTGCTTCTCCAGCCAGTCGCCCGAAACGATCGCTTCTGGATAGCGGAAGCCTGCGTCGTTCACTCGGAGATCCTCCGCCTTTGCCCTGCGCTTGCGCCTCTGTCTCGATCCCGAGACTACCCCATGGCCGCCGCGAGACCTAACCCCTCCGGTGAGAGCCGGATCGTCCGCATCGACTTCGCGTGTCGGCGGCGATAGCATCCGACGTCAGCAATGCTTGCAACGCCCGGTCCGCCCTCAATCCATGATCCAAGATAGCTCTTCCGCCGGTGACGCCCCTGCCGAGGGCAGGCGCCAATTGCCGAAAGCCAGTAGCTTGCGGCAGGAGCTGCGCGCGCTTCTGACCATCGCCGCGCCCTTGGCGGCGGCCTATCTCGCCGAGATCGCCATGATGATCACCGACATGGCGATCGTCGGCCGGCTGGGCAGCGTGCAGCTGGCGGCGGTCGGCTTGGCCGGCGATCTCATGATGGAGGTCATGCTGTTCTGCATGGCCATGGTCTCCATCGTCGGCGTGCTGGTGGCGCAAGCCTTGGGCAGTGGCGATGGCAAGGGCGCCGCGCACCATCTGCGCCAGGGTCTCTGGATTGCGACTTTCCTATCCGTTCCGGGCATGGTGCTCTGCTGGAACCTACCGTCGCTCCTGGCCTTGACGGATCAGGATCCGAGGGTGCTCGCGTTCGGCGAGACCTACCTCCATGCGGTCGTGTGGTGCTTCTTGCCGAGCCTCTGGTTCGTGGTGCTACGCGAGTTCGCGGCCGCGCTATCGCGGCCGAAGTCGGTGATGGTGATCACCGTCTCGGCCGTCGGCCTCAACGCCGCGCTCACCTACTGCCTGGTCTTCGGCGAATTCGGCTTTCCGGCGCTGGGCGTCGCCGGGGCCGGCTGGGCGACCACGGTGGTGTGCTGGGTGATGTTCGCCGCCCTGGCGTGGCATATCACGCGTGCAGCCTTCTTCAAGCCTTACCGGGTGTTGAGCGGCCTCGGCCGCCTCGACCTTGGTGTCTGGCGGCAGATCTTCGTCCTGGGCGCGCCGCTCGGCGGGCTGGCCTTGATGGAGGGCGGCCTCTTCGCGGTGACGGCGATCCTGGTCGGTGTCTTGGGTGCCGTGGCCTTGGCCGCCAACCAGGTCGTCATCTCGGTTATCGCCTTGACCTTCGTGGTGGCCATGGCCCTCGGTGAAGCCGCCGCGATCCGGGTGGCCTACGAGATCGGCGCCGGCCGACCGGCGCAAGCTCAGCGTGCCGGGCTCCTCGGCATTCTCGTGGGGGTGGTCTTCATGGTTGCCGCCGCCGTGGTGTTCCTGTCGCTTCCCGAGACGCTGGCCGCGCTCTTTCTCGATGTCGACGATCCCGCCAACCGACCCGTGATCGAGCTTGCCGCCGGCCTCTTCTTGATCGCCGCCGTCTTTCAGATCTTCGACGGGGTCCAGGCCATCGCCTCGCGCGCGCTGCGTGGCCTCAGGGACACCTTCGTTCCCATGTGGATCGCCGGTCTCGGCTATTGGGGCTTCGGCATTCCCTGCGGCTACCTCCTAGGCTTCGTCTTCGGTTACGGTGCCGAGGGATTGTGGTGGGGCCTCGCGCTCGGCCTTTCGGTCACCGCGACGATGCTGCTCTGGCGCTTCGTCCGCTTGTCGCAACGCAGGAAACGGGAGTCAGAACCTCCCATCGCCTCGGCGCGGGCAGTTGGCGAGCGTTAGTCCAAATCCTGAGCCAGCGCCGCCCGAACGGCCTCCGGCATGATGACCATGTGGCCGTAGTCGGGGTGATCGATGCCCAAGATTACCCTGCTGTCCGTCGTCTTGAAGGCGGCTGCCGCCGTCTCGGTCAGCGGGAAGTGGACGAACTGGACGGAGGAGGCCTTGCCGTCGGCGGTGGTGCGGTCGACGTCGGCTTCCGGCATGCTTTTGCATCGCTCGCCCGCGACCTCAATGAACATGCGCTCCTCCACGCCGCCCAGCTTGGCGAGGAAGGTGGCGCGGCGCTTGGGTTCGTCGATCTCGAACATGACGGTCGCGACCAGCTCCCGGCCCTGCGGGATCAGGGGGTTGTAGGCGGCCAGTTCGTCCGCGATCTGCTCCTCGCCTCCCTTTTCGATGAAGAGCATCTCGTGGATCTGGTGCCACATGGTCTCGTAGTTCTCGAAGTAGAAGGTGGCGATGGGGCCGACCTCCAGACGCCGCAGCTTCTTCTTTTCGACCAGGTCGCGCCGCATGGTCTTGCGCTCGCGGGTGTAGTCCGTGATCGGCAGGATGTCGTCGCGGGTGATCTGGCGCTTGTGGATGGTCGATTGGGTCACGGACTGGCCTCCATGGGTTGCGGCGGTCTACTGGCTAGTAGCTGAGGCCGTAGGCGCGGGCGAAGAGTTCGATGGGATGCGGGGCTTCCTCGAAGTCCGGCTTCTTGTCGAGACCGAGCGCGTCGATCCCTTGACGAATATGCTCGCCGGCCAAGGGGCATTCAGAGGAAAGGTAGGTCTTCGCGCGCTGGTTCGTGCCCGCGGCCGCCGCCTTGTCCTCGGCTTTCTTGGCGGTGGTGACGGCCTGCTTGGCCGCCGGCTTGCCGACCTTGATCGCAGTCTCGAAGTTGCCCTTCATGATGCCCCAGGAGCCGCCGTGGCCGGAGCAGCGCAGGATCTGCGCCACCGGCGTCTTCGGCACCAGCTTCATCATCTCGTTGGCCTTGTTGCCGATATTCTGGGCGCGGGAGTGGCAGGAGATGTGGAGCGCCACTCCGCCGTCCAAGGGCTGCAGGCCCTCGGCGAGGCCCTCGCTCTTGGCGATCTTCACCACGTACTCGGTGATGTCCGAGGTGGCCTTGCTCAGCTTCGCGACGCTTTCGTCGTCGGGCAGCAGAAGCGGCCATTCGAACTTCAGCATCAAGGCGCAGGAGGGGGTGAGTGCGACCACGTCGTAGCCTTGGTCGATCAGCACGCCGAGCTCCTTGGCCACCAGCTGCGCGCGCTCGGCCACGCGGCCAAGATCGCCCCGCTCGAACTGTGGCATGCCGCAGCAGCCGGGGTAGACCACCTTGGTCTCCACCCCGTTCTTGGCCAGCACCGCTTGCGCGGCGCGACCGGTCGCCGGGTTGTTGTAGTTGACGAAGCAGGTGGCGTAGAGCGCGACCTTGCGGCCGAAGGCCGGCGCCTCCTTGTTCACCGGCGGGCTCTGCCGCTTGGCCTGGTTGACGAAGGTGCGGCCATGGTACTTGGGCAGCGATGCCTTTGCATCGACCCCGGCGACCTTCTCCAAGGTCGTGCGCGTCAGCTTGTTGTCGCGCTTGCTGGCCCAGTTGGCGAGGCCCGGCATCTTGCCGGCCATATGCCCGTTACGGTCCGTCTCGGTCAGCTGCTTGCCCCAGAAGTCGCCCTTGCCGGCCTTCAGCTCGGCGGCGCGGTGGCGCAGCATGAGGTGCGGGAAGTCGATGTTCCATTCGTGCGGCGGCACGTAGGGGCAGGAAGTCATGAAGCAGAGATCGCAGAGCGTGCAGGCCTCCACGACGCTGCGGTAGTCCTCCTTCTTCACGCCGTCGACCTCGCCGGTCGGCCCTTCGTCGATCAGGTCGAAGAGGCGCGGGAAGGAATCGCAGAGATTGAAGCAGCGCCGACAGCCGTGGCAGAGGTCGAAGACGCGTTCCAGCTCGGCTTCGATCTTCTCCATGTCGTAGAAATCGGGATCGTTCCAGTCCATCGGATGCCGGACGGGTGCATCCAAGCTGCCTTCGGCCATTCGCCCCTCCTCTTGCAATAGCCATTCGCCGGCGGAGCGATCGGCCGTCCACCGCGCGAGGATCTATAGAGGGATAAGCGGGGCCGACCGTGGCCGGCCCCGGCAATCGTTCGTTCTCTAACCGGCGTTAGGCGTCGAGCGAGTCGAGCGCCTTCTGGAAGCGCCCGGCGTGGCTCTTCTCGGCCTTGGCCAAGGTCTCGAACCAGTCGGCGATCTCGTCGAAGCCCTCTTCGCGGGCGGTGCGGGCCATGCCCGGGTACATGTCGGTGTACTCGTGGGTCTCGCCAGCGATCGCGGCCTTGAGGTTGTCGTCGGTGCCGCCGATCGGCTCGCCGGTCGCGGGGTCACCGACCTCCTCCAGGTACTGCAGGTGGCCGTGCGCATGGCCGGTCTCGCCCTCGGCGGTGGAGCGGAAGACGGCGGCCACGTCGTTGTAGCCCTCGACGTCAGCCTTCTGGGCGAAATAGAGGTAGCGGCGGTTGGCCTGGCTCTCGCCGGCGAAGGCTGCCTTCAGGTTGTCTTCGGTCTTGCTGCCCTTGAGCTCCATAGGAAAATCCTCCTCGTCGGGTGATCAGTCTTGCCGGCTTGTCGCCGGCTGGCGCCTGCCGAATGCAGGGCCGCTCAGTAAAGTCCCCAGGGGTTGCTGAGAGGCTGGACCCTCGCCTCGTCAGCGATTGTCCAACAAGAGTAAAATAGTCTTTATCAAGCGCTTGGTCAATAGTTTAGAATGATTTGAGAATAGTTTTCAACCCTGCCTCTAAGCCGCTGACTCTTCGTCATCCTCAAGCCGAATGATCACGTCGATGCGCTTAACGCGACGCCCTTCGGGTGCCTGCGGCAGGCCGGAGAGCGCGATCTCTTGTCCGGCGATGTCGATCAGCTTGCCGTCGCCCTCGTCGAAGAAGTGATAGTGCTCGCTGGTGTTGGTGTCGAAGTAGGAACGGCCGCTGTCGACCACGACCTCGCGCAGCAAGCCGGCCGAGGTGAACTGATGCAGCGTGTTGTAGATGGTGGCCAGGGATACCGCGATCCTCTCGCCCTGTGCCTCGGTGTGCAGGGTCTCCGCCGTGACATGGCGATTGCCTCCGTCGAACAGGAGGCGGGCCAAGGCCAGACGCTGGCGCGTCGGCCGAAGCCCGGCCGTGCGCAGCCTATCGAGCGCCGAGGTATAGGTGCGTGCCTGTGTCATGACCTTAGACCTAAGCAGATCTGGTATGATTTTAAAGAGCGGACGATCAAACTTACCGTCTTTTTTGGAATCGTTTCAAGCTAAAGCGCGAGAGGCCCGCCGCGCACCTGCGCGCGCGGACGCACTTGCAATCCGATCCACGGTACGATAGTGAGCGCGGGAGGGGTGCAGAGGGTCTCTGGCCTTCGATGGGCCGCTGTGTTCGGATCTAGCTCCCCCTGGACCACGATTTGATGGCAGTATGGCCGCGGCTTACTGGCTGGAGGTTTTAGTCACTTGAGCGACAGCGCCGGTCACAGCGCCCAGCGCAAGACCAGTTTCACCTATGAAGATCTGATCGAGTGTGCGCATGGCCGACTGTTCGGTCCAGGCAACGCACAGCTGCCCTTGCCGCCCATGCTGATGATCGACCGCATCAGCAAGATCACCGAGGATGGCGGCGCGCACGGCAAGGGAGAGGTCATCGCCGAATACGACCTCGACCCCGACCGCTGGTTCTTCAAGTGCCACTTCGACGGCGATCCCATCATGCCGGGCTGCCTGGGCTTGGACGCGCTTTGGCAGATGGTCGGCTTCTTCTTGGGATGGCTGGGCGCGCCCGGCCGCGGCCGGGCGATCGGCGTCGGCGAGGTACGCCTTAGGGGCCAGGTGCTGCCCACGGCCAAGCGCCTGGTCTATCATCTGAACTTCAAGCGGGTGATGCGCGGCAGGCTGATACTGGGCATCGCCGACGGCAGCATGAGCGCGGACGGACAGACTGTGTACGAAGCGAAGGACCTGAGGGTCGGCCTTTTCAATACCGAAACGGCCTGACCCCGGAAGCGGACTGGAACCAAGAGATGCGGCGGGTCGTGGTGACCGGCATGGGGGTGGTGTCCTCCATCGGCAACAACAAAGCGGAGGTGACGGAGGCGCTGCGCGAGGGCCGCTCCGGCATCGAACGCAACGAAGAGCAGATCGAGATGGGCTTCCGCAGCCAGGTCGCCGGAACGGTGAACCTGGACATCGAAGCGCACATCGACCGCAAGCTGCGTCGTTTCATGGGTGACGGCGCCGCCTACAACTACCTGGCCCTGCAAGAGGCGATCGAGGACGCCGGCTTGGACGGCGACGACATCTCGAACGAGCGCAGCGGTCTGGTCATGGGCTCGGGCGGCACTTCGACCCGCGACATGACCAACGCCTATCAGATCGCCAAGGACCGCGGCGTGAAGCGGATCGGCCCCTTCATGGTGCCGCGGGTCATGTCGAACACCAACTCGGCGACCCTGGCCGTGCCCTTCAAGATCAAGGGCGTGAGCTACACCATGAGCTCGGCCTGCTCGACCTCCGCGCACTGCATCGGCCACGCCGCCGAGCTCATCCAACTGGGCAAGCAGGACCTGGTCTTCGCCGGCGGTGGGGAAGAGCTTTCCTGGACCGCCTCCATGACCTTCGACGCCATGCCGGCGCTCTCGTCGCGCTACAACGACGAGCCGGCCAGGGCGAGCCGGCCCTTCGACCGGAACCGGGACGGCTTCGTCATTTCCGGCGGCGGCGGCGTCCTGGTGATGGAGGAGCTGGAGCACGCCCGTGCCCGCGGCGCCAAGATCTACGCGGAACTGGTGGGCTACGGCGCCACGTCCGACGGCTACGACATGGTCCAGCCCTCGGGCGAGGGGGCGGTGCGCTGCATGCGTGTCGCCCTGCAGTCGATCGGCAACGTCCCGGTCGACTACATCAACACGCACGGAACCTCGACCCCGATCGGCGACACGGCGGAGCTGAAGGCGATCAAGGAGGTCTTCGGCGCCGATCTGCCGAAGATCGCCTCGACCAAGTCCTTGACCGGTCACGCGCTGGGCGCGGCCGGGGTGAACGAGGCCATCTATTCCTTGCTGATGATGCAAGGGGGTTTTCTGGCCGCCTCGGCCAACATCGACGAGGTGGACCCGGAAGGCGAGGGCATGCCGATCCTCATAGAGCGGGAGGACGACGTGCAGCTGAACTGCGTGCTCTCCAACTCCTTCGGGTTCGGTGGCACCAACGCGACGCTGATCTTCAAGCGCTTCGAGGGCTAGAGCGCTTCGGACGCGGCGAGGCGATAGACGAACAAGGGCGGCCGTCAGCGGGCCGCTGAGCGGCCGGGTCGCAACACCCGGCGAGATGACGAGGGGAGGCCGCAGGCTTGCAGGCTCTCAAAGGACTGATGGCCGGGAAGCGCGGCCTCATCATGGGCGTGGCGAACGATCACTCCATCGCCTGGGGGATCGCCGAGGCGCTCCATGCCGCGGACGCCGAATTGGCCTTCACCTATCAGGGAGAACCCTTCGGCAAGCGGGTGAAGCCCTTGGCGGAATCGATCGGCGTCACGGAGATGCTGCCGTGCGACGTCGACGACGAGGCCTCGCTCAACGCCGTCTTCGAGCACCTCGACAAGCGCTGGGGCGGCCTCGACTTCCTGGTCCATGCCATCGCCTACTCCGACAAGGAGGAGCTGAAGGGGCGCTATCTCGACACCACGCGCGCCAACTTCCGCCGCACGCTGCTGGTCTCCTGCTACTCCTTCACCCAGATCGCGCGCCTGGCCGCGCCGTTGATGCGCGACGGCGGCAGCCTACTGACGCTCTCCTATCTCGGCAGCGAGCGGGTGACGCCCAACTACAACGTCATGGGCATCGCCAAGGCGGCGCTCGAATGCTCGGTCCGCTACCTCGCCAGCGACCTGGGAGACGCCGGCATTCGGGTCAACTGCATCTCCGCCGGGCCGGTGCGCACCTTGGCCGGCTCGGCCATCGCGGATGCCCGCTTCACCTACGGCTGGGCGCGCGAACAGGCGCCGATGCAGCGCTCCGTCGCCCTGTCCGAGATCGGCGGCGCCGGACTCTATCTGCTCTCAGACCTCTCGACCGCGGTCACCGGGGAGGTTCACTTCGTCGACTGCGGCTATCACGTAATCGGCATCCCGTCGCCCAGGCGGCTCACCACCGGCGAGGTCTCCAAGGCAAAGGGCGGATAGAGCGCGATGACGATAGATCGATTAGATCTATCGTCCGAACCGCATTCTCAATCCTGGTCTGGGCGCGTCAGGCGGCTTTGCTGGCGCCGCAGACCTCCGCCAGGGCCGGCGGGTCGTCGCTGATCAGGCAGTCGAGACCCATCTCCAGCAAGCGGGCCGCGCGCCCGGCGTCGTTCACCGTGTAGGCCGCAAGTTGATAGCCTGCGGCCTTGATTGCCTCGGCCTGGTCTGGGCGGATCCCTGGATGCCAGAGGTGGATGGAGAGACATCCCAGCCGGACCGCTGTTTCCTGCCAATCGCGTGCCAGAGAGCGCATGAGGTAGCCGCGCGGTGCCTCCGGCCAGACGTTCTGGGCTTCCTCCAGTGCCTCGACCTGGAAGCAGGAGAAGAGGGGCGGTGGGCGCGTCGCGTGCCAGACCCGCTTCATCAGCGAGACGGTGGCGATGGCGGTCTCGCGCGCGAGACCCGGCGAGGGCTTGATCTCCACGTTTGCCTGCAGCCCCAGCTCGACGAGCAGGGCCGTGGCCGCCTCCAAGGTGGGGACCCGCTCTTCTCGGAAGCGCTCCGCGAACCATCCGCCGGCATCCAGTCGGGCGACTTCGTCCAAAGGAACCTCGGCGATCTTGCGCGGATCGCCGGTGGTGCGCTGCAGGGTGTCGTCATGCATCAGGACCGGAACACCGTCGCCCGTCAGCTGCGCATCGAACTCGACCCACTCGAGGCCGAACTCCCGCGCCGCGCGGATGCCGGCGAGCGTGTTCTCGGGGGCGTGCGTGGCGGCGCCACGATGGCCGACCAGGCGGGGCAGCTTCATGGTTTCGGATCCTGCGGGGTGACTGCGGGCGGAGACTGCGCCCCTTCGTCGGGGGCTGGCAAGGGCGGCTTGGCCGCACCTGCCTCGATCGCCGGCTTGGCCTTCGCCTTACTGCGGAAGAGGCTTTCTATCTCTTTCCAGGACGGCAGGAAGGGGATGGGCCGCAGGGGCGGCGGCGGGTCCAGCAGCAGGCCTACCTGATCGGCCCGGCCGTCGCTCACCGAGACGGCGACCAACTCCAGGACGTCCAGTCGAATGCGATCGCCGCTCTCCACCATCGACCCGTAGTGCTCTTCGAAGAGGTCGGCCAGAGGGATGGTGGCGGGTGTCTCCGTCTTCACGCCGTAGAACTCGGCCAAGGCACCGACCGGCGTGCCGCCCTCCAGCTGGAAGTCGCCGTAGAAGAGGCGATCCTCGGGGTCGATCGGCGCGCTGCCGGCGAAGAGTTTGTCCAGCAGGGGCAGTTGCTCGGGCGTGGCGAAGAGATAGGCGTGGTCGCCGCCCCGGATCCGATCGCCCGGATGCAGATCGACGACCCGCCCCTCGCGCAGCAGCAGGGACGGGCGGGCGAAGCGCGGTAAGGCGCGGCCGGACGCGATGGGGCTGTCGGCGTTCACGGTGTAGGCCACCACCTCCATCTGCGTTTCGCCCGGCAAGGTGAGTTCGACCCGCTCGACCGGCCCGAGTCTGGGCGGGATGGTCAGCTTCAGCCACTTCGCCAGGGGGCGCACGGTCCAGCCCTGAAACAGCAGGGAGGCCAGGACGATGATGAAGGCCGCGTTGAAGAGGAAGTGCGCCTCGGCGTGGCCGCTCAAGAGCGGCACGATCGCCAGCATGATGGAGACGGCGCCGCGCAAGCCGACCCAGGAGACGAAGGCCATCTCGCGCCGGCTGAAGCCGAAGGGCAGAAGGCCGATCCAGACCGCCAGCGGGCGGGCGACGAACATCAGGATCGCGGCGATCGCCAAGGCCGGCAGGGCCACGTCGAGGAAGTGGCTGGGGGTGGCCAGCAGGCCGAGGGTCAGGAAAAGCGCGATCTGGCAGAGCCAGGTCACCCCGGTCTGGAATCGCTGGATCTCGGCCCTGCCCTTGAGCTTGCCGTTGCCCACCACCAGGCCGGCGACATAGACGCCGAGGAAGCCGCTGCCGCCCAGCAGGTTCACCGCGCTGAAGACGGCGACCACCAGGCCGACCACCACCAGCGGCGCCAAGCCCTCTTCCAGCTCCAGCCAGCGCATCAGCCGCAGGATGCCGAGCCCGGCCAGAAGGCCGCCCAGGCCGCCAATGGCGAATTGCTCGAGGAAGGTGATGCCGAAGTCCACGGCGTCCGACACATGCGGCGTGCCGACGAGGGTCACTAGGCCCAGGGCCAGGAAGATGGCGACCGGATCGTTGCTACCGGACTCGATCTCCAAGGTCGCCTTGACCCTTTCGCGCAGCACCACGCCCGACATTCGCAGCAGCAGGAAGACGGCCGCCGCGTCGGTCGAGGCGACGATGGCGCCCAGCAGCAGGCCGGTGCTCCAGTCCACGCCCATCAGGTAGACGGCCGCGGTGCCGACCAGCCCGGCGGTCGCCAGCACGCCCAAGGTGGCCAGCACCAGTCCGGGTGCCGCCGCAAGGCGCCAGGTCTTCCAAGGCGTCTCGAAGCCGGCATCGAAGAGGATGATCGCCATGGCCAGCGAGCCGACGAAGTAGGCGAGAGGCGCATTATCGAAGGAGATGCCGCCGGGGCCGTCGACGCCGACCAGCAGGCCGATGCCCAGGAACACCAGCAAGATGGGGATCCCCAGCCGCCGGGAGAGCAGGCTGGTGAAGGCGGAGAGCACCAGGAGGCCCGCGCCGATCAGGAGCACGATGTTGATCAGAGACAGCATGGACTTACCCTATGGCCGCTCCATCTTGTCACGCGAGCGGACGGAATTGAGGCCGCCGCTTGGCCCTTGCGTGGCCGGCCCGAGCCTCGTGCAGGGCCGACATGTACAATCCGCGCGCGCTTCCTTCTTTGTAGGAGGCCGTCTCGAAACGCGCTGAACCGGCCCGCACCCCCGCCCGACCACCCAGTTCAGGATACTCTCGTGGGTGGTCGGGCGGAGGTGCGGGCGGTCCAGACCGGATAGATAGGTAACATAATAGACCGGATAGATGGGTGACAGGCGAGATGTCGGCCAGGAGGTGGCCGATGCCCTGGAGAGAGACCTGTCAGATGGACCAACGTGTTGCATTTGTGAGTGAGGCTTTGCTTGGCAAATCGACGATGACGGAGCTGTGTGCGCACTATGAGATCAGCCGGAAGACGGGCTACAAGTGGCTGTCGCGCTATCGCAGTGAGGGCGCGGCTGGTCTCGAGGATCGCTCTCGTGCTCCCAAGCGTCATGGTCGGGCGATGGCGTTGGAAGTGGCGGAGGCGATCCTGCAGCTTCGCCGGGAACGCCCGAGCTGGGGACCCCGCAAACTGCGTGCTTATCTAGAGGCTCATGCCCCGGATCGCGCTTGGCCGAGTGCGAGTTCCATGGGCGATCTACTGCGTGCGCATGGTCTGAGCGCTTCGCGCCGCCGTTCAGCCCGCCGGCCGGGCCCGCTCTCGGCGCCCTTTGCCGAGGTGAGTGCGGCCAACACAGTCTGGAGTGTGGACTTCAAGGGCTGGTTTCGCACCGGCGATGGTGTGCGCTGCGATCCGCTGACGGTGAGCGATGCTTATTCGCGCTATGTGCTGCTCTGCGAGATCGTGGAACCGAAGAGCGACCCAGTGGAGCGTGCTATGCGGGCGCTCTTCGAGCGCTGCGGTGTGCCGCAGGTACTGCGCATGGACAACGGGCCTCCCTTCGCATCTGGGGGCCCGGGCGGCTTGACCGCTTTGTCCTTGAGCTGGTTGAAGGCCGGGATCGGCCTGGAGCGGATCGCACCTGGCCATCCAGAGCAGAATGGGCGCCACGAGCGCTTTCACCTGACCTTGAAGCAGGAGACCTCTTGCCCACCGGCGGCCAGCCGGGCCGAACAGCAGCGACGCTTCGATCGCTTCTGTCATAGCTACAACAGCGAGCGCCCGCATGAAGCCCTGGGTCAGAAGCCGCCGGCCGCCTTCTGGCAGCCCTCGCCTAGGCGCTACCCGAGACACCTTCTGGAGCCCTGGTACGACGCTGACTTCGCCGTTCGCAAGGTACGCTCCAGTGGCGAGATCAAGTGGGCCGGACGATCCTTCTTCATCAGCGAGACGCTGGCGGGCGAGCAGGTCGGCATCGGCGAGACAATCGACGGTGAATGGCTTGTACGCTATGCCAAGATCGACCTCGGCATCTTGGACCTGAAGCGTAAACGATTGATCCGCTTCTTTCCGCCCCGGTCGGGGCGGAAAGAAGCTACAGGACCGCAAAAACTGTTACCCATCTATCCGGTCTAAACTGTTACCCATGTCTCCGGTTGCTCAGGCCGGAACCGCCAAGAAACGCGCCATTCGGCGCGTTTCAAGACAGACTCTAAGAAATTCTTGCGGCGCCGGCAAAGCGGTGGCCTTCTTCAGCCATTCGCGGCTGGCGCAAGTGGGGATGTGACATGGTGAATCTGGGGCCCGACAACGAGAAGTTCCGCGAGCACGCCAAGGAGCTGCTGAAAGCCAAGGCCGGCTGGATGCTGGCCTTGGGCATCGTCATGTCGATCTTGGGCCTCCTGGCGGCGCTGATGCCGCACCTGGCGACCTTGGCGGTCGAAGCGGTGGTCGCTTACCTCCTGATCATCGGCGGCATCTTCACGCTCCTCAAGGCCTTCCGCGGCAGCGAGGAGGGCACCAAGCTGATGGAGGTGGTGATGGGCCTGCTCTACATCGCCGTCGGCGTCCTTCTCATCATGCAGCCGGCCGAGGGGATCCTGGCGCTGACCCTGATCCTTGCCGCCTACTTCTTCATCGACGGCATCCTGCGCCTCGTCATCGCCTTTCGCTCGACCGTGCCCGGCGGGCGCTTCTGGCCCGCCGTGGGCGGCATCTGCTCGGTCGGACTGGGCGTCATCATCGTCGCCGGCTATCCCTTCGACGCGGCCTGGATCCTGGGCCTCTTGGTCGGCATTAATCTCTTCTTCGCCGGCTTCGCAATGACCGCCATGGGCATCAAGCTGAAGCAGCTCTAGCCGCTTCGCCGACAAGAAAGCGGCGCGCCCCGCTCGGGTGACGCGCCGCTCTTTCTTCCTCAAGCCTCCTGGAGGGAGGCTTAGGGGCCGCTAGTCGTCCTTGGGCACGCGGTCCCCTTGCGCGTAGGCTCTTTCGAAGGCCTGCGGGTCCTCCAGAAGGACGAGGTCCTCCTGATAGGTCTTGCTTTCCATCGACAGCTGGATGACGTGCCAGCCGACCCAGAACACCACCGCTGCGATCACCAGGACCGCCTCGATGCCGACGAAGGGATAGACCGGTCCGATGGTGTTGAGATCAACCGCCCAGGATTCGACGGGTGTCGTGCTCATCGTCTCATTCCTTCCTATCTGCGGCCTAGTTGACGACGCCGTGGCGGCGCGCCTCTTCGTACTCCGCTGCCGCCACGTCCTCCTCGGAGAGGTAGCGATCGTGGAAGTCGGCGAAGTCGAGACCGGCCAGTTCCAGCTTCTCGGGGATCCGCAGAACGCCGACCGCCTTCAAGATTCCCGCCAGGATGAAGGTCGGCAGGAAGCCCAGCACCCAGAACATGATCACCGCGCCGATGAACTGCCCCCAAGGCGTGATCGGGGCATAGCCCTCGAAGGCCGAGGAGGGATGGCCCCACAGGAGGAAGCCGGCGATCACCAGACCGGCGAAGCCGGCATAGCCGTGCACTGCGACGGCGCCCACCGCATCGTCGATCTTGAAGCGGCGCTCCACCCAGAAGTGCAGGCGATAGGCGATCCAGACGCCGATGACGGCAACGAACATGGCCTCGATCGGATGATAGAGGTCGTTGCCGGCCGACGCCGTGATGATGCCCGCCAAGCCGGCCGAGTAGGTCCAGAAGGCATCGCCCTTCGAGATGATGTAGCCGGCCATGAGACCGCCTGCCAGAGACATCAGGAAGTTGAAGGTGATGGCCGAAAGGGTGGTCGGCGTCAGGTAGATGTTGGTGGCGGTGAAGGCATCGCCTTCCGCGCCGATCGACGCGGCATCGATGATCGGCACGTTACAGGCCACGTAGAAGCCCCAGAAGCCGGTGTAGATCAGGAACAGCCCGACGGTCACCAGCCAGGGATTGTGCGGCACGATGTTGCGCGGGGTGCCGTCGGCCCGGAACTTGCCGATACGCGGGCCCAGATGCACCAGGACGCCCAAGGCGGCGCCGCCGGCAATCGCGTGGATGACGCCCGACGCATAGGCGTCGTGGTAGCCCAGAAGCTTGACCATCCAGCCGTCGTAGTGCCAGCCCCAGGCCGCATCGATGATCCAGGTGAAGGAACCCACCAGGACGGCAATCAGCCAGAAGGCGCCAGAGCGTATGCGTTCGATCACCGCGCCCGAGACGATCGAGGCGGCGGTCCAGGAGAACAGTAGGAACGCGGCCCAGAACACGCCATTCAGGCGGGACCAGAGCGCGTTCGTGTCGGGATCCGTCGCATCGTTGACCGATGGTCCGCCCAGGTGCGCGCCCATCAACTCGGACCAGGGGACCGCATTGGGCGCATCGATTAGGCCCTTACCTTCATAGATGAAGGGTCCGTTGGGAAAGGCGAAGTAAATCCACCATCCGAACAGGAAGAAGGTCACGGTGACCAAGGGGATCACCATGGTGTTCTTCATCAGTGTATGCATCATGTTCTTGCGCCTGGAGGCGCCGACCTCATACATGCAGAATCCACATGGATGAGGAACATAAGTGCGACGGTCAGCCAGTAGTAGAATTCGGTGAAGATAACCACCAAGGCGTCAAGTTGCGCCTGTGAAGCGGCTTCCGGCATCAGGTAGATCCTCCCTCTCGCGTCTTGTCTCTTGCGCTCGTCGTTTCAGACAAGAGGAACGTGGACGTTACGGCGTCATCACTCACCGGCGCTCGATGCCATCCCCTAGGGCACGCCGGTCAGCTCAGCCTCGATTTTTTGGACTCTCCACTCTATCGGCGGAAAGCCATGCTCCGAATCGACGCTTCTATTGCACGTCGCCGATTTCAGCACACAGGCGGGAGAGTAAGCTGAGTCGGTCTCAAGAATCAACTGCCGATAAAATTTGTTTCTTACGCTGGGTGATGGCAGCACTGAATAGGAGCAGCGAACGGACGTCGCCTGCCCAGTACCCATGAAAACACCTTGCCTTGAAGCGGCAGTCAAGAGAAGCATCGCATTGGGTCGAGAAGGGTTGCTCGATCAGGGATGCCGACCGGGCGGCAAGCGAGGACGCGAAAGTGGGCGCAAGAACCGACGACTGGCCTTGGTTTTCCGGACTGCCCGATCTTGTCGGCTACGATCGCCTGCGCACGCCCATCTGGATCTTCGATGTCGAGCGGCACGCGATCTGGTGGGGGAACGAGAGCGCGCTGTCCTTCTGGGGCGCGTCTTCGCTGGAGGAGTTGAGGGCGCGGGACTTTTCAACGGACTCGCAGAACGTCCGCGATCGTCTGAGGTTCATGGTCTCGACCGACGGTCCCAGCAGCTCCTTCCAGGAAGGCTGGACCCTCTATCCCCAGGGACAGCCCGTCACCATCGTCGCCGACATCGTGCCGGTCCTGATTGAAGAGGGCCGTCGCGCCATCCTGCTGGAGGCCTCCCATCCGATCGACCTGAAGCAGGATCCCAACGCCTTGCGTATCCTGGAGGCGGCCAGGAACACGCCCCTGCTGGTCAGCACCTTCTCGCTGGACGGCGTCCTCTTGGCCCAGAATGCTGCAGCCGCCGAGTGCTATGGCGCCCGCAAGGAGGCAGCACCTCCCGAGCAAGGTGAACTGGGGCTGCGCTTCTGCCGACCGGGCGATGCCGCGCGCCTGCTGGAGACGGCGGAGCAGGACCGCACGCTGCAGGGCGACTTCCTGGTGACCACGCCGCGCGGGCAGCAGTGGCATCGTGTCACCGCTAAGCGCGGACGCGATCCCGTCACCGGCCAGTATGTCTTCGTGCTGACCGAGGAGGACATCTCCGATCACGTCGCCCTCGGCGCCAAGCTGGCGGAGGCCAACCGCGACCTGGAAGCGCGCGTGGCGCAGCGGACCACGGACCTGGAGCGACTCAATCGCTCCCTGCAGGCCGAGATCGAAGAGCGCAAGCGGGTGGAGAAGGACCTCCGAACGCAGACGCTCTACCTCTCGACGATCCTGGAGAACGCGCCCATGGCGATCGTCCTGAAGGACCGGAGCGGCAAGATCATCGCGCATGGCAAGAGACGCATAGAGACCACGCCGGAGCAGTTTCCGGACGACTCCGTCGGTAGAGCCTACGAATCGGTCGTGGGCGCGGAGTTCGCGCAGCCGGTGCTGGATGCCGATCGACGGGTGATGGCGACGAAGACGGCGCTGCAGGAAGAGGGCACCAGTCTGACAGAGGGACGCGCGTTGCACTGGCTGAAGAGCCGCTTTCCCCTGATCGACGAGCAGGGCGAGGTGATAGGCACCGGTTGCATCGCCACCGACATCACTAAACAGAAGGAGGCGGAGGCGCGCATCGCCCACGTCCAGAAGATGGAGGCTCTAGGCCAACTCACCGGCGGCGTCGCGCACGACTTCAACAATCTGTTGGCGGTGATCCACGGCAACACGGAGCTGCTGGCCGACCTGCCCGGTCTCGAGGCGGCCTTGACCGACCCCATCCTCCATGCCGCCAGGCGCGGGGCCGAGCTTACCCAGCGCTTGCTGGCCTTCTCGCGCCGGCAGGCGCTGCAGCCCAGGACCATCGATCTCGCCCGCCTGGTCGATCGTATCACCGGGATGCTCACACGGACCCTGGGAGAGACCATCGAGATCAAGACCGAGGTCGCGCCCGATCTCTGGCCCGCGCTGGCCGACCCGGGCCAGGTGGAGAGTGCCTTGTTGAACCTGGTGCTCAACGCCCGGGACGCCATGCCGAACGGCGGCCGCCTGGTGATCGCTTGCGGCAACGCCGTTTTGCGGCAAGACGGCCTCGACAACGATCCCGAAGCGCCCAGTGGCAGCTTCGTGCTCTTGTCGGTGAGCGACGACGGCGCCGGCATGCCGGAAGACGTCAGAGAGCGCGCCTTCGAACCTTTCTTCACCACCAAGGGACCGGACCGAGGCAGCGGTCTGGGGCTACCCATGGTCTATGGCTTTGCCAAGCAGTCCGGCGGCCACGTCACGCTGGAGAGCCACGAGGGCCGGGGGACGACGGTCAAGCTCTACCTGCCGCGGCACCAAGAGCTTGGCGGAGCGGCGAGAGTCGTTCCCCTTGTTAGCCTGCCAAAGGGTCAAGGCGAGGCCATTCTCGTCGTCGAGGACGATGCCGACCTCAGGGCGGTGGCGCAAAAGATGCTGCAGGGGCTGGGCTATCGCGTCCAGGCCGTCGCGGACGCGGCGCTGGCCCGGCAGGTGCTGGCCGAGGGTCGGCCCCTGGACCTCTTGCTCTCCGACGTCGTCTTGCCTGGCGGGACCAATGGGACGGTGCTGGCGCGTGAGGCGCTTGCCGAGCGTCCGGGCCTGAAGGTCTTGTTCATGTCCGGCTATGCGGCTGGCACGCGCGGCAAGGAAGAGGTCGTCAGCGAGATCGCGCCGCTTCTGGCCAAACCCTTTCAGCGCAGGGATCTGGCCCAGGCCGTGCGGCGCGCCCTGGGGTGACGGCCTGCCGGTCGGTGGCCGAGGCGGACAAGGGACAAGGGAGGTGAGATGGCTCAGGTCAGGTACATCGTCCACGATGTCGATGCGGCGGTCGCCTTCTATCGCGACCGTCTGTCGTTCGAGCTGCGGCAGCAGTACGGACCCGCCATGGCGATCCTCGCGCGCGGCGATCTGCTGCTCTGGTTGGCGGGACCGCCGGCGTCAGCCTCCAAGCCCATGCCGGACGGAGCGAAACCCGAGCCCGGCGGCTGGAGCCGTATCGTGATCACCGTCGAGGATCTGGAGGCCTTGGTGCGGGCGTTGAGAGCGGACGGCGTGGTCTTCCGCAACGACATCCTCGCCGGCCCGGGCGGTCGCCAGATCCTTTGCGAAGACCCCTCGGGCAATCCGATCGAGCTCTTCGAGCCTGGCTAGACGCGGGTCTCAGTCGGCGGAACTGCTGACGCCTGCCTCCTCAAAGGTCGCCATGCCGTTGTGGCAAGCGCAGGCCGCCTGCAGCAAGGGCAAGACCAAGGCCGCGCCGGACGCCTCGCCGAGCCGCATGCCGAAGGCGAGCAGGGCGTCCTTCCCCATCGCTTGCAGCAGGCGCTGATGACCGGGCTCGGCGGAGACGTGTCCCACCAGGCAGTGATCCAGCAGGTCGGGCTTGACGGCGTAGAGCACGGACGCCGCCGCCGTGCAGGCGAAGCCGTCCAGGATGACCGGCGTGCGCGCCAGCCTGCAGGCGATCACGGCGCCGACGAGCGCGCAGAGCTCGAAGCCGCCCAACGCGCAGAGCGCGGTCAAGGGGTCCTCCAGGCTCTGCGCGTTCGCAGCCAGGGCTTGATCGATCACCGCCGCCTTGTGGGCCAGACCGTCGCCGACGAGCCCGGTCCCGGGGCCGGCCCAATCGGCGCCGCCGCCGCCGAAGAGGGCGGCGCAGAGGGCCGCCGCGGCCGTGGTGTTGGCGATCCCCATCTCGCCCAGCGCCATGCAGTCGAAGCCTTCCTCGACCGCCATCATGCCGTAGGCGATGGCGCGCACGGCGTCTTCCTCGCTCATGGCCGGGCCTTGGCTCATGTCGTTGGTGGGCTCGTCGAGCGCCAGCTCGTAGATCCTGAGGTCGGCGTCGCTGAGGGCCGCCAATTGGTTGACGGCCGCCTGCCCGGCGATGAAGGCCTGAACCATCTGCGTCGTCACCTCGGCCGGATAGGCCGAGACACCGCGCGCGGCCACGCCGTGGTTCCCGGCGAAGACGGCCACCCGGGGCCTTGCCATGTGCGGCGTCTCGCGCCCCTGCCAGGCCGCCAGCCAGGCCGCCAGGCCCTCCAGGCGGCCCAGCGCGCCCAGTGGCTTCAGGAGTTCCAGCTGGCGGGTCTCGACGGCGCGCTTGGCGGCCAAGTCGGGTCCCGGAAGCTCGCGCAGCAGCTTGCGGATCTCTTCCAGGCTGGAGGGTGTATCGCTGTTGGACATGAACCGGGGAACTCCTCGCGGGCTTGCGGCCGGCTCTCCAATAGCCGGGGTGGGACCGGAATGGGAAGGCACTTGATCGCGCTTCCTGCTAGCCTCGGAGCGTTTCTGGAAGCGGTCTTGGAGCGGGGATAAGGGAGAGTGACGGCTTTGGCGCGTCTTGCAGGCGACCTCAGGCTGGCCGGCGTGTTCTTGACGCGGCTGCCGCTCCGGCTGTCCGTGGAGCCGGAGGCGGGCGCCTTGGCCAAGGCCGGCTGGTGCTTCCCGCTCGTCGGGCTCTTCGTCGCCCTGGTCTCGGCGCTGGCCTACGGGCTTGCGGCGTGGGCCGGTCTCTCGCCCTGGATTGCCGCGCTCTTGGCCTTGGCCGCCAGCCTGCTCGTCACCGGGGCGCTGCACGAGGACGGGCTAGCCGACATGGCCGATGGCTTCGGCGGCGGCTGGACGCCGGAGGCCAAGCTGGAGATCATGCGCGACAGCCGTGTGGGCAGCTATGGCGCCATCGCCTTGGCGATGAGCCTTGCCCTGCGCGCGGCGGCCCTGGCGGCCCTGGCCGACAGCCATGCCGCCGCCGTCGCCCTGGTTTCCGCCCATGTCGGCGCGCGGGCGCTCTTGCCGGCCTTCATGCTTGCCACGCCCTTGGTCCGCCGCGAGGGCCAGTCGGCCGCCGCCGGGCGGCCGTCTCCGCCGGTGGCCGGCGTCGCGCTGTTGCTGGGCCTGGGCGTCCTGGCCTTGGCGGCCTGGGTCGGCGGGACCGGCTTTGCCTTTCCGCTGGTCGCAGCCCTGCTGCTGGCGCTCACGTTCCTTGCGGTCAGAGCACTGGCCCGCCGGCAGATCGGCGGCTATACCGGCGACGTACTGGGCGGACTGGAGCAGTGCGGGGAGATCGCGGTGTTTTTGGTTGCGGCCGCGTTACTGACCTGAACGCAAGGACGAGGATCATGACAGAGACCCGCTGGTGGTGGGTTCGCCACGCCCCCGTAACGGCCAACAAGGGCCGCCTCTACGGCCAGTGCGACTTCCCGTGCGATGTCGACGATCCCCCGACCTTCGAGGCCTTGGCGCGCCTCCTGCCGGCCGACGCCTACTGGGTGACCTCGACCCTGACCCGGACCATCCAGACCGCGCAGGCCATCCGCGAACGGATGAATGGAAAGACGCCGGAACCCATCGCCGCGCCGGAGCTGATGGAGCAGCACTTCGGCGATTGGCAGGGCCGCACCTACGAGGAGGTCAAGAACGGCGACCTTGGCCATTGGCACCGCTTCTGGCTGGCACCGGCCGAGGCCGCACCTCCTGGCGGCGAGTCCTTCGTCCACTTGATGGACCGGGTGCGCGAGAAGGTCTATCAGCTGAACAACGCGCAGCAGGGCCGGGACATCGTCGCCGTCACCCATGGCGGCACGATTCGCGCGGCCTTGGCCGAGGCCCTGGGCCTGCACCCCGAGCATGCGCTGCGGCTTTGCGTCGACAACTGCTCGCTGACCCGCATCGACCATGTGCCCGGTCCGATCGGCAGCCACGATCCCAATCAGAGCCACGCCTGGCGGGTCGAGTTCCAGAACTTCTCGCCGCGTCGCCTGGCGGAGGGCGGCCATCGCATCTCCGCGTTGGCGTCCTAGGCGG
The DNA here is from genome assembly GCA_963669375.1 of Rhodospirillales bacterium. Lineage (GTDB taxonomy): Bacteria > Pseudomonadota > Alphaproteobacteria > Kiloniellales > JACOMY01 > JACOMY01. The sequence goes on along the minus strand of OY770024.1, from coordinate 1,836,940 downwards.
GCAAGGGGTCGACGGCCGAGCGGGCGTCGCCTTGCGCCGGGCGTTGGTCCCCATCGCTGACCTTGGCGGGCGATCGGGGGCGGACACTTCGATCAAGGCCGTATCGTGGTCTGAGAATTGGACCTAGACTGTCTCCGTCGCACGAACCGACGGGAGGTCTTGGAGATGAGCACGCCTGCCCGCGTGGCCGAGATCGGCGCCCTCTTGGGCGATCCGGGACGGGCCGCCATGCTTTACGCGGTGTTCGACGGCCGCGCGCTCACGGCGTGCGAGCTGGCCGAGGTCGCCGGCATCACCCCGCAGACCGCCAGCGGTCATCTGGCGCGTCTTATCGACGGCAAGGCGATGACCGTGACCAAGCAGGGGCGCCATCGCTACTTTCGGCTGGCCTCGCCCGAAGTCGCCCGCTTGCTGGAGAGCATGATGCAGTTCTCGGCCATGACCGCGCCGCCCGAGGTGCGGACCGGCCCGCGCGACCCCGCCTTGAAGGCCTTTCGCAGTTGCTATGACCATTTGGCCGGCAACCTCGCCGTCGCCGTTGCCGATCGCCTGGTCGAGCGCGGTCTGATCGAGCTCGGCGAAGATGGCGGTCTGATCACCGATCGCGGGCAAGACTTCTTCGCCGAACTGGGCCTCGATCTGACGGGCGGCGGCAAAAGCAGTCGCCCCCTCTGCCGTCCCTGTCTGGACTGGAGCGAGCGCAGGGTACACTTGGCCGGCCGCTTGGGCGCGGAACTCCTGGCCTACTACCTGCGGCAGCACTGGTTTCGACGCGCCGAGCGGCCGCGCACCTTGACCTTGACCAGGGAAGGCGAGAGGGGTTTCAAGCAAGCCTTCGGACTGGATGTCCGCAGCACCGGAGAATGCAGCCGCTGACAGGGTGGTCCTCTGTTCTGGCCGGTCTTGAAGACCAGGCGGACGAAAGGCTCGCGGCCCTCTGCCGAGACAGCGAGCGTGTCGTCGTGCTGGGCGCCGGGGCTCTGGCGGCCCCGGTCGGCCGCGCTTGGGCTGCTCGAACCTTGGCCGTGGTATCGGAGAGCCTCTTGGCGAAGGAAGACCTCCTGGCCGGATTCCGAGGGGTTCTTGTCCTTGCCGATCGGCGTCGCGGCGGGGATCCGTCGGCGCGGCTCGACGCCTTGGAGAGGCTTTCCGCCCATCTTGTCCTCCCAGTCGAAGAGGAAGCCTCCGCGGCGTCTTCCTTGCCACCCCCCTTGGCCGATCGAGTCCTGCGGCTGCCGACGGCGATCGTTGGGCAGGCCGGCGCGCCCGACTGCGCCCAGAGCTTGCCCTCCTTCTGGAGGGCCGTGACCGGACTCGCTCTGCTTTGCGCGCGCCAAGGCAAGACCATCGTATTGCACGGTTTGGAAGAGCCGCTCGCCGGGCTCGAACAGGCTTGCGGGGAGGCCTTGGACGCCTTCTTGCTGTGGCTCGGGTCATCGGGGGCGCGTCTTGTCAGCACCAGCCCCGGCGGCACGGCCGCCCTTCGCTCGATCTATGTCGAGCGCTACCTGGAACGCGACGGCGACGGCCCCTTGCTCAGCATCGTCATGCCGGTCTTCAACGGCGAGCGGCATGTCGAAGAGACCATCGACAGCGTCTTGCGGCAGTCTCTCTCCGACTTCGAGCTGCTGTGCATCGACGACGGTTCGAGCGACAGGACCCCAGCGCTCTTGGCGGCTAAGGCCCGCCAGGATCCCCGTGTGGTGGTGGTGCGCCAAGACAACGCCGGGACATCGGCGGCCCGGAACAGAGGGCTGGACCTGGCGCGCGGCCGCTACGTCTCCTTTGTCGACGCGGACGACCTCTTGACGCCGCGCTCTCTGGAGCGGCGGGTCGGCTTGCTGGAGGCGGGTGACGCCAAGATCTGCGGCGGCCAGGTCGAGATGATCGATGGGGCCGGCGCGGCTCTGAACGTGACCGCGGGTCGGCGCCGCACCGCATGGTATCGCCACTGCTGGCGGATGCCCTTCGCGATCGCCACGGTGATGGGCGAAAGCCTCGTCATGAAGCGCTCTCGCTTTCCGCCCGGCGTGCGGTTCGGGGAGGACTGGGCCTATCTCAATGCGCTGCTGAGGAGCGGATGGCCGATCGCATCGTGCGGCGAGCCCAGTCTGGCGCACTATCGCTGGCACGCCTGCTCCACGACGGGGCGCTCTCTTAAGGCCCTGGTGGATGGATGCCTCGAGGTGCTGGAGGATCTCTCGCATGCCGAGCCGGCGCCGATCTGCCACTCGGACAGGCCGGCGGGCGCCTTGACTCTCGACGATGAGCGCCTTCGGCGCGCCAAGCGCAAGTGGCTGGAATGGCAGTTCGTGGCATCGGTGCTGGGCGATGACGAGGCGCTCCGAGTTCGGGCGGTGGAGGACCTCAACGCGGACACCTGCCGGCACGCGCGAGCCCGAAGCGGGCGCTTTTTCGACTACATCGCCGTCCGGGTCCTGCTCTTGCCCCAAGGCTCGCAGGCCCTGGATGCCGCCTTGACGACGCACATGGACCTTGCTTTCGCACAGCTGGCGGCACTGCGTGGGTCCAGATGCAACGCCGCCTTCTCCATAGCGTTGCGGCGCTACCTCATTGCGGCCGAGCGGCGGCAAAGGGCGCGCGGTGCGGCCGGGCAGCCGCTCCATCGGCAAAGGATACGACTGGCCGCGGACCGGCTCGGCTTCGCTCTCTTGCAGGGGCCGCCGCGTCTTGCACGTAAGTGCCTTGCGATGGGACGCCGGATCCCGGGCACGTCTGGATCGCCGCGTCGCTCAAGATGACCGGCCGGCGGGCTTGAAGGCCCCACGACCAAGGGTCTGTCGTCTTGACTGTCCGTGCCAGCCGAAGCGGTGCAGCAAGCCCGCAACGTTGTCATCGCGAGCGAAGCGCGGCGATCTAGGTTTGTTCGGCACGGCGCTCGGCATTGGATTGCCGCGTCGCTGTCGCTCCTCGCAATGACCTAGGGTGTGCTTAGTCGACAAGCCCTAATGGGCGCGTCCCTTGGACGGAAGGTCGCCGCCTTACTCGGTCGCAGGGACGGCAAGTGCCCCTAGCGGACTCTCCGGCCTTGCGCGGAGAGGCCGAGTAAGGCAGTAGCTGGAGGCCGCTTGCCACCTCCCTCGGGGCGTTGGCGGGCGGTCACGGACGACAGCGCGAAGACACTGCCATGATCATCCCTCTCATACTCTGCGGCGGTTCGGGCACCCGTCTGTGGCCGCTGTCGCGCCAGACCTACCCCAAGCAGATGGCCTCTACGTTCGGCGACCGCTCGCTGCTGCAGGAAACGGTGTCGAGGGTCGATGGACCGCAGTTCCAGAAGCCGATCATCATCGCCGGCAACGACTATCGCTTCATGATCTCCGAGCAGGTCGAGCAGCTGGGACTGGAAGCCGACATCGTCCTGGAGCCGGAGGGGCGCGACACGCTGCCGGCGATCGTCGCCGCGGCCCTGCTGGGTCGCGCGCGCGATCCGGAGGCCAGTATCCTGGTCATGCCCTCCGACCACCTGATCGCCGACCGGGATGCCTTTGCGGCAGCCGCCGAGAAGGCGGCCGAGGCCAGCGCCCGCGGCGACATCGTGGCGCTCGGCCTGAAGCCCACGCGGCCGGCGGTGGAGTACGGCTACATCCGTCCCGGCAGCCGGCTCGAGAGCGGCATGCGGATCGACCAGTTCCTGGAGAAACCCGACGCGGAGACGGCACGCGAGCTGATCGCCGACGGCTGTCTTTGGAACGCGGGGATCTTCTGCTTTCGCAGCGACGCGCTTCTCGACGAGGCCGCCCGCCTGGAGGAAGAGACCGTGAGCGCCGTGGAAGCGGCGGTGGCGGCTGCTTGGCGCGATCTCGACTATCTACGCTTGGGGGAGACCTTCCGTCAGGCGCGCAAGACGTCCTTCGACTACGCCATCATGGAAAGGACCGACAAGCGCGCGGTAATCCCGGTCGCCTTCGCCTGGTCCGACGTCGGAGACTGGCGTGAGCTCTGGTCGGTGACGGACAAGGATGCGGCGGGCAACGCGGTCTCCGGCGACGTCCGCCTCATCGACGTGAGCCAGAGCTATGTCAGGGCCGAAGGCCGTCTGGTCTGCGTTATCGGACTGGACGCTGTCGCGGTCATCGACACCGCGGACGCGCTCCTGATCGCGCCCCTGGACCGCGCCCAGGAGGTGAAGGCCTTGGCGCAGGGCTTGAGCGCGGAGGGGCGGAGCGAAGCCATCGTCCATAGCCGCGTCTACAGGCCCTGGGGCTGGTATCAAACGATCGATCGCGGTGATCGTTTCCTGGTGAAGCGCATCTGCGTCTCGCCGGGACGCCAGCTTTCGCTGCAGCGCCACTTCCACCGCGCGGAGCATTGGGTCGTCGTCGAGGGGACCGCCGAGGTTCAGTTGGAAGACAAGGTACAGCTAACGCGGGAGAACGAATCGGTCTTCATCCCGATGGGAGGGGTGCATCGCCTGACCAACCCCGGCCGGATCCCGGTCGAGTTGATCGAGGTGCAAACGGGCGCCTATCTCGAGGAAGACGATATCGTCCGCTTGGAGGACAACTACGGTCGAACATGACGTGCCTTCGGCCGTTGCCGATCGCCCGCCAAGACCTCGTCGCCCCTCGAACGCGTCGAACGCGCCTCCTGATTAGTTGACTCGTCGCGACCAGGGCGCTCTCGTCGCCGGGCGAATGACGTTGGACTTACAACAATCTAATCGCTATCGTCCGACCGCGTGTGGTGGATGGCTCGGGGGAGGCGGCCGTACCAGACGAATAGCGACCGTGTCCTATGTTGGATCCTCCTGCGCGCCGTTTCGATGACGGCGCCCTTGCGCGTTGCGGTGAGTGAAGTGTTGTTGGGGGTTGTCGGGTAACATGATAGCGGCGGAGTTCAAGCGACTTCTGGAGATGGCTCGCGGTGAGTTGAGATCGAAGAACTACAAGCAAGCCAGGTCTTACCTGGATCAAGCGCGCAGCGAGCAACCGCATCATGTTGCCGTTCTTAGGATTTCAAACGATCTCTATCGCCAGCTAGGCGACCGGCAAGCGGCGCAGGAAGCCGCGCAGATGATCATCGAGCACCATCCCAATCATCCCGACGGCTACACCAGACTGGCGCAGAACTTCATTGCGACGAGGGAGTTCGATCAAGCGCGCGGCTTTATCGACCAGGCGCGGAACAAGCATCCGCACCATCCCCTCGTGCTGCGCGCGGCGAATGACCTGGGGCGCGCCGAGGGTGACCGCGAAGCTGCACTGGCGGCAGCCGAACTTCTGACCTCTCACCATCCGGACCAGATCGACGGTTTCCTGCGGGCGGCCCAAGACCTGATCGCGCTCAAGGACTTCGACCGGGCGAAAACCTATCTCGATCAAGCCTTCGCTCTGGACGAGAGCCACATCAACCTCCTTCGGATCACCAACGATTTCTATCGTGCGACGGGAGATAGGCAGTCGGCCCTGGGGATCGCTCGGCGCTTGATGGAACAGCACCCGGAGCAGCCGGACGGCTACACCCGGGCGGCCCTGGATTCCGTTGCTCTCAAGGACATGAAGCAAGCCAAGCTTTATCTGGACCAAGTCGGCGAGAAGTTTCCCAACCACCCCTCCGTGCTGCGCGCGGTCAACGACTGGCACCGCGCGCAGGGACATCGCCAAGAAGCGCTCGAAGCGGCCAAGCGCCTGGTGGAAGAGCATCCGGAGAACGCCAACGGCTTCGTGAAGATCATTCAGGACTTGACCGCGTTCAGGGAATTCGACCAGGCGAAAGGCTATGTGGACCAGGCGCTAGAACTCCATCCCCAGAACCCGGGGGTCATGAAGATCGTCAGCGATTTCTACCGCGCGCAGGGCGACAGTTCGGCTGCCTTGGACGCGGCTCATCTTCTGATAGAGCGCTATCCTAACGAGGGCGAAGGCTATATTAAGGTCGCTAAAGAACTGATTAACAAGGTGAATTTCGAGGAGGCAAAGGGTTACCTCGAGCAGGCGCGAGAGGTGATGGGCGACCGGGCCGATCTTGATTCACAGTTCATCGAGACCTCGATACGCGCCTATGGCGTGGTGGAGGCGTGCAAGAGACTGAAGCCGCTCGTCCACAACCCCGACTTCGACGAGGCGTCCGGCCGGGTCAACAAGAAGTACCTCTTTGTTTCAGGCGTACCACGCTCCGGCACGAGCGCTCTTGGGAAGCTCTTCCATTTCTCCGAAGACATCGCGATGTTTAACGAGCTTCACAATCCTCGCTTTGCTTATTCGCCCGGATCGTTCGAGAAGAAACTCATAGAGGAGATGGCTAAGACGCACCCGCATCAAGATAAGATTGTAGACACATTGGATAAGTACGATGCGGCGACCTATGTCGGTGACAAACGGCCGAACTTTTATTGGAGAATCGGCGACTCACTGCGCCACCTGAAGGGAGAGTCGGTCTTCATCTACAACATCGTGCGCCCCCTGCCCGAGGTGTGCCGGTCCTTTCAGGCGCGCGCGGACAACCCCAACGACAAGTCTTGGAACATCTTCCGAGATTACCGCCAGGCGATCGAAGACTACAATGCCATGTCTCGCTATTTCGTAGAGACAAGAGGTGAGAAACTGGACAGCGGTCATCACATCATCTTCGTGCCCTATGAGAAGATCTTCACCGACCTCTCGTTTGCCATGTCCTTGCTGGAGAGGTTGGAACTCTCCGACGCCGAGACCTTGCCCGACATCCTGGCAACCTTCATCAATCAATCGACGAAGATAGTGGAGAAAGAGAGAATAGTGTCGGATACTATTCAACAGGGCATCGATGAGTATGCGGAGATAGACGTGATCCGGGAGTTCGAAGAGCTGACGGGTTGTCCCTGCCTCTAGGGCTGCTCTCTACTGCGCGATGCAGGCAGCGCCGCAGCCGATCCATGACGTAAGGGTTGCATCGCCGCCAAGCCTCTAACTATAGAAGCGACCATCCTGTTCGCCTTTTCCTTGTCCTGCGCGTGTGAGCCGATCCAGAGGTATCGTTTCTTTATTGCAATATTGACCTCTTAAGAGGGTGTCTTGCCTTTTCTTGAGTTCGCGGTAGAAGAAGAAAACAAAAGCTGCAATGAAGGGCCGGGCTCTTGTGGTGTGTTCCTAGTGTCACGCTATGGCTGAACTGTCAGCGCGAGGTTGTCGGCGCGAGAGCGATCTCGTAGCATTCCTCGACGACAAGGTCCTCATCCGTCCCGGTAAGGCGCACCGTGGGCGTCTTTCCGGTGCGACGCGATTGGGTCTGAAGTCCATGGGTCGTGCGTGCGCCGATGCTTCGCTTGCAGTGAAGGCGCGCCGGAGGGCAAGGATGGAGCGCAATTGAAGCAGCTGAAGGCCACAAAGCGGCCATGTTCGACCATGACTTATGAGGGAGATACTGGGCTCAGCGTGGCGCGACCATGACACGGACACGAAGCATTCTGGCAGCCAATCCCAGCTTCCAGAACGAGATCGAAGCCTCTTTCTGGAGCAACCTCCAACTGGGCGTCGAGCGCTATGGCTGGTCGCTCCTGCTGCATTCGGCACGCCGTATTGAGCCGGAGGACAATAGAATAGTCTTGCCGGCGCGCCTGGCTCAGCTGCCGCGCTTTTTTGCCGAGCTGCCCTACGGCGAGTACGCGCAGCTGCCGGAGTGGCTGTCCTATGAGACCTTCCAGCTGATTGTCGCCTGGGAGCACAGGCGCTGGCAGATCACCCGCGTGGACAACAGCGTTGCAGGCGGCTTGCTGAAACTGGCTTGGCACGTCGATCGTGTGTTCGAGTGCGTTCGACCGGCTGTATGCTTGACATCGAACAAGATTGATCACGGCTGCTACTTGTTTTACTTGGCAGCTCAACACTATGGTAGCGCTTATCGCTTCATAGAACGCTCTCCCTTTTCGAGTTTTCTGATCGAAAAGCAAGGTATGTTCGCTGAGTCCGAGGTGCATGAGATCATGGCCGAAGCGGCCCCCGCGGTGACGAAGGAACGGGTCCGTATCGGAAAGGCCGCCGTTAAGGAGTTGAAACGCGACGCCGAGGGATTTCGTGAGCAGGCGCGGCTGAGGGCCGACGATCTGGCATGGCTGCGCAAGTTGGCGCGCCCGCTCATCCTCTTCCCGCTCGACAACACCTTGTGGACGGGCTGGGCGCAACACAATCATCCGCAAGGCGACGCGGACTATCCGTCGGACTTCCGCGACGTCAGAGAGACGATTGTCAAGGTCGCCGAACTGGTCGGCCGCCATGGCGGCACGGTCCTGCTCAAGAAGCACCCGTCGGACGTCGAGGTCTACTTCGATTCTCTAGACGACATGCCCAAGAACGTTGTCACGATCGAGAACGGCTTGAACGAGCTCCTGGACCTCTGCGATGGCTGTGTCACCTTCTTGACCAAGACGGCCTTTCCCGCGATTTGCCGTGGAGTCCCGACCGCGGTGGTCAGCACCAACACGATTGCGTCCTGCGGGCTGGGCTTCGCCTTCTCGAACAAAGACGAGTTGGAGAAGGCCATCGCCTCGATCTGCGGACTTCGCGAGCGGCGGATACACCACACCGCCGAAGAGCTTGATCGCCTACACGCCTTCTTGGGTTGGCTGGCTGGCGAGTTCTATATAGACATGGATGATCCCGTGAATCACGCGAAGAGGAACATCCTGTCTTTGGCCTATGAACTGGTGACGCTGGACGAATTCACGGAGCCGCTCGAGCCGGCACAGCTGGCCGTCGACGAGTGGGCGCGCATCAGGGAAACAATGGGTCGGATGTCCCTCGGTGTATGGGAGAATGTCTATGCCTGAGTCCCCTCACCAGGCGACCACATGGTTCATGGACGTCACGCGGCTGTGCAAGCCGCGACTGTCGATGAGCGGAATCTCCCGCTTCGGCCGGAACATGCTCCGGGGCTTGCAGAAGTTCGCCGATGCGAACCCCAAGTCGATAGACCTTGTCCTGGTGATCCCCGAAGGAAACAAATCCGGACCCCATGACCTCAGAAAGTACAAGAAAGAGTTGGGTGCCGACGTTCAGATCGTGAACAAGGAGCGGTTCGCGTCGCTGGTGGCGAAGACCCAAGCGGCGGGGCGCACGGCCATCTACTACTCCATCTACGAAGAGCTGCCGGACTGGTCGGACGTGGTCGGCGTTCTGCGGGTGGTGACCGTGCACGACCTGTTCCACCTGGAGCGTCGTGACGCCTATGGGGCCGATTTCAACAACACGCACTCCGAGCGGCTGGAGGCCTCCCTCAGGCCGTCCGACATCGTCATCACCGTCTCGGAGTACACGCGCGCGCGCGTCATTACCTGCTTCGGGCACCCGCCCGAGAGGGTGCGCACCGTAAGCCTGGCGCCTGAGGCGCCCTTCGTGGAGAACGGCAGTCTGGACGAGGTGTCGCTGCCGCAGAGCGATCTCATCGGGTCCAACTACTTCGTGTTCTTCGCCCAGTTCGATCCTCGAAAGAACCTTCCCGCGTCGCTGGAGGGCATTCTCTCCGCCTATGACGGCGACCTGCCGGACGATACCAAATGCGTGCTGGTGACCAGCGAGCGGTTCTTGAAGAAAGTAGAAGGGCTGCTGGAAGACCAAGGATGCAGGGACGACAGGTTCGTCATCCTGAACGACCTGAGCGACGAGCAACTGGCTCTGCTCTACAAGGGAGCCAGGTTCCTCCTGTTCGCGACGCTGGCCGAGGGTTTCGGCCTTCCGGTGGTCGAGGCCTTCGCCTGCGGCTGCCCGGTGGTGACCTCCAGCACGACCTCGCTGCCGGAAGTCGCGGCCAACGGCGCGCTCTACGTCAACCCGGAAGATGCGGCGCAGATCAGCAGGGCCGTCTCCTTGATGTTCGATTCCGAGAGCCTGCATAGCTGCTTGAAAGAGCAGGCGCTCAGAATCTCGAAGCTCTTCCGTTGGGGCAGCACGGTCAGCCAGACCACGGCTTTCGTGCAGGCAGCCGCGCGTTCGTCGCGCATGATCTTCGGCAAGGACGAGATCGAGCTCTCGCCGCCGCTGAAGGAGCGTGAAGGGATATCGCCGTCCAAGGCCTTGAGGGGCCGGATCATCACCGGCCCCGCGATCATGCTGGGCGACAACAAGCTCTCCGAATCGAAGGTCCTCTTCGAGACGGCCGAGAAAGGTGTGCACGGCTTTCAGTACATCTTCCCCGATCTCTCCTGCGACGGGCCAATGGAGATCGGCTTCCCTTTGAAGCTGCTGGCACGCAAATCCGTCTCGATCATGATCTGGTCGGATCAGACGCGAAAGGACAACAAGAACCAGGTCGTCGTCGACTACGATTGGGCGACGGGCGCGTTCGAGTTGGCCGAGACCACGCATGCGCAGGTCTTGAGCAACGCCAGCCTGGTGCGGGGCCGCGAGGGCTGGGGCTTCTTGCTTCTGCAGGTCGACCTGCGCTTCTCGGGAGAAACGGGGCTCTCCGTGGTGGTGGCGGCCAAGATCCCGGGCGAGAAGGGGGTCAGCTACAGCGGCGAGGAGATGCCGGCCTTCGTCTGCGGCGAGATGTTCGTCTCGGAAGTGAAGGACGAGGTGGCCAAGGGGGCCACCGTCTTCCCCATCTCGGAGCACCTGCGCAAGGAGGCCTAGAACAGGAAGACGTCAAATCGGCACGATTTGTCGTCTGAATCCTGCTCTGAACCTATGAAAGAGAGAGCAGAGTCACGCAGACAGGTGATTCCGCCTGAATGCGATCTGCTCTGGAGCGAAACGATCGCAGGTGGGACCTCCCTCGGCAGCCGACAACGATCGGACCGACCGGCCACCGCGATCAAACGAACATGAAGTCTGTGGAAGTCAGCTCGTTAGCCTTGTCCACGCCGACCATCACCACCGAGAAGTCGGCGTCGCCATCGCCGTCTACATCGACTTGCAAGTCACCGTCATCGTCATCATCATCGTCATCGTCATTGGCGGCTTGGAAGCGAACTTGAGGCGTGCCGTCGCCGTCGAAGGCATCGGCTCCGATCCACTCTCCGCTGCCGCCGGCGACTTCCAGTGAGATCTTGTCATCATCGTCGTCATCGTCGTCGTCGTCACCGGATGCGCTGTTGAAGTCCAGGATCGCGCCCTGCGGGCCTTCCAAGCCGTAGCCGAACTGGAAGGTATCCTCGCCCGACCCACCAGACAGGACGTCCAGGCCCTTGCCGCCGGAGAGCAGATCCGAGCCCGATCCCCCGAACAGCTTGTCCGCGCCCCTGTTGCCGAAGAGGTCGTCGTCACCGTGCCCTCCGTAGAGATCGTCGGTGCCGGCCTGCCCGCGCATTAGATCGTCGCCGCGCCCGCCTTTGAGGACGTCGTCGCCTGTGCCCGCAAGAACGAGATCGCTCTGCTTATTGCCGAAAAGCACGTCGTTGGCCGAGCCGCCGTAAAGGGTGTCGCTGCCATTGTCGCCGAAGAGCGCGTCCCGGCCATTGCCGCCGAAGAGGCTATCGGCGGCGGAGCCGCCGTACAGGGTGTCGGCACCGCCGCCGCCGCCGCCAAGGTCCTTGCCGCTGCCACCATAGACCAGGTCGGCATCGCCCTTGCCTTGCAGCCCGCGGTCATCGCCGCGACCCCCGAAGATCTGATCGGAACCACGATCTCCGAAGAGGTGACTGTCGTCGCCCTTGCCTCCGAACAGCTTGTCCGAGCCGTCTCCGCCCGCCAGGAGTTCGTCGTTCCCTTGATTGCCGCGCAGCGTGTCGCTGCCGTCGCCGCCATAGAGACCCCGATCATGTCCCGTGCCGCCGTAAATCAGGTCCTTGCTCTTTCCTCCGCTGAAGTCGCTGTCATGCCCGCTTCCACCGAAGAGCCGGTCGCTGCCGTTATTGCCCTCTAGGTGGGAATCGTTACCGTCGCCGCCATAGAGCAGGTCCTTTCCGTTCCCGCCCATGAGCCCCCGGTCGTCGTCCTCGCCTCCAAAGATCTGATCCTTGCCGTTGCCTCCTTCCAACGAACCGTCGTTACCATCGCCGCCGAAGATCAGGTCGGTGCCGTTGTCGCCAAAGAGGCCTCTATCGTTTCCGCCGTCGCCGAAGACCCTGTCGTTTCCGACGTCGCCATAGAGATCGAAGTCCCGGCCGCCGCCGCCATAGAGGACATCGTTGCTTTGGTCGCCGAAAAGCAGGCTGTCGCTACCTTGGTCGCCGGCAATGAGATCGTCCTTGACTCCGCCAAAGAGCCTTGCGTCGTTTCCGGTGCCGCCGAAGAGCGAGTCATCGCCTTGCAATCCATAGAGGCGATCGCCGTCGCCATAGCCCAGGATGGTGTCGACGGCATTGGTTCCGCTGAGAGTGTCGGGCCCCTCCGTTCCGGGAATGAATGCCATGGGGTCCTTCTCCTTCGGTTGCCCGGATGGCCGCGACGCCTGGCGCCGGGGCACCGCACGCTCGCCTGCGCTTGTGGCTGTATTACGGTCGGCCCGCGCGAATCATTCCGTCTCGGTGCATCCTCGGAGGCTCGCCGGCAACCTGAGGCGCCGGGCCGTCACCACGAAGATCGGACCTCAGTAGCCGCGCGAGAAGTCGACGACGTTCAGCAGCGGCTGGCCCGACTCGTAGCGGCGAATGTTGGCGACCACCGCCTCGACCGCGGTATCCGCCATGGTCTTGGCGGCGATGTGCGGCGTGATGACGACGCGCGGGTGGTCCCAGAAGGGGGAGGTCTCCGGCAAGGGTTCCTGGCGGAAGACGTCCAGGGTGGCGCTGCCGACCTGTCCGCTCTCCAAGGCCGCCAAGAGATCCGGTTCGACGACCAGACCGCCGCGGGCGACGTTGATCACGGCGGCGCCCTTCGGCAAGAGCGCGAGGCGCTCGGCGTTGAGCAGGCCCTCGGTCTCCTGCGTCAGCGGTAGCAGGCACACCAGGATCTCGCTCGCCGCCAGGATCGCCGCCAGGCCGTCCGCGCCGTGGTGCATGGTAACGCCCGTCACCTCCTTGGGACTGCGGCTCCAACCGTGCATTTGGAAGTCGAAGGCAGCCAGCTTGCTTGCGGCATCGCTGGCCAGCGCCCCCATGCCCAGGAAACCGAGGGTGCGTTCCTTCGCCAGGATCGGCTCCACCACGTTCCAGTTCCGCGCGCGCTTCTGCTCCGCATAGAGTGCCATGTCGCGGTGATGCCACAGCACGGACATGGCGACGAACTCGCTCATGCCGGCGGTTAGGCCCGCCTCGACCATGCGCACGACGGGCAGCTGCTTGGGACGCTCGGGGTCCTTCACGATGTGATCGATGCCGGCGCCGATCGAGAAGATCACCTCCAGGTTCGGCAGGCTGGCCAGAAGACCGCTCGGCGGTTCCCACACCAGGGCGTAGCGCACGGCCTCGCGGTCGGTGATGTCGGGATAGACCTGGACGTCGATCTCCGGCGCCTGGCGCTTCCAGGCCTTGCGCCAGGGTTCCTCGCGGATCCAATCGGACTTGTGCAGCACGCTCATAGCCAATCCCCCTGTCGCGGCCCGGCTAGGCCGCTTCCTCAACCACCACGTCCAGGGCCGCCTTGAGCAGGCTCTGCGTATAGGGATGCTGCGGGCGTTCGAAGAGGCTTTCGGCTTCGCCGGCCTCCACCACCTTGCCGTCGCGCATCACCAGCATCTTGTGCGACATGGCGCGGACCACGCGCAAGTCGTGACTGACGAAGAGGTAGGCCAGGCGGTGCTTGGACTGAAGGTCGCGCAGCAGTTCCACGATCTGCGCCTGCACCGACATGTCCAGGGCCGAGGTCGGCTCGTCCAGAACCACGAAGCGCGGTTTCAGGATCATCGCGCGGGCGATGGAGATGCGCTGGCGCTGGCCGCCGGAGAACTCGTGCGGATAGCGATGGCGCATGCCGGGTTCCAGGCCGACCTCGACCAGGGCGGCCTCGATCCGCGCCTCGCGCTCCCGGCGTTCCAGGCGGCGCTCGTGGATGTCGAGGCCCTCGGCGACGATGTCGCCGACGGTGAGCCGCGGCGAGAGGGAGCCGAAGGGGTCCTGGAAGACGACCTGCAGGTCCTTGCGCAGGGGCCGCAGCGCGGAGGGTGCCAGGTCCTCGATGCGCCGCCCGACGTAGCTGATCGGACCCTTGGAGTCCGTCAGCCGCAGCAAGGCCAGGCCGAGCGTCGTCTTGCCGGAACCGCTTTCGCCGACCACGCCCAGGGTCTCTCCCTCGTGCAGACGCAGGGAGACGCCGTCGACGGCCTTCACGTGGTCGACCGTGCGCTTCAGGAGCCCCCGCTTGATCGGGAAGTAGACTTTCACCTCCTCCGCCGCCATGACCTCCGTCGCGTCGGCCGGGACGGGCGGGGCGCTGCCTCTGGGCTCGGCGGCCAGGAGGCGTTGCGTATAGGCGTGCTGGGGGTTCTCGAAGATCTGCTGCACCGGGCCCGCCTCGACGATCTCTCCTTCCGTCATGACGCAGACATGGTCGGCCATGTGCCGCACGACGGAGAGGTCGTGGGTGATCAGCAGCATGGTCATGCCGAGCTCGCGCTGCAGACGGCGCATGAGACCCAGCACTTGGGCCTGCACGGTGACGTCCAGCGCCGTCGTCGGCTCGTCCGCGATCAGGAGCTCGGGCTCGTTGGCAAGCGCCATGGCGATCATGACGCGCTGCCTCTGGCCGCCGGACAGCTGGTGCGGATAGGCGTCGAGCCGCTTCTCCGGCTCCTTGATGCCGACCAGGCGCAGCAGCTCCAGCACCCGCTTGCGCGCCTCGACCGGACCCATGCCGCGATGCAGTGCCAAGGTCTCGCTCACCTGCTTGGAGATGGTGTGCAGCGGGTTGAGCGAGGTCATGGGCTCTTGGAAGATCATCGAGATGTCGTTGCCGCGGACATCCCGTAGGTCCGCTTCGTTCGACCCCATCAGCTCCTTGCCGCGGAACTTGACGGAGCTGCCGGGGCCGTGATGGGCGGGCGGGTAGGGCAGCAGCTGCAAGACCGAAAGCGCGGTCACCGACTTGCCCGATCCCGACTCGCCGACGAGCGCCACGGTCTCGCCCTTGCGGATCGAGAAGGAGACGCCCTTGACCGCCGGCGGGGCCTTGCCGAAGGCCACCGAGAGGTTGGAGATCTCGAGGAGAGTGTCGCTCATCGCGCCGTCTCCATTACCGATTTGCGCGGGTCGAAGGCGTCGCGCACGGCCTCGCCGATGAAGATGAGAAGGGTCAACATGATGGCCAAGGTGAAGAAGCCGGTGAGGCCGAGCCAGGGTGCTTGAAGGTTGGAGCGCCCCTGGGCCAGGAGCTCGCCCAGCGAGGCCGATCCGGCGGGAAGACCGACGCCCAGGAAGTCCAGGGAGGTGAGAATGGTCACCGAGCCGGCCAAGGTGAAGGGCAGGAAGGTCAAGGTCGCCACCATGGCATTGGGCAGCACGTGGCGGTGCATGATGGTGAAGTCCCTGGCGCCCAGCGCCCGAGCGGCGCGCACGTAGTCGAAGTTGCGCGCGCGCAGGAACTCGGCGCGCACCACGCCGACGAAGCCCATCCAGCCGAAGAGCACCGTCACGCCCAAGAGCCACCAGAAGGTCGGCTCCACCAGGCTCGCCAGGATGATCAACAGGAAGAGCACGGGAAGGCCGCCCCAGATCTCTATGAAGCGCTGTCCGAAGAGGTCGATCCAGCCGCCGAAATAGCCCTGGATCGCGCCGATGGACACGCCGATCACCGCGGCGACCGCGGTGAAGGCGAAGCCGAAGAGGACCGAGATGCGGAAGCCGTAGATCAGACGCGCGACGACGTCTCGCGCCTGGTCGTCGGTGCCCAGCCAATGCTCGGCGCTGGGCGGCGCCGGTGCCGGTTCCGTGGAGTTCCAGGCCACGGTGTTGAAGCCGAAGGGGATGAGCGGCATCAAGATGAAGCCGTCCTCGTCGATCAGGTGCTGGACGTAGGGGTCGGTGTAGTCCGTCGGCGTCGGCAGGGTGCCGCCGAAGTCGGTCTCCGGGTAGGTCTGGAAAATCGGGAAGTAGAAGCCGCCGTCGTAGTAGATCAGAAGCGGCTTGTCGTTGGCGATGAACTCCGCGAAGAGCGTGAGCACGAAGAGGACGGCGAAGATCCTGAGCGACCAGTAGCCCCGCCGATTGGCCCGGAAGTTGTCCAGGCGCCGCTGCATCAAGGGAGAGCGGCGGCGCTCGCCGCTGTCGTCGGCGGCCGGCGCGCGATCCATGGGGATGCTGCTCATCCGCGCCGCTCGAAATCGATCCTGGGATCGACCAGGGTGTAGGTGAGGTCGCTCACGATGTTGAGTATCAATCCGATCAGGGAGAAGAAGAAGAGCGTGCCGAACATGACGTTGTAATCACGCCTGATCACCGCCTCGAAGCCGAGCAGGCCCAGGCCGTCCAGCGAGAAGATGATCTCGATCAGCAGGGAGCCGGTGAAGAGCACGCCGATGAATGCGGCCGGGAAACCGGCGATCACGATCAGCATGGCGTTGCGGAAGACGTGGCCGTAGAGCACCCGCCGCTCGGTCACGCCCTTGGCGCGGGCGGTCACCACGTACTGCAGGCGCAGCTGATCGAGGAAGGAGTTCTTGGTCAAGAGCGAGAGGCTGGCGAAGCCGCCGATGACCATGGCGAAGACCGGCAGGACCATGTGCCAGAGATAGTCCAGGATCTGGTTGCCGAGGCTCATCTCCTCCCAGCCGTCGGAGACCAGTCCGCCCAGCGGGAACCACTGCAGGTAGCTGGAGCCGGCGAAGAAGACCAGCAGGAAGACGGCGAAGAGGTAGCTGGGGATCGCGGTGCCGATGGCCAGCACCGTGCTGGTCCAGATGTCGAAGCGAGAGCCGTCGCGGATCGCCTTGCGAATGCCCAGCGGAATGGAGACCAGATAGACGATCACGGTGGTCCAGACGCCCAGCGAGATGGAGACGGGCATCTTGTCGATCACCAGGTCGATGACTTTCTGGTCGCGGAAGAAGGAGGTGCCGAAATCCAGGGTGAGGTAGTCGCCCATCATGATGAAGAAGCGTTCCCAGATCGGCTTGTCGAAGCCGTACTGCTTCTCCAACTCGGCGATGTACTCCGGCAGCAGGCCCTGGCGCCCGCGATAGCCTTCCGGGCCGCTTTGGTCGGAGACCGTTTGCGGCTCCATGACGTCGCTGCCGGCCCGGGTGATGGTGTCGGTCGCCTGTCCGCCGATCTGGCTGATGTCGGCGATCAGCTGCTCGATCGGACCGCCGGGGGCGGCTTGGACGATCATGAAGTTGATGAGCATGATCCCGAAGAGGGTCGGGAACACCAGAAAGAGGCGACGGATCAGATAGGTGGCCAAGACCTTAGCTCTCCTCGACCGCCCACTCGTCGCCCGGCCGGCTGTTCCGCAGGCGCTGGGCCTTCTCCTCGTCGTACCACCAGGTGGTGAGATCGATGCCGCTCAAGGGGGCGACCTCGGGCCAGCCGAACTTGTCCCACACCAGGAGGTGGGCTTTGGCCGAGCTCCACTGCGGCACCATGTGGTGGCCCCAGAGAAGCACCCGGTCCAAGGCGCGCGTGCGGGTGATCAGCGCGTCGCGGTCGGGCGCGGCGATCAGGAGATCGATCAGCTTGTCCACGACGGGGTCGGAGATACCGGCCCAGTTGCGGCTGCCGGGCCGCCCGGCGGCCTCGGTGCTCCAGTAGTCGCGCTGCTCGTTGCCGGGCGACAGCGACTGGCCGATGACCTGCGTGGTCATGTCGAAGTCGAAGCTGCGCACGCGGTTGATGTACTGCGATTGATCGACGGTGCGCACCCGCACCTGCATGCCCAGGCGCTCCAGGTTGTGCTTGAAGGGCAGCACGATGCGCTCGAAGAACTTGTTGACCAGCAGGATCTCGAAGGCGAAGGGCTCATTAGTCTCGGCATTGACCAGGACCATGTCGCGCACCACCCAACCGGCCTCGGCCAGGATCTCCAACCCCTTCTCCAGATTGGCTCTGGGCCAGCCGCTGCCGTCGGTCGAGGGCGGAACGTAGGCCTGGGTGAAGACCTCGTGCGGCAGCTGATCGCGGTAGGGCTCCAGGATGGCGATCTCGCTGGCCGTGGGCGCGCCGCGCGCGCCCAGCTCGGTCGGGAAGAAGTAGCTGTCGATCCTCTCGTAGAGCCCGAAGAAGAGGTTTCGATTGGTCCACTCGAAGTCGAAGGCGTGCGCGATCGCCCAGCGCACGCGACGGTCCTTGAAGAGGTCGCGGCGCTGGTTCATGCAGAAGCCCTGCATGCGGCCGACGCTCTCCATGCTGAAGGACTTCTTCTGCAGCTGGCCGCTTCTGACCGCCGGGATGTCGTAGCCGGTGACCCACATCGCCGACTTGGTCTCCTGGTAGAGGTCGATGCGGCCGCCGCGGATGGCCTGGCGCTCGACCTCCTGGTCCAGATAGTAGTCGTAGCGGAGGGTGTCGAAGTTGTACTGGCCGCGATTGACGGCCAGGTCGCGTGCCCAATAGTCCTCCACCCGCTGCAACTCGACATAGCGGTTGGGCTCGAACTTGGCGATGCGATAGGGGCCGCTGCCCAGCGGGGGGGTGAGGGTGGTCTCGGTCGGGTCCCGCCCATCCGACGTCCAGTAGTGCTTCGGAAGGACCGGGATCTGGCCGACAATGAGCGGCAGCTCGCGGTTCTCTCCCGGCTCGAAGATGAAGCGGACGGTGTGGCTGTCGATCAGCTCCGCTTTCTCGACGCTGGCGTAATAGAAGCGATACTGGGGATGGCCCTTGGTGGTCAGGAACTCGAAGCTCCAGACGACGTCCTCGGCGGTGATCGGCGTCCCGTCGTGCCAATGGGCCTCCTTGCGGTAGCTATGCTCCACCCACGAACGGTCGTCGGGCATCCGCAGGCTCTCCATCAAGAGCCCGTACTTCGAGAAGGCCTCGTCGCCGCTGGCGACCATGAGCGTGTCGTAGGTCAGCCCGATGCCGGCGGCGGGATGGCCCTTGGCGATGAAGGAGTTGAAGCTGTCGTATCCGCCGGTGGCCCCTCGCACCATTCGGCCGCCCTTCGGGGCGTTGGGGTTGGCATACTCCCAATTGTCGAAGTCGGCCGGGTATTTGGGATCGCCGTGCATGGCCAGGGCATGGAGGGACTGCATCGGCGTCATGTCCTCGCCCGCCAAGGTCGCCGGCAGGACCTCTTCCGCCGAGGCCGGCCGCAATAGGCCGGTGGGGAGCGCTGCCGCGCCAAGCAGCCCAAGGGTTCGTCGACGCGAAATCCGCTTCTTCATGCCGCCAACACCTCCAGGGTTTGGGCGTGCAGAGCCGAATCGCCCGCGGCCACCACGCGGCCTTCGGACTGGAGAGTCAAGGGCGCACCCTGCCAGTCGCTCATGCGGCCGCCGGCCTCTTCCACCACCGAGACCAGTGGCAGGAAGTCATAGCTGCCGAGATCGGCGTCGACGACCAGATCGAGCCAACCGCTGGCCACCTGCCCGAAAGCGAAACAGTCGCCGCCGAAATAGGTATCCCCGACACGCGCGCGCACCCTCTGAAAGACCTCCGGCTCTTTCAGCATTAGAACCTGGGTACGAAATATGGCCTGATCCAGGCCTTGGCATGACCTGCTATGCGCCTGGCGCTCGCCGCGGTCGTCACGATGGCGTGTGCCGTGGCCGGTCGCCCCGATCCAGCGCTCCTTCTGCGCTGGCATGTTGATCACGCCCAGGATCGGCATTCCGCCGTGCAGCAGCGCCACCAGATTGCCGAACTGCGGGTTGCCGCTGGTGAAGGCGCGGGTGCCGTCGATGGGGTCGAAGATCCAGACGAACTCGGCCTCCTCCTGGTGCGGGCCGAACTCTTCGCCGACCACGCCGTGGTCGGGGTAGAGGTCGTCCACCAGCTGGCGCAGGGCCTCTTCCGCGCCCCTGTCGGCCACGGTCACGGGCGAAAGATCGCCTTTGCGTTCCACCGTCAGGGGTACGCGAAAGTGCTCCAGTGCGATGTCGCCGGCGCGATCGGCCAGCTGATGGGCAAAGGTGATGAACTCAGACGGGCAGGGCTCCGTCATGCCGACCTTTCCGAATCGCGACCGCGGTGAGAGCGGTACTCTATTCGGACAAAGGCGGCGGATTTTCGGCCATCGTGCGCATGTAGGCGATCACTTCGGCGCGTTGCTCCGGCTTTCTGAGGCCCGGGAAGGTCATCTTCGTCTTGGGCACGACCTTCTTCGGGTTGGCCAGATAGTCGTCGAGGTTCTGGTAGGTCCAGGTGAAGCCCTCCTCGCCCTTGGCGACCATGGCCTTGGAGAACTTGTAGCCCTCGATCGCGCCGGCCTTCTTGCCGATGATGTCGTAGAGGTTGGGCCCGACCTTGTTCTTGCCGCCCTGTTCGAAGGTGTGGCAGGCGGTGCACTTGCGCGCGACCTTCTTGCCGGCCTCGGGGCTGGCCGCCGCGATCATCTTGTCCAGTTCCGAGCCGCCGGTCTGCTCGCCGCCCGTCGCCGCGGCGGCGGTCTGCTCGCCGCCCGACGCGTCCTGACCGCCGGCGGTGCTGGCCGTCGCGGTTTCGTCGCTCTTCGGCGCCTCGGCTTTCTCGTCGCCGGTCGCGGCCTTGGTCGCATCGTCACTGGTCGTAGCGGCAGCCTTGGTATCGTCTGCCTTCTCGTCGCCAGTGGCGGCCTTGGCTGCATCGTCGCCGGTCGTAGCGGCAGCTTTGGTCTCGTCCGCCTTCTCGTCTCCGGTCGCGGCCTTGGTCGCATCGTCGCTGGTCGTAGCGGCGGTCTCGGTCTCGGTCTTGCTCTCCGTTGCCTGCTGCTCGCCGCTGCCGGACGCGGCCTCTGCCTTGTCGTCGGTGGTGGCTGCCGCGGTCTTGGTCTCCTCGGCTGCCGGCGCCTCCGTCTTCTTCTCTTCCGCGTCGCCGCCATCGGTCTTCAGCGGCGGCGGATCATCGCTGTAAGTGCGAAGATAGGCGATCATATCGGCACGCTGTTCCGGCTTCCTGATGCCCGGGAAGGCCATCTTGGTGCCGGGGACGACCTTCTTGGGGTTCTCCAGATATGCGTCTAGGTGCTGGTAGGTCCAGGTGTAGCCCTCTTCGCCCTTCTCGGCCATCGCCTTGGAGAACTTGTAGCCCTCCACCGCGCCGGCCTTGGCGCCGATCACATTGTAGAGGTTGGGTCCGACCTTGTTGGCGCCGCCCTTCTCGAAGGTGTGGCAGGCGGTGCACTTGCGTGCGACCTTGGCGCCCTCTTCGGCGCTGGCGGCGGCGATCATGGCGTCGAGACCGCCGCCCGATCCACCGGCGGCAGCTGCCTCCGTCCCGCCTGTGCCCGCGGCCGCGGCGGTCTGGGTCTCTCCGCCGGACGCGGCCTCGGCCTTGTCGTCATCGCCCGTCGCGGCGTCGATCTGCTCCTTGGTGGGCAGCGGCGCGGGATTGTCGCTCAAGGTTCGGAGGTAGGCGATGAGGTCGGCACGCTGCTTGACGCGCTTCATGCCGTTGTAGGTCATCTTGGTGCCGGGCGCGTAGTCCTTTGGATCGGCCAGGAAGTGGTCGAGATCCGCATAGGTCCACTTCTTGCCCTCGGTCTTCAGCTTCTCCAAGGCGGCCGAGAAGCTGTAGCCGGCAACGCTCGCCGGTTCGGAATCGACGATTCCCCAGAGGTTCGGGCCGACCTTGTTGGGGCCGCCCTGATCGAAGCTATGGCAGGCCGCGCAGGCTTGCGTGGCCTTCTTGCCGGCCTCCACGTCGGCCGAGGCCAAGAGCGGCAGGATCGATTCCCGCTTCGGCTTCACCGGCTGGCTGCCGCCGGTGTCCGGCAGCGCCACCTTGTAGACCGGTTCGTCGAGCGTGTGTGGATGGTAGAGCTTGCCGGCCACGAAGCCGCTCAACATGGCGACGACCCCACCGGTCAGGATGGCACCGACGATTTTGTTCATCTCTTGTGACATGGGGTCTTGCCTCTACCCGATTCCCCTGGACTTGCGGCCGGACGTTAGGGCGACCACCAGCTGCCAGCAACTCGACAGAACGCCGCAAAGCTAGTCTGCGACCATAACCTATTGTATGGCAAGCTGCTGCTAAGGACCGCTGTCCAGAGGGAGTTTTTGTGCGACCCATCGTCCTCATTCCGGCCAGGCTCGCCTCGACCCGCCTGCCGAACAAGCCGCTGGCGCCGATCGCCGGCAAAGCGATGATCCTGCACGTGCTGGAGCGGGCGCTCGCCGCCGACGTCGGACCGGCGGCGGTGGCTTGCGGCGACAGCGAGATCGCGCAGGCCGTCGAAGCGGCCGGTGGCCGGGCGATCATGACCGACCCGGCGCTCCCCTCCGGCTCCGACAGGATCCACCAGGCCTTGCGGAGACTGGACCCCGAGGGACGGCACGATGTCGTCGTCAACCTGCAAGGCGATCTGCCCGCTCTGCCGCCGGAAGAGGTGCGGAGCGTGTTGCGGCCGCTCGAGGAGCCGGCCTGCGACATCGCCACCCTGGCGGCCCCGATCCGGGACCAGGCCGAGCGCGGCAGTCCGGACGTCGTCAAGGTGGCCGCGGCCCTGGGCCAGGATCGGCCGATCGCGCGCGCCCACTACTTCTCCCGGGCGCCGATCCCCTGGACCGGGAAGGACGACAGCGGCGCTCTCTTTCACCACATCGGCATCTATGCCTATCGCCGGGCCGCGTTGGAGCGCTTCGTGGGCCTGCCTCCCTCGCCCTTGGAGCAGCGCGAGAGCCTGGAGCAGCTGAGGGCCCTGGAAGCGGGACTGCGCATAGACGTGGCGCTCGTTGACAGGCCCCCCTTGTCTGTCGATACTCCCGCCGACCTTGCGCGCGCCCGCGCTGAACTCGGCGACTAGCCGACGCCCCAGGCTCCCGAACAGCTTCGACGAGAGTACTCAATGCCCGACCACGGCGCTCAGGCGCGAATCGCATTCCAAGGGCTGGCAGGCGCCAACTCCGACATGGCCTGCCGGACCTGCTATCCGGAGATGGAGACCCTGCCCTGCCCCTCCTTCGAGGAGGCCTTTGCCGCCGTACAGGAAGGGCGCGCGCGGCTTGCCATGATCCCGATCGACAACTCCAGCGCCGGACGAGTCGCCGACATCCACCACCTGCTGCCCGAATCGGGCCTGCATATCGTCGCCGAGCACTTTCAGGCCATCCGCCATCAGCTCCTGGGCTTGCCGGGCAGTAGTCTGAAAGGCCTCTCGCGGGTGCGCAGCCACGTGCATGCCCTCTCGCAATGCCGCGGCTATCTGCGCGAGCGCGGCTTGGAGCGCGAGATCGTCGCCGACACGGCCGGCGCCGCCAAGAGCCTGGCCGAGTTGGCCGATCCCTCGGTCGGCGCCATCGCGCCGGCCTTGGCGGCCGAGATCTACGGTCTCGACGTTCTGGACAGCGACATCAACGACAGCGCCGACAACACCACGCGCTTCGTCATCATGGCGGCGGAGCCCCTGCATCCGCCGGCCGACGACGGGCCGGTCATCACCTCCTTCGTCTTTCGCGTCCGCTCGGTGCCGGCCGCGCTCTACAAGTCGCTCGGCGGCTTCGCCACCAACGGCGTCAACATCACCAAGCTGGAGAGCTACATCATCGACGGCGCCTTCACCGTCGCGCAGTTCTACGCCGATATCGAAGGTCATCCCGACGACCGCCTGGTGCGCCTGGCCCTGGAGGAGCTCTCGTTCTTCAGCCGCGAAGTGCGCGTGCTGGGGGTCTATCCCGCCCATCCCTTCCGACGCGGCGAGCCGGCGCGCTAAGCACGACTCCAGAGGGAACAGTCTCTCGTTCTCGCTGCGCCCACGTAGTGGGGCGTAGCAAGACTGTTGTTCTTGATCGCCGGCATTCGGGTCAGAGTGCCTGCCAAAGAACGAATACTCCCTTGGGAGGAACGGCTCATGTGCAAGGTCTTCGCCGGCCAGGATCCGGCCAACTATGACTTCGAGACACGCTCGGTGCGTCTCATGGGCCACGTCACCAGCGTGCGCCTGGAGGCCGGCGGCCGGCACGAGATCGCCGATTTCCAGAACGACGAGTGGGGCAGCTTCGTCCAGATTTCCTGGCTCGATCCGCGCACCACCTCGGGCAACTGGCGTGTCGCCAAGGACTTCGCCGGCCTGCCGGCCTGGATCGTCAAGGCGGTGGGCGGCTCCACCGTCCACTGGGCCGGCGCCTCGCTGCGCTTCCAGGATCACGAGTGGAAGGCGCGCTCGGCCTACGGGGACATCCCCGGCGCCAACCTGCTGGACTGGCCGATCGACGCCGCAATGATGGCGCCTTGGTACGCCATGGCCGAGGACCGGATGGACGTGACCCGCACGCACGGGATTCCGGGCCTTACCGGCAACAACAACTTCAAGGTGATGAAGAAGGGAGCCGACAAGCTGGGCTACACCCAGTGCAGCACCGGCCGCATGGCGATCAACAGCGAGCCGCGCGACGGGGTGGTGAACCGCTGGGGCCGCACCCATGACCTGCCCAACCTCTTCATCTCCGACGGCAGTCAGTTCACGACCGGGGCGGCGGAGAACCCGACCCTGACCATCGTGGCTCTGGCCCTGCGCCAGGCCGACCACATCGCCTCCGAGATGTCGAGGGGAACCTGTAGCCGTCGCCGAGCGGGGGGGGGCTCGCCCCTCCCCCACGCGATCAGAAGAAGAGGGAGATGCGGCCGGCGCCGCCGTACTCCTGCTGATTGCCGGAGAGCAGACTGCCGGCGCTGAGGCTGATGACGGCCCGGTCATGCACCGCGACATCCAGGCTGGCGCCGAGGTCGGCGAAGAGGGGGCGGGCCTGGTCCGTCACCAAGAAGGTGGGTCCGTCGTCGGCGCCCAGGAAGCGCACGTCTGTATTGCGGTCGCGGCCGCTGACCACCGCTAAGAGGCCCGCCGAGGCGCCGGCACGGGCCTGGGCGCCGAAGAGGTCGAAGGTGCCGCCGAACTCCAGCATGGGGTTCAAGGTGACCAGCGCGGTGTTGAAGCCACTGACATTGAGCCCATAGTCACCCGCGCCGCTCTCCTGGAAGGAACCTTGCCACTGGTAGGTGAGCCCGGCATCGAACCGAGGCTGCAAGTAGAGCCTCTCGTCCAGGTCGAAGCGATGGGCGGCGCGCGCGTGGGCCGAGACCCAGTTGGTCGTGGGATCGCTGTCGGCGCCGAGCGTGCCCGCCGGGGTGATGACACCGCGCGAGAGGTTGTAGTCGCTGATGCCGCCGGAAAGGGACGCGGAGAGCGTGGTGGCCTCGATCTCCTTCTTAACCACGATGCCGCCTTGGAAGCGCGAGCCGTCGCCGCTGACCCGCTCGTTGGAGAGGCTGGAATCCTCGTAAGAGAAGGCGAGGCCGGCGAAGTAGCCGTCACCCAGAGCCGACTGGCCGCCGCCGGAAAAGCCAAAGAGGGTCTCGTCGTACTCGATGGATTCGCCGGTGCGTTGCCGGCTGATGCCGCCGCCATTGGCGCGTAGCCAAAGGCAACTGCCCTGGCGGGTGAAGGTGACGGCACCGTCCTGGCCGTGCTTGGGACAGCTCATCAGGCTGTCGGTGAAACGCAGGCTGGAGAAGAAGGCGGCGTCCGAGGGCGCGAAGATCTCCCCCGGGGCGAAGCGGTCGTAGGTGTCCACCAGGCTTCCCACCTCGTCGATCGAGACGAGGAAGAGCGCCAGCTCCTGGACGAAGGCCTTTTCCCTGTCGCCCGCGCCGTCTTGGCGGACCGCCAGGCTGTCCACGTAGCCGCCGAAGGCATCGTGGTTGTCGTTGATGATGGAGCGGAGGCCGTCCGGCACCTTGGCTTGCGCGACGGCGTCCCCGTCCCAGGGCGTGTAGTCCACCTTGTAGGCGAGCCGAACCTCGGAACGGCCCTGACTGCCGGTGGTGCGGTCCAGGCTGTAGTCGACCGTGGCCGTGCTGGCGACGGTGAGGTCGCTCGAGTCGATCTCGGCATCGGATCGCAGGATCGTGACGGTCGCCTTGCTGCCGCTGGTGGGCGTGCCGCTCAAGGGGTTGGGCGTGATGCTGCCGGCCAGAGCGTTCTTCTCGCTGCCGTCGAGGACGATGAAGTCGTGGCCGCCGCCGAAAGCGAAGTCGACCAGGATCGTGCCGCCGGCACCTTGCGAGATGCTGCCGTCCACCTCCGATCTGCCGATGGTCCCGACGGAGATGGCGGAAAGCGTACCGGTGTTGGCGATGCTGCCGCCGTTGCCGAGCGTCACCTCCCTGCCGAGCCCGAAGACCGCACCGGCGTTGTTGGTGATGGTGATGGCCTTCGCCTTGGCGGCGGCCGCCGCCTGGCCGTTGCTCGTCGACGACAAGGCGGAGCGGATCGAGCCTTCCAAGAGGCCGTTGTTCTCGACCGAGAGCGCCGCCGTCCCGTTGGTGCGGATGACGTGGCCCTGGGCATCGACGCCGCCCTCCTGCAGGAGGCTTCCGTTGTTGACGATGCTGTTGTCCCGGCCGTCGAAGAGGCCGATGGTCTCGCGTCCTTCGGCGGAGGTCTTCACCGTCGCGCCCTCGTCGATGGTGATCGAGATCTTGTTGTTGGTGCCGTCGCCGCTGGCGCTCTGAGCCAGAATGCCGCGAGCGTCCTCGCCGCTGGCGGTGATGTCCGATTTGACCGCGACGGAGATCTCTCCGCTGGTGTCGCCGACGGCGGTGCCCGACGTGCTTTGCGCGAAGAGGCCGTGCGCGTCCTTGCCGCTGACATCGATGGCGCCGGCGATGGTGGCCGTGATGGCGCCGCCGTTGCCCGCGTCCCCGGCGTTACCGAGGAAGTTGTCGATGTTGAAGTCCGAGGCCAGACCGGAGATTCCCACCCCGCCGCCGCTGCCGCCGACCGACTGCAGCATGACGCCGTGCGCCGCCTCGCCACTCGTCTTGATCGTGCCGCTGGTGGTGAGCGCGATGGGGCCGCCATCGCCGCCGTTGCCGGCATTCTCCTGAACGCCGACGCCGACGCCGATGTTGAGGTCGAGCCAGGATTCGGTGAGACCCTTCTCCACGTCGCCCGCCGTGCCGCCGCCGCCGCCGACCGACTGCGCGAAGATGCCGACGCCGCCCTCTCCCCTGGTCTCGATGGTGCCGCTGTGCATAACGGCGATCTCACCGCCCGTGCCGCCGCCGCTGCCGCGCCCGCCGACCGTCGCCGCGGTCCAGAAGCCACCGCTGCCCGCGCCGCCGTTACCGCCGCCACCGCCGATGCTCTGCGCGTGAATGGCGTAGGCGTGATCGCCCTCGGTGGTGATCGAGCCGCTGTTCGCCACCATGACGGTACCGCCGTCACCGGCCGCCCCACCGCTGCCGCCCACCGCGACGGCGATGCTGGAGGGACCGGACAGGGCCTCGAAGTCCTGCTCCAGCTGGGCGATCGACTCCGCGGTCTGATTGGTGGTCCAGCCGGCAAGGCCGAGGTCGCCTTCTCCGCCGTTGCCGCCGCCACCGCCATGGCTCCAGGCGACGATGCCGTGCGCCACCTTGCCGGAGGTCTGGATGCTGCCTTGGTTGTCGGCCCGGGCTTCGCCGCCGTCGCCGCCGCCCTTGCCCTCGCCGCCGACCACCACGTCGAACGGCAGCTTGATCGACACGGTGCCGGATCCGTCCGCCGGTGCGCTGCGGCATTCATAGGCGTTCGCCGCCTCGAGAAGATCGCAGGGACCGGAGAAGGAGACGGAGATGCTGGAGGCGGAACCGCCATCGCCGCCACCGCCGCCGACGCTGTGAGCGATCATGCCGCGCGCGACTTCGCCCTCGGTCACCAAACTGCCGCTGTTGGTCAGCGTGACGGTCCCGCCGTCATTGCCGTTACCGCCGTTGCCGCCGACCGAGACGTTGACGTTGAGGGTGACACTGCTGCCTTCGGGGGCTCGTGGGGAGAGGTTGAGGTTGATGTTGGCCGCGCTGCCGCCGCGCCCGCCGTTGCCGCCGATGCTCATGCCGCGCAGGGCCGCTGCCTCGCCCTTCTTGGTCTCGATCGTTCCTTCGTTGGTGATGGTGACGTCGCCGCCGACCGCCCCGGAGCCGCCGCCGCCGCCGACGTCGACCTCGACGTTGCCGGTCGCGTTGGCGGTGATCCCGCCGATGACAGAGTAGGAGTTGCCGCCGTTGCCGCCATTGCCGCCGATGGACTGCGCGAGGATGCCGTCCGCCAGGAAGCCGTCCGTCGTGATGGTCTCTATGTTGGTGACCTCTACCATGCCAGCCTTGCCGCCGCTGCCGCCGCCGCCGCCGACATCGACGTCCACTTGCGCGCCGCCGTCGGAATCGAAGGAGAGGTTCCCGGTATAGACGTTGCCGCCGCTACCGCCGCTGCCACCGGTCGACTGCGCCAAGATGCCGAAGGCACCGAAGTCGCCGGTCGTGATGTCGGCCATGTTGTGCAGGGTGACGGCGCCGCCGATGCCGCCCGTGTTGCCCTCGCCGCCGATGGTGACGCCGACCTGGCCGCTTACCTCGCCTCCGGTGAAGCTGCCCTCCGCGGCGAAACCGCCATTGCCGCCGGCGCCGCCGTGGCTCTGCGCAACTATGCCGAAGGCGTGGTGGCCCTCGGTGGTGATGCTGCCGGAGCTGGTGACGGTCACGCTGCCGGCGGTTCCGCCCTTGCCGCCCTTGCCGCCCACGGTGACGCTGACGTCGCCCATTGAAAGGCCGGAGCCGCTGACGGACCCCTTGGCGCTGCCGCCGCCGCCGGCGATCGACTGCGCCTCCAGGCCGTAGGCATAGCCGCCGCCGGTGGTGATGGTGCTGCTGCTGACGATCGTCGCGGAACCGCTCTTGCCGCCGGAGCCGCCTTCGCCGCCCACGGTGACGCCGATGTTGCCGGCGGAGATCGCGCTGCCGTCGATGGTCAAGCCGGAATCGCCGCCGCCGTCGGTGATGCTCTTGGCGCGGATGGCGACGGCGTGGCCGCCTTCGGTGGTGATGTCGCTCGAGGTGGTGACGGAAACAGGTCCGCTGTTGCCGCTGGCCCCGCCGTTACCGCCCACGCTGACATCCACCGCGCCGGCCGAGATCCCGGCGCCGCTCAGCGCATAGCCGCTGTCGCCGCCGCCGCCGCCCACGCTGAAGGCCGTGATGCCCGGCGCGTTATGCCCTTGGGTGGCGAGGCTGCCCTGGCTCGTCACCGTGACCGCGCCGCCGTCGCCGGCCGCCCCGCCGGACCCGCCGACGGTGACGTTGGCCGCGCCCCCGGCCGCGCCGGAGAAACTGCCGGAGAGGTGCGCCGCGCCGCCGCCGCCGCCGACCGAGTGCGCCTCGATCGCGAGCGAGGAGTGGCCCATGGTCTCGATGGAGCCGTCGGAATGGACCGTGACCGTCGAGGCATCGCCGCCGCCGCCGCCCTTGCCGCCGACCGTGGTGTTGCTGCTGGCCAAGGTGCCGACGCTGCTCGAGATCGTGGTCCCGCTGTAGCCGCCGCCCCCGCCGGAGGAGATCGCTGTCAGGCCCGAGGAGACATCGCCCTGGGTGGTGATGTCGCGTTCCACCGTCACCGTGACGCTCTCGCCCATGCCGGCCTTGGCGCCCGACCCGCCGACGGCGATGTCGACGGCGCCGGCGGAGATGCCGGTCGTCGCCACGGTGGTGCCGCCGAAGCCGCCGCCGCCGCCGACCGAGTGCGCATAGATGCCGGGAGAGACGTTGCCCTTGGTGCTGACGATCCCGCTGCCGGCGATCGAAACCTTGCCGCCGTCGCCGCCATCGCCGCCGTCGCCGCCCGCGGCGACGCTGAGCGAGAAGGTCGAGATGGCGCTGCCGCCAACGGTGGTGCCGCCATGGCCGCCGCCGCCGCCGGTGCTGTGCGCCAGCAAGGCGCCGGAGTTGTCGCCCTTTGTCTCAAGGCTGCCATCGGCGGTGACGGTGACGCTACCGCCGTCGCCGCCGCCGCCGCCCGCGCCGCCGATCGCCATGCTGACGCCGAGCTCGCCATTGGCGGAGGCGATGGTGGTGCCGCTGCTGCCGCCGCCGCCGCCGGCCGACATGGCGAAGAGGGCATGGGCATTGCCGCCGCCCGTGGAGAAGTCGCCGCCGGTGGTCACGGTGACGGCGCCACCGGCGCCGCCCTTGCCGCCGCTACCGCTGCCGCCAATCGAGATATCGAGGTCGGGCGAGCCGCTGACGGCCACCGCGTTGCCGCCGTCGCCGCCACCGCCGCCGATGCTCTGCGCCAGGAGACCGCGCGCCCGCGTGCCGGAGGTCGAGACTTGGTATCCGCTGGCGCCCCCGTCGTCGAAGGTGACGGACCCGCCGCTGCCGCCGTCGCCGCCGCTGGCGCCGACCGCGAGTGAGAAGAACGCGGAGAGCGAGTAGGCGGCCGAGCCGTCACCGCCGCCGCCGCCCACGGAATGCAGAAAGATGCCGTCGGAATCGTCGCCCTTGGTGGTGATGTGGCCGGTCGAGCTGCCCATGACCGTCCCGCCGTCGCCGCCGCCACCGGTCTTGGTTCCGCCGATGGAAACGATGCCCTTGGTGGCATGCGAGGAACCCCCGCCGCCGCCGGTGCTGACGGCATAGAAGCCGTCGGACTGGCCGCTCACCGTGGTCAGGTCGGCGGCGTTGCTCGCCATGACGCTGCCGCCGGCACCGCCGCTGCCGCCCGATGCGCCGACCGCGACGATGCCGGTCGCCGAGCCGCTGTCGCCGCCGCCGCCGCCGCGGCTCGCGGCATGGAGCGCGCGGGAGCCCTGGCCTTGGGTGGAGACCTTGCCCTCGCCCACCGACAGGGTCACCCTGCCGCCGTCACCGCCGGCCGAACCGTCGCCGCCGAGCGAGGTGATGATGACGCCGCTGTCGTTCGAGCCGCGGCCGCCGCCGCCGCCGACCGAGTGCGCGAAGACCCCGGCCGCCGCGTTGCCCTCGGTCGCGATCCTGCTGCCCTCGGCGATGGTTACCTCGACCGTGCCGCCGGCTCCGGCGCTCTGGCTGCCGGCGCCAAAGGCCTGAAAGCCGCCGGAGGCGCCGGCGTCGCCGCTGAAGCCGCCGACCGACTGCACGATGACCGCGTTGGCCTCCGACCCTCCGGTCTCGACGCTGCCGTCGAAGCTCAAGGTCGAGCTGCCGGCCGGGCCGCTGCCGGCGCCGGCGCCGCCCCTGCCGTCGCCGCCGACGGCGAAGCCCTTGCCGCCGTCGCCGCCGTCGCCGCCGTAGCTGCGCGCGAAGATGCCCTGCGACTTGGGGCCTGACGTGGCGATGTCGGCCGTTAGCTGCACCGCGATCGCGCCGCCGGCGCCGCCCTGGCCGCCGTCGCCGCCGTCGCCGTTGCCGATCACGTCAGAGCCGCCCTCGCCGCCGTCGCCGCCGCCCCTGGCGATGCTCTCGACCCTGACGCCGTGCTGGACTTCGGTCATGGAGCTGTTGGAGATCGTCAGACCTTGACCTTGGCTGGTGATGGCGATGGCGCCGCCATCGCCGCCCTTTCCGCCATCTCCGGCCTTGGCTTCCTTGCTGGCGACGTCGGTCCTGGCATCGCCGCCGTTGCCGCCGTCACCGCCCAGCGACTGCAGGAAGATGGCCGTGCCGCCGTCTTCTCCGACCGCGAAGGTGCCGGCATCCAGTGCCACGGTCAGCCTGCCGCCGGCGCCCCCTTGGCCGCCCTTGCCGCCGAAACTGTTGCCGGCGCCGATGGTGCGTCCTTCGCCGCCATCACCGCCCTTGCCGCCGGAGGAGGTGACCAAGAGCAGATCGCCTGCTCCATTCTGGGTGAAGCTGCCGCCGGCGACGGTGAGCGCGGCACCGTCGGAAGCCCCGCCGTCACCGCCCGCGCCGCCGGTCGAGACGCCCCCGGCGTCTGACTGCGCGAAGCCGCCGCTGCCCCCATCGCTGCCTTCGGAGGTGAGCGCGATGGCCGTGCTGCCGCCCTGGGAGTGAATGCTCAAGCTGCCGCCGGAGAGCGAAAGGCCGGCCTTGCCGGCACTGCCGCCCGCTCCACCGTCGCCCCCAGTGGCGTTACCGGCGCCGGTGAAGTCCTCGCCGCCGTCACCGCCTTCGCCGGCCAGCGAGCGGAGGGAGAGGGCGCCGCCGCCGTCGCTCCCCACCATGAAGCTACCGGCCGCGAGCGTGGCGTCGAGCACCCCGCCGTTGCCGCCCTTGCCGCCCTTGCCGCCGAAACTGTTGCCGCCGCCGACCGTGTTGCCTTCGCTGCCGTCGCCGCCCTTGCCGCCGGACGAGGTGACCGTCAGGAGGTCACCGCCGCCGTTCTGGGTGAAGCTGCCGCCCGTAACGGAGAGCGTCGCGCCGTCGGAGGCGCCGCCATTGCCGCCATCGCCGCCCCTGGGATTGCCGCCGGTATCCGTCTGCGCCTTGGCGCCGCTGCCGGCATCGCCACCGAGGGAGGAGAGCGTCATGGCCGTTCCCCCGCCGGGCGCTACGGTCAGGCTGCCGCCGGAAAGAGCGAGCGCGGCGGTGGCCGCGGTTCCTCCGTCCCCGCCGTCCCCGCCGTCGGAGTTTCCGCCTCCGGTGAAGGCCTCCCCGCCATCGCCGCCCTTGCCGGCCTGGCTCACCGCGAAGAGCCCGAGTCCGTCGCCGCCGCCGATCGTCACCGTCCCGCCGCCGAGGGTGACCGAGACCGCGCTGCTGTCGCCGCCGCCGCCGCCGTCGCCGGCGCCGCTGTCCGCCGCGCTGCTGTTGGACTCCCCGCCCTTGCCGCCGTCGCCGGCTTGGCTGGCCGCGCGGATCGCCTCGCCTTTGCTGCCTTTGACCGCGATCGAGCCGTCTTGCAGGCTAATGGAGCTGCTGCCCGCGCTCCCACCGTCGCGCCCGTCGCCGCCGAAGGCCTCGCCGGTCACCAGCGTCCGCCCTTCGCCGCCGTCTCCGCCGTCGCCAGCCTCGCTGATGGCGACGAGCGCCAGCCCGTTCGCTCCGTTGCTGGAAAAGCTGCCCTCCGTTACGGTCACGGAGGTGGCGTCGCTGTCACCGCCGCGACCGCCCTTGCCGCCGGTCCCGGTGCCGAAGCTGTCGACCTTTCCCTCGCCGCCGCTGCCGCCCTTGCCTCCGACGCTGACGGCATTGACCAGACGTCCCGATGCTCCCGTTCCGGTAACCGAACCGCTCTCGAGGGTCACGCTGGCGGAGCGCCCGGAGCCGCCGCCTTCGCCACTCTCGCCTGTCGCGTTGGCAATCACGGTGGTGACCGACTTGCCGTCTTTCCCCTTGCCACCCTCGGAGCGGCCGGTGATGCCGTTGCCGCCGCTGGTGACACCGAATGGCGCGCCGTCGAAAGAGATCGTCAGCGCGCGCGCGTTATCTCCCTCGCCGCCCGAGTTATCGATCCGCACGCCCGGATTGCTTCCCGCCGGCGCGAGTTCGGCGCTCAGGTCCCGAACGACGACCTGACTGAAATCGGAGAAGGATACGCCGGCCGAGATGTCGCCGTCGCAGGTCGCGGTCTTGCCGCTGATGGTGCACTTGGACCATGCCGCTTGCGGCCAGGCGAGAACGCCGGCGATCGATAGGGCGGACAGCGCGACCGCCGCAAGCGCCCAGGAGCGACGCAGTCCGCCACGAGGCTTACCGATGTCCAAGAACGCCCCCCACGCAAGCCATTCGTATTGGGTTGCGGCGCGGTGAGGTTCGCCTCACTCCATTCTCCGCATACCCGATCAAAATAGACGTTACGCTTCTACAACATTGGAATCCAAGAAAACTCGACGATCAGACGACGCGCCAGGGTGTGGTGGACCAAGAACCGGCCACGGCAAGGCAAATGCCGGGGCCTAGAAAAGACATCTTTGTTCCTAGAGCGAAACGAGCATCAGATCCGTCAGCTGCTCTCTTTACCGGGATTGGCCAGGTGACAGAGCGCGTTTCAGGGCGCGCCTTAGCCGCCGTAGCCTTCGGGCGCGCAGACGAGCTTGGCGACCTTGCAGCCCGAGTGTCCCTGTTTCTTGCATTCGCTCATGGCCGCCTCTTCGGCCTTCGCGCGTGTCGCCATGATGGTCAGTCCGAAGCCCAAGCCATCGGAAGAGGTCGCGTAGGCGGCGCACTGCTTGGTGAAGGCGTGTTCGAAGCTGCAGGTCGCATTGCTCGACTTGCAGTCCTCGCGAACGGCCTGAAGCGCCAGGGCCTCGCTGGGCTGGTGCTCCGCGAAGGCGATGAAGCCCTTCGCCTTGTCGAACGCCACCGCCCCGTAGGCCAAGTCTTCGGACGCCTGCGCCGATCCGATCATTCCCGCGAGCAGGATCAGTACCACTGCCAAAGGCATAGCTATCATCTCTCCGACTGTCGTTCCTCGTGGCCGCGAATGCCACTCCGGTTAGAGTTTTCTTGAGCAACCTCATGCAATGCTATTTCAGGCCGAGAGGTGCCACAAGTGACGAAGTGATCTTGAAATCCGGCGGATTGCCAACCGCGACATCAGGAGGGAGCCGGCCGGATCGGCCGACACTCAGGGAACGGCGGGGGCGGCGGGGAAGATCTGGCGCGCCCTGGAGAAGAGGGCTCGGCTCTCGTCGGTGCCGACGAAGCGCCAGTGCCAGGGCTCGTAGGAGACGCCTTGCTCGTTGCCGTCGGGGAAGGAGAGCTCGAAACCGAAATCGGGCGCATTGGCTAGCATCCAGCGGCCGGCCTTGGTCTCTGCGAAGCAGGTCTCGAAGTCGCAGTCGCGCTTGCGTCCATCGGCGAAGTCGATGGTGTAGCCGGTCGCGTGCTCGCTGTAGCCGGGCGGCGCTGAGACCCTGGCGCGCGTCGCCTCGCTCTGCTTGCGCCCCTCGCAGCCACCCCCGCAGATGGGGCCGTCGGCGTCGCAGACGTGACGGCAGAAGAGCCAGCGCTGCTTTTGGATCGAGCGGAAGCAGGAGAGGGCGCGCAGATCGATGCCCTCCGCGCGCGCCGACTCGATCATCACCCGCAAGGGCTGGACCACGTCCCTATGCAGCCGGGTGCTGTTTCCGGTGCAGACCGCCACCAGGTCGTTGGCCTTGGCCTCGGGATAAGCGAGGTGGCCGTAGAGGCTCTCCTGGGCCTCGCCGCTCGCCAAGGGGAATGCCAGCACTAAGAACAGCAAGAGCAGCCTGCGCATCGTGGTCAGTCAGCCTTCAGCCAGTCGTTGATCAGTCTGCGCGCGATGGAGTCGCGCCGCGGCAGGCGGAAGCTCTCATCCTCCGGCGAGTTGCGTAAAGCCTCGCGATCGAACCAGGCCGCCGATTCCAGCTCGACCGGGTCGATCGAGAGCGGTTGGTAGGTGGCCTTGGCGTGAAAGCCGACCATCAAGGAGGAAGGAAAGGGCCAGGGCTGCGAGGAGTGGTAGAGGACCTCGCTGACCTGGATGCCGACCTCTTCCTCGACCTCGCGCGCGACCGCCTCCTCCAGGCTCTCCCCTGGTTCCAGAAAGCCGGCCAAGGTGGAATGCATGCCTGCCGGCCAGATCTTCTGCCGCCCCAGGATGCAGCGGTCGCCGCCGTCGTGGATCAGCATGATCACGGCGGGATCGGTGCGTGGGAAGTGCTGCGTGGCGCAGTCGGGGTTGGTGCAGCGGCGCACGTGGCCGCCCTGAACCAGTTCCGTTGCCGTGCCGCAGACGCCGCAGTGGAGATGGCGCCCGTGCCAATAGACCAGACCGCGGGCATAGGCCAATAGGGCGCCCTCGGCATGCGGCAGCAGCGGGCCCACCACCCTGAGGTCGGAGAAGTGGCCGCGGCCGACCAGCAGGGGCGCGTGGTCCGGCGTCTCCTCGGCCGAGACGTCGATCACCACGTAGCAGTGCTCGCCCACCAGGCCGAGCAGGGCCCAGGCGGCGCCGGCGTCGATGTAGCGGTGCGCCTCGGCGCCGCCAAGCCAGGCCAGGCTCGGACGCTCCGGATCGGCCACCAGGTTGCGACCGCGCCAGACCGGCAGGAAGCGGGTCGCGGGATCGGTGAGGCGCGCGGCGATCCAGGCATCGTCGCGGCGGCGCTTGTCGACCCGGTCCAGACTGGCGCCGGCATAGAAGTTCAATGAGGCCTCTGGCATGGGGCTGGGACCCTTGCACGAGAGGGCGGTACCGTTCAATCGCGGAGACGGGCATGACGCCTTGATCCTGTCGGCAAGAAATCAAGGCCTCTTGAAGAGTCTTCATGGCTGCGTCACCTTTAGGCCCATGATGACGCCGAATGCCCCTCGGCAGCCCTGGCTCGCGGAGAGACGACGCTTCCTCGCCTTTGCGGCGGGCGGATTGGCGGTCGGCTTTGCAGCGAAGCCGGCGGCGGCGCTCTGCGGCGTCTATCCTGAGGCCGATACCCTTCAGTTCCGTGCCCGGCGTGGTGGCAGGGAGGTCGGCGCGCTGCGCTACGCCTTCTTCCGCGAGGCGGGCGGTCTTCTGGCGCTGACCGAGAGCGAGCTCGTGCTGGGTCCGCGCCGGAGCTTCAGACAGAGGGTGGAGGAGACCTGGCAGGATGGCTGGCTGGTGGCCTTGGCGGCCGACACCTGGGAGGATGGCAGCCACTACCGCTTGCGCGCCGAACGGCGGAGCGGGGGCAGCCACGACGGCGCCCATGGCGGCGGGCTCGCCGGCCAGGCGGGCCATCTCCGCTTCAATGTCTCCGGCTATGTCATCCCCACCACCTTCTGGCACCGCGATACCCCCTATGCCCAGGCCGTGCTCTCCGTCGTCGACGGCCTGACCAAGGTGATCCAGGCAAGACCCCTGCCGGACGAGGTCATGACCCTCGGCGGTCGGCCCGTGCCGGCGCGCGGCTGGCAGGTCGCCGGCGAGTGGTCCTGCCTGGTCTGGTACGACAGCGACTGCACCTTGATGCAGGTCGCCCTGCCCGATGCCCGCGGCGACAGCGTCGTGCTGCGACGAGAGGTCTGAGGGCCTCGTCGCTATCGCTCGCGATCACGGCGAGGAAAGCAGGGTGGGCGGCAGCAGTGCGAGCGCAGTAGGGCCGCAACACCCCACCCTATTGCAGGAAGACTCACTTGTTGGACCGACGCACCCTTGTCATCGCCATGCAACAATCTCCGCGAAAGCCCCCTTGCGTCGGAGGGCCGGAGAGCGAATATTGGGGCTGGGAGGTTGGCAGCGGACGGCGCCCTCGCCAACCCGGTCAGATCCGGAAGGAAGCAGCCGTAACGAGTTTCGCGCCGGGTCGTCTGTTCAGCCTCCCGCCCGGTGTTGCCCGATAGACCAAGAGACCGCGAGCGGCCAATGGCGGATGCCCAGGAGAGCGCAGAGGCCGGCCAGGCCGCCTACCGGGTTCTCGCCCGCAAGTACCGACCCCAATCCTTCGCCGACCTGATCGGCCAGGAGGCGCTGGTCCGCACCCTGACCAACGCGATCGACAGCGCGCGGGTGCATCAGGCCTATATCCTGACCGGCGTGCGCGGCGTGGGAAAGACCACGACGGCCCGCATTCTGGCGCGCGCGCTGAACTACCGTGGTCCCGACGGCGACAAGGGGCCGACGGCGGGTCCCACCGACGACTGCGAGATCTGCCGGGCCATCGCGGAAGACCGCCACGTCGACGTGATCGAGATGGACGCCGCCAGCCGCACCGGCGTTGGCGATATCCGCGAACTGATCGAGGGCGTGCGCTACCGGCCGGTGGAGGCGCGCTACAAGGTCTACATCATCGACGAGGTGCACATGCTCTCCGGCAGCGCCTTCAACGCGCTGCTGAAGACCCTGGAAGAGCCGCCGCCCCACGTCGTCTTCATCTTCGCCACCACCGAGATCCGCAAGGTGCCGGTCACCGTGCTCTCGCGTTGCCAGCGCTTCGACCTGCGCCGCGTCGCGCCCAAGCTGCTGTCCGAGCACTTCACCGGGATCGCCGCGAAGGAAGGGGTCGCGACCGACGAGGAGGCCATTCGCCTTATCGCGCGGGCGGCCGACGGCAGCGTGCGCGATGGCCTCTCTCTCCTCGATCAGGCGATCGCGCTGACCGACGGGCGGCTTGAGGGCGGGGCGGTGCGCCAGATGCTGGGTATCGCCGATCGCGGCCGGCTCTACGACCTGCTCGAGGCGACCCTGGGAGGCCGCCTGGAAGAGGCGCTCACCATCCTGACCGACCTCTACCAGCTGGGCGGCGACCCCATTCTGGTGCTGCAGGACCTGATGGAGATCGTTCATGCCGCCACGCGCCTGAAGCTGTCGGCGAGCGGCAACCCGGACGAGGCGCTGCCGGATCTGGAGCGCACCCGCGGCAAGGCCTTGGGCGACGGCTTGGGCCTGGCCGAATTGGCGCGCGCCTGGCAGCTGCTGCTGAAGGGGCACGGCGAGGCCCAGTTGGCGCCGGTACCGCTGCAGGCGGCCGAGATGGTGCTGATCCGCTTGGCCCATGCCAGCAGCCTGCCGCCGCCGGGGGACTTGATCCGGCAGTTGCGCCAAGAGGCTCCCGCGACCAAGCCGGCCGGCGCCGTCTCTTCGCCATCAGCTGCCCCGGCGAGCGCGCCGACGGGACAAGCGGGTGGACAAGGACCGCAGGCGGCGGCCTTGGCGCCGAAAGCGGCGCCAGCCCCCTTGCCGGCGCCGGAGCCGCGCGGCGGCCTGGCCATCGCCTCCTTCCCGGCCCTGGTGAGCTTGGTGCGCGCGCGGGGCGAGCACAGCTTGGCCAACCATCTGGAATGCGATGTCTCCCTGGTCAGCTTCGGCGGTCGGCACCTGGTCCTTCAGGCGCTGGCCGAGGCCCCGCGCGACCTGCAGAGCCGCCTCGGCCGGCTGCTGGGCGATTGGACGGGCCAGACGTGGCGGGTCGAGCTTTCCCAGAGCGAAGGCGCGGCACCGCTGCGCCAGCAGCAGAAGGCGGCCGCCAGCGAGCAGCGCGAGGCCGCCCTGCGCCATCCCCTGGCCCAGGCCTTTCTGGCGCAGTTTCCCGAGGCCCGCTTGACCGCGCACCGCCGCGACCAGGCGGGCGACTTGCCGCCGGCGGACGGCGGTGATAGGCCCGAAGAGGACGACGAGCTCTCCTTGGAAGAGCGCGCTCTGCTTGCCGGTCTGTCGCCGGACGAGCTGGAGGCTCCCCCCAACGACGATTAGGGACAGGCACACCATGAAGAACATCGCCCAGCTGATGAAGCAGGCGCAGGAAATGCAGACCAAGATGGCCGAGATGCAGGAGCGTCTGGAGGCCACTGGCATCTCCGGCGGCGGCATGGTCACCGTCACCATGGACGGCAAGCAGCAGGTGAAGTCGGTGAAGATCGACCCTGCGCTGGTCGATCCCAACGAGGTCGAGATGCTGGAGGACCTGATCGTCGCGGCCTGCAACGATGCTCGCGGCAAGATGGAGACGGAGATGCAGAAGGAGATGCAGTCGCTCACCGGCGGGCTCTCCTTGCCGCCCGGCATGAAGCTGCCTTTCTGAGGTCCGGCCGACAGCCGAGATCACGGTCATGGCCGAGAGTGCCCTGGAACGGGTGACCCAGCTGCTGGCCCGTCTGCCGGGCCTGGGGCCCCGCTCCGCCAAGCGCGCCGTCCTGCAGCTCTTGAAACAGCGCGAGGGGCTGATGCTGCCGCTGGCCGATGCCCTTGCCGCGGCTGCCAGAGAGATCAAGACCTGCCGGATCTGCGGCAACCTCGACGTCACCGAGACCTGTGCCATCTGCGCCGACGGCGAGCGCGACACCGCCCTGCTCTGCGTGGTGACCGAGGTGGCCGATCTCTGGGCCCTGGAGCGGGCGGCCACCTACCGTGGCCGCTATCACGTGCTGTCCGGCACGCTCTCCGCCTTGGACGGCCGCGGCCCGAGCGAGATCGGTCTGCCCGGGCTGATCGAGCGCGCCTCGGCCGACGCGGTGACGGAGGTCATCCTGGCCTTGCCCGCCACCTTGGACGGCCAGACCACCGGCCACTACATCGCCGAGCGCCTGGCCGAGCTGGGCGGCAAGACGACGGTTACCCGCCTGGCCCAAGGCATCCCGCTCGGCGGCGAGATCAACTATCTGGATGACGGCACCCTGACCGCCGCCTTCCGCGCCCGTCGCCCGGCCCTGTAAACGAAGCAATTCCGGGTAGCGTTGCGCGCCGGTCCGGCCGTGCTGCGGCGAAGTCTCGGGCAGGGCGTGCGATGGCTAACCGACCGCCCGATTCTCCCTGTCGTCGGCGAGATAGGGCCTGCGGTCCGGCTGCTCGGCTTGCACCGCCAGAGCTTCCAGCGTCTTCAAGAAATCTTCGCCGTCCGGCGTCAGGGTGACCAGGACGCTGCGGCGATCGGCGGTGTCGCGCTCGCGCCTCAGGTAGCCGGCTTGGCTGAGGCGGTCGAGGGCGCGCGTGACGGCGGGCTTGGAGATCGCCAGTGCCTCGGCCAGGCCGCGCACCCGGTGCGGCGGCGGCGTGAGGCCGACGTGGAGGAGCAGCGTCAGCTGCCGCGCGGTCAGATCGGGAATCTGCCTGGTCAGCGCCAAGCGCATGACCCTGTACCACCAGCCGAGCGCGTCGCTCTCCATGGTCCGGCCCTCCCGCCAGCCGTCACGGGTTGATAGGCAGCCGGACCTCTCCGCGACGCGGCGCGAACCCGGCAGCGACGCGAGCCTATCGTCGGCCTGCGAGGGCTTTCGTTACGAAAATGTAACGCTTCTGTGACTCTCGGGGCCTGCCGAGGGCGAGAGCGTCAGCCCGCGCTCACTTCACCAGGATGCAGGTGCAAGGCGCCAAGGCCGTGACCTTGTGCGAGACGCTGCCCAGCAGCAGACCTTCGAAATCGCCCAGTCCGCGGCTGCCCAGGACCAGCGCGTCGGCCTCGATCTCGCTCGCCACCTGCGCGATCGTGCGGGCCGGCGGACCGACCCGCACCTCGGTGCGCACGTCGGCGACGCCGGCCTCCTTCGCTTCCTTGGTGGCGCGCTCCATGATCCGCTCCACCGCCGCGTCGAGGACGTACTGCGGCTCTCCGGTCAGCTGCTCCAGCTTCATGTACTCGCGCACCGGGTTGGTGGCCTTGATTTCCTTGGTCACCGTCAGGAAAACCAGTTTGGAGCCGAGTCCGGCGGCCAGCTGGCCGGCCGTGGACGCTGCCCTGAGCGAGTGGTCCGATCCGTCGACCGCGCAGAGAACTTTCTTGTACATCCCGACCCCTCCCTCTTGTCGGGCTTTTCCCCGACTGGTCTTGGCCGGGCGCTATCCTCCCTGCTCCCGGCACCAATCCTGGATCATAGCATAGGCCGCGCGCAGTCCCATCGCCTCGCCCCCTTGCGGGCGACCCGGGCGCGCCGTGCTGTTCCAGGCCATCAGGTCCAGATGCGCCCAAGAGAGGCCCTCCGGCACGAAGTGCTGAAGGAAGAGGGCCGCCGTGATGGCGCCGCCGAAGCCGCCCTCGCCGGTGCTGTGGATGTCCGCGATCTTGCTGTCCAGAAGCCGCCGATAGCCGGCGTGCAGAGGCATGCGCCAGACCGGATCCAGGACGCGCTGGCCGGCCTCGAGCCAGGCGTCGGCCACCGCGTCGTCGTTGCTGAAGAGCGCCGGGACCTCGGTCCCCAATGCGACCCGCGCCGCCCCGGTCAAGGTGGCGAAGTCGATCAGCAGGTCGGGCTTCTCCTCTCCCGCCAGGCTCAAGGCGTCGGCCAGGATCAGCCGGCCTTCGGCATCGGTGTTACCGACCTCCACCGTGGAGGCGTCGCGCGCCTTCAGCACGTCGAGCGGCCGGAAGGCGTTGCCGGAGATGGCGTTCTCGACGATCGGCAACACCAGGGTCAGGCGCAGCTTCAGGCCGGCATCCATGATCAGCCGGGCCAGGGCCAAGGCATGGGCGGCGCCGCCCATGTCCTTCTTCATCAGCTTCATACCCTCGGCCGTCTTGATATCGAGACCGCCAGAATCGAAGCAGACGCCCTTGCCGACCAGCGCCAGCTTGGGACCCTCGCTGCCCCAGCGCAGGATGACCAGCCGCGGCCGGTCGGCCGCCGCCCGGCCCACCGTGTGCACCAGGGGGAAGTTCTTCTCCAGCAGGGCCTCGCCGACCAAGGTCTCGGCCTTGGCGCCATAGGTCTTGCCAACGTCCAGAGCCGCTTCGGCGAGCGCGCTGGGCCCCATGTCCTCGGCCGGGGTATTGATCAGATCGCGAACCAGCCGAACCGCGTTGGCGATACGCAGTACCTCGCCGCGGTCCACGCCCTTGGGCCAGACCAGCTTGGAGGCGACCGGCGCCTGGGCCTTGTAGCGCTCGAAGCTGTAGTGGGCCAAGGCCCAGCCGAGCGCGGCCTGGCTGGCCGTCCAGGGATCGAAGGTTCCGCGCAGGCGATAGCTTCCGGCCGGAAGGGCGGCCGCCAACTCGGCGAAGCACCAGGGCATTTCGGCCCGGTCGTAGCCCGCCAGCACCGCTTCCAGCCCGCCCTCGGCGTCGGGGAGGAGGCAGTGCTGTCCCGACTTGCCTTCGAAGCCGCTGGCCTTGGCCCAGCGGCGCCAACGCTCCTGCGGCAGGTGGTCGACGCCATCCGCCTGCTGTTCGCGCAGGACCTCGATTGGAACGGCACCGCTTGCCTCGTCGATCAGGCTATCCAGCATTCGCGCATATCCTCCTCTGGACAGACCGCCCGGCTTGCGGCAGTCCCCTTGGTCGAAGGCGGCACTTATACAGAGGAAGAAGACAATGGCCAGCGTCCAACTCGTGATCGGAAACCGACGCTACTCCTCCTGGTCCTTGCGGGCCTGGCTGGCCTGCCGCCTGGCCGGACTGGAGGTGGAGACCGAGGTCATCTGGCTGGACGTGCCGGGCTACAAGGAGGCCATCGCCGCTGCCAGTCCCGGCCGCACCGTGCCGGTGCTGCGCTGCGACGGCCTGACCTTGTGGGACAGCTTGGCGATCGGCCTCTTTCTGGCGGAGCGCTTTCCCGCCGCCGGTCTCTGGCCGGCCGACCCCAAGGCGCGGGCCGCGGCCTATGTGGCGACGGCGGAGATGCACTCCAGCTTCCCGGCGCTTCGGCGCGAGCTGCCGATGGACCTCGGCTGCAGTGGCTCGCCGCGAGATGTCTCTCCCGATGCCGCGCGGGACATAGAGCGCATCGCCGCCATCTGGTCGCGCCCGGCCTCCGGCGAGGGGCCGTTCCTCTTCGGCCGACCGTCGCTCGCCGACTGCTTCTTCGCGCCGGTGGCGGCGCGCTTCCGCAGCTACGACGTCGCCCTGTCGGGCCGCGCCGGCGCCTATGCAGAGGCCTTGCTCGCCTGGCCGCTCTTCCGCGCGTGGGAGGCGGAGGCGGCATTGGAGACCCACGTCATCGCCAACCCCTGAGGCCGCGCGCCGGGATTGCCGCTCAAGCCGCGAGGCGCTAGGGAAGAGGGACCACTATCGTCTCGGGAGCGCCCTCGATGCCGAAGGTCGTCGACTACTACTTCACGCCAATCTCGCCCTGGACCTACCTGGGTGCCGCACGCTTCCGCGAGATTGCCGCGCGCCAGCGCGCCGAGGTCCGGGTGAAGCCGGTGAAGATGGCTGAGGTCTTCTCCCGCACCGGGGGCCTGCCGCTGGCCAAGCGTCCGCCGGCGCGCCAGGCCTATCGCCTGCAGGAGCTTATCCGCTGGCGCAAGCATCTAGGCGTCGAGGTCAACCTGCACCCAGCCTACTTTCCCGTTCCCGACACCTTGGCCTGCCGCTTCATCCTGGCGGCCGAAGCCATCGGCGGCGATCCCCTGCGCCTGGCCGAGGCACTGGGCCGCGCGACCTGGGCCGAGGAGCGCAACATCGCCGACACCGGCACGCTGCAGGACGTGGCGCAGGAGACCGGTCATGACCGCATCACCATCCTGGCCAAGGCGATCGAGCCCACCATGGACACGCGGTTGGACGAGCTGACCGAGGAGGCCATTGCCAAGGGCGTCTTCGGCGCGCCCAGCTATGCCGTGGGCGAGGCGCTCTTCTGGGGGCAGGACCGCCTCGACTTCGTCGAGCGCGCCTTGGAGGAGAGCGACGCGTGACCGCCGAGATCGTCAACCTCAGGCGGCGACGCAAACGCAAGGCCAGGGAAGACCAGGCGAGGGATGCGGCGGAGCGGCGAACCCTTTTTGGCGAGTCCAAGAGCGCCAGGCAGCAGCGATCCGCCTTGGAAGGTCTGGAGAGCCGCAAGCTTGACGGAAAGAAACGGACCCTAAAGCCGGAGAAGAGCTGACGGGCTCCCTACATGGTGACGTCGTTGCGGCAGTTGACCACCACTTCGGCTATCGAGGCGTTGTTGGACAGCCGCAGGACGGTCAGCACCACCTCGGCGATGTCGCCCGGCTCCATCATCTTGTCGTGCGGGAAGGTCTCGACGTCGGCGGTCATGTCGGTGGCGACGAAGCCCGGGCAGACTGCGGTGCAGCGCACGCCGTCCTCCCAGCCGGCGCGGCGGGTGGCATGCGACAGGGCGACGGCCGCGAACTTGGTCATCGCGTAGCCGACGTTGTTGTTGTAGACAGCCTTGCCGGCGATCGACGCGATGTTGACGATGCGCCCGGCGCCGCCGCGGCGCAGGTGCGGCAGCGCGTTGCGGATCATCGATAGT
Source organism: Rhodospirillales bacterium (assembly GCA_963669375.1). GTDB lineage: Bacteria > Pseudomonadota > Alphaproteobacteria > Kiloniellales > JACOMY01 > JACOMY01. The sequence goes on along the minus strand of OY770024.1, from coordinate 1,792,740 downwards.
GGGCCCTTGACGTTGACTGCCCACATGCGGTCCAGCGCCTCCTCCCTCTCCTCGTCGACCGTTACCCGGATCGCCACGCCGGCGTTGTTCACCAGCCCGTCGATCCGCCCGAAGCGCTCGGCCGTCGCCTCGACCCAGTGGTCGTGCGTGGCCTTGTCCTCGGCGTCGTAGCGCGCCGTCATGACGCGTTCGGGCGCCCAGCCGGCGGTCATCGTCAACAGGCTTTCGGGATTTCGCGCGCCCAGGCTCAGGCTGTAGCCGGCGGCATAGAGTGCTTCGGCGATTGCGCGGCCGATGCCTCTGTTGGCGCCGGACACCAGGATCACGCGGCCCTCGGGTGTGAGCATTCCTTAAGCGTCCTCGATCGGGTTGGGGTCGGCTGCCGCCGTCTCAGTCGTAGAGCGCGACGCAGCGCACCTCGATGCTCCAGCGGTCGGGCGCGTCGGGCGGCGTTGCCGGATCGGCGAAGGCGCTGTGGAAGCTGAAGGTGCAGGGCCGGTCTTCGCCGTCCCGATCCGCCTTGGCCCCCTTGGTGGCCGCCAGCTGGCCCGCCGAATCCCACTGCTTGATCAGCAAGGCCTCCTCGCGGGTCAAGGCCGGAAAGAAGTTCCAGAGGTGACGTTCGGCGTGCTTGGCGAAGTAGTTCTCACCGACCCGGTCGGCGTAGTGGATCTCGAAGACCACCAGGTCCTCCGGGTCGACGCTGGCGGCATCGCAGAGCGCCAGCGGATGGGTCGCCACCGGACTGTCGGCGATGTTGCGCCAGACATTGATGATGGCGAAGCGGCCGGAGGTGATGACCTGCTCCACGCGGGCTTCGTCGAGCAGCGCGCCGCCGCCCAGGACGTCGCGCAGGGTGTCGTTGCTGCTGGCCGGCCGGGTGAGATCGCGCAGGCGTTGCGGCGCGCTGGTCAAGGTGTAGTCGCCGTGGACGACGTGCGCGGGTCCCTGCACCTGCTGGCCGCCATCGATGCGGCGCTTGTCCTTCTTGCCGGAGGCCGAGCGCACGTTGTGGTCGAAGGCCGCGGCGAAGCTGGCGCCGCTCGCCTCGCGCACCAGCTCGGCGCATTGCGGATAGTAGGTGCGCACCACCCGGTCATGGTCGAGGAAGTCGAGGTCCGGCTCCGCCAGGCTCTGGCGGCGCAGTTCGAAGCCGTTGCGCGCCAAGGTGGGCCGCGAGCCTTCCGGCAGGTCCCTGGCGTCGATCACCGGCATCTCGCGCGCTTCCAGATCGACGCCCTTCCATTCGGCGTCGCTGCCGTCGCGGTCGCGCCGCGTCAGCACCTTGCCGTTGCGATAAAGCGAGTGCTCCACCGAGGGGATGAGGTATTTGAAGGACCCGCTGCGCACCGCCGCGCCGCTCGTCTCTGAAAGGGATGACATCCTGGCCGCCTTTCCTTGCCACTGGCTGCCGGGGCCTGGCCCCGATGAGTCGAGGGATAGCTATAGCACCCCCGCGGGCGCAGTGTTAACGTCGAAGGACGCGTGACCTTTTCCCGCTGGGAACGGTCACCGCGAGACGGGGACGCCCCAGACAATCAATAGGGAGGATAAGCCGTGGAACTCTATGCCGATCCGATCACGGTGAACTGCCGCAAGGCCTTGGCCGGGCTGCAGTTGATGGGGGCGGACTACAATCTCTCGAAAGTCGATTACTTCACCGGCGAACACAAGAGCGATGCCTACATGGCGATCAATCCCAATGCCTCGCTGCCGGCGATGAAGGACGGCGATCTGGTGCTGTGGGAATCCAACGCCATCCTGCAGTACGCGGCCGACAAGCTGGGCAAGACCCAGTTCTATCCGACCGATCCCGCCAAGCGCGCCGACGTCAACCGCTGGCTCCTCTGGGAGGCCGCCTCCTGGTTCCCCTCCTGCTACATCTATCTGGTGGAGAACTGCGTGAAGCCGCTTCTGGGCGACACCCCCGACCCGGCGGTGCTGGCCGGCGAGGAGGCGAACTTCCATAAGCTGGCCGGCATCCTCGACGAGCGCCTCGGCCAGAGTGCCTGGCTCTGCGGCGACCAGCCCACCATCGCCGACATCGCGGTGGCCGCGCCGATGCACCTCCACGCCTGGGCCAAGCTCCCGCTCGACCAGCACCCCAACCTCACCCGCTGGATGACCGAGCGCGTCGAGCAACTGCCCTGCTGGAAGGCAACCCACGTAGGCGAGGGCTTCGTCGCCGGCCAGGCTGCTTAGACGCGTTGCCAAGGATCGATGAGATCGATCCCGCAGCCTTCGAAGTCCGTCGTGTTTCGGGTTGCCACTGAAGCGCCAAGCGCTCGGCCAATTGCCGCAATCTGACAGTCGAACTGGCTGATTGGTCGTCCTGCCGCACGTCGCCCGGAAGCAATCTCGGCATAGGCAATGGCTGCCGCGCTGTCGAACGGCAGAATGCGAGCGTTGAAATCGATCCTTAGTACGTCCTCGATCGCTTCCGCGAGAAGCTTGCGTCGGCGACCTGCCGGCAAGAGGGCCACTCCCCTTCGAAGCTCGGCTTCGCTTACAGCAGTAAGGTAAAGGTCCGGTCCGTTCTGGGCTCCCAGCCAGGCTTCCACCCTCGGAGCGGGTGCTGGCCGCAGCAGCTCCGAAACGACGTTGGTGTCCAGAATGATCATCTGCAGGTTCAGTCGAAGCTTTGCGGTTCGGGCATCGCCTCACGGGCCGGTATGTCGAGCTCGGCACCTCCCAAAGATGCCACCCGGGCACGAATTGCGGCGGCCAGATTGATTGGCTGTTGAGTCTCACCGACCGCCTGTCGCAGGATCTCGCGTACTTCTTCCTCCATCGACCGGCCATGCTCAGCCGCGCGGACGCGTAAGCGATGCTTCAGCGTGTCATCGAGGTTGCGAATGGTGATGCTGGCCATGTTGATCTCCGCGCAAGTGCATTGATCGCAATGTAGGCGTTGATTGCAATGATTGCTAGGAACGTTGAACTATCAGAGTGACCGGCGTCGCTTTGCCGAGGTCGGTGTGGAGCCACTCACGCGAGACTATCCGAGAGGCAGCACGATCGCTGACCCGTCACGGAATCAGCACCGTCGCTCCCGCTGTCTTGCCGGATTCGATTGCCTCGTGCGCCTTCACCGCGTCCTTCAGCGGGTACTCGTAGTTGATGTTGGCGTCCAGGATGCCGTCGGCGATGGCCTTGAAGAGGTCGCCGGCCGTCCACTCCAGGTCGGCGCGCTTGGCCACGTAGTGCATGATGGCCGGCCGCGTGATGAAGAGGGAGCCGCGGCGGCCGAGGTCCTGGATGATGTCCACCGGGTCTGGCGGACCGGAGACGTGGCCGTAGGCGGCGCAGACACCCATGAGGCGCAGACAGTCGAGCGAGTCCTGCAGGGTCTCCTTGCCGATCGCCTCGTAGACCACGGCCGCGCCCTCGCCGTCGGTGACCGTGCGGACCTTCTCGACGAAGCTCTCCCGTGAGCGGACCACCGGGTGGTGGCAGCCGGCCGCCCGCGCGATTTCCGCCTTCTCCTCGCTGCTGACCGTGCCGACAATGGTGGCCCCCAGCGCCTTCGCCCACTGGCAGAGGATCAGGCCCATCCCGCCGGCGGCGGCATGGACCAGGATGGTGTCGCCGGGCTGTACCTTGTAGGTGCGGTGCAAGAGGTAGTGCGCGGTCATGCCCTTCATCAGAAGGGCCGCAACCTGGCGGTCGTCCAGGCCGTCGGGCAGGTGCAGCAGCTTGTCGACCGGATAGTTCCGACGCTCGGCATAGCTGCCCAGGGGCGGGATGCCGTAGGCGACGCGGTCGCCGGCTTGGAAGTCGCTGACGCCCTCGCCGGTCGCCTCGACCACGCCCACCGCCTCGAAGCCGATCACCACGGGACAGGGCGGTACCACCCAGGGGTGGGAGATGCCGCCGCGATGATAGGTGTCGGCGAAGTTGACGCCGACGGCGGTGTGGCGCAGCTGCACCTCGCCCGGGCCGGGATCGCGGAGCGGCCAGTCCTCCCACCGCATCTGGGAGGGTGGACCCAGTTCGTGGATCACCTGCGCCTTGGGCATGAGAACCTCTCCCGTCGCACTAGATTGGCTCTTCCTGCCCTAGGCCGCTTGCCCCTCGACCACCTGGCGCAGCACTTCGCGATAGGCCTCCACGCCGCGCGCGCCGGTCACCAGATACTTCTTGCCCAGGATCAGGGCCGGGACGCCGTTGATGCCGCGCGAGGCCCAGAAGGACTCGAGCTGGCGAACCGGGAGGGCATGGGACTCGCTCTTCAGCGCCTGCAAGGCTTGGGCGCGATCGAGGCCGATCCCCGCGGCGACGTCGGCCAGGACTTCGGGGTCGGAAACATTGGCGCGCTCGGTGAAGAAGGCGGTGAAGAGCGCCATCTTCAATTCATGCGCCTTGTCCGCGCTCTCGGCCCAGTGGATCAACTGGTGGGCGCGGAAGGTGTTGTACATCCGCATGTCGTCGGCATAGTTGAAGGTGAAGCCCAGCTCCGCGCCCAAGGCCGTCATCTGCTCTCGCGACTTGCGGCTCTCCTCCGGGCTGGTCCCGTACTTGGCCGCCACGTGCTCGCGCAGGTTTTCGCCCTCTTCGGCCATCTGCGGATTGAGTTCGAAGGGGTGCCAGTGCACCTCGGCCTCGATCCCTTCGGCCGCCAAGGCCTCGTCCATCTGACGATAGCCGATGATGCACCAGGGGCAGACGACGTCCGAGACGATGTCGATACGCAGCGGGGCCTCGTCGGTCATGGCCGGTCTCCTAGTCCTTGAAGCGGGCCGCGTTGGCGGTGGCCGCGGCCTCGATGTCGCCCTCGCCGAAGGCCGACGGCCTCGGCTCGGGCAGTTGCAGGGCGGCTTGGGTCTTGGGCCGCGCGTCGATGCGGGCAAACCAGGCGTTCAGGTGATCCAAGCCTTCGACCGGCACCGTCGCCCAGAAATGGGTGCGCGTCCAGGGATAGGTCGCCATGTCGGCGATCGAATAGGCATCGCCCGCCAGCCATTCGCGGTCCCGCAAGCGCGTGTCCAGGACTTCCAGCAAGCGACGGCTTTCCTCCACGTAGCGCTTGATGGCGAAAGCGTCCTCGTGGCCATTGGGCTTGGCGATGCGCTGGAAGTACATCGCCTGGCCCATCATCGGCCCGATCCCGCCCATCTGAAACATCAGCCACTGCAGCGTTTCCGAGCGCACCTTGGGATCGTCGGACAGGAACAGGCCGTACTTCTCGGCGAGGTACCAAAGGATGGCGCCGCTCTCGAAGACGGCGAAGTCGTCGTTGCCGCGGTCGACGATGGTCGGGATGCGGCCGTTCGGGTTGAGCTTCAGGTAGTCGGGTGCCTTCTGCTCCTTCTTGGCGAAGCTGATCGGCACCATTTCGTAGTCGATCTCCGCTTCGTGCAGAAAGATCAACGGTTTCCAGCCGTTCATGGTGTTGGCGGTGTAGAGCAGGATGTCGGGCTTGGACATGGGGCCTCCTGAGCGATCGGTCCCGCCAAAGATGTCCTTGTGGAGAGGAAAATCAACCAGTATACTTTTTGTAACCTAGTTGACGAGGAGACGCGACGATGGAGGCGCGGGTGATCAGCCCCGGCAGGGGACGCAAGCAGGTCGAGAGACCCTGCGAAAGCCCCTGCGCCATAGAGCGCGGCATGCGCATCCTGGGCGGCAAGTGGACAGGGTCGATCCTCTGGCACCTGAAGGACGGGCCGGTGCGCTTCAACGACCTCTCGCGGATGATCGCGGGCGCCAGCAAGAAGATGATCGCCGAAAGGCTGAGGCAGTTGGAAGCACAGGGGCTCGTCGTTCGTCGAGTGATGGACACGGCCCCGGTCTCGGTCGAGTACGAGATCACGCCCTTGGGGCGCAGCGCTCTCGGCTTCCTGGACGAACTGCGGCGTTGGTCGGAGAGCCTGCCCCTTGATCGCGCGGGATAGTCACTGGAGCGGTGCCGCCCGCTGAGGAAGACGGCGCGCGCGGGGGGGGCGGCTCGTCGCTCTTGCACTTTCCTGGGGAGGCGACATCTTCTTCCTAGCGGTGTACCGCGGTCGCGGTTCGCGTGTCCGCCACGCGGCGCCGTCACTGTCCGGGCGGACGCGGCCGGCTGGAGGTTCAACGAAAGCGTCGATTGGCTTGAAGGCTTGGGATGACGTTTCGAATCGGTGAATGGGAAGTCCGTCCCGAGACGCGCGAGATCCTACAAGGAGACCGCGTCGTCCGGCTCTCGCTCAAGGCCATGGGCGTGCTGCTGGCGCTGCGCGACGCGGATGGCGGTGTCCTCTCGCGCTCGGAGCTCTTGAACCTGGTGTGGCCGGGGACCACGGTGGGCGAGGAGGTCCTTACCCACGCCATCGCGGAGCTGCGCAAGGCGCTGGGCGATCCGGCCCGCAAGCCGCGCTTCATCGAGACCATTCACAAGACGGGCTACCGCCTGTTGGACGCGCCGGCGACCGCCGGCGCCGAAGGCATGGCATCGCCGTCCGCCCCGGCCCGGGGCGCGGCTTCTCCGTCCTCCGAGCATGGCGCTGGCGAGCGATCTCTCGGCGCGCAGGTCTTCGATGGGGCCTTGGGCCTAGACCTCAGCCTGCCCAAGCGTCCCTCCATCGCCGTCCTGCCGTTTCGCGCGGTCGCCGACGAGAAGATGGGTCAGCTTCTGGCGGAGGGGCTCAGCCGCGACATCATGGTGGGCCTGGCACGGACCCGTTGGCTCTTCGTCGCCTCGCGGGCCAGTGCGGGCGCTCTTCGCGCGCGCGACATGGCGTCAGACGAGATCGCCACGCAGCTCGGCATCCGCTACCTGCTCGACGGCTCGGTCATGGTGTCCGGCGAGCGCCTCCGGCTCACCGTCTTCCTCACCGACTGCCTCGAAGGTCGCGAGATCCTGGCCGAGCGCTTCGATAGCGCGATCCGAGACATCTACGACCTCATGGACGACGTCGCCGGGCGGGTCACGCTCGCCGTCCAGACGGAGATAGGACTGCACGAGCGCCGGCGCGCGCTGCTCTATCCTGTCAACTCGCTGGATGCCTGGGGCGCCTACCATCGCGCCACCCATCATCTCTTCCGCTATCGCTCCAGTGATCTCGACGAGGCGGCCTCGCTGCTGCGGCGCGCCTCGGAGCTCGACCCCACCTCGGGCCGAATCCTCGCCGGGCTTTCCTTGGTCCACTGGCGCCGGGCGGTCTTCGAGATCGGCGAAGGCTGGACGGCCGAGCTCGAGCGGGCGTTGCGCACCGCGCAAGAGAGCATCCAACGCGATTACCGCGATGCGCATGGCTATTGGATGCTGGGCCGCACCTTGGGGCTCATGGGCGACAGGGAGCAGGGCATGCGTCAGATCCGCGAGGCCATCGCACTGAACCCCTGCTTCCCCTACAGCCACTTCTCGCTCGCCTACCTCCTCATGTTCGAAGGCCGCTACGAGGAGGGGATCGAGTCCGTCGACCAGGCGCGCCGCCTCAGCCCCTACGACCCGATGAACTTCGGATTCTTCGCGGTCAGGGCCCAGAATCTTGCGCTGGCCGGGCGTTCCGAGGAAGCGGTGGACTGGGCCGAACGCTCCTTGAACCAGCAGAACGCAAGCCAGCACAACCACTTGATCGCGGCTTTCTGCAACGAACTCGACGGCCGTCGCGCCCGGGCGGAGCAGCACCTGGCCAATGCCTTGCGCGTTCATCCCGAGGCATCGCGCGACCAGTTCCTGCGCGCCTATCCCTTCCGCGGCAAGGACCGCGATACGATCGATCAGGCGCTCTTGCGCTTGGGCCTGCGGGGGTAGCGCCGCACCGTGGGCTCGACCGACGGCCTGTCGTATCGGATGCGTTTCATTGAGGTGTTTCAGCCATCGGGTGAAGTCCAAGTTCGCGGCCTTTCCTGTCCCCTCGACAGCCCTGCCGGGACTCCTATAACGAAGGGTATGGCTGAAACCGCTGAGGCCTTGCCGCCACCCTACATCGCCGGTCTGAACGAAGCGCAGATCGAGGCCGTCCAGGCCTTGGACGGGCCGGTCCTGGTGCTGGCCGGGGCCGGCACCGGCAAGACCAGGGTGCTGACCACGCGCTTGGCGCATCTCCTGATGACCGGCCGCGCGCGACCGGGCGAGTTGCTGGCGGTCACCTTCACCAACAAGGCGGCCCGTGAGATGCGCGAACGCATCTCCGCTATCCTGGGCCGACCGGTGGAGGGCTGGTGGCTCGGGACTTTCCATGCCCTGGGCGCGCGGATGCTGCGCCGCCATGCGGAGAAAGTGGGCCTGACGCCCAGCTTCACCATCCTCGACACCGACGACCAGCTTCGCCTGCTCAAGCAGGTGATGGCGGCCGAGAAGATCGACGACAAGGCTTGGCCCGCGCGCATCCTTCTCAGCGCCATTCAGCGCTGGAAGGATCGCGGCGAAACGCCGGAAAAGATTGCGCTTTCCGAACGCGGAGAATTGGCGGGCGGGCGCATCCAAGAACTCTATGCTACCTATCAGCGGCGCCTGATCGAGCTCAATGCCTGCGACTTCGGCGACCTCCTGCTGCACTGCCTGACGCTCTTCCAGAACGAACCGGCCGTGCTGCAGGAGTTCCAGGCGCGCTTCCGCTACATCCTGGTCGACGAGTACCAGGACACCAACGTGGGGCAATACCTCTGGCTCCGCCTGCTGGCGCAGCAGCACAAGAACCTCTGCTGCGTCGGCGACGACGACCAGGCGATCTACGCCTGGCGCGGCGCCGAAGTCGGCAACATCCTGCGCTTCGAGAAGGACTTTCCCGGCGCCCTGGTGATCCGGCTGGAGCGCAATTACCGCTCGACCGCGCGCATTCTGGAAGCCGCCTCGCACTTGATCTCCCACAACGAGGGGCGCTTGGGCAAAACGCTCTGGACCGAGGACGACCCGGGCGAGCTCTTGCGGGTGCGCGGGCTCTGGGACGGCGAGGCGGAGGCGCGTTTCGTCAGCGACGAGATAGAGGCCCTGCACGGCGCCGGCCAGCCGCTCTCCAGCATGGCCATCCTGACCCGCACTGGCGCGCAGAGCCGCGAGTTCGAAGAGCGCTTCATCACGCTGGGCCTGCCCTATCGGGTGATCGGGGGGCTTCGCTTCTACGAGCGTCAGGAGATCCGCGACGCGCTGGCCTACCTGCGGCTCATCCACTCCGAGAGCGACGATCTGGCCTTCGAGCGGGTCGTGAACAAACCCAAGCGCGGCCTGGGCGAGGCCACCTTGCGTCTGGTCCATCAGGCCGCTCGCTTGCGCGGCGACTCCCTGGCGACCGCCGGCCGTCTCCTGGCCTCGACAGAGGAGCTGCGGCCGCAAGCCCGGAAGTCCCTCGGCGGCTTCCTGGCCGACCTCACCCGCTGGCGGCGGATGGCCGAAGAGGTGAATCACGTCGAGCTGGCGCAGCTGGTGCTGGACGAGAGCGGCTATACCGCCATGCTGCAGCAGGACAAGTCGGCCGAGGCGCCGGGACGCCTGGAGAACCTGAAGGAGCTGGTGGTGGCGCTTGCCGAGTTCGACAGCCTGGCCGGCTTCCTGGAGCATGTCAGCCTGGTGATGGAACGCACCGGCGACGAGGCGCAGGACATGGTGACCCTGATGACCCTGCACGCCGCCAAGGGTCTGGAGTTCGACACGGTCTTCCTGCCCGGGTGGGAAGACGGCCTCTTCCCTAACCAGCGCGCGCTCGACGAGAACGGGCTGAAAGGCCTGGAGGAGGAGCGGCGGCTGGCCTACGTCGGGATTACCCGGGCGCGCCAGCGGGCCGTCCTCTCCTTCGCCGCCAATCGTCGCCTGCACGGCTCCTGGGCCGCGACCCTGCCCTCGCGCTTTCTCGACGAGTTGCCGGAGGCCTGCGTGGAGCGCGAGAGCGACCAGGGGCTCTACGGCGGCGCGGGCGGCTTTGCCTGGGCCGCCGGCGGCGCGCTCTCGCCGGTCTTCGAGCCTTGGGAGAGCAAGCGCATGACGCCGGGGCTGGCCCGTGCGCGCAGTCGCGCCGGCCAAAGCGCGCCCCTTCTGGAGATCACGCCGGTCCCGGTCGAGGGCATCGGCGGTCATGCACCGGGCGACCGCGTCTTTCATCGGAAGTTCGGCTATGGGACGGTGGGCGCGGTCGACGGCGACAGGCTGACCATCGCCTTCGACAAGGCCGGCGAGAAGAAGGTGGTCTCCTCCTTCGTCGTGCCGGCCGATCAGGCCGAATGAGCGCGCTGCGCCTGGCGCGAATCGCGGTGCCGCGGGTCGCGCTGGAGGCTCTCGACGAGGTCGCGACCTCCGCCGGCGCGGCGCTCTGGGCCGATCTTGCCGGCGACCCCGATCCCGTGCCGTTGGAACTGACCCTGCCGCCGGATCTCGACGCGGAGGCCTTGGCGGAGGGAGTCGCGGCGGTTCTGGAGGCCTTCGGGCTGCCGCCCGCCGCGCTCTCGATAGAAGCGCTGCCGGAGAAGGACTGGCTGGAGGAGGTGCACCGCAGCCTGCCGGCGCTCACGGCCGGGCGCTTCTATGTCTTCGGCTCTCACGTCACCGCGCCGCCGCCGCCCGAGACCATTCCCCTGCAGGTGGAGGCGGCGCTGGCTTTCGGCAGCGGTCACCACGAGTCGACCGAGGCCTGTCTGCACGCCCTGTCCGGCTTGGCCGATGGGCAGGTCTTCGGCCGGGTCCTGGACATGGGTTGCGGCTCCGGCATCTTGTCGATCGCCGCGGCCAAGCTCTGGCCTTGCCGGGTCCTGGCGGCCGATATCCATCCTGAATCGGTGCACGCCGCGCGCGAGAATGCGGCGCTCAACAGCGTCGCCGGCGAGGTGACGGTGATCGAGAGCGACGGCTACGCCGCCGCGGCCGTCAGTGAGGCCGCGCCCTATGATCTGATCCTCGCCAACATCCTGGCCAAGCCCCTGATCGCCTTCGCTCCGGCATTGGCCGTGCATCTGGCGCCGGGCGGTCTGGCGGTGCTCGCGGGCCTCCTCGCCAAGGAGGGCGACGCGGTGCTGAAGGCGCACGAGGCGGCCGGCCTCTCCTTGGTGGACGCCCGCGATCTCGGGACCTGGCGCTGCCTGGTCCTCGGCAAGCCGCAGGGTTGATCCGCCGGCCGGTACCGCCGGGATGGGCATGTCTCGCCGTCGGCTACCGCCTGGTAGGGCGGACCGTGTTCGGCAGGATGCCGGCGATGATGTCCGCCAGCTTCTCCACCAGGGCCATGCGCGGGTAGCCCTTCCGGTGCGTAAGCCTGACGGTGCGCCCCGCCGTCCCGCTCTGCTCGCGGCGCACGGAGATGCCGCCGTCGGTCACCCAGCCGCCCGACAGGCTCATCGCCGGCACCAAGGTCACGCCCTCGCCGGAGCCGACCAGCGAGAGAATGGTCGAAAGGCTGGTCTTCTGAGTCCTGGGGCCGCGATCGCCCGAGGCGAGCGTTCGGTCGAGCTTGCAGGCCTCGTAGATCTGGTCGCGCAGGCAATGGCCGTCGGAAAGCAGCAGCAGCTCGCTGGGCTCGATCTGCGCAACGTCGACGCTGTCGCCCTTGGTCAGCGGGTGGTCGTTCGGGATCGCCACCCAGAAGGGCTCGTCATAGAGGACGATCTCGTCCAGGACCTTGCGCGTGGGACTGGTCGCCAGGATCGCAACGTCCAGCGCGCCCTCGGCCAGTTGCTGCTCCAAGGTGTCGGTGAAGTCCTCGATCAGTTCCGGACGCACCTCCGGCAGGTAGTGCTTCATCGCCGGCAGCAGCAGGGGCGTGAGGAAGGGGCCGATGGTCGGCGGCATACCCAGCGAGCAGGCGCCCACGAAGGGATCCTTGTGGGCCGCCGCGATCTCTTCCATTGCCTTGACCTGCCGCAGGATATCGCGGGCGCGCTCCACGATGCGCTGGCCGATCGCGGTCAGCCGCACCTGCCGCTTGGTGCGTTCGAAGATCGTGACGCCGAGCCGATCCTCCAGCTTGCGCAGCTGGCCGCTCAAGGCCGGCTGGCTTGCGTGGCAGCGCTCCGCGGCACGGCCGAAATGCAACTCCTCGGCGACGGCGACGAGATACTCGAGATCACGCGTGTTCATGAGAGACCGTCGTTTGTGATGTTCAGGTCCGCAGGCTAGGGCGTTTAATCGGTAATGTCGATAAGAATGATATTTTTATTCTATTTCTCTTATTTCTCGCGTCGCGCTAAGTTCTTATCTCATCAAGAAGGACGTGCCGATGCCGCCGACCCCAGCGCATACGATGGCTGCGAGGCGGTGATCTTAATCCAGGCCCATTCGATCCACGCGAGAGACGGAAGGTAGGAAAGATGGACGGAGTAACTCCCGGTAACGAAGGTAAATGCCCGGTCGTGCACCAGCAAATGATGTCCGGATCGACCGCGAACCAGCGTTGGTGGCCGAAGCAGCTGAATCTGCGGGCTCTTAACCAGAACTCGCCGCTGACCGATCCGATGGACGAGGATTTCGATTACGCCGAGGAGTTCAAGAGCCTCGACCTCGATGCCGTGATCAAGGACCTTGCGGCCCTGATGACCGATTCGCAGGACTGGTGGCCGGCCGACTACGGCCACTACGGTCCCTTCTTCATCCGCATGGCCTGGCACAGCGCCGGTACCTATCGCGTCTACGACGGCCGCGGCGGCGGCGGCAGCGGCACGCAGCGCTTCGCGCCCCTGAACAGCTGGCCCGACAACGGCAACCTGGACAAGGCGCGCCGGCTGCTGTGGCCGATCAAGCAGAAGTACGGGCGCAAGCTCTCCTGGGCCGATCTCATCATTCTGGCGGGCAACGTCGCCTTGGAAACCATGGGCTTCAAGACCTATGGCTTCGCCGGTGGCCGCAAAGACGTTTGGGAGCCCGAGGAGGACATCTACTGGGGCCCCGAGACCGTGTGGCTCGGCGATGAGCGCTACAGCGGCGACCGCCAGCTCGAGAACCCGCTGGGCGCCGTGCAGATGGGCCTCATCTACGTCAACCCCGAGGGGCCGAACGGCACGCCCGACCCCGTCGCCTCCGGCCGGGACATTCGCGATACCTTCGGGCGCATGGCGATGAACGACGAGGAGACCGTGGCGCTGATCGCCGGCGGTCATGCCTTCGGCAAGGCCCACGGAGCCGCCGACCCCTCCAAGTACGTGGGTCCCGAGCCGGAGGGGGCCAGTCTCGAGGACCAGGGCCTGGGCTGGATCAGCAGCTATGGCAGCGGCAAGGCCGGCGACACCATCACCAGCGGGATCGAGGGCGCCTGGACGGAAACGCCGATCACCTGGGACAACAACTACCTGGAGGTGCTGTTCCGCTACGACTGGGTGCTGACCAAGAGCCCCGCCGGCGCCCATCAGTGGACGCCCAAGGATGCGGCCGCGCAAGGCACCGTGCCGGACGCGCACGATCCCGCCAAGCGGCATGCGCCGATGATGACCACGGCCGACATGGCGCTGCGGATGGATCCGATCTACGAGCCCATCGCGCGGCGCTTCCTGGAGAACCCGGCCGAGCTGAACGAGGCCTTCGCCAAGGCCTGGTACAAGCTGACCCACCGCGACATGGGGCCGATCACTCGCTATCTCGGCAAGCTGGTGCCCACCGAGCCCTTGATCTGGCAGGATCCGGTGCCCGCGGTCGATCACGACCTGATCGAAGAGGGGGATATCGCCGACCTCAAGGCCAAGCTGCTCGCCTCCGGCCTCTCGCTCTCGCAGCTGGTGGCCACCGCCTGGGCGTCGGCCGCGACCTTCCGCGGCTCCGACAAGCGTGGCGGGCCGAACGGCGCGCGCATTCGCCTGGCGCCGATGAAGGACTGGGCGGTGAACCAGCCGGCCCAGTTGGCGGAGATCCTGCCGGTCTTCGAGCAGGTCCGGGAGAGCTTCAATGCCGCGCAGAGCGGCGGCAAGAAGGTCTCGCTGGCCGACCTCATCGTCTTGGGCGGCTGTGCCGCCGTCGAGGAGGCCGCGAAGCGGGCGGGCCACGCCGTCACGGTACCCTTCAAGCCGGGACGGACGGATGCCACGCAGGAGCAGACCGAGGTGCCCTCCGTGGCTCACCTCGAGCCCAGGGCCGACGGCTTCCGCAACTATCTGGGCGAGGGCAACGTAAGAACGGCCGAGGAGCTGCTGGTCGATCGCGCGCAACTCCTGAACCTGACGGCACCGGAGATGACGGTTCTGGTCGGCGGCATGCGCGCGCTCAACGCCAACCACGGCGGCACGGCGCACGGCGTCTTCACCGCGCGGCCCGAGACCCTGAGCAATGACTTCTTCGTCAATCTGCTCGACATGGGCACGAAGTGGAGCAAGTCGGCCGACGACGAGAAGCTCTACGAAGGCCGCGACCCGGCGACGGGCGAGGTCAAGTGGACCGCAACCGCCGTCGACCTGGTCTTCGGATCCAACTCGCAATTGCGCGCCGTCGCGGAGGTCTATGCCTGCGGTGACTCGCAGGCGGCCTTCGTGCAGGACTTCGTCGCCGCGTGGGACAAGGTGATGACCCTCGATCGCTTCGATCTGGCCTGATCCGGGCCGAAGGCCCGCGACGGGACAGGGCAGGGACCTCGCCCCTGACCCATCCACGCCGGGTTGGCTGAGAGCGCTCTGGGCGGATCCTTGCGGTCCGCCCTTCGCGTTCCCTGCTACGGCAGCAGATCGCAGATCGCGTTGAGGCCGGTGGCAATGTCCTCGTCGGAGGAGGCCAGCGAGATGCGCACGAAATCGCCGGAGCCGGGACCGAAGGTCGGGCCGGGGGCGACGGCGACGTGGCGCTCCTGCAAGAGCTTCAGGGCGAAGGCCTTGCCGTCCATGCCGGAGCGCGTGATGTCGACCATGATGTAGAAGGCGCCACGGGGCGTGTAGGCGTAGGCGCCGCGCTCCTTCAGCAGGGCCACCGCCAGATCGCGTCGACGGCGGTAGGCGCTTCGCATCTCCTCGACGCAGTCCTGCGGGCCGGTGATCGCGGCCAAGGCGCCGTACTGACTGATCGCGACGCCGCAGGAGATGATGGGCTGCTGCAGCTTGGTCAGGACGCGCACGATCTCCTCCGGCGCGCGCATGTAGCCGACGCGCAGCCCGGTCATGGCGTAGGACTTGGAGAAGCCGGAGATGACGATGGAACGCTCCGGGATCAGCTCCGCCGCGCTGACGTGGGTGCCCTCGAAGATGATGTCCTCGTAGATCTCGTCGGAGATCAGGTAGAGATCGTGCTTCTCCACGAAGGCGGCCAAGGCCTCCATCAGATGGCGGTCGTAGACCTGGCCGGTGGGATTGGAGGGATTGCAGATGGCGATGCACTTGGTCCGATCGCTCACCAGCTCTTCCAGCTGCGCCAGGTCCGGCAGGAAGTGGTTCTCGATCTTCAGCGGATAGTGCACGACCTCGGCGTCGGTGAGGCCGCTGCACATCTCGTAGTTCGGCCAGCCGGGGTCGGGCAGCATGACCTGGTCTCCGCCTTCGAGGAGGCAGAAGAGGCTGGTGGAGATGGACATCATGGCGCCGTTGGTGACCACGATGTTGGCCGCCTCGGTCGGCGTGCCGGTGCGATTTTGAACCTTGGCCGCGATGGCCGCGCGCAGTTCCGGGATGCCGGCGCTGGCGATGTAGCGGGTATGGCCTTCGTCCAGGGCCTTGTGGATCGCCTCGACGACATGCGGCGGCGTCGGAAAGTCCGGCTCGCCGGTCATCAGCAGCACGGCATCGTCGATCTGCCAGGCCAGGTTCATGATCTCGCGGATGCCGGAGGCCGGCATGCCGGTGGCTTTGCTCGAGAGCTGTTTCATCTTTCTGTCCCTCTGCCCGTGCGCGGCTCCGGCACATAATGCGCGACCGCGTGGCGTCCTCCAAGCGGACCTTCCTCTGCTTGCCCGCCTGGACCGCTAGACTCGGGTCTGCTTCAGGAAGATCCAGATCGCGAGGCCGAGAAAGGTCAGCGTGAAGGCGAAGGGCATGAAGCCGGCGCCCAGATGCTGCATGATCCCGCCCGCGATCAGCGGGCCCAGCCCGCCGCCGACGGCGTAGGCGAGGCCGAAGGCGGCGCTGCCGGCCATCAGCTGGGGGCCGTGATAGTGCTGTCCTAGCAGGGTCAGCGCGCAGGTGTAGAGGCCGAGCGCTATGCCGCCCAAAAGCGGCAGCACCACCCAGATGAGCCAGCCGTCCGCCGGCAATAGGCCGACCAGGGCCATGCAGACGGCGGCGACCAGCGCGCAGCCGGCGGCGACGAGGAGACGGGGCAGCCGGTCCAGCGCCATCCCCAAGGGCGGTTGGGCGGCGATCATGCCGAGATGCAGGACGGTGACGGCGAGTGCCGCGCCGTTCGTGCTCATTCCGCCCTCCAGCAGGTAGATCGGCAGCAGCGACAAGGCGGTGGCGTCGAAGAAGGCGAAGATGCCGACCAGCGCCACCAGCAAGGGCGCGGTACGGGTGAAGCGGCCGATGGCGCCTTTCGGCGCGCTGGAGAACTGAACCCGCGAGCGGCGCGACATCAGGCCGAAGACGATGGCGGTCAAGGCCAGCAGCAAGGCGCCGATCGCCAGGATCAGGCCTTCCGCCTCGCCGAAGATGGGAATCCCCAGCGGTCCCAAGGCGAACCCGCCGGCAAGGCTGGTCTCGTAGGCCGAGGCGACGCGTCCGCGCAGACGGTCGGGGCAGGCGGCGTTCAGCCAGACCTCGCCCAGCACGAAAACGAAGTTGATCCCGAAGCCCAGGGTGAAACGGGCCAGGAACCAAACCACCAGGTCGGGCGTCAGCGCGAGCGCCAGCACGCTGAGCGCCGCGACGATCAGACCCGACACGATCAGTTTCGCCGGCGGCAGGAAAGTACTGATTTTGGGCAGCAACAAGGTCGAGACCCCGGCGCCCAGAAACATCACCGCCGCGTTGAGGCCGATCATGTCGTCGCTGACGCCGCGGCCGGCCAGCAGGATCGAGACCAGTGGATAAGTCAGACCGAGCGCGATCCCGAAAGCGGCGATCCCGGTGATGATCGCGCTTATCGCCGACCAGTCTGCCTGCTCTGCGCCCCCTGTCCCTTGCATCCCTCCAGCGCCCGCCTCATGTCAAAAGGGCAGAATGACGATGCATCGCCCCGGTGCGTTTCCCGGTTCTGCTCTACAGCGTTGAAAATAGATCACGATTTGGAGCGCAGGTCGATCAGGCCTGCAACCACCTTGGCCGAAGGAACAAGCGATCGTGCCCGAAGAAGCGGACAGTTCGATGCGATTGCGGCAGGGACTATCGATAAAGGCGATTGTCGCGATAAGGTCATCTTTGCCCCGCACCCTCTTCCCGATCACCCAAAGAACCCGATATCATGGGTGCTGGCGATGACGGATTGGCTTGATCGACAGAACTGCGGCATGGCGCCACGCCAGGAAAGGATGGAGTGCGAAGCGCGCGATGAGGGTCTCAGAATGCAAGACCGGATGAAGGTTGATCTGCATTCGGGCGATGACGGCGGCGAGGGAGATCCCCCCGACGGCGGCGGCCCCGGGCGTGACGACGACGGCCAGAGCGGCGTCCTGATCGATACCCGTCCCAAAACTAAGAAACCGTCGATGTACAAGGTCTTGATGCTGAACGACGACTACACACCGATGGAGTTCGTCGTACACGTATTGGAACGGTTCTTCGGTAAGAACCGGTCGGAGGCAACGAACATCATGCTGCATGTGCACCGCCGCGGCGTCGGCATCTGCGGGGTCTTTACCTACGAGGTCGCAGAGACCAAGGTTACGCAGGTGATCGACTATGCGCGCAAGCACCAGCACCCGTTGCAACTGACCTTGGAGAAGGAGTGAGCGATGCTCTCCAATAATCTCGAGCAGACGCTGCATCGTGCGCTGGGCTATGCCAACGAGCGCCGGCACGAGTATGCGACGCTTGAGCATCTCTTGCTGGCGCTGACCGAGGACCAGGACGCGGTCGCGGTGCTGAAGGCCTGCGGGGTGGACATGGAGCGCCTGCGCAGCCAGCTCATCGATTATATCGACAACGACCTCTCGAACCTGATCAGTCGCTCCGCCGGAGACGCCAAGCCGACCGCCGGCTTCCAGCGCGTCCTGCAGCGCGCGGCGATCCACGTGCAGTCCTCCGGCCGAGAAGAAGTGACCGGCGCCAACGTCCTGGTCGCCCTCTTCTCCGAGCGCGAGAGCCATGCCGTCTACTTCCTGCAGGAACAGGAGATGAGCCGGCTGGACGCGGTCAACTACATCAGCCACGGCATCGCCAAGGTGAAGGGCCTGGACGAAGAGCGTCCGGTCTCCGGCGCCGAAAAGGAGGCCGGGGCCGAGAAGGTGGTCAAGAAGGGCCGCGAAGCGCTGGATGCCTACTGCGTCGACCTCAACAACAAGGCAGCCGAGGGCCGCATCGATCCCTTGATCGGGCGCGACGCGGAAATCGACCGCACCGTCCAGGTGCTCTGTCGGCGCACCAAGAACAATCCCCTCTTCGTCGGCGATCCCGGCGTGGGCAAGACGGCGATCGCCGAGGGCCTGGCGCGCAAGATCGTCGAGGGCGAGGTGCCCGACGTCCTGAAGGACGCCACCATCTTCGCGCTCGACATGGGCTCGCTGCTGGCCGGCACGCGCTACCGCGGCGACTTCGAGGAGCGGCTGAAGGCCGTCGTCAAGGAATTGGAGGAGCAGCCGCACGGCGTGCTCTTCATCGACGAGATCCACACCGTGATCGGCGCCGGCGCCACGTCGGGCGGGGCCATGGACGCCTCCAACTTGCTGAAACCGGCGCTGCAGGCGGGCACTTTGCGCTGCATCGGCTCCACCACCTACAAGGAGTACCGCAACTACTTCGAAAAGGACCGCGCGCTGGTGCGCCGCTTCCAAAAGATCGACGTGGTGGAGCCCACCATCGACGACGCGGTGAAGATTCTGCGCGGCCTCAAGCCCTACTACGAAGAGCACCACAACGTGCGCTTCACGCATGAAGCCATTCGCACGGCGGTGGAGCTGTCGGCGCGCTACATGCACGACCGCAAGCTGCCGGACAAGGCGATCGACGTGATCGACGAGGCTGGCGCCTCGCAGCAGCTGCTGCCGGAGAGCAAGCGCAAGAAGAGCCTGAGTTCCAAGGACGTCGAGGCGGTGGTGGCCAAGATGGCCCGCATCCCGCCCAAGCAGGTCTCCCAGGACGACCGGGAGTCGCTGCAGAACCTGGAGCGCGATCTGAAGTCCATGGTCTTCGGTCAGGACCAGGCGATCGAGGCGCTTTCGGCGGCGATCAAGCTCTCTCGCGCCGGCCTGCGCGATGGCGAGAAGCCGATCGGCTGCTACCTCTTCTCCGGCCCCACCGGCGTCGGCAAGACCGAGGTGGCGCGCCAGCTGGCAAGCTCGCTCGGCATCACGCTCACCCGCTTCGACATGTCGGAGTACATGGAGCGCCACTCGGTCTCCCGCCTCATCGGCGCGCCGCCGGGCTATGTCGGCTTCGACCAGGGCGGCCTCTTGACCGATGCCGTCGACCAGCACCCCCATTCCGTCCTACTGCTGGACGAGATCGAGAAGGCCCACCCGGACCTCTTCAACGTCCTGCTTCAGGTGATGGACTACGGCAAGCTCACCGACCACAACGGCAAGCAGATCGACTTCCGCAACGTCATCTTGATCATGACCACCAACGCGGGCGCGGCGGAGCTGGCCAAGCCGGCGATCGGCTTCTCCAAGGAACTCAGGGTCGGCGACGGCGAGGAGGCGATCAACCGCACCTTCACGCCGGAGTTCCGCAATCGCCTGGATGCCGTGGTGCCCTTCAAGCACCTGACGCCGGAGATCATCGCCCAGGTGGTCGACAAGTTCGTCTTGCAGCTGGAGGCCCAGCTGGCCGACCGCAAGGTCACCATCGAGCTGTCGGAGAAGGCGCGCAAGTGGTTGGCCAAGCGCGGCTACGATCCCATCATGGGGGCGCGCCCACTGGCCCGGGTGATCCAGGAGCACATCAAGCAAGCCCTGGCGGAAGAGCTGCTGTTCGGCCGCCTGGCCAAGGGCGGTGTGGTCCGCGTCGACATCGAGGACGACGTGCCGATCTTCACCTATCCCGAGACCATCAAGGCCTTGCCCAGTCCCTCGGGACCGGACGACGACCGCGACAACAAGGAAACCCGGGCACCGGAAACTGTCGAGTAGGGCAGAGGGCGGGTGAGCCAGGCCGAAGGCTGGACAGACGAGGACACGGCCGCCTTTCTGAGCAACGAAGACCTCTTCGTGCCCGAGCGCGAACGCCAGATCGCGACCGTCGTGCAGCGCGTGCTCGACGTGGCCGGCGAGGCACCGCGCGTGGTCGAGCTGTGCAGCGGCTCGGGACGCCTGGCCCGCGCGCTCTTGGAGAGCCGGGACGACCTGCGGCTGATCGCCTACGACGGTTCCGAGACCATGCTCGCGCGGACGAGGGAGTCCGCCGGGACGCATGCCTCTCGTCTGACGATGCGGTCCTTCCAGCTGGAGAGCGAAGCCTGGCGCACCATCGACCGGCCGCTCGATGCCGTGGTCTCCTCCTTGGCGATCCACCACCTGGACGGTCCGGAAAAGCAAGCGCTCTTCGCCTATGTCTCGTCGATCCTGAAGCCGGGCGGCGTCTTCGTGGTGGCCGACCTGATCGAGCCCGCCAGCGATAGCGGCCGCCGCCTGTTGGCGCGGCAGTGGGACGAGGAGGTCGGGCGCCGATCTCGAGAGCTGCTCGGCGGACCGCAAGGCCTGGAGCGCTTCCGCGCGCTCGGCTGGAACTACTACGAGCTGACCGAGCCCGATCCCGTCGACAAGCCTTCGAGGCTGGCCGAGCAGCTAGACTGGATGCGCCAGGCCGGCTTCGCCGAGGTGGACCTGCATTGGTGCCTCGCCGGTCACGCGATCTTCAGCGGCGTGCGGCCGAAAGGGCCGGAGCGCTAGGGCTTAGGGCCAAGACCGCCTTCAATCGTCATTGCGAGGAGCGATGGCGACGCGGCAATCCAGTGCAAATCCCTCGGTCGAGGGAGGCTGGATCGCGTCGCTCCGCTTGCGATTGTCTGTTGGCGGTTTGCTAAGGTGGGGGTGTCTCGTCATCATCGGGATGCCGTGACCGGGGTGGCCACCCCGGTCACGGCGCGGATGGGCCGACCGTCTCGCGATTGGGCTTACACCCGCCGTCATCGGGGTCGCCCATCCGCTCTCTCGCTCGCTTGATGAGTTGACTGGGACCGACCCCGACATGAGCCGGCTGACACCCGAAGACAATCCCAAGCAGACCAGAGGATACACTGCCATGACCGCCAAGGCTACTCTGCCGCCCCATGTGATCGGCTGCGATGTCGGCAAGCAGGAGATCGTCGCCTTTGATACCCACTCCGGCGAACTCCAGACCCTCAAGAACCAGCCAGAGATCTTGCGCCGCTTCGTCGCCCGCTTGCCCAAGCAAGCCTTGCTGGTCTGCGAGGCCACCGGCGGCTATGAGGCAGCGTTGCTTCAGGCCGCCGTCTCTGCCGGCCTGCCGGCGCACCGCGCCGACGCCCGCAAGGTCAAGTCCTTCATCCGCTCCCTCGGCAAGCTCGCCAAGAGCGACGCCATCGACGCTCGCGGCCTCGCCCGCTATGGCTGCGAGCGCTTCGAGCGCTTGGCGCGCTGGACCCCGCCGCCGGCCGCACTGAAGGACCTGCAAAGCCTGGTGCGCCTGCGCGCCCAGTGCGTCAAGCAGCGCGCCGCTCTCAAGGTGCAGCGCACCGCGCCGGGAGGACAGGCCATCCAGGCCCACCTGCACAGCATGATCGACCATGCCGACCAGGCCATCGCAGCCCTTGAGGATGACATCGCCGCACTGCTCGCCAGCCAGCCTGAACGCGCCGCCGCCGCCAAGGTGATCCAAGCCATCCCCGGCTGCGGCAGCGTCACCGCCGTCACCCTCGTCGCCCTTATGCCGGAGCTCGGACAGCTCCAACGCAAAGAGGCCGCCTCTCTCGCCGGCCTCGCACCGCACCCCAATCAAAGCGCCTCCAGAGACGGCTACCGACGCACCCGCGGCGGAAGACCGGAGATCAAGCGAGCCCTCTTCACCGCAGCCTTGGCAGCGCGACGATACAACCCTCAGCTCAAGGCCGTCTTTCTCCGCCTCATCAACAACGGAAAAAAGCCCATCGTCGCCATCACTGCCATCATGCGAAAGCTCATCGTCATCATCAACGCCAAGCTCAGAGACGCCTACGCCCACGCACCTCAAAACTGAGTTGATGACGACGAGTGAGCTGGCTGAACCGTCGCTGTTGGCATCGAGAGCCAGCGCCTCGCGAAGCCATCCAATACTGGCCAGAGCGCTGGCGCGTTACCCGCTGGCCGTCATTGCGAGGAGCCATAGCGACGCGGCAATCCAGTGCAAAGCTCTCGGCCGAGGCAGACTGGATCGCGTCGCTTTGCTCGCGATGACGAAGAATGTGCTGGTTGCGCCGTCGTGGACGGTATCCAGGGCCGAGGGCCGCTAGCGATAGAACCCCGGCGAGAGGATGTAGTCTGGATAGCTCTCCGGGTCGTGCGAGTAGAAGAGCTCGGCATCGTACTTCTCGGCCAGGTCCTTCAGCCGCTGCATCGACTGCAGGCTGGCCACCGGATCCAGGTGGAAGCTGGAGATGCACATCATGTCCATATTCTTCTGGCTGTAGCAGGCATCGGCGGTGAAGAGCATGGGCTTGCGGCCGCCCAGTTCCACCATCAGGCTGTAGTGGCCGGCGGTGTGGCCTGGGGTCTCGAAGAGCCAGAGCCCCTTGGCGATCTCCTGATCGCCGGTCAGGGTCTCGAACTTGGGCGTGTAGATGTCGAGCGCCGGCTCGGCCGGCAGCTCCATGCCGCGCTCCTTGGCGATCTCGGGCGCGAAGGTCATGTCGGAATAGCCCAGGCCCTCGAAGGGCTGCGGGCAGGAGCAGGCCTCCAACTCCTTGGCATGGCACAGGGTGCAGGCCTCCGTCAGGTATTTGTTTCCGCCGCAGTGGTCGAAGTGGTAGTGCGAGTTGATGACGTAGTCGATGTCGCTGGGCTTCAGGCCCAGCTTGGCCAGCTGTCCCGGAATGGTCTGCTCTTCCGTCTGCAGGGGCTTTTCGAAGGGCAGGACGCGCTGCACGTGGTCGTAGTCGTAGCCGGTGTCGAAGATGTAGCGGCCGTCGGCATGCTCGATCAGCACGGAGTAGGTGGGAAAGCGCAGTTCTCCGCCCGGCCCGCGGTTCCAGAAGGCATGAAAGCCGTCGATGACCAAGGTGCCGCCATCCAAGAGATAGACCTTCGTATCGCTCATTGCCCCTGTTCTCCCTTTGCTTCCTTGCGTCGTAGTCTAACGACCCTCTGCCGATCGTCCAGAGAAAGGCCCGACCGCGCGCCGCGCGGCGTTCTCCGTCCGGCCGGCTACCCGTCGATCCGTCCGATCCGCCTCAGCGCCGCGATCAGGCGCTCGATGTCCTCCAGGTCGTTGTAGAGCGCGGCCGACACCCTGATCCAATCGGCGCCGTCGATCGGATTGACGGTGACGACGACGTCGGCTTCGCGGTCCAGATGGACCGCCTGCTGCCGCTTGCCGCCCCGGGCCGGTCCGGGCAGGCGCACCGCCGCCATGGAGCCCATCAGAGGAGGAGCGGTCGAGAGCTCGCCGCCCAGCACCTCCGAGAGCCGCTGGCCCATGGCACGGGCCAGCTGGTGGCCGCGTTCCCTCAGTGCCGCGCCGCCTTCCCTCTCATGCCAATCCAAGACATCCGTCGCGCACAGCCAGGGCGAGGGATCGCGGGTGCCGATCCAATCGAACTCGGCCGTGTAGCCCAGGCCGTAGCCGTGCGAGGTCACCATGGGGTGGGTCGCGGCCTGGCGTTCGGGCTTGGTCCAGAAGAAGGCGCAGCCGCGCGGCGCGTAGAGCCACTTGTGGGCATTGCCGACGTACCAGTCGGCGCCGATCGCCTCCACGTCGATATCCAGCATGCCCGGAGCGTGCGCGCCGTCGACAAAGAGCGCGATGCCACGCTCGCGCGCCAGGGCGGCGATGCGGGCGACCGGCATGTGAAAGGCCGAGCGGGAGGTCATGTGGTCGACGAAGATGGCCTTGGTGGTGGCCCGAAGGGACCTGGCGATGGCGGCCAGCGCGTCGGTTTCCTCCAGAAGCGGGATGGGGATCTCGATCTCCTCGACCTCGACCGCCGGCCCGCCCATGTACTGCAGCGCCATGCGCACGGCGTTGTAGATCTCCGAAGTCGCTGCCACGTGATCGCCCGGCGCCAGACCCAAGGCCCGCACCGCCGAGCAGGCGCCTTGGGTCGCGTTCTCGACGAAGACCCAGTCCTCGGCCCGGCCGCCGAAAGAAGCCGCCACGCGCACCGCCTGCTGGCGTAGCAGCTCCGGCAGCTGGCTGCGGAAGAAGTCGCTGGGGTTACGCTCTATCTCGTCGCGCCAGCGGGTCTGTGCCTCCCGCAGGACGAGCGGGACGGCGCCATAGGAGCCGTGGTTCAGGTGAAGCTTGGCGGGATCCAGCGAGAAGTCCTGCAGGCGATGGCGTCCGTAGCGGCTCTCTGATGACATCGGCTGTCCTTCCCCGAAGGGCTCCAGATTGTTTCTAGCGGTCACCGCGCACGTAGGGGAGGCCCAGCGCCGGCGGCAGCAGGGAGTGGCGGCCGAACACCACCAGCACCAGCATCACCATGGCGAAGGGCAGCATCTGCACCACGTCGGTGGGGATGTTGAGGCCGGCCACCTGCAGGGCGGTGGTGAGCGCCAGGCTGATGCCGAAGAGCAAGGCGCCCAACAGCACCCAGAGCGGCCGACCGCGGGCCAGCATGGCCAGCACGATGGCGATGAAGCCCGCGCCGCCGGTCATGAAGGGGACGAAGAGGCCTGCCGCGACATTGGCCATGTAGGCGCCACCCAGGCCGGCCAGACAGCCGGTGGCGAGCACCGCCGCGGTCCGCGTGCCGGTGACGCTGACCCCGGCCGCGTCCAGGGCGCCCGGCTTGTTCCCCGCGGCCTCCAGATTGAGCCCGACGTAGCTGCCCCGGTAGAGCCAGGCCAGGAAGGGCACGGCCAGGACCGCCAGGTAGACGAGCGGCATGCGGTCGAAGAGGGCGGGTCCCAGAACCGGGATCTCGGTCAAGCCGGGCAGCGGCCAGGTCGGCGCCTCCTCCAGGCTGGGCCTGGCGCGCGCGAACTGAAAGTGGTGCAGCAGGGCAGTCAGCCCGTCCATCGACAAAGTGAGAGCGATGCCGATGACGATCTGGTTCATGCCCAGGCGAATGCAGAAGAGCGCCATCAGGGCGGCGACCGCCATGCCGCCCAGCGCGCCCGCCGGCAAGCCCAGCCAAAAGGAACCGCTGAAGTAGGCGCCGCAGAAGCCGGCATAGGCGCCCAGCAGCATCATCCCCTCGATGCCGATGTTGAGGACCCCGGCCTTCTCCGAGATCTGCTCGCCGAGACCGGCCAGCAGCAGCGGCACGGCCGCCGTGATCGCGCCGGCCAGCAGGGTGGTGAGGAAGAGTTCGCTTAAGAGGCCGGTCATTGGGCCGTGCTCCACTGCCGGCGGCGGTGGTCGAGATACTCGACCAGGGCCAGGAAGATCAGCAGCAGGCCGACCAGCACCAGCACGAAGAAGTTGGGCACGCCCAGGCGCCTGGCCGCGCTCTCGCCGCCGATCGCCAAGACCGAGAAGAAGAAGACGAAGAGGATGGTGCCGTAGCCGTTGAAGCGGGCCAGGAAGACCAAGGGCACCACCAGCAGGCCGTAGCCCGGGTTCCAATCGGCGCGCACGTTGCCGTAGACGCCCAGGATGTCGACCGCGCCGCCGACGCCGGCCAGGCCGGCGCTGAGCGCGAAGGTGGCGATGGTGAGCAGGCTCACGTCCAGCCCGGCGTGGATGGCGGCTCTGGGATTGGCGCCGACGATCTGCAGGCGCAGGCCGAAGGCCGTCCTGGTCATCATCAGGTGCACCAGGACGATCGCCAGCAGGGCGAAGAGGATACCGGCGTTGACGGTGGTCCCGAAGAGCCGCCAGAGGCGGTCGTCCACCGGCAGGGTCAAGGTCTGCGGCACCGTCGTCTCGGGGTCGTCGAAGACCAGCTTGACCAGCACGTTGGCGAAGGAGATGCCGAGGAAGCTCATCATCAAGGTGGTGATGATCTCGTTGATGCCGTAGCGCGCCTTCAAGAGGGCCGGGAGCAGGGACCAGGCCGCGCCCACCGCCGCGGCGGCGGCAAAGCAGATCAGCCAGACGATCCAGGCCGGCAGCGCGCCGATCAGGCTGGGTGCCAGGGCCGCCGTCACGACGGCCGCCAGCAGGAACTGCCCGTCCACGCCCAGGTTCCAGATACCTGCGCGAAAGGCGACGATGAGCCCGGCGGCGATCAAGAGCAGCGGCGCGGCACGCGTGATCGTCGCCTCCAGACCGCTGGCGCGCAGCAGGCCGCGCTCGATCACATAGGTGTAGTAGGCAAGCGGGTCCTTGCCGAGCGCGACCAGGATCAAGCCGCCGACGACGAGCGCCAGCAGGATCGGCAGCAGGATACGCGGGGCGGCGGTCATTGCGGGTCGGACCAAGCATACATGCTCGGGCCGGTGACAGAGTCCACACCCTCGTCGTGGCGAGGAGGCGAAGCCGACGAAGCGATCCACTGGGAAGCTTGTGCCACCTCTCCGGACCTTGCCATGGAATCCCCCATCACGCCGCCTTCGCCCCCGTCATCAGGAGGCCGATCCGGCGCTCGGCGCCGGGTTCGTTGTCCACGATGCCGACGAGACGGCCTTCGAACATGACGGCGATGCGGTCGGAGACCTCCAAGAGTTCGTCCAGCTCGGTCGAGATCACCAAGGTGGCGAGCCCGGCGTCGGCGCCTTCGACGATGCGCTGGCGGGCCAGCTGCGTGTTCTGCAGGTCCAAGCCGTAGGTTGGCTTGTTGAAGATGACGATGCGGGCCTCGCCCTCGGTCAGTTCGCGGGCGAGCAGGACCTTCTGGATATTGCCGCCGGAGAGCTTGGCGATCGCCGTGCGCTCGCTGGGCGTGCGCACGTCGTGGCGCTCTATCTGCCGGCGCGCGTGGGCGTGAATCCGGCCCCAACGGCTGAGCCCGTGCTGCCAGAGCGGCGCGCGCCCCGTCTCTTTCATCACCAGATTGACGGCGACCGAGAAGGCGCCGACCGTGCCCTCGCCCAGGCGCTCGTCGGTGATGTAGCGCAAGCCCAGCCGTCGGCGCGCGGAGACCCCCAGACGGCTCGCATCTTCGCCGCAGATCGAGAGCCGCCCGCCTGCCAGCCGGCGTTGGCCGGCGAGCACTTCCGCCAGGTGCTTCTGCCCGTTCCCGTCGACCCCGGCGATGCCCAGGACGTCCCCGGCGCGCAGCTCCAGGTGCACGTCCTGCAGCGCGCACTCGCCCCGTTCAGCCTCCGTCGTCAGGGCTTCGGCCGTCAACAGGGGCGCTCCCTCAGCGGCGCGCCGCCTTTCGGCGTGGCGGCCGCGGCCGAGCAGCGTGTCCGCGTCGCGGCCGTGCCCCTCGATCGCGCCGAACATCAGCCTGATGACCTCTTCCGTGACCTCGCCCTCGCTCAGACTGTTCAGCTGCTCAGGCTCCAGCTGGCCGACCAGGCGGCCGAGACGCAGCACGGATATGCGGTCGCCGAAGGAATAGGCTTCGTTCAGCTTGTGGGTGATGAAGATGAGGGCCGTCCCCGTCCGCTTCAGGCGCTCCATCACCCGGCCCAGGTCCCGCACGCCCTGCGGCGTCAGCATCGAGGTCGGCTCGTCCAGGATGAGCACCCTGCCGCCGCGCCAGAGCGCGCGCATAATCTCCACCTGCTGCTGCTGACCGAGCGACAGCTTGCCCACCTGGCTGTCGGGATCGAGGGTGACGCCCAGAACCTCGCGGAGCTCGGAGAACCGCCGCAAGGCCGCCTTACGTCCCAGGCGACGCCACCAGGGGCCGCCCAGCATGAGATTCTCGATCACGCTGAGGCTGGGCACCAGGAGCACGTGCTGGAAGACGGTCCCGATGCCGAGCGCGAGACTCTCACGCGGGGAGGCGATCTTGGCGGCCTTGCCGGCGATCAGTATCTCGCCGGCGTCGGGTTGCTGCATGCCGGCCAGCATGGCGATCAGGGTCGACTTGCCCGCGCCGTTTTCGCCCAGCAGCACGTGCACCTCGCCCGGCTTGATGTCCAGCGAGATGGCATCGTTGGCAAGAACGCCCGGAAAGCGCTTGGTGATCCCCCGCAGCGCTAGTGCGGGCTCAGTCTCGCTCATCGCGCGTCGGTGGGATCGTTTGCCCGAGGCTCATGACAAGGGCTCGCTAAAGAAAATCCCCGGGAGCGGCCGACAGGGAAAGCCGCCCCCGGGGACGCGAACGCGACAGTGGCTACTGCGCGTCGACCGAATCCATCAGCTTGCGGACCTCGACCGCGTCGAACACCGGCTCCACCACCAGTTGGCCGTCGACGATCTGCTCGCGCAGCACCATCACCTCGTCCCAGACCTCGGCCGGGATGTGATCGGTCTTCAGCAGCTGCACCGAATCGTCGGTGAGGCTGATCTTGTAGCGGTTCTTGCCGAAGTCGCCGTTCTGCAGGTCCTCGACCATGGCGCTGTAGACCGGCACCATGTTCCACATGACCGAGGAAAGCAGGCCTTCCTTGCCAAGCGAGGACTTGTCGCCGATCACGTCGATGAACCAGATCGGGCCGGCATCCGGCGCCTCCATGACCTCGACCGCTTCCAGCATGCCGAAGGTGGAGCCGTTGCCCTGGCCGAAGATCACGTCCGCGCCGGCGGCGATCACCGATTCCGTCACCCGGCGTCCGCCGGCGACGTCCGCGTAGGCGGCGGGGCCGATCACGGCATAGAGCACCTTGATGCTGGGATCGCCCGCCTTGACGCCCTGCGCGAAGCCGGCCGACTGCGAATTCCAGGAAGGAGGCTCGCCGGAGACGACGACGCCGACCGTCTTGCTGCGGGTCATCTTGGAAGCCATGATCCCGGCCAGGTAGGCGCCCTCGTGGCCGCTCAAGGTGTAGTCGGCCACCAGGCCCGGCTTCAGCTTGTCGGGGCTGTCGACGATGGCGACCGCGACGCCGGTCTCGGCCGCGATCTCCGGCGCCGCCGTGTTGTAGCCGCTGGCGTGCGCGATCATCAGGCTGGCGCCGTCCTCGGCCAGCTCGCGCAAGGTCGGGCGCACGTCGCCGTAGCCCAGACCCTCGGCCGGCATGAACTCCAGGCCATAGGCCTCGGCCACCGCGCGCGCGGCGTCGACGCCCTGCTGGTTCCAGCCGTAGTCGGTGCCCTGCTCGGGCACCAGCACGGCGATCGCGGTGACCTCGTCCGCCTGGGCGCCGCCGAGGCCGATCCCCATCGCCAGCGCCGCCGCGGCACCGGCCATCAGGAAGCTCTTGCGTGTCAACTTGGTCATGGCTTCATCTCCCTCCCTTGCTTTTGCTGGGGTTGCCATCTCGTCAACTGTTCAACGCTTTGCGCACCGCGACCAGCTTTTTCGCGCGCTCGTCGCGCAGGGCAGCAGCCTCTTCGGCCGTGTAGTCGAAGATACCGCCTCCGGTCTTCATCCCCAAGCGGCCCGCCGCCGTCTTGTCGGTGACATAGGGACTGACGTCGCCGCGGGTCGAAAGGTCGGCATTCAGATAGCTGCCGACCGCCTGATAAATGTCGAGCCCGGCGACGTCCAAGAGCGCCATCGGGCCTATCACCGACAGCTTGTAGCCGATGCCCCAGGAGACGCAGGTGTCCAAGCCCTTGGCATCGATGACGCCTTGCTCGACCAGGTCGACGCACTCGCGCAGCAAGGCATAGAGGATGCGATTTTCGACGAAACCCGGCACGTCCTTCTGCACCACCACCGGCAGCAGGCCGAGGTCCTTGATGGTATCGCACATCCAGGTGACCGTGGCCTCGCTGGTGGCGGCGCCGGCGATCACCTCGATCATGGGGATGACGTGGGCGGGGTTGGACCAATGCATGCCGACCACGCGCGCCGGGTTGCTGTTGCCTTCCTGCAGCTTGCCGATCGGAATACCAGAGGTGTTGGAGGCCAGTACGCAGTCCTTGGAGACCAGGCCGTCCAGCTGGGCGAAGACCTGCTGCTTGATGTCCAGTCTCTCCGGCACGGTCTCGACGACCAATCCGGCGCCGTCCAGGGCCGCTTCCAGGCTGTCGACGATCTGGGCGGAGCCGCCCTTGTCCTCGGTCTCCAAGGCTCCCAGCACCTTGCCCGCCAGCGCCGTCATGGCAGGCGCCTTCTCGCGCTGCTCGGCGCTGACGTCGTAGGCGGCGACCGTCATGCCGCCGCGCGCCAACGTCGCCGCTATGCCGGGTCCCATGGTCCCCAGACCGATCACTGCTGCCTTGGTCATGCCTCCTCCTCCATGCCGTTCACTAACCAATCACCGCCGCGCCAAAGGCCGGTCGGGCCGCCATGGCGTCGCGCCAAGCCGTCAGCTTGTGCAGTCCCTGGGTATCGATCGGGAAAGCCAGGCAACGCTTGACGATAGGCCCGAAGCAGATATCGGCCAAGGTCAGACCCTCGTCCGGCAGGAAACCCCCCGGCTCGATCGCCGCCTCCAAGATGTCCAGGAGGCCGCGCAGCTCCTTGGCGGTATCGTCGAAGCCCGCGCCCCGCTCGCCCGGCTCCTGCTTGGAGGCCTTGAAGACGGCGACATAGGGTGCGTTCAAGGTAGCGAGCTGCCAGTCCATCCATTGATCGACGCGCGCGCGCTTTACCGGCTCCGCCGGATAGAAGCGGCCGCCGTTACTGTTGGCGAGATAGCGCAGGATGGTGTTGCTTTCCCACACGACGGTGTCGCCGTCGATCAGGGTCGGCACCTTGCCGTTGGGATTGAGGCTGAGGTAGTCGCCGCCGGTGTTTCCGAACTGGCGGCCGTAGTCCTCGCGCTCGTAATCCAGCCCCAGCTCTTCCAGCGCCCAGACGACTTTCTGCACGTTGCCGGAGGTTGCCCGGCCCAGCAGCTTCAGCATCACCTCTCTCCTCCTTCGGGCAAGTAGGCGATGCAATCCATCTCCACCTTGCAGGAGATGACGGCGCGCGCCTCGACCGTGGTGCGCGCGATCCCGCCATCGGGGAAGTACTCGGCGAAGACGCGGTTGTAGCGTCCGAAATCGCGTGTGTCCTCCAGGTAGGTGGTGACCTTCACCACGTCCTTAAGGTCGGCGCCGCCGGCCTGCAGTACGCGGCGCATCGCCTCGATGGTCCAGCGCGTCTCTTCCTCGATGTTGCCGACGCACATGTTGCCCTTGTCGTCCTTGGCGACCTGGCCGGAGACGAAGATGAAGTCGCCGACCCTGACGCCGGGATGGAAGGGCAGGTTGGGGTTCTTCTTGCCCAGGGGCTCGACTGCGTTCACGGCTTCCCTTCTCCCGCTCACAGGGCGCTCGTTTCGATGATGTCGACGCCGCGTTGCCGATCGATGAGGTAGATCAGCCCGCGCCCATCCATGGTCACGTCGTTGGATGAGGCGCGATCGAAGCCGTCCGGCGGATCGGCCTCGTAGAAGGCCACCTCCTTCGGCCGGAAGGGATCGCCCACATCCAGCACGCGCAGGCCCTGGGCGAACCAGGCGAAGGGGATGATCGTGCCAGAGAAACGCTCGGAGGGCTGGTGGCAGCCGGTCATCGGCGGCTGCGGCGCGCCGTCCTCGTCCAGGCCCTCGACCTGCCAGGTGGCGATCGGGGTGGGCAAGCGCTCTTCGGTGATGTCGTAAATCCAGGTGAAGGCGGGCGCGGCGGGCCAGAGCTTGGCGACATCCTCGTCGGCCACCACCATGATGCGCCGCCCCTTCAGCGGCTGGGGCACCACCAGGCAGGTGTGGGTCGGGTGGGGGTAGAGCGGCGAGGTATTGCCGCCGGCCACCGCCTTGGGCTTGGAGAGGTCGGAAATGTCCAGGATCCAATAGCCGTGGTGCCAGTAGCTGACATAGAGGCGATCGCCCTGGCGCAGCGGGTGATGGCAGCGCGGCGGCGTCCAGTCTCCCCAGGGATACTCCTCTCCGCCCGCCTCCCACTGGCCGGGGATCCACCAGCGCCCGACCTCTTCGGGATTGGCGGGATCCTTCAGGTCCAGGATCATCACGATGTTGCCGATAAAGCCCTCGGCCGTCGGCGAGATGTAGGCGTAGCGGCCGTCGAAGTCGTAGCGGTGCACGCCCTTGCCGTGGGTGCGCCACTTGGTCAGCAGCTTGGGATCGCTCGGATTGGAGACATCGTAGATGCCCAATCCGCCGCCGAATTCCGGCGTGGCGTCCGGGCCCAGGCGCTCGTGATTGACGATCATCACGTCGTTGGCGACGCGAACCTTGTGCGAGTGCCAGCCGGGCGGCAGGTCCAGGTGCGCCAAGAGCTTGGGCTTGGCGGGATCGGCGACGTCGTAGATCGAGGTACCGCTGGGGTGGCGCATATGGCCGACGTAGAGGGTCGTGCCCTCGACCCAGACCTGACCGCCGCCGGGGCAGTCGATGTGGCCGATTTGCTTGGTGTTCCAGGTTTTTGCCATGATTCCCCTTAGACCAGTCTGACGACTTCGCCGCTCGCGAGGCGGCCGTGCTTCTGATAGAGCGCGAGCGCCTTCAAGGTCGGCTCGTCGCTGGCGACGAAAAGGATGGCCGGCGTGCTCTCGGACTCGTTCACGTGCTGGCACCACTGCCCGCCCGGCACCGCGAAGGTGTCGAAGCGGGTCCAGTCCAGCCTTGTCTCGCCGACCAGCGAATGGCCGCTGCCTTCCAGGGGCGCGCAGAGCAGGCTGGCGTTCTGCTTCAAGGGCCGGGTGCGCTCTCCCGGCCGCAGCATCTGGGCGAAGAAGGTGATGGTCTTGAACACCGGGCCGCCGTTGGTGGGGTCGGTGTACTCCACCATCAAGGCCTCGTAGGGGTCGCCCTCCCAGTCGCGGAAGCGGTCGAGCAGCCCCTGCATCGCCTCCCAGCGGTAGACGTACATGGGCGAGGCCTGGCCGGTGCCGCGGTGGTGCGAGAGAAAGCGCGGCGTCAATCCGCCGGAGCCGTAGACGCGCTGCGAGTAGTCGGGCGGGAAGCGCTCCGACTGGACCGTCTTGCGCACCTTCTCGCCTTCCACGTCCTCGCGGTAGTCGTGCTCGAAATAGGTGGCGTTCAAGGTCTCCACCAAGGGGACGTCCAGGACCGAGAGGTTGACCGCCGGCTCGTCGCCCTGGTTGCCGTGGTTGTGCCAGGTGTCGTGCGGCGTCAGCACCATGTCGCCGGGCCCGAAGGTGATGTTCTCGCCCTCGACGCCGGTGAAGTTCTGCCGCCCCGTCAAGCCGAGGCGGATCGCGTTGGGGGAATGGCGGTGCGGCGGCATGATCTCGTTGGGATCGTTCAGCCGATAGGCCGTGTACATGGTGCTGACCGAGGCGCGCCGGGGCGCCAGGCCCGGGTTGACCAGGATCAGCGAGCGCCGCTCGGAGCTTTCCATGGTGATGAGCTCGGCCGAGCGCTGCAGCAAGGGTTCGATCTCGCGGTCATAGTTCCACAGGAAGGGCACCGCCTTCTGCTTGTCCATCACCTGGCGGTCTTCGTCGTGCTTGTTGCCCCGGTCGATCGCCCAGAAGGGTGCCATGTTGGCCTCGAAGACGTCTTCGTGCAGACGGTCTAGCGCCTCTTGACGCTTGTTGCCCTCCGCTGTCCGGCTGATCTCGCCCATGCCTGTCTCCGCCCTATCAACCGCCAAGGTGTTGAACCAAATTCCTTAGAAAGGTCCCGTGATTGGCGTTTCGTCCGTGCAAAGCTAGCGGCCAGTCGGACCAATGGTCAAGCGAGCAGTCGGCCTTTCCAACGGATATCACAAAAGAATCTCGCGGCTTGACTCGGCTTGGCCGAACCATTTAGTCAGATTGGTATCGCCCGGCGGCACCATAGGCCAGCCAAAACGGCGGAGCACTGGAACCATGAATGAAGAAAATGATACCACACAACGCCTGCGGCGCATGATCTCGGAAGAGGACCTCGGACCCGAGGGGCGTCTGCCGCCGGAACGTCAGCTGGCCGAGAGCCTGGGGGTCGGGCGACGCTCGCTCAGGCGGGCGCTCGACGCGCTGGAGCGCGAGGGTCGCATCACGCGGCGCCAAGGCCGCGGCACCTTCCTGCACGAGAGCGGCGAGGGTCCGGACGGCGAGGGCTTCGGCGGTCTGATCGAGCACAGCAATCCGCCGGAGGTGATCGAGCTGCGGCTGGCGATCGAGCCCTTCGCGGCCCGCTTGGCGGCGCTGCGGGCCTCGCCCTGCGACATCCGCCGCTTGAGCGAGTTGGCCGAGGCGACGGAAGAGGCGCGCGACGAGGCCAGCTACGAAGCGGCCGACGCAGCCTTCCATCGCGCCGTGATCGAGGCCGCGCGCAATGCGCTGGCGCTGGGCGTGAACGATGCGCTGGAGCCCAGCCGCAAGGACCCCTCCTGGCGGCGCCTGGGCGAGAACGCCCACTGCTTCAAGCGGCAGGCCGTGCACGTCTCCTTCCACCGCCGCATCGCCGAGGCCATCGCCGCGCGCGACGGCGAGGCCGCCTATGCCGCCATGCAGGCGCACCTGAGCGACATCCAGCAGCACATCTTCCGCCACACCTTCCCGCAGAACGAGCCGGCGGCTGCGGCGGAATAGCTAGACGGCGGTGGCGACGGTGAGGACCGGCACGGCCAGGAAGCCGTAACGGCCCTCGCGCTCGGCCTCTTCCAACTGCGCCACCCAGCGCTCGGCGTCTTCCTTGGCGATGCCCTGGCCCACCGCGAAGGCGGCCATGACCTTGGAGACCCAGAGGCCGTAGCTACGCTCGTGCCGACGGGTGTCGAAGAAGGCGATCGGCCGCTGGGTCACGCCGTCGAGGCGGGCCGCGGGCAAGCGCCTGGGCAGTTCGGCGGGCAGCATCTGGTGCGGACAGTGGGCGCGCCAGGCCTCGTTGATCCTGGCGGACAGCCCGGCCTCCGCGCCGGTGAAGAGAAAGGCGTCCCACAGCACCGAGATCAGGGCCGCCCGTCCGCCCGGACGCAGCACGCGCCTGATCTCGGAAAAGGCGCGGTCGAGGTCGGGGACATACTCCAGGACCTGAATGGAGGCGAGGCCGTCGAAGCTGCCGGCCGCGAAGTCCAGGGCGGTGACGTCGCCGGTGCGAAGCTCGGCCGCCGGTTGGTCCCGGCAGTGCTCCGCCGCCGCCGCGACCTGGTCGGCGCTGAGGTCGATGCCGACCGCGCGGCCCGCGGGGCCGACGACGGTCGCCAGCTCGCGGACCAGATGACCGCCGCCGCAGCCGATGTCCAGGTAGCGGCCGCCGGCGTGGCAGGCCAAGGCCTCGAGCACGGCCAAGCGCCTGACCGTGCCGGCCGAGGAGTCCGCCACCCGGCGCTGCCAGGCGCCAATCTCTCCGTCGAAATCCATTGCTCCCCCTTCTTCGTGCCCAGGGCCTCAGTCCCGGCCTCTGCGCAGGCGCTCGGCCAGGATCGTGGCCATGATAGCCAGTAGGATCACCGCGAGCGAGACCAGCGGCAAGGCGGAGAAGCCGAAGGCGGCCGCCGACCAGCCCGCCAGGCTCGCGCCGAGCGACATGCCGAGATAGATCGCCGAGGCATTGAGCGCCAGCACCAGGCCGGGGGCGGCGGGCGACTGGAGCATCAGGCGCTTTTGCTGCGGGGCTTGAAACATAAGCCCGGCGACGGCCCAAACCGCGCAGAGCAGCAGGCCGACGGCGGGCACGCGGGGAGACGCGGCCAGCAAGACGAAGGAGAGCCCGACCAAGATCAGGATGGCCAGCACGACCGTTGGCGGCCTTGTGCGGTCGGACCACCAGCCGCCGATGGCGTTGCCCACGACCCCGCCGACGCCGAACAGCAGCAGCGCCAGCGGCAGGAGCTTGGCCGGCGCATCGTAGCGCTCCGCCATGAAGGCGCCGAGCAAGGCATAGGTCACGAACTGCGCGCAGATAAGCAGCAGGGTCACCAAGATCGCCAGCAGCAGCGCGCGGTCGCGCAGCGTGTGCAGGAGGACAGCCAAGGTCGGGCCGGCGATGTCGTGGTCGCTGCGCACGCCGCGCCAGATGACGAGTGCCGACACCAGGGCGGCGAGGCCGATCAGCAGGGTAGCCGCGCGCCATCCGAAGGCGAGCCCCAGCCAGGAGGCCAAGGGAAGACCCACGACCGTCGCCAAGGTCATGCCGGCGAAGACCGCCGCCAGGGCGCGGCCGCGCTGGTTGGGGCCGACCATGGCGCCGCCGATGGCCGAGGAGAGCGGCCCCACCAGCGCGGCGCCGAACCCCATGGCAAGCCGGCTGGCCAGCAGCAGCCAATAGTCGGGCGCGGCCGCCCCCAAGGCCGATCCGCCGGCGATCAGCATCAGGCCGAGCAGGATCAGCCGCTTCGGCGCGTAGCCCCTGAGCGCCACCTGAAAGGCGGGCGCGGCGAAGGCGTAGGCCAGCGCGAAGACGGTGATCAGATGGGCAACGGCGCCGGGGCTGACGTCAAGGTCCCGGGCCATGGGATCGGCCAGCGCCACCACCGAGAGCGAGGCGACGCCCATCACGAAAAAGCCGCTGGCCAAGGCGGCCAGCGGCCGGCGCGGAAAGGGGGCGTGAATCGTCGCCTCTTGGCTGCGTGGCATGGCGCCACTCTGGACCGCCGGGCCGCCTCTCGCCAATCGATGCTTGGGACGCTGTGCCGTGCCGCCTGGGACAGAGCGGCGGGCCAACGCCCTTTCGCCGCGCGTCGCGATCTGCTACCTGCGCCGGCCATGAGCGAAGACAAGCCGTCCCTGGACCCCGTGGCCGCCGCCATCCTGGAGGTCGTGTCGGACCGCGGGCCGGAGAAGAGCTGCTGCCCGACCGACGTGGCCCGCCTGCTGGCCGAACGCCGCCGCAAGCCCGGCGACCCGCCGGAGCTATGGCGCCGCTACCTCCAGGCGGTGAACGAGCAGGCCCGCTTCCTGGCTCGCCAGGGACGTATCGACATCCTGCGCCGCGGCCAACGCCAGGACCCGCACGCACCGATCAAGGGCGTCATTCGCCTGCGTTTGCCGGCGGAGTGATCGGCCGGCTGGTGTGCGGCTCCTTTCGCGTCACCTCCCCGGGATGGGGTGATCCGGCAGGAGCGCGTCGTCGATTTCCCGGGCGCGCACCGCGGCGGGGCGCGCGCGCAGCTTCTCGGCGTAGCGCTGGAAGGCCGGGCGCTTCTCGATCGTCCCGAACTCCATGCCCCAGCCCAGATGGCTGCCGAGGTAGAGGTCGGCGGCGGTGAAGGTATCCCCGACCAGATAGTCCTTGTCGGCGATTGCCTGCTCCACGGCCGTCAGCACGGTGGAGAGTCGGCCGTATCCGATCGAGCCGCGCCGCTCGTCCGGCACCTCGTAGCCGAGGGCCTTGTGGCTCGCCGCCATCTCGATCGGCCCGGCGGCGAAGAAAAGCCAGCGATAGTAGGGTGCGCGCAGGCGGTCTCCCGGTGGCGGCGCCAGGCCGGCGGCGGGAAAGGCGTCGGCTAGGTAGGCGCAGATCGCTGCGCACTCGGTCACCACTGCTCCGCCATGGGTCAGCGCCGGTACCTTGCCCATGGGGTTGATCGCCAGATAGTCCGGCCCCTTCATCGGCGGGCCGTAGTCGACGATCTTCGTCTCGTAGGGCTGGCCGACTTCCTCCAGCATCCAGCGGACGATGCGCCCGCGCGACATGGGGTGGGTAAAGAAGACGAGTTGGTCGCTCATGTGGGGCAGCCTCGGTGGGTTGGGGGTAAGCGGACGGTGATCCGCACGCTATCCCCATCGGCTGCCCGGGGGAACGGGGCGCTTAGCCGCCTTCCTTCTTGTCGGGCTTGCCGCCGCCGGCCTCCGGAAAGACCCAGAGGCCCAGCAGCATGATTGCGGCGATCGCCAGGACGATGACGCCCAGGTCGGCGCGCGCGCCGGCGAACTCCAGCCAGGCGACGATGGCGGCGACCAGCACCACGAGCAGGGAGAGGCTGATCTTGACCTTGATCGGCATGGCGTCGTTCTTGCGTGTCGACGCCGACTACTCGGCCGGGACGCCGTGCGAGGCGGGCTGCTCAACCTTGGGCGTGCGCGAGACCTTGCGCATGTCGGTCTTCACGTAGGCCTTGTTGTAGCCGTTGAAGAGGTGACCCAGCAGCCCCCGGTTCAGGTCAGAGGTGCCGAACAGCCAGTCGGCGATCGGGAAGGTCAGGTTCATGTTGCGCTCCATCATGATCGACTGGCTGTGGTGGGCGATGTGATGGCGGCGCAAGGTGTTGACGAAGGGCATGTTGCGCACGAAGGCGTTCTCGTTGATGTGGCAGCAGTAGTGCATGAACTCGTAGATGAGATACATGCTGGTCGTCGTGCAGATGAAGAGCCAGCCGACGTTGGCGCTGACCAGCCAGCTGAGAAGAAGCACGCCCGGGATCGACATCAGGATGAAGACGATCAGCGCGTAGGGCGGGAAGAAGGTCACCCGCCAGTCGTGCGGGCCGGCGAAGCGGAACTCCTCTTCGGTGAAGAATTGGTGGTGCTGCAGGGTGTGGCGCTGATAGATGGCGCGCAGGCCGGGCAGGCGGATCGGCCGGTGCATGACGTACTTGTGCAGCGCCCACTCGAAGATGTTGCAGGCCAGGAAGGTGATCGGGACGATCAGCCATTCCCACCAGCTGACGGCGTGAATGTGCGCGATGAAGTACCAGAGCGAGAGGCCGCCGATGGCATAGATGATGGCGACGTGGAGATAGCCGTTGTACCAGCCGTCGATGCGGGAACGGTAGACCTCGCGGTACTGCCGTTGGCGCTCGGTCATCGGGCTCTGTGCAAGTTCCATGTCATCTCTCCCAGCGCAGTGCGCACCACCTTATCACTCTCATCTGATATATCACCTATACATCAGATGAAAATCCCGGTCAAACGCCTTCTTGGGCCTCTTGCTGCTGTGAGGCGAAGATGGAGCCGTAGCCTCCGCTCCAGTCCGGCGGCAGGCGAAAGCGGCCGGCTTCGTGGTGGGCCCAGCCGGCCGGCTTGCCTCTGACGATCCGCTGCTCGTAGCGCGAGGGCAGGGGCTGCGCCGTATAGGGCAGGGCATCGGCCGCGCTCAAGACGTAGAGCAGCAGGGGCCGTGCCTGGGCCGAGCGGTTGGGCTTTGAGCCGTGGACGGTGCGATAGTTGTGCACCGTGACCGAGCCGGCGGCGCCCTCGAAGGAGCGGGCACTGCCGACGTCGAGCGTACGGCCGTCGGCATCGCCGATCTCGCCCCGCCAGGCGCCGTCCTCGTCATAGTGGCTGAAGATCCGGCCTCTGTGGCTTCCGGGCAGGATTTCCAAGGGTCCCTGCTCGGGCGTGCAGTCCTCCAGATAGACGCCCATGGTCAAGACGGCATGGTTGCTGTGCGGGAAGAAGGGCGCGTCCTGGTGCCAGCGCACCTCGGTGCCGCCGGCCGGCGATTTGAAGTTGAGCTTCGACTGGTAGAATTTGACGTCGGGCCCCAAGAGGTCTTGGGCCAGGGCGCCCAGCGGACCTTGGGTCAGAAGCTCCCAGAAGACCGGATCCTGATCGCAGGGGCTGGAGATGCGGCGCGGGCGGGGGTGCTCGGCGCTGTGGCCCGGCTCCAGGTCGAAGACCGCGTCGGACGTGGTCTTGCCGCGGCTCTCCTCCAGCAGCCGCTCGACGGCACGCCGGCAGCGCTCCAACCAGTCTCGACCGACCAGATCGGCCACCGCCAGGCCGCCCTCCTCGAAGTAGCGTCGGCGTTGGCTGTCGCTCAAGACCTGCGCCGGCGCGGCCAGAATGTCCTCCGGGGTCATCAGCTTTCTCCTCTAGCGGAAGCCCAACAGCTGTTGCGGCAGCCACAGCGCCGTCTGCGGAAAGGCGGCCACGATCGCCAAGGTAACCAGCTGAATGGCGATGAAGGGCAGGACGCCGCGATACATGTGCCGCAGGGTGATGCTGTTGGGCGCGACGCCGCGCAGATAGAAGATCGCCGGTGCCATCGGCGGCGTCAGATAGCTGGTCTGGATCATCACCAGCAGCAGCATGCAGAACCACACCGGCTCGAAACCGCTTTTCAGCACGAAGGGCATGAAGATCGGCACGAAGATCAAGAGGATCGATATCCACTCCAGGAAGAAACCGGCCAGGAAGACCAGGCCCAGGAAGACGAGCAGCAGGCCCCAGGGGCCGACGTCGAGCAGCTGGATGAGCTCGCGCATCACCCGCATGCCACCGGCGCCGACGAAGACGCCGGTGAAGAGGCTGCCGGCCAGCAGGATGAACATGATCATGGAGGTGACCACGATGGTCTTGATCAAGGCCTCGCGGAAGGTGGTGAGTGAGAACTTGCCGTAGGCGATGGCCAGCAGGAAGGCGCCCAGCGCGCCGATGGCCGCGGCCTCGGTCGGCGCCGCCCAACCCAGCATGATCGAACCCAGGACGGCGAAGATCATCAGCAGGGGCGGGATCAGCGCCTTCAAGGTGATCACCACCTTCTCGGCGAAGCCGGGCTCGTCCTCGTCATGCTCGAGACGCGGCGCGGCGGCCGGGTTCAGGAGGCAGAGCACCACGATGTAGACGATGTAGAGGCCGGAGAGGATAAGGCCGGGAAAGACCATCCCCACCATCAGGTCGCCGATCGAGACGTTGGCGATGGGGCCCAGCACGACGACGACGACGGAGGGCGGAATGATCGTGCCCAGAGAGCCGCCGGCGCAGATCGTGCCGCTGATCAGCGGCTTGGAATAGCTGTGCTTCATCATCGCCGGTATGGCCAGGAGGCCCACCACCGTCTCCGTCGCGCCGATGACCCCGGTCGAGGCGGCGAAGATGATGCACATGATGACCGTGCCGACGGCGAGCCCGCCCGGCAGCCGCTTGGTCCAGATGTGGACGGCGTTGAAGAGCTGCTCGGCGATGCCCGAGCGCTCCAGCATCGCGCCCATGAAGACGAAGAGCGGGACGGCGGCCAGCACGAAGTTGGAGGCCACGTCCTCGATCTTCTGAGTGAACTGAAAGAGCACGGCGTCGCCGAACACGAAGAGCCCGAAGCCGAAGGCGACGCCCAGGAGGCAGAAGGCCACCGGAAAGCCCAGGAAGATGAAGAGGAAGAGCGCCGGGAACATGGCGAGCGCGGTCATGGGCGCGATCCGCTCAGCTTCTCGCGGCGGCCCTGCAGCACCGCCAGGCATTTCAGGCATTCCGCCGCGACCTGCAGCGCCAACAGTACGAAGCTGGCCGCGATGATCGCCCGGAAGGGCCAGATCGGCGGGTTCCAGGCCGACTGACCGCTGGTCTCGCCCGAGGCATAGGCGGCGAGCGCATAGTCCATCAGCCACCAGCAGACCAGCACCAGGGCGGGCAGGACTAGGAAGAGATAGAGGGTCAAGTCGACCAAGGCCTTGTGCCGCTCCGACAGCTGTCCATAGATCAGGTCGATGCGCACGTGCCCTTGGCGCTTCAAGGTGAGCGCGCCGCCCAGCAGGAAGTGCACGCCCATCAAGGTGTAGCCCAGTTCGAAGGCCCAGATGGTCGGCGCGCCGAAGACGTAGCGGGCGAAGACCTCGTAGCAGGTCGCCAGCACCAAGGGGATCACGACCAGGGCGGCGAGAAAGCCGATCCCCTCGGTCAGGCTCTCGACCGTCCGCACGAAGCGCGAAAGCGTGGCCTCCGCGCGCCGCTCCGCGCGCGGAGGCTCTCTACCCGACAAGCCGGCCCTCCTACTGGTTCGGGCGGGTCTTGACGTTGCGGTAGCGCACGGCGTCGCTCCACAGCTCGCCG
Organism: Rhodospirillales bacterium; assembly: GCA_963669375.1. GTDB lineage: Bacteria > Pseudomonadota > Alphaproteobacteria > Kiloniellales > JACOMY01 > JACOMY01. Next base: position 1,751,132 of record OY770024.1, on the reverse strand, counting down.
AAGGCGATCTGGCTGTCTAGGACGCGCTTGAACCAGGGGTTCTCCTTGGCTTTCTCGGCGGCCCAGGCGAGACCGGCTTCGCGCGCCGCGTACTGGACCTCCGGCTCCAGCTCGATGATCTCGTTGCCCTGCTCGCGGAAGAAGGCCAGGGCCTTGGCGTCCTCCTGACCGATGGTGAGCCAGGAGCTCATGGTCACCAGGAAGGCGGCATCGCGGATCAGCTGCTGATCGGCCTCCGACAGGGCGTCCCAGGCGTCCTGGTTGATCACCAGCTCGAAGGGGGCGGTCGGCTGGTGCACGCCCGGAATGATCACGTACTTGGTGATGCGGTGGAAGCCGGGCGAGATATTCTCGTAGAGGGTGCCCCACTCGGTCGCGTCGATGGCGCCGCGCTCCAGGGCCGGATAGACGTCGCCGCCGGGCATGGTGACGGGGGCGGCGCCCATGGACTTGGAGATCTCCAGCCAGGCGCCGGCGGTGCGCAGCTTCAGCCCGTTCAGATCGTCCAGCGTGCGCACTTCCTTGCGCGAGTGCAGGAAGGCCTCCGCGGTGCGGATGAAGAGCGGCATGGAGACCAGATCGAACTTCTCCTTGCGCCACTCGGCTTGCAGCTCCAGTCCGCCGTCGCGGTAGATCCAGTGCAGCATCTTCTCGGTGTCGAAGGAACCGGCGAAGCCGCCGAAGAGCACCGCCGTCGGATCGATGCCCCAGTCGTAGCCGATCCAGGTGTGACCCATGTCGGCAACGCCGTTCTTCACCGTCTCCGAGACCTTGAGGCCGGGGCCCAGGGTTCCCGCCGGGAAGACCTCGACGGTGATGCGCCCGCTGGACATCTCCGCCACCTTGTCGGCGAAGGCTTGCGCGCCGATCTCCATCAAGGGACCGCCGCCCCAGGAGGTCGCCATCGAGAAGCTGTGCGTGTCCTGGGCGGCCAGAGGGCCGGCGAAGGCAGCCATGCAGGCGATGGCGCCAGCCGCCATGCCGGCTCTCAAGAAATCCTTCCGTCTCACGGTCCTTGTCATCTCTCTTCTCCTCCCTTCGGTCTTGATCGCTGACTTTTCACTGATCGTCGAGCGCCGCGAGCGCGGCCACGATCTCTTCCTGGGTCATTTCCCATTCATTGTCGAAATTGGCGACGATCATCTGCATGAAGGCTTTGGATAGGCGCTTTGCCGTGGCGTCGTCGGCCGCATCGGCGATGAGGGCCAGGGCCAGCTGCTGCGGCTCCCGACCCTCGAAACTCCATTCGAAGCCGTTGGAAGAGAAGGTTTTCAGATCGAAGCGCGGATCCAGCGGCCGGCCGTCGACCAGGACCTCGCGGTCGTCGAAGGTGCGCATACCGCTGTAGCGCTTCATCGCCCTTGCTCCTGCCGCCTCACAGCTGTCGGCGCTTCTCGACCATCTCGAGGAAGCGCTCGTATTCGCTGTCCTTGACCGTGTAGCTGTGCTCGTCGTCGGGAAAGACACCGTCCTTGACTTCCCTGACGTACTGACTGAGGCCCGCCACCGCCACTTCGGTCAGGTTTGCGTAGCGTTTGGTGAACTTCGGCTTGAAGTCGGTGAAGACGCCCAAGAGGTCGTAGGAGAGCAGGATCTGTCCGTCCGTGCCGGCGCCGGCACCGATGCCGATCGTCGGGATCTCCAGCTGCTCGGAGATGACCCGGGCGATCGGGGCCGGCACCGCCTCGAACTCCAGCATGAAGCAGCCGGCATCCTGGATCGCCAGCGCGTCCTCCAGGATCTTCATGGCCCCTTCCGCCGTCTTACCCTGCAGGCGAAAGCCGCCGAACATGGCGATGGTGTGCGGCGTCAAGCCGATGTGAGAGGCGGTCGGAATGCCGGCGTCGACCAGGGCCTTCAGGATGTGCGCCTGCGACTTGCCGCCCTGCGGCTTGACCGCGTCGCAGTCGGCCTCCTGCATGAAGCGGGTGGCGTTGGCCAGTGCGCGCTCGGGCGTGTGGTAGCTCTGATAGGGCATGCAGCCCAAGACGAAGGTGTTGGGGGCGCCGCGGCGCACGGCCTGGGCGTGCAGCACCATCATCTCCATCGTCGCCGGGATGGTGCTCTTGTGACCGTGGGCGATCATCGCCAAGCTGTCGCCGACCACGCAGACGTCCACCCCCGCGGCCTCCGCCCACTTGGCCGAGGTGTAGTCCGGTACCGAGGTATAGACCATCTTCTCGCCGGTGTGCTTGGAGTCGCGGATTTCCTCGATGGTCCGCTTCTTTCGCTCCAATCCAGCCTCCCGCCGCTTGCCGTTCTTGCTTAGCCGACCATTCGTCGACATCTGATATGTCAACTGAAGATCATTTTCGGTACAGTTGTCAAGCACTGCCGTCATCGGACATCTTGACGGCACAACAGGAAGGCCGGGGCAAGAGCGATGGCGATTGGCGAGAAGGCGAGGAGAACCGGAGGGAGCGTCCGGTGAGCGGCGGCACGGAGATGACGGAGGAGCCGCAGTCGCTCACCGACAAGGCCTATGCGGCGCTGGAGGAGCGGATCGTGACCTTGGCGCTGGCGCCGGGAACGGTGCTGTCGGAGAACGCCTTGGCCGGTTCGCTGGGCATCGGGCGCACGCCGATCCGCGAGGCCCTGCAGCGCTTGGCGCGCGAAGGCCTGGTGCTGATCCTGCCGCGCCGCGGCGTGATGGTCTCGGAGATCGACGTGCGCGACCAACTGGAGGCCTTGAAGGTGCGTCGGGTTTTGGAGCGCCTGATGGCCGCCCTGGCTGCCGAGCGGGCCTCGGCCGAGGAGCGTGCGGAGTTCGCCGCGTTGGCCGACGCCATGCGGCAGAGCGCGGCGGCGGAGGACGATGTCGGTTTCATGCGCCAGGACCGGGCCATGAACTTGCTGGTCTCGCGCACCTGCCGCAACCGCTATGCCAGGCGCGCCATGGGCTTGCTGCACGGCCTCTCGCGGCGTTTTTGGTACGTGCACTACAAGCAGGTGCTGGACCTGCCGCTCTGCGCCACGCTCCATGCCGAGGAGGCGGCCGCCATCGCCTCCGGCGACCCGGACGAGGCGATGCGCGCGACGGACGCCCTGCTGGACTACATCGAGGCCTTCACGCGGGCCTCGCTGGACGTGCCGATCGCCGCCGACTGACTGCCGTTCCCGCCGCGTCCCCCCGCCTGCTCAAAGGCGCGGCATCAGCACCGTATCGCCTTCGCGCATCCTGTTGTCGGTGTACTCGATGACGATGTCGGGCAAGGTCTCGACCGTCAGGTCGACCACGCCGCATTTGCCCAGCGCCTCGCGCAGGTTCGGCTTGCGTCCGAGGTAGTGCCACACCGTTCGCACGCAGTAGATATGATGCGAGCCCTCCGGCGTCGAGCTCATGGTAAGACCGGGCAGATAGCTGGGCGCGGCCTGCTCGGAGGCGTAGAGGAAGGTGACATGCAGGCTGCGGCCCACGCCTTGCTCGCGCTCGAACACGGCGATCCTCTGAAAGCCCTCGATGGCGATGCCGGTGTACTTCAAGGTGGCCGGCAGCATGAAGCGCTCGTCGAGCCGCCGATCGAGGGACTTCACGAACCAATGCCCTTCCTGGCAGTAGAGCCGATAGAGCGAGCGCAGATAGTAGCCGACAGAAGGCTCGGGGTAGCTGTAGGCGTGGTAGTAGCCTTCATGGGCCTTGAACAGCGCCTCGTTGCCGTCCGTCGGCGCAATCAGCCGGTCGATCGCTTCGTCCAGATGCGAGCGGTCGGCGCCCAGCCGCGGCGGCCGCAGCTTGATGATCTCGCGAAAGTCCTTTGCGTCCAGCAGGATCTCGTGATCGTCGACGCCGAAGAAGTCGCAGATGCGGCGCAGGGTCGAGAGCGAGGGGCGCGCATGCCCGTTCAGGTACTTGTTGAACTGCTGGCGGTTCAAACCGGCGCGCCGGCAGACGTCGGAGGTGGAGCGCCCATAGCTGCAGAGCAGCCGGAGATTCTCCGCTAGATCATCGATCGCCATAGCGATTTATACCTTTTTATGCTCTTCAAGGTCAAGGAGCATAAGAATTGACGTCGAATCACGCTTTCGCGGAGGACGTGTCTCTCTATCCTGGCGGCAAGTCCAGCTGCGCCGCCGCCTCGCGGCGCTTGAAAAGGAGGAGGAGACGTCATGCCGTGCAGCTCGATCACCCGAGGCGGAAGGGGTCCCTCCCTGCGTTCCGCCCTGGCCGGAATAGCCCTAGCCGCCACGCTCACCTTTTCTGGGACTGGCAGTGCGGCTGCCGACAGCCTACGGATCGCCGTACCGTCCGATCCTGGCTACCTCGACCCCGCCTACTGGGGGTCCACGGTCGACCAGTTCCTGATCGACAATCTCTACCCGCGGCTGGCCAAGCCGGTTCCGGGCAAGGAATGGAAGATCGAGCTTGCCGACGCCAAGTCGGTCGACCTCTCCGATCCGATGAACATCGCCTTCGAGTTGAAACCCGGCATCCTCTGGTCCGGCGGCTACGGAGAGCTGACCGCCGAGGACGTCAAGTACTCCTTCGAGAGGCATCTGGATCCCGCCATGGAGTCGGGCGTGGCCACCGAGTTCAGCTCCCTGAAGGAAGTCGAGGTGACCGGCAAGTACAGCGGCATCATCCGACTGAAGGAGCCTTCGGCCACCTTTTGGTCCTCGACCCTGGTCTTCACCAGCGGCGCCATCGTCTCCAAGGCGGCGGCCGAAGAGTCCGACGGCTACTTCGAAGCGACGCCGATCGCCACCACCGGCCCTTACAGGCTGAAGAGTTTCGAGCCGGGGCAGAAGCTGGTGCTGGAGCGCAATCCCGACTGGAGCGGAGAAAGCGGGGATTTCGACGAGGTCGTGCTCTTGCCGATCTCCGACGAGAACGCGGGCGAGCTGGCTTTCGCGGCCGGAGAGGTGGACTACCTGCGCAGCTCCGCCGGCAACTACGACACCCTGCGGGCCGATCCGCCGGCGGACGGCGTGGTCCAGCTCGTGCAGTCGATCGACCCGCTCTGGCTCGGCATCAGCCAGACCAACGAGAACCTCTCCGACCCGCGCGTGCGCCGCGCCATCCAGCTGGCGATCGACGTCCCGACCGTGCTGCAGGCGACCACGGGCGGCCACAGCCGCCAGGCCACCGGCATCGTGGCGCCCGGCCTGCCTGGCTATCGCGCCGGCAAGGAGCTGGCCCGCGACGTCGAGCAGGCGAGAGTCCTCTTGGCCGAGGCCGGCGCCGAGGGCCTGATCTTGCGTCTGGACTACGTCAACTCGACGGAGCGCAGCTCGGCCGCGCAGGTCATGCAGGCCAACCTGGCCGAGGTCGGCATCCACCTGGAGCTGAACGGCCAGGACGAAGGCACCTTCTGGAGCATCGACGCGGTCAGGGCGGCCGACCTGCAGCTGCACTTGAAGGCTTGGACCGGCAATCCGGACGCCTTCTACACCCTGCAGTACTTCGTCGGCGATCAGATCGGCCTTTGGAACTGGGAAGGCTTCGAGGACGAGGCTTACGACGGGCTGCTGGAGCAGGCGCGCCTGACCGCCGACGAGGCCGAGCGCGGCAGGATCTACGAGGAAATGCAGCGGATGCTGGAGGCATCCGGGACCTTCCTCTTCATCTCCCAGGATCCCTACGTGACCATCCATCGCCAAGGCATCGTGCCCGGCATCCTGCCGGACGGTCGCCCGGTCTTCCACGCCTTCAAGAAGGCCGGCTGACGGCGGGCGCGCGGGGAGCCGAACCAAGGCTCCCCGCGGACCCTCGGTCGGTGACACCACCCTTCGCCAGTTGGAGAACGCAACGTCATGCTCGCCTACATCCTGAGGCGCATCGGCTTGGGTGTGCTGGTCTTTCTCTTGGCCATCTCCACCCTCTACATCCTGGTGCAAGCGGCCCCCGGCGATCCGGCCAGCGCGATGCTCGGGCCGCGGGCGACGCCAGCGATCAAGGCGGCCTTCCGCGAAAAGCTCGGCCTCGACTACCCGATGCCGGTGCAGATCTTCAACTACCTGACCTCCGTCCTGCAGGGCGATCTCGGCGTCGACCTCAAGACCAAGCGGCCCGTTATCGACACCCTGGCCGTGCATCTGCCGCGCACGATCGAGCTGCTGGCGGCCTCGCTGCTCTTGGCGGCTTGCCTGGGGATCCCGCTGGGCTGCATGGCGGCGGTCAGGCGTAACAGCGTCTTCGACCGCGCAGTCGGCGTTCTCTCGGTCAGCCTCATCGCCGTGCCGGCGGTCATCATCGCCATCTACGGCATGCTGATCTTCTCCGCCGGTCTGGGCTGGCTGCCGGCCATCGGCGCCGGGGAGGAGGGCGACCTCTTGAGCCGCCTGCGCCACCTCATTCTGCCCGCCGTGGCGGTGGGGATCGGCTGGGTCGGCTACCTTGCCCGGCTGGTCCGCGCCTCGATGATCGAGGTGCTGTCGGCCAACTACGTCCGCAACGCCCGCGCCTTCGGCCTGCGCGAGCCCCGGGTCGTCTACCGCTACGCCTTGCGGATCGCCGTTGCCCCAACGGTCACCGTACTGGGCATCGGCGTCGGCATCATGCTGGGCAGCGCCGTCTTCGCGGAGATCGTCTTCGCCCGGCCGGGCATCGGCAAGCTGATGTACGACGCCGTGATCCTGCGCAACTACCCGGTGACCTTGGGTGCCGTGCTCGCCGCCACTCTGATCCTGATCGTCTCAACGACGGCGTCCGACATCCTGAACGCCATCATCGATCCGCGCTTCAAGGAGTCCAGGGAATGACACGCGCGCTCGCACTCCGCATGACCGGGCGGCTGCCCGATGCCGCGGCTCTCCGCAGGCTGATCCTCGATCCCATGGGCGCGGTCGGGCTGGCCCTGGTCGTCCTGTTGATCCTCTCCGCCCTCTTCGCCGGGCTCCTGGCGCCTTACGATCCGACGGCGATCAATGTACCGGCAAAGCTGCAGCCGCCCTCCTGGGATCACTGGCTGGGGACAGACCAGCTAGGACGCGATGTGCTGTCGCGCGCGCTCTATGGCGGTCAGATCGCGCTCAGCGTGGCGCTGGTCTCGACCGGTCTGGCCTTGGCGATCGGCATGTTTTTCGGCCTCTTGGCCGGCTTCGGCCCGCGTTGGCTGGACAACATCATCGTGCTGGCCTTCGACACCGTGCGCGCCTATCCCGTCATCATCCTGGCGCTTGCCGTGGGGCCGCTCTTCGGTGCCGGCATGACGACGGTCATCGGCATCCTGGTGGCCACCTCGGTACCCTACTACGGCCGGATCTTCCGCACCTCGGTCATCGCGGCGGCCAAGGCCGAGTATGTCGAGGCCCTGCAGGCCATGGGCATGCGCGGTGCGCGGATCGTGGTGCGGCACATGCTGCCGAACATCATCGGACCGATCCTCATCGTGGCCTCGATGGATATCCCGACCTTCATCGCCGCCGAGGCGGGACTGAGCTTCCTCGGCGTCGGCGTCAAGCCGCCGACCTCCAGCTGGGGTCTCATCCTCGACGACGGCTACAAGTTCATCCGCCAGACGCCTTGGCTGGTCATTGCCGGTAGCGTCCCGCTGATCCTGGCCACGCTCGGCTTCACCTTCCTGGGCGAGGCGCTACGCGACGTCTTCGATCCCAAGCTGCGCAAGGAGCCCTAGAAGCGATGACGGAGAAACTCCTAGAGGTCGAGAGCCTGGCCATCCGCTACGGGATGATCCCGGCCGTCAACTGGGTCTCCTTCTCGCTGGCGCGCAACCAGGTTCTGGGCATCGTGGGCGAAAGCGGGTCCGGCAAGTCCACCCTCATCTGGGCGCTGACGCGCCTCCTGCCCGAGGCGGCGGACATCGTCAGCGGCTCGGTCTGGTTCGAGGGGCGGGATCTGCTGCGCCTCGAGCGGGAGGCGCTGCGCGCCTTGCGGGGCACGCGCATCTCCTACATCTCGCAAGATCCCATGAGCGCGCTGGCGCCCTCGCTGACCATCGGCCAGCAGATGGTCGACATCCTCTACCGGGAGCCCTGGTCCCACCGCGAGAAGCGGGCGCGGGCGATCGATGCCCTTGATTGGGTGAGCCTGCCGGACCCTGAAGCGCGCCTGGACATGTACCCCTACGAGCTTTCCGGCGGACAGCGGCAGCGGGTGTCGATCGCCATGGCCCTGATGCTGGAGCCCGACCTGGTGCTGGCCGACGAGCCGACCACGGCCCTCGACGCCACGCTCGAGGTCGAGATCCTGGAACTCCTGCGCCGGCTCCAGCAAGAGAGCGAGTGCGCCGTGGTCTTCGTCACCCATCACCTGGGCGTCGTCGCCAGTCTCTGCGACGAGGTCATGGTCATGCACCGCGGCGACGTGAAGGAGTTCGGGGCGGTCGCGCGGGTCTTTGCCAGGCCCGAGGACGACTACACGCGGCGCCTGCTGCGCTGCGACCCGGCCCGGATCGCGCAGCCGACGCGGCGCCTGCCGACCATGGCGCAGCCGCCCGATGCTCCGGTGGAGCACCATGCGGGTCCGGCCGACAGGGTGAAGGCGGACGAGACGGCGGTCCTGGAGATCCGCGACCTCTCCGTCACCTTTCGCCGCGCCGGCGTGCTGCCGTCATGGCTCGGCGGCAGGCCGCGGGTGATCGACGCGGTGAAGCAGGTTGACCTTACGCTCCATCGAGGCGAAACCCTCGCGCTGGTCGGCGAGAGCGGCTCGGGCAAAACCACCATTGCCCGATCGGTCTTGGGCCTGGTGTCGCCGCAAGCGGGCTCGATCACGCTCGCCGGCCGCGAGATCATCGGCGCCGATGCCGCGCGCCTGCGCGCCGCGCGGGCCGAGATGGCGATGATGTTCCAGGATCCGACCGGCTCTCTCAGCCCCAGGGTGCCGCTTGGCAAGCAGGTCGTGGAGCCTCTCCTCATCCATCGGCAGGGCGGTGGTGACCTGCGTGCCCGGGCCTTGGAGCTGCTGGCCCAGGTGGGCCTCGGCGCCGAGTTCGCCGAGCGCTACCCGCATCAGCTCTCCGGTGGTCAGGCGCGGCGGGTCGGCGTGGCCCGGGCTTTGGCGCTCGAACCGCGCTTGATCGTCGCCGACGAGCCGACCGCCGGCCTCGACGTCTCGATCCAGGGCGACATCCTGAACCTGCTGAACGAGATCCAGGAGCGCAGCGGCGTCGCCATTCTGATCATCACCCACAACATGAGCGTGGTGCGGCACTGCGCCGACCGCATGGTCGTGCTGCTGCGCGGCGAGATCGTCGAGGCCGGTGCCTCGGCCGACATCTTCTCCGACCCCTCCCACCCCTACACCCGCGCGCTGATCGAGGCGTCGCAGCATCATCTTCCCGAACAGTCCAACGAGGAGTGAACCCATGAGCGATCTCGAGCTCTGCTATCTGTCCGCCAACGAGGTCTTGGCACGCTTCGCCGAGCGCAGCCTGTCACCGGTCGAGTATCTGGACGCCCTGATCGCCCGGGCGGAAGAGACCGAGCCGCAGGTCAATGCCTTCGCCTTTACCCGCTACGACGAGGCCAGGGACCAGGCCAAGAAGGCCGAGGCCGCCTATGCCGGATCGAATGGCCGTCCGCGGCCGCTCGAAGGACTGCCGATCGCGGTGAAGGACGAGATGGACATCGTCGGCCAGCCCATGACCAACGGCTCGCTCTACCTCAAGGACAACATCAGCACCGAGACCCACTTCGCGGTGCAGCGGCTGCTCGATGCCGGCGCGATCGTGCACGCGCGCACGACGACGCCGGAGTTTTCCTGCTCGGGCACGGCCGATTCCAGGATCCACGGCACCACCAGCACGCCCTGGAACAAGGCCTTCACCTGTGGCGGCTCGTCCGGCGGCTCGGGCGCGGCGCTCGCCGCCGGCACGGCGCCGCTGGCGACAGGCTCCGACATCGGCGGGTCGATTCGAATCCCGGCCGCCTGCTGCGGCGTGGTCGGCTACAAGCCGCCTTACGGCCGCAACCCCGACAACACCTCCTTCGCCTACGACATGTACGCCGTGATGGGCCCGATGGGCCGGACGGTCGACGACACCATCGTCATGCAGAATCTCCTCTGCGGCCCGCATCCCATGGACAACGCCTCCATCCGCCCGAAGTACGAGCTGCCGCAGACCTACCAGAGCATCAAGGGGCTGAAGATCGCCTGGACCATGGACATGGACCACTTCGAGATCGATCCCCATGTCCGCCGCAACACCGAGCGCGCGCTGGCGGTGCTCGCCGACCTCGGCGCGGAACTGGTCGAGGTCGATTTCGGCTGGAGCGCCGAGGCCGACCGCGCGACGCAGGACTACCTGGACCATCACTTCAACGGCTTCATCACCTCCATCGTCGAGACCGATCCCGATCTGGCCACGCCCTGGGCGCTCTACTGCGTCGAAGCCCACAGGCACACCAGCGCGGCCAAGTTCGCGGCGGCCTACGAGATGCAGATGACCATGGCGCGCCGCGTCGGCCCGATCCTGGAGGACCACTACGCGCTGGTCTGCCCGACCTTGGGCTTTCACGAGATCCCGGCCGACCAGCATCCGGACGATCCGGTGATGATCAACGGCAAGCAGGTCGATCCCATGTACGGCTGGTGCCTCTGCCATCCCTTCAACATGCTGGGCCGCTGTCCGGTGCTCTCCCTGCCCAGCGGCATCGGCGGCAACGGCCTGCCGACGGGCATCCAGATCGTCGCCCGCCATCTGGACGACGAGCGCGTCTTCCGCATCGGCAAGGCCTTCGAGCAGGCGCTGCCTTGGCTGGACTGCAAGGAAAGGCGGCCGGCGTTCTAGGCGCGGGGACCTGTTGAGATCCGCTCCAGAGCCGCCCCTTGCCGAGGATCAGGGCGGGCACGAGCACGACGACCAAGACAAGCACGACCAGCAACACCAGCTTATTGGTTTAGGCGGCCGATTCACGCTACGCTTGGGACTCAAGCGTAGCGATCGGACCACTAGCAAATAGGGGGTGGACAAGTCGGTGCCGCCGCATGCCTTTCTCGAACTCGAGTCCGACGCGCAAGCCATTCAGCGCTTCGTCGCGCGGGAGAATGCCAGGACAGAGGCCGCCTTGGTCGATGCCGCCTACCAAAGAGACGTCGATCAGGCTGTGGCCATTCTGGAGGATCCGGAGACCTTGCGCGGCTTGGCGCGTCGCGGCGACTGGATCTACACCTTTCGTCAGACTAAGGCCAATCCGCGTGGTATCTGGCTGCGCTTGGCCGAAAGCGAAACCGTGAGCGCGCAGGCCCACTGGGAGCCGGTCTTCGACCTGGATGCCTTCTGCGACGAGACCGGTGAGGTCTGGCATTGGCGCGGCGCCGTCACCGCCTGGTTCGATCCGAACCGGGTGATGCTGCACCTGTCGCTGGGCGGCTCCGATCAAAGCCGTCATATCGAGTTCGACTGTCGGACCAAGGCTATCGTGCCGGATGGTTTCGACCTGCCGCCGGAACGCAGCACAGTCAGGTGGCTGGATGCCGACACGCTCTTGTGGGCGACGTCGAGCGGTCCGGGCGTTGCCACCTCGTCCGGGTGGCCCGGACAGATCAGGGAGCTGGGGCGCAATCAGGATCTGGCGGACGCGCCCATCCTCTTCCACGCGGATCCGCAGGACGTCATTGTCGGCGCCTATGTCATGCCGGACGACCAGGGCAGGGCGCTGTCCTTCTTTTCTCGCTACTACGAGATCGGCAAGGAGGAGGTGACCCTCTATCGGCAGGATCAAGTCGATCTGGTGCTGCCTAATCCACCCGACACGGAGGTCTGGCACAACACCACGCACTACGCTTACGTGGTGCGGGAGAAGGGTGGCACGCCCGGCGCGCTGATGCTGGGGCGGATCGGTGAAGAGAACGCTCGCGAAGTCTTCTCACCCGGACCGCGCCGCTTCATCGACCGCTACAGCATCACCTTCCTGCGCAGGTGGATGCTTTGGATCGAGCGGGACAACCTGCTGCCCTCGCTCTTCGCTCTCGATCTGGAGGCAGAGGAGGCGGCGCCGCAAAGGATCGACCTGCCGGAGCAGGCCGAGACATTCTGGGTCACCTCCCACGACGCCAACCTCTTCGGCGGTGACGAGACCCTGCAGCTTCATATCAGCGACGTCCTCTTCTCGCCGCGCATCTTTCTCTTCGATCTGGCGCAAGGACCATCTGGGATCACCTGGCGGAAGCTGTGGCAGGAGCCGGAGCACTTCGATCCCGAGGGCATGGACGTTCGATTGCTGGAGGCGCGCTCCGACGACGGGACCCAGGTTCCCTACCATCTCGTCTTGCCCAAGGGGCATGAGCAGCGGCAAGGCGATCTGCCGGTGCTCCTCTATGGCTATGGCGGCTTTTCCAACGCTCTTCAGCCCCAATACGATCGCCTGATTGGCGCGCTTTGGCTGGCGCGCGGCGGTGCCTACGCGCTCGCACACATCCGCGGCGGTGGGGAATTCGGCCCGGACTGGCATCTACAGGCCAAGGGCGCCGGACGCGACAAGGCCTTTCAGGACTTCGCCGCCATCGCCTCCGACCTGGCGGAGCGGGGCCTGACGCGGCCGGGGAGGGTGGCCTGCCACGGCGGCAGCAACGGCGGCCTGCTCTGCGGCGTCATGCTGACCCGCTATCCGGAGCGCTTCGGTGCCGTCTGGGCCTCGGTGGGTGTCTTCGACATGCTGCGCTTCCACCGCTTTCCGGCCGGACGTGCCTGGATCGACGAGTATGGCGACCCCGACGATCCGGAGGCGGAGGCGTGGCTGCGCGCCTACTCGCCGCTGCACAACATCGCGCCGGCGGGCGAGGGCCATAGGCAGCCGCCAGCGCTGATTGATACCAGCAGCCAAGACGACCGGGTCGACCCCTCCCACGCGCGCCGGATGGTCGCCGCCCTGCGGGCCCAAGGCCACGATCCTCTGTTCTATCAGCATGGCGACGGCGGCCACGGCGGCGGCGGGGCCAGCCACGCGCGCGCCCGCGAACAGGCCTTGGGCTACAGCTTCCTACGGCATGCGCTGGGGATCGAGGCCTGAGGCGCGATGGCCGTTCCTCTCGGCCGAGGGCGGCTGGATCGCGTCGCTCCGCACGCGATGACGACGTTGCGGGAGGGAGGCGCCCGCTCGGCTGGCATGGAGGTCCTGGACCGGCGAGGGTCGTTCACGTTGTCCGCGAGACCGCCGCGCCTCAATAGAAATCGCCCATCATCTGGTCCCAGATCTTTTCGCCGATCAGGCAGTCGTAGCCTTGCGCCGGCCTGAGGAGCCCGCGCGGTTCCTCCGGCTCGCGGCCGACCAGCTCCAGCACCAGCTTGCGGCGCACCGCGCGGGGGAAGTGCTCCCACTCCAGCACCGGGACGACGAAAGCGGTCGGCCCGCCGATCACGCAGTCCCGGTAGTAGATGTCCAGGTCGTCCAGGTGCCACTGCGCGCCCATGCCCTCTTGGGTCATCAGCGGCAGGCCGTTGATGACGATGCCCTGGGCCAGGGCCGCGTCGCGGGCGGCCTCGACCGGCCGGCCCTCGTTGTTGGGACCGTCGCCCGAGATGTCGATCACCTGGCGAAAGCCGGAGAAGCCGTTGTCCTTGAAGGTGGCGGCGGCATAGTCGATGAGGCCCGAGATCGAGGTGCGCCTGAGCGCCGTGTCGAACTCCGCCGTCAGTTCCGCGGCGAAGGCCTCGGCGTCGGCCCGACCGCGAATCAAGGTCCAGTCGACGATGACGCGCTGCGAATAGGTGCCGGCCCACTCGACGTACATCAGCGCCACCTGCCCGCGGCCGCTGCCGGCAATGGCGTTCAGGACCTCGTCGCTGACCAGGGCCTCCGCGTAGCCGCGCCGCTGGATCTCCAGCTCGCGCGGCGTCATGGAGCGCGAGACGTCCACCGCGAGCACCAGCTCGACATCGACGGGGATGTCGGCGTCGGCGGACGCCGGCGGGTGCCACGCGAGCGACAAGAGGATCGATAACGCGATCACGAGCGAGCGCATGCGGCCAGTGTGACTCACGATGACCCTCCGGGTCGAGTAGCGGCTTCGCGAGCAAGCGTGACCGCGCGACGCGTCGAGGATGCAAGCCTCACGCGCGCTCCACCGACGTCGCAGGCCGCTGCAGGAGGATCGGCACGGCGAAGAGGGCGAGGAAACCGGCGTTCAGGACCGTGTTGAACCAGGCCCCGGCCAAGATCGAGCCCAGACTGTCGAAGAGGAACCAGGCGAGGATACCCGGCAGGATGATGTTCCGTCCGGCCGAGACGTCCTTGGCGTAGACGCGGTCGGTCACCAGCCAGGCCATGGTGCCCCACCCGACCAGCATGCCACCGGAGATCGCGGTCAAGAGCCAGCCTTCGGGTGAAGAGACGCTCTGAGCGCCGTCGAAGGGCAGGAAGGCAAGGTCGACGAGGTGATGCATTACGGCTGCCGTCGGCGTGAAAAGAGCCGAGACCATGAGCAGGCCGAAACCGATCAGCGTGAGGCTGGCGAACTTGAGCAGTGTGATGCTTGCTTGGTGAGACATGGGATTCCTCCGCAAGGGTTCCTTGTCTCGACGGTCTAGGGTGTCGCCTTTGCCGAGGACAATTACCTCGGAGGTAAGCGCGCGCGGCGGTTCCTTGGGCTAACCTCGCCTCGTCAAACAGGAAGGGCGGCGGGACATGACCAACAGCTTCGGAGTGGCCCTGAAGGAATGGCGCCGGCAGCGGCGCATGAGCCAGCTGGATCTCGGGCTCTCGGCCGAGGTCTCCTCGCGGCACATCTCCTTCCTCGAGACCGGTCGCGCGCGGCCCAGCCGTGCCATGGTGTTGAAGCTCTGCGAGGAGCTGGAGGTGCCGCGCGCGGCAAGGAACCATCTGCTGACGGCGGCCGGGATCGCGCCCGCTTATTCGGCGCGCCCCTTGAGCGAGGAGAACATGCGCCCCGTTCGTTCCGCGGTGGACTGGATGCTGGAACGCCACGCCCCCTTTCCCGCCTTTGCCCTGGACCGCCATTGGACCTTGATGGAGTTGAACCGGCCGGCAAGCCTGCTGTTCCGGGGCATGCGGCTTGGACGCGGCGACAGCCTGATCGCCGCTCTGGCCGAGAATCCGCACCTGCGCGGAGCGTTGGAGAACCTGGACGAGCTGTTGGTTCATGTCGTCGCCAGGCTCAGGATCGAGAGCGCGCATCTCGGTGGCGATCCGCTGCTGGACGCAGCCGTCGCCTCCTTGCGCAAGGACATGGGCAGGCAGCCCGCCAAGGCGGCGGTGGTCTTGCCGGCCTTCGTCCCGACCCGCTACCGCGTCCGGGATCGCACGCTGTCGCTCTTCTCCACCATCGCCCAGTTCGGCTCGGCGGAGGACATCGCGCTCGCCGAGCTCAAGATCGAGCTGATGTTCCCGGCCGACGCGGCATCGAAGGACTTCCTGCTGGCCTTGACCGGCGACGGCGAGACCACGGGCGCGCGCGATACCGTCTCTTGTTCCGGTGGGACCGCATCCGGGCTAGGGCCTCGGGGTCCTTTGCGCTAAGCTCGGCCTCATGTCGACGATCGAATACTTCTATGTCGCCCATTCGGCCTACGCCTTCCTGGGCTCCGCCAAGTTGATGGAGGTGGCACGGGCGAGCGGGCGGCGCATCGACCACCGGCCGATCGACCTGCACAGGGTGATGGAGGCACGCGGGATCAGCGCCTTCGCCGAGCGCGATCGGGCCCATGTCCGCTATTTCTTTCGGCGCGAGATTTGGCGCTGGGCGGAGTATCGCAACCTGGAGATCATGGACGCGCGGCCGACCCACCACTCCAACGACTACGGTCTGGCAAACCGTGTCCTGGTGGCCTCCATCGAGACCGGCGGCGACATCGACGCCCTTGCCCATGCCTTCCTGGTGGGTCACTGGCGCGACGATGCGGACCTTGCCGACCGCGAGACCCTGGCGGTCCTGGTCGAACAGGTCGGCGGCGATCCCGACCTCTTGCTGCCCGCCGCCGAGAGCGAGGCCGTCGCCGCGCGCTACGAGGCCAACACGGCCGAAGCGATCCGCCGACAGATCTACGGCTCGCCCACCTACTTCGTCGACGGCGACATGTTCTATGGCCAGGACCGCCTGGAACTGGTGGAGCGCGCCTGCGCTCAGCCCTTCGGCCCCTCGCCGGAGTAGGCGCCTCCCGGGACCTCTTGCGACGGACGGGCCGCGGGAGCACCGGTCTCTTCACGAACTGTCGTATCGGATACGCCCGCCAAGGCATCGGGACTGACGTCCTCGGGCTCGCTTCTGCCTTCGCGCACCTTCGGCGCCGGTGGCTGCCAGGCTTTGAGGTTCTGGCCTACCGCCTCATAGAACTCGGGCACGCTTCCTTCCAAGTCGACGATGAAGTTCTTCCTTTGGCCGAAGCGACCGCCCGTCTGGCGAATGAGACAGAGTTCGAGCGTGTGGGGCGTCAGCGTCGACTGTTCGTGCTGAATCTTTTCCGGATCCTCGCGCACGGCGGCCAAGGGCGCTTGCGTGCAAGCGCCGCGACGTGGCCAATGCAGGCGCAGGAAGTAGTCCGCTTCCGTCACCTCGGGAATCTGCCGCAAGAGCCAGTTGATTCTGGCTTTGCTGCTCTTGCGATCTTCCGGCGCTCGGATCCGCATGGAAACGCAGATGCTCTTGGATCTCAGATCGACATTGATTTCCAGCGGCGCGGCGGCACCCGGCACCGCAATCTGAGCCGAGAGGGCGAAGTGCTCGGCCAGATCTGATTTGTCCGCCTTGCGCCGCGCAGCTAGGTCGGCGGCCAGGACGCGCGGCAGCTTCACCGTCGCGGCCACTCCCAACTGGCGTGACAAGATGAGGACGAGATCCCGTATCTCTTGATGCCAAGCCGAAACGACCTCCTCAAGCAGGTCGGATCGCGCCTGCACCTTGGCGCCGGAGCCGGCAAGCTGCACCAGCTCCGTCCACGCGGCGGGCATTGCCGTGAACCCGCTGACGCCGGTGCTGGGATGAGTGAGGAAGCGGCGGAACTCGTTCAGAATGACCCGCTGATCTTCGTCCTGAACGCCTTCGGTCGTAAGCAGGAGGTCTGCCTGCGTTAGCAGGTACATCCACGACCAGTGAAAGAGCCCGATCTTTGCTAAGCCCTTGGCCGGCACGTCGACCGGATGATGTGAAGGCTGTGTGGCGAACTGGTTGGATACTGTGACGACGGCGTCCACGCCGTTCTGCCTTGCGAGCCGGAGGTAGCTCTCCACCTGTTCGCTGTTGAGCACGGCGTTACCTATCTTGGTCTCGATCAGCGCCGTCCAGGTTCGGCTGCCGATGCGCACGACGACCAAGCCATCGGGGCGGCGGGACGCATCGATACCGTCATTCTTGAAAGTTACTTCCGTAAAGCACTCGACCTTCGCGCGGCTGCCGACGCGTCTCCCGATGGAGGTCAACAAGAGATCGGCGTACTCATTCACGCTTGCCAAGCAAGCCAGGAAGATTGAGGTAGCCCTGCCTTCTTTGGAGGTCTCTGCCAATACAGGAAAGAGGCGTGCGCGCTCTCCCTTTGACAAAAAGTCCGGCTTCTCGTTGCTCATTCCCCGTTTCCCACCTCGGTTCTCCAGATAGAAAACTACCATTAAGAGTCTTGCCGATCAATTTTCTTGCAAAAAGGGTGTCGTGAAAGGGCGACCCGACCCCTAGGTCAGGGGTCCGCGCCTTGCGCAACCGCTAGCAGAAAGGTCGATGATGACGGACTACGTGACTGCGGCGCTCGACTATGTCGATCGCTGGCTCGGGATGCAGCTGCGCGCGTCACAGCGGCCGGGCTGCGTCATCGCCGTGGTCAAGGACGGCGGCCTCGTGCTCGAGCGGGCCTACGGCCTCGCCGATCTGGAGAGCGGGGAGCCCTTGACGCCGCGCCATCGCATGCGTGTCGCGTCGCACTCGAAGAGCATCACGGCCGCCGGCATTCTGAAGCTGCGCGAGGCCGGCAAGGTCAGGCTGGACGATCCGGTCGGCGACTACGTGGAGGGGCTCGATCGGGACATCGCACGGGCGACGCTCGGGCAGATTCTCTCGCACAGCGCCGGTCTTGCGCGCGACGGTGTCGATAGCGGCCAGTTCAACGGCTTCCGGCCCTTTCTCACCACGGAGGAGCTGTTGGCCGAGCTGCGCTCGCCGCCCGCGATCGAGGCTAACACGCGCTTCAAGTACTCGAACCACGGCTATGGGCTGCTGGGACTGGTCATCGAGGCCATCACGGGCCAGCCCTACGCCCGCTGGATACAGGACACGGTCATCGACGCGGCCGGCTTGGTCGAGACGGACATCGACGGGCTCTCGAAAGCGGCGCTGCCGATGGCACGCGGGTACTCCGGCAGGCTGCTGTTGGGCGAGCGGGTGCCGTTTCCCGCCGGCTACACCACCCATGCCATCGCGCCCGCGGGTGGCTTGGTGAGCACGGCCAAGGAGCTGGCGCTCTTCTTCGCGCAGCTGGCGCCGGAGCATCCGTCGTCCCTGCTGTCACGGGCCAGCCGTCGCGAGATGACCCGCAGCCATTGGCAGGACGGGACCTCCGACCAGGAGAGTTGCTACGGGTTGGGCACGATGGTGGGGCGGGTGCAGGGGTGGCAGAGCTTCGGACATGCGGGAACGATCCAGGGATTCACGTCGCGCACCTACGTGGTGCCGGCGGAAAAGCTCGCCGTGGCCGTCATCACCAATGCGAGCGATGGCTGGGCGACGCTCTGGGCCGATAGGGCGTTGCACATTCTCCGTCACTTTCAGGAGAAAGGCGGGCCCTCCCAGAGCACCGAAGGCTGGTCCGGCCGCTGGTGGAGCACCTGGGGCGCGGTCGACCTGGTGGCGACGGGCGAGCGCGTCTACGCCGTCAATCCCGCGCTGTCGGCGCCCTTCAGCGGCGCGACCGAAATCGAGGTCACCGGACCCGACCGGGGTCGCATAGCCACCTGCGACGGCTATGGCAGCTACGGCGAGCCCATACGGCGCGTGCGGGACGCAGCGGGGGAGGTGGCGGAGATCTGGTTCGCCGGATCGCGGCTTCTGCCGGAACGGGCGGCCGCGCGGCATCTCTCCGGACTGTCCGAGACGGTCGCTATTCCGCCGCCATGACCGGCCTCTCGATGGCGCCGAGGCTGGCGGAGATGTGCCGTGCCAAGGCCTCGATGGCCGGCCCCTTCTTGTGGCCGCGCATGAGGCCGATCTTGAAGGTCCCCAGGTCGGGCAGGCCGTCGGCCTCGCTCAAGATGCGCATGCCGGGCCGCATGACGATCTCCGGGATCGCGGCGACGGCCAGGCCGGCGAGCACGGCCGCGTCGATCGCCACGGAGTTGGTGCTGACATAGGCGATGCGGTAGGGGCGGCTGGCCCGGTCCAGCGCGTTCAGCGCCATCTGCCGCCAGGCGCAACCGGTCTGCGAGAGGGCGATCGGCAGAACCTCGTCGTCCTGGACGTAGTGGCGCCGTGACGCGACCCAGCAGAGCCGCTCTTCGCGGACGAAGTCGGAGGGCACTGTCTGGTCCTCGCAGGTGATGATCGCCAGGTCGAGATTGCCCGCCTCGACCTCGACTTCCAGCTGCTTGCTGGTCAGGCATTCGACCTCAAGTAAGGTGGTCGGGTGGCTGCGCGCGAAGCCGGCCAGCACGTCCGGCAGGATGCGGTCGGCATAGTCGTCCGGCGTGCCGAAGCGGATCACCGTGCGCTCGCCGGGATCGCTGAAGGAGAAGAGCGCCTCGTCGTTCAGCCGCACGATCCGCCGCGCGTAGTCCAATATCCGCTCCCCGTCGGCGGTCAGCTGGTTGCGTCGGCCCACGCGGACGAAGAGCGCGCGGTTCAAGGTCTCCTCCAGCCGCTTCATCTGCATGCTGACCGCGCCCTGGGTCTTGTGCACCTCCTCGGCGGCGCGCGTGAAGCTGCCGGTCTCGGTGATGGCGATGAAGGTCTTCAAGACGTCGACATCGAGGTTGGGGATCATGGCCGGTGCCTTGTATATTAGTAGTGTTGATGGGAAAGATAAATCATATTCGTTTGATTGATCAATAGATCCGGGCGACCCTTGCCGCATCACCACAGGTGACCGGGCCGCTGCCAGCGGCGCTACGCGAAAGCCGATTTCGCGAAAGGGAGACTCTTGCCATGAGCAGCATCACGGCAGCCGATCTGCGATTCTCGGGAAAGGCCCGCGCCGCCGGGCGGGCCTTGCGCCTTTTGCGCGACTGGAGACGGCGCGCCAAGCTCCGCCGCCTTCGGCACTTCGACGACCGCACGCTGGACGATATGGGTATCACGCGCGACGAGCTCGCTTGGGCCTCCGGCTTGCCCTTGCGCGTCAATGCCGCGCTTGCGCTTGAGGAGCGGGCCGGCCGTCGGCGAAGGGAGGAGTTCGACAGGCTCTATGCCATCCCCTCGTCCGCCGGACCGCGCCGTGCCGCCCCATCGAAGGGTGGGGGCTAGGTCCGATTGGGCGCGCCCAGCGCTTCGACGGGCCTCTACATGCTGGGCGTGCTCTTCTTCAGGCCGGGCAGGGCGCGGACGAGCGCCATCTTGGTGCTCTCGATGCGCGCCGGATCGCCGGCTTCGATGGCCTCCAGATGCGCCTGCACCAAGCCGTGCGGCGCGCCGGCCGCGCGGCAGAGCGCGCGGGCCAGCTCTTCGACTGTCTCCAGCCGCGTCCAGGCGGCCTTCCTGTCTCCCGATGTCATGGGAACAAAGATAGAACAAAGTGGCTGGCGATGGCGAGTCCGCGAAAGTTGCCTCTGCTTCTCGCAAAGAGAAAACCCCCTGAGCGGGAGGGCCGCCCAGGGGGTATTCAGTGGTACCGTTTAGGCCGGATCAGCCCGACTTGCCGTAGCGGTAGGGCGGGCCCGCCTTGATCATGGTGGCGCGGTAGTCCTTAAGGATCTGCACCACCTTGGCATTGCGCGGGCTCTCCGCGGCGATCTCGTCCCAGAACTTCAGCCCTTCCTCTTCCACCACGTTCCATTCCGCTTCCGGTATGGAGGTCAGCTCCAGCTTGCCGCCGGTAGTGCGGTAGTGCGCCTCGCCCCACCAGTACCAGTACTGCCGATAGTAGTGCGACTGGTCGATGCAGAGCTTGTAGAGCGTCTTGAGGTGCTCCGGCAGGGCATCCCAGCGCTCCGTGTTGACGAAGTAGGAACCGGCCCAGGCGCCGGAGATGTTGTTGGTGAGGTAGTAGTTGGTGACGTCCGCCCAGCCCACGGTGTAGTCCTCCGTGATGCCGGACCAGGCGATGCCGTCCAGCTCGCCGGTCTGGATGGCGACCTCGATGTCGCCCCAGGGCAGGGTGATCGGCACCACGCCGAAGCGCTGCAGGAAGCGGCCGGCGGTGGGGAAGGTGAAGACCCGCTTGCCCTTCAGGTCGTCCAGGCTGCGGATCGGGTCGACGGTGGCGAAGTTGCAGGGGTCCCAGGCGCCGGCCGACAGCCAGGTGACGCCCTCGACCTCGGCATAGGCCTCTTCCCAGATTTCCTTCAGGCCGTAGTTGTTGAAGAGCACCGGCACGTCCAGGCTGTAGCGCGAGGCGAAGGGGAAGTAGCCGCCGAAGACCGAGACGTCGACCGGGGCGGCGATGGAATCGTCGTCGCTCTGCACCGCGTCGATGGTGCCGCGCTGCATGGCGCGGAAGAGCTCGCCAGTCGGCACCAGCTGGTCGGCGTAGAAGAGCTCGATCTCCATCTCGCCGTTGGCCGCCTGGTTGAAGGCGTCGATCGAGGGCTTGATCACGTGGGCCGCCAGGGCCGGTCCGGCGTAGGTCTGCAGCCGCCATTTGATCTTGTCCTGCGCGCGCACATAGGGGGCGGCCAAGGTGCTGGCGCCAGCCGCCACCGTGGCGACGCCGGCTCCCTTCAGAAAGGTACGTCTGTTGGTCATCTCTTAGTCCTCCACTGGTTGATTATTGGGTGGTCGGTTCATCGGGCGTAGTAGATTTCCGGCAGCCAGAGCGCGATTTCGGGGAAGGCGATGACCAGGCCCAGGCCGATGGTCATGACGACCACGAAGGGCAGGATGGAGCGGTAGATGTCGCCCAGCGTGATCTCCGGCGGCGCCATGGCACGCATGAGGAAGAGATTGTAGCCGAACGGCGGGGTCATGTAGGCGATCTGGACCGTGATGGTGTAGAGCACGCCGTACCAGACCGGATCGAAGCCCAGCGCGATCACCAGGGGCACGTAGAGCGGGGCGACGATCACCAGCATGGCGGTGTCGTCCAGGAACATGCCCATCACGATGTAGGAGAGCTGCATCATGATGAGGATCTCCCAGGGCCCCAGCTCCCACCGGGTGACGAAGAGCGCCTCCAGCGCCTTCGCCGCGCCCAGGCCGTCGAAGACGGCGCCGAAGCAGAGCGCGGCCAGAATGATCCACATGAACATGCAGCTGATGCCCAGCGACTTGCGGATCACGTCCTCCATGACCTGGCGGGTGAGGCGGCGCTTGATGGCGGCGGCCAAGGTCGCGGTCGCCGCCCCCACGGCGGAGCTCTCCACCAGGCTGGTGACGCCCAGCAGGAAGAGGCCAGTCATGCAGAAGAAGATGAGCAGGGGCAGGACGCCCGCCTTGAGGAGCGCCAGCTTCTGACGCAGCGGAATCCGCCGTTCCTCCTCCGGCAGGGCGGGGCCGAGCGAGGGCTGCAGCCAGCAGCGCACGACGATGTAGAGCACGAAGAGGCCGGCCAGCAGCAGGCCCGGGAACACGCCGGCGAGCCAGAGCTTGCCGACCGGCTGGCGCGCGATCATGCCGTAGAGCACCAG
Source organism: Rhodospirillales bacterium (assembly GCA_963669375.1). GTDB lineage: Bacteria > Pseudomonadota > Alphaproteobacteria > Kiloniellales > JACOMY01 > JACOMY01. Next base: position 1,728,518 of record OY770024.1, on the reverse strand, counting down.
GACCACGCTGGGCGGCACCAGAATGCCCAAGGTGCTGCCGGCCTGGACCACGCCGGTCACCATGATCTTGTCGTAGCCGCGGCGCAGCAGCTCCGGCAGGGCGATGGAGGCGCCGATCGCCATGCCGGCGACGCTCAAGCCGTTCATCGCCGAGACCGCAACCATGAGGCCGATGGTGCCGATCGCGAGCCCGCCCCTGACCGGTCCCATCCAGACGTGGAACATGCGGTAGAGGTCATTGGCGATGCCCGACTCCGACAGCATGTAGCCCATGTAGATGAAGAGCGGTAGGGTCAGCAGCGGGTACCAGTTCATCAAGACGAAGCTGGCGTTGAAGGGCATCTCGTAGCCGCCGTCGCCCCACAGCATCAGGGCCGAGGCCGCCGCCACGAAGCCGATCGCGCCGAAGACCCGCTGCCCGGTCAGCAGCATCAGCATCATGACCGAGAACATCATCAGCGCGATGAGGTCGTAGCTCATCACAGCTCCCGATCGAGGGCGCTCGCCAGGTCCTTGAAGAACATGGCGATGGCCTGCAGCAGCATCATGATGATGCCGACGACCATGACGATCTTGATCGGCGCCAGGGGCGGCGCCCAGGACGAATAGTTCTTCTGCCCGTACTCCAATGCGTAGCTGGTGCTGGAGATCCCGCCCAGCAGCAGCATCACCAGGTAGAAGATGAGGCAGAGCACGGTCAGCGCGTCGACGGAGGCTTTGCGCTTGGGCGACCAGCGGCCGTAGAGCAGGTCCATGCGCACGTGCGTGCCCATCTGCATGGAGTAGCTGCCGCCCAGGATGTAGTAGGCCGCCAGGGTGAACTGCGCCATCTCCACCACCCAGATCAGCGGCATGTTCAGCATGGACCGCGAGAAGACCGAGTAGAGGAGAATGCCGCCCATGACGAAGATGAGGTACATGGCCAGGCGGCCGACTGCCCGATTGAAGGCATCGACATAGCGCACGTAGAGCCGAATCGCCTTGGGCATGCGCCTCCCTGCCTTCACCTGCCGCCCTTGATCTTCTTTGCCCCAATCCTCTCAGAACGGGTGGGGCTGTCAAGTCCAATCGGTAAAATTTTCTTCGGACACATAAACGATGGAGAATTCTTTTCATTTGCGTATAGACTGACCGTCGCCTGGCGCTGGAGGAGAGCGGTCGGTGGAAGCGGAGAGGCCACGGGACTGGACGGTTGCGGAACGCATTCGCGCCCGCTTCGAGGAGCTGACCAGGGCGGAGCGGCAGCTGGCCAACGTCATGCTGCAGAGCTATCCGGCCTCGGCGCTCGGCAGCATCACGGCGATGGCCGATGCCTCGGGCGTGTCGACCCCGACGGTGGCGCGCATGGCCCGCAAGCTGGGCTTCGACGGCTTTCCCAAGCTGCAGGCCGCCCTGCGCGAAGAGGTCGAGGCCAGGCTCTCCAGCCCGATCACCAAGCACGACCGCTGGGCCGTGACGGCGCCGGCCACCCACATCCTGAACCGCTTCGCCGGGGCGGTGACGGAGAACCTGCGCCACACCCTGCAGCAGACCGATCCCGTCTCCTTCGATGCCGCGGCCGCGCTGCTGGCCGAGCGGGCGCGCCGGGTGCATGTCGGCGGTGGGCGGATCACCCACGCGCTGGCCGACTACTTCTTCACCCTGATGCAGGTCGTCCGGCCGGGCATGACGCTGCTGTCTCCCGGCGCCAACCTCTGGCCGCAGTACCTCTTGAACATGCAGGCGGGCGACCTCTTGGTGCTCTTCGACATCCGCCGCTACGAGAACGACCTGCTGCACCTGGCCGAACTGGCGTCGGGTAAGGAGGTGACGGTCATCCTCTTCACCGACCAATGGGGATCGCCCGCGGCCAAGCATGCCAAGCACAGCTTTCACGCCCGCATCGAAGCGCCTTCGGCCTGGGACTCCTCCATCGTCCTGCTCTTCATGATCGAGGCCCTGATCGCCGCCGTGGAGAGTCGCGGCTGGCAGGACACCAAGGGCCGCATGGAGACCCTGGAAGGCCTCTTCGACCGGGCCAGGATGTTCCGTAAGTTCACCTGAGCGGCGGCTGTCCTTTCTGGTGGGGCAAAGGCCCTGTTCTATCCGGTGTCCCCGAAACCCCGGATGACGCGGGTCTCGACCGGGCCATCGGCATTGCCTAGTGCCCTCGAACCGCCTATGGTCGGCGCACCGTTGGGGTGCTCTCGGGCTGAGAGGCGACTTCCGCCAACCCATGGAACCTGATCCGGATAACGCCGGCGAAGGGAACGGAGTCCGATTGAAGCCTCCAATAACAAGCGCTTTCAGACCCGTTTCTCCCGCCGGCTCGGCTGACGTGAGGACGATGATGACTGTCATGACCACCAGGACCCGCCGCGCGCTGCTCGCCGGCTTCGCCTTGTCGCTGGCGCTTGCCGCCGGCACTCCGGCCGGCGCCGCCGACAAGCTCACACTGATTTTGGACTGGTACGTGAATCCGGATCACGGCCCCATCGTGGTCGCGCAGCAGAAGGGCTTTTTCGAAGAGGTCGGGCTCGAGGTGGAGGTCGTCGCTCCCGCCGACCCCAGCGACCCGCCGAAGCTGGCGGCGGCCGGCAAGGCCGATATCGCCATCTCCTATCAGCCGCAGCTTCACCTGCAGGTGCACGAAGGTCTGCCGCTGAAGCGCGTGGGCACCCTGGTGGCGACGCCCTTGAGCTGTCTCCTGGTCGAAAAGGAGGGGCCGATCCAGACCATCGCCGACCTCAAGGGGCAGAAGATCGGCTACTCCGTGGCGGGCGTCGAGGAAGCCCTGATGGGCACCATCCTCAAGCGCAATGGGCTGACCTTGGATGACGTCGAGTTGGTGAACGTCAACTTCTCCTTGGCGCCGGCGGTGATGTCGGGTCAGGTCGCCGCGGTCATCGGCGCCTACCGCAACTTCGAGCTCAATCAGATGGACATCTACGGCGTGCCGGGCCGCTGCTTCTACGTCGAGGAGGAGGGCGTGCCGGCCTACGATGAGCTGATCTACGTCGCCAATCCGGAGACCCTGGATCGCGATGCCCTGGTGCGCTTCCTGGCGGCGACCGAGAAGGCGACGCAGTACATCGTGAACCACCCGCAGGAGACCTGGGAGATCTTCGCCAGCATCTCCAGCGAGTTGAACGACGAGCTCAACAAGCGCGCCTGGAAAGACACCATCACGCGCTTCGCGCTGCGGCCGGCCGCGCTGGACGTCGCGCGCTACGCGGTTTTCGAGGCCTACCTGAAGGAGGCCGGCTTGATTGAGGAGGTGAAGCCGGTCAGCGATCTGGCGATCGATCTCAACGCGCAATGATGGTGACGGGTCAGGCGCCCGGCATCCTGATCGAGGGCGGCTTCCAACTGGGCGAGACCTGGCTCTTCCGCGAGATCTCGCTTCGGATGGAGCCCGGGCGCTGGACTTGTCTCCTGGGCCCATCGGGCGTCGGCAAGTCGACGGTCCTGCGCCTGCTGGCCGGTCTTTCCACCGGCGGGCGCTTCACCGGCAGGCTGGAGGCCGAGGACGGCAGTCCGCTCGACGGCCGGATCGCCTACATGGCGCAAGCGGACCTCCTGCCGCCCTGGCTGGACGTCTTGGGCTGCGTCACGCTGGGCGCCCGGCTGCGCGGCGAGCCGCCAGACCTGGAGCGCGCCCGGCGGCTGGTCGGGCGGGTCGGGCTGGCCGAGCATAGCCACAAGCGGCCGCGCCAGCTCTCAGGCGGCATGCGCCAGCGCGCGGCACTCGCCCGTACCTTGATGGAGGATCGCCCGGTGGCGCTGCTGGACGAGCCCTTCTCGGCGCTGGATGCCGGCACCAGGGCCGACATGCAGGAACTGGCCTTCGAGACCTTGACCGGCCGCAGCGTTCTGCTGGTCACCCACGACCCGGCGGAGGCGGTGCGGCTGAGCCACCGCATCTATCTCTTGAAGGCCGACGGGCTGCACGAGGTCGCGGTGCCGGCGGCCGCGCCTCTGCGTGCCGTCGACGCCGACGACACGCTGCATGCCCAGGCGGAGCTGCTGGCCCTGCTGCGATCCAAAGCGGCATGAGACGCGTCCGAGACATCGCGGTCACACTGGCGATCGCCTTGCTGGGCTGGCAGCTGCTGGTGCTGGCCACCGGCGTGCCGCCCTTCATCCTGCCGGGTCCCTGGCGTGTCGTGGTGGCGATCTTCGAGCACCGCCTGGTGATCGCCGAACAGGCTGTCGTCACCATCGCGGAGGTCATGATCGGCCTGGTGCTGGGCACGCTCTTCGGTGCCGCGACCGCCCTGCACCTCATGGTCTCCGCCACGGCCCGGCGCTTCCTGCTGCCCCTTCTGGTGTTCAGCCAGGCCGTACCGGTCTTCGCCTTGGCGCCGATCCTGACCCTCTGGCTGGGCTACGGCCTCTGGTCGAAGATCGCCATGACCTTGCTCATCATCTACTTTCCCGTCGCCTCGACCTTCTTTGACGGGCTGCGGCGCACCGATCCTGGCTTGCTGGACCTTGCGCGCACCATGGGCGCCAAGCCGCGCCAGGTCTTGCTGCGCCTGCGCGTGCCGGCGGCGCTGCCCTCGCTCGCCTCGGGTCTGCGTCTCGCCGCCGTCTATGCGCCGATCGGCGCCGTCATCGGCGAATGGGTCGGCTCCTCCCAGGGTCTCGGTTACCTCATGCTACTGGCCAGCGGGCGCGCCAAGATCGACCTCATGTTCGCCGCGCTGGTGGTCCTGGCCCTCTTCACGGTGCTGCTGCACGCAGCCATCGGCCGCCTGGCGGACCGTTTAACCAGGGCGACGCAGTAGCAAACGACGCCCACCTGGCTACGGGTGGTGGTCATTTCGCGCGTGCGACCTATTATCATCGTCCAGGTCCTTATGCGGAGGGATGGAGCCGGACGTGCCGACAATGCTTGCAACCAGAGTCGGCAGGATCACCGCTGTCCTCTGTGCCCTCTTTCTCTTGAGCGCGTGCGAAGAGGCCGGACCGCAAGAGGTCGGCGCGCCGCCGCCGCCGACTGTGGTCGTGGCCAAGCCGCTGGTGCAAGAGATCGTCGATTGGGACAACTACACCGGCCGTTTCGATGCGATCGACACGGTGGAGGTGCGCTCTCGGGTCAGCGGCTATCTGCAGTCCGTCCACTTCGACGATGGCGACCTAGTGAAGAAAGGCGATCTTCTCTACGTCATCGACCAGCGGCCCTTCGTCATCGCCGCCGAGCGCGCGACGGCGAGCCTGAAAGAGGCCGAGGCGGCCCTCTCCCTGGCGGAGGCGGAGCTGGCGCGGGCACGCCCCCTGCTGGATCGAGGCAACATATCGCGCTCCGTCTACGATGAGAGAGTGCAGGAAATGCTGGCGGCGGAGGCCTCGGTGCTTCTGGCCCGCGCCGAGCTCGATGCCGCCGCGCTCGACCTCAACTACACCCAGATCGAGGCGCCGATCAGCGGACGCATCAGCCGCACCCTGGTGACGGTCGGCAACCTGGTTCAGGGCGGCGCGCAGGGAGCCACATTGCTGACCAGTATCGTCTCGATCTCGCCGATATACTTCTACTTCGAGGCCAACGAGGTGGCCCTGCTGCGCTATACCCGTCTCGACGCCGAGGGCAAGCGTCCTTCCTCGCGCGACAATCCCAACCCGGTGCAGCTGCAACTGGCCGACGAGGTGGGCTATCCCCACTGGGGCGCCATGGATTTCGTCGAGAACCGCATCGATCGGGACAGCGGCACCATCACCGGTCGCGCCCTCTTCAACAACAACCACGGCCTCTTTACCCCGGGCCTCTTCGGCCGTCTCCGGCTCTTGGGCAGCGCGCCCTACGAGGCAATCCTCATTCCGGACGCCGCGATCGCCACCGATCAGTCCTACAAGTTCGTCTATCTCCTGGACCCCGACAACAGGCCCGTCTACCGGCGTGTGACCTTGGGGGAGAGGCGCGGGGATCTGCGGGTTATCACCGACGGGCTTACGCCTGACGACACGGTCATCATCGAGGGACTGATGCGTGTCCGGCCGGGTGCGGCGGTAACGCCCGAGGAAGGGGTTGTCTCGATCGAGGGCCTGGAGCAGTGAACCTCTCCAGCTTCTTCATCGAGCGGCCGATCTTCGCCTCGGTGCTCTCGATCGTGATCATGCTCGTCGGCGCAATCTCTTACCTTTCGCTCCCGGTGGCTCAGTATCCGGAGATCGCCCCGCCGACCATCGTGGTGACCGCCAACTACCCGGGCGCGGATGCGGAAACGGTCTCCAACACGGTCGCCACCCCCATCGAGCAAGAACTGAACGGGGTCGAGGGCATGCTCTATATGCTCTCGCAATCCACCAGCACCGGCCAGATGGTGCTGACCATCACCTTCGCGCTGGGCACCGATCTCGACGACGCGCAGGTCTTGGTGCAGAACCGCGTGGCGACGGCCGAGCCCAGGGTGCCCGAGGAGGTGCGCCGGCTGGGTATCGTCACGCAGAAGTCCTCGCCCGACCTCATGATGGTGGTGCACCTTCTGTCGCCCGACAACTCGCTGGACCAGCTCTACATCTCCAACTATGGCCTGCTGCAGGTGCGCGACGTGCTGCAGCGGATCGACGGTGTCGGCCAGATCCGCATGTTCGGCGCCCGCGACTACTCCATGCGCGTCTGGCTGGACCCCGAACGCATCGCCGAGTTGGACATGACCGCCGGAGAGGTGGTCAGGGCGGTGCGCGAGCAGAACGTTCAGGTCGCCGGCGGGATTCTCGGCCAGCCGCCGACACCCGAAGCCAGCATCTTTCACACCGGGATCGTCCTGCAGGGCCGGCTCGAGGACCCCGAGCAGTTCGAGCAGATCGTGGTCAAGGCGACGGGCGACGGACGTATCGTTCGCCTAGCCGACGTCGCGCGGGTCGAGCTTGGCGCGCAGGAATACGTCAACAACAGCTACCTCAACGGCAACCCCGCCGTGGCCCTGGCGATCTTCCAGCGGCCGGGTTCCAACGCCTTGGAGACGGCCGACGAAGTCTTGGCGACCATGGCGCGCCTGTCGGAGGACTTTCCGGACGGCCTGGCCTACGAAGTCATCTACAATCCCACCGAGTTCATCGCCGAGTCGATCTCGGAGCTGATCAAGACGATCTTCGAGGCCGTGGCCCTGGTCGTGCTGGTGGTCCTGGTCTTCCTGCAGACTTGGCGCGCCTCCATCATTCCGATCATCGCCATTCCAGTGTCGCTGATCGGCACCTTCGCCGTGATGGCGGCTTTCGGCTTCTCCATCAACAACTTGACCCTCTTCGGACTGGTGCTGGCCGTGGGCATCGTCGTCGACGACGCCATCGTCGTCGTCGAGAACGTCGAGCGAAACCTGGCCAGCGGCTTGAGCCCGCGCGAGGCGGCGCACAAGTCGATGCGCGAGGTCGGCGGCGCCATCATCGCCATCTCGCTGGTGCTGGTCGCCGTCTTCGTGCCCACAGCCTTCATCGAGGGCATATCGGGACAGTTCTACCGCCAGTTCGCGCTGACCATCGCCGTCGCGACGATCCTTTCCGCCTTCTGCTCCCTCACCCTCAGTCCGGCGCTGAGCGCGCTTCTCCTGAAGCCGCATGGCGCCGCCGGCGGCAAGGGCCGCTGGAACCCGATCGGGCTCTTCTTTCGCGCCTTCAACCGCTCCTTCGACGCGCTGCAGCGGGCCTATGCCGCGATCGTGGGCTGGATCGTCCGATTGGGTCCCCTGGTGCTGAGCCTCTATGCCGGCCTCATCGCGCTGACCGTCTGGGCCTTCATGCAGGTCCCCAGCGGCTTCATACCGAACCAGGACCAGGGCTACATCATCACCGTGGTGCAGCTGCCGCCGGGCGCTTCGCTGGATCGCACCGACCGGGTGATGAAGAAGGTGGAAGGCATCCTCCAGGAGACCCCGGGAATCGAGAACACCGTGGTCTTCGCCGGGTTCAATGGCGCTACCTTCACCAATGCCTCCAACGCCGGCGTGATCTTCTCCACCTTGGCGCCCTTTCCCGAGAGGAGCGGCAAGGCTTTGAGCGCGGACGACATCATCGCCAGCACCTACCCCCGCATGGCGCCGGTGACCGAGGCCTTCGTCATCACCGTGCCGCCGCCGCCGGTGCGCGGGATCGGAAACTCCGGCGGCTTCAAGATGATGGTGGAGGATCGGCGCAACCGCGGCGTGGAGGCCTTGGCGGTCGCCGCCGGCGAGCTCGCGGCGGCGGCCAACCAAGATCCGCGCCTGGTCGGCGTCTTCACTCCCTTCCAGGTCGGAACGCCCAAGCTCTACATCGACCTCGACCGCGCCAAGGCGGAGATGCTGAACGTCAACGTCGGCAGCGTGTTCGAGACCTTGGAAACCTATCTCGGTTCGAGCTTCGTCAATGATTTCAACCTCTTCGGTCGAACTTACCGGGTCACGGCGCAAGCCGACGGCGCCTACCGGCTGAACGAGGAGGACATCGCCAACCTGCGCACGATCTCGGAGAACGGCGCCGCCGTGCCGCTGGGCAGTCTGGTGACCTTCCGCCACGATTCCGGGCCCGACCGCGTTCCCCGCTACAACCTCTATCCATCCGCCGAGGTCCAGGGCAACGCGATACCCGGCGTCTCGACTGGAGAGAGTCTCGGGATCATGCAGCGCCTTGCCGATCAGGTGCTTCCCTATGGCTTCGCCTTCGAGTGGACCGAGCTCTCCTATCAGGAGTCGCAGGCGAGCGGCATGGAGATGCTGATCTTCCCGCTCTGCGTCCTCTTCGTCTTCCTGCTGCTGGCAGCGCAGTACGAGAGCTGGTCCTTGCCTCTCGCGATCATTCTGATCGTGCCGATGTGTCTGCTCTCGGCCGTCGCCGGCTTGGCATGGTTCGGCTTGGCCAACGACATCTTGGCGCAGATCGGCTTTGTCGTGCTGGTCGGTCTCGCCTCCAAGAACGCGATTCTGATCGTCGAGTTCGCCAGGCAGCTGGAGGATCAGGGACGCGACCGCTTTCAGGCGGCGATCGAGGCCTGCCGCCTTCGGCTGCGCCCCATCCTCATGACCTCCTTCGCCTTCATCCTGGGTGTCGTCCCCTTGATGATCGCCAGCGGCGCCGGCGCCGAGATGCGCGCGGTGCTCGGCACCACGGTCTTCTTCGGGATGCTGGGTGTGACCTTCTTCGGCCTTCTCTTCACCCCGGCCTTCTACGTGCTGCTGCGCGGCCTGGTGGTCCGCCTACGCCGGGAGAGGCCTCGCCGCGAACCGGTTGTGGAGGGCTAGATCAGAGTGCTCACGGGTCGCTTCGACCTGCGATCGTCTTGCTCTATTCCAGAGCCTTGTCGCCATCCTCCGTCTCGCGCGGATCGAAGTGTCCGGCCTGTCCCGCTTCCACGATGGAGCGGCGGATGGCCCGCGTCTTGGTGAAGTAGTCTTCCAGGAAATCGCCCTCGCCCCAGCGAATCGCCCGCTGCAGGGCGGTCAGGTCCTCGTTGAAGCGCTGCAGCATCTCCAAGACGGCATCGCGGTTGTTCAAGAAGACGTCGCGCCACATGACCGGGTCGGAAGCGGCGATCCGGGTGAAGTCGCGAAAGCCGCCGGCTGAATAGCGGATGACCTCGTCCTTCTCGCTGGTCTCCAGGGCGGTCGCGGTGCCGACGATGGTGTAGGCCAGCAAGTGCGGCAGGTGCGAGGTCGTGGCCAGCACCTTGTCGTGGTGGGCGGCCTGCATGATCTTGACCCGGGATCCGCAAGCCTCCCAGAGCGCGGCGACGCGCTCGACCGCGCGCTGGTCGGCGGCGGGAGGGGGGGTGAGGATGCAGTAGCGATTCTCGAAGAGCTCGGCGAAGCCGGAAGCGGGACCGCTGTGCTCCGATCCCGCGACCGGATGGCCGGGCACCAGGTGCACGCCGGAAGGGATGTGCGGGCCGACGTCGCGGATCACCGCCAGCTTGACCGAGCCGACGTCGGTCACGATGGCCCCGTCGCGCAGCGCCGGCGCGATGGCCTCGGCGATGGCGGCGTTGGCGCCGACCGGAGTTGCCAGCACCACCAGATCGGCATCCGCGACGGCCTCGGCCGGATCGGCGAAGGCTTCTTGGACCAAGCCCAGATCCAGCGCCGTCTTCCTGGTCTCCGCCGTGCGGGCGCTGCCGACGATCTTGCCCGCCAGACCACGGTCCTGCATGGCCAGCGAGAGAGAGGAGCCGATGAGGCCGATCCCGATCAGCGCCACCTTGTCGAAAAGCTGGGTCATCTGAGGAAACCGCGCAGGCTTTCGACCACGGCGGCCATGTCCTCCTCCAGGCCGATCGTGATGCGCAGGCAGTCCGCCAGGCCGTAGGCGGCCATGCCGCGGGCCAGAATGCCTTCGCCGGCGAGCCAGGCTTCGGCCGCCTTGGCGCTCTTCTCGGGATCGGGGAAGCGGACGAGCTGGAAGTTCCCGACGGAGGGCGGGGCCTCCAGGCCCAGCGCGATCACCGCCTCGCGAAAGGCCGGCAGCTGCTTAGCGTTGTGGGCCACCGACTGCGCCAGATGATCGCTGTCGCCGAGCGCCGCCACGCCGGCCGCCTGGGCCGCCGCGGTGACGTTGAAGGGGCCGCGGATGCGGTTCAGGACGTCGATCACATGCGCCGGGCCGTAGGCCCAGCCCAGCCGCAGAGCCGCCAGCCCGTGGATCTTCGAGAAGGTGCGTAGCATGACCACGTTGTGGCAGGCGTCCACCAGTTGGACGCCGCTGTCGTAGTCGGGCCTGGTCACGTACTCCGCATAGGCCGAATCCAGGACCAGCAGCACGTCGTCGGGTAGGCCGGCCTGCAGGCGGCCGACGCTCGACCGGTCGAGGTAGCTGCCGGTCGGGTTGTTCGGGTTGGCCAGGAAGACGATGCGAGTGCGTGCGCTGACGCGCTCGAGCAGGGCATCGACATCGGCGCGCAGGTCGCTCTCCGGGGCCGCCACCGGCGTGGCGCCGGCGCCCTTGGTTGCCAGCGGATAGACCAGGAAACCGTGCTGGCTGTAGAGCACCTCGTCGCCCGGCCCGGCGTAGCCGCGCACCAAGAGCTGGATCAACTCGTCCGAACCGGCGCCGCAGACCAGGCGTTCCGGGTCCAGGCCCTCGGCCTTGCCCAAGGCTTCGCGCAACGCCAGCGCGCCGCCGTCGGGATAGCGATGCAGCGTCTCGGCCTCGGCGCGGTAGGCGGCGATCGCCGCCGGGCTGGCGCCCAGCGGGTTCTCGTTGGAGGCCAGGCGGATCGCCCGGTTGGCGCCCTCGGCCTTGGCCTTGCCGCCAACGTAGGGAGTAATGTCCAGGATGCCGGGTCGCGGCTGCGGGCTCTTCTTCATCTCGTTCATCTGGTCCATCTCTTCCGGTGTTGCCACCGGCGGCTCAGGCGGCGCCCAATTCCTTTGCGGTCAGCGGGACGGCATAGCTGCCGAGCGCCAAGGCCTTCACGAAGCCGCCGTCGCGGCTGACGAGCTTCGCCAGGGCCGGCGCGTCCTGGTCGACATAGCCTGCGACATGCACCAGATGGCGATGCTCGGCCTTTCCAGGGTGGGTGAAGATCACGGAGGGGGCGAGGCCGACGGCCTCCAGGCGGGTCTTGAGCGATCCGCGCGACAGCTCTCCGGCCGATTGCAGCATCAGGAAGGAGTTGTCGTCGCCGGTGGGCTCGTTGGGGGCCAGGCTGATGGCCAGGGCTTCTTCGGCGGGCGGGCTGGATTGAACGAAGGGCAGGCGGGTGACGATGCGCGGCGCCTTGGCGCCGTCTTGGGCGATGAGGCTCCACCAGGGCTCGGCCTCCTCGGCGGCCGGCCAAGGGAGCAGGCCGACGGTGGCCGAGCCCTCGCTGACCGCGCGCACCACGCCCGCGGTCGATCCCATCTGCGAGACAGGCGTCATGACGCCATAGTGACCGCGCGCGATCTCGGCCAAGCCCTTGGCGCCGGGTTCGCCCAGGACCGCGACGGCATAGGGTCCCTGCTGGGCGGTGCTGGCGGAGATGATCTCGCGCCAGATGCGCGCGACGACGGGTTTCGGGAAGGGTCCGTGATGGCGCTCCGTCAAGCGGCGCAAGATCTCCGCCTCGCGCGCCGGACGCAGGCTAAAACCGCCGCGCCCCTTGGCCAAGGTCACCTGTTCGACCAGTTGGCTGCGCTGCATGATGAGGTCGTGAAGGGCCTCGTCGACCGCGTCGATCTCGAGGCGCAGTTTGGCCAAGGGACTGCTTTTGCTCTGCATCGGGGATTTGGATTCGCTTGAGGTCAGGACGGCAAGACCATTAGTCGTCCCGGCCGGTAAAAGCAAAGCCTGTCTGGAGCGGCGGCCTGCCTTGCGGCGGCACAGCGTTGACAGGAGGGCGTTCCTCTTCCTAGCTAGGTTCCTTGAGGTGACCGACGCGCTCGGTACTCGCCCGCGAACCATGGTGATGAACCCTATGCTGCGTGCTACGGCCAGCGAAGCCGATCCAGAAGGCGACACCCTGCCGGGGCATCGGCTGCTTCTCGAGGGGGCCGGCTGCCTCCAGCTGGACAGCGGCGCGAAGATGGGACCGCTCACCATCGCCTACCAGACCTACGGCAGCCTGAACGACAACAAGTCCAACGCGGTGCTGGTCTTTCACGCCCTGACGGGCGACCAGTACGTGGCCGAGAGCCATCCCGTGACCGGCCGCCCCGGCTGGTGGACCTTGATGGTCGGCCCCGGCCGGCCGATCGATACCGAACGCTTTTTCGTGATCTGCGCGAACGTGCTGGGCGGCTGCATGGGCTCCACGGGCCCCCGCGAGGCAAACCCCGAGAGTGGCGAGCCCTGGGCGCTCGACTTTCCCGTGATCACCGTCGCCGACATGGTCCGCGCGCAGATCCCGCTGCTGGACCACTTGGGCATCGACCGCCTGCTCTGCGCGATCGGCGGATCGATGGGCGGGATGCTGGCGCTGCAGATGGCCAGCGCCTATCCGGAACGCCTGCACGCCGCCTTGCCGGTCGCCACCTCGGCCCGCCACACGACCCAGAACATCGCCTTCGACGAGATCGGCCGCCAGGCGATCATGGCCGACCCCGACTGGTCCGGCGGACACTACCAGAAGGCCGGCACGGTGCCCCGGCGCGGTTTGGCCGTGGCCCGCATGATCGCGCACGTGACCTACCTCTCCGAGGCGGCGCTCTTCGCCAAGTTCGGACGACGCCTGCAGGACCGCGCCGCGCTCACCTTCGGTTTCGACGCCGATTTCCAGGTGGAAAGCTATCTGCGCTATCAGGGCTCCAGTTTCGTCGAGCGCTTCGACGCCAACAGCTATCTCTACATCACCCGGGCCATGGACTACTTCGATCTGGCGGGGGAGCACGGCGGCTCGCTGGCGCAGGCCTTCAAGAGCACGCCGGTGCGCTTCTGCCTGGCGTCCTTCACCAGCGACTGGCTCTTTCCGACCTCCGAGAGCAAGGCCATCGTCCAGGCCTTGAGCGCGGCGACGGCCGATGTCTCCTTCGTCGAGATCGAGACCGATTCGGGGCACGACGCCTTCCTCTTGAACGAGCCCGAGTTCCTGGAAACAGCGCATGCCTTCCTGAACGCCTGCGCGCTGCAGCAGGGGCTGCCGACGGCGGCGCTGCGCGACGATCCCTCCCTGCCCGATCCCAGCAAGGACCGCATCTCGTGAGCCAGCCGCCCGGAGGCCTGCTCCAGGCACTGCGTCCCGATCTCTCCCTCGTCGCCGACATGGTCGAGACGGGCGCGCGCGTGCTGGACGTCGGCTGCGAGGACGGCGCGCTGCTGGAAGCCCTGGTCAAGGAGAAGGGGGTGACTGGGCGCGGACTGGAGCTCTCGCAAAAGGGGGTCAACGCCAGCGTGCGTCGCGGCCTGTCCGTCGTGCAGGGCGACGCCGACCGCGATCTTTCGCACTATCCCGATCTGGCGTTCGACTTCGTGGTCCTGTCGCAGACCCTGCCGGCCACCAGGGCCCCGGACCAGGTATTGAGCGAGCTGGTGCGCATCGGCCGCTGGGCCATCGTCTCCTTCGCCAACTTCGGCTACTGGCGGGTGCGCCTGCATCTCTTGTGGCGCGGCAGCATGCCGGTGACGCGCGCCCTGTCGCGGCCTTGGTATGCCACCGACAACATCCACCTCTGCACCATCCGCGACTTCCTGGCGCTCAACCGCAAGCTGGGCATCAAGGTGGAGCAGGCGATCTCGCTCGACTCCCAAAAGCGCCCGCGCCAGATCGTCAGCCAGCGCTATGCCAACCTCTTTGGCGAGGTCGGGCTGTTCCTTCTGACCAAGGAGTAGCGCCGATCCTCCCTCGACAGCGGCATCCGTCTTTGTCAGCGTGATCGAAACCGCAAGTGCAGGAGGGAAGGAAGATGAAGCGGAACTGGATCGCGGGATGCGCGGCGAGCCTGTCCCTCCTGCCGCTCGCAGCGGCGGCGCTGGCAGGCGAGCTTACCGTCATCAACCCGAAGAGCGCCTTTCCCGAAGGCCCCTACGTGCAGGCCGACATACTGTTCTACGCGCAGTATGGCGACGACAAGATCATGGTCTTTGACGACGGGGAAACCCGGGTCTTCTGGGAGCAGCAGGGCTGCGGGCCCGCGGCCATCGTGCCCTACGGAGAGGGCTTTCTCGTCACCTGCTTCGATGCCGACGAACTGGTGATGATCTCGACCGAAGGTCGGACGATGGGCAGCATCGGCGAGGACAGCAGCGGCGAAGCCCTGCTTGGTCCCAACGACGCGACCTCCGACGGGCGCGGTGGGCTCTATGTGACGGGTTCCGGCCCTTGGGAGAGCGCGCCGATCGTCGGCAAGGTCTACCACCTGGACAAGGCGGGTGTCCTCAAGCCCCTGGCCGACGACTTGCACTACGCCAACGGCATCGCGCTTTCGCCGGACGGCAAGCTCCTCTACGTGGCCGAAAGCGAGGCCGGACGCGTCATCACCTTCGCGGTGGAGGAGGATGGCAGCCTGTCGGATCGGCGCAGCTTCGTCGTCATCCGTTTCGTCGACCCGCCCTCGGGCATGGATGCCTTCCCCGACGGCTTGAAGGTCGGCCCGGGCGGCAATCTCTACATCGGGCAGATGACCCTCGGCCGCATCGTCGTCGTCTCGCCCGAGGGAGCGTTCGTCAAGGCCATCGAGGTGCCCTCGGCCGCGGCCCCCAACCTGGCGTTCTCCGAGGACGACAGGTTCATCTACATCATGGCCGTCGACGACGTGGAGAACCCGCCCTATTGGGGCAAGGTCTATCGCCTCACCCGCGATCCCTAGACCAAGATTCAGACGGTAGATCGGTTCGATCTATCGTCATCGCGCCCTAGAACGCGACGATGACGGGCTGTCGCTGTGCCCCTTGATCGGCGCCGGCGCGCGTCCGCCGCCGCGGCGGGTGAGGCTCGGCAGGACCGGCACCACGCGCTGACGCTTGAGCGCCGGCGTCGCCAGGCCCGGCGCCATCAGCCGCTTGCGCGCCTCGATCAGCAGGACGCCGCCGAAACGCGGACACCAGCGCACCGCGAGCGACTCCCAGAAGGGGGCGGAGCGCTGCAGCCACTGCCGCTTGGTGGGCGGCAGGAAGAGAGCCGGGTCGGTGCTCAGCTTCTCGAACAGCATGTCGTTCAGGAGATCGGTCATCTGCGCGCGGCTGAAGGGCCGGCCCCAGCCGAAGGGGGTGCGGTCGATGCGCGCCCACAGGCCGCGCCGGTTCGGCACCACCAGCAAGAGGCGTCCTTCGGCGTCGAGGACGCGCCAGGCCTCGCGCAGCAGGGTCTGCGGCTGGGTCGCATGCTCCAGCGCGTGCACCATGACCAGGCGATCGAGCGAGAGGTCGGGCAGGGGAAAGACCTCTTCCTCGACCAGGCAGGCCCTGTTGGCGCCCTCGGTCGGCCAGGCGATGACGCCCTGCGGCGCCGGCATGAGCGCGATCAAGGTCTGGGCTTCGCCCAGGAAAGGCCCGAGGTAGGGCGTCGGGAACCCGTAGCCGGCGATGCGCTGGCGTTGGACCGCCGGCCAGGCACGCCGAATGGCCTGGCGCAGCATCTGCTGCGCCGTTTGCCCCAAGGGCGAGGCATAAAAGTCCCGTAGCTCGACGACGTCCGACCACATGAGCGACAGTCTAGCGCGTTTTTAGCCGGCGCTGAATCGCTTCCGACGGGTCGATTGAGCGCTGCAGCATGGCTGCTGTGCCTGAAGGTGCGCGTGCCGGCGCTTTCGGGCGACGAGCGCGCCATGCTAAACTCGACGCCATCATGAGCTTGCTTCAGATCCATCAGATCCCGGTGCTGCAGGACAACTACGTCTATCTGCTGCACGAAGCGGAGAGCGGCGCGACCGGCGTCGTCGATCCCGCCGTCGCCAAGCCGGTGCTGGCCGAGGCCGAGCGCTTGGGCTGGCGCATCACCCATATCCTGAACACGCACCACCACGGCGATCACGTCGGCGGCAATCGGGAGATCATCGAGGCCACCGGCTGCACCGTCATCGGCGCGCGCATAGACAAGCGGCGCATACCGGGGATCGCCATCGAGGTCGACGAGGGCGACCGCGTCCAGCTGGGCAAGGCGGAGGCGGAGGTCTTCTTCATTCCCGGCCACACCAGCGGCCACATCGCCTTCTGGTTCAAGGAGGATGCCGCCCTCTTCTGCGGCGACACCATCTTCGCCTTGGGCTGCGGGCGCCTGATCGAAGGCACGCCGCAGCAGATGTGGCCCTCCCTGGAGAAGCTGCGCCGGCTGCCGGACAACACCCGGGTCTTCTGCGCGCATGAGTACACGGCGGCGAACTTCGCCTTCGCGCGCACCGTGGAGACCTCCAACGCCAGCTTGATGGCGCGTGGCGAGGCGATCCTTGAGGCGCGCGCCAAGGGCGAGCGCACGGTGCCGTCTCTCCTGGGCGAGGAGAAGGAGACCAATCCCTTCCTGCGGGCGGACCTGCCCAGCCTGGCCGCCGCGGTGGGCATGGAAGGGAAGGATCCAGTCTCCGTTTTCGCCGAGGTGCGCTCTCGCAAGGATAACTTCTAGGGACTGGCCCGCCGATGATGAAGCTGACCCACAACACCGCCAGCCCCTTCGTCCGCAAGGCCATGGTGACGGCGATCGAAACCGGCGTGATCGACCGCCTGCAGCTGGTGCAAGCCGATCCCTGGAATCCGGAGGACCCGCTGCCGGCCACCAATCCACTGGGCAAGGTGCCGGCCTTGATCGACGGCGACGGCACGCTCTACGCCGGCTCCTTTCTGGTCTGCGAGTACCTCGACAGCTTGAGCGAGGGGCGCAAGGTCTTTCCCCCGTCGGGCGCCGAGCGCTGGCGCGCGCTGCGCCTGCACGCCATGGCCGACGGCGCGCTGGAGGCCGGCGTGTCGCGCGTCTACGAGCAGCTGCGCCGGCCGACCGACAAGATGTGGGACGGCTGGATCGACCGGCAGAACGCCAAGATCTTCCGCACGCTCGACCTGCTGGACGGCATGATCGCGCAAGGCGAACTGGCCGAGGAGCCGACGATCGGCGAGCTGACCCTGGCCTGCGCGCTGGGCTACTACGACTTCCGCCTGCCCGACCTGGGCTGGCGGGACGGTCGCTCGGCGCTGGCCGGATGGAACGAGACCATGCTGCAGCGCCCCTCGATCGCGCAGACCATGCCGGCGGCCCCGCAGTGAGCGCGGCCTCGGATGAGGCCCGCGCGCTGATCGAGCGCCTGGGCATGCAGCCTCATCCCGAGGGCGGGCACTTCGTCGAGACCTACCGCGCACCGGCGGCCGAGGGCGAACGAGCGCCGGTCACGCAGATCTACTTCCTGCTGCAGGCGGGAGAGGTCTCGCACTGGCATCGCGTCGATGCCGTCGAGATCTGGCATTGGTACGTGGGTGCGCCCTTGGTGCTGAGCATCTCGGAGAACGGCCACGACGCCGTCGCCCGCCATCTGGGACCGGACTTCGCCGCCGGCCAGACGCCCAACATCGTGGTCCCGAAGGATGCCTGGCAGGCGGCCGAGAGCCTGGGCCACTGGACCCTGGTCGGCTGCACCGTGGCCCCGGCCTTCGAGTTCTCCGGCTTCGAGCTGGCGCCGCCCGACTGGCGACCGACACCGCGACCCGCCGGTTAGAGGGGCTGGTCCGGAGGCGACCAGCACGCCTTACATGTAGATGGTGTGCTCGATGTTGGTGATCAGCACGCCCGCCGGGAGCGTGTCGACCCCGTAGAGCAGCAAGGTGTCCGTGCTGGCGTTGCCGTTGAAGGTGTCGCCGGATTGGATTTCCGCCGCGCCCTTGACCACCAGCACATCGTCGCCATGACCGCCGAACAGCAGGTCGACCCCGGTGCCGCCATAGAGCAGGTCCGCGCCGCTGTCGCCGAAGACGGTATCGTCCCCGCTGTCGCCGAAGAGAGAGCGGTCGTTGCCGTGACCGCCGTAAAGCAGGTCGCCGCCATCGCCGCCATAGAAGGCTTGGTCGTTCCCGCGATTGCCGGTGATCAGGTCGGCGTCTCCCCCGCCGTAGAGGCCACGGTCGTTTCCCGATTGTCCGGCCAGCGTGTCCTGCCCGAGGCCGCCGTCGAGATTGCTGTCGTCTCCATTGCCGCCGTAGATCAGGTCGTCGCCGGAAGCCCCCCAAAGCAGGCTGTCGGTGAGGTCTCCGCCATAGATGGCATCGTCGCCGCCATCGCCGTAGAGGCCGAGATCAGCGCCGCCATCGCCGCCTAGCAGGTCGTCGCCGGCGCCGCCGAAGAGGTGATAGTCGTCGCCACTGCCACCGAAGATCAGGTCCCGATCCCCGCCGCCGCTAAGGAGACTGTCGGCGCCCGTGCCGCCATAGACGTAGTCCGCGTCCGCGCCACCGAACAGGCCGGCATC
The DNA here is from genome assembly GCA_963669375.1 of Rhodospirillales bacterium. GTDB lineage: Bacteria > Pseudomonadota > Alphaproteobacteria > Kiloniellales > JACOMY01 > JACOMY01. The sequence continues at coordinate 1,709,772 of OY770024.1, read as the reverse complement.
GCTGCCTTCGTTGCCGTGGAGACTGTCGTCGCCTTCGTTTCCCCGCAAGGCGGTATCGTCGCCATCGCCGCCGAAAATCCTGTCCTGGCCGGAGCCGCCCGCGATCCTCGCGTCGCTCCCGTGGTTTCCGTAGAGCTCGTCCTCTCCGGATCCTCCGCGAAGGACCTTGTCGTCGCCGGACTGGCCTTGCAGAACGTCGTCGCCCTCACCGCCGAACAGGCCGCTGTCGTTCCCGTCATTTCCCTTCAGTTTGTCGTCACCGGCCCCGCCTCTTATGTTCGCGTCGTCGCCCTGCTTGCCCTGCAGGTTGTCGTCGCCGCCACCCCCGAAGAGGCCGCGGTCGTCTCCCCTGTCGCCGTAGACGATGTCGTTGTCGTCGCCGCCGGCAAGGAAGGAGTCGGCGCCGGTGCCACCATAGACCTGATCGACGCCCGCGCCGCCGAAAAGACCGAAATCGGGGCCGCTGCCGCTCTGGACCAGGTCGTTTCCGTCGCCGCCCGCGAGCAGAATGTCGGGACCCGCGCCGCCCTTGACGGTATCGTTTCCGGCGCCACCGAAAAGGCCGATATCGATCGCGCTGGCGCCGTAAATGAAGTCGTTGTTGCCGCCACCGAAGATGAGGCAGTCTCGCCCGCTGCGGCCGTAGATCGAATCACTCCCCGCGCCGCCGAAGAACAGGCAGTCCGCGCCCTGGCCGCCGTAGAGACCGTCTTGCCCGCTCTGGCCGAAGAGGCCGACGTCTCGGCCGGAGCTTCCGCTGATCTCGTCGTGTCCGCTTCCTCCGAAGAGGCCGGCGTCGTTCCCGGACTTGCCGTCCAAGGTATCGTTGCCCTTGCCACCGAAGAGCTGCCTGTCTCTGCCCTCTCCGGCCAGGATTACGTCGTTGTCGCCGGCTCCGAAGAGGAAGGAGTCGTCACCCGAGCTGCCTCTCAAGAGATCGGCGGAGGCCCCGCCGAAGATGTTCGCGTCGTCGCCGCCCTCGCCGTAGATCGTGTCTTTCCTGTCGCCTCCATAGAGGAAGGCGTCGTCCCCGGCGTCGCCAAAGATGTAGTCCTCTTGCGAGCCGCCGAAGAGAGACCGGTCGTCACCGTCGCCGCCGTAAATCACGTCTATGCCGCCGCCGCCGGTGAAGCCTCGATCCGCGCCCTGGCCGCCGAAGAGCCGATCGTTGCCGTCGTCGCCCGAGAGCAGGGTATCGTCGCCGTCGTCGCCGTGCAGCCGGTCGCTGCCGTTGCCGCCGTAGAGCCCGTCGATGCCCGAACCACCGTAGAGACTGTCGGGATCTCCCCGGCCGTAAAGCGTGTCGTTTCCGCTGAGGCCCGAGATCAGATCGCTCTGATCCGTCCCGGTGATGGCGTCGTCGACCCCAGTTCCACCATAGAAGGTGTTGCTGGCCATCGGTCCTTCCCCTTCCGCCCAAATACTCCAAAGACAAGCGTCGCTGTCATCTGGGTCGCCAAGACGGCTGTCCAGACATTCATTTAGGCGGGACCTAGCCTAGTACTTACATTGCCGGACAGATGTGGGATGGTCAACAGTCTCGCTGCAAGAGTAAAACGCTGCTGCAATCATAGCAGACGCCGCGCCCCTGACCGACGCAGGCGATAAAGCCACGGCGCTACGGCACCGCGCTTGAGCGGTGTGCGAACTGTCTAGCGCGCAAGCGAGCCGGAACCGATCAGCGTCCTTCGCCTCAAGGTTGAATCACCCCCGCCTGAGAGCCGCAAGACTAGTACATGTGCTGCCCGCCGTTGACGGAGACGGTCGAGCCGGTGATGAAGCTCGCCTCGTCGGCCACCAGGAAGAGGACCGTGCGGGCGATGTCCTCCGCCTTGCCCAGCCGTTGCACCGGAATCTTGGCGACGATCTTCTCCAAGATCGCCTCCGGCACGGCGCGTACCATGTCGGTGTCGACATAGCCGGGCGCCACGGCGTTGACGGTAATGCCGAGACGCGCGGTCTCCTGCGCCAGGGCCTTGGTGAAGCCGTGGATGCCGGACTTGGCGGCGGCGTAGTTGACCTGGCCGATCTGCCCGGCCTGCCCGTTGATCGAGCCGATGTTGACGATCCGCCCGAAGCGCTGAGTGCGCATGGAATCGATGACGTTGCGGCAGACGTTGAAGCAGGAGCCGAGGTTGGTGTCGATCACCGCCTGCCAGGCTTCGTCGGACATGCGGTGCAAGGTGGCGTCGCGGGTAATCCCGGCGTTGTTCACCACCACCTCGATCGGGCCGTGCTCGGCCATGATCTCCTCGATGGCTTGCCGGCAGGCCTCGAAGCTGGACACGTCGAACTTCTTGGCCTCGATCCCCGTTTCCGAGGTGAAGGTCTGGGCGGCCTCGTCGTTACCGCCGTAATTGGCGATGACCCGGTAGCCGGCTCCCTTGAGGGCAATCGAAATGGCTCCGCCGATGCCGCGCGTTCCTCCGGTCACCAATGCCAGGCGTGCCATGAAATCCTTCTCCTCTCTTGCTCGGGTGGGGGTGTTGCGGGTGCCATCAATGCACCCGCGAACCCGGCAAGCCAAGGCCTGCCTGGGTTTGCACTCCCCAACTGCGTCAGAAAGACAGGAGCCAGAGAGAAACCAGCTCGCGTTCCAGCTTCTTGGCGCGCTTGGTCCAGGACTTGGCCCCCGGCGGCGCGGCCACCTGGTCCACGTCGAGAGCCGCGTCGTAGCTCGCGCGTTGCGCCAGGTCGGAGATGAAGAGCGCGAAACCCACGCGCTTGCCGCTCTTGGCATCGATGTAACCGGCATAGGCGCGGGAGAAGTAGATCGTCCCGCTCTTGCCGTGCACCGCGAGGCCGGAGCCATGCTTCTTGCGCAGCTTGGCCAGGTCGCGCTGCCAGCGCGGCTTGGACATGAGGGCAGGGAAGTCCAGGCCGATGCGGTGCAGGCTGTAGCCATAGTAGAGAATGGTCGCCATCTGGCGGGCCGTCATGCGCGAGAGCGACGACAGACCGGAGCCGTTGTCGAGCAGGAGACCGCGCCAGTCGCCTTGCGGCACCTTCTGGCGCAGCCAGGCGACGATGCGTTCGCCGCCTTCGCGCAGGCTCGTCGCCGGCGCACCGCCGAGACTGCTGGCGGTCAGGGACACCAGCTCCGCCGACAGGTTGTTGGAAAAGCGCAAGATCAGGCGCGCAGCGCCCCTGAGAGTCAGCGACTGGTGCTCGGCCAGCGGCTTGCTGCCGGCGGGCGCGGTGCCGGCCTCCGGCTTGGGCAGCGCGATGCCCTGCTGCGCCGCCAGTTGGCGGAAGACGCTGGCGGCGTTCAGCGCCGGGCGCTTGACCGGCACCCGCACCTTGCCCTTCTTGGGCAGGTCGGGCGACAGCAGCCAGCCCTCGCCATCGTCGCTGGTGGCCGGAAGGTAGGGCACCTTCTTCCCGCGCGAGGCGGGCAGCATGGCGATCGTGACGGTGTCGCTGGAGACCTTCGTCTTGTCCGAGCCGGCGACCGCGTCGGCGGCCAGGGCGCCGGTCTTGGCCTCGCGCTCCCAGGCGAGGTCCAGGACGTTGAAGTTCAGGTTGAGCGCCGAGAGGCCTGGGTTGTAGCCCACGGCGCGCGGCTGATGGTCGTTGATCTCGGTGAGGCTCGGCAGCGCGCTCTCGTCATAGAGGAAGCGGCCTTGGACCTTGGTCACCCCGGCCGCCCGCAATTGGCCGATCAAGGACAGGAGATCGTCATTGTCCAGGAAGGGGTCGCCGCCGCCCTTGAGGTAGAGGTCGCCGACCAAGGTCTCGCCGGAGACCTTACCATGCGCCAGGAGGCGGGTGGAAAAGCGGTGTTCGGGACCCAGCCGCTCCAGCCCGTAGAGCATGGTCGGCACCTTCTGCAGCGAGGCCGGGATGTAGGCCTGGTCGGCATTCTGCTCGGCCAGGATGGTGCCGTCGGCGAGGTCGAAGATGAGATAGCCGACCTGGGACTCCGGAAAGCCCAATTCGGCGATGAGCTTGCTGGCGTCTTGTTGAGCCTTGTTCGCACCGCCCGCGGCGATCGCAGGCAGTGGCAAGATCACGAGCAGGGCAAGAGCCGCGAAGAGTTGGCGAACAGGTCTCAAGAGTCTCCTCCAAGCCTTTGGTTTGCCGATCCTCTACCTTCCCGACGCCACAATGGCACAAGGCGAAGAGTCTTGCCTAGCAGAAAGGGCCGCCCAAGCGGGCGGCCCTTCAGTTAGTCCCGTCTGCACGACCGCAGATGGTGTTTCGGATCTAGCGCTCCAAGCACATGGCGATGCCCATGCCGCCGCCGATGCAAAGCGTGGCCAGGCCCTTCTTGGAGTCGCGCTTGGCCATTTCGTGCAGCAAGGTCACCAGCACCCGGCCGCCGGAGGCTCCGATCGGGTGGCCGATGGCGATCGCGCCGCCGTTGACGTTCACCTTCTCCGGGTCGAGGCCCAGGTCCTTGACCACGGCCAGCGACTGGGCGGCGAAGGCCTCGTTGGCCTCGATCAGATCGAGATCCTCGAAGGACCAGCCGGCCTTCTCCATGGCCTTGCGCGAGGCCGGGATCGGTCCGGTGCCCATGATCGCGGGGTCGACGCCGCAGGTCGCCCAGCTGGCGATCCGCGCCATGGGGGTGAGACCGCGCTTGGCGGCCTCCTCCGCGCTCATCAAGACGATGGCGGCCGCCCCGTCGTTGATGCCGCTGGCGTTGCCGGCGGTCACGGTGCCTTCCTTGTCGAAGGCCGGGCGCAGCTTGACCAGATTGTCCCTGGTAGTGCCGTGCTTGGGATACTCGTCGTCGGAGGTGACCACCTCGCCCTTGCGGGTCTTCACCGTGACCGGGGCGATCTCGTCCTTGAACTTGCCGGCCTTCTGCGCCGCCTCGGCGCGGTTCTGGCTGGTCACGGCGAACTCGTCCTGCTCGTCGCGGGTCAGCTGCCACTGGCGGGCGATGTTCTCCGCCGTGACGCCCATGTGGTAACCGTTGAAGGCATCCCAGAGACCGTCCTTGATCATGGTGTCGATCATCTTGGTGTCGCCCATCTTGGTGCCGTTGCGCAGGTGCATGGTGTGCGGCGCCTGGCTCATGGACTCCTGGCCGCCGGCGACGATGATGCCGGCGTCGCCAATCTTGATGGCCTGATAGCCCATGGCGACGGTGCGCAGGCCCGATCCGCAGAGCTGGTTGATCTGGACCGCGGTCGCCTCCTTAGGCACGCCGGCGCCCATGGCGGCCTGACGCGCGGGGTTCTGGCCCGCGTCGGCGGTGAGGACCTGGCCGAAGAGCACCTCGTCGACCTCCGCACCTTCCACCGAGGCGCGGCTCAAGGCCTCCTTGATCGCGACGGTGCCCAGGGCCGAGGCGGGCTGGCTGGCGAAGGCGCCGTTGAAGCTGCCGACAGGCGTGCGGGCAGCGCTGACAATGACAACGTCGGACATGGCTGAGTTTCTCCTCCTATGGACGCGATCCGAAAATGTCGGGGATCGCCGATGCAAGGCAGAACAGCCCTGCGCCGAGCTGTTCCCAGTATAAGGGTGCAGTGCAGCATTGGAACAAGCAATTTGCGCCCAGGCGCGTCACAACAGCCGTGCCCCTCTGGAGCGCGGCGCTGCCCTCAAGCCGGAAGCGCGGCGGCCCAGCGCGCCAGCGGCTGCCAGACGCTGCGCTTGGCGTTGCGGCCGACGATCATGCCGATGTGTCCGGCCGGCGGTTGGCGCAGCGCCGCATTGGGCAGGAGCCCGGCCAGGGCCAGAGCGCTCGCCGGAGGGACGATGCGGTCTTCGTTGGGCACCATCACCAGCGCGGGCAGGGCGATCGAGGCCGGGTCGACGCCCTGGCCGGCCAGACGCCAGAGGCCGCGCGCCGGTCGGTTCTCCGCGTACCAGCCGGACAGGACCTCGCGGGCGACCGGCGCGGCGAGCGGCACACCGTCGTTCAGCCAGTCCTCCAGCGCCACGAAGGCCCGTGCCGAGGCGCCCTTCTGGCTCTTGGCGCCGAAGGCGATGAACTTGCGCACCGTCAGCCAGGGGTCCAGGGAATAGAACAAGGCCTGGACGGCGTCGGTGGGCAGCATGCCCAGACCGTCGATCAGGGGCGCCAGCGCCAGTGCCGCCATCCGCATCTGCGCCGGCGGCACGGCCAGGTCGGCGTGGAAGTCCCAAGGGGTTGCCAAGAGCACCAATCCGGCCAGTTGCTCTTGGCGGAGCTGCGCCAGGCCCAAGGCCAAGAGGCCGCCCAGGCAGTAGCCGAGCACCACCGGCCTGGCGCCGGAGAGAGCTTGCGCGCGCGCCAGCATCGCCGACAGGCGGCCGGCCACATAGTCGGTAAGCGTGAAGGCGCGCTCTTCCTCGGCCGGGGAGGCCCAGTCGACCAAGAAGGGACGAAAGCCTCGGCCGGTCAGCCAGCGGCAGAGGCCGTTGCCCTCGTCGAGGTCGAGCACGTAGGCCCGATTGATGAGTGAGGGAATGAGCAGGATGGGGCGACCGCCGCCGTCAGGTGCATAGTCGAGGAGCCTGCTGGTGCCTTCTTGCCAGACGACGGCGGCGGCCGCGGCTCGGCGCTGGTGGGAATGCTGCCGATAGCTGCGGACACCGCGGTTGAGGGCGTCAGCGCGGCGGGCGATCTCCCGCTCCAGGGCTGCTTCCAGGCGCGTCGCGTCGATCCGGCTCAAGGGTGCCCTCAGCGCCTCCAGCTCCGCCAGGCGGGGCGGCAGGGTCGCGCCCGAGCAGTGCTTCAAGAGCGGCAATGCGAGCTTCGAGCTCTGCCACACGGCCGTCGCCGTCCCGAGATAGAGGGCCAGCGGGCGCGGGCCCTGTCTTGCCGTCTCCGCTTTTGCTTCCGGCACCCTTCGCCTTCTCCTCACGCTCGTTCGCCGCGGTGGCGGTCTTCAGGGCGCTGCCCCAGGCGGCGACGACCTCGTCCAGACCGCCGGCGCCCCCGGCGCCGAAGAGAGAGACCGCGCGGAAGATCTCCATCGCCAGGGCCGGGTCGCTGGCGGCCTCCACCATCGCCGCTTCCCATAGATCGAGGTAGCGCCTGGCGAGCGCGTCGGCGTCGTCCTGCCCCTCCTCTCCGACCGCCTCCATGCCTGACGTCTCGGTCATCCGCTCTCCCACGCACCGCACGCCGCACTGCAGCAGATAGCGTCGCCGAAGGCAAACCGCCGATTTTCGCAAATGCGGTATGACAATGCTGCGATGCGGCGTTTTCGAGCCCATCCGCAATTGACTTCCCGCGCTGCGGTGCACAATATCGCAAAGACAATCATGCAGCTTTCCCTATTGGCGAGGTCGGGATTTTGGGCGCAGGCAGCCAGGGTGACGACTCTCACATCGTCATTAAGAAGTACGCAAATCGGCGGCTCTACAACACGGCCACCAGTTCCTACGTGACGCTCGATCATCTCGCGCGATTGATACAAGAGGGAGTCGAGTTCGTGGTCTATGACGCCAAGAGTGGAGAGGATATTACCCGCAGCGTGCTGACGCAAATCATCGTGGAAGAGGAATCCAAGGGCGAGAATCTGCTGCCCATCGCCTTCCTGCGTCAGCTGATCTCCTTCTACGGCGACAACATGCGCTGGATGGTGCCGCAGTATCTGGAGCACATGATCCAGAACTTCGCGGAGAACCAGGATCGCATGCGCGGCGCCATGCAGGATGCCATGGGGAACCTCTTCCCCTTCGGCAACCTGGAGGACATGCGCAAGCAGAATATGGCCTTCTTCGAGCAGGCGATGCGGGTGTGGTCGCCCTTCTCAGGCGGCGCGGGCGGCGTTGGCGAGAACGGCGCGCCGCGGCCGGCGCAGCCGATGGCCCAGGCGCCGGCAAAACCCGATACGACCGCCGCGCCGCAGGATGCCAAGCACAAGGAAGACCTGGCGCGCTTGAAGTCGGAGGTGCAGGCCCTGAAGGCGGAGCTGGAGAGCATGAGCCGGAAGCCCGAGGCGCCGGCGGCGGTCGCGACGCCGCCTGCCCAGGAAGCACCGGTCGCCAAGCCGGCGCCGTTCGAGAGCAAGGCGGCACCGCCGGCCGCCGCGAACAGCCCGGCGAAGGCGGCGAGCCCGGCCGCCAAGGCGCCGGCGAAGGCCCAGCCCGGCGCTGCCCGTCAGCGCCGGGGCGCGAGCAAGACGACCGCCGCCGCCAAGGCGCCGGCGAGCCGTCGCGCCCGTCCGGCCTCGACCCGCGCGAGTGCCGCCAAGTCCGACGAGTCAAAAAAGGACTAGACGCCCTCTCGTCGGCGACGCAGGGTCTCGGCTCCCCTCAAGAGGCAGACCGAGACCCCTTCACCGATGACCGCTACCAGCACGACCCGTCCGACCACCTTTACAGATCTCTTGACCGCCAGGCAGTCCGCGGCCGTGGCCCTCGCGGCGCCGGAACGCGCGCCCTTGAGCTATGCCGACTTGGCCCGGTTGGCCGAGACCTGCCGCGATCATCTGAACGGACGCGGGATCGGTCGGGGCGACCGTGTCGCCATCGTGCTGCCCAACGGGCCGGAGATGGCGGCCGCCTTCATCGCCATCGGTGCCAGTGCCACCACCTGCCCGCTGAACCCGGCCTACCGGGCCGAGGAGTTCGCCTTCTATCTCGACGACCTCGGGGCCAAGGCCCTGGTGCTCGCCGCCGGCTCCGACAGCCCGGCCGGCGATGTCGCCAGGGAGCGCGGCATCGAGATCATCGAGCTTGCGAGTGAAAAGACGGCGGCCGCGGGCAGCTTCTCGCTCGGCGGCGGCGGCGGCGGTTCGGCGATCGCGGCGGAACGGCCGGGACCGGCCGAAGCCGACGATGTCGCGCTCATCCTGCATACCTCCGGCACGACCTCGCGGCCCAAGATCGTACCTTTGACGCATGCCAACCTCTTGGCCTCGGCGGGGCACATCTCGGCCACCTTGTCGCTGGGGCCGGAGGACCGCTGCCTCAATGTCATGCCGCTCTTCCACATTCACGGCCTGATCGCGGCCGTCTTGTCCTCGCTCTACGCGGGCGGCTCCATCTTCTGCTCTCCGGGGTTCAATGCCCTGCGCTTCATGGCCTGGCTTAAGGAGGCGGCACCAAGCTGGTACACCGCCGTTCCCACGATGCACCAGGCCATCCTGGCGCGCGGGCAACGCCAGCCGGAAGCGGCGAGCGCGGCGAAGCTGCGTTTCGTCCGCTCCTCTTCAGCCTCCTTGCCGCCGCAGACCATGCAGGCGGTCGAAGCGCTCTTCGGCTGTCCGGTGATCGAGTCCTACGGGATGACCGAGGCGAGCCATCAGATGGCCAGCAACCAATTGCCGCCGGGCTTGCGTAAGGCGGGCTCCGTCGGCCGCCCGGCCGGACCGGAGGTTCGCTTGCTGGTCGAGGACGGCAGCCTGACCGCGGCGCCTGGACCAGTGGGCGAGGTCGTCATCCGCGGACCCAACGTCACCGCCGGATATGAGAGCAATCCCAAGGCCAATGCCGAGAGCTTCCTCCAGGACGACGGCGGCCCCTGGTTCCGCACCGGCGACCAGGGCCAGTTCGACGAGGACGGCCTCTTGACCATTACCGGCCGGCTGAAGGAGATCATCAATCGGGGCGGAGAGAAGATCTCTCCCAGAGAGGTCGACGAGATTCTGCTCGACCATCCGGCCATCGCCCAGGCGGTGACCTTCGCCATGCCGCACGACAAGCTGGGCGAGGAGGTAGCGGCCGCCGTCGTCCTAGCCGAAGGCGAAGCCGTCGAGGAGCGCGCCCTTAAGGACTTCCTGGCCGGTCGCCTGGCCGACTTCAAGGTGCCGCGCAGGATCCTCTTCCTCGAGGAGATTCCGAAGGGTGCCACGGGCAAGCTGCAGCGCATCGGCTTGGCCCAGAAGCTGGGCCTCGGATAGGGCGGGGGCGAAGAAATGAAGATCACGATCTACGGTGCCGGCGCGATCGGCGGGCTGCTCGGCTTTCACCTGGCCGATGTCGGCGCCGACGTCACCTTGATCGCGCGCGGTCCACACCTGGCGGCGATGCGCGACAAGGGCCTTACCTTGGTGAGCGACGAGGGCAGCCGGACGGTGGCAGTGCGCGCCGTGCAGGACCCGGCCGAGGCCGGACCCCAGGACTTCGTGCTGATCACCTTGAAGGCTACCGGCGTCGGGGCCATTGCCCAGCCCATGCAGCCGCTGCTGGGTCCGGAGACCTGCGTGGTGACGGCGCAGAACGGGATTCCCTGGTGGTACTTCCACGCCTTGGAGGGGCCCTTTCGGGACCGCAGGGTGGAGAGCGTCGATCCGGACGGGCGGCTCTGGTCGCTGATCGCGCCCAAGCGCTGCTTGGGCTGCGTGGTCTATCCGGCCGCCGACATCGTGAGCCCCGGCGTGGTGCGCCACGTCTACGGCAACCGCTTCATGCTCGGCGAGCCCGGCGGCGGCAAGAGCGAGCGCGCCTTGGCGCTCTCCAAGGCCCTGACCCAGGCCGGGTTCAAGGCGCCGGTGCGGCCGCGCATCCGCGACGACATCTGGCTGAAGCTCTGGGGCAATCTCTCCTTCAATCCCCTGTCGGCTTTGACCGGGGCCACATTGGAGCAGATGGCCGGCGACCCGGGTGTGCGCGCCGTGGTCGCCACCATGATGGAGGAAGCCAAAGCCGTGGGAGAGGCCTTGGGCGTGCGCTTCGGCGTCGACGTGGAGACCCGTATCGGCTGGGCGGCCGACGTCGGCGCGCACAAGACCTCGATGCTGCAGGACCTCGAACTCGGCCGGCCGATGGAGATAGACGCCCTGGTCACCGTCGTCGCCGAGATGGGCGACATCGCCGAGATCGAGACCCCGACGATCGACTCCGTCCTCGCCTTGGTCCGCCAGCGAGCCAGGCTCGCCGGCTGCTATCCGGAGGGCTGACGCGCGTCCCCGCGGCCGGATCGCCGGCCGCGCCTAGAGCAGGATGACGTCAAATCGAAACGATTTGTCGTCTGAATCCTGCTCTACAACTTTGAAAGATAAAACAGATTCACGCAATCAGGTGAGTCCACCTGATTTCGATCTGTTTTAGCTCTCTCTGTGCTGCTGCAGCGAAAAGCGGCCGCCGCGGCGGTACTTGTCGAGGTAGGTGGGCAGGATCGATTCGATGGCCTGTGGCTCGATGCCGAGGTCCTGGTAGGTCAGGGCTTCCGGCGAGACCACGTTATCGCGTTGCAGCAGGAGGACCTGATCGCGGGTGAGGGGCGGCACCGGCAGCAGCTCCATGAAGCGGGCCTGGAAGGAGGCGAGGCCGCTGGAGAGGTAGAGCAGCATGCGCTTGCGGCCGATCTCCTCCAGCAAGAGCTGCAGCAGTTGCTTGAACCTGAAGACCTGCGGACCACCCAGTTCGTAGGTCTTGCCGTCGTGGCCGGGCTCGAGCAAGGCCACCGCGATCGCCTCGGCGACGTCGCCCACGTAGGTGGGCTGGAACTTCGTTTCGCCGCCGTCGATCAGCGGCAGGAAGGGCGACAGGCGCGTCATGGCCGCGAAGCGGTTGAAGAAGTCGTCTTCCGGCCCGATGACTATGCTGGGCCGCATGATCGTCGCCTGCGGAAAGGCGGTCAGGACGGCGGTCTCGCCGGCGGCCTTGCTCTTGGCGTAGCGTGCCGGCGCGCCGGCATCGGCGCCGATGGCGGAGACATGCACCAGGGAGCCCACTGCCGCCGCCTTGGCGGCCTCGGCGACCCGGCGCGCACCCTCGACGTGCACCGCTAGGAAGCTCCGCTTGCGCCGCTCGAAGAGAATGCCGACGAAGTTGACGACGGCGTCCGCGCCCTCGACCGCGCGGCGCACGCTCTCTTCGTGCTGCACGCTGGCCGGTATCGGCGTGATCTGGCCGACGTCGCCCAGCGGCTTCAAGAAGGCGGCGCGCTCGGGACGGCGCACCGCGACCCGGATCACGTGCCCTTGGCGGGCGAGATGGCGCACCAGATAGCGGCCGATGAACCCAGACCCGCCGAAGAGCGTGACGACCTTGCTGGCCATGCTGACTATTCCTCGCTTATGCGCCGAACCTGCCCTATACCAAGGGAATGTCCCCAGCGACAAGGCGTCAAGGCCCCTGGCCTTCGCCGGCAAGTGTAGCAAAACCTCGGCGCCGTGCCGTACGGCGTTCTGCCGCGATCGGGAGGCGGACGTGACCTATCATCTGCATGTCGGCGACCTGCCGCCGGACGTCGACCTGGGCCCCCTGGTGGCGGTCGACAGCGAGACCATGGGTTTGGCGGTGCGGCGCGATCGGCTTTGCCTGGTGCAGCTCTCCGGCGGGGACGGCAGCGCGCACCTGGTGCAGATCCGCCAAGGCCAGAAGGACGCGCCCCGCTTGGCGGCCTTGATGTCCGATAGCGGCGTCACCAAGCTTTTTCACTACGCCCGCTTCGATATCGCAGCGATCGGCCATCACCTCGGTGCTTGGCCGGCGCCGGTCTACTGCACCAAAGTGGCTTCGAAGCTGGTGAGGACCTATACCGACAGGCATGGCCTGAAGGATCTCTGCCGGGAGTTGCTTGGCGTCGACTTGTCGAAGCAGCAGCAAACCTCTGACTGGGGCGCGGCGGAGTTGAGCGACGAGCAGTTGCGCTACGCGGCCTCTGATGTGCTCTATTTGCACAGACTGAAGGAGCGCTTGGATGCTATGTTAGCGCGTGAGGGACGATTGGCCTTGGCGCAGGCGGCCTTTGATTTCTTGCCGACCCGCGCGCGATTGGATCTGCTTGGTTGGTCCGATGTGGATATTTTGGCGCACTAGGGCGTAGCACGCTGGAAGCGCTTGGCCAGGTGTCGGTTTGCCAGGCGTCGGGGCGAAGGAGGAGGCATCGGTGCAAGAGGCTGATACGGAAGAGCGCATGACGGAGCGCAAGGACGCCGCAGTCGACGTTCTCGCCACCGCCAGGCGTGTCTTGACCATCGAAGCCGACGCCTTGAGGGCCCTCGCCGATCGGCTGAACGGCGACTTTGACCGCGCCGTGGAGGCCTTGTCGAAGGTCTCGGGCCGCGTGATCGTGACCGGCATGGGCAAGAGCGGCCATATCGCCCGCAAGATCGCGGCCACCTTGGCATCGACCGGCACGCCCGCGCTCTTCGTCCATCCGGGCGAGGCGAGCCACGGCGATCTCGGCATGGTCGCGCGCGACGATGCCGTGATCGCGCTCTCCAACTCGGGCAACACCGCCGAGCTGGCCGACATCCTGGCCTACACCCGCCGCTTCCAGATCCCGCTCATCGCCGTCACCGGCAAGGCCCAGAGCCAGCTGGCCGAGCAGTCGGACATCTGCCTCTTGTTGGCCGAAGCGCCGGAGGCCTGCCCCTTGGGCCTGGCGCCCACCACCTCGACCACCATGATGCTGGCGCTGGGCGACGCGCTGGCGGTCGCACTGCTGGAGCGCCGCGGTTTCTCGCAAGACGACTACCGCGTGCTGCATCCCGGCGGCTCCCTCGGCGCCAAGCTGCTGCGCGTCTCCGACCTGATGCACGGACCGGAGCGGCTGCCGCTTTGCCGGTCGGATACGCTGATGGGCGAGGCGATCCTCACCATGTCCAACAAGCAGTTCGGCTGCATCGGCATCGTCGACGAGGCCGATCGCCTGATGGGCATCATCACCGACGGCGACTTGCGTCGACACATGGGCCCCGACCTCTTGGCCATGACGGTCGGCAACGTCATGACGCCCGGCCCCAAGACCGTGCGCGCGCGCGCCCTGGCGGCGGAAGCGCTGCAGATCATGGACGAGTTCAAGATCACCACGCTCTTCGTCGTCGAGGAAGAGAAGACCTTGGGCATCATCCAGCTCTACGATTGCCTGCGCGCAGGCGTGGCTTAGGGGCGTTCATCGATGTTTTGGTTCCTGGGCAGCGAAGCAAGGCGAGCGAGGCGGGAAAACCTCGCCCGGCCGGCTCCGCCGCGCTGGTCCAAGCGCTCTTTTCATTCCATCGCCGTACGCTTCCTGCGGCTAGCCTTTCCTATCTCGGCCGCGGTCATCTTCGTCGTCGTCGCCCTCTGGCGCGATATCGTTCCCAATCCGCAGCTGATCGGCCTCGAGGCATCCGCCTTGCCCTCCAGCGAGGTGGAGGAGCTAACGATGGTCCGCCCGCGTTTCGACGGCCTAGACAAGGATGGTCAGCCCTACACCTTGACCGCGGAGCGGGCAAACCAGGCCGACGAGGAGGGGGATCTTATCTTCCTGGTGCATCCGGCGGCCGACATCACCTTGCTCGACGGTCGATGGGTCGCTGTCTCGGCCAATGGCGGCCGCTACCTCCGCCATCGCAAGCAGTTGGAGCTCGACGGCGACGTCAGCCTCTACCACGACGATGGTTACGAAATCCGCACGACGGCCGCCGCGGTCGATTTCAACAGCGGCGTCATCGACACCGACGCAGGGGTGGCCGGACAGGGTCCGCGCGGCGAGATCCAGGCGCAAGGCATGACGGTGACCGAAGAGGGCAACGTCATCACGCTGAAAGGGCGTTCGATGGTCGTCATTTTGCCCGGCGACGAAGGCTCTCCACGCCTATGAGCCTGTCTCGACTGGCCCTCGCCGCGACAATCCTGGGACTGCTGCCGGCCGTGCTCGCGGGGACGGCCGTGTCGCAGGGCGCCACCTTCGGAGAGTCCGACAAGCCGCTGGAGATCTTCGCCGACGACGGGATCGAGTGGCGGCGCGAGGAAAAACTCTACATCGCCAAGGGGAATGCGGAAGCCAAGCAGGGCGATCTCACCTTGTACGCGGACGTCTTGCGCGCGCGCTACACGGGCGAGGGCGACAGCGGAGACATCACCAAGGTCGAGGCAAGTGGCAATGTCCGTATCGTCTCGCCGGATGCCCAGGTCTTCGGCCAGTTCGGCGTCTATGACATCCCGGCGGACGTGATGCGTCTGACCGGCGACAACCTGAAGCTCGAGTCGGGCGAAGACGTAGTCACCGCGAAGGACAGCCTGGAGTACAGCCCGAAGGACCGCAAGGCCGTGGCGCGCGGCGACGCCCAGGTAGAGCGCTTCGATCCGGAAAAGGGCACCAGCAACGTCGTGCGCGCCGACCTTCTGACCGCCACCTTCGCCGCCGACGGCAAGACGCTGGAGGTGGTCAATGCCTACGACAATGTCGAAGTGCTGACGCCTTGCGAGTATATTGCCGCGGATACGGCGGAGTACTTCGTCGCCCAGCAGCTGGCGACGATGAACGGCAATGTGCGCATCACCAGGGGGCAGAACCAGTTGAACGGATCGGAAGCAGAGGTCAACATGGAGACCGGCGTCTCCACCTTGAAGGGGGGCGACGGCCGGGTGTCGGGCCTTCTCGTACCGGAGAATCGCTCCGAGAACCCGACCGATGGATGTCTCTAGCCAGCCGGGCCACCTGCAGCTGGTGGCCGATAATCCGGGCCTGTCGGCGGTCGAGCTAGGAAAGGCATTCCGCAAGCGGCCGGTTCTGCGCACCATCTCGCTGAACGTACGTCGCGGCGAGGCGGTGGGCCTGCTGGGTCCGAACGGTGCCGGCAAGACCACCTGCTTCTACATCATCACCGGCCTCTTGAGGCCGGACTACGGATGGATCACGCTCGAAGGCCAGGACATCACGGACCTGCCGATGTATCGCCGCGCCCGCCTGGGCATCGGCTACCTGCCGCAGGAGGCCTCGATCTTTCGCGGCCTGACGGTGGAGCGCAACATCCGGGCGGTTCTCGAGGTAGTCGAGCCCGATCGCTCCAAGCGCGAGGCGGAGCTGGACGAACTGCTGGCCGAGTTCTCGATCACGCACCTGCGCCGCACGCCGGCCCTGGCGCTTTCGGGCGGCGAGCGGCGGCGCGTCGAGATCGCCAGGTCGCTTGCCTCGCGGCCGCGCTTCATGCTTCTGGACGAGCCCTTGGCGGGCATCGACCCCATTGCCGTCGCGGAGATCCGGGACCTGGTCTCGCACTTGAAAGACCGCGGCATCGGGGTGCTGATCACCGATCACAACGTGCGCGACACGCTGGAGATCATCGATCGCGCCTACATCATCCACGGCGGTCAGGTGCTGATGGAGGGACCGCCGGAAGAGATCGTCGCCAGCGAAGACGTCCGCCGGGTCTACCTCGGAGACAGTTTCAGCCTGTGATGCCTCTGCCCGGAGGCATCAGCAAAGGGCTACGCAGGGCGGCCTCGATGGCTTAGGTTGAGCCTTGACCTCGTTCCCAATCGCCGACCCGAGCCCATGGCACTGAAGGCCCGACTAAGCGTCACGCAAGCACAGACCCTGGTTCTGACACCGGCTTTGCGTGCATCGATCGAGCTGCTGCAGCTGTCGGGCCAGGACCTCGAGGCCTATCTCGACAAGAAGTCGGAAGAGAACCCCTTTCTGGAACGACTGGAGAGTCCCCGCTCCGTCGGCCGCTTGCCGCTCGGCGGCAGCTCCCTGGATCCGCTGGAGAGCCGGGTGGCGGACCAGCCCTCGCTCGCGGCCGGCCTCTTGAACCAAGTGCGGCTGGCCTTTGCCGACTGGGAGGAGCGCAGGCTGGCGGTGGCCCTGATCGACGAACTCGACGAGGCCGGCTACCTCGGCACGCCGCTGGAGGAGGTCGCCGACGTCCTTGACTGCGGACTGGAGTCCCTGCAGGCGGTCCTGTCCCGCATGCAGGCTTTCGAGCCGGCCGGTCTCTTCGCGCGCGACTTGAGGGAGTGCCTGGCCTTGCAGTTGGCCAGCCAAGGGCGGTTGGACGATCGCTTTCGCACTGTGCTGGACCAGCTCCATCTGGTGGCAAGAGGCGGCTCCAAGGCTTTGGCGCAGGCTGTGAATCTCTCTCGGGACGAGGTCGAGGAACGACTGGCGATCCTGCGCCGGCTCGATCCCAAGCCGGGCCTTTCGATGCAGAACGAGGCGATCATCCCGCTGGTGCCGGACCTGCTGGTGACCCCCGATTCGAAAGGTCGCCTGGAAGTCGCCGTGAACCCCGACATCATCCCGCGAATCCGGCTGGACCGCGAGGTTCACAGCAACCTGCTGCCGCGCGTCAGGCGGCCGGAGGAGCGGGCCTATTTCTCGGAACAGGTGCGCGAGGTCGCCTGGCTCAGGCGCGCCCTGGCGCGGCGCTTCAAGACCTTGCTGGCGGTGGGCCAGGCCCTGCTGGCGCGGCAGGGCGACTACTTCTCCAAGGGGCCTTCCGGCCTGAGGCCGCTGACGCGGCGCAGCCTGGCCGAGGAACTGGAGCTGTCGGAAGCCACGATCAGCCGCGTGGTCGCGAACAAGTACCTGGCGTCTCCTCGGGGGACGGTGCCCTTGAAGCGCTTCTTCAGCGCCGCCCTGGGGCCGGCGGGCGAGGTCAGCGCCGCCGCGGCTCAGGCGCGCTTGCGCGAATTGGTTGCGGCCGAACCGCCCACCCGCCCCTTCAGCGACGCCAAGTTGGCGGCGAAGCTGAGCGCCGGTGGCTTGCCGGTGGCACGGCGCACCGTCGCCAAGTATCGGGATCTCTTGCGTATTCCCCCGGCGGCGGACCGGCGGCGTCTGCAAGCCCTGGAGCGGGGTGGGATCCTGTAGTCCTGGCGGGCGCGGCGGGCCCTCGAAGGCCGTGCTTGACAGCCTATCGGGCCGTGGTTAGCTTCCGCGCTTCGCCGCCTGGGGGCAAAGCACAAAAGAGCGGACTCTACGGGCCGGGCACCCCATATAATATCCAATGGAACGACAGATCCTGAAGGGGCCATGCAGTTAAAGGTCACAGGCAGGCAGATGGACGTTGGCGATGCCTTTCGCCAGCACATTGCCGATAAGCTAAATCACATGCTGGAGAAGTACTTCGGGGACGCGATTGACGTCAGCGTGACGATCGCCCGCGAGGCCTCCGGCTACCGCACCACCATCGCCGCGCATGTGGGTAAACATGTGGAAATGTTTGCCGACGGCGAAGGCCACGACCCCTATCCGGCCTTTGATTCGGCCTTGGAGCACCTATCCAAGCGGCTTCGTCGCAACAAACGGCGGCTGCGCCATCACCACAAAGCGCCGCTTGAAAGCCTCGCTGCCCAGGCGTACGTTCTTCATCCGGGAGAACACGATGGGGAGGACGAAGCGAACGACGTGCCGGTGCCGGATTCCCCGCCAGTCGTTGCGGAAATGACGGCGCAGATCGTGTTGCTGACGGTCGGTGAGGCGGTAATGCGCCTGGACCTGATGCAAGAGCCGGCGCTGATGTTCAAAAACAAGGCACACGGCGGCTTGAACATGGTCTACCGCCGTAATGATGGTACGATAGGCTGGATTGACCCTCAGAACATTGCCCAAGGCTGACCTGCCGGGGCAGCGTAGCGTGTGAGGCCGGGTGACGGCTTCGGGCGAGGGGGTTTTGTCGTCGAAACCTTTGTCGAGGTTTGTACATTGATGAACATGGCTGACTTGTTGTCGCCAGACGGTGTCGTGGCCGGTCTTCGGGTTTCCAGCAAAAAGCAGGCCCTACAAGAACTGGCGCGGCGGGCGGCGGCGATCACCGGCGAATCCGAGCGAAACATCTTCGAGGTTCTGCTGGTGCGTGAGCGTTTGGGAACGACGGGCGTCGGCAACGGCGTTGCGATACCACACGGCAAGCTGGACAGCCTGAAGCGCCTGCACATTCTTTTCGCGCGCCTGGCGGATCCGATCGACTTCGACTCGATCGACGAGCAGCCGGTTGACCTTCTCTGCCTGCTGCTGGCGCCGCAATCGGCCGGCGCCGATCATCTGAAGGCGCTGGCCCAAGTGTCCCGGCTGCTGCGCGACCGGAAGGTCTGCGAGAAGCTCAGAGGCGCGGCCAACGCGGACGCGGTCTATGCACTCTTGACCGACGTGCCCGCCAGCCACGCCGCTTAGGGCGGGTCGCGAGCGGGTGGTGTAACCTGGTCGCGCAAGTCCGCTCTACATCTCTGAAATCGGTACGGAGTCACGCCGTCGGATGGTCCCATCCGACGGCGATTTGCTGTAGGCGACGACAATAGATCGCGTCGATCTCTTGTCGGTTTCGCGTTGTAACACCCTGATGGAACGTCAAGAATCAGGTCCCAGGCAGCCTCCGCCCGCGGACGTCCTGGTGTGGCCGGACCTCTTCACGAAGGGTCGCGGAGGGGAGGTCTTGCTTAGTGAAGCGAGACCGGCTCCAGCTCGTTCTGACGGATCGCCATTTGGGCGGCTTGGCTGGAGGCCACGGCTCCCATCGCCATGCCGTTGGCGGCGTAGATGGCGAAGCCCGGCGTCCCGTCGATGACCACGGGGCGGACATAGGCAACCTCGCCAAGGCCCAGGGCCGCCAGGTCCTGCTGTGAGATGCTTCGAGCTGTCTTGACGTCGTACATGACCGTCTATCCTTTCTGAACAGCGGAGCCCCTGCTTCGAGGCGGCCCCTTCTCCCTCACGACATCGGCGCTTTCCTGCCGATCAGCTTGCCTTTATGGCGATGGGGCGAACCTCCGGCTCTATTTTCGGTCGCTCCAGGTCGACGTGCAGAAGGCCGGAATCCAGCGATGCGCCGGTGACCTCGATCCCCTCGGCCAGCACGAAGCTGCGCTGGAACTGCCGAGCGGCGATGCCGCGGTGCAGGTAGACCCTTTCGGCCTGATCGCTCTGCTTGCCGCGGATGACGAGCTGGCTGCCTTCCATCTGCACCGAGAGATCCTCCGCGCAGAAGCCGGCCACCGCGATTGTGATGCGAAAGCGACCGTCGCCGCGCTGCTCCACGTTGTAGGGCGGGTAGCCGTCGGCGGCGGCTTTCGAGATACGGTCGATAGCCTTCTCGAAGGGCTCGAAGCCCAAGAGGAAAGGCGAGGAAAACAGAGATACCCTAGTCACCGTGACAACGCTCCTTAACCACCAAGCAAGCGTTCCAGTTCGATACGACCGTGCCGAGTGGGCGCGCCCGCACCGCCCCTCCAGCCCGCTCAGCGGCGCCGGAGAGCAGGTCAAGACTTGAGCCGTCCTCCCTGGGAATTCAAGCCTTTGGAGGGCCGGGCACAGCCCCCTTGACCGACAAGCCAGGGTGGCGGGGCGGCGAGGGAGCTGGCCGGAACGCTCGGCATAGCCGTGCGAGTCGCCGGCATAACGAGCGACCTCACGTCGGGCCGAAGCGAATCGGCAGGGTCAGCTGCAGGTAGGGACTGGTGAGGGCAGCGGGGAAGGGCGCGAAGGGCCCGGCACGCTGCGGCAGGGCGAGCGCTTCCTTGTCCAGCGCGGCATTGCCGGAGGATTGGACCAGCCAGCCGGACTGCACCTCTCCGCCGCGGGTCACGACGAAGCTGATCGTCGCCGTTCCCTCGGCGCGTGGGCCTTGCGCACCGACGGGGTAGCGCTTTACCGCGTCCAGACGTCGGGAGACGTTGGCCACGTAGGCTTTGCGCAGGGATTCCTGCAGGGCCGCGTCGCTCACCGGCGTGTCCGGTATCTCCAGCACCGCCTCGGGCAGGGGCAGGACTACATCGCGCGCGGGCTTGCCGGGCGGCAAATCGGGTCCGCGCTCCGCGCTGGT
This sequence comes from Rhodospirillales bacterium, assembly GCA_963669375.1. Classification (GTDB taxonomy): domain Bacteria; phylum Pseudomonadota; class Alphaproteobacteria; order Kiloniellales; family JACOMY01; genus JACOMY01. Next base: position 1,689,403 of record OY770024.1, on the reverse strand, counting down.
GCCCGGCGGCTGGACGGCGGCGACATCGTCTCGCCCGAGCAGGGCTTCTATCGAATCCTCGGTGGGGCTGCCGTCGGACGGTTCGAACACCACCGGCACCGCGAACTCCCGCAGCGGCGATGCCTCGCGCGGCCAGGGCAGGAAGAGCAGGACGCTGGCGCAAAGGTGCAGCGCGGCGGTCCCGACGACCGCCGCGTTCATCACCGGGATGGTCCCTTGCGCGAGCCAGGCAGCCTGGTCTATGTCCCCAAGCCTAGCCCTGCCGCCGGAGACGGCTCGCGATAGCAGCCGATGTAGGTTCAAAAGCATGCGCAAGATCGATGTCTGGCCGCTCCTAACGCCGGAGATGCAAGCCGTCGTTAGGAAAGACGAGGAACTGGCCGCGGCCCTTCCCCCTGATCCCTCGACAGGCCATCCGCTACCCCGGATGCGACGAGTCTACAACGAAGCGCAGCGCTATTGGAACGCCGAGCCCTTGCCGATCGCGCGGGTCGAGGATTTCTCCTGGGACTGTGGCCTGGGGACACTGGATCTGCGGCTCTATCACCCGGCGCCGGGAGAGCCGCGTCCGCTGCTCGTCTATCTGCACGGCGGCGGCTATGTGCTGGGCAATCTGGACACGCACGACTGCGTCATGCGCCACCTTTGCGGCGCCAGCGACTGGGCTGTGCTGGGCGTGGACTACAGCCTGTCGCCGGAGGCGCGCTTTCCCCGACAGATCGAGGAGATCGCGGGTCTGATGGAGCGGCTGGAGGCACTGAGCGAAAGGCGCGACTGCGACAGCCGAACGGTGGCCTTCGCCGGCGACTCGGCGGGCGCGCACCTCTGCATTGCCTCCTGCTTGGAACTGCGGGGCAGGGGACTGGCACTGCCGTCCGCGCTGTTCCTGTTCTATGGCGGCTTCGGCTTGGAAGACTCTTACTCGCAACGTTTTCTGGGCGGTCCGCTCGACGGTCTTGCCCGCAACGAGCGGGAGTTCTACCGCAACGCCTACTGCCGCCGCTCGCAACGCGACGACCCACGCTACGACGTCTTGAACGCCGATTTGGCGGGCATGCCGCCCTCCTACCTTCTGACCTTGAGCTTGGATCCGCTCGACGACGATTCGCGTGCCCTCGCGCGATCGCTTAACCTGGCCGAGGTGCCCAATGTGCTGCGCCGCCGCGATGGCGTGCTGCACGGTTTTCTGAAGAACGCGCGCGAACTCTCGGCCGCGCGCGAGGTGATAGCCGAGGTAGGAGAGGGCCTCGGCCACTTGCGCCGAGGCCAGCTCCTCTCCTGGATGGAGACGCTGGCAAAGGAGCCCGCGCCGAGCGAGACTTGATCGGACGATCCCCCTTCTGGAAAGGTCGAGGCCAGCAAGGGATGATCTTGAAGGAGGACGATCGTGACGGAGACCAACAAGCGCTGGGTCTTGGCTTCGAGGCCGGAAGGCGCTCCGAGCTCGGAGAACTTCCGGCTGGAGGAGGTGGCGGTGCCCGAGCCCGGCGAGGGCGAGGTGCTCTGCCGCACGCTCTATCTCTCGCTTGATCCCTACATGCGTGGCCGGATGAGCGCGGCCAAGTCCTACGCCGCGCCTGTGGCGATCGGCGAGGTCATGACCGCCGGCACGGTGGGCTTGGTCGAGGCCTCCAAGGCGGACGGTATTGCCGTCGGCGATGTCGTGGTCGGAATGGGCGGTTGGCAGAGTCACTGGACCGCCAAGGCCAAGCTGGTGAAGAAGGTGGACCCGGCGGCAGCGCCGCTGTCGACCCGTCTCGGCGTGCTCGGCATGCCGGGGCAGACGGCCTATTGCGGCTTGAAGGAGATCGGCAAGCCGAAGGAAGGCGAGACCTTGGTTGTCGCCGCGGCCTCCGGCGCCGTCGGCTCGGTGGTCGGTCAGGTCGCGAAGCTACAGGGTTTGCGCGCGGTCGGCGTCGCCGGCGGTGCCGAGAAGTGCCGAATCGTCACCGAGGAGTTCGGCTTTGACGCCTGCATCGATCACCGCGCAGCGGATCTGGACGAGCAGTTGGCCGCCGCCTGTCCTGACGGGATCGACATCTACTTCGAGAACGTGAGCGGCCGGGTCTTCGACGCGGTCTTCCCGCTGCTGAACGACTTCGCGCGAATCCCCGTCTGCGGCATCATCGCGCACTACAACGACACGGCCCTGCCGGCCGGCCCCGATCGGGTGCCCATGCTGATGGGTGCGATCCTGCGCAAGCGCCTCACTTTTAGGGGCTTCATCGTGTGGGACCTGGCGCACCTCCACGCCGAGGCCGACACGCAGCTGGCTACCTGGGTCGGCAGCGGCCAGCTCAAGTACCGCGAGGATATGGTCGAAGGCCTTGAGGCCGCGCCCGAGGCCTTCATGGGCCTCCTCCAAGGTAAGAATCTGGGCAAACTGGTGGTTCGGGTTTCGCCGGAACCCGGCTGAGCGTTCTCTACACCTGACTTACGTCCGGCGGACTGGGGTGGCGAAAGAAGGGAGCCGTTACTCCCTCCGCGGCCATGGCCCGCCGAACCGAGGGACGCTCCTCCAAGCTCTCCAGCAGTCGACTCAAGTGGGGAAGCCGGTCCAGAAAGGCGTCGTCGATGCTGCGGCCAACGGGGTAGAGCCGTGCCCAGCGCAGGCAGCCGGCGATATAGAAGTCGCAGACGCTGAGGCCGTCGGCCAGGAGGTAGAGGCCGTCGTGCTCGGCGATGGCCGCGTCGAGGATCCCGAAGTGATCCTGGACCCTCTCTCCGGCCTTGTCGTGGACCGCCTCCGCCGCCTCCTTACGCGCGACGAAGCGCGCGCTGTAGTAGCGCAGACGCAGATCCGCGTGCAGCGTGTTGGACAGCATGAAGAGCCACTTCAGAAAGGTGGCTCTCTCCGCCGCTCTTTCTGCCGGACGGCCGAGGGCGCCTTCCTGCTCCGTCAGATAGAGCAGGATCGCGGCGGTCTCGAAGATCAGGGCACCCCGCGCCTCGTCTTCCAAGAGCGGCAGCAGACCGCGGGGATTGAGGCGCCGATAAGCCGGGCCGCGATGCTCGCCGCGTCGGCGGTCGACCAACTGCTCTTGGTAGGGCACGCCCAGCTCTTCCAGAGCCATGCGTATGACCAGGTTGGCGTTGTCCGGAAAGTAGTGCAGCCGATAGGTCACTGGCCTCTCTCCTCAAGTGCGATCGCGGTAGAGGAGGAGCGTGCCGCTGAAGCGATGCGCCGGACTGGCGCAAAGCCGGCCAGCTTTGGCGCCGCATGACCAAAATGTCACGACTGCCGCAAGCCCGATGCCCGGACCGTCAAGTCGATCGAAATCGCGAACAAGAGTGTTCGCCAGGGCAGGCGTTCGCGCGGCCCGCCCTGGCAACAAGCAGCAAGAAGGACCTAGATGGGCTCGACGCTGTCGGCCATCGGGCCTTTCTGGCCCATGCGCACGACCATGCGCACCCGCTGGTCGGTATCGAGCACGGTCAGTCCGACGCGCCCAAGGGTCCGGGCCGAAACGAAGACGTCCTTGCCGCCGTCGTCCGGGGCGATGAAGCCATAGCCCTTGCCTTGGTCGAAGAACTTCACCGTGCCCTCGATCGGCGTGCCGCCGCCGCCAGCTGGCTGTCCGCCGCCATAGCCGCCGCCGCCTCCGGCTCCGGCTCCGGCATAGCCGCCACCGCCGCCACCGCCGCCGTAGCCGCCGCCACCGCCCGGCCGGGGACCGCTACGGTACCCGCCCTCGCGCGGTGGAGCACTGCGCGGTGCGCCGGTGCCCAGCTCTTCGATGCGATGAATAAAGGCAACCTGGCGGCCCTTGCGGCCCTCCGCCAAGTCGCAGACGATCCGCGTGCCATCGGGAAGATCCTGGCGCCCGATCTGCTCTACGACGGACACATGCAGAAACGCGTCCGGCGAACCATCACTTAGTTGAACGAATCCAAAGCCTTTGGTTGGATTGTACCACTTTACCTCGGCCTCGACCTCTCGCTCGGAAGGTTCCAGCCAACCACCAGAAGAACGACCTGTCATCTACCCCAACCTTCACTATACAGCCTTCTCGTCACCCGCCAGATACGGGCGTTCCGTGGCAGACGATCTTCGGCGATGGGACAGCTGCCCCAGGGGGTTGAACCTTCCATCGCTGAAGGGACGTTCTTGACCGGGAGCGCGCGTTCCCGACTGATTGCCTCCATGGGATCACGAAGCGCGGTGGGACGCAACGGGATTTCCATGACGCTTACGTTTCGATCTTGCGTTGACATCTTCGCCACAGTCCCTTGGCGGATCCGCGCCTGCGATATTTTTGTACCATGGCTTTCGCATATGCGAAATGATCTTGCAGCCAGCCCTGGCGTGCACTAGCTTGCGTCCGAGCGTGCGGAATGTTGCACTGCAGCTAGAGTTTAGAGGGGCGAAGGAAAGCTCGATGACAGCGACGGAACAGCCTGCGAACTGGCAGGGTTACACCATTGACGACATTACGATCGGCATGACGGCCTCCTTCGAGAAGACGGTCACGGAAGCCGACATCGTCGCCTTCGCGGAGGTCTCGGGCGACCACAATCCTCTCCATCTGGATCAGGCCTACGCCGAAACGACGATGTTCAAGGGCCGGATCGCGCACGGCATGTTGTCGGCCGCTTTCCTCTCCACCGTCTTCGGCACGCGCCTGCCGGGACCGGGCTGCATCTACCTGTCGCAGTCGCTCAAGTTCTGCGCGCCGGTACGGATCGGCGATACCGTGGTGGCCAAGGTGACCGCCCGCGAGATCAACCAGGAGCGTCGGCGCGTGACCTTCGATACGGTCTGCACCGTCGGCGATACCGTCGTCGTCGAAGGCGAAGCGGAGCTGAAGCTTCCGGCCGGTCCCAAGGCCGCGGTCGCGGCGGAGTAGCATCGCGACCGACCGAGGCCGAGGCGCCAGGCACTGCGTGAAGCCGGCCGCGGCTGGGCCCGGTCGGCAGCCATGCAAGCGAAGCCGCTTGACCGACGAGGGTCGGTGACTAGGATCGCCAGCGATTTGATGCGACGGGTAGCCTCTCGCGCTGCCCGTTTCGCTTGACCATCAGCTGACTTTCCGGACCGGACCGATGACCGTCGAGACCACCACGCGCCGCGACTACAAGGCCACCGTCTTCCTGCCCCGCACGGACTTTCCGATGCGGGCCGGCCTGCCCAAGCGCGAGCCGGAGATCATGGCGCGCTGGGAGGAGATGGACCTCTACCGCCAGCTGCGCGCGCAGTCGGCGGGCCGCGAGAAGTTCATCCTGCACGACGGACCGCCCTACGCCAATGGCCACCTGCACATGGGTCATGCCCTCAACAAGACCCTGAAGGACATGATCAACCGCACCCAGCAGATGCTGGGCAAGGACGCCAACTACGTCCCCGGCTGGGACTGCCACGGCCTGCCGATCGAATGGAAGGTGGAGGAGCGCTACCGCGCCGAAGGCAAGGACAAGGACGCCGTCGACCAGGTCGAATTCAGGCGCGAGTGCCGTGCCTTCGCCGAGCATTGGGTGGGCGTGCAGACCGACGAGTTCAAGCGCCTGGGCGTGGTCGGCGATTGGGAGCAGCCCTACACCACCATGGCCTATGCCGCGGAAGCCCAGATCGTGCGCGAGCTGGGCAAGTTCCTGATGGGCGGCAGCCTCTATGCCGGCGCCAAGCCGGTGCTCTGGTCGGTGGTGGAGAAAACCGCCTTGGCCGATGCCGAGGTGGAGTATGCCGATCACACCTCCATCACCGTCTGGGTGCGCTTCCCGCTGGCGGAGACCCCGCGACCCGAACTGGCCGGCGCGCAAGTCGTGATCTGGACGACGACACCCTGGACCCTGCCAGGCAACCGCGCGATCGCCTACGACCCCGAAGCCGACTACGTCGTGGTCGAGGTGACGGCCGCCGGAGAGGAGAGCCGGGCGGTTGTCGGCGAGCGCTTGCTCTTGGGCGCGGACCTGCTGGAAGCGGTGCAGGGCGACTGCGCCTTCGAAAGCCGCGTCGTCGCGCGCATGAAAGGGAGCGACCTGGACGGCACGCTGGCCGCCCATCCGCTGGCCGCCCATCCCGATGCCGACGGTGGCTACGGCTTTCCCGTGCCGCTGCTGCCCGGCGACTTCGTCACCATGGATCAGGGCACCGGCTTCGTCCACACCGCTCCGGGCCACGGACAGGACGACTGGGAACTGGGCCAGGCGCATGGCCTGGAGGTACCGCAGACCGTGGACGCCGAGGGCCACTATCTGCCCCACGTGCCGCTCTTCGCCGGTGCCACGGTCTATGATCAGCGCGGCAAGCCGGGCGACGCCAACGGTCAGGTCATCGCCGCGATCGAGGTCGTCGGCGGCCTCCTGCACCGCGGCAAGCTGCGCCACAGCTATCCCCATTCCTGGCGGTCCAAGGCGCCGCTCATCTTCCGCAACACGCCGCAGTGGTTCATCTCGATGGAAAGCGGGGGTCTGCGCGACAAGGCCCTGGCGGCGATCGATCAGACCCGCTTCGTGCCGCCGCAGGGCCGTCGCCGCTTGCGATCGATGATCGAGCAGCGGCCCGATTGGTGCGTGTCGCGCCAGCGTCTCTGGGGTGTGCCCCTGCCGATCTTCGTGCACAAGCAGACCGGCGAGCCGCTGCGCGACCAGGCCGTGATCGACCGCGTCGCCGCCGCCTTCGAGGAAGAGGGCGGCGATGCCTGGTTCACCTCGCCGCCGGAGCGCTGGCTGGGCAACGACCACGCTGTCGCCGACTACGAGCAGATACAGGACGTGGTGGAGGTCTGGTTCGATTCCGGCTCGACCCACGCCTACGTGCTGGAGACCCGAGACGACTTGAAGTGGCCGGCCGACCTCTATTTGGAGGGTAGCGACCAGCACCGCGGCTGGTTCCATACCTCGCTGCTGGAGTCCTGCGGCACCCGCGGGCGCGCGCCCTTCGACGCCGTGCTCACCCATGGCTTCACGCTCACCGAGCAGGGCCACAAGATGTCGAAGTCGTCCGGCACCGGTATTGACCCGGCCGACATCATCGCCAAGTCGGGCGCCGACATCCTGCGCCTTTGGGTCACCTCGACGGACTATGTCGAGGACCAGCGCATCGGGCCGGAGATCCTGAAGTTCCAGGTCGACGCCTATCGCCGCCTGCGCAACACCCTGCGCTATCTCCTGGGCGCTCTGGAGGGTTTCAACGAGGCGGAGCGGGTGGACCCGCGGGAGATGCCGGAGCTGGAACGCCTGATCCTGCATCGCCTATGGAGCCTGGATCGCCTGGTGCGTCAGGCGGTAGCGGACTTCGATCTCAACGCGATCAACCGGGCGCTGCACGATTTCTGCGCGCTCGACCTCTCCGCCTTATACTTCGATGTGCGCAAGGACTCGCTCTATTGCGATCCGCCGAGCGCGCTCCGTAGGCGGGCGTGCCGCACGGTGCTGGACCACCTCTTCTCGTGCCTGACGGCCTGGCTGGCGCCGATCCTCTGCTTCACCGCCGAGGAGGCCTGGTGGGCGCGCGGCGGAGGCCCGGAGGCCAGCGTGCATATGCGCACCTACCCCGAGGTGCCGGCGGTTTGGGAGGACCAGGCCCTGGCGCGGCGCTGGGAGCGCATCAAGGCGGTCCGCCGCGTGGTTACCGGCGCGCTCGAGCTGCAGCGCGCGGAGAAGAAGTTGGGCTCGGCCCTGCAGGCCCACCCGCGCATCTTCGTCGAGGATCAGGCGGTGCGGGATCTCTTGGAAGATCTGGACATGGCGGAGATCGCCATCACCTCGGCCGCCAGCGTCGTCGCCGGCAGCGGCCCGGCGGAGGCCTTCAGGCTGGAGGAGGTGCCCGGCGTCGCGGTGACGATCGAAGCGGCCAAGGGCGGCAAGTGTCAACGCTGCTGGCAGGTGCTGCCGGAAGTCGGGACGCTCGACGCCCATCTCGATCTCTGCCGGCGCTGCGCCGACGCGGTGGCGCGCTTGGACGGCCTGGCCGACTGAACCCGCCCGCTCATGCTGCGACCTCTGCTTCTGATCGCCTTGCTGGTCTTCCTCGCCGACCAGGCAAGCAAGTTGCTGATCCTCGAGGTGGTGATGGTGCCGCCCCGGGTGATCGAGGTGACGGGCTTCTTTAACTTGGTGCTAGCCTATAACCGCGGCGTCAGCTTCGGCCTTCTGTCGAACGATTCCCCGATGGGACCCTACCTTCTGGCCGGCGCGGCCTTCGTGATCGCATTGGGAGTCCTGATCTGGGCACTGCGGCAAGGCCGACGGCTGCCCATGGTGGCCGCTGGTCTCGTCGTCGGTGGGGCCGTGGGCAACATGGTCGACCGGCTCTACCTGGGGGCCGTGGTGGACTTTCTAGACTTCCATGCCTATGGCTGGCACTGGCCGGCTTTCAACCTGGCGGACAGCGCGATCGTCGTCGGCGTTGGCCTGCTGCTATTTGAAAGCTTGTTCGGCGCGGCCAAAACCCCCACAAAATAGCCAGGATTGGGTCAGACACTGGTATGGATGGGAGTTGAAACCATGCCTCGTATCTCCATTGTGCGTGTCGGACTGGCCGGCCTGCTGGTTCTGAGCGTCGGCGCTTGCGCCCAGATCCGCGAGGAAATCGGCATGGACAAGACCTCTCCGGACGAGTTCCGCGTCGTGGCCAACGCGCCGCTGGCGATCCCGCCGGACTACAACCTCAGACCGCCGGCGCCTGGCGCTACGCGGCCGCAGGAAGGCACGCCGACCGATCAAGCCCGCGTGGCGGTCTTCGGTCGCGAGGGGCGGGTCGAGCCGGGCGAGCAGAACGCCGGTCCCAAGACCGCCGACGACGCCTTCCTCACCGAGGCCGGCGCCAGCCAAAGCCAGCAAAACATCCGGCAAGTGGTCGACGACGAGACCCAGTCGATCAACGAAGAGAGCGAGGACTTCGTCGACAACCTGATCTTCTGGAAGGAGCCGGCGCCGACCGGCGACGTCGTGGACGCGCCGCTGGAGTCCGACCGCATTCGCGAGACCCAGGCCTTGGGGCAACCGGTCACCACCGGCGAGACCCCGATCGTGATCACCCGCGAGAAGGGGATCCTGCAAGACATCTTCTAGAGCGGATCGCGATCAGGTGCACTCATCTGATCGCGTGACTCTGCTCTCTCTTTTAGAGTCTTAGAGCCGGATTAAGACGACAAAGCGTTTCGATTTGACGCCATCCCGCTCTAGGAACTCTGCCTAGGCGATCCTGAACGTCAGCGCCCCGCGTGTCGACCGGGGCCGCTGGCGTAGTAGGCGGCGATCGCCTGACCGCGCGTGCTGACGCCCAGTTTGTTGAAGAGATTGCGCAGGTGGAACTTCACCGTATTGACGGTGATGCCCAAGCTCGTCGCCAGCTCCTTGTTGGTCATGCCTTTGGCCAGCGATTCCAGAAGCGCGCGCTCGCGGTGCGTCAGGCTGCGGATGGGGTCCTGGTTGAGCTCCCGCACATCCAGGAAGGGAAAGACCATGCGTCCCTTGGCGACGCTGGCCACGGTGTCGAGCAGGCGTTCCGGCGGCTCGTCATGCAGCGCCAGGCCGGCCGCGCCCGCCGCCATGGCGCGGCGCGGCACCTCTTCGCCGCCGCCGGTCGCATAGACCACGATCCTGGGTGCCTGGCTCATGCCGCGCAGGACTTCGATCAGACGCTCGGCGCCCAGCTTCGGCAGGTTCCAGTCCAGGATGCCGACGAGCACCGGCACGCGGCCGATCCCCTCCAGGAAGCCCTCCGCCGTCTTGGCGGTGAAGACCAGGCTGAAGCGCGGATCGCGATAGATCACCTCCGACAGCGCGGCCAGCATCAAGGGATTGGCATCGGCCAGCGCGATGTCGATCGGAAGACTGCCCGTGTCGCTCGTGTCCGCCAAACTCTGCACGCCTTCTTAGAATACCACCCATATGGGTAGGCAGGATTTCTGCCGATTTTCCCCAAACTATCCGAATGGGTGGGTATTTATCAACCCTTTTGGATACTCAAAAGCACGGCATAGGAACGTTGTGGGGCCGTGCCGATCAGGGCATCTAGAGCAGCATAGAGCTAAACGGGCACGTGGTGGGTGCCCAAGGGGAGCAGCGAGGTGCCTTGCTCCCGCCAGCGCGACACGACGGAGGGACGCACAATGCCGGGTATTCGTGGACTTTTCATCCCTGGGCCGACGAACGTTCCGGACGAGATCCGCCGGGCCATCGACCTGCCGCAGGAGGACATGCGGGCGCCGGACTTCCCGAGCTTCACCCTGCCGCTGCTGCAGGACGTGAAGAAGATCTTCAAGTCGACCGAGGGCCAGGCCTTCATCTTCCCCTCCTCCGGGACAGGCGGATGGGAAGCGGCCGTGACCAACACGCTGTCGCCCGGCGACAAGGTGCTGATGGCACGCTTCGGCCAGTTCTCCCACCTCTGGGTCGATCTCTGCGAGCGTAATGGCCTCGACGTCGACTGCGTCGACGTCGAGTGGGGCGAGGGCGTGCCCCTCGACATCTTCGCCGACAAACTGGCCGCCGATCGTGGCCACGAGATCAAGGCGGTGCTGGTCTGCCACAACGAGACGGCCACCGGCGTCACCAGCGACGTCGCCGGCGTGCGCGCGGCGATAGACGCCGTGAACCACCCGGCGCTGCTGTTCGTCGACGGCGTCAGCTCGATCGCCAGCATCGACTTCCGCATGGACGAGTGGGGCGTGGACATCGCCGTCTCCGGCTCGCAGAAGGGCTTCATGCTGCCGGCCGGCCTCGCCATCCTCTGCGTCAGCCAGAAGGCGCTGGCGGCGGCCAAGGAGGCGACGCTGCCGCGCTGCTACTTCGACTTCGCCGACATGATCAGGACGAACAAGGACGGCTACTTCCCCTACACGCCGGCCACCTCGCTCCTCCGCGGCCTCAGGGCCTCGGTGGACTGGCTTCTGGCGGAAGGGCTGGAGCAGGTCTTCCAGCGCCATCATCGCCTGGCCGAGGGCGTGCGCCGCGGCGTGCATGCCTGGGGTCTGGAGCTCTGCGCCAAGGAGCCCAAGTGGCACTCCGACACGGTGAGCGCGGTCTGCCTGCCGGCCGGTTTCGACTCCGGCGCCTTCGTGCGCCACGCCTATGCGAACTACCGTCTCTCGCTGGGCGTCGGCCTCTCCAAGGTCGCGGGCAAGGTCTTCCGCATCGGCCATCTGGGCGACCTGAACGAGCTGATGGTCTTGAGCGCGCTCGGCACCACCGAGCTGGTGCTGCGCGACGTCGGCGTGCCCTTCCAGAGCGGCAGCGGCGTCGGCGCGGCGGTCGACTACTTCCACGCAACCGGTCCCGCCTCGGCGCTGCGCGAAGCGGCCGAGTAGCGGCACGGCCAAGGAAAGGCGGAGGAGGCGATGGACATCCACGAGTATCAGGCCAAGGAACTCCTGGCCGGATTCGGCGTGCCGGTGCCGCGCGGCGGCCTGGCCTACAGCCCGGAGCAGGCGGCCTATCGCGCCCGCGAGATCGGCGGCAGCAACTGGGTGGTCAAGGCCCAGGTGCACGCCGGCGGCCGCGGCAAGGCCGGCGGCGTCAAGCTCTGCACCAGCGAGCATGGCGTGGAGGAGGTGGCCGACACCATGTTCGGCATGCGCCTGGTCACCCCGCAGACCGGGCAGCGCGGCAAGGGCGTCTACCGCATCTATGTGGAAGAGGGCGTCAAGATCGCCTCCGAGCTCTACCTCGGCTTCGTGCTGGACCGTAAGACCGAGCGGGTGATGGTCGTGGCCTCTTCCGCCGGCGGCATGGAGATCGAGGACATCGCGGAGGAGGTGCCCGACACCATCATCCGCGCGGTGGTCGAGCCGGCGGTGGGCATGCAGGCCTTTCAGGCGCGCGAGATCGCCTTCAAGCTGGGCCTGCCGGCCGGCGCCGTGCAGAAGTGCGCGAATGTGGTGATGAGCTGCTATCGCGCCTTCGCCGAGCTGGACGCCACCATGCTGGAGATCAATCCGCTGGTGGTGACCGAGGAGGAGCATCTGGTGGCATTGGACGCCAAGATGACTTTCGACGACAACGCGCTCTTCCGCCTGCCGCACATCGCCGAGCTGCGCGACAAGTCGCAGGAGGATCCGCGCGAGACCATGGCCACCGACCGCGGGCTCAGCTACGTCGGCCTCGACGGCCAGATCGGCTGCGTCGTCAACGGCGCCGGCCTCGCCATGGCCACCATGGACATGATCAAGCTGGCCGGCGGCGAGCCGGCCAACTTCCTGGACATCGGCGGCGGCGCCACGCCGGAGCGGGTGGCGAAGGCCTTCCGCCTGGTGGTCTCCGACGAGAACGTGCAGGCGATCCTGGTGAACATCTTCGCCGGCATCAATCGCTGCGACTGGGTGGCCGAAGGCATCGTCCAGGCGCTGGAGAAGAACCCCATCGACATCCCCGTCGTGGTCCGCCTCTCCGGCACCAACGTGGAAGAGGGGCGACGCATCCTGGCAAGCTCCGGCCTGCCGATCATCCGCGCCTCGACCCTGGCCGAAGCCGCCAACCGCGTCGTCGCGGCCTGGCGCAACTCCAACCGCCCGAAGCCGGAGGCTCTGGCATCATGAGCATCCTGATCGATCGCGACACGCCGGTCCTGGTGCAGGGCATCACCGGCCGCATCGCCACCTTCCACACGGAAGAGATGGTGGCCTATGGAACCAACGTCGTCGGCGGCGTCTCCCCCGGCAAGGGCGGCAGCACGGTCGCCGGCCGGCCGGTCTTCGACACCATGCGCGATGCCGTGGCGGGCACCGGGGCGACTGCCAGCATTCTCTTCGTGCCGCCGCCCTTTGCCGCCGACGCCATCATGGAAGCCGCCGACTGCGGCATCCGCCTCTGCGTGGCGATCACCGACGGCATCCCGGCGCAGGACATGATCCGGGTGAAGCGCTACATGCGGCGCTACCGCCAGGAGAAGCGCATGCAGCTGATCGGCCCGAACTGCGCGGGCATCATCTCGCCCGGCAAGGCCCAGCTGGGCATCATGCCGCCGCACATCTACCTGCAGGGCAAGGTCGGCATCGTCGGCCGTTCCGGCACGCTGGGCTACGAGGCGGCCTCGCAGATGAAGGAGCAGGGCATCGGCGTTTCCACCAGCGTCGGCATCGGTGGCGACCCGATCAACGGCAGCTCCTTCAAGGACGTCCTGGCGCTCTTCGAGGCCGACCCCGAGACCGAGGCCGTCATGATGATCGGCGAGATCGGCGGCCCGCAGGAGGCCGAGGCGGCGGAGTTCGTGCGCGACCACATGTCGAAGCCAGTGGTGGCCTACGTCGCCGGCCTCAGCGCGCCGAAGGGGCGCCGCATGGGGCACGCCGGCGCCATCATCTCGGCGTTCGGCGAAAGCGCCAGCGAGAAGGTGGAGATCCTGCGCGACGTCGGCGTGGCCATCGCGCCTTCGCCGTCCGAGATCGGCGTCACCGTCGCCGATGTCTTGAAGAAGGCCGCCTAACGGCGGAACGAAAGGGAGTGGAAACCATGGCACGACCCAAACTGATGGTGACCCGCCGCTGGCCGGCAGCCGTCGAGGCGGCACTCACCCAGCGCTTCGACACCACCTTCAACCGCTCGGACCGTCCGCTCACCGGCGAGGAGCTGAGCGAAGCCCTGGCCAGCGCCGATGCCGTCCTGCCGGGCGTCACCGACCGCATCGATGCCACGGTTTTGTCCCTGCGCCAGCCGCGCGCCCGGCTGCTGGCCAACTGCGGCCAAGTCGAGGGCCATATCGACCTCGACGCCGCGCGGGCCAAGGGCATCACGGTGACCAGCACGCCCGACGACCTGAGCGCCTGCACGGCCGATCTCACCATCATGCTGATGGTGAAGGCCGCCCGCCGCGCCGTTTGCGCCGCGGAGTGGGCAATGGGCATCGCACCCAGCAACGACTGGGGACCCAGCCAGCTGACCGGCGCCACCATCGCCGGCAAGACCCTGGGCCTGATCGGCTTCGGCCGGGTCGGCCAGCAGGTCGCGCGCCGGGCGCATTGGGGCTTCGGCATGCGGGTCGTGGCCTACGATCCCGACCCGATCGATCCGGCCCTGCTGGCGGTCAGCGGCGCGGAGATGCGGGCTTCGGTGGACGAGGTCGTGGCCCAAGCGGACTTCCTGTCGTTGCACTGCCCGGGCGATCGCCAGAACCGCCATCTGATCGACGCGCGGCGCCTGGACCTGATGAAGCCCGACGCCTTCCTGATCAATACCTCGCGGGGTGACGTGATCGACGGCCAGGCCCTCTTGCATGCGCTCTGGTTCGACACCATCGCCGGTGCCGCGCTCGACGCCTACGACGGCGAGGCGCACCTGCTGCAGGAACTCAAGGCCTGCCCCAACGCGGTGCTGACCCCGCATCTGCGCCGCGCCACGGGCGAGAGCCGCGAGGCCATGGGCATGCGCGTCGTGCAGAACATCGAGGATTTCTTTGCCGGGCGGCGGCCCCGCGATTGCGTGACGGCCTAACCTCCCTCCGGACACGCGATCATCCTAGCAAAGTGCCGCCAAAGCGGCCCTCTCCAATCTGCTCTCTGGAGAGGGCCGCTTTCTTTTTTTTCCGCGCTGACGGGGCCGCCGCCTAGAGCAGGAAGACGTCAAATCGAAACGATTTGTCGTCTGAATCCTGCTCTACAAGATTGAAAGAGAGAGCAGACTCACGCACACAGGTGATTCCACCTGAGTGCGATCTGTTTTAGGGGGCCAGCAATGCTTCGCCTGCTACTCGCCGACGGCTTCCGTTTGGCGGACGCGCTCCCTGTTTGGCACCAAGATCACCCGGAAGAAGCTCGAACCGTCCTCGACGAACTCGACGGTCACGTCGCCGTCCATGGCGCGCATGATGGCCCGACAGATCGGCAATCCGAGACCGGCTCCCTGATCGCGGGCGGCGCGGCTGCCGCGCGCGAACTTCTCGAAAACGACAGCGGAATCCTCTCGGGTCACGCCGCCGCCGTTGTCGATCACGTCGATCCACACGGCCCGGTCATTGGCGATGGTGCGAACGTGGATCTCCGGCTCCTGCGAATCATTGTACTTCACGGCGTTCGAGAGGATGTTCGTCAGGACCTGGCGCAGGCGATGGTCGTTCGCGATCACCGGCGGCGCGGTGGTGCTGAGGTCGGTGCTGATCTTGACGCCGGCCTTGCGCGTCATGCCCGCCGCCGCGTCCAGCGCCGCCACGACAGCATCGGAGACATCGATCGGCTCGAGCTGCAGATCCGCCATCCCGGTCTCAAGTCGGCTCATGTCCAAGAGTTCGTTCAGCAGGCTGGTCAAGCGCCGGCTTTCCTCGTGAATGATGGTGACGAAGCGGTTCCGGTCTTCGTCGGAGATCTCCTCCTCCTCCATGAGGATTTCCGACAGGGATCGGATCGATGTCATCGGCGTCCGTAGCTCGTGACTGACTTGGCTCACGAAGTCGTCCTTTTGGGCGTCGAGCGAGCGCAGACGCTCATTGACGCTGCGCAGCGCTTCCGCCGTTCGCTCGAGCTCCTCGGATTTCTCCGCCAATTGACGTGACGTCACGATCAGCTGCTGGGTCTCATCGGCGATGTCGATGAGTTCGGTTATGCCAAGCGTCTGTTGGCCGGCGATGCGCTGGACCATGGCATGCGCCGACGCGGCGCCGATCGAACCGGCGAGCTCTCGCTCCAACCTGTCGATCACGACATCGGTCGGGTGCGGCAGATCTCTGGAGGCCCCCTGCTCCTGCGCCATTTCGTCGAACAGTCGCCGCGCCGGGTCGGCGCCGAGAATCCTCTGCGCCAGGATGAAGAGGTCTTCGGCACCGGCCGAGGTCGTGGCAACGCTGGAAGGCGCTCCGCCGGCGGATCGATAGACATCGACGAAGAGCGCGGCCTGCAGGCGTTCCAGCACACTGCGGTTGGTGACGCTGGAAACGACAAGAAAGACCAGGGCGTTCAACCCCACGCTCCAGACCACCGCATGGACGAGGGGATCCACGCCCTGCAGCCCCAATAAGCCTTGCGGACGCAGCGCCTCGATGCCCCAGGGTCCGCTCTCCAGCACGGTCGCGCTGAGCAGGAACTGGCCCTCGAAGCTCGGCAGGAAGAGCGTGTAGGCCCAGAGCGCGAAGCCGACGACGAGACCGGAGAGGGCACCGGCACGGGTTGCGTCACGCCAGTAGAGCCCGCCGATCAAGCTCGGAATGAACTGGGCGACGCCGACAAAGGCGATGAGGCCGACCGCGGCCAAGGCACCGGATCCGCCGCTGAGCCAGAAGTAGAGGAAGCCAAGGCCGAGGATGATCGCGATGCTGACGCGCCGGGATATCAGCAGGAGATCGCGGACATCGCCGCTGACCGCACGGTCGGCCGCGATCAGCCTAAGGACGATCGGCATCACGATGTGGTTGGATACCATCGTCGAGACTGCGATCGCGGCAACGATGACCATGGAGGTGGCTGAGGAAAAGCCGCCCAGGAAGGCAAGAAGCGCCAGCTCATCGGTTTGATTGGCCAAAGGTATCGTCAGCACGAAGAGGTCGGGATTGGCGCCTTCGGGCATCGTGCTCAGTCCGACAAGGGCGATCGGCATGATGAAGATCGACATGCCCAGCAAGTATAGGGGGAAGAGCCAAGAGGCCGTCCTTAGGTGGCTCTCGTCGATGTTCTCGACGACGGTGACCTGGAACTGGCGCGGCAGACAGATGATGGCGGTGGCGGAGAGGAAGATGAGCGTGATCCAGCGAGGGCCGAAGATGTCGTCACCGCCGAGCGCCTCCATGTCGACATCGGCAAAAACGCTGGCGAAGCCGTCCGAGACCCAGTAGGTGGCGAACAACCCCACCGCGATGAGCGCGATGAACTTGACCACCGCTTCGAGCGCGATCGCCGCGACCACGCCATGATGGCGCTCGTTCGCATCGAGGTTCCGTGTTCCGAAGAGGATCGTGAAGAGCGCCAAGCCCGCGGCGATCCAGAAGGCCGTCGCGAAGCTGTCGGCATCCGTGTCGATGACCTGAAAGCTGCGCGTCAGCGACTGAAGCTGTAGCGCGATGTATGGTGTCGTGGCGGTCACCACGAGCGCCGTGACCAGGACGGCGAGGCTCGCACTCTTGCCGTAGCGTGACGAGATCAGATCGGCAATCGACGTGATCCGATGCGCGCGACCGATTCGAACCAGCTTGCGCAGAAGCCACCACCAGCCGATGAAGACCAGCGTCGGACCGAGGTAGATGGCGACGAATTCAAGGCCGTTGCGAGCGGCCGACCCGACGGCACCGTAGAAGGTCCAGGACGTGCAGTACACCGATATGGAGAGCGTGTAGATGATCGGCGACTGCAGCCACTCGATCGGTCTTCGCCGGGCCCGCCGGTCGACGACGAAGGCGATCGCGAAGAGAAGCGCCACATAGCCGAGGCAGACCGCCAGGAGGATGTCGACCGAGAGCATCAGCCGCCGGCATCATCCGCCAGCATCATCCGCCTCTGGCGATGCAGCACCCGGGTCGCTCTCGGCCAGGGGGCCCGCGAGGGAGAAGGCGATGCCGATCAGCAGCGCCCAGACGCCGAACACGTAGACCAGCGGAGCCGGTATGCCGGCGATCTTGGCGTCGAGGAGCGAGACGCCGATCAGCGGCGGCATGAGGAGTGCGGTTCCGACCAGAAGGAGCACCATCGAACGGCCGCGGACCTTGCGGCGGCCAAGAGCGGTGTATCTCGGATCAGTCAAGCCGCGCCTCCTCTCCTGTCATTCGCCGTTTCTCTTCAGAAGGTCGTTGACGGCGGCGATCAGCTCGGAGTTCGCGAAGGGCTTGGTGATGAACATGTTGGCGCCGGCTTCCAGCGCTGTCTCCCGATCGGCACTCTGCCCCTTCGCGGTGAGCATGAGGACCGGCAGGCCCTCTGCCCGGCGGTCAGCGCGGAGCTTCCGCAGCACCTCGTACCCGCTCAACTCAGGCAACATGACATCGAGGATGAGAAGGTCCGGCGTGTCCCTGAACACGGCGTCCAGCACCTGGCCCCCATTGGTCTCGACGGAGACCTCCAAGCCGGCCCGCTTCAAGAGAAAGGTCAAGGATGTGACGATGTTCGGCTCGTCTTCGACCAGCAGTACGCGTTTCGCCATAAGCTCTTGAACGCTCCCCTCCGCCTGTCCGTCCCATGCGGCCTTCAATGGCCGTTGTCATGCGGCTTTTGACGGCGATTAGATTGCAATTCCCGCCCCGACGCAAACCCTTCCTCACGCGCGCTCGGCCAAAGGACCCTCGATGCGGCGTTCGCGGGGCCCTATGCGGGCTCTATGTGGACGGGGCCGGCAGCGCGTCGGGTTGCAGACGGCTTGGGTTGAGTTCGATGCACCGGGCGAGGCCCGCTTGGGTGTCGCCGACCGCGCGCCGGCAGTGAAGGACCTGGTCGGGGACGGGGTGTGTGACGCCCCAAGGAGTAATCCTTCTATTCCCGAAACTTGTCCCCGAACCTGTCAAGAATTTTCAGGCCACTACCCCCAAGCGCAAATTTGTTTACAAAAAAAATCTAATCTTACCAGAGGTCTATTGCAATCTTAACAAGGCCCGGTCAGCGTGGTCCCGGAAGGAGGGATCAACCTCCTTGGGCCGGAAGCAAGACTTTTTGACATCAAGAGGGACCTTCCTCGCTCTGGCCGGTTTCGTGGAAACGTGCAACGGAGATCTGACATGGAGAAACTCTACACAAGTCGGCGCAAGCTCCTGAAAGGTGGCGCTGCGGCGGGGCTGGCGCTCGCTGCTCCGACCGTCTTTACGAGCAAGGCCTTCTCCTCGAGCTTCACCAACGAGCCGACCGGCAGCACGGTGACCCTCGGCTTCAACGTCCCGCAGTCGGGCGTCTATGCCGACGAAGGTGCCGATGAGCTGCGCGCCTACGAGCTGGCCGTGGAGCATTTGAACGGCACGGGCGCCGACAACGGCATGCTCGAGACCTTCAAATATGCCGACGGCTCTCCGACCAAGCTCACCGGCCAGGGCATTCTTGGTAAGAAGGTGGAGTACGTCACGGGCGACACGCAAACCAAGAGCGACGCCGCCCGCGCGTCCGCCCGCTCGATGATCGAGAAGGACGGCGCGATCATGATCACCGGCGGCTCCTCGTCTGGCGTGGCAGTGGCTGTCCAGACGCTCTGCCAGGAAGCGGGTGTCATCTTCATGGCTGGCCTCACCCACGCCAACGACACCACCGGCAAGGACAAGCGGGCCAACGGCTTCCGCCACTTCTTCAACTCCTACATGTCCGGCGCCGCGCTCGCGCCGGTCTTGAAGAACGCCTATGGTGCGGACCGCAACGCCTACTACCTGACCGCCGACTACAACTGGGGCTATACGACGGAGCAGGCGATCTCCGAGGCCACCGAATCGATCGGTTGGAACACGGTGAACAAGGTGCTGACGCCCTTGGGTGCCGGCGACTTCTCGGCCTACATCACGCCCGTGCTGCAGTCCGGCGCCGATACGCTGGTCCTGGTTCACTACGGCGGCGACATGGTGAACTCGCTGACCAACGCCGTGCAGTTCGGTCTCCGTGAGGCGCAGGCCAACGGCAAGGACTTCCAGATCGTCGTGCCGCTCTTCTCTCGCTTGATGGCACGTGGTGCCGGCGAGAACATCAAGGGGATCTTCGGCTCGGTGAACTGGAACTGGTCCCTGCAGGACGAGGCTTCCCAGCGCTTCACGCGTTCCTTCGGCACCAAGTTCGGCTTCCCGCCGTCGCAGGCGGCG
The DNA here is from genome assembly GCA_963669375.1 of Rhodospirillales bacterium. Lineage (GTDB taxonomy): Bacteria > Pseudomonadota > Alphaproteobacteria > Kiloniellales > JACOMY01 > JACOMY01. Next base: position 1,669,785 of record OY770024.1, on the reverse strand, counting down.
CACACGGTCTACTGCCAGACCCTGCTCTACGCCGACGCCGTGGAGCGTGCCGGTTCCTTCAACCCCTGCGCCGTCGTCGAGGCGCTGGAGACCGGCGACGGCTTGCCGGGCATCGACCACCCCGAGAACAAGGGCTTCACCTTCGATGGACTGGGCAATGGCATGACGCTTTATCGCGCCGCCGACCACCAGTGCTTCAAGGACGTGCTCGTGGTGAAGGGCAAGGAGAACCCGGAGTCGGAGTTCGACCTGCTCGAAGTGGTTGAAGTCACGCCGACCGCGCAGGTCTGGTACAACACCGACAACCCGCAGTTCGCGGGCGGCGATCTCGGCCATTGCAACCCGGGTATCTGATCAGCACCGGATCCGGCAGCTAGCCGGATCGATTTGGCCAGCGAGGTGAGCGAGGTTTCGCTCACCTCGCAGCCAAGAACGCGACGGACCGCCTGTATTTCTAAAGGGCGGACTTCACCAGAAAGGGGATCTGGGCGATGGACGTCATCATCTTGCAAATCCTGAATGGGCTGGACAAAGGCTCGGCGTACACGCTCATCGCGCTCGGCCTGACGCTCATTTTCGGCACTCTCGGTGTCGTGAACTTCGCCCACGGTGCCCTGTTCATGCTCGGCGCGTTCTGCGCCGTCACGTTGAACGCGATTCTCAATCTCTCGCGAGAGGTTGTCGACGAATCTAAGACGGATTTCCTCGGCAATCCGCTGAAGGTCGACGTTCCCTATGTTGTCGACTGGTTCGGGCCGCAGTTCGGCGAGGCCTTGATCGACTGGTCGGTACCACTAGCGCTTCTCTTGGCGATTCCGATCATGGCATTGATCGGCTTGGCCATGGAACGGGGGCTGATCAGGCACTTCTACAAGCGCCCGCATGCCGATCAGATCCTCGTCACCTTCGGCCTGGCGATCGTCCTTCAGCAGATCGTCAAGTACTTCTTCGGCGCCAACCCGCTCGCCACCCCCGCGCCCGACGCCTTCACCGGTTCCTTCGACTTCGGCGTGCTGATCGGCTTCGACCCCTTCACCATCATTTATCCCTACTGGCGGCTGGTTTACTTCTGTTTCGCGATTGTGATCGTCGCCGCCGTCTTCGCCTTCCTGCGGTTTACGACCTTCGGCATGGTGGTCCGCGCGGGCATGGCCGACCGCGAAACGGTCGAGTTGCTTGGCATCAACATCGATAGGCGCTTCATTATCATGTTCGCGCTGGCCGCGATCGTGGCCGGGGTGGCAGGCGTGATGTACACGCCGATCGTGGCGCCCAACTACAACATGGGCATGAACTTCCTGGTTCTCAGCTTCGTCGTCGTGGTTGTCGGCGGCATGGGCAGCCTGCCGGGTGCCGTGGCGGCCGGGTTCCTGCTCGGCATTCTGGAGAGCTTCGCGTCGATGTCGGCAGTCATCGACCTCATCCCGGGCATCAATCAGGTCATCATCTACCTAGCAGCAATCATCGTCCTCCTCGTCCGGCCGCGCGGTCTGCTCGGACGTAGGGGCGTCATGGAGGACTGAGATCATGCCTGGACTGAACCGCAGAGACACCACGCTCTTCCTGATCGTCATCGCGCTCCTCGTCTTCGCGCCCTTCATCCTCAACCCCTTTCCCGAGGACTCAGGCCTGGCCAGGTTCAATGCCGGCTATCCCGACCTGATGCAGCGCTTCGTTATCTTCGGGATCTTCGCGATCGGCTTCAACATCCTGTTCGGCCTGACCGGCTACCTCTCCTTCGGTCATGCCGCGTTCCTGGGCGCCGGGTCCTACGCCGGCGTTTGGATGATGAAGCTGCTGACGGTGGATGTGGTGCCGGCGATCATTGCCTCGGTCGTCGTCGCTGCCCTCTTCTCTCTCGTTATCGGCTACATCTGCCTAAGACGAACGGGCATCTACTTCTCGATCCTGACCCTGGCATTCGCGCAGATGTCCTTCGCGCTCGCCTACTCGGTGCTGACACCGATCACGGCCGGCGAGACCGGACTGCAGCTCTCGCTCTCCGACCCGCGCATCCTCGACGGCGTGAACGACAGCGGCACCATCCCGGCGGTGAACTTCCTGGGCATCGCCATGCGCGACGGCTTCGAGTGGGACATCGGTGGCTGGGTCTTCACCTTCAATTTCGGCTACTACCTCTGTGCCGCCATCATGCTCGTCGCCTTCTACATCTCGATCCGCATCTTCCGCTCGCCCTTCGGAATGATGCTGCGGGCGGTGAAGTCCAACCAGCAGCGCATGCGCTACACGGGCCTCAATCCAAGACCCTACACGCTTGCCGCCTTCGTGATCTCCGGCATGTATGCCGGTCTCGCCGGAGGCCTGATGGTGGCGGTCGATCCCCTGGCCGGTGCCGACCGCATGTTCTGGACCGCATCCGGCGAGGTCGTGCTGATGACCATTCTGGGCGGAGCGGGCACACTGGTCGGACCGGTGCTGGGCGCCGGCGTGATCAAGTACTTCGAGAACATCTTCTCGCGGCTTAACGAGGCGGACCTCAGCCAGCTCTTCAGCTTCCTGCCGGACTGGCTGCAGAGTGCGATGGTGACGATCGCTCAGATGTTCGTCGGCGACGGTTGGCTGCTGACGCTGGGTGCGATGTTCATGGCGGTCGTCATCTTCCTGCCGGGCGGCATTGTCGAAGGCGGACAGCGTATCAACGCTTGGCTGCGCCGCAAGCCGGGCAAGAAAGAAGATACGACGGCCGCTCCCGCGGTGTCGGCTGGCGAGTGAGGACAAGCCAATGGGCATTCTTGAAGTCAAAGGCGTGAACAAGAACTTTGGCGGCCTGAAGGCGCTGGACGACGTCAACCTCGACATCGAAGAAGGCACCGTTCACGCCATCATCGGACCGAACGGCGCCGGCAAGTCGACGCTGTTGAACACGCTGATCGCGAAGCTGGTCCCCGACACCGGGACGATCACCTTCCATGGGCAGTCGCTCCTGGGTCTGAAAGCCCACGAGATCAATCAGATCGGGGTCTGTCGGGTGTTTCAGACGCCCGAGATCTTCCCCGATCTGACCGTGCTCGACAACGTGATGATACCGACATTCGCCAAGCGCCAGGGGTCCTTTAAGCTCAATCCCTTTGCCGCGATCACCAAGGATTCCGAGGTTCTGGACCGGGCCCACGCTGTCTTGGATGATGTCGGACTGACGCCGCGAAAGGACTTCGAGTCCGGCTCCTTGTCGCGTGGCGACAAACGCCGTCTCGAGCTGGCCATGGCACTTGCGCAGGATCCGAAGCTCCTGCTCCTCGATGAGCCGACGGCCGGCATGTCACGTGCCGACACCAACAACACGATCTCGCTGCTCAAGGAGATCAGCGCGTCGCGGGGCATCACCAAGGTCGTCATCGAGCACGACATGCACGTCGTCTTCTCGCTCGCCGACAAGATCTCGGTGATGGCCCAGGGCCATGTTATCGTCCACGGCAAGCCGGAGGAAATCAAAGGCAATCCGAAGGTTCAGGATGCCTATCTCGGAGGAGCGCATCTATGACCACGACGGAACGGACCGCACAGGCGGGCGGCGAAGCCGGCGATCGCCACACTTTGGGCGTCGGGTACGAAGGCGAGCGCGCGCCCGGCAAGAAGCCGACGCTCACCACGGGTGGCCAGCCGGCCTTCTTCTCATGCTGGGACGTGCACGCCTACTACGGCGAAAGCTACATCGTTCAAGGCGTGAACTTCGATATCCGCGAGGGCGAGATCGTCGCCCTGCTCGGCCGCAACGGTGCAGGCAAGACATCGACCCTTCGCACGCTCGCTCGGGTCTCCAGTCCTCAGCTGACGCATGGCGAGATCTGGCTCGACCGCAAGCCAGTGCACGAGATGAAGGCTTTCGAGGCCTCGCAGTCCGGCATCGGCCTGGTGCCGGAGGACCGGCGCATCATTCCGGGCCTGTCGGTCGAGGAGAATCTCAAGCTTGCCCAGATCGCCCCGCCGCATGGCTGGTCGATCGAGCGCATCTACGATCTCTTCCCCAGGTTGGGCGAACGGCGAACGCAGGAGGGGATTACGCTGTCCGGCGGCGAACAGCAGATGCTCGCCATCGGCCGTACGCTGGCGCGCGACGTCAAGCTGCTGCTCCTGGACGAGCCCTACGAGGGCCTTGCCCCCGTCATCGTCCAAGAGATCGAGCGCACGCTTGAGGAGATCAAGAGCCTGGGGATGACCACGATCATCGTCGAGCAGAACGCGATCGCGGCCCTCCACCTGGCCGACCGGGCCATTATCCTCGATATGGGCCAGATCGTGTTCGACGGCGTCTCGCAAGAGGTTCTCGACAACGCCGAACTGCGCCAGCAGTACCTCGCGATCTGATCGGGTCTCGGCCGGCAAGGCGCAGGGGACAATGAGTGAGGCTCGGACAAATCCGCTCTCGACCTTGGAACTGGAGACCAAGGTCGAGTCGGAGTTCGTCGCGCCCCTGACCGCCGTGCGCGGATCGCTCGAGCTGTTGCGGGACATTCCCGATCTCAGCGAAGAAGACCGGCAGCGCTTCCTCGACACCGCCCTGCGCGGGTGCGCGCGGCTTGAACAGGCCATCAAGGAGCTTGCCGACGCCGTCTATGCCGCCGGCCATAAGGTCAAGGAGGAGAGCAGCGGCGTCGCGCCGGATGCCTACAAGCGCTACGCCGCGCGCATCAAGACTTTGCATGACAGTCAGATCATCGAAATCGACTTCAGCGCGTTTCAGTTCAGCAGCAGCCAGATCGTCAATGATTTCTATGACATCGTGGAAGACATGATCGAGGCGAGCGGCCATAAGTGGTACTTTCTCGTCAACTATAGCAACTGCAGTATTTGGCCGGAAGCCTGGGTGGCCTTTGCCCATCGGGGCAAGAAAGTCAACGTGAACTACTCGCTCGGAACCGTTCGCTATTCGGAGCCCAAGCCTGGGGAAGAGCTGTCCGAGGAGGCGGGCAGCTTCGACCCCGACCTCTTCCCCTCCCGCCAGCTGGCGCTGAGCAAGCTTGAGGAAATGAAGGCGGCCACCGACGGATAGGGGCACTGCAGCGCCGCCTTTCGATCGCACCGCAAGGAAGTCCGCTGGTGCCCTACTCTGTCCGACAGCGCTAACTCTCTGAAACAGAAGAGTTATCTCTCAATCGGATCCCGCAGCACCCAAAACGGATGCAACAGCCAGCCGAGGAGGGCACGGGAGGCGGCGTGCAACGCCGCATCCGTGAAGGCGCTAATTCGAGTAAATTTCTCTTGGTGACTGCGCCAAGGTTGTTAATATATTTACAAGTCAAGGCCTCGCCGAAGCGCCTGATTAGGGAGAGAGACTGGAGATGGCACGGGTTCCCATCGGTGCGCGAATCTCTGAGCGTCGACGCGCTCTGGGCCTCACGCAGCGCGCGCTGGCCGAAAAGGTCGCCGTCTCCAACGCCTACATGAACTTGATCGAGCACGACAAGCGCACGATCGGCGGAGCGCTCTTGGCGCGCATCGCCAAGGCCCTGGAGATGCCCTTGGAGGATCTTTCCGCGGTGGAGGACACGCGCCTCTACCAGGAGATCCTGGAGCTGGCGCGCGGCATGGCCGTGCCTGGCCAGGACGAGGATCGCATCGGCGGCTTCGTCGGCCGCTATCCCGATTGGGCCAAGGCCTTCGTCACCCTGCATCGCAGCCTGCAGGATGCGACCGAGACGGCCATGGCGCTCTCCGAGCGGGTAAGCCGCGATCCGAGCCTGCGCGACCTCTCGCACCAGATCCTCACGCGAATCACCTCGATCCGCTCCTTCTCCGAGATCCTGCACGACTTCGATCATCTCGGCGACGAGGAGCGTCAGCGCTTCGCCAGCATCATCGCCGCCGAGAGCGACAGCCTGGGCCGCAGTGCGAGAACCATGATCGACTTTCTGGAAGCGGGCGGCGATCAGTTTCAAGGCTCCTCGCCCGCGCAAGAGGTTGACGACTTTCTCATCGACCAGCGCAACTACTTTCCGGCCTTGGAGGAGGCTGCGGACGACCTGCGCCGCAAGCTGACCGGCGACGAGGCGGAGAAGGACCCCGTGCTCTGGCTGGCGGCGGTCGATGCCGACACGCGCAGGCGCGCTCTCTCCGTCCATCTCGACAACGCCGAACTCTCCCCCCTGCCCGAGGCCAGCCGTCGCTTCCTGGTGGCGAGCCACTTGGCGGCCGAGAGCTTCGACAGCCTCCTGGACAGCCTCGTGGATGACGAGCGCTTGACCAGCGAGGCGGCCCGACAGCGCTGCAAGGACGCCTTGGTGCGCTATGCCGCGGCTGCCTTGGTGTTTCCCTACGAAGCCTTTCGCGCCGCCGCCGAGCGGGCGCGCTACGACGTCGACCGCCTGACATTGGCCTTCAGCGCCAGCTTCGAACAGATTGCCCATCGCCTGGTGACCTTGCGCCGTCCCGGCGCCGAAGGCGTGCCCTTCGCCTTCCTGCGCAGCGATCCGGCCGGCAACATCTCCAAGCGCTTCAGCCTGCCGGGATTGAGAATGCCGCGCCATGGCGGCGCCTGTCCGCTCTGGCCGGTCTATGCGGCCTTCTCCACCCCCGGGCGCAGCGTCAGTCAGCTGGCCCTCATGCCGGATGGCGCGCGCTACCTCTTTATCGCCCAGGCCTCCTCCAAGGGCTGGTCCGGGCAGGGCCAGGCCCCCGTTCAGTACAGCGTGATGCTGGGCTGCGAGGCGGTTCACATGGAGCGGTTGAGTTACGGCGACAGCTTCGCCGGACGGCCGGACAGCTTGCTCGCCGAAGTGGGCTTCGAGTGCCGCTCCTGTCGCCGCATCGCCTGCCGGCAGAGGGCGCACGAGGCCCTGGTGCCCTCTCGCGATTTGCCGGCCGAGCGCGGCATGGCCTTGCAAGCCTAGCGCGGCGCGTCGACAATGGCCGCAAGGGCAATGATGTCGGCACGAGAACGCCAGGCCCCGACGAGGGAGTGAGACATGGGCGCCAAGATCCTCATTGCCGAGGACGAACCCTTCATCGTGGAGTCCTTGAGCTTCCTTTTGCAGCATGAGGGCTACGAGGTGCGGGCCGTCGGCGACGGCGAAGAGGCGCTGGCCGAGGTGGCGCGGCAGCCGCCGGATCTGCTGATACTCGATGCCATGATCCCCAGCGCCAGCGGGTTCGATGTCCTGGCCCGGCTGCGGGCGCAGCCTCGCTCCAAGAGCCTTCCGGTCATGGTCCTGACGGCCAAGGGACAGGCGGCCGACCGCCAGCGGATGATGGACCTCGGCGCCGACGACTTCGTGACCAAGCCCTACGGCAACAAGGACCTGGTGGAACGCGTGGCGACGCTTCTGAAGCAGGCGCGGCCGGTCAGGTCATGAAGGCAGCCAACGCGCGGGAGGGCATCGGCCAGTCGCGGGGCGCCTGGCAGGACCTGCGCTGGATCCTGCCCTTGGCCGCCGTCATCCTCTTCATGCCGCCGGTGCTGGGCCTCTTGGACCATCCCCTCTATCTCTTCGGTGTCCCGCTGCTCCTCTTCTATCTCTTCGCGGTCTGGCTGGTCGGCATTCTGCTCACCGCGCTGGTCGCGCATCGTCTCAGCGAGACCGGTTCGCCCGGCGAGGCGGATTGAGGCGGAGCGATGCTCGAGCCAGGCGTCATCCTGCTGATCGGCGGTTGCTATCTCCTGGGCCTCTTCTTCATCGCCTGGTGGAGCGATCGGGCTGTCGCGCGCGGCCGCGCGCGCTTCATCAGCTCTCCGGCCGTCTACACGCTATCCCTGGCGGTCTACTGCACCTCTTGGACCTTCTACGGCGCCGTCGGCAGCGCCGCGCGCAACGGGCCGGAGTTTCTGGCGATCTATCTGGGTCCGACCATCGTCTTCATGGCCTGGTGGCTGCTGCTGCGCAAGCTGGTGCGCATCGCCAAGAGCCAGCAGATCACCTCCATCGCCGATTTCATCTCGGCCCGCTACGGCAAGAGCTCCTCCGTCTCGGCGCTGGTGACGCTGATCGCGGTCATCGTGATCACGCCCTACATCGCCTTGCAGCTGAAGGCCATCGCCACCTCCTTCACCGTGCTCAGTCACCCCGAGGGTCTGCCCCTCGCCGAACCCGCGCGCGGCCTCCTCGCCGACAACGGGCTCTGGGTCGCCGTCGCCATGGCCGTCTTCGTCATCCTTTTCGGTACCCGTAAGATCGACGCCGACGAGAGCCATCCGGGCGTGGTAGCGGCGATCGCCTTCGAATCGGTGGTGAAGCTCTTCGCCCTCCTCGCCGTCGGCCTGAGCGTCACCTTGGGTCTCGGCGGCGGTCTCGACCTCCTGCGCGAAGCGGACTGGAGCGACGCGGCACGCCGCCTCTATAGCCTGCCGGAGGGCTACGAGGCGCGCTGGGTGGTGATCACCTTCCTTGCCGCGGCCGCCATCATCTGCCTGCCGCGCCAGTTCCAGGTGGCGATCGTCGAGAATCGCAAGGAGAGCCATCTCGCCACCGCAGCCTGGCTCTTCCCGCTCTACCTGCTTCTCGTCTGTCTCTTCGTGGTGCCGATCGCGGTTGCCGGCATCACGACCTTGCCGGAGAGCTCCAATCCCGACTTCTACGTCTTGACCGTGCCCTTGGCCGCGGGGCACGAGACCTTGGCCCTGCTGGCCTTTATCGGCGGGCTCTCGGCGGCGACCTCGATGGTGATCGTCGCCTCCATCGCGCTGTCGGTGATGATCTCCAACCACTTGGTGACGCCCTTGCTGCTGCGCGCGAACCTGTTGCGCGGCGGCGCGCGAGGAGATATCGCCGGCGCGCTCTTGACGATCCGCCGGGTCAGCATCGTCGTGATCGTGGCCCTGGGCTTCTTCTACTACCGGGAAAGTGCCGCCTCCGTAGCCTTGGCGTCCATCGGCCTCATCTCCTTCGTCGGCGTGGCGCAGTTCCTGCCGGCCCTGATCGGCGGCATTCTCTGGCGCAATGCCACCAAGGCCGGTGCCATAGCCGGCCTGTCGACCGGGTTCCTGCTCTGGCTCTACTGCCTGCTGACACCGGCGGTGGCGGCGGCTTGGAATCTCGGCGACCTCGTCTCCCTCGGGCCCTGGGGCATCGCCGCGCTGAGGCCGACGGCGCTCCTGGGGGCCGTCGGCTGGGACCCTCTGGTGCACGCCGTCTTCTGGAGCCTGCTGGTGAACTGTCTCGCCTTCGTGGGAGTCTCCCTGGTCACGCGCCAGACGCCCATCGAGCGGCTGCAGTCCGCGCTCTTCGTCGATGTCTTCACGCGCGGCAGCGAGGCGGGCGAGCCGGCCTTGCCGCGCTCTGCCAGGGTCGAGGACCTCTTCGACCTGACGCGCGCCGTCCTGGGCGCGCAGCGCGCCCAGGCGCTGTTCCGCCGGCAGGCGAGGCTGCAGGGACGCGCCGGCCAGCCGCCGAGGGCGGATCCGCAGTTCATCGCCTTCGTCGAGCGCCAGCTGGCTGGCGGCATCGGCGCCTCCTCCGCGCGTCTCATGGTCTCGCGCATCGCCCAGGGAGAGGCGCTCAGCGTCGACACGGTGATGGCGCTGCTGGAAGAGACCCAGCAGGCGATTGAGCACAGCCGGGCGCTGGAGCGGAAGTCGGAAGAGCTGCACCGCACCGCAGAGCAGCTGCAGGCCGCCAACGAGAAGCTGACCCAGCTGGACCAGATGAAGGACGATTTTCTGAGCCGGGTCAGCCACGAACTGCGCACGCCCATGACCTCAATCCGCTCCTTCTCCGAGCTGCTGCACGACAGGCCCGATCTCGATCCCGAGCGCGCCAAGCGCTTCATCTCCATCATTCACGAAGAAAGCCTGCGCCTGACGCGCTTGCTGGACGACATTCTCGACCTCAGCCGGATGGAGCGCGGACAGATGTCCTGGGACATCCGGCTGGTCGATGCCGGCGAGATCCTGGGCCAGGCGGTGGAGACCATGGCCGGCTTGGCCGAGCGCGAGGGCGTCGCGATGACGGTGACGCCCCTTCCGCCAAGCCCGGTGCACGCGGATGCCGACCGCCTGAAGCAGGTGATGCTCAACCTGCTGTCTAACGCAATCAAGTTCAACCGCGGCAAGACCCCCGAGGTGCGTGCCGGCGTCAGTCTGGTCGACGGCGGGGTCGAGATCCGCATCGAAGACAATGGCCCGGGCATCGCGGATGACGACCGAGATCAGCTCTTCACCAAGTTCGCCCGCGGCGCGCAGGAACGCCCCGGCGGCGCGAAGGGAAGCGGCCTCGGCCTTGCCATCTCCGCGCAGATCATGCGCTCTTTGCGTGGCGAGGTGACGCTCGAGCGCTCCGGCCCCGAGGGGACCGTCTTCTGCGTCAGGCTTCCCTCGGCCGTGAGCCTGGCCGCCAAATAGCGATCAGACGGCCTGGCGCGTGTTGCGGATCATGGCGCCGCACTTGCGCATGCAGACGGCGTTGGCGCCGGCTTTCCAGTCAGCCTCGTAGAGGCTGGCGAAGGGCTCGTCCAGCATGATCTCGGCCAGGCTGCGCTTGCGGATATTGTAGGCCTCGCGGTCGGCGCCGGCGCGGTCGATCAGCACCAGTTCGTCGTTCGAGCCGGAGAGCCAGCAGCAGGGCGAGACGTAGCCTTCGGTATTGATGTAGGCGCTGTTCTTGATCTGCGACTTGCAGTGAATGCCGTTGACCCCCGCCTCGGCCTTGGCGCGCATGCCGTCGGGGTCGGGCGGCGCCGCGCCGCCGTTAGAGGGTGCGGGCGCGTGAGGCGTCTGCTCGGCCACGCGCCGGGCGAAGTCGGCGCTGGTGTAGCTGGGCGGTTCCAGATAGCGCGTCTCGCCGCTCGGCATCTGGTACTCGAAGTTCTTCTTCTTGCCGAAGCGGATGGTGTCGATCAGCACGAACTTGCGGAAGCCCATGGCGCGGCTCAGCTGGCGCGCCTCTTCGGCCTGGTGCTCGTTGTGCTTGAAGAGAATGTAGTGCCATTCGGCAACCGCGCCGGTCGCCATGTAGGCCTCGGCATTGGCCATGATCTTGTCGAAGTAGGTGTTGACCCGATAGAGCGGGTTGGTGTCGGCCAGTCCGTCGACGTGCAGCTCCAGGAAGGAATCGTTGCGCCGCATGACGTGACCCAGCTCTCGCCACCAGTCGGTAGAGCGCAGGCTGCCGTTGGAGGAGATGAGCACGCGCACGCCGCGCGTCGTCAGGTGATCGCAAATTTCCAGGAACTGGCTGGCGGCCGGCGCGTCGCCCAGGCCGCCGCCGAACTCCACCTCGTCGACCTTGGCGCAGAAGGCGTCGTCGAAGTGCTCCTCGAAGTCGGCCAGCGTCAGCTCGATCTTCTGCACCTTGTCGTAGTTGGTCTTGCAGTGATCCAGATGGACCACCCGCTGGCACATGGGGCAGGCCGCATTGCACTTGTCGGTCACTTCGATGTGGAAGCGATAGGGACGCGCGGTGGTGAACATGGGGCCGGTCCGATCTGCTGCAGTTCCAGGCTTGGAACATGGGGTGCGTTTCGCCGTCAGTCACGCGGAACGTGCGCCAAGCCGCTCAATGTCTTGCTTCCCGCAGGTCGCGAAAGCGCTTCCATGCGACCAGGGCGGAGAGCACCGGGCGGCGCAGCGCGTGGAGGGGAATGGGCTTGATCGGCCTCTCAGGGAAGGGCAGCTCATCCAGCGGCGTGCCCAGGACGCGCTTGGCCAGTTCCTTGCCGGTGGCGCTGGCCATGGCCACGCCGCGGCCGTTGTAGCCCAGGGCGGCGGTCAGGCCCGGCGCCAGCTCGGCGAAATGCGGCAGGTGCGAGGCGGTGAGCGCAATCTTGCCGCCCCAGTAGAATTCGAAGCTCTCCTCCTCGACATGCGGGAAGAGACGCCGCAGTGCGGTGGCGACCGGCGCGAAGTAGCGCGGCTCGCTGGTGTCGCGGTAGGCGCCTCGGCCGCCGACCACGAGACGTCCTTCCGGGTCGAGCCGGCAGTAGTTCAGGAGCCTGCGCGTGTCCGAAAGCGCGTGGCCTTCCGGCATGATCGTCTTGCGCAGATTGTCGCCGAGCGGCCGGGTGGCCACCTGATAGCTGAAGAGCGGGATGATGGATTGCCGCAAGCCCGGCCAGAGGCCGCCGGTGTAGCCGTTGGTGCAGAGCAGGACCTGTTCGGCCCTTACGCTGCCTTGCGGCGTGGTCACACGCCAGCCCTCCGCTCCCGGCGAGAGACCGGTGGCCGGCGAGGCGCCATGGATCCGCGCGCCGGCCTTGATCGCCGCGGCGGCCAGGCCGCGCGCGTAGCCCAGGGGATTGAGCGTGCCGCCGCGCGCGTCGCAGACCGCGCCGATATAGCCCCTGGCGCCGGAGAGGCGCTCCGTCTCCCCGCGGTCCAGCAGGGTGACCGGGGCGCCGCGGGCTTGCCACTGGCCCACGCGGGATTCGGCGTCGGGCAGCGCCTTGCTGCTGTGCAGGCCCTGCAGCCAGCCGCCGCGAAAGGCGCCGCAATCGATCCCGTGCCGTTCGATCAGGTCGAAAACCAGGTCGGCGACGCCGCCGGCATAGGCATTGAGGCGCTCGCCGCGCTCCGCACCGAACCGGGCGGCGACTTCGTTCGGGGACAGCTTCAGGCCGGGGATCACCTGCCCGCCGTTGCGGCCGGAGGCACCGAATCCAGGCTCCGCCGTCTCGACCAGCACCACCTTGGCGCCGCCCTCGGCCGCGTGCAGCGCCGCCGAGAGGCCGGTGAAGCCGCCGCCCACGATCGCGACATCGGCCTCGGCCTCGCCGACAAGCGGCGGGGTCTCGGGCGCCGGCCGCGCGGTGGCCGCCCAAAGTGAGTGGGGCAGGGCAGGTCGCTCCATCGTACATCTGCTCCAATGCGTTCCAACGGCTACTGGACGGCCCGCGATGCGCGAGGCAGGCTGGCATGATGACCAGTGACTCCCGCCGCCGTCCAGAGGTGACCTTCCTGGGCGCTCCCTTCAGTGCATCGCCGGACGGCGCGAAGGTCGCCGTTCTCGGCTGCCCCTTCGACCACGGCACGGCCATGCGCGTCGGCGCGCGCCTCGGGCCGTCGGCCATTCGCGCCGCCTCGCACGAGCTGGGCCGCTATGATCCCGAAAGCGGGCGCGACCTCATCGAGGCCCTGCAACTGCTCGACCTCGGCGATGCCGCGGTGGTGCCCAGCCGGGTAGCGGAGTCCTTCCAGGCGATCGAGGCGTCGGCCGACGCGATCTTCGCCGCCGGCGCCTTGGCGCTCACCATGGGCGGCGACGGCATGGTGAGCCTGCCGCAGCTGCGTGCCGCCGCGCGCCACCATCCGGGGCTCGTCGCCGTCCACATCGACGCCCACAGCGACTGCTATCCCCTCAAGGAGGACACGACGGCCACGACCTTCACCCGGGCGGCCGAGGAGGGCCTCCTCGACTGCGCGCGCTCTTTCCACATCGGCCTGCGCGGCGCCACGCGCCATCCGGAGGCCTGGTCGCACCCGAGAGCGCTGGGCTACCAGGTGATCACCATGCGCCAGCTCAAGGCCGAGGGGATCGCCGCGGTCGCGCGGCGGGTGGCGGAGAGCGTCGGTGGCCGCCCGCTCTATCTCTGCTTCGACATGGATTTCCTGGATGCCTCGGTGACGCCCGGCGTTTGCAACCCCGTCTTCGGTGGCGCCAGCGCCGGCGAGGCCTTCGCGCTGGTCGAGGCGCTCTCGTCCCTCGACATCGTGGCCCTTGACGTGAACACGGTGAGCCCGCCGCAAGACGTCGAGAACATGACGGCCTTGATGGCCGCCAGCGTGATGGTGGACTTTCTGCTATGCCTCGTGCGCTGACGACGGCTCTCTCGTCCGACCCGCGCGCTAATCGAAAACCCTCTTCAGTTCACCGACAAACTTGAACGATACTTTGGATGCATAGGCTTCGACGACAGTCCTTGCCAAGTGTTCTTCGTGAGCTTGGTCCAAGAGGGAAGAAATGAAGGCGCGCCCATTCATGGCGATTTCCTCGCACTGGGCCTGATTGTTGAGGCACCAGGCGTACACCTCGTCCATGTCGGACAGGTCGTACTTCACCGGGATATAGTGCCGAAAGGGGCGAAGGAACCTCTCACAATACCATGATTCGCAGCGCGGATGCGGCATGATGACGGCGGACTTCGAGTAAAGCATCCACCTCAATCCGGTCGCAATATCGACTCCTTCCAGGGAAAGAACGAATTTCGATTGCAATTGCTGCTCAAGACTTAAGAAATCTCTTTTCATTTTGTTCAATGTGGCGACTTCTATGTCTGTAAATCTGTCATTGGACTGAACGACGTCCGTGAAGCCAATGTCATACTTCGATAGAGCGGCCCACCTCTGGGCGATAAAGAAGCGGCTCGAGTGGTCCACCAGGCCTCGCGTGGCTTGAAACGCCCCGGTCGTGGCGCCCCGCCATACCACCTTGTCGTCTTTCTCGCTGAACTCTCGATCCGCCCCATCGACTTTGGTGATCGTGCCCATGTGGCGCTTCCATTTCAGCGGCAGGAAGCACCTGTTGCTCAGCCATGCTGAGATATGGGCCGACTTCGCGAAAGTCGGCGCTCCAAAGCCTCCCGTGTTGCCGTGAGCGGCAACCAAGAAGGGTTTGGATTGGCCTGTTTCCTTAAATACATCCTGAACAGGGACAATATACTTTTCAAACTTCTGCTTTAGCCGTCTCGTTCCATCTTTCTTCTTCCAGCGTCTGCCGTGCTCGTAGTGGTCTAGAGACTGAAAGAAGTCATCAAAGTCTTGGTCTGGGTGTGAGACGAACCCTCTGATGGTGTCGTCTACAATGAATGTTCCTGAGTCTATGCGTCTGATGCTGCCAAGGTAGATTTTCAGGCGACGCTGGTCGTCTAACTCCTTCAGGTCCGCCACGGCCGTCCCCTGGGCAGCGATACCGCGATCATGGCGGCGAGCGCCGTCACCTAGAGCAGGTCGTAATCAGGTGGCCTCACCTGATTGCGTGAATCTGCTCTATCTTTCAATGAGGTAGAGCGGGATTCAGACGGCAAATCGTTTCGATTTGACGTCATCCCGCTCTAGTCCGCGGTCAGATAGTCGTAGGCCGAGAGCACGTGGGTCTTCAGCACGTGGAAGAAGTCGTCGACCGGCACGTTCTCGTCGGCCGAGCCCATGCCGGTGGGGAAGGGGCCGTAGACATAGGCCGGGATGTTCTCGTAGCGCCAGAGGCGGGCGTCGGTGCCGCCGAGGCTCACCACCGGCGTCGGCCGGAATCCGCGCAGGGCCTCGACGTTCTTCTGGATGATCTCCACCATGGGGCCGTAGGGGTCGCAGTAGGAGGGCAGGCTGCAGTTGATCTCCTCGTAGCTGGCCTCGGGGTAGGCGGCGGCGATCTTCTCCACCTCGGCCATGATGGTCTCCTTGGTGACGCCGACCGGCAGGCGGATGTCGGCCTCGAAGCTGCACTCGCCTGGGATCATGTTGACCTTCAACCCGCCTTGGATGGTGCCGATGTTCAAGGTGGCCTTCGGCAGGATGGCGCCGGCGCCGGGACCCATCGCCCGGTCGGCGGCCTCGGAGGCTTCCGCCTGCGCGCGCATGAGGTTGTCGGGCAGCGGAAACTCCATCTCCTCGAGCGCCTCGAGGTCGTGGATCAGGCGGGCGGCCAGGCGGGTCGCCGAGGGGCTGGCGTGGGTGTAGGCGCCGTGCGCGCCGGCCGTGCGGACGGTGAACTTGATCCACAGCGGGCCCTTCTCGCCGTAGCGGATGGAGAAGGGGCTTGAGGGCTCGCCGTTCAGGCAGCAGTCGCCGCGCACCTCCGGCTCGTGCTCCATCAGCCAGCGCGCGCCCCAGGGGCCGAAGGTCTCCTCGTCCGAGACGCAGGTCAGGGTCAGCTTGCCCTTCAGGCGGTCCTTGATGCGATGCAGCAAGGCATAGGTCCAGATCGAGCTGCTGGTGCCGCACTTCATGTCGGCGGCGCCGCGGCCGTAGACCTTGCCGTCGGCGAGCGCGCCGCCCCAGGGGTCCTGCGTCCAGCCTTCCGCGGCCGGGTCCTCGCCGACCGGAAAGACGTCGATGTGGCCGTTCAGCACCAGATGGCGGCCGGGCGCGCCGCCCTCGAAGCTGCCCACCACGTTGGCCATGGTCGGCTGCGGGTCGACCAGGCGGAAGGGCAGGCCCTGGCGTTCCAGGAAGCCGGTGATGTGGGCCACGGCCGCGGTCGTGTCGCCCGGCGGATTGGGGCTCTTGGCGCGGACGAAGTCCTGGAAAAAGGTCAGGATCTCCTCGCGCTCGGTCTCGATCCAGGCCAACAGTTGCGCGCGCTCGTCCATGTCTCTTGCCTCTCTAGACTCCGGAAACTCCAGGCTACTTCGCAAGCCCGCTCTCGATCCCCGCCAGGGTCACATCCATGATCTGCCGGGCGCGCAGGCTGACCAGTTCCTTCCAGTCGGGTTCATCCGGGAAGAAGGCGTCCTTGAGCCGGGTCTTGATCTCGCCTCCCAGCTTGGACCCCAGATCGCCGTGGATATGCAGCCAGTTGTCGGCGCGCAGCGCCTCCAGCACCTGGGGCACGGGTCGGGTGCCGACCTCCAGCGTGCAGGCGATCAAGGGCTTGCCGCCCAGGGCCTGGCGCACGCCGACCTCGACCAGGCCGGCGCCGGAGGCGACGGAGACGCTGTCCGCGCGGGCGAGGGAGCCCAGGGAGTGGGTTCCATAGATGCGCTGCAGCCAGGCTTCGCCGTCGCTGTCGGGCAGGTGGCGATGGATGATCTCGATGTAGCTCCAGGAGCCGAGGCCGGTGTGCAGGTCGATGAAGTGAACCCGCTTGGAGCCGGCGCTGTGCGCGGCGGCGAGGTCGCGGATCAGCCTGTTCGACCAGGTGGGCTTGCGGCCGCCGAAGAAGAGGCCGTCAGCGTACTCGTACTGACCGGCGGTGATCGCCGCCTGGGTCGCCATCTCGCCGTGCTCTTCGGCGTAGTCGCGGTAGGCGGCGTCGAAGGCCTCCTTGCTCGCTTCGTCCCAGGCGACGGGCAGGATCGCGGGATGCAGGACGTCGTAGCCGGGGCAGATGGGGTGCGGCTTGTCGTGATCGATGAAGTTCCGGTTGAGGTCGACGTTCTCCTCGTTGGTGCGCCGAAGCCAGGCGAAGCCGAAGGGATTGATGGCGTGCACCAGGACCACCTGCAGGCCCTCGGGCAAGGGCCGCATGCCGCGTCCGCGCAGCCAGCCGACCTGCACGGCCGAGCCGAAGAAGCCTTCGGCGCCATGCGTGCCGGAGTTGATCATCAAGGTCACGGCCGCGTCCGGCGGTCCCAAGGCGGCGACGTCGGTGGTGAGCGTCAGGCCGTCCGGGCCGCTTGCCGGATTGACGTGCTCCGAGAGGCGAGCCCCGGCGGTCCTTGCGGCTTCCCGGAACTTCTCGCGGGCGCCGGCGTAGTCGTGAGCGAAGTAGCTGAGTGCATCCATGGCCGAGGTCTCTACCCGGATTTCGCGAGGACATCATCCAGAAAGCGCATGAAGATTGGATTGAACCGCTCCGGCGCCTCCCAGAAAGGGGCATGGCCGATCCTCTCCAGGTCGTGCACCCGACCGTCCCAGAGCGTCTTGTAGGCAAGCGCGCGGATGTAGGCGTTGTTGATGAACTCGTCCTCGGCCCCGTTGACGATGGCGAGCGGAATCTCGCTCTCGGTCGCGAGCGCTCTCTGGTCGGGGTCGCGGCCGGCCGCCAGCGCTTCCAGCATCAGCTTGCGCGCGCGGCCGTCGGTGCGGGCCACGGCGCGCAGCAGAAAGTCCTCGAAGGGCGCGTTGCGCCCGCAGGTCGCGTGCGCATAGGCATCCACCTCGGCCTCGCTGAAATGCTCCTGGCCGGCCAGGTGCATGTGCTCGCTGAAGATGAAGCCGGCGGCGAAGCCTGCCTGGTCGCAGGTGATGGGCGGCGTGCCGCTGATCATCAGGCCCGCGATGTCCTTGTCGCGGCCGATCATGTCCAGGCCGATGTGACCGCCCAGCGACCAGCCCAGAACGGCCGGCTTCCGCAGCTCCATGACCCTTGCCAGTTCCAGGATCGCGTCGGCATAGCCGCCAAGGCAGTAGGTCCGCTCCGGCGCGCGGGCATTCGCCGAGGCGCCGTGGCCGGGCAGATCCACCGCGATCAGGCGATGGCTCTTGCCCGGCGCGCCTTCCAATTGGTGGCGAAAGACCTCCTTGCACGAGGAGTTGCCGTGAATCAGGAGACAGGCGGGGCCGCTGTCGGCGTTCTGCGAAAGGGCGATCGCGCAGTGGCTGGTGTCGATCACCCGCTGGTCCAAGGTCATCGGGCTCTCCTCCGCTCTCTCCGCCCGGCCTAGGCTTAGCACGCCGTCACGCAGCGAGGAATCTGCCAGCGGCAGCCATTTCTTTGGCGCCGCGTCCCGGGGTCCTGCAGCCTGCCATTGAAGGTCGCCGGTCAAGGCTGCATGCTTGCCTATCCAAGGAGGCGAGCCATGACGGATAGGCTAGCGCCGTGGTCCTCTCGCGAGGAGATGCCGCCCGGCCTGCGCATGCCGCCGGGCGAAGGCGGCACCATGCGCGGCAAGCTGCGCGCTCTGATCGATCGTCACGACGGCGAGGGCGACGGGCAGAGCGCCTTGGCGCGCTCCGGTGGCGGCTATGTCGAGGGGCGTGCCTTCGCGCCCGACTTTCTGGTTTGGACGGTGAACGGCTACATGCCGGGCCCCGATGTCGAGAAGCTGCGCGGCGAGGACTGGATCAAGTTCCACCTGCGCGGCGTGGGCAACGGCGCCTTCCTCTTCGGCGAGGACCGCCGGGTCGACTTGACGGCACCGCTGGGGACCCTGCGCTTCCAGCCGACCGGATTGGACGAGGGCCATTGGTACGGCGACGCCGCGGCGCCCTTGTGGTTCACTGTCTACTGCAAGCGCCGCTCCTTGATGGAAGAGCTGGAGATCCCGGAAGAAAGCCTGCCGCCGGACCTGGCACGCCACGTCGCCGGCAGCAGCGACAGCCCCTTCCTGACCGCATTGCCGGTCTTTCCCGCGCTGCAACGCTTGCTGCGCGACGTGGCCGAGCTGCCGGTCGAGGGGCCGCTTCGGCCGGTCTACCTCGAGGCCAAGGCCACGGAACTGGTCTGCCTCATGCTGCAGGCCGCCCTGCCCGACTCACGCTCGCAGCGCCTGTCGCGCCGCGACCAAGACAAGGCCAAGGAGGCTGCCGCCATCCTGGCCGACCGCTTGGCGGCACCGCCGAGCGTGCCGCAGCTCGCCCGCATGCTGGGCCTCAACCGGACCCGTCTGCGCGTCATCTTCAAGTCGGAGCATGGCCGGACCATCACCGACTACCTGACCGATCTGAGGCTGGAGCGGGCGTGGCGCCTGCTGGAAGAGGGCGAGCTGCCGGTGAGCCGGGTCGGCGAGAGCGTGGGTTACGGCTACGGCGCCAACTTCGCCACGGCCTTCAAGCGTCGCTTCGGTGTCTCGCCCAGGGCGGTGACGGCGCGCCGCCGCCGGCCGAACGGCTAGACCGGAGGCCTCGTCTCTGCTGTCCTCGCCGCCGTCCCGTCACACGCTGCCGCCGGAGGTTTCGCATGACCATGCACGCGCGCTACGGCTTGACCGAGGTCATCAACGCCGCCGGTCCTTTCACCCCGCTCGGCGTCTCTAGGTCGTCGCATGCGGTGGGCGCGGCGGTGGCGGAGGCGCTGTCCCGCAGCTTCGTGATGGAGGAACTGCAAGCGGCCGCCAACCTGGCGCTCCGGCGCTTCACCGGCGCCGAGGCGGGCACGGTGGTCCATTGCGCTGCGGCGGGGCTCACGCTCTCGATCGCGGGCGTCATGACCGCCGGCCGGCCGGAGCTGGTCGCGGCGCTGCCCGACACGCGCGGCATGGCCAAGCACGTCGTCCTGCCCGCCGGCCACGTGGTGAACTATGGCCAGTCGATCCTGCAGGCCATTCGTCTGGCCGGCGCGACGCCGATTGTGGCCGGTACCGAGGAGGCCTGTGCGATCGACGCCCTGGAAGCGGCGCTGGCCGGGCCGAAGCGGGCCTGTCTCCTCCTGGTCGCGTCGCGCTTGACCCGTGGGCCGGCCATCGATCTGGCCGAGGCGGTGGCGGCGGCCCATCGCCTGGGCCTGCCGACCATCATCGACGGCGCGGCGCAGGACCTCCGGATCGCGCCGCTGCTTGCCACCGGCACGGATCTGCTGGTGCTCTCCGCCCAGAAGTACCTGGCGGCCCCGACAGCCGGTCTGGTGATCGGAGGGGCGGCGCCGGTGGCGGCGGTGCGCGCCCAGGAGACGGGCATCGGCCGCGCGATGAAGGCGACCAAGGAGGCGATCTCAGGGATGCTCGCGGCGATCGAGGAACGCGAGGCCTTGGATCTTGCCGCCTGGTCGCGCCGGCAGGAGGCAAAGGTCGCCGCTTTCGTCCGGCGGGCGGCCAGCCTCCACGGGATCGACGCGCGCCTTCAGCGCGATCGTGACGGCCTGCCGATCGCGCGGGCGCACCTGCGGGTGGATCCCGATCGCGCCGGCAGCGATGCTGCGGCCCTGGCGGAGGCCCTGAAAGCCTCGACGCCCGCGATTTGGCCCATGCGGCACGGCCTGAGCGAGGGGGAACTGATCTTCGAACTGGTTCCGGTCGATGCTGCGGAGGTGGAGGTCATTCTTTCCCGGCTCGCGGCGCTCTTGTCCGAGCGGTAGCGGCGTAGGAACGGGGTTGAACCTGAGCGCGACGCCCGGGTCCTCAAAGGCGCCCCAGCTCCGTCCTCACCAGCCGGCGCAGGGACTGCGCGGCGGGGCTCAAGAAGCCGCGCTTGCGATGGATGAGCGCGATAGGCAGAAGCGCGCGCAAGGCGGGGACGTCGATCAGGGCGAGACTGCCGAGGCGCAGTTCCTCGCCGATGCTGCTTTCCGTCATCAGCGCCAGCCCGAAGCCCGCCTCGACCAGCCGCTTCTGCGCCGTCAGGCTGTCGATCGGGGTAATCTGGGCATCGATCAAGCCGGCCGCCGACAGCTGACGCTGGAGCAGGTGGCCGTGCGACTCCGGCTCCGCGCGCGCCACGGGAAAGCCGACCCAGGCCTCGCCGCGGAGGGCGCGCGCGTCGCTGAGGTGCCGGCCGGCGAGGGGATGCTCGGCCGAGGCCACGACGCGGAGCGCTTCGGCCCCCACCGTCTCCGATAAGAGGTCGGGATTGTCGTCCGGAAAGTAGCGCAGCCCCAGGGTGACCTCGGCGCGGCGCACCAGATCGCTGATCTGGCGACTGCTGGCGGTACGCAGCTCCAGCTTCACGCCGTCCGCACGTTGCGCGAAGTCGCGCAAGACCTCGACGATTCGCGTGTCGGCAAGCGTGCCCACCAGCGCGAGCGACAGGCTGCCGCGTTCTTCATGCAGAAGATCGCGGATCGCTTCTCGACCGTCCTGCATGGCGGCCAGCATGGCCTCCGCGTAGGGGAGAAAGGCGCGGCCCGCCGCCGTCAGCCTGATGCCGCCGCGCACGCGCTCCAGCAGAGGGGCCTGAAGCTCCTGCTCCAACAGGCTGATGCGGCGGCTGATCGCCGGTTGCGAGCGGTTCAGTCGGTCGGCGGCGCGCGTGAAACCGCCAAGCTCGGCGATGGTCACGAAGGTCCGCACCTCGTCGATGTTCATTGGGTCAGAATAACTGATGCAACGGGAAGATACTATGCATTTTACAGATCCAGATAGGACGCGCAAGCTGATGCCGGAAAGCTGGTTGACCGTCGATCGGCGGTCGGCGAAACATTCCCAGCCTTATGGAGGTCGCGGTGACGGAGCAGGCAAGGAAATCTTCGGCCCGTGTGCACCACTACGAAACGACGGTGGTCTGGACGGGCAACCTGGGACAAGGAACCAGTGATGTCCGCGCCTACGGGCGCCAGCATGAAATCACCGTCGCCGACAGGCCGCCGATCCCAGGATCGGCCGACCCGGCCTTTCGGGGCGATCCCCTTCGCTACAATCCGGAGGACCTGCTGCTGGCCGCGCTTTCGGCCTGTCACATGCTTTGGTACCTGCACCTCTGCGCTGTTGCCGGGATCACCGTCGTCGACTATCGCGACGAAGCGCAGGGCGAGATGGAGGAATGGCGCGCCGGCGGCGGCCGCTTCACCGAGGCGGAACTGCGTCCCGTGGTGACCGTCACCGCCGAGAGCGACCGGGAGAAGGCCCTGGCGCTGCACAAGACCGCGCACGAGAATTGCTTCGTCGCCAACTCGGTGAACTTTCCCCTGCGCTGCCAGCCCACAATTGTGACGGCCGAGTAACCGGGAGGAGCGGAGCGATGCAGACGCAAGAGGAAAAGGGCCGGGCCTTTCGGGCGCTGCACGAAGGTGAGGGCGCCTTCGTCATCCCCAACCCTTGGGACGCCGGAACCGCCCAAATTCTGGCCGCCCTGGGGTTCGAGGCCCTGGCGACCACCAGTCTCGGCGTGGCCTGCACCCTGGGACGCAGGGAGGGGGCTTGGGGTGTCGGCGCGGCCGACGTGCTGGAGAACTGCCGGGCGATCTGCGCGGCCACCGACTTGCCGGTCAACGTCGACCTGGAGAACTGCTTTGCCGACGAGCCGCGCGCGGCCGCGGAGATGATCCGCCAGGCCGCCGAGGCCGGCGCCGTCGGCGGCTCGATCGAGGACTTCACCGGCGATCCCCGCAACCCGATCTACGACTTCTCGCTCGCCGTGGAGCGCGTCCAGGCGGCGGTGGAGGTCGCGCGCGCGCTTCCCATCCCCTTCACCTTGACGGCGCGTTCGGAGAACCACCTGCACGGCCGCGACGATCTGGATGACACGATCCGCCGCCTGCAGGCTTTCGAGGCGGTGGGAGCCGACGTCCTCTACGCGCCGGGGACCAAGGATCTCGACACGATCCGCACCGTCGTCTCCGCTGTCGGCAAGCCGGTGAACATCGTCATGGGCTTTGCCGATCCCGACATCACCTTGCGGCAGTTGAGCGATGCCGGCGTCAAGCGCGTCAGCGTCGGCGGTGCCTTGTCGCGCCTGGCGCTGGCCGCGGTCGTCCGTGCCGCGCGGGAGATGAAGGAGGCGGGCGGCTTCACTTTCGTTCGCGACATCATGCCTGTCGGCGACCTGCAAGGCTTCTTCGGCGGCAAGGGATAGAGGCCCCATATGCAAGGGCGGGCCAGCCCGCTGCCGCCCAACCGAAAGCGAGAGAGAGGAGAGAGCGAATGGCCGAAAGCGCCCCCAAGGCCCCGCTGTCGGTCGAGGCTCTGGCCGCGCCGCCGCGCGCCAAGGCCTCGAACTATCCCGAGCCCTTCGCCAGCCGCATGGGCGGACGCAGCAAGCGGCCCTTGGGGGACTTCTTCGGTCTCAAGAACTTCGGCGTCAACCTGACCGAGCTCGCGCCCGGCGGACAGTCGGCCTTGATGCACAGCCACAGCAAGCAGGACGAGTTCGTCTACATCCTGGCAGGCACGCCGACCTTGGTGACCGAGACGGATGAGATCGCCTTGGCGCCCGGCATGTGCGCGGGCTTTCCCGCCGGCGGCGGCGCGCATCACTTGGTGAACCGAAGCGACGCGACGGTGCTCTACCTCGAGATCGGCGATCGACTGCCGGGCGACAGCGCAAGCTACCCCAGGGACGACATCCGGGCCGTGCTGGACGAGGAGGGCAAGTGGCGCTTCGCGCACAAGGATGGCCGGCCCTATTGACCGGCGCTTTGCCGCCTGCCTTCGCCGGATCGGTCGTCAAGGAGGCGGCGGCGACAGGCCATAGAGATCGAGGGCCGCACCGCGCCCCTTGATGGGTTGCGGGCCCAAGGGCTCCGCCCCGGCGACCAGGGCCGCGCCCTCCGCCGTGGTCGCCGCCGCGCCGCGTAGCTCTTCGCTCAGAAGGATCGGGTAGCGGGTGTTGCGCGTCAGGGACTGGATGCGGCTCGCCGTGTTGACGACGTCGCCCAGGATCGCCGGCTCCAGCCGGCTCGTGGTGCCGATGTTGCCGGTCACCACCTCGCCCATGTGCAGACCAATGCCGATCTCGATCGGCGGCCGGTCGCCGCGTTCCTCGGTCCAATGGGTGATGCGCTCGACCATGGTGCAGGCACAGCGAAGCGCCTTGGCCGCGTCCTCAGGGTCACTTTCCGTCCGCCCGAAGGTAACCATGATTCCGTCGCCGAGGAACTTCTCCAAGGAGCCGCCGTACTCGAAGGTGCAGTCGCCCAGGACCTCGTGGAAGTCGCGCAGGAGAGTGATCGTGTCTTCGGGCCCCAGCGCCTCCGCCCGGCCGGTGAAGCCCACCATGTCGACGAAGATCACGACGACGTGGCGGACCTT
The DNA here is from genome assembly GCA_963669375.1 of Rhodospirillales bacterium. Taxonomy (GTDB): domain Bacteria; phylum Pseudomonadota; class Alphaproteobacteria; order Kiloniellales; family JACOMY01; genus JACOMY01. The sequence goes on along the minus strand of OY770024.1, from coordinate 1,645,626 downwards.
GGGCGCGTCCAGGGGACTGTCGCGCCCGGCCAGCGTGTCGGCCAGGTCGCGCGGCAGGTAGCGGGAGAGATTGCTGCGCTCGCGCTCGACCAGGGTGCTTGTCGCGATCAGCCCCCTCAGGCGGACGACGATCACGGCCACCGCGAAGGCAGCAAGCACGAAGAGGGTCATCTCGCTCAACGCGCGGCCGATGCCGATGTAGTAGGGGTCGAGGATAATCCCTATTCCGGCCCATTCCCTGTCGGTGATGTTGAAGGTGTCCGGCAGCGTGAGCAGATAGCCGATTGCAGCGCCCCAGCAGAGCGCCGCCGAGACACCGGCCCAGATCACCAGGTTCGCACGCCCGGTCAAGCCGTACATGGCAATCAGCACGACGATGACGGACTGTGCCGAAAGCTTGTCCGTGGCCTGCGCGGGAAGTTCGCTAAAGACGAGAAACTGTGGCCGTAGTGCAAAGAGAGCTGCAGTAATAAAGTCAGCAAGCACCAATATGTAGGAAATCCAAACTTCTCGCGGTCGTTTCAATCTCCAAACATAATGTATCCACATAATAACAATGAGAATTGAAGACGCGATAGCCCAATGCCATTTACTAACTGGATTATTGACGATAATAAAAAATACGCAGAGCGACCCAATGACAAGAGTCCTCGACAGCGCAGCCAGCTTCAAGCCGTACAGCTCTTCTTCCAGAAAGACCTGAGTCAGCCGCGGGCCGGGTCGTGTCTGCACGCGCCAAAGCTGGAAGAGCGTTTTCATGTCGGGACGTTCGCTTCCCCAGAGCTGCGCCGAAGACCGTCTAGGGACCTAACATAGCGGCCTCGCGACTGTCCGCCAGAGCATTGGTCTGGCGTCGGCTTGGCGACCGCCGCTGGTCCCTCTCCTGTCTTGCGCAGTCAACGCGCTGCGGCTTGCAAAGGCGTCGGCGGGCAAAAGCTGCTAAGCTGTCACGCGACGGGCGCAAGAGCCCGGACGAGAACGGAGAGGCAGACCCATGCAGCAGACCTTCGCAGCATCGCTTCTAGCGCTGAGCCTTGCCCTCGCGGCGGGTCCCGGCCTGGCCGAGGAGTTCAAGATCGGAGTCATGGCGCCGACGGCCGGCGGGGCCGCGGCCGACGGCGAGGAGTTCGTGCGCGGCGTCGAGATGGCGGTGGAGGAGGTCAATGCCGCCGGCGGGGTCGCCGGCTACACCTACGAGGTGGTGGTGGGCGACGTGAAGGACCAGAGCGCAGCCGCCGTGGTCGCCGCGTTCGAGCGCCTGGCCGGTGAATCGGACCTCAATGCCGTGCTCACCGGGTTCGCCACGCAGAACAACTTCGAGATCGAGTACTTCGCGGATGCCGGCCTGATCTATCTGGTGGCCGGAAACTCGCAGCAGACGCGCGAGATGATCGCGCCCGATCCGGACCGTTTCCCGACGGTCTGGTCCTACACGCCCTCCTACGACGCCTACGAGACCGAGCTCCTGCCCGTGGTCGAGGGCCTGATCGAGGCCGGGCAGCTGACCTTGCCGAACAAGAAGCTGGCGATCGTCTCCTCCGACAACGCCTATTCCAAGACCATCTACGAGGGGATCAAGAAGAGCTTCGCCCAGGGCGGCTGGGAGATCACCGTCGACGAGGTCGTGCCCTCGGGCGAGATCAACGACTGGCGGGCCTTGCTGGCCAAGGTGCGCCAGGATCCGCCGGCCCTGGTGGTGAACACCGACTGGGTGCCTTCGAACGCCGCCAGCTTCATGACCCAGTTCCTGGAGGACCCCACCGACAGCCTGGTTTTCATCCAGTACGGTCCCTCGGTGCCGGAGTTCCTTGAGCTGACCAAGGACCGCTCCACCGGCGTGGTCTACAACCTCTTGGGCGGCCCCTTGATGAGCCCGAAGAATCCGCGCGCCGCCGAGATCGCCGCCAAGTACAAGGCCAAGTACGGTGTCGAGAGCGGCACCTACGGTGTGGCCCTCTACGAGATGGCGATGCTCTACTTCGACGCCGTCGAGAAGGTTGGCGATCCCACCGATACCCTGGCCGTCGCCGAGGCCATCGCCAATACGGACAAGCAGATCGTGACGGGGCGCCTGAAGTTCGATCCCGCCACCCACCTGGCGATGCAAGGCATCGATTTCGTGCCGATCCAGTTCTATCAGATCCGCGACGGCGAGCGCGTGCTCTTCTATCCGCCGGCCTATGCCACCGGCGATTTTGAGGCGCCGCCCTGGATGAAGCAATAGGCAGGTCGGACGGCCCGCCGCTTCGATGGGACCGCCGCTGTTGCGCCTTGAGGCCGTGGCCAAGCGCTTCGGCAGCCTGCAGGCGGTCGATCGGATCTCGCTCTCGGTCGAGGAGGGCGAGATCCTGGGCATCGCCGGACCCAACGGCAGCGGCAAGTCCACCCTCTTCAACCTGGTGACCGGCGTGCCCTTCGGTCCGGACGAAGGCCGGGTGCACTTCAAGGAGAGGCGCATCGACGGCATGCGGCCGCACCGCATCGCGGCACTGGGCCTGGCCCGGACCTTTCAGCGCGAGACGCGCTTCGAGACGCTGAGCCCCAGGGACACCGTTGCCATGGGGGCGATCTATGCCGGCGGCATGACGGCGGTGGCAGCGGCGTCCGCCGTCGAGGCCAGCTTGGCGCTGGTCGCGATCGGGCCGGACGCCTGGGACCGTCCGTCCGACGAGCTGTCGCTCTACGAGATCAAGAAGCTGATGATCGCCTCGGCGCTGGCCTCGCAGCCGGTCATGCTGCTGCTGGACGAGCCGGCGGCCGGCCTGACCCGCCCGGAGATCGAGGACCTCGATGCCCTGATCCGGCGCCTGCATGGCAGCGGCATCACCATCGTGCTGATCGAGCATGTGCTGCCGCTGCTGCTGGGCGTGGCCCAGCGCCTCGTGGTCTTGAACGAGGGACAGGTGCTCTCGGAAGGTCGGCCGGAGGCGGTGGTCGGCGATCCCGCCGTCGTCGCCGCCTATCTGGGCGGTCGCGGCGGCGATGGCTGACACCCTGCTCGACGTCCAGGCCCTGGTGGCCGGCTACGGCCGCGCCCGGGTCCTGCACGGCATCGACCTCTCGGTCGCGGCCGGAGAGAGGGTCGGTCTCTTCGGCCCCAACGGTCACGGCAAGACGACCCTGCTGCGGGCCATCTCCGGCTTGGAGCGCCCCTGGTCCGGCCAGGTCAGGCTGTCCGGCAGGGATGTCACCGGCACGGCGCCGCATCGCCTGCTGGCCCGCGGCCTGGGGCACGTCCCGCAAGGCAGCCTGCTGTTTCCGGAGATGGCGGTGGCCGACGCCTTGCAGGTCGGCGGCCATCTGACCCCCGCCGGCGCGGCGGCGCGCCAACGGCTCGAGCAGGTCTACAGCCTCTTTCCGCGCCTGGCGGAGCGGCGGCGGCAGCGCTGCAAGACGCTGTCCGGCGGCGAGCGGCAGATGGTGGCCATCGGCATCGGCCTGATGGGGGCACCCGATCTCTTGATGCTGGACGAGCCGACCTTGGGGCTCTCGCCGCGCCTCAAAGAAGAGCTCTGCCAGGCCATCGCCCGCATCGCGGAGACCGGCGTCTCCCTGTTGCTGGTGGAGCAGGACGTGGAGTTCCTGCTGTCGCTGGCCCAGCGCTTCTACATGATCCGCGACGGCGCCATCGCGCTGGAAGCGGGCGGCGAGGCCAAGCTGGACCATCAGGAGATCATGCAGATGTACTTCGGCCATGATTGAGCTCGAACAGGTCGTCCTACCGATCGCCGTCAGCGGGTTGGTTCTGGGCTCGCTCTACGCCCTGATGGCCTGCGGCCTGGCCTTGGTCTGGTCCACCCTGGGGACCTTCAATTTCGCGCACGGCGCGCTCATGACCATCGGCGCCTATGCCGCCTGGCAGATCGGCACGGCCGACGGCTGGGGCCTCGGGGCGGCGGCGGGCCTGGCCCTGGGCGTCGCCGTCTGCGCCGGCCTCGGCTGTCTGATCGAGGCGACCCTGGTGCGGCCATTTCTTACCCACAGGAACGCCGTGCTGCTGGCCGTCATCACCACCTTGGCGGCCGCCATCTTCCTGGAAAACTTCGCTCAGATCACCTGGAGCGCGCGGATCAAGCAGTTGCCGCCCTTGGTCGAGGGTGACACCACCATCGCCGGTGTCGCGCTCTCGGCGCACGAGGCGATGATCGTGGTCTTGGCGCCCCTGCTGCTCTTAGCGCTTTGGGCCGCGCTGCGCTTCTCCCGCATCGGCCGCGCGATCACGGCGGTCGGCCAGAACCGCGAGGCAGCCGCTCTCGCCGGCATCAACGTTCGCGCCTACTACCTTACCGCCTTTGCCATCTCCACCGGACTGGCCGGGCTTGCCGGCATCCTCTTGGGTTCGATCCGCTTCATCGTGCCCACCATGGGCAACGAGCCGATGGTGAAGGCCTTGATCGTCACCATTTTCGGCGGCCTGGGCAGCCTCGCCGGGACCGTCGTCGGCGCCTACGTCATCGGCTTCCTGGAGGCGATCAGCGTCTACTACGTCGGGCTCTACTGGACTTCGGCGGTGCTCTTCCTGGTGATGATCGTCGTCCTGCTGCTGCGCCCGGCGGGCCTGATCGGGAAGCGCTGAGCCATGCCGCGCGGGTTCACCAAGCAAGGGCTCCTGGCCGCCGCCGCCGCCGGTCTCTTCCTGCTATTGGCGCCGCTCTTCGTCGAGTCCAGCTATATCCGTCACCTGATGATCATCGCCATGCTCTATGCCGTGGTGGCGGCATCATGGGACCTGAGCCTGGGCTATGGCGGGGTGATGAACTTCGCTCACGTCGCCTTCTTCGGCGTCGGCGCCTATGTCTCGGCCGTGCTCTCCAAGACACTCGGCCTGCCGGTTCCCTTGGCCTTCCTGGCCGGTGCCCTCGGCGCGGCGGTGGCCGCGACGCTGGTCGCGATCCCGGTTCTGCGCCTTTCCGGCATCTACGTCATTCTGGTCACCTTCGCCTTCAGCCAGCTGGTCGTGCAGATCGTCATCAGCCAGGCGGAGATCACCGGCGGGTCGGTCGGCATGGTCATGATCCCCAGCCTGGAGGTGGCCGGCCACCGCTTCGCCTATGACGGCAAGCTTGGCTACTACTACCTGGCGCTGGTCCTCTTCGCGGCCAGCCTGCTGGCAATCCACCGCATCGTGGGCTCCCCCTTCGGCCGCGCGGTGATCGCGCTCAGGGACAATCCCGACTACGCGGTGGCACGCGGCATCTCCCTGGCGCGGACCCGCCTGCTGGTCCTGGTGGCCAGCGCTTGCTTCGCCGGCTTGGCGGGTGCCTTCTATGCCACCTACCTGCGCGTCGCCTCGCCCACGATCTTCGGTTTCGGCCAGCTGACCTTGGTCCTCAGCATCCTCCTGGTGGGCGGCGCGGCGACCACCTGGGGCTCGGCGATCGCCGCCTTCGTGATGGTCGGACTGGACCAGGCCCTGATCGACATCGGCCCCTCGCGCCACTTGATCGTGGCACTTCTGATCATCGCCACCCTGCGCTTCTATCCGGGCGGGCTCTTCGCGGCAATGAAGGCGCTTGCGGGCGGGTTCAAGGGGCGTGATGGCAGTCTTGACTCTCGCCCCGAAGTCCAGAACGGGCGCTGACCGGCGCTATTGTTGCGTCCGCGCAGTAGACTGCCGGACAGGCGGGGAGGCAGTGGCGTTATTGCTGGCGTGCCTCCCGATTCTTCACAATCTGGGCGGAGTATGACTTTGGCAGGGTGTTTTCTAGTGACTCCTTCACGCATTAAGCTGTCAAACCCAGGTTCTTGTTCTCTGGTTCGGCGCCTTCTTTCGACGCCGGACGATGACAAGGAGCGAGACATGGCAAGAAGCGCAACGGCACGAAACACCTATCGGGTCGACCAAGGGCGGCCCTTCGAGAATGGGGACCAGCTGTCAAGGCCGGCGATGGTGACGCGCGACACCCGCGAGCACGGCGACGGGACCCGGCCTTCAGAGCTGGACGACGAGGCCTTGGATCGGCCTGTTGAGATCGTGTCATGGTGCTGCAGCAAGTTTCCGGTGGATGACGACTATCCGCCCGCACCGGCGAACGAGAATCCTTGCCACAATTGACGAAGAGCGGGTGCGTGGCCCCTAGAATGACGCTTGATCGTCAGGGCCGCGCATCCAAGGCGAGGCCGCTCCGCTCCGCGAGGTGGGTCAGCTTTTCGTCTTAGAGTCAGAAACTTAGCAGAACTGCATTGGAACAACGGTGGGCGAGAGCGCGCGGCGCCGGCCTTCACGCTGCCTGCACGATCTACACTGCGTCTCGACAGCTGGGCATTTTGGCGGTGATCTTGAGCACCGGCTTAATTGTCGCTTCGGTGAACTCATATTCACTTCAGACGGCTCGATGATGGTCATTCGAGCCACACGACCCCCGAGGAGAAGTGACATGAACGCCAAGCAGTCGAAAGTGAATGTCCAAGCCGACCTGCAAGACGAGGCCTTGGATCGTCCCTTCGATCAGACCCCGGTCTGTGGACTGAGCTTCAGCGCGATTTCCGAGGTGCCCTCCGGGCCCGGACTGCGCAAGGAAGGCAAGGTTCGGCTCAAGGCTAACTGATGCCGTGACCGACGTCGGTCGTTTCTGCCTCGCGAAGCCGCGGCCCGTCCCAAAGCGGCGCGGCTCCGTGAGGTCAGGCTAACAAGCAAGAAGAGGTTGGGGAGACTTCGATGGGACACGGCAAACCACTGGGCTTCGGGCCGCACTTCTCTGTGCACCAGGCCCCCGGCGACCAAGTCCTGCTGCTGTCCGAAAAGCGCAGCTTTCGTCTGAGGGGCAAACTCTACGCGGAGATGGCGCCCTTCCTGAACGGTGCCTTGACCGAAGACGAGATCGTCGAGGCCTTGCGAAGCGAAGCGGCCCCCGACGAGGTTCGCCATGCGCTGCACCACCTGGCGAACCGCGGCTACGTGCATCCCCGTCTCCCCACGCCGAGCGCGCAGCAGTCGCTTTGGCTGGAGTGGGAGCAGAACCCCGAGGAGATGGTGTCCGCGCTTGCCGACTGGCCGCTCTCGGTGGAGAGCATGGGAGAGAGCGCGGCTGCCGACGCCGCCGCCGTCGAGGAGATGACGGCGGACCTGGCCGACGCCGGATTCCCGCTGGTCGCGGCCGATCAAGCGCGCTTGCGGGTTCTCCTGGTGGACGATTTCCTGACCCCCTCCCTGGCAAGCGTGACGGGCGCGGCCCGAGAAGGCGGCCAGTCCGCGATACTGCTGAAGTCGGGCGGCGCCGAAGCATGGCTCGGGCCGCGCTTCGATCCCGACCGGCCGCGCTGCTGGCAGTGCCTCAGCCGCTGGATCGCCGAGTACCGGCCCGGCGACGGACTGGTGGAGGGCAATGGCGCCGCGATTCGGCCGGCTCGCGGCATGCTGCGAGCCACCCTGCAGCTGGCCCGAGCACAGGCCACCTTGGCGCTGGTCCGCATGGCGAGCGGCGACAGGGACCTGGACGATCACCTCTTGACCTTCAACAGCCGAGACGGGATGCAGGCGCGCCACTATGTGCGGCTCGATCCGGCTTGCCCCCGCTGCGGTGTCGCGCAAGCGGTCGAGGCGCACGGGAAGGCGGCCGACGGCGAGCGCCATCGCCTTGCCAACCTGGCGCAAGAGGGGCGCGTGGCCAGCAGCGACGGCGGCTGGCGCGTGCTCTCGACGGAAGAGGCGGAGAGTCGGCTTCTGCCGCTGGTCAGCCCCGTCACCGGCATCATCCCGGGCCTCGAGGACCGCAGCGAAGCCATCGGCATGCCCGTGGTCTCGGCCTTTCAGAACATGCCGAAAGCCGTCGCGCTGGCCGACAACAGAGTGATCGGCAGGCCGGGTGCCGCGGCGGGCAAGGGTGCCAGCCTCGCGCAAGCCAGGGTCAGCTGCATGGCCGAGGCCCTGGAACGCTACTGCAGCGGCTACACCGGACGGGAGCCGCGGCGCCGGGCCCGCCTGGCGGAGCTGGGCGACAGCGCCATCGATCCGCGCCGGCTGCTGCGCTTCAGCGAGGCCCAGTATCGGACCCGCGAGACCTGGAACAAGCAGCACAACGCCTTCAATCGCGTGCCCGAGCCCTTCGATCCCGACGAAGCCATCGAGTGGTCGCCGATCTACCGACTGCGCGACGGCGCGCGCCTCTGGATCCCGACCCGCTACTGCTACTACGCCTATCGCGACGAAGTTCAGCCTCACGGCAGCTGGTTCTGCAATGCCGATTCCAACGGCTGCGCCTCCGGCGCGGTGCTGGGCGAGGCCGCCTTGCAAGGCCTGCTCGAACTGATCGAGCGCGATGCCTTCGGGATCTTCTGGTACAACCGCGTGCGCCGGCCGGAGATCGACCTCGCCGCCTTCGACGACCCCTTCCTGCGCCATGCCCAGGAGCGCTATCGCCGGATGGGCCGCAGGCTCTATGCCCTGGACCTGCGCGTCGACCTGGGGGTGCCGGTCGTGGCCGCGATCAGCTGCGACGAAGACGGCGGCGCCATTCAGTTCGGCCTCGGCGCGCACCTCGACATTCGGATCGCGCTGTCGCGCGCGGTCTCGGAGGCCAACCAGCTGGCCGCGCTTCTCGATGACGACAGAGTGCGGGAACAGGCGGAAGACGACGACACCGCCCGCTGGATGCGCACCGCGACCTTGGACAATCAGACCTACCTGAAGCCGTCGCGTGGTCGCAAACGCGGTCCCGGCGACTTTCCGCGGCTCTGCGAGGCAGGAATCGGTCCCGGACTGGAGGCCTGCTGTGCCGCCCTGGAGCGCGCGGGACTGGAGCCGCTGGTGATGGATGTCAGCTGGCCCGACCTCGATTTCGCCTGCGCGCGCGTCGTCGTGCCCGGCCTGGCCCACTTCTGGGCCCGTTTCGCGCCGGGGCGGCTCTACGACGTGCCGGTTAGCCTGGGATGGCTGAAGAAGCCGCGCGGCGAGGCGCAGCTCAATCCCATCCCCTTCTTTCTCTAGACGGCAGGAAGCGGAGCCCGCGTCATGGCCAAGCGAAGCAACACTTACTGGCTGATCCGCTTCAACGAGGACGTCGCCTCCTGCTCGAGCGAAGCAGGTCGCGTGAACCTGGAGATCAAGAATTGGCGGACGCTGCAGTTGGCGCCGGAGCACCCGGAGGTCGCGGAGAGACTGGCAGGTGAGCTGCCCGAAGGCGGCACGCTTTCGGAGCTGAACGACGGACTGTCGGATGCGGCCATGGCCGAGATGGACTTCCTTCTGGACCGCTTCCAGCGCCTGCGTGTTCTGGAGTGGGCGGTGATTGACGAGGGGCGGGAGATCGCCGTCCTGAGGTCGCTTTCGGCAAGCTATCGCCTCGACCATGGAGCAGTGGCGCCGGCGGCTTGCGGTCTGTCACGCTTCGCCTATCTGCGCCACCTGCCGGCGGAGGATGCCGCGGGGCGTTCCAGCGCGGTGATCGAGTCGGGCGGCAGCCGCGCGCGGCTCCACCTGGCGCCGCGGGCCTCGGCTCTGCTCGCACCCTTGGCTTCAGAGCCGCGGCGGAGCGACGAGCATGCCCTCTTCGACCTGGCCAGGCGCGCCGGTCTCTTGGACCCCGTCGACGCGGAAGAGCCCGAGAACCGCGTTCCCTGGGAGTTTCACGATCGGCTGTTCCACCAGATCAGCCGAGGTTTCGACGAGACGACGCCGATCGGCGGCACCTATCGCTTGCGCGACCGCTTGGCCTCGCCGCCGGCCGTCACCGCCTTGCCGCCGGGCCCGGTGATCGCCTTGCCGAGGCCGGAAGCCGAAGAAGGCCATAGCCTAAGCGACGTGATGACCCGGCGCCACTCGACGCGGCATTATGCCGAGGCGCCCATCGATCTGACAGAGCTGTCGACGCTCCTGTCTCGCACTCTGCGTAACAGGGGCCATCTCCAGAACGGCTCGCAGGACACGGTCCAACGCCCCTATCCGGCGGGTGGCGGCCTGCACGAGCTGGAGTTCTACCTGCTTGCCAACCATTGCGAGGGACTGGAGCGGGGGCTCTACCGCTATCTTGGCGAAGACCACGCTCTCTGTCGGATCAGCCAGTCGCAAGGGGCGCTGAACCGGATGCTGGAGCGCTCGGCCGCGGCCATGGGCGATCCGTCGGTGCAGCCGCAAGTGCTGCTGATCATCACCACGCGCCATGCGCGCCTGGCCTGGAAGTACCAGGGAATCGCCTATCGCTTGTCGCTCATGCACACCGGCGTGGTGCTGCAGACGCTCTACCTCGTGGCGACGGACCTCGGCCTGGCGGCCTGTGCCAACGGCGCCGGCGCAAGCCGCGCCTTCGAAGAGGCCAGCGGGCTGGACCCCTGGGAAGAGATGGCGCTGGGCGAGTTCGCGCTCGGGCGCGCGGCATGAACTGGAAGGAGGACCAGACGATGTCCGAGACGGAAGATTTCTGCCGGCGCTACATGGCGCAGTGGGACAAGCGTTCCCTGGTGCGGGCCAAGACCCGCTTCGAGCTGTCACCCGGCTTCGACAGGGCCGAGATCGTGAATGCGCGCTTGGTCGCCGGTGCTGGTCACCCGAAGGTGACGGGGCTGGGTCCGGAGGCCTGCCTCTACTTGAAGATGCAGCACTGCTACGACTACCTGGATGCCGTCGCCAGCGGGGAAGCGGAACTGATCGCCAAGGTCGCGATCGACTTCGGCTTTGGCGAGGGGGATGGCCTCCTGCCCAAGGCGGCGCGACAGGCCCTGCTGACCCTTGCCACCGACGAGACCTATCACGCCTACTCCGCGCGCGAACTGATCGAGGTCTTGGAACAGGCTACGGGTGTCGAACGGCAACCGCCCAGTGTCCAGAACGTCATGACCTCGGCCGCCGAGGTGACCTTCGCGCATGCCCCCGACGAGATCCTCCCCTTCGCCAGGCTGATGGTGGTCGGCCTGATGGAGAACGCCATCACCGACGAGCTGGTCGAGCTGATCAAGGGCCGCGACCACGACAGCCCCTTCTATGACTTCAATCGCATACACCTGCAGGACGAGGCCTGCCATCGCGCCTTCTTCCGGGTAGCGCTGCGCTGCGCCTGGCAATGGCTGAACCGGCAAGAGCGAGAATTGGTGAGCGAGCTTCTGCCGGTCTTCCTGGGCGCCTACATCCTGACCGGTTCGCGCGGCGACGACCCGGTGCTGCGCGCCCGCCTGGCTGCCGTTGGCATGCCCGAGGCGGACATAGAGGCCGTGATCCGTGATGTCGCCTCTGTCGTCGTCACCAAGGATACCCACCCCTTCTGGATCAATGTGCGCAAGTGCCTGGACGTCACCGGCATGCTGGATGACGACGATCTGGCAGCGGGCCTGGTGGCGGCCGGTTGGCCTCTGAAGAACCAACCAATGGAGAGAGCCGCCTGAGAAGGGCCGGCTGGAGCGCGCGGAGGACCCGACCCTACTTTGCCGGAACCGCCTCCGGCGCGGAGAGCCGGGGCGCCGCGCCGCGATAGGTCTCCGGCCGGAAGCGCTTGGCGTAGATCCGGGTTGCCTCGTCCGGGTCTATGTCGACCAGGAGCAGGGAGGGCTCGCCGTAGGGGGCATGGGAGAGGCAGCGTCCCACCGGATCGATGACGGCGGTCGCCGCCTCCTGGTAGACGAAGCCGTAGTTGGCGCTGGCGAAGAAGACCGCGTTTTCCAGGCCGCGGCAGACCATGGCTTTCTCGTAGTAGGGCGAGTCGGCGGCACCGAAGCGATCGATCGTCTTGCCCCGCTTGTCGCTGCCGGTGAGGGTGGGGTGGAAGACGATCCTGGCGCCCTCGCGCGCTGCCCAGCGCACCGTCTCCGGATAGCGCCACCCCTCGTGGCAAATGACGATCCCGAAGGGAACGCCCTTGACCTCGAAGAGCTCCCGAGCGCTGCCGGCGACATAGTAGGGGTCCTCTTCCGGCGCCAGTTGGCACTTGGATTGACAGCCCAGGATCTCGCCCTTGTCGGAGATGACGAAGGCGACGTTGAGCAGGCCCTCCGGGCTGCCCCACTCCATGGCCAGAATGACGAAGAGCGCGTGCTGCTTGGCGAGAGCGCAGACCTGGTCGCGCGCCTTCTCCAGGGCCGCCTGATCGTGCGCTTCCACCTCGAAGTCCCAGCCGCGCAGCCCCGGGATGTAGGTTTCCGGAAAGCAGACGATATCGGCGCCTTGCGATGCCGCCTCGCCCAGGTAGCGCTCGACCCACGACAACGCGGGCGTGACGGCGCCGGCGACCGGCGGCGATGCCAAAGCGATCCTCAACATGGCCCGAACACTACGCCGAGGCCTGACCGGCCGTCCAGATCTCTGCTCTCGCCGGCGCCGCTCCTGCCCGCGCTGCGCCGTCCGAGAAATCGGGGATGCATTGTCGCCAAGTGTGAAGAGTTCGCGCAGATACTTCGCGTTAATTGATCTAGGTCAATGTATATAGTCTCGTTGTTGCTGGAGAGGCGTACGATTTCGGCCAATTTGTCAGCGGTTCGAGTGAAATGTTCTGGAAAAATGACTAGAGCCCAATATATTATGGGGGGAGAGAGCCGGCTTGGCCGCATGAACTATTTGATTCCGCAGGAGGGACTGCGAGGAAGCGAGGGAGAATGAAAAGACTCTTGGTCGGCGTGGCCGGAACGCCCGCATTGAAATCCAAGATCGAATGCGCCGTCGATCTGGCGCGCGCGCACGGCGCTGAGATCAGCGTGCTGTCGGTCGTCGATGTCGAGCGCATCTCCTATGTCGGCGCGGTGCCGCTGGGTGCCGGGCGCTACGCGCAGGACCTGCGCGACAGCCGCGCGGAACGCAGCCATCGTCTCGATGAGGATGCCATCGGGACTTTCGAGGAGGCCTGCAAGAGTGCCGGCGTGCCGGTGCGGACGATTCGCGAGGAAGGTCGCCCCTTGGAGGTCCTGACCAATGTCTGGCGCTATCACGACCTCTGCCTCTTGAGCGCGCGCGGCTGGTTCGACTACGGCGTCCTGCCGGAGCCGCAGAACGATCTCTTGAAGCTGATCGCGAGCGGCGTGCGCCCCTTGCTGACCGTAACCGAGGAGCCGCGACCCTTCCGCCGTGCGCTCGTCGCCTATAATGGGTCCTTTGAGTCGGCTAAGGCCATGAAGCAGTTCCTGCAGATGGCGCTGTGGCCGCAGATGGAGCTGCACATCGCCTGCGTCGGCAAGCCGAAATCCGAAGAGGCGCCGAAGGAGCTGCTCGAGAACGCCGAGGGCTATTGCCGGCTCTACGGACACACTCCGGTCGGTGTCCATCTAGAGGGCGACATCCAGGGCGCGCTCCTAACCCACGCGGAGAAGGTCGATGCCGATGTCCTCGTGCTGGGCAGCAGCTACCGGAAGATCCTGCTGATGAAGCGCTTCGGAAAGAACGCCCTTGCCTTGCTCAAGGACTCCAAAGTTCCGCTGTTCCTATCTCATTGAGGGTTGGTGGGGCTCCCGAGGCAGGCCCGGCACGCTCCGGCGCGGCCGGAAGGTCCCTGGTCAAGCGCTTGGCGGGAAGGAGTGCGCGGGCCGCGACGCCACAGGCCTCACGCTCTCCCTGGCGTCGCCGAGGCCGCTTTGGCAGCATCGGGCGCCGAAACCACAGCGAGCGCCAGATGCACAAATCCCTAGTCGTCGTCGAGGACTTCTACGCCAATCCCATGCAGGTGCGCGAGGCGGCCTTGGCGATCGGTTTTCCGGAACACCAAGGACCGCGCACCTTCCCCGGCCGCAACTCCGCACAGTCTGCGCGCAGCGCCGACCTGGACCGCATGGTCTCCGGCCTTGTCGGAGAGCCGCTTACGGGGCACGGCGCCGGCACCTCCTTCCACGGCTTCTTTCGCAGCACCGTGGAGGGAGAGGAAAGCCGTTATCTGGTGCATGTCGATCCCTCGGCGCTCTGGTGGGTTGGCGTCTGCTATCTGACCCTGCCGCAGCATTGCCGCGGCGGTACGGTTTTCTATCGCCACAAGGGCCTGGGGCTCGACCGAACGCCGACGCAGCAGGCGGAGGTCGAGGCCGTCGGCGTGCCGGGGGTGGCCGAACTGCTGGCCCGCGACGGCCGCGATCCCGACGCCTGGGAGGAGCTGATGACAGTGCCCATGCGCTTCAACCGGGCGATTTTCTACCGGCCATGGCTCTGGCACTCCGCCGGCGCCGGCTTCGGAATGTCGCCTGAGGACGGCCGACTGGTTCAGGTCTTCGCTTTCGCGCGCGCGGCCGCTTGAGGCGTGCAAATCCAGCTTGCGTAAGGTCCACTGCCAGGCTATATGACACTGGTCGTTGTCGTAATGGGATGACCACGTGGGGCGGAACCTGGAGTTCGAGCCGGAAGAGGCGATCCTAAAAGCCATGGAGGTCTTTTGGTGCCAGGGCTACGAGGCGACCTCGATCGGCGACCTGGAGGCGGGGACGGCCGTCGGCCGCAAGAGCCTCTATCGCGCCTTCCGTGACAAGCACGCCCTCTTCCTCAGATGCTTGGAGGCCTATCGCGGCATGATGGGTGAGCAGAACCTCTCCGCTTTGCGTGGACCAGGCGCGGGCCTGGCGGAGATCGAGGCGCTCTTCCGATACTTCATGAGCCACGCCGACAGCGAGATGGCCGCGCGCGGCTGCTTGATCGCCAACACCGCGCTGGAGCTGGCGGCCAGCGACAAAGAGGCCGCCCGGCAAGTCCAGCTCTACTTCGAGCAGATCCGCGCCGCCTTCGCCAATGCCTTGCAAGGGGCGGTCGAGCGGGGAGAGATCGCCGCCGACACTCCGGTCGCGCGCGAGGCCAACTTCTTCGTCGGCGTCATCCAGAGCATCTCCGTCATGGGGCGGGCCGGCTGTTCGCCGGAGGTGCTGTCCGACGTCATCGAAGCGGCGCTAAGCCGGCTTCGGTGATCTCTTTTTTTGCCCGGATTGACAATGATCGTTGTCATACATGCGATCTGCCGCGAGATCGCCCTTCAGGATCGCGGCGCCGCCGACGGCAGCGGTGGCCCGCGGAAAGCAGGAGAGAGCTTCATGATCAAGAGATTGGGCGCCTTGGCGACGGGCCTGGCGATTGCGCTCGCCATGCCGGCGGTCGCGCAGGTGGAGGTGCCGTCCAGCGCCTTCCCCTTCGAATCGCGCTTTCAGGAGGTGGAGGGCGCGCGGCTCCACTACGTCGAGGAAGGGGAGGGGGACCCCATCCTCTTCCTGCACGGCAACCCCACCTCGGTCTATCTCTGGCGCAACGTCATGCCCTTCGTCAGCGGACAGGGGCGGGCGATCGCGCTGGACCTGGTGGGTTTCGGCAAGTCAGAGAAGGTGGCGGGCGCCTACAGCTTCCAGGACCACTATCGCTACCTGGAGGGCTTCGTCGATGCCATGGATCTCCAGGACATGACCCTGGTGGTGCACGACTGGGGCTCGGTGCTCGGCCTTCTCTATGCGGCGCGCCATCCGGATAGGGTGAAGGCCGTGGCCTTCATGGAGGCGATCGTTCCGCCGGTCTTTCCCATGCCGGACCTGAGCGCCATGGGGCCCTACGAAGAGACCTTCAGGGCCTTTCGCGATCCTGTCGCGGGTCCCCAGCTCATCGTCGACCAGAACGTCTTCATCGAACAGCTGTTGCCGGCGTCGGTGCTGCGCCCGCTGTCGGAGGAGGAGATGGCGGCCTATCGCGCGCCCTTCCTGGACCCGGCGCACCGCCAACCGATCCTGGTTTGGCCCAACGAACTGCCGATCGCCGGCGAGCCGGCGCGCAACCTTGCCGTGGTCGAGGAGATCGGCCAGTGGCTGATGACCGCCGAGCAGCCCAAGCTGCTGCTCTATGCCTCCCCCGGCGCCATCGTGCCGCCGGAAGCCGCCGCCTGGATGGCGGCGCACTATAAGAATCTGCAGACCCGTTTCGTCGGGAACGGCGTCCACTTTCTGCAGGAGGACGAGCCTGAAGCGATCGGCCGCAATCTCTCGGATTGGCTGCGCGACGTGGTCCGCCCCGCCTCTTGATCTTCAATTCCGGAGCCCGGTCACGGCCGGGCTCTTGCGGGGCTGGCGGCGGAGGCCATCTTGACCTTAGGCTGCTGCCAACGAAGCCAAGAGGTGACCCCATGAGCTACGCCGGAAATCTTACTCCCACCGAGACATGGGAGCGGCTCTGCAACGATCCCAAGTCCCGACTGGTGGACTGCCGCAGCGAGGCGGAATGGACCTTCGTCGGCATCCCGGACCTCGCCAGCATCGGCAAGGAGCCGCTGCTGATCGCCTGGCAGCACTTTCCCGGCATGCAGATGAACCCGCAGTTCGTCGAGCGGCTGTCGGCCGAGGTCGGCGACAAGGAGGCTCCGCTGTTCTTCCTCTGCCGGTCGGGCGCGCGCAGCCAGGCGGCCGCGATCGCCATGACGGCCGCCGGCCACGGCCAGTGCTACAACGTCGTGGAGGGCTTCGAGGGCAACCACGACGCGGAAGGCCATCGTGGTCGCACCGGCGGATGGAAGGCCCGCGATCTGCCCTGGCGGCAGAGCTAGGCTCTGCTCAGGAGGAACTGACCGGAAGGGGCTGGGCGGACGCGCCATGCCGCTGACCGGGCGTCGCCGGCGACGCCGCGGCGCCGTCTCGCGGCAGACCGGGATGCACCGGCCACTCCTTAGGACGGAAGAGATAGCGCCGCACCACCTCGCCGTAGCCGCGATAGTAGTAGCCCTTGTTGCGGGCCAGGTAGGCCGCGCGCTCGGCGCGCCACTTCGCCGGGATGCGGTACCAGGCCAGGCCCGGATGGCTGTGGTGAACCACGTGCAGGTTATTGGCGAGGAAGAGGAAGGTGAAGAAGCGGCCGGACTCCACGACGCAGATGCGCTCGCCCACGTCCGGCACCGCCTGGTGTTCCAGGAAGGAGCGCATGGCGGCAATGGCCGCCCCGCCGTAGGCGAAGCCCAGCAGGTAGGCCCAGAGCGGTACGCCGCAGATCCAGACCGCCCAGGCCAACGGGATCGCCATGGCGCCGAAGTGGCGCAGCCAGATGCCGAGGTCGCTGGTGTCGCCCTTGACGAGACGGCGAAGCCAGCCGCCCCAGATCATGACGAGAGAGTGGGGCGGGGAGAGGATGAGGCGGCCGGCAAAGCTGTTCATCGCGACGCGGAAGCCGCGCTCGACGGGTCCCATCCTGGCCCAGGCCTCGGGCGTCACGTAGTAGCTCTCGGGGTCGTGCTCGGGGCAGGTGAGGTGGTGGTCGCGGTGATGGGTCAGATGCAGCTTGCGGGCAACCGGGTAGGGGAAGATCAGCCAAAGCGAGGGGAAGATCAGTGCCGCGTTTAGCCGTGGGTTGCCTGTCGGATGGCCGTGGATCACCTCGTGCTGCAGGTGGCCGTAGAAGCCGCCGATGTAGACTGCCAAGGGCAGGAAAAGCCAGAGCGGCAGGCTGTGGTAGAACCAAGTGAGCAGCACAAAGGCCAGATAGACACCTACGATGAGGGCCAAGGTAGGCCATTCCAAACGGCGCCTTCTCGTCACGGCGCCCTCTGCAACCAGCGTCATTCCCGTTCCTTACGTTGAAAGAGCAATGACAAGAGTGTGAGGGAACAATCCCAATGAGCTCAAGGATGATGTGGTCACCGAATGCCGCATATGGTAATTATTCACAGAGTGTGTTGACGAATGTCACCTTTGTGGTGATAATCCAATCAGGGTTAGCCAATGGATAAGCGCGAGACAATTCTCACTTTTCGCAATAGGTTGCGGGAAGTGATGGAGCAAAACGATGAGAACCAGGCGAGCTTTGCGCGCCGGGTGGGTCTCGACCGCTCCACTTTGTCGCAGCTCTTGGACGAAGACCGCGATCGCCTGCCGCGCGCGGAGACCATCGTCGCCATCGCCTCGGCGGCCCAGGTCTCGATCGACTGGCTCTTGGGCTTGTCGCAGGAAGGCAGGATCGGCACGGAAGTCATCCAGCGGGTCCTGGAGATCGAGACGGAGGCCGGCTCGCCGGTCGATCATCGCCTGCAGCGCTGGCATGAGGAGGCGGCCGGCTACCGCATCCGCTACGTTCCCAGCGCGGTGCCGGACCTCCTGAAGACGGAGGACCTGATCCGCTACGAGCACCGCCACGTCGCGGGCCAGGTCTCCGACTCCCTGGCGACCACGGCGGCGGCCTTGCTGGCGCAGATGCGCCAGCCCGACACCGATCTCGAAATGTGCAGCCCCCTGCAGCTGCTGGAGGGCTTCGCCCGCGGCGAGGGGATCTGGCGCGACCTGCCTTGGCCGGAGCGGCGCGCGCAGCTGGAGAGCATGGCAGCCCTGTTGGAGGAGCTCTATCCCTCGCTGCGCTGGTTTCTCTACGATGGTCTCTCGACTTTCTCCGTGCCCTTTACCGTCTTCGGGCCCCTACGGGCGGCCGTCTACTTCGGATCGATGTACTTCGTCTTGAACTCGACCGAGCACGTACGTCTGCTGTCCCGCTACTTCGACCAGCTGGTGCGGGCGGCCAGGGTTCAGCCGCCCAGCGTGCCGGCGATGATCACGGGCCTGATCGAAGAGGTCTCGGCACGCGAGGAGCAGGGTCGACCGACCTGATTTGACGGGAGGAGCCGATGGCGTCCGAGAGCGAGGGAGAGGAGAAAACGCACAAGGGCGGCTGCCTTTGCGGGTCCGTGCGCTACGAGGTCCGAGGCGCGCTGCGCCCGGCGCTGATCTGCCACTGCAGCATGTGCCAACGCCAGCACGGCGGTCCCGCCCACTACAGCGCGGCGATGGGCCAGTCGCTGCGGCTGACGGCGGAGGAGGGGCTCACCTGGTACCGCGCGTCGCCGCACGCCCGGCGCGGCTTCTGCAAGGCCTGCGGCTCCAGCCTCTTCTGGAAGCCGGAGGAGGGGGACTACACCGCCGTTTCCTGCGGCAGCCTCGACCCGCCCAGCCAGGTGTCGGTGGCCGGCCATGTCTACCTGGTCGACCAGGGGGACTACTACGAGATCCACGACAGCCTGCCGCGCTTTCAGCGGGGTAGCGGCAGCACGCTGCCCGGCGTCACCACCGTGTTGTCGGAGTGACCATGGGCGGCGCGATATCCCTGCCGATGTACGACATCGGGCCGCTCGAGGCGGCCCACGACGCCTGGGCGGCGGCCATTGCCACGGCGCTTCCGGCCGGATGGGCGGCGCCCGGGCGGGCAAGGGACGATCTCGCCAGCCTTTGGCGCTCCCCCAGGCTTCTCACCAGTCAGACCTGCGGCTATCCGCTGATGACGGAATTCCGCGAGGATCTGGCCTACCTGGCCACGCCCAACTACGACCTGCCGGGTTGCGCGGGACCGCGCTACAGCAGCGTTGTCTTGGTGCGCGAGAGCGAGCCGGCCCGGTCGCTGGCCGACCTCAAGGGCAAGCGGGCGGCCTACAACGGCACGAACTCGCAGTCGGGCTACAACTGCTTCCGCCATGCCCTGGCAGGCTTGGCGGGCGGGGAGCCCTTCTTCGCGGAACTGCTGGAGAGCGGATCTCACCTGGGCTCCGTCGCGGCGGTCGCCGAAGGTCGCGCCGATGTCGCGACGATCGACTGCGTCACCCATGGGCTCTGCGCCCGCCACCAGCCGGAAGCCCTGCGAGGCACACGGGTTCTGGGCTATACCGCCAGCGCGCCGGCCCTGCCCTACGTGACGCGGGCGGGCGCCGATGCCGAGACCGTCGGCATCCTCAGAGAGGCGCTGATGGCGGTGGCCGCCGATCCCGCTTTGACCGAGACGCGGGACGCCTTGGCCTTGACGGGCTTCACCGTCTTGCCCGACGGTGCCTATGACGAGATTTTGGAGATGGAGCGTGCCGCTGCGGTCTTGGGCTATCCGGACCTGGCCTGACGACGAGGATCCCTGCCCATGACCGAGCTACTCTGCGACCAGTCAGCGGTCGCGCTGCGCCGTATGATCGGCAGCAAGGAAATCTCTCCCGTCGAGCTGCTGCGTGACTGCCAAGCGCGCATCGAGGAGACGAACACCGCGGTCAACTGCGTCGTCGCGCGCGAGCCGCGTGCCGAAGCTGCCGCCAGAGAGGCGGAGGCGGCGGTCATCCGCGGCGATCACCTGGGACCGCTACACGGCCTGCCGCTGGGCATCAAGGACCTGACGGAGACCGAAGGCCTGGTCACCACCTTTGGCTCGCCCCTCTACGCCAAGCACGTGCCGGAGGCCGACGAGCCCTTGGTCGCGCGCTTGCGCGCGGCCGGCGCCATCGTTGCCGCCAAGACCAACACGCCGGAGTTCGGTGCCGGCGCCAACACCACCAACGCGGTCTATGGCGCCACCGGCAATCCTTTCGATCCGTCCAGGACCTGCGCCGGCTCATCGGGCGGGTCGGCGGTCGCTCTCGCGCTCTCCATGCTGCCGCTCTGCACCGGATCGGACCTGGGCGGCAGCCTGCGTACGCCGGCCGCCTACTGCGGTGTCTTCGGCCTGCGGCCGACACCCGGCCTGGTTCCCAACACCGACACGCTGCGCGTCTTCGCGCCCCTGTCGGTCGAGGGTCCGATGGCGCGCAGCGTGGCCGACTTGAGGCTTCTGCTGTCGGTGATGACGGCGGAAGACCCGCGGGACCCCCTGTCGCGGCCGGCGCTCGCCGGAGAGGCCTTCGCGCGGGCGGAGTTCGATCCGGCGGAGGCACGGGTAGCGATCTCAGAGGACCTGGGCGTTGCCCCCCTGTCGGGAGAAGTGCGGGCGCTCTTCCGCGAACGCGTGGCGGAGATGACGCCGCTCTTCAAGGCGAGCCAGGCCGCCGATCCGCCCCTGGGCGATGCGACCTGGGTCTTCGAGACCCTGCGCGCGGTTGGCTTCTTGGCCGGCTTTCGCAGGCTCTTCGAGGAGAACCCGGAGCAGCTGGGGCCGAACGTCCGGGCCAACGTGGCACTGGGCCTGGACCGCAGCGCCGCCGACGTGGCCGATGCCGAGGTCGGCCATGCCGCGATCTATCGCGGCTTCCAGGCCTTCATGCGCGATGTCGACTTCCTGATCTGCCCCGTGGCCTCGGTGCAGCCCTTCGACAAGACCCAGCTCTACCCGACCGAGATCGACGGTCGCCCCCTGGAGACCTACATCTCCTGGATCGCCATCACCTATGCCATCACGCTGACCGGCTGCCCGGTCCTGGTGATGCCCTGCGGCCTGGATAGCAGTGGCTTGCCATTTGCCGTGCAGATCGTCGGCAAGCCTTGGCGCGAGGCGGAGCTGTTGGCTTTCGGCGAGAGCTTGGAGGCCGCGCTCTCGCACCTGCCGCACTGCCGGCGGCCACTGCCTGATCTGCAGAGGCTTTCTAAGTGACGCCGTTCTTTTCGATCTGCGCTTGATCGTCGCCGCCGCGCAGGCGCAGCGCCCACATGAGCCCGACCACCGCGCCCTTGATGTAGGGCAAGGTGATCAAGCAGAGCAGCAAGGTCAGCAGCGGCCAGAAGGCCATCTGCAGTCCCATGGAGAGCGTCATGGTCTGCTCGCTGAAGAGGATCAGCGGCACCACCACGTGGCCGACGATGAAGATGGTGAGGTAGGGCGGGAAGTCGTCCGCCCTTATGCTGCCCAGCGGCGTGTCGCAGACCGAGCAGGTCTCGGCCAGCTTCAGATAGCCGCCGAAGGCATGACCCTGACCGCAAGCGGGGCAGCGGCGCAGGAGACCGCGCCACATTGCTGGAAAGACCGGTCGGTCTTCATGGTGATGAGTGATCGGCATAGCTGCAGTTGTGGGCCTTCCGGACCGTTCTGTCCAGTCGGTCGCGTCGCCCGGTCGCGGCTTCATGCTTGGCTACGACGCCGCGCTGAGAGATCGGCGATGGCATCCCAGAGCGCCACGTCCAAGGGGCGCGGCCGATAGCCCAGCTCGCTTTCCGCGAGCGCGGAGCTGAGATCGGTGCTGGCGAGCGCCAGGCTGATCGCCTCCGGCGTCGCCGCGGGCGCGCGCTTGGTGACGCGGTCCGCCCACCAAGTGCCGGCCCTGGCGCTCAGCATCGCTAGCCAGCCGGGAATGCGGCGCTTGGGAACCGCCACCCCGGAGAGCGCGTTGACCTGCTGGAGGAGGCGGGAGAAGGTCAGGTTCTCGCCGCCCAGCACATAGCGCTGGCCCGTCCTGCCGTGCTCGGCCGCCAGGATGTGACCCATCGCCACGTCACGCACGTCGACCAGGTTCAGACGGCATTCCAGGTAGGCCGGATAGCGCTTGGCGAGGAGGTCGTAGAGCATGCGCATCGGCGGGGTCAGGCTGGGGTCGCCGGGACCGATGGGGGCTGTCGGATTGACCACCACGACGTCCAGGTCTTGCGCGGCCAGCACCGCCTCTTCGGCCAGCAGCTTGGAGCGCGTGTAGGGCCCCGGCATGGCCGAGAGCCGGGGATGCCGGCTGCCGTCGATCACCTGGCCGCCGCTCTCCGGCAGCAGGATGGCCTCCGTGGAGCAGTGCACGATGCGACTGACGCCGGCATCGCGCGCGGCCATCAGCACGGCCTCCGTGCCGTCCAGGTTGACCGCGCGGTGCTGGTTCTTGTCCCGGCACCAGAAATGCGGGATCGCCGCCAGGTGAAAGACCCGCTCGACCCCCTCCATCGCCCGGTCGAGCAGCACATCGTCGATGACGGAGCCCTGCAGCCACTGGGCGTCGAGGTCCGCCGGTTTCGCCTTCACGTCCAGGACCCGGACGGCGCGACCGCTGTTGCGCAGAGCCCTGACCAGATGTCGGCCGATGAATCCGGCGCCGCCGGTGACCAGGTCCAAGGCTCGCCTCTCCCATGCCTACGATCGCGTTCGTCGAGGCCAAGGGCCTAGCACGCGCGCTCCCAGGCCGGGAAGAGCGGAGGGCGATCCCTTGGCCGAGAATGCGCCCTCGAGCTCACGAGGGCGCAGGCATCACCCGTAGACGATGCTGTCGATATCGTTCAGCACCACGCCTGCCGGCAGCGTCACGCCTTGGCCGAGAACGAGGGTGTCGCTGCCCTCGCCGCCGTCATAGGTCTCGCCGGCCTGAATCTCGCCCTGGCGATCCACCTTGAAGAGGTCGTCGCCGCTGCCCCCGAAGAGGGTGTCGCGCGCCGCGTCGCCGCGCAGGACGTCGTCGCCCGAACCACCGTAGAGGAGGTCGTTTCCGCCCTGACCGCGCAGACTGTCGTCGCCTTGGCCACCAAAGAGGCCGAAGTCGAAGCCGGCGCCACCGAAGAGGTCGTCGTCGCCGTCACCGCCCCGCATCAAATCTTCGCCCGAGCCGCCGAAGAGCTCGTCGGCTCCGCCGCCGCCGTCGACTACGTCGTCGCCCGTGCCACCGTAGAGGCCGCTGTCGTTTCCGGCGTCGCCGAAGAGGCTGTCGTTGCCGAAGCGGCCGAAGAGGTCGGTATCGTCGCCGCTGCCACCATAGAGCCTGTCCGCGCCGCCATTGCCCTCGAGGTCCCTGTCCTCGCCTCGGCCGCCGTAGACGGCATCGGGACCGCGGCCGCCGTGAAGCGCGACATCGTCGCCATTGCCGCCGAACAGAGCGTCGGCCCCCGTCTCGCCGTAGATGGCGCCGTCACCGTCGTCGCCGCCGAAGATGCTGTCGGCCCCCTCGCCACCGAAGAAGGCGTAGTAGAGACCGCCCCCATCGCTTCCGTCGCCGCCGAAGATGACGTCGTCGCCGCTGTCACCATAGAAGCCGCGATCGTCCTGGTCGTCACCGTAGAGCCTGTCGGAGCCGGAGCCGCCAAAGAAGAGAACATCGCCACCGTCACCGCCGAAGAGGCTGTCGCTTCCGTCTCCGCCGCGAAAGCCCTCGTCGCCCGCCTGATCGCCGAAGAGCCTGTCGGATCCCGAGTCGCCGAAAAAGCGGTAAACGCTGCTGAGGCCGCCGTATAGGCGGTCGGATCCGGAATCGCCCCGAAAGCCGTCGTCCTCTCCTTGGCCGCCGTAGAGGCGGTCGGCTCCCGCTCCGCCGGCAAAGTTGTAGTCGGCTTTGGCGCCACCGAAGAGACGGTCATCCCCTTCATCACCTCGAAAGGCCCGATCGGTTCCATCGTCGCCGAAGAGACGGTCGGCGCCCGACCCGCCAAAGAAGCTCGCGTCGCCTCCCAGCAGGAAGTTGCCGTCACTGGTGCCGCCGTAGAAGCGGTCGCTTCCCGTACCGCCGAAGAAACGCTGGTCGTTGCCGCTACCCCCGAAGAGGCTGTCGTTCCCCTGGTCGCCGGAAAGCGAGGTATCGTCTCCCGACCCGCCGTAGAGCCTGTCCGGCGCGGTGCCGCCGAAGACCGAGAGGTCATCGCCGTCTCCGCCGTCAAGCCGGTCCGCACCGCCGTCGCCCTCGATCCGGTCGACCCCGCTGCCGCCATAGAGGCTGTCGAGACCCGCCCCGCCGTAGAGGCTGTCGGCCGCACTCAGACCGTAGAGCGTATCGTTTGCGCCGTAGCCCAGGATGGTATCGACGTCGTCGGTTCCGGTGAGCGTGTCCGGCCCATTGGTCCCGGGAATGAACGCCATGGCTTCCTCCCTCCCTCAGGTCATCCAAGGCTCTGCGATTAAGCGGAAGAAAGCTAATGATTGTAGTTAAGAGAGGCAAAGGAAATCATGGCTGTACATGCACCGGGGCGCCGCTAGTATGACTTAGGCAGGCCCAGGACCCTCTCGGCGATGTAGTTCAAGATCATGTGCGGACTGACGGGAACGATGCGCGGAATCAGCGATTCCCTGAGGTAGCGCTCCACGTGGTACTCGGCCGCGTAGCCCATGCCGCCCAGCGTCATGACGGCGGTCTCGCAGGCCTGGAAGGCGGCCTCGCCGGCCAGGTACTTCGCCGCGTTGGCCTCCGCCCCGCAGTCCTTTCCGGCGTCGAAGAGGCTGGCCGCCTTCAAGACCATGAGGTTGGCCGCCGCCAGGTGCATCCAACAGCGGGCAAGGGGGTGCTGTATCCCCTGGTTCTGGCCGATCGGGCGGTCGAAGACGATCCGCTCGGCCGCGTAGGCCGCCGCGCGCTTGATCGCCACGGCGCCGATCCCCACGGCCTCCGAGGCGATCAGGATGCGCTCCGGGTTCATGCCGTGTAGGATCTGCTTGAAGCCTTCGCCTTCCCGGCCGATCAGGTCGGCCTCCGGCACCTCCAGAGCGTCGAAGAAGACCATGTTCGAATCGACCGCGTGGCGACCCATCTTCTCGATCTTGCGGACCTCCACCTTGGCGCGGTCTAGGTCGGTGTAGAAGAGGCTGAGACCCTCGGTCTTGCGCGTCACCTCCTCCAGCGGGGTGGTGCGCGCCAGGATCAGCGCCTTGTTGGCCACCTGCGCGGTCGAGGTCCAGATCTTCTGCCCGGTCATGACATAGCGATCGCCGCGCTTGTCGGCGCGCAGCTTGATCCGCGTGGTGTTAAGGCCGACGTCGGGCTCGGTGACCGCGAAGCAGGCCTTGTCCCGGCCGCCGATCAGCGGCGGCAGCATGCGCTCCTTCTGTTCTTCGGTCCCGAAGATGACGACCGGCTGCAGCCCGAAGATGTTGATGTGCACGGCCGAGGCGCCGGACATGGCGGCCCCGCTCTCGGCGATGGCGCGCATCATCACCGCGGCCTCCAGGATGCCGAGCCCGGCCCCGCCCTGCGCTTCCGGCATGGCGATCCCCAGCCAGCCGCCCTCGGCCACCCGGCGGTAGAAGTCCTCCGGGAAGGCGCCCTCCCGGTCCCGTGCCAGCCAGTAGTCGTCGTCGAAGGCGCCGCAGAGCTTCAGGACCTCCTCGCGGATCTCCTGCTGGTCGGCCGTCAGTTCGAACTGCATGTGATCCTTGGGCTCCTCGATCGTCCCTAGCGGGCGGCGTTCGCCGACCCCCTAACAATCCGAGCGGTTGGCCCCGGGCGCAAGCCCGGAAGGATCTCTATCGCGTGGAGGCCTTAGCGCTTTTGTCCCGGACGGCGTGCGCGTGTCCCGACGGCTTCGATGCGCCGCGTGCGTGCCGGGCCACCCGCTGCGGCTTGCCGAAGGCGCGCCGCAGCATGGCGAAGAGCGTCGCCACCATGCGGCCGCGCGGCGCGATGTTCTCGGGCGGGTCGGAGAAGAGGCTGGAGATCATCTCGTTTCGAATGGCCTCGTGATCCACCAGCCGCACGGTGACGTGGCGCCGGTCCCGCGAGACGACGCGCGCCGCGGATCTAAGACCGTCGAGGAAAACCGCGTCGACCTCCTGACGCGGTACCAGCTCCGGCGGCGCGTGGGCGAAGGCGTAGGTCACCTCGTTCAGGCTCATGCTCGCGACCGTGGCCGGCAGCCTGCGTCCCTGCCATGACAGTTCCCCCGGCGTGCCCAGGGGAAAGCGCTGGTCATCCAGCTCCGCGCGCGGGAGTTCGATGCAGATGATCAGGGCGACAAAGGAATAGACCATGATCACCACGCCCCAAGCGATGCTGAAGCCGTCGTGATCGCCGTAGGTCTGCAGCAAGGGCCCGTTCACCATGCCCACCAGGCTCAACAGGATGATGCCGGAGAAGAGCAGGGCCAGCGGCCACTGCACTCGGACGTGCGTGCGGTCCTCGCCCTTGGCGGTCACCTTGAAGGGATGGCCGAAGGGCTTGCGCACGGCCTTCAGGATTGTGAGCGTCACGGGAAAGGCCGCCAGCATGTGGGAGACCTCCGTAAAGAGAGGCAGGCTGCGCTTTCCCGACACCCAGGCAAGGAAGATCATGCTGCCGAGGACGGCGGGCGTGGCATAGACCAAGAGCGCCTCCGGCCAGAAGAGAATGGCCGGCAGGCCCAGGAAGTAGAAGAGGATCGGCGCGATCAGGAGGGCGACGACGAAGGGTCGGCAGAGCCAGAACAGCAAGCTGTGGAAGTAGTGCAGGCGCTGATTGAAGCTGAAGCCGCGGCCGAAGAGGGGACCGTCCTTCAGCAGGCCCATTTGGATCGTCCCAAGACACCAGCGGCAGCGCTGGGTGATGTAGCCCGCCAGGCTCTCGGCCGAGAGGCCCACGCTCAGGCGCTCGTTCAGCCAAAGGGTCCGCAAGCCCTTCTGCATCAGGCGGTAGGTGGTGTGGAGGTCTTCGGTGACGGTCTCCTTGGGGATGCCGCCGATGGCCTCCAGCGCGTCGCGCCTGACCACGAAAGACGTTCCCACGCAGAAGGCCGTGCCCCAGGCATCCTTCGAGGGCTGCATGACGTCGAAGAAGATCCGCTGGTCGTCGACCCAGCAGTTCTTGGCCAAGAGGTTATGCTGAACGGGATCGGCGTTGTAGTAGAACTGCGGCGTCTGCACCAAGCCGACGCCCCGGTCTTCGAAGAAGCCGATCGTGCGCTTCAAGATGCGCCTGTTCGGCGCGAAGTCCGCATCCAGCACCAGGATGTAGGGCGCGTTGGTCTCCCGGGCGGAGACCCTGATGCCGTTGTTGAGGTTGCCGGCCTTGGCGCCTTCGTTGTTGTCCCGCCGCAGGTAGCGTGCGCCGACCATGGCGCAGTAGACCTCCAGCCAGTCGCGCTTGCCGTCGTCCAGGACCCAGACGGTGACGTTCGGATAGTCGATGGCCAGTGCGGCCAGGATGGAGCGTTCCAGTATCACCAGGTCTTCGCTGTAGGTGCAGATGAAGACGTCGACGGCCGGCGGGTCGGGCATGTCCGCCAAGCGGGCCTCGCTCGCATCGGCTTGGCTGCGCCGTTCGGTGCGGCGGATGAAGAAGGCGATGGACATGGCGGTGTAGAGGACGACGACCATCTCCATCGCCACGTAGATGCGCGGCCAGAGCGCATAGCCCGACCAGGCGAAGGGCGGCAGCGTGGAGTCCAGCCGATAGAAGGCGTAACTTCCCAGCATGAGTATCACGACGCTGCCGAAGGTGAGCCGGTCAAGGAAACGGTCGCTGGAGAGGCAGAGCGCGCAGAGCCCGACCAGCAGAATGACGGCCGCTCCATAAAGCACGGCGTCGTGTAACGTCAGGAGTTCGGGCGGCACCGCAGCGGGTCCTTTCCTGGGCGGGAGAGCGGCCCGCCGGTAAAGGGGTTCCAGTCGGCTGCGGCCAAGGCGGCCCAAGCCGTCGCGCCGATGTGCGGGAGGCGGAAGTAGTGGAAGTCGGCCTCCTTCGAGTCCGGGGCGACGGCAAGGCCCGTCGTCAGCTGGTCGATGGAGGTGGCATAGAGAAGTCCGTCGCCCGTTGCTTGGGCCAAGGCGGTATCGAGCAGCCGGGCTGCCTCGTGAGACCGGTCGAGGGCGGCGAGCACGGCGGCCCCCTGAGCCGTTCCCTCGGTCCAGATGCCGTCGCGGTCCGTGTTGAAGTCGAGGCCGCCGTCGACGCCGTAGTTCGTGAGCGTCGAGCCGAGGACACGATGCGACCGCCCGGCGAAGGCCTGGGTGGCGATCAGCGGCCAGAGCTGCGCGTCGAGCCCGAACTGGTTGACGTTCCACGCGACGCCGTCGCTGCCGGTGCCGATGCGGAAGGCGCCGCCTTCCTCCCACCAGGCGCCGGCGACGAAGACCAAGGCCTTCTCGGCCTGGCTGTGCCAGCGTGCCTCGTTCGTCAAGCGGGCCAACCAGCTGTTGACGGCATAGACGTCGATGTTGTGCTCGGTGGATTTCCAGCCGATGCGGTGCTGCTTGGGCTCGAAACCATAGAAGCCGCCCCGGTAGCCGCCGGGCCCGGCCCGGTCGGCCGTCATGGTTTCGATCCACAGCGCTACCCGTACCGCTGCGTCGAGATAGCGCCGATCGCCCGTCGCCTGATGCAAGGTCAAGAGCGCCAGGGCCCCCCAGGCGGTGCTGCCGGTGGCGCTGCCGACCTGATAGGCGTCCTCCCGCCAGACCTTGGCTTCCTCGTCCCAGTAGCCCGGCAGCGCGGCGGGCTTGCCGAGGTCCTCGATCGCGCTGCCGGCATAGGCGTTGCGCAGACGGCCGTCATCGTAGTGGCGATCCTTGGCGAGGGCGTGCAGCAGGGCTTCGCCGATCTGCGTCGCCGGCGCCTCCAGGCCGCAGGCCACCAAGGCGACCGCGACCAAGGCATTGTCGTAGACGAAGGCGACCTTCTCCAAGGCTTTGGGCAGCGGCGAACCGTCGGGCGCGGCCTCGTAACTGGTCAAGAATGCCGGGCCGCCGCCGGCGGGCGCCAAGCGCTCGGCGAAGCTGTCGCAGAGGCGACAGGCCTCCAAGGGTCTGTGCGCTTCCTCGGCGTCGGCTTTGGTGATGCCGATGCAGCCAACGGCGAGTACGAGGCCCAGGACGCCTCGACCAGGCCGGCGGCGAGGCCTAGCGCTCATCGTCGGCCCCCCTGGTGAGCGCGGCCGTGGCGGTGTGTTCGTGCCTTTCGAACTCCTCGCTCAGCGGAGGGGGCTCGTCCGCGAAAAGGCTGACGATGCGGTCGAAGAGAGGCTCGCCCAGAGAGACGCTTACCGCCTCGCCCACGTGGCAACCGAAGAAGAGATCGTCGGAGCCATCGCTTCCGGGTTGGCGGTCGAGCTCGATGATGACGTAGAGTTCGTGGCCGGCCGCCTCCGGGAAAGCCTTGTAATAGCGGGTCTCGCTCCCGCTCGCGAAGTAGCGGATGGTCTTTGCGATCCGTCCGCGATGCTTGGAGCCGAGGGAGCGGATGTTGACCACGGCCGGGGTCCCCACCTCCAGCTCGGCGACGTCCCGCGCGGCGAAGACGGCGGCCACGAAGGATTTCGAGCAGTCGAGCGAGCGGGCGACGAGCCCGCCCCTGTGGACATAGTCGCCATGTCCCACCTCGACGCTGACGACGCGGCCCTCATGCAAGGCCGTGACGCTGGAACTCGACGCGTTCTCCAGGCGGCCCTGTTCGCCCGACATGATGCGCTCCAACTGGTCGATGCGCGCCGTCACGCTGGCCAGCTCGGCCTCGGCCTTCTTGTTCTCCAGGTCGAGAGACTGCTCCTGGAACTCCAGGGTCATGAGGTTGGTGGCGAAGCCGCCCGAATAGTCGCCGATCTCGATGGATCGGGTGACCGCCCGGGAGCGGTCGAGTTCGCCCTTTGCGGACTCGAGCTCGTAGGTCGCCGCCGCCAGCTTCTGCTCCAGGGGCGCGACCACGCTTCGGTCGAGCAGGCCGGCCACGACCAGCTTCTGCTTCTGATCCAGCAAGGACTGCTGCTCGCCGACACGCGCCTCGTAGAAGCGCACGTTGCTCTCCGCCTTGCGAACGGTGGCGCGCAGCTCCTCGATCACGCCTTGCCGCGTGGCCGCTATCTGCGCGCGGACGAAGGTGAGCTGGCGTCCCGTTCGCTCTCGCGTCGACGTGATTTGGGTCAGGCGATCGGCCAGCTGCAGACGCTCGAGCCTGAGGCTCAGCATGATGGAGGCGTCGGTCTCAATGTTCTCGATCCTGGCGGCGCGCTGACCGGGGGTGACGCTGTCGCCGATCTGCAGGTCCAGATCGGCGACGCGGCCGGAGATTCGCGAGGCGATCGACTGGACCGGCGCGTTGATGATGGCTCGCGAGGAGACCAGGAAGTAGTACTTGGGAATCGCCGAGATCGCCAGTATAGCCACCAGCGTCGCGATGAACAGATAGCCAAGCAGCCGCGTTAGCCCTAAGAATCGAAGATTCCTTTGCTCCATTGCACGTCCCACTGTCCCGCAAGCGGAGGATGCTTTGTCGCTTTGCCCGAGTTAACCCCCTGTCGCCGAGCGCGCGCCCCGCGACGATACTTCCATCGCAGATCTTTATTGCGCGCACAAGCTGGCCGAACGGGCGATGTGCATGATCTATAGTATAGGTGCGGGCGGATCTGGTCGCTCTAACAACGACGGAATGCGCGCGTTCTTTGGTCGGCGGAGATCTCTTCGCCGATATGTAGAGCGAGGTCTCGCTTACGCGCCCCAAGAGGCGGCCGGCTCCGTCACAGAGCCACCGCGGCGATCAACAGCAGAGGCCCCGTTTTAGCAGTACCCCTGTCGTTTCCGTCGAGAACGCGACCTAGCCCCCGAGCGCTGTTACCCGTAGATGATCGCGTCGACGTTGGTGATCAGCGCCCCGGCCGGAATGGTGATGCCCGCGGCGAGTTCCAGAGTATCGCTGCCTTCGCCGCCGTCGTAGGTCTCGCCGTCCTGAATCTCGCCTTGGCGCGCGACCCTGAACACGTCGTCGCCGGTCCCTCCGAAGAGAGTGTCGCGCCCGGCGCCGCCCTCCATCACGTCATCTCCACCGCTTCCGAACAGTAGGTCGTTCCCGCGCTGTCCTCTGATGAAGTCGCCGCCGCCGCCGCCATAAAGGCCAGTGTCCCAGCCGTCGCCGCCATAGAGGCTGTCGTTGCCGTTGCGGCCTCGCAGGTTCTCATCGTCGCCGTCTCCGCCATAGAGCTTGTCGGCCCCGCTATCGCCGAAGAGGCGCCTGTCGTCGCCGCCGTCGCCGAAGACCCAATCGGCCTCCATGCCGCCGTAGAGGTCGCGGTCGGCTCCATGGCCTCCGTAGAGCCTGTCCGACCCCTCGCGGCCATAGAGCTTTGCGTCGGCCGACCCGTTGCCGGACAGGACATCGTCGCCCATGACGCCGAAGAGTCCGGTATCGGCGCCCCTGCCGCCGTAGACATGGTCATCCGCGAAGCCGCCAGTCAAGTGAGTGTCATCCCCGTCGTCGCCGTAAACCCTGTTCTCACCCGAAGCTCCGCCGATTAAAGTGGAATCGGCCCCGTCGCCACCGAACAGTACGTCGGAACCGGTCTCGCCGAATATCCAACGGTCATCCCCGTCGCCGCCGAAGAGGCTGTCGGTGCCGCTGCCAGCGAAGAGGCTCGCATCGTTCCCGTCGCCGCCGAAGAGAGTATCGTCGCCGCTGCCACCGAAGAACGGCGCATCATCGCCGTCACCGCCATAGAGCGCGTCGGCGCCGCTGTTGCCATCAAGAACCGAGTCGTCTCCGCTGCCGCCGAAGATGCGGTCGTCGCCCGAGTGACCTCTCAGGACCAAGTCATCGCCACTACCTCCGAAGAGGGAGTCACTCCCGTCACCTCCGAACAGGGTCCCGTCATCCCCATCGTCACCCTTGACGATGTCATTGCCGCTGCCACCCACGAGGCTCCCGTCATCGCCACTATCGCCGTAGAGGCGATCGGCGCCACTGCCGCCGAAGAAGAAGCCATCGAAAAAGCTGCCGCCGTAGAGCCGGTCTTCGCCGTCTCCACCGTGTATGAAGCGGTCGCTCAGCTCGCCGCCGAAGATGCTGTCGGCACCTGAGCCGCCGAAGAGTTCCCTGTCGAAGCCGCTGCCTCCATAGAGCCTGTCCACCCCGGGGCCGCCATAGAGAAGGCTGTCGTTCCCGCTGCCACCCATGATGACGTCATCGGCAAGGCCGCCGAAGAAGTGCGTGTCGTAGCCTTGCCCACCGAAGAGCCGGTCCGGTCCGCTGCCGCCGTCCAGCGTGTTGTCCCTGCCGCTGCCACCGTAGAGCGTGTCGCTCGCGGCGCTGCCGTAGAGACTGTCGACGCCGCTCACGCCGAAAAGCGTATCGTCCGCCCCATATCCCAGAATGGTATCGGCACTGTCGGTGCCGGTGAGTGTATCTGGTCCATCGGTTCCCGGAATGAACGCCATGGTTTCGCGCCTTCTGCTGTGCCCTACCGCTCCTTGAGGCTAACGGTTGCATCGCCGACTGGCAAAAGCATTCATGGCTGTGCCGTCAGAAAGTGGGCCCTTTGCGCCTTTGTCGCGAGGCTCGGCAAGTCGGATGTATCGTTGCG
Organism: Rhodospirillales bacterium; assembly: GCA_963669375.1. Classification (GTDB taxonomy): domain Bacteria; phylum Pseudomonadota; class Alphaproteobacteria; order Kiloniellales; family JACOMY01; genus JACOMY01. The sequence goes on along the minus strand of OY770024.1, from coordinate 1,613,127 downwards.
AAGCGCGACGGTAGTGAACGCCAGTAACCGCGCTTCAACGGAGACTTTGTTCGCGTGAAGCGCGATGGTCGCGATCTTTCAGCAACTTGCTTAGCAGCGCCGTTACCTCGGGTACATGCGGGTCCTACAGGCAAGAAGCGTCCCACTACGCGACATCGCGCAGCGCGTTGCTGTCGTAGGCCCGTTGCGAGGAGGGTCTGGTTCGGGCCGCCCGCTGCTTTGCGGTTCAGCCATCGCTCGGCGCACCGTTGCATGACGCCAATTGTAAGGTGTAGCCCGCCCCGTGATCGACTAAGCTCTTGTCCGTGAAGGATTGGGCAGGAGCCGGCAAGTGTGCCGTTGATCCCGACGATGAGCCCCGCAGGAAACCGACAGTCGCGCCCGTCAGCGCGACGGTGCTTTGCGGAGCGTGTCAGCTTTGCCCTGTTGCTCTGTCTCTTCATTTGCACCGCTGCACTTGCAGAGCAGAAGGGCGAGTGGTCGGAGCCCTCGCCGCGGCAACTCTATGAGTGGGCGCAAGAGGCGAAGGCCGCCTACCGGGCCGGCGACTTCGCCGCCGCCGCGACTGGCGGTGAGGCCCTGCTTTCGGCCCTGCGGCAGCGTCTTGCCGCCGACGATTTGGAACTCGCCAACGTCATCCATTTCCTCGCCACGACCTATCAGCGAAGCGCTCGGCTCGAGGAGGCGGAGCCCTTGTTCGTCGAGGCTCTGGCGATCCGCCGCAAGAGCCTGCCGGCAGCCCATCCGGACCTAGCGGCGAGCCTTACCGACCTTGCTCTCCTCTATCACGATCAGGGACGCCTGGTCGAGGCGGAGCCCCTCTACCGTGAGGCCCTGGCGATCTATCGGGCGGCGCTGCGGAGCGGCCATCCCAATATTGCCCTGGGCCTCAACAACCTGGCGCTAGTCTATCGGGATCAGGGGCGCTTGAGCGCGGCTGAGCCGCTCTACAAGGAGGCGCTGGCGATACTGAGGGCGGCACTACCGGAGGACGACCCGGCCATTGCCACGGCTGTCCACAACCTCGCCGAACTCTATCGTGCCACAGGCCACCTCGCCGAAGCTCAAGGCCTCTACGAAGAGGCCTTGTCAATCCGTCGCACGGCATTGCCGCCGGATCATCCGCTTTTGGCGACAAGCCTCAACAGCATGGCCGAGCTGCTTCGCGCACAAGGTCGCCTGACAGAGGCCGAGCCTTTCTATCTGGAGGCGCTATCGATTCGGCGTGCCACGCTGCGTTCCGATCACCCGAACATCGCGACCAGCCTCTTGAGCCTTGCCGAACTCTACCTGGCGCAAGGGCGTGTCGCCGCGGCGGAGCCTCTCTACCAGGAGTCGCTGTCGATCTACCGCGCGGGGTTGCCGGCCAACCACCCCCACATCGCGGTCGGTCTAAACAACCTGGCCGAGTTCTATCGCATCACCGGCCGCTTCCACGAGGCCAGACGCGCCTTTCAGGAGTCGCTGTCGATCTATCGCGCTTCGCTGCCGGAGGACCATCCGGGCATTGCCGCCGCGCTCAACAATCTGGCCCTGGTCCAGCAGGCACTCGGGCAATTCGCGGAAGCTGAAGGCTTGTATGCGCAATCGCTGTCGATGCTCCATAGGACGCTGCCGGAGGATCACCCGCAGCTCGCCGAGAGCCTCGGTAACAAGGCCTGGCTAGATTTCGCGATGCGCAAGCCCTTGGCCGCGGCAAGCGGTCTGTGGCGGGCGACGGAGATCTTCACCCGGCCGGCCAACCGAGCGACGTTGGCGCTCCGGGCTGAGATCTTCGAGCGCCATGCCCTCGCCGCCCTATTTGCCAGCCAGACCGAGCCCGAAGCGGAGCCGGCAGCGACGCCGGCCGCTGCTTTTCTGTCCTTGCAATGGCCGCTCTTGGGCGCCGCGGGTGAGGCATTGCTCGCTGGGAGTGCCAGGCGATCGCTTGGCGACGCCCGCCTGGACGTCGTGATTCGCAGGAGAGACAGTCTTCTTGCCGACCACGCGGCGACGCGACAGCTCTACCTGGCCGCCCTAGGCAGTCCGGAAGCACATGGCGGGCCGGCCGGGCTGGCCGAACTGAAGGCGCGCTACAGTGATTTCTCGGAAGCGCTTGCGGAAAGCGAGGCGGAAATGGCTGAAGCCTTCGCCGGCTATGCCGCGTTGGCCCTGCCGCAACCGCTTACCTTGGAGGCGACGCGATCTCTGCTGGAGCCCGATGAGGCTTTGATCACCTTCCTGCTGGGCGATCCGAGCATCGCGATGGTGGTAACACGCGAGCGCTACGCCTGGGCCTTTCTACCGGACGCGGCGGAGTTGACGGAGAAGGCTCGGCGCTTGCGCTGCCAGGCAGCGATCAGCGATCCGGCCTGCCGGGCCGCGCCCCGGTCGTTCGGCACCAAGGGTGGGCAGGCGACGCGACAACCTTTGGATCTCGTGGAGCCTGACGAAGCGCACGAGCGGCAGCCATTCGACTTGGCATTGGCCCATGCGCTGCACCAGGACTTGCTGGCGCCCTTCGCGGACATTCTGACCGGCAAGAACCACCTGATCATCGCGCCCGACGGCCGGCTGATGGGCTTTCCCTTCCAATTGCTGGTAACCGAAGCGCCGAAAGAGGGCCTGCCGGAGGAGGCGGCCTACCGCCAGGCGGCCTGGCTGATTCGTCACCATGCGATTTCGCTCTTGCCGACAGTGTCCAGCCTCAAGGCTCTGCGCGAACTCGGCAAGGACTTGCCGACTGCCAAGCGACCATTCGTCGGCTTTGGCGATCCGGTAATCGGTGAAGGAGAGGCCATGGCCTGTCCGCCGCGCGAGAGGCTGATCGCCAGCCTGGGCGAGCAGGCTGCCGGACTGCGCAGCGCGGCCGGGGTAACGGCGGATGCGCTCTTCCGCTCAGGCAGCAGCGCGGCCGGGGTCGCCCTGGCCGACGTCGCGGCAGTGCGAGCCTTGGCGCGCCTGCCGGACACGCGCTGCGAGCTGGAGGCTGTCGCCGATGCGCTGGGCGCCGGTCGTGGCGACCGCTATCTTGACGACATGGCGAGGGAAAGTCAGGTCAAGGCGCTCTCGCGGCAAGGCCTCTTGGCGGACTATCGGGTATTGCTCTTCTCGACCCATGGACTGGTGGCGGGTGAAGCCGGCGCAGCTGAGCCCGCGCTGGTCTTCACACCCCCTGAGGTGGGCAGCCTCGAGGACGACGGCTTGCTCACCGCCGGCGAGGTGGCGGGCCTCAAGCTCAATGCCGACTGGGTGATCCTCTCGGCCTGTAACACGGCTTCCGGCAGCGATCCCAATGCCGAGGCGCTGACGGGACTGGCCAAGGCCTTCTTCTACGCCGGTGCCGAAAGTCTGCTGGTCTCGCATTGGCCGGTCTATTCCGGCAGCACGGTGGCGCTGGTGACCGAGATCTTCGAGAGACTGGCCGCCCGGCCCGATCTGTCGCGCGCCGAGGCTCTGCGTCAGGCCATGCTTGCCTTCCTTGATCCGGCGCGGCCGCACCTCAACCCGCATCCTGCTTACTGGGCCCCCTTTTCATTGGTCGGGGAGGGCGGCGTCCAATGACATGCATTCGAGCTTTGTGGGCTTGGACAGCACTCCCTAACCCACATCGGACGGTCACATGTGCTCCAGCAGGCTGTTGAAGAATCCCGATCTAGGGTTTTGAGCGATCAGTAGCGGTGTGGCCAGTGGTGCGCTTGTCAAAGGCCGTGCTTCGCTGTCACCCCTCGACGCTCTCGGTCTCACCGCTCTTGGCCGAACGAAAGAGGGCTTCAAGCAGGGCAATGTCGTCGATCATCTGTTTTCCGGTGATGGGGTAGGCCCGACGGCCGCGCACGGCATCGGCGAAGGCGACCAGGTTGTCCCGCACGGCTTCGGCCGGCGGCACCTCCTCCACCGTGATCGGTGCGTCGCCCAGGCCCTTGGTCACCACCCAGCCCTCCGGCGTCGCCACATGGGCCTTGTCCCTGACCTCTACCCAGCCGTCGCGGCCATAGACGGCGAAGCGGGAAATGAAGGGCATCGAAAGGCTGGCGCCGATGTAGGCCGTGCCGCCGCCGGCGAAATGAATGTAGGCCGAGGCTGTGTCGCCCTGGGAGAGATCCGAGACAAGGGGTTCGGCGACGCAGCGCACGCTCTTTGCCGGTCCCATCAGGCGCACGGCGAGATCCAGCAGGTGGATCCCCGTGGCCGTCATGCCGGCGGCCGGCGCCTCGTCCGGGCTCAGCCGCCAGCTCTCACGCGGCAGGCCGAGGAAGCGGTCATGACTGAAGTTGGCCTCGATCTGCAGCAGGCGCCCCAGCTTGCCGGCGTCGGCCCAGTCGAGAATCTCGGCAATCGGCGGCTCGAAGCGCCGCTCGTGGCCCATTCCCAGTACCAAGCCGGCGTCCTTGCAGAGTTGAACCGCCGTCTCCGCCCCGGCGCGCGTCAGCGCCAGGGGTTTCTCGCAGAAGACATGCTTGCCGGCGGCCACGGCGGCAGCCAGCTGCGCTTCGTGAAAGCGATGCGGCGTGGCCAGGATCACGGCTTCCACCGCGGGATTGGCCAAGGCACCGGCCAGATCCGTCGAGAAGCCCATGCCGGCGGCCGCGGCGACTTCGCCATTCTTCGGCTTGGGGTCGACCAGATGCACGAGGCGTAGTTTGTCCTCGGCACTTTCGAGAACGCTCGTCATCTTTTGGCCCCACCAGCCGAAGCCGATCATGGCAGCCCGGACGGCGCCGTCATCTGTGCTGGGCGACATGGCTCTGACCCTCCCTCTCCCTCTTCCGCCGCGCTTTCGCGTAGACCCCAAGGCGAGGGGACTCATGCGAAACGCGGGAACACGACTGATAGCCACCGCAAGCCAACGCGCCTTGGATTGGGATTGCAAGCGAAGTGGGGAGGCAAAGCATGACGAAGACCGCCTCGATCGATGGCGTGACCGTCATTGTCGGCAACAATCCGGCCAGCCTGCTGCTCGCCGAGCGCTAGCGGGCCATCGGCCTGTCGCGCCGGTCCTATATGGCAGTAGGCCTGGTGATGGCGAAGAGCGCCTCAGGTGTGGAAGCGTTCGCACGCGCTTGCCCCGCTGCTGGCAGAGGCTGACGAGGTGGACCAGACGAGCCCCGCGTAGGGGCAGGGCCTAGGTGCCACCGCTTATGGGAACACTGCTGGCGGCGGTCCAGTTTCTTCAATAAAATCAGTTTCTTACGCAGAAGAATGGTGCCGGGGGTCGGACTCGAACCGACGACCTGCCGATTACAAATCGGCTGCTCTGCCAACTGAGCTATCCCGGCACGCTGGACACCTAGTCCTAAGCCATTCGGCCCTGTTCCCGCAAGCCGCTCGGCGTCGGCGGGGCTGGACCGGCGGGGCCTCCTTGGCGCAAGCTTCGACGAGGACAGAGACACTTAAGGAGAGCAAGGCATGACGGAGACCATCGCCCGTCTCGATCCCCACGCGCCGGACGGCGCCGGACTGGAGCCCTGGGAGGAGATACCGGCCGACGCGCTCGTCTCCGGCACGCCGGTGCAGCGCGGCGTCACGGTGCACGAGGATAGCGAGCGCGGCCTTTCGGTGGGGGTGTGGGACTGTACGGCGATGACCACCAAGCAGGAGCCCTACTCGGTCAACGAGTTCATGTTGCTGCTGGAGGGGGCGGTCACCATCGTCGATGCCGAGGGGGGCGAGGTCACCATCTCCGCCGGCCAGCCCTTCGTCATTCCCAAGGGCCTGGATTGCACCTGGCATCAGGCGGGCTACGTCAGGAAGTTCTTCGTCATCTTCGACGATCCCTCCGGTGCCGCGGCGGCGGACCCCGCAGCCCTCTCGGTCATACGTCCCGATCCCTATGGGCCGCCGGAAGCCCTCTCGACCTTGCCTGTGGACCCGGCTGCCTTCACCACCGCGGCACCGCTGCAGCGCGAGCACGTCTGCTACAGGGATCCGACCGGCCAGTTCCTGGTCGGCACCTGGGACGCAACCCCCTACGAACGGCCGGTCTCGCCCTTCCCGCGCAACGAGCTGATGCACATTCTGGAGGGCGAGGTGACCCTGACGGGTGACCAGGAGCAGACCTTCCGGGCAGGCGACACCTTCTTCGTGCCGCAGGGAACGCTCTGCGGATGGCGCAGCGAGACCTACGTGCGCAAGTACTTCTGCGGCTTCAAGATCGGCTAGCCCCTAGCTCCGAAAGAAAGCCAATTCAAGGGCTGTTCAGCCGGCAGCGGTCCGGGGCCGCTGTCGAGGCGACCGCTATCGCAATGAATCCCGCGCCTCGACACATTGGAACCATGAAGTTTCACTAAATGATCGTACAGTGGCGGGGTCCTAACCCATTCCGCCACCCGCAACCGCACCCAGGGAGGTCAGGGACCCCAGTCGGCGCAGGCCGCGCTCCGTTCGGGCGATGGCCGCTTTGTTCCCATTCCCGGTGCCGCGGCAACAAACGGGAGGACGCACCATTACTAGCACGGCCAAGACCGCTCTCTCCCGCCGGACCGCCTTGAAGGCCCTCGGCGCCGCCGCCCTGACCGTCTCGGCGACCGGCCTGGCGGCGCCGGCCATCGTCCGCGCCTCGACCTCGTCGCTCCCGGTTCCCGACTATGCGCGGAACATGCGCCTCATCGGTCACAGCGACATGGCCGGCCGTCCCGACGGCGTCCAGGTGATGGTGACCCGCGGCCATGCCTTCGTCGGGCACATCTTCTCCAACGGCTTCTCCGTCGTCGATGTCCGCGATCCCAGGGCGCCGCGTCCGGTGGCCTACGTTCCCGCGCCGCCAGACACCTGGACGCCCCACCTGCAGACCGCCGGCGATCTCTTGCTGGTGATCAACGCGCGCAACGCCTTCGCGGCCAGCGCTTTTCAGGACCCCGCCGCCTACTACAGCGGCAGCTTCGTCGCCGAGACCTCCGACGCGGTCCAGCGCCCGCGCACCTGGACGGCGGGCATGAGGGTCTACGACATCGCCAACCCGGCCAGTCCGCGAGAGATCGGCTTCCTGGAGATCGACGGCGTGGGGCTGCACCGGATCTGGTACACCGGAGGACCCTGGGCCTATGCCTCGGCCATGATCGAGGGCTTTAGCGACTTCATCTTCATCACCATCGACATGCGGGATCCGACCCGACCCCGGGAAGCCGGCCGCTGGTGGATCCCGGGGATGAACCTGGCCGCCGGCGAGCAGCCCACCTGGGACCCCCGTTGGCGCTATGGCCTGCACCATCCGACGGTCAACGGCGACACCGCCTTCTGCGCCTGGCGCGACGGCGGCATGGTGATCCTCGATGTCGCCGACCGCAGCCATCCTAGGCTGGTCTCCCACACCAACTGGTCGCCACCCTTCCAAGGCGGCACGCACAACTGCCTGGCGCTGCCGGACCGCGATCTCATCGTGGTTCTGGATGAATCGGTCCTGCCGTCGCGCCAGGACGGGGTGAAGAACATCTGGGTCTTCGACGGCCGCGATCTGGCCAACCCGGTCAGCATCTCGACCGTGCCGCAGCCCGACGGCGCGGCCGAGGGGGCGGACTACATCGCCAAGGGCGGCAACTTCGGTCCGCACAACCTCTATGAGAACCGGCCCGATGGTTTCGTCAGCTCCGAGCTGGTCTTCGCCACGATGCACAACGCCGGCATCCGGGTCTATGACATCGGCAATCCCTACCGCCCCGAGGAAGTGGCCGCCCTGGTGCCGCCGGCGCCGGCGCGCCTGGTCGACACGCGACCGAACCAGGCCTTGGTGATCCAGACCGCCGACGTCTTCGTCGACCGCAACCGATTGGTCTATGCCACCGACAACAACGGCGGACTCTACATCATCGAGATGGTCTAGCGCAGGGACAGCTTCGGACCGGATAGGTAGGGCGCCTCTCGGCAATGGGCCTGATCGAGAGGGCGCACCTGCGGCGTTGGCGCATAGGATCCGGCCCGACGATGGGCCTCGAAGTTCCGGAGCGATCGGACCGAGACACGCACAAGGTCGTCCTCGCGAGGAGGCATAGCCGACGATGCGGTGCGGCCCGCAGGCGCCCTGTCCGCCAAAGTGTCAACCATGTCCCCGAACGGCCGTCAGATCGAGTTCCAGAATGATGACGGAGCGTGCGTTGCCCAAGGGCGTTGCCTCTCCCTTCCCTAAGACAAGACCGTCGTCGGTTCCTTCTCATTGCCGTTGTTCCGCCAGGGACGATTGGCAGCCGGGACGGTGGGGCGATATCCTCGCGGTCGCAGGATCAGGGCTTGGGAGAAGCGCGCATGTCTGAGAAGGGTATCGTCGTCACGCCGCAGCCGGAGGCGAGCGAGACCGGGGTGGAGATCCTGCGTCGGGGCGGCAATGCGGTCGATGCCGCCATCGCCGTGGCCCTGGTCCAAGGCGTGGTGGACCCACAGATGTGCGGCATCGCCGGCTTTGGGTCGATGCATCTCTACCTGCCGGGCCGGGGCGTGCACAGTCTGATCGACTTCCACGGCAAGGCGCCGGCGGCGGCCAGGCCGGAGATGTGGGAGGATCTGATCGAAGGCGAGACCCGCGACGGTTTCGGCTTCGTGGTGAAGGACCAGGTGAACGACTTCGGCTACCAGTCGATCACCGTGCCGGGCAGCCTCAAGGCCTACTGGGAAGCGCAGAGCGAGTTCGGGCGCATGGACTGGGCCGATGTCGTCCAGCCGGCGATCGAGGCCTGCGAGGCCGGCGTGGTGGTTCGCCCGCATGTCCACTTCTACTGGACCTTCGACGAACCCGGCCGGGCGCCGACAAGAGAGCGCTTGCGTTTCTCGCGGTCGGGTCGCGCGGTCTACTTCCATGCAGACGGCCGGCTGAAGGAACCGGGCGACGTCCTGCGCAATCCGGAGATGGCCCGGAGCCTGCGCCGCATCGCCAGGGAGGGCGCCGAGATCTTCTACAGCGGCGCCATGGCGGAGGAGATCGCGGCCGACATGACGGCCAACGGCGCGCTCCTCTCCGCGCAGGATCTGCGCGACTACCGGACCACCCGGACGGAGCCCCTGTGGGGTGCCTTTCACGACTATCGGATCGCCAGCAACCAACCGCCGGGCGGCGGCGTCATGCTGATCGAGATGCTGCAGATCCTGGAGCACTTCGACTTGAAGGCCCTCGGCCACAACAGTGCGGACTACATCCGCGTGGTCTCGGAGGCGATGAAGCTGGCCACCGCCGACAAGGATGCCTTCGTCGGCGATCCGGACTTCGTCGAGGTGCCGCTGGACCGCCTCACCTCCAAGGCCTACGCGGCCGCGCTGGCTGCCCGGATCGAGGCCGGCGAGGTCGCCCATGTCGAACGCCTCGAGAAAGCCGTGGCGGAATCGAAGAACACCACGCACATCTCCATCGTGGACGGCGAAGGCAACGCCGTCTCCATGACCCATTCCTTGGGAATGCCGTCGGGTGTGATCACGCCGGGACTGGGCTTCATGTACAACGGCTGCATGGGCGTCTTCGATCCGCGGCCCGGCCGGGCTGGCTCGATCGCCCCCGGCAAGGCCCGATTCAGCTCCATCTGTCCGACCATCGCCTTCAAGGGCGACGATCCCTGCCTGGTGATCGGCGCGCCCGGGGGAACGCAGATCGCCATGGGCGTGCTGCAGGCCACCTTGAACGCTCTGGCCTTCGGCATGCCGATCCTCGACGCCATCGTGGCGCCGCGCTTCTCCGCCACCAGCGACATCATCGACGTCTGCAACAGGGTGCCGCGCACCGTCACGCGGGCGGTGGAGGCGCGGGGCTACAGGGTCTGCCGCAGCCACCTGAGCTACACATTCGCAGGCGTGCACGGCTTGAAGCGTGGCCCCGACGGCTGGGCCGGAGGCGCCGACCCGCGCAACGACGGCATGCCGCTGGAGGTCTGAGCCTCAGCAGACCGTGGCGTGGCGCTCGACGCAGGTCTTCAAGACTTCGTCGGGATCGCGCTTCCACCAGGTCTCGGCCGAGAAGATCTCGACCTCGTTGAGCCCGCCGTAGCCCGCGTCGGTCACGGCCTTGCGGATGCGCGGCAGGTCGATGACGCCGTCGCCCATCATGCCGCGGTCAAGCAGCAGATCCTTGGTCGGCACCAGCCAGTCGCAGATGTGGTAGGCGAGCAGGCGGCCGTCCTTGCCCGCCCGGGCGATCTGGGCATCGAGGTCGGGGTCCCACCAGACATGATAGACGTCGACGGCGACGCCGACGCCGGCGCCCAAGCGATCGCAGACGTCGAGGGCCTGCTTGAGGCTGTTCACGCAAGCTCGGTCGGCCGCGTACATGGGGTGCAGCGGCTCGATGGCGAGCGGCATGCCGGCCGGGCGGGCCGCCTCCAACAGTGAGGCGATGCCCTCTTCGACCATTCGTCGCGCGCCCGGCAGATCGCGCGAGCCATCCGGCAGGCCCCCGACCACCAGGACGAGGCAGTCGGCGTTCAAGGCCACCGCTTCCTCTAAGGCCCGTCGGTTGTCGTCATGCGCCTTCTGCAATCCCTCCGCGGTCGCCGCCGGAAACATGCCGCCGCGGCAAAGGCCGGTGACGCGCATGCCGTGATCGCGGATGATCCTGGCGCTCTCCGCCAGACCGATCTTCGCCACCTGGTCGCGCCAGGGGGCGACGGCACGAATGCCGGCCCGGGCGCAGCCCTCGACCGCCTGCCGCAGGTCCCACTGCGCCCGGACCGTAGCCAGATTGATCGAGAGCTGGTCGATGTCCGGCATGTCAGGCCTCGTAGCTATGGGACGTCATGGACTCCAAGTCCGGCTCGGCGCCGCTGGCCAAACCAGGCGTGTCGAGCGAGGCAATGGCGAGCCGGCCCGCGTCGATCTTGAGGCGGACGGCGCCCAGGCGCTCCACGTAGAGGTCGGGGTGGGCGGCGAGGAAGGCGGCCTGCTCTCCCGTCGGCAGGGCCGCCATGCCGTTCACGTAGTGATGGCCGTTGCGCTCCACGTGCGTGCAGCCGATGAGACTGGCGAGCGCCAGGTCCTGCTGCACCGCGAGGCCGGCTTGGGTGGTGAGATCCTCGCCCGACATGAAGTATCGTGCCTCGCCTGCTTCGGCGTTCCAGGCGGCACAGCGGGCGCGGTTCAGAAGCGACTTGTAGAAGCCCTTGCAGGACTTGGAGGAGACGCCGCCGTAGCCCAGCGCCTTGGCCTCGACGAAGGAGTCCAGGGTGGCGTCCGACTCGTCGATCTCCACGACCTTCAGACGGGCCAGCGGCGAGACATCCCGGCTGAGCGCGCTGGTGCGCGCGATCGGTTGCTCGATGAAGAGGATCGCATCGCGCAGCCGTGCGAGCGCCGGCGTCTCGTCGATCCTCCGCCAGAGCGCGGCGATGCCCTCGACGTCGGCGTACTGCTCGTTCCCGTCGAGCGTTGCCCGATAGCGGGGCAGGGGCTCCAGGACGCGCGCGATCCGGGTCAAGCGCTCGAGGTCGGCCTCCAGGTCGCCGCCCACCTTCAGCTTGAAATGGGTGACGCCATAGTCGGCGATGACCTCTTCCAGCGTCTCCGGCAGGCCGTCGCCGACGCGCTCCGCCTCATTCAGGTCGGCGGCCGTGATGGGGTCCACCAGACCGACCGTGTGGCGCGCATCGATGCTGGGACCAGGTCCCAGACCCGATAAGAAGGCATCGAGGTCGAAGCCGGCAAGATCCGTCGTCAGCTCGGCGGTCAGGCCGAAGGCGTTGCGACGGCAGGCCTCGAAGATGCTGACACCCTCCAGCCGCAAGAGGGCGTCCAGGATCGCGCGGTCGAGCAGCGCCGTGCCGAAGCTTGCCACCAGAGGCGGCAAGCCGGCGCCCGAGGCGGCCGCGGCAAAGGACGCAGCCGAGGCCGCGTGCAGGCCAAAGGCCGTCTCGTAGTCGCCGAGGGCCAGGTAGCGCTCGGCGGCGATCCCCAAGGCGCGACGCAGCTGCTCGAAGTTGTCTTCGTTGGTGAGCGTAGGCGACTTGTCGAACCACTTGGGCGCCAGCAGCTCGGCCGCCGTGCCCCAGCCTTCGCGTCCGTCCTCGAGCCGCACGCAGGCGCGCACGAAGCTCTGCGGGGCGGCGGTCAAGGTGACCACGCCGAAGCGGAAGGGCATGCGGAAGACGACGTCGCGCTCGTGGAAGGCGACCTCCTCCAGGTGCAGGCGTGGGCGGGCGCTCATGGCAAGGTCTCCCAGATCCCGTGCAGATAGCCGGCTGCCCGGGCCGCGCAGGCCGGACCGTCGGGCTCGTAGACGAAGGGCTCCGCCGCCACCCAGCCGCTATAGTCGTGCCGCTTCAGCCGGGCGAGGATGGGCGCGAAGGCAAGGTCTCCCTCGCCGGGACCGCGGCGGTTGGGGTCGTTCACCTGGATGTGGGCGACGAGGCCGCTCGGCAGCCATCGCTCCAGGACCGCCGGCACGTCGCCTTCGCTCAAGGCGGTGGCGGAGCAGTCGACCATCGTCCGCAAGGCCGGGCTCGCGATTTCCTTCACGATGGCCGCGGCCTCGTCCACGCTGTTGATGAAGTTGGATTCCCGCGTCGCCAAGGGCTCGACGCAGTAGATGACGCCGGCCTGCTCGGCTGCCTCGGCGGCGGCACGGAAGCAGTCGAGCGCCCTGGCGCGCGCGCCGGCCTCGTCGCCTTGCGGCAGCGCGCGCTGAGCCGGTGAGCCGTGCACCAGCACCTCCACGCCGAGCTCCGCCGCCAGCTCGATCAGCCGGCGCATTACCTCGACCGTCCTGCGCCGCACCGCTTCGTCGGCGGTGGTGATGGAAAGGCCCTTGGGCGCCAGCAAGAGCCAATGCAGGCTGGAGCAGGCAAGGCCTTCGGCCTTCAGGCTCTCGCGGACCATCGCGATTGCCGCCGCGTCCAACTTCTGCGGTTCGTCGGAGAGGGTGAAGGGGGCGATCTCCAGACCTTGGTAGCCGACGGCGGCGGCAAAGGCGCACTGCCGCTCGAAAGGCAGCTCGCGGATGACCTCGTTGCATAGAGAGAGCCTCACGGCGACCTCCTGACTCTGGCTGCGATGGCTTTGCGCACCGGGGCCAGGCCCCAGAGCACGGTGAAAAGGGTGAGGGCGGCCAGGACCGCCGAGATCGGCCGCGTGAAGAAGGGCTCCAAGGAGCCGTCCGAGAGCACCATGCCGCGGCGGAAGTTCTTGTCCAGGATCGATCCCAGCACGATGCCCAGGACCAGGGGCGCCATGGGATAGTGCATCTGCCGCAGCACGAAGCCCAGAATGCCGAAGCCCAGCATCACCCAGATGTCGAAGACCCGGCTGGCGATGGCGAAGGCGCCCACGACGCACAGCACGAAGATGACCGGCATCAGATGCTCGCGCCGCACCCTGAGGACGAAGAGCATGGGCTTGGTCAGCAGCAATCCCAGGATCAGCAGCGCCACCGAGGCCCAGAACAGCATGGCCGCGACCTGGAAGACGAAGGTCGGCGATTCGATCATGATGAGCGGGCCGGGCCGCACGCCGTGGATCACGAAAGCGGCCAGCAGGACGGCCGCCGGCGCCGAGCCCGGGACCGCCAAGGTCAGCACGGGAATGATGGCGCCGGGGACGGCGGCGTTGTTGCCCGTCTCGGCCGAGAGCAGCCCCTCCTTGTTGCCCTGACCGAAACTCTCCGGCCTCTTGCTTGCCCGGCGCGCGGCGGCATAGGAGACCCAGGCGCCCATGTCCTCGCCAACACCGGGGATGATGCCCATCCCGGTGCCCAGGACGCCCGACCGCAGGATCGTCCACCAGCGCGCGGCCAGGCTGCGCAGCCTCGGCAAGATGCGGCCGCCGACGTCGCGCACCGCCTGATAGGCCGGCTGCTTCATCACGCAGAGGATCTCGGCGAAACCGAAAGCGCCCACCAGGGCCGGCAGGAGGCCGAAGCCGCCCGCGAGATCGACCGACCCGTAGGAGAAACGCTGATAGGCATGGATGCCCTCTTGGCCGACCTGCGCCAGCAGGAGGCCCAGGAAGCCGGCGATCCAGCCCTTCAGCGGGTCGTCCAGGGCGGTGAGCCGACCGGAGATCACCACGCCGAAGACGGCAAGCCAGAAGAACTCGTAGGATTGAAAGCGCAAGCCGAACTCGGCCAGCTGCGGGGCGATCAAGGCCAGCAGCAGCATGCCGACCAGACAGCCGAAGAAGGAGCCGAAGGTGGCCAGGCCCATGGCCTCTCCCGCCTTGCCCGCGCGAGCCAGGGGAAAGCCGTCGAGCGCCGAGGCGGCATTGGCCGGCGTGCCGGGAATGTTCAAGAGGATGGCGGTGCGGCTGCCGCCGTAGATGGCGCCGACGTACATGCAGATCAGCACCGGGATGGCTTCGTCGGCGCCCATCCGCAGCGTCAAGGTGGTCAGCAGCGCTATCCCCAGGGTCGCCGTCAGACCAGGCAGCATGCCGATGGTCATGCCGAGCAAGGTGGCCCAGAGCACGTTGAAGAGATTGCCCGGCAGCGCCTGCTGAGCGACGGCGTTGAGGAAGAGGCCTAGCTCCTCCACGGCTGCGGCCTCCCTTGCCTCATGGCAGGCGCACCAGGAAGACGCGCTCGAAAAGCAGAGTGACGGCGGCCGAGGTGGCGATGGCGAGGCAGCCGGCGGTCAAGATCGCGCGCACGGCGGCGCGCGCGCGCCAGGTGAAGGCCAGGACGAAGGCGAAGACGAAGATGGCTGTCGCCAGCCAGAAGGGCAGCCAGCCCAAGAGGCCGACGGCGTAAAGCAGGCAGAAGGCCAGGGTCGAGGCCAAGCGCAACCAGCCCTCCGCCGCCGTTGGGTCAGTTGCCGTGGCGACCTTCCTGCCGCGCAGACTGCGCAGAAAGAGGGCCATGCCCAAGATGCCCAACGCCGCGCCCAGCGCGCCCGGTGTCAGGCCGGGCACGCTCATGGGGTGGATGCCGAGGTTCGCGAAGCGCGGCATGCGCCAGGACTCGATCACTACCGCGACCGCGAGCGCGATGATGACGAGCGAGAACCAGAGATCCGCTCTCGGCGTCTTGGACATGTCCGCCCTTGATCAGATCGTCGCTAAGGCGCCGGGCCGCGCCGAGGCGCGGCCCGGCCGGCCAATCACGGCATGGGAATGCCGAGGTCGTCCGGCGACATGGTCGTGCGCCCGGCCGCATGGAAGGACCAGGCGTCGGCCTGGATCTCCGGCCAGACCTTGTCGCGTGCCGCGTCGCCCGCCGCCGGCGTGAAGAGCGCGCCCTTCTCCAGGGCGTAGTTCTTAAGACGGTCGGCCCCGGGGATCTTCTCCGCCCAGATCTTGTCGAAGGTCTCGATCACCTCCGGCGGCGTGCCCTCCTTGGGAATGAAGATGCCGAAGGCGGTGGAGAGGATCGGCAGCGGCTGATCCACGAACTCGGTGATCGGCGGCACCGTGCCGTAGCCTTCGATCTCAAGCGGCTGGTCGGCCAGGACGGCGAGCGGCCTGAGGCGCTTGGCCCGCACCATCTCGGCCTGTTCCGAGGCCAGCTGCGTGGTGGCTTCCGCCTCGCCGGCCACGGTGGCGACCACCGCCGGATTGCCGCCGTCGTAGGTCACGTGCTTGTAGCCGCCGCCGACCGCGCCCAGCAGCGCTTCCGCCGCGGCATGGCCGGAAGAGCCGGCGCCAGCGGTCGCGATCGTCGCCTTGTTGGCCTTCATCGCATCGATGAAGTCGGCCATCGTCTTATAGGGCGCGTCGGGATTGACCGAGACCAGCGGGACGTTGGTGACCGTGTTGTAGAGACGCCAGTCGTCGATCCAGGTATCCCATTGGCCCAAGAGCTTGTAGGTGCCCAGCTGCTTGGGCGCGCCGGCCGCCCAGGTGAAGCCGTCACGTTCCGACTCCCAAGCGTTCTTCTTGCCGATCGAGCCGGAGGCGCCGGGCTGGTTCACGATCACGACGGTCTGACCCAACTCGTCCTGCAGGATGGCGGCCGTGACCCGCGTCACCTGATCCGTGGCGCCGCCGGCGCCCCAAGGCACGATGATGGTGACGGGCTTCTCCGGCTTCCAGGGATAGTCGCCCGCTTGGGCCGGCAGGGCCGCGAGCGCGATGGCGGCTGCGGCAATCAGAAACGTTTTCATTTTATCCTCCCTTTCTTGCTCTCTCTTGGGAACCTCAAGCGATACCTCTGATGGCCATGGCCGCGCTCATGCGCGCGCAGGCGCGGTCAGGGTCGCGCAGCAGGCCGGCGCGGTCGGCCAGGCGGAAGAGCTCCGCCAGATGCAAGGTGGAGCGCGCGCTCTCCTGTCCGCCGATCATGGTGAAGTGGTCTTGCAGGCCGTTCAGCCAGGCCAGAAAGACGATCCCGGTCTTGTAGAAGCGTGTCGGCGTCCGGAAGATGTGACGCGACAGCGGCACGGTGGGCGCCAGGATCTCTCGGAAGCGCTCTCTGTCGTCTGCGGCAAGGGCTGCCAAGGCGGCCGAGGCGGCGGGGGCGATCGCGTCGAAGATGCCGAGCAATGCGTCGGAGCAGCCCTCCTCGTCGCCTTCGATCAGCTCCGCGTAGTTGAAGTCGTCGCCGGAATACATGCGCAGGCCCTCGGGCAGGCGGCGGCGCATGGCGATCTCCTTCTCCTTCGAGAGCAGGGAGATCTTGATGCCGTCCACCTTCTCCGCGTTCTCCTCCAGGACTGCAAGGCAGGCCTCCATGGCCTCGTCGTGGTCGGCCGCGCCCCAGTAGCCGGCCAAGGCCGGATCGAACATCTCGCCCAGCCAATGGATGATCACCGGCTCCTTCACTTGGCTGAGGATGCGGCCGTAGACCGTGGCGTAGTCCTCCGGCCCCTTGGCGGCCGCGGCAAGGGCCCGGCTCGCCATCAGGATGATCCGGCCGCCGCAGGCCTCGACGGCGGCGACCTGTTCTTCGTAAGCCTCGATCACTTGCGCGAGGCCGATGTCGGCTGCGGGCGCCAGGTGGTCCGTTCCGGTACCGCAGAAGACGAGGGCGCCCGGATGGTCCTTAGCCGCCTCGACGGAGCGGCGAATGAGCTCCAGGGCGGTCGGCCAGTCGAGCCCCATGCCGCGCTGCGCGGTGTCCATCGATTCGGCGACGCCCAGGCGCAGATCCCAGAGGCTCTTGCGGAAGGCGATCGTGCGCTCCCAATCGACCGGCGCGTCGAGCCAAGGGTCCGCGTCGGCCGTGGGATCGGCGACGACGTGGGCGGCCGCGAAGGCGACGCGATTGAAGGGAGCGTTCTGCCGGGTCGGGAATTCGCGCGGCTCGGAGGCCCGAAAGCGCTCCGTGCCGCCGTCCGCCAAGGGCAAGGTCACCTCCGCCATGCTCAGCCCCTCAGTTCCGGCACGTCCAGCCACTTGCGTTCGCGCCAGCTCTGCAGGCCCAGTTCGGCGAGCTGGACGCCCTTAGCGCCCTCCAGAAGGCCGAAACGCCAAGGTCCGTCCTCGGCGACGTGCCGCAGGAATAGCTCCCACTGGGTCTTGAAGCCGTTCTCCGACGGGCCACGATCCGGCACCTCGGCCCAGGTCGAGAAGAAGTCCAAGGTCTGTGGTTCGTCGGGGTTCCAGACCGGCTTCGGCGTGTTGACCCGATCCTGGGTCCAGCAGCGCGTGAGCCCGGCCACCGCCGAGCCGCGCACCCCGTCCGCCTGAAAGGTAACGAGATCGTCGCGGCGGACCCGTACGCACCAGGACGAATTGACGTGCGCAATGACGCCGCCCTCCAATTCGAAGCTCGCGTAGGCGGCATCGTCGGCGTCGGCTCCGTAGCTCTTGCCGGCTTCGTCCCAGCGCTCGTCGATGTGGGTTGCGCCCAGGCAGGAGACCGCCTCCACCCGGCCGAAGAGGTTGTCCAGCACATAGCGCCAGTGGCAGAGCATATCGAGGATGATGCCGCCGCCTTCGGCCGCCTTGTAGTTCCAGCTGGGCCGCTGTGCGGGCTCCAGATCGCCTTCGAAGACCCAATAGCCGAACTCGCCGCGCACGGAGAGAAGGCGGCCGAAGAAGCCCGCGTCCAGGAGGCGCTTCATCTTCAAGAGCCCCGGCAGGAAGAGCTTGTCCTGCACGACTCCGTGCTTGACACCCTTAACCTCGGCAAGACGCGCGACGGAGAGGGCGTCGGACAGATTGTCGGCGATGGGCTTCTCGCAGTAGACGTGCTTGCCGGCCTCCATCGCGCGCGAGAGAAGCTCGGCCCGCATCTGCGTCGTGCCGGCATCGAAGAAGATCGGGCAGCTGGGGTCGCTCAGCGCCTCGTCCAGGCTAGCGGACCAGCGCTCGATGCCATGCGCCTCCGCCAAGCGACGCACCTTGTCGGGGTTGCGGCCGACGATCAGCGGTTCGGGCATCAGGCGCTCGCCGTTGGCCAGCGTGATGCCGCCTTGCTTCCGGATCGCCAGGATCGAGCGTATCAGATGCTGGTTCAGCCCCATGCGTCCGGTGACGCCGTGCATGATGATGCCGATCTGGCGATCCGCCATTCTTGCTCACTCCATTCCTAAGAGGTCGTAGATGCGTCTTGCGTAGGCGCCGAACTCCGGCGACTGGCGCATGTCGAGGCGACGGGGAAAGGGCAGGTCGATGGCGAAGTAGTCGGCCATGCGGGCAGGGCCCGCGGTCAGGACCGCGCAGTGGGTCCCCATCAGGACCGCCTCTTGGATCGAGTGGGTGACGAAGAGGATGGTCTTGCCGCTTTCCTGCCAGATGCGCAGCAGCTCCAGGTTCATGCGCTCGCGCGTCAGGGCGTCGAGCGCGCCGAAGGGCTCGTCCATCAAAACCAGCTTGGGATCGTGCACCAGGGCGCGGGCGATGGCGGCGCGCTGTTGCATGCCGCCGGAAAGCTCGTAGGGCCGCTTGGCCTCGAAACCCTTGAGGCCCACCAGCTCCAGCAGGTCGAGCGCCCTGGACCGCGCCTCGCCCTTGGCCATGCCGAGTATCTCGGCCGGTAGCAGCACGTTGTCCAACACACTGCGCCATTTCAGAAGCAGCGGCTGCTGGAAGACCATGCCGACGTCGCGCCCCGGCGTGAAGGGGTGACCCTCGTCGCCGATTTCGACACGGCCGCCGTCGTGATCGTGCAGGTCGGCGAGGATCTTCAGCACCGTGGTCTTGCCGCAACCGGAGGGGCCCACCAGCGAGACGAACTCCCCCTCGGTCACGCTCATGGTGACGTCGGAGACGGCCAGGAACTCCTGCCCGCCGGCGCGATAGACCTTGCGCACCCCCTCCATGCGGATGAAGGGACGCGTGGCGGTCGCCGTCTTCCGCGCTTCCTCCGCCATCATTGCAGCCAACGTTCGCGGTTCAGGGCGACGAAGGCGTCGTCGGTGAGGTGGGGATAGGCGCCGAGCACCCTGTCGATCTCCTCCGCCTGCCCTGGTCCCAGGCCTTCGTCGGGATCGAGCAGCGTCAGCTTGTCCAGCAGTCCCTGCCGCCGCAGGACCTCGTGACAGCCGGCGATGCAGCCGGCGAAGTCGTTGCGGACATCGAAGAGCGCGGCATTGGCGTCGGTCAGCTGGCCGTCCAAGGCCACAAGGTCGCTCGCCATGCCGCCGGAGGCCGCGGCCTCATGGGCACGCGCCAGCATGTCCACCGCCGCCTTGGTCCAGACCGACCACTGGCCGAGCAAGCCGCCGACGATGCGCAAGGTCACCGTCTCCTCGTCGCGCCGCACATTGTAGGGGCTCAGCAGGTCCAGCAGGATGTGATCGTCGTTGCCGGTATAGAGCGCGACCCGATCTTCGGCCCGGGCCTCGGCGACACCGCGCACGACGTCGAGCGTGCGATAGCGGGAGAAGGGCGCGATCTTGATGGCGATCACGTTGTCGATCGCCGCGAAGCGCCGCCAGAAGGACGCGGAGAGATGGCGGCCGCCCACGGCGAGCTGCAGGTAGAAGCCGACCAGCGGCATCTCACCGGCGACCGCCTCGCAGTGCGCGATCAACTCGTCCTCGCTCGCCTCCGGCAGGGCGGCCAGGGACAAGAGACCCGCGTGATAGCCCAGGCCGCGCGCGATGTCCGCCTCCCGCCGGGCTTGCTCCGTCCTGCCGCAAAGGCCGGCGATCATCACCAGGGGGCGGTCCGTCCAGGCCGCGGCCGTCTCGGCGGCCAAGGACAGGACCGGCTCGTAGAGACCGGCCTCGCGAATGGCGAACTGGGTGGTGTGCACGCCGACGGCCAAGCCGCCTGCGCCGGCATCGATGTAGTAGCGCGAGAGCGCGCGCTGGCGGACCGGGTCCAAGTCCCGCCTTTCCGTCAGGGCCAGCGGATGGGCGGGGATCACTAGGCCACGACGCAGCCGCGCGAGGACGCCCTCGCCGATGTCGCTTCGATGCAGCACGCGCCCTCTCATCTCGGAAGTAACCGTCTGGTTATTTTGTGAAGCAATGGCATGGGGAGTCAAGTGGCTCGCCCGCCCAGCGGCCTGAGATAGCCCAGGATCACCTCCACCATGTGCGCCCGCCGCCGCGCCAGCTGTGCCGGCGCCTCCAGATCGCGCTCGAAGATGGTCGAGAGGGTAAAGCGGTTGGAGAGATAGAAGTAGCCGAGGCCGGCGATCGAGATATAGAGCTCGACCGGGTCGACGCCGGAGCGGAAGACCCCGGCCGCCTCGCCGCGGCGCAGGATCCGGCCGACCATGCCGGAGAAGGGCGAATGCATCTCTCGGGCCCGCGCGGACTGCTTCACATGGGTCGCGCGTAGCAGGTTTTCCGAGTTCAAAATGTTAATGAATTCAGGATGTTCTATGTAGTGATCCCAGGTCGTCTCGACCAGGCGGCGCATGGCCTCCTCAGGCGGTAGATGCTCCAGGTCCAGTGCCCGCTCGCGCTCTCTCAATTGGCGATAGGTGTTCTCCAACACCGCCATGAAGAGGGCGTCCTTGTCGCCGTAATAGTGATAGAGCATGCGCTTGTTGACGCCTGCTTCGCTGGCGATGTCGGCGATGCGGGCGCCGGCGAAGCCGCGCGAGGAGAAGTCCTTGGTGGCGGCGGCCAGGATGCGCCGCCTGGCGCCGTCGGGGTCCCGTTTGGAGGGTTCGACGCGCTGCCCGGCAAGGTCTTTCTGGTTGACAGATACGGCCATCACGCGCACCCTGAAGTAACCGAAAGGTTACAATGTCGAATCTTGGCCGCGAGGTCAATCGCGGCGTCGGAAATGTCTCAGGGAGGAGGAGACCATGTGGAAGGCGATCCTATCGGCGACTCTCGTCGGATGCTGGCTCTTGCCGCAAGGGGCGGCAGCCGAGGACAAGGTCGAGATCGACTTCGTGCTGAACTGGATCGCCGGCGGCGATCACGCGCCCTACTACTACGCCCAGCAGGAAGGTTGGTACGACGAGGCCGGGCTGGACCTGACCATCGAGCAGGGCAAGGGCTCCTCGATGGCCGCCCAGCGCACCGGCATCGGCGAGACGGAGATCGGCCTGGCCGACCTGGGGACCGCGCTGGTCGCCAAGGGCAAGGGCGCGGACTTCGTGGCGGTCATGAACATCTACGCCAACTCCCCCTATGGGATGTACTGGCTGAAGTCCTCCGGCATCGAGGGGATCGAGGACTTCGCCGGCAAGCGGATCGGCAATCCGCCCTGGGATGCCGCGCGCGCCATGTGGCCGGCCCTGGCCAAGGTGGTCGGCATGGACCCCAAGTCGGTCAAGTGGGTCAACGTGCAACCCAACGCCAAGCTGGCCGGTCTCAAGGCCGGCTCGATCGACGTCACCACTTCCTTCTACAACATCCACCACATCTTCCAGCGCCAGCTGGGCGACGACATGGGCTTCTTCGCCTGGAAGGACTACGGCATCAATCCCTACGGCAACTCCATCATCGTTAACGGCGAGTTCCTTTCCGAGCACCCCGAGGCTGCGAAGAAGTTCGTGGCGGTGACCCAGCGCGCCTTCGCCGCCTGCGTCGAGACTCCCGAGCCTTGCATCGATGCTCTGGTCTCGGCCAACACCGGTCTCAAGAAGGACAACGAGCTGGAGAACTGGGGCCTGGTGGTCGAGCTGATGACCGACGAAACCGGCAAGACCAAGGGTTTGGGCTACTTCGAGGAAGATCGCCTGAAGTCCGACTACGACCTGGTGGTCACCTATTTCGACGTCGAGCAGCCTTTCGACGTGCTGCAGGCCGTCACCAACGACTATCTCGACACCTCGATCAAGCTGCCGACGCCCTAAGCCTCAGCCAAGCTCCGGTCCGGCCACGGCGAAGTAGAGCGCAGGATTAAGGGCCGGGGGCGTCCCCTTGGCCATGCGAAGGAAAGAGCGCTGGGGGCGGAAGCCCTCGGCGCTCAGGAATTCGCTCAAATGGCGGGCCTCGTCGTTCGCGTCGATGATCAAGGGCAGGTCCTGGTCGAAGCGCTTGAGGAAGAGCGAGAGCAGGGCCTCGGCCGCGGGCCAGTCGGGCGCGATCAAGGGGCCGATCTGCTGCGCCGTGCGACCGCTTCTCGAGAAGGCGAAGGCCTCTCCCTCGATCAGCGACGGTCCCCTTTGCGACAGCCAGGCCCAGAGGCCGGGGCGCGGGAAGCCCACAGCGCTGGCGTCCAAGGCTCGCGCACGGTCCAAGGAATTGCCTGAGACCGGCGATGCGTCGAGTTCTGTCGCGGATGAGGCTTGCTGGCCGCGCCGCCAACGGGTTAGCTGCGCTATCTTCTCGAAGCCCAGTCGCCGATAGACACGCGCGCCGTCGGGTGTCGCATCGAGCTGGGGTACGAGCCGGAGCTTCACGCACTCCTTAAGGGCGGTTGCTGTCAAGCGGCTGGCAAAGCCCTGGCCACGCGCGGCCTTCGCGGTCAAGACCATGGAGACCCAGGCCGTCTCGGGCGGGTAGGGCAGCAGTGCCGCGCTCGCCATCACCGTCCCGTCGCCGCGGATGCCCCAGACCAGGCCCTGCTCGAAGAAGAGGCGCCAGTCGGCCTCGACCTGGTTCCAGCCGGCCTCGGTCGAGAGCGCGACGCAGTCGGAAAGATCGGCGAGGCTCAGCTCTTCGACCGGGCCGGGCTCAGTACTTTCCATCGCGCACTTGAAAGCCGGTGGGCTTGCCGAGCGACGGCAGGCCGGACAGGAGCCAGTCGGCCTGCCAGTCGATCATCTGCTCCAGCGGCACGAGCGGCGGGCCGAACAGCGCCGTGGCCCGAGCGGCGTCGTTGAGCCACGCGGTCTCCGCCTCCCTGCCGGCGATCTCGACCGCCTTGCCGAAGCGCTCGGCGAAGGCCTCCGCCAGCGCGCGGATGGAGAGGGTCTCCGGTCCGGTGACGTTGAGCGGCGAGGTCGGCGTCGTGACGTGCCGAAGGCTGCGCAGCACCTGGCTGTTGGCATCGCCCTGCCAGATGACGTTGGCGTGGCCCATGGAGACGTCGACCGCCTCGCCCGCCAGCACCAGGGAGGCGACGTCGTGCAGCACGCCGTAACGCATGTCGATGGCGTAGTTCAGGCGGATCAACAGACCGGGTGTGCTGTTGGTGACGGAGCCGTGCTCGAACATCCGCTCGCGGGCGAGGCAGGACCAGGCGTAGTCTCCCGGCGGCGGTATCGGCGCCACTTCTTCGTCGCAGCCGCCGTCCGCCGCCGAGACGAAGGGATAGACGCAGCCCGTCGAGAAGGCGACGATCCGTGCTGCCGCGAAGCGCTCGGCCACCAAGGCCGGGGCCAGCGCGTTCATCGCCCAGGTCAGGTGTTCCGACCCGGTGGAGCCGAACTTGCGGCCGGCCATGTAGACGACGTTGGCCACGTCGGGCAGGGCTGCCAGCGCCTGGCGGTCGAGAACGTCGGCCGCGAGCGTCTCGATTCCCTGGCCTTCCAATTCTCCGCGCAGGTGCTCTTGCGAGAAGCGCGCGACGGCGATGATGCGCTTGGCGGGGGCGGCGCGCTTGGCCAGCCGGCAGAGCGTCGGGCCCATCTTGCCACCGGCGCCCAGCACCAGGATATCGCCCTCGACAGCGGCCAGATCCTCGACGAGCGCCGCCGAGGGGCGGGTCATCAGCTCTTCCAGCGCCGCCTCGTCGGCAAGGCGGGCCGGCAGGGCCTCCCGGGTCAAGAGGCTCTCCACGCTCGAACTCTCCATTCCTGCCGTCTCGTTCATGAGGTCACTCGCAACACCAGGGCATCATCGTAGGGCAAAGCCGGCGTGGCGAACACCACGTCGTTGCGCACGTAGTGCAAGGCACAGGCGCGGCGCCAGCGGTTGGACCTGTTGTCGGCCGAGCGGTGCACCGTGCCGCCGTGATGAAAGGAAACGCCACCCTTGGGCACGGTTGCCGGCCGCATCTCCAGCCGCGCCAGATCCGCGTCGGAGATCTGCAGGTCGAAGGGGCGTTCCGGCGGTGCCGCGTGCGCCAAGATCGGTCCCAGGTGCGAGCGCCGGCCATAGCGCAGGCAGCCGTTCTCCTCGTCCGCGTCTTCCAGCGCGATCCAGGCCGTGACCAGGCCCTCGGGATCGCTGGGGCCGAAATAGAAGTTATCCTGGTGCGCCGGCTTGGGCCCGCCGCCTCGTGGCGGCTTGAAGAAGACCTGGCTGAAGTAGACGGACACACCCTGGCCGATCAGGCACTCCACGGCCGTGACCAAGGTCTCGTCGAAGGCCAGCTCTTTAAAGAAGGGTCGCTTGCTGTGGGGATTGTCCAGCTTGCGCAGAACCGCGCTCCCGCTGGTGGCCTCCTCCAGGTACCAGCGCCTTTCCGCTCCCGACATCGCGGCCATGGCCTCTTCCCCCCAGGCGACGATGTCGGCGATCGCGCCGTCCATTCTCTCGGCGCTGAAGACCTGGGGGAGGGTCGCATGCCCGTCGGCGCGATAGCAGGACAGGAAAGCCCGGTCGGTCAGGCTCTCGCTGGCGGCATGGCGTCTGTCGTCGGTGGTCGGCTCGATCACGCCTCTCTCCATTAACTAACTAAATAGTTACAAATTGCCGATGCCAGGTCAAGGCGTGCAATCCACTGGCCAACGGAGTCGCCGCGGGCGGGCTAGGCCAGCAGGATGGCCCTGACGCTCTCATGAATGTGGCGCCGCCAGGCGCGCTGGGCGGACGGGCTGGAGAGGTCCTGGTCGAAGAAGATTGAGAGCGTGGTGTTGTTGGCGAGGAAGAAATAGGCCAGGGCCACGACGGTGATGTGGACCGTCACCGCGTCCAGGCCCGGGCGGAAGACGCCGGCGGCGACACCGCGTTCGATCAGCCCGGTGAGCTTGTCGACGAAAGGCTTCTCGAGCTGGCGCATCTTGCCGGAACGCCGCAGGTGACGGCCGCCGTGCAGGTTCTCGCTATTGAGGATCGTCACCGTTTCGGGGTTGTTCAGATAGTAGGTCCAGATGAAGTCGATGTAGCGGGTCAGGGCCTTCTCGGGCGGCGCGATCAGGTCGAGGGCATCGCTGGCGGCGCAAAGCTCGGCATAGATCTCTTCGAGGACGGCCAGGAAGAGGCCTTCCTTGTCGGTGAAGTAGTAGTAGATCATGCGCTTATTGGCGCCCGAGGCCTCGGCGATGGCGTCGACCCGGGCGCCGGCGAGGCCGTTGCGCGCGAAGGCCTTGCGCGCGGCGGCCAGCACGCGGGCGCGGGTGCGCTCCGGGTCGCGGGTGGCGCCCGACCTGGCGGGGGCTTTCGTCGCCTCCGCCATGGCGTCAGGCCGCCGCGACGCGGCTGTCCTGGGCCACCGTCAGCTTCTCCAGCAGGAGCACCAGTCCGTAGAGCGCGACGCCGATGAAGGTGATCAGCAGGACGGCCATGAACATGGCGGCCGTGTCCAGGGTGACCTGGACCTGCAGCATGAGATAGCCGAGGCCCTCTTCCGAGGCGATGAACTCCCCGACCACCGCGCCAGCGACGGCCAGCACCGTGGCCACCTTCATGCCGGAGAAGATGTAGGGAAGCGAGCCCGGCAGCTGGATCTTGAGGAAAATCTGCCAGCGCGAGCCCTTGAGCGCCCGCACCAGGTCCAGCAGGTCCGGTTCCACCTCGCGCAGGCCGCGCGCCGTGGTCAGCAGGATCGGCAGCACGCAGATGGCGAAGACGATCAGCACGTTGGGCGTGAAGCCGTAGGAGAACCAGACGATGAAGAGCGGTCCCAGCGCGACCTTGGGGATCATGTTGAGGCTGACCATCAGCGGCATGACCGCCTGATCGACGAAGCGCGACCAGGAGGAGAGCAGCGCCATGCCGACGCCGAAGAGGACGGCGATGGCATAGCCCGCCAGAATCTCGCCGGCCGTCACCAGCGTATTGTGCACCCAGTCGTAGCTGTCCCAGAGCGCGCCGATCGTGGCCAGGGGACTGGGCATGACGTAGCCCGGCACGTCGCCCAAGGTGACCCAGAGCTGCCAGGCCAGAACCACCGCCAAGTGGGCCGAGATCGCAACCCAATAGCGCCGCAGGAAGGCCGCGCCACGGCGCGCCAAACCCGGCCCGCCAGCCTTGGGCGCCACACGCATCGGATCAGTGGCGCCGCTGCCGTCGGAGACCTTTTCCGTCATACTGCCTTGCCCTTTTAAGTAACTAGATAGATAATCTGCCATCGCCGGACAGGCGTCAAGCGCAGGCAAGGGGGAGGAGAGCAGACTATGACCGGACCCAGCATCTTGACCACCGTCGTGGGGTCCTATCCCGTGCCGGACTGGCTTGCGGCACTGCCCAGCGAGCAAGCTCTGGTCGATGCCACCCGCGTCGTGCTGCACACGCAAGAGCTGGCCGGTGTCGACCTGGTCTGCGACGGGGAGCTCTACCGCTTCGACGTGAATCACCCGGAGACCAACGGCATGATCGAGTACTTCGTGCAGCCGATGGGCGGGGTGCGCACGGCGCTCTCCTTTGCCGAGATCCAAGGGTTCCGCAGCCAGGCGGGCATGGCGTTTCGGGCAAAGCCGGCCGGGATCGTCGAGGGCCCGGTGCATGGCGGTACGCTCGACCTTCCGGCCGCCTGCGCGCGCGCCAAGGCGCTGGCCTCCCGTCCGTTGAAATTCACCCTGACCGGGCCGCACATGCTGGCCAAGACCCTCTCCGACAGCCACTACGGCGGCCGCCCGGCCTTGGCCATGGCGATCGCCGAGGCCCTGGCCCAGCAGGTGGCCCATCTCGACGCGGACGTGGTGCAGATCGACGAGGCCAACCTGCCGGGCCATCCGGAGGAGTGGGAGTGGGCGGCCGAGGCCGCCAACGTCGTGCTCAAGGCCGTCAAGACGACCCCGGCGATTCACCTCTGCTTCGGCAACTACGGCGGCCAGTCCGTGCAGAGCGGCACCTGGGAGCAGCTGATCAACTTCCTCAATGCGCTCGAGGTCGACCACATCGTCATGGAGATGGCCCACCGTCCCGCCGAGGAGTTGATCGCCTTCAAGGGACTGCGGCCGGAGATCGGGATCGGCCTCGGGGTCGTCGACATTAAGCGCACGGAGGTCGAGAGCGCCGACGGGATCGCGCGCGCGATCGAGCGGGCGAACGACGTTCTGGGCGAGGGACGGGTCAAGTACATCCACCCCGACTGCGGCTTCTGGATGCTGAAACGCGGTATTGCCGACCGCAAGATCAGTGCGCTTGTCGAGGGTCGCGACCTCTACGAAGGCCGCGCGCGCCTTAAGACCGCCTAGCCGACATCTTTGAAGGCCTCGACCAGGAAGTCCAGAAAGGCGCGCACCTTCGCGGTGACCTGGCGTCGGCTTGGGTAGACCGCATAGAGCGCGGTCTCCACGCTCGTCCAGTCGTCGAGAACGCATTGCAGCCGGCCTTTCTCCACCAGGTCCTTGACGTAGATCCAGGGAATTAGGCTGACGCCGAAGCCCGCGCATAGGGCGTCGCGCACGGCCAGACTGGAGTTCACCTTGTATCGGCCTTGCACGGGAACGGAGCGGCGCTGCCCGGACTTGGCGAACACCCAGGTGTCGGCGTGGCCGGAGAGGGTGAACTGGATGCAGTCGTGATCCGTCAGCGCCTCGGGCGTGCTCGGCTGGCCACGGCGCCGAAAGTAGGCCGGCGCGCCGCACAGCACGTGCGACATGGTCATGAGCTTGCGGGCGACGAGGCTGGAATCCTCCAGGCTGTCGCTGCCGCGAAGCGCGATGTCGAAGCCCTCCTCGACCAGGTTCACACGGCGGTCATCCAATTGCAGGTCCAGCGCGATCTCCGGGAAGCGGTCGAGAAAGCGCGGCAGGAGGGGCGAGAGGAAGAGAAGCGTCACCGTCATCGGCGCGCTGACCCGCAAGAGCCCCTTCGGTTCCTGCTGCAAGGGCCCAAGCGCGCTGTCGGCCGCCTCCAGGTCATCGAGGATGCGCACGACGCTGTCGTAGTAGCGCGCGCCCGCGTCGGTGAGGCTCATGCGCCGCGTGGTGCGGTTGAGAAGCCGCGCGCCCAGGTGCGCCTCCAACTCCACGACGTTCTTGCTGACGGCGGCGGGCGAGAGGGAGAGGTGCCGCGCGGCGGCGGCGAAGCTGCCGAGCTCCACGGCATGGCGGAAGATAGTGAGGGCAGTCAGGCGATCCATCGTTCTTCACTCATAGTGAATTATCTCGCCACTGATAAGCATATTATCAATCCACCGTCGCGAAATTAAGTTTGGCGAGCAAGACGAGGGGCCGTGACGCCAAGGGCCCGAGACGCTGGGGAGCGGAGATGGATAAGGCGCAAGCATATCAGGCAAGAGAGGCGCATTTGGGCATGCTGCTCTGGGCGCTGATCGTCGGTTTCTCCTTCCCCGTGGTGGAACTCATGAGCCAGGGTTTGCCGCCGCTTCTGCTGACCGCGCTTCGCTTTGCTATCGCCGCCCTGGCGCTCTGGCCGCTGGTGCGGCGCGAGTCCGATCGCCGCCCGAACGCGCGCGGCCTGCTGCTCTACGCCCTGATGGGCCTCTGTCAGGCCGCCTTCTTCGGAACGATGTTCTGGGCCGCGCATCGCATTTCCGCGCTCTCGATGGCCGCGCTCTACGCCAGCGTCCCGCTGCTGGCCTATGGCCTGGGCAGGAGCTTGGCGGTGGAGCCGCGCGCCGGCCGCATGCTGGCCGTCCTGGCCTTGGGTGCCGCCGGGGCGCTCGGCCTTGCCTTGGCGCAAGTCGAAGAGGGCGCGGATGCCTTCCGCCTGGGCCTCGGCGAGCTGTTCTTCTTCCTCGGATGTCTCTCGACCGCGCTCTATCCCGTCCTCACCAAGTGGGGCTTGGCGCGAGGCATGCTGTCGCCCAACGCGGCGCTGCGCACCTTCTGGAGCCTGCTTGCGGGCGGCCTGCCGATTGCCCTCCTGGGCTTGACCCTGGAAGCCCCGGCCGCGCTTGGCCGCATGACCTGGTCCGATGCCGCGCTGGTGACCTACCTGGGGCTCTTCTCCAGCGGTCTGACCTTTTGGCTGATGCAGCGCGGGACCAGCGCGCTGACCCCCGGCGCCGTGACCGCCTACACCTATCTGGTGCCCTTCGTGTCGGTCGTCCTGCTCTTCGTCCAGGAGCCGCAGGTCATCGGCTGGCGCTGGTTCCCGGGTGCTGTCCTGGTGCTCCTGTCGATCCTGCTCCTGCTCCGCGGCGAGGTCCGCGGCGGCAAGGCGCAAGGGTTGGCCGAGCCGAACCGGGGTGCGCGTTCCTGGAACGCGGCGGCACGCCGTGCGCCGCCGAACGACTGATAGAGAAACGACTGATCAAGAAGAGGAGTGAGATCCATGCGAATCACCGTCTTTGGTGCGGCCGGACAAGTGGGCAGCCGGGTGGTTGCGGAAGCACTGTCGCGCGGTCACCAGGTCAGGGCCGTCGTCCGCGACCTGGCCCGCGCCCAGGATCTGCCGCCGCGCGCGGAGCTTTGCCTCGGTGATGCCGCCAAGCGCGCGGACGTCATCGCGCTAAGCGCGGGCCAAGACCTGGTGATCAGCGCGACGCGGCCGCCAGCCGGCAGCGAGAGCCAACTGGCCGCCGCCGCCAAGGCGCTGCTTTCGGGGCTTGGTGGCAGCGGCGTTCGGCTCCTGCTCGTCGGCGGAGCTGGCAGCCTGACCCTGCCGGGCTTCCCGGACCGGCTCGTGATCGACGATCCTATCCTCGTGCCGGAGGCCTGGCGGCCGATCGCCTTGGCTTGCGGCGAACAACTCGAGGCCTGTCGCGCCGCCGGCGACGTCGACTGGACCTACCTGAGCCCGCCCGCCCTCCTGGAGCCGGGCGCGCGCACCGGGCGCTATCGTTCCGGCAAGGACGAACTGCTGGTCGACGCGGCCGGCCGCTCGGCCATCTCGATGGAGGATCTGGCCGTCGCCCTCCTGGACGAGGCGGAACGGCCCAAGCACCTAAGGGCTCGCTTTACCGTGGCCGAGTGAGGATCGGGCAGGCGTCGCGCCCGGCTATGCGGGCCGCTCTTCGTCTCGCCTTGGCAAGAGGGCGCCGGTGTCGATTGCCCGCGCCAGGGACCGCGTCGCCCGCTGCAGCTCTCGCGGCGGGAAGGGCGCGTAGCCCAGCACGACGCTTTCTCGCGCCGGCTTCCCGACGGCGTACAAGGAGGTTGGCGTGACCTCGACTCCGGCGCGTCCGGCTGCTTCCAGGAGGGCCGCCGCGCTGGTGCCCTCGCCAAGCCAGCCGATCAAGTGCAGACCCGATTCGGCCGGCGGCACGTCGAGAATGCCTGCCAGATCCTTGGCGGCGGCCTCCACCAGCGCCGCTTGGCGTTCCGCATAGAGGGTGCGCATGCGCCGCACGTGGCGTGCGAAGTGGCCTTCCTCGATGAAGTCCGCCAGGACGACCTGCTCCAGCGGCGGGGAGTGGCGGTCGATCAGCCAGCGCGCCGCGGCGAAGAGGTCGACGAGGTCCGGCGGCACGACGACGTAGCCGAGGCGAAGCGCCGGGAAGAGCAGCTTGCTGAAGCTGCCGATGTAGAGAACGCGGCCGGGCGGCGCCAGACCGTGCAGAGCGGGCAGGGGCCGCCCGGCATAGCGGTACTCGCCGTTGTAGTCGTCCTCCAGGATCAGCGCCCCGCTGCGCTCCGCCCAATCGATCAAGGCCAAGCGCCGGGGCAGGGAGAGGGACATGCCGAGCGGGAACTGGCTGCCGGGCGTCACGTAGACCAGCTTGACGTTCCCGCCCAGCGCCGCCATTGCGGGCACGTCCAAGCCTTCCGCGTCGACGCCGATGGAGGCGACCTTGGCGCGCGCCAGCTCGAAGAGGAGTTTGGCCGGCAAGTAGCCGGGGTCCTCCATGCAGACGTGGTCGCCGGGTTCCAGCAGCAGCTTGGCGATGATCTCGATCGCCTGCTGCGCGCCGGCGGTGATGATGACCTGGTCGGCGGTGCAGGCGACGCCGCGCGCCGAGCCCAGATAGCCGGCCACGGCCTCGCGCAAGGGACGGAAGCCGCGCGGATCGGCCCGCTCCAACAAGGCGCGCGACATGCCGCGCAGACGGCGCGTCGTCAACTGGGCCCAGAGCTGTCGCGGGAAGGCATCGCTCGACGGCGTGTGGGCACGGAAGGGCCGCACAGGCCGCTCCGTCTCCGTGACGATCCAGGGACTGATCGCAAGGATGTTCGAGGCGGCACCCTTTAGGGTAACCGCGGCCTTTCCCGAGGCGGCTTGGTTTCTGCCCTTCGGTGCTTGCAGCAGCTGTTCGGGAAGGTTCCGCGCGACCCTGGTGCCGGAGCCCCGGACCGCCTCCAGGTAGCCTTCGATCAGCAGCTGATTGTAGGCGCCTTTCGTGGTGTTGCGCGCGACGCCGAGTTGGCGCGCCAGATCGCGGGTCGAGGGCAAGCGTTCCCCGGGTCTGATCCGGCCGGCCCTTATCGCCTCGCGAATCTGATCCTCCAACTGCCGGAACAGCGGCTGCGCCGCTTCCGAGGAAAGGGCCAAGGCCTCGAAGGGGAAGCGCTGAGCGGCCCAAGGTTCTTGCGGTAGGCGTGCCAAGTGGATCCTGTGCTTTTGCTAGAAGTGGATCTATTCATGGAACCATTTACGCCCACCTCTCGGGCATCGCAAGGCACCGCGTTTCCCCCCTTCGGGCTTTCGCCGCTTGCCTTGCAGCCGACTTCAAACCGAGAAAGCAGGAGCAAGCAGGTGCATAGAACCTTGTCTTGGGCGCCCAGAGCCGCCGCTCTGGGTCTGGGTGCCCTCTTCGCCATGTCCGGTCCGGCCGAAGCCGACCTCACCTTCGTCGACCTGACTCACCCGATCCCGACCTTCCAACCCCTGAGCGAGGACCCGACCAAACCCGATCTCTCCAAGCCCGTCGGCGAGAGCGTGCCCATAGCCGGCTTCTATCACCAGGCCGTGCTCTACCCGGCGGACATCTGGCCGACGAACGAAGGGGTCTTCGCCTCCGCCGCGATCCTGGTGCAGGAGCACAACGGCACCAGCTTCAACAGTCCCAACCACTACATCAACAACGCGCGGAGTCTGGAGGTACCCGGCCTCGACCAGGAAGACCGCAAGGCGAGCGACCAGCTCGGCGTCGAGCAGTTGACCGGGCGGATCGTGCTGATCGACATCTCGGACAGGGTCCGCGCGGAGTTGGCGCGCAATGGCGGCATGCCCAGTCCGGATCTCTCCGTCACCGATTTCTCGGACAGCTCGCTGGCGACGGTGCGCGCGGCGGACATCGATGCCGTGGCCGACCAGATCGAGAACGGCGTCTGGGTGGTGGCGCGCCTGGGCTGGTCGCATTTCTATGGCGCCGGTGACGAGAACTGGGACAGCTCCCCCTACGTCAATGCTCTGAACCACCCCGGCTTCACGGCCGAGGCGATCGATCGGCTGATCGAGATCATGGACCGTAAGGGCGTCAAGATCTCGGGCATCGCCGCCGACAGTCTCAGCACCGATTCCGGCGAGGGCGCGAAGGGCAGCGACGATAAATGGAGCAATGCCTGGCCGGCCCATGTCCGCCTCTATCAGCGGGACATTCTCATCGTCGAGAACCTGGCCAATCTCGAGCGGCTGGCGCTGGTCGAGAGGAACGCGGACTGCAGCCTGGTCGTCGGCGCCCTGAAGCATGTCGGCGGCACCGGCGGTCCGGCGCGCGTGATCGCCGCCTGCGAAACCGTGACGAACTGAACGAGCCCAAGGAGCCAATGCAATGAAGGTGAATGCCGAGCGCATCGATGCCTACGAGGCGGCACCGGGCGCCATGGATGTCATGTACGGCGTCGAGACCTACCTCAAGGCCTGCTGCTTGGAGCGGAGCCTCTTCGAGCTGGTGAAGATGCGTGCCTCGCAGATCAACGGCTGTGCCTACTGCCTGGATCTGCACAGCCGCGACGCCCGGCGGAACGACGAGACGGAGCAGCGCCTCTACCTCTTGAGCGCGTGGCGGGACTCCAGGCTCTACAGCCCGAGCGAGCGCGCCGCGCTTGCCTGGACCGAAGCCCTGACGGCGATCGCGGACACGCAAGCACCCGATGCCGCCTATGCCGATCTTCGCGAGCACTTCAGCGCGGCGGAGAGCACCGATCTCACGCTCCTGATCTGTCAGATCAACAGCTGGAACCGCATCGCCATCGGCTTCCGCTACAGGCATCCCTAGGTTGCTGTCGCCGCGGTCGAGCCCGTCGCCTTGTCAAAGGTGGCGGGCCACCGCGATGTCGAGCGGGTTGATGCTCTCTTCGATCGCGGCCACCTCGCCGCGAAGCAGCGCGATGATCTCCTGCTGACGGTCCGGCCCCAGGCGCGCGCTGGTCATGTTGATGGCAAGCGCGCCGGCGACATCGCGGCCCTGCGGCAGGATGGGAAGCGCGATCGCGGAGATGCCCTCGACCAGGCGGCCGTGGTCGAAGGCGTAGCCTTGCGCGCGGATCTCCGGCAGGCGTTCCGCGATCTCCTCGGCGGAGAGCCCGTTGAAGCGGTGGTAGAGCGGTGCGTTGGTCTTGAGTATGACCCCCGCCTCTTCGGCCGGAAGGAAGGCGAGGATCGCCTGGCTGGCGGGACCGACGCCCAACGGGATCTGGCCGCCGACGTTGCCGGTCAGGCTGTCGATCACGTAGCTGCCTTCCTGGCGGTCCACGCAGACGGTGTTGAAGCCGCTGCGCGCCATCAGGAAGACGCTGTCGCCGGTCCGCGCCGCCAGACGCAGCATGGCCGGATGGCAGGCACGACGGAAGCCGGTGCCGTCGGCCGCCTTGGCTCCCAGCACGAAGAGCGACAGGCCCAGGCGATAGCGCTTGGTCGTCTGCTCGCGCTCGATCAGGCCGTGGCGCTCCAGGGCGCCGATGATCCTGTGCGCCGTCGGTGGCGTCAGGCCGACCGCTTCGGCCAGCGCGGCGGGCCTCGCTCCCTCTTCGCCGACCTCGCCGAGGTAGTCCAGGATAGCGACGGCGCGATCCAGCAGCTGCGTTCCGGTAGCCCTTTCGGTCCTGTTCCCTTCAGCCATCCCGTCCTTTCGAGGCAGCTCCCTGGTGACTGCTCTTGATGACGGCAGCATAGCTACACCGCCTCCATTGCCAAACCAGGGACTTGTCGCAAGAGGCCCTGCGTCAGGGGCGTCGCCAGACGCCGATAGAGCGGCCCGATGTCCCCGGCGTCCAGCCGGTCGACGGCCTCTATGAACGCGGAGCAGTCTTCGGGACCGAGAAGATCTCGGCTCGCCGTGCGTAGCTTGGCGGCCAGATCGATACGGTCCATGGGGTTGTCAGCCTCCCCCCTGGGCTTGACGACCGTTTGCGTTACCTCCCGCTCCGGCGTCGTCAGCACCAGTGTGGCGGGCACCGCCCTGGAGAACAGGGCGTTCAGGTCCGGATCTACCTCGAGCCTGACACGTTCGGCCAGCGCCAAGACCTCCGGGTCGCCGAGCGATGCCTCGCGGAGCGGCAGCAGGGCGTCCTGGCCGCGAAGCGCGGCGAGCGCGATGCAGAAGGGCAGGCTGTACTGAGCCGATTCCAAGGTCGTCGGCGCGGTCTCGTTGTTGAGCGAGAGCGCGCGGGCGAATGTCTTGACCGTGAGAGACTGAATGGCGCCCGGCCGAACGCCATGCTCGGTCATGACGGCCCGCAGGGCATCGATCGCCGCATGGGCCCAGCGGCAGCAGCTGTAGGGCTTGAAGTAGACGGTCTCGATCAGCCAGCTCTTACCCCAGCCTTCAGCCAGTGTCGTGGGTTCGAACAGCCGCGCGTTGTCGAAGAGGTCCGAGGGGCCGGTGAAGCCGGCGGCGGCCAGGTCGACGGCGGCAAGGCCGGTCGCCGTCGCCCAGGCGATGCCCTCCTTCACGTGGTTGCCCATGATGCGTGAATAGCCGACAGCGGCCAGGTTCGGGGCGCTGGCCCCGGCGATGGCGATGGCCTGCGCGATCTCGGCGGGCGGGAGCCCGCGCAGCCAGGCAACGGCAGCGGCGGCGCCCTGGCCGCACCAAGGTCCCGTCACCAGGGTGTCCAGACTGTCCAGGTCACGCGCGGCGGCTATCCTCACGGCGACCTCGTAGCCCAGGACGATGGCGGTCAGGACCCGCTCCGCGCCGGCGCCCTCCGCCTCTCCGGCGGCCAGGACAGCCGGGATGATCGAGGCGCCGGGATGGCCGGCCGCGGCGCGATGCCCGTCGTCCAGATCCAGCATCGAGGAGACCGCCGCGTTGGCGAAGGCGGCACCGGGAACCGTCAGACTGTCGCTCGAGAACCAGCTCGCCGCCGGCCCCTTGCCGAAGATCGCGAGGGCCGCCGTCCGTGCCGCCCGACCGCCGACACTGCCGTGGCCGACGATGGCGGCGGTCATGAGGTCCAGAACGGCCTTGACGGCCATCGACCGGGCCGCGCCGGGGGCGGTCTCCGTGGCATGGACAAAGCGCGCGAGCTGCAGGGCGATGGTCATCGGCGTCTCCGTGGTGAGAGGGCTGGCTCAGCCTGGGTGACAAGGAGATATCTCCATATCATGAGAAAAACAATCTAGACATTCCATATAATGGTATCTATCTTAGTGAAGAGATGAGCGGCAAGGAGAGGGATCGCGCCTCCCATGACAGTTTGGCCAAAGCAGCAAGACGCGCGGGATCCCTCGTCGGGAGGAGCAAGGCGTGGCACCAGCGGCCGTCTCCAGGCTTTCACGACGGCCGAGTTCAAGGCGCGCGTGCGCCGCGTGCAGGAGCGGATGGCGGCGCTGGAGATCGACGTGCTGCTCGTCCACGCGCCGGAGAACATCTACTATCTCACCGGTCATCAAACGTCGGGCTACTTCGCCTATCAGGCAGTCGTCCTGACACTGGACGGGCCGCCCCGACTGCTGCTGCGCTATCTGGAGCGCGGCAATGTCGATGAATACTCCTGGCTTCCGGAAGCGTCGACCTGGCGCGAAGGGGAGGATACGGTCGAGAAAACCTTGGCCCTGATCCCGCGAAGCCAGAACCAGACGATAGGGCTGGAGCGGCGCTCCTGGTTTCTGACCGCGGCGGTCGCCGACGCGTTGGCGGCGGGCCTTGGCGGATCGCGGTTGGTCGACGCCAGCCTGCTGGTCGACCGCGTCCGTCTCGTCAAGTCGGAGGCGGAGATCTCCTATCTGCGCCGCGCCGGCGCCATCGCCGAGTTGGAGCAGAAGGCGGCCCAAGAGGTTCTGGCGCCCGGAGTCACCGAGGCCAGCGTTGCGGCCGCCGTCCACCAGGTCGGGATCGAGGCGGGCTGCGAGTACACCGGCCTTCCGCATCACATCATGTCCGGCTATCGCTACGACGTCTGTCACGCCAACTGGTGTCCCAAGGTGGTGGAGCGGGGCGAGTTGGTCTTGCTGGAACTCTACGGCTGCGTGGAGCGCTATCACGCCACGCAGATGCGGACGGTGTCCCTGGGGCCGCCGAGCGACGCGGTCAGGCGGGCGGTGGACGTGGTCGTCGCCGCGCAGGACGCGTCCTTCGCTGCCATGCGTCCGGGTGCCTCCGCGCGAGAGGTCGACGCCCTGGTTCGCCAGCCGATCCGACGGATCCGACCGGACTACTTCAATCGCAGCGGCTACTCGACCGGGATCGGGTTTCCGCCGCGCACCGCCGAGTGGGAGGCGCTCGATTTCAACGAGCAAGAGGACTGGGCGCTCGAAGAGGGCATGGTCTTCCACATGCTGGCGCTCGCCAGCGGCTTCGGCATCAGCGAGACCGTTGCCGTTACCGCCACGGGGATCGAGCGGCTGACGCCGGAGAACCCGCGCCAGCTCGTCGTCAAATAGCAGCAACTTTAGAGACCGCAGGAGGATGCACCATGTCCAAGGACAGCCGAAGCGACAGGCTTGAAGAGCTAAGGCGGAGCGCCGGAACCATGGGACGGCGCGACCTGCTGCTGGCGGCAGCGGCCCTCGGCTTGTCCATGAGCGAGCTCGCCGGTTTCCTCGCCAAGCCGGCGCAAGCGGCCCCCAGCAAGGGCGGCCGAATTCGTGTCGGTGTCAGCGGCGGCGCGGTCTCCGACGACAACGATCCGGCGACCACCTCCTCCATGTATATGATCCTGCAGAACCACAGCGTGCGGAACTATCTGGCGGAGATCGCCCCCGACAACAGCCTGGTTCCGGAACTCGCGGAGAGCTGGGAAGCGAGCCCGGACGCCGCCACCTGGTACTTCACCCTGCGCAAGGGCGTGGAGTTCCACGACGGCAAGACGCTCGACAGTCAGGATGTCCTGGACTCCATCAATCATCACCGCAAGGAGGACTCCAACTCCGGCGCCAAGGCCCTCTTCTCGGCCGTCAAGGAAATCCGCGCCGACGGACCGAACGCCATCCTGGTGGAGCTGGAGGCGGGCAACGCGGACTTCCCCTACGTCTTCACCGACTACCATCTGAACATCCTCCCCAGCGACGGGGCCGGTGGCGTCGAGTGGCAAAGCGGCAACGGCACCGGCGCCTATGTGCTGAAGGAGTTCGATCCGGGCGTGCGCTCCTTCCTGACCCGCAACCCCAACTACTGGAAGCCCGATCGCGCCTACTTCGACGAGGCCCAGCTGCTGCGCATCGGCGATCCCAACACGCGCCAGACGGCCCTGCTGACGGGCGACATCGACGTCTTCGACCAGCCCTCCTTGAAGACCGTGGAGCTGCTGGCCAAGCGGCCGGACCTGGAGCTCGACGACGTCACCAGCTGGGCGCATATCAGCATGCCCATGCACATGGACACGCCGCCCTACGACGATCCCGATGTTCGCATGGCGCTGAAGTACGCGATCGATCGCGAGGATGTGGTGAAACGCATCTTCAAGGGCTATGGCACGGTCGGCAACGATCACCCCATCTCCCCGGTGATCCAGTACCATGCGGACCTGGAGCAGCGGCACTACGATCCCGACAAGGCCCGCTTTCATCTGAAGCAGGCCGGACTCGACCGCCTCAAGGTGCAGCTCAGCACCTCCGACGGTGCCGGCGAGGGCAATGACGACACCGCCATCCTCTTCAAGGAGCAAGCGACGAAATCCGGCATCGAGGTCGAGGTGGTGCGCGAACCGGCGGACGGCTACTGGTCGAACGTCTGGCTGAAGAAGCCCTTCTGCATGGTGAACTGGGGCGGCCGGCCGACCGCCGACGTCATGTTCACGACCGCCTACGCGGAGGGCGCTCCCTGGAACGACTCCCGCTTCAGTCACGAGCGGTTCAACCAGCTGCTGCTGGCCGCGCGCGGCTCGACGGATCAGGCAAAGCGTGCTGAGATCTACCGCGAGATGCAGATCATCCTGCGCGACGAGGGCAGCACGATCATCCCGGTGTTCAAGAACCTGGTGTACCCCAGGAGCGCGAAGCTGCGGCACGGTCCGGAGCTCTCCGCCAACTGGCAGTTCGATGGCGCACGCGCGATCGAGCGCTGGTGGTTCGCCTGATCGCTCGGCCGGCAGGGTGAAGGCGTCGACGGACCGTCTCGCGGAACTCGACGCCTTCTCGTCCCTGGAGGCGCAGGCGCGTGCCGTCGCCCGCAAGGAGGTCTCCTCCCGCGAATTGCTGGATCTCTACCTTGACCGGATAGCCCGTTTGGAGCCGCGGATCCAGGCCTTCAGCCGGCTCTTCGAGGAGGAGGCGCGCCGGGCCGCGCGGGCGGCGGATGGGGCATTGGCCGCCGGGCGCAAGCTCGGGCCGTTGCACGGCGCCGTGGTCGCGGTGAAGGACATCTTCGACGTCGCCGGCCATCCCACCACCGCCGGCTCGCGCGCCCTGCGCGATCGCCACCCGACCCGCTCGGCGGCCGCCGTGCGGCGTCTGGAACGGGCCGGCGCCGTGGTGGTTGGCAAGACCCGCATGGTGGAGTTCGCCTTCGGCGGCTGGGGCACCAATCCGCTGCAAGGCACGCCCCGGAACCCTTGGGACCTTGACTGCCATCGCGTGCCCGGCGGGTCCAGCAGCGGATCGGCGGTGGCCGTGGCGGCGGGGCTCGCCAGTGCCGCCCTGGGCACGGACACGGGCGGATCGATCAGGACGCCCGCTGCCTGGTGCGGGATAGTCGGCCTCAAGACGTCGAGCGGTCTCGTTTCCCGCGACGGCGTGGTGCCGCTCTGCCCGACCCACGATAGCGTGGGACCCTTGACCCGAAGCGTGCGTGACGCGGCGCTGCTCTTGGACCTGCTCGCCGGGCCGGATCCTGACGATGCGCAAGGCGCCACGGCGCCGCGACCGGCCACGCTGGCGGCGATAGAAGGTGGAGTAGGGAGTCTGCGCTTGGGCATTCTCGGCGAAGACGATCTGGGCTGCCTGGACCCCGAGCAGCGGCGGCTCTTCGACGATGCATTGCACCAGCTGCGGGCGCTTGGCGCAGAGACGCGCGAGGTTCGTCTTCCGCTGCCTGTCGCCCGCTACCTGGAGGCCGGCGGCGAGATCATGAGCTTCGAGAGCTTCAAGCACCTGGGCCGCTACCTCGAAGGGGCGGATGATCTGGTTCACCCGGTGATCCGCGAGAGGATTGCGCGGGGGCGGGACATTCCCGAGGCGACCTATCGCGCGCTTCTGGACGAGCGCCGAGCCGCGCAAGACGCTCTGCGGGATCGGCTTTCGGGCGTCGACGCCCTGATCGTCCCGGGTTGTCACCAGACGGCGATCCCGGTCGCCGAGGTGGACGAGGCCGCGGCGCCCAACCTCTTCGGGCGTTTCGTCAACTACCTCGACCTGGCCAGCCTGGCGCTGCCGATCGGCCTGACCGCCGAGGGCCTGCCTGTCGGGCTTCAGGTGGCGGTGCGGCGCTTCGACGATGCCTTGGCATTGCGAATCGGCCGGGCCATCGAGAAGTCCGGCGGCAGATTGGTGACCCAACCCCCGGCTCTGTGATCGGCCAAGCGTGGCGCGAGGACAGGAGACCCTAAGCGCTCGCTCCCTTCCCCGTCCTGCGCTACCTTCCGCGCCTCGGCGCACCCAAGGGCCAAGGACAGGAATGACGAGCACCAGGTTCAAGGAGCTGCTGAAACAAGCCCGCGCGGATCTGAAGGCTCGCGATTTCGACGCGGCTCTGGCTGGCGTCGGGCAGGCGGACGAGGAGGAGCCGAACCACCCCGCCGTGCTGCGGGTCCAGCACGACGTCCACCGCGCCAGCGGAGACTTCGAAGCCGCCCTGGCGGCCGCCCGCACGCTGATCCAGTTCCACCCGAGCAAGCCTTGGGGCTATGCCAAGGCGGCGCAGAACCTGATCGCCTTGCGCGACTACGACGGGGCCAGTGCGGCGCTCGACAAGGCGCTGCGGCGGCATCCCAAGGATCTCGACGTCTTGCGGGTCGCGGCCGCTTTCTATCGTGCGCGGGGTGACCGCTCGGCCGAGCTGGAGATCGCCGAGGCCCTGATGGCCCATCATCCGGACTTGCCGGAGGGGCATTGCCGGGCGATCCAGGTGCACGGCGCGTCGGGCGACCCGGACCGCGCCCTGGCCTTGCTTCAAGAGGCACGCGAGAGCTTTCCCAAGCATCCCGATGTCCTGCGCGCCGCGCACGATCTTCATCAGGAACTGGGCGACCACCGGGCCGCGCTGGAAGCGGCGCTGCTTTTGGCCGAAAGCAATCCGGAGAGCCCGTGGGGCTACGTGAAGGCGGCGCAGGCCCATGTCGTGCTGGGCGAGGCGGCGGAAGCCAAGGCCCATATCGACGAGGCCTTGCGGCGCTTTCCCAAGGACCCGGAGGTCTTGCGGGGCGCCAGCAACCTCTACCGTTCCATCGGCGAGCGACGGGCGTCTCTAGAGGCCGCCCGTTGGCTCATCCCCCACCATGCCGACGGCTACGCCCGCGCAGTGCAGGATCTCATCAAGCTGCACGACAGCCGCGCCGCGGAGGCCACTTTGAGCGAGGCGCAAGCCCGCTTTCCCGGCGACCTCAGGGTCCTGCGGGTCACGGACGACTACCTCCGCAGCCAAGGGCGGCATGGCGAGGCGCTGGAGGCCGTCCGACGTCTGATCGAGGTCGAGCAGGCGAACCCGGACGGCCACCTGCGCGCGGCCCGCTGCAGTCGCGCCCTCGGCCGGGCGGAAGATGCCAAGGCACATTGCGAGGCGGCGCGCGCGCTCTTGAGCGATCCGGCCTCGGGCAGCACGAAGTACGTCGAGACGACCATCAGGGTCTACGGCGTCCGAGCGGCCGCCCGGCGCCTCGACCCGAGCCCGCACAACCCTGGGGGACAGGGAGAGGACCGGCGGCAAGGCTACATTCTCGTCTCCGGCCTGCGCTGTTCCGACCTCTGGTTCCTGGGTGAGCTTCTGAACCTCTCGGGCGACGTCGCGCTCTTCCGGGAACTGCATCCGCCGCATTGGCCCTACGCGCGCAGCTCCTTCGAGCAGGACTTCGTCGAGGCCGCCTATCTGCGCAACGAGTATCGTCAGGAGAACGCGGCGCCCTTGCGGAAAGCCCGCGCGGCGCCCTGGATCGGCGATGTCGGCCCGCAGCTCTACTGGCGCCTCTCGGAGAGCCTGCGCCATTTCGAGCAGGACCGCGTAGAGGTCTTTCACGTGGTGCGACCGCTGTCGGAAGTCTGCGCGCTCTATCAAGGTCTGGCGGACGATCCCGCTCAGATGTGGAGCGCCTTTCGCGACTATCGCATGGCGATCGACGACTTCCACATCATGTGCCGCAGCTTCCTCGATCGCACGCACGAGACCCTTGCGCCGAACCACAGGATCACCTTCGTCGCCCAAGAACGCCTGCGTCGCGATCCCGCCTACCTGCTCTCCCTCTCGCGGGGTCTCGGTCTCTCGGACCGGGACCAGCTGCCGGCAAGAGCGGCGCGGTTCATCGAGGAGGCGGAAAGGCCGGAGGTGCCGACGGGCGCCTTTGCCGACCAGGTCCGCAAGGAGGCCGATCCGGCGCTGATCGCGGAGTTCGAGGCCTTGAGCGGCTGCCCTTGCCTCTGATCGACCGGAGGACGCGGAGGCTCCGCCGCAGTGCGCCGCAGCGGTTCAGAAGAGCGTGAGTTGACGGTCGTCCAAGGCGGGGCGGCGGAAATGCTTGGTCTCCAGATTGAAGTCGCGTTCGTTGGCGAGGCCCAGCTTCCGACAGGCGGCCTTGAAGCGCGCGGACAGGATGTGGGCTTGGGGACCCGTCCCGGTCTGGCGATAGCCGAAACGACTGTCGTAGAGGCGGCCGCCGCGCGCTTGGCGCAGCAGGTCCAAGACCCGCTTCTTGCGGTCGGGGTAGTGGGTGTCCAGCCACTCCTCCACCAGTTCCTTGAGTTCCAGGGGAAGGCGGAGCAGGACGTATCCCGCGTGCTCGGCACCGGCCTCCTTGGCGGCCGTCAGCACGGCCTCCAACTCCGCGTCGTTGATCGCCGGGATCACCGGCGCGAAGAGCGTTCCGACCGGCACGCCGGCCTTGGCCAGGCCCTCGATCGCGGCCAGCCGGCGCTTGGGCGTGGCGGCGCGCGGCTCCATTGTCCGGGCCAGGCCGCGGTCCAGGGTGGTGACCGAGATGAGGACGGAAACCAGGCCCTTGGCGGCCATGGGCGCCAGGATGTCTAGGTCGCGCAGGATCAGGTCCGACTTGCTGACGATCGAGACGGGATGGTGCGCTTCCGCCAGCACTTCGAGGATTTGGCGGGTGACCTCCAGCTTGCGCTCGATCGGCTGATAGGGATCGGTGTTGGCCCCCAGAACCAGGCAGTCCGGGCGATAGCGCGGCTGCGCCAGCTCCGCGCGCAAGGCGCGCGCGGCGTCGGGCTTCACGAAGATCCGGGTCTCGAAATCCAGGCCCGGCGACAGGCCCAGATAGGCGTGGGTCAGCCGCGCGAAGCAGTAGACGCAGCCATGCTCGCAGCCGCGGTAGGGATTGATGGAGCGGTCGAAACCGATGTCCGGACTGTCGTTGCGGGCGATCACCTTGCGTGACTGATCCACGCCCACCTGCGTCCGGTGGGCGCCCGGCAGCGGCTCGGCCGCCGATTCCCAACCGTCGTCGAAGGCCTCCCGCGCCTCGCGCTCGTAGCGTCCGCTTCGATTGCTCGACGCGCCGCGCCCCTTCAAGGGAAGCGGCGCCAGCGCCGCTCTCTCGTCTCCTGTCGCCATGGGAACAGCTTAGACTCAAATCTAGAACAAAAAAAGAACAAAAATGAGAACGGCGGGGACAAAGTTGGTACGAGAGTCAGCCCCTTGGGGGGCCGTCCGCACCCCCTACTAAATCCTGTGGAAAAGCGATTCGCGGCGGGCGGGAGAACAGGTGCCGAACCTTGGCACGAGTCACGCGGCGGGCAGGTGTTCCTGCAGGCGGGGCATCAGCTCCACCAGATTGCAGGGCCGCCAGCGGGAATCGAGCTGCCAACGCAGGATCTCCTCCCAGCCGTCCTTGACCGCGCCGGGCGAGCCTGGCAGCGCGAAGAGGTAGGTGCCGCCGGCGACGCCGCCCATGGCCCGGCTCTGCATCGTCGAGGTGCCGATCTTCTGGTAGCTGAGCCAGCGGAAGAGCTCGCCGAAGCCTTCGATCTTCTTTTCCAGCACGGCCTCAAAAGCCTCCGGCGTGACGTCGCGGCCGGTAACGCCGGTGCCCCCGGTGGTGATGACGACGTCGACCTCGGTCTTGGCGACCAGCTGGCGCAGCCGCGCGACGATGGTCTCCGAATCATCCTTCAGAATGTCGCGGTGAACCAGCCGGTGGCCGTCGCGCTCGATCATCTCCACCAGGCGATCGCCGGAGCGGTCGCTGGCCAGATCGCGGCTGTCGGAGATGGTGAGGACGGCGATGTTGACGGCTAGGAAACTGCGGCTCTCGTCAATGCCCGGCATGGCGTTGGTCCCTTGCTCTCTCTTTCGAAGTTGTAGAGCAGGGTTCAGACGACAAATCCTCTCGATTTGACGCTATCCCGCTCTAGGGCTCGGGTATCCAGGCCTGGCGTTGTGGGCCGCGCTCCAGTTGGCGGTAGCGCGGCCAGTCGCCCTTGGCGACCGCCGTCAGGGAAGGCGTGGGTTGGCCGAGCCGTTTACGGTAGATCCAGAAGTTGGCGACGACCTTCTCAATATAGGCACGGGTCTCGCCATAGTGGAGACTCTCGATGAAAAGCAGCGGGTCGCCCTCGTGATCCACCTCCTTGCGCCAGCGCGCCACGGTCGCCGGACCCGCGTTGTAGGCGGCCAACAAGTGGAAGAGGTCGTCGCCGATCCCTTCCTTGGTCATGAGATAGAGCAGGTAGTCCTCGCCCAGACGGATGTTGAGACCCGGGTCGAAGAGGGCCTCGCGCCGGCTGTCGTTGAACCTCGGGTCCTTGGCGATGT
Organism: Rhodospirillales bacterium; assembly: GCA_963669375.1. GTDB lineage: Bacteria > Pseudomonadota > Alphaproteobacteria > Kiloniellales > JACOMY01 > JACOMY01. The sequence goes on along the minus strand of OY770024.1, from coordinate 1,568,760 downwards.
AGCCGGCGGTGGCGGGCATGAGCTGCATGAGGCCGCGGGCCCCGGCGCGGCTGACCGCACGCGGATCGAAGGCCGACTCCTGGCGCATGACGGCGAAGACCAATGCCCTGTCGAGGGCGAAGCCGCCATCCGGCCGCCAGCTGGGCAGCGGGTAAAGCGCCGCCAGCAGCGAGCGTCCCGTGCTGGCAAGGCCTCGCGGGTCGCTCATCCGGCGCGCCAGGTTGAAGGCGAAGCGCGCGAGCCTCGCCTTGTTGGCCAGCGCGACGACAACCACCCCCAGGCTGCCGTGCCGCCACTCGCCGATCTGAACCAGTTCGTCGCGTGCCAGATCGTTCCGGCCGACCTGGAGGAGCGCCAGCGCCCGACTGCCGGCGGCCGAGGCGACGAGACCGCGGGTCTCCAGCTGCGACAGGCTGGGCCCGGCGAAATCGAAGGCGCTGCCCATCCCCAGGCGCTCCCGGGCGAGCAGGCCATAGAAGGTGCGTGGATAGGCGGCTGCGACGCTGAGCCACCGCCTTTCCGCGGCTGCATCCTCGCGTCGCTCCTCCGCGCGCGCCGCCCAGAAGGCCCCGCCTGCCGCCAGCCAGGAGGAGGCACGCGGGCTGGAGGCCACGGCGCCGAAGTGCTTGGCGGCGAGCGGCCAGTGCTGGCGGCGCCAGGCGGCGAGCCCCGCCACCCAGTGGGTGACGGGCACCAAGTCGCCTGAGCGCGCGGCCGCCGCGCTGGCCAGCCAGTAGGCCTTGGCGTAACCCCCTTCGAAGTACCAGCCCCTGGCAATGCGGGCCTGCAGCTGATCCCGCTCGCCCTGATCCAGCGCCTTGCGCCTGGGGTCGTTCCGCAAGGTCCGCTCGGCTGACTCCAGCTTGCCCCGAGCCGCCAGGTCGGCGACCTTGGCTTCGATGCCCAGGACCCGGTCCGACTGCGCCGGGGTGCGCCCCTTGTTGGAGCGGTAGGTGGAGCTCTCGCGCGTGTAGCGAACGCCCAGGCTCACAGGGGTGGCGCTCGGCTGGTCCGGATTGGCGGCACCCTTCGGCTTGCGCTTCAGCGCCAGGGCGTGAATGCGCTTGGCCTGGGGATGGTCGCTGTAGCGCTCCAGCCAGGCCGCCAGCTCATGAAACTCGGAGCGGTAGGCCGTCGGGTGCAGGTAGCGCTGGGCCAGGACGTGACCCATCAAGCGCCGATCCTTGACCAGCCCGGTCAGAAAGCGGACCCCGCCCCAGCGGCCCTCCTCCTGCAGCTCGAAGATCCGTCGGTAGAGCCGAACGTCGGACTCGGCCAGGACTTCCGGCAGACCGCGCGCATCGAGGCTTTGGCCCGCGTCGTGGTGGGGCGCGAAGGTGCCGGCCTCCTCGGCAAGACCCAAGGAGACCATCGCCGCCGTCACCACGAAAACGCAGACGGCAGCCAGACCAGCCCTCTCTTTCTTCACCTCGTTCCCCCGGCCCTGCGTGTCTAGTCGCGACATTGACCGTCCTGCCTAGGAAAAGGAGTTGCCTCAGTCAAACATGAAGTGCGGTCCGTAACTGCTTGATTGCTAAACATTGCCGGAGCGTGTCTGGCCGGACACTTCGAGTGCGTGGCTGAAGGAGAGGAAGTCGCGCCAGGCCAGACGCTTCTGCGCCGGCTGGCGCAGCAGGTAGGCCGGGTGGAGGGTGGCCAGCGCCGGCACCGGGGCCGGCAGGCCGGCGAAGTGGACCTCGCCCCACTGGCCGCGCAGCCGGGTGATGCCTTCGGTGCGGGCCAGCAGGGTCTTGGCCGAGAGCCCGCCCAGCAGCAGCAGGTGATGGGGCTGCACCAGCTCTATATGCCGCTCCATGAAGGGCAGGCAGGCGGCCACCTCCTGCGGCGTGGGGGTGCGGTTGCCGGGTGGCCGCCAGACCAGGATGTTGGTGATGTAGACCTTGCTCCGGTCCAGCTCGATGGCGGCCAGCATGCGGTCCAGCAGCTGCCCCGACACGCCGACGAAGGGCAGGCCTTGGCGGTCCTCGTCGCGGCCGGGCGCCTCGCCGATCAGCATGATGCGGCTTTCGGGGTTACCGTCGGAGAAGACCAGGTTCGTCGCCGTCGCCTTGAGGTCGCAGCCCTCGAACGACTCCAGGGCCGCCCGCAGCTCTTCCAGGGTGCCGGCCGCCTGGGCCATCTGGCGGGCCGAGGCCTGCACCTCTTCCGGTCCGGCCAGGCGCGGGGCGGGCGCCGGCGGCTTGTGCCCGGCGGCCCTGCTCGGCGGGTCCGAGCGCGGCGGTTGAGCCGGTGGCGGCGGCTCGGCGAAGCGGTCGCGCGCCTGCTCTTCCAGAGCCTCGTCGACGCCCATCTCCGCTTGCCAGGCCAGGGCCGCGAGAAGCGCCTGGCGATGCTCTTGCTCCGCCGTCATGATGGGTCATTCTAGTCCAAGCCTGCGACTAATAAAACGCAGTGAGCCGGAAAGCTCCTTTCCGCGATGGTGCGCTCTTGGACGCAGGCTGGGGGCGGACTATCTTCCCCGGCGAGGGGCGGTTTTACGTCCTCGGTGGGATTTTTGACAGCGCCGGCGAAGGCGCCACGGGATAGGGGCTGATGGAACGAGAATTCATGGAATACGACCTGGTCATCGTCGGTGCCGGCCCGGCCGGGCTGAGCGCGGCGATCAGGGCGAAGCAGGTGGCCGAGGAGAAGGGGCAGGAGATCTCGGTCTGCGTATTGGAGAAGGGCTCCGAGGTCGGGGCGCACATTATGTCCGGCGCGGTCCTGGAACCGCGCGCGCTCAATGAACTGATCCCCGATTGGAAAGAGAAGGGTGCGCCGCTCAACGTGCCGGTTAAGGAAGAGCGTTTCCTGCACCTGACCGAGACCGGCGCGCGCAGCCTGCCGATCTGGCTGCTGCCACCGCAGACGCAGAACCACGGCAACTACATCATCTCGCTGGGCAACGTCTGCCGTTGGCTGGGCGAGCAGGCCGAGGCGCTCGGCGTGGAGATCTATCCGGGCTTCGCCGCGGCCGAGGTTCTCTTCGACGACGACGGACGGGTGACGGGCGTCGCCACCGGCGACATGGGCATCGGCAAGAACGGCGAGCAGAAGGCCGAGTACACGCGGGGCATGGAATTGCGCGCGACCTACACCCTCTTCGCCGAGGGCTGCCGCGGCTCGCTCACCAAGCAGTTGGAGGCGCGCTTCAACCTGCGTGACGGCGTCGATCCCCAGACCTACGGCATCGGCATCAAGGAGCTGTGGCAGCTGGATCCCGCCAAGCACAACGAAGGCCTGGTGATGCACACGGCCGGCTGGCCGATGGACAACAAGACCTGGGGCGGCTCCTTCATCTATCACCTGGAGGACAATCAGGCCTACGTCGGCTACGTCATCGGTCTGGACTACCAGAACCCGCATCTCTCCCCCTTCGAGGAGTTCCAGCGCTTCAAGACCCACCCCAAGATCCGGCCGATGCTGGAGGGCGGCAAGCGCGTGGCCTACGGCGCGCGGGCGCTGAACGAGGGCGGGATTCAGTCCGTTCCCAAGCTGATCTTCCCCGGCGGCGCGCTGATCGGCTGTTCGGCCGGCTTCCTCAACGTGCCGAAGATCAAAGGCAGCCACACGGCGATGAAGACCGGCATGCTGGCCGCCGAATCGGTGGTCGCCGCCTTGACCGAAGGCGACAACCGGCCGCCGCTGCTCGAGGCCTACCCCAAGGCCTACGAGGCCTCCTGGGTGCACGACGAGCTCTACCGGGCGCGCAACATCCGACCGGCCGCGGCGCGCTTCGGCATGCGCCTGGGCATGGCGATCGGCGGCTTCGACATGAAGATCCTCGGCGGCAAGGCGCCCTGGACCTTCCACCACAAGCATGCCGACCATGATTGCCTGAAGCCGGCCGACAAGATGCCCAAGATCGCCTATCCCAAGCCGGATGGCGTGGTTAGCTTCGACCGCAACTCCAGCGTCTTCCTCTCCAACACCAACCACGAGGAAGACCAGCCGGTGCACCTGACCCTCAAGGATCCGAAGGTGCCGGTCGACGTCAATCTCAAGCTCTTCGACGAGCCGGCGCAGCGCTATTGCCCGGCCGGGGTCTACGAGATCGTGACGGAAGAGAGCGGCCCGCGCTTGCAGATCAACGCGCAGAACTGCGTCCACTGCAAGACCTGCGATATCAAAGACCCGACGCAGAACATCGTCTGGGTCACGCCGGAAGGCGGCGGCGGGCCCAACTACCCGAACATGTGATCGGCCTTAGCCATGACACGATCTTGGCATTCCCTTACCGGCACGGCACAAAGGTGAGAGAGGGCGGCAGGTACGGGACCTGTCGCCGCGGAGTGAAAGACCTGGAGGAACCATGCGAGTCTTGCGGCCGCTGCTTGCCGCGGCCCTGACCTTACCCTTTGCGGGGCAAGCGCTTGCCGCGGAAGCCGATCGCCACGGCGGCGAAGACATCATCGGTGCCTACTTCGCCGGTGTGATGGCCGGGCATCGCGGCGATGCGGCCACGGCGGCGGACTACCTGTTGGACCTGGCCGGGCGCATCTCCCCGGTGCAGGAGGTGCTGGACCCGGCCCTGCGCTCGGCGATCTCCGCCGGGCGGGTGGACGAGGCGGTGCCGATCGCCTACGAGCTGGTCTCGCTGGACCCGGAGGGCAGCGAGACGGCCGTCCTGCTGCTGATGACCGAGGCCGCGCGCGAGGAGAATTGGGCCGAGGCGCGCGAACGCCTCGCGCTTCTGTCCGATCGCGATCTCTCGGGCACGCGCCGGCGTCTGCTGACCGCTTGGGTCACGCTCTCCCTGGACGGGATCGAGGCGGCGCTGGAAGAGCTGGAGCCGCTCTCCAGGCGGCGCGGGCTCTCCACCCTTCATGCCCTGCACGAAGCCCTCATGATGGACGTCGCCGGCCAGGAGGGAGCGGGCGAGGCCTATCAGCGCGTGCTGGACACCAGCAATCCGCCCAGCGGCCGCAGCGTGATGCTGGCCAGCAACTACATGGCCCGCGCCGGCCGCCAGGAGGAGGCCAAGAACCTGGTCCGCGACCAGCTGGAAGCCGGCCGCGGCAACGCCACCTTGGACGTCATCCTGGAAGAGCTGGAAGCCGGGCAGGCGCAGGAGCCCATCGTGGCCGATGCGCGCGCCGGATTGAGCGAGGTCTTCCTGCAGATCGGCGCCGCCCTGGCCGAGGAGGGACCGGGCGAGATGGCGCTGCAGGAAGCCCGAATGGCAAGCTATGCCACGCCGGACAACACCTCCGCGCTGCTGCTCTTGGGCGAGATCCTGTCGAGGCTCGACCGCCACGAAGAGGCGGTCAGCAGCTACGAGAGCCTGCTTAACGACCCGCGCCACGGTGCCGTCGCCGCCCTGGCGCGCGCCGACGCCCTGGCGGCCGCGGAGCGGGTGGAGGACGCACTGGCCGCCTACCAGGAGATCGCGGCCGAGCGCGCCGACGACCCGGAGCCCGTCTTGCGCATGGGCAATCTGCTGCGCTGGGAGCGGCGCTTTCCGGAGTCGGTGACCGCCTACGACCAGGCCGTCGCGCGCACCGAGACGACGCGGGAGCGCGATTGGCTGCTGTTCTACTTCCGCGGCATCTCGAACGAGCGCTCCGGCAACTGGGACGCGGCGGAAGCGGATTTCCTGAAAGCCCTGGAGCTGCGGCCGGAACAGCCGCAGGTGCTGAACTACCTGGGCTATTCCTGGGTGGAGCAGCACAAGAACCTGGAGGAAGCCCGCACCATGCTGGAGCGTGCCGTGGAGCTGCGCCCGCGTGACGGCTACATCGTGGATTCCCTTGGCTGGGCGCTCTACCGCCTGGGCGACTTCGAGGAGGCGGTGGTCCAGCTGGAACGTGCCGTCGAGCTGGAGCCGGGCCAAGCAGTCATCAACGACCACCTGGGCGACGCCTACTGGCGGGTCGGGCGCAAGCGCGAAGCCCGCGTGCAGTGGCAACGGACTCTGTCGCTCGGCGAAGATCCGGACGTCGATCCCGAGGAGGTCGAGCGCAAGCTGAAAGAGGGCCTGCCGGAGCCGCAGGCGGACAACAGCGCACAGTAGCCGCTGCATGAGCGTCGCCCGGACGCGCCTGGCCAGGGCCAAGATCAACCTCTCGCTCAGGGTCGTGGGGCGGCGGCCGGTCGGCGCGGAGAAGGCCGGCTATCACGAACTCGACAGCCTCGTCGTCTTCGCCGACGCGGGCGACCGGGTCACCGTAGCGCCCGCGGAGGATCTCAGCCTCACGCTCACGGGTCCCTTCGCGGCCGGCCTGCGGGGGGAAGCAGACAACTTGGTCCTGCGGGCCGCCCGAACGCTCGCGCAGGCGCTTGGGCGGCGGCCCAACGTGGCGATCAGCCTAAACAAGCACTTGCCCGTGTCCTCTGGCATAGGCGGTGGTTCCGCCGATGCGGCGGCGACTTTCACCGCCCTGGCCGACCTGTGGGACGTGGCCGAGGGCGCGGTCGATCTCGCCGCCTTGGGTTTGGCGCTGGGGGCCGATCTGCCGGTCTGCCTGGCCGGCCGGCCCTGCCGCGTCCGGGGAATCGGGGAGGTATTGGAGCCCGTCGCGTCCCTGCCGCCGGCCTGGCTGCTTCTGGCCAATCCCGGCCGCGCGATGCCCACGCCGCCAGTCTTCGCCGCCCGGCGCGGCGCGTTCTCGGCACCCCTGGACTTCCCGGCCGACGGCTTTGCCACGGCCGCCGACCTGGCGAGCTTCATCGGCACGGCTGGTAACGACCTGACCGAGGCGGCAAGCGGGCTCTGCACCGAGATACCCGAATTGCTCGAGGCCTTGGCATCGCTCGACGGCGTCCTGACCGCCGGGCTCTCGGGAAGCGGTGCCACCTGCTTCGCCCTCTTCGCGGAGGGGGAGGCCATGCGGGCGGCGGAGAAGAAAGCGCGGCGCGATGCTTTGGCACCCTGGGTGCTAGGCACCGCCATGGCCGGTGGGCAGGGCTGAGATGGCGGAGCGTCGGGGCAGTCTCGCGGGCGCCCTGGGCGGCGTCAGTGCCGGCCTGGTGCGGGCCAGCTGCGCGCGTCCCTGGGTAACGCTGCTTTTGATCCTGGCCTTGGCGCTAGGCTCTCTCTGGTTGTCGGCTACCCGGCTCACCATCGACACCTCGACCGAGGACATGCTCTCGCCGGAGCTGCCCTTCCGCAAGTCGATGACCGAGCTGCGCGAGGCCTTCCCGGCCCTGGGCCAGACCCTGGTGGTGGTGATCACGGCGCCGAGCGATGCCTTGGCCGACCGCTCCGCGGAGAGCCTTGCCGCCTGGATGCGCGCAAAGCCTGAGCTCTTCGAGGACGTCTTCTATCCGGAGGGCGATCCCTTTCTTAGGGACCATGGCTTGCTCTACCTCAGCGCCGATCAGCTCTCCGAACAGATCGACCGCCTGGCTTCGGCGCAAGGTCTCCTGGCCACGCTCTCCGAGGAACCCTCCTTGGTCGGCCTGTCCGATGTCCTGCTGCTGGCGCTCGGCACCGGCGAAACCGAGCAGCTGCAGGAACTGGTGCCGGCCATGTCGCAGATGGCCCGTACGACAGAGGCAGTGGCGGCGGGCAAGCCGGCCATGCTGTCCTGGCGCGCCTTGCTGGGCGACGAAGAGGAGGCGCAGGGACCGCAGCTGCGCATCGTCCTGGCCAGGCCGGCCCTCGACTACGCCAGCCTCTCGCCGGCCAAGGCGGCGATGGAGGCGCTCACCGGCGCCGCCGAGGCGCTCGATTTCGCCGCCGACGGCGCCAGCTTGGCGCTAACCGGCAAGCCGGCGCTGAGGGCCGACGAGTTGCGCTCGATCCGCGGCAACATCGCCGGCATCGGCGCGCTCTCCTTCGTGCTGGTGGGCCTGATCCTCTGGCGCGGCTTGGGGTCGGGCCGCTCCGCGCTGGGCGTGGCGATCCTGCTGGTCCTGGGGCTCTGCCTGACCGCCGGTTTCGCCACCCTGGTCGTCGGCCGCTTGAACCTTCTGTCGGTCGCCTTCGCCGTGCTCTTCATCGGTCTTTCAGTCGATTACGCCATCCACGCCCTGATGCGATCGGCGGAGTTTCGCGCGGCCGGCTTGGCGCAGGGGGAGGCGGCGGCCGCCGCCGCCAAGGTACAAGCGCCGGCGCTGTGGCTCTGCGCCTTCAGCTCGATCATCGCTTTCCTCGCCTTTCTGCCGACCGAGTACATCGGTCTGGCGGAGCTGGGACTGATCTCGGCCGGTGGCATCGCAATTGCCCTGCTGCTGTGCTTCACCTTGCTGCCGGCCAGCCTGATCCTGCTGCGCGCCCGTCCGCCCAAGGCCGGCTTCGGCAAGGTGGCGGCCAAGCTGGAGCGGGCGATCGCCTCCAGGCGCTACAGCGTGCTGGCAACGGCCGGCCTTCTGGCGCTGGCCTCGGCCTTGGTGCTGCCGCAGCTCACCTTCGACAACGATCCGCTGTCCCTGCGCGATCCCCATTCGCCGTCGGTGCGCGCGCTGGCGCAGGTCTTGGACGATCCCCGCGCCGCGCCCTATCGGGCGGAGGCCTTGCTGCCGGACCTGGCGGCGGCCGAGCAGCTTGCCGAAGAGCTTCGCGCCCTGCCGGAGGTTGCCTCGGTGGTGACCCTGGAGAGCTTCGTGCCGAAGAACCAGGAGGACAAGCTGATGCAGCTGGGCGATGCCAGCTTCCTGCTGGCGCCCCTGCTGTTTCCGGCACCGCCGGCCCCGCCGCCCGATCAGGCGGAGCGCATGGCCGCCGTCGGCGCCCTGATCGCCGGGCTCAGAAGCGCGCCTGACGGCCTGGTCGCGCCGGCGGCGGGTCTAGCCGCCGCCTTGGCGCTGGTGATGGAAACGCCGGAGCGTCTGCCGGAGCTGGAGGTCGCGCTCATCGGCGATCTGGAGCAGGAGCTGGCATCCTTGCGCGCGGCCCTCTCCAGCGGTCCGATCACCTTGGAGGACTTACCGAAGAACCTCTCCGAGCGCTATCTGGCCACCGACGGCCGTGCCCTCCTGGAGATCCGGCCGGAGAAGGATCTGCGCGATCCCGGCAACCGCCTGGACTTCGTGCGTGCCGTCGTCGCGGTCTGGCCGGAGGCCTCGGGCGAGGCCGTGACCATCGTCGAGGCCGGCCAGGCGGTCATCGACGCCTTCACCCAGGCCAGCATTCTGGCCTTCGTGCTGGTCGCGGCGCTGGTCTTCATCGTGCTGCGGCGGCTGGACGACGGCTTGGCGGCCTTGCTGCCGCTGGTGCTGGCGGCCCTCTATTGCGGCGGCCTGGCGGTCCTCTTGGATATCCAGCTGAACTTCGCCAACGTGATCGTGCTGCCCTTGCTCTTCGGCCTGGGCATCGACAGCGGCCTGCATCTGGTGGCCCGGAGGCGCGAAGCACCGGGCGCCCCCCTGCTGGACAACGCCACGCCACGCGCGGTCTTCGTCTCGGCGCTCACCACCTTGGCGTCCTTCGGCGCGCTCTCGCTCTCCGACCATCCCGGCACCGCCTCCATGGGCCTCTTGCTCATGCTCGCGCTGGCCTCGGTGTTGGTCTCGGTCTTCCTGGTGCTGCCGGCGCTGATCGGCCGGGCCGACTAAGGCAGATCGCAGTCATGTCGGATCATCTGACTGCGTGATTCTGTTCTTGTCTTTCTTGCTCTAGTGTATTTGCGCACCCAAAACTCTACTAATACTCTGAAACACGCAAGAAGATTTAGAAGCTGTCCCGGCCTTCACGGCCAGATCAAGATTCTGTGGCACCTATACTGCCATGAATGAGGAGATCTTCCGGCGACGGCGTCCGGTCTTGGGATAGCGGGCGCCCCCGCGGAGGCTCGCTGGGCTTCAGGCTAAGGTTGCGGCTGCCCGAGCCTGGTGGAGATGCCTTCGCAAACCTTGCACAGCTGCCGGCCGAAGGCGGAGAGATGCGCCATGTCGCTCTGGCCGACCGGCGCCCAGAGGCAGATCGCAGCCACCAGCGCGCCTTGGCTGTCGTGGATCGGTGCCGCGATGCCGCAGACTTGCAGGAACTCTTCGCGATCGCTGGTGGCGTAGCCCTGCCGTCTGACGATGGCCAGATCGGCTTCCAGCGCGGCTAGGGTGACGAGCGTGTGTTCGGTGTAACGCTCCAGGGTCAGGCGGTCCAGAAGTTGGCTGCGCTGCTCGGCCGGCAGGAAGGCGATCATGGTCTTGCCGACGGCCGTGCAGTGCAGCGGCGCGTGCTCCCCCACTTTCGGCGCGTAGCGGACCGGAAAGCGATCGATGGTGCGTAGGAAGAGCACCGATTCCGCGTCGCGGATCGCCAACGCCACGTTCACGCCTGTCGCAGCGGCCAGGGCTTCCAGTTCCGGCTCCGCGACCTGCAGAAGGTCCGTGCTGCGCCAGGCGGTGAGCGCCCAGCCGATCAGTCTGGGGCCCAGGCGGTAGGCCTTCGTCCGCGCGTCCTGCTCGGCCAGGCCCTCGCCCGTGAGGATGGCCAGGATGCGGTGCGTCGAGCTTTTTACCATGCCGGAGCGCTGCTGGATCTCCGTGAAGCTCAAGGGGTGGCCGGCGTCGGCCAGAAGGTCGAGCACCTGCCCGCACTTGGTGACGATGGAACTCTGGTTGCTCGGCATCGCAAAGGCTGTCCTGGTCTCTTGTCAGGCCGTGGTGATTTCGGCTAGAGTTCCTTATCACAGAAATTGGTTCTGTAAAACGGAACTTTGACGATGTCAGAGATGCTGCGGCAGAGGCGCGGAGGGCGACGGGCCCGCCTTGGCAGGGAAGCGATCAGCTTCGCGCCGGGCGCGGCCGGCTCGCTTGGCGGGATGTACAAGCCGCTCAGCCAGCGCGGCATGGAGCGGATCCACGATGCGGCTCTCGATGTCCTGGACCGCATCGGCATGAAGGATCCGACGCCCACGGTCAGGGATCTGGCGCTGGCGCGGGGCTGCCGCCTGGACCTGGCGGGGCGGCTGCTCTTCCCGCGTGCCCTAGTGGAGGACATGCTGGCCGGCGCCCGGCGCAGCTTCTTGCTGCACGGCCAGACATCCGAGCACGACATAGAGGCGCGCGCCAACCAGGTGCACTTCGCGACCGGAGGCGCCGCGGTCACGATGCTCGATTCGCAGAGCGGGTCCTATCGGCCCTCGACCGTGACCGACCTCTACGACCTGGCCCGCCTCTGCGACCGCCTGCCCAACATCCAGTGGTTTGCGCGGCCCGTGGTGGCCACCGAGCTTCAAGACCTGCGCGAACTGGACCTCAACACGGTCTATGCGAGCGCTTGCGGCACGACCAAGCATCTGGGCTCCAGCATCACCTTGGCAGAGCACGTTCCGGAAATCGTGGCCATGCTCGACGCCATGGTCGGCCGGGACGGCGCGTTCGAAAGGCGACCCTTTCTGTCTGTTCATGCAACGACGGTCGTCTCGCCCTTGACCTTCGCGGCCGACAGCAGCGATGTGGCCACCGCGGCCGCGCGCTGCGGCATGCCGATCCTCAGCCTGACCGGGCCGCAGTCGGGCGCCACCGCGCCGGCGGCCTTGGCGGGAACCCTGGTGCAGGCCGTCGCCGAGACGCTGGCGGCGCTGATCGCGATCAACCTGGTCCGGCCGGGCCATCCGGTGATCGCCGGCGGCTGGCCCTTCGTCTCGGACCTGCGCACCGGCGCCTTCACCGGCGGCAGCGGAGAGCAGGCGCTCTTGAGCGCCGGCATGGCGCAGATGATGACCTTCTACGACCTGCCCAGCGGCGTGGCCGCCAGCATGACCGACGCGAAGCTGCCCGACAATCAAGCGGGCTACGAGAAGGGCGTGACGACCCTGTTGACGGCCTTGGGCGGACCGACCTTCGTCTATGAGTCGGCCGGCATGCTGGCCTCTCTGCTGGGGTGCTCGCTGGAGGCCATGGTGATCGACGCCGAGATGATCTCCACCGTCCGCCGCTGCCTGCGCGGCATCGAGGTGACGGAGGAGAGCCTCTCCGTCGCGGTGATCGAGGAGGCGGCGCGCGGCCCCGGCCACTTCCTGGGCCACGCGCAGACCCTGGCCCTGATGCAGAGCGAGTTCGTCTATCCGGAACTGGCCGATCGTGCCTCGCCGGAGGCGTGGCGGGAGCGGGGCGCGCAGGACATGTGGCAGCGCGCCAAGGCGCGGGTGCGGAACATTCTCTCGAGCCACTATCCCGGGCATGTGACGCGCGCGGCCGACGAGAGGCTTCGGGAGCGCTTTCCGATCCGCCTGCCGCGCGATGCGATGGAGCAAGATAGCGGTCGCTGGACCGCAAGTTCGTGAGGATGTGATGGTGGAAGAGGTCAAGGTGGCCGTCGTCGGCGGCGGCATCGTGGGCAGCGCGGTTCTCTGCGGCCTGGCCAAACAGGGATGGCGGGACAGCCTGCTGCTGGAGCGCTTGGAGCTGACGGCGGGCTCCACCTGGCATGCGGCCGGCAACGTCACGCACTTCGGGCACTATGCCGAGATCAGCCGGCTCTATGCCGAGTCCCTGGAGACCTACCTGCAGGCGGAGCGGGAGAGCGGCCAGTCGGTCGGTTTCCATCGGACCGGCAGTCTCCGGCTCGCGACCAATGAGCGCGAGCTAGCTGCCTACCGGCGCCTGGACGGGCTGTTCGAGGAGATCGGCGTGCCCTACCGCGTGGTAACGCCGGCGGAGATCGAGGAGCTGCACCCGCTCATCGCGCCCGACGGCCTCTTCGGCGCCGCGCACACACCGGCGGACGGTCATGTCGATCCGTCAGGCGCGACCCATGCCATGGCGAAGGCGGCGCGCGCGCTGGGCGCGCGGGTCTGGCAGCACTGTCCGGTGGAGCGGTTGGCGCGCGCGCCGCGCGGCGGGTGGTTGCTGGAGACGGGCAGGGGGGCCGTCCATGCGGAGCAGGTAGTCCTGGCCGCCAGCTTCTGGACGCGCGCGCTGGCCTTGCAGGTCGGCCTCGACCTGCCGCTCTATGCCTTGGAGCACCACGAGGTCGTGACCGACGACATTCCGGAGTTGGCGGATTTGGGATTCGAGCTGCCGACGGTCCGCGATCCCGTCGCACCGGCCAACACGCGCCAGGAACGCCTTTCCTTGCTCTGCGGGGTCTACGAGCAGGCGCCGAAGTTCTGGGCGGTCGAGGGCATCCCCAAGGACTTCGGCCGCGAGCTCCTGGTTCCCGATCTGGAGCGGCTGGAGGCTCACTTGCTGAAGGTCATGGAGCGCATTCCCGCCTTCGGCCGGGCCGGCATCAAGACGGTGAACAACGGTCCCATCTGCTACACGCCCGACGGCTGTCCGCTGGTCGGACCGGTCGCCAGCCATCCGGGCCTGTGGCTGGCTGCCGGCTTTCCGGTCGGCATCGGCACCGGCGGCGGGTCGGGCAAGTACCTCGCCGAATGGATGAGCGAAGGGCGACCGCCCTACGATCTTGCGTTGATCGATCCTGCACGTTTTTCCCGACCGCTGGGCCGCAAAGAGTGTCTCGACAGCATCGCCAGGATCTATGCCAGCGGCTACGTCGTGCCCGGCTCAGGCGGTGAGCAAGAGTCGCTGGGGGCCGCGAGCGCGGGTTAGACGCCGCGACCGCGGCCCATCGCTCTGTCTGCCTCAGAGCGTCACGTCGATGGATTGCAGTCCGCCGCCGATGCCGGGGACGCTAACGCCCGTGCCCAGCACCAGGGTGTCGGTCCCGGCACCACCGTCGTAGAGGTATCCGACGACGAAATCCGCCTGACTTCTGACGATGAAGACGTCGTCACCGTCGTCACCGTAGAGGCTGTCGATTCCACGGCCGCCATAGAGCGTATCGTTACCACTACCGCCGTATAGGGCATAGTCGTCGCCGGTCCCGCCGAAGAGACTATCATCCCCGGACCCGCCATTGAACTGAGCGTCGATTCCCGACCCGCCGAAGAGACTGTCGGCACCCGATCCGCCGCGGAAGCTGGCATCGTTGCCGGACCCACCGTAGAGCGTGTCGGACCCGTCACCGCCAAAGAACCTGGTGTCGCCGCCAGCGCCACCAAAGAGGACGTCGTCCCCTCCAACGCCGTAGAGTGCGCTATCGTCACCGTCCTCACCCAAGAGACTGTCGTCACCGTCATCGCCATAGAGGGAAGAGTCGTTGCCATTGTCGCCAAACAAGGTATCGCGACCGACGCCGCCGTAGAGTCTATAGTCCTCCCCCTGCCCGCCGTAGATGCTGTCGTCTCCCTGTTCGCCGGCGAGTACGACATCGTCGCCGGATCCACCGTCTATCAGGTCCTGTCCGGAACCAGCGATGAAGAAGACATCTTCTCCGCTGCCTCCGAAAAGCCGGTCATCCCCGTCCTGACCGAAGAAGTAGCCGTCGGCGCCGTTACCGCCAGTCAGGGTATCGGCCCCAGATCCTCCATAGAAGAAGAGATCCATGCCGCTGTCGCCGGAAACATGATCTACGCCGCTGCCTCCCTGCAGGCTCGTGTCGCCACCGCTGCCGCCGAAGAGGCTATCGTCTCCGGCGTCGCCATAGAGGAAAAAGTCATCGCCGGAGCCGCCTCGGATCACATCTTCACCGACACCACCAAAAAGGAAGTAGTCCTTCCCCTCACCGCCGGCGACCAAGTCGGCGCCGGTGCCGCCGTAAAGGCGGCGATCGACGCCGCTGGCTCCGAAGACGCTATCATCTCCATGGCGGCCGTACAGACTGGCGTCGTTACCGTCACCACCGTAGATGAGATCTTCGGTTAGGGATCCATTGTCTGACGTGTCGTCGCCGGCGAGGTAGCTGTCGTTCCCCTCACCGCCATTTAGGGTATCGTTTCCAGAACGACCGCGCAGGACAAAGTCATCCCCACTGCCGCCAAAGATCGTGTCGAAGTTGGAGCCAAGCCCAATGCCCCCGACCAAGACGCGGTCGTCGCCGGAGCCCCCGTCAATGAGATCGTCTCCCGCGCCGCCGAATAGCTCGTCATCGTCGCCATCGTCACCGAAGAGCGAGTCGTCCCCGTCGCCGCCGATAAAGGAGCTATCGGCACCGCTGCCGCCAAAAATCAGATCGGCGCTGTTATCTTGGTCCAAGCTTCCGAGAGGTGCGCCACCCTGAAAGAAAGTATCGCCGCCGGATCCACCGAAGATCGTGTCGGCGCCCAATCCACCGAACAGCGAGGTGTCGTTCCCCTCACCGCCGGCAACCAAATCGGCACCGGTGCCGCCGTAAAGGCGGCGATCGTCGCCGCTGGCTCCGAAGATGCTATCATCTCCATGGCGGCCGTACAGACTGGCGTCGTCACCGTCACCACCGTAGATGAGATCGTCGGTCAAGGATCCATTGTCTGACGTGTCGTCGCCGGCGAGATAGCTGTCGTTCCCCTCACCGCCATTTAGGGTATCATTTCCAGAACGACCGCGCAGGACAAAGTCATCCCCACTGCCGCCAAAGATCGTGTCGAAGTTGGAGCCAAGCCCAATGCCCCCGACCAAGACGCGGTCGTCGCCGGAGCCCCCGTCAATGAGATCGTCTCCCGCGCCGCCGAATAGCTCGTCATCGTCGCCATCGTCACCGAAGAGCGAGTCGTCCCCGTCGCCGCCGATAAAGGAGCTATCGGCACCGCTGCCGCCAAAAATCAGATCGGCGCTGCTATCTTGGTCCAAGCTTCCGAGAGGTGCGCCACCTCGAAGGAAAGTGTCGCCGCCGGAACCACCGAAGATCGTGTCGGCGCCCAATCCACCGAACAGCGAGGTGTCGTTCCCCTCACCCCCCCCAATCCAGTCGTCGTCTTCTTGACCGAACAGCCGAGAATCGTCGCCGGCACCCCCGGATATGGTGTCGGCACCCAAGCCGCCTAATAGCGAGGTGTCGGCACCCTCGTCTCCCATAAGCAGGTCGTCACCTTGGTCGCCGAGCAGTATCTTGTCGTCGCCAAGACCGCCGAAGACGGAGTCGTTGTCCAGCCCACCGAACAGAGAGGTATCGTCTCCCGCGTCACCTTCAACGCGATCGTCGCCGGCACCGCCTTGCAACCTGCTATCGGTCCCGCTTCCACCGCTGATCGAGTCAGCGCCGTCCGAGCCTTCAAGAGAGATATCCCGACCATCGCCCCCAAAGAGAGAGTCGTCGCCGATGCCGCCAAAGAAAAAGTAGTCGTTTCCGCTGCCACCGGAGAGGGTGTCGCTGCCGCTGCCACCAAAGAGATATCTATCGTTCCCGCTGCCGGCGTTTACGCGATCCGTGCCGCTGCCCGCGACGAGCGTTCTATCGTTTCCTCCTTCGCCTACGACCAGGTCATCCCCAACACCGCCATACAGCAGACTGTCGTCATTGGCACCGCCATAGAGGCTGTCGTTCCCTTCGTCACCATTCAACGAGGTGTCGCTACCGCTACCACCGAACAAAGTATCGTCACCGGCGCCGCCTTCGAGCACGAAGTCGTCGCCCTGCCCGCCGTAGATCCTGTCGTTGCCCTCACCCCCCAGGAGATAGGCATCTTTGCCTGATCCGCTCTCTATCAGGTCCTGTCCGGATCCGCCGAAGAAAAAGCCATCTATGCCGCTGCCTCCATAGATCCGGTCATCTCCTTGCTCACCGAAGAAAGAGACATCGACTCCCTCGTCTCCGAACAGGCTATCGGCGCCCGATCCACCTTCGAAGCTAACATCTCTCCCGCTGCCGCCAGACAGCCGGTCAGAGCCGCTACCGCCCATGAAGGTCTCGTCATCACCGCTGCCGCCGTCGAGGCTATCGTCTCCATCGTTCCCTTCCAGGCCAACGTCGTCGCCATCGCCGCCGAAGAGGCTGTCGTCACCTTCGTCGCCGTAGAAGTAGCTGTCGCTGCCTCGTCCGCCATCGACGACATCGGCCCCCGACCCTCCGCTGAACGACTGGTCTAAGCCGGCGGCCCCATAGAGGCTATCGCTTCCCGAGCCGCCGAAGAAGGAGGTGTCGCTGCCGCTGCCGCTCAAGAGCACGTCGTTGCCGTGTGCACCGGAGAATCCGGCGTCTTGTCCGCTGCCGGCCAGCAGCACGTCGTCACCCTGGCCACCGTCGAAATTGACGTCGAATCCGCCCTCTCCATAGAGGCTGTCGGATCCCGCACCTCCATAGAAACTTTGATCACCACCGCTGCCGCCGAAGAGCGTATCGTCACCGGCGTCGCCATTGAAATGGGAGTCGCTCCCGGTTCCGCCGTAGAGCCCGTCCGATCCGGATCCACCATAGAAGCGGCCATCGTCGTCGAACGCACCAAACAGGCCATCCGAACCGGACCCGCCGTTGAAGCCGGAATCGAGGCCGCTGCCCGCAAGAAGGACGTCAGCGCCTCTGCCGCCGTAGAAGGAGGAATCAGCGCCGCTACCGCCAAAGAGGCTGTCGTCACCCTCCTGGCCAAAGAACCCGAGGTCGTTCCCGTCGCCACCGAAGAGGCTGTCAGCCCCCGAGTTCCCGTCGAAGGCGCTGTCCGCCCCGCTGCCGGCGGTCAGGACGTCGGCACCGGACCCGCCCGAGAAGTTCCGGTCCTCGCCGCTGCCGGCGCTGATGTGGTCGTCGCCGTCTCCGCCCCTGAAGATGATGTCCTTGCCATCGCCGGCGTCGATAGAGTCCGCTCCCGAGTCGCCGAAGAAGAAGGAATCGTCGCCGCTGTCGGCGGTTAGGCTGTCGTCTTCGTCTCCGCCATAGGCATTCCGGTCGTTGCCGCTGCCTGCGACGACCAGGTCGAAACCTTCTCCGCCGTAGAGCAGGCTGTCGTCACCGTTGCCCGCATAGACCTTGTCGTCATTCGAGCCACCGTCGATGCGATCGCTGTCGTCGCCACCGTAGAGGGTGTCGTTCCCTCTGTCTCCGTAGAGCGTGTCATTGCCCTTGTCGCCCATGAGGCGGAAGTCGTCGTCCCTGCCGCCGTCGATGACGTCGTCGCCGGTGCCTCCGTAGAAGTAGCCGTCCTCTCCGCTGCTGCCTTCGATCCGGTCGTCGCCCTCGCCGCCGAAGAAGTCGCGATCCTGGCCGCCGCCGGCGTAGAGCCGGTCGTCGCCATCGTCGCCGCCGATGAGTGAGTCGTCTCCCAAGCCGCCCGAGATGACGTCCATGCCCGAGCAACCGAAGAAGAAGGAGTCTACTCCGCTTCCGGCCAGGATGCTGTCGGCGCCCGAGCCGCCGAAGAAGCGACTGTCGTCGCCGCTGCCCGCTGAGAGGCTGTCGTCTCCCTCGCCACCCTTGACGTCACCATCGTCACCATCCTCGCCGTCGACGCTGTCGGTTCCGGTGCCACCGTACAAGGAGCGATCCATTCCGCTGCCGGCCAGGACAGTGTCGTCGCCGCTTCCACCATTGAGGTAGGTGTCGTTTCCGCTACCGCCGTAAATCTTGTCGTCACCCGCGAGGCCGTTGAACTCGGTGTCGTCGCCGTTGCCGGCGAAAAGTAGGTCCGCGCCGGAGTCTCCAAGAAAGACGTAGTCGTCACCCGACCCGCCATACATCAAGTCGGCGCCGGACCCACCCACGAACTGGATGTCATCGCCCTCTCCACCGAAGAGGCTGTCATCGCCATCCTCCCCCGTGAAGCGGAAGTCTTGTCCCTCGTCTCCAAAAAGGCTGTCTCTGCCCGATCCGCCGTAGACCTGCTGATCGTTGCCGCTGCCGCCCGCTACTATGTCGTCGCCGGCACCGCCCCTGAGGCGGAAATCGCGATCGTCCCCACCGTCTATGCGGTCATCTCCGTCCCCGCCATAGAAGAAGCGGTCGCTGCCGCTGCCGGCGTACAAGCGATCCTCGCCTTCCTCGCCGCGAAACAGGCTGTCGTCGCCGTCACCGCCGTCAAGAAGGTCGTCGCCGGATCCACCGAAGAAGGCACCCAAGGTGTCGAAGTTCGATTGCATGCCGTCGACACCGCTGCCGCCGAACAGGCTGTCCGCGCCCGACCCGCCGCGGAATCTGCCGTCGCCGCCTGCGCCACCGGCAAGTGTGTCGTCGCCGTCATCGCCGTAGAAGGAGGTGTCGTCGCTGTTACCACCCTGGAGGACGTCGGCGCCCGAGCCCCCATAGAAGGACTCGTCGAAGCCGGCACCTCCGTAGAGGCTATCGCTGCCCGAACCGCCGAAGAAGGCCGTATCGTTACCGCTTGCGCCGAAGAGCATGTCGTTGCCGAGAGCACCGTAGAAGCCGGTGTCCTGTCCGCTCCCGGCCTGCAGCTCGTCGTCGCCATGGCCGCCGTCGAAGCTGGCGTCGTAGCCGCCGTCTCCATGAAGCCTGTCGGAGCCGGAGCCACCGAAGACGCTCCGATCGTCACCGGTGCCGGCCAGGATGCTGTCGGCGCCCTCGTCGCCGATGAGGGCGGTGTCGTCACCGCTGCCGCCGAAGATCCGGTCCAGACCGCTGCCGCCAACGAGGCTTCGGTCGTCTCCGTCGTCGCCGTAGAGGCGGTCGGCGCCGCTCCCGCCGGTCAGCGTGGCATCGCCGCCACTGCCGCCGAACAGGATGTCGTTGCCGGTCGCACCATAGAGGCCGCTGTCATCACCGCTGCCGCCGGAGAGCGTGTCGTTACCGTTGCCGCCGAAGAAGAAGCGATCCTCTCCATCCTCGCCGTAGAGCTTGTCCGACGCATTGCGCCCGTAGAAGTAGGAGTCGTTCCCCTCGTCGCCGTAGATGCGGTCGATCCCGCCGCCACCGAAGAAGGTCGCGTCGTCGCCGCTTCCGGCATGCATCGTGTCCCTCTTGCCCTCGCCGTGAAAGAAGGAGTCGTCGCCGCTGCCGGCGAACATGGAATCGTTGCCGGCTCCCCCATAGAAGGAGAAGTCGTCGCCCGCGCCCCCGTCCAGGCGGTCCGGGCTCACGTCGCCGAAGAAGTAGGCATCTCGGCCGAAACCGCCGTAGAGCTTGTCGCCGCCGCGCTCGCCGAAAATGAAGCTGTCGTCGCCGGCGTCCCCGTGGATCACGTCGTTCGCCCGCTCGCCCTCCAGCGAGACGTCGTCCCCGTCGCCACCGTAGATCACGTCGGCGTTGGCTCCGCCATCCAGGGCGCTATCGACCCCGCTTCCGCCAAAGAGGCGGTCCAGGCCGGCGCTGCCGTAGAGGAGGCTGTCGTCGCCGCTGCCACCGCTCAGGGTGTCGTCGCCCACGCCGCCGAAGAGCAGCCGGTCGTCGCCCTCGCCGCCGTCCAGGGAATCGGCCCTGGACCCGCCTGAGAGGTTGCTGTCGTCGCCGGCGTCACCGGAGAGGGAGTCTTGTCCGGTGCCCCCGGCGAGCGTGGCATCGTCCCCGCTGCCGCCGGACAGCGTGTCGTCGCCTTGCCCGCCGAAGAGGCTGTCGGCCGCGCTCAGTCCGTAGAGCGTGTCGTCGGCCTCGTAGCCCAGAATGGTGTCGATGCCGCTGCCGCCGAACAGCGTGTCGGGACCGGGCGTTCCTGGAATGAATGTCACGGCTCGTCCTCAAGTACTATTGTTCTCGGCAACACAAAGTGGCCGCCCCAATGTTGATCAGGGCGCTGTTTTCAGCATCGGATTGCAGGTCGAGCGCTTAAATACACTTTCTAGTATTGCAATATGGGCTATATGCCCACCCCCTTATCAGTAAAACTAGCGCGGTGGTAAGATGAATTGAACCTGTTCGGGAGTATAGGTGGCACCTGACCATTCGTGTAGGGGGGCCGGCGGCTAGGCCGACGGTCGGTGCAGGGCGACGCCCAGCATCACCAGGCCGACGCCCAGAAGGTCGCGCGGGCCGGGGATCTGCGCCAGGACCAAGGCGCCCACCAGGGTCGCCGTTGCCGGCAGCAGGGCCAGCAGCAGGGCGAAGCTGGCCCGCGGCAGGCGCGACATGGCCAGCTGATCGCAGATGTAGGGCAGGACCGAGGAGCAAAGCCCGACGGCGAGCCCGGCGAAGAGCAACTCCACGGAGCCGAAGGCACTTAGCGCCTCTGCGAAGCCGATCGGCATGACGAAGAGGAAGGCCAGGGCCATGGCGGCGCCGAGCAACTCGACCCCGCCGCTGGCGCCGCGCTCGGCCAGCCTGTGGCCCAGGATGATGTAGCCGACGAAGAGCGCGCCGTTCAGGAAGGCCCAGAAGAGGCCCCAGGGATCGCTCGACCAGGTGACGTCGATCAGCAGGAAGACCCCGGCAACCGCCAAGACGAGGGCCAAGAGGTTGCGGCCCGTGCGCAGCCCGTAGAGCGCGACGCCGATCGTGCCGACGAACTCGATCGTCGCCACCAGGCTCATGGGCAGGCGATCCAGCGCGAGATAGAAGGAGGTGTTCATCACGGCGAGGCAGAGGCCCAGGCCAAGCAGCAGCAGGCGAGTTGTCCGATCGCAGGTCATGAGCGTGCGCCAGGGCTTGGTCCAAGGGGCGAAAAAGAGCGCCGCCGAGGCGATCCGCAGCCAAGCCATGCCCAGCACGCCGACCGCCGGGAAGAGCAGGACGGCGAAGGAGGGACCCAGGTAGTGGAAGAGCGCGCTGACGGCGAACCAGAGGTGCGGCGGAACGCGCGTGGCGGCGCTGGAGAGTAGCAAGGGCTTGCTCCGTCATGTTGAGTTCTACTTCCATGATGAAAGGCCTTTTCACATTCAGGAATGGGCACTATGAGGCCTCTTGAGCAGAAAGCCTTCTAATCGTTAGGAATTTAGGATGAATCGCCTTCGGTATGAGAATCAGGGTCTGGACGGTGTGGACCTGCGCTTGATCGCGGCCTTGAGCGAGGACGCCCGCATGAGCTTGGCGGCCTTGGCGCGGGTCGTGGGCCTGTCGTCGCCCAGCGTCTCGGAACGGCTGAAGCGGCTGGAGGAAGCCGGCGTGATCACCGGCTATGGCGTCCGCATCGATCCCGCCGCGCTGGGCCTCCCCTTGGCGGCTTGGCTCCGGATCCGGCCGATCCCGGGACAGCTGGCCAAGGTCGCGGAGATCCTGACCTCCCTGCCCGAGGTCGTGGTCTGCGAGCGCGTCACCGGGGAGGACTGCTTCCTGGCCCGCGTGCAGCTGAGTTCGGTCGAGGACCTGGAGGCCGTGATCGACGAGATCATTCCCTACGCCATGACCAACACCGCGATCGTGCAGTCGACCACGGTCGCCCCGCGCCTGCCGCCGATACCCGCCAGGAAGGGCTAGGCCGAGGGTGCCTGTTCGCGCAGCAGTGTCTTGCCGAGCGTGTTCCGCAGAACCTCTTCGGCGCGCCGCTCCTCCCAGCCGCAGTCGGCGGTCAAGAGGCCCCACTGCTGCACGCTGAAGGCGGCCCAGAGGTATTCCGCGGCTTCCTTGGCGCTCCAGCCCGGCGAGAGCGCGCCGTCCCGCTCCAGAGACCGCGTCAGGACGAGCAGCCAGGAGCGCAGGTCGCTCATGCGGTCCTCCCAGGCCACGCGCGCATCCGCGTCGGTGGCGCGCAGGCGCACCAGGTCCATGGCGACCGGATAGATCTTGCGCACGAAGTCCAGCCAGACCGCGACGCTCTCCGCCAGGCGCGCCCTCGGATCTGACTCAGCGAAGGCGGCGAAGAGACGCTCCTCGATCTCGAAGCGCACGTCGGCGCGCTTCACCAACGCCATCAAGAGCCCGCCCCGGCTGCCGAAATGAAGGTAGACGGACTGACGCGTGATCCCGGCGGCCTTGGCGATCTCCGACATGGAGACCTCGGCCCCCTTGGCCGAGATCAGCGCCCAGGCCGCGTCCAGGATCTCGTTGCGGGTTCTTTCCGGCTTTCGGCTACTTGACACGTGTAAAGTGACCTCCAACTTTACAGCTGTCAAACTATGGAGGACGACGATGGACGTCAACGAACTCGCGAAGGATCTGACGGCCTCTTACGGCGATGGCCGCGACGGGGCGGGCCCGACGGCGGAGCAGTGGAAACGGGTGCTGGCGCTGCCCGCCGATCAGCCGATCACGATGGTGAACTTCTTCAAGGTGCGCGCGGAAGCGACCTACGCGGACGGCGAAGCGGGCGTGAGCGGCGAGGAGGCCTTCCGGCGCTACTCCTCGGTCAGCATCCCCGCCATGGAGCGCAACGGCGGCCGCTTTCTCTATGTCGGCCCCTTCGGCGGCGCCTTCGTCGGCGGCGAGGAGGACTGGGACCTGGTCGCCGTCGGCCAATACCCCGACCGGGCCGCCTTCATCGCCATGCAGAAGGACGAGGCCTATCGGGACTGCTACTACCACCGCACGGCCGCCTGCGAGCGCCAGAAGGTAGTCTTCTGCGGCCAATGATGCGCGCCAGCGTCGCTGAGACCGCTCCGCCGCGCCGAGGGCGACCGCGATAGCGCGGCCGGGAGGGCCCGTGCGTGTGCCGCGCGCCACGCCCGGCCCTCCCAGCACTTTGTCCCGATCCCCAAGGCTTGCAGAGCCGCGCGCACGCGGCTAGGTTCCGCGGCCTGCAATCCTGTTGGGGCGTGGCCAAGTGGTAAGGCAGCGGGTTTTGGTCTCGCGATCCCAGGTTCGAATCCTGGCGCCCCAGCCACGGCGGTCTTTCTTGCGTCTCCCTTACGCTAGTCCGCCGGTAGGATGTTCTGATTGAAGCGGAATAGGTTGCCGGGATCGTACTTGGCCTTGATCGCCGCCAGCTTCCCGTAGTTCTTGCCGTAGCTTGCCTTCACCAGCGCCTCGTT
Source organism: Rhodospirillales bacterium (assembly GCA_963669375.1). Lineage (GTDB taxonomy): Bacteria > Pseudomonadota > Alphaproteobacteria > Kiloniellales > JACOMY01 > JACOMY01. The sequence continues at coordinate 1,545,330 of OY770024.1, read as the reverse complement.
GTCCTCGCCGTGCCCGGCGAAGTTGAGATAGAGGCGATCTTCGTGCGAATGGCGTCGCATGCGCGCCCACAGATCCTTGGTCCAAGCTAGGTTCTCGGCATCGTCGGCGGGATCGCTCCAGACAGAGTCGATTGAGGCCGTTCAGAGCCTTTGTGACGCCAAGGTTGTTCACAGCGACGGGCTTGGCGCTCCGTTGAGGCTGTCGAGTTCGCCAACGTGGAATCCGTCGACTCCTTCAACGTCCGCAGACTCCTAAGGTCCATCGGCTACAGCGCGTCGGCCAAAGCGTGGGAATGCTACCATGCCCTTCCGCTGCAAGGCATGGTAGTGTCTCGCATGCTTACCAGTCTCCGGTGACGCCGGGGCGGTTCCGTTCAGACTATGAAATGATCTGGAGGATGAGCGTGTCGGAGGCAATAAAAGAAGGGCGGCGACTTGTCCTGTTTGCGTTAACTCTGTCGTTGCTGTGGCTCCTCACCGTGGGCGCAATTCGGTCAGATTTAATCACTCAAAGGATATTGGAAGATATGGGCGCGTGGATCTTGGTGAATGACGTGCTCAACAAAGCATTTTGGGACGATGAGAGCGGAGCAATGTTTGATCTGGAAGTGGATCAGACAGCAGACACTTACTTTGAAACCGTACCTGCTCAGAGTGGCACTGCAGGGTCTAGGGAGCGCCCGTTCGTGATCGCGCCACCTTGGGAAACAGACACCGAGTATGCTTTTCAGGTTAAGAGATTGCCAGCGCACCCCTCCACATACTTGTATGAGATCAGCGGCGATTTTGAGTTCTTTTCCGGTCAAAGCTACACATACGTGTATTGCGAAAACGGAGTGACGGCGTTGTTTCCCTCGAAAGACTTGTCACTGCGAACCAATCGGGACTGTCAGAGTCTTGTCAAACGCGATCATGCTCATGGTCCGAGAGCAACGCCCACGGTTCTCAACTATCTTTGGAGCTTGGGTTGGCAGGGTGAGGGGACCGAAGACATCAGAGCGACTGACCCCGCCGTTGCTTCAGCAATTCGGGAGATCCGGGGGAAAAGCTATTCAATCTCAGGCCTCCCCGTAACACCGATGTACTTTCCCGCCGCTATCGGAATGCTCTTGGGATTGGTGGGGCTTAGCCTTGTTGGTCCTTCTCTCAAGATTAATCAAAGCACCATCAATGTTGATCAAGAGGTTTGGGTTATGTTGGTTCGACCCAAAGGCCTCTTCAGATGGATACTGTTCATTGTGCAGTTATCTGTCTCGATGGCTGCTATAGCGCTGCCGATTCTCGTAGCTTCTCAGTTGGACGAACTGCGATCACTGGTTGACACCGACAAGGTGTGGGCTCTCGACGTCGGCGTGACGGGGGCAGGTGTTGCCTCGCTATCGATGGCGTGGTTCGCATTCAAAGTGCTTATGGTTGGCCGAGTGCCGAAGTAGTCCGCGCTGGCAAGCGGCCTAAACTCTACAGATTGCGTAAACTCCTGACAGGCCGCTTCATGGTCGGAGTTTGTCTGCAGCTTTGGCATGGTATTGAGATTAAGTACCCCTTGGTTCGGATGTTTACTTGCATTGTGGGATGCCATCGAGAAAGGGTATCAGGTGTTCACCGCCGTTGATGCTTCATCCTTGGCGGCTCGCCTACGACTTGGGAGGGTCAGATGAACGAGAAGGTTTCTCTCTCCGAGGCCTCTCGCGCCTTGCGCGAGGCGACGCGGGAGACGGTCAGAAAGCACTCCTGGTGGTATCTGCTGCAAGGCGGGCTCATGGTCCTGGCAGGCATCCTGGCGCTCGTCTTTCCGCTCCTCTCCGCCGTCGCGGTGGCCGTCTTCCTCGGCTGGATCCTGATCATTTCCGGGGTGGTGCAGGGCTTTGGCCTGATCGGGGCGGCGCGGGTGCCGCACTTCTGGCTGCAGCTGGTCTCCGTCGTCCTCTCGGTGATCATCGGCCTGCTCTTCGTCCTCAATCCGGCCGTCGCGGTGGAGGTGCTGATCCTGCTCTTGATCGTCTTCTTCATGGTCGAGGGCATCTCCAAGGTCATCTTCTCGCTCACCGTCCGGCCCCTGCCGCACTGGTACTGGGTCCTGGCCAGCGGCCTGCTCGGCATCGTGCTGTCCATCGTCCTGCTGCTCAATCCGACCATGGCCCTGTGGGTGCTGGGCCTCTTCGTCGGCCTGCAACTGATCGGCGAGGGCGTCTCGCTCGGCGCCATGGCCTGGTTCGTCCGCAAGGGGCGCGCGTCCGGTTCCTAGAGCTGAGGGGTGGCCGTGAGGTGCACCACCTCGGCGCCGTAGTCGGCCGACAGCGCGTCCGCGACCATCGCGCGGTGACAACGGCGGTGGTCGCGCTCCAGGCAGAGAAGACAGACGCGCCTTTCGGGGAGGAGAGCGGCAACCTCCGCCAAGGCGCCTTGGGCCGCCTCGCCTGCCAAGTGGGCCGAGAAGATCCTCTCGTAGGTCTCGAAATCGCCGCGCTTGGCGGCATCGCGGCCCGGCTTGGGGTTTCCCAAGGCGCGCAGATGCAGGTAGTCCACCCGCGCTTCGCCCAGCGCTCGTGCCAAGGCCTTCTTGGAGAAGGCACGCTTGCGGGAGACCGGCGCCTCGCGAACGTCGATCAGGAGGTCGATGGACTGCTTGTCTAAGGCCTCCAGCAGCGCGCCAAGCGCGGCTCCCTCATAGCCGATTGTGTAGAGCCGGTCCGCCATCTCGCATCCTCTCCTTCCGAGCCCTTCAGCCCATAGCACGGGGGTGGTCTCGATAGCACCCAGCCGTGATCTTACTGAAGACGGTCGCGCTCTTGCCCGCCGAGGCATTCGTCGAAAGGGGTGGCTTGACTCCATCAAGATATAAGGATATGTTTATATCAACAACTTAGTGAGGTGACATTTGGAAGAGCTCCTGCAAGGTTTGCGCGCGGCGGCGGAGGCGACACGGCTTCGCATCCTGGGCCTCTGCGCGCACGGCGAGCTCAGCGTCAGCGAACTCTGCGAGGTGCTGGGGCAGAGCCAGCCGCGGGTCTCGCGGCACCTCAAGCTCTTGGTCGAAGCGGACCTGCTGGAGCGGCGGCAGGAGGGGAGCTGGGTCTACTACCGCCTGACCGAGGGGCGCGAGAACAGTCACCTGGCCAGGATCCTGGTCGACCTCATGCCGGATCAGGACCCGGTCCACGGGCTCGACCTGCAGCGCCTGGAGGCGATCAAGGAGGCCTGGGCGCGCAAGGCGGCCGCCTACTTCAAGCGCAACGCGGTCAACTGGGACCGCATTCGCGCCCTGCACGCCGATCAAGGCGAGATCGACCAGGCCTTGAAGGGCTTGCTGCAGGAAGAGCAGGTACAGGACTTGCTGGACGTCGGCACCGGCACCGGGCATGTGCTGGAGCTGCTGGGCAGGCAGGTCGATAACGCCGTCGGCATCGACCTCTCCCGCGACATGCTGCTGGTGGCCCGCGCCAACCTCTGGAGCAAGGGCCTGCGCAACTGTCTGGTGCGCCAGGCCGACATGATGAAGCTGCCCTTCACGGGCGCCTGCTTCGATGCCGTGACCCTGCACATGGTGCTGCACTACGCCGAGCGGCCGGCCGCCGCCTTGGCCGAGGCGGCCAGGGTCCTGCGCCCGGGCGGACGGCTGGTGGTGGTGGACTTCGCCGAGCACGACCGCAGCGAGCTGCGCGAGGAACATGCCCACCGCTGGTGCGGCTTCTCCGACGGCAATCTGGCCCAGTCCTTCCGCGCGGCCGGGCTGGTACCGGGGGAGACCCAGCGCCTGGCCGGTGGACCGCTGGTCGTCTGCCTCTGGTCGGCGGTGCGGGCCGCCAACGATCGGGCCGCCAAAGATTGGGCCGATAGCGGCAAGGCTGTGGGGTGAGCTGACATGACCGATCCCAGCATCTCTCTCGAGTTCTTTCCACCGGCCTCCGGGGCCGCCGAGCAGCGCTTCTGGGGAGTCTTCTCGCGGCTGAGCGCGCTCGAACCGGACTTCGTCTCGGTCACCTACGGCGCGGGCGGATCGGGGCGCGAGCGCAGCGATGCCGTGCTGAAGAAGATCCTGGCCCTGGGCGGTCCCACGCCGGCCGCCCACCTCACCTGCGTCGGCCAGTCCCGCGCCGCCGTCGATGCAATCGCGCGCGACTGGGCGGCCGCCGGCATCCGCCGGATCGTGGCCTTGCGCGGCGACATGCCGACGCCCGGCACGCCCTTCCGGCCGCACCCGCAAGGCTATCCCACGGCCGCGCACCTGGTGGCGGGTCTCAAGGAGATCGCCGACTTCACCATCGCCGTCGGCGCCTATCCCGAGGTCCATCCCGAAGCCTTCTCGGCCGAGAGCGACCTCGCCAACCTGAAGCGTAAGGTCGATGCCGGCGCTAGCCTGGCGATCACGCAGTACTTCTTCGATGCCGAGGTCTTCCTGCGCTTCCGCGACCGCGCCAGGAAGGCGGGTATCACCGTCCCCATCGTGCCGGGGATCATGCCGGTCAACGACTTCGGAAGCCTGCTGCGCTTCAGCCGCCGTTGCGGCGCCTCGGTGCCCAACTGGCTGGCCCAGCAGTTCGAGGGCTTGGAGGAAGATCCCGAACTCCGGGCCCTGGTCGCCGCCGGCGCGGTGAGCGACCTCTGTACCCGTCTGAAGAACGAGGGCGTCCGGCAGTTTCACTTCTACACCATGAACCGCGCACAGCTCACGCTGGCGGCCTGCCGCCGCCTGGGCCTGCGCCCCAACCTCAGAAAGGCAGCCTGACTCATGCGCAGCATCTTCGAAGCATTGGACCAGCGGACACTTCTGGCAGACGGCTCCCTGGCGCGGCAGATCGATCAGAGCGGCCTGGATCTCGGCCGCGACTTCTTCGGCGCCGAGGGCTGCCTGGAGGCGCTCAACATCAGCCGCGCCGATCTGATCCGCGACCTCCACAAGGCCTATTTGGAAAGCGGCGCCGACGTGGTGCGCACCAACACGCTGGCCGCCGGTCACCTTTCGCTCGCCCCCTTGGGCTTCGGTGACGAGACCTTCTACATCAACTATGCCGCCGCGGAGATCGCCTGCGAGGCCGTCGACAGTCTTCCCGGACACGGCCGCCGGCGTTTCGTGCTGGGCGTGGTGCGCGACCACGGCTGGGAGGCGACGCCGATGGAGGTCGCCCGCTCGGTGGAGCTGCAGACCCAAGGTCTTCTGGCCGGCGGCGCCGATGCCATCGTGCTCGACATTCTGCCGACGACGGGCCGCGCGCCCATGTTCCTCAACGGTGCCAAGCGGGCGCGGACGGCCTTGAAGGCGCGCGCGCCCATCTTCCTGCAGAGCAGCGCCGGCGCCCCGGACTTCTCGGAACGCAGCCGGGGCGAAGCCGACGCGGTGATCCGCTATCGCCACGGCACCGCCGATAAAGTGGACTGGCTCTTGCCGGCGATCCTGGAGCAAGAGGTGAACCTCATCGGCGGTGGCGCCTCTCCCGGCGATACGGCCAAGCTCGATGCCCTGCTGCGGCAGGCGGCCGAGGACGGCATGCGTCCGCGCACCGCCTGGCAGCGCGCCCTGCCTCTGGACGAGGTGACGCCGCCGTCCAGCCTGATCCGGGCGGAGAGCGCGCCCGCCTACGCCGACTAGCCCGCCATGCCGCTCGATCCACAGCCGGCCCGGAGCGATCGGGCGGCAGCACTCGGCGAGGCCGCGGCCCGGCGCATCCTCCTGCTGGACGGTGCGCTCGGCACCGAGATCCAGGCGCTGTCCCTGGAAGAGGCGGACTTTCGCGGCCAGGCCTTCGCCGATCACGCCCAGGAACTGAAGGGCAACAACGACCTTCTCTCACTGACGCGGCCCGACGCCATTGCCGGGATCCATCGTGCCTACTTCGAGGCCGGCGCGGACATCGCGACCACGAACTCCTTCAACGCGACCCGCATCTCGCAGGCCGACTACGGCCTGGAGCATCTGGTCTATGACCTGAACCGACAAGCGGCGTCCTTGGCCCGCGGCGTTGCCGAGACCGTCAGCAGCGAGACGCCCGAAAAGCCGCGCTTCGTGGCCGGCGTCTTGGGCCCGACGTCGAGCACGGCCTCGATCTCGCCCGATGTCGCCGATCCCGCCTATCGCGCCGTCACCTACGATCTCTTGGTCGAGACCTATGACGAGGCGGCGCGCGGTCTGCTCGACGGTGGCGCCGATCTCCTGCTGGTCGAGACCGTGTTCGACAGCCTCAATGCCCGCGCCGCGCTCTTCGCCCTCGACGCGCTTTTCGAAGAGCGGGGAGCGCGCGTGCCGATCATGATCTCCGGCACCATCACCGATCTCTCCGGACGCACGCTCTCCGGCCAGACGCCGGAGGCCTTCTGGATCTCCATGCAGCACGCGCGCCCCTTCGCCATCGGTCTCAACTGTGCCTTGGGCCCGGAGCAGCTGCGTGGTCATGTCGGCGAATTGGCGCGTGTCGCGGATACCTTGGTCTCGGCCCATCCCAACGCCGGCCTGCCCAACGCCTTCGGCGGCTACGACCTGACGCCGGAGGAGATGGCCGGGCATCTGGGCGCTTGGGCGCGCGATGGCTTGGTGAACATTCTTGGCGGCTGTTGCGGCACCACGCCGGCGCACATTGCCGCCCTTGTCGAGGCGGTAGCCGGCGTCTCGCCCCGTCTGCCCCCCAGCCTGCCGCCTCGGCTGCGTCTGTCCGGCCTGGAGCCCTTCGAGATGCGGCCATGACCGCCGGCTTCGTCAACGTCGGCGAGCGCACCAACGTCACCGGCTCCGCCAAGTTCAAGCGGCTGATCCTGGAAGAGGACTACGAAACGGCGCTGGAGATCGCGCGCGAGCAGGTGGCGAACGGCGCGCAGATCCTGGACGTCAACATGGACGAGGGGATGCTGGAGTCGGAAGCGGCCATGACCCGCTTCTTGAACCTGATCGCCGCCGAGCCCGATATCGCCCGCATCCCCATCATGATCGACTCCTCCAAGTGGTCGGTGATCGAGGCCGGCCTCAAGTGCGTGCAGGGCAAGGCGGTGGTGAACTCCATCAGCCTGAAGGAGGGGGAGGAGGCCTTCGTCGCCCAGGCCCGGCTGGTGCGCCGCTACGGGGCCGCCGTCGTGGTCATGGCCTTCGACGAGGAGGGCCAGGCCGAGACGGCCGAGCGCAAGCTCGCCATCTGCCGGCGCGCCTACCGGGTCCTGACGGAAGTCGTCGGCTTCCCACCCGCCGACATCATCTTCGACCCGAATATCTTCGCCGTCGCCACCGGCATTGCCGCGCACGACGACTACGCCCGCGCTTTCTTCGAGGCGGCGCGGCTGATCCGAGAGGAGATGCCCCTGGTCACGGTCTCCGGCGGCCTCTCCAACGTCTCCTTCGCCTTTCGCGGCAACCAGGCGGTGCGCGAGGCGATGCACTCCGTCTTTCTCTATCACGCGACCAAGGCCGGCATGGGCATGGGCATCGTCAATGCCGGCCAGCTGACCCACTACGACGACATAGAGCCGGGACTGCGTCTGGCCGTCGAAGACGTGCTGTTGAACCGCGATCCCACTGCCGCGGAACGGCTCTTGGCGCTGGCCGAGGAGCATCGCGGCGGCGGCAAGAGCAAGGAGTTCGATCTCGCCTGGCGCGAACAGCCGGTCGGCGCGCGCCTGACGCATGCCCTGGTGCATGGCATCGCCAGTCACATCGAGGAGGACGTCGAGCTGGCCCGCCAAGTCGCCTCGCGGCCGCTGGACGTCATCGAAGGCCCGCTGATGGACGGCATGAACGTCGTCGGCGACCTCTTCGGCTCCGGCAAGATGTTCCTGCCCCAGGTGGTCAAGAGCGCGCGGGTGATGAAGAAGGCCGTGGCCTACCTGCTGCCCTTCATCGAAGCGGAGGGCGAGGGTGAGACCCGGCGCGCCAAGGGCAAGATCGTGATGGCGACGGTCAAGGGCGACGTGCACGACATCGGCAAGAACATCGTCGGCGTGGTCCTGCAGTGCAACGACTTCGAGGTGGTGGACCTGGGCGTCATGGTGCCGGCCGCCAAGATCCTGGAGACGGCGCGCCGCGAGGGCGCCGACATGATAGGGCTCTCCGGTCTCATCACGCCCAGCCTGGAGGAGATGCGTCACGTCGCCAGCGAGATGGCGCGTCAAGGCATGGAGCTGCCGCTGCTGATCGGTGGCGCCACCACCAGCAAGGCCCATACCGCCGTCAAGATCGCGCCGCGCCGCGAGGCGCCGGTCATTCACGTTACCGACGCCTCGCGCGCCGTCGGTGTTGCCTCTGCCCTGCTCTCCCTGGAGCAGAAGCCGGTCCTGTTGGAGCGAACCCGGAACGAATACCGGGCGCTCCGGCAGCGGCACGGCAGCGGTGCGCGCGCCGCCCGCGCCTCGCTGGCCGAGGCCCGCGACAACCGCCTGCGGCTGGACTGGTCGGCGGGCGCCTCGCCGAGGCCCGCGCTGAACGGCCGTCAGGTGCTGAGCGACTATCCGCTGGAGCGTCTGGTCCAGCGGATCGATTGGAAGCCCTTCTTCACCACCTGGGAGCTGCACGGGCGCTTTCCGCAGATCCTCGAAGACGAGACCGTTGGCGAGAGCGCCCGCGCGCTCTTCGCCGACGCCCGGGCCATGCTGAAGCGCATCGTCGCCGAGAGGTGGCTTTCGCCCCGCGGGGTCTTGGGCTTTTGGCCGGCCAACGCGGTGGGCGACGACATCGAGGTCTATGCGCGGCAAGACGGCGGCGAGGTCGTTGCGCGCCTTCACACCTTGCGGCAGCAGATGCGGCGTGACGGCGAGGGACGCCCGAACCTCGCGCTCGCCGACTTCGTGGCACCCAAGGAGAGCGGGCAGGTCGATTGGATCGGCGCCTTCGCGGTCACCGCCGGGCCGGAGGTCGAGGCGCGCGTGGCCCGATTCAAGGAGGCGCAGGACGACTACTCCGCCATCCTCCTGCAGGCTCTGGGCGATCGCCTGGCGGAAGCCTTCGCCGAGCACCTGCACGAGCGGGTGCGCCGCGAGTTCTGGGGCTATGCCCCCGACGAGGCCTTCAGCAACGAGGAACTGATAGCGGAGCGCTATCGCGGCATCCGCCCGGCACCCGGCTATCCGGCCTGTCCCGATCATTCTGAGAAGCGCACCCTCTTCGACCTCTTGTCCGTCGAGGCCTCGACCGGCATCCGGCTGACCGAGAGCTATGCCATGGCTCCCGCCTCCTCGGTCAGCGGCTGGTACCTCGCCCATCCGGAAAGCCGCTACTTCGGTGTCGGGCGCATCGACCGGGATCAGGTGGCCGACTACGCGCGGCGCAAGGGCCTGGGCCAGGCCGAGGCCGAGGTCCTTCTGGCGCCAATCCTGGCCTACGAGGCCGAGACGGAAGACAAGGCGACCTTGGCGGCCGCGGAGTAGGGGCTTGCCCCTTGCTTGATGCGGCCTTGGCGGACGGGCCATACTCACCCTCGCCGCGGCCGGACCGCTAGCCAGGGGGTGTCGTCATGAGATCAGGTTTCTTCCGCTTGGCAGGACTTCTGCTGGCCTCTTGCATCTTCTTCGGCCAAGCCTCTCGCGCGCAGGAGGCCGCCGGTCAGAGCGGCCATCCGCCCTTTCTCTACGTGACGGTGGCGACGGCCGGTCAGATCGTGGAGGAAGGCGAGGGGACCTACGCGCTGGTCGTCGCCAAGCAGGACATCCAACATGTGCTGGAGATTTCCGAAGACCCCTTCGAGCTGGAGAACACCATTTCCGGCGCGCGGATTCTCTCCACCTGGGGCGAGAGCGCGAGCCGCTTCGGCGAGGGGGTCACGATGGCTGGCAGTATCGTCGGGGCGTCAAAGCGACTGGCGCATGTGAACATCTCATCCATCGACAGGACGGCGGAGGCGATCCGCTACGTCTTTCATCTGGACAAGCACGCGCCCTTGGACCTGGAGGCCTTCGGCTCTCTGCAGTCGCTCACCATCGTCAACTACTGCTGCCATGCCTACGGCGGCAGCGGTGACTGGCTTTGGGGGAGGGAATAAAGACTTGGCGAACTTGCCGCACACGTCCGCGCGACGGCTCGGGCGCAGGACGCCAGCATCACCCTGCCCCAACGCGAAGCGTGGGTGACTGGCTCGGCAGATCGGCAAGCGTGCCGTCGATGAAGGTGTGATGCCAAAGCTGGGTCGCCACGACCCCAGCCAAGGCGATGTCCGTCGCGCTTCTTGTGAAGATGGTGCCGCCGGATCTTCTCTTCGACTTCACGAGCGCGCGCACGCGATCGCTTTCGAAGTAATTGGTCTTTCGAAGAGACACGTCGGACAGCAGGTCCATCAACCACCGTGGGCTCTCGCCGGAGAACAAGCCCGTGGAGGGCGCACGGAACATCTTCTTCCGTCGCCACGCGATCTTCCTCGGGAGGCGGCGCTCCGCAACCTGCCGCAAGACCACCTTGTCTTGCAAACGCCGGAACTTGGCCCGCGGCGTTAGAGCCCGCGTGAAGTCCACCACGTCATCGTCGAGAAAGGGGTAGCGCGTCTCGACTGAGTTGTGCATGCCGACGCGATCGCCCTTGCCGGCCAAGAGGTGCGACGGCAGGAAGGTCCGCAAGCCCCAATAGAGCGATTGATTCAAGGGGTGCCACAGCGCGTAGTCGTCGGGCACGCCGCGAAGATCGTCTAGCGGGTGCCACGCGTCGGTCGCGGCCTTGAAGTCGCCGGACCACAGACCTCTTCCGGCGAGAGCGAAGATGGTGAACAGCAGTCCGAACGCCCTCAGGTGACCGAAGGCCTCCGCATCCCGGACTGCCGCCCTTCGGTCAGACGGCCCGCGGCTCAAGGAAGTGTGCAGGGCGTAGCCGACCGCCCGAGACGGGGCGCGGCCCTGACTGCCGGGTAGGGAGAGCAGGTTTTGGATCTTGAACCAGGGATAGCCCGCGAAGAGTTCATCCGAGCCTTGACCACAGAGCGCAAACTTGTAGCCGGCCCCGGCAACTCTCTTGGTTACGTTGAGCAGCGCGGCGCTGGCCAGGTCCGTCACCGGGCACTCGGCGGCCCCTATCAGGGCTGGATAGCTGCGCGCTACGTCCTCGGGCCTGTAGCGATCGATCGTCAAGACAGATGAAATGTGGCTGGCGGTGAAGCGCGCGGCGTCCGACTCGTCCCAAGCCGCTCCGGCAACGCCGCTGGAGAAGGTCGGCGTTGTGCCGCCCGAGACCTCTTGCGCGTAGGCCGCGACCAGGCTGGAGTCGACCCCGCCGCTCAGGAAGGCGGCGGCTGGCACGTCCGACTGCATGCGGATGCGCACCGCGCGCTGCATGAGGGCTTCCATCCGGGCGACGGACTCCGGGTTCAAGTCGATGGACTCTTCGCCCTTGCGCGGAAAATCGAGGAACCAATAGGCGCGTTCCGCCGGTACCTCGCGCAAGGCCTCATCGGTCAGAGGAATCTCCAGATAGCATCCGGGCGACAGCGACCTAATCCCTCGAAAACAGGTGCGCGGTGCCGGAGCCGCCATCATCGTCAAACTGGCCTTGATTCCTTCCAGATCCGGCTCAGGCCGCAACAGACCAGAGGCCAGTAGCGCCTTGATCTCCGAGGCGAAGAGAAGCACGTAGGCGTTCTCGTGTCGCACCGTCGTCCAGAACAGCGGGCAGATTCCGTATCTGTCGCGCGCCAAGACCAGAGTGCGCTGCCTTTGGTCGTGGATCGCCAGCGCGAACTGCCCGCTCAAGCGGGGAAACCCGTCGGCTCGCTCCTCCTCCCACAGGTGCGGGATTACCTCGCCATCACTCTCCGAACGGAAGCCGTGCCCCTTGGCGGCCAGGTCCGAACGCAAGTCCTTATGGTTGAAGATCTCACCGTTGAAAAGGCAGCGAACGCTCCGATCCTCATTGAAAATGGGTTGCTTTCCGCCGGCCAGATCGACGAGGGAAAGGCGATTGCTTGCCAAGGCGACACCGCTCGACCAGTGGCGAGCGGCATCATCCGGGCCGCGGTGCGACAGGGAGGTCCGCATGGGCTCCAGGATCTCGAGAGCCGCCGCCTCTTCCAATCCGAGGCTCACGAAACCGCTTATCCCGCACATGGGCACCTCACAGATAGGTTGGCGCCTGCGCTGGACGCGGTACCCGGCTCCTCTCGGCTCGGGACATGCATGGCACAGTGGTCTCCGATCTCCGCGACCCATCTTGGTCGAGACCGCCCTTCCGCAGGGATGCCGAGAAGCTTGCGGAGGACGGATGGTGAAATCAAGGCGAAGTTGGCCCGCAGGCCATCGGGCAGTCCCCAGGTCATCGTGAGAAAGGGATTATGTGGAACCTGGCTCGCGCTTGGAAAATGGGCTATCAGCCTATGCCACCTTGTCTTGGAGACTACCTTGCCTGCCCTGACCCAGTTCAACGAGTGCCTCGACTTCTGGTTCTCGGACGAGAACCAGCCCTTTTGGTTCAAGAAGGACGCCGCCTTCGACGCCAGGGTGCGCGAATGTCTCGAGCAGCTGCACATCCGTGCCGCCGCTGGCGCGCTGTCGGGATGGCAAGAGAGCCCCGAGGGCGCACTCGCCCTGATCCTCTTGCTGGACCAGGTGCCGCGCAACCTCTATCGCCAGACTCCGCGCGCCTTTGCCAGCGATGCCGCTGCTCTGGCGCTTGCCCGTGAGAGCCTGCGGCGCGGCCTCGACCTCAAGCTGCACGCCGACGGGCGCCTCTTCGCCTACCTGCCCTTCGAGCACAGCGAGGACCTGGTCGATCAGTACGTGAGCGTGGCCTTGACCAGCGCGCTGCCCGATCCCGAGCTGGTCGTGTGGGCGGAGGCGCACTTGAAGGTCATCCAGCGTTTCGGCCGCTTTCCCCATCGCAACGCGGTGCTGGGTCGAGAATCGAGCGACGAAGAGAAGGCCTATCTCGCGGAACCCGATGCCGGATTTTGACAGTTCAATCAGGATCCGCTGAAGGCAACGGGCTCATCGCGGGCTTTCCCTTGTGATCGCTTCTCCGTGGCTTTTGCTCGGTCCTGATCGAGTAGTCTGAATCCTTCACAAATTCAGTCTGTTTCCCTCAGGTTTCCGGACCCGCTCCTCACTAAATGCGGCGCCACAGTCGGCGATGCACCAGCCGGGTGCAGATGCCGGCCTCTTTTGCAAGCGGCCGGACCAGATCCCGCCGCCCGCAACGAGACTGCGACGACCCGCGACCACAGTAAGGAGACAAGCGATGCAGCTGAAGCTCGGCGATACCGCCCCGGACTTTGCCGCTGACACCACGGAGGGTCTGATTTCCTTCCATGAGTGGATCGGCAGCTCCTGGTGCCTTCTCTTCTCTCATCCCAAGGACTTCACGCCCGTCTGCACGACCGAGCTTGGCTATGTCGCCAAGATCAAGCCGGAGTTCGACAAGCGCGACGTCAAGGTGATCGGCATCAGCGTCGACCCCCTTGAGGCGCACAGCAAGTGGGCGGCGGACATCGAGGAAACCCAGGGCGCCGCGCCCAACTATCCCCTGATCGCCGACCCCACGCTAGCGGTCGCCAAGCTCTTCGGGATGCTGCCGGCCGCTGCCGACGGTCGGGCCGAGGGCCGCACGGCGGCCGACAACCAGACGGTCCGCAACGTCTTTGTCATCGCCCCCGACAAGACGATCAAGCTGATCATCACCTATCCCATGAGCACCGGGCGCAACTTCGACGAGGTCTTGCGGGTGATCGACTCCCTGCAGCTGACCGCCAAGCACCAGGTGGCGACCCCGGTCAACTGGCAGCAGGGCGAAGAGGTGATCATCGTCCCCGCCCTCTCCGACGAGGCGGCCATGGCGAAGTTCCCCGACGGCTGGTCGGCGCCGAAGCCCTACCTGCGGATCGTGCCGCAGCCGACCTAGCAGGGCGCGCGATACCGCCCACCACAGGGAAATCACGTGGCGACGGCAAGGAACGGGCGGACCGCCCGCCCGCGCGTCGCCGACAACAAGAAAAGGACATGAGCAATGGCACTGAGATCCATGCGCGGCCTGGCACTGGCCTGCGGCCTGGCACTGGCCTGCGGCCTGGCGTTTGCCGCCTTGCCCGCCCACGCGGCGGACTACGCCAACCCCAACCTCTTGACGACGGCCGAGGAACTGCGGGCGATCACCGACTATTCCGAAACGGACATGAGCGTCTCCTACGCCGAGGACACGGCGGTAATCGACGTCCGGCCGGTGGCCGACTTCGTGGCCGGACATATCCCGGGTGCTCGCCATCTGGCGCCCAATGCCGTGGCCGATGGCAACTCGCCCGTGCCGGGGGCCTTGCGCCCGGCGGAGGAACTGGCCGAGGTCTTCGGGAAGCTGGGCATCTCGCCCGACACGCGCGTCATTCTCTATGACGACAAGGGCGGCTTCCACGCCGCGCGGGTGTTCTGGGTTCTGGAGTACTACGGCCACCGCAACGTCAGCCTGCTGGACGGCGGCATCCAGAAGTGGATCGAGGGCGGCTACGCCCTGGACAAGGGACCGCGGCGGAAGGCGGGCGCGGTCTTCGCCCAGTTCAGCCCGGCGATCACGCCGCGCCGCCACGCCAGCGCGGAGTACATCATGGAGCGGCAGGACGATGCCAACACCCTGGTGATCGACGTGCGTCCGGCCAAGGCCTACGCCAAGGGCCACATTCCCTGGGCCAAGAACATCCCCTGGAAGGGCAATCTGAACGACGACAAGACGATGAAGTCGGCCGACGCGCTGATCGCCCATTTCGCCGCCGAGGGCATCCGGCCCGAGCACAACATCGTGGTTCACTGCCAGAACGGTCTGGCCTCGGCGCACAGCTACTTCGCGCTACGCCTCATCGGTCATCCGAAAGTCAGGACCTACCATCGCTCCTGGGTCGAGTGGGGGGCCGCCGACGACCTTCCGAAGGCAACTTCCGACGCCGGATAGCCCGACCCCGCCGCTTGCGGCGAGAAGAGCCGGCCCCGCCGGCTCTTCTTCCCTAAGGCATCCATCCATAAGGAAACGAACGCCATGAACAGCCCCGACAGGGCGGCGCGCCTCAAGACAGTCGCGACCTACGACGCCGCGGCGGACCACTTCGATGCCGCTCCTCTTGCCTTCTGGTCCCGTCATGGCCAGCACGCGGTCGACCTGCTGGCACTTGCGCCGGGTCAGCATGTTCTCGATGTCGGTTGCGGCACCGGCGCGTCGGCGCTGCCGGCGGCCAGGGCGGTTGGACCGACCGGCCGGGTCGTCGGCATCGACATCGCCGCCAACATGCTGGCGCGCGCCGGCGACAAGGCGGCCGGGCTCGGTCTCGGCAACCTGCGCTTCGAGCTGATGGACATGGGCGCCACCGCCTTCGACGATGCCTCCTTCGATGCGGTCGTCAGCGTCTTCTCCGTCTTCTTCGTCCCCGATATCGAGCGACAGGTGGCCGAGCTTTGGCGCCTGGTGCGGCCGGGCGGAAAGCTGGCCGTTGTGGTGTGGGGCGAAGAGGTCTTCCAGCCGGGCCGCACCATCTTCGGCGAGGAGACGCGTCGGGTTCGACCGGACCTTCCGCTCGCCACCAGACCCTGGGAGCGCTTCACCAGCAAGATGGGCCTGCGCCGCCTCATGCTGGACGGCGGCACGGCGGATCCTTCGATCCACTACGTGCACGACCGCCAGCCCCTGACCTGCCCGGAGGACTGGTGGACCATGGCCATGGGCAGCGGCTTCCGCTGGGAGATCGACCAGATGACGCCGCGCCAGCAGCAAGAGGCGAAAGAGAGAGTCTTCCGGCGGCTGACCGCGTCGCGCGTGACCGAGATCGTGACCGACGCCATCTTCGCCGTCGCCCGGAAGGCGCGCTGAAGGACGCAAATTCTTTCCCGCCGGGTTCGCTCCTTGGCGTCACGAAAATCAATAGAGAGCAACAGGAGGCAAGGTCGTGGCCATCATTTATGGCGGCACGGGCGTAGACGATCAACTGACGGGTACCGATCTCTCCGATCGGATCTACGGGTTCAGCGGGGACGACCGGCTCGCTGGCTTGAGCGGCGACGATTACCTGGTGGCCGGCAGCGGCGACGATGTCTCTCTATGGGGCGGCAACTCCGCGGACACGATCTGGGGAGGCGCGGGAGACGACCTCTCCCTGCAGGGCGGCAACGGCGCGGACACGCTCTCGGGCGATGACGGGAACGACTACCGCCTCTTCGGAGACCTCGGCGAGGATAGCGTCTACGGCGGCTTCGGCGACGACTCCTCTCTCTATGGCGGCGCCGACGACGACCTTGTCAGAGGCAGTCGCGGGAACGATCAGTCTCTCTTCGGCGGGGGCTCCAACGACACCGTCCTGGGCGAAGACGGGGAGGACGCGGCCCTCTTCGGCGGCGCGGGGAACGACTCCGTTTGGGGCGGCTTCAGGGACGACCTTTCGCTCTTCGGGGGCGTGGGCGACGATTACGTCGACGGCGGCGCCGGTCGGGACATCTCCCTCTACGGCGGCGAGGGGGACGACAGGGTCTACGGCTTTCTCGGCGACGACGTCCTGCTTGACGGCGGCAGCGGCAGCGACGTCCTTTGGGGGCACGAGGGCAACGACTCCATCCTGCGGGGCGGGCAGGGACAGGATACGCTCTATGGCGGCGAGGGCGACGACGACAGGCTCTACGGCGGTCTGGACAGCGACAAGCTCGCGGGACGCAGCGGCAACGACGCGTCCTTGTTGGGCGACAGCGGCAGCGACGTCCTCTACGGGGGGTCGGGCCACGACAGCGCCCTCTTCGGAGACTCGGGCGTCGATATCGTCTTTGCCGGTGGCGGCGACGACGCCCGCTTGTTCGGCGGCGCCGCGAACGACCGGATTCACGGCGATCGCGGAGACGACAGGTCGCTTTACGGCGGCAATGGTGCCGACCGCATCTACGGCGGCAGCGGTGACGAGGCCTCGCTGCGCGGCGACAACGGCGACGACACGCTCTTCGGAGACAGCGGGCAGGACGTGAACCTTCGCGGCCAGCTGGGCGCCGATAGCGTGCGCGGTGGCGACGGCGATGACATGCGCCTGTTCGGCGGCCAAGGTGTCGATAGTCTCTTCGGCGACAGTGGCGACGATACCTTTCTCTACGGCGGCGAGAACGAGGACCGTATCTTCGGCGGTAGCGGGGACGACACGCTGCTGGCTGGCGACAGTGGTCGCGACACCCTTCGCGGGGGCGACGGCGACGATGCCTTGCTGTTCGGCGACAGCGGCGACGACAGGATCTAGGGCGCCGAGGGCAGCGACGTCAGTCTGCGCGGGGCCGGGCAGGACGATGTTCTCTTCGGCGGGGAGGGACAGGACAGCGACCTGCTGGGCGACGGCGGGAAGGACACGCAGTTCGGCGGAAACGCTGCCGACAGCCGCCTGTTCGGCGGCGATGGCGACGACTTTATCTTCGGAGACAGCGGTTCCGACCGTTACCTGCATGGCGATGACGGCCATGACGAGGTTTTCGGCGGCAGCGGTGAGGACCTGCGCGTCTATGGTGGCGGGGGCGATGACCTGGTCTCCGGAAACGTCGGTGACGACAGCCTGATCCATGGCGACAGTGGCGTTGACAGAGTGTTCGGAGACGTCGGCAGCGATGTCTCGCTCTTCGGCGGCTCCGGCGCCGATCGCCTCTTCGGCGGTGCCGGCGACGACTACGGCCTCTTTGGGGGCCAAGGCCATGATGAGATCAACGGCGATGCCGGCGACGACCACGACCTCTTCGGAGGCGTCGGCAACGATCTGATAGAGGGCAACGCCGGCAACGATGTCCTGAACGGCGACGCGGGCGCCGACCGGCTCTTCGGCGGCGGTGGGCTGGATCTCATGCGCGGCGCGGGGGGCACGGACACGCTCTATGGCGCCGGCAGCCGCGACACCCTCTTGGGCAGGGACGGCGCCGATCTGCTCTACGGCGGCGCCAGCCGGGACACCTTGAACGGCGGCACCGGCGTCGATGTCATGGCGGGTGGCGTCGGCAACGACGTGGCCCGCGTGGACGACATTGGCGACAGCGTCTTCGAACTGGCGGGCGAGGGGACCGACAGCATTATCGCCGCCATCAGCTTCACCCTGCCGAGCGCGCTGGAGGTCGGCGGCTATGTCGAGGATCTGTGGCTGTCGGAAGGCGCCGGCGGTCTGGCGGGCGTGGGAAACGAGTTGGACAACAGGCTCCGCGGCAACTCCGACGACAACGCACTGGCCGGACTCGGGGGCGCGGATCGCCTCATGGGCCGCGGCGGCGATGACAGGCTCTACGGCTCGGACGGGGACGATTCCCTAGTCGGCAACGACGGCGCCGATACGCAGTGGGGTGGGGTGGATCAGGATCGCCTGGAAGGCAGGTCGGGCGGCGACATACTCTGGGGCGGCCTCGGCGACGACTCCCTGCGCGGCGGCGACGGCGATGATGTCGCCGCCGGCGGTCGGGGTAGCGATACGATCCTGGGGCACACTGGAAACGACCGGAACTACGGCGGCACCGGTGACGAGATGATGCGGGGCGGTGCCGGCGACGACTATCTCGCCGGCCATAGCGGCGGGGACACGCTCTTCGGAGACAGCGGCTACGACTTCGTGCTGGGTGGCTACGGAAACGACTCGCTCTTCGGCGGCTCCGGTCCCGATTTCGTGCAGGGCGGCGATGGTAGCGACACGCTGAGAGGCGGTCACGGCGCGGATAACCTCTACGGCGGGGCGGACGACGACGTCCTGAGGATCCAGACCTCGAGCGAAGTCGTCGGGGTGGAACGCATAGACGGCGGCCTTGGCGACGATACGCTCTTCGTCAGCGAACAGATCGACCTCAACGACGACCTGGACCTGGTCTCCATCGAGGTCTTGCGCTTCATTTAGGCGATCGAGCGTGGGCGCGCCCGCTGCCGCGCTCACTCTCTCGCCGGCCACCCTTGACGCACGAGGCTATCTTTCGCAGTGGCGCGGCTGCACCGTCAATCCGCCAGGGGCGTTTCCTGATAGAGGCGCTCCAGCCACTTGCCGTCCTGGCGCTGCCAGATCATCGTGACGGCGGCCTTGCTGGGGATCGGTTCGCCCTTGAAGCTGCCATGCATCTCGGCGATGAAGCGGACGACGGCGACGTCGGGGCCGATGGGTTGCACCACGATCTTGGAGATCGGCTTCTGCGTCAGAATGAAATCGCTTGCCGTTGCGATCTGCTCCTTCAGGTCCATCGGACCGCCGTAGTAGGAGGTGATCGCCACATGGTCCTTGGTGGTGAGAGCCTCTATCGCCGAGGCGTCCTGCAGTTCGAAGGCCTCGGTGATGGCTTCGAAGGCTTCCAGAATCTCGGCCTCCATGGCCTCGTCCGCGACGGCGGGCGGTGTGAGGACCGCGAAGGCAGCAAGCGCCATCGCGCGGATCAAGTGTCGCATGCTCCGGTCTACCTCTCTTTGGCTAGCAACTTGGGGCATCGGACGGGACAATCGTCGATGAGCGGCCCTGGGCGCAAGCGCAATGCCGGCTCCGCTGCCTGACCGGCGAGAGGGAGGTTGAGAGGTCCGGAGATCCTGACCTAGGGTTCGCCCCATGGATGTTCGCACCAGGCAAGACGCGCTCGCCCGTCACATGCGCCGCAGCGGTCATGTCGGCATAGCGGAGCTTGCCGAGGCGACGGGGGTGTCGCGGCGCACGGTCCTGCGCGACATCGCGGCCCTGCGCGACCAAGGCTTCGTCATCCACTCGGAGGCCGGCAAGGGGGGAGGGGTCTACCTCGACCCCTCCTCGGTGCAGCTGACGGCCAAGCTCTCGGTGAACGAGGTCTTCGCGCTTCTGATCAGCGTGTCGGTCATGCGGGCGACGCAGACGCTGCCCTTCGGCAAGATCGCCGACGCGGGGCTCGCCAAGATCGAGAGGGCCTTGCCGCGCGACAAGGTGAAGGACCTGCGCGAGATTCTGGGGCGCCTCTACGTCGGCTCCGAAGCCCCGGCGAGCCTGCGCAGCTCCATGGGGCCGGTCAGCCCCGACCTGCTTTCCGTGTTCGAGCAGGGCTTCATCGGCCTCCGGCGCATGCGGTTCGACTACGTGGATCGGCTGGGCAGGCCCACCTCCCGAGAGGTGGAGCCGCAAGCGCTCCTGGTGCTGCCGCCGATCTGGTACGTTATCGGCTACGACCCCGACAAGGCGGCCTTCCGGAACTTTCGCATGGACCGGATCAAGAAGCCGGCGCTCGCGGAGGGCTCGCGCTTCCGGCGCAGGACCATCGACCTGGAGGAGAGCTACTGCACCTACCTGAGCGTCTGGGACAAGCCGGAGACGTAGGCGTGCAGTTTACATTGCACGGCACCGGCCTGAGCAACCGGAGACATGGGTAACAGTTTAGACCGGATAGATGGGTAACAGTTTTTGCGGTCCTGTAGCTTCTTTCCGCCCCGACCGGGGCGGAAAGAAGCGGATCAATCGTTTACGCTTCAGGTCCAAGATGCCGAGGTCGATCTTGGCATAGCGTACAAGCCATTCACCGTCGATTGTCTCGCCGATGCCGACCTGCTCGCCCGCCAGCGTCTCGCTGATGAAGAAGGATCGTCCGGCCCACTTGATCTCGCCACTGGAGCGTACCTTGCGAACGGCGAAGTCAGCGTCGTACCAGGGCTCCAGAAGGTGTCTCGGGTAGCGCCTAGGCGAGGGCTGCCAGAAGGCGGCCGGCGGCTTCTGACCCAGGGCTTCATGCGGGCGCTCGCTGTTGTAGCTATGACAGAAGCGATCGAAGCGTCGCTGCTGTTCGGCCCGGCTGGCCGCCGGTGGGCAAGAGGTCTCCTGCTTCAAGGTCAGGTGAAAGCGCTCGTGGCGCCCATTCTGCTCTGGATGGCCAGGTGCGATCCGCTCCAGGCCGATCCCGGCCTTCAACCAGCTCAAGGACAAAGCGGTCAAGCCGCCCGGGCCCCCAGATGCGAAGGGAGGCCCGTTGTCCATGCGCAGTACCTGCGGCACACCGCAGCGCTCGAAGAGCGCCCGCATAGCACGCTCCACTGGGTCGCTCTTCGGTTCCACGATCTCGCAGAGCAGCACATAGCGCGAATAAGCATCGCTCACCGTCAGCGGATCGCAGCGCACACCATCGCCGGTGCGAAACCAGCCCTTGAAGTCCACACTCCAGACTGTGTTGGCCGCACTCACCTCGGCAAAGGGCGCCGAGAGCGGGCCCGGCCGGCGGGCTGAACGGCGGCGCGAAGCGCTCAGACCATGCGCACGCAGTAGATCGCCCATGGAACTCGCACTCGGCCAAGCGCGATCCGGGGCATGAGCCTCTAGATAAGCACGCAGTTTGCGGGGTCCCCAGCTCGGGCGTTCCCGGCGAAGCTGCAGGATCGCCTCCGCCACTTCCAACGCCATCGCCCGACCATGACGCTTGGGAGCACGAGAGCGATCCTCGAGACCAGCCGCGCCCTCACTGCGATAGCGCGACAGCCACTTGTAGCCCGTCTTCCGGCTGATCTCATAGTGCGCACACAGCTCCGTCATCGTCGATTTGCCAAGCAAAGCCTCACTCACAAATGCAACACGTTGGTCCATCTGACAGGTCTCTCTCCAGGGCATCGGCCACCTCCTGGCCGACATCTCGCCTGTCACCCATCTATCCGGTCTATTATGTTACCTATCTATCCGGTCTGGACCGCCCGCACCCCCGCCCGGCCGCCCTACCAGGGTACTTTCGTGGGCGGCCGGGCGGGGGTGCGGGCCGGCGCCGCCTTGATAGTGGGCCAGTCGGCCCACTGTCAGACTCACATCAAGATCTCCTAGCGCCCCGGTCGCTTGAAGGCTTTGCGGGCGCGCTCGACCTCGCTTCTGATGCTGCAGCCCTCGACGTGATCGTTGATTAGCCCCATCGCCTGCATGAAGGCGAAAACCGTGGTCGGGCCGACGAACTTCCAGCCCCTTTTCTTCAGGTCCTTCGACATCGCGACGGACTCGGGCGAGGTGGTCCTGGATTGCGGCTCGGGAAGGCTCTCCGGGTCGGGCTCGTAGCGCCAGACATAGGCGGCCAGGGATCCCTCCGCTTCGATCAGCTCGAGCGCGCGCTGGGCGTTGTTGATGGCCGCCTCGATCTTGCCGCGGTGGCGGACGATCCCTTGGTCTTGCAGCAGGCGCTCGACGTCGTCCGAGGTGAAGGCCGCGACCTTGGCGATGTCGAAGCCCGCAAAGGCGGCACGAAAGTTCTCGCGTTTGGTCAAGATGGTGCGCCAGCTCAAGCCGGACTGGAAGCCCTCCAGCGCGAACTTCTCGAAGAGGCGCCGATCGTCACCGACAGGGAAGCCCCATTCCCTGTCGTGATAGGCGATGTAGTCCGGCGTCACGCTGCACCATTGGCAGCGCGGCTTACCGTCGGGGCCCACAAAGATCTCACTCATGCGCACAGGCTCTCATCGTGTTCTTCTCTCGGACCGGGGCGGACGGCGTCGCGGCAATCTCGGGCTAAGCGCTAGACGGAGGCGTCTTGCGCGAGCAGGAAGGCCAGCCGGCTGTCGGTCTGCGACGGGCAAAGCTCGAAGATCTCCGGGCTCACCACCTGCTCCGCGACGAAGGGATCCTCCTTCACGCGCGTCTCCAGGTCGGTCAGGGACGCCCCCTGCGCCAGAACCCCGCCGCCACTCTTGTCGCCGAGCGGGCCGGTCGCCAGGAAGACCCCCTCGTCGAAGCCGCGCTTTATCCAGGCCTTGTGGCCCTCCGTCAAGTCGGCGGAGGGGCTTCGCTTGCCGGTGAAGGTCAGCAGAACGATGAACATAGGGTTTGTGCTCCTCTTGAAAGCCGGCCAGGCAGCGGCCGTTGCTCAGGTGCGCAAGACCTATCCGATGCCGGTGCCAGTTTCTGACACCGAATGGTGAGGACCGCCCGCGTGTGTGTTCGGGCTGTCTCGGCCGAGGGTTCCGCGCTCTGGACTGCCGCGTCGCTGCTTCCGCCGCGATTGGGATATCCCTATACTCGGCCCCGGATTGGCGACCTTGGAGAGGAAGCAGATGGAGATCAGACCGCTGACCGGTGGCGTTGGGGCCGAGATCCTGGACGCCGACGTTCGTGACGCGGACGGCTTCGCGGCCATTCAAGAGGCCTTCAGCGCGCACTCCGTGATCGTCATCCGCGACCAGTCCATTACGCCGGAGGAGCATCTGGCCTTCGCCCGGCGCTTCGGGCCGATCAACGTCAACCGTTTCTTCAAGCCGCTCGACGGCTATCCGGATATCGCCACGGTCTTCAAGGACAGGGACCAGAAGGAGGCGGTGGGCGAGGGTTGGCACACCGACCACTCCTACGACGAGGCGCCCGCCCTGGGCTCGATCCTGCACGCGATCGAGGTCCCGCCCGTGGGGGGCGACACCCTCTTCGTCTCCATGGCCATGGCCTTCGACGCGCTATCCCCCACCATGCAGCGCTTCATCGAAGGGCTTTCGGCCTGGCACAGCTCCCGCCATGCCTTCGGGGCGGAGATACAAGAGAGCGAGGGCGCCAAGAGCGGCCGCTACCTGAACCCCGAAGCCGCCACGCAGGACGCGCTGCACCCCATGGTGATCCGCCACCCCCTGTCCGGGCGGAAATGCCTCTACGTCAACCCGGTCTTCACCACCCGGATCGAGGGGCTGAGCGACGCGGAGTCCGACGCGGTCCTGGAGATGCTCTACCGCCACGCACAGCAGCCCGAGTTCCAATGCCGTGTGCGCTGGCGCGCCGGCGACCTCGCCCTATGGGACAACCGCGCCACCTGGCACAAGGCCGTCAACGACTATCACGGCCACCGCCGCCTGATGCACAGGGTGACGCTGGAAGGCTGCCGCCTGGAAGCGGGGTGAGGGTGACTGGAGTCTAGAACGCCAATTTGCGTCCTCGGCTGCCAAGACCGTCATAGCGAGGAGCGTCAGCGACGCGGCAATCCAGCGGAAAGGCCTCAGCCAGGCATTGCCGCTCCCGGCACCTCTTGGACCTTAGGTGCGGAAACCTCACCGCGCGCCGGCGATCGCCTCGTCGATGATGCCCTCTATCTCCGCCACCGTGGCCTGGCGCGGATTGGTCGGGACCCCCGGATCGCGGCTCGCCTTCTCCGCCAGCTCCACGGAGGCGTTGGGCAGCACGCCGATCTCGCCGAGACCCTTGGGGATCGCCAGGCGGTCCAAGAGGCCGCAGACATCCCGCAGAAAGCCCTCGGCGTCGCGGCTCTCAAAGCCTAGCGCCGCGCCCATCGCCGGCGCCTTCTCCGCGATGGTCGGCTGGTTGAAGCGCAGCACGCTCGGCAGGACGATGGCGTTGGTCAGGCCGTGGTGGGTGTCGAAGCGCGCGCCCACCATGTGGCTGATCGCGTGCACCAGGCCCAGCCCCTTGAGGAAGGAGATCCCGGCGAGGCAGGAGCCCACCAGCATGGCGCCGCGCGCCGCCAGGTTCCCCGGCTCCTCGACAGCGGTCTCCAGCGCCCCGCCGATGAGCCGCAGGCCCTCCAGGGCGGCGCCGTCGCAAAGCGGGTGGAAGGCGGGGACGCAGTAGGCCTCCACGGCGTGCACCAGCGCATCGCAGCCGGTCCAGGCGGTCAGGTCGCGCGGCAGCCCTAGGGTGAGTTCCGGGTCCAGGATCGCCGCCAGCGGCTTCTGCGCCGGGTGCCAGATGCAAGCCTTCACGCCGCGGTCCGTGTCGGTGATCATGCCGGTGCTTTCGGTCTCGGCCCCGGTG
This sequence comes from Rhodospirillales bacterium, assembly GCA_963669375.1. GTDB lineage: Bacteria > Pseudomonadota > Alphaproteobacteria > Kiloniellales > JACOMY01 > JACOMY01. The sequence goes on along the minus strand of OY770024.1, from coordinate 1,520,779 downwards.
CCGGCCGTGGTGGGCACGCAGATCAAGGGCGCGAAGCCGCTGGCCTTCGGCGGCGTCAGATCGAGGTCGAAGCCCCACAGGGGATCATCGCGCCCGGCGATCAGGCTGACGGCCTTGCCGCCGTCCATGCCCGAGCCGCCGCCCACGGCGATGACCCCGTCGTGCCCGCCGGCCTCGAAGGCCTCCTTGCCGGCCAATGCCTCGCCGTCCGTGGGGTTCGGGCTGAAGTCGGCGAAGAGGCTGGCCTCCAGCCCCTCGGCCCGCAGGATCTTGGCGATCCGCGCGATGAAGGGAAGCTCCCTGGAGCCGCGATCGGTGACGATGAGCGGTCGTGCGAGGCCGGCCTCCCGGCAGACGGCGGCTACCTCCGAGACTCGTCCCGGGCCGTAGCGGATGGGCACCGGAAAGGTCCAGTCGGCAGGCTCCAGGACGTTCATCGCTTCCTCTCCCTCTGCGCAGGCTGCAAGGGGCGAGGTTAGCAGGGGCCTCGTCTCGCCATCCAGGCCTTCCTGCGGTCCCCGAGAAAGAGGGGCTCTCGGGCCTAGGCGTAAAGCGTCACCTCCACGCCGACGAGGGTGACGTCGGCCGGCAGGGTGGCCCCGCCGTCGAGGATCAGGGTGTCGGTCCCGCCGCCGCCGCGGAAGAAGTCTCCGGCCTCCAGCGCCTGCTGGTCCGCGACCTCGAAGACGTCGTCGGCCTGGCCGCCGAAGAGGCTGTCGATCCCGGTTCCGCCGCTCAAGCGGTCCGGCCCGGTGCCGCCGAAGAGGCGGTCGTCGCCGGAGCCTCCGTAGAGCCCGTCGCGGCCCAGATCGCCGTAGAGGGAATCGGCGCCCGCCTCGCCGAACAGCAGGTCGTCACCCTTGCCGCCGGCGCCATGGTCGTCGCCCTCGCCGCCCTCGATCAGGTCATCGCCCGCGTCACCGTAGAGGCTGTCGCGGTCGTGGCCTCCATCGAGGGCGTCGGCGCCAGACCCACCGTAGAGCCGGTCCTCGCCCGCCTGGCCGAGAAGCGCGTCATCCTGGGCGCCGCCGGTCAGCCGGTCGTCCCCCTCCAGGCCGATCAGACGGTCGTCGCCACTGCCGCCGTACTGGAGGTCGTCGCCCTGGCCGCCGTTCAGGGAATCTTGCCCCGACCTGCCCTGGAGCCCGTCGTCGCCATCGCCGCCGATCAGACTGTCTTCACCCTTGCCGCCGACGATCTCGTCGTCGCCCCGGCCACCGATCAGAAGATCGTCGCCGCTCAGCCCCTTGAGGTCGTCGCGCCCGGCGCCGCCGTAGAGTTGGTCGGCGCCGCTGCCGCCGCTCAAGGAGTCCCGGCCGCCCTTGCCGAGAACCCTGTCGTCCCCGAGTCCGCCGAAGGCCTTGTCCGGGCCGCCGCCCGCGTCGATGAAGTCGTCGCCCTCGGCGCCCTCGATGCGGTCGCCGAGCGATCCGCCGAGCAGCCGGTCCGAGCCGTCGCCGCCGTAGAGCTTGTCGACGCCGCTGCCTCCGGCCAGCGTGTCGTCGCCGGCCTCTCCCCTGACGTCGTCGCTGCCGTCTCCCCCGGCGGCGATGTCGTCGCCCTGGCCGCCCTTGATGCGGTCGTTGCCGACCCCGCTCAGTAAGGTGTCGGCCCCGGTGGCCCCGGCCATCACGTCGCGACCGACACCGGCCACGGCCATGTCGTTGCCCGAGCCCCCCTGCACGCGGTCGTGCCCGAGGCCGCCCTCCATGATGTCGTCGCCCTCGCCGGCGATCAGGACGTCGTTCCCCAAGCCTCCCACCAGGCTGTCGTCGTCGTCCCCGCCGTTCATCCGGTCGTTGCCGCCGTCCCCGTAGAGGCGATCGCTGCCGCTCTTGCCCTTCAGGAAATCGTTCTCCGACCCGCCGTAGGCCGTATCCTCGCCGTCGCCGGCGATCAGCCGGTCGAAGCCCAGGCCGCCGAAGAGGAGATCCAAGCCGCTGTTGCCGATGAGGCTGTCGTCCCCCGTCTCCCCGCTCAAGGTGTCGTCGCCGCTGAGTCCGCGGATGAGGGCGGCATAGTTGGCGCCGAAGAGGGTATCGTCGCCGTCCGTACCGATGATGATGGTCTCCGCGCCCGACATGCTCGCTGTCCTTTCTCGTGCGTTCTTCTTGCGGCCGGCGCGGTGGCGGGCCTCCCGCTCGCCCAACCGGGTGCTCCCGCTTGCCCCAGACTATCGCGGCGTGGTGCGGGATGGTCAACGACACAAGCTTGACGGTTGGCGGTGGGTGCGAGGTGATAAGTGCTTGGGCTATGGCAAAAGGGCATCTGCCATCTGCGCCTTCCATCACATTTTGCCCTGAATCTACTCTGACGAATTCACTTTCTTGTCGGTACTTTAGTAGGTCCTCCGATAGTCGAGCGTTGACAGTTTTCCAAGGCGTGGATCCTTGGCTCTGTATGTCTTGTGTCCGTTATCCAATACAAACTATTTCACGGCTGGTTAATAGTCTCTCCTTGCGCTCTAGTATATTCCTGACTCTTGTTAACCGGAAAATGCCTAGATCTGTTGGGGCGGCGCCAAGCCCCTTCTACTTTCGATACGACAGTCTTCGGCAGCGCTTTTATGGAGTGTCTTGATGCTTTGGCTCGATTTTGAACAAGACCATGTGCGCGTGTTTTCTGTGGATGAAGGGCGAGCGATAAAAGACGACCCTGGAGACTGCAAAGGGCTTGCCGGGCTGCGAGAACTCATCGGCTATGGCGAAGGAATCCGTGTAGAGGACGTCATAGTCCTCGAAGATAGTTTCGTCGGGACGCTCCATTATCTCTAGCCGCACGTCGCCCCAGCCTTTGGAGAGGCCGAAGTGTCTGAAAGAATCGCCAGCATTGATGGCGACATGCTTGCGGCTAGCCTCGTCTGGGTAGCGCTGCTCCAAAAACTGCACAATCCGGTGCGGCGGGCTCAGTTGGGTTCGCGCCTCCATGATGTAGGGGTAGGTGACGAGAAACAGCAACAGCGGCAGCGCTGCGTAGGTCCATGGGGCGAAACGCGCGGGCGCCGCGGCCCAACCCATGGCCACCGGCCAGAGCAGCAGCGGGATTATCGGCGTGTAGTAACGCGTGTCCCCGGGCACGGTCAGGAGAATGGTGACGAAGTAGAGGACCGCCCAAGGGGCATGGAGACGCCAAAAGGATGCCTCCTCGGCACCGCGAGCCCTGCAGCGCCGAACATAGAGAACAAGCCCTGCAACACACACCAGCGCTAGGATGTTGGTTAGGATGAAGGTCAGACCGACGTCGTCCAAGAAAACGCCCATGCCATACTGCAAAATGGAGACCCAGACGTGCTCCTCGAAGCGGCCAATCAGATAAAGTAGGGACCAATCCCCGGCTGCGATGGAAAGATCGGGCCTGTCCGACAGCCAGAGCCACTGCCCAAGAGTGAACTCGAGATAGGCCATCCAGCCCAACTCTGGGTAGCGCAGCGCCTGAGTCCACATCATTGGCACCAGCCAGGCGACGCACCCCGCGGCGTATGCGCCGATGCACGCCAGCCACCAGCGCAGCGGCACTCTGGCCCACCACAGCCCTACGCCCAGAACCAGCAAGAGTACATGCACGTTCTGCGGCCGCATGCCCACCGACACCGCCGCCGCCAGTCCCGCAGCCACCAGTAGCCAGCGGCGGTCGAGCGCTCGGGCCGAGACAATCAATAGGAGGCACAGCGCCCAGAAACCGCTGGCGGGAATGTCCGTCAGCACCTTGGTGGCCACCATCCAGGTGGCGGGCACCACGACCAGCGCCGCGGCGAAGGCGAGGGCCGCGGTTCCCGTTCCAGCGCCCGAAAGAACCGCGATCAGATACCACGACGCCACAAACAGCGCGCCACACAAGCAGGTCACCACCTGAAGGCTCAGCTGCGCGCTGGTACCGAAGATGAACGAGATGATCTGGGCGCCCCAGATGTACAGCGGATACCCGGCGGGGTGGGGCTGGTGCATTCCGATGTCAAAGTCGATCACCCCGTTGACAAACTGCACTGAGTCCCAGTCGTCCAGACTGATGCTGGCGGTGGTGGAAAACAGAACAAAGCTTATCGCAAAGAGGACCAGGGCGTTGAGGAGGGCGTTGCGGGACATAGGGCTATGGATCCAGGAGAATGCAAGAAAGCGGCATCATTGACCGCACATATTGGGGAGGCGCGACTACCCAGTCGCTTAGCGCATCGATTGCCATATCGCTTGAAGAGGACCCAACTTTGTCAGTTCAGGAAGACGGCTAGTTCTAGTCCGAGATTGCCCATGTGGCCAACATTTTCGCGAAGAGGTTGCCTGAGGCTTGGTTTGAGCGCAACCGGCGCGGCCATACGGCACCAGAGAATGCGCGGCCCCACGATCTGTCGCCTTGCCACCGACAATCCAACGCATCGCTGGATCGCGAGAATGACGCTCGGCGTCGTTGACATCCTCGTACCCGGCCAAAGGCCCAAACACCGATTGCCGGAGCATCCCAGCGATGGCGTGCCAGCCGTTCCTGCCACGACGACCGTCTTCCAGCACAGCGGCCGCCGCTTCCGTCAGACCGACGGCGTCGTCAAGTTCCCGATAGGCGAGGAACCCGTCGTCAGAAGTCACCTTACGATTCATGGAACTCCAGCTTCAAGCGGCGGTCGAAATCAAAAGGAAGCGGCCCGTTCTTGGATTCACCCGTCGGGTGTGCCATGAGAACCCTGCTTTATCTCCCGCTCTATCTGCCGCAACACTATGATATGCAATCATGAATGAGCCTCACGCGCCGCGCAATCTCCATTCCACCTGGGCAATGCAGGGTTGATAGATTATCCATCTGTTGCATTCCATCTCCTTGAGATTCTGTCTTCTTTGTCATTATGTTCCCTGCTCATCATAGGGTAGTTCCCTTCGAAGGCCCCCTACATCTGATGATTGCATGTTAGCTCGATGAACCCGGTAACCGTCAAGGCACTTTGCCGGTTCACTCTGACGAGGCGTGTTATGGAAGCGAGACTCTGGGTGCCGGCTAACGCGTATGAGGCGGAGGTGGTCTGTCGCGTTAACTGGGCTGGTTTTTGGTTTGTGGTGCTCCAGCAATAGGGTGTTCTACCATTTACTAATTGTTGTAAGTTAATTGAGATGGGATTTCGTAGAATTTGCGAACCAGTTTACACAGGCTAAATTGATTTTTTCTAATATGCTGAAAAGCTACTCTGATTCATGAGTCGCTGTTCTCTTGGGATCAGTCCTCCCCATGAACGCAAACGTCTCCTCCAGCGAGACCACGCCCGCCTGGGCGCCCAGGCCGGTGAGCTTCTGGGCCGAGGCCGCTTGGCCCAGGCGGACGCAGTCCTCCGGCGGGAGGCCCAGGTGGAGGCCTGTGGCGAAGCCGGCGTCGAAGCAGTCGCCGCAGCCGCAGGAGCAGACCGGCTCGACGGCGAAGGCCGGCTGGTCGAAACGGGTGCCGTCGCGGTGGCGGTACTTGGCGCCCTCGGCGCCCAGGGTGAGGACGACGCAGCCGGCGCCCTGGTCCAGGAGCGCGCGGGCGATCTCCTCCTCGTCGGTAAGGCCGGTGAGCGCGACGGCCTCCTCCCGCGAGGGCAGCAGGTAGTCGGTGTAGGGCAGGAGGGGCTGCACCAGGGCCATGTCCTGCGGCCCGGCGGCGAAGACGTCCAGGGTGGTGATGGCACCCCTGGCCTTGGCGGCGCGCATGACCTCGGCGTTGCGGCCCGGCCCGTGCTCGGCCCGGTCCATGCGGTCCATCAGGCCGACGCCGCCGACATGCAGGATCTTGGTCTCCACCACCCGCTCCAGGGCCGCGTCGTCCACGAAGAAGCCGGCCGTGGCGCCGCGCTTGTGCAAGACCGGACGGCTGCCGTCGGCCCGGGTCAGGACCATCGAGGTGGAGGTGGCATGGTCGGGGCAGCGCTGCATTTGGGCGGTGTCGATGCCGAAGGAGGTGAGGCGCTGCAGCACCCAATCGCCCATGGCATCCTCGCCCAGGCCGCCCACGGCCTGCACGGCCAGCCCGTGCTTGGCGGCGACGATGGCGGCGCAACCGGCGGTGCCGGAGACCGCGAGCGCCACCTCCTCGATGAAGGCGGTCTCGCCGCCCTCCGGAATGGCGGAGACGGGGCGCCCCAGGCAGTCGAAGGTGTAGAAGCCCAGGGCGGTGTAGTCGAAGGTCATGCTCTTCCCCAAGGTCGCGCTTTGCAACGGCGGGCGCCTGCCCCTACCTAGTGGTGTGTTTCCGGCAAGTCCGCCGGACAGTCGCTCGAGGGCGGTAGCATGGAGCGCCGGGTCGCGCCCGGCAATGCCGCCCTCCAGGGCTGGTCGAACGCCTCCCTCGGAGCGAGGGAAGCAGAGCCCCAATTCGTCCCGACGCCGGTCCCGCCGTCACGGGTCTCGGCGCGCCGTGCTTAGAGGAGAAGAGCCTTCGCCATGCCAAACGCCCACACCCCCCACCGCAGCTGGACCGTCTACCTCTCCGGCGAGATTCACACCGACTGGCGCGAGCGCATCGTCGCCGGCAGCGAGGCGGCCGGCCTGCCGGTCGAGTTCTCCTCGCCGGTGACCGATCACGCGGCCTCCGACGACTGCGGGGTGACGATCCTGGGCGCCGAGGACGAGAAGTTCTGGCACGACCACAAGGGCGCGAAGCTGAACGCCATCCGCACCCGCACCCTGATCCAGGAGGCCGACCTGGTGGTGGTCCGCTTCGGCGACAAGTACCGCCAGTGGAACGCCGCCTTCGACGCCGGCTTCGCCGCCGCCCTGGAGAAGCCGCTGGTGGTCCTGCACGACACGGCCCTGACCCACGCGCTGAAGGAAGTCGACGGCGCGGCGCTCGCCGTGGCCTCGGAGCCGGAGCAGGTCGTGGCCTTGCTGCGCTACGTCATCCGCGGCGAGCTCGCCGGCTACACCGACCGGCAGGCGGCGGCGGAGTAGGGGGCCGGCCCCTCGCGTGACGGCGGGCGGCGGCGCGGCGCGCAATGGACGCTGGGTCGCCGCGCCGCTTGCGATGACGGTGGGGGGCGGATGACCTCAATCGCCATGACGGCGACCGTTGCCTTGATCGTGGGACCACTTGCCGTTCGAAGACTCGCTGTGCGCGGCTTCTCTCTAGTCGGCGACCAGCATTCGGACCGGCGCGCTCTATTCGGCCACATCTGGCTCGCGGAGAGCGGTCCTCCGATCGAGTCGGAGGACGACACCTTGGGGGTGCAATCTGCGCAGGGCTGCCGCGTTTTGCTTGTAGAGAGACGCGACGGGAACGGGATGCCCTAGACTCCCCTTAACGTCGTCCTCCGACTTGATCGGAGGATCACTTGCCGACCGAAGAATGTCTACGCGTCGCTCCTCCCTAACCAGCGACCTGCATTCGGATGGGCGCGCTCTTCGTGGCAACATCTGGCCGGCGGAGAGCGGTCCTCCGATCAAGTCGGAGGATGACTACTTTGTAGGGCGGTAGGAGTTGGGTCGGCGCGGTTCTATTGCGATAGCGCACCGCGGCGTGGCCGCGCAGCCGCGAGCGGCATGAGCGTCCGGGACCGGTGGCGCGCGCCCGGGTCGCTCGCGAGACCGCCGCGATGGCGCTGTCGCCGGCGGGACGAAAGCGGAGCGCGCCCCGCCGGGCGGGGCAGGGGGCAAGCGCCGCACCCAGGGTGCACTTGCACAGACACGGCGGCGGGATTAGCGTCCGCGGCCAGGATGACGCAGCAGCTCGTACTTCATATCGGCCTGCACAAGACCGGCTCCTCGGCCCTGCAGGCCTACTTCGGGCGGCACCGCTGGCTCTTGCGCCGGTTGGGCATCTTCTATCCGCGGCCCTTCTCCGGCACCAGCCGGGTGCACCGCGACCTGCGCTCGGCCGCGGTCTGGGAAGGACGCGCGGCGGACGGCGAGAGCCATCCCGAGATCGGCCCCTTCGACGACCTGCTGGAGCGCTACATCGAGACCATCAAGGCCAGCCGCGCGCCGCTCACCATCCTCAGCTGCGAGAGCTGGTCGGCGGTGGAGAACTTCCACGCCCCGCGCCTCGCCCCCTTCGGCCGGCATTTCGAGGTGCGCGTGGTGGTCTTCGTGCGCCGCCCCGACCTCTTCCTGGAGAGCTTCTACCGCCAGCGCATCCGCGCCCAGCGCGAGCGCGAGGTGCGCTGCTTCGAGGACTATGTCGCCGGGCCCGGCAAGGCCGCGATCGGCATGCGCGCCAAGGCGCTGGGCTGGTGGGCGGAAGCCTTCGGGCCCGAGCGCGTGACCGCCATTCCCTACGAGCCGCTGCGCCCCGGTTTCGACCTCTTCGCCCGCTTCTGCGACGCCGCCGGGGTGCCGCGAGGCCTGGCGCGGCGCCTGCCCGGCCGCACTTGGCGGGCCAACCCCTCGATCAGCCGCGAGCAGGCCGAAACCATCCGGCGGATCAACCTGGAGGGCCACTGGCTGACCCGCCCCGAGGTCGCCCGCGTGCGCAAGCTGATGCCGGGCGGCCATGCCGCCTATTGGGGCGAGGCCCGACGTGCCGAGGTGCTGGCCGCCGCCGCCGAGGACATGGAGGCGGTTCGCCGACGCTACGTCCGCGACGGCCGCGCGCGGCTCTTCCCCGACCCGCCGGAGCCGCGTGCCGCGCAGGAGCAGGACTGGGACGGCCGCCTGGACCCGGCGACCGAGCGCAGGGTGCGCGCAGCCATCGGCATCTAGACCCATCACAATCCCAAACAGTCAGCGACAGAGAACAGGACAGGACATGACCGTCACCCTTCACGCGCCCCCCGAGGACCGGCCGAGCGATGCGGAGATCGAGGGCTGGCGCGGCGTTCCCGTGGCCATCGCCGTGGATCTGATCCCGGACGCGCAGCTGGACCGGGCGATCCGACCGCTGAACCCGCCGGGCAGGCAGCCGCCCCTCTTCGGCCGCGCGGTGACCGCGCGCTGCGAGCCGCCCGACTTCGGCGCCGTGCTGCATGCCCTGGAGCAGACCAAGCCGGGTGACGTGCTGGTGATCGCCGCCGCGGGACACGCGGAGACGGCGATGATCGGCGGCATCCTCGGAAACCACTTGCGTGGCCGCGGTTGCGCCGGCGTGGTCTGCGACGGCGCCGTGCGTGACGTCGACGAGTTGGCCGCGCTTTCCGACTTCTCGGTCTTCGCCCGCTTTGCCAATCCGCGCGGGCCGACGGGAGGCGAAAGGGGGGCGGTGAACGCGACCGTCACCATCGGCGATCGGCTGGTCAATCCGGGCGACCTCATCATCGGCAACGACGACGGTCTGGCCGTCCTTTCGCCGGCCCTGCTGCGCACGCGCCTCGACGACGCCAAGGCGAAGCTGGCCCTGGAGGCCCGGTGGATCGAGGCACTCGACAGCGGCCACGCGGTCGCCGAGATCTTCGGGCTCGCGCCGGCCGAGCGGCGGGAGAAAGCCTAGCCACCCGAACCGGCGAAAGCGCCGCGAGGCAGCGCTTTTAGGATTCGTCCTTCAAGAACTCCTCGGTGGAGGGCGTCTTGGCGTAGGCGAAGCCCAAGGCCGACATGTAGGCGGCATGCACCTCGCCCGCCGGAATGGTCTTGCCCTGGAAGTCGAGATCGCGGGTCGCGCAGGCGTCGTGCACGACATTGACGGCAAAGCCGAAGTCGCTGGCCGCGCGCGCCGCGCCGTCGATGCACATGTGGCTCATCGCGCCGGCCATGACGACCTCCTCGATGCCGTTCTCGTCCAAGAGCTCTTTGAGGTTGGTGTCCTGGAAGGCATTGACCTTATGCTTCAGGACCGTGAGCTCGCCCTGCTTGGGCTGAACCTTGCTGTGGATCGCCGCCCCTTCGCTGCCGGGTGCGAAGAAGGGGGCGTCCGCACTGGCGAACTCGTGGTGGACGTGGACCACCAGGTCGCCCTTGGCGCGGGCGGCCTCGATCAGCTTGGCGGCATTGTCGGCGGCGGTCTCCATGCCGTCCAAGGTCCACTTGCCGCCGGGAAAGTAGTCGTTCTGGATGTCGATCAGAACCAGGGCACGCTTGCTCATGGGCTCTCTCCTTCGTGGTAACGCACACTGGACAAGATAGGGGGAAGGACGCAGAAGACCCATTGTCGGAAGTGACAGACAAAGGGTCGAAAGCGACAAATGGCGCAGGCTGAGAAGGGTACGCGCATCGGCATCCTGGCCTATCCCGGCGCGCAGGCCTCGGCCGTCCACGGGCTGGCCGACCTCTTCGAGACCGCCAACCGCCTGGCGGCCGAGCGCGGCGGCAAGGCGGCGCGGCTCGAGGTCAGCCGCTGGGGCGAGAGCGGCGCGGCCGAGGAGCCGCCGGCGCCCCTGGCCGCCCTGGTGCTGCCGCCCAGCCTGTCCGGCCGCCTGCCGGACGCCGAGGAGAGGGCGCTGGCCGACTGGACCCGCCGGCGTCATGGCGAAGGAACCCTGCTCTGCTCGGTCTGCGCGGGTGCCTTTCTGCTGGCCGAGACCGGCTTGCTGGACGGCCGGCCGGCGACCACCCATTGGGCCTTGGCCGAGCGCTTTGCCGAACGCTTTCCCCGGGTGCGGCTAGAGATCGACAAGCTGGTGGTCGACGACGGCGACATCATGACGGCGGGCGGGCTCATGGCCTGGGTGGATCTGGGGCTGCGGCTGGTCGAGCGCCTGATCGGCCCCTCGGTCATGCTGGCCACCGCGCGCTTCTTCCTGGTCGACCCGGCCGGCCGCGAGCAGCGTTTCTACAGCGCCTTCGCTCCGCGTCTGACGCACGGCGACGCCGCCGTTCTGAAAGCCCAGCACTGGCTGCAGGCCAGGAGCGGAGAGAAGATTACGCTGACCCGGATGGCCGAGGTGGCCGGGCTTGGCCAGCGCACCTTTCAGCGCCGCTTCGCCGCCGCCACCGGTCTCAAGCCCAGCGCCTATCTGCAGCACCTACGCGTCGGCAAGGCCCGCGACCTGCTGGAACTCTCGGCCGAGACCATCGACCGCATCGCCTGGCAGGTGGGCTATGAGGACCCGGGGGCCTTCCGCAAGGTCTTCCAGAAGGTGATGGGGCTAACGGCAGGGGACTACCGACGCCGCTTTCACGTCGACGCCGTCGACAAGAGGGGCGCGGAGCGTTAGTCCCGCACCGCCCCGATCAGGTCGCGCCGCGCGATCTCCAGGTGCTCCATGATCGTCATCACGGCGGTTTCCGTGTCGCGCGAGCGGATCGCTTCGTAGAGCGCGCGGTGCTGGGAGTTGTAGTCGCGCTGCCGGTCGGGCGAGAGGATCTTGTCGCGCATCCGGGCCCATTGGGCGTGGCTGCGCACCGAGTTGATCTGGCGGTAAAGCCCGATCATCAGGGGATTGCGGGTGCAGTCGGCGAAGGCCTGATGGAAGGCCGCGTCCGCGCGCGTGTAGATCTCCCGGTCGCGGCTGGCGCAGGCTTCGACGTCCACCAAGGCTTGCGCCAGGCGGTCGAGGTCGCGCTGCGTGGCATGCAGGGTGGCGAGACGCGCCATTTGCGGCTCGATCGCCAGACGCACCTCGATCAGCTCCAGGGGGCTGGTGCGCTCCGCCACGTCGTCGTCCTCGCCGCCGCCGCGATAGCTGACGAAGGTGCCGCTGCCGATCCGGCGGGTGACGAGATTGCCTTCCTCCAGCTGGCGCAGGGCCTCGCGCACGGTGGAGCGCGATGCGCGGTAGTGCTGAGCTAGGTCGCGCTCGGCCGGCAAGCGCTCCCGATAGCCGTAGGTTCCGTCCATGATGGCGCGGCGCAGCTGTGCCGCGATCGCCGAGGCCCCGCCTGCGGCGCTCGGCAGCGGGGTCTTGCCGGGGCTTTGGTCCATTGCTCCCATCTCATATCCTCTATCTCACAAAAGCACAGCTTCCGGCGTCGTGCAAAGTACCAATTTAGACCATTTCTAGTCCATTAAAAAATTTTGGTTTCAAATAGGTCAGTCCTGTGCTTACATTGGCTTACAGGGGATCGATCGCCGAAGAGGAGCCTGCAGGCTTGCCCGGCGGCCGAATTTGGACCGCCGAATCGCGCGGTTCGGTAGTGCGACATGACAAGGGAAGCAAGGGAGTGCCGACGGCATGGCTCATAACACCGACCTCGAAGCCTACGTGAATGCGCCCGGCCGCGCAGAGCTGGTCAAGCAGGTTCGCGAGAAGATCAACGCACTGGACATTCAGTACGTCTACTACCAGTTCGTCTCGGTCACCGGCCGCATCGTCGGCAAGGGTATTCCCGCCGATCACTGGGAAGCCACGGCGGAGCGCGGTTTTCAGCTGGTCTACGGCTCGACCGCCAACCTCTTTCTCAACCGCCATGGCGACTACCTGGGCTACGGGCCGGAGGCCTCCGAGCTGGTCGGCATCCCCGATCCCGAGACCTTCGTGCAGCTGCCGTGGGACAAGCGGGTGGCGCGGGTCTTCTGCACGCTTTTCCGCAACCGAGAGGAAAGGGACGAGCCGGGCGGCTTCCTGACCGCCGATTGCCGGGGCAACCTGCGCCGGATCCACCAGGAGTTTCAGGACAAGCACGACGGTCTTCATCTGCGCGAAGGCACCGAGCCCGAGATGATGTGGCTGAAACGCGACGACGACGGCAAGCTCACCGGCTACACCAAGCCAAATTGCTACCACATCGACCAATTCGAGATGCTGCGTCCGGTCTTCATGCGGGTGATCGAGTACAGCCGCGCGATGGGCTTGGACATGATCCAGGGCGACCATGAAGACGCGCCGGGACAGCTCGAACTCAACTTCATGTTCGATGATGCGCTGCGGAACAGCGACCGGCTCACCACCTACCGCCAGATCTGCGCTCAGGTCGCTCGCGAGTTCGGGCTGATCGCCTGCTTCATGTCGAAGCCCTTCATGAACGTCTCGGCATCGGGCTGTCACCACAACGTCTCGCTTTGGCGCGGCGGCGAAGACCAGGTCTTGAGCCTCGGCAACGACGAGCTTCCGGGGATGGCGGGCGCCTTCTCCTACCGAAAGGGTGGCGAGAACACCTTCATGCCGGACCTGTCGCTCGATCCCAGGAAGCCTGGTCCGATCGGCCTCAAGGCCATTGGCGGCGTGATCGAGCACCTGGGTGCCTTGACCGTCATCGGCTGCTCCACCGTCAACTCCTATCGCCGTCTGTGGGACACCGGCTTCTGGGCACCGGTCTTCGCCGACTGGGGCTTCCAGAACCGCACCTGCGGCCTGCGCGTCTCGGCGCCCGGCCGCTTCGAGTACCGCTCGGTCGATTCGATGGTGAACCCCTACCTGATGGCGGCCGGCATCCTGAAGGCCTTCGACGACGGCATCACCCGCGATCTCGATCCGGGCGAGCCGGAAGAGCGCAACATCTACCAGGCCATGGAAGAGGGCAAGCAGGTCAAGAAGCTGCCGATGAGCCTGGGCGACGCCTTGAACCGCTTGGCGAACGACGAGGTCATCCAGTCCGCCATGCCGGGCGAGATGCTGCGCGTCTTCACCGAGTACAAGACCGATGAGTGGGAGCGCTTCAACGCCACCGTGACCAATTGGGACGTCGAGACCTATCTCGACTGCCTGCCGTAATCCCCTGTCGGCTCGGGCGGCTGTCACAGGTCGCCCGGGCCACTTTTTTCGAACACCAAGCAGAGGAGAGGGTCCCCCAGCCATGTGCGGAATTGCCGGCCTCATCCACAGAGGCAAGACGTCGAACATCGGCGCCGAGATGACGGCGATGCTGCGCGCGCTCAAGCATCGCGGACCGGATTCGACCGGTTTCGCGATCTACGGAGAGCCCAGCCAGGCCGATTACGTGATGCGCTTCAAGGTCGCCGAGCAGGAGGACCTGAAAAAGGGCATCGCCATCCATCAGCAGATCAAGGACCGCAAGGCCGCCGTCGACCAGCGCCTGGCCGCCATCGGCGCCAAGGTCACGGAGTCGGAAGAGGCAACGGAGTATGCCCTGCGCTACCGCTTCTCCTTCGACGGATCGCTCACCGAGCTGGCCGAGCAGATGGAGGACATCGAGGGCGTCGAGATCCTCTCGATCGGGCGCGGCCTGGAGCTGATCAAGGACCTGGGCGACGCCGACCAGGTCTCCGGCCAGTACAGCCTGGAGGGCTTCAAGGGGACCCACGGCATCGGCCATACCCGCATGGCGACCGAGTCCGACGTGGATATCCGCTCCGCCCATCCCTACTGGGCCTATCCCTATTCGGACATCGCCGTCGTCCACAACGGCCAGATCACCAACTACTGGAACAAGCGCCGCGACCTGGAGCGCAAGGGCCACCGCTTCGTCTCCAACTGCGATTCCGAGCTGCTGGCGGTCTACACCGCCGACAATATGGAGCGGGGCGTCAGCCTGGAGGAGTCGCTGAAGCGCTCGGTCGAGGAGATCGACGGCGTCTTCACCTACTTCGTCGCCACCAAGGACGAGTTGGGCATGGCCAAGGACACCATGGCCGCCAAGCCGCTGGTTCTCTACGAAAGCGACGAGGTGGTCGCGATCGCCTCCGAAGAGATCGCCATTCGCATGATCTTCCCCGAGGAGATCGACACCTTCGACCCCTATGACGGGGAGGTACGGGTATGGAAAGCATAGAGACCCACGAGGACCGCTCGCATGCCATGGGCATGCATACGGAGCAGCTGCGCGGCCGCTCCCAGCAGATGTTCTTCGAGCCGGACGAGGGAGAGAACTTCGTCTATCCAGACGGCTTTTCGGTCGACTACAACAAGCGCGCCGAGTTCGACGCCAAGGATCTGACCGCCAAGGAAACCAACCTTAAGATCCGCGCGCTCATGAAGGAGGGCCACGGCACCATCGTGGTCAAGAACCCCATGGCGCGTCATGCCATGGGCGTGGGGATCCTGAACCGGCTGAACCTCTATTTCGAAGGCTCGCTCGGCTACTTCGGCATCGGTCTGATCGACGGGCCGAACGTGCGCGTCTCGGGTCGCGTCGGATGGTCCTGCGCGGAGAACATGCTGGCCGGCACCGTGGTGATCGAGAAGAACGCCGGCTCCCTCTTCGGCGCCGCCATCCGCGGCGGCGATCTGGTCTGCAAGGGCCATGTCGGCGCGCGCACCGGTATTGACCAGAAAGGCGGCACGATCATCGTCGGTGGCGACACCGGCGCCTTCACCGGCTTCATGATGCAGCGCGGCCGCATGGTCATCTGCGGCAACGCCGGTCATAACCTCGGCGATTCCATGTACGACGGCACCATCTTCGTCGGCGGCGAGGTGAAGTCGCTGGGCGTCGACTGCGTGCCGGGCGAGATGACGGATCTTGATCGTGCCTGGCTTGCCCGCAAGCTCGGCATGTACGACCTCTTGCCGGCCGAGGGCATCGGCCACATCAAGAAGTACGTCGCCGGAAAGCAGCTCTGGAACTACGACAACCTGGAGCCGACCGAGAAGAAGCTGGTGCTCTAGCAGCCGCCGCACTTCTCTTTCGGACCGACACAGGAGCAAGACACCATGGCCAATCAGCCACTGCCCGAGGAGCGGCGCGAGAAGAAGCCGCTGGACCGCGACCGCTACCGCCTGGGCCATTCCTTCATTTTCCCGCCGCATGTGGTCGACGACATCCACATCAAGGCGGAGCTCGGCCGCTACCGCATGCGCGGCTTCTCCCTCTTCAAGAAGATCCCGCATTGGGACGAGTTGACCTTCCTGCCGGGCACCTTGACCCGCTTCGTGATCGAGGGCTATCGCGAGAAGTGCACGACCAAGACCGTGCTGGGACCGCGCTGCAAGAATCCCATGGTGCTGGACATTCCGGTCTACATCACCGGCATGTCCTTCGGCGCGCTCTCCTACGAGGCGAAGATCGCGCTGGCGCGGGGGGCGACCATGGCGGGTTCGGCCACCTGCTCCGGCGAGGGCGGCATGATCCCCGACGAACGGCGCTACTCCATCAAGTGGTACTATCAGTGCATTCAGAGCCGCTATGGCTTCAACCCGCACCACCTGCGCCTTGCCGACGCCGTCGAGTTCTTCATCGGCCAGGGCTGCAAGGTCGGCCTGGGCGGGCACTTGATGGGCCAGAAGGTAACCGATCAGGTGGCCGAGATGCGCTCGCTTCCGGCCGGCATCGACCAGCGTTCCCCGGCCCGCCATCCCGACTGGATGGGTCCGGACGACCTGGCGCTGAAGATCGAGGAGGTGCGCGAGGCGACCGACCATCAGATCCCGATCCAGCTGAAGCTGGGGGCCGCGCGCGTCTATGACGACGTGCGCATGGCGGCCAAGACCGGCCCGGACATCATCTACATCGACGGCATGGAAGGCGGCACCGGTGCCGGCCCGCACATCGCCACCGAGGAGACCGGAGTTCCGGGCATCGCGGCGGTCCGCCAGGCGCGCAAGGCGCTGGACGACGTTGGCGAGTCCGGCAACATCTCGCTGGTCTACGCCGGCGGCATCAGGAACGGCGCGGACATCGCCAAGGCCATCGCCCTGGGCGCCGACGCGATCGCCATCGGCCATTCGGCCCTGATGGCGCTCAACTGCAACAAGGACATCCCGGAGGCCGACTACGAGGCCGAGATGGGCGTCCCGCCGGGCGACTGCTACCACTGCCACACCGGGCGCTGCCCGGTCGGCGTGGCCACCCAGGACCCGGTCTTGCGTCAGCGCCTCGATCCCGACGACGCGGCCGAGCGGGTCTACAACTTCCTCCACACGCTCACCTTGGAGTGCCAGATGCTGGCCCGTGCCTGCGGCAAGACCAACATCCACTCCCTGGAGCCGGAGGATCTGGCGGCCTTGACCATGGAGGCCTCGGCGCTGGCCGGCGTCCCCCTGGCCGGCACCAACTACACCGTCGGCGTCGACGACTACCACCACCTCTAGGCCGCGATAAGGAGAGACGACCATGGCGGGAACCTCCTACAAGGGCTCCGAGATCAAGGACATCGATCAGTTCATCAAGGACCAGTCGGGCCTGGGCAGCGAGCGCGAGAAGGAAATCGGCCAGCACATCGGCTATCGCTACGACGTCAACCTGCTGCCCGACTACGAGCGCGTGACCCCTTTCCTGAAGCAGTACATGGAGGTCATGGGCTGGGACGACCTCAACTGGCTGGAGGACGTCCACATGGGCTACGAAGAGGGCCGCCCGGCCGTCTTCGACCGCAACATCAACGGCTGGGTCACCATCCCGGAGAGCACGAGCCTGCCCGACAACCAGCAGGACCGCGACATGCTGGCCCGCGAGCTCTTGATCAAGTTCCAGATGTCGAAGCGCCACCCCATGGTGGAGCTGAACAAGGCCTACCGAAAGTTCTAGCCTGACCTGAGGGAGGTTAGGAAGGCTCGTCCCCGAAAGGGGGCGGGCCTTTTCCGACACTATGGCACCGACGAGGTAGCCAAGGCGGTCGAGCGCGTACGTTAGGCACTGGACCGCCGCGCTTCGCTGGCAATGACGGAGAGCGCGAGGGTTGCACGTGCTCTGTCCGATTGGACGTCCGGACCGGGGAGGGGCACTTGGCTGACCTGCCAGACCCTCGCGCCGTCGCCTCCCCGCGATCTCTCGACGTCAAAACACCCCCGCATCCAGTCCGGCGGCCAGCGCCATGCCGAGCTCTTCGCACTGGCCGACGAAGTCCTCCTGCCAATCGCCGCGGCAGATCAGGGGCTCTTGGACGGCGCGCCAGCGCAGACCGGTGACGATGCGCTCGACGCCCATCTTGGTGCCGGTGCCGTCCAGGCCGGCGCGGATGTAGAGCGCGTAGGGGCGGCCCTGGGTTTCCTCCAGACAGGGGTAGTAAATGCGGTCGAAGAAGTCCTTCAGGGCGCCGCTCATGTAGCCCAGGTTCTCCGTCGTGCCGAGGATGATCGCGTCGGCCCGCTTCACCGGCTCCGGCCCCGTTTCCAGGGGGGCGGTGACCTCGACCGAGACGTTCTCGATATCGGGATGATTGGCGCCGCGGGCCACGGCCTCGCGCAGCTTCAAGGTGTTGGGGGAGGGGGCATGGGCGACGATCAAGAGGCGTTTCATGACGGGTCTCGCAAGGGGGCTCGCCGACAGCCTGCCAGGCCCCGCGCGCCGCGTCACGCGGCTCCTTGCGGTGCTCCTCTCCACCTAACGAGAGCAGATCGCAATCAGGTGGACTCACCTGATTGCGTGAATCTGCTCTCTCTTTCAAAGTTCTAGAGTAGGATTCAGACGACAAATCGTTCCGAATTGACGTCATCCTGCTCTAGGATGCCGGCCTTGTCGAGAAGCGAACGGGAGGTGGCATGGGCGGTCTTCTGCGCTGGGTGCTGCTGCCCTTCTGGCTCTTGCAGATCCTGAGCGGCGCCAAGTCCTTTCGCCGCAATCCGCTGATCGGCAGTCCCGGGCTCAACCGTCGCGGCCTGCATGCCTGGCGCGTGCGGCTGGCCTCGCGCCTGGCGGAGCGGCGCCGGCGGCGCTTCGCCGGCCTGGTGAGCGAGGAGCAAGGCCGGTCCTTCGCGCGCGACGGCTACCTCGTCATCGAGAACCTGCTGCCGCAACCGGAGTTCGAGGCCCTGCGCGACGAGGTCTTCGCCGCCCGCCATCCGGTGGTGGAGCATCAGGAGGGCGACGCGCTGACTCGTCACCTGCGCCTCGACCCGCCGGTCCTGCGTGCCTTGCCGTCGGTCGAGCGTCTCTTGCGGAGCCCGGCCTGGCGCCGGCCGCTGGACTTCGTCGCGGCCTTCCGGGTCAAGCCGCTCTTGAGCGTGCAGTCGGTCTTCAGCCAGATCGAGCCGGCCGCGCGCGACCCGCAGAACGACCTGCACATCGACAGCTTCTACTCCTCGATGAAGGCTTGGTACTACCTGGACGACGTGCCGGCCGAGGCTGGGCCCTTCGTCTACGTGCCGGGCTCGCACCGGCTCACCAAGCGGCGGCTCGCCTGGCAGCATCGCAAGGCGGTCGAGGCCTCGGGACCCGATGCCAAGGACCCGGAAGACCGCAATGGCTCCTTCCGGCTGGAGCCCGGGATGCTGGAGCGGCTGCGCCTGCCGCCGCCTGCGCGGCTGGCGGTCCGGGCCAACACCTTGGTCGTGGCCGATACCTTCGGCTTTCACTGCCGGGCCGTCAGCAAGACTCCCGGCCGTCGGGTGGCGCTCTACGCCATGAGCCGGCCCAACCCCTACCTTCCCTTCTGCCTGGACCTGAGCCGCCTGCCGGGCCTGCTGCGGCGCTGGCACCTGCTGCCGGGCGATCGGCTCAGGCGGAAGGTCGCCAGCCCCGCCGACCCGCCGGAGCCGGTGCGCCAAGAGGGCTAAAGCGGGAGGACGTCGAATCGAAACGACTTGCCGTCTGAAGCCCCCTCACCGCTCGGCGTACTGCCGGATCATGTGACCGCCGTCGACGTCCAGCACCTGACCGGTGGTGTAGCTGTTGGCCATCAGATAAAGGACCGCATGCGCGATCTCCACGGGCAGGCCCACGCGGCCGCTGGGCAGGGAGGCGCCGGTTGCGCGGTACATCTCCTCGCGGGCGGCCTCGGGGACCTTGTCATAGGCTTCCGAGCGCACCATCCCCGGCGAGCAGCAGTTGACCCGGATCTCGGGCCCAAGCTCCAGCGCCAATCCGTAGGTCAGGGACTCGACGGCGCCGTTGACCGCGCCCAGGCCCGAGCAGTTCATGCCCGGCCGGCGGCTAAGAACGCCGGAGAAGAATGTGATCGAGCCGCCGTCCTTGATCTTCGGCAGCAAGGAGCGGGCGATGAGATAGGGGCCGAAGAACTTGGCATCGAACATCTGCCGCACCAGCGCCGGCTCGATGTCGGCAAAGGCTCCGTGCACCGCGCTGGAGGCCGTGATCACCAGGTGGTCGATCGGGCCCTGTGCGGCTGCCCAGGTGGCAATGGCGGCTTGGTCGAGCATGTCCACCCGGTTCCAGGCGGCCCCGCCGCCGATCTCTTGCGCCGCCGCTGCGAGCTTGGCCTCGTCGCGGCTGGCGATGGCGACGGCGGCGCCGGCCTTGACCGCCGCGGCGGTGACCGCCTTGCCGATGCCGCTGCCGCCACCGACGACCAGAACCGAGGTGCCGGCGAGCGTAGGGTAGGGAAGGGTGGCGCTCATGGGTCGATCTCCGTTCAGGCTATGATCAACCGGGTTAGCGGGGCAGCGGCAGGGAGATGACCCGGGCGGGCTTGCCACCGCCGTGAAAGAGGTCGCCGGTCGTCAGCACGATCAGCGCATCCTCTTTGGCGGCGACGGCCGTACAGCCGTCGCACCCCCTGGGAAGGATGGTGGAGAGGGAGCCGTCGGGGGCCAGCAGCTTCAAGCTGTCGCCGTGGGTGGTGAAGACGACTTCGCCGCCGGACAAGACGGCGAAATCGTCGATCGAGCCGGTCTCCGCCAGTACCGTCGGCGGCCCTGCGGCCGCGCCCGTCTCGCTATCCAGGGGAATTGCAGAAAGCGTGCCCCGGGAACTATTGGAGACCAAGAGCCGATCACCGTCGATCTTGAGGCCGTTGGCGCCGGGCATAAAGGCGCTTGCCTGGGGATCCTGGGCCAGGCGCGCGTCGGCAAGCCAGGGCGTGACGCGCGAGGCCTCCGGGTCGAGGTGCCAGATGGTTCCGGCGATCGAATCGGCGATCAGCACTGCGCCGGTCGGAAGCTTTACCATGCCGTTCAGGAAGCGCGCGGCGGGAAGCTCGATCGCGTTCGTCTCGACGCCTGCCTCGTCCAGCAGGAGGATCTTCTGCGTCCGCGTGAAGTCGGGACCGCTGGTAAAGGCCGAGCCATGCGCGGCGACTACGAAGCCGGAGGGCACGCGAAGCAGGCTCGCGGGATGGGCCGAGAGAGAGGTGAAAGTATGGCTGCCGCCGTCGGCCCCGATCCGCTCGATCGTCTTGGCGAAGTAGTTGGTCACCAGCAGCTGGCCGTCCGGCTGTACCTCCAGGTTCTCCAGGAAGGTACCGGGCTCGTACTCGGCCAAGACCCTGATGTCCGCTTGACCCTGCGCGGCAGGCGCCGCGACGAGCAGGGCCGCGAGGGTGACAAAGGCAATGCCGTTAGGTGATCGCAGCATGGCGTCCTCCAAGTAATTGATTTGAGAGATAGAAGCGGCAAATATATTGATCAAATTGATATCTGGAATGCGCCATGCACCCGATCAATCTGAATACGCTGGACCTTAACCTGCTTAAGACTTTTGACGCGCTGGAGCGCGAGCGCAGCGTGACCCGTGCTGCCGACTGCCTGGGCCTGGGGCAACCCGCGGTCAGCCAGGCTCTGGGCCGGCTGCGTGGCCACCTGCAAGACGACCTCTTCGTGCGCGGCGCATCCGGGATGGAGCCGACGGAAAGGGCGCGTGCACTGATCGGGCCGATTCGCGAAGCGCTGCGCCAGATCGAGGTTTCGATCTATGGCGATCAGGCATTCGAGGCGACCGCGTTCGCCGGGTCCTTCGCCATCGCCGTCTCAGACTTCGTCGCAGCCGCTCTTATGCCCAGGCTGCTAGAGCAGATCTGATTCAGGTTGGTTGATAGCCAGCATTTTTGAAGTAGTTGGCGCATTCGTTGGCGGTGATGGTGGGAACCAGGCGGCCGACCTGGCGCCAGGTGTCCTCGATGGTTCGTTTCTGAGCCATGCGCATCCAATGCTTGATCTTGGCAAAGCTCTGTTCGATCGGGTTCAGGTCTGGCGAATAGGGCGGCAGGTACCACAGCCGCGCTCCTACCGAGCGAATGGCATCACGGACCGCCTTGCCCTTGTGGCTGCCCAGATTGTCCATGATGACGATATCGCCTTCACACAGTGTCGGGACGAGCTGCTGTATGACATAGGCACGGAAGCACGCGCCGTTGATCGGCCCGTCAAAGACGCATGGCGCGCTCATCCGCTCGCACCGCAGGGCAGCCAAGAAGGTCAAGGTACGCCAATGGCCTCGCGGAGCGAAGCCGGAAAGCCGCTTGCCCCTCGGTGCCCAGCCACGCAGCGGCGCCATGTTCGTCTTGATCCAGGTCTCATCGATGAAGACCAGCCGGCTTGGATCGAGTTGACGCTGCAAAGCCTTCCAACGCTTGCGCCTTATGGCGATATCAGCGCGGCCTTGCTCAAGAGCCCGAAGCGTTTTTTTTGAAGCGCAGGCCCTGACGGCGCACAAAACGCCACACCGTGTCGTGCGAAACCATGACACCGCGCGCGGCCAGAAGGTCGCGCAACTGGATCATCGTTAGATGCGGTGTCTGCCGCAATTGCTCGGCGATGAATGCGCTGTGCGGCTCCAGAAGTCGTGGGCGATGGCCGCCCATCTGGCCCGGCTTCACATCGCCAGTACGCCGGTGAAGCTGCGACCAGCGAACCACCGAGGACACGCCGACGCCAAAGCGCTCAGCCACCTGCCGACAGCTTTGCCCCGCTTCAACGGCCGCAACACAACGCTCACGCAAATCAACTGAATAGGGTCGACCCATCTGTGCCGGCCTCCATCTCCCGGCACACAGCTTGAATCAAATCTCCAACGATTTGGGAATCCCCTTTCGATTCAGACTAAACCTGATCCGCTCTAGCAGGCCTCGGCGAGAGTATGCCGAGGGCCTCGCTGGTCATGCACGGCTTCGACAAGGAGCGGGTGTCCGACCTGCTGCTTTCCGGAGAGATCGATCTCGCGATCGGCATGTTTCCTGAGCAAGGGAACTGGCTGAGGCGCAGGGCCTTGTTTCGGGAAACCCACGTCTGCGCGTACGACCGGCGACAGGTACCTTGCGAGCCGCCGATCACCTTGGATCAGTACGTCGCCTATCCCCACCTTCTCGTGTCCCTGAAGGGAGACCGCTACGGCTTCGTCGACAGGCTCTTGGAACGGCAGGGACGCAAGCGCCGGGTGGCGCTCACCACGCCCTACTTTCTGCTTGTCGGCCACCTTCTGGCGCAGCTACCCCTGCTCGCGACCGTGCCGCGGAGCTACGCCCTCCATTGCTCGACCACCGAGGGGCTCGCCATCTGCCCGGTGCCGCTGGAGGTGCCGGAGTTCGACATCTCCCTCTTGAGCCGGGCGAGCGACGAGAGGGATCCGGCGATGCGGGAGCTGGTCTCCCTGGTTGTCGCCGCTTCCGCGTCCTGCGGACTGTGAGCGGGCCGTCCGACCCGTCGCTCACCGTGCCGGCAAGGGCCCGTCGATGCGGATCGAGACCAGCGTGCTCTTCAATGCGCTCTTGTTCTTGAGGTTGATGCTGGTGACGCTACCCGGCATGCGAAAGGCGTAGGAGGCGTAGGTGTCCGGGTGGTTGACGGAGCGGTCCTTCTCTTCGCTGGCCACGTCGGCGAGGCAGGTCCGCAGGCCGGTCAAGAGGCGGTCGAAGGCGGCATGCGCCTCCGCGGCGCCGAGGCCGTAGGTCCAGGAGCATTGATAGGAACTCTTCGCCGCGTCCTCGATAATGACGCAAGCGCTCGCCCCCGGCAGCGAGAGCGTTGCCTGGTAGTCTCCGAGGCCCTCAGCGGCTTCCCCGCGCAATGCGACGAACCGGGTTTGGGCTTCCTCGGTCAAAGAGAGGACGTCTGCGCAAAACCCGGTGCTGTCGGCCTGAGCGCCGGAGAAGCCGACAGCAGAGAAGAGAAGCGTGGCGGCCAGAACGCGAGCGCGGCGAAGTCGCTCGCCACATGCTCCACGTTCGTTCTGTCGTGGCGATGTCGATCGCCCTGGCCGGTCCCGCTGCGTCACGTGGTGTCTCCCTGTGACGAGCCTAAGCGACAATCCCTGGAGCGGTTCGCCCCGGCTGGAGATCGGCGCCAAAGCCCGCCACACGAAAGCACAAGCTCACGCCCGCGCAAAGGCCCGTCCCCTTGCGCTCAAGCAGATCTGATCGATCGCGGGCTCCGTCGTCTTTGCGGGGAGCCCGCGCTCGGCCGAGCCGATCAGGCGTCGGCCAGCACCTTCATGGACTGCAGCTTGTCCGGGTTCGGCACCATGCCGGAGCGGTCGTGCGCCGGCGCCTTGGCCAGCTTGTCGACCGCCTCCATGCCTTCCACCACCTGGCCCCAGACGGTGTACTGGCCGTTCAGGAACTGGGCGTCGGCGAAGCAGATGAAGAACTGGCTGTTGGCGCTGTTCGGCAGCTGCGAGCGGGCCATGCCGCAGGTGCCGCGCACGAAGGGTTCTTGGCTGAACTCTGCCGGCAGGTTGTCGTAAGACGAGCCGCCGGTGCCGGTGCCGGTGGGGTCGCCGCCCTGGGCCATGAAGCCGTCCATCACGCGGTGGAAGACGGTGCCGTCATAGAAGCCCTCGCGGGCCAGGGTCTTCAGGCGCTCAACATGCTTGGGCGCCAGGTCGGCGCGCAATGCGATGGTGACCTTGCCGGCCGGCAGGTCGAGGACGAGGTGGGATTCCGGGTCGCGCGTGTCGCTCACGGTGTCGCTCTCCTGGTTTGCTGTTCTCTGTGTGGCCTACTGGACGTCGGACTGGACGCGCAGGGAGACGATTTTGTCCGGGTTGTTGACCATCCCGTCCTGGCGGCCCGGGGGCGCCTTCTTGATGTTCTTCACCCGATCCAGGCCGTCGACCACGCGGCCCCAGAGCGTGTAGTTGCCGTTCAGGAACTGGCAGTCGGCGGTGCAGATGAACCACTGGCTGTTGGCGCTGTTCGGCGCGGCCGTCTTGGCCATGCCGACGGCGCCTTCGGTGAAGGTCTCCAGATTGAACTCGTCGCGCAGGTCCGGCAGGTCCGAGCCGCCGCGCCCGGTGCCGGTGGGATCGCCGGTCTGCGCCATGAAGCCGTCGATCACGCGGTGGAAGACGATACCGTCATAGAAGCCGTCGCGGGCCAGGGTCTTGATTCGCTCGACATGCTCGGGCGCGCGGTCGGGCAGCATCTCGATCAGGACGGGACCGTCCTTCAGTTCCAAGACCAAGGTGTTCTCGGGGTCGGCGGCCTTGACGGCGGCCGGCAGCGCCAGCGCGAATGCAAAGAGGGCCGCGAGGAGAAGGCGGAAGCGCATTGTCATGAGGTCCTTACCTGGATGCGGTGTGGCGGCCCTTCTCCCACAGCCGCCACCGCCCTGTAAACTCCCTGAGGCCTAGGCCATGGCCTGCTGCAGGCCCTCGTCCAGCTTGTCCATGAACTGGCGCGTGGTAAGCCAGCTCTGTTGCGGAGAGATCAGGAGGGCCAGATCCTTGGTCATGAAGCCGCTCTCGACCGTCTCGATGCAGACCCGCTCCAGGGTGTGGGCGAAGTCGGCCACGGCGGGAGTGTCGTCCTGGCGGGCGCGGAAAGCGAGGCCCCGGCTCCAGGCGAAGATCGAGGCGATGGGGTTGGTCGAGGTCTCCTTGCCCTTCTGGTGCTCGCGGTAGTGGCGGGTCACCGTGCCATGGGCGGCCTCGGCCTCCACCGTGCTGCCGTCCGGCGTCATCAGGACCGAGGTCATGAGACCCAGCGAGCCGAAGCCCTGGGCAACGGTGTCGGACTGCACGTCGCCGTCGTAGTTCTTGCAAGCCCACACATAGCCGCCGGACCACTTCAGCGCGGCCGCCACCATGTCGTCGATCAGGCGATGCTCGTAGGTGATGCCGGCCTCCTTGAAGGCGGAGGCGTAGTCCTGGTCGAAGACCTCTTGGAAGAGGTCCTTGAAGCGACCGTCGTAGGCCTTGAGGATGGTGTTCTTGGTGGAGAGATAGACCGGGACCTTGCGTTGCAGGCCGTAGTTCATGCAGGCCCGCGCGAAGTCTCGGATCGAATCGTCCAGGTTGTACATCGACAGCGCCACGCCGCCGCCGGGGAAGTCGAAGACCTTGTGCTCGATGGTCTGGCCGTCCTCGCCCTTGAAAGTGAGCGTCAGCTCGCCCTTGCCCGGCACCACGAAGTCGGTCGCCCGATACTGGTCGCCGAAGGCGTGACGGCCGATGATGATCGGTTGGGTCCAACCCGGCACCAGGCGCGGCACGTTGGAGCAGATGATCGGCTCGCGGAAGATGGTGCCGCCCAGGATGTTGCGGATGGTGCCGTTCGGCGAGCGCCACATCTTCTTCAGGCCGAACTCCTCCACCCGGGCCTCGTCCGGAGTTATGGTGGCGCACTTGACGCCCACGCCGTGCTCCTTGATCGCGTGGGCGGCGTCGATGGTCACCTGATCGTCGGTGGCGTCGCGATGCTCGATCCCAAGGTCATAGTAGGCAAGATCGATGTCCAGATAGGGCAGGATCAGCTTGTCCTTGATCATGGCCCAGATAATCCGGGTCATCTCGTCGCCGTCGAGCTCCACGACGGGGTTCTTTACCTTGATTTTTGCCATGACCGGCCGCTTCCCTCGTTAGGCTTCTCTGTCTTGCGGGGCGCGACCATAGCAGCCTTTTGCTGCAGTGCAAGATGACGCCCGGGCGCAGGGTCGCCTCAGCTCCGATCCAGCAGTTCCGGGGTGACCGGCGGCTTGATCCGGCGCAGCGTCGGCAGGACCTCCCCGGGACTGGTAACCCGGACCAGGAGTTCATCCGCCGGGACGCGCAGATAGCCCAGGGCCTCCATCTTGCCCAGCATCTCGACCAAGGGATCCCAGAAGCCGTCGGGGTCGAGAAAGACGATGGGCTTGCTGTGCAAGGCCAGCTGTCCCCAGGTGATGGCCTCGAAGGTCTCGTCCAGCGTGCCCACGCCGCCCGGCAGGATGCAGAAGGCCGCCGCGCGCTCCGTCATCACGCGCTTGCGGGCGTGCATGCTGTCGACGTGGATCAGCTCGCTGATGCCCTTGTGGGCGATCTCCACCCGGTCGAGGTAGCTCGGAATGGCGCCAATGACGTGACCGCCTCCCTCCAGCACCGCATCGGCCAGGGCCCCCATCGGCCCGCGCTTGCTGCCGCCGTAGAACAGGGCCGTGCCCGTCTCGGCGAGGAGCCGGCCCAGGCTGCGTGCCAACGCCATATGGGCCTCGGGTGCGCCGGGCTTTCCACCGCAGAAGACGCAGAGACTGGAGGGCCAGGGTGCCAAGGAACCTCCTTTCCGCCGTTCTCGGGATCGCTTGGGGACGCCCGCAGAGCATAGGGGTCGGCCAAGACGCGGTCCATCGCGCCGTGGCGTTACAGAAAAAGCGCGGCCGTGCTAGAAACAATCTGGTAGGCCGCTCTTTACTCCCGCGCGTCGGTCTGGCACTTGGCTAGGTGCGACGATGACGTGTTCTTGGACTCGGGCGGTCTCCGTCATGGTCTGCGGTAGTGAAGGAAAGTTCCCGATTTTGCGCTACGGACTCGTTGTTCTCCTGGTGGCCGCACTGGTCGGCTTAGGTCTCTATCTTGCAGGATCGCCTGGCCCGGAAGAGCAGGCGAGCGAAGAAGAGACCGCGTCCCAG
Organism: Rhodospirillales bacterium; assembly: GCA_963669375.1. GTDB lineage: Bacteria > Pseudomonadota > Alphaproteobacteria > Kiloniellales > JACOMY01 > JACOMY01. The sequence goes on along the minus strand of OY770024.1, from coordinate 1,493,631 downwards.
AGCGAAGGCACCGGCGACTCCGGCGCCGGGACCGAGGAGACGGCGTCCGAAGAACCGGCACAACAGGCCAGCGCTGACAGCGCTGAGGCGGCAGCGGGAGAGACCCCATCGACGCAAGAACCTACGGCTGAGAGCGAGGTCGAGCAAAGCCCACAGAGCGGAGAGAGCACGCAGCGGGCGTCGGACAGCGGGACGACATCGCCCGAGGAGCCGGTCGCTTCAACCGAGACGGGCGGGACGGCGGAGACCGAGGGCGATCAGCAGGCACAAGAGGCCGCGGAGACCGAGACGGCTGCGTCGGAAGAGCCTGCCGCCCAAGAGCCCTCCGAACAAGAGCAAGGTGAAGAGGCGGCGGCGAAGCCGTCTAGTGAAGAGACGCAGGAGAGCGCCCAGGACCAGGCGTCTTCGGGTGAGGAGCAGGGTGCGTCGAGCGATGCGACGTCCGGGACCAGCACGCAGGAACCTTCGGCGGAGGAGGTGACCGACACCGCGGAAACCGATACCTCGGTGGCCGAGGAGTCGCAGCATAGCGCCACGGAGTCACAGGAGACTTCTTCGGCCGACGCGTCGCAGGAGGCTGGCGCCGGGCAATCGCAGGGCGCAGCGGCGGAGGAAACGGCGGCGGCGGAGACCTCTCAATCGACCTCGCCGGAAGTAGCGGAGGAGGCGCAATCATCGCCGGGTGAAGCCTTGGATGAAGTCCAGGCCGGCGCGGACAGCGCTGCCGCCGCGGTCGAGGCGGGGACCGACGCGCTCACCTCTTCGCGCGGCGAGGAGACGCAATCGCAGGGCCCGACGCAGGGCGAGCAGGCAAGCGCGGAGACCGCGCCTACACGCCAAGACGCGGCGGAGGAGGGCGGCCAGCCGGCCGAAACGACCGAGAGCGAGACCCCCGCCGAAAGGGAAGCCCTTGCGTCCGATGCCCCCGCGAGCGACCGGCAGGAGCAAGCGAGCGACGCGGAGCGCGCCGGTCAGGCTGAAGAGAGCTTGGAGGTCGATGTCCGGCCGAGCGCGTCCGAAGAGGAAAGCGCCGCCACGGCCGATAAGGCGCCGCCCGAGGCCGCGCCGACGGCGGAGAGGGCGAGCGAAGAGCCCACGGCCTCAGCTTCCACGCGGGAGAGCACCCGGCAGGGCGAGGCCACCGCCTCCGACGTGGCCTCGACGGAGAGCGCCGACAGCGGAAAGACCGGTGGCGAAACGGCAAGCAAGAGCGAAGCGGAAGCAACTCCCGAGCCGCAAGCGAGCGACGAGGCCGCGTCCGGCCAGAAGGAAGAGGAGCCTTTCGAGGTCGCCGCGCTGCCAGCCGACAAGGAGCAGGAGGCCGGCACCGAGGCCCTGGAGCCGCCGGCCTTCGACATCGTCAGGGTGGAGCCCGATGGCTCCGCCGTCATCGCCGGCCGGGCGCCGCCGGATTCCGAAGTACAGCTTCGCGACGACGAGGGGATCGTCGGTCAGGCCGTCGCCGACCTGGACGGCAACTGGGTGATCATACCGGACCGGCCGCTGAAGCCCGGCAGCAGGGTGCTGGCGCTGAAGGCGGTCGCACCGGACGGGCGCAGCAGCGAGGCGCGCGACGATCTGGTCGTCTACGTGCCCGACCCGCTGGGTGCCGAGGCGGAGGCCGCTGCCGGGAGCGGCGAGAGCGAAGAGGGAACGCCCGACCTGCCGCCAGCCGCGCCGAAAGAGCCCCTGGTGGTCCTGACGCCCAAGGCGGGCGTTCCGGACTCGCCCACGCAGGTCCTGCAGGCTCCCGGGCGCTCCGGCATCGCCAGCGGTGCCTTGCGGATCCTGGCCGTCGACTACGATCTCGAGGGCAAGGTGCGGATCTCGGGCCAAGCGCCGCCCGAGGGCTTGATTCAGATCTATCTGAACAACGATCTTGTCGGCCGACTGCAGGCTGACAGCGACGGGCAGTGGGTCTTCGCGCCCAAGGAAGTGATCCTGCCGGGCCTGCATCGCCTGCGCGCCGACCTGGTCGCGGCCGACGGAGCCGTCTTGGCGCGGGTCGAGACTCCCTTCGCCCGGGTCGCCCCGTTGACGGTGCCGGCCGACGAGGACTTCGTGGTCGTGCAGCCGGGCAACTCGCTGTGGGTCATCGCACGGCGGACCTACGGGCGCGGCATCCTCTACCACGCCATCTATGCCGCCAACGAAGGGCAGATCAGGGATCCCGATCTGATCTATCCTGGGCAAGTGTTCCTGGTTCCGCAGGTGCAGTAGCGCAACAGCACGGAAGGGCTAGGGCAGGATGACGCCAAATCGAAAGGATTTGCCGTCTGAACCCTACTCTGCAACTTGGAAGGAGAGAGCAGATTCACGCAATCAGGTGATCCCGACTGATTGCGATCCGCTCTAGCAGCACCTTGCTCGATGCCCATCTGCGACCGCTGATCGACCCGCCGCTGAAGCGCTTGGCCAAGCGCTTGGTGGCGGTCGGCGCCAGCGCGGACGCCGTCACCCTGGTCGGATTCGGCCTCGGCATCGCCGGCTGTGTCGCGGCGGCCTTCGGCAGCTACTGGCTCGCCATGCTGCTCTTGGGATTGAACCGCCTCGCCGACGGCCTGGACGGGGCGGTCGCGCGGGTGAAGGGCGGCAGCGAGTTCGGCGGCTACCTCGACATTGTCTGCGACTTCATCATCTACAACGCCCTGGTGGTGGCCTTCGCCATCAATCAGCCCGATGCGCGCCTGGCGGCTCTCTTCCTGCTGCTGAGCTTCGCCGGCACCGGGACCACCTTCCTCGCCTACGCGATCCTGGCCGCGAAGCGCGGCGAGATGCACGACCGACAGGGGGAGAAGAGCTTCTACTATCTAGGCGGCCTCACCGAAGGGACGGAGACGATCGTCTTCTTCACGCTCTGCCTCGTCTTCCCGTCGCTCTTTGCTCTCCTGGCCTGGATCTTCGCCGGGCTCTGCGCGCTCACCACCTTGGGGCGGGCCTTGATGGCGTGGCGCGCTTTCGGCCGGGCGAAGCACTACTCCGCCGCCGGCCGTACGTGAGGCGGTCCGCCGTCGGGGTGGAGCTCCGGCCAATCGGGCAGGACCTCGTCTTCGGCCTCCTTGAAGACATCGCCTAACTTCTTGGCCCGCCTGCGTGCCCGTCGGCGTTCGTTCCAGCTGCGGATGTTCTCGCGGAACATCAGTGCCGAGGGCGTGAACAGCAGGGTCAGCGCCGTGGCGAAGACCAGGCCGAAGGCGATGGCCGTCGCCAGCTGCGTCCACCACTGGGTCGAGGGCGCCCCCATCGAGACATGGCGGGTGAAGAAATCGATGTTCATCCCCAGGACCATCGGCATGAGGCCGAAGACCGTGGTGACCGTCGTCAGCACCACCGGCCGCAGGCGCTGCGCGCCGGTCATCAAGATGGCCTGGCGCCGGCTCTCGCGGCTGCCGTCGCCCTGGGCCGCCAGCTTATCGAAGGTGTCGATCAGCACGATGTTGTTGTTCACCACGATGCCGGCCAGCGCGATCACGCCGATGCCGCACATGACGATGCCGAAGGGCTGATCGGTGACCAGCAAGCCGATGAAGACGCCGATGGTGGACATCACCACCGACATGAGGATCAGCGAGACCGAGAAGAAGGAGTTGAACTGCATCAAGAGGATGATGGCGATGAGGAAGAGGGCGGCCATGAAGGCCTTGCCCAGGAAGGCTTGCGCCTCGTTCTGTTCTTCCTGCTCGCCACGGAACTCGACGATGACGCCCTGCGGCGCCTCTTCCTTGCCAAGCGCGGTCGCCAGCTCGCTCACCTTGTCGGCGACCAGATAGGCCTCGCCGGTCTCCGGGTCGATGCCGACGTCCGCCTTGACGGTGATCGAGCGATAGCCGTCGACCCGGTTCAAGAGCGAGACCTTTGGCTGCGGCGTGCGCTCCACGAACTTAGAGATCGGCACGCTGCCCATCGGCGTTTCGATGCGGATGCGGTCCATCTGCGTCAGGTTGCGGTAGTCCTCGGGCAGACGCAGCAGCACGTCGACCTCATCGGTCGCCCAGAAGGGGCGATAGTCCGTCACGATCATGCCGTTGGTCAGCATGCGCACGTAGGCGCCGACCAGGGCGATGTCGGCGCCGTACTTCGCCGCCTCCTCGCGATTGACGTCCAGCACCCACTCGATGCCGGGCACCGACTTGCCGTCCTCGATGTCGACGAAGCCGCCCAGCTCGCGCATGGTGGCGACGATGCGGTCGACGACCGGGGTCAGCAGCTCCGGATTGCGCGCGCTCACCTGCACCTGCACGGGCTTGCCGACAGGCGGGCCCGCCTCCTGCTCGCGCGTTTCCACTTCGATGCCGGCCAGGTTGGCCGTGCGCTCCCGGATATCCTGCAGGATGACGCTGGCCGGTCGGCGGTTGAACCAGTCGACGAACTCCAGGTTCACCGAGCCGATCACGTCTTCAGCCTCGTCGCCGCGCGTTCCGGCATTGGCCTGGGACGAGCCGTAGACGAAGTGGAACTCACCCTTCTCGCGCTGCAGTTCGAAGATGCGCTCCTCGACCTCGCGCACCAAGGCGTCGCGCTCCCAGATCGAAAGGTTGCCGCGGGCGTGGATCTGCAGGATGGCGTTGTCGGGCTCGATGTCCGGAAAGAACTCCACGCCGCGCCCGAAGGAGGCGTAGAGCATCTGCACGCCGACCAGGATGCCGAGGCCGAGCAGCAGGATCTTGGTCGGGTGGCGCAGGCAGAAGGCGAGGACCGAGAGGTAGCGCTTCACGACGCCCGACGCCTTGGAGAGGTCGGCGGGTGCATCCGGGTCCGTCCCGGGCTTGGCGGAACCCGATCCGCGGCCGCCCAGGGTGGCGCCCAAGGTCGGCACGAAGAGCAGCGCCATCATCAAGGAGGCGGAGAGCGTGGCCAGCAGGGTGATCGGCAGGTACTTCATGAACTCGCCGACCACGCCAGGCCAGAAGACCAGGGGCAGAAAGGCCGAGAGCGTCGTCGCCGTCGCGGTGACGATGGGCCAGGTCATGCGGCGCGCCGCCTCCGCGAAGGCCTGTTTGCGAGGCGCGCCCTCGGCCATGCGCCGCTCCGCGTACTCGACCACGATAATCGCGCCGTCGACCAGCATGCCGGTGGCCATGATCAGGCTGAAGAGCACCACGACGTTGACCGTGAGACCCGCCGCCGCCAGCACCAGGATACCGGTGAGGAAGGAGCCCGGGATGGCCACGCCGACCAGCAGCCCAGACCGCAAGCCCAGTATCCCGACCACCACGATCATCACCAGAAGCACCGCCGAGAGGACGTTGTTCTGCAGATCGGTCAGCATGCGGCTGATGTCGGCCGACTTGTCCTGGCTGATCGAGATGGTCATGCCTTCGGGCAGCTGCGGCTTGGCCTCCTCGACGATGGCTCTGACGGCATCGATGGTCTCGACGATGTTGGCGCCGATACGCTTGGAGACCTCCAGGGTTACCGCCGGCTCGCCGTTGACCCGCGCGAAGGTCAGCGGGTCCTTGTAGCCGCGGCGCACCTGGACGAGATCGCCCAGGGTGACGACCGAGGAGCCGTCCGACTTGACCGGCATGCTGATCAGATCGTTGTAGGTCTCGATCAGGCCGGGCACCTTCACCGGAAAGCGGCCGGAACCGCTGTCGAGCGAGCCGGCGGCCACCAGCTGGTTGCCGCGCTCGACCTCCGTGGCCAGTTCGAGGATCTCGAGACCGTAGGTGTCGAGCTGCAGGGGGTCGACGATCAGCTCGATCGCGTCCTCGCGGTCGCCGCCGATGGTGACCTCCAGGACGTCCGCGATCCCCTCTATCCGATCCTTCAGGACCTCGGCGGTCTCGACCAGACTGCGTTCAGAGACCTGGCCGGAGAGGCTGACGATGACCACCGGGAAGAGGGAGAGGTTGATCTCCTGAACCACCGGCTCGTCGGCATCTTCCGGCAGCTCCGGCTTGCCCAGATCGACCTTCTCGCGCACGTCGAGCAGCGCCTGGTCGGCATCGAAGCCGGCCTGGAACTCCAAGATGATGTTGGCGCCGCCCTGAAAGGCGGTGGAGCGGATCTCCTTCAGGCCCTCGATGCCGGTCAGTTCCTGCTCCATCGGTTTGATCAGCAGGCGTTCGGAGTCCTCCGGCGAGATCCCTTCCAGGTGCAGGCTGACGTAGATGTTGGGGATGTTGACGTCAGGCGAATCCTCTTTCGGGATCTGCTGATAGGCAACCAACCCCGCCAAGAGCAGAAAGCAGAGCGCGACGATCATCACCCGCGAGCGGTGGATCGCCCAGCCGATCAGTCCGCTGTTGGCCGGTGGCGGCGCGCTGGCGCTCATGAAGAGGGCCCTTCTTCCTCAGTCTCCTCGGCCTCCTTTACCTCCGTCTCGGTCAGCGGCTTCACCTTCTGGCCGTCGGCCACGAACTCCTGTCCGACGGTGATGATGCGCGCCTCGAAGGGCAGTCCCTCGACCCAGACGCCGTCGATCTCGTCGTCGACCACGCGCACCGGCACGAACTTGGCGCGGTCGTCGTGAACGAGGATCTTCACGCCCAGGCGGCCGCCCTTGTCCAAGGTGAGAACCGCGGGCGACACCTTGTGCGCCGGGGTCGAAGGCAGGGTTAGGACAATGTCGGCGGTGACGCCGGCCGGCACGCTGAAGTCGCGGTTGCCGATCTCCAGCTCGACGCGGAAAGTGCGCGTGCTGGGCTCTGCCTCCTGTGCTAGGTAGGCGATTTGACCGGGGATGGTGCGGCCGTTGGTCAGCTGCGCCTTGCCGCGCATGCCTAGGCGCATCTCCAGGATCTCGCTCTCGTCGGCGAAGGCGACCACCCTGAGCGGGCTCATCTCGACCAGCCGCAGCAGCGGTTCGCCGCGGTCGGCGAAATCGCCTTCCTCCATGATGTGGCGCTCCAGGATGCCGGCGAAGGGCGCCTTGATGACGGCGTGGCTCAGCTCGATCTCGGCGGCCTCGACCGCCGCCTGGGCGGCTTCCAGCGAAGCCTCGGCGGCCGCGCGCTCGGTCTCCGAACGATAGCCCTTGGTCGCCAGCTTGCGCGAGGCCTCGTACTCGATCTCGCGTTGCTTGAAGAGCGCCTTGGCCTGGCGCAGCTGGGCGTCGCGTTCGGCTTCGTCCAGATGGACCAGTTCCTGGTCCTGCCGGACCAAGCTGCCCTCGCTCGCCATGATCTTTTCCACCGTGCCGAAGGTCTCGGCCTTCAGATCGACGGCGCGTCGCGGTTCGGTGTCGCCGCGCAGGACCAGCTCCTGCGCGTGCGGCCGCGCCGTCTGATCCTTCACCCGAACGCTGGGCGCCTTGTTCAGGTGCGCGACCGACGCCGGCGGCTTCTGCACCTCGGGCGCGCTCGCTTCGGGATCGACGACGAAGCTGGAGGCGATCCAGAGCGTGGTACCCACGGCGATGACCATGGCTATGATAACGGAGCGTTTCATGGCTGTGACCCGGCTGTTTGGCCGTTGTACGCACGGCAACGGCTTTCCTCAGCCTCTGCTCGCGGCTCGTTGATCTCCGCGGCCAGGCGATGGCGATTGCTGATGAGGAATTCGCGCTCGTTGGCGTAGAAGCTGTAGCCGAGGTCGAACACGAAGCGCCCGGCGCGCCGCGTTACCTTTTCCGCGCAGTCCTCCATCTGGCCGAGGACCTCCTCCAGCGAGGCGATCCGCTGATCGACCATGTCCAGGACATGCTCACGCGGCAAGAGATCGGACATGAGGAGGCAGAAGAGGAAGTCGGAGCGGAAGCGGTCGGGCCCCGGGGGTTGCATCAAGGCATCGATCAGGTGCTCGTGCCCCGCCTCGGTCAAGTTATAGACCGTCTTGTCCGGCCGCTTTTCCTGTGGATGCGGCTTGCCTTCGATCAGGCCATCCTTGGAAAGCCGTGTCAGCGCCGGGTAGATCGAGCCGAACCCGGTGTCCTGGAAGTGGCAGAAGGGTGCCTCGTCCAACCGCTTCTTAATCTCGTAGCCGCTGCTCTCTCGACAGTGGAGCGCGGCAAGGCATAGGGTACGTGTGTCCATCAATGCAACCTGCTGTGGGCCGATCCCGAATATGATACGTGCGAGAGCGGCAGATTATATCAAATCGATATATGCAGTTTCGATAGGTCTGCCATAGGCGCGCTGCAAGCTTGACCGCGTCACGGCACCACGCCCAGGACCTCGATGCCGCCCTGACGGCCCCGGTCGGGCAGCAGCACGAAGCCGCCGCCCTGGCCCGGGCTGCGATCCAGGAGGCGGGAGACGTTGATCCCGTGCGTGACCAGGATCAGGGGGTCCGGCCCCTGCCATGCGGCGATCAGCGCGCGCAGCTCCGCCGAACGGTCCGGGTTGACGATGCGGTCGTTCCAGATGCTCGCGAGCAAGGGCGATGTCTCCACGGGACCCAGATCCAGCAGCTCCGCCGTTTCGACCGCCCGGCACCAGGGCGACGAGAGGACCTTGGCGCGCACGACGCCGAGCGCGCGCAGCCTCTCCCCCAGGTCTCTCGCCTGGTCGCGTCCGCGAGCGCTCAAGTTGCGCTGTGTGCCGCAGTCATCCAGCGTGAAATCGGGTGGGTCTCCGGTCCCTGGCGTCGTCTGTGCGTGCCGCAGGATCAGGACGGCGCGCTTCTCGACGAGAAGCTGCAGTGGCTCGGCCGCCTGCGCGGCAAGTTGCGGTGCCGCCAAGAGCGAGACCAGCAAGAGATGGACTGCGGCGATTTTCAGAGGCATCGGGACCGACCTGTGGCGTCAATGGACCAAAACCTGACGTAGATCTGTAACCCTTCTTGGCCAGTCTGTAGCAACTCTTCACGATCCCGGACGGCTTCCTCTCCGGGCAGAAGCGCTTTAGTCTCTATCCTCGAGCGCTGGACCAAAAAACGAGAAACATCGGAGGATCGACCAATGGGGGAGATAACAGAAGGACAAGAGGCCTCCCTGAGGCAGGTCATCGTCGAGGCGGCAATGGCCATGGTCGACGGCGAGCAGAAGGTCTGGGCCGAAAGGCTCATCGCCAAGCTCTATGCCGGCGTCAGCGCCGATGATCTCGAGGACAGAGGGGCCGACCGCTTGGCGCAGGCGGCGGTCGATCTGCTGCACACCGCCGAGACACGCCAGCGCCGCCAGCCGCTGATCCAGATTACCGACGAGGCGGGCGTCGAGGGACAACCGGCCGCGCATTCGGTCGTGCGCATCATCAACGACGACATGCCATTCCTGGTCGATTCCGTGGTCTCCGAGCTCGGCGTTCTGGAGGTGGGAGTCGTCTATGTTCTGCACCCGATCCTGCGGGTAAAGCGTGACGACGAGGGTCGCCTGGTCGCCTTGGAGGACGAGGACTGCGATCGGCGCGAATCCTGGATGATCATCATCGTCGACCGCCTCTCCAGCAGCAATCGCGGCGAAGAGATCGTCTCGCAGATCGATGCGGTCCTGGGCGACGTGCGCCGCGTGGTGATGGACTGGCGTCCGATGCTGCAGCGCGCCGAGTCGACGGCCTTGGAGTTGGCCCGGCGCAGCGGCGGCATTACCGAGAGAAGCGACCAGGCCGCCGCCGAGGCCGCCTCGCTGCTCACCTGGCTGGTTGCCGATCACTTCACCTTCCTGGCCTTCCGCGCCTACACCTATGAAGAAAAGGACGGCGAGGTCATCTACCATCAGGTGCCGGACACGGGCCTGGGCCTGGCCACCGAGCGCAACTTCAGGCTCTTCGATCAGGCCACCAGCGGCCAGGCGGTGCCGCCCGAGGTCCGGGCTTTCCACGACAGCCACGACCAGATCCTGATCACCAAGAGCGACCGTCCATCGCGCGTGCACCGCCGCATTCCGATGGACGTGCTGATCATCAAGACCTTCGACGAGAACGACAGGCTGGACGGCGAACTCCGTTTCGTCGGCCTGCTCACCTCGACGGCCTACCACGCCTCGCCGCGCAACGTGCCGCTGTTGAAGGGCAAGGTGGAGCGCATCATCGCCCGGGCCGGCCTGGATCCGCGCAGCCACGACGGCAAGGCGCTGCTGCACATCCTGGAAACCCACCCGCGCGACGAACTGCTGCAAGCCTCGGAAGACGCGCTCTTTGCCTCGGTCATGGGGATTCTGGCGCTCCAGGACCGCGCCCGGACCTCTCTCTTCGTCCGCCGCGACCCCTTCGACCGCTACCTCACCGCCTTGGTCTATACGCCGAGAGAGGGCTACACCGGCGCGCTCAGGGCTCGGTTGGGCGATATCCTGGAGCAGCAGCTGGGCGCCAAGGTCACCAGCTCCTCGACCTTCCTGCCGGACGATTCTCTGCTGGCCCGCTTGCACTACATCCTGCACCGCCGGCCCGACGCCCCGGACCTGCCGCCCTTGGGCGACGTCGAGGCGCTGCTGGCCGAGGCCGCGCGCAGCTGGTCGGACCGTCTGCGCCAAGCGCTGATCACGGAGAAGGGCGAACTGGAAGGCATGCGGCTGCACCGCCGCTACGGCGGCGGCATCCCGCTGGGCTATTCCGAGCGCTTTCCGCCCAAGCGCGCGATCACCGACATCGAGTGCTTCGAAGCGCTGCTGGCCGGCGAATCGCTGACGGTGCGGCTGGGCTACGAGAAGGAGACCGGTCTCTATCACCTGCGCGCCGGCCGCGCGGACTCGCCGCTGCCGCTGAGCGATCTGCTGCCGAAGCTGGAGCATCTGGACTTCCGCGTACTGCGCGACGATGGCCCCTATCGGATCAGGCCGCGCTATGAGGGCGAAGAGCGGATGATCTGGCTGCACGACCTGGCGCTGCAGGCGCCGCCCGACACCATCAAGTTCAAGCAGCTGAAGCCGATCTTCGAAGAGGCGCTCGCCGAACTCTGGTGGGACCGCGTCGAGGACGACAGCTTGAACAGCCTGGTCACCCTGGGCGGTCTGGCGATCCGGGACGTGGCCCTCTTGCGAGGCTACATGAAGTACCTGCGCCAGACCGGTAGCATGCTGAGCCAGTCGTCGATCCGCGGCGCGCTGATCGCCAATCGGGACATCACCCGGCAACTGGTCGAGCTCTTCTACATCCGCTTCGACCCGAGCAACGACCAAGACCGCGAATCGCGGGCGGCAACCTTGGAAGCGGCCATCAGCGAGGGCCTGGACCAGGTCGCCAGCCTGGAGCAGGATCGCATCCTGCGCCGCTTCTGGAACGTGATCGAAGCGACCCTGCGCACCAACTTCTTCCAGCCGGACGAGCAGGGCGGGCAGAAGAATTACATCTCCTTCAAGCTCAACAGCCAGGTGCTGGACGGCCTGCCGCAGCCGCGGCCCATGATGGAGGTCTTCGTCTACAGCCCGCGCATGGAGGGCATCCACCTGCGCGGCGGCAAGGTGGCGCGCGGCGGCATCCGCTGGTCGGACCGCCCGGAAGACTTCCGCACCGAGATTCTGGGCCTGATGAAGGCGCAGATGGTGAAGAACGCGGTGATCGTCCCGGTCGGATCGAAAGGCGGCTTCGTCGTCAAACGACCGCCGCAGGGCGGTACCCGCGAAGAGTTCCAGCAAGAGGGCATCGCCTGCTATCGCCTCTTGATGCAGGGCCTCCTGGACATCACCGACAACCTGTCGGAGGGCAACGTGGTGCCGCCTGAAGAGGTGGTGCGGCGCGACGAGGACGACCCCTACCTGGTGGTGGCAGCGGACAAGGGCACGGCCACCTTCTCCGACATCGCCAACGGCATCTCGCAGGAGTACGGCTTCTGGCTCGACGATGCCTTCGCCTCCGGCGGGTCGGCCGGCTATGACCACAAGAAGATGGGCATCACCGCCCGCGGCGCCTGGGAGAGCGTGAAGCGCCACTTCAGGGAGCTGGGGCACGACACCCAGACCCAACCCTTCACCGTCATGGGCGTCGGCGACATGTCGGGCGACGTCTTCGGGAACGGCATGCTGCTCTCCGACCAGATCAAGCTGGTCGCGGCCTTCAACCACCTGCACATTTTCCTGGATCCCGATCCCGATCCGGCGGTCTCCTTCGAGGAGCGCAAGCGCCTCTTCCAGCTGCCGCGTTCTACCTGGGACGACTACAACAAGGACCTGCTCTCCGCCGGCGGCGGGGTCTTCTCGCGTTCGCTGAAGTCCATCCCCTTGAGCGAGGAAGTCCGCCAAGTCCTGGACATCAAGGAGGAGAGCCTGTCGCCCAACGATCTCTTGAACGCGATCCTGAAGTCGCCGATGGATCTCCTCTGGTTCGGCGGCATCGGCACCTATGTGAAGGCCGGCAGCGAAAGCAACGCCGACGCGGGCGACCGCACCAACGACAGCTTGCGGATCGATGCCAGCCAGCTGCGCGTGAAGGTGGTGGGCGAGGGCGCCAACCTGGGTGTCACGCAGCTCGGCCGCATCGAGGCCAACCTCAAGGGCATCAAGATCAACAGCGATGCGCTCGACAACTCCGCCGGCGTGGACTGCTCGGACCACGAGGTCAACATCAAGATCCTGCTGCGCGAGGCCATCAGCCGGGGCGACCTCGCCGCGGCGGATCGCGATCAGCTCCTGGAGGACATGACCGACGAGGTCGCCAGGCTGGTGCTGCACGACAACTACCAGCAGAGCCAAGCGATCTCCCTGGCCGAGCTGACGGCGCGAGAGGATCTGGACGGGCATGCCAGACTGATGCGCGGGCTCGAGCGTCTGGGGCGTCTCAACCGCGGTGTCGAGTTCCTGCCGAACGCCGACGAGATCGCGGAACGACGGGCCGCCGGCCGCGGGCTGACCCGCCCGGAACTCTACGTCCTCTTGGCCTACAGCAAGATCCTGCTCTATGACGAGCTGGTGGAGTCCAGCCTGCCGGACGACCCCTTGCTGGCGCTGGATCTGGAGCACTATTTCCCCGAGGTCCTCTCCGAGCGCTACGCCAGTTCGCGCGACGACCACCGCCTGCGCCGCGAGATCATCGCGACCGCCGTCGTCAACTCCATGATCAACCGCGTGGGCAGCCTCTTCGTCGAGCGCATGGGAGAGCGCAGCGGGCGCAAGCCGGCCGACATCGCGCGGGCCTACGCGGTTGCCCGCGACATCTTCGGCCTCCGGGAGACCTGGGGCGCGATCGAGGCTCTGGACAATCAGGTCCCGGCGGCCTGTCAGCTGCAGATGCTGCAGGCGACGCTGTGGCTGCTGAAGCGGGCGACGCTGTGGCTGCTGGGCCATCTGCCCAGTCCCATCGACATGGCCAAGGCGGTGGAGCGCCTGCGTCCGGCCGTGGTCGACATGCGCGCCAGCCTCGCCGCCTCCATGCCCGCCGATCGGGCAGGCCAGCTCGCGGAGGAGTCCGAGAAGCTAACCTCGGAAGGCGTGCCGGCCGCGCTGGCGGCCGAGGTCTCGGCCTTGCGGGAACTGGCTTTCGCGCTGGATCTTTCGCCCTTGGCGGAGCAGGCCGGGCAGAGCGTCGGCAGTCTGGCGCCGCTGCACTTCCTGGTCGAGCACAAGCTCGGCTTCGAGAACCTGCATCGCATGGTGGCGAGCCTTTCCGCCGAGGATCCCTGGACCACCCGCGCCGGCGAGGCCTTGGCGGCCGACCTCCTGACCCTGCAGGCTCGGGCCACCGAGGCGATCTTGAGCAACGGCGGCAAGGGTCTGTCGGCGGACGACATGGTCTCGGGCTGGCTGCACGAGAACGCCAATGCCTTCGCCGGCGTGCAGGGCTTGCTGGAGGAGATCCAGGCGCAAAGCGATCCGGGGCTGCCGGCCCTGGTGGTGATGCGGCGCAGTCTGGCTAGCCTGATCGAAACCTAAGGTAACGTCTCGGCGGCGCTTAAGGAGCTTCTCGCCCGCGGACAGCTCTAGGAGGCGGATTGGCGTTCGCGCCAAACGCCCCCTTCTTGCTGCTCCAGGATTCGAAGGCCTTGACCGTCGCTGGCGAAGGCCAGGTGACCCTCCATCAAGGCCAGGGCGTCGGCGCCGAAGAGTTCCCGGCGCCAGCCTTTGAGGGCCTCCAGGCCGTTGACCTCGCCCATCGCCAAGCGCTCGATGTCGGCGCTGGTCGCGATCAAGCGGCTCGCCACGCCATGCTGCTCGGACACCAGTCGCAGCAGGACGCGCAGCAGCTCGGCGCGCGAGCCCAGGGCGTTGCCGCTGGGCCGGTCCGGGCGCGGCGGCCGCTCGCTTCGGTCCAGCGGCTGCGCCTCGGCGAGTGTCGCCAGCAGGCGCTGACCGAAACGCCCGCGCGCCATCTCCGGACTGATCCCGCGGGCGTGGGCCAGGCCTTCCGCGTCGCTCGGATTGTGGGAGGCGATCTCCTGGAGCTGCTCGTCCTTGAGCAGGCGCTGGCGCGGCAGGTCGCGCCGCTGCGCCTCCGCCTCGCGCCAGGCAGCCAAGGCCTTCAGGCGGCCGAGAAACTTCAGATCGTTGCTGCGCACCTTGATCCGCCGCCAGGCCTGGTCCGGGTCGACGTGGTAGAGGCCGGGATCCGTCAGGGCCTCTATCTCGGCGGCGATCCAGTCGCCGCGCCCCTGTTCCTCCAGCCTGCTCGACAAAGCGAGATAGACCGGCCGCAGCAGCAGGACGTCGGACAAGGCATAGTCGTGCTGGCGTTTGCTCAAGGGCCGCCGGGTCCAGTCGGTGAAGCGCGACATCTTGTCCAGTTGGGTGCCGGTGATCCGTCGAACGAGCGTATCCATGGCTACCTGCTCGCCATAGCCGCAAACCATGGCCGCCAGCTGCGTGTCGAAGAGCGGTGTGGGCACGAAGCCGAAACGGTGGAAAAAGATCTCCAGATCCTGCCGGCCGGCATGAAAGACCTTGACGAGATCGGGCTGGGACAGCAGAGGTCGCAGCACGTCCAGGTCGAGGTCCGGGGCCAGGGCGTCGATCACCAGGGCTTCCTCCGGCCCGGCAATCTGCACCAGGCAGAGTTTGGGATAGTAGGTCTGCTCGCGGAGGAACTCCGTGTCGATCAGGAGGTAGGGCGCGTCTCGATGGCGCGCGCAGAAGGCCGCCAGGTCGTCTGTCTTGGAGATAAGGGACATGGACCCACTTGCTAGCCAGCCTGGCGATCCGCAGCAAGAGCGCTTGAGCAAGGCTGTCTTGCAAAGGGCCTACGCATGGGCTGGACCGCGGCACGGCAAGCAGGCATTACAGTGCCGCAAGAGGGGCTCTCACGTGGGGCCCCCTTTCTGAGACTTGGACGTGCGGGCGACGGTGGAGACCCGAATGAGAAGCGAGCGTCGAAGGGGGAAGGACCGGGTCATGGCAAAGAAGGCGAGCGGCGCAGCGGAGAAGAAGGCGACGGCCGACCAGGAGGCCCCCAAGGCGGCACCCCCTCCTGCCAAGGTTGAGAGCAGCTTCGGCGACGCCGGGGAGCGGGTGAAGCTCGCCCACTTCGACACCGAGGAGAGCCGGGCGACCTGCGAGGCCATCCTGGACCAGGGGCGCTACGACTGGCCGGCCGGCGTGAAGCCGCCGAAGAGCATCCTGGACGTCGGCGCCTACGTCGGGGCCTCGACCCTATCGCTGGCGCGTCAGTTTCCGGACGCGGTCCTGCACGCCTTCGAGCCTTGCGCGCCGTCGCGCGCGCTTCTGAAGGACAACGTGGCCGCCTGCAAGAACGTCACGGTGCACGAGCGCGCGGTCTGGGACCGCGACGGCAAGCGGCGCCTCTTCGACGGCCGCGACGACCCGGCAACGGCCAGCCTGGTGGCTTCCGCCATCAACCGGACCAGCGGCGAGGAAGTGGAGACCCGGCAGGCCAGCCTGCTGCTCGACGACCTGGGCATCCTGCGCGTCGACTGCTTGAAGGTCTCCACGGCCGGCGGCGAGGTCGCGGTTCTGGAGGCGATCATACGTCATCTCGAGGGCACCTCCGTCATCTTCGTCGAGTACCGCAGCGAGGCCGACCGGCGGCGCATCGATCTCATGCTCTGCGCCAAGCACATGCTGGTGGGCGGGGTGATCGAGGGGCCGAACCATGGTCATCTCTGCTACGTGCTGCGCCGCTCGCTTGACCGCGAGGCCGCCGGCGAGCGGGAGGCCGTCAAGCTGCACCGCACACCCGACAAGAAGGGGTGAGGCACATCCGATAAGGCGACCGCCGGCGGCAGCCCAAGGGGGCCGCGGAGGGTTGTTTCCAAGAGGTAGATAAAGACATGCATGCCTATCGCAGCCACGACTGCGGCGCCCTGCGCCGCGAGCAGATTGGCGAGAGCGTTCGCCTGTCTGGCTGGGTTCACCGCAAGCGCGATCACGGACAGCTGCTGTTCGTCGACCTGCGCGACCACTTCGGCCTGACCCAGTGCGTTTGCGACGTCTCCAGCCCCATCTTCAAGACCTTGGAGTCGATCCGTCCGGAAAGCGTGATCACGGTCACCGGGCGGGTGGTGGAGCGCGCCGCGGATACGGTGAACCCGAGACTGGCGACCGGCGAGGTCGAGGTCTATGCCGATGCGGTGGACGTCCTCTCCCGAGCCGAGGTCCTGCCGCTGCAGGTCGCCGGCGACGAGGAGGCGGGCGAGGAGACGCGGCTCTCCTATCGCTTCCTCGACCTCCGGCGCGAGCGCCTGCACGCCAACATCGTCCTGCGCTCCCAGGTGATCGCCTCCATCCGCCGGCGCATGACCGACGCCGGCTTTCTGGAGATGCAGACGCCGATCCTGACCGCCGACAGTCCGGAGGGGGCCAGGGCCTACGTCGTGCCCTCGCGCATCCATCCCGGCAAGTTCTATGCCCTGCCGCAGGCGCCGCAGATGTTCAAGCAGCTGCTGATGATCGCCGGCTTCGAGCGCTACTTCCAGATCGCACCCTGCTTCCGCGACGAGGATGCCCGCGCCGACCGCTCCCCCGGCGAGTTCTACCAGCTCGATTTCGAGATGAGCTTCGTGACGCAAGATGATGTCTTCGCCGCTCTCGAACCGGTCCTGGCCGGCGTCTTCGAGGAGTTCAGCGGCGAACGCACGGTCTCCGCGCCGCCCTTTCCACGCATTCCCTTCGACGAGGCCATGCTGAAGTACGGCAGCGACAAGCCGGACCTGCGCAACCCCATCGAGATCGCCGACGTGAGCGAGGTCTTCGCCGGCAGCAACTTCGCCATCTTCGCCAAGCTGGTGGGCCAAGGCTCCGTGGTGCGTGCCATTCCGGCGCCGGGCGCGGCCGCCAAGCCGCGCAGCTTCTTCGACAAGCTCAACAGCTGGGCCCAGTCGGAGGGCAAGGCGGGCCTGGGTTACATCGCCTTTACCGAGGACGGCAACGCCAAGGGCCCCATCGCCAAGAACCTCGACGCCGATCGCCAGGCGCGTCTGCGCCAGCTCGCCAAGATCGGCCCCGGCGATGCGGTCTTCTTCGTCTGCGACAAGCCGAAAGCGGCGGCCGCCTTCGCCGGCACCGTGCGGACCCGCCTGGGCCAGGATCTGGAGCTGATCGGCGAGGGGCGCTTCGAGTTCTGCTGGATCGTCGACTTCCCGCTCTACGAGCTGAACGAGGATACCGGCCAGGTCGAGTTCAGCCACAATCCCTTCTCCATGCCGCAGGGCGGTATGGAGGCGCTGGAGAGCCAGGACCCGCTGACCATCAAGGCCTTCCAGTACGATATCGTCTGCAACGGCGTGGAACTCTCGTCCGGCGCCATCCGAAACCACCTGCCCGACGTGATGGTGAAGGCCTTCGGCATCGCCGGCTACGACGCGGCGGAGGTGGAGGAGCGCTTTGCCGGCCTGTTCCGGGCGCTTAGGTTCGGCGCCCCGCCGCATGGCGGTTCGGCCCCCGGCATCGACCGCATCGTGATGCTGCTGGCGGACGAGCCCAATTTGCGCGAGGTCGTAGCCTTCCCGATGAACCAGCGGGCCGAGGATCTGCTGATGGGCGCCCCCGCGGAGCTCACGCCCGAACGTCTGCGGGAGCTGCACCTGAGATTGGCCTTGCCGCCGCAGCGCCAGGGCGGCGAGTGAGACGGCGGATTGCCAGCCATCGTCGCACCGCCTAGGCTCTCTTCCGCGCGATCGAAGGCTGCGAGGATCTGCACGTCATGACCACACCGCGTGAAGAGGGCTTCTTCATGCCGGCCGAGTGGGCACCGCATAGCCGCTGCCTGATGGCCTGGCCGACCCGCGAAGCGCTTTGGCAGGACCGAATAGAGGAGGCCCGCGACGCCGCCATCGAGGTAGCCAACACCATCAGCCACTTCGAGCCGGTGACCATGATCACGCCGCCCGCGGAGTTGGCGAGCGTCTCCATGCGTACGGCCAAGGAGGTCTCGACCTTTCCGGTGGAGATCGACGACGTCTGGATGCGCGACATCGGCCCGACCTTCGTGGTCGACGGCAATGGCGGGCTCGCCGGCGTCGACTGGGCCTTCAATGCCTGGGGCGGCCGCTACGAGGATTTCAAGAACGACGAGGCCTTACCCCAAGCCCTTCTGGAGCGGGCGAAGCTGCCGCGCTATGTGGCGCCCTTGATCCTCGAGGGGGGCGCCTTCCACGTCGACGGCGAAGGCACCTTGATCACAACCGAGACCTGCCTGCTCAACCCGAACCGCAATCCCGGTCTCTCCCGGGAGGAGATCGAGCAGCATCTTCGCGACTATCTTGGCGTGACCAAGATCATCTGGCTCTACGGCGATCCGCTGGAGACCGGAACCGACGGTCATGTCGACAACCTCGCCTGCTTCGCGCGGCCGGGCGTGGTGATGACCGTGGCCCCGGCCAACGGCAAGGTGGCCAATCGGGAGGCCTTGGAAGAGAACAAGAAGCGCCTCGTCGAAGCCGAGGACGCGGCCGGCCGTATGCTGGAGGTCATCGAGGTGCCGCAGCCGCAGCGGATCCACAAGAAGTACGGCGGCGTGCCCTTCCTGGGGTCCTACCTCAACTTCTACATCGCCAACGGCGGGGTGGTGATGCCGTCCTACGAGGACCCCAACGACGAACCCGCCTTTGACATCGTGCGCGCGGCCTTTCCGGAGCGCGAGGTGCTGCACGTGCCGAGCCTGGACATCGGCTTCGGCGGTGGCGGCATTCACTCCATTACCCAGCAACAACCCGATCCGAAGCAAACCAACGACAAGGCGTCCAATGGGGGATGAGGGGCGGGCCCTTGCGCCTTGCCCGCCCTTTGACGGCGGCGCCTGGACAGGAGGACAGAGGATGCAGCGTTACCTTCGCCCCTTTCTGCTGATCGCCTTCTTATGGCCGGTAAGCCTTCAGGCGGCCGATCCGGCCCCGGGCCTGGCCTTCTTTCAGCAGATGGTCGCCGAAGCGCCACCCGATACCGTCTCATACGACGAGGCCACGGCGATCGGCGAGCGCGGCTTCGAGGTCAAGGGGCTGAGCTTCCGCACCGTCCCGGACAGCGGCTCCGATGGCTTCGTCTCCATCGACCGGGTGGTGGTCCGCGACCTGGCGCCCCTTCCGGTGAAGGACGGCCCGCCCACCCAGCTCGATCTCAGGATCGAGAACATGGTGCTGACGGCCATGAACAGCGAGCTTGACGAGGAGCTCTTCAAGTCCCTGGGCTCTGACCGCCTGCCGGTGAACCTCACGCTCAGCTATCTCTACCTGCCCAACAGCGACGTGCTCTCCATCCGGGCCTTTACCCTGGACGTGCCCTTCATTGCCCAGCTGTCGCTCACCCTGGACGGGGCGAAGATCAATCTGGCGCGCCTGATCCTCGACAGCGAGGTCGCGGCCAACGAGCTGGTGCTGCGCCAGGCGACCTTGACCTTCAACGACGTGTCGCTCTTGAGCCGTCTGCTGCTCTTCGAAGCCCAGGAGGACGGCGTCACCTTCAAGGAGGCCCAGGACGAGGCCCTGCGCGAGCTGGCCGAGGAACTGAACTGGATCGGCGCGCCGCGCGACGGCCGACTCTGGGGTCTGGCAGAGGCGGTCGGCGGCCTGCTGCTGGATGCCGCGACGCCGAGGGGACCCTTGACCGTCACCTTGCGCCCGACGGCCGCGGTGACCTTGGGCGAGGTGATCGGCGGAGAGTCGGCCGAGCAGGCGGCCAAGGTCTTGAACCTGCGCGCCAGCTACCCCGGCAGCCGCGCCCACTTCGCCTCAACCCAGACGGAGACGCCCGGCCGGCCGGACCTCAGCTTGGAGAGCGACAAGCCGGTCTACAAGGAGGGCGAGACCGTGGTCATCCGCTACGACGGCCTGCCCGGCAATCAGAACGATTGGGTCACCGTCGTCCCGCTGGGCACGCCCACCGACAATTGGGGCGAGTGGACCTACACCAACGGCAAGGTCGGCGGCTCCTTCGAAGTGAAGGGACTTGCGCCCGGTAGCTACGAGGCCCGGATCTACTTCGATTGGCCCAATGGCGGATTTGAGGTAGCCCGAAGCTGGCCTTTTACTGTAGAGCCATAGTCTTGTATGGACTTGAGAGGGGACGATAGCAGGGGATTCGGTCGTTGGGGCGATGCGAGTCTGCTGACTTCTGCAGCCGGTCGGGCGATACGTTGGCTCGCTCTGCTATGTGTCCTGCTGGTGGATGTTTGGGCTCCAGCCTCCTTAAAGGCTCAAGAGATCGATACCGGTGGGGATCGCACGGTCAACGTGAACTATGTCTATGCCTCGCAGCTGGGCATCGGCACCTATGACGTCGGCGGTCTCTCTGTCGACGTCTTCAGCCTGCCGCTTGGTATCACGCAGCCCCTGGACGGCACCATGGGCCTTGAACTTGGTGGGACCATGGCCAATGACTGGGCCATTGGCTTCAACTTTCCTGTAAGTTTCGGAATCTTCAATTTCGATGCCTTTGATCCGGAGAACGACCGGCAGATCGACATTACGCAATACACTTTGGCCCTCGTTCCCGGCGTGGAGCTGTCGGTTCCCGTTACAGAGAACTGGCGACTTAGGCCCTTCGCCGACTTCGGAGCCGGCGCCGTCGTTGCTTCAAGTGGAGCGGGTGCTGGCGACGATCGGTACTTCTTGATCTATTCCGGTGGCATAAGCTCGCTCTACGAGATTCCCTACGGCCCCTATGTTTTTGCATTGGGCAACGGTCTGACCGCGGCGGGCAACAACAGCTTGGGTGAAGAGAGCTTCAAGGAGATCTACTTGGCTGTTGAAACCGGCCTACAGGCTCGTCGTTCCCTGGGATTCACGCTGGGCGATCTCGGCATCTGGTCGCCGAACTATGCCGATGTGGAGCCGCAAGTAGGCGCCTACTTCATTCACTACTACTTTCCCGAACCCCTGACCTTCAGCCGCTTCCTGGACGAGCCCCTCGAGGTCGACAACCAGTTCGAGTTCGGCGTGACCCTGCGTGCCGCCGACGACTGGGAACTCTTCTTCCTCAAGAACCCCAAGATCGGCGCCAGCTACCTCACCGGCGATGGCCTGACGGTCATCCGCGCGAACTTCGGCTTCCCGTTCTGACGCTCTGAGCACTTACTGCGGGAGCGGCATTAACCATCTCGCTGATTCCTGTGTGCGAGGCGTCGTCGCTCGGCTGCCTTCTTGGGTCCTCCATTGTCACGCCTGAGCCGCGGAATGCGGTGATCGCACGCCGGTCGTAGGACCTCCCTACGCTCCAGAATCCTGGATGAAGGATTTTTGATCCAATTTTGACGCTGTCTTTGACAGAGTTTTGACTGCCGTTCGCTACATCCCGCTTGCGCTAGGCGAAAGATCACAAGCGGCTCGTTTGTCTCAAACGCCTAGTAGGCACCATCAAGCGTCAGTAAAACGCAGGCTGCCATAAAACGAGAATCCGCTTGCGAGCGGCCGAACCACGTTTGCTCGCGGTTCTCTTTTTCAGCTGCGCGTGGATAGAGCAAGAAAGGAAAAGAAATCATGGCAATCATCATTGGAACAACTCTTTCGGAAAGCCTCTACGGCAGCAACCTTGCGGACATAATCGACGCGTTCTCGGGTGATGATCTAGTCAAGACCCGCGAAGGTGACGACTCAGTGTACGGTGGCGTAGGAAATGACACGATCTTCGGCGGCTCGGGCGACGATCGGATGACGCCTGAACAAGGTGATGACACCATGTTCGGTGGCTCCGGCAACGATAGAATTCTTGGCAATTTCGGCGACGACTTCGCCAACGGGGGCGACGGTTCCGACTACTTTACGGCAGCCTACGGAGAGAACCTGTTCCGGGGCGGTGCCGGCGACGACCGAGGTGTCGGGGGCATCCTATCCGACACTCTGCTTGGCCAGAACGGTGCGGACACGTTTTTTGGCCGGTCGGGCGAAGACATTCTGAGAGGCGGTGGAGGCAATGACTACCTGAACGGAGAGGAGCATGACGACCACCTCTATGGACAAGGCGGCGACGATACCGCCTTCGGTGCAGAGGGCGACGACTTCATCGTGGGCGGCGGTGCCGAAGACCGCATATTCGGCGGAATGGGCGATGATCGTGTACAAGGCAACGATGGGGTGGACTACATTTGGGGCGGGGATAACGATGACGACATCCGCGGTGGCGGCAGCAACGACTACCTGAACGGTAACCTCGGCGAAGACCTGATACGCGGGCAGAACGGAGACGATCAACTCTACGGTGACGACCAAGGCGACGTGCTCTTCGGCGGCGCGAATCAGGATACGTTGCGAGGAGAGAACGGCGACGACACGCTCTATGGCGATGGCGGTGGCGACTACCTGCTTGGCGGCCCCGGCGTGGACGACCTCTATGGTGGAGCCGGTGACGACACCCTCAGCGATGGTGGCCTGTTCGGCAGACTGACGGGCGGCGCCGGTCAGGACACCTTCGCCTTCGGCCAGTACGGAGCTGGTCTCGAGGCGCTCATCGACGACTTCACCTCAAACGTCACGGCACCAGGCGCCGCCGATCTCATAGCGCTGCAGGTCTCGGGAACCAGCGGCATGTGGATCGGCGACGACAGCTTCGACGGCAGCGACCCGCAGGTCCGCATGGACCTTGCGACCAAGCGGCTCGAGGTGGATAGCGACGGCGACGGCGGCGCCAACTTCGAGACCCTACTGAGCGGCATCACCCAGGCCGATCAGCTGACCGCGACCGACTTCCTCTTCGTTTGAGGCGAGGGTCTCGCCCTCGCTAACCCACTGCTGTCCGGTACAGCGGGAGATCGCCTGAATGGGGAGTCTTCAGAGTTACTAATCAACCATTATTCGTCATGGCCGGGCTTGACCCGGCCATCCACGTCTCTCCGCTGGCGCCCGACTCTCCGACAGCATGCGGCGGGGCCACTTGATCCCCGGGTCATTGCCCGGGGATGACGAAAAACGACGCAAATTTGTGATGGAAACACAAACAATACCTCCAAACCGGAAGCAGTGTTGCTGACCAGGCTTTGAGGCATGTTGACCGGCAGTGCGCGAACGACCCAGCCCTTCTCCGATCAGTCGGCGGTGAAGATGCTGCGGCCATCGACGATGGTGCGCAGCACCTTGCCCTGCACCAGATGGCCTTCGAAGGGCGAGTTCTTCGATTTCGACAGGAAGCTGTCCGGGTCGAGCTTCCGGGGATGACCCTGGTCGAAGAGCACCAGGTCGGCGGGCGCGCCCATCTTCAGGCGGCCGCCCGGCAGGCCCAGCACGGCGGCCGGGCCGCTGGTCAGCTTGGCCAGCAGGTCCAGCATGGCGATATCGCCGCGGTGCACGGGCGCCAGCGAGAGCGGCAAGAGGCTCTCCAGGCCGACGATACCGAAGGCCGCCTGGCCGAAGGGCAGACGCTTGGAATCCTGGTCGTGCGGGCTGTGGTCGCTGGCGATCGCATCGATGGTGCCGTCGGCCAGTCCCTGGACGATGGCCTGCCGGTCGGCCTCGCTGCGCAGGGGCGGCATCACCTTGGCGAAGGTGCGATAGTCGCCGACGGCGAACTCGTTCAAGGTGAAGTAGTGCGGGGCCGTATCGCAGGTGACCTTCAGCCCGCGCTCCTTCGCCCGCCGGACGACGGCGACCGATTCGCCGGTCGAGATCAGGGCGGCGTGGTAGCGCCCGCCGGTCATCTCCGCCAGCCTGAGATCGCGCTCCAGCATGATCACCTCGGCCAGCGGCGAGATCCCCGCCAGGCCCAGCCGGGTCGAGAGTTCGCCGCTGCTCATTACCCCGGTGGAGAGAGAGGGTTCTTGCGGGGTCTGCACCATGACCTGGTCGAAGGCGCGGGCGTAGGAGAGCGCGCGGCGCATCACCTGGGCATTGGCCACCGGCCGGATGCCGTCGGTGAAGCCCACCGCGCCATAGTCCTTCAAGAGGCCGAACTCGGTCAGTTCCCGGCCCTCGTAGCCCCGGGTGATGGTGCCGTAGGAGTAGATCTTGACCAGCTTCACGTCGCGGGCGCGGCGGGCGACGAATTCCAGGCCCGCCACGTCGTCGACCACCGGGTCGCTGTTCGGCAGGGCCACCATCGTGGTGACGCCGCCGGCGGCGGCCGCCAGGCTGGCGGTCTTGATCGTCTCCTTATGCTCCTCGCCCGGCTCGCGCAGATTGACCCGAAGATCGATCAGGCCCGGCGCCAGGCAGTGCCCGCCGCAGTTGACGACGCTCATGCCCGAGGGCACGCCCTGCTGGAAGAGGTGCGGGCCCAGGTCGGCGATCTGGCCGCCCACGACCAGCAGCGCGCCCTCCGCATCCAGCCCGGTGGCCGGGTCCAGCAGGCGGGCCTTGACGTAGGCGGTCGGCGGGGAGTGGGCGAGCGCCATGGCCGCTCCCTAGTCCTCGGCCCGAAGGGGGCGCGTGAGGGCGTCCAGCACCGCCATGCGCACCGTCACGCCCAGCTCCACCTGCTGGCGGATGACGGAACGCGCGATGTCGTCGGCCACCTCGCTGTCGATCTCGACCCCGCGGTTCATCGGTCCCGGATGCATGATGAAGGCGTCCGGTTTGGCCCTGCGCAGCTTTTCGTAGTCCAGGCCGAAGAAACGGAAGTACTCGCGGATCGAGGGGACGTAGGCACCCTGCATGCGCTCCACCTGCAGGCGCAGCATCATGACGATGTCCACATCCTCCAGCCCGGCGCTCATGTCGATGTAGCTGGCGACCCCCAAGCGCTCGATCTCCGACGGCATCAAGGTCGGCGGCGCGATCACCCGCACCTGCGCGCCCATGGTGCCCAGCAGGTGAATGTTCGAGCGGGCGACGCGGCTGTGCATGATGTCGCCGCAAATG
Source organism: Rhodospirillales bacterium (assembly GCA_963669375.1). GTDB lineage: Bacteria > Pseudomonadota > Alphaproteobacteria > Kiloniellales > JACOMY01 > JACOMY01. The sequence continues at coordinate 1,468,653 of OY770024.1, read as the reverse complement.
GCGATCACCAGCCCCTCCAGCCGGCCGGTGCGCCGACGGATGGTCAGCGCGTCCAGAAGCGCTTGCGTCGGATGTTCGTGACTGCCGTCGCCGCCGTTGATGACGCAGCAGTTGACCTTCTCCGACAGCAGCTTGACCGCGCCCGACTGGTCGTGGCGCACCACCAGCAGATCGGGGTGCATGGCGTTCAAGGTGGTCGCCGTGTCGATCAAGGTCTCGCCTTTCTTCACGGAGGAAGAGCCGACGACCATGTTGATCACCTCGGCGCCCAGGAGCTTGCCGGCCAGCTCGAAAGAGGTGAGCGTGCGGGTCGAGTTCTCGAAGAAAAGGTTGATCAGGGTGCGTCCGGCCAGCAGCTGCCGGCGCGGATCCTGCTTGCGCGCTTGGCCTTGCGAGTTGAAGTCGACGTAGCTGTCGGAGAGGTCCAGGAGAAAGGAGATCTCGCCTGGGGTCAGGCCCTCGATGCCCAACAAATGACGGTGGGGATAGCCATTGTTTGCCGTTGCTTCCCCTGTCTCGGTCATGAGGCCCTTGCATACTCCCGAGCCGCGGGAAGCTCAAGAAGGGATCTTGGCCTCGAGCCTGTGGAAAGGCTGTGGGTGGATCCCGACGGCGTCGACCGCCCGGGGCGGAGCGGACCGGAGACCCGATCGCGACGTCACAGAGCGTCTCTGATGTAGGCGGAATCCCGCTCGATCATCTTGGCGTAGTTGCTCCTGTGGCGCGCGATCTCCTGCTCCGAGCAGCTCTCCAGAAAGGCGCCCAGCTTCAAGGGCCGCCGGGTCGAATCGTAGGTTTCCTCCACGACGCGGGAGATGACGGCGACGCGGTCGCCGAGATCCACCTCGCTAAAGACCTTGAGGATGGCATGGCCCGCCGTCTCGGAAAGCAAGGGCAGGCCCCCGCGCGAGGTGCAGCGCACGCGCGGGTCCTCGAACTTGTCCAGCTCGTGGCCGGAGTAGAGGCCGAAGAGGACGGCCAGGTCCTTCTGCCGTTCCGTCGGCAGGTTGAGCGCGAACCTGCCTTCCGCGCCCAGGATCTCGTAGGTGTGGTGGAACCTGGAGAAGACGGCGATGACGTTGCGCTTTTCCGGCACCAGGGAGGCATGGGTGACCCAGGTGATGACCTGTCCCGCGCGCTCCCCATCGTGCGCCGTCGTGGCGATGTAGACATCGCGTGCGAGATTGTCGAGTGGTGACGTGCCAAGCATTCTCCTGCCCTCGATCAACATGGCATTCGATCCCGGAGCCGGTGACGGGTACCCGTCAAAGCCGACGATCTCCGGGGACACCTCTCACCTGGGGACCGCTTCTGTCGAAAACCTGGCGCGCCGGTGTGCCTAGTGTGTAGGCCATCCCTGTGCGGGGCCTTGGCCCTCGGGTTGGCGTCAGATGAGCTGCTTTGCGCGAAGCGCGGCTATCTCGCTCGGCGCGTAACCGGCCGCGGCCAGGATGACATCGGTGTCGTGGCCCATCGGCGGACAGGCCCGCGCGGCCACCGCGTTGCCGCAGTGTATGGGAGAGCGAAGCAGCCGGAAGCGGCGGCCGTCGTTCCGTTCCACTTCCTCGATCTTTGCCGCCGCCTCCATGTCCGGATCGTTCAGGGCCTCTCTCGGCGTGCGTACCGGTGCCACGGGAACGCGGCCCCGAAGGCGGTCCAGCCACGCCTCGCTGCCGGCGACGGAGAGTGCTTCGTCCAGTAGGACGGTCAGCTCGTCACGGCGCTTCAGGCGTTCGCCGAAGTCGCGATAACGCGCATCCTGGGCCAGCTCTGGGCGACCGACCGCCTTGCAGAGCTCCTGCCAGAACTTCTCCTTGTTGCACATGAGGTAGATCCAGCCATCGGCAGTCCGATAGAGCTGGCAGGGCACCAGCGAGGCATGCGCCGAACGCGCTTCGCGATGCGGGTCGTAGTCGGTGTTCAGGGCCCAGGTGCTGAGGTAGCTCAGATTGTAGAGCGCGGTGTCGTAGAGGTTCACGTCGATGTCGCCGCCCTGCCCGGTGGCGCGGGCACCGAGCACGCCGGAGACCAGGCCCAGCGCCATGTAGGTGCCTCCCATGAAGTCCACGATCGACAGGCCCATGCGCGTCGGCGGCGTGCCGGGCTCGCCGGACATGTGGAAGTAGCCGGATTCGGCTTGCATCAGGAAATCGTAGCCGGGCCACGCCTTTCGGGGACCCTCCCGCCCGTAGCCCGAGCAGTGGGCGCACACGATGGCCGGGTTCGCGTCCTTCAGCGCCTCATAGGTGATCCCGAGCTTCTCCGGCACGTCGCCGCGCAGGTTGTTGGCGACGGCGTCGGCGCCGGCGACGAGGCGCTTGAAGACCTCGCGCGCTTCAGGACTGCCGAGATCCAGCGTCAGGCTCTTCTTGTTGCGATTGACGGACTGGAAGAAGAGGCTGGCGTCGTCCTCTTCGGCGCCCTCGATGAAGTAGGGCCCGAGCGCGCGGGCGTAGTCTCCGCCGGTCTTTCGGTTCTCGATCTTGATCACCTCCGCGCCGAGGTCGGCCAAGAGCTGCGTGCCGAAGGGACCCGCGCCGTACTGCTCGACCGCGAGAACGCGCACGCCTGCCAGCGGTCTCATCTCAGCCCATCCTTGCGCGCAGGGCATCCACCACGGAATGGCCGCGCTTTGCCGCGAAGAAGGAGCGGATCATGTGCAGCACATAGGTGCCGTCCTGGTTCTTTCCGGAGTGGCGCACGCGGACGATGCCCGCCGTCTTGCGCGACTTGGACTCGCGTTTGCCCAGGACCTCGGTCTCGGCATAGAGCGTGTCGCCGACGAAGACGGGCGCCGGCAGCTTGATCTCTTCCCAGCCGAGATTGGCGATGGCCTTCTGGCTGCTGGAGGACACCGTCATGCCGCCTACCAGCGCGATGGTGAAGGTCGAGTTGACCAGCGGTCTGCCGAACTCCGACTGGCTCGCGTAGTTCATGTCGAAGTGCAGCGGGTGGGTGTTCATCGTCAGCAGGGTGAACCAGGTGTTGTCCGCCTCGGTGATCGTCCGCCCCGGCCAATGTTCGTAGATGTCGCCGACCTCGAAGTCCTCGTAGTCCAGACCCGGGTCTTCGCGAAAGCGCTGGCCCTCCACGTGCGTCAGGCCGTTGAGTTTGCGTGTCATGTGACTAGCTTCCCATCGCTGCGATTCGTTTGGCGCGCTCGATCACCGGCGGGTCGACCATCTTGCCCTCGAAGGCGAAGGCGCCGCCGCCCGCCGCCTGGGCCGCCGCCACCATCCGCCGCGCCCTCTCGATCTCCTCCACGGTCGGAGAGAAGACCTCGTTCAGCGTCGTGATCTGCCGTGGATGAATGGCGATCTTGCCGACGAACCCCATGGATCTCACCAGCCGGGCCTCGGCCCGAAGGCCGCCCTGGTCCTGGTAGTCGAGCCAGACGCCGTCCAGCGCGGGGCAGCCCGCGATCGCTGCCGCGTTGACGATCTGAGAGCGTCCGAAGGCCAAGGAGGCCTCGGTCATTGCACCGCCGGTTTCGGCCATGTGATCGGCCGAGCCATAGCCGAGAACCGCGCGTTCCGGGGCCGCCCTTGCAATGGCGGCTGCCTCGGCAAGGCCCGCCGCGGTCTCGAGGGAAAGCAGAAGCGCCGGCTTTCCCCTGGCGGCGGAGAAGAGGCTGGCGATCTGTCGGACCTGCGCGGCGGCGTCGACCTTGGGGAGGATCAAGAGGCCTGGCCAGACCGGCCAGTCCAGCATTGCCGCCAAGTCCCGGATGCCGGCGGGCGTGTCCGGCGCGTTGATCCTCACGGCGACCCGACCGGCGACCTCCTCCAGGCCGTCTGCGGAGAAGGCCGTGAGCGCTTGCCTCGCGGCATCCTTCTGGGTCGGTCCGACGCCGTCTTCCAGATCCAGCGCGACCCAATCGGGCGCCGCCTCGAAGGCCTTCTCTAGCCAGTCGAGCCGGGTGGCGGGGGTGAAGAGTATCGAGCGGAACAACACTGGCGCACCATCAGAGTTTGGCTGTCCGGGCAAGCCGGACGTCCCATGCGGTCCCCTTGGATGAGGCCGGATATGGGCCTGGCGCCGGTGAGTTGCAACCAGCGAGACCGGGGGAGGGCGGCGCGTGACGCAACCCTGCCGCCGTCGATGCTGCTCCTAGCCGGGAGGTCTAGATGATGCCGCTCTCGCGCAGTTTCTCGCGCTCGCCCTGATCGATGCCGAACTCGGCCAGGATCTCGTCCGTGTGCTGACCCATGGTCGGAGGCGCCTTGCGATAGGAGACCGGGGTCTCCGAGAACTTGATGGGATTGCCGATCAGGTCGATCTCTCCCTTCTGACTGTCGGGGTAGGGGACCTGGACCTTCATGCCTCTCGCCAAGACCTGCGGGTCCTCGAAGACCTCGGCGAGCGTATTGACCGCACCGGCCGGCACGCCCAGCTTGGCGAGGCCGTCGAGCCATTCCTTGCTGGTCTTGCGCCGCGTGACATCGGGCAGGAGCTCGTAGATGGCCCGCCGGTTGGTCACCCTGTCCTTGTTGGTCAGGAAGCGCGGGTCGCGCGCCAGTTCCGGGGCCCCGGCGAAATCGCAGAAGCGGGCGAACTGGGCATCGTTGCCGACCGCCAGGATGAAGTAGCCGTCGGCCGTCGGCAGGGTGTTGTAGGGTACGATGTTGGGATGCTCGGTGGCTTGGCGCGGTGGCTCCTTGCCGGAGGTCAGGTAGTTCAGGCCCTCGTTCACCAGCCAGGCGATTTGGGTATCCAGCAAGGCCAGGTCGATGTACTGGCCGCGGCCGGTCTTGTTGCGATGCAGGATGGCCGAGAGGATCGCCACGGCGGCATACATCCCGCACATGACGTCGGCGATGCCGACGCCGACCTTCATCGGCCGGCCGTCGCTCTCGCCGGTCAGGCTCATGATGCCGCCCATGCCTTGCGCCAGGTAGTCGTAGCCGGCGCGCGCGGCATAGGGGCCGGTTTGGCCGAAGCCGGTGATGGAGCAGTAGACCAGATCGGGCTTGGCTTCCTTGAGGCCGAAGTAGTCCAGCCCGTACTTGGCGAGCCCGCCGGTCTTGAAGTTCTCCACCGCGATATCGCACCGGGCCGCCAGGCGCCGCACCAGGGCTTGGCCCTCGGGCTTGGTGATGTCGATGGTGATCGAGCGCTTGTTGCGGTTGGAGGAGAGGTAGTAGGCGGCCGTGTTGCTGGCGCTGCCGTCGGCGCGGCCGAGGAAGGGCGGTCCCCACTTGCGCGTGTCGTCGCCTTCGCCCGGCCGCTCGATCTTGATCACGTCGCAGCCCAGATCGCCCAGCAGCTGTGTGCAGGTGGGACCGGCGAGAATCCGGGTCAGGTCGAGTACGCGCAAGCCGGCGAGCGGACCGGGATTGCCTTCGCTCATCTCTTTCTCCTCCAAAAGCCGGCCCTTATTGCCATGCCCGCGCCGGGGCGCCAAGCGGTGGCGTCGCTAGCCGCCCTGCAGCCAGTCCAAGAGACCGAGCAAGAGCGGCAGGCTGACCAGCGCGACCGCCACCTGCGCCGAGATGATGTTGGCCACCAGCGGCGCGTTGCCGCCCATCTGGCGCGCCATGATGTAGGCGGCGCCGGCGGTCGGCGAGCCGGCCAGCAGCACCAGCGCGAAGGTCGCCTGGGGGTCGACGCCGAACGCCATCGCCAGGCCCAGCGCCACCATCGGCAGGATCGCCAGCTTGAGGACGACGGCGAGGCTCACCAAGCGGCCGCTCTTGCGCGCCGCTTCGAGATCGAGCCCGGCGCCGACGGCCATCAGCCCGAGGCAGAGCGCCGCCTGGCCCATGATCTGGAAGACGCGCTCCAAGGCCGCATGCAGACCGATGCCGCTGAGGTTCAGCGCCAGGCCGAGGAAGATCGCCATCATCAAGGGGTTCTTGATCACGGCCAGCAGCATCTTGCCGGGATGGCGCACCGGCGTCGCGCCATAGCGGGTGAGCGCGGCAATGGAAAGCACCCCGACCAGCGGCACGTAGATCGCAATGACCACCGCGACCGCTTCGACCCCGGGGCTGCCCTTGAGGGCTAGTGCCACGGCGAAGCAGAGGAAGGAGTTCTGGCGGATGCTGCTTTGAAAGACGGAGGTGAAGGAGGGGCCGTCGGCGGTGATCTGCCGGCGAAAGAGCAGCAGGGCCGCGGACATCGCCAGGAGAGAGATTACCGTCGCCAGGGCCAAGGGGCCCAGGGTCAAATCCCGCAAAGGCGCATCGGCCATGCTTTCCAACAGCAGGGCCGGGAAGAGGATGTAGAAGATGAGACGATCGGCTTCGCCCCAGAAAGTCAGGCTCAGGAAGCCGCGCCTGACCGTGACGTGACCGACCAGGATCACCAGGAAAATGGGGAGAACGGCGAAGAGGATGGGCAGCACGGCTATTCCGGGACCTTGAGCCCCCTAAGCATAGCCGCGGAACGGCGACCAGTGCAGCGGTCGTGTCACGCCGTTGCTAGAAGGGGGCCGTGCCGCGACGGCGGCCGCGGCGTCGGCGGCCCGCGGGTTGCGCGTCCTGCGGTTGCTCGTCACCTTGGCCGCCGATGAGCGACAGGGTGGCGTTGGAGAGCGGGCCGAGGCGGCTTGCGACCTCTTCCAGGCTGGGCGGCGTGCCGGGTGCGTGCTCTTCCAGGGCGTCGCGTAGGGCGGAGACGTGATGGGGCGTGGTGCCGCAGCAGCCGCCGATGACGCTGGCGCCCGCGTCGCGGGCGAGCCGCGCATAGTCGGCCATGAGCTCGGGCGTCCCGTCGTAGCGGATCGCGCCCTCGATCCACTGCGGGATGCCGCAGTTGGCCTTGGCGACCAAGCGGTCGCCCGGCCGTGCCGCTTCCGCCAAGCCGATGACAGTGGCGATCAGTTCGGCCGCGCCGGTGCCGCAATTGGCGCCGTAGGCCGCCAGCGGCGCCGGCAGGTCGTGCGAGAGCTCGGCCCAATCGGCCGGCGTCACGCCCATCATGGTGCGTCCGTTGGTGTCGAAGGAAAGCGTGGCGACGATCGGCAAGCCGGTCTCGGCGGCGCCTGCCACGGCGGCCCTAATCTCGTCCACGCTGGAGATGGTCTCGATCCACAGCAGATCGACTCCGCCTTCGGCCAGCCCCGCCGCCTGCGCGGCGAAGGCCTTGACGCCCTCGTCGAGGGTCAGGGGGCCCAAGGGCTCGAAGAGGTCGCCGGTCGGCCCCATGGAGCCGGCGACGACGACCTCGCGCTCCAGGCTTTCCGCCTCGGCGCGCAGCAACTGGGCGGCGGCGCGGTTGATCTCCCGGACCTGTCCCTCGGCGCCGTGCAGCTTCAGTCGGTTGGCGGTGCCGCCGAAGGTGTTGGTCAGCACCAGATCGGAGCCGGCTTCGATGAAGCTGCGATAGTGCGCGCGCACCTTGTCGGTGGCGTCCAGGTTCCACAGCTCCGGCGCGTCGCCCTGCTGCAGGCCGCGCAGAAAGAGGTTGGTGCCGGTGGCGCCGTCGGCCAGCAGCCAGCCTCTCGTCTCCAGTATCTCTTCGAAAGCGGACATCGGCGCACACTAGCAACGCCCGTTGACCTTGGCGCGCCTCATTGTGCGGTGCGGCAAAATGGCTGAGACGGCCTAGCGGCAGCGGCGCTCCACCGCCTCGATCGCCGCCGCGGAGCCCTTCAGAGTGAAGGGCAGCTTGCGCTCCTCGTCCTCGTAGAGGCCCTTCCCGCCCTCGGCCAGGAGGACCGCCAAGGTCGGCGACAGCGGCGCGCGCCGGTCGAAGGGACGATTGAGGAGGGACCAGCTGATGGCGACCCGCTTAACCCCTTTCAGCGTGCTGACCAGCACCGATCCCCTGGCCTCGTGGTCCGGCTGCGGCCGACCGGGACCGTAGTACTCGAAGGTCAGCCCTTGGTCGCGTCGGCAGGCGACCGCGACGCAGACCGCGCCGTCGGCCTCGCTGCTGCAGCTGCGTGCAATGGGGGTGTCGTCTTCCTGGCGCTCGTAGACCCAGGGCAGGGTGCGTGGCGCCGGCAGCTGACGACGTACGGACTCGGCCTTGGGCGCATCCTTCACCGAGGCACTCGGCAGAGAGGAGGGGCTGTCGCTCAATCCGGTGCAGAACAGAGCGGCGGAAACAGCCAAACCGATGGTGACGGAGCGAGGCCCGCTCATGACTGCCTTTCCCGATCGTCGATCCCCCAGCTAGGTCTGAAGATAGCAAACTCCTACACGATTGCCAGGGGGCACAAGCCGATCCCGCTAATACCTTGGGACCGGCTGTCGTCAAGGTTGCGGCCTCGCCGGGCCTATTCGGCGGCTTCCGCGGCCGGCGTGGGTTCGCCCCTGAAGCTGGAAAGCAGGTCCGCCTCCTCCTTCTTGGCAAGCGCCAGATTGGCCTCCTTGACGTGGCCGTAGCCGCGAATCCTCTCCGGAATCGACAACAGGGCCACCGCCGTGTGGTGATTGCCGGGGGCGAGCTTGGCGACGACTTCCTCCGCCAAGGCCTCGTAGTCGCGGATCAGGCCGCGTTCCATTTTCCGCTCTTCGGTGCGACCAAAAATATCAAGCCACGTACCGCGATATCGCCGCATCTTCGCAAGGTACTTGAAGGCCTTGAACACCCAGGGACCATACTCTTTCTTCAAGAGCTCGCCGGTGCGCGGGTCGCGTTTGGCCAAGAGCGGCGGGGCCAGGTGGAAGGTCAGCTTGACGTCGCCTTCGAAGGCCTCCTTCAGCTTGGCCTCGAAGCCGCCGTCGGTGTAGAGCCGCGCGACCTCGTACTCGTCCTTGATCGCCAGCAGCTTGGCGTAGTAGCGCGCCGCGGCCTCCGCCAGGCCGCTTTGCCCCGGCGTCTTGCTTCGCTCCGCCTCCGACACCTTGTCGACCAAGCGCCGATAGCGCGCGGCCAGCTTGCCGTCCTGATAGGCGGTGAGGAAGGCCTCGCGGTGCCGGACGAGCCCATCCAGGCTCTCCTCTACCGGGGCTTCGCTCTCGGGGCCGGCGTTCGCCACGCGCGCGACGGCCTGGAGGTCGACAGCGGCACGGCGGCCCCAGAGGAAGGCCTGCTTGTTGAAGTCGACGGCGACGCGATTGAGGTCGATCGCCTGCATCAACGCGCTTTCGGAGACCGGGACCAGGCCCTTCTGCCAGGCAAAGCCCAGCATGAAGAGGTTGGTGGCGATGGAATCGCCCAAGAGCGCGGTTGCCAGGGCGTGGGCATCGACGAAGACCGCGCGTCCGACGGAGACCGCGTGCTGAATCTGCCCGACCAGCCGCTCGCCGGGTATGGCGAGATCGGGATTGCGGGCGAAATCGCCGGTGATCTGCTCGTAGCGGTTCACGATGGCCCAGCTGTTGCCTTCGTCCAGCTTGCCGCGCGCCTCGGCCGAGGCCGCGACCACCAGGTCACAGCCGAGCAGCAGGTCGGCGCGCCCGGCGGCGATGCGGACCGCGTGGATATCGTCCGGCCGCTCGGCCAGGCGGACGTGGCTGGTGACCGCGCCGCCCTTTTGCGCCAGACCGGCCTGATCGAGGATCGAGCAGCCGCGCCCTTCTATGTGGGCGGCCATGCCCAGAAGCGCGCCGATGGTGACCACGCCGGTTCCGCCGACGCCGGTCACCAGGATGTTGTAGGGACGGTCCAGTCTCGGCAGCTCCGGGTCCGGCAGAACCTCCCAGGCCGCGACCTCGACCGGGCCCGACTGCTTCCGGCGCCGCGGTTTGCCGCCATGCACGGTCACGAAGGAGGGGCAGAAGCCCTCGACGCAGGAAAAGTCCTTGTTGCAGCTGGACTGGTCGATCGCGCGCTTGCGTCCGAACGCGGTCTCCAGCGGGACCACCGAGACGCAGTTCGACTTGACCGAGCAGTCGCCGCAGCCCTCGCAGACCATCTCGTTGATGAAGGCCCGCTTCGGCGGATCGGGGTAGAGCCCGCGCTTGCGCCGCCGGCGCTTCTCGGCAGCACAGGTCTGGTCGTAGATGATGGCGCTGACGCCCGGCTCTTCGCGCAGGCGGCGCTGTACCTCGTCCAGCTGGCGGCGATGCTCGATGGTGACGCCCGGCGCCCAGTTCGTGCCCATGGGGTACTTCTCGGGCTCGTCGGTGACGACGACGATCGGCTTCACCCCTTCGGCGGCGATCTGCTGGCTGATGATGGCCGGGTTCAGCGGGCCGTCGTGCGGCTGACCGCCGGTCATGGCGACCGCGTCATTGTAGAGGATCTTGTAGGTGATGTTTACGCCGGCGGCCTTGGCCTGGCGGATCGCCAGCAGCCCGGAATGCTCGTAGGTGCCGTCACCCAGGTTGGCGAAGACGTGCTTGGTCTTGGAGAAGGGCGCCTGGCCCACCCAGGTAATCCCCTCGCCGCCCATCTGCGTGAAGGTCTGGGTGTTGCGGTCCATCCACTGGGCCATGTAGTGGCAGCCGATGCCGGCGAGCGCGCGGCTGCCGTCCGGGACTTTGGTGGAGCTGTTGTGCGGACAGCCGGAGCAGAAGGTGGGAACCCGCTTCAGGGCTTCCGGCTCGGCCGAGAGGGCGGCCTCCTTGCGGTCGAGGAAACGAAGCCGCTCGTCGATGATCTCGCTGGAGTAGAAGCGCTTGATGCGGCCGGCGATGACCCGCGCGATCCTGGCCGGCGTCAGCTCGCCGTTCGACGGCAGGATCCAGTTCCGCTCCTCGTCGAACTTGCCGATGACGCGCGGGCGCACGTCGGCGCGCCAATTATAGAGCTGTTCCTTAAGCTGGTTCTCGATGACGGCCCGCTTCTCCTCGACGACCAGGATTTCTTCCAGGCCCTCCGCGAATTCGCGAATGCCGTCGCGCTCCAGCGGCCAGACCATGCCGACCTTGTAGAGAGTGAGGCCCATGTCGGCGGCCATGGCCTCGTCGATGCCCAGGTCGTCCAAGGCCTGGCGTACGTCCAGATAGGTCTTGCCGGCGGTGACGATGCCGAAGCGCCGCTTGGGGCTGTCGATCACCGTGCGGTTCAAATGGTTGGCGCGCGCAAAGGCGAGTGCGGCATACATCTTTCTGAAATGCAGGCGCTCTTCCTGCTGAATCATGTCGAGGGCGCCGTTCCAGCGCAGGTTCAGTCCGTCCGGCGGCATCTCGAAGTCGTCGGGCTCGGTGATGACGATTCTTTGTGGATCGACGTTGCACGACGCCGTGGCCTCCACCGTGTCGGCGACGCACTTGAAGCCCACCCAGCAGCCGGAGTAGCGCGACAGCGCCCAGCCATAGAGGCCGAAGTCCAGGAACTCCTGCACGCCGGCCGGCACCAGGGTCGGCACCATGACGTCCATGAAGGCGTATTCGCACTGATGCGCCGTGGTGGAGGACTTGGCGGCATGGTCGTCGCCGGCCATCAAGAGGACGCCGCCGTATTTGGAACTCCCGGCCATGTTGCCGTGGCGGAAGACGTCGCCGCAGCGGTCGACGCCGGGTCCCTTGCCGTACCACATGGAATAGACGCCATCGACGGTGGCGTCGCCGAACAGCGTGGTCTGCTGCGTGCCCCAGACCGCAGTCGCCGCCAGATCCTCGTTCAAGCCCGGCCGGAAGACGATGTTGTTCTCGTCCAGGAAGTGCTTGGCCTTCCACAGCTGTTGATCCAGCGCGCCCAGCGGCGATCCGCGATAGCCGGTGATGTAGCCGCCGGTGTTGAGACCGGCCGCGCGGTCGCGCTGTTGCTGCATCAAAGGCAGGCGCACCAAGGCTTGGATACCGGTAAGGAAGATCCGCCCGCTCTCGAGCGTGTACTTGTCGTCAAGGCTGACCGAAGCGTCTGGCATGGTTCATCCCCGTAGAGCCGCCGGCATGGCCAGCGGAGTATCTTGGCTGTTCGACAGCTTCTTACCGGCATCTTGGCGCACCGCTCGTCGACTGCAAAGCTGCCGTTGGGTCCGGGCACTCTGTCCTGGGCACCACCTATGCCCCGATGAGCGGAGCCGCAACCTCCGCATGGCTGCCGATAGAGACTATATAGGTCAGCGATGCTGTCCTGTCATCCCTGAAAAGTAATTTTCTTGCCGGTCACTCCTGCGGCCTGAGAGTCAGGGCTGGCGGGCCGCCTTGGCCTTCGGCCTCAATGCGGGACAGCAGGCTGCCGGGCTCGGCCGGCTCCTTGCGGTGGCGCAGGACGTCGTTCCAAAGGTGGATGGCGGCGCTGCTCGGCGTCAGCAGGGGCTCCAGGTCGAAGTCGGCTTCGGCGAAGCGCCCCGCGTCCTCCCAGCGGACGGGATAGAAGACCTCCGGCGGTCTTGCCATGTCGGCCAGGCCGTGATGCTCGGCGAACCAGGTAAGCGCGGCCGGCCCGGTATTGCCGATCGGGATCACGGCGTAGAGGGGCTTGCGGTAGAGGTGATGGCGCAGCCAGGCGCGCCGGCGGGTGGACGGCAAGAGCCACGGCAGATAGTTCTGCCGATGCTCGAAGACGCCGACCAGGTCCTCCGCCAAGGGCGATCCGGCCGGCAACCGCAAGAGCGCGTTGTTGATGACGTCGGGCGCGCTGCGGCCGAACAGGGTCTCTCCGGGAAAGTCGAAGGGCCTGAGGCAGTAGAGGTCGCAGTCGATCCAGGTGCCGCCCTTCTCGTGCAGCAGCTTGTAGCGAAAGTGATCGGAGAAGACGGAGAGCGCCTTGGTCCGGTAGTGCCGCACGATGCGGCTTGGGGGCAGGATGTGCGCGGCATCCAACAGCTTTACCCCCGGCGGCACGCCTGTCGGCGCGTCGTAGCAGTAGAGCACGACGCGATGGCCGTGGCGCACGAAGGAGGCCAGGCAGCCTGCCGCGGCGGCCGGCAGCTCGCCGCCTATCCAAAGCGCAACGTAGTCGTCGGACCTGCTCGCCAAAGGGCCTCTCCCAATGCTCCGCGGGAGAACATAACGCCCTCGCGCGTCCGGCGGCAGCGCCTGCTTGTCTCAGGGGGCGCCGCGAGGCAAGGTCGCCGCAGCATCAGGAGGGGAAAGCAATGCGGATACTGGTGACCGGCGGCGGTGGCTTCTTGGGCCGAAAGCTAATCGCCGCGCTCTTGGCGGGGCCGGAGGGGATGCCGGCGCCGGAACAGATCCTTAGCCTCGATCGTGTCGACCCCGGTTTCGACGATCCCAGGGTGGTGCCGCTCTTGGGGGAACTCGCAAGGCCGGAAGACCTCGAGCGGGCCGTGGCGCCTGGCGTCGATCTGATTTGGCACCTAGCCGCCGCCGTCAGCGCGGAGTGCGAGGCCGACCTCGATCTGGGCCTGGCGGCTAATCTGCAAGGCACCTTGGACCTCTTACAGGCGGTGAGGGAGGCGGGCCGCAAGCCCTGCTTCGTCTTCACCAGCTCCGTCGCGGTCTACGGCGGCGACCTGCCGCAGACGGTGGCGGACGCGACGCCGATCACGCCCGATTCCTCCTACGGTGCCCAGAAGGCCATGGGGGAGCTCTTGGTCAAGGACTTCAGCCGCAAGGGCATCATCGACGGGCGCTCGCTGCGCCTGCCCACCGTGGTGGTGCGGCCGGGCAAGCCCAACAAGGCGGCCTCCGGTTTCGCCAGCGGCATCATCCGCGAGCCCCTATCGGGCGCGCGGGCGCTTTGTCCCGTACCGCCGGAAGTCAGAATGGCCCTGATCTCGCCGCGTCGCGTGGTCCAAGGCCTGCTGCAGGCGGCAAGCCTGCCGGCCTCCGCGTTCGGGCCGGGCCGTGTCATGAGCCTGCCCGGCATCTCGGTGAGCGTCGCCGAGATGGCCGAGGCCTTGAAGCGCGCCGGCGGCCAGGAGGCCTTCGACCTGATCGACTGGCAGCCGGACGCGGGCACGTCGGCGCTGGTTCAGTCCTGGCCGCAGGGGGTCACGTCGGAACGCGCGCTCGCCGCCGGACTGACGCCCGATCCTGACATGGACAGCATCGTCCGGGCCTACATCGAAGACGACCTGCCCGGCGGCACGAGCTCCTGATGCTTCTTCAGCGCGGCGCGATGACGCTGGGCTTGGCGCCGTAGCGCTTCGCCAAGGCCTTCTCGAAGGGCGTCGGCTCAGGTTTCTCGGGCGGCGCCTCGGGCTCCGCTGCCGCTTCGGGCGGCGCCTGCGGGGCCTCGGCTCCCATCGGGCCATAGGTCAGACCCGTCGATGCCGCGGTATCGGCGGTCTCGTAGGTAGGCGCCCCGTAGGTCTGTGCCCCGTAGGTAGGTGCGTCGAACACGAGCCCGCCGGGATCGCTCGCGGGTGCCGCTGGCTGAGCCGGGGCTTCATAGGTCGCGCCGCTCGGTTGGGTGACCGGCTGCGGTGGGGGAGCCGTGAAGCCGCCGCTCGTCGGCGCCCCGAACACCAGCCCGGCCGAGGGATCGGCGGCCGTCGGCGGTGCGCTTGCTGTCGCAGGCGCGCTTGCTGTCGCCGGCGCGGCCGGGCCGGGCGCGCCGAAGGTCATACCGCCGGGGGGCTGAGCCGGGAAGGAAAGGCCGCCGGTCGGCGCGCCGAAGCTCAGGCCTTCGGCCGTCGGCGCCGGGGTCTGCGGACTTGGTGGTGGAGACTGCGGCGCCGGCATGTAGGAGGCGCCGGCGAACGACATGCCGCCCGCCGTAGCCGTCGGCGCCGGTGACCGTGGCTGCGTCGCGGGCATGTAGGCGGCAGCGCCCAAGCCCGGCTGGGCCGGCTGCACTGGCGGCGGCTGGTGGGTTGGCGCCGGCGCCGGCTGCGGCGCGGGCTGGTAGACGGGTTGCGCGGCCTGCCAGGCTCCGTCTCCGCCGATACCGCGCAACGCCGCGTTTAGCGCCGGGGATTCGGCCTCATTGCCGGGCGCGCTCTCGCCGCGCATCTCGCTCAGCAGCGCGCGGTGATCGGGCAGGCGCCGCAGCAGCTCCGCCGTGTTCTGCTCCATGGACTGCTCGAAGCGCTGCCAGCTCTCCGGATTGGCTAGTGGCGTCAGGGGATAGGTCTCGCCCTCGAAGTAGCCTTTCTCCCAGAGGCAGTAGAGGTAGTTCCACTCGCCGAAGAGACCCTTGTAGAACATGTCCTGATCGCTGGGCAGCGTGTGCTTCCACAGCCGCAACTGCTCCATCAGGCGCTCGGGCGCCACGCCCGGCGCGCGGGCGGCCTGCCAGAAGGGCTCCGGCCGGTTGCTGGTGACGAAGTGCATCGCCAGGAAATCGCGCACCTCGTCGTAGAGGCCGTCCATGCGGCGGTTGAAGGCCTCGGCATAGACCGGGTCGATGCCTTGATCGGGGAAGTAGGTGACGAGCCAGCGCGTGGCGCTCTCGACCATGTAGATGGCGGTCGCCTCAAGGGGCTCGACGAAGCCGTTCGACAGTCCGATGGCGATGCAGTTGTTGACCCAGGCCCGCTTGGTGCGGCCGGTCTTCATGCGGATCACCTTGGGCTCGGGGTCCTCCATCTCCGGCGTCAGGTCGCCGATGGCGCGCCAGTGCGCGATCAACTCGTCGCGGGCCTCGTCGTCGCTCTTGAACTGGCTGGAGTAGATGTAGCCGCTGCCGATCCGCTCGGCCAAGGGCACCCGGAAGACCCAGCCGCCGGAAAGGGCGGTCGCGCGGGTCGCCGCCGGCAGCGGGCGATCGGCGGGGATCGGAATCTGGAACGGCATCGCACGATCGCAGAGCAAGTGATTGGAATAGGGAAGAAAATCTTCCTTGAGCGCCCCTTGCATGATGATCGAGCGGAAGCCAGTGCAGTCGATCACCAGCTTCACCGGCAGGTCTTCGTTGCGCTCCAGGTTGAGCTTGGTCACGTGGCCGCGCTCATCGACCTCGACGCCGGTGACGTCGTCCTCGATGCGGGTCACGCCGCGCTCCACCGCCGTCTCGCGCAGGAAGGGGCCGAAGAGGGCCGCGTCCAGGTGGTAGGCGTAGGAGACAACGGCCTCGTAGTCCTTGGCGCCCAGGGGTCGCGGACCCTTCATCTGGGTGATGATGGCCTGGTTCCAGGTCAGCGCCTCGGCCGCCTTGGCGCCGTTCACGCTGCCGAAGCGCTTGAAGTGGTAGGCCGGGTTGATGCCGTCCAAGGGCTTGGGAAAGTTGAAGGGGTGCAGGAAGTAGATCGGCTCGCCCTTGTCGTCGAGGTTCCAGCCTTTGAACTCGGCGGCCAGCTTGAAGGTGGCGTTGCAGCGGCGGAAGAAGTCGCGCTCGTCGATGCCCAGCTGGCGGAAGAGGTTGGGGATGCCCCGCACCGTGGCCTCGCCGACGCCGATGGTCGGGATGTTGGGGCTCTCCACCAAGGTGATCGCGACCGGCGGCTGGTCGCGGCGGCTGTTCAAGAAGGATTGCAGGATAAGGGCGGTCAACCACCCGGCGGTTCCGCCGCCGACGATGGTGACCTGATCAATGCGCTCGGCCATCGCTCACTCTCTCAAGCGGTCGTCTCATGGGGTTGCGACCCCGATAGCACAATGTAGGCGCGTTGAGGAGGGTCGCTGGAGCGGCGCGCGCTCTGCTCTAGGGTGGCGCCGCGCGCTGCCGCCGTTCGCTCAGCAGGTTGTAGTAGTTGCCGGCCAGGATCAGGCTGCCGCCTGCCAGGATCCACAGATCGAAGGGCTCGCCGTAGAGCAGGATCGCCAGCAGCATGACCAGCGGCAGGCGGAGGAACTCCATCGGTGCGACGATGAGCGCGTCGGCGAGCGCGAAGGCGCGCACCATGCAGTAGTGGGCCGACAGGCCCGAGACGGCCACGACGACGACCCAGAAGGCGGCGCTCCAGGTCGGCAGGACCGGATCCCACAAGGTGGGCGGCCCGCTGATGACCGCCTGCACCAGCGACATGTAGAAGATGACGGTGATCGGTGCCTCGGTCGTGGTCAGGCGCTTGGTCATGATCATGCCGCCGGCAAAGCCCACGGCGCCGATCAGGATCGCCAGGGTGCCGGGGTTGAGCTCCACGACGCCGGGCCGCACCACGGCCAGCACGCCGATGAACCCCAGGGCCAGCGAGACGGCCCGCGCGCGCGTCATGCGCTCGCCGAGGAAGAGGGGGGCCAAGAGACCCACCCAGAGCGGCGCAGTGAACTCGATCGCGAAGACCTGGGCCAGCGGGATCAGGCCGATCGCATAGAACCAGCTGAATTGGCCGACGAACTGAAGGCTGTTGCGCAGGATGTGCGCGCCCGGGCGGCGGGTGCGCAGCGATCGCAGTCCGGGACTGGTCAGCGCCGCCCACAGCAGGACGGCGGCGATGGCCACCAGGCTGCGGTAGAACAGCAACTGAATGGCGGCGAGGTCGTGACTCGCCTCGCGGGCTCCGATCGCCATCACGATGAAGGACGTGAGCACGCCGCCCATCCACAGCGCCGCCGTCAGCGGCGCCTGGGTAGGCGCCGTCGTAGTTGCAGCCGCCGTCTTCGCCATGGTGCTTGCTTAGGGGCCTGCCTCTCTCCTGCCAAGCCGCCCGCGGGTGATGGGTGCTATGCCGCGCCGAGGGCTCCGCGCGTCGCAAGCTCCTGCTCGATGCCCTCGAAATCGCTGTAGCGCTGCATCTCGTGCCAGAGGAAAGGGCCGTAAGTAAATGGTTTAAAATGAGATTCCGCACCGGGTAGCGGCGCGAACTCGGCGTCGAAGGCGGGTTCGTGGAAGAAGACGATGGAGTGGCGCTCGCGGCCGCGATTGGTCACGCGGTGCGGCGTGGCTCTGACGCGGCCTTGGGTCCAGCGCTCGAACAGCAGGCCGAAGTTCACCGCGACACGGCCTTCTCCGGGAGGCACCTGCTGCCACGCGCCGTCTCGGGTTTGAAGCTCCAGGCCACCGGCCTCGTCCTGATGCAGCAAGGTGGTGAACCCCGTGTCCTCGTGCGCGCCGGCGAGCAGGGGGCCGCTGTCGCGGGTCGGGAGGAAGTGGATGAAGCGCAATGTCGAGATGCCGTGACGGAAGCGGCCGGCCAGCTCGTCCTCTAGCAGGCCGAGCGCGCGGGCCAGAGCGCGAAGGATGACCTCGCCCAGACGCTCCATGGCCGCGTAGTAGGCGGAAACCTCCTTTTTCCAATCGGGTAGCAGGCGTTCTTGCGGCCAAGGCGTGGCCTCTCGCAAGGGATGGCCATCGGCCTGCACGCGTTGCGGATCGACGGCGTCGGGGCCGACATCCATGCGCTCGCTGTCGGGCCGGTAGGAACGCCCGAGCATCTCGAATCCGCGATAGATGTTGGGATTGGCCGCGACATGGCGCCTGCGGGTGAGGCGCCGCTTCTCCTCGTCGGGCAGGGCGAAGACGGCGGTCAGGCGCCGCCGCCTCTCCGCCGTCATCAGCGCCCAGTCGGGAAGGCCGGAAAGGAGGAGGAAGCCCAGGTCGCAGGCGCCCTCCGCTATCTGACGGTCGACGGCGGGCGATGGCTTTTTGTTCTCGAAAAGTACAGAAATATCAACGGATTGCATTGATTTTCTCCTGAGTTCTTCAGGCCTTGTACCACTGGTCGTCATGGTAGAAGGGACCAGGCTTCTCGTGCAGCGCCTCGTACTTGCAGATGCACGGCTCCTCGCCCAGCGGGACCGACTGCCCGTCGCGGAAGGCCCACTCGCCGCGCTCCGCCTTCGCGGCGCGGGCATAGCTGGAGACACCGAAGGCACGGTCTCGCTCGGAGTGATTTGGCTGGGATCCGTGCACCGTCAGCAGGCTCCAAAGCGCGATGTCGCCCGGTTCCATCTCGAGATCCACGATGTCCGCGGGGTCGAGGCCGACAGCCTCCAGCTCTGCCATCCCCGTGGCGCCTTTCATCAAGGCGCCGCCTTCGTCGGAGAGGCCGAGGTAGCCTCGCGTGTGGCTGCCCGGGACGACGCGCAGGCAGCCGTTCTCCTTGGTCGCCGGGTCGATCGCCAAGCCGGTCGTCACATAGGCGGTCATGATGTCGGCGAAGACGTCCTGGCGTTCGCGGAAGCGCAGGTCCTGATGAAAGCGGAAGCCGGTCAGATCGGCGCCCGGCGGCTTCCAGTGGATCTGCTGGGCGATCTGCTTGATGTCGCCGCCCAGCAAGGGCCGCAACAGCGAGAGGTATGCCGGATCGCGGCGCAGTTCCTCGAAGAAGGGGGAGATCCAGGCGAACCAATGGGCCTGCAACACATAGCGCCGTCCGGCGAAGTGCTCCGGCAGGATGTCGAAGTAGAGGTTCTTGTGGCGGTAGGTGGCGTGGTGCTTCAGGCCCTCGGCATAGATGCGCCGGCTCTCCTCCTGGACCGCTCGCATGCGGGCCTTGGGGAAGAGGCCACGGACAACGGCGTAGCCCTTCTCCCAGTAGTGATCCACGTAGTCCCGGCTCTCCGCCGCGAGGGTGCTGGACATCTGCATCGTCTCCCAAGGGTCCCGCTGTGTCTTCCCGGTAAGGTTCTTCGAGCAGGTTTCATTAGTCCAACGCGAAGTTCGCTCCTGTTCGATGAATGACTCTCATGTATAGTGATGGTATGCAGCCCAAGCTGGACATCCGCCACCTGGCCTTGCTGGACGCCTTGGGACAGGTGGGCGGCCTCGGCGCGGCGGCGGAGCTGCTGGGCGTCACCCAGTCGGCCCTGTCGCATCGCCTGCGCGAGGCGGAGCGGCGCTTGGGCACGCCGCTCTGCCGGCGCAGCGGCCGCGCGCTGCTGCTGACGCCGGCGGGGGAACGATTGCGGCTCTCGGCCGGGCGGCTGATCGGCGATCTGCTCCGCGCGGAGGCCGACGTGCAGCACATGACGGACCTCGGTATTCGCCAGGTGGCGCGCATCGGGCAGACACCCTATGCGAGTCTGCACTGGTTTCCGGCCTTCTACGCTTGGTGTCGCGAGCGGCTGCCGGACCTGCAGGTGGAGGTGGCGGGCGAGGTGGGCGAGAGCGGGCTCTCGCGTCTCCTGGACGGCGCCCTCGACCTGGTGCTGCTGGCCGGCATGCCGCGCCACCCCGGCCTGCGGCTGGTGCCGCTCTCCCTGGACAGCCTGGTGGCGGTCGCCGCGCCCGGCCATCCCTGGGAAGCGATGAAGACCGTGCCGCCGCAGGCCTTGCGGCGCGAGACCTTCCTCTCCTACGGCTATGACGTCGATCCCGATCTTGAGTATCAGCGTTTCATGCGTCCCGCCGGCTGCTTCCCGGCGAAGGTCGTCAAGGTCGGCCGTCCGGACGCGGTATTGGAGCTGATCGCGGCCGGCCAGGGCATCTCGATCCTGGCGGCCTGGCCGATCCGCCCCTGGCTGGCGCGCGGCGCCGTCATCGCCCGGCCGCTGGCGCCGCTGGGCGCCACCGCCCCCGGCCTCCCCTTGGCCTGGCAGGCGGCCGTGCGCGAAAGCGACGGCAGCAAGGGTCCGGGGCCGCGCCTGGCCGACGCCTTGGCCGCCTGGGCCGGCGCCAGCGGGGCTTTCGGAGGTGCGCAGGTCGCAACGGGTTGAGACGCAGGGCTTCGCGCGCGTCTCTAGAGCAGATCGCAATCAGGTGGAATCACCTGATCGCGTGAATCTGCTCTATTTTCAAAGGTGTAGAGCAGGATTCAGACGGCAAATCGTCCCGATTTGACGTCATCCTGCTCTAGGTTTCCGCGCGGGAATCGGGGCTGGCGGCGCGAACCTCTTCGAGCAGCCAGTCGCGGAAAGCCGCGACCTTGGGCTGCGCCTCGCCGGCCTTCGCGGTCAGGAGATAGAAGGAGAAGGTGAGCGGCGTGCTGAGGCTCGGGTCGAAGGGGCGCACGAGCCGGCCGGCGGCGATCTCGTCGGCCACCAGGATGTCGCCGATCAAGGCCACGCCCTGGCCGTCGAGCGCGGCCTGCACGGCCATGTTCTCCATGGTGAAGCGCGGCCCGCGTGTCGGATCGATGTCGGCGAGGCCGGCCGCCAGCAGCCACATGCGCCAGCTCGCCTCGGCCTCTTCCCACTCGACGTGCAGCAGGGTGTGGTGGCGCAGGTCCTCGGGGTGCCGCAGCGGCCGCTCGCCGCGTAGGAGCGCCGGGCTGCAGACCGGCGTGTTCACCGGATTGAACAGCCAGTCGACCCGCACCCCCTGGTAGCCGCCGGGGCCGTAGCGGAGCGCGACGTCGACGTCGTCGCGTGCCAGGTCGACCAGCTGGTCGGTGCCGTCGATGCGGATCTCAATGGTCGGGTGGCGGATGCGGAACTGCTCCAGCCGCGGCATCAGCCACATGGCGCCGAACGCGGGGCTAACGCTGATCGTCAGCACTCCGCTTTCGCAGTGCGCGCGCATCTCCTCGACCGCCTGGGCCAGCCTGTCGAAGCCCTCGCTTAGCGGCGGCAGCGCCGCCTGGCCGGCGTCGGTCAGGCGCAGCGCCCGGGTCAGGCGCCGGAAGAGAGGCACCTCCAACAGGTCTTCGAGCGCCTTCACCTGGTGGCTGATCGCCGCCGGCGTGACGTTCAGCTCCGCCGCCGCCTTGGTGAAGCTGAGGTGGCGGCCAGCCGACTCGAAAGCCCGCAATGCGTTCAGGGGAGGAAGCCTTCGCGCCATCTTCTATACCTAAATTTTTCTAACATATCGGTCGAGGTCTTCTCGTTTGCTGACGTTCATTGGGCTGCCTAACCTCTTGATACGAAAATGCAAAATCCATGGCTGCTGGCGAGCGCCAACAGCCTCGTCGATCAAGTGACTCTAAATCATAGGCTGGTGGGCGAGCAGGTCAAGCGGACCCCCTGCGGGAGGACTCCATGAACCCTGACTGCGCGCATTCCAATCTCGGTGGCCGCCGCGACCGGCGTCGTTCCGACCGGCGCGAAGGGCCGGGTCTCTGGCTCCCCGAACTCCCCTTCGTCGCCGCCTCGCGCTTCTCCGGCGGCTTGACGTCGGCGGCCCTCCGCGCCGTCGGCGGGCTCTCCCGCCACTGCCGGCGGCGCGCCGCGATCCGCAAGCTTCGGGCCATGAGCGACGCCGCTCTCAGGGACATCGGACTGGACCGCTCCCAAGTCGTCTCGCCGGTCGAGGCGTTGCTCGAGACCAGCGGTCGCCCGCTATGAGGCAAGACGACCAGTCCGACTACTACGTCGGTGTCCTCCTCCTCGTGACGGCGGCCGTCACCTACAGCACGGCGGGCCTCTTCACCAAGGGCGTTAGCGCCGGGTCGTGGGAGGTGATCTTCTGGCGCGGCGTGTTCGCCGCCGCGTTCACGACGCTCTGGATCGTCCACAAGGGCACGTTCGTGGCGAACTTCCATTGCATGGGGCGCAGCGGCTGGGCGGTCGGCGTGGTGGGGGCCTTGGGCACGGCGGCCTTCATCCCGGCCTTCAAGCTCACCAGCATCGCTAACGTCTCGCTTATCTATGCGGTGGCTCCGCTGTTCGCGGCGCTCCTCGCCTGGTTCGTCATCGGAGAAAGGGTGTCGCGGAGGACGATGACGGGGTGCCTTTGCGCGCTTCTGGGTGTCGCGGTCATCGTTTCGGGCTCGCTCGGCCACGTCAGCCTTGAGGGCGATCTCCTGGCCTTGGGAATGACCGTGGCCATGGCTTCGGTCATGGTCATCTATCGAAAGTACCCGAACACGCCGGCGGCGGGACCGGCCGCGCTGCAATCGCTCCTGCTGCTACCCGTTGCGGCGGTGCTCGGCAGTCCCTTCGCCGTGGCCCGCGAAGAGATCTATGTGCTTGCCGCCTTCGGACTGCTCTTCGCCATTGCGTCGGTTACCTTGGCGGAGGGCGCCAAGCGGGTTCCCTCCGGTCAAACCGCTCTCTTGAGCGCCCTGGAGACCCCTCTCGCGCCGCTGTTCGCCTTCCTGCTGTTCGCGGAAGTCCCGAACCGCGCGACCTTTCTCGGCGGAAGCGTGGTCTTGTTCGCTGTCCTCTTCTCGATGAAGAAGGATCCCTGAACCCTATCCCTTCTGCTCCTCCAGAGCCGCCTTGCGGCGCAGCGCCTCGGCGGCCGCCTTCGGCCATTTGCGCTGAGCGATCTCGCCGTCCGCGGCATAGGCGTGGCAGGAGTTGACGAGGGTCGGCCAGGTCGCGGCGGGCGGGCTCTTGCCGTCGCTGTTGCCGCCGGGCTGGCGTGCCTCGCGGTGACGGCGGGAGAGGGCGGGAACAATGCCTTGAAAGGCGGGCGTGGCCATGGCGTAGAGCAGTTCCACCAGGTGGGTGCAGCCTTCGATCCCACCCAGTCGGGACGCGACTTGCCGGCGCCAGCCCGGCCCCACCCGGACGCCCACCATGCGTTGGAAGTTGGGGGTGATCGCCGGGCAGATCGTGTGCGGTCCGCCGTCGGTCACCGCTTCGATGGCGACGATGGTCAGCCTGTCGTCCAAGGTGAGGCGGATGCTCATGTCGTGGATCGGCTCGCCGGCGGCGATCCAGCCGCTCGGCCGATCCTGGTTGGGGAAGCTGTAGGGCTTCACGTCGGTGATCCGGCCTTCCAGGTCCCAGAGACCGTCTTGGCGGGCGAAGGCTTGGAAGTCGTAGCGGCGCGTGTGCAGAAAGTCGCGCGGCTCGGCTGGGGAAAGCGGCATCGAAGGCTCCGGCGGCTGGTAGCGGTCTCTAGAGGGTTTGATCCAGCTCTTCGCTGGTTTTGGGCAGGGGCGTTACCTTGATCGAGGTAATCTGATTGCGCGAACGGGCCAGCACCTCGAAGCGCAGACCATGCAGGGCAAAGTGCTGGCCCACCTCCGGTATGGTCCGCGTCTCGTAGATCAGCAAGCCTGCAATGGTGGAGGCATCGTCGTCCGGTAGGTTCCACTCGAACTGCCGGTTAAGGTCGCGCAGCGTGACGCGGCCGTCGACCAGATAGCTGTCGTCGGCGTCGCGCTTGACGCCCTCGATCGGTTCGTCGTGCTCGTCGGCGATCTCGCCAACGATCTCTTCCAGGATGTCCTCCAGGGTGACGATCCCCTGCACCACGCCATACTCGTCGACCACCACCGCGAAGTGCTCGTGACGCTGCTGAAAGGCCTGCAGCTGGGACAGCAGGTCGGTGGTGTCGGGAATGAACCAGGGCCGTCGGGCCGTGGCGACGACGTTCAAGGGCTTGCCCTCCTCGGCTTCCATGTGCAGCGCGCGCAAGAGGCGCTTGGCGTGCAGGATGCCGACAATGTTGTCCGGATCCTTCTGCCACAGCAGCAGGCGGGTGTAGGGGCTGTCCAGCACCTGGCGGATGATGTCCTGGACCGGCAGGTCGGCATCGACGCTGACCACGTCGCCGCGGTGGGTCATGATCTCGGAGACGTCGACGTCGGCCAGATCCAGGATGGAGCGCAGCATGGCCCGCTCCTCCTTGTCCTCGGCGCTCGCGTGCATCTCGATGGCGCCGCGCAGCTCTTCTTCGTGCTCTTCCGGCGCCGGCCCGGCCGAGGCGATGGAGACGCCGATCAGGCTGAGCGAGCCCCTGACCAGCCAGTTGAGCGCGCTGGTGACCGGCGCCATCACGATCACCACCGCCCTGATCACGGGCGCCACGAAGAGCGCCATGCGGTCGGCATGGTGGATGGCATAGGTCTTCGGCAGCACCTCCGCGAAGACCACCACCAGCGCCGTCATGATCAAGGTCGCATAGACGATACCGGCGTCGCCGAACCAGGTAATGAAGAGGCTGGCCGTCAAGGTCGAGGCCAGGATGTTCACCAGGTTGTTGCCCACCAGGATGGCGCCGATCATGCCCTCGCGCTGTGCCCAGAGGCGGCTGACCAGGCCGGCGCGGCGGTCTCCTTGCTGCGAGAGCGTGTGCATGCGATGCCGCGACGCGGCGGTCAGCGCGGTCTCCGATCCCGAGAAGAAGGCCGACAAGACCAAGAGCACCAGAATGGCGCCCGCCAGCATTAATTCGCTTTCCATGTCCCCGTGCTTCGCCGCCGGGCAGGTAACCCGGCGCTCCCTTCAAGCTTCGGCGTCAAGCCGCCAGCCAACTATCGAGCAAGGCCTCGACTCTTGCCAAATCTATGTCGCGCGCGATGAAGGCCTCGCCGATGGCGCGCGCCAGGATGAAGGTAATGCGTCCATCCGCGACTTTCTTGTCCCGCATCATCAGCCCGACCAACTGCTTGGCGCTGAGGCCGTCGGTCTCGAGGAAAGACGCCTTGGTCGGCATGCCGAGGCGATCCAGGTGGCGCTCCACGCGCACCGCCTCCTGGCGGGTGCAGAAGCCCAACTCGGCGGAGAGCGCGAAGGCCAGCCCGAGGCCGATCGAGACCCCCTCGCCATGCAACAGCCTGTCGCCGTAGCCGACGGCCGCTTCCAGCGCATGACCGAAGGTGTGGCCGAGGTTCAGCAGGGCACGCTCGCCGGCTTCCAGCTCGTCGCGGGCGACGACGCCGGCCTTGGCCTCGCACGAGGTGACGACGGCATGGTTCAGCGCGACCTCGTCGCCGGCCAGCAGTTCGGCGCCATGCCGTTCCAGCCACTCGAAGAAGGCCAGGTCGCCCAAGAGGCCGTACTTCACCACCTCGGCATAGCCGGCCCGCAGCTCCCGTGCCGACAATGTTGCCAAAAGGTCACTGTCGGCAACAACCAGACGCGGCTGGTGAAAGGCGCCTACCAGGTTCTTGCCTTCCGGTATGTCGATCGCCGTCTTGCCGCCGACCGAGGAATCTACCTGCGCGAGCAGGGTCGTCGGTATCTGAACGAAGCCGACCCCTCTCAGCAGGATGGCCGCGGCAAAGCCGACCAGGTCGCCGATGACGCCGCCGCCCAGGGCCAGGAGGAGGTCGCTGCGCTCCAGCTGCCGGGAGATCACCTCGCGGCAGAACTGCTCAAGGTGTTGGAAGCTCTTGGTCGCTTCGCCGGCCGGCAGCACGATGCGCTCGACCTGAAGGCCGCCGCGCTCCAGGGCGGCCGCGACCCGCTCAAGATGCAGTGCCGCGACCCGCTCCTCGGTGACGAGAAACACGCGCGGTCTCTTCAGCAGCGGCGCCAGCCGGTCCGGCAGGCCGTCGATCAGACCCGGGCCGACCAGGATATCGTAGGGCCTGCCGCCGAGCGCGACGGTGACCTTGGCAGGGCCGGGCGATCCCGCCGAGCGGACAGCGGACGAAGTGAGGGGTTCTGGCATGACCTGCAAATCTGTTCGGAGGATCAAGACACTCTAGCTGATCGGCGGCGGCGGCCCCGCCGGCCGACTGCCTTCAGCCGCCATAAAGGGTTGGACAACGGGCTTCAAGCGCCGCAACGATCGCTTCAACCGTCTCCTCCGGCGGGCCATCGCTGCTGCAGACCGTGATGTCGGCCTCCGCGTAGACGGGATCGCGGTCGGCCTTGAGCTTAGACAAGATGGCGCGCGGGTTGCCGGTCCGCAACAAGGGCCGGTGCGTCTTTCTGGCGGTGCGCCGCAGCAGCAATTCGAGATCGGCTTGAATCCAGACCGAGACGGCACGCTCGCGCACCACCGCGCGGGTTTCCGGATCCATGAAGGCGCCGCCGCCGGTCGCCAGCACGCAAGGCTGACCGCTCAAGAGGCGTGCGATGACGCGGCGCTCGCCGTCGCGGAAATAGGTTTCGCCATGCTCGGCGAAGATCTCCGAAATGGAACAGCCGGCGGCCGCTTCGATCTCCTGATCGGCGTCGATAAAAGGCAGCCCCAGCCGCGGCGCCAGCTTGCGCCCGACGCAGGTCTTGCCGGCTCCCATCAGGCCGACCAGCACCACGTTGGGCTTGTCGCCATCCGGTCTGCCCCCGCGCAGGCTATCCAGGGGGCTCATCGTGCTCTCCTTTCCTCGTCACACGGGAACTCGCTCTCTCGTGGCAGAGCGCGCCTCCGCCGTAAAGTCGCCATAGTGAAACGATAGCAGCAAAGACGGATCGGCGCGACACTTGGCGGTCTTGAGAGTAGATAACCTGATCAGCCTGTTCCTCCCAAGGGGCAACCTTCCGGGAATCGGCTGGTTGCAATGAAACGAGGCCTTTGCGTGGGGACATGGGACAATCGGCATGAGCAAGTTGACCCTTGTCTACATATTTCTTGGGTTGGTCGTGTTGGCGGTCGGCGGACTTTATGCATTGACCTTTCAGATGCAGCCGAAAGTCGAGTTGGTCGAGAAGGTCTTCCCGGATGATCGCTTCCCGCGTTAGTCAAGCAACCGGCCTGGCACTTGCGGGCGCTCTTCTGCTGTCGCCGGCCGTAGCCCAGGACGACGTGATCGACGGCCCCATTTCGGGGCTCTTGGGCATCGAAGCGGTCAAGCAGCCCGACCCCTCGGCCTATAGTGCACTGGCGCCGATGAACGGCATCGGCACGGCCGGCTGGCGCGAGGCGCCCTGGTCGGCACAGCGCTGGCAGGCGCCCGTCCTGGATCCGGCCGAAGGGCTGCTCGGCGGCGATCTCTGGCGCGGCAGCGATCCCGAGACAGTGCTCGACCTGATGGCCAAGCTGCCCACCGCGCGCGATTCGGCGACCGCTTTCCAGTTGGCCCGCCGCCTGGTCTTGAGCGCGGCCGAGCCGCCCGCCGGCGTCGAGGGCGCTCCCTGGCTGGCCCTGCGCATTGAGCGCTTGGCGGCGCTGGGCGACCTCGAAGGCATGGAGCGGCTCTTGGGTCTGCTGCCCGCCGATCAAGCGCCGACCTTGCGCCGCCGGGTGCAGGTCGAAGTCGCCCTCATGCGCAGTGATCGCCGCGAGCTCTGCGGCCTGAGCGCGACCGCCGAGGAAGCCGGCGCGCCCGATCATCTCTGGCTCAAGATAAGCACGCTCTGCACCGTCGAGCAGAACGACAGGCCGGGCACCGAGAAGCAGCTGGCAGCACTGCGCAGCGCCGGCGTGGAAGACGGCTTCACGGCCCTGGTCGACGCGCTGCTTCACACCATGCCGAGCAGCGCGGAGCTTTCGGCAAACCTGGCGGACGACCGGCTGGGAGCCCTTGAGGCACAGCTGCTGAACCACTTCGAGTTCCGGGTGGTTCGCCCGCTTTGGCATCGGATCACGGCCGCCGGCCGCATCTCGCTGGCCTTCGACCGGCACAGCGACCTGCGCATCAGGACCCTGGCGCGGGAGTGGGCCGCGTCCACCGGCCGCCTGCCCGGCAGCGCGGTCGCGAGGGCCTACGAGGACTTCTCCTTCTTCGAGGAGGATCTCGCCGCCGGCGTGGCGGGCGGCCAGGTGCTGAGCGGCCCGGTCGCGCGCGCCTTCGCCTGGCAGAGCCTGCAAGCCCAAAGCGACCCGGTGGATCGGCTTGCCACCGTGTCCTGGGCCTTGGAGCAGGCGCGCGCCGACGGTTGCTATGCCGGTGTCGCGCGCGTGCTTCTGCCGCGCCTCGACTTCTCGCCGGAGGGTGCCGCCGTTCCCGGCGTCTCCGATCTCGCCGGGCGCGCGCTCTACGTGATGGGTCACTACGAAGAGGCGACCGCCTGGCTTCTGGTGGCGCGGCGGGAAGGCACGATTTCCGCCCACTCCGCCAACGCCAGCTGGCGGCTCTGGCCCTATGCGCGGCTGGCCGGCTTGGCCATGCCGAACGAACGCACCGGGCTGATCGCCTGGCGCAGCACCCAGCAGTACGACGCGGAAGACGAACTGAGAGCCCGCGAGGCCCTGCTGTTGGATCTGCTGCGGGCGCTGGGAGACGGTGTCAGCCCCGGCTGGATCGGCGCGCCGGAGACCTTCTCCGCCGAGCCGGCCGCCTTGCCGCCGGATGCCATGGCGCTGCAGTACGCAAGCGCGCGCGGACGTTTGGGCGAGACCATCCTGCGCGTGCTGGTCAGCCTGGACGATCGCGACAGCGGCCTCATGCCTCGCGGCTCCGTGGCCTTGGCGGTCGAGGCGCTCGACCGTATCGGCCTGCCGCTGGAAGCCCGCGCGCTGGCGATTGAGGCGGCCAACGACGCCGGGATCTAGCGCGGCGGCGGAGACCTTCGGCTCGACGGCTGTCATGGATCGTCACGGTGAGGCTTTCCTGGAAATGTTGGCGGCGGAGCGCGGCGCGGCCGCCAACACCTTGGCCGCCTATCGCCGCGACCTGGAGGACGCCGCCAGGTTCATCGGCGGACATGGCCGACTGACGGAGGCGGACAGCGCCACGCTCGCAGGCTATCTGGGCGATCTGGCGCAACGCGGTATGGCGCCCAGGACGCAGGCGCGCCGCCTATCCTGTCTACGGCAGTACTACGCCTTCCTGATCAGCGAGGGGGTTCGCGCCGACGATCCCAGCCGTACCCTCGACAGCCCGCGGCAAGGCCAGGATCTTCCCAAGGTCTTGAGCGTGGAGGAGGTGGAGCGCCTCTTGACCGCCGCCAAGACGCTGTCCGGGCCGGAAGGGCTTCGCCTGCTCGCCATCGTCGAGCTGCTCTATGCCAGCGGCCTGCGTATCTCGGAGATGGTGAGCCTGCCCGACAGCGCGCTCGCGCGCGATCCGGCCCTGCTGACGGTGGTCGGCAAGGGCAACAAGGAGCGTCTTGTGCCGCTGGGCGAATCGGCCCGTGACGCGCTCGCCGCCTACCGCGCGGTCCGCCAGCAGTTCCTTCCCAAGGGCCGCGGCTCGCACTTCCTCTTTCCCGCCCGCGGCACGTCCGGCCACCTCAGCCGTCAGCAGGTCGGCCGTAGCCTCAAGGCGCTGGCGGCCCGCGCCGGCCTGCCGCCGGCACGGCTTTCCCCGCACGTTCTGCGCCACGCCTTCGCCACCCACCTGGTGGAGGGCGGCGCCGATCTGCGCGCGGTGCAGAGCCTCTTGGGGCATGCCGACATCGCCACCACCCAGGTCTACACTCACGTCGCGGCGGCAAGACTGCGCAGCCTGATCGAGACGCATCACCCCTTGGCGCGCGGAACGCAGGCCGGTCTTTCCACAAAGGGAAAAACATCGTCGGATCGCCCCCGGCCGGCGCAGCGGAGCGTTGACAAGGGGGACCCTTAGCGCACACCTAACGGCTGGGTTTCTCGTTGCCGGAAGTGAGCCACCACTTCTAGGCCGCGCCCGTTCCAGTCAGAAGAAGGAAGTCCAAGACAATGAGCTTCACGATCGTCGAACAGGCGCGCGCGCGCCTGAACCGTTCAGAACTTGCCGTGCCGGGCAGCAACTACCGCTTCATCGAGAAGGCGGCCGAATCAGACGTGGACGTGATCTTCCTGGATCTGGAAGACGCCGTCGCGCCGGACGACAAGCCCCAGGCGCGTAAGAACATCATCAAGGCGCTGAACGAGATCGACTTCGGCAGCAAGACCATGTCGGTGCGCATCAACGGCCTCGACACCCACTACATGTACCGCGACGTCGTCGACATCATCGAGCAGGGCGGCGACCGCCTGGACCTCTTCATGATTCCCAAGGTTGGCACCGCCGCCGACGTCTATGCCGTCGACATGCTGACCACCCAGGTGGAGGACGCCGTCGGCCGCAAGAAGCGGCTCGGCTTCGAGCTGATCATCGAGACGGCGCTCGGTATGGCCAACGTCGATAGCATCGCCGGCTCCAGCAAGCGCCTCGAAAGCCTGCACTTCGGCGTCGCGGACTATGCCGCCTCGACGCGCGCGCGCACCACGGTGATCGGCGGCCCCAATCCGAACTACGGCGTGCTGACCGACAAGACCGAGGACGGTGCTGCCCGCGAGTACCACTGGGGCGACATGTGGCACTACGCCATCGCCCGCATGGTGGTGGCCGCCCGCGCCAACGGTCTGCGCCCGATCGACGGGCCCTTCGGCGACTTCTCCGATCCCGACGGCTATCGCGCGCAGGCCTACCGCGCCGCCGTCCTGGGCTGCGAGGGCAAGTGGGCGATCCATCCCTCGCAGGTGGATCTCGCCAACGAGGTCTACAGCCCCAGCGAGGCGGAGGTCGACAAGGCCAAGCGCATCCTGGAGGCCATGGAGCAGGCGCAGGCCGAGGGCAAGGGCGCGGTCTCCCTGGATGGCAGGCTGATCGATATCGCCTCGATCAAGCAGGCCGAGAACCTGGTCCGCAAGGCCGAGCAGATCGCCGGCGGCTAGGGCTCGGAAGGGAGCCGAGAAGCGAGCATGATCGGCTCTCCCGCACTCGAGGCCTTTCGCGACGCGCTTGCCGCCTTCTATCTGGAGGAGGCGGCAAGCGCCGCGGAGGCCGCACCGGCGCTCCGCGCCATCGCCGCGCGCCTGCGCGATCGAGGCTTGCCGGTCCGAATGCCTCCGCGAGAGGAGAAGCCGGCCGTGCGCTTGCTTCCCTCCGCCTTCGCGGCGGCGGCGGAGGGACCCATGGCCCACCTGTCGGGACTGCTGGCCGCCCTGGAGCCGGAGCTTGCCTGGCAGCAAAGCGCCAACTACAGCGCCGACAACGTCGGCGCCGGCTTCATGCAAGACTATGCGCACACGCTGGTGATCAGCCCGCGCGGTCCGGTGGTCGCCGAAGACGTGCTGGTCTCCGTCCTGCTGATGGGCCCGGATCGCTTCTACCCGGAGCATGCCCACCCGGCCGAAGAGATCTACCACGTGCTGGCCGGCGAAGCGCTGTGGTGGAAGAAGGGAGAGGACTGGCAGGTGCGCCGGCCGGGCGCACTGCTCCGCCACCGATCCTGGCAGCCGCACGCGACCAAGACCGGCAAGGACACGCTTCTGGCGATCGCCAGCTGGCACGGCGACGCCACCACCGGTGCAGCCCTGCACGAGCTGGGTAGCGCGCCGGCCTTACCGCAGTGGTGAAGCGCCGAGCGGTCTGCTAGATCTGGAACTCCCTGCCGCAGATTTCCCGAAGGGTGCCCATGCGCTTTCTCGATTTTGAAAAGCCAATCGCTGAATTGGACGGCAAGATCGCCGACCTGCGCCACCTGGCCGAAAGCGACGGCGTCAACATCGACGAAGAGGTACAGCGCCTTCAGCAGAAGGCGGATCGGCTGCTCAAGAGCACCTACAGCAAGCTCACGGCCTGGCAGAAGACGCAGGTTGCGCGCCATCAGGAGCGCCCGCACTTCACCGACTATCTCCAGGCCCTGATCGAGGACTTCACGCCCTTGGCCGGCGACCGCCTCTACGGCGAGGACCGCGCCATCGTCGGCGGGATCGGCCGCTTCCAGGGCCGCAGCGTCGTGCTGCTGGGCCAGGAGAAGGGCGCCGACATGGAAAGCCGGGTGCGGCACAAGTTCGGCATGGCCCGGCCAGAGGGCTACCGCAAGGCGCAGCGGCTGATGCAGCTGGCCCAGCGCTTCGACATGCCGCTCTTGGCCTTCGTGGACACCGCCGGTGCCTATCCGGGCGTCGGTGCCGAGGAGCGCGGCCAGGCCGAGGCCATCGCCCGCTGCATCGACATCTCCCTGGAACTCACCGTCCCCATCGTGGCCGTGGTGATCGGCGAAGGCGGGTCGGGCGGCGCCATCGCGCTGGCCGTCGCCGACCGCGTGCTGATGCTGGAACACTCGGTCTATTCGGTGATCTCGCCGGAAGGCTGCGCCTCGATCCTCTGGCGCTCGGCCGACCAGAACCAGGAAGCGGCGGAGGCGCTGAGGCTGACGGCCCAGGACCTGGAACGCCTGCGGGTGATCGACGAGATCCTGCCGGAACCCCTGGGCGGCGCGCATCGCGCCCCTGGCGAGACCATCTCGGCGGTGAACAACGGCATCGAGAAAGCGCTGGCCTCGCTGACGGAGAAGAGCAAGGACACGCTGGTGTCCGACCGCCGCGAGAAGTTCCTACAGATGGGCCGCGTGGGCCTCAGCTAATCTAACGAGGAGGAAGGGATGACGAGCGGCGAGAACCTGCTGCGGGTCGACGAGGCGCGCCTTTGGGACACGATCGAGCAGTCCGCCAAGATCGGCCCCGGCCGTGACGAGGGTCTATGCCGACTGGCCCTCGACGCCTCGGACAAGGAGATGCGCGACCTCTTCGTCTCCTGGTGCCGCGAGGCCGGCTGCGGCATCGCGGTCGACGGCATGGGCAACATCTTCGCCCGCAGGGCAGGGAGCGACGAGAGCCTGCCGCCGGTCCTGATCGGTAGCCACCTGGACACGCAGGTCACGGGAGGTCGCTTCGACGGCATCCTGGGCGTGCTCGCCGGCTTGGAGATCCTGCGCACCCTGAACGATCAGGGCTTGGAGACCCGTCGCCCGATCGAGGTGGTGAACTGGTCCAACGAGGAAGGCGCGCGCTTCAACCCGCCGATGCTGGCCTCCGCCGTCTTCGCCGGATTGCGCCAGTTGGACTGGGCTTACCGCCGCACGGACAACGACGGTGTCCGCTACGGCGATGCCTTGAAGGAGATTGGCTACGTCGGCGAGACGCCGATGGGCGGCCGCGCGCTCGACGCCTACTTCGAGCTGCACATCGAGCAGGGGCCGATCCTGGAGGCCGAAGGGCTTCCGGTCGGCGTGGTCGTCGGCGGCTATGCCACCCGCGGCATGCGGGTGGAGATCAGGGGCGAGACCGCGCACTCCGGCCCGACGCCGATGGACAAGCGCCGCAACGCCCTGGTCGGCGCCGCCTATCTGATCGCGGCCGTCAACGACATCGGCTGGAAGCACCACGCCGAGCTGGGCAAGACCACCGCCACGCAGATCGACATCTGGCCCAACGCCACCGGCATCCTGCCGGAGCTGGCGCACGTGACGCTCGACCTGCGCCATCCCGAGGTCGCCGGCGCCGAGACGATGCTGAAGGAAGTCGAGGCCGCCATCGCAGAGTGCGCGCGCAAGGGCAATGTCGAGATCGAGGTCATGGAGCGCTGGCGCTTCGGCGACGAGACCTTCGACGAGGCCTGCGTCGGCCTGCTGCGCGAGGCTGCCGAGACCCTTGGCGTCGGCCACCGCGACATGCTGAGCCAGGCCGGCCACGACGCTTACAACATGACGCACGTCTGCCCCTCGGCGCTGCTCTTCTGCCCCTGCGAAGGCGGCATTACCCATAACGAGGCGGAGAACGTCACCCGCGAGGACGCGATCCCGAGCGTCAACGTGCTGCTGCACGCCGTCCTGGCCCGCGCCAACCGAGCCTGACGGCAGTCTTCGAAACGGGCCCTATCTCTCCCCGCAGCGCTGTGAGACCAGCCGCAGCAGCGGCTTCAGCTGACCGGGATTGATCGAGAGCTCCTCCAGGCGATTGACCGTGTTGCCGAGGTACTCGGCGCAAGGCCCCCGGTTGCCGGCGGCGTCCGCGATCAGGACCGCGGTCTGCTCCAAGGTCAGGCGGCCGGTGTACTGCTGATGGCGGCGGTCGACGACGAAGGCCAGGCCTTGAACGGGGC
The DNA here is from genome assembly GCA_963669375.1 of Rhodospirillales bacterium. Taxonomy (GTDB): domain Bacteria; phylum Pseudomonadota; class Alphaproteobacteria; order Kiloniellales; family JACOMY01; genus JACOMY01. Next base: position 1,434,779 of record OY770024.1, on the reverse strand, counting down.
CGTTCGCGGTGAATAGGCGGACCAGGCGCGGGTGATAGACCCGTGTCATCATCTCGCGGTCGTGCAGGTAGTCCAGCACGCTCTCGCTGTTCTCCTGGGTCACGCAGAAGGCCATGCCGCGGCAGGAGCCGCCCCGGTCCAGGCCCAGGACCAGGCCGGGGCATTCCGGCGTGCCGCGATAGTTGTGCGACCAGATGCAAAATCGCCGGTGATAGCCGTGCAGGATGGCCGGCCGGGCATCGCTGTGCGGGAAACCGGGGTTCCACATGAGAGAGCCGTAGCCGAAGACCCAGAAGCTGCGGTTCAGTCGGCAGGGCAGGATCTGCTTGAGGCAAGGCAGGTCGCGGCAGTCGGCGATCAGCTGCTCGTGGCGCTGACGCCGGTCCTCGGCTCGTCCTGGAACCAGCTTCTGCCGCATGCCGCCCTTGCTTTCCCTCGATCCTTCCCGCAGGTGGAGGGCCTAAAGTAGGGCCTTGCAGTGCGTCGCAAAATAGGCTCTTGGGTCACACGAGCCTTGGCGGTCGGGCAAGAACCGCCGGAAAGGCCCTTGGGGGAGTGGAGTCAATGGATCACGAGGCTGACTACGTCATCGTCGGTGCCGGATCGGCGGGCTGTGCCATGGCCTACCGCCTGGCGGAAGCGGGACAGCACAAGGTTCTGGTCATTGAACATGGCGGCAGCGACGTCGGCCCGCTGATCCAGATGCCGGCGGCCCTGTCCTATCCGATGAACATGCGCCATTACGACTGGGGCTTCGAAAGCGAGCCCGAGCCGCACCTGGGCGGCCGGCGGCTTGCCTGCCCGCGCGGCAAGGTGATCGGCGGCTCTTCCTCGATCAACGGCATGGTCTATGTCCGGGGCCACGCGATGGACTACGACCATTGGGAGGAGATGGGCGCCAAGGGCTGGGGATATCGCCACGTCCTGCCTTACTTCAAGCGCATGGAATCGAGCCACGGCGGGCAGGAGGGCTGGCGCGGCGAGAAGGGCCCGTTGCACGTCACGCGGGGTCCCCGGCAGAATCCCCTCTACCACGCCTTCGTCGAGGCGGGCCGGCAGGCCGGCTACGAGGTGACGGCCGATTACAACGGCGAGAAGCAGGAAGGCTTCGGGCCGATGGAGATGACGGTCTGGCAAGGGCGGCGCTGGTCGGCGGCCAACGCCTACCTGAAGCCGGCGCTGAAGAGCGGCAAGGTCTCCATCCTGAAGGGTCTGGCCACGCGCGTGGTCTTCGAGGGCAAGCGTGCCGTCGGCGTCGAGGTGGAGCGCGGCGGCAAGCTGCAGGTGGCGCGCGCGCGCGCCGAGGTGATCATTGCCGCCTCGGCGATCAACTCCCCCGCCCTGCTGAAGCGCTCGGGCGTCGGGCCGGCGGCGGAACTGCAAGCCTTGGGCATAGACGTCCTGGCGGACCGGCCAGGAGTGGGCGAGAACCTGCAGGATCACCTGGAACTCTACATCCAGCAGGAATGCCTGCAGCCGATCAGCCTCTACAGCAAGCTGAACCTGGTCTCCAAGGCGATGATCGGTGCCGAGTGGCTCTTCCTGAAACGCGGCCTGGGAACGACCAACCACTTCGAGAGCGCGGCCTTCCTGCGCTCCGCCGCCGGGGTGCGCTACCCGGACATTCAGTACCACTTCCTGCCGGTGGCGATCCGCTACGACGGCAAGGCGCCGGCCAAGAGTCACGGCTTCCAGGCGCACGTGGGTCCGATGCGCTCGGCCTCGCGCGGCTGGGTCAGGCTGACCTCGGCCGATCCGCACGATCCGCCGGCGATCCAATTCAACTACATGAGCCATCCGCAGGACTGGGCGGACTTCCGCACCTGCATCCGCATGACCCGCGAGATCTTCGGGCAGGAGGCCTTCGAGCCCTTTGCCGGCCGCGAGATCGCGCCGGGCGAGAGGGTGCAGAGCGACGAGGAGCTGGACGCCTTCATCGCCGAGGCGGTGGAGAGCGCCTACCATCCCTGCGGCACCTGCCGCATGGGCGCGGCCGAGGACTCCCAGGCCGTGGTCGACCCCGAGTGCCGGGTGATCGGCGTCGAGGCCTTGCGGGTGGCCGATTCCTCGCTCTTCCCGCGCATTACTAACGGTAATTTGAACGGCCCCTCGATCATGGTGGGAGAGAAGGCCTCCGACCATATCCTAGGCAGGGAGCCGCTTTCTCCCTCCAACCAGACCCCTTGGATCCATCCCGAGTGGGAAAGCAAGCAGCGCTAGGCGCGGGCGCCGACATTGCCGCTTTCAACTCGGGCCCAGGGTTCCTATCTGCGCAAGTGAGGCGGAAGGGCCGTTCTGGCCCTCACCCTTCGTGAGTGGCTTCCTGGGGAGAAGCCCGGGGCCGCCGACAGCCTATGAGAAGGAACGCGCAATGACGCTCAAGATCAACGACACCGCACCGGACTTCACGGCAGAGACGACCGAAGGAACAATCAATTTCCACGAGTGGCTGGGCGATTCCTGGGGCGTGCTCTTCTCTCACCCCAAGGACTTCACGCCGGTCTGCACGACCGAGCTCGGCTACATGGCCAAGATCAAGCCTGAGTTCGACAAGCGCAACGTCAAGGTCGTCGGCCTCTCGGTCGACCCGGTCGAGAACCACAAGGGCTGGTCGGCCGACATCGCCGAGACCCAGGGTCACGCCCCCAACTATCCGATGATCGGCGACACCGACCTTGCCGTCTCCAAGCTCTACGGCATGCTGCCGGCCGGCGCCGGCGAGAGCTCTGAAGGCCGCACGGCGATGGACAACGCCACGGTGCGTAACGTCTTCGTCGTCGGTCCCGACAAGAAGATCAAGTTGGTGATCGTCTATCCCATGAGCACTGGCCGCAACTTCGACGAGGTTCTGCGGGTGATCGACTCCCTGCAGCTGACCGCCAACCACAAGGTTGCCACGCCGGTGAATTGGAAGAACGGCGAGGACGTGATCATCATTCCCGCCGTCAGCGACGAGGCGGCCAAGGAAGCCTTTCCCGACGGTTGGGACGCGCCCAAGCCCTACCTCCGCATCGTCAAGCAGCCGGGCTAACGACTAACTGGGCTGGGCGGCGCGCCGCGCGCCGCCCAGCTTGAAGGTCCGGCGCACCTCCCAGCGGCCGGAGCAGCTGTCGATCAACTCTACGTCCTTCGCGCAGGCCGCAATCGGCAGCGCTTCTTCAGCGGCCTCGGCGAACGCCTTGGAAACGTCGTTCAGCCGACCCTCGTCGGCAATCTGCGCGACGGTCAAATGCGGCACGATCTCCCTGTGCCTGCCGCCGTAGGGTGGGGTCTCGGGGAAGCGCGCGACAAGCCCCAAGGTCATCTCGATAAAGGCTTTTTTTGGGTCCGGTGCGAGGTAAAGCACGCCCGGAAAGCGGCGTGGCGCGACCAGAGAGTAGGTGACAGGCGCGAAGCCCGCGAAGCTGTCGGCCAAGGCGGCCAGCTCCGCATCGCCAATCTCTCCCGGCGGCTTGAAGGGGTAGAGCAGGGTGATGTGGGCAGGACAGCCTTCCAGGGCGGAGGGATCGGAGCGGCTTCGGTAGCGGCCGACCAGCGGCTCGGCCTCCGGCACGAAGATCACCAGGGCCGATTGCGGCTCCGCGTCAGCCATCAAGCAGCCAAGGCACGAAGCTCCGCCAGGAGGTGATCGGTCGTGACCTGCCGGCAGTAGCCCTTGATCGCTCTCAAGGAGTTATCGTGCCGCTCTTGGCTGTGGGTGGCGCAGGCGTCCGTCACCAGGGTCACCAGGTAGCCCAGATCGCAGGCATCGCGCACCGCGGACTCCACGCATTGATCGGTCAGCAGGCCGGCGATCACCACTTGGGTCACGCCCAGATTGCGCAGGATGTAGTCGATGTGGGTGGAGACGAAGACGGAAGAGGAGGTCTTGGGCAGCCAGATCTCGTCGTCCAGCGGCTTCAGCGCGTCGATGACCTTGCCGTCCCAGCTGCCCTTGGGGACATTGAAGCCGGTGATCTTGTAGTCGAGGCTGCGGTCGCGCCCGTCCTTGGTCAGGCTTTCGATCGTGGTGTACATGACCTCCACGCCGGCCTCGCGGCAGCCGGTCTGCAGGCGCTGCATGTTAGGGATGGTCCGGCTCTCCAGCTCGCGGAAATGCCAGCCGTAGCGGTCTTCGATCTCTGCCTCGCTCAAACCCTGGTACTCGCCACCTTCCTTGGTGACGTTGAAGTTCTGCACGTCGATGAAGATGAGTGCCGCGCGTCCGGCCTCCAGCGCCACCTCGCGTGTCATGGTCTCGGTCATGGCTCGATGTCCTGCAGGATTTGTTGAAGACAGTCGGAAAGCAGGTCGGCCCAATAGGCTTGGCCCGCCTCCTCGCGGATGAGATCGTTGCGGATCTCGATCAGAACATGCGGCAGGCCGCGCTTCTCGCCATGCGTGGGGATGGTGAAGTCGGTCTGGTCGCTGACGCTGTAGGGCTTGTTGAAGGCCGCCACGATGTCGGGCCGCTTGGCGACGAGCAGCCCCATCAGCAGCCGCGCGGCGCGATCGTCGCGATTGAACAGCAGGCCAATCTCCCACGGTCGGTGATGCTGCTGCATGACCGGCGTGAAGCTGTGGATGTCCGCCAGCAGGCGGCGTGGTGCCCTGTCGAGCTGATGCGCGATCGCCCGCTCGAAGGGACGAAAGATCTCCTCGATCCTCGCCTGGCGCTCGGCCGGCGAGACCGCTTGATTGGCAGGAACGATGGTCTCGTCGCTCACCTTCGGGACCGAGGTCGCCACCTCCGGCGGGCGGTTGCAGTCGATCACCAGCCGGCTGTAGTGCTGCGCCACCAGCGGGGCGTCCAGCCGCGCCGCCATCAGCTTGGCCACCGCCAGGGCGCCGATGTCCCAGGCGATGTGGCGCTCCAGCTCTTCCGGTGGCAGGCCCAGGTCGCCGAGGCGGGCGGGAAGACCGCGCCCAGCATGCTCGCACACCAGGAGAACGTCGGCCTCGCTGTCGGGGTTGACCTCTTCGACCGGCGGCGGGTCGTCCGGTTCCAAGAGGGTGTAGGTCGTTGTCTCGCTCATCGCGGCGGTAGACTAGCGCGCGGCCCCGACGAGGAGAAGTGGGCCGTAGCGGGTGGCTCACCTGCGTATTCGGGGCTATGACTGCCGTCTTGCGAGGCAGAGTCAGGGAGTACATTGGGTGATTCGTGAGGATTTGATCTTTGTGGCCACGCCCGACGTGGCCGGGCGCCTGCGCGGCAAGGCCTTTCCGGCCGCCGACCTGGACAAGCGCTTGCGGCGCGGCATCGGCTGGACGCCGACCAACGTGCAGATCACCTGCTTCGACCTCATCGCCGAGACGCCCTTCGGCGCGCTGGGCGACCTGATCCTGCTGCCCGATCCGGCTGCCGAATCGCGCGTGAACTACGAGGACGGCGCGCCCGCCGACCACATCATGCTGGGCGACATACAAGAGCTGGACGGCAGGCCCTGGAGCTGCTGCACCCGCTCGATGCTGAAGGCGGCCCTGGACCGCCTCGCCAAGGTCGCGGGCCTCAAACCACTTGTCGCCTTCGAGCATGAGTTTCATCTCGAGGGCGCGCGGCGGCCGCACGGCGATGCCTACTCCCTGGCCGGCTTTCGCGGGCAGGCGCGCTTCCTCGAGACCTTGATGGCGGCGCTTCGGGCCGGCGGCCTGGAGCCCGACACCATCATGAAGGAGTACGGCGTCGACCAGTACGAGGTCACCGTGGCTCCGGCCGTGGGCCTCAGGGCGGCCGACGAGGCCTCGATGCTGCGCGAGATCACCCGCAGCACGGCCGCCAGGCTCGACGATCGGGCCAGCTTCACGCCGCTGCGCGATCCGGCCGGCGTCGGCAATGGCGTCCACATCCACATGAGCTTCCGCGACGAGAAGGGAGAGCCGGCGACCTACGATCGGGAGGGGCCGAACGGCATGTCGGCGGCGACGGGCGCCTTCGTCGCCGGCGTCTTGAAGTACATCGACGCCATCGTGGCGCTGACGGCACCCTCGGTGGTCTCCTACTACCGGCTGACCCCGCATCGTTGGAGCGCGGCCTACAACAACCTGGGCGCCCAGGACCGCGAGGCCTCCGTCCGTCTCTGCCCCACCACGGCCAAGGACCCCCAGTCGATCGCCGCACAGTTCAACTTCGAGTACCGGGCCGCCGATTCCGCCGCCTCTCCGCATCTGGCGCTAGCGGCGATCCTGCATGCCGGGGCGCAGGGGATGGAAGAAGGCCTGCCGGCCCCCGAGGCGACGGAGGTCGATCTCACCACCCTCTCGCCGGAAGTCTTGGCGGCCCGAGGCCTGGTGCGGCTGCCGCAGAGCCTGCCCGAGGCCTTGGACCGATTCGCCGCCAACGCCACGGTGGCCTCCTGGTTTCCGCCGGGCTTCGCGGACATCTACATCAAGCACAAGCAGGGCGAGCTGGCCTTCCTGAAGGACAAGTCGGTGGCCGAGGTCTGCGCCGCCTACGAGATGTCCTACTGATGGACTGCGCGCTCTGGCCCCTGGACGCGAGAGGCCAGACGGGGCATCACTCATCCCGCGATGCTGGCTGATTTCAACGACCTCCTGGCGGCGACGGTCGCCTTCGTGCTCGGACACTTCCTGCTGTCGAGCAAGGGCATCCGTGAGGCCGTCATCCAGCGGCTGGGCGAGAACGGCTTTCGCGGCGGCTATTCGCTCATCATCATCGTGTCCTTCGTCTGGATGCTGCTGTCCTACGGCGCCGCGCCCTTCTATCCGCTCTGGGATCCGCCGCTGTGGACGGCGGCCGTCGCCTTCGTCGTCATGCTGCCGGCGACGATGCTCTTCGTGATCGGCGTTACGACGCCATCGCCCACCGCGGTCGGGGGCGAGCAGCGCCTGGACGTGCGCGACGCCCGTCCGCCGGCCGTCGGCATTCTGGCCATCACCCGCCACCCCTTCCTTTGCGGTGTGTCGCTCTTCGCGATCGCGCATCTCATCGCCAACGGCGATGCGGCGACGGTGATCTTGATGCTGGGTTTGCTGGTGCTGTCGGTCGGCGGCATGTTTCACATCGATGCCCGCCGCTCGGACGTGCTGGGACCATTGTGGGGCCCCATCGCGCTCACCACCAGCCGCTTGCCCTTCGCCGCGATCCTGCAGGGGCGCACCCACTTCGACCTCGCCGGCATTGGCTGGTGGCGCATCCTCCTCTCGCTGGTCGTCTACGTCGCCTTCATCCTGCTGCACCCCTTGATCGTCGGCGTGCCGATCGGGGGCATTACGATCTAGCACAAGGCGGCGGCGCAAGACGTCGGCAGTCTCGCCGAGTGGTCGCTCGTCGACCCGGCGTCAGACCCAAAGAGAGCCTGACCCGCTTGACCGGGCCAGGCTCCCGCCGGCGTGGCTAGCCCCTCAACGGGGAGTGCTGATAGAGGCGCTCCAGCCAGCGTCCGTCTTCCTGCTGCTGCCAGATGATGGTGATGACGACGTCGGACGGCACCGGCCGGCCGTTGCGCGTGCCCTCCATGGCGGCGTGGAAGCGCTGAACGGCGACACCCGGCGCGATCTCCTCGACGACGATCTCGGAGGTCGGCGTGCGCTTGAAGTTCTCCAGGGGTGTCCGGGCCAGGCGCTCGGTCACGTCGGGCTTGGCGTTGCGGTTTGAGGAGACCGAGACGTGGTCGCTGGTCCGCAAGGCGTCGATTGCCTCCAGGTCCTGACGCTCGAAGGCATCGTTGATGGCCTCGTAGGCGGCAATGACCTCGGCGCGGGTGTCGCTGCTGGCGGCGACGGCGGGGCTGGCCAAACCCATGGCGGCGACGGTGGCCAGAGCAATGGTGGTCTTGCGCATGCTAGGAATCTCCTCTGCTGGTGGATGGCTAGGGGTGAAGGCCCGCGGTCGATCGCGGGCCGGGGCTTGATGAGGCGTGGCGCTTAAGCCGGGGTGAGGGGGGTCACTTGATAGTGACGCTGCAGCCAGCGACGGCCGCGCTTCTCCCAAACGATGGCGACCGCGACCTTGGCCGGCATCGGCTTGCCCAGACAGCTGCCTCGCATCGCGGCCGTGTGGCGCTGCAGGACGAGGCCGGGGGCAAGCTCGACGATCTCTATCGCCGAGAGCGGCGTCTGCTTGTAGCCGGCGAAGTCGCCGGCGGCGACGCGCCGCCAGATGTCCGGCTGCGGACCACGGTAGTGGGAGAGGGAGAGATGATCGGCGCTCGTCATGGCCTTGACGGTTTCAGCGTCGCCCTCTTCGAAGGCCTTCGAGATCTGCTGGAAAGAACTCAGGATCTCAGCTCTCACGGGCCTGTCGTTCGCCGCCACCGCCTGCGTCATCACTGAGGTTCCCATGAGTCTTTCCTTCCTCGTCTTGACCCTCGCCGAGGGGTCTCGGGAGCTGTTGAATGGTGATAAGGGGGCCGCTTGTGGCAGTCCCGTGGCCGCCCGATGGATCGGATATGAACGATCATACATTTCTTACGGAATACTTGGACCGGCAGGTCGTTGCCGGGACCTGCCGGTCCTTGCCGAGGCAGTGAAGGGCCGAGGACCCCACCACTGCCGTCAGGCCAATTCGCGCGGACCGCTCGTGCCGGATGACGTCAAACCGAAGCGACCTGCCGTATGAATCCGATCTAGGGTCCGGCGCTTCGCGGCGTCAGTCCCAGAGCGGCGTGTGCTGGAAGTAGCGCTCCAGCCACTTGCCGTGCCGCTTCTCCCAAATGATGGTGACGGCGGCCTTGGCCGGCAGCGGCCGGCCCCGATAGCTTCCGGTGAAGGCGGCGTTGAAGTGCTGCAGCGCCACATCCGGCGCCAGCTCTTCCACCACGATCTCCGAGATCGGCGTCTGGGTGTAGTCCTTGAGGTCGCCTCTCGCGACATGCTTCCAGACCGTCGCGACCGCGCCGTCGACTGGCGACACCGAGCGATGATCGTGCGAGGCACCGGCCTCGACGGCGGCGGCATCTCCGGTCTCGAAGGCTCTCTTGATCCTCTCGTAGGCTGCTAGGACCTCGGCTCTGACCGAGCCGTCATTGGCGGCTGCCGCGTGATGGCTGGCGACGCGCGCCGTAGCAGTTTTAGGCATGTCACTCTCCTCTTGTGCTCCAAGAAGCGCGGAGGGGCGGTCTCTTGCGAGGTCCCTCGCGCCTTCTATCGATTAGGGAAGCGCTTGTGACGAGGCCGTGGCGGCAAGGTGAGCGGGTCGTGAAGGCCCCCGAGAGTGACCGGTTGCGGGGTATTCGGTGCCGGATGACAGTGCTCCATCGGGCAGCTGCTGTCCGCGCATTCGCCAAGTGATCCAATGGTTTGGCACCGTTGGAACCCGACGCGCGCCTACTTCTCGCGCCATAAGGATAACGGGGCGGCTCTATAGTGTGCTATGGTTGCTGCGTTGGCGGAACCTGGCCCGGCACGCTGCGTCGGAGCTTCAGAAGCCGGAGGAGGCGAAAGGGTTCCACAACGGCAGTGCAATCGCTTGTTTGGAACAAAAAGCGAACTCGAAGGGGGGATCGTGCAATGGCCGTCATATTGGGGACACCGGGACCGGACACGCTGACGGGGACGGATGCCAGCGACGTGATGCGCGGCTACGGGGCCGCCGACACGCTCTATGGGGCGAGCGGCGGCGACCGCCTGTTCGGGGCCTCGGGCGACGATATCCTCTACGGCGGCAGCGGGGCGGAGCTGTCGCTGAACGGCGGCACGGGCAGGGACACGCTGATCGGAGGCTCGGGCGACGACATCAAGCTCTCCGGGCGTTCGCGGGCCGACATCCTGGAGGGGGGTGAGGGCAACGACGCGACGCTCTTCGGCGGGGCCGGGACCGACACCCTCTCGGGCGGCAGCGGGGCCGATGTCTCCTTCGAGGGCGGCGCCGGTTTGGATACGCTCTACGGAGGCTCCGGCGATGACAGCATTCTGGACGGGGGCATCAATGCCGACCGGATCTTCGGCGGGGACGGGGCCGACGTCTCCCTGATCGGGGAGCGGGCGAGCGACTACGTCTATGGCGGCAGTGGGGCCGACAGCTTCGTGGACGGCGGGCGGGCCGGCGACAGCCTCTTCGGCGGCAGCGGTCGCGACGGCTACTTCTACGGCGACGTCAGCCCCGACCGACTGGAGGGCGGTGAGGGTGACGACTACACCTTCTACGGGGGTGCCGGGAACGACACGCTCTTCGGCGGCAGCGGAGCCGACTCCTTTTTCCACGGCAACGGCAGCAAGGATACGATCTACGCCGGCAGCGGTGACGACGCGACCTTCTTCGGCGGCGGCGGTATCGACCGCATCTATGGCGACGGCGGCGGCGACGCTGTCTTCTTCGGCCGCAACTCGGCGGACAAGATGTACGGGGGCTCCGGGGACGACAGTTTCTTCTACGGTGGCAACGGCAACGACACTCTGTCGGGCGGCAGCGGACAGGACGTGCTCTTCTTCGGTGACGACGGCATCGACCGAGTTTACGGCGGTAGCGGGATTGACAGGCAACTGTTCGGCGGTTCCGGGAGAGACACACTCTACGGAGGCAATGGGGACGATGGGTTCATCAACGGCGCCGCTCAGAACGACGCTCTATTCGGAGATAGCGGCAATGATAGTTCGTTCTCTGGCGAAAAAGGCAACGATAGAATCTTCGGTGGAAGTGGTGCCGATGTCCAGCTCTTTGGCGGGTCCGGGGTCGATAGCATAGAGGGCGGCGACGGGAACGACCGAACTCTGATCGGCGGCGACAACGACGACGTCCTCTTCGGTGGTACCGGCAATGACATGAACCTGAGCGGCGTTTACGGCGACGACACGGTGTTCGGCGGAATCGGAGATGACTCATTCCTCAAGGGCGGTGAGGGGGACGACAGCCTCTTTGGCGGTAGCGGTGCTGACTTCGCCGTCTTCGGATACACCGGTAGCGATACCCTATACGGGGGATCCGGCAGCGACACCTCCATCGTCGGCAATGCGGGGGAGGATACGGTCTTTGGAGATGATGGCGACGACCGAGAGCTCTTCGGTGGTGTCGGTGATGCATCCGACGTGCTCTACGGCGGAGACGGTGACGACGTGAGCCTAGATGGCCATTCCGGAAACGACTCGCTCTACGGCGGCACCGGGTCGGACACCTTCCTCTTGGGTCACACCGGTGAGAACATCATCGCCGGAGATGACGGGAATGACGTCAGCCTTCTGGGCGGCTCCGGAGCAGACACGATCATCGGCGGCGAGGGAGGTGATGCCTATCTGGAAGGCGAGGATGGAGACGACAGCCTCTACGGCGGCAATGGCGACGATTTCGACTTCTATGGGAGGTCGGGAGACGACGTGCTTGCCGGAGGGAGCGGCAACGACAGCACCCTCTATGGAGGATTGGGCAACGACCAAATCGACGGAGGCGTCGGGGCTGACGAGCGCCTCAGAGGCGGCGGCGGTGATGATACGATTTCTGGCGGCAACGGCGATGACACTGTTCTGCTGGGTGATGCCCAGAGCGATACGATCATGGGCGACAGCGGGACCGACCGCGCGATCTTCGGCAGCTACGGCGTGGACACACTGTTTGGCGGAAGCGGTAACGATACGCAGTTGATTGGCGGCAAAGATCTTGGCGACTACATCTATGGCGGCGTCGGCAACGATGCAGAACTACGCGGCGAAGGGGGAGTCGACAGGCTCTTCGGTGGGGACGGCACGGATCGATACATTTTCGGAGGGGCCGCGAACGACACCATTGAAGGCGGCGACGGTGACGACTTCAGGCTGTTCGGAGGCGTAGGTGGCGATACAGTCTTCGGTGGCAGCGGGGCGGACGGCTTCAGTAGCAGCACGCTCTTCGGCGGCGGCGTTCGTGGGGATGAGGGCAATGACACTCTCTTGGGCGAGGAGGGCGATGACGTTTCCTTCTTCGGCGATGACGGAGACGACAGCCTGATCGGCGGCACTGGCGGTGACGCCTCCTTCTTCGGCCTGTCCGGTGACGATCAGATCCACGGTGGCAGCGGCGCGGACGCAGGGCTCTTCGGCGGTCTGGGCGTGGACCTTGTCTTTGGTGGCGACGGGGACGACACCAGCCTCTCGGGCGTCAATGAAGATGACATCGTGTCGGGCGGCATGGGAAATGACACTGTTCTGCTAGGTGGCTTGGGCGTGGACACGCTCACCGGCGGAAGCGGAAATGACGTGAGCCTTCTTGGCGAGAACGGCGACGACAGCGTCTATGGTGGCAGCGGGGCGGACTTCAAGCTGTTCGGCGGGTTTGGTGCCGACACGATCTTCGGTGGCGACGGTGACGACACGAGCTTCCATGGCGCCCAGGAGAACGACGTGCTGCGCGGTGGCGAAGGCAATGACATCGGTTTCGAGGGGGGCGATGGAAATGACTCGCTCTTCGGCGGTGGCGGCGGCGACGCCAGCCTGAGCGGCGAGGGCGGTGCGGACAAGATCTATGGTGGCAGCGGAAGCGACAGCACGCTCGACGGCGGGGCGGGGTCGGATGACCTCTACGGGGGCGTCGGAGCGGACCAGGTGCTCATGGGCGGCGTCGGGTCCGATACGATCTCTGGCGGCGAGGGGAATGACACAAGCCTTATGGGTGGAGACGACAACGACGTCATCTACGGCGGTGAGGGCTTCGATGTTCGTCTCTACGGCGGCTCTGGTGCTGACACCCTCGAAGGTGGTGATTTGACGGACGCTCTGTTGGATGGAGGGTCCGGCGATGACTTTGTTTTCGGCGGTGCCGACATGGACCTCAGCTTCTTCGGCGGCGATGGGGCCGACAAGATGTTTGGCGGCGATGCCATTGATGTCGACCTCAGGGGCGAGGACGGAGACGACAGTGTTTTCGGCGGCAGCGGAGATGACAGAGGTCTGTACGGCGGATCGGGCGCGGACTCCCTCTTCGGTGACGACGGAAGTGACCAGAGCCTCTTTGGTGGGTCGGCAAGCGACAGGATCTACGGTGGCTTGGGATCCGATAATCTCTTCGGCGATGACGGAGACGACACCAATCTATTCGGTGGCGCGGAGGTCGACAGGATCGCCGCCGGGTCGGGAGACGACCTTGACCTCTCTGGTGGTCAGGGCGCGGACCGGCTCTTTGGCGGGAGTGGCAACGACGGCGACCTCTACGGTGGCTCGGGCGCGGATAGCATTTATGGTGACGAAGGAAACGACTCCTTCCTCATCGGCGGTAGCGGAGCAGACAGCATCTACGGCGGCAGCGGTGCCGACTTCCTCTATGGCGAAGAGGGTGTCGACAGCCTTGTCGGTGGCACGGGCGTCGACGTGGCCTTCGGTGGCTCTGGCGACGACGTCTTCCTGGTGACCGACCAGGCGGACTTCGCCGCCGGCTCCTACCTTTACAACGGTGGCTCCGGGACGGACACCCTCGTGCTCGCGACCGGCGTTACCGTCCCCGGCGGTGGCAGCGATCTGGTCTCGATAGATGTGACGATGTAGGAGCCTCTCGAGGTGCGTTGACCCTGCTTCACCGGGCCATGCTCTGCGCCACTAACTGCTGGCGGCTCAGGTGATGGCAGGCTGTTAACCGCTACGTGGGCGAACCGTTCGCCACATGAGGTGCCTAGGTTTATGGAAGCATCTCATCCGTGAACTACTACTACCATGTAGCTTGAATTGCACCCAGGATTAGGGGCATCCCACCTCCTATTGAGAGATGGGATTGCTGGCTACGCCGGAATCCCCGGAATGCTTGCATTTCCGATCTGGTGTACGGCAGAGTGTTGTAGGCTTGGTCAAGATGTCTTGGTAGTGAGGAGGTTTTCGAGCATTGCCAATCGAACACATTCATACCTATCTTGTTCATCCGGGTAAGGGATCTAGTTCGCCGTCTCGGATTGGTGGAACTTCGGTCAAGCTTAGCGGTAAGCTGTTTAAGCTGCTAAGTGGTATCTACTCCAATTCTGACAGTGAATGTGATACCGATATTTCTTTCAGTCCAAGTTTAAGCGGCGATCAAATAAACCCTTGCCGAGATCTCATCATTAACTACATGAGTGGGCCAACGATTGATCTTGGGAGGCGCATTGCCGAGCGCTTGGAAAAGGTGACAACTAATCGCTCGGGTCTGGGTTTGTTGTTTCTGATTTTTGGAAGAGAGAACCTCAAATACAAAATAGTTATCTCTAGATTTCAAGCCGATAATGCCATTCTCGCCGAGGAAAATCGTGAAGATTTGAGTGTTAAGTTCCTTGAGCGTGTGTTTATGAAGAGTGCTAGAGCTTACAAAGCAGTCGCCTATCAAGATTCCTCGTTAGAGTTTGGGATGTGGGTTGGTAAAGCCGTCGACAAACAGATCAATAGTCGTGTGGTCCAACTTTCCAACTACTGGATCGCAGAGTTCCTTGATTCGAATTTTAAAACTACTCCTGCTGCCGGTACTCGACGCCTTGCGGTCACTCTGAGAGCTGCTGCTAAGAAATCGGCCGATGTCGGTGTCAAGACTGAGATTGCTTCCGCTGTTACTCTAGCTCGCAGCCTAAAGGGAAAGAAACTCAGTATTAAGGAATTCGTAGAGAAGTTTGGTTTGTCAGATGAAGCGAGAGCAATGATCTTCCACGAAGTTCCGATACCGGGGGTGATTGAAGAGCGCTTTGAGTTTGATCTCAAAGAGTTTAAAGCACAGGTGGCTTACCGATCGGTCGAGCTGAACTCCGGCGCGACTTTAACTGCGCAGTCTTCGGAGTTTGACAAGGTCTTTAGTCGAGAGAATCTTGACGAAGCTGGTAATAAGGTTCGTTTCTCGACCGAAGGTAGGGTAGTTGGTGAAAAACTTGGGAAAGCACGATGAATAGCCTCAAGAAAGAATACAGTAATCGTCTCGACGCTGTGCTTAACCCACTGGCATCAGCGATAGAGCAGCACATTCGTGAACACCTAAGAGGTCAACCTAGAATTGATCGGATAAGTGCGAGAGCAAAATCGATCGATCGATTCATAAAAAAAGCTGAAACTGTCGCAAATGGTTCTTTGAAGTATCGCGATCCGCTTCGACAGATTCAAGATCAAGTCGGCGCACGGATCATCACATTCTATCGTTCTGATGTAGAAAGTATAGCAAAAATTGTCGAAGAGTACTATAGGCCAATTGAGTCAAAACAACTGGTTCCTGATTCTGAGTGGGAGTTTAGTTACTTCGGTCGACACTTCGTGCTCATTGTTCCGTCTGATCTGATTGATCAGTCGTTAGACGAGGATCAAGTGCCGCAGTTTTTCGAGCTGCAGATCAAGACGCTTTTCCAGCACGCATGGTCCGAAGCTAATCACGACCTTGGATACAAACCAGGTTTGGTCCCACTTGATTCGAGCGCGAAACGACGCCTGGCGTTCACCTCGGCTCAGGCCTGGGGAGCTGACCACATTTTTGATGAGTTGTTTCAAGAGCGCTCGACCTAAGCTTATTGTGACTGAACTTTATTGATATCTTCTCTAGACTCATCTGTGACAAAGGTAAGTTTGTTTGAAATAGGTCTTGCACATCAATGATCGCCCGCAGTTGTGTGGTGTTGATTGAATAACGCTACTAGGAAACTCACGGCCCCCGCCGGGTGCGCCGCTTCCGCCCCCGCCCGGACTGGCTCTTGGCGGCCGCGTCCTTCAGCTGGTCGACCAGGCTGCGCTTGCGGGTCTTGGAGGTGCCGAGCCCGGTGGTGGCGCCGCCGCCCTCGCGCGCGCCGACCAGCGGGGTCAGTTCCAGGTCCTGGTTCTGCAGGCGGCGCAGCTCGTCGCGGTAGCGGGCGGCCTCCTCGAACTCCAGGTTGGCGGCGGCCTCGCGCATCTTCTCCTCCAGGTCGGCGAGCACCGCCTGGATGTTGTCGCCGACGCGGTGCAGACTGCCGTCGACGCCGGTATCGACCGTGACGCTGTCGCGCTCGTAGACCGAGGCCATGATGTCGCCGATCTGCTTCTTCACGCTCTCCGGCGTGATGCCGTGGGCGGCGTTGTAGGCCTGCTGCTTCTCGCGCCGACGCTCGGTCTCCTCCAGCGCGCGGGTCAGGCTGTTGGTCATGCGGTCGGCATAGAGGATGACGCGGCCGTCGACGTTGCGCGCCGCCCGGCCGATGGTCTGGATCAGGCTGGTCTGGCTCCTCAGATAGCCCTCCTTGTCGGCGTCCAGAATGCAGACCAGCTGACACTCCGGAATGTCCAGGCCCTCGCGCAGCAGGTTGATGCCGACCAGGATGTCGAAGGCGCCGAGGCGCAGGTCGCGGATGATCTCGATGCGCTCCAGGGTGTCGACGTCGGAGTGGATGTAGCGCACCCGCAAGCCGGCCTCGTGCAGGTACTCGGTCAGGTCCTCGGCCATGCGCTTGGTCAAGGTGGTGACCAAGACGCGGCCGCCCTTTTCCACCACAGCCTGACACTCGGCGATCAGGTCGTCGACCTGGTTCTCGGTCGGGCGGATGAGGCAGATGGGATCGATCAGGCCCGTCGGGCGGATCACCTGCTCGACGAAGACGCCGCCGGTGCGGTTCATTTCCCAAGGGCCGGGCGTGGCGGAGACATGCACCGTCTGCGGGCGCATGGCCTCCCATTCCTCGAACTTCAGGGGCCGGTTGTCGATGGCCGAGGGCAGGCGGAAGCCGTACTCGGAGAGCGTCGACTTGCGGGCATAGTCGCCGCGGAACATGCCGCCGATCTGCGGCACGGTGACGTGGCTCTCGTCGACGATCAGAAGCGCGTCTTCCGGCAGGTACTCGAAGAGGGTCGGCGGCGGCTCGCCGGGCGCGCGGCCGGTGAGGTAGCGCGAATAGTTCTCGATCCCGGCGCAGGAGCCGGTGGTCTCGATCATCTCCAGATCGAAGGTGGTGCGCTGCTCCAGCCTTTCGGCTTCCAAGAGCTTGCCCTCGGTGCGCAACTCCTCGAGCCGGGCTTTCAGGTCCACCTTGATCTGGGCGGCGGCCTGCAACAGGGTCGGCTTTGGCGTCACGTAGTGGCTGTTGGCATAGACCCTGATCTCGCCCAGCACGCTCGTCTTCTCGCCGGTAAGCGGGTCGAACTCGACCAGCTGCTCCAGCTCGTCGCCGAAGAGGCCGATGCGCCAGGCGCGGTCCTCGTGATGGGCCGGGAAGATCTCGATGGTGTCGCCGCGCACCCGGAAGGTGCCGCGGGTGAAGGCCGTGTCGTTGCGCTTGTACTGCAGCTCGACGAAGTGGCGGGTCAACTCCTTGCGGTCGATCTGCTGGCCCACCTTCAAGGGCAGGGTCATGGCCTGATAGGTCTCGGGACTGCCGATGCCGTAGATGCAGGAGACCGAGGCCACGATCACCACGTCGGAGCGCTCGAAGAGCGCGCGGGTGGCCGAGTGGCGCATGCGGTCGATCTGCTCGTTGATCGAGGATTCCTTCTCGACATAGGTGTCGGTGCGCGGAACGTAGGCCTCCGGCTGGTAGTAGTCGTAGTAGCTCACGAAGTACTCGACCGCGTTTTCCGGAAAGAAGGACTGCATCTCGCCATAGAGCTGGGCGGCCAGGGTCTTGTTCGGCGCCAGGATCAGGGTCGGGCGCGCCAGACGCTTGATCACATGCGCCATGGTGAAGGTCTTGCCCGATCCGGTGACGCCCAGCAGCACCTGATCGCGCTCGCCGTCGCCCAGGCCCTGGGTCAGCTCCTCGATCGCCTGCGGCTGGTCTCCGGCCGGGTTGAACTCGCTGGTGAGCCGGAAGTCGGCGGGGCCTCGGACCGGCGGCTTGGCCGGCAGGATGTCTAGAACGTTCGTCGGCATGGTGGAGAATATAGGGGGAACGACGGCTGGCTGGAAGCCGTCATCTTCGCGCGCGCTCTTTCCTCGCTCCGGCGAAGAGAAGCCCGTAGAGGCTCGCGGCGACGAAGGCGAAGGCGATCACTTGGTAGCCCGCGATTGTGTCGCCGAGAAAGAGGGTGGCCAGCAGCATGGTCAGGGCCGGCCAGGGCACCGTGATCGAGCTTGCCAGAGAGACGGCGATATGCCTGACCGCGTGGAACCAGAAGATGAGCTCCAGGTAGTAGACCAGGCCCATGACCAGCGCGAAGCCCTGGAAGCGAAGGCTGCCCAAGGCCTCCGCCATGCCGCTCGGCCCCGTGACGAAGACCGCGACAATGCCGAGAAAGGCGGTCGACACCAGCACGCGGAAGAAGGTGACCTGCGCCGGCGTGATCGGTGTCCTGTCCAGCACCTCCTTGATGACGACGTGGGCGATGCTCCAGAGGAAGGGGACGCCGAGGGCGACGAGAAACCAGGAGGAGAAGCGGTCGATCCGCCAGCTGCCGCCGGTCACCAGGTAGTAGAGCGCGCTCAGCAGCAGCAGCGTGAAGACGAGTTCGAGTGCCGTCTTGCGCCGCTTGAGGAAGAGCGTCTCCCACAGGATCGCGAACAGGGGGTAGGCCTGGATCGCGATCGCCGCGCCCACGGCGCCGGCCTTCTCCACCGCGAGCACATAGACGTAGGTCGACAGGCCGAAAGCGGCGCCGGTCAGCAGAATGATCGCGACGGTGCGGCGCTTCAGGTCCGCCGGAAGGGCCGCTTCGAAGATGCCCCTGTTCGCCGATCGCAGCTCCGCGATCAGCAAGGGCAGCGAGAAGAGGAGCTGCCAGGCCGAGAGGAAGAAGGCGAAGCTCAAGGCGTCGAAGGCCATGGGGCGGCTGTTGGCGATGATCGGCATGACCCCCAGCAGCAAGAGACAGACGAAGGCCAGGGAGAGTCCCCTTCTTGCCTGGTCGCGCGTCACGCCATCCTCCTTCAGAATCGAAACAATATGTATTGATTGCCTTGACAATCTGTATCGATCAATGAGAATATTGTTCTCATGACAATATGGCGGCCGGACCTTTCGAATCGAAGCGGGCCCAAGTTCAGGCAGATCTCCGACGCGATCGGCGAGAGCGTGGCGCAAGGCGGCTTGGCGGCGGGGGCCAGGCTGCCCCCGCAGCGCGACCTCGCCTATGCCCTCGGCGTCTCCCTGAACACGGTCAGCCGCGCCTTCGCCGATGCGGTGAAGCGGGGTTTCGTTCGCGGCGAGGTGGGCAGGGGGACCTTCGTGCGCGAGGGCGGGCCGCTGGCGACCGAGAGCGACACCGCCGCCATGACGCGGCCTTCGACGGGACCCGTCGACTTCTCGCTGAACCTGCCGGTCCCGGGGCGGGCGTCAGAGGCCTTGGCCGGTTCGCTCCGCGCTCTGTCGGAGGCGGGCGACCTGGCCTCCTTCCTCGACCATCAAGGCGAGGGCGATCAGGACCGTCACCGCGCGGCCGCCGCTCGATGGCTGGGCAGGG
This sequence comes from Rhodospirillales bacterium, assembly GCA_963669375.1. GTDB lineage: Bacteria > Pseudomonadota > Alphaproteobacteria > Kiloniellales > JACOMY01 > JACOMY01. Next base: position 1,415,585 of record OY770024.1, on the reverse strand, counting down.
TCGGGCTGACGGCGCGGCCGGACGACATCGTCCTGACCAACGGTGCCCAGCAGGGGATCTTCGCGGCGCTCCTGGCGCGCACGCGACCGGGCGACGTCTTGCTGACCGAAGCGCTGACCTACGCGCCGCTGATTTCCATGGCGCATCATCTGGGCCTCAAGCTGCTGCCGGTCGCCAGCGAGGACTCCCTGCTCAGCCCCGACGCCCTGGACGCGGCCTGTCAGCGGACGGCCGGCAAGGTGCTCTACTGTCTGCCGACCCTTCAGACCCCCACGACCGCGACCATGGACAGCGCGCGTCGCGCGGCCGTTGCCGCGGTCGCCCGCAAGCACGACCTCACCGTGATCGAGGACGACGTCTTCGGGTTCCTGCCGCCGGAAAGGCCACCCCCGCTGGCGCGCTTCGCGCCGGAGCGCACGCTCTACGTCACCAGCCTGTCGAAGTGTCTCGCGCCGGGCTTGCGCGTGGGCTATGTCCTCGCGCCGCCGGCCATGACGCCGGCGCTACGCACGGCGGTCAGCCTCTCCAGCTGGATGCCGCCGCCGCTGATGGCGGAGATCGCGAGCCGCTGGATCGAGACGGGAACCGCCGATGCGCTAACCGCCTTCCAACGGCAAGAGGCGGCGGCGCGCCAGGCGATGGCGCGCGACCTCCTCCCCGCGCGCTACCTTCGCGCCGACCCACACGCTCTCCATGTCTGGCTGACCTTGCCGCCACAGTGGCAGCCCGACAGCTTTCGGATGGAGGCGCGGCGCCGGGGGGTCGAGGTCCTGGTCGGCGGTGCCTTCGCCGTCGAGCCCTCGTTAAGCCCGCAAGCGGTGCGTCTCTGCCTCAGCCACGAGAGCGAGCGGGCCAGGGTCCATCGTGGCCTGGTCACGATCGCCGACCTTCTCCGGAGCGAAGGCCAGAGAGGGGCGATGGTCCTGTGAAGTACGGTTGGCGGCGCGCGCACTATGCAACCTTCTTCCGCTAGACGCAGAACCACCGTGCCGCTGGCCGAGGTCATCTGACCGTGCTCCCATGACCGGGCGCCAAGTCCTTAGGTGCGTCAGGAGATAGACTGCTGAGTCCGCAACTCCCCTAGATTCCACTGTTCAATACTATCTGCGCAAAGGATCACCGCAACATCTAATCACTAACTCCGCAAATACTGTTGAGGGCCTAGGGGCGGCCAATCAACTGACCGAAAGCTCTCCAGAGCACTTGCACCATAGTCTGGCTCAACCGTTTCCGCCCAAGCAATAAGTCCGCGCACATGATGAAAGATGCCGGACACTGACGTATTCCTTGAAGCTGCGTGCGCGGAAGGTCCATGCGATGCTGATCTCAAGTAATACAAATGCAGGCGGATATTGTCCTTGTACTCTTGTAGGAGTCGCGGTAGTTCACTATCGACCAACATCCCGAGAACGATACGTCTCGTCCCAGGTCCACGAATGACAGTCTTTCTATGATTTGGCCGAAACCCAGATTTGTTGAGCACCTCTAACACCACACGCTTGAAACGTCGAATCCGCTCTACACCGATTTCATCGCCACAAGAGAACGCCAAATCATCAGCGTATCTTGTATAGGTCATTCCGTACTGTTCGGCGAGCTTGCTCAATGTTTCATCGATTTTAAACGTTGCAAGGTTGGCGAGCATTGGGCTCGTCGGAGCGCCCTGTGGCAACATCCCTTCGTGTTCGCACTGGTAGTGAGGAATAGCCGGCCAACGGACTGATGGGGCAGATCGCGCCCCGGGTCGTTCACGAGCGACAGTCGTCAATCGTGCAAGTTCGAATGAGAGGAGACGTGGAAATCCCAAGTCCGAAAAGACCGCAGCGACCCTGCCTTCTGAAACCGTATGGAAGAACTCTTCGAGGTCGATCTTGAGCAACCAAGAGCATCCACAATGCTCGGCCGCCGCTTCATAGGGCCGGCAGTCGGGATGAAACGCATAGCTGGCCGCATGCGGACGCGTGAACCGCAAAATGTTGTCGACCATCCATCTCTGGACGGCCATCAGCGTCCCATTCGGCACACTGATCATGCGAACACGATTGCGGCCCGGAATACGCTTCTTGAGATAGAAGAACTTGTATGGTCGAAACGCACGCCGCGCCACCAGGTCACGAAGATGCAGGAACGGAGTGTCGGTCAGATAGCTGAGGTGCCTGAGCGTTAAGACTGGCGTGATCCTGGGATCGACAGCTCGAACACGCTCCAATGTCGCCACCGCACTGTCGAGAACGCTATCGTCGACACCTTCGCGACGTCCTTGGGAGCGGTAGCGTTGAGGGTTCGGCGCAGCCATCTACTTTGACCCACCCGGGTGGGTGGTACTGCGCGTCAAGGCCAAGACACCGTCAGACGTGACGCGCAGTATCGCGCAGCGTGAATACTCCGCTCCTCTTAGCGAACGCCGGAAATCCAACGTTCCAGGCCCCCAAGGGACCCGTCGCTGCCGAAGCAGCGCATTTCTAGACCCCGTCACCGAGCCCTCAACTGGGTGGGATAGTAGAAGGGTTTGTTTGGGTTTGGAAGGATGGGGCTGCGCGCTCGGCGCCGCTTGAGCCGCTGAAGCTCGGATCGTCCGAGAGCGGAAAGAGAGAGAATCCGCGTTGTCCAACGCGCAATCTCCGTGAACTCGACAATTTCTCTGGCTGTCTCAAGCTTGACGCGGCTGTGCGCAGATATCTGCTCAAGTGAGCGGGCGCCCGCTTCAATTGCAGCCAGTACCAGCATCGTTTTGATCCATCGGCGTCCACGCGAGTCTGACAGGTAAGTCTCGGCATCACGGATGCGGAGCAATTGCTCTGCACGCGCAGCGAGCTCCTCACGGTTCGCGATTGGAAACTCTCTTTTTGCCCCGATAGTGCTTCGCCGCTGGAAAAGCGGTGTCCAGTTGCCCGATCCACTATGTAGAATGGGAGGAGCGTTGTTCGGCACACCATGCTCAAACGCAATCAGCGCACCCGAGCAGCCATATCCAAGTGGGTTAACGTGATTGGGAGGAAAAGTTCGGCACAACTCCATAACAGCGCCGCGCTGCGCCTTGCGGAACGCTGTGTCAATCGTCGGACATCCCGTCACCGTAAGCACGATAGGACGCAAGCGGCTTGATCTCACATGGCGCAAACCGTCCTCAGTGCCAGAGTAAGCGACGACGTAGAAGTCGATGAGATGGTAGGAACGCCAACTTCTAATGGAGGCGACAGCGCGAAACGCTTCGAGCATTTCCCAAACTCTTTGTCCCGACCCGATGAAATCAGCAACGATGACAATCGATCTAGCTCTGCGTCTGCGCAGCACATTCGGGCCGGGATGGTTGAGCGTTCCTCTCCCTTGATGGCGGCAATAGCTGGTGATGAGGGTCGCGATTATGCCTTCGCTCCCAACCTCGGGACGATTGGGATCGAAAGGAATAGGTTGTGGGCCGATGCCAACCGCGCGCCCTTTCCGGGCACCAGGAAAGATCGGCTGGACGTCACACTTGTCCCATTCAACCTCCCGCTCTGCGTAGAACGCTAACGGTCGATGACCATCATGCTCAGCGAAGGCCTTGTCAAAAAGCTGTGTGATGCCGTTCGTCAATTCGTCAGCGCTGACGAGAAGCACCTCGTCGATGAGGCTGGCAGCTGTCTCTCGATCCGGCTTTGAAAAGCGGTCGAGCCAGCGTTCTACAGCTTTGCTTTCAGAGAATCTCGACACCTATCCATCGATCACTGATTGCAAGTCTCGCCTTAGCCGACGTTCCCCATTTGACACCGGCGACGGTAGGGTAGCGCCAAAGGGATTGGTGTGCGAGGCGGGAATGGCGCCGCAAGAGCGCGAATCGGCGACCGGTAGCCCAGATAGAGGCAGCCCGCGCTGATCTGGCGTTGCAATGCGCCGCGCAAACGGCTTTCCGGCACACCTTCCCTGTCGATCTGGTCCGACGTGCCCGGGCGTCGTCCTCCCCCAGCTATTCGCAACTCGCCTCGGCAGGTGGCCCGTGTAGGGCGTTGATCCAGTCGTGGATGCCTGGCGAACACGGCACGCGGCAGCGCAGCCTCAGTGAGCTGGAAGATGGCGTAGCGGGCGTGGCGAGCGAGCCGCGTGCCGGCCTTGATCACTCGCTCGCGCAGTGACGTCAGCGACAACGTCGCGATCACCGCGGACGTTGCGACCGTGCGCAGGAAGCTTGCCAGGTTGTACGCTAGCGCGTGAAGCTGCAGCCGGACCGCGTCGTCGGCGAAACGCATGCAGGTGAGTCGTGTCCATTTCAGCGCGCGCTTGCCCTCCTGCTCGCCGTAGATCAGGCTCTCCGAGCTGCCTATCTCGAGCGTAATCAGTTTCGGCGGTCGCCGGTCGTGCATCGGATCGACCCACTGTCCGGGCAGGTCGGCAGGGTCGCGATCGGACTGGGGTGACCTGTCTGGCGAAGGAGGGCTGAGCCCCGGCGTTGGCGAGGCCGCCCTCGCCGCCCAGGATTGGCCTCTTACCAAGACCGAAAGCGTGCCGCTGTCATTGGTGATGGTGATCGCCGCGCCCGGTGCGCCGGCGGCGATCCCGCCTGCGAGGCTACAGAGGACTTGAGCGTGGTGTTGTCGAGACCCGCTACCCCAACGCCGCGACGATCTCCGCCAGTTCCTCCTGCAGCGCGCCCGTCGCTTCGGGGCGGCCGGCGCGGCGGTACCAGTAGCGGGCGTTGGAGAGGTCGCCCTCGACGCGGTGCAGGTGGGCGTGGAGCCAGGCGGCTTGGCTGCCGTCCTCTTGGGCCACCAGGTCGTGGGCGGCCTCCCAGTCGCCGGCGCGCAAGAGGGCGAGGGCTTGCCTTAGGGGCTCGCTCATCGAAGGGACCTCCTCATCGACGGTAGCGCTTGCCCATCCAATAGCTGCTGAGCGCGGTCAGCACCAAGGTGGTGATCATCAAGATGAAGGAGACGGCGGCGCCGAAGGGCCAGTTGCCCAGCCGCATCTGATCGAAGACCAGGGGCGCCATCATGTTGAACTTGGGCCCGCCCAGCAGCACCGGGGTGGCATAGGCGTTCATCGCCAGGATGAAGGTGAGGATCACGCCGGCGATGATGCCGGGCAAGGCCAGGGGCCAGAGCACGCGCTGGAACATGGCCCAGGGACCGGCGCCCAGGCTGAAGGCGGCCTCCTCGACGGAGCGGCTGATGCTCTCGATCACGCTCTGCAGGGTCAGCACCATGAAGGGTAGGTTGACCGAGATGATGCCGACAATGACGGCCGTCTCGGTGAACATGACCTCGACCGGCTCGTCGGCCAAACCCAGCCATTGCAAGGACACGCTCAGGAAACCGCGGCTGCCGAAGAGGCTCATCCAGCCGGCCGCGCGCACGGCGTTGCCGACGAAGAGCGGCAGCACCACCAGCATGATGAAGAGGCTCTTGAAGCGGCTTTGCGTGCGGGCCAGCACGTAGGCCAGGGGAAAGCCCAGCAGCAGGCAGAGCAGGGTGCAGCTGGTTGCCACGCGCACGGTGGTGAGGAAGACGTCCCAGTAGTAGTCGTCGCTGAAGAACTTGACGTAGTTCTCCAGCGAGAAGGTCTCGATCATCAGCTCGCGCGGATCGTACTGGTTCAGGCTGTAGCGCAGCAGGATCAGCAAGGGGACGATCATGCCCAGCATGACGAAGACCGTCGCCGGGCCGATCAAGGCCGAGGCGGAGAGCCGCGAGCCGCCGCGCGCCTCGCTGCTGAGCCTTCCGTTCGCTGTCGTTGCCGCGCCCATGCCGCTCTCTCCGGCCCGTCGTCGGGGCTGCCCCCCTCATCCGAGAAGGGGGCAGCCGCCAAACGGTCCTAGCCCACGAACTCCTTATCCCACCACTCCTTCAGCTCGACGTCGTGGTCGGTCATGTAGGCGTAGTCGAGATTGACCAGAGCGGCGACCTGCTCGGGCGTGAAGCCGATGCGGGCATTGAGCTCCGGCGGGATCTTGGCGTCGTTGACGGTCGGGTTGTAGCCCATGTCCTCGGCGAAGGCTTCTTGCGCCGAGGGCTCCAGCATGGCGTTCAGATAGGCATAGGCGCCGTCCATGTTGGGCGCGTTCTTCGGCACCGCGAAGCCGGAGACGTAGGCGAGCGTGCCTTCGCTCGGCGCCACCGCCTTCACGTCGATGCCGGCGTTCTGCCACTGCACCGTGCGCGCCTTCCACATGATGCCGACGCCGAACTCCTCGGCCTTCATGGCCTGGGCGAAGGCCTCGTTGGTCGGATAGATGCGGCAGCCGGCCTTGCGCGCCGCTACCAGCAACTCCTTGCCCGGCTCCAGGTTGTCGGGCGAGCCGCCGTTGGCCAGGGCGGCGGCGACCATGGTGTACTGGTACTGGATGTCGATGATGCCCAGCTTGTCGCCCCACTTGGGGTCGAAGACATCGCGGTAGCTCTTGGGCGCCTCGGCGTCGGGGACGACTTTCGGCGTGTAGACCCCGACCATGCCGGAATAGATCTGGCCGACGCCGTACTTGTACTTCATCGAGTCCAGGAGGTGCGGGGCATTGGGGATGCGGCTGTAGTCGATCTCCGCGGTCACCCCGGCGGCGCCCATCTGATAGATGTTGCTGCCGGAAAGCCCCTGCACGTCGGTGGTGCCGCGCGGCAGGCGGCGTTCGGCCATCATCTTGGCGCGGCGTTCCGGGTCGCCCGCCTGATCCTGAATGACCTCCCAGCCCTCCTTCTCGAGGATCGGCTCCTCGATGTTCTTGGTCAGGAGCTTGGCGTAGTCGCCGCCCCAGGTGCCGACGACGATCGTGCCCTTGTCGGCGGCCAGCGCCGGGACGCCGGCGCCCAAGGCCGCCGCGCCGGCCAGCCCGGCCGCGCCCTGCAGCATTTGACGGCGTGACGGTCCGTATCCCTTCTTGACGTATCCCATAGCCTCGTCTCCTTCTCGTTAATGGGTACTGGCGACTATCGCCTCCCTCGTCTCACGGCTCTTCGCTCAAGGGACCCTCTTGGCCGGCGAAGACGGAGGCGGCCCCCGCCGTCCAGCCGACATGCACCTGATCGCCCACCGCCGGCATGAAGCCGTCCTCGCGGTTGGGGATCTGGGCGATGACGCGATCCTGCCCGCTCAAGCGGACATGGATGTCGATCAGTCCGCCGAGGTAGGAGACGAACTCCACCTCGCCGGGAAAGCTGTTCTCAAGGTCGGCCTGCGGCGCCGCGGTCACGGTCAACCGCTCGGGCCTAAGCGAGATCACCGCCGGGCCCGGGTCGGCGCGTCGGCAGCGGATATCCAGCCCGCCGCGGCTGCGGAAGCTCTCCGGAGTCTCCAGGCTGCCGGCCAGGAAGCTGCTGCGGCCGACGAAGCCGGCGACGAAACTGTCGGCCGGGTGCTCGTAGAGTTCGCGCTGGGTGCCGACCTGGCGCACCTCGCCCTCGTTCATCACCACCAGGCGGTCGGCCATGGTGAGCGCCTCTTCCTGGTCGTGGGTCACCATCACGGTGGTGAGGTTCAGCGACTTCTGCAGCTTGCGGATCTCGACCCGCACCTCCTGGCGCAGCTTGGCGTCGAGGTTGGAGAGCGGCTCGTCCAGCAGCAGCACGTCGGGGTGGAAGACCAGGGCGCGCGCCAGTGCCACGCGCTGCTGCTGTCCGCCAGAGAGCTGGCGCTGCAGGCGGTCGCCCAGGTGGTCCAGGCGGACCAGCTGCAAGGCCTCGTGCACCCGGGTGTCGATCTCCGCCTTGGGCGTCTTGCGCATCTCCAGGCCGAAGGCGACGTTCTGCGCCACCGTCAGATGGGGGAAGAGGGCATAGGACTGGAAGACCAGGCCGATGTTGCGCTTCCAGGGCGGCATGCGGTCGACCTGCCGGCCGCCGATTGAGACCGAGCCTTCGCTGGGTTCGACGAAGCCGGCGATCATCCGCAAGGTCGTGGTCTTGCCGCAGCCGGACGGGCCCAGCAGCACGACGAACTCGCCTTGCGCCACGTCCAGGGTGACGTTGCGCGCGGCATGGAAGTCGCCATAGCGCTTGGTCAGTCCTACTAGCTCCAGCCTGGCCATATCGCCCCCTCTAGACCACTCTGCTGACTTTGACGAAGCGATCGGTCAGCAGCATGGCGCCGGCGATCAGCGCGATCTGCACGACCGAGACCGCGGCGATGGTGGGATCGATCTTCCACTCCAGGTACTGCAGGATGGCGATCGGCAAGGTGGTGCGCCCCGGTCCGACCAGGAAGAGGCTCATCTCCAGATTGCCGAAGGAGACCACGAAGCCGAACATGGCGCCTGCCACCACGCCCGGCAGGATGCCCGGCAGGGTCACGCGCCGGAAGGTGGTCCAGCGGTTGGCGCCCAGGTTCATCGCGGCCTCTTCCAAGGTGCGGTCGAAGCCGGCCAGGCTGGCGGTGACCAGCCGGACGGTCCAGGGAATGACGATCAGGATGTGCGCGGTCACCAGGCCCAGGAGAGAGCCGATGATCGGCAGGCCGCTGGCGATCTCGATCTCGACGTGGAAGATGTAGATCGCCGTTCCCAGCACCACGCCCGGCACCACCAGCGGCAAGAGCAAGAGGTTGCTCAGCATCTCGCGGCCGGGAAAGCGGAAGCGCGCGAGGCAGAGGGCGGCCGGCACGCCGATGGCAAGCCCGATGGCGGTGGCGATCACGCCCAGCTGCAGGCTGAGCAAGAGGCCGTCGACCATGCGATCGTTGTCGAGGATGGCTTCGTACCAGCGGAAGGAATAGCCCTCGGGCGGGAAGGAGGGGATCTCTTGCTTATAGAAGGAGAGCCAGGTCACGAAGATCAGCGGCAGCAGGATGTAGAGCAGGGTGAAGCCGGCCACGCCCTTCAGCAGCCAGCGCCCCAACCTCCGCCTATCCAAGCTTCGCCTCACCCGCTTGCCTCCGCTCTCATGGCCTAGAGCGCTCGCTTATGGAAACGGCCGCCTTGCACGATGGCGGCCATGTGTGCGCCTTGCCCTTCAAGCAATGAAATATCCTTCAGGGGGTCGCCGTCCACCAGAATGAGGTCGGCCCAGGCGCCGGGGGCGATAACGCCGAGCTTTCCGGGGCGGCGCACCACCTCCGCGCCGATCAGGGTGGCCTGCCGGATCACCTCGATCGCCGGCAGGATGTCGGCGCGGATCGAGAACTCACGGCTCTGCTCCTCCAGGAGGGCGCCCAGGAGGTCCGAGCCGTAGGCCACCTTCACGCCGGCGTCGCGGCAGATCTCCAGGGAGCGGATGGCGCCTTCCAGGACCATCTCGTTCTTGGCCAGCATGTCGGCCGGCATGCCGAAGTCGGCGGCGCGCTCCTTCATCGCCTGGTAGGTGACGGCATTGGCAACCAGGTAGCTGCCCTCGCGGGCCATCAGCTGCGCGCGCGCCTCGTCGATCAGATTGCCGTGCTCGATGGTGCGCACGCCGGAGATGACGGCGCGCTCGATGGCCTCGGCGGAATAGGCGTGGGCCAGGACATAGCGGCCGAAGGCCTCGGCCTCCTCGACCGCCGCCTCGATCTCCTCCAGGGAGAACTGCAGCGACTCCAAGGGATCGAAGGGGGAGGCGACGCCGCCCGAGACCATGATCTTGATCTGATCGGCGCCTTGGCGCATCTGCTCGCGCACCGCGCGCCGCATCTCGTCCGCTCCGTCGACGTTCTGGCGCAGGTAGGCCAAGGCGTTGCAGCAGGGACAGGGATAGCCGGGATTGGTGCGGCCGCGGCCGTCGGCGTGGCCGCCGGTCGGCCCGATGGAACGGCCGGAGATGAAGAGGCGGGGACCGGGGAAGAGGCCTTGCTCGACCGCCGCCTTGACCCCCCAGTCGGTGCCGCCGGTATCGCGCACCGTGGTGAAGCCGCGGTCCAGCATCGATTTCAGGCGGGCGGCCGCGCGCGCGGTGGCGAGGGTGAGCGGCACCTCCTCCATGCGCCGCATGTAGACCTCGGAGTGCATCGAGTGCACGTGGCAGTCGATCAGCCCCGGCAGCATCACCCGGCCGCCGCAGTCGACCGTCTGCGCCGCGGCGCTGGCGATCGGTCGATCCGAGACCTCCTTGAAGCGCTCTCCCTCGACCAGGACTTCATAGCCTTCCCGCGCCTCGTCGAAGCGGGGGTCCAGCAGCTTCAGGTTCTTGAAGAGAAGCAGCCTGTCGTCGGGCGCGGCCATGGCGGTGCGATCGCTCTCTCGGGTGGTCAACCGCTCCCTCAGTTGAGGCGGTTCTTGTGGAAATGGCCAGCCTTCATGATGGCGGCGAGCGAGGCCTCGGGGCGTTCGAAGAGGCTGAGATCCTTCAAGGGATCGCCGTCGACGACGATGAGGTCGGCATGCGCCCCGGGCGTGAGGCAGCCGAGCTTGCCCTCCTGACGCAAGACCTCGGCGCCGGTCAGCGTGGCCGAGCGGATGATCTCCAGCGGCGAGAGCACCTGCGCGCGGAGCATGAACTCGCGGCCCTGGTTGTGCTGCAGCTGGCCCAGAAGGTCGGTGCCGTAGGCGACGGGCACGCCGGCGCGCTTGCAGATCTCCAGCGAGCGCAAGCCGCCGTCGATCACCATCTCGTTCTTCTCCAGCATGTCGGGCGGCATGCCGAAGTCCGCGCCGTTCTCGCGCATGGCGTAGTAAGCGATGAGGTTGGCCACCAGGTACATGCCCTTCTCCGCCATCAGCTTGGCGGCGGCATCGTCGATCAGGTTGCCGTGCTCGATGGTGCGCACGCCGCCGTGGGCCGCCCGCGTGATGGCCTCCGCCGAGTAGGCGTGGGCACAGACGTAGCGGCCGAAGGCTTCCGCCTCCTCCACCGCCGCGGCCACCTCGCCTGGCGAATACTGCAAGGATTCCAAGGGGTCGTAGGGCGAGGCCACGCCGCCGGACATCATGATCTTCACGTGGTCGCAGCCCTGGCGCATCTCCTCGCGCACCGTCTTGCGGACCTCGTCGGCGCCGTCGGCGATCGCCATGGCGAAGGCCAGCGCATTGCAGCAGTAGCAGTTGAGGCCAGGGTCGGTGCGCCGGCGCGCGTCGCTGTGGCCTCCCGTGGGGCCGATGGCCTTGCCGGCGATGAAGAGCCGGGGCGCGGCCACCAGGCCTTCATCGATCGCGGCCTTGATGCCCCAGTCGGCGCCGCCGGTATCGCGCACCGTGGTGAAGCCGCGGTCCAGCATGGCGCTTGCCTGCTGCATGGCCTTGGCCGTCATCAAGGTGAGCGGCACCTCCTCCAGGCGGCGGATGAAGACCTCGCTCAAGATCACGTGCACATGGCAGTCGATCAGCCCGGGCATAAGTGTCTTGCCTTGGCAGTCAAGAATCTCGGCCGAGCCGGCCGTGATCGGGCGGTCCGAAACCTCGCGAATCGTGCCGTCTTCTACCAGCAGCTCGTGGCCATCGAGGATCTCGTCCTTATCCGGATCCAACAGCCGTGCGTTCTTGAAGTGGTACTGCACCCTCTGCTCTTCCCCCTGCTCGTCCTGTTTGAGGGAGTATCTCCCGCATTGGTGTCACCCGGCAAGGACCTGGCAGCGGTACGCAAAGCTGCTATTCTTATTTTGCTCGGGCGAGGTATGGAGCATCGGTAGGGTGGCGACCTTGACCTCACCGGGCGGAAGGGTGAGTCCCATCTCCCGCGCCAGCCTCTCGACGACGACCTCTCCGTTCTGCTGCCAGTCCCACCAGACCAGCAGCACTTGCCTTGGGTGCTGGTCCAGATCGGCGGCGAACTGGGGTCCGCTGGTCGGCGCGTCGGGATAGTAGGGCCGCAGGTTTCCCGCCAGAACCTGCTTCGAGGCGACGATGGCATCGGGGCGGCAGTTCTCGGCGTCGAGCCGCTCGGCAAAGGCGGCGAAGGGCGTTTGCAGACGGTTTGTGAGATCGAAGGCAGGCGCGAAGCGGTGGCCGACGGCAAGGCCGGTCGTGACCACCAGCGCGCCGGCGATCCCCACCAGCGGCAGCGGCCAGCGCTGCCACCAGCGCGTCAGGCTGCCGGCATAGACCAGCGGGGCCCAGATCAGCGGCAGGTAGATGATGGGCAGAACGTAGCGGACCCGCACCTTGGTGACGCCCAACGCCAGCACCGACGCGGCGACCACGATCAAGGCGATCACGCCGGCCAGCAGCAGAAGCTTGGCTTGCGGTGCTTTCAGGCGAGGCTGGGTGAAGCCCTTGGTGACCACCAGCCAGATCGCGAAGGGGATTGCCAGGGTCGAGCCCAGGCCCTCGGCGATTGCCGCGACGCCGCGACCCATGGCCTCCAGGGAGCCGGGCGCCGCCCGGTCGAGGCCGAGCTTGCCGGAGTCCTTCAGCACCTCCTCAAGGTGGCCGAGCTGCCAGAGATAGGCCGGCGCCGCCAAGGCCAGAGCTGCCAGCAGCGCCAGGACGAGCGGGCCTGTCCGAACTTGGCGCCGAAGCTCTGAGACCAACAGCAAAGCGGCGATCAGGGCTCCGGCGACCAGAATGAAGTTCGGTTTGGCCAGGAAACCCGCGGCGCAGGAGAGCGACAGGCCGAGATAGCTCGCCCAATCGCGCTTCTCGACCACCAGAACCAGAAAGTAGACCAGCGCGGCCAGCGCGGTCATGGCCAGCACGCTATGCGTCAGGTCGCGCTGCAGCTCCCAACCGATCTGCGGCACAAGGAAGAGGCTGGCGCTGGCCAGCATGCCGGCCCAGGCGCCGGCGACGCGGCGCACGGCGGCGAAGGTGAAGAGATAGAGCGCGATCAGCAGGGCCGCCTTGAAGCTCGCCAGGGCCAGCGTGCCGACGCCGAAGAGCTGCATGAGGAGATAGACGACCCAGCTGTAGAGCGGTGGCTGCTCGTCGTAGCCCAGCCGCAGTTCCTGGGCGAAGAGGGCCTGCTGCGCGCCGTCCAAGGTCAAGGTCGGCGAGAGCAACACGCGGCCGACGGCCGTTCCCAGGAAGTAGACGACGATCAGCCAGGGCCAGGCCCGCGCCAGGCGGTCCAAGGCGTCGGCGTGCCGGCCGGCGCCGCTCTCCTCTCCTCGCATCCGGTTTTCGCGCCTGTCGCCCTAGAGCCCGGTGCTGGCCGGCTCGTTGGAGAGGAAGCGCAGGTACTGGCCGACGTAGTCCATGCCGACGAGGTCGGAGAAAGCATCCATGATGCGTTTGGTGACTGGCCCGGGGACGTCCGCCGATAAGCGGCGGCCGTTCAGGCTGCCCAGCGGCACGGCGCAGAGACTGGTGGAGGTGAGGAAGCTCTCGTCCGCCGTGGCGCCGCGGTGGGGAGAGCAGTCCTCTTCTCGCAGCTCGATGCCGAGCTTGCCGCAAAGCTCGATCACCACCTGGCGGCTGATCCCGTCCAGGACGAACTCAGTCGTTGGCGTATAGACGATGCCTTTCCTGACGAAGAAGAGGTTGCAGCCGGCGCCTTCCGCCAGATTGCCGTTGCGGTCGCACATCAAGGCCCAAGCACCGGGGCTGCTGGCGCTCACCTCCCGCTGGGCCAGCATCATGTTCATGTAGTTCAGGGTCTTGGCCTTGGGCGACAAGGCCTCGGGCGGGATCCGTCTGCGCGCGGCGACGACCGCGTCCACGCCATTGACGAAGAAGGGCGCACGCGCGCGCAGGGGCAGGGGAACGCAGTCGATGACGATGGTGGGCGCGCTGGGTTCGGCACCCTCGGCGTGGAAGTGGTGCACGCCCGTGGTCACGCGCTGCGTCACCCAATAGTCCTCGCCTTCGGGCAGGAAGGGGCGGTTGGCGGCGACCACGGACTCGGTTGCCTCGGCCCAGGCGTCGCGCGTCATGCCGGCCTCGATGCGGGTGTAGGCGAGGCTCTCCATCAGGCGTTCGATGTGCTCGTCGAGGCGGAAGAGCTCGCCTCGAAAGGTCCTGAGGGTGTCGAACACGCCGTCGGCGTAGATGAAGCCCCGGTCATGAATGTGGATCGAGGCATCGCGCTGCGGCACGAGCGTACCGTTGACGTAGGCCAGTCGCTTCTCGTGCATCGCTGCTCCCCGCTTCGGCAGTTGAGGTTAGAGCGCCCGCGCTTTCTCGAGGAAGGCGCGAATCAAGGCGGTATCCTTCTTGCCGGGCGCGGACTCGACGCCGGAAGCGACGTCGACGGCGGTGGCGCCGGACTCCTTCACCGCGTCGGCGAGGTTGTCCGCCTTCAGTCCGCCGGCCAGCATCCAAGGTCTGGACCAGCGCTTACCGGCGAGCAAGCGCCAATCGAAGGCGATCGCATTGCCGCCCGGCAAGGCCTTCGTCATGGACTTCGGCGGCTTGGCGTCGAAGAGCAGGCGGTCGGCGACGGGCTCGAAGGCGGCGGCCTCGGCGACGTCCGCCCTGGTGGCGATCTTCACCGCCTTCATCACCTGCTTGCCGAAGCGCTCGCGAATCTCGGCCACCCGGGCGGGGCTCTCGCCGCCCTGCAGCTGGATGACGTCCAGGGGCACCTGGCGCAGGATGTCGGCCAGCTCTCCGTCGCTGGGGTCGACGGTGAGACCGACCCGCAGGACCTGCTCCGGCACGCGGCTGGCCAGGCTCGCGGCCTGGTCGGGTGTCACGTAGCGCGCGCTCGTCGGAAAGAAGTTGAACCCCACCATGGCGGCCCCGCCGGCGATGGCCGCCAGCAGGGTCTCCGGCTCCGACAGGCCGCAGATCTTGACGTCAACCGCCATGGCCGCCGCCCGTCGTCTGCAGCGCGCCCGGTGCCAGTCTGCGATAGGCGGCCGAGGCCACCCCGACGCCAACGGCCAGCGCCCCGTAGTTCAAGAGCTCCGTGATCAGCATGGGCACCAGGATACCGATGGTTCCGGGCGCTTGGTTCGGACCGCCTTGCCCGGCCAGTCCCGACAGCAGCAATTCGATCACCACGGTCGCCATCATCATCGGCAGCAGACATAGGACGAAGGCCCAGAAGAGCGTGAAGGCGCAGCCCTTGGTCATGGCCCAAGAGCTGCCGAAGGTCACCTCCGCGCCGATCGCGGCGCCCGGGAAGAGCATGCTCCAGCGCAGGAAGAGAATGACCACCAGGATGGCCGCGAGCATGGCGGCGATGCCGCCGCCGCCCGACATGGCCAAAGCGAAACTGAGGCGGATGAGGCCGACTCCGATCAGCGCCAGCAGCAGGGTCAGAAGGGCGAAGCGCACGTGCTGTGGGCCGATGCGCGGCACCAGGGTCGGCTGCTCATTCGAACCCAAGAGAGAGAAGCGATGCCAGGCTACGGCAAAGAGGGTCGAGGCGATGACGGAGGCCACCAGCATCGCCAGCGCGCGCACGACGAAGGCCTGGTTCAGGACTTCCTCCAGGTTCTGCGCCTCTTGGAACTGGGCGCTATAGGCCTGCATGAAGCCGAAGCGGACCAGAATGTCGATCAGGGCCGGAATCGTCAGCGCCACCAGCCATAGGCGCAGGTTGTCGAACCAGAGGCGATAGGCCTCCACGACCAATTCCGTAGCCTTCATTTTCGGCTGCTGTTGCCCGAGCTGGGCCATGTCGTCCCTCTCTCTGCGTCCGGTGCGCCGCCTCGATGCGGCGGCGCCGACCTTCCTTTAGCGGCCCTGGGGCCGCTCCGCATCACAAATAAGGGGGCGTGCAGGCGGACACCAGCTCTGCCGTCTCCGCGCCGCGGTTCCGAAAGCGATGCGGGCGCCTGCTGTCGAAGAGATAGGCGTCGCCGGCTTCAAGCACGCGCATCTGCTCGCCGACGGTAAGCTCGATGGCGCCTTTGAGGACGATGCCGCCCTCGTGGCTCGGGTGCTCCAGCATGGCCGGGCCGGTGTCGGCGCCGGGTTCGTAGCGTTCTTGGAGGATTTGCAGGTTGTGCGCGCGCGCATCGCCCACTTGGCGGATGATGA
Organism: Rhodospirillales bacterium; assembly: GCA_963669375.1. Lineage (GTDB taxonomy): Bacteria > Pseudomonadota > Alphaproteobacteria > Kiloniellales > JACOMY01 > JACOMY01. The sequence goes on along the minus strand of OY770024.1, from coordinate 1,399,852 downwards.
CCCGCCCGTCCGGTTTGTGCGACAGGCGCGAGGTGAGGTCGAGAAGCTCGGCCGAGGTAAAGAAGAGTCGCTCTCCAAGTCCCTGATCGGGCTCGAAAAACTCTGCCATGGTCATGGGAATACCGCCCAGTATTCTGCGCAGCGAGGCGACGGAGGGGCTGTTGTGGTTCTGCTCCACCATGGAGATCTGGCTGTGCGTGACGCCGGCGCGTTCGGCCAGCTGTCTTTGCGTCAGGCCCGCCGAGACGCGGGCTTCCCGCAGTCGAGCGCCGACATCGAACTCGCCCAAGACCATCGCAAACCTCTTCGCTTTCCCTGGGGCCTCATATTCCTGTTGCTCAGGATCCTGTCCAGGTCTATTTGAAGGTAGTCGTCATTTAGATGGAAGAAAGGGCGTGCCATGAGCGCGACGGAGGATCTCATTCAACGGCATAAGGCTGCAGTAGCGCAGGGTGTCGCAACCCGCCAGGTCTATGCCGAGCGTGCCGAGAACGCGGAGCTCTGGGACGTCGACGGGCGACGCTTCATTGACTTGGCCGCCGGCATCGCGGTGGTGAACACCGGCCACCGCCACCCGAAGGTGATGAAGGCCGTCGCCGAGCAGGCCGAGAAGTTCACCCACACCAGCTTCAACGTGGCCCCCTACGAGAGCTACATCCGCCTCGCCGAGCGCTTGAACGCGATGATGCCGGGCGATGCCGAGAAGAAGACGCTTCTGGTCACCACTGGCGTCGAGGCTGTGGAGAACGCGGTTAAGATGGCGCGGGCCTATACCGGCCGCTCCGGCGTCATCTCCTTCTATGGCGGCTTCCATGGCCGCACCCTGATGGGCATGGCGCTCACCGGCAAGCTGGTGCCCTACAAGAAGGGCTTCGGCGCCATGCCGGCGGAGGTCGTGCACGCGCCCTTCCCGCATCCCTTCCACGGCATCTCGGTCGAGTTCGCGCTGGACGAGCTGAAGCGGATCCTGGCCTCTTCGGTCGATCCCGAGCGGGTCGCGGCCTTCCTGGTCGAGCCGGTGCAGGGCGAGGGCGGCTTCAACGTAGCGCCCAAGGAGTTCCTGGTGGGGCTGCGCGAGATCGCCGACCAGCACGGCATCCTGCTGATCGTGGACGAGATCCAGACCGGCATCGCGCGCACCGGCAAGATGCTGGCAGTCGAGCACTACGGCGTGGTGCCCGATCTGGTCACCACGGCCAAGGGCCTGGGCGGCGGCTTCCCGATCTCGGCGGTCACCGGCCGTACGGAGATCGTCGATGCTGCCGCCGTCGGCGGTCTCGGCGGAACCTATGCCGGCCCGCCGCTGTCCGTCGCCGCCGCGCACGCCGTCCTGGACGTGATCGAGGAGGAGAACCTCTGCGAGCGGGCGACCGAGATCGGCAAGCGCATGACCGACCGCCTGGAGAACATCGCCTCCCGCCAGGGCATGGAGTGCATCGGCGAGGTGCGCGGCCTGGGGGCCATGGTGGCGATGGAACTGGTCACCGACCGCGGATCGCGGAACCCCGACCCGCAGTTGACCAACGCCATCATCGCCGAGGCGGAGGAGCGTGGCGTGCTCATCATCTCCTGCGGCACCAAGGGCAACGTGGTGCGTTTCCTCTCGCCGCTGACCATCCCGATGGAGCAGCTGGAGGAAGCCCTGGACGCCATCGAGGCCTCTGTCGAGGCGGCGGTGAGCGCCAAGGGAAGGGCCGCGGCCTAGTAGTCCATCCGGGCCCCCGCCGTGCCGACGCTCGGTGGGGGCTTGCCGCTTGCGGAGACCTCCGCTCCCGGCGCATAGCTAATTCATTCGGCAGTAGAACAAGATAAGGAACTAGTCGGATGAACGAGGCTGCGGCGCCCCTGTCGCTTTTCGGACCGGATTTCCCCTTCGCCTACGACGACTGGATCACCCATCCCGCCGGGCTGGGCAGCATACCGGCCGAGCGTCATGGCGAGGAGGTGGCCGTCATCGGAGCCGGCGTCTCCGGCCTGCTCTGCGGCTACGAGCTGATGCGGATGGGCCTGAAGCCTATCTTCTACGAATCGGGTCAGCTGGGCGGGCGGCTGCGCTCGCAGCCCTTCGAGGGCGCCGACGGCATCGTCGCCGAATTGGGCGGCATGCGCTTTCCCGTCTCCTCCAAGGGCTTCTACCACTACGTCGACAAGTTGGGCTTGGAGAGTCGGCCCTTTCCCAATCCCCTGACGCCCGCCGCCGGATCGACCCTGATCGATCTGGAGGGCGAGAGCCACTATGCCGAGAGCCTGGCCGACCTGCCGCCGCTCTTCCAAGAGGTGGCGGCCGCCTATCGCGACGCCTTGGAGGAGGGCGCCAACTTCACCGCGCTACAAGAGGCCATGCGGGCGCGCGACGCCCGGCGGGTGAAGGAGATCTGGGACCCCATCGTCAAGGATTGGGACGAGCGGACCTTCTACGACTTCGTTGCCCATTCCTCCGCCTTCCAAAGGCTCTCCTTCCGCCATCGCGAGGTCTTCGGCCAGGTGGGCTTCGGCACCGGGGGGTGGGACTCCGACTTCCCCAACTCCATGTTGGAGATTCTGCGCGTCAACGTGGGCGAGTTGGACGATCATCAGCGCTTTATCCTGGGCGGTGTCGAGCAGGTGCCGCAGGGGCTCTGGCGCCGGCAGCCGGAGACCGCGGCGCACTGGCCAAGGGGCGTCAGCCTATCGAGGTTGAACGGCGGCGCGACGCGCCCCGGCGCCGTGCGTATCCGCCGCGACGGCGCCGGCAAGCTGGAGGTGACGGACCGCTGGGGACGGGTCGATGCCTTCGAATCGGTCGTCGTCACCTGTCAGAGCTGGCTGCTGACGACCGCCATCGACACCGAGGAAACGCTCTTCAGCCAGAAGCACTGGATGGCCTTGGACCGCACCCGCTACATGCAGTCCTCCAAGACCTTCGTCATGGTCGACCGGCCCTTCTGGAAGGACAAGGACCCGGAGACCGGCCGCGACTGCATGTCGATGACCTTGAGCGACCGCCTGACGCGCGGCACCTACCTCTTCGACTACGGCCCGGACAAGCCCGGCGTCATGTGTCTCTCCTATTCATGGATGTCGGATGCATTGAAAATGCTGCCGCTGCCGGTCGAACGCCGGGTGGAGCTGGCGCTGAGCGCGCTCGCCAAGATCTATCCCAAGGTCGATATCGCCAAGCACATCATCGCCGACCCCATCACCGTCAGCTGGGAATCCGATCCCAACTTCCTGGGGGCCTTCAAGGGCGCGCACCCGGGCCACTATCGCTACAATCACCGCATGTACGCACACTTCATGCAGGCCGAGCTGCCGCCGGTCGAGCGCGGCATCATCCTGGCCGGTGACGACGTCAGCTGGACGCCGGCCTGGGTCGAGGGCGCGGTGCAGACGGCCTTGAACGCCGTCTGGGGGGTCATGACCCACTTCGGCGGCCGCTGTCATCGGGACAACCCGGGGCCCGGCGACCTCTTCCCCGACTACGGGCCGATCGCCCTGCCCGACTGAGGAGAGCCCATGTCTGCACCCTACGCGGGACTGAAGGTCCTGGAGATCGCGCGTATCCTGGCCGGCCCTTGGGTCGGCCAAACCCTGGCCGATCTCGGCGCCGAGGTGATCAAGGTGGAATCGGCCAGCGGCGACGATACGCGCGGCTGGGGCCCGCCCTTCCTGGAGGACGACGCGGGCAATCAGCTGGACGCCGCCTACTTTCACGCCTGCAACCGTGGCAAGCGTTCGATCGTCGTCGACCTCAAGAGCGATGAGGGGCAAGCGGTGGTGCGCCGCCTGGCCGAGCAGGCCGACGTGCTGGTCGAGAACTTCAAGAAGGGTGGCCTCGCCAAGTACGGCCTGGACTACGAGAGCCTGGCCAAGGTCAATCCGCGGCTGATCTACTGCTCGGTCACCGGTTTCGGTCAGGACGGGCCCTACGCGCACCGCGCCGGCTACGACTACATCATCCAGGGCATGGGCGGGATCATGGACCTTACCGGCGAGCCCGACCGCGAGCCGCAGAAGATCGGCGTCGCCTTCGCCGACGTCTTCACCGGGCTCTATGCCACCATCGCCGTCCAGGCCGCGCTGGTGACGCGGGAGAAGAGCGGCAAGGGCCAGTGGATTGACATGGCCCTCTTGGACTGCATGGCGGGCGTCCTGGCCAATCAGTCGCAGAACTACTTCTCCAGCGGCGTCTCTCCCCGTCGATTGGGCAATGCCCATCCCAACATCGTGCCCTATCAGGTGCTGCCGGCCGCCGACGGGTCCTTCATCATAGCGGCCGGCAACGATGCCCAGTACCGCCGTTTTTGCGCACTTCTGGGGCGTGAGGACCTGGGCGAGGACCCGCGATTCCTCACCAACCCGGATCGGGTGCGCAACCGCGAAGAGCTGACGGGGATCCTGTCCGGCCTGACCGCCGAGATTCCGCGCGACACGATCCTGGCAAAGCTGGAGGCGGCCGGCGTACCGGGCGGACCCATCAACTCCGTCGCCCAGGTCTTCGAGGATCCGCAGATCCGCAGCCGGGGCCTCAAGGTGGATCTGCCGACGGCCGATGTCGCCGGCGGCACCCACGCCTATGTCCGCAGCCCCATCAAGTTCTCCGAGACCGAGTTGACCCTGAACCGCGGCGCGCCGCGTCTGGGCGAGCACAGCGAGGAGATCCTGGCGGAGTTGGGCCTGACCGAAGAGGCCGGTTGATCGCGGCGGCGCATGCAGGGATTTCGCCTGCCGACGACAACTTCCGCGTCTCGGGTCGCGCTTCAGGCAATCGATCTGCAAGGGCGTGTTGGCGCGCGCCGGAGGGCGTCATCAACGCAGTTCGGTGACGCGCGTGACGTGGCGATTTGCCGTGTGGCTGACACGCCTCGAGGGTTAACAACGACCCTCATTGACCGAACGCCAGGATAGAACGGCTAGCCCCAATGGGCCGTCAGGTAAGGACGGCCCCTCTCTTGCAAGGAGGTCGTGGAAGCGACGTCACGGTGTCTGGAGCGATCATGCATTCAGCCTTTTTGTAGCGGTCGGATGAGCACTTGCTACGAAGGGTAACGCGGATCGGGTGCCCAGCACTGCGTGGAGCGATAGCGACGCGGCGGTCCAGAAGGTAGTTCCAGAGCACTACACCGCGAGCCTGCCAACATTCACTGACCGGACTGCAGTGGGCTTTATCCGGCCATCCAGATCTCTCCGCCAGCACCAGACTCGTCAACAGCATGCGGCGGGGCCACGTGGATCCCCGGGGTGAACACCCTCGGAAGACGCGAAGAGCTGCTACACTTCTAGGGATGCAACCTTATCCGCTTAACTGGGCAGCAGTGGAGGGAACTGACGCATGACAATCCTCGTCCTCGGTGGCACCGGCACGGTCGGCCGCTCGCTGGTTGAGCGTCTCCATGCCGAAGGTGCGAAGATCCGCTTGGTCACGCGGTCGCGGGAGCGGGCCGAAGGCCTCCCGAGCGATATCGAGGCAGTCGTCGCCGATATGGATGATCCGCCGAGCCTGCGACCCGCCTTCAAGGGGGTCGAGAGCGCTTTTCTGCTCGTCGCGAACAGCCCGCAAGAGACTCAGCAGGGTCTCACCACTCTCGCCATTGCTCAGGAGTCTCCGCCAAGGCATCTGGTCTACCTTTCGAACGACCTGACGAAAAGCGCCCCTATGGTGCCCCATGCCGGTGCCAAGATCGCGATCGAGACGGCCCTGCGCGCCAGCGGGATACCCCACACGATCCTTAGACCGACCTACTTTGCGCAGAACGATCTCCTGTTCAGAGCGGCTATCCAGGAAGGCGTCTATCCGGTCCCACTAGGCCCATTTCCGGTCGCTCGCGTCGATACGCGCGATGTCGCCCTGGCCGCCGCGACCCTACTCCTGAAGCCGCGCGGTCGAAACGGAGAGATCCGCCTGTCGAGCCTGGATGCCCCCAATGGAGAGGAGAGCGCCGCGCTCTGGTCGACGTCCCTCGGTCGCCCGGTCGCCTACCCGAACCTCAGTCCCGAGGCCTTCTTCGAGAGCGCAGAGGCCACGCTTCCCGGGTGGCTCAACTTCGATCTCCTGCTCATGTTCCGCGTGTTCGCGGCCAGGGGACACGCCCTGCGCGAGCATGAGCTCGCGGCCCAGAGGGATGTCCTGCCGCACGCCCCCCGCAGCTACCGGGCCTTCGTCGAGGAGACCGCCGCCGCCTGGAACAGCGAAGCGCGAGGAGGATGACTCCCGCCGCCCCGCCGTCCCTCGGCCGGACTCGCCGTTGGACCGACAGCGCCGGCCAGCGGTGCGCCGCGGCCTCGAACGCGCTCTTGAAGGAAAGGACCATTGCGTGACTGATCGTGTGGTGAGACTCGAGCCCCATGGACCGAGGGGCGAAGGACTTGAGGACTGGCCGGTTATCCCGCCGGCCTTTCTGACCGGTCCGACACCTTTGCAGCGGGGGGTGAAGGCCTATGAGAAGGACGGCCTCTGCGCGGGGACGTGGGACTGCTCCGGAGGCAGCGCCACGGGGATGCATCCCTATCCCCTTTTCGAGTTCATGCTGTTGCTGGAAGGCCAGGTCAGCATTCTCGACGAACACGGGCGGGAGGAGACCATCCGCGCGGGCGAGCCCTTTTTTCTGCCGAAAGGCTTTGTCTGCAGCTGGCGGATGCCGGTCTACTATCGAAAGTACTTTTTGAACCTGGGCAGCGCCGACTACCCGGCGGAAAGCGATCCGGCCAGGCTGAGGGTCGCGCGCCCGCTGCCCCATGGGCCGGCGGAGGGTCTCAAGGAAATCGACTTGGATGCCGCCGACTTCACGACGGCGAAGCCGCGCCAGCGCCAGCACCTGGCCTATGAGAGCGCGGATGGCAGGATTCAGGTCGGCACCTGGGACGCAACCCCTTACGAGCGGCCCGTCACGCCGTCCCGGCGCAGCGAGTTGATGTGCATCCTGGAGGGCTCCGTCACCATGACCGGCCCGCAGGGCGAGGAGACCTTTCACGCCGGGGACAGCTTCTTCCTTCCCTTGGGCGCCCCCAACGGTTGGCGCAGCGAAGGTTACGTCAGGAAGTTCTTCTGCGCGATCTGGCCTTGATCGCTCTCGCGGAGCCGCTTCGAAGCACGCAGGTCATCGCGACCTTGCCGTCTAGCGCGGGGCGCAGGCTAGAGTGGCAGCCTTAGAGGTTCTGGCCGCCGTCCACGGCGATGGTCTGGCCGGTGACCCAGGAGGCCGCGTCGGAAAGCAGGAAGGCGGCCACGCGGGCGACCTCTTCGGGCCGGCCCATGCGGTCGAAGGGGATGGAGGCAAGGGCACCGTGGTAGTGCTGCGGCTCGTTCTCCTTGCGGTTTGCCCAGATGCCGCCCGGAAACTCAATGGAGCCCGGGGCGATGGCATTGACCCGAACGTGGTCCTTGGAGAGCTTCAGGGCATAGGACTGGGTGGCGTGAATGACCGCGGCCTTGGCGGCGCCGTAGGCGATATTGCCGGTCGCGCCGATACCGGAGATGGAGGAGATGTTGACGATGGCGCCGCCGCCCGCGGCCGCCATGATGGGTGCGGCCGCCCAGGTGCCGCGCACCACGCCCATCAGGTCGATCTGCAGGTTCTGCTCCCAGCTCTCCTCGTCTTCCGCCGACCCGAAACCGCTGGGATTGTTCACCAGGCCCTGCAAGCCGCCCAGCTCCGCGGCCGAGCGCCGAATGAAGTCCGCCAGCGCATCCTTGTCGCCGACATCGCAGCGGATGGCGAGCACCGGTCCGCCCAAGGCCTTGAGTTGCTCTTCAGCCCGTCGAAGGCTCTCCTCGGAACGCCCGCAGATGGCGACGGCAGCGCCTTCGCGGGCACAGGCCTCCGCGATCGAAAAGCCGATCCCGCGCGAGGCCCCGGTGACCACGACGCACTTGCCTGCCAAGCCTAGGTCCATGAGTGCTGTCCGTTTTGAAGGGAGACTAGAGAGTCCGATAGGAGCGATTGCCGCGCAGGCCCCGATCGAAATCGATCAGCTGGTTGTGGCAGGCCTGCCGTTGCTCATAGGTCGCGCGCTTCTCGCAAGGGTTCCGATAGCCGGAACAGCTGGAGAGCAACAGCGCGGCCACGATGAGAGCAATCGTGCCGGCGAAAAGGCCGACCGGCTGTTTAAGCATTACGAGACCATCCTCACTCGAGTGTCGTCGCTTTCACAGTTAGCCCACGGACGGATTCGCTGCAAAAGAGGCATCTTTCCTGGCCATATGGCCGAAAACTGCGGCCGGAACAAGCCATTGGCGCAGCGAATGCATGATCTCGGAAGAGTCGGACCCGCGCTATCGCCCAAAGCCGCTCTGCGTGACCCGCCGTTGTGCCTGAACCTTCATTCTTTCGTGGCAGGCCCGGCCCGCTTCGCCGCTCTGTGCATTGCAGCTGGCTCCGCAGGCCGCCAGGAGGGGCAAGGCGGCGCCGAGCGTCACCAGGCCCAATAGCCTCCTGCGTTGCGTGAACTTGGCTCCAACCTGATCGCCTGCCGTGTCGCTGTCCATTACCGCGTTCCCCACCGCTGTTCGCAAGCCATCATGTTGAGATTGTGCGCAAAGGCCTTAACGTCCACCGGGCGGCCGGGATTCGATGCGCCGCTTGCGTCTTTCGGCAATGCGCGCGGCGCAGGCTTGCGCGTCCTCGTCCGTCTTGGAGCTGCAGCTCGCACCGCAGGCGGCCAAGAGCGGCAAGGCCGTCAGGCAGAGCAGCCCGCTCATGACCGCCCGCCGAGGCAGTGCCGGCTTTCGCAAGCTGTCGTGCGTCGGACTGGCGTGCATCGTCGCTCTCCTCCAGCGTTCAGTTTAGGCGGCTTCGCTTGCCCGTGCGGCGGCGGCGAGCGAGAAGCCTCGTCTATAGTACATTGCCGGGAAGGCTGTTGAAGCGCCTCTGCCGAAATTCCGTTATTCTGGCCTGGCATCCTTGGGCGGCGGCGCCGCTCTGCCCCTGACAGCTGGTGCCGCAGGCCGCGACAAGCGCACCCGTGGCGCCAAGCGCCAGCAGGCGCAGCGCGCCGCGGCGGCCAAGAGGGGTCGCATCGCTCCTCGTCTCCAATTCGCTGTCCTTCATGTCCGTCCTCCTTGCTCTTGCTCGCTTTGCCTCAGGCGCGGGCCGCTGGGCCTAGAGCGTGCGCAACGGCTGCTGGAAGAAGCGGTCCTGTCGATTGATCTTCTGCTGCTCGGCACGGCATTCGGAGCGCGCCTCGGCCGTCTCGGCCTTGCTGCAGGGATCGATCCTGCTGCACGCGCTCATGACGAGCAGGCCCGAGAGCGCGAGAAACACCAACCAGCCTTGCGCGCCGATCCATCCCGGGCGCGGGAGGGCGAGAGCTGCTTTCGACATGGGGAAACACCTCTCCTTGCTCCAAGCCACGCTGTCGCACCGATCAAGGCCAAGAGACCTTGATGTCGCGAAGGGATCTACCGCTTCGCCATGGCCGACGGCTTCTGTGAAAGAGAGGTTGTGACGAGAAACGACCCCGGCAAGCTGCCCGGGGCCGTCTTCCCAATAGTTACACGTGACTGTGAGGAATTGTGTGGTGATAAGGGCTTAGCTGAAGGCCTGCAGTCCGGTTTGCGCGCGGCCGAGGATCAGCGCGTGGACGTCGTGCGTGCCTTCGTAGGTGTTCACCGCCTCCAGGTTCATCACATGGCGGATCACGTGATACTCGTCGGAAACGCCGTTGCCGCCGTGCATGTCGCGGGCGTTCCGCGCGATGTCGAGCGCCTTGCCGCAGGAGTTGCGCTTCACCAGGCTGATCGCCTCCGGCAGCTCCTTGCCCTCGTCGATCAGGCGGCCGACGCGCAGGCAGGAATGCAGGCCGATGGTGATCTCGGTCTGCATGTCGGCCAGCTTCTTCTGGATCAGCTGCGTGGCCGCCAGCGGGCGGCCGAACATGGTGCGGTCCAGCGTGTATTGCCGGGCGGCGTGCCAGCAGAACTCGGCCGCGCCCAGCGCCCCCCAGGAGATGCCGTAGCGCGCCCGGTTGAGGCAGCCGAAAGGACCCTTGAGGCCGGTGACGTTGGGCAGCAGGTTCTCTTCCGGCACGAAGACGTCGTCCATCACGATTTCACCGGTAACGGAGGCGCGCAGGCTGAACTTGCCTTCGATCTTTGGCGTGGTGAGGCCCTCCATGCCGCGCTCCAGCACGAAGCCGCGGATCTTGCCGTCCGGATCGGACTTGGCCCAAACCACCATCACGTCGGCGATCGGCGAGTTGGTGATCCACATCTTGGCGCCCTTCAGGCGATAGCCGCCGTCGACCTTCTTGGCCGTGGTGCGCATGGAGCCGGGGTCGGAGCCGGCATCGGGCTCGGTCAGGCCGAAGCAGCCGACCAGCTCGCCGCTCGCTAGCCCAGGCAGCCAGCGGCGGCGCTGCTCTTCCGTGCCGTAGGCGTTGATGGGGTGCATCACCAACGAGGACTGCACGCTCATGGCCGAGCGGTAGCCGCTATCGACCCGCTCCACTTCGCGGGCCACCAGTCCGTAGCAGACGTAGTTGATTCCGGCGCAGCCATAGGTCTCCGGCAAGGTCGAGCCGAGGAAGCCCAGGGCGCCCATCTCGTTCATGATCTCGCGGTCGAAGGTCTCGTGGCGGTTCGCCGCCAGGACACGCGGCATCAGTTTGTCCTGGCAGTAGTCCCTGGCCGCGTCGCGGATCATCCGCTCCTCTTCGCTCAGTTGCTCTTCCAGCAGCAGTGGGTCCTCCCACTGAAAGGCTGCTCTGGCGGGTTCGGCGAGCTTGAGGGCCGCTTCTGCAGGGCTCATGACTTGATCTCCTCTGTCAGGGGCCGGTCCCGCTTCCGCTGCGATACGGCGCGGGCACCGTGCATGTTCGTCACGCTGAACTTAGCGTGGCGAGCACCCGAGGCCAAGCGAGGCGGCTGCCGTCAGTGCATGGCTGGCTTGTGACTGCCGCTCTGCTGGCGACGATGCGTCGGCGCGGGCGACGCCGCGCGGCCGTCGCGCCGGCCAAGGCCCTGACACTCGAGACCATTGGCTTCGGCGACTCGGGCAACCCGCGGTAGACAGGTCCAGTCTGACACGGATTCGTGGAGGGCGGCGCCTCGGTGGCGCGGTAGGCTAGGCTGGCGGGCTGGCTCGATGGTGAGTAGGAGAGCGATAGCAGGGGGGCATGCGGCTGCGCGCGGCCCCCTGTTCATTTTGGCCCTCGGCCTGCTGCTTCTGGGTGCCTGTTCCGGCAGCCCGGACGCGCCTGAAGGGCACGCCTACGAGGCCTACAGCAATCCCGGCGGTCTCTTGAACCATCAGGCGCGCCTGCCGCGCCGCTGCGATCAGTGGAGCAGGGTAATCGACCTGGCGGCCTTTGTGCAGCCGGTGCCGGGGCCCGGCGCCTGCGGGATTCCCTCACCGCTGCAGGTCTTCGTGATCGGCCGCGAGAACCCGGTGAACCTCAACCTGCCGGCGACCTTGGACTGCCGCTTCGCGCTGATGCTGGGTGCCTTCGTCGAGGGGCCGATGCAGGACTTGGCGGAAGAGCATCTGGACAGCCAAGTGGTGGCGCTCGGCCACGGCGCGTCTTATGCCTGCCGCACCCGCAACAGTCAGCGCGGTGCCAAGATATCGCAGCACGCCAAGGGCTTGGCCTACGATCTTCACAGTGTTTACTTGGCCGACGGCCGCGTCCTGTCGGTAAAGGAGGGATGGAACGGCGATTCCGACGAGAGCGATTTCTGGCAAGAGCTGCACGCCGCCGCCTGCGGCCCCTTCAACACCGTGCTGGGCCCCCGGTCGGATCGCTTCCACGCCGACCACCTGCATTTCGACGTGGTCGAGGAGCGCAGCGGGAAGACGCCCTACTGTCGGTAGGCCGCCTCCCGCCGGACGCGCGGATGAGATGGGAGGCCCGGAGGTGAGTCCGGGCCTCAGCCGACGTCAACCGACACCATACTCCCTGGACTTGAAGGAGAGGTGCGAGACCGCCTTGGGCGCGTCGGCGATCTTGCGGATGTTCCCCCAGGTCTGCTTGTAGTTCGGGATGATCAGCTCGTTGGTCCCGGCATTGACCACGTTGCCCTGTACGCCGGTCGGATAGGCGAAGAGCATGAAGGTCTGGCCGCGCTTGGCCGTCGGCGTGGGATAGGCCATGGCCTGGGTCGAGCCGGCGTCGTTGTAGACCTCGACCAGATCGCCCTCCTTGACCCCGAGCGCCGTCATGTCCTCCGGGTTCATCTCGATGAAGGGGAAGGGCCAGCGGTCCATCACCAGGTCGTTCTCGACGTCGAGATAGGCCGACTGCCAGACCAGGTTCGCCCGCCCGTTGTTGATGAGATAGGGGTACTTCTCCTTCTCCTCCTGCTTGCCGGGTGCCTCCAGGCCGCGCCAGGGCGCCGAGATGAAGCGCGCCTTGCCGTCGCCGGTGGAGAACTTGCCGTCGCTGTAGAGGCGCAAGGTGCCTTCGATGAGGTCGTCCTTGAGGCCCACGGCCGGCTCTTGGAAGCCGTTCGTGCCCATCTTGCGCAGGCGCGCGTAGGTCACGAACTCGCCGCCGCCGGCATGCTTGTGATAGCCGTCCATGAAGGCGTCTTCCTCGGTCTTCCAGTCGAAGCCCTTGAAGTTGTCGGCCATGGCAGCGTCGCCCATGTCGCGCAGCACGCGCTCCATGTGGTTGGCGAGCCTGGCGGCGATCAGGCAGTCCGGCATGGACTGGCCCGGCGGGTCCATGTAGCGCTCGGTCAGCCGCATGCGCCGCTCGCCGTTCATCGACGTCAGGTTCATCTCGCCCGAGGTCGCGGCCGGCAGGATGACGTGGCAGGCCTCGCCGATCTTGGTTGGCACGATGTCCACGTCGACGGCGAAGAGGCCGCCCTTGCCGATGGCCTCGACGATCGCGGCCACCATGCCCTTGCGGTCGCCGTAGGCCACCTTGCTCATGGCGTCCTTCACCATGTCGGTGCGCTGTTTGTAGACCTGTTTGTACTGCAGCGCGTTCAAGGTGGTCTTGTAGTGATCGCAGGCCCAGATGTGGTGCACGGCACCCTTGCCTTCGATCAGCAAGCGGTCGACGTAGGGCGCCGGCCGGCCGATGAAGGCGTCGCTGGGACGCGCATAGCCTTCCTGATGGCCGCCCATGCGCACCACGCCGCCGCCCGGCTGGCCGACGTTGCCGGTGGCCAGAGCGATGTTCACCAGCGCCCCGTTGGTGCGGTAGTTGTCGTTGCCCCAGATCAAGCCCTTCTCATAGCTGAGCATGGTGCGCCGCCTGGCCCCGCCGGCCTTGGGCATGGCGATCCATTCCGCCGCCTTGACGATGTCGGCCGGGTCGAGGCCGGTGATCTTCGCGGCCTCGTCGATCGAGGTGCGGCAGCCTTCGAGGGCCTGCTCGAAGCTGGTGAGCTGGCTGGGCCTCTCGCCCTGATTGTTGGGCGGCGGCGCGTCGGCCACCGGCCCCTCGCGCAGGGTCGAGGCGTCGATGAAGGTCTTGTCCGCCCAGCCCTTGTCGGCGATGTAGGTGAAGAGCGCGTTGAAGAGCGCCAGGTCGGTGCCCGAGTTCAAGGCCAGGTGCAGGACGTTCTCCGCCCCGGCCTCGGCCTCGCAGGCATTGACGGTGACGGTCCGCCTGGGATCGACGATGACGATCCTGGCCGCGGCATGCTCCTCGTTCGGCAGCTGCTCTTGCTTCTTGCCCAGGCTGCTGCCGCGCAGGTTGGGCACCCAGTGGTTCAGGAAGTAGTTGGTCTGGGTCTCCAGCGCGTTGGTGCCGACCGCGACGATGGTGTCGGCCAGTTCCGCGTCCTCGTAGGCGTTGTTGAGTTCGCCCACGCCCATGTCGCGCGTGGCATGGACCTCCGAGTTGTAGGCCGGGCGATTGTGGATCCGGATGTTCTTGATCTTCATCGCCTCGAAATAGAGTTTCCCGGTGCCCCAGGTGTTCTCGTAGCCGCCGCCGGCGCCACCGTGGTCGAAGGCCGAGACGATGAGCGAATCCTCGCCTTGCTGCTTGATCATGGTGGCGGTGACCTGAGCCACCAGATCCAAGGCGTCGTCCCAGGAGGTCGGCTGTAGTTGGCCGTAACGCCAGACCAAGGGGGCGGTCAGCCGCTGCTGCTGGGTCGAGCGCGCGGGCGAGTAGCTCATCTCCGCGATGCGCGCGCCGCGCGGCGAGCCCAGGCCGGAATTCACCACGCAGTCCTTGTCCGGCTTGATCACGATGTGATGGTCTTCGCCGCCTTGCTTGACCACGTTGTACATCGAGACCGGGTACCAGGCGTCGGTCTCGGCCGGCTGCTGCTCGGCCAGGTTCACGCCGAAGACGTTGTCGGCGGGTGCGGTGCCGCCCTGCTTGTTCACTGGCCAGCTGTAGGCATGGTAGCCGCAGCCGACGATGCAGTAGTGGCAGACGACGTTGTGCTTCTTGGCGTCGGCCGGGATGATCGGCAGACGGCCGATGTTGCGTTTGTATGCCATGATGCGCCTCCCCCCTCTAGAGGACGTTGGACAAGCGGCCGTAAAGCAGCTCGTCGATGCCTTCGGCGTAGATGTCGCCCTTGTCGTCGACCCTGAGCGCGTACTGCGGCAGGTTCTCGGTGGCCTGCCCCCAGACCTGCTGGCCGCCCTTCTCGGGATCGAAGACCGAGTAGTGGCCGACGCAGTTGAAGGTGCGGCGGTCGGGGTGGTAGGCGAGCGGGAAGCCCTGGTGCGGGCAGACGGCGGTGAAGCCGACGATGTCGCCGTCCGGGCCGGCGCCTCCTTCGACCGCGACACCCAGCTTCAAGAGATAGCCGGGCGCCTCCTCGTCGGGATAGACGACGTCCAGGGGCTCGTTGACCGTGAGCTCCGAGACATTGGCGAGCTTGGTCGAGGGGTAGTCGACCAAGGCCGCCGGCGGGGCCGCTTTCGCCTCTTGCGGCAAGGCGGCCACGCTGGTCGCCGCGGCCGCAGCAAGGGCTGAACCGTGCAGGAACTGACGACGGCCGACCTCGGCCATCCTGGGGCATCTCTTCATGGTCGTCTCCTCTGGCCTCGTTGGGTGTTGCTTCTGACCATGAGGAGGACAAGCAAGAAGCGCGCCAACCGGGGTGCGGGCGCGAAGTGACTGATCCGGGCCGGATTGGCAGGCCTGTCGCGGGAGACGTTGCGTTCGGAAATCCGAACGTATGCGCGCAAGTGTCAGGAAAGGCGGACGCTAACTGGAGAGCCCCAGACGCTTCATCTTTTCCCACAGGGTGGTGCGCGAGATGCCGAGCAGCTGTGCTGCCTTCTGCAGCTGCCCGCCGCTGTCGCTCAGCGCCCCCTCGATCGCGCGCCGCTCGGCGGCGTCGCGAATGTCGGCAAGGGGCCGCGATTGCTCTGTCGTCAAGGTCATGGGATCCGAGGGAAAGAGGTCCGCTGGCATCAGCAAGGGCCCTGTGGCAAGCGCGGCCGCGCGCTCCACGCGGTTGCGTAGCTCTCGGACGTTGCCGGGCCAGGAGTGGCCGCGCGCCGCCTCGGCCGCCAGCGCGCTCACGCCTCGGATCCGACCGTCGCTGTTCGGGGCATAGCTCGCCGCGAAGCGCTCCAGAAGCCAGGCGGTGTCTTCCGGCCGGCTGCGCAGGGGCGGCAGCTCCAGGGTGAAGGTTTCCAGACGATAGAAAAGGTCTTGGCGAAAGCGGCCTTGCTTGATCTCCTCCGCGATTTCCTTGTTGCTGGCGGCGACGACGCGCGCGCGGAAGGTGACCGGCTTCTCGCCGCCCAGCCGGAAGAAGCGTCGTTCTTCGATCAGGCGCAGCAGCTTGGCTTGCAGGGGCGTCGGCAGCTCCGAGATCTCGTCGAGGAAGAGGATGCCGCCCTTTGCCCGCTCGGCGTAGCCCAGATGCTGTCGCTCGGCGCTGGTGAAGGCGCCGCGCTCGTGGCCGAAGAGCTCGCTCTCCAGGAGGTCGGCGGGAATGGCCGCGCAGTTCACCGCCATGAAGGGGGCGTCCGGGCAAGCCAGCGCATGGAGATGGCGCGCGGCCACCTCCTTGCCGACGCCGGTCTCTCCCGTGATCAGAAGCGGACCGGACTGCTCGGCAATGCGCTGCAGGAAGGCTTCCGCGGAGCGCATCAAGGGGGAGACACCCAAGACCGCCGGCGCTTCCTCCACTGGAGGCATCAGGGCGGTCAGACGGCTCAGGAACTCCGGCAGCTCGAAGGGTTTGGTGACGTAGTCGCCGGCACCCGCGCGCATCAGCTCGACCGCCTGATCGATCTCGCCGTAGGCCGTCATGAAGAGCACCGGCAGGTCCGAGCGCAGGCGGGAGAGGGAGTGGAACAGCTCCTCGCCGCTCATGCCCGGCAGGCGTAGATCGCAGACCAGTACGTCGTGAGAACTCTCTTCGCCCAGCGCGCCCAATGCCTCCTCTCCGCTGGTCCACCAATTGACCGTCGCGCCTTCCAGCGAGAGGCTGTGCACCAGCGATTCGCCCATCAGGGGATCGTCTTCGATGAGCGCGATGGTGCGATGGCTAAGCGACTGCATCGACCCGCTCCGCTTCGAGCGCGACCGCGAAACTCAGGCGGACCAGCGTTCCGCCGAAGCAGCTCCGCGCCAGCGCGACCTCGCCGCCCAGCTCGTCGAGCGCGGAGCGCACCATCCAGAGGCCGAGCCCGCCCTCGGCCGAGGGCGCCAGCCCCGCCTTCGCCGTGGTCAGCACCTTGGCGGCCTCGGCCGAGAGGCCGCTGCCGCCGTCGGCGATCTCTATCGAAATCGCGCGGCCGTCGCCCACCGCCGACACCGCGAGCCTGCCGCCTTCCGGTGTCGCCGCGCAGGCATTGAGCAAGAGGTTCAAGACCGCTTGGCGCAGCGGCGCGCTGGAAAGCGCGATGCTCTCCCGCAGTCCGTTCGACCAGTCGAGCGCCAGGCGGCGGCGCCGGACTTCGGGGCCGACCAGCACGCGGATGTCCTCCAGGTCATTGGGGCCGAAGGGGCGCTCGGCATGCTTCGGGCGGTAGCTCTCCAAGGCCGCGGCCACGACGTCGCGAATGCCGACGAGACCCCGTTCCAGGAGGTCGAGCGTGGTCTCGCGCACCGAGCGGCTGCTGCCGTGCCGTTTCAAGGTGGCAAGGGCGTTGAACAGCCCGCCCAGCGGGTTGTTGATCTCGTGCGCCATCCCGGCGGTCAGGCGGCCGAGGCTCGCCAAGCGCTCTTCCTCGGCGAGGCTGCGGGAGAGCGACTCACGCTCGCGCTCGGCCAGGACCAGGGCGTTGTAGGCGGCATAGAGGCGATGGGCCTCGCTGCCTGGCGCCGGCATCTTGGCCTCGGGGATAGGCTCGGCGCGACCCGTCGCGCCGCTGGTGAGATGCTCGGTCAAGACGCGCGTCGGCTGGACCATGCGGCGCACGGCGAGATAGCCGATGGCGGCCAAGGCGATGGTCAAGGCCGCGTTGGTGACGATCAGGGTGGTCACCACGTCGCGCCGCTCCTGCAGGAGGTAGCCGATGTCCACCACCGCGTGGAGCGCGCCGACCGGCGTTCCGTGGTAGTCGAGCGGTCGGCGCAGATAGGCCCGGCCGGCATCGGGGTCGATGGCGAAGGCGCCATCCGGCAGGCGCGCGCGAAAGTCCTCCGGCAAGGGCGCTCGCGACGGCATCAGCCGTGGGTCGCTCGCCGCGATCACCAGTCCGTTGCCGTCCACGGCCACGGTCTCGATCGGCTGCAGGCCCTGGTAGAGGTCTCTGGAGCGGTCGAGGGCGTCGAAGACCTCCCAGATGTCGCCGCGCATCATGTGCGGCTGGATCGATGCCGAGAGGCCGTCGAGGTAGGCCTCGGAAAGCTGTGCCAGGTTGCGTTCCTGGCTTTCCACCAAGCGGCTCATGACCCGTTCCGAGACCACCAGGCCGACCACGACCATCAGTCCGGCGACCAGCATCGGGACGGTCACCGTGATCGGCGGCCGAAAGCGCCTCATGCCCGCCGCTCCACCAAGGCGACCTTGGCGGCGATCGGCTCGTAGAGACTGCCGGGCCGTGACGCGAAGCCGTCCAAGCGCAAGGTGGCGAGCACCTGGCGGCCCTCGGGGTCGTCGTGCATCGCCAAGAGGGCATCGCCCAAGAGGTCGCTGCGTTCGGGCGAGAGGGGCTCGCGGGGGGCGGCGATGGGCGGGAAGCCCAGCCACTCCGATCGCCAGAGCACGCGCACCTCGCCGGCGAGCGTCGGCTCGGCCTCTCGGATGACCTCCAGCACGTAGCCGTCGACCGAGCCCGACTGCGTCAGACCGGCCGCCACCGCGCGGATGACGTTGCGATGACCGTAGGTGAAGATCGTCTTGCGGAAGAAGCGCTCCGCGGTGGTGCCCTGCTCGGCCAGGAGCGCGCGCGTCACCAGGCAGCCCGAGTTGGAGTCCGGGTCGGAGAAGGCGTGCAGATCGCCTTTGAGGTCCAGCGGTCCCTCGGCGCGCCTGCCGGCCGGGACGATGAGGTAGGACTGATAGAGCGTCTGCCGGCGCCAGACGGGAACGGCCAGCAGCCGCAGCCGGTCTTCATATTGAACGTAGGGAAAGCCGCAGATCCAGGCGGCGTCCAGCCGCTGGGACACCAAGAGCGCCGTGATCTCCTGATAGGTTCGGCGCATGACCAGTTCCACCGGCCGGCCGCAGGCTCGGGTCAGATAGGACTTCAGCTGCGACAAGAGCTGCAAGTCGTTGATGAGAAACACTGGTGTCAAACCCAGCCGCAAGGGCGCATCGGCGGCGCGTGCGTGCCGCGACGCCAGAAGGCCCACAGAAGCTCCCAGACCGGCCAGAAATCGGCGTCGCACGTTCGGCGTCAGGCTGGGGGATGTCTTGCGCACGGCAAACGCTCCCTTGGCTCGCCCGTAATGTCGGCACCGCCACAGTAAGACACTTTGGCCTTTCCACAAAGTGTCAGCCGAAGGCCCGCGCGCGGCGTGCCTGGCGTCACTGGTCGGCCATCAGCCCAAGGGCACCGCCCGAAGGATCTTCCGGCAGAGCTTTCGATCGATGGTCTCTTCATAGTGGCGGGGCAGGGTGATCAAGGCGTTCTCCAGATTGTGCCGCAGCACGTCGCGGAGCTGCCCGTCTTCCAGCACCAGCTGTCGCGCCTTCGGCAGGAAGGTCCGAAACTCCCGATAGGCGGCGCGGAAACGCTCGGCCGGACTCTTGATCTCGTCGTAGGACTCGTCGATCCAGCGATCGAAGGTCTTGAAGCCGAGACGCTTGATCAAGGGAAGGGACTTGAAGTTTCCGAAGAGAATGATGGGATGGAGATTCGACAGGGCCTTGAAGGGCTTCTCGGTGATCCGGTGCCGGAAGGAGTTCATCTCCGATTCAGGGATCAAGGAGAAGGCCGATCTGGCATAGAGGTCGGAGTGCATGTCGAGCACCAGGTCGCTCACCCTCTTGGAGTTGCCGATCGTGCCGGAGAAGCGGTCGAAGAGGATCTGGCCCTTCTCGGCCAAGGCCTCGATCTGCTGCTCGCTCTCCTTGGCGATGGGGAGCTTGCGGAAGTGGTGCACCGGGCCGCCGCTGCGCCAGACGTAGGAGTCCTCGAACTTCGTCAAGCGCTCCTGTTCCAGCCCGCCGAAGGAAATGAAGCCGTCGTCCCACAGCTCGTCTTTCAGGATCCGGGTCAGAAGGGCGATGCGCCACGGCCGCGGCTTGAAGCTGAGACACACGAACTGCTTTTCTATGTCACGGCGCGCGTCGAAGTGTTGGAGCCTTGCGGAGAGGTGCTGGTCATTGCCCTGCCAAGACTTGGTGAAGAATTTCTTGATATGATAATCGTAGTTGAGGACGGACACCTGCTCCGTCAGGCCCTGGCGGCGGCACCAGTCGGCGTAGCGTGACGCATAGCTGCGGGTCTGCGTCAGGAACACGGCGCGCGAGGGGGAGATCTCGAGGTCTCTGAAGGTCGCGTGCCAGCGCTCAGATCCTTCGTCGCGATGCGGCCGGCCCTCGCCCGAGTGGTCGAAGATGACGCCGGCCTGGCCCTGGCGCAGGCTGGCCAGGCAGTCGGCCGGCAACTGCTTCAGGTGGGTGTCCAGATCATTGTCGCCGGCGTTCATTCTGACGAGAAAGAAGCCGCGTTCCTGGCCGCCAACGATGCTGTCCACAGATACGCGCCGGTAGAGGGTCTGGGCCATCAAGGTGCAGAAACAGCCTTGGATGGAAGTGGGCTCGCCGAGTGGCGCCTTGGCATCGGCGGCGGTGGTCGAGGGGACGAGGGCAACGCGCAGTACATCGCCCTCGCCGGACGTCGCCGCGGGCGTCACCGCCGGTCTCCCTTGCCCGGCGCGTCGAGCGCTGGCGTCCATCCCCTTTGCTCCCAACCGTGAAGAGTGTCTGGGCCGATCGCTTGCCGCTCGATCAGAAGGGGCAATCCGGCCACGTCCCGGTGCTGCCATAGCTCGGGTGCCAAGGCAAGGCGGCGCGCGCGCGGGTGGTCTTGGGTGACGAGGCCCGACCCGCGTTGCGACAGGGATGCACTCGCGAGCGAGGCAGCAAAAGTGTTATGGCCTTTGTCGGCGGCTCGGTGTGGATTGCCGTTCGGGCGACAGCGGGCCGGCCCGATTTTCTAGGAGACTTCGCATGCGCTATCGGGTTGCGCTGGCAAGTGACCATGCAGGCTATGCTTTGAAGGAAGTCCTCAAGGAAGAACTCCAGTCGCTCGGCCACGTTGTCGAGGACTTGGGCACGCATGACACCCAATCGGTCGACTATCCCGACTTCGGTGCCGCCGCGGCGCGCGCGGTCGGCGAGGGGCAGGCCGCGTTCGGCGTGATCGTCTGCGGCACGGGTATCGGCATCTCCATCGCTGCCAACCGCCATCCGGACGTGCGCACGGCGCTCTGCCAAGACGTGACCACCGCGCGCCTGTCGCGCGAACACAACGACGCCAACATTCTGGCACTGGGTGCCCGCATCACCGGAGAAGAGGTCGCGAAAGACTGTCTTCGTGTCTTTCTCGCTACAGAATTCGCCGGCGGCCGCCATAAGAAGCGCGTGGCCAAGCTTGGGCAGCTTGGAAGAACCCCCGCAACAGCAGCGCTCGACTAAGAAAGGAACCAAACAGAATGTCCGCTCAGACCGCCCTTGCCAGTCATTTGGACGACAAGTTCTTCTCCGCTCCGCTGGCCGAAACCGATCCCGAGCTGGCCGCCGCCGTGCGCGGCGAGTTGGGCCGCCAGCAGGATCAGATCGAGCTGATCGCCTCGGAGAACATCGTCTCCCGCGCGGTCCTGGAAGCCCAGGGATCGGTCCTCACCAACAAGTACGCCGAGGGCTATCCCGCCCGGCGTTACTACAACGGCTGCGAATACGTCGACGTGGCCGAGCAGCTGGCCATCGACCGCGCCAAGCAGCTGTTCGACTGTTCCTTCGCCAACGTGCAACCGCACTCCGGCGCGCAGGCCAATCAGTGCGTTCTCCTGGCGCTGGTCAAGCCGGGAGCCACCATCATGGGCCTCTCGCTGGACGCCGGCGGACACCTGACGCACGGCGCCAAGCCCAATCTCTCGGGCAAGTGGTTCCAGGCCGTGCAGTACGGCGTGCGCGAGGCCGACGGTCAGATCGACTTCGACGAGGTCGAGCAGCTGGCCCGCGAGCACAGGCCGGCCATCATCATCACCGGCGGATCGGCCTATCCGCGCCACATCGACTTCGCCCGCTTCCGCGCCATCGCCGACGAGGTGGGCGCGCTGCTGCATGTCGACATGGCGCACTTCGCCGGCCTGGTGGCGGCGGGCGTGCATCCCTCGCCGCTGCCGCATGCCCACGTGGTCACCACCACGACGCACAAGACCCTGCGCGGCTCGCGCGGCGGCATGGTGCTGTCGAACGACGAGGCGATCGGCAAGAAGATCAATTCCGCCGCCTTCCCCGGCCTGCAGGGCGGCCCCTTGATGCACGCGATTGCCGGCAAGGCGGCCGCTTTCGGCGAGGCCTTGAAGCCGGAGTTCAAGATCTACGCCCAAACCATTCTGGACAATGCCCAGGCCTTGGCGAAGACCTTGCTCGACAATGGTCTGAACCTGGTCTCCGGCGGCACCGACACGCACCTCATGCTGGCCGACCTTCGGCCCAAGGGGCTGACCGGCGACATCGCCGCCGAGAGCCTGGAGCGGGCCGGCATCACCTGCAATAAGAACGGCGTGCCGGGCGACCCGGAGAAGCCGACGGTGACCTCCGGCATTCGTCTGGGAACCCCGGCGGGCACCACCCGGGGCTTCGGCCCGGCCGAGTTCACCCAGGTCGGCGAGATGATCATGACCGTCCTGGACGGGCTGAAAGACAATCGCGAGGACAACGCGGCGGCCGAATCGGCCGTGCGGGCACGGGTCGCGGAACTCTGCCGGCGCTTCCCGATTTATCCCGGCCTTTGACTTTCTGGCCCAGTGGGGCAGCCTGTGCCTCGGCAATGATGAGGAGCTGAGATGCGCTGCCCCTTTTGCGGTAACGACGATACACAAGTGAAGGACTCGCGGCCGACGGAGGATTCCTCCGCAATCCGCCGTCGCCGCCAATGCTCCAACTGCGGGGCCCGCTTCACCACCTTCGAGCGGGTGCAGCTGCGCGAGCTCACCGTGGTCAAGAGCACCGGACAGCGCGAACCCTTCGACCGGGAGAAGCTGAAGCGCTCGATGACGATCGCGCTGCAGAAGCGGCCGGTCGACGCCGAGCGGATCGAGCGCGTGGTCAACGGCATTCAGCGCCGCCTGGAGAGCTCCGGCGAGACCGACATTCCCAGCAAGGTGGTGGGCGAACTGGTGATGGATGCGCTCGCCAACCTGGACAAGGTGGGCTACGTCCGCTTCGCCTCCGTCTATCGGAACTTCCGTGAGGCGCGCGATTTCGAGGAGTTCGTCGGCAAGCTTGCCACCATGACCGACGGGGACTGACTGGACGCCCATGGACAAGGGTGACGAGGCGGCCGATGCCGCCCAGATGGCGACCGCGCTGCGCCTGGCCAGGCGCGGTCTGGGCCGGGTCTGGCCCAATCCGGCGGTGGGCTGCGTCATCGTTCGAGAGGGCAGGGTGGTCGGACGCGGCTGGACCCAGCCCGGCGGTCGTCCTCACGCTGAGACCGAGGCCCTGGCGATGGCCGGCGCGGCGGCGAAGGGTGCCACCGCCTACGTCAGCCTGGAGCCCTGTTCGCATCACGGCAAGACGCCGCCCTGCGCCGAAGCCCTGATCGCGGCCGGCGTCGCGCGCGTCGTGACCGCCACGGGCGATCCCGATCCGCGCGTGTCGGGCCGTGGCCACACGCTGCTGCGCGAGGCCGGTATCGCGGTGCGCGAAGGCCTGCTGCGCGAAGCGGCCGAGACCTTGAACCGGGGGTTCCTGCTCAAGGTTCGAGAGGGCCGTCCGCTGGTCACCTTGAAGCTTGCCATGAGCCTGGACGGGCGGATCGCCACCCACAACGGCAAGAGCCAGTGGATCACCGGCGCCGAGGCGCGGGCCCGTGCCCACCTGCTGCGCGCCGAGCATGACGCCGTGATGGTCGGCAGCGGCACCGCGATCGCCGACAATCCGCGGCTGACCGTGCGGCTGCCCGGTCTGGAGGGACGCCAGCCGCTGCGGCTCGTCGCCGACGGAAGCCTGGCGCTGCCGCTCACCCAAGAGCTGGTGCGCACCGCCGCCCAGGTGCCGACCTGGCTGCTGACCCGCGGCGACGTGGAGCGACACAGGCGCCGCGCCTTCGAGGAAACCGGCGTCGAGGTGATCACCGTCGAGGGCGCGGAGGGCGCCCCCCTGGATCTGCCAGCAGCCTTCAAGGCCTTGGGCGAGCGCGGGCTCACAAGGGTTCTGGTGGAGGGCGGCGGGCGCCTCGCCGCCTCCCTGCTGCGCGCCGGTCTTGTCGACGACCTGATCGTCTTCCAGGCCGGCATGGCGATCGGCGGCGACGGCATGCCGGGTATCGGCGGTCTGGGACTGGAGCAGCTGGAAAACGCGCCGCGCTTCAGGCGGCGGAGCGTCACGCCGGTCGGTCAGGACCTCATGGTGCAATACAGCCATTAGCCCTTGCCCCTTGTCGGCGGGCTCAAGAGGCCGTAAGTCGGCTGGCGTTCATGCTGAGTGAAGGAGAAGAGCGCTGTTCACCGGGATCGTCACCGACCTGGGCGAGGTGCACGCCATAGAGAAACGCGGCGATACCCGCTTCGTCATCGCCACGGGCTATGACCCGCAAGAGGTGGTCATCGGCGCTTCCATCTCCTGCTCCGGCGTCTGTCTGACGGTGGTGGGGATCGGCGTCGGCACGCTTTCCTTCGATGCCTCCGCCGAGACCCTGTCGAAAAGCACGCTCGGCGACTGGAAGGTCGGCGACAAGATCAACCTGGAACGGGCCCTGGCGCTGGGCGCCGAGCTCGGCGGTCATCTGGTCACCGGCCATGTCGATGCCACGGGCTTGGTCGAAAGCCTGGAGCAGGAAGGCGATTCCTGGCGCTTTCGCTTTCGCGCGCCCGAAGCAGTCGGCCGCTTCTTGACCTACAAGGGCTCGGTCGCGGTCGACGGCGTGTCCCTGACCATCAACGAGGTGGAGGATCAGCCCGACGGCAGCACCCTCTTCGGCGTCAACATCATTCCGCACACCTTCGCCGTCACCTCCTTCCACGAGTTGACGCCCGGCAAGGCGGTCAACCTGGAAATCGATCTCATCGCGCGCTACCTTGCGCGGCTTGTCGCCAAGAGCTGATTTGCCATGTCGTCCTCCACTTCGATCCCGGATCCGGTTGAACACAGCTTCAGCGATCTCCTGTCGTCCATCGAGGACGTCATCGAGGATGCCCGCAACGGCCGGATGATCATCCTGGTCGACGACGAGGACCGGGAGAACGAGGGCGATCTGGTGATCCCGGCGCAGATGTGCACGCCGGACGCCGTCAACTTCATGGCCAAGCACGGGCGCGGGCTCATCTGCCTGGCGATGACGCACGAGCGGGTCGAGACCCTGCGCCTGCCGCTGATGTCGCAAGACAACAAGACCCGGCATCAGACCGCTTTCACCGTCTCGATCGAAGCCAGGGAAGGGGTGACGACGGGCATTTCCGCGCCCGATCGGGCCCGCACCATCGCGGTCGCCATCGACCCCGCGAAGGGCGCCGACGACATCGTCACGCCCGGTCACGTCTTCCCGCTGGTGGCCCGCGACGGCGGCGTCCTGGAGCGCATTGGCCATACCGAGGCGGCCGTCGATATCGCGCGCCTGGCCGGGCTCAGTCCGGCCGGCGTCATCTGCGAGATCATGAACGACGACGGCACCATGGCGCGGCGCGACGACCTGATCGCCTTTGCCCAGCGCCATGGCTTGAAGGTCGCCACCATCGCCGACCTCATCGCCTATCGGCGGCGCAAGGACCGGGTGGTCGAACGCACCCTGGAAGGCGACTTCGACAGCCGCCACGGCGGCACCTTCAAGATGGCGCTCTACCGCAACCGCTTCGGCAGCGGCGAGCACCTGGCGCTTTGGAAGGGCGACCTGACGGCGCCCGGGCCGGTTCCGGTGCGCGTGCATGCCTTCAACCTCTTGGACGACGTTCTGGGCGACAGCTCCAGCGGCCGCGGCGGCGAGCTGCAGGAGGCGCTGAAGCGCATCGACGAGACGGGTCGCGGCGTGGTGGTGCTGATCGGCGAGCCAGGCGGGAACACCCTGGCCGACCAGGTGGCCGAGCGCCTGGGCCATAAGGCTGCGGCACCCAGCGAAGAGCTGCGCGACTACGGCATCGGTGCCCAGATACTGTTGGACTTGGGAGTGAAGGACCTCTTGCTGCTGCACACCACCCGCCATGTCTTCATCGGCCTGGAAGGCTATGGCCTCACCATTGTCGACCAGGAACCGCTGCGCGGCGATAGCGACGGGTCTTCCCATGACTGAGCAAGCCCGCGTGCTGATCGTCGAGGGTCGCTTTTACGAAGGCATCGTCGACGCCCTGGTGGAGGGCGCCACCGCCGTGCTGGACGCCGAGGGCGTCACTTACGAACGCCTGGAGGTGCCCGGCGCCTTCGAGATCCCGGCGGCGATCGCCATGGCTGAGGCCAGCGAACAGCCCTTCGAAGGCTACATCGCGTTGGGCTGCGTCATCCGCGGCGAGACCAGCCACTACGACTACGTCTGCGTGGAGAGCGCCCGCAAGCTGATGGACCTGGCCACCGATCGCGGCATGCCGCTGGGCTACGGCATCCTGACGGTCGAGACCGAGGCACAGGCCTGGGCGCGCGCGCGGGTCAGCGAGAAGAACAAGGGCGCCGACGTCGCGCGCGCCTGTCTGCGCATGATGGCCCTGCAGGAGCGCTTTCTCGGAAGCCTCGGAGAGTGAGGCCGGGCAGGTGAGCGACAAACCCGGAGACCTCGACAGTCGGGCCAAAGAGTCCAGAGCGCCGGGAGGTCGTGCCGCTCAGGTCGCGCGCCGCCGTCTGGCCGCCCGCTTGGCGGCCGTGCAGGCCCTCTATCAGGTCGACGCCACGGGCGAACCTCCCAGACGGGTGGTGACGCAGTTCCTCTCCGAGCGTCTGGATGAGGAGATCGACGGTCTCTCCCTCGCCGAGGCCGATCGCAAGCTCTTCGGCGCCCTGGTGACGGCGGTCAGCGCCGCGTCGCAAGACCTTGATGCATTGCTGGCGCCCTATCTGCCGCAGGACTGGGTGCTGGAGCGGGTCGAGCCCTTGCTCCACATCATCTTGCGCGCGGCCGCCTATGAGCTGAGCGCGTCAGAGAAGGTGCCGGCCAAGGTGGTGATCGCCCAGTACGTCGCGGTGACGGAGGCCTTCCACGACCCGCAGGAGACCGGCTTCGTCAACAAGCTCCTCGACCGCTTGGCCCGATCGCTTCGGCCGGTTGACTTCGCCGAAGCGCCGAGCTGAAGGCTCAGGCGCCATGGCCGGTGAGTTCGAGACCATCGCGCGCTACTTCGCGCCGCTGGCCGAAGACGACGCGGCGCTGGGTCTGATCGACGACGCGGCGCTGCTGACCCCGCCGGCGGGGCGCCAGCTGGTGCTGACCGCGGACGCGATGATCTCCGGCGTGCACTTCCTTCCGGACGATCCCCCGGACACCGTCGGGCGCAAGCTTCTGCGCGTGAACCTCTCGGACCTCGCGGCCATGGGGGCCGAGCCCCTGGGCTATCTCCTGACCTGCGCTTGGCCGAAAGGCTGGGAGGAAGCCTGGATAGCCGACTTCGCCAGCGGTCTGGCGGCCGATCAGGCCGAGTTCGGCATCACGCTTCTGGGCGGCGACACCACCAGCGGTCCGGGCCCCTTGTCCCTTTCCTTGACCGCGGTCGGCAGCATTGCCCCGGGCCGGGCGCTGCGGCGCAACGCGGCGCGCGCGGGCGACTTGGTGATGGTGAGCGGGACCATCGGGGACGGGGCGCTGGGCCTGCTCGCCCGGCGCGGGCGATTGGCGGCCTTGCCCTTGGCGACACAGGACTCCCTCACCTGGCGCTATCGACTGCCCGAGCCGCGTCTGGCCTTGGGGCGAGCCCTGGCGGAGCAGGGCTTGGCGACGGCCTGCTTGGACGTCTCCGACGGCCTGCTCGCCGATCTGGGTCACATCGTCGAGACCTCAGGTCTCGGCGCGACGATCGAGGCAGCGCGACTGCCGCTCTCACCCGCCGCGCAGGAGGTGGTGGCGGAGGACCTGGATGCCTTCGCCTTGGTTCTGGGCGGCGGCGACGACTACGAACTCTGCTTTACCGCGGCGCCCGACAAGGCGGCGGCCGTGCAGGAAGTCGCCGCGGCTTGCGACCTCGTCGTGACGCGGATCGGCCACATGCGCGCCGACGCCGGCGTTGACGTGGTCGATCGCGACGGTCAAGCCTTGGTCTTCGAGAAGAGCGGCTGGGCGCACTTCTAGACTGTTTTGAGGGGAGGGCACAGGGAGTTGACCTTGGCTTTCGCGGCCCCGCCCAACCTGTCGACGCAGGACGCGGCGACCGTGTTGGCTGAGGTCTATGGCTGCGACGGGCAGCTGACGCGGCTGAGCGGGGAGCGCGATCAGAACTACTTGGTCAGGCGGGCCGATCAAGAGGACCTGGTGCTGAAGATCGCCTGTGCCGGCGAGGCGGCGGCGCATCTCGATCTCCAGATGAGAGCCCTGGAGCACCTTCGAAGAGTGGCGCCGGCGCTGCGGGTTCCGCGCGCGATGCCGACCCTGTCCGGCGGGCTGACGGAGATCATCGAGGTGCACGACGGCAAGCGCCACCAGGTGCGCCTTCTGACCTTTCTTGCCGGCACGCAGCTTTCGGACCTTGAGCGCAGCTCTGGCCTCCACCGCGATCTGGGTGGATTCCTGGCCAGATTGGACAGGGCGTTGGCGGGCTTCTTTCACCCTGGCGCGCGCTCTCCCTTGGCGTGGGATCCGCAGCGGGCGGCATCGCTCGCGCCCTTGAGCGCGGAGATTGCCTGGCGAGGAGGCCGGTCCATGGTCGCCGCCCTTTTGGGCGGAGCCGAGGCGCGTCTCCTGCCGATGCTCACCGGCCTCAGGGCCCAGATCATTCATATGGACGCGACGCCCGAAAACTGCCTGGCGTCGCCCGACGATCCCCACCGCGTTGCCGGGATCATCGACTTCGGCGACATGATGCACCAGCCGCTGATCGTCGAGCCTGCCGTCGCGGCGGCCGAGCAATTGCTTGGAAGCGACGATCCCCTGTGCGTCATGGTGGACCTCCTTTTGGGCTATGACGCCGTCACACCGCTGGAGCGCGACGAGGTCGCGCTGGTCTACGACCTGGTCCAGCTGCGTCTCGCCATGGACCTGACCCTCTATTCCGCCGCCTTTGGCGTGCGGGAGAGCCTGGGCGATTTCTACGAAGACTGTCGCAAGGCGCTCACTCTCCTGTCAGAGATCGGACGGGACAAGGCGACGGCCAGGTTGCTCGAGAGCTGCCGCTTCCCTGAGTCCGGGGCGCGGTCGAGCGAAAGCCTGCTGGCGCGTCGTCGCTCGGCGACCGCGCCGGCCTACGAGCACTTCTATGAAGAGCCGTTGCATCTGGTCGACGGTTTGGGCGTCATGCTGACCGACAGTGCCGGCAGGGATTACATCGACGCCTACAACAATGTGCCGCACGTGGGTCATGCTCACCCGCTGGTGGTCAACGCGATCACACGCCAAGCAAAGCGCATCAACATCAACACGCGCTACCTGACCGGCAGCATGGTCGACTATGTCGAACGCCTGACCGCGAGCCTTCCGGACGGCCTGGACCACTGCATCCTGGTCTCCTCCGGCAGCGAGGCCAACGACATCGCCTGGCGCATGGCCTGGGCGGCCAGCGGCGCCAAGGGTGCGCTGGTGATGGAGCATGCCTATCACGGCGTGACCGACTTGGTGGCCAGGCTCTTCCCCAGCGGTCTTGTCCGCGACGAGCCGCCGCCGGATTTCCTGCGGACCATCCAGGCCCCCTATCCCTACCGCAGCGCGGACGGCGATCCGGTCGAGGAAACGCGACGCGCGGTGCAGAGTGTCGAGCGGGCGTTGGCCTCCCTGGCTGACGTTGGCCTCTCCGCCGCGGCGATGATGGTGGACATGGGTCTTACCAACAACGGCGTGTTGGACCTGCCGACCGGCTACCTGCCGGCGGCGGTGACGCGCCTGCGCGCAGCCGGCGGTCTCTTCATTGCCGACGAGGTGCAAGCCGGCTTCGCGCGCAGCGGCGCCAGCTTCTGGCGTTTCGAGCAGGAAGGTCTGGTTCCCGACATCGTCACCATGGGCAAGGCCATCGGCAACGGCTTCCCCCTGGCCGCCGTCGTGACGACAGAGGCCATCGCCCAGGCCTTCTCCGAGAAGCACTACTTCTTCTCCAGCTGCGGCGGCAGTCCGCTCGCCTGCGCGGCAGGTTTGGCGGTGCTCGACGTCTTGGCGCGCGAGGCGCTTCAAGCCAAGGCCTTGAAGGTCGGTACCGCCTTGAAGCGGGGTCTCGAGGACCTGGCGCGGCGGCACGACGTCTTGGGCGACGTGCGCGGTCAGGGTTTCCTCCTGGGTGTGGAGGTGGTGCGCGACAGGGTGTCGAAGGAGCCCGCCGCCGATCTCGCCCGGGCACTGGTCGAGGAGCTGCGCCGGCTGGGCGTGTTGGTCGGCACCGAAGGGCCGCATGGCAACGTCATCAAGATCCGGCCGCCCATGGTCTTCGGCCCGCAGCATGCCACGGTCTTGCTGGAGCGCTTCGACCAAGCTCTTGAGAGCTGCCGCCACATGGCGCGCGGCTGAACTCTCGGCTAGTGTCCCTCTCCATGGCCTCCCGCTCCACGGTCTATCTCCTGACCGGCTGCATGGCGCTTAATCAAACCGCGCTGTCGCTGAACATTACGGTCGCGGCCCTTGCCGGCACCATGCTGGCGGGCGCGGAGCCCTATCTGGCGACCCTGCCCTTGGCCTGTACCTTCGTCGCGCTGATGGCGAGTTCCGCCCCGGTGTCGCTGCTGATGGACCGGATCGGGCGCAAGCCCTGCTTCGCTCTGGGGTCCCTGGTGGGCTGCGGCGGCGGCCTCCTGTCCGCCTTCGCCATCGTCGAAGGCTCCCTTTGGCTCTTCGCCGTGGGGCTGGCGATCTACGGCTATGCCACGGCCACGGCAAACTACTATCGCTTCGCCGCCGCCGAGGCCGTGCCGCCCGACCAGCGGTCCAAGGCCATCGCCACGGTGCTCACCGGCGGCGTCGCGGCGGCCATTCTAGGGCCTTTCCTGGCGGTCGAGGGCAGCGAACTCTTCGTCTACACCTTCGCCGGCAGCTACCTGCTGATGGCCGGGCTCAGCCTTGCGATCCTGCCGATCCTGGCCTTGGTGCGCTTGCCGGACGAGGTCGTGCGCACGCAGTCGACGGCGGAGCGTGCCCAGCCGCGCCGCTTGGGCGAGATCGCCCGCCAGCCGGTCTTCCTGGTGGCCGCCTTGGGCGGCATGGTCGGCTACGGCTCGATGAACCTCATCATGGTCTCGACGCCGACCGCCATGGTGGCCTGCGGCTTCGTGATGGCCGATGCCGCCTCTGTCATTCAGTGGCACGTCCTGGGGATGTATCTGCCCTCCTTCTTCTCCGGCCACCTGATCCGACGCTTCGGGGCGACTCGCATCATGGCCTGTGGCGCGTTGATCGTGATGGGCTGCGCGGCGATCAACCTGACCGGCGTCACCTATGTGCAGTTCCTCTCTTCCCTGATGCTCCTGGGGCTCGGCTGGAACTTCCTCTACATCGGCGGCTCCACCCTGGTGACGGAGGCCTACCGGCCCGAGGAGCGCGGCCGCACCCTGGGTCTGAACGAGGTGCTGGTCACCGGCTCGACGGCGGTCACCTCGCTGGGATCGGGCGCGATCTTCGCGCTGGCCGGATGGGAGGTGCTGAACCTGGCGGTCCTGCCGGCGCTTCTGGCGGTGCTGGGCGCGCTGGCCTGGTTCGCCGTCCAGCGCCGCCGCCCTGTCGCCCTTTCCTGACAGCGGCCTTCGGCGCGCCGTCAAGGCCGTTGCCAGACGCGGGGCCTTCTGGCATGGTCCGCGCCCGTACTCGTGCCGCACTCGCGGCGACGATCGGCCTCATGCTGATTTGATCCGGCGCGCTTTCCTGGAAGGCGCGCCCTCGGTATGAGCGCGCAAACGGAAGGGACATCAGAAGCGCAATGACCGGTATATTGATTTTCGCCCTGATCTGCGGGGTGCTGGCCCTGATCTATGGCGTCGTCACCGCCAAGGCGGTGATGGCGGCGCCGGCCGGAAACTCGAAGATGCAGGAGATCGCGGGCGCCATCCAGGAAGGCGCGCGCGCCTACCTGAACCGGCAATACACCACCATCGCCATCGTCGGTGCGGTCATCTTCGTCATCGTCTGGCTGCTCTTGGGCCTGGAGGTCGCCATCGGCTTCCTGATCGGCGCGGCGCTCTCCGGGGCTGCCGGCTACATCGGCATGAACGTCTCGGTGAAGGCCAACGTGCGCACCACCGAGGCCGCGCGCAGCGGTCTAGCGCAAGGCCTGTCGATCGCCTTCCGCGCCGGTGCGGTCACCGGCATGCTGGTGGCCGGCTTGGCCCTGCTTGCCGTGGCCGGATACTTCGGCATTCTCCTGCTGATCGATGTCGAGGGGCGCGCGCTCGTCGACGCCCTGGTGGCGCTGGGCTTCGGCGCTTCGCTGATCTCGATCTTCGCGCGTCTGGGCGGCGGCATCTTCACCAAGGGCGCCGATGTCGGCGCCGACTTGGTCGGCAAGGTGGAAGCCGGCATTCCCGAGGACGATCCGCGCAACCCGGCGGTGATCGCCGACAACGTGGGCGACAACGTCGGCGACTGTGCCGGCATGGCCGCCGACCTCTTCGAGACCTATGCCGTGACCGTGGTCGCGACCATGGTGCTGTCCTCCATTTTCTTCGCCGGTCAGGCGGTGATGGAGAGCTTCATGGTCTATCCGCTGGCGATCGGCGGCATCTGCATCATCACCTCTATCATCGGCACCTACTTCGTGAAGCTGGGCGCCAGCAAGTCGATCATGGGCGCTCTCTACAAGGGCTTCCTGGTGTCGGCCCTGCTGTCGATCCCGGGCCTTCTGGCGGTGACCGCCTGGTCGATCGGCCTGGGAACGGCCTACACCGTGGGCGACATCTCCTTCACCGGACTCGATCTCTTCTGGTGCGGGCTGGTGGGCCTGGCGGTGACCGGCCTGCTGATCTGGGTGACCGAGTACTACACCAGCACCGAGTACCGGCCGGTGCGCTCCGTCGCCAAGGCCTCCGAAACCGGACACGGCACCAACGTGATCCAGGGCCTGGCGGTCTCGATGGAGGCGACGGCGGTGCCGGCCCTCATCATCATCGCCGGCATCATCGCCACCTTCTCCATCGCCGGCCTCTTCGGCATCGCCATCGCGGTGACCACCATGCTGGCGCTGGCCGGCATGGTCGTCGCGCTCGACGCCTATGGTCCGGTCACGGACAACGGCGGCGGCATCGCCGAGATGGCGGAGCTGGACGACTCGGTGCGTAAGGTCACCGACGAGCTGGATGCCGTCGGCAACACCACCAAGGCGGTGACCAAGGGCTATGCCATCGGCTCCGCCGGCCTGGGTGCCCTGGTGCTCTTCGGCGCCTACACCGCCGACGTCGCCTTCTTCTCGCAGGAGGGCGGGGCCGCCTACTTCGAAGGCGTGTCGGTGCGCTTCGAACTCTCCAATCCCTACGTGGTGGTCGGTCTCTTCTTCGGCGGCCTGCTGCCCTTCCTCTTCGGCTCCATGGGCATGATGGCCGTGGGCCGCGCCGGCGGTGCGGTGGTCGAGGAGGTGCGCCGCCAGTTCCGCGAGATCCCGGGCATCATGGAAGGCACCGGCAAGCCGCTCTACGGACGCTGCGTCGACATGCTGACCAAGGCTGCAATCAAGGAGATGATCATCCCCTCGATGCTGCCGGTGCTCTCGCCCATCGTGGTCTACTTCGTCGTGCTGGCGATCGCCGACAAGTCGCAGGCCCTGGCCGCGGTCGGTGCCATGCTGCTGGGCGTCATCGTGACCGGCCTCTTCGTGGCCATCGCCATGACCGCCGGCGGTGGCTGCTGGGATAACGCCAAGAAGTACATCGAAGAGGGCAACCACGGCGGCAAGGGATCCGAGGCCCACAAGGCAGCGGTGACCGGCGACACTGTCGGCGACCCCTACAAGGACACCGCCGGTCCGGCGGTCAACCCGATGATCAAGATCACCAACATCGTGGCCTTGCTGCTGCTGGCGGTCTTGGCGCACAGCTAGTCCGCGCAATCACGCGCGACGGACAGGGAGAGCCCCGGCCGGTGACGGCCGGGGCTTTCGCTCTTTTCCGGGGCTGGCGACGCCGGATTCCGGGCTTGCGTCGGCCTCACCATTTTGCGTGCAAGAAGCCGACAAACGCTCTACCATCGGAGCCGGAAAAGGATCGGAGGGCAGGGCTCTTCCTACCTGAAGTTCGGCGGACAACACCTTATCCGTGCGTGCATTGAGCGCTGTCAGGCGTAGCGCGCGCACGGCACGCTCACTTGATCGGATTTTACAAGTTGGCACTGGTGTATCGTTGTTCGACGGGTAGAATGAGCCGGCACGGGGAAGCAGCGCCTGAAAGTTGACATAACAAGATTTCATAATTGACAGACGCTGTGCGATAGACGACCAGAACGATAGCGAACAACCGATAGCCTGGAGCGCGAGATGACGACGCTTGTTGGGACGCCCGGGAACGACAAACTCTCCGGCACGGAGCTGGCGGACAACATTTACGGGCTGGCCGGCGATGACGGCCTCTATGGCCTGGCCTCCGAAGACTCGCTCTTCGGGGGGTCGGGTAACGACAGCTTGTACGGTGGCGGCGGCGTCGACGTGGTGCGCGGCCAGCGCGGCGACGACACGGCTTTCGGATCGGGCGGCGGCGACACCCTTCTGGGCAACAGCGGCACCGACTACCTCTATGGCGAGGTCGGGCGCGACCGCCTCGTCGGCGGCACCGGCGTGGACGTCGTGGCCGGTGGGATCGGCAACGACGTCATCCTGGTGGACAATGTCGACGACACCATTCTGGAGGTCGTCGGCGAGGGGACGGACAGCGTCATTGCCTCGGTGAGCTTCACGCTTCCCAGCACGGCCGGGATTTCGGGCTATGTCGAGGAACTGCTGCTTGAGCAGGGCGCGGGAGCCCTCAACGGGGCCGGCAACGAGCTGGACAACCGGATCCGCGGCAACTCGAGCGAAAACACCATAAGTGGCATGGCCGGCGTCGACCGCTTGCTGGGGCGCACGGGCAACGACTTCATTTTCGGCGGTGACGACGAAGACTCCCTCATCGGCGACGAGGGGGCGGACTCCCTCTCTGGGGATTCGGGTGACGACAAGATCAACGCCGGAACCGGCGATGACACCATGTACGGTGGCAGCGGCGATGACGTGCTGCGCGGCAAGGTGGGCGACGACATCGCGCATGGCGATGACGGGTCCGACACGCTGGCCGGCAACGATGGCAACGACACGCTGACGGGAAACGCCGGCAGCGACCAAATCAGCGGCGGCGACGGCGAGGACCGAGGTTATGGCAGCGCCGGGTTCGACGACCTCTACGGGGGCAACGGGTCCGATTACCTGAGCGGCGATGGCGGCGACGACCGTGCCTTCGGCGGCAATGACGCCGACAGTCTCTACGGAGGCTCGGGCGCGGACTACCTGGCCGGCGGCAGCGGCGTCGACACCATGGCGGGAGGCTCCGGCGACGACACCTTCCTGGTGGAGGATGCCGGCGACGTGGTGGAGGAGGCCGCGGACGAGGGGATGGACACGGTCATCGCGTCCTTGAGCTTCACGCTGCCGGGGACAGCCGGTAGCGGCTATGTCGAGGACCTGGTTCTGCGGACCGGTGCCGGGGACATCTCCGGCGGCGGCAACGAGCTGGACAACGCGATCGTCGGCAACAGCGGTGCCAACCGGCTGAGCGGCCTTGCCGGCGCCGACAGCCTCTATGGCGGGCTAGGCGACGATGATCTTGAGGGTGGAGAGGGCGACGACCGCGCCTATGGGGGCAGCGGTACGGACAGCCTCTTCGGCGGATCGGGTTCGGACTACCTGGCCGGCGGCAGCGGCGCGGACACCATGGCGGGTGGTAGTGGCGACGACACCTTCCTGGTGGAGGACGCCGGCGACGTGGTGGAGGAGGCGGCGGACGAAGGCAGCGACACGGTGCTGGCGTCGACGAGCTTCACCCTGCCGGGGACGGCGGGCAACGGCTACGTCGAGGATCTGGTGCTGCTGGCGGACGCGGGCGACATCGCGGGCGGCGGCAACGAGCTGGACAACACGATCGAGGGCAACAGCGGGTCCAACCAGCTGCGCGGTTTCGCCGGCGAGGATAGGCTGAGCGGTCAGCTGGGCGACGATGTCCTGATCGGCGACCGAGGTCAGGACAGCGCCTACGGTGGCAGCGGGACGGACAGCCTCTACGGAGGCTCGGGCGCGGACTACCTGGCCGGCGGCAGCGGCGTCGACACGATGGAGGGTGGGGTCGGCGACGATACCTTCCTGGTGGAGGACGCCGGCGACGTGGTGGTGGAGGCGGATGGCGAGGGCAGCGACACGGTGCTGACCTCGGTGAGCTTCACCCTGCCCGGCACGGCCGGCGGCGGCCATGTCGAGGACCTGATCCTACTGGCCGAGGCCGGCGACATCGCTGGCGGCGGCAACGAGCTGGACAACGCGATCGTCGGCAACAGCGGGTCCAACAAGCTGAGCGGCTTCAGCGGCGGCGACACGCTGACGGGCAACGAAGGCGCCGACAGTCTCTACGGCGGTTCCGGTGACGATCTCGCCTATGGGGGTCTCGGCGACGACCGCGCCTATGGGGGCAGCGGCAGCGACAGCCTTACCGGCGGTTCGGGTTCCGACTACCTGGCCGGCGGCAGCGGCGTTGACACCATGGCGGGCGGTAGTGGCGACGACACCTTCCTGGTGGAGGACGCCGGCGACGTCGTGGAGGAGGCGGCGGACGAAGGCAGCGACACGGTGCTGGCATCGACGAGCTTCACCCTGCCGGGGACTGCTGGCAACGGCTATGTCGAGGACCTGATCCTGCTGGAGGATGCGGGCGACCTCGCCGGCGGCGGCAATGAGCTGGACAACGAGATCGAGGGCAACAGCGGCGCGAACAGGCTGAGCGGCGCGGGCGGCGACGACAGCCTGCGCGGTCTCTTGGGCAACGACACGCTCTACGGCGGTGACGGTGCGGACTCGCTGGAGGGCGGCGGCGCGGACGACAGCGCATTCGGTGGCAGCGGCTCGGATAGTCTGGACGGTAGCTGGGGCTCGGACTACCTGGCGGGCGGCAGCGGCGTCGACACCATGGTTGGTGGCACGGGCGACGACACCTTCCTGGTGGAGAACGCCGGCGACGTGGTGGTGGAGGCCGTGGACGAGGGGACGGACACGGTCATCGCCTCGATCAGCTTCACCTTGCCTGGCACGGCGGCCAGCGGCGACGTGGAGCAGCTGGTGCTGCAGGAGGATGCGGGCGACCTCGCCGGCGGCGGCAACGAGCTGGACAATGTGATCCAGGGTAACAGCGGCGCCAACAAGCTGAGCGGCTTCAGCGGCGGCGATACGCTGACGGGCAATGAAGGCGCCGATAGCCTCTACGGTGGTTCGGGGGACGATCTCGCCTATGGGGGGCTCGGCGACGACGGTGCCTTTGGGGGCAGCGGCAGCGACGTCCTCTTCGGCGGATCGGGCTCTGACTACCTGGCCGGCGGCAGCGGCGTTGACACCATGGCGGGAGGCTCTGGCGACGACACCTTCCTAGTGGAGAACGCCGGCGACGTCGTCGAAGAGGCCGACGGGGAGGGCTCGGACACGATCATCGCCTCGATCAGCTTCACGCTGGCGAGCACCGCCGCCGCCGGCTTCGTCGAGGATCTGATCCTGCAGGAAGACGCGGGCGATCTCGATGGCGCGGGCAACGAGCTGGACAACGCCATCGTCGGCAACAGCGGGGCGAACCGGCTCAGCGGGCTGGCGGGCAACGACCACCTCGGCGGTCAGGACGGCGGTGATCGGCTCTATGGTGGCCTCGGTGACGATGTCGCGGAAGGGGGCCGAGGCGACGACCGCGCCTATGGGGGCAGCGGGACGGACAGCCTCTACGGTGGCTCGGGTGCGGACTACCTGGCCGGCGGTAGCGGCGCCGACACCATGGCGGGCGGTAGTGGCGACGATACCTTCCTTGTGGAGAATGCCGGCGACGTCGTGGAGGAGGCCGCGGACGAAGGCAACGACACGGTGCTGGCATCGGCGAGCTTCACCCTGCCGGGGACGGCGGGCAACGGCTACGTCGAGAACCTGGTTCTTCTGGATGAGGCCGGCGACATCGACGGCGCCGGCAACGAGCTTGACAACGAGATCGAGGGCAACAGCGGCGCGAACCGGCTGAGCGGCCTCGCCGGCGCTGACTCGCTCGACGGACACCAAGGCAACGACAATCTCTATGGCGGCCTTGGCGACGATCTGCAGAACGGCGGCGGCGACGACGATCGCGCCTATGGAGGCAGCGGCAGCGACACCCTCTATGGTGGTTGGGGATCGGACACCCTGGACGGCGGCAGTGGTGCCGATACCATGATCGGCGAGACCGGCGACGACACCTTCCGCGTCGATACCCTTGCCGACGTGGTCCGGGAGACCTCCGGCGAAGGCACGGATCAGGTCATCGCGTCGGTCGGCTTCACGCTCCCCGGCACGGCGAGCAGCGGCGACATCGAGCAGCTGGTCCTGGAGGAGGGTGCCGGTGACATCGCCGGTGGCGGCAACGAGCTGGACAACCTCCTGCAAGGCAACAGCGGCGCCAATCAGCTGAGCGGCTTTGCCGGCGCCGACAGTCTCTACGGCGCGCTGGGCGATGATGTCCTGAACGGGAACGACGGCGACGATCGCGGCTATGGGGGCAGCGGGACGGATAGCCTCTTCGGCGGCTCTGGTGCTGACTACTTGGCCGGCGGCAGCGGCGTGGACACCATGGCGGGCGGTAGTGGCGACGACACCTTCCTGGTGGAGGATGCCGGCGACGTGGTGGAGGAGGCGTCTGACGAGGGGACGGACACGGTCATCGCGTCCTTGAGCTTCACGCTGCCGGGGACGGCCGGCAGCGGCTATGTCGAGGACCTGGTCCTGCGGACCGGTGCCGGGGACATCTCCGGCGGCGGCAACGAGCTGGACAACGCGATCGTCGGCAACAGCGGGGCGAACCGGCTGAGCGGCCTTGCCGGCGCCGACAGCCTCTATGGCGGGCTAGGCGACGATGATCTTGAGGGTGGAGAGGGCGACGACCGCGCCTATGGGGGCAGCGGGACGGACAGCCTCTTCGGCGGCTCTGGTGCTGACTACCTGGCGGGCGGCAGCGGCGTGGACACCATGGCGGGAGGTTCGGGCGACGACACCTTCCTGGTGGAGGACTCCGGCGACGTTGTGGAGGAGGCTGCGGACGAAGGCAGCGACACGGTGCTGGCGTCGACGGGCTTCACCCTGCCGGGGACGGCTGGCAACGGCTACGTCGAGGACTTGGTGCTGCTGGAGGATGCCGGCGACATCGCCGGCGGCGGCAACGAGCTGGACAACGCGATCGAGGGCAACAGCGGGTCCAACCAGCTGCGCGGTTTCGCCGGCGAGGATAGGCTGAGCGGTCAGCTGGGCGACGACGTCCTGATCGGCGACCGAGGTCAGGACAGCGCCTACGGTGGCAGCGGGACGGACAGCCTCTACGGCGGCTCGGGCGCGGACTACCTGGCGGGCGGCAGCGGCGTCGACACGATGGAGGGTGGGGTCGGCGACGATACCTTCCTGGTGGAGGACGCCGGCGACGTGGTGGTGGAGGCGGATGGCGAGGGCAGCGACACGGTGCTGACCTCGGTGAGCTTCACCCTGCCGGGCACGGCCAGCGGCGGCCATGTCGAGGACCTGATCCTACTGGCCGAGGCCGGCGACATCGCTGGTGGCGGCAACGAGCTGGACAACGCGATCGTCGGCAACAGCGGGTCCAACAAGCTGAGCGGCTTCAGCGGCGGCGACACGCTGACGGGCAACGAAGGCGCTGACAGTCTCTACGGCGGTTCCGGTGACGATCTCGCCTATGGAGGTCTCGGCGACGACCGTGCCTATGGAGGCAGCGGCAGCGACGTTCTCTCCGGCGGTTCGGGTTCGGACTACCTGGCGGGCGGCAGCGGTGTGGACACCATGGCGGGAGGTTCGGGCGACGACACCTTCCTGGTGGAGGACGCCGGCGACGTTGTGGAGGAGGCGGCGGACGAAGGCAGCGACACGGTGCTGGCGTCGACGAGCTTCACCCTGCCGGGGACGGCCGGCAGCGGCTATGTCGAGGACCTGATCCTGCTGGAGGATGCGGGCGACCTCGCCGGCGGCGGCAATGAGTTGGACAACGAGATCGAGGGCAACAGCGGCGCGAACAGGCTGAGCGGCGCGGGCGGCGACGACAGTCTGCGCGGGCTTCTGGGGGACGACACGCTCTACGGCGGTGACGGTGCGGACTCGCTGGAGGGCGGCGGCGCGGACGACAGCGCTTTCGGTGGCAGCGGCTCGGACAGTCTGGACGGCAGCTGGGGCTCGGACTACCTGGCGGGCGGCAGCGGCGTGGACACCATGGTGGGCGGCACGGGCGACGACACCTTCCTGGTGGAGGATGCCGGCGACGTGGTGGTGGAGGCCGTGGACGAGGGGACGGACACGGTCATCGCCTCGATCAGCTTCACCTTGCCAGGGACGGCGGCCAGCGGCGACGTGGAGCAATTGGTGCTGCAGGAGGATGCGGGCGACCTCGCCGGCGGCGGCAATGAGCTGGACAACGTGATCCAGGGTAACAGCGGCGCCAACAAGCTCGACGGCTTCGACGGCCGTGACACCATCCATGGAAACGAAGGTGACGACCGCCTTTACGGCGGGCAGTCGTCGGACACGCTCTACGGCGGTGGCGGTGCCGACACGCTCCACGGGGGCAGCGGCAACGACAGCCTCCATGGGACCACTGGCTTGGATACCCTCTATGGTGGCGTCGGCGATGACTTCCTCCAAGGCGAGCGCAGTGCCGATACGCTGTTCGGCTCCCTCGGCGATGACTCGCTCTATGGCGGGCAGTCCGACGACTCGCTCTTCGGGGGTAGCGGCATCGACAGTCTCTATGGTGGCTCCGGCGTGGACTACCTGGATGGCGGCAGCGGTGCCGACATGATGGTGGGCGGCTATGGGAATGACACTTTCCGGGTGAACGATGCCGGCGACAGCGTCTACGACGCGGCCGGTCAGGGGACGGATCGGGTGATCTCGTCGATCAGCTTCACCTTGCCGGGCACGGCCACCGGCGGCGAAATCGAGAACCTGTTGCTGGTGGAGGACGGCGGCGACCTCGACGGTGTCGGCAACGAGCTGCTCAACCTCATCGAAGGCAACACGGGAGCCAACCGGCTGGACGGAATGGCTGGTGGGGATACTATCCGCGGACGTCACGGCGACGATTCCCTCTATGGAGACGCCGGCTCGGACCGGCTCTACGGCAACATCGGAGAAGACGACCTTTACGGCGGAAGGGGAACCGACCGGCTCTACGGCGGATCCGGTGCCGATTACCTCAACGGCAACAGCGGCACCGACACCATGGAAGGTGGCAGTGGCGACGATACCTTCCGGATCACCGAGACGATCGACATCGTGCGGGAGAACGCCGGCCAGGGGAACGATCGCGTCTTGACCGCCTTGAGCTTTACCCTGCCGGCGATCGCCGCCTCCGGCTACGTCGAGGAGCTGTTCCTGCTGGACGATGCGGGCGACATCGACGGCGGCGGGAACGAGCTGGCTAATCTGATCCAAGGCAACAGCGGCAACAACCGGCTAAGCGGGCAGGCCGGCGCGGATACCTTGAGCGGCGAGCTCCTCAACGATTCCCTTTTCGGCGGGTCCGGCGATGACGTGCTCTATGGCGGCCAAAGCACGGATTCGCTCTACGGGGGTAGCGGGAACGACTACCTGGACGGTGGCAGCGGGACCGATACCATGGTCGGCGGTCTCGGCGACGACACGCTCAAGGTGGAGCAGAGCGGCGACGTCCTCGTCGAGCTGGCCGGAGAGGGCACCGACAGGGTGCTGACCTCGCTGAACTTCACCTTGCCGGGTGCCACCGGCGGGGACGGCTACATCGAGGAACTGGCCTTCCTCGACGATGCCGGCGACCTTACCGGCGTCGGCAACGCGCTGGACAACTACATCCTGGGCAACAGCGGCGCCAATGCCCTCTTCGGCCAAGCCGGAGCCGACTTGCTCAGCGGCCGGGCAGGCGACGACGATCTCTACGGTGGTAGCGGCAGCGATACGCTCTATGGCGGTTCCGGCGGTGACTACCTCTCCGGCGGGTCCGGTGTCGACACCATGACCGGAGGCACCGGCGACGATCGCTTTCGGGTGGACGACAGCGCCGATGTCGTGGCGGAGCTTGCCGGCGGCGGTACGGATACGGTGCGCGCGAGCGTCGACTTCACGCTGCCCAGCACGGCGGATGCCGGCTACATCGAAGAGCTCCGCTTCCTGGAAGACTACGGAGACATGAACGGCGCCGGCAACGAGCTGGACAACTACATTCGCGGGAACAGCGGCGCCAACTATCTGTTCGGCGGTGACGGTGACGACGACATAAACGGGTCCGTGGGCAACGATCGTATCTACGGCGGTGACGGTGACGACAGCCAGCTCGGCGCGACGGGTTTCGACCTGCTGGTCGGAGGCTCCGGCTACGACCAGTTCAACGGCTCGTCGGGCGGCGACTTGATCATGGGTGGATCGGGTGACGACTACGCCTTCGGCCGTCCGGGGTCCGACACAATGTACGGTGGCGACGGCACCGACAGCCTTATCGGAGAGAACGGGGCAGACGTTCTCTTCGGCGGCGCCGCGCGCGATCGGCTGAAGGCGGGCGGCTCCAACGACCGGCTCTACGGAGGAGAGGGCGACGATACCAATTCCGGCGTCGGCGGCGACGACACCAACTTCGGCGGCCTGGGTAACGATTCTCTGAATGCCGGCACCGGTGACGACACGCTCCATGGCGACGAAGGCGACGACCGCCTCTTCTCCGGCTGGGTCGCCGGCGACAACACCCTCTACGGCGGCGACAACGACGACACGCTGCACGGCGGCAACGGTGCGGTTCTTCTCTACGGCGGGCTAGGTGCCGACACCTTCTGGTTCGAGTCCTCGCCGCTGGTGAAGGAGACCGGTGGCGAGACCATCCTCTTCAGCGGTACGCAAGGTCAGATCTACGATTTCACCGGCGACGTCGATGGCGGCGAGGACAAGATCCTCTTCTACGATGTCGGCTCGTCCGGCGAATGGATCGGGGACACGGCGTTCAGCGGGGCCGGGACCGTCCAGGCGCGCTTTGCGATCAACGGCTCCGGCGAGAGCGTCATCGAGCTGGATGCGGACGGGGACGGCACGGCCGATATCGACGTGGTGTTGGAGAACATCGACTCGGTCGGTCAGGTGACGGCCACTGACTTCATCTTCAGCTAACCCGCCGCTCGGCACCAAGCCTCCTTGGCTTGTCGGTGCTCGGTTCCATGGGATATGCCATGGGTTCGGCAGGCCAACAACGGGATCTCGGTGGTGCAGGACGACGGAAGCACAGCGGACGCGCAAGGCTACATCACCGACATTCCCTATACGATAAAGTACTACGGGCGCCAGGCGCCGGGCGACCTGGTGACCGCCGCCCGGGCAGCCGGCGTGCAGACGCCCTCGATCGAGGCTCCCTTTACCTATGCC
This sequence comes from Rhodospirillales bacterium, assembly GCA_963669375.1. GTDB lineage: Bacteria > Pseudomonadota > Alphaproteobacteria > Kiloniellales > JACOMY01 > JACOMY01. The sequence goes on along the minus strand of OY770024.1, from coordinate 1,356,679 downwards.
GACTTCGGCTGCGGGCGCGGCATGACGCTGCTGGTCTTGGCGACGGTCTTTCCGCAGGCGGAATTTTTCGGCATCGACGTCAACGAAGAGCATGTCGTCGAGGCGCGCGGCAGAGCCGAGGCCGCCGGCCTTGCAAACGTCACCTTCCTCGCCAAGTCCTTCGCCGATCTAAGGGAGGGCGATCTTCCACCCTTGGACTTCGCCGCGTCGCATGGCGTGATCGCTTGGGTCAGCCGAAGCGTCCGCGTGGCTCTGCGCGACGCGATCGCCGACAAGCTGAAGCCGGATGGCTTGGCGATGCTGTCCTACAATGCGCTGCCGGGCTACGCGGCGCTGCAGCCGGTCCAGGCGCTCTTGACCCGCATGGCGGAGGTGGCGCCGGGGGACCAGACGGCCAAGCGGCGGGCCGCGATCTCCGTCGTGCGTCGTCTGCATGCCTCCAAGCAGAGCTTTTTCCAGAAGCACGCCCGCGCGGACACCCTGGTCGAGAGCTGGGGGCAGCGGGACGAGACCTATCTCTTCCACGAGTACTTCAACGAGCACTGGAACCCGCTGGCCTTCGCCGATGTCGCGGCCGAGATGGGCGAACGCGACCTCCATTTCTGCGGCGATTCCCTCTTCCTCGGGTGGATGCTGGGTAACGGCAAGAACAATCGTCCGTCGTGGGTCGACGATCCGCTGCTCCTGGAGGAACTGGCCAGCATCGCTACCGCGCAACCCTTCCGCTACGACCTCTTCACTCCCGGCACGCCGATGGATCTGGCGCGCAACCACACGATCGGTGCCGACGAGCTTTACGGCCTGCTTCTGCCCGCCCGGGCCGGAGCCGTGAAGGGGGCGATTGGCGCGGGCGGGGCGCCTGGGCATCTGGTGGCGGGACTGGTCGATGGGCCGAGAAGCTTTGCCCAGATCGGCGCGAGCCAGCATCTGAAGAGGCGGCCGGCGCGGGAGCTCGCGATCGCTTTGCGCGCGGCAATGGCGAAGGGACTGGTCGCGCGATACCGCTATTCAGGTCGAGAGCCGGCAGGGACGGGTACGCCCGTCGTCGCTTCGCGGCTAGGGCGCGCCTTGTTGGAGGACGATCGCATGGCCCGGCTGGCGCTGCCCTTGCCGGCGCCTCCGCTTGGCGGCGCGGTGGTCATTCCGCCCATGGTCGGCGCGGTACTGGAGGCGGCGACCAGGGGATCGCAAGACATCGCCGAGAGAGCCGCCGAGCGCATCCACGCGCTCACCGGCCTGGATTCCTGGGGCCAGAAGCGGGAATCGCTGGACTCCATCCACGCCAGGCTGAGAGGTACTCTGGAGCGCTACCGCTCGCAGTGGCTGCCCTTCTTGCAGGCCGTGGGCGCGGTAACGATCGACGGCAATTCCTAACGTCCCCTCCGGCCAGGCGAATCGGGCGAGCGCGTGGGGCCTGCGCGGCGCACTTTCGAAAAATCGAACGATCTCTACCGATAGTGCGAAATTTGCTCGCATGGCGGTGCAGATGAACCAATGACGGTCGCGTTCTGTTAATTTCCAGCCTATCATCTATGCGACGACGAGAATCTAAAAAACGTGTAGGGGAGGAAAGAACGGATGAAGCAGGCAGCATCCTTCACCGCAAACACGGTCTTCGTGGTATCCATGTTGGCCTGTCTGGGCATAGGTATCTGGGGAATTGCCGACCCTGACAGCATGACCGGGACGATGCTCGGCTTCACCAACTACACGCTGACCGGCGTCAGTTGGGCCTGGCTCTTCATCTGTACAGCCTTTCTCTTCCTCTCGATCATCATGGCCTTCGGTCCGTACGGCAACATCCGGCTGGGCAAGGACGACGAGGAGCCCGAGTTCTCCACCGCGTCGTGGATCGCCATGCTTTTCGCCGGCGGCATGGGCTCCGGTCTCCTGCTCTGGGGACCGGCGGAGCCGATGTACCACTACGTCAGCCCGCCGGGCATGGAAGGCGAGACCGCCGCGGCGGCGCGCCAAGCCCTGGTGATCACCAATCTGCACTGGGGCTTCCATGCCTGGGCCATCTACGCGGTCTGCGCCCTGGTGATTGCCTACTTCACCTTCCGGCGGAACGCGCCCTCGATGATCTCCACGCCGATCAAGGCGCTCTTCGGCGGTGCCGCCGGCGAGGGCATTGGCAAGGTGGCCGACATCTTGGCTGTCATGTCCGTGGTCTTCGGCCTGGCCGGTTCGCTCGCCATGGGTACCTTGGCGGTGCGCTCGGGCTCCTTCTATGCCTTCGGCACGGACGAGAGCCTCACCACGGCGCTGGTCATCCTCGGCATTCTCTTCGTCTGCTACATGCTTTCGGCCACCACCGGCGTCGACAAGGGCATCAAGATCCTGTCGAACATCAACATGGTGATCGCCGTCCTGATCATGCTGGTCGTGCTCTTCGCCGGTCCGACGCGTTTCCTGTTGGAGACCTTCATCGACTCCATCGGCACCTACTTCGCCGGGCTGATAACCATGTCCTTCAGGCTCTTCCCCTACGAGGACCTGGGCGGTTGGAGCGCTGGCTGGACCTTGACCTACCTCATCTGGTGGATCGCCTGGGGGCCCTTCATCGGCATCTTCGTCGCGCGCATCAGCCGGGGACGGACGATCCGCGAGTTCTGCCTGGGCGTGGTCTTCGTCCCCACCGTCTTCTCGATGCTCTGGTTCGCGGTCTTCGGCGGCGCCGGCTTCTACATCGAGATGTTCGGCGGCGGCGGCCTGAAGGAGATCATCTTCGAAGATGCGACCAAGGCACTCTTCGCCTTTCTCTCCTACTTCCCTGGTGGCGAGATCCTGAACACGCTCGCGGTCGCCTTGATGTTCATCTTCCTGGTGACCTCCGCCGACTCGGGCACCTTCGTGCTGTCGATGATGACGACGGAGGGCAATCTGAACCCGCCGATCACCCAGAAGATGGTTTGGGGCACCTTGATCGCGGCCATCACCACCGCGACGCTGTTCTCGCAATCGGTCGCTGTGGCCAAGGCGATGGCGATCACCGGGGCCATACCCTTTACCGTGATCGTCCTCATGCAGATCGTCAGCTTCCTGCGCGAGATCCGCAAGGAGATCAGGCCGCCCAAACCGATCGAAGCCCGCGGCGAAGCCGTCGGCCAAAGCGGCTCATAAGAAAAGGGAGGGACAAAATGCTCAGATATCTTCTTCCCGCCCTTCTCGCCCTGTCGCTGTCCGCCTGCGATAGCAGCGAGAATCAGATCAAGATCGGCGCCAAGGACTTCGGTGAGAGCCGCGTTCTGGCCCACATGATGGCCGCCCTGGCCCAGGAGCAGGGTTTGCCGGTCGCCGGAGTGGTCGGCTATGCCAACACGCCGGCGATCATGGAGGCCCTGAAGCGCGGCGACATCGACGCCTATCCCGACTACAACGGGACCGGCCTGGTAATGCTGGGTCAGAACCCCATGACCGACGGGGCGGAGGCGACGGCCCGGGTGAAGGAGCTCTACGAGCCCCTCGGCTTCTCCTGGCGGGAGAAGTTCGGCTTCGCCAACAACTACGGCTTGGCGATGCGACCCGAGCGCGCCCAAGAGCTCGGCATCTCCACCATGTCGGAGTTGGAGGCCCAGTCGGAGGACCTGATCTTCGGCGTGGAGGACGATTTCATCGTCCGTCCGCTGGACGGCATGGAGCCGATGAACCGTCGCTACGGCTTCGATTTCGCCGAGACCGAGGTGGTTCCGCTGAGCGAGCGTAGCCTGCTCTACAACCAGCTCCTCGACGGTGATCTGGACGTCATCGAGGTCTACACGACCGACGGCCAGATCGCCGAGTACGGCCTGGTGATCCTGGAGGACGACCTGCAGTTCTTCCCGGTCTACGACGCCTCGCCCGTGGCCAACGCGGCTTCGCTCGCGACCCATCCCGGTCTCGGTGCAGCGCTTGACTCCCTGGCCGGCAAGATCGATGCCGCGACCATGCAAGAGCTGAACAGCAAGGTCGACATCGAAAGCCGTCTGCCGGATGCCGTGGCGCGCGATGCGCTGGCCCGCATGGGTCTGATCTCGTCCGGCGCGGTGACGACGGAAGAGCCGCTCTTGATCGCGGCCTCTCCGGCCGTGGGCGAGGGCGCGGCGGCCTCGACGGCCCTGCGGGCCGCGCAGTCGGCCTTTACCGGACAGGACGTGCAGATCTCGCCGACGCATGATCCGCTGGGCAAGGTCGGCTCCGGTGAAGCACGCTTGGCGCTGGTCGCCGCCGATGCCTTCTATGATCTCTCCGGCCCGGCGCCGACGCGGATCGAGGCCTTCGAGGCGGTGGCACCGGTGGACCAGAACCTGATCCATCTCGTCACCCCGCAGTTCGGACCGACCAACCTGCTGAAGGCGGAGCGAATCCTGGTGGGCCCCGAGGGCTCCTCCTCGCACCGGATCGGCAGCCTTCTGGTCGAGGGCTTGGGGCTTCCCGGTGCCCTGACACCGATCGAGGCCGACACCACGGCGGCGCTGCTGGAGCAGGTCAAGCCGGACTCCAACGACGTGGCCGTCGTCTTCACGCCGGAGGGTGATCGAGCCATGATCGACGCCTTCGCCCAGGGGAACTTCAGGCTGCTTCCGGTCAACGGCTGGAACGAGGGGGCCAATCTGGTCCGCTATCCCTTCCTGCGCGAAGCGCGGATCGACGAAGGCGTCTATCGCGGTCAGGTGGGTCAGGTCGACACCCTGGGCTCGCAGCTGGTGCTGGCCGGACCCGCGCCGCGCACCGGTGACGTGGTTGGGGATCAAGGACCCAGCGCCATAGCCGTCGGCCTGTCGCCGATCTCCGGCTCAGCGGTTGCCTCCTTGAACAATGCGATCCCCGGCAACCTCCTGGTCGACCCGGCGTTGAAGCAGGCCGCGGCCTTGGCGCCGCAACTGCCGCAGTCGCCGGCGGCGATGAACCCCTCGCCCTACGTCTCCATCCTCAGCCTCTTGGTTTGCGTGCTGTTGGTGTGGCTGGTCTGGCTCTACATTCGGCCGGAAATTCGCTAAGGAGGAGATCCAGCAATGACCACAAAGATCCTCGCTCCCATCGACCTGATGGATCTCGAGACCAGCAACAAGGTGCTGGCGGCGGCCGTCGCGCAAACGGCCGCTGCGAAGGGCGAACTCACGGTCATGGCGGTGGCGCCGCACATCCTCACCGGCATCGACTATCGCTATGCGATCAGGGGAGAGATGGGCGGGTCCGGCGACTACGACGCCGAGAAGATCGTCGCCGACACCTTGGAGCGCTTGAATCAGATCGTGTCGGAGCACACGCCCACGGGCATGCACGTCCACACCATCGCGCGGCATGGCACGGTCTACGAGCAGATCCTGAAGGTGGCCGAGGACATCGAGGCCGATCAGATCGTCATCGGCGCCCATCGACCGGGCCTCGCCGACTTCTTGCTCGGACCCAACACGGCCCGCGTGGTGCGCCATGCCACCTGCTCGGTCAACGTGATCAGGATCTGAGCCGGCAAGCCCACGCGCCGCGGCTTGGCCGCGTCGGCAGGCAAGAGATGAGGCGGAGGGCCGGGGAAACCCCGACCCTCCTGTCTTTTATTGCCGGGGCCTTCTAGGTGGTGAAGAGGAAGTCGGTGGCGGTCAGCTGATCGACCATGGAGATTCCCACCAGCCTGATCTCGAAATTCGCCGTGCCGTCGCCGTTGCTGTCGACCTCGACCAGGTTCCGCGCGTCGTCGAAGCGCGCTTCGGGGGTCGAGCCGCTGAAGGTAGCGTCGCCGATGAAGCTGCCGCCGGGTGCCGCGACCGCAAGGTTGATCAGGTCCGCGGATCCGGGGTCGGACTGGTTCGAGGTGAAGTCGGTGATTCGCGCTTCCTGATCGACACCGTCCTCGGCGAAGTAGAAGGTGTCCTGACCGGCGCCTCCTCTCAGTTGGTCGTTTCCGGTGCCGCCGGCGATGAAGTCGTTGCCGGACCCACCGAAGATGGCGTCTCTCTCGCCGCCACCGTAGAGCAGGTCGATTCCCGTGCTGCCGGAGATCCGATCGCCGCCGTCTCCACCAAAGGCGGTATCGTCGTCCGCGTTGGCGGCGATCTTGTCATCGCCGTCGCCGCCGTGAATGAGATCGTCGCCGTTGTTGCCCCTGATCAGGTCGGCATCCAGACCGCCATACAGCAGATCCCTGGAGCCGCCGCCGCGCAGATTGTCGTCACCCTCCAATCCTTCCAAGGTATCGGAGCCGGCATCGCCAAGGACCTCGTCATCGCCGGCCCCACCGCGCATCTCGTCGTCGCCATTGCGTCCCCTGATGAAGTCGTTACCGGTTCCGCCGACGACGAAGTCGGAGCCCACGCCTCCATAGAGGTAATCCTCGCCCTCGTTGCCGAAGATGAAATCGCCTCCGGCGCCGCCATCGATGGTGTCGCCGCCGGCGTCGCCGACCAACGAATCGCGTCCTTGACCGCCATAGATGACATCGATCTCTCCTCCACCGGACACGCTGTCGTGGCCGCTACCGGCGAAGATGAGATCGGCGTTGCCGTCTCCGGACAGAGAGTCCACCCCGCTGCCGCCATAGATCGTGTCCTGGCCGGAGCCGCCCTCGACGGAATCGTCCCCGAGCTTGGCGACGACCGTGTCGTTGCCGCTGTCGGCATAGATGAAGTCCGGAAAATCCGTCCCGGAGAGTGCTTCCGAGAAGCTGTCGCCAAAGATCGTTGCCATTGCCCACTCCCTTTGTAGAGCTGTTGTTGGAACTGCCTACGGCCCGCGGGCGTCGTGGGGTTTTTCCAACCGCTCTTTGCTTCGCCGCCGAGCCAATTGGCGCAAGAGCCGCGGGTTCTGCATCTATTGCTAAGGGTCATCGCTAGCCGAAATCGCGCAACGCCACTTGCCATTTCACGCCAAAGTGGCTTGCCCGGAGCTGCCCTGTTCGGCGCCCGAGACGCCAAAGGAACTCCGGCCGATGATCAAGGGCCAGGGCGTATTCAGGTGGCTGGAACGCCGCCCCTTCGCGGGCGCCGCCAAGGACGGTCGATCAGCCGTAGAGAATGTCGGTGCGGATGATCACCTTGACGCCCTTCGTGATGGCTTCGCTAGCGTGCAGGCACTGCTGGGGGTGGGCACCGTGGGGAAAGCAGAGGACGCCACCCTTGGGCGTGGCCACGCTCACCGTGTGGGCGTCGTCGGCCCACCTCGCCGGTTGCCCGGGGTCGCTGCGGCTGACCAGGAACTGCGTGCGGCCGCCGCCGTAGCCCTCGGTCAAGAAAATGAGGTAGGTGAAGCGGCTGATCAGATCGGGGTAGGCATTGACGAAGAGCTGCTCGCCGATGACGCGGCTGCCCGTCCAGGCGCCGTCGCTGTGCGGCTTGAAGTAGTCACCGGGACCGTAGCGGTAGAAGCGAAAGCGCGCGTTCAATCCCCTGGCGCTCTGACCGGCGACGCGCTCCGTCACCAAGTGCGCCGAGCGGCTCCAGATGGTGGCATCGATGGTCTCGCTCACCACCCAATTGAGGTTCTCGTTGTGGCGGACGCTGTGCGGCAGGGACACGGGAGAGTCTTGATGGTAGCCCAGCTCTTCGGTGATCCGGACGAAGGCATCGGCCTCCTCGCCGGTCAGAACGTCGAGCAGCTGAAAGGCGCCCGGCACGTCCGGTACCGCAACCCGTCTTGCAAGGGGCGGATCGTCCGCGAAGGAGATCGCCTTGCCGCCGCGGTCCGTCCAGGTGGGAAGCAGGCTTCCTTCCAGACCCGGCTCCCGAGCCACGATGTAGAGATCCTCCACTGTCGACGTCCCTTCCGTGCCGCCCGCCGGTAGCGCGCCTCGCGTCTCGCCGGGTGGTCGCGCTCGCTCGGTCATCCGGCCTCTCTCGGATACACTCTAGCGTGGCCTCGGAACATCGCCTATGCCGCCAGGGCGAATCGAGAGCTAAGGTGTCGTGCCTCGGGTTCGCACGAGCGCAAGGTCCCTGGTGGCGACGCGGCTCGTGACGGGGCCTCATCCGACTGGCGGGAGGCGAGGGAGATGACAGTAACGCGAACCAGGCTCTGGCTGCTGTTGCCGCATGCCGCGGCGATCGCTGCCTTCCTGGCTGCCTTCGGGGTCATGGAGGCAGCAGGCAGCAATCGCACGGACACCGACCTCTTTCTGGCCATCGTCGGTGGGATAGCGGCCCTGCTGGCCGTCGGCGCCAGCTTGGCCGCCGCTATCCTCCACCCCTGGCGCCATGCCACCGGGAAAGCTTGGACGATCCTGGCCCTGCATGCGGCGGCCCTGGCCCTTGTCCTCTTCCTCGCCTCCGACTGGATGGGAGCGCATATTGCCTAAGCTTCGCCCCCTTTCGGCAAGTATTGCGGCCGATATTCCGCAAGACTTACAACTATTGGAGCTTTCGCGCATCGGTGACGGTCGGCATGATCAAGGGAATCGGACATGTTTAGGTGAAAACTCGACATGCTGACATTTCTTGAAACACCGAGTTTGTCCGACCGAGATCATTATCTATTGGATTCAAGCGCTTCGATCCCACCAGTTCAATGAGAAGCGGACCAAGCTTCACTGAAGCAGACTTGTGATGCTGTAAGCGATGGATCATCATCGGGTCTAAGCCTGTTGCGCTTGGTGCTGCCAACCAGAGGCAGCGCGCGCGCAAGGTGCGCGCCAAGGCGAGCCGAGCATCGAATGCCGCGGGTGGAGAGGAGGTTTCAAAGATGAACGTCCATTCCGGTCAAGACTTGCAGAGAGATGCGTCGTCTTCGGTGCAAGAACCCCTGGCCATCGTCGGCATAGGCTGCCGATTTCCAGGTGGGGCCGACCGGCCGGATCGTTTCTGGCGCAACCTGCAAAACCGGGTCTGCGCCATCGCTAAGGTCCCCGCCGAGCGCATGAACGTCGACACCTTCTATAGTCCCAGCCCCGACGCGCCGCGGCGGTCGATCTCCAAATGGGCGGCCTGCGTCGACCGCGTCGGCGAGTTCGATGCGGATCTCTTCGGCATTTCGCCTCGCGAGGCGGAGGCCATGGACCCGCAACAGCGCCTCCTCCTGCATGTCGTTTGGGAGGCGTTCGAGGACGCCGGTATCTCCGTCGACAGGGTGTCCGGCAGCAACTGCGGCGTCGTCGTCGGCATCAGCATGGACGACTACAAGTGCATCAATGCCTCGGTCGCGCATGACATCGACGTAAGCCACATGGCGCCGGGCTGCGCCATGAGCATCGCCGCCAACCGCATCTCCCACCGGCTCAACCTGCATGGCCCCAGTCTCTCCGTGGACACGGCCTGCTCCTCCTCGCTGGTCGCGACCGAGATCGCCTGCCGGACGCTTTGGACGCGAGACTGCGACGTGGCCATTGTCGCCGGCGTCAACGTCATCCTGGACCCGCATGTCTTCGTGACCTTCAGCAAGGCGCGGATGCTGTCGCCCAGCGGCCGCTCGCTGGCCTTCGACGCGCGCGCCGACGGCTTCGTGCGCGGCGAGGGGGCCGGCGCTCTTCTCTTGAAGCGGCTGTCCGACGCCGAGGCCGCCGGCGACAGGATCTACGCCGTGCTGCGCAGCGCCGTGGTGAACTCCGACGGCTGGACGGGAACCCTGTTGACGCCGAACGCCGAGGCGCAGACGGCCATGCTGCGCGACCTCTGCCGCCGGGCGGAGGTCTCGACCTCCGAAATCGACTACATCGAAGCGCACGGCACCGGGACCCCGGTCGGTGATCCCATTGAGGCCAGCTCCATTGGGCAGGTGTTCGGCCAAGGGCGCGGCAATGGCGGCCCTGCGGTGGTGGGCTCGGTCAAGACCAATATCGGGCACCTCGAGGCGGGTGCCGGGGTTGCCGGTCTGATCAAGGCCGCGCTTTGCCTGCATCACGGCCAGTTCCTCCCCAACGCCGAGTTCGAGACGGTCAACCCGCTGATCGCACCGGACGAGCTGAACATCGAGATCGCCACCAAGAACAAGGCGTGGCCGTCCGGTGGCTATCCACGGCGCGCGGTGATCAACTCCTTCGGCTTCGGTGGCACGAATGCCTCGGCATTGCTGGAGGAGGCGCCCCGTCGGCAAGCGGAAGAGGCGGTTGAAGAAAGGGAGGGCGCCCATGCCCGGCTGGTTCCGGTCTCCGCGGCGACGCCGGCGGCGCTGACGGCTCGGGCACGAGACCTGGCGGACTACCTGGATGCCGGCAAACGGCCGAAACCGAGGATGGCCGACATCGTCGGCACGCTCGCCAACAGTCGCTCGCACCTCTCCCATCGCTTGGCGCTGATTGCCAAGTCGCCGAGGGAGCTGAGCCGTGGTCTTCGCGCCTTTGCCGAGGGCAAGGAGGCCGGCTATCGCGAGGAGAGCCCGCCCCGGCTGGTGCGCGGCCGACGCCTCGAGACCCCGCGGCTGGCCTTCGCTTTCTCCGGCCAGGGCAGTCAATGGCCGAGGATGGCCCGCCGCCTCCTTGCCCACGACCGCTTGTTCCGGGCCAGCGTCGAAGAGGTGGACCGCCTGGTGCGGCAGCTGGCCGGCTGGTCGGTCATCGAGGAGATCGGCCGGCCTCGACGCTCGACACGCATCGACCAGACCGCCATCACGCAATCCTGCATCTTCGCCGTGCAGGTTGGCTTGCTGCGTCGTTGGCGCGCGTGGGGCGTCGAGGCGGACCTGATTTTCGGCCACAGCCTGGGCGAGATCGCCGCGGCCTATGCGGCGGGCGCGCTCAGCCTCGAAGACGCCGTCACCGTCGTGCACTATCGCAGCGTCCTGCAGGCCGAGACCGAGGGCAGCGGGGCCATCGTTGCCGTTGGTTTGTCGGCCGAGGCCATGCAGGCCCAGTTGCTGGCGTCCGGTGAATCCGACGTCGAGATCGCGGCCTACAACAGCGACGAGATGGTGACGATCGCAGGCGAGAAGACGGCCGTCGACCGTGTCCTCAAGCAAGTGAAGCAAGACGTGGGCCCGCAGCTCTTCCTGCGCCGGGTGCGGATGAACTTCGCCCCTCACAGCCCACAGATGGACCCGATCCGGGAGCGCTTCCTGGAGAGCCTTTCCGACATCGCGCCGCAGGCGACGCGCGTGCCGCTGGTCTCCACGGTCACGGGGGAAGAGATCGCCGGCCAGGCGCTGGATGCGTCCTACTGGTGGAACAACATCCGCCGGCCCGTGCTGTTTCAGATCGCGGTGCAGACCGCGATGGAGATGGGGACCGACCTCTATCTGGAGATCGGACCCGACTCCCCCTTGAGCGGGCTGATCGCAACCTGCACGCTGGAACTGGGCAAGCAGGCGAGCGTCGTCCGCTCACAGCGACGCGGCCAGAACGACTTCTTGAGCCTGCAGTCGGCCTTGGGCGATATCTACGTCAGCGGTGCCAAGATGAACTGGGAAGCAGTGGCCGGCAGAGGCCATCGGCGGCTTGCCTTGCCGAGCTACCCCAGCGAACTGAAGAGCTACTGGATCGACGAGGCGGCGGTCGAGAGAAACCTTCGCCCGCCCAGCCCCCATCCACTCTTGGGACAGCGCCTGGATACCGCGCAGCCGACCTGGGAGAACGTGTTGTCCCTCAAGGAGCGCGGCTATCTGAAGGGACACAAGGTCAACGGCAACTATCTCTTCCCGGCGGCCGGCTACATCGAGATGATGATTGCCGTTTCCCGTGCGCTTTTCGGCGAGGGGCCGATCGAGCTGCAGGATCTGGAGCTGGTCAAGGCGAACTTCCTCAATCCGGAGCAAAGCGAGATCTTTCAGACCACCTTCGACAGCGACCGAAGGCGGATCGTTGTCCGGAGCAGGCCGTCAGGCGGCGATGAACCTTGGGAGGTGAAGGCCTTCGTCACGGTGGTGACGGCGAATCCGGAATCGACTGTGCCCGCGCTTCCGCCTCAGCCTGACGATCCAGGGTATGCCTTTAGCGAGAAAGCCTTCTACAAGTCGGCGGCGGAAGGCGGCTACGACTATGATGGTCTCTTCAAGGGAGTGAAGGCGGTCAGCGTCAAGGACGACGCGCTCTGGGCCAGTTTGAAGCTGCCCAAGAAAGTTGTCTCCGGCGACGACTATAGCTACCACCCGGCAATGCTCGATAGCGTGCTGCAGTCCGGGATCGGGTTCCTGATACTGCCGGACAAGGTGAAATCGCTGCGCGAGCACAACGTCATGCTCTTGCCGAGATCAGCACGGCGCTTGCGTTTCTTCCGGCCACCCAGCGCCCGCATGCAGTCCTATTGCCGGCGTGTCGCGACCAACGCCCTCTCTTTCAGGACCGATACCACCCTGTGCGACGCCAAGGGCAGGCCGGTCCTGGAGTTCGAGGGCTACCTCGCAATCGCGATGCGGCGCGCCGATGCCCGGCGCGAGGAGAGCGGGGCGCTCCCGCGTTACTTCTGCGATGAGATGCATCGCGCCGATGTTCCTTCGGACGCCGGGCGAAAAGAGGTCGGCCTCTGGTTGATCTTCGCCGACGGCCAGGGGATCGCCGAGGAAACCGCGCGCAGGCTGAGGGCCGACGGCAACCGCTGCGTCCTGGTCGATGCCGGCGATGGCTTTGGCGGCGTTCACGAGGATAGAGCAGAGCTCGACCCGCGACGGCCGGAGGACTTCATCGCTTTGATGCGGGAGATCGCCGCCCTCGGGGAAGACCTGGTCGGCACGCTTTTCCTGTGGCCTTGCGATCGGCTGCATGGTGCGCATGCTCAATCGGCCGAGACCCTGGCCCAGGCGCAGAGCCATGTCACGACGCCGGCGCTGCACCTGGTGCAGGCGATGATCGAGACCTCCAGCTACCAAGGCGAGCTTTTCTTCGTAACCCGTGGCGCCAGAGTTCTCTCCGAAGAGGGGTCGGCCGCGAATCCGCTTGCCCTGTCTCTCGCGCCCCTGGTGGGGTTCGCCCGGACCACCTTCTCCGAAGTAATGGCCTTGCGGTCGGCCGTGATCGACTTGGATCCCGCGCAAGAGGACCCGACGGTCCAGGCGCGGCTCTTGACCCAGGAGGTGCTGGCGGTCGAGGCAACGCGGGAGACGGATGTCGCCTATCGCGGTGAAAGCCGATTCGTCGCCCGCTTCCTCTCTCGCGCGCAAGCCTCCTTGAAGCCCAAGCGTGCGCCTGCCTTGTCGTCACGAGGCTCCGTCGGCTACGCGCTTTCCATGCGGGAGCCAGGCGACCTCGACGACCTGGCCGTGACCGAGGCCCGGCACTCTCCGCCCCGCGCGGGTAAGGTCTCTGTGTCGGTGCGCGCCGTCGGGCTCAACTTCCGCGATGTCATGGCGGCGACCGGTCTTCTGCCCTTCGAGGCCGAAGCCGAACCGGCCTTCCTGAACCTCGGGCTGGAGTGCGCCGGCATTGTCGAGGCCGTCGGCGAGGGCGTCACCAGGCTCAAGGTCGGCGACCCCGTCGTGGCCACGGCCATCGGCTGCTTCAAGTCCAGTCTGGTCCTGCCGGAAGCGGCGGTCTGGGCGACGCCGGCGAACCAGAGTCCCGTCGAGGCAGCGACTCTCATGTCGGCTTTCTCCACGGCCTACTATGCGCTGGTCACCATGGGCCGCCTGCGGAAGGGTGAGCGCGTGCTCATTCACCTTGGCACCGGAGGCGTCGGGCTGGCCGCGATCCAGATCGCGCAGATGATCGGCGCGGAGATCTTCTCGACCGCCGGCTCGCCGCGCAAGCGGGATCATCTGCGCGCGCTCGGCATCCGGCACGTCATGGATTCCCGCTCTCTGGATTTTGCCGATGAAGTCCTGGAGACGACGGGCGGCCGTGGCGTGGACGTCATCTTGAACGCGCTGCCGGGAGAGGCCATCGAACGCGGCCTTTCGATCCTCGCGCCTTGCGGACGCTTCCTGGAGATCGGCAAGCGCGACATCTACGCCGACACGGCCCTCGGCCTCAAAGTCATGCGCAAGAACATCAGCTTCTTCGCCATCGACATGGCCCGCATGGGCGAGGACAACCCCTCGATGATGGGAGAGATCGTCTCGGAGATCTCCCGCTTGATGGGCGAAGGGCGCCTGCGGCCGCTGCCGGCCGAGGTCTACCCGCTCAACAGGGTGACCGAGGCCTTCGAACGAATGGCGAAGGGCCAGCACATCGGCAAGGTCGTGATTACCCTGGAGCCGGAGGAGGTCGAGGTGGCGCTGGATGACGCGACGCCCGCGCGCTTCGAGGCCGAGGGCGCCTATCTCGTCACCGGCGGTGTCGGCGGGTTCGGCTTGGCCGTCGCGGTCTGGCTCGCACGCCATGGCGCCGGGCATCTCTATCTGGTCAGCCTCTCCGGGACGGCCACCAAGGCCACGGAGGAAGGCCTGCGCCAGATCGAGGCGGCCGGTGCCAAGGCGACGATTCTGGCCGCCGACATGGCCAAGAGGGATCACGTGGCGCGGGTCGTAGGACGGATCGCGGCCGATGGCCTGACGCTGCGCGGTGTCATCCACGCGGCCGTGGTCTATGACGACGCGCTGATCCCGCGGCTCGACGAGAGCCGCATGGCACGCGTCCTGGCGCCCAAGATGCAGGGCTCTTGGAACCTGCATGACGCCACCAAGAACATGGCCTTGGACTTCTTCGTGCTGTTCTCTTCCATCGCCGCGCCGCTGGGCAACTTCGGCCAAGCCAACTATGCGGCGGCCAACTTCTTCCAAGAGAGCCTGGCGCGCTACCGCCAAGCCCTGGGCTTGCCGGGCTTGGCGATCTCCTGGGGTGCCTTGGACGGCGCCGGCCAGGTCGCCAGGAGCCCGGAGCTGCAGAAGTTCTTCGAGTCGTCCGGTACGCCTGCCATACCGCTCGACCTCGCGCTCTCGGGCTTGGGCGTCATGCTGCGCAAGGGCGAGCCAGTCGTGTCCTATGCGGCGATCGACTGGGAGAAGTTCGCCCTCGTCAATGGCCATGTCTGCGCCCAACCCCGCATCGTCGGCAGCCGTAGCGGAACCGACAGCAGCAGCGGCGATCGGCGTGCCTATCAAGAGGTCATGGCCGCGCCGAAGAGGGCGCGTCCGGCTATTCTGGCGCGCTACGTCACCGAAGCCATCGCCCGCGTCCTGAAAGTCGATCACAAGCGCATAGATGCCGACATGCCGCTTCAAGAACTCGGCCTCGATTCCCTGACCGGCTTTCAGCTCAAGAACCGGACGGAGACGGAGTTCGGCGTGTCGCTTCAGGTATCTGCCTTCCTGCAAAGCCCGACGGTCACGAAGCTCGCCGATGCCGTCGCCAAGGCGCTGGAGAGTGAGAAGGCGGCGCAAGAAACTGGGAGCGCGGAGGCAGGCTCGGGCGCCGCGCTCTCCGTCAGGCAAGAGGCCGTCCTCGCGGAATACGACCAGCAGACCGAGAAGGAGGCCTATCTGCGCTCCTTCGAATTCGGCGCGGCGATGAAGGTGAGCCCGCGCATCGGCTCGGTCCTGTCATGGGAAAGAGGCGAAGGGATCATCAAGGCGCATTCCTTGCTGCAGACCTGCTTTCCGCGGCGCAAGGGCCGGCGCGGCGTCGCCATCAGCGAGGCTGTGGAGGCGGTAAGCGCAATGGATTGCCGCGCCATGAGCGAGGAGGCCTTTGGGGCCTTTCTCTTGGAACAGGCGAACCTGCCCTTCGATTTGGAGCGCGGGCCGCTCTTCAGGGCGCAGATCTTCCAGCGGCCGGACGACTGTGATGTCCTCTTGGCGCGCGCGCATGGCGTCATCTTGGACGGTTTCTCTTTCCTGATCGCGCTAGAGCTGATGGGGGCGGGGTTCCTGAGCGGTCTCGGCGACCTCAGCCGCAACGTGCGACGCTCCCTCCCCTATTCCGAGTTCGCGGCGTGGCAGTCGCGCTTCATGGCCAGTCCCAAGGGCCGCACGCAGCTGCTCTATTGGAAGCGCAAGCTTGCCGAGCCGGCGGAACGCTTGGCCTTGCCCTACGATCATGAGCGTCTGGCCATGGTACCCCTAGGAGCCGGCACCCGGGTCTTCACGCTCGATCGCAGAACCACGGATCGCTTGCGCAGAATTGCCAGGGCGGAACACCGATCGCTCTTCTCCTTGCTGACGACGCTTTATGCGCTGACCTTGAGCCGCTATGCGAGTCGCCGGGAGGTCTTGATCAGCACCACGGCCAGCGGCCGCACGCGCAGCGAGTTCGAGGCGACGCTGGGGCCGCTGTCCAACAGCATCACGCTCAGGATACCCCTGGATCCCGCGGCCAGCGGAAGGGATAGCCTGGCCGTCGTCGACCAAGACTTGAAGGATTCGCTCAGCAACCAGGATTACCCGGCGAGCTTGGTCAAGAAGGAACTGGGTCTCAGCGACTGGGAAACGGCTGCCCTGGATCAGGTTTCCTTCAGCATGTTTCTGCCACAAGGCGCGACGGACAATGGCGCCACCGCGCTCTTCGCCAACCTGCCGGGCTCCCGCCTGGAGATCGGTCGCTACTCGGCCGAGACCCTGGCCCTGCCGCCGCGCGGTTGCCGGCGCGACCTCTCCGGCCTGGTGCTGGAGCACGACGGCAAGATCGTGCTGCGCTTCGATTATGACGCGAGCCTGTTCGAGGCATCCACGATCGACGCCTTGGGCGGTCGCTACAAGTCGGTCGCCGCGGCCTTTGCCCGCGATCCGTTGGCGACGGTCGCGTCGCTGGCCAGGGAGGAAGTCGCGCGCGTGTGACCGCTACTTGCGAAAGGCGCGGTTCAGGTTCTTGGCGGCCTCCAGGTGGGCGCTGTCGAATCCTTGCAAGTCGAGGAGCCGCGTCGCGGTCACGTCGTCTCGTGCGCTTCGGGCCTTAGGATCAGCAGCGAAGCTCTGAACATGGCCCGTCCTCCTCCGGTCGAGGCGAGAGCAGGCTAGCCGGGCGTCACGCGATAGGTAAACGCCGCGTTGGTCTTATCCGCATCCTGGTTGGCGGCGGCGACCAAGGCCTCGTGCAGAGGCGATTTGGAGCAGACAGGGTCGGTCGCCGCCGGATCGCCCGCGAAGGCCATGGCCTGGCAGCGGCAGCCGCCGAAGTCGATCTCGCGCCGTTCGCAGGAACGGCAGGGCTCCTGCATCCAGTCGTAGCCTCGGTAGGCGTTGAAGGCGTCGCTCTTCTCCCAGATGTCCTTGAGAGATCGCTCCTGAACGCGCTCGAAGGAAAGTCCCTTGATGGTGTGGGCGGCGTGGCAAGGCAGCACTTGGCCGTCCGGAGCCACGTTCAGGCCGACCGAACCCCAGCCGCCCATGCAGGCCTTGGGAAAGCGCGCGTGGTGGTCGGCCGGCACGTAGTCGATCACCAGGAGACCGCGCAGGCGCTTGCGCGCTTCCTCGACCAGGCGGCCGGCTTCCAGAGCCTGCTCGCGCGTCGGCATGAGGGCGGCTCGGTTCTCCGTCGCCCAGCCGTGGAACTGCACCGTGGCCACCTCCAGTCGCCGGGCGCCCAGCTTCACCGCCAGCTCGAAGGTCTCCGGCAGCATGTGCAGGTTGCGCTTGTGCACCACCGCGTTGAGGGTCAGCGGGAAGCCGATTTCGCCGATCCAAGCGGCGACCTGCATCTTGCGCTCGAAGCCGCCGCGGTAGCCGCCGACCTCGTCCGCCAGGGCCGCTTCCACGCCCTGGAGGGAGAGCTGGATGTGATCCAGCCCGCAGTCGTCGAGGCGAGCCAGGCGCTTTTCGGTCAAGCCGATGCCGGAGGTAATGAGGTTGGTGTAGAGCCCGGCCTCGCGCGCCGCCGTCACCAGGGCCTCCAGGTCGCGGCGGGAGGCAGGCTCGCCGCCCGACAGGTGCAGCTGCAGGACACCGAGGTCCGCAGCCTGGCGAAAGACGTCGCTCCATTGGTCGGTGTCCAGCTCGCCGCTGCGCTTCACCAGTTCCAGCGGGTTCGAGCAGTAGGGGCAGGAGAGCGGACAGCGATGCGTCAGCTCGGCCAGCATTGCCATGGGCGCCGGCGGCGCGGCCAGGCGCTCGCTCATGACCGCGTCTCCAGCATGCGCCTGTCCATCAAGGCGCCGAGGAAGCCGCGGGTATCCTTGGCGATCTGCTCCTTCGGCGCCTGGTACTTTTCGGCCAGGCCCGTCACGATCTCCTCGAGGCTGCGCTCTCCGTCGACTTCGCTCAGGATGGCGTGACCCACCTGGTCCAGCTTGATCGCGCGCTCCGGCGCCAAGAGCACCCAATTGCCGCGCACGCGGTCGTAGTGAAGGCGCACGCCGCGCGGCAGCAGGGGCCGCGCGCTGTCGGCGAGGCCTGGCGGGCCGTCGCTCACGTCGCGCTGCTCCGCGCCAGCCCCTCGCCCGGCTGCCAGGCGCCCGGCGGAATGCGCGCCGGTGCCACATAGGCGGCATCCAGGGCGTCGAGCTGCGCCCAGAGGACCTCGGTCTTGAAGGTGAGCGCGGCGGCGGCGGCATCCTGCTTCTCTGCCGTGTCGGCGTGGTCCAGGACCCATGCCAGGCCGAAGGCGACGTCCTTCGGTGCCTCGCGCAGGCGGTTCTTGAAGTAGGCCATGCTGGTCTCGTTGGCGAAGGCGTAGTTCGCCAGGAGCCCTTCGATGCGTTCGGCATGAATCTTCGGTGCGAAGAGCTCGGTCAGCGAGGAGGCGACGGCCTCCAGAAGGCTGCGGTCGCGCACGAAGCGGACATAGGCCTCGACGGCGAAGCGGGTGGCCGGCAGGACGCCGACGGCGGAGGCCACATAGTCGCGGTCGAGGCCGACGGCGGTCGCCAGGCGCAGCCAGCGCTCGATCCCGCCCTCCTTGTCCGGGCCGCCGTCGTGATCCTCGATGCGCGAACGCCACGCGCGGCGCAGCGCCGGATCTTCGCAGCGCGACAGGAAGGCGGCGTCCTTCATCGGAATGCGGGATTGATAGTAGTAGCGGTTGATGACCCAGGCGCGGACCTGGTCGGGCGTGCAGCCGCCCGAATGCAGGCGGTGATGAAAGGGGTGCTTGTCGTGATAGCGTTCGGCGCCGATCAGGCGCAGGCGCGCCTCGAAGTCGTCGCGGCTGGCAGCGCCATCGCTCATGCCGTGAACTCCATTCCGTCTTGGCCGATGGTCCATCCGGCGGCCTCGGCCTCCAGGCGTTGCGGCGAGCCCGGGACCAGCACCGGGTTGGTGTTGTTCATGTGCACGAAGACCTTGCGCGCGACCTCGAGCGCGGAGAAGGCGGCGATCGAGCCGCCGGCACCGGCCATCGACATGTGGCCCATGCGAGAGCCGGTCTTGCTGCCGACGCCGCTCTGCCGCATTTCGTCGTCGACCCAGACCGTCCCGTCGAAGAAGGTGAGATCGGCGCCTGTCAAGCGCTCGGCCAGGCCGTCGGTCATCTTCGCGCAGCCGGGTATGTAGAAGGCCTCGGAGCCAGCGGACTTGAGCGCGACTCCGACCGTTTGCTCGCCCTCCAGGTCGGTCACCACCTCTTCGCCTTCGAGATAGAGCGGCACTTTGCCGGGTACCGCGAAGAGCGTCGCGGTGACCGTCGAGGTCAGCTCGAAGCTCTCTTCCAGGGCGATGGGACGGCGCGCGACCAAGGAAGGGTCCAGCGCGGCGAAGATGGGGTTCGCCTCGAGCACGGAGAGGATCTCGCGCGTGGCGAAGAGCGTGAAGGGCTGCTTTTCGCGCAAGGTCAAGAGGCCGGCGACATGATCGATGTCGCCGTTGGTCACCAAGACGCTCTTGATCGGTGACGTCCTGGGTCCGGTGGGGTGCAGCTGCGGCGAGGCTGCCAGTTGCAGCCGTATGTCGGGCGAGGCATTCAGAATAGCCCAATTGTCTCCGTCGCCCGAAACGGCGAGGGAGGACTGGGTCAGATTTGGGATATCGCCGCGCCGGGCGGCTTGGCAGATGTCACAGCCGCAGTTCCATTGCGGCAAGCCGCCTCCGGCGGCGGCACCAAGGATGAGAGCGCGGAGCCGACCTCCGCCGTCCCGCGCTGTCATGCCTTGCAGCTACTCACTCGGCGGCGAAGTACATGTTGATTTCCATGCCGCAGGTGATCTCGTCGAGCTTCGGCGTGCTCCAGGCCATGGCTGTCTCCTCTCACTGCCTATCGCGCGTCAAACCGCACGTAGGCTTACATATTCATACTCGATCCCCGCGGGTCAAAGGAAAATTCCTAATAAAACTCTAAGAAGCCGTGAAATGCAGAGCATTCTGCCCCTCACAGGACTGTGATAAAGGCCCGTTCGCGTGAGCTGGTGAAGCGCTGCACTTACCTGGTGTTGCAGCGGACACGATGCGACCAAGCTCGTAGTGCAAGGGGACAGGTGAACCGCCGTCGCCTATGCCTCGTTGCCTGCCTGTGTTTCTTCGCCGCCTCGGCACAGCCGACCCTGGGGGAAGGTGCATCCGCGCCGCCCGGTAGAACGAGGTGGTGATCAGCGACGGGGAGGCAGCGCCCTGCATTCAAGGTGAAGTGACCTCACTGCGTTTTCTCGCCAAGCCAGTCCTGCTATTGCACGCTCAAGGCCAAAGTCGGCATGTGGCAATACGGGAGGCGCTTGGGTGAGTCTCGAAGCTCGATTGGGCTGGCGCGGGCGCGTTGTCGCCCTGCGCGGAGTCGTGTGGCGCGAGGCCTTGCGCTTCGCCAAGCAGCGCGAGCGCTTTCTCTCCGCCTTGATCCGGCCACTGGTGTGGCTCTTCATCTTCGCGGCCGGCTTCCGCTCGATCTTGGAGCTGTCGGTCACGCCGCCCTACGAGACCCACATCCTGTACGAGGTCTACATCGCCCCCGGCCTCTGCGCGATGATCCAGCTCTTCAACGGCATGCAGTCGTCGCTGTCGATGGTCTACGACCGGGAGACCGGGGCGATGCGCAGCCTGTTGGTGAGCCCCTTCCCGCGCTGGTATCTCTTGCTTTGCAAGCTCTTGGCCGGCGTTGCTGTCTCGATCGTGCAGGTCTACGCCTTTCTTCTGATCGCCTGGTTCTGGGGGGTGAAGCCGCCCGCCTACGGCTACCTGACCGTGCTGCCGGCGTTGATCGTCTCAGGCATGATGCTGGGTGCGATCGGCCTCTTCCTCTCCTCCACCATCCGCCAGTTGGAGAACTTCGCGGGCATCATGAACTTCGTGATCTTCCCGATGTTCTTCGCCTCCTCGGCGCTCTATCCGCTGTCGCGCATGAAGGAATCCAGCGTCGTCCTCTACGACATCTGCTCGCTCAACCCCTTCACCTATGCCGTGGAACTGATCCGCTTCGCCCTTTATGGGCAGGTCAACTGGCTGGCGCTCCTCGTCGTGGCGGGCGCGACCCTGCTCTTCTTCGGCGCCGCGGTCTTCGCTTACGACCCCTCCAAGGGCCTCCTCGCCCGGCGCGGACGGCCCGGCCGCTAGAGCAGGATTCAGACGACGATGGTCACGTCGATGTCGCTCAAGGTGACGCCGGCGGCGGGGATGGTGACGCCGGCCGCGAGCGCAAGCGTGTCGGACCCGGTGCCGCCGTCGTAGAGGCCGGCGAAGTCCGCCTGATCGGCCACCTCGAAGATGTCGTCGCCGCTGCCGCCGTAGAGGCGGTCCACACCCGACCCGCCGGTCAAGGTGTCATCGCCATCGTTGCCGAAGAGCTGATCGTCACCCTGGCCACCGAAGACCGCGTCGTCGCCGCCGTCGCCTAGGAAGACACCATCGGACCCCTTGCCACCGTAAAGCCTGTCGCTCCCCTCCCCACCGTAGAAGAGGCCGTCGTTTCCCTCGCCTCCAAACAGGCTATCGGCACCGCTGCCGCCGTAGAACAGGTCCTCGACCTCTT
This sequence comes from Rhodospirillales bacterium, assembly GCA_963669375.1. Taxonomy (GTDB): domain Bacteria; phylum Pseudomonadota; class Alphaproteobacteria; order Kiloniellales; family JACOMY01; genus JACOMY01. The sequence goes on along the minus strand of OY770024.1, from coordinate 1,335,093 downwards.
CACCGCCGAAGAGCCTGTCCGTGCCGCTGTCTCCGTAGAACTCGAAGTCCTTTCCCAGGCCGCCGTACATGTAGTCATTGCCGTGGCCGCCGAAGAACTGCTCGTCGTTTCCGCTGCCTCCCGTCATCCGGTCGGCGTCGTTGTCTCCGAAGAAGTAGAAGTCGCCGCCACTGCCGCCGTAAAGGCTGTCCGCGCCGCCTCCACCGTAGAAAGTGGCGTCGCCGCCTTGACCGCCGAACAGGCTGTCCTCGCCGCTGTTGCCGTAGAAGTAGGAATCGAATCCATCTCCCCCGAACAGCTTGTCGTCGCCATCGTTGCCTCTGAAGCCGGTGTCCACGCCGCTGCCGCCCGACAGGCTGTCCGCACCGAGGCCGCCATAGAAGTCGACGTCGGCGCCACTGCCTCCCGAGAGGCTGTCGACTCCGGTCTGGCCGAAGAAGCTCTTGTCGTTTCCGTCGCCACCGAAGAGCCGGTCGTTGTCCTCGCCACCGAAGAAGCTGAGGTCCGTGCCGCTGCCGGCATAGAGGCGATCCAGGCCGCTGGCGCCGAAGGCGTTCGCGTCGCTGCCGCTGCCTCCGAACAGCGTGTCGTTGTCGTTGCCACCGTAGATCAGGCTGTCGTCGCCCAAGCCGCCGTAGAGCTTGTCCGCGGCCGCGCGGCCTAAAAGCTCGTAGTCATCGCCGGCGTCGCCGGAGAGGGTGTCGATCCCGCCTCCGCCATTGATGGTCGCATCGTCTCCGCTACCGCCGAAGATCGTGTCCTTCTTGCCCGCGCCATACAAGAAGACGTCGTCCCCGCTGCCGCCGGCGATGCTGTCGTTGCCGGCGCCTCCGTAGAGGAAACGGTCGTCACCCTTGCTGCCGTCGAGGCTGTCGCTGCCGGCCGCGCCGTAGAGGTAGAGATCGGCCCCGAGACCGCCATAGACCTTGTCGGACCCGCGTCCGCCATCGAGGAAGCGGTCGCCGCCGCCACCGCCGAAGACAAGATCGTTCGCGTTGCCGCCAAAGAGGAAGGCGTCGGAGCCCGCGCCGCCGGAGATTACGTCGGTGTTCTCGCCGCCCTCCAGATGAGTGTCCTGCCCTTGACGCCCGATCAGCGTGTCGAGGCCGTCACCGCCGAAGAGATAGCTGTCGTTGCCGCTGTCACCGTTGATGGTGTCGTTGGCCACGCCACCGAAGAGACGGGCATCGTCGCCGGCGCCACCGTCCAGGATATCCGACCTCGAGCCGCCATAGAGACTGCTGTCGTCGCCGGCCTGCCCGTAGAGGCTGTCGCGACCGGTGCCCCCGCGCAGCACCGCATCGCCGCCGCTGCCTCCGAAGAGGCTGTCGTCTCCTTGGGCGCCGTAGAGGCTGTCGGCCGCGCTTTCTCCGTAGAGGGTGTCCTCGGCGCCATAGCCCAGGATCGTGTCGACGCTGTCGCTGCCGGACAGCGTGTCTGGTCCGCCAGTGCCGGGAACAAAGGCCATTGATCGCGCTCTCCGGATGCGTTGCGGGAGAAGCGAAGCCTATCAGTCGGAAGCGGGCCTGTCAGCGCCGGCCCGTCACGTGAAGCGCACTCTAGGCCACGGCCCAGACGACGAGCCCGGCGATGGCGGCGAAGCCGACGTACTTGTGGGCGTAGTAGAGGTTCTTGTTCCAGGCTTTGAAGCGGCGCATGAGGCGGCGGTAGAAGAAGATCGGCGGGAAGATCCAGTTGAGCGCGCCGACGCTCTCCTTCGAGGGGTCGTTCACCGAGGTGGTGGCGCGCACGAAGATGCGCTCCACCAGGTAGGCGAAGGCCTCGACCGGCTTGAAGGTGAGCGGGCGCTTCACATCTGCGAAGAGGATGATGCGGGCGATGTCGCTGTCGTTCCTGGCGGTGTGGATGTAGGTCTCGTCGAACAGCACGGACTTGCCGTCGCGCCAGCTGTAGGGCTCTCCGTCCACCAGGATGTAGCAGTTGTCTTGGTTGGGAGTCACCAGGCCCAAGTGGTAGCGCAGCGAGCCGGCATAGGGGTCGCGGTGCAGCGGCAGCTCGCCCCCCGGCGGCAGCAGGGTGAACATGGCGCCGCGGATCTCCGGCATCTCGCGCAGCAGCTTCACCGTGTGCGGGCAGTGCTCCAGCGCGCTCGGCATCATGTCGCCGTACCACTTGAGGTAAAAGCGGTTCCAGCCGTTCTTCATGAAGGAGTAGAAGGCCAGGTCGTACTTGGGGTGCACCGGGTTCGGCAGCACGTCGCGGAAGATGACCTCCGCCTCCTCGCGGATCGCCTCCCAGTCGGCATCGAGCCGGCGCAGGCAGTCAAAGCGCGAAGGATCGAGATAGGGCTTATTCGGTACCGCGGAGAAGAGATAGAAGAGGCAGTTGATCGGTGCCATGAAGGCGGAATGGTCGGCGAACTGCCGCGACAGCTTGTGCCGCACAGTACCGCGCCGCTGTACATAGATGTTGCTCGCCACGAAGACCGCGACGATGACTGCCAAGGTTATCATGGGTTCCGCGTTCATTCCGCCCAGCCCGTGCACCATGGCCAGTCTGCCATGGTCTTCGGCTTGTAGCGCCTTTTTTTGGCATCGCGGCGGGCCGGGTCAAGCCCCGGATCGGACATGGGTGGTTTGTTCGCGGCAAAGGCCCTAGATTGACGGCGCGTGGCCGGCGACGGGGAGCGGCGAGGCGCTTGCCTCTTGCGTGCTGCCGGCCTGGAGAAGAGACAAGGGTAGAAGGGTCGGCAAGCATGCGTGCGCCACTCCCCAGCAACGAGGACGAGCGTCTGGCGGCCTTGCGGCGCTTCCAGATTCTCGACACGCCTGCCGAAGAGGCCTTCGATCGCATCACCAAGGCCGTGGCCCAGCAGCTGAAGGTGCCGGTCTGTCTGATCACCCTCATCGACAGCTCGCGGCAGTGGTTCAAGTCCCGCTACGGGCTGGACATCAGTGAGACGCCCAGAGAGGTCGCCTTCTGCGCGCATGCCCTGGACAGCCAGGAGGCGCTCATGGTCGCCGACGCGACCGAGGACGAACGCTTCAGCGACAATCCCTTCGTGGCGGGCGAACCGGGGATCCGCAGCTATTGCGGCGCGCCCCTGCGGCTGAAGAGCGGTGTCATCCTGGGCACGCTGTGCGTCGTCGACTTCGCGCAGAGGAGCTTCAGCGAAGAGCAGGCGCAGTTTCTCGACCACATGGCCTCCGTCGTCGTCGAACTCCTGGAGTTCCGCGTCTCGGCGCTTGCGGTCGTCGACAAGGAGCGCGCGGCGGCGCGGGCTGCCGAGGTCGAGGTCGAGGTGCGCGACGCGGAACTGCGCGACAGCGAGGAGCGCTTCGGCGATCTCGTCGCCAATCTTCCGGGCCTGGTCTATCGGCTGATCACCGATCCTGACGGCAAGCGCAGCTTCTCCTACATGAGCCAAGGCGTGCTCGACATTCTGGGCGTGGAGGCCGCTGCCGTTCTACGCGAGCCGGAGGTCTTCTTCGCCACCGTCCACCCGGACGACAGCGCGGGCTTGGAGCGAACCATCCAAAGGGCGCAGACCACGGGCCGGCCCTGGCAGTGGGAATGGCGCATGATCCGCGCCGACGGCGAGGTCGGCTGGTTTCGCGGCTACTCCACCCCCAGGCGCACGGCGGCCGGCGCCATCATCTGCAACGGCATCATCCTCGACGTAACGGAACGGGTCCAAGCCGAAGAGCGCTTCCGCCAGGCGCAGAAGATGGAGGCGGTCGGACAGATGACCGGCGGCGTCGCGCACGACTTCAACAATCTCCTGGCCGTGGTGCAGGGCAACATCGAGCTTCTTTCCGACGAGGTCGGCGATACGCACCCGGCCGTCGAAGCGATCAAGCGGGTGAGCGAGCGTGGGGCGGAGTTGACCGAGCGGCTGCTGGTCTTCTCGCGCAAGCAATCGCTGTCGCCGCAAGTCGTCGATCTCAGCCAACTGGTGCAACAGCTCTCGGGCTTGATCAAACCGATTCTAGGCGCGCGCATCTCGATCAAGGTGGAGTCCCAACCCGACCTCTGGCCGGCCCTGGCAGATCCGGGGCAGGTGGAGAACGCCTTGGTGAATCTCGCGCTCAACGCCTGCGATGCCATGCCGTCGGGCGGGCAGCTCTCCGTGTCTTGCACCAACGCGGTGCTCAACGGCGACGATATCGAGGGCAACTGGGATCTGGCGGAGGGCGACTACGTGGCCATCAGCGTCGCCGACAGCGGCGCTGGCATGACCGACGAGATCAAGCTCAGGGCCTACGAGCCCTTCTTCACCACCAAACCCGCAGGACAGGGCAGCGGTCTCGGCCTCTCCATGGTCTACGGCTTCGTGCGCCAGTCCGGCGGGCACATCACCATCGATAGCTCCATCGGCAAGGGCAGCAAGGTCACGCTCTACCTGCCCAAGGCCGCCACGCAGCCGGCCGGTCTCGCCCTGAAGGAGGGCCAGGAGCAGGGGCGCGGGCAGGGCGAGCGGGTGCTGGTCATCGAGGACGACCCCGACGTGAAGCGCATGGTGGCGAGAATGCTCGATCACTTGGGCTATTCCGTCCTGGAGGCGGAGGACGTCGCGACGGCCAGGCGGATCTTCAAGGCGGAAGCGCCCATCGATCTGATCCTGACCGACGTGATGCTGCCCGGCGGCGAAAGCGGGCCCGACTTCGCCGAAGAGGTCCGGGCCGACGATCCCGACCTGCCGATCGTCTTCATGTCCGGCTATCCGGCGGACGAGAGCGGCGCGCTCGCCTCGCTCTCCTCCAGCGATGTCCTCTTGAGAAAGCCCTTCCAGCGCCAGGCCCTGAGCCAGACCCTTCAGGCCGCGCTCAAGCGCCTGCATTGATCGGGGCTTACTGACCGGGGCTTACTGACTGGGGCCTAAAGCAGGAAGGGATAGCCGCCTTCGTGCTTCAGCAGCGCGATCTTGGTCTCGACGCCGCCGCGCGCGGAGAAGCCGCCCAGGCCTTCCTTCGACAAGACGCGGTGGCAGGGGATGATGATCGGGATGGGATTGGCCCCGCAAGCGGCGCCCACCGGCTGGCCATAGGTGCCGAGCGCCTCGGCGATCTCCCCATAAGTGCGTGTCTCGCCGTAGGGGATGGCGCGCATGGCGTCGAAGACCTGTTGCTGAAGCGATCCCCCCGCCGGCTTGAGCGGCAGGTCGAAGGTCTTCAGCGTGCCGGCGAAGTAGGCCTGCAGCTGAGCCACGGCCTCTGCCAGCAAGGGCGTCCTCGCCGTCTCGCTGCGATCGGTCCAGGTCACCTGGACGATGTGGCCCTCCTCCTCGGCGACCCCGACTCCGCCGATCGGCGACCGGAAGCTAGCCTGCTCCATCTGCCGTAACCTCCAACTTGGGCGCTGCTTGACGCTTCAGCAGCCGTTTGCGTCGAATGCAGCTATTTCGGACCCGATCCGGCCGCCTACATATCCGGCCATGGTCTTGCCCCTTCTGAAATACGGCTTCAGGAGCCGCTATCAGCCCCGTCCCGACTTTCGGCACGCGGCCGATCTCAAGCCGTCCTACGATGTCGTCATCATCGGGGCCGGCGGTCATGGCCTGGCGACTGCCTACTACCTGTCCCACTATCACGGGATCCGCAAGGTCTGCGTGATCGACAAGGGCTACCTCGCCGGCGGCAACACGGCGCGCAACACCGCGGTGATCCGGTCCAACTACATCACGCCGGAGTCGGTGCGCTTCTACAAGGAGAGCGTCGGCCTCTTTCAGACGCTGTCGGAAGAGCTGGACTACAACCTGCTCTACACCCAGCGCGGCCAGCTCACCCTGGCGCACTCCGACGCCACCGTGCGCACCTTCCGCATGCGTGCCGAGGTCGGCAAGCACTGCGGCACCGGCATCGAGCTGGTCGACCGCAAGCAGATCCGCGAACTGGTCCCCAGCCTGCACATGCCCGAAGACCACCGCTATCCGGTCCTTGCGGGCCTCTGGCATCCAGACGGCGGCACCGGGCGGCACGACGCCGTGGCCTGGGGCTATGCCGCGCGCGCCATGGACAAGGGCGTGGAGGTACATCAGCGCACCGAGGCCGTCGGCATCGTCAAGGAAGGCGACCGGGCGGTCGGGGTGGAGACCACCCGCGGCACGATCCGCGCCGGCAACGTCATCCAGGCGGTCGCCGGCTTCTCCAGCGTGGTGGCCAAGATGGCCGGCTTCCTCCTGCCGATCCGCAGCTATCCTCTGCAGGCCATGGTGACCCAGCCGCTGAAGCCCTTCCTCGATCCGCTGGTCTCCTCGGCGGGCCTGCATGCCTACGTCTCGCAGACCTCGCGCGGCGAGATCGTCATCGGCGGCGGCTCCGACCCCTACGAGCTCTATTCGACCCGCTCGACCCTGGATCTGAAGGAGAGCCTGATCGGTCATACCTTGGAGCTCTTCCCCTTCCTGGCGAAGGTTCGGCTGCTGCGGCAATGGGCCGGCATCACCGACATGACGCCGGACTACAGCCCGATCATGGGCGAGAGCCCCTTGCGCAACTACTGGCTGGACGCCGGCTGGGGCACCTGGGGCTTCAAGGCGACCCCGGTGACCGGCAAGCGCATGGCGGAATGCGTGGCGGACGAGAAGCCGCCAGCCATGCTGGAGCCCTTCCGGCTCAGCCGCTTCAAGACCTTCGACCTGGCCAACGAGATGGGCGCGACGGCGGCCAGCCACTGAGCCCACGCGAGAGACGCCATGAAAATCATGACCTGCCCCTTGAACGGGCCACGCAACATCTCCGAGTTCGCCTGTGCCGGCGAAGTCGTGGAGCAGCCCGATCCGCGCGATTTGGAGGACGAGGCCTGGGCCGATCACGTCTTCCTCGCCAACAACACCTATGGCGTGGTGCGCGAATGGTGGTGCCACACGCCCACCACCTACTGGTTCATCGCCGAGCGCAACACGGCGACCGACGAGATCCTGCGCACCTATCCGGCCAGCGAGCTGTTCAAAGAGCGCGTGGACTTCGCCCCGCGCGAGGAGGCGTCCTGAGATGTCGAGCGGAACCACGCATTTGGACAGCGGCCTCGCCAGCGGCGTCGCGCGCAGCAAGGTGGAGGAGCGGGCGGCCGGCGGCAGCGTCGGGGTCAACCGCCTGACCGCGCCCTCCGGCCTCAGGGTCGATCACGCCAAGCCGGTCGGTTTCACCTTCGAGGGCAAGCCCTATCGCGGCCTTGCCGGCGACAGCGTCGCCTCGGCCCTGGCGGCCAACGACGTCTGGTTGCTGTCGCGCTCCTTCAAGTATCACCGGCCGCGCGGCGTGCTGACCATGGCGGGCCAGGACGCCAACACGCTGGTGCAGCTGAAGGACGAGCCCAACGTGCTGGCCGACCGCTTGGAGGTGAGCGAGGGGCTGGAGGTCTGGGGCCAGAACTACACGGGCAGCCTGGAGCGGGACCGCGACGCCATCTTCGACCGCTTCGGCCGCTTCATGCCGGTGGGCTTCTACTACCGCGCCTTCATGAAGCCGCGCTTCGACCGGGCCTACGAGCCATTGATCCGCCGCAAGGCGGGCCTCGGCAAGGTCAATCTGCAAGCCGAGCACGGCTACTACGACAAGGTCTATCTCTTCTATGACCTGGTGGTGGTCGGCGGTGGCCCGGCCGGCCTGCAGGCGGCCGTCACGGCGGCCAAGGCCGGCGCCGAGGTGCTGCTGGTGGAGGAGAATCCGGAGCTGGGCGGGGCGCTGAACTACGCGCGCTTTGCCGCCGATTCCGTCTCCACCCACCGGCGGCGGGAGGAACTGGTCGCCGAGGCCGAGGCGACGCCGGGCCTCGACATCATGACCGACGCGGTCTGCAACGGCTGGTTCGCCGATCACTATCTGCCGGTGATCAAGGGCCAGCGCATGTACAAGGTGCGGGCCAAGCAGCTGGTCCTGGCGCAGGGCTCCATCGAGCAGCCGGCGCAGTTCCGCAACAACGACCTGCCGGGCGTCATGCTGGGCTCGGCGGCGCAGCGGCTCATTCGCCTCTACGGGGTGCGGCCCGGGCGTCGCGCGGTCGTGCTCGCCGGCAACGATCACGCCTATGGCGTGGCGCTCGATCTGGACGACGCCGGGGTCGATGTCGGCGCGATCGTGGAGCTGCGCGACGGGCCGGGGCAGGGGCCCTTGGCGGCCGCCGCCCAGGATCGCGGCTTCAAGGTGATCGCCGGACACTGCGTGCACGAGGCCTTGCCGCGCGGCGACAAGAGACACCTGGCAGGCTTGCGGGTCTCTCGGATCACCGGCGAAGGCAGCTTCGATCACGGCAGCGATCGGCTAGACTGCGACCTGCTGGCGATGAGCGTCGGCTACACCCCGACCTATCAGCTGGCGCTCCAGGCCGGAGGGCGGCTCTCCTACGACGACGAGGCGGCGCACTTCACCATCGCCGGCCTGCCCGCCGGCCTGCAGATCGCGGGCTCGATGAACTCGGCCTACGACCTCGCCGCCGTGGAGGCCGAGGGCGTGGTCGCCGGCTGGGGCGCGGCCAAGACGCTGGGGCTCGAGGTCGGCGACAAGCCGGACGTGCCGGGCGCGCGCGGCGCGGAGGGCATCAACCACCCCTGGCCGATCTTCAAGCACCCGCAAGGCAAGGACTTCGTCGACTTCGACGAGGACCTGCAGGTCAAGGACATCCAGAATGCCGTGGCCGAGGGCTACAACGAGCTGGAGCTGGTCAAGCGCTTCTCCACGGTCGGCATGGGGCCCAGTCAGGGGCGGCACTCGGCGCTGGCCACCGCCCGCCTGGTCGCCAAGGCCACCAACCGTACCGTCGCGGAGACCGGCGTCACCACGGCCAGGCCGCCCTTCTCGGCGGAGACCCTGGGCGTGCTGGGCGGACGGGTCTTCGAGCCCGAGCGCTTCACGCCCATGCACCATCGCCACAAGGAGATGGGCGCGGTCATGATGACCGCCGGCGTGTGGTGGCGGCCGGCCTACTACGGCACGAAGGACAAGCGCGAAGAGACGATCCGGGCCGAGGTCGCCAATGTGCGCGGCAATGTCGGGCTGATCGATGTCTCCACGCTGGGCGGACTGGAGGTGCGCGGTACCGATGCGGCGGAGTTCATGAACCGTCTCTACACCTTTGCCTACAAGAAGCAGCCGGTCATGCGCTCGCGCTACCTCTTGATGACCAACGAGCAGGGCGTGGTGATCGACGACGGCGTGGCCTGTCGCTTCGACGAGGACCACTACTACGTCACCGCCACCACCAGCGGCGTGGACCGCGTCTATCGCCAGATGCTGTGGTGGAACGCGCAGTGGCGCCTCGACGTCGACGTCGCCAACGTGACCGCCGCCTATGCCGGCGTGAACATCGCCGGGCCGAAGTCGCGCGCGGTGCTCCAGCATCTGGAGTGCGACGTCGACCTCTCGGCCGAGGCCTTCCCCTATATGGGTCTGCGCCGTGGCCGCATCGGCGGCATTCCAGCCCGCCTGCTGCGCGTGGGCTTCGTCGGCGAGCTGGGCTACGAGATCCACGTCCCGGCAAGCTATGGCGAGGCCCTGTGGGACCTGCTGCTGGAGACCGGCAAGGAGGAGGGTATCAAGCCCTTCGGCGTGGAGGCCCAACGCGTGCTGCGCCTGGAGAAGGGGCACATCATCATCGGCCAGGACACCGATGCCATGACTACGCCCGACGAGGTGGAGATGGCCTGGGCGGTCTCCAACAAGAAGCCCTTCTTCGTCGGCAAGCGCTCGATCGAGCTGCGGCGCCGCCACCCCTCCAAGCGCAAGCTCGTCGGCTTCACCCTGCCGAAGGGCTCGCGCATTCCGGCGGAAAGCAACATCCTGCTGGACGGCGCGGGCGAGATGGTCGGCTTCGTGACCTCCGCCGCCCTCTCGGAGGCCTGCGATGCCGTCATCGGCCTGGCCTACGCGCCGGCCGCGACGAGTGCGGGCGGCAGCTTGACGATCAAGCTCTCTGACGGGCGCACCCTGGAGGCAGAGGCCTGCGCGCCGCACTTTTTCGATCCCGACAACAAGCGCCAGGAGATGTAGGTCCGATGGAACCCGCGTCACAGACCCGCCGCGCCTTCGCCTACCGTCGCCTGGTCGAGGCCGGGGCGACCTTCGAGGCCCTGGGCGAGACGGCTATCGCCACCGGCTATCGCAATGCCACCGACGAGGGCGAGACCGCCAAGCGGATGGGCTTGGCCGACCTCACGCCGCTGCCGCGGATCGGCTTCAAGGGGAAGGGCACCACCGCATGGCTTGATTCCCAGGGTGTCACCATCCCGGGAATGCCCAATCGCGCGGCCGCGCAGAGCGACGGCGGGCTTGCCCTGCGCCTAGCCGATCAAGAGATCCTCCTGCTGGGCAGCTTGGACTGCGGCTCGGCCGACCCGACGCGGCTGGAAGAGGCCTGGACGGCCTCCGAGACCCCGTCGCGCGGCTTCCCCTTGCCCCGGCAGGAGACCCATGCCTGGTTCGTGCTGAGCGGCGAGAAGACCGATGCCATGCTTGCCAAGCTCTGCGGCGTCGACCTGCGTTCGGCGAAGTTCGCCGACCTCTCGATCGCCCAGACCTCGATTGCCCGAATGACCGGCGTCCTCTGCCGGCAGGACCTGGGCGGGACCCTGGCCTACCACTTCTTGGCCGACAGCGCGTCGGCCTCCTACCTCTGGGACTGCCTGATGGATGCCATGGCGGAGTTCCGCGGCGGTCCGGTGGGGCTTTCTGCGGTACAAAGCCTCACGAAAGCCTGATGCATGGCGGATTTCCTTGGCTAGAGTGCCGCGCATGCGATATTAGCGCGTCGAGCCGGACACTGGTCTGCCGGCGCACTTTCCCGACTGCCATCCAGCGTCACCTCCTCACCGTCCTTTTGGGGGACCACAATGCCTAAGAGCGATATCGAGATTGCCCGCGAAGCGACCATGAAGCCGATCCATGAAATCGGTACCAAGGTCGATATTCCCGCAGATGCACTGCTGAACTACGGCCCGTATAAGGCCAAGGTGTCCCTGGAATTCATCCGTAGTCTGGAAGACCGGCCGCGCGGCAAGCTGATCTTGGTGACCGCGATCAACCCGACGCCGGCCGGCGAAGGCAAGACCACGACGACCGTCGGGCTGGGCGACGGTCTGAACCGGATCGGCAAGAAGGCAATGATCTGCCTGCGCGAGCCCTCGCTCGGCCCCTGCTTCGGCGTGAAGGGCGGTGCCGCCGGCGGCGGCTATGCCCAGGTGGTGCCGATGGAGGACATCAATCTCCACTTCACCGGCGACTTCCACGCCATCGGGGCGGCGCACAACCTGCTCTGCGCTCTGGTCGACAACCACATCTACTGGGGCAACCAGCTGGGGATCGACAGCCGCCGCGTGGCCTGGCGCCGCGTCGTCGACATGAACGACCGCTCGCTGCGCTCCATCAACTCCTCGCTCGGCGGCGTCGCCAACGGCTTCCCGCGCGAGGACGGCTTCGACATCGTCGTGGCCTCCGAGATCATGGCCATCTTCTGCCTCTCGCGCGACCTCAAGGACCTGACCGAGCGCCTTGGCAAGATCGTGGTCGCCTATACCCGCGACAAGAAGCCGGTGACGGCGGCCGAGCTCTCCGCGCCGGGCGCTATGGCGGTTCTCCTGAAGGATGCCTTGGCCCCCAACCTGGTGCAGACGCTGGAGAACAACCCGGCCTTCATCCACGGCGGTCCCTTCGCCAACATCGCGCACGGCTGCAACACCGTGATCGCCACCGAAACGGCCTTGAAGCTGGCCGACTACGTGGTGACGGAAGCCGGCTTCGGCGCAGACCTGGGTGCCGAGAAGTTCTTCGACATCAAGTGCCGCAAGGCCGGCCTGCGGCCCAACGCGGCTGTCATCGTCGCCACCATCCGCGCCTTGAAGATGCACGGCGGCGTGTCGAAGGAAGCGCTGGGCGAGGAGAACGTCGAGGCCGTCAAGCGCGGCTGCGAGAACCTGGCGCGCCACATCCGAAACGTGAAGTCCTTCGGCGTGCCGGCGGTGGTCGCCATCAACCGCTTCATCACCGACACCGACGCAGAGGTGGCGGCGGTGCAAGAGGTGGCCGATCAGCTGGGCACCACGGCCATCCGCTGCAACCACTGGGCCGAGGGCGGCAAGGGCACCGAGGACCTGGCCAAGCACGTGGTCGAGCTGATCGACAGCGGCATCGACCAGTTCGCGCCGATCTACGACGACGAGACCTCGCTCTGGGACAAGGTCAAGACCGTCGCCACCAAGCTTTACGGCGCCGACGACATCCAGGCCGACAAGTCGGTGCGCGCGCGCTTCAAGGAGCTGCAGGACCAAGGATTCGGCCACTTCCCGGTCTGCATGGCCAAGACGCAGTACAGCTTCTCCACGGATCCCAACCTGAAGGGCGCGCCCTCGGGCCACTCGGTGACGGTGCGCGAGGTTCGGCTGTCCGCCGGCGCCGAGTTCATCGTGGTGATCTGCGGTGACATCATGACCATGCCCGGTCTGCCGCGGGTTCCGGCAGCCAACAAGATCTACCTGAACGAGGACGGCCAGATCGAAGGCCTCTTCTAAGCGCGATGGCGTCGCCGGGCCGGCCTCTAGAGGAGATCGCAATCAGGTGGAATCACCTGATTGCGTGAATCTGCTCTATTTTTCATAGGTGTAGAGCAGGATTCAGACGACAAATCGTTCCGATTTGACGTCATCCTGCTCTAGGTCCGCCCGGCGACGGCTAGCTCTTGAAGCGCACGCGGTAGGCGCAGCGTCGGTCGCCCGAGAAGAGGTGCTCCGCGCGCTCGACCTCTACCTCCGGGCCCAGCATCTTGCGAAAGAGGTCCAGCTCCGCGCGGCAGAAGCCTTGGCAGATCTCCGCGGCCGCGCAGATCGGGCAGTGGTGTTCGATCAGCAGGTAGCTGCCGTCGGCTTTCTTCTCCAGACAGGCCATGTAGCCCTCTTGCGTCCGCAAGGCGGCCAGGCGCTCGAGACGGTCTTTCAGGCTTCCGCTTCCGGCCAGTCCCTGCCGGTAGCGGCTTTCCTGCGCGCCCTCGCGCTTGGCGATCAGGCGCTCCAGGCCCTCCGCGCCGAAGAGCTGGCGCACGTCGTCGATCAAGGCGGCGCTGAGCTCGGCGTGACCGTCCGGAAAGCGGGCGTGGCCGGCCGAGGTCAAGGACCAGAGCGCGCGCGGCCGCCCCACGCCGGCGCGCTCGCGCTCCTCGTGCAGCAGTCCGGCCTCGGCCAAGGCGGCCAGCCTTTGCCGGGCACCCTGCTGGGTGATGCCCAGGCGTTTGCGCAGCTCGCCGGTGGTCATCGGACCGCCGGTCTTGAAGGTCAGCAGAATCTCGGAGTCGCTATGCGCCATGGCCTCGCTCTCGGATCCGTCACAGGTCTTTTGGCAAGATAGTCGTTGTTAATTTCATTGCAATGCCGCTGCAGCCAATTTAGAAATGAAATGATTGTTATATAGCGCTGCCGAGGGATCTCCGGCGGTGAGGAGATCGCGATGCAAGGCGACGAACAAGAAAGCGAAAGCTGGCGCCGGATCCTGGGCGAGGGACGCTGGGCTCTCTTTCTCTTGGTGCTGGGCGGGGTGTGGCTGCACGCCTCAGACAGCCTGGTGGTGGCGACGGTCATGCCGGCGGTGGTGGAGAGCCTGGGCGGCATCGCCTGGACCCCCTGGGCCTTCGCGCTCTACGAGCTGGGGTCGATCGTCGCCGGCGCCATGGGCGGGCTGGCGTCCCTGCGCTTGGGTCTGGGCCGCTCCCTGGCCGGTTTCGCCATGGTCTTCGCCGTCGGCTGTCTCGCGTCGGCCGCCGCACCCGACATGGCAACCCTGCTCGCGGGGCGCTTGCTGCAGGGATTGGGCGGCGGCGCGCTCATCGCGCTCAGCCACGTCGCCGTGACCAAGGGTTTCCCCGAGCGGAACTGGACGCCCCTCTTCGCCCTGATCTCCGGCGTTTGGGGGCTCTCCTCCCTGGCCGGGCCGCTGATCGGCGGCCTCTTCGCGGAGGCCGGCTGGTGGCGCGGCGCCTTCCTGATCTTCGCCGTGAAGGGACTGCTGGTGGCGGCCGCCGCGCCCTGGCTCCTGCGCCGCGTCACGGCCGCCAGCGGCGACATCGGCGCCAGCCGGGTGCCCTGGCGGAGCCTCTCGCTCTTGAGCCTCGGCGTGATCCTGGTGCTGCTGGCGGGCGTGGTGGATAAGCTGCTCCTCGGCCTCTGCCTCGTCCTGGCAGGTCTGGCGCTGCTCCTGGTGATGGTGAAGGTGGACGGGCGGGAGATCAGCAGCCTGCTGCCGCAAGAGGCCCTGCGGCTGGGCGGGGCGGCGCGCAACGGCCTGGCCATGGTGCTCTGCCTGGCCGTCTCCACGGTCGCCTTCCTGATCTACGGGCCGCTGCTGCTGATCGAGTTCTACGGCATGGGTGCCTTGATGGCCGGCTACTTCGTCGCCTTCGAGTCCATTGCCTGGACCCTTGCCGCCCTAGCGGTCAGCAAGGTCAAGCCGGAAGGCGAGGGGCCTTTCTTGCGGCTCGGCGCCTTGACCATCCTGGTCGGCCTGCTCGGCATCGCCTTCATTCTGCCGATCGGGCCGCCCTGGGCTCTGCTGCCTTTCGTGGGCATGCAGGGTGCCGGCTTCGGCATGGCCTATGCCTTCATCGTGCGCCGCGTGGTCAAGGCGGCGCCGGAGTCGGAACGCGATCATGCCGCCGGCGCCGTAGCGACGGTGCAGATGCTGGGCTATGCCGTCGGCGCCGCTATCGCCGGCATCGCGGCGAACGCCTTCGGAATCGGACTGGGGGAGAGCCGCTACGAGTTGGCCCCCGTGGCCTATGGGGTCTTTCTCTCCCTAGTGCCCTTCGCGCTCGTGGGCCTCTTCGCCGCCCATCGCTTGGCCGCGGCGGAGCGGGCCGTCATCACAACTTCGCCTCGTCTGGAGCCCTAGTCTTGTCAGTGCCGAGCCCGCGTATTAGAAGTCAAACCTAGACCGGGGCGTTGCGCACCGAGGGGTCCAGAGGCATGGGAGACGTGAGGATGACTGTCGGCATCTCTGCTGGACGGTATCTTGTTATGATTCTTGCCGGCATCTTGTTGTTTGTGGTGCCAGTCGGCGGTGTCGCCGCTCAGCTACAGCCCGTCGACATAAACATCAATCTCAACGACGGACAAACGCATCGACTGTCCGACGTCCAATTGACCATTGAGTCGGCAAGCACGGACGGCAATCTGCCGGCGCCGGTGTCGAGGACCGGTCCGGGGCGGGTGTCGCTGCCGGAAGGGCGCTACGTCTTACGCGCCCAGCTCGACCAGCTGGTGGTCGAGGAGCGCTTGTGGGTGCAAGGACCGACCAACCACGTGGTGGTCCTCGACGTCGGTTTCGCCACCTTGGCCCTGATCCCGCAGATCGGCGCCAATCCCTATCGCCGCAACGTAGCCTGGCGGGTGCTCACCTGGCGCAAGGATCGCAACGGCAACCGCAAGGTCTTGGCAGAGCTGGTCGGCTCGCGCCCCCGCATCGCCCTGCCGGAGGGCTTCTACATGGTTCAAGCGATGCACAACGGGAAAGTGACCAAGCACACCATCGAGATCGACCGCGGCAGGACCTACGACTACACGCTGATCAAGCAGTAGCGGATCCGAGGCTGGCGACAAAAGAGGGCGCCCCTGGGGGCGCCCTTTGGCGATTTTGGGGCAGCGCTTTTCGCGCTCAGCTCTCGATCATCGGCAGCTTCAGGCCTTGCTCGCGCGCGCAGGCGATCGCGATGTCGTAGCCGGCGTCGGCGTGGCGCATGACGCCGGTGCCGGGGTCGTTGGTCAGCACCCTTTCGAGGCGCCGGTCGGCGGCCTCGCTCCCGTCGCAGACGATGACCATGCCGGCATGCTGGGAGAAACCCATGCCGACGCCGCCGCCGTGATGCAAGCTGACCCAGGTGGCGCCCGAGGCGGTGTTGAGGAGCGCGTTCAGGAGCGGCCAGTCGGAGACGGCGTCCGAGCCGTCTTTCATCGCCTCCGTCTCGCGGTTGGGGCTGGCGACCGAGCCCGAGTCGAGATGGTCGCGGCCGATGACGATGGGCGCCTTCACCTTGCCCTCGCGGACCAGTCGGTTGAAGGCCAGGCCCAGGCGTGCCCGGTCGCCCAGGCCGACCCAGCAGATCCGTGCCGGCAGGCCCTGGAAGGCGATGCGTTCCTTGGCCATGTCGAGCCAGGTGTGGAGGTGGCTGTTGTCCGGCAGCAGCGCCTTCACCGTCTCGTCGGTGGTGTAGATGTCCTCCGCCTCGCCGGAGAGCGCGGCCCAGCGGAAGGGGCCGATGCCGCGGCAGAAGAGCGGTCGGATGTAGGCCGGCACGAAGCCGGGGAAGTCGAAGGCATCGGCCTCGCCCATCTCGTAGGCCATCTGGCGGATGTTGTTGCCGTAGTCGAGCGTGGGAATGCCCTGCCGATAGAACTCCAGCATGGCGTGGACCTGGACTTTCATCGATTCCTTGGCGGCCTTCACCGTGCCTTCGGGGTCTCTCTCGCGCCGCTCGGCCCAGTCGGAGAGGCTCCAGCCGGCCGGGAGATAGCCGTTCAAGGGGTCGTGGGCGGAGGTCTGGTCGGTCACCACGTCGGGCCGGATGCCGCGGCGCAGCAGGTCGGGAAAGACCTCCGCGGCATTGCCCAGGAGACCGACGGAGACGGCCTTGCCGCCTGCCCGCGCCTCGTCGAGGATGGCCAGGGCCTCCTCCAAGGTGGCGGCCTTGCGGTCCAGGTAGCGGGTCTCCAGCCGCTTTTCGATGCGGCTCGGCTGGCACTCCACGGCCAGCATGGAGGCGCCGGCCATGGTGGCCGCCAGGGGCTGGGCGCCACCCATGCCGCCCAGGCCGCCGGTCAGGATCCACTTGCCGGTGAGGTCGCCCGCGAAGTGCTGGCGCCCCACCTCGACGAAGGTTTCGTAAGTGCCTTGGACGATCCCCTGGCTGCCGATGTAGATCCAGGACCCGGCGGTCATCTGCCCGTACATCATCAGCCCGACCTTATCGAGCTGGTTGAAGTGCTCCCAATCGGCCCAGTGCGGCACCAGGTTGGAGTTGGCGATCAGCACCCGGGGCGCATCGCCGTGGGTGCGGAAGACGCCGACCGGCTTGCCCGACTGCACTAAGAGCGTCTCGTCCTCTTCCAGCTCGCGCAGGCAGCGCACGATGGTGTCGAAGCTCTTCCAATCCCTGGCCGCGCGGCCGATGCCGCCATAGACCACCAGCTCCTCCGGCTTCTCGGCCACCTCCTGGTCCAGGTTGTTCATCAGCATGCGCAAGGGCGCCTCGGTCAGCCAGGACTTGGCGGAGATCTCGCTGCCGCGCGGCGCGCGGACCGAGCGGCTGTTGTCGAGGCGCGGATTGGACAGGGTCATGATGCGTCTTTCCTTGCGGTTCCTTGGCGCCGGGCTCAGTGGCCCGGCCGCTCGGCGCTGCGGTAGTCTTGCCGACCGATGAAGCGGTAGCGGCTGCCGGGGTGGAGCAGGAGGCTGCGGGTGGCGACCATGCCGCCCGACCAGGTCTGACGGAGCAGACTGAGGCAGGGCTCGCCCGCCTCCAAGTGCAGGGCCTTGCGGACCTCCTCCTCGGGAATGACGGCCTCCACCTGATGCTCGGCGGCCTCGATCGGGCCTTGCTGGGTCAGGTAGTCGTAGGGGGTGCGCTCGCTGAAATCCTGTTCCAGGTAGAGCGGCGCGAAGGCGGGGTTCACGTAGCGGTCTTCCCACTGGACCGGGACCTCGTTCTCCCGGTGCAGGATGACCGAGTGGAACACCGGCGTCCCCGCCCGCAGCTCCATGAAGCGGGCCAAGCGCGGTTCGGCGTCCAGGCGTTCCAGAACGCGCACCTCTCCCAGGTGGCGCCCGCCGCGCTCCAGGATCTCGGCCCGGATGGAGCGCACCTCCAGGAGGACGGAGTGCAGCTTCTGCCCGGCGACGAAGGTGCCGGCGCCTTGGATTCGGTTGAGCCAGCCCTCCGCGCTCAGCTCCCGGACGGCGCGGTTCACCGTCATGCGCGAGGTCTTGAAGGCGGCCATCAAGGCGCTCTCGGAGGGGATGCGGCCGCCCTCGGCCCAGACCCCGGCGCGGATCTGGTCCTTGATGTGCTCCTTGACGCGCTGATAGAGCGGGTGATCGGTTTTGGCGGCGGCCTGGCTCACGCCGGTGGCTCCTCGGGTCATCTGCTGCTGCTCGGGTTCGCGAACTTGTATATACAACTTCGTCGCGGAATGCCAAGCGCCAAGCCGCGGTCGGATCGAGGGAGAGGCGGATGTCGGAGCACTACCACTTTCACCAGGGCGAGGCGCCATTGCTTGTCTCGCTGCCGCATGCCGGCACGGAGATCCCGGACGCGGTGTTGCAGACGATGACGCCGGTGGCCCGCGCCAGCGCCGACACTGATTGGCACGTGGAGCGTCTCTACGACTTCGCCGCGGGCCTGGGCGCCAGCGTCCTTCAGGCGCGCTACTCGCGATACCTGATCGATCTCAACCGGGCACCCGACAGCAAGCCGCTCTACCCGGGCGCCAGCAACACGGAGCTCTGCCCCACCTCAAGCTTCGACGAAGAGCCGCTCTACCCTGACGGCGCGACGCCCAGCCCGGCGGAGATCGCGGGTCGGCGGCGGGTCTATTGGCAGCCCTATCACGACTGCCTGGCCGGAGAGCTGTCGCGGCTGCGGGAGCGCTTCGGCAGGGTCTTGCTGTGGGACGGGCATTCGATCCGCAGCGAGGTTCCGCGTTTCTTCGAAGGGCGGCTGCCCGACCTCAACTTCGGCACCGCCGGCGGCGAGAGCGCGGACGACGGCTTGCTGCGGCGCCTGCTGAAGAAGGCCGAGGAGGACGGCCGGTTCAGCGTCGTCGCCAATCAACGCTTCAAGGGCGGCTACATCACCCGCGCCTACGGCAGGCCGGGGGAGGGGATCGACGCGGTCCAGCTGGAGCTGGCGCAGGCCGCCTACATGGACGAAGCGCCGCCCTTCCCTTACGACGACGGGCGCGCGGCGCCGATGAAGGCGCTGCTGCAGACCCTGCTGGAGACCGCCTTGGCCTGGCTCTCCCGCCCGCGCGGCGATTGAGCGCCGGCGGGATCGACCGGCGACCGGGTCGGCTAGACGTAGAGGGTGACCTCGATGGAGTTGAGCCCGCTGCCGTTGCCGGGGAGGGTCACGCCGCTGGCGATCACCAGGGTATCGGTGCCCGAACCACCGAAGTAGTGGTAGCCCTGCTCGAGATCGACTTGCCTGTTGACCTCGAAGATGTCGTCGCCACTCCCACCGTAGAGGGTATCGCCCCCCGACTTGCTGTTGGCGCCGGCGAGGGTGTCGTCGCCTAGCCCGCCGTAAAGGACATCGTTGTTGCCTTCACCCAGGAGGAGGTCGGCGTCACTGCCACCGAAGAGCCTGTCGCTGGCGGCTCCCCCGTAGAGCTGATCGCTTCCACTGCCACCGAACATCACATCACGATTCTCGCCGCCAAAGAACCCGGTATCCATGCCGAGACCGCCGTAGATGACATCGTTGTTGAGGCCACCGAAGAAGGATGCATCGTCTCCGTCACCGCCAAAGAGCGCATCTTCGCCGTCGCCGCCAGCGACGGTACGATCGTCGCCTTCGTCACCGTAGACGCGGTCGTTTCCAAGGTCGCCGTACAGGAAGGAGTCGGCGCCCTCTCCACCCGTGATTAGATCGTCGCCTTCACCTCCGAAGAAGCTCCTGTCAGCGTCGCTGCCGGCCGCTAGGCGATCGGTTCCTTCCCCTCCGAAGAATCCGACGTCTCTCCCCTCGCCGCCGTAAAGACTGTCTACTCCATCGTCGCCGAGGACCGCTAGCTCGTGCCCCTCCCCTCCGAAAACTGTATCGTCGCCTGTTCTACCGCTGAGGGACCTATCGTTTCCTTCGCCGCCGTCTATCAAATCGTCTCCGCTGCCGCCGCCGAGTCGTGTGTCGTTGCCGCTACCGCCGAAGAGCTCGTCATTGCCGTGGTTACCGAAAAGCCTGAAGTCTGCACCGGAGTCGCCGAAAAGGCTGTCACGTCCATTGCCCCCACTCAGCTGGGTATCGCGTGAGTCGCCTCCAAAGATGCTGTCGTCGCCGTCTCCGCCGTAATGACGGCTATCGGGGCGATCTCCGAGAGAGATTAGATCGTTCCCATCGCCGCCAAAGAAGGAAAAGACGCTGTCGCCGTCGCTGTAGAGGCTGTCGTCACCTTCTCCCCCAAAGAAATGATGGTTTCTTCCGCTGATACCTATGATCGTGTCGTCTCCGGAACCGCCCACTGCCGAGGAGTTTAGGTCGCTGATGCTGTTGTAGATCCGATCTGCTCCATCCCCTCCAAAAAGACGAACGTTTCTAAAGGTGTCGTCGCTGTGCAGTATGTCGGAGCCGCTGCCGCCGTAGGACATCTTGCTTCCATAGATCGTGTCGGAGTTTCGACCTCCGAAGAGCCTGTTGTCTCCATGGATGACGTCGGAACCCTGGCCACCGAAGAGCCTTCCTTCGCCTGTGAGCACGTCCTGACCAGCGCCACCGAAGAGGCTCTCGTCACCATAGACATGATCTTGACCTTCACCTCCGAAGAGCTTCGCGTCGCCATAGAGAAGATCATCTCCTTCACTGCCGAAGAGGCTGTAGTCAACGCCATCGCCGCCGAAGATCGTGTCTGCGCCGTAGTCGCCGTAGAGGAGCCTGTCGGACCCCTCTCCGCCGAAGAGCGTGTCGCTGTCGGCGCCGCCGCGCAGGAAGGTGTCGTCTCCGCTGTCGCCGTAGATCCGGTCGAGCCCCATGCCGCCGGTCAGACTGAGGTCTCCGCCGCTGCCGCCGAAGACCCCGTCATCGCCATCCTGGCCTTTCAGAAAGACGTCGTCTCTGACTCCCCCGAAGACGGCATCGTCGCCGCTGCCGCCCAGCAGCGTCGTATCGGCGCCCGTGCCGCCGGCAATCCGGTCGTCGCCGCTGCCTCCAAAGATGTAGTCCTTGTCGTTGCTACCCTCGAGCGTGTCTGCGCCCGCTCCGCCGAACAGACTATCGCTGCCCTGATCGCCGTTCAGGACGTCATTGCCGCTATCACCGTACAGCAGGTCGCCGTTGGCGCCACCGTCGAGGGAATCGTGCCCTCTCCCACCGTAGAGCGTGTCTACCGCATTGCCGCCGTGTAGCGTGTCTTCGCTCTTTCCGCCGTAGAGCCTGTCGCTGTTGTCGTCGCCGTAAAGCCGGTCGGCGTTGCCGCCGCCAAACAGCCTGTCCTGGTCCTGGCCCCCGCTCAACAAGTCGCCGTTTGCGCCGCCTGTCAGCGAGTCGCTGCCGTTGAGACCGAAGAGGCGATCTTCTCCACCGTCACCTTGCAGCGTGTCCGCGTTGGCGCCGCCGAAGAGGTCGTCGTCGCTGTCGCCGCCGTAGAGGATGTCGACCGCATTGGCGCCGAACAGCGTGTCGGACCCGGCGTCTCCGTAGCCCCTGTCCTTGCCTTCAGCGCCGTAAAGGGTATCACTGTCGCCCTGCCCGAAGAGGCTGTCGTTCCCGGCAAGGCCGTAGATCTGATCGGCTAGGTCGCCGCCGTAAAGGGTGTCCGGTCCGTCGGTGCCTGTGATCTTCACTCTGGATGTCCTCCATTAGGCCGCAGCGGCTCCGCGCCAGCCGAGGAGGCATCCGCTCGAGCCAAACCAATGATCAGTGCCAAGGCTCCACATCACTAGCATGGCTTGCAGAGGTTCTGCACCTATTGGTTTGTGAAAAATCTTCGCGCACTATGCGGAAAAGGCAGGAAGCGGTCATTGCGCTCCTGGATCGACCCAGCTAGGGCCGAGCGCCTTCGGCCCAAGCTCAAGTGCGCCGCAGCAGGCCTCCCAACGCCATTCCGGCGAGGAAGCCGCCCAGGTGCGACTGCCAGCCGATCAAGAGCAGGCTGCCCATGACGCCGCTGGCGGCGACGAGCCCGATGACGGCGTTGATGACGATCAGCCAGAGCAGCAGGCGGCGCTGTGGGGAGCCACGGCGCAAGGCCGGCACGCCGCTGGTGAAGGCCACGCCCATCAGGCCGAAAAGACCGCCCGAGGCGCCCACCACCAAGTCTGCCGGTGGTCCCCAGTCATAAGGAAAGGCAACCTGCAGCATGCTGCCGACAAGCCCGGTCGCGAAGAAGAGCGCCACCAGCCAGAACGCGCCCAGGTGGCGCTCCACCAAGGTCCCGAAGATCGCCAAGAAGACCAGATTGTTTGCCAGATGCAGCCAGCCGCCATGCAGGAAGAGGCTGGTGAGGAAGGGCCAGAGGGCCTGACCCAAGGGCGCTTCGCCGGCAAGGGCGGCGCGCACCAGCCCAGGGTTCAAGGCCAGGTGGCGAAAGAAGAGCGCCTCGTCCATGAAGTCGAGCTGGGAGACGTAGATCTGCACCAGCAGCATGATCGCGCCCAGGATCAGGCTGGCCTTGCCGATCCCGTGATTGCCGAAGAGCGGTTGCTTGGCCTGCTGCATCAAGCGGCCTCCGCACGGCCCCGGCGGACCACTCGCGAGAGCGGGTTGAAGCCTACCTTGTAGGCCAGTTCGGCGGGCCGCTCGATGTCCCAAAGGCAGAAGTCGGCGACCTTGCCGGGGGCGAGCGTGCCGTGCGTCCGGGCCAGGCCCAGCGCCTTTGCCGCCTCTCTGGTCACCCCCGCCAGCGCCTCTTCCGGCGTCATGCGGAAGAGCGTGCAGGCCATGCTCAGCATCAAGATGAGGGAGGTGACCGGCGAGGAACCGGGGTTGCTGTCGGTGGCGATCGCCATCCCCAGGCCGAGGCGCCGGCAGGTCTCGACCGGCGGCACCTTGGTTTCGCGCAAGACGTAGAAGGCGCCGGGCAGCAGGACGGCCACGCTGTCGGCGGCGGCCATGGCCGCCAGGCCCGCCTCGCTGGCATACTCCAGATGATCGGCGGAAAGCGCGCCGTAGCGCGCCGCCAGGGCCGCGCCGCCCTGATCGGACAGCTGGTCGGCATGCAGCTTGACCGGCAGGCCGGCGGCCCGGGCCGCGTCGAAGACCCGGGCCACTTCGCCGGGCGTGAAGGCGATCTTCTCGCCGAAGGCGTCGACGGCGTCGGCCAAGCCTTCCCTTGCGATCTCGGGGATCATGGCCACCACGGCCTCCACATAGTCGCCCTGTCGTCCGGCATACTCGGGCGGCAGGGCGTGTGCGCCGAGGAAGGAGGTCTTGACCTCGACCGGGCGCAAGGTCGAGAGCTTGCGCGCGGCGCGCAGCATCTTGGCTTCCTCGGCCAGGCTCAGGCCATAGCCCGACTTGATCTCGATGGTGGTGACCCCCTCCGCCAGCAGGGCATCCAGGCGCGGCAGGGCGTGTTGCACCAGCGAGGACTCGTCGGCCGCGCGCGTTGCCTTCACGGTGGACACGATGCCGCCGCCGGCCTTGGCGATCTCCTCATAGGAGGCGCCCTGCAGCCGCAGCTCGAACTCGGCCGCGCGGTCGCCGCCATAGACCAGGTGGGTGTGGCAGTCGATCAGTCCGGGCGTGATCCAGCGGCCCTCGGCATCGTGGACCCGCGTGCTCAAGACCTCCGCCGGCTTGGGCAGCTCGGCCATGCGGCCGACCCAGGCGATCGCGCCGTCCTTGGTGCCCAAGGCGGCCTGCTCCAAGGCGCCGTAGGGCGTGGCACCGGCCTGCATGGTGGCCAGTCTGGCGTTGATCCAAAGCCGGTCGAAGCTTGCCTCGCTCATGCCCCTTGACCCTCTCGTCTGCCAAGCACGCCCGCGCAGGATTGTTCGCGGGCTTCAAGTTGTCTATACAAGTTGCCCGCCAGCCTTGGCGAGCCGGATTTCCACCACAGCGGTCCCATCACCACGATGCCAAACACTCAGCTCTTCTTCGCGCCTTGGGCCCTCTTGCCGCAAGGCTGGTGCCGGGATGTGCGCATCGAGATCGACGCCGCCGGCTGGCTCAAGAGCCTACGGCCCGACAGCGCGCCCGATGGCGCGGCGCCACTGGCCGGGCCGGTGCTGCCCGGCATGCCCAACCTGCACAGCCATGCCTTCCAAAGGGCCATGGCCGGCTTGGCCGAGCGGGCCGGCGCGGGCGAGGACTCCTTCTGGACCTGGCGAGAGGTCATGTATGCCTTTCTTGGCCGCATTACACCGGAGCAGGTGCAAGCCATCGCCGCGCAGCTCTATGTCGAGCTGCTGAAAGGCGGCTTCACCGCGGTCGGCGAGTTCCACTATCTGCATCACGGCCCCGACGGCCGGGCCTATGCCGACCGGGCCGAGATGGCGCGCCGCACCATCGCCGCGGCGGCCGAGAGCGGGATCGGCATCACCCAGTTGCCGGTGCTCTACGGCTTCGGCGGCTTCGGCGGCCAGCCGGCGGGAGAGGGGCAGCGGCGCTTCCTGAACAGCCCGGACGAGATAATCGAGATCGCATCGGCCTTGACCCGGAGCCACGAGCAGGACCCGCAGGTGGCGGTCGGTCTGGCGCCGCATTCCCTGCGGGCGGTGACGCAACACAGTCTCGCCGCCGCGCTCGAGGGGTTGGATGCGATTAACGCGGACGCGCCGGTCCACATTCACATCGCCGAGCAGACCAAGGAGGTCGACGACTGCCTGGCCTGGAGCGGGCAGCGTCCCGTCGCCTGGCTGTTGGACCGCTTCGGCGTGAACCGACGCTGGTGCCTCGTGCACGCAACCCACATGGATGCGACGGAGACCAAGGCCTTGGCGGAGAGCCGGGCGGTGGCCGGGCTCTGTCCGACGACGGAGGCCAACCTGGGCGACGGCCTCTTCAATGCCTTGGACTACCGCGCAGCCGAAGGGCGCTGGGGGATCGGCAGCGACAGCCATATCTCGGCGTCGGCGATCGAAGAGCTGCGCTGGTACGAGTACGGTCAAAGGCTGATCCATCGTCGCCGCAACCTGCTGACCGGCGGCACGGCCGCGCCCCATTGCGGCGCCTGGCTCTACCGCCAGGCCCTGGCCGGCGGCGCGCAGGCCCTGGGCCGAGCGATCGGCGCCCTGGCGCCAGGGCATCGCGCCGACCTCTTGGTGCTGGACGCCGAGCATCCCCTGCTGGCGGTCAGAGAGGGCGATGCCTGGCTCGACGCCTTGGTCTTTTCCGGCAACGCCAGCCCGATCCGCGAGGTTCTGGTCGGCGGCCGGCGGGTGGTCGAGGCGGGGCGGCACCGGGCGGAGGAGGAAATCGCGGGCCGCTACCGGGCCGCCCTGAAGGAGCTGATGCAATGAGCGAGGAAATCCACTTCACCTACCTCGGCGGTCCGGAGGTCCAGCAACTGGCGCTCGCCGATCAGGAGATCCTGGACGCCGTCGAGGCCGGGCTCTTGGCCCAGGGGCGCGGCCAAACGGTGATCGAGCCGCGGGTCCATCTGGAGCCCGATCCGGCTTTTCGCGGCCACTTCAACGTCTTGCGCGGCTACGTGGCACCTATGGGCGTGGCCGGCGTCAAGATCGTCGGCGACTACATCGACAACTACAAGCGCGGCCTCCGCTCCGAGATGGCGCTCTTGAACCTCTTCGACCCGCGTACCGGCATGCCGGTGGCGCTGGTCGATGCCGCCGACATCACCGATATGCGCACCGGCGCGCTGACGGCCTTGGGCGCCAAGTACCTGGCCCGAAAGGGGTCCAAGGTGCTGGGCCATATCGGCGCCCGGGGCACGGCCTATTGGAACGTGCGCCTGCTGGACAGCCTCTTCGACTTCGACGAGATCCGCGTGCACTCCCGCCGCCCCGAGAGCCGGGAGGCCTTCGCGGAGCGCCTGACCAATGACTTGGGCAAGCCGGTGCAGGCGGTGGACAGCTGGCAAGCCTGCCTCGAGGGAGCCGACATTCAGGTCGAAGCCTCGCGTCTGGAGGCACCGCAGCCGCTCTTCGAGACAGCCTGGGTGAAGCCCGGCAACTTCGTCGTGCCCTACGGAACCATGAGCGCGGTGGAGCTCTCGCTCACCGAGGTGATGGACAAGCTTGTGGTGGACGACTGGGGGCAGTGCAAGGGCGGCAAGTTCGGCAGCCTGCGCGCGCATGTGGAAAGCGGCCGCCTGTCGGAGAAGACCCTCCACGCCGAGATGGCGGAGATCGTGGCGGGCGCGAAGCCGGGTCGCGAAAGGGAGGAGGAGACAATCCTCTTTTGGCATCGCGGGTTGTCGCTGTCGGACATCGCGCTCGGTCATGCCATGCTGGAGAAGGCCAAGCGCATGGGAATCGGCCAGCGTCTTCGCTATGCTTAACGTGTCACGCTCTCTAAAGAAAAAGCGGTAAAGTCTTGCCTTCCCAGTGTCAAAATGCGAGCGCTGTAACATGCTCGCGCCGTCGAGTCGCACAGGGGGCAGGGCTTGGCGATCTCCTGCCGGTCCAGGCCTAATAGCTGCCGCTTGGCTCGTGTCAGCCGGGCGAGCCCTAGGCTATGCGCTCGACCTGGGTCGGATCGCCTGTCTGCTGATCGCCGTCTCCCTCGCCGTCACTCTTCTCCAGGACGTGGCCGTGCTCCAGGCGCAGGAGGACGAGGAGGAGGACGAGGGCCCGCCGCCGGCGCTCGACGGCGTGCCCTACACGGTGACCTTCACGGGCACGGAATCGGAAGCGCTGCTTGAGTTCCTGAAGTCGGTGTCGGAGCTGGAGCAGAGCATCGACCAGCCGCCCTTCTCCAAGGCCGGCCTGGCGCAGCGTGTGCGCCAGGACAAGGACACGCTGACGAAGGCGCTGAACTCCAGGGGCTTTTACGAGCCGGAGGTCAGTTTCGAGATCGGCGACGGCGAGCCCATACCGGTTACCGTCACGATCGATCCCGGTCCGCAAACCACTATCGCCAGCTTCGATGTCGCCTACGAGTCGACGCACGACCTCAGCAAGCTGCAGGAGCCCAGCCTGGCCGATCTCGGCATCACGCTGGGCCAGGCGGCGGTCAGCCAGGACGTCCTGGACGCGGAAGGCAAGATCATCGAGATCCTCGGCGACAACGGCTTTCCCGATGCAACCATCGTCAGGCGACGGGTGACGGTCGATTTGGACGACAGCGAGATGCAGGTCAACCTGACCGTCGATCCGGGCGCCTACTTGGTCTTCGGGCCCTTGGCCATCGAGGGCCTGGACCGGACCGATGAGGAGTACATTCGCCGTATCGTGGATTGGCCGGAAGGCGAGACCTTCTCCAACAAGAAGTTGGAGCAGGTGCGCCGCAGCGCGGTCTCGACCAACCTCTTCTCGCAGGTCGAGATCACCCGCAACATCGACGCGATTGAGGATGGCGACATCGAGCCGGTCGATCTGACCCTGACGGAGCGGCCGCCGCGGACCATCTCCCTAGGCGTGGGATTTGCCACGGACTTCAGCAACACGCCCTTCGGCTTCATCGGCGAGGCGGCCTGGGAGCATCGCAACATCCTCGGCCGCGGCGAAAGCCTGCGGCTCGGCGTGCTGGCCCAGCCCGACGAGCAGTCCGGCACCGCCTTCTTCAACAAGCCCAACTGGCTGATCAACGACCAGTCGCTGCAGTGGCGCTTCGCGATCACGAACGAGAACCAGCAGGCCTTCAACGAGTTCTCCATCGGTTCCACCGTGGGCGTGGAGCGCGTGCTCACCCGCACGCTCACGGGCTTCGCCGGCGCCGGGGCGAAGTATCTGATATCGGACGATCTCGACGCCGACGACCCCAATTCCGGCAAGGACAGCTACATCCTCTACACCCTTCCGACCCGCCTTACCTTCGACAACAGGGACGATCGCCTGGACGCCACCAGGGGCTTCCTGGGCGTGCTGGCCGTCACGCCGACCCTGGCCACCGTCACCGAGACGGTGCCCTACATGCAGACCTCGGTGACCGGAACGCACTACATCCAGATGTTCAACGATCCCAACATCGTGGTGGCCGGCCGCGCGCGGGTCGCTTCCCTGTCGGGCGCGGAGGTTCAGGAGATCCCGGCGGGCGAGCGGCTCTATGCCGGCGGCGGCGGCTCGGTCAGAGGCTACGAGGTCGACAGCTTGGGGCCGACCGACAGCGACGGCGATGCGATCGGCGGGCGCGCGCTCTTGGAGTTCGGGGTCGAGGCGCGCTGGCGCTTCTGGGACGACTATGGACTTGTCCCCTTCCTCGACGCCGGCCAAGTGTACAATGAGAGCTTTCCGGACCTGACCCAGACCATTCAGTACGCGGGCGGTCTGGGGTTCCGCTATTACAGCCCGATAGGACCCATTCGTCTCGACCTGGCATCTCCCATCAACAAGCGGCAGCAGGATCGTGTCATCCAGTTCTACATCTCCATCGGACAGGCCTTCTAAGCCCAAGCGGGCTTGGCGATGGCTGCGCCGGCTGGTGCTGGGGCTGCTGCTGCTGATCCTGGTGCCGCCGATTCTGATTCTCGTGGCCTTGGAAACGGGTCCCGGACAGCGCTTTGCCACCAACCAGCTTAACCAAATGCTGGCCGGGCCCGACGGCGGCATCGAGATCAGCGATCTCGGCGGCAGTCTCTGGGACCGTCTCACCGTCGGCAAGGTCGTCATGAGCGATAGCGAAGGCGCCTGGCTCACGGTCGAGGGCGTGACCCTGGACTGGAGTCCCTTCGCCTTGCTCACCAGCGAGGCCTCGGTCCGCCTCTTGGAGGTGGAGCGGGTCGAGATGCCCAGGCCACCCGAGCCCTCGGGCGACAGCCAGCCCGAGCCGGCGGCGGCGACCGCCGCGTCGGACGACAAGCTGATTCCGGAGTTGCCGAGCCTGCCGGTCGACGTGGCGGTCGATAGTCTCGTGGTGGGCGAGGTCTCTCTCGGCGCGCCCCTGGTCGGCATCCCGGCGGCCTTCTCGATCAAGGGCGATGCCCTTTGGCCGCGCCAAGGCGAAACCCGCCTTGCCTTGGACGTCAACGGCGCCGGCGAGACCAAGCTCTGGGTCAAGGCGGATCTGGGCTGGACGCCGAGCGACGAGGTCCTGGACCTCTCCCTGGAGGTGCAGGAGCCGGAGGGCGGCCTGGTCTCGCGTTTGGCGGAGCTGCCGACCCTGCCCGCCATCGACCTCAGCCTGGTCGGCAAGGGGGCGCTGGACGACTGGCAAGGCAAGCTGCTGCTG
Source organism: Rhodospirillales bacterium (assembly GCA_963669375.1). Classification (GTDB taxonomy): domain Bacteria; phylum Pseudomonadota; class Alphaproteobacteria; order Kiloniellales; family JACOMY01; genus JACOMY01. The sequence goes on along the minus strand of OY770024.1, from coordinate 1,306,164 downwards.
GCCTTGAACGGCACCGAGGCGATCAAGGGCGACCTCACGCTCGCCGGGCAGCCGCAACGCCGCGTGGTGCTGGTGGGCCGGGTCGACCCCAGCGGCACGCTTCCCGCCGACCTCTGGCCCGAGGACGTGCGGCCCTGGCTGGAGGGCGGTGCGCTGCTGGACATCGCCGCGGTCCTGGACGACGACCTGGTGACGCTAGAGCGCCTGAACCTCGATGCCGCGTCCTTCGCGGTCGCGCTGAAGGGCAGCCTCGAGCTGGAGAACGAAGTCGTCGACGCCGAGGTGACGCTCACGCTGGCGGCCGACTCGCCGCTGCGCGACATGATCCCGGAGGTCTCGATCGGGGCCAGCAGCCTGCGGGCCTCGGCGAAAGGTCCCTTGAGCCTGCCGGAGGCCCGGCTCTCCGCCAAGGTCGGCGGCGTCAAGACCGCGGAGGCCGACGTCAGGGAACTGGATCTGCATCTGGAGGCAAAGCCACAGGACGGCCGGCTGGCGACCACGCTCGATCTGCAGGTCAAGGGGCCCCAGGTCCTGCTGGCCGAGGTGCCGCCGCTGCCCTACGGCGATCTGCGCTTGAATGCTGCGGCCCTGGTCTCTCCGGACGAGGGGGCCGCCGTCCTGCAACGACTGAGCCTGCGCGGCACCGACCTGACCTTGCTGCTCGACGGCGACCTCTCGCTGCCGGAGCTGGCCGGGACCCCGCAGCTGCACCTGGACGCGGTGCTGCCGGATCTCGGGAGCTTCGAGCCGATGCTGGCGGCCGTGCCGCTCTCCGTAACCCTGGACAGCGGCCTCTCCCTGCAAGGCCTGGAGGCGCCTATCGGCGCCAACCTCGACCTCACCGTGATCGGCACGGGCGGACTGCCGGACGGCATCGGCGCTTTCCTGGGCGACGGTCTCATGCTGATGGGCGGCGTCACCTACGCGCCCGACGGCAGCATCGCGCTGAGCGAGGTGAGCCTGCTGGGTCCCGATCTGGCCGTCGATCTCGATGGGGAGCTGGGCACGGAAGCCATGGCGCTCAAGTGGCAGGTCGCGCTCGACGACCTCGCCAAGGCCGAGCCGCTGATCGGCAGTCCGGCCGGCGGATCGCTGCGCGCCCAGGGCGATTTTCGAGAGGATGTGGACGGTCGCCTCGCGGTCTCGGCCCTCCTGGAAGGCAAGGAGCTCACCTTCGGCGGCGAGCAGATCGGGCCGCTCTCCGCCGAGGTGCAAGTCGCCGGCCTGCCGCCGGAACTCAGCGGCGACATCACCCTCTCGGCACCCAAGAGCGGCTACGGCCCGATCGACCTCTCGGCCAGCCTGGCCCCGGTCGGCACCGAGGCCTTCCGTATCGCCCCCCTGAAGGTCGCCTTGGGCGGCGAGGTTCAGATCAGCGGCGGCCTCACCGTGCCGGCGGCCGGCACGCCAATCTCCGGCGAGCTGCGCGGAACACTCAACGGCGGCAAGCTGCTGGCCAACCTGGGTGTGCCCTTGCAGGGCCGCGGCACGCTCGCGGTCGAGCTCACCGGCGAGGGCGAGAAGCAGAACGCACGGGTGGCCCTCGACCTGGCGCCGGGCCGGCTCGCCGACATCCCGCACGGCGGCATCGCGCTGAAGGCCGATGCGCGCGATGCCACCGGCGCCTTGCGGCTGGACGGTAGCCTCCGGGGCTCCGCCATCGATGCCGATCCGGCGCGCCTGGACAGCCTGGCCGTCACCTTCGACGGCACGCCGGAGGACCTGGCGATCACCTTGGAGACCAGCGGCGACGTCGAAGGTCCCACCCAGCTTTCGATCGCCGGCCAGGTGCGCCAGCAGGGCAGCCGGACCAGCATCTCCTTGAGCCGGCTGACGGGTGAACTGGCCGGCCTTCCGCTTTCGCAATCCAAGACCACCGAGGTGGCGATCGGTCCGGCGGGACCCGAAGCGGCCGACGTCGCTCTGCGGATCGCCGGCGCCACCTTGTCGCTGAACGCCAAGCTCGCCGGCAGCGACAAGCGCCTGAACCTCGACCTGGCCGGTCTCGACCTCAAGGCCATCGAGCCGCTGATCGGCGGCGACGCGCCGGAGGGAACGGTCGCCGCCAAGATCGACCTCAGCGGCAATCGCCAGGCGCAGGGGACCATCGTGGTGACGGTGAGCGGGCTCTCGGTGCAGGAGGAGGGCTTGCCGCTCAATCCGCCGGTCGACATCGCCATCAACGGCAATCTCGCGGGCGACGGCATGGCCGTCGACGGCCGGTTGACGGGGAACTTCGGTCAGCCCATGCGCCTGGCCGCCCAGGTGCCCCTGCGCGTGTCCCTGTCGCCGATCGGCGCCGATCTCAGCGAGACCGCGCCGCTCAGCGCTAGCCTGGACTGGACCGGCGAGCTGGGGCCCCTGGTCGACCTGGCGCCCATCGGCGAGCAGCGCGTCACCGGCCAGGGCACCATCGACCTGGCCTTGGCCGGCAGCCTGGAGAACCCGCAGGTCAGCGGGACCGTGAAAATCGTCGGCGGCCGCTACGAGAACATCATGACGGCGACCATCGTCGAGAACCTGACCGTCACCCTGCAGGGCAGCGACCGGCGGCTGGTGGTCCAGCAGTTCAGCGGCACGGACGGTCAGAAGGGACGCCTCGACCTGACCGGCGCCTTCGATCTCGCCGGCGATCCCGGTCCCTCGCTGCAGGCCGAACTCAAGCTTTCCGACTTCGCCTTGGCCCGGCGCGAAGACCTCTATGCCCGCATGGACGCCGACATCAAGGTCGGCGGCAACCTGGCCGAGGAGCTGAGGGTGACCGGCATCATCACCAATCAGGAAATCCGTGCCAGCGTGCAGCCCGACCTGCCGGCCAGCATTCCCGATCTGCCCGTTACCCTGGTGCGCCAGGGCGTGGCCGTCGACGGCGGCGCCGCCAAGGAAGAAGAGGAGGAGGCGCCGCCGGCCTTGCCGATCCTGCTGGATCTGACAGTCGACCTGCCGCGCCGGGTCTTCGTCGGCGGCGCCGGTCTCGATTCCGAATGGACCGGCAAGCTCTTCATCAGCGGCACCGCCGATGCGCCCTTCATCACCGGCAAGCTCGAGCCGCGCCGCGGCCTCTTCTCGCTCTTCGGCAGTCAGTTCGACCTGGAGGAGGGCTCGGTCGACTTCGACGGCTCCGCCAAGATCGATCCGACATTGAACCTCCGGGCGCTCTACGAAGGCGACGACTTCGATGCCACCATCCGGATCACCGGCAGCGCGAGCAAGCCGGAGATCAACCTCACCTCCGACCCCGAGATGCCGGAGGACGAGATCCTTTCAAACGTCCTCTTCGGCCGCGGCACCGGTCAGATCTCGCCGATCGAGGCCCTGCAGCTGGCCGAGGCGGCGGCCATCATGTCCGGCGCGACGGGTACAAAGAAGACCACGGTCGAGCTCATCCGCGACACCGTCGGCGTCGACGTTCTCCGCGTCGAGGCCGGCGAAGGCGACAACGAGGCCGTGGCGACGGTGGGAGAGTATATCTCCAAGGACGTCTTCCTCGGAGTGCGCCAGGGAACGCAGCCCGGCAGCACCCAGGCCACCGTGGAGGTCGACCTGCTGCCCAACGTGAAGTTCGAGGGACGGGCGGCCGCCGGCGACGACCCCAACACCAACTCCAGCGCCATACTGCGCTGGGAGTTCGACTACTGAGGTTACCTGCCCAGCGCCTGGCGTAGGAAGTCGATCCCGGCGCGGACCCGGGCGGGAAGGTAGCGGCGGCTCGGGTAGATCAACCAGGCCGCCGTCTCGAAGCTGGTCGCGGTGACCTCGATACCGGGAAAGAGGTCGACGAGAGCGCCTTGCTCTAGGTCCCGCTCGACCAGCCAATCCGCCAGGAGCGCCGGTCCCAGGCCGGCGCGGGCGCAGCTGAGCGAGGCCAAGGGCGAGGAAAGCAGGAGACCGCCGGTCACCGCCACGGCCTCCTCCCTCCCGTTCTCGGCTTTGAAGCGCCAGCGGTCACGATAGCCGGGCAGGTCGAGCCGGATGCAGTCATGCGCGGCCAGCGCCGCTGGATCGCCCGGGTTTCCTCCCTCCCCGAGATAGGCCGGGCTGGCGCAGACGCGGTAGTGCGTGTCGCGCAGCTTCACGCCGATCAGGTCGCCCTCGATGCGTGGCGCCAAGCGGATCGCCAAGTCCATCTGCTCGCCCAGAAGGTCGAGGTTCGCGTCGCTGAGCACGAGATCCAGAAGGATCTCCGGATAGGCTCGGCGGAAGGCCGGCAGCAGAGGAACAAGACAGGCCTCGCCGAAGGCCACCGACGCCGTGAGACGAAGGCGGCCGGAGGGCGCCCTGGCCGCGCTGCGCGCGGCGTCGCCGGCCGCGCGGAGTTCCTCCACCAGGGGCTCGATCCGACGGCAGTAGGAGGCGCCCGCATCGGTGAGCGACAGGCGCCGCGTGGAGCGCTGCAGAAGCCTGAGGCCCAGGTCGGCCTCCAACGCGGCGATGCTGCGCGATATGGAGGAGGGATCGACGCCTTGTTCACGGGCAACCGCGGCAAAGGACCCGCGCCGCACCACGGCAAGCAGGATCTCCAGGTCTTTCAGGTTCATTCCTGCAAGCTATGCATGAATGTCACCCGTGGGCTATCGTCTTTGTCAAGGATCCGCACTGACAGATTGCCGGCGCGATCAGATCTCTTCTTCGAGGACCCTGTCCCTTCGCAGCGCGGCCAAGGCCTCGGGCGTGTCGACGTCGAGCAGCACCGAGCCCTCGTCGACCGGCACCTCGCAGACCGCCTCCGCGTACTCGCGCAGGATTTCGCGCGCGCCCTGGTCGCCCTCGATGGTCTGCGCCTCGGCGAAGAACTGGCGGCCCAGGAGGACCGGGTTGCCGCGCTTGCCCTGGTAAGTCGGCAGGCAGATGGCGCGGCCTTCCAGTGGGTTGAAGCTGGCGATCAGGCGATCGATTACCTCGGGGCCGATGCGCGGCATGTCGCCCAGCAGGATGACGGCGGCGTCGATCCCCTCCGGCAGGCTGGCGAGGCCGCGTTTCAGCGAGGTGGAGAGACCGGCGGCGTAGTTTCGGTTGTGGACGCTGAGGAGGTCGAGGTCCTCCAGAGCCTCCTCGACGGCCTCTCGCTGGTGGCCGGTCACCAGGATGACGGGCTCGGCCTCCGACGCCAAGGCGGCCTCCACGGCGTGGCGCACCAGGGCTTTGCCGGCCACTCGCTCGATCAGCTTGTTGCGGCCCATGCGCTTGGCCTGTCCGGCAGCCAGGACCAGGGCGGCCACGCGTGGCTGACGCTGCGTTCCGGCGGGTCGCTCCACGGCGGCCGAGCGGGGGAGCGGGCGTTGGGCGGTGTCCTTCAGCAGCCCGCCGACCCCCATGGCCTGGATGTCCGCCGGGCCGACCGCGATGTCGGCGACCAGCCGCTCCAGGACCCAGTCGAAGCCGTTCAGCTTGGGCGAACGGGCGCAGCCGGGCAGGCCCAGCACCGGCTGCCGGTCCCTGTCGGCCAGCAAGATGAGGTTGCCGGGATCGACCGGCATGCCGAAGTAGCGGATGCGCCCGCCCGCCGCCGCGATCGCGGCCGGCACCACGTCGCGCCGGTCGACGATGGCGGAAGCCCCGGAGACCAGAACGATGTCGCAGTCGTCCAGCTGCCTCACCGCCTGCGTGACGGCCTCTTGCTCGTGCGGGCAGCGCAGCTCACGCGCGGGTGGACAGTCCAGGGCGGCCAGGCGCTGGTTGGTGACCTCTCGGGTCTTGTCCAGGATGCTGGGCTTCAGGCCCGGCAGGGTGGTTTGCACCAAGCCGACGCGCTTCTGGCTCAAGGGTGCCACGGACAGCAGCGGCCCTTCCGCGGCGATCGCCAGGGCCTTCTGCAAGACCGCGCGGGAGAGCGCGAAGGGGATGATCTTGATGGTCGCCGCCATCTGGCGCGGTTCGACCAGGTCATAGGCGCCCAAGGTGGCGACCGTCAGCGCCTCGTCGAGGGCGTTCAGCCGATCGATGCGCGTCCGGTCGATCCGCAGCAGTCCGCGACTGCCCACCAGAAGATTGCAGCGTCCGGTGAAAGCCGCCGTGGTGGCGAGGCCGGGTCCGGCAAGCGCCGCCGCCACGGTGGCGGCGGCCTCGTCCTCGTGCACCTCGTCGGAGGCGAGCCGGGCGGCGACCACTGTGTCATGGCCGCCCGCGCGCAGGGCCGACAGATCCTCGGCCGAGAGGCGGCGTCCCTTCTTGAAGCGGGTTTTCCCTAGGCTGACCGAGTGCGCCAGGTAGGCGCCCTCGGCCTGGTCCAAGGCGAGCGGGCCGAATTCCATCGCCGCGTCAGGCTGCCTTCACCAGCGGTGGGGCGCCCTGGCGCACCTGAGTCATCTTGGCCAGGATCGAAAGCGCGATCTCGGCCGGCGAGCGGGCGCCGATAGCCAGCCCGATGGGGCCGTCGATGCGCGAGAACTTGCGCGCGTCCACGCCCGACTCCTCCATCCGCAGCCACCGCTTCTCGTGCGTGCGCCGCGAGCCCAGGGCGCCGATGTAGAAGGCGTTGCTCTCCAGGGCGCGCACCAGCGCCGGATCGTCCAGCTTGGGATCGTGGGTGAGCGCCACCACGGCGGTCCGATGGTCCGGCGCAAGCTGCTCCATGGCTTCGTCCGGCCAGTCGTGCGTCAGCGCGACGCCGGGGAAGCGGTCGACGTTGGCCCAGGCGCGTCTGGGATCGACGACGATCACCTCGTAGCCCAGCACGCGGGCCATGGGGATCAGCGCCTGGGCGATGTGCACCGCGCCGATGATGATCAGCCGCAAGGGCGGATTGAAGACCTGCAGGAAGAGGCCGCTGGTGTCCTCGATACCGCTGCGGTCGGCGACCAATGCCGCCTCCAGCGCCGGGATCAGAGAACCGGGCATCTCCAGCTCGCCCGCCAGGGCCTGGCCGGTGTCGTCCATCAGGAGCTGCAGGCCGCTCGTCACGTCGGTGGCCAGCACGACGGGCCGCTTCTCGGCCTTAGCCTGGACGAGGGCGTCGAAGACCTCACGCCGCATGGCTCTACTCCACCGCCTCGACGAAGACCTTGACTTCGCCGCCGCAGGCGAGCCCGACGGTCCAGGCCTCTTCGTCGGTGACGCCGTAGGTCAGGAGCTTCGGCGCGCCGCCCTGCATGACGCTGGCGGCCTCCATGACCACGGCGCCCTCGATGCAGCCGCCTGACACGGAGCCGGCCATGTTCCCCTCGTCGTCGACCAGCAACTGGCTGCCGACCGGCCGCGGCGAGGAGCCCCAGGTGGCGACCACGGTGGCGAGCGCCACCTTGCGGCCGCCGTCGCGCCAGTCCGCGGCGGTTGAAAGCAGGTCTTCGGCTGTCTGGGTCATGGCTTCTCCCTCTCCTCGGTCTTGCGGCCCTCCAGGGTCCAGGCCTGCTGGGCGGAGCGTCGCTGCGGGGGCGGCCGGCTGAGCGCCTGGGCCAGGTCGCTGAGGCTCGCCAGGCTGTGCACGCTGCGGAACTCGTCCACTTGCGGCAGCATGGCGCGCGCTCCCTGAGACTTTGGAGCATAGGCCTCGTAGCGCAAGAGGGGGTTGAGCCAGATCAGCCGCCGGCAGGATTTGTGCAGACGCTCCATCTGCTGCGATAGGCCCTCGGCGCCGGCCCGGTCCAGGCCGTCGGAGATCAGCAGCACCACGGCGCCCTGCGCCAGGACGCGACGTGCCCAGTCTCGATTGAAGGTCTCCAGGCAAGTGCCGATGCGCGTGCCGCCGTCCCAGTCCGGCACGGCCTCGGAGACCTTGATCAGCGCCTCGTCCGGATCGCGATGGCGCAGCTGGCGGGTGACGTTGGTCAGTCTTGTCCCGAAGAGGAAGACGAAGACCCGATCGCGGTCATTGGTGAGCGCGTGCAAGAAGTGCAGCAGCATGCGCGAGTACTGGCCCATGGAGCCCGAAATGTCGGTCAGCACGACCAAGGGCGGCGGTCTCTCGCGTCGCCGGCGGCGGACCAGCGGCAAGGCATCGCCGCCCTGGCGCAAGGCTGCCTTCAAGGAGCGCCTGGCATCGATGCCCGGGCCGCCGGGATCGCTCTGCCAGCGCCGCGTCTTCACGCGTTGCAGGGGCAGCGTGAGCCTGGTCATGGCCAGCTTGGCCTCCTCCAGCTCGGCGCTGCTCATGTCCTCGAAGTCCTTCTCGGCCAAGACCTCCTTGTCGGACCAGGTCAGCGTGGCCTCGATCTCGACCTTCTCCTGGTCCTCGGCGTCTTCGCTCATGCCGGGCTTCTCGCCGGCGAGCGCGTCGCTGATGCGCCGGGAAAGAGCCTTCTGCTCTTCCTTCGCCCCCATCTCGGGGATCACCGTCGGCAGGAAGAGCGAACGCATGCGGTTCAGGAACTGCGGGTTGCGCCAGAAGACGTGGAAGGCCTGGTCGAACATCTCCTGGTGTTCCTGGCGCTTCACGAAGACCGCGTTCAGGGTCCAGTAGAAGTCGTCGCGCCGGTCCAGGCCTACCGTCTTGACGGCCTCCAGCGCATCCAACACCGATCCGGGACCGACCGGAAGGCCGGCGGCGCGCAAGGTTCGCGCAAAGGAAAGGATGTTGCCGGCGATGCCGCCGCCGCCGTCGGCCGTCTGCTCCATCGCGCTTTAGCCCAGGCGCAGCTCTGCCATTTCGCGCTTCACGTCGCTCAAGAGCTTGGCGGCCTCGCTGCCTTCGATCTTGGCGATGTCGTCCTGGTACTTCAGCAGCACGCCCAGGGTCGAATCGACCGCATCCTCATCCAAGGTGACCTTGTCCAGCTGGGTCAGCGCATCGGCCCAATCCAAGGTCTCGGCGATGCCCGGAAGCTTGTAGAGTTCTTGCTCCCGTAGGCGCTGCACGAAGGCCACGACCTCGGCGGAGAGCTGGGCCGCGACCTGCGGGGCCTTGGCGGCCAGGATGGCGCGCTCGCGCTGGGAATCGGGATAGCCGACCCAGTGATAGAAGCAGCGCCGCTTCAGCGCGTCGTGGATCTCGCGCGTGCGGTTGGAGGTGATGATGGTGATCGGCGGGCTAGGCGCCGTGATCGTGCCGAGTTCCGGCACGCTCACTTGATAATCGGACAGGAGCTCAAGCAGGAAGGCTTCGAAGGGCTCGTCCGTGCGGTCCAGTTCGTCGATCAGCAGGACGGGCGCTCCGCCCTCCTGGGGCGCCAGGGCCTGGAGCAGCGGGCGCTCGATCAGGAACTGGCGGTCGAAGATGTCGTGCGCGATGCGGTCGCGGTCGTGGCTGCCGGCGGCCTCCGCCAAGCGGATCTCCAGCATCTGGCGGGGATAGTTCCACTCGTAGACGGCGCTGGCGACATCGAGACCCTCGTAGCACTGCAGCCGGATGAGCCGCCGTCCCAGGGCGGCGGAGAGGACGCGCGCGATCTCGGTCTTGCCGACACCGGCCTCGCCTTCCAGGAACAGCGGCCGGCCCTGCCGAAGGGAAAGGTAGAGGACGGTGGCCAGCGGCCGATCGGCCAGGTAGCGCTGGTCCGCGAGTAGGCTCAGGGTCTCGTCGACGGAGGAAGGCAGGTCGGAGGCCATGGAATCTCCAAGAAAGCAGGAAAGCGTGGCGAGCCTAGCGGAGCCGGGCCGGGCATGCAAAAGGCTAGCCATCATCTAGAGCGCCAGGCCCCGACACCAAGGCAGGGGATCTTTGCCGGGATGGATCGACGCTGCGTCGCGCCTTCAGGAAATCGATGAAGAGGCGCAGCAGCTCGAGGCGCCGATTCTGCTCCGGATAGTAGAGGTAGTAGGGAGGCAAGGTCACGATATAGGGGTCGAGGAGCGTCTCCAGCGCGCCGCGCGCCAGATCGTCCTCGATGACCGCACGCAGCGACCACCCGATGCCGTGGCCGTCGCGCACGGCCTGCATCACGGACTGCATGGAGTCGAAGACCAACCGGGTCGGCGGATCGACGACCTTCACCTGCCCGTCCTCGACGAACTGCCAGTCCCAGATGCGGTTGGCCGAGACGAACTTGTAGCGCACGCACTTGTGGTTCAAGAGATCGCGCGGGTGACGCGGCCGGCCGAAGCGATCGAGATAGTGGGGCGCCGCCGAGTAGCAGGGGGTCAGCGGGCCCGTCAGGCGCACCGCCACCATGTCCGTGGTGAGGCGGTCGCCCAGGCGGAAGCCGGCGTGAAAGCCCTCCTTGACGATGTCGACCAGCCCCTCGTTGACGGAGATGTCCAAGCAGACTTCGGGATAGCGCGCCTGAAACTCCTCGAGCAGCGGCGCGATCAGCATTTTGTAGGCGCTCCTCGGCAGGGTCAGGCGCAAGGTCCCGGTCGTGGCCTTGCCGATGACCCTGGTGCCCTCGATCGCTTCGGCGATTTCCTTGAAGGCCGGGGCCGCGCCGGCCAGCAGGGTGCGCCCGGCCTCCGTCAGCTCGATGGACCTGGTCGTGCGCACCAGGAGGTCGACCCCGATCCGCTTCTCCAGCGCCTTCAGCTGGTGGCTGACGGCGGGTGCGCCGATGCCCAGCGAGCGGGCCGCCGCGCGCAGCGAACCCTCTCGCACGATGGTCAGAAAGACCTCGATTCCGCTGATCGGTGTGCGTGCCATTGTTCGAATTTGCTCAGGAAGGTGATGTCAGCTCAATCTGTTTTTGAACAATGAGGTCAGCGCTAGGATGGATCCCACGGGCGGCCGGGCCGGACTTGGCCGCCGTTGCGGACGGAGGCACATGTCGGACAAGGAAAGGGCGCGGCCGCAGCGCACGGCGCTTGGCATCACCATCATCCTGGCATCGGTCCTGACCATGGCCTTCGCCGATGCGCTGGTGAAGCTGGTGAGCGCCGACGTCACGCTTTGGCAGGTCTTCGTTCTACGCTCCCTCTTCGCTCTGCCTCTGCTCGTCGTGCTTCTGCTGCTGGGCGGTGTCGGCCTCAAGATGCGCGTGGCGGGTTGGAGCTTCCTTCGTGCCGGCTTGCTGGTCCTCACCTGGCTCGCCTTCTACGCATCCTTGCCCAAGCTCAGTCTCTCCGTCGCGGCGGTGGCGGTCTATACCAACCCCATCATGATCGCCCTGCTCTCCGCCCTGCTGATCGGGGAGGCCGTGACCGCGCGGCAGTGGGGCGGTGTGTTCTTGGGGTTTCTCGGCGTGGTCGCGATCCTCAAGCCCGGCAGCGACGCCTTCTCCTGGTTCACGCTGCTGCCGATTCTGGGGGCCGCTTTCTATGCGCTCGCCATGGTGCTCACCCGCAGCAAGTGCCAGGAGGAGGCGCCGCTCAGCTTGGCGCTTGCGCTTCACCTTTCCTTCGTCGCGGCGGGCCTGATCGCCACCCTCTTGCTGCTGTTGCTCGGCCTCGGCACCGAGACCCAGGCGGCCTATCCTTTCCTGCTGGGCGACTGGGCACCGATGGGCATGCGGGAATGGGGTCTGATGGCGCTGCTGGGCGTGCTCTCGGCCGCCTACTTCGTCGGCGTCGCGCGCGCCTACCAGATCGCGGCCCCCTCGATCATCGCGACCTTCGACTATGCCTATCTGGTCTCCGCGGCGCTCTGGGGATTCGTCTTCTTCATGGAGACGCCCGATCTGCTGACCGTCGCGGGGATGGTCGCGATCACCTTGGCCGGAATACTGGTCGCGGCACTGGCGCCGAGAAAGACCTCGGCCGACAGCTGAAGGGCGGCGTCAGGGTTTCTGCGACCAGGAATTGTTCTTGGACAGGAACCAGGTGCCGCTGCGGGCGCGCTCGTAGATCTCCTTGGCATAGATCGAGCCTACGACCTCGACGCTCTGGCCGGTCTCGTTGGCACGCTTCTTGTAGATCTTCATGCGCTTGGCATTGATGGCGTTCGCCCGGCCGGCGGCCGAATTCTGGCGCGGCACCACCAGGCCGTTCCAGCCTTCACCCAAGGCGCCGCTCGCCAGGTCGCTTTTCAGCGACTGGCTCATCGCCGGATTGACGGAAGACATGCCGACCAGCAGGGCCACGGCCATCCAGATCCCGGCGATCGCGAGAATCAGGGCCGGCAGGCGTCGGCGTTCGTCGGACGAAGACTGGTGAAGGATCACTTGGCTCATGGTCTACTCCGCGCCGAAGATATCGGGGTTCTCGGAGATGTCGCTCTCCGCCGCTTCCTCGATACGCACGCGAACATCCGCCTGGATGTTGAGGTTGATGGTAATCGGCTCCTTGGGAGGCTCGACGGCAACCTTCGGCGTACAGGCGGCGATGCCGGCCAGCAGCGCTAGGAGGAGAAGCGGGGTGCGCGCGTTCATGAAAGACATCATACGCCGTGATGTGTCGAATCGTGTGTAAAAATGTCTCTCACCCGCGGTCATTTCCGCTTCACCACGATCATTTCAAGGTCCATCCGCCCTCGAAGAGCGCCGGCGTGATGTCCTGACCGCGCCTGATCGCGTTCAGGAGATCGGTGAGATCGATGCCGATGTTGATGTTGAACTTGAAGGGATAGCCGTCGAGCACGCCCGGACTGTTGCCCTCTATCGTCAAGGCAAGGGTGAGGTTTCCGTCGGCGCCGAAGCTGACGGTGGCGTAGAGATAGGTGTAGTGGAAGTCCGAGAGCGCATCGAGCGCGAAGAGCAACTCCCTTTGCTGCTCGCTGATGTCGCCGAGACCCAGCATGCCCGCCGCGTCGGGGATGCGCAGGATGCCTTCGCCGACGCTCTGCAGCCAGCCGGCCTCGATCGCCACGCTCTCCTCGGCGATGTCGATCGCCAGCGGCAGCTGGCCGATCACGCGGCCGGACATCTCCACCTTGCCGAGGTCCAGGAGGCCAACCAGGGTGGCGAGATCGATGTGATCCACCTCGACCGTGGTTTGGAAGGCCTGCTCGCGCTCGCTCAACTGAAAGGGGCTGGCGAGCAGGCGGCCGTCCGAGAAGTTGGCCTGCAGGCGCTCGACGTCCAGGGTCGCGTCGCGCCTGCCGCCCAGCAGTTGGTAGACCAGGATGACGTCGGTCAGGGGCACGCCCACGTCGAGCAGCGCTACCTTCACCTGCTGCTCGGGCGAGGTGGCCGGCGGCGAAAGCTCGACGAGGGTGAGATCCGTGCTCAAGCCCTCGAACCGGGCCGGCGCGAGGGTCAATGACATGTCCGTGAGCTTCAGGTTCGCGGTCTCTCGCGAGCGTCCCGGCCTCCAGGTCGCCGTCACTTCGAGATCCAGCCGGCCGGAGACGTCTTCGAGGTCTTCCAGAAGCGTTGTCAGGCCCTTGGGCTGCAGTCCGTCGGGGGTGAAGGTGATCGGTCCCCACTTGGCGAAGACCTTGCCGCGATGGGTCTCCATGTCGTGATCGAGGCTGACGTTCAAGGTGCCGAGGCCACCCGGTCCGCGGCCCTTACCGCGCAGGCGATAGGTACGACCCTCCAGGGTCAGCAGTGCCGCCGCCGTCATGCCAGAGAAGGTGTCGCCGTCCTTGGTGACGGTGGCGCTGCCGATGGTGACCTGGCCGTTGATCTCGGCCAGGCGCTCCGGCGGCAGGGGGACGCCGATCACCAAGGTGCGCAGGTTCACGCCTTCGCTCGGCAGGCCCACGCGATCGGCGGTCACGGTCGCCCAACCGTCCAGATCCTGACCGACGAGCGTCCCCTCCAGCACGATCTCGACGCCGCCGAGGTTCAGCGGCAGGTCGTCGTCGGGGATGTCCAGGCTGAGGCTGTCGCTCAGCGCGGTGAGGCGAAGATCCGCGGCGCCGCTGTCGTCGGGGATCAGGACGGCCTCGTCGAGACGGAAGACGGCGGGTGCCAGCAGCATCTCTTCGCCCTCGAGGCTGGCTCCCCCCGCCTTCAAGGTGCTGCCCTCCTTGAAGGAGAGGCTCAAGCTTTCCGGCGTGCTGGTGAAGGCGGCGGAGAGGTCCAGGTCGAGGTCCCTCATCTCCACGTCCTCGACCGTCGCTTCGGCAAGCGCCGCCGATAGGGCCAGATCTCCCTGCGCGACCCGGTCAGCGAAGGTCATCGACCCGGCGAGAGAGAACCGGGCGATCTGGTTGCCCAGGACGGGCAGCTGCTGAAGCGTCAGCTGCAAGTCGCGCAGCGCGATCTGCTCCGGCTCGAAGCGCGGGGAGAGGCGGCTCTCCAGGACGCTTTGGATGCTGGCACGACTACCGGCGCCGCTTTCCAGGGCCAAGGGGCCGGTCATGGTGATGTCGAGACCCTGTCCGTCCTGCTCCACCAGGACCTTGAGACCGCCCGCTCCCTCTCCGGGAATGGTGAGGGATAGGTCGCGCGAAAGCGCCTGCCTGGTGTCGTCCGGCAGGTCCGCCAGCAACGCCGGATCCAAGGCCCGGGCGCCGAGCGTGCCACCCGCCGGCACGTCGATCTGTAGCCGTTGGTCACGCCAATCGGTCGTCACTTGTAGATCGGCCGAGAGGCCTTCCACCTGGCCGGGAAGCGTCACGTCGTCGGCTTGGATCGCCAGGTTGGAGGTCAAGGTGACGCCGGCGGCGAGGCGTTGCAGCGTCTCGTCGCCCGCCCCGACAAGCTCGACCAGGGGCGGCAGGGTGGCGTTCAGGTCTCCCGCAAGGGTGAGCGCACCGCCGCTCTCGGTCAGGCCAAGCTGCGAGGAGGCGGCGCTGGCATCGAGTGAGATCTGGCCGACGATGCGGGGCCGGCCGTCCAGACGCGTGACGGTAAGACTGCCTTCGCCGACCGTCGCGCCCTCCGCGTCTCTCGCCACGATGTCGAGATCGACTTCGGACGGATCGGCGGTGAAGCTGAGCGAGGCTTCCTCGACATAACCCTCGAGCGGCGTCATGCCCTGGAAGGTCATCTCGCCCTCCATCGAAGGCAGGTCGTCCTCGCCGAGGGTCATGGTGAGCGCGGCGGTCAGGTTGGAGATGCTGCCGGCCTTCACCGAGACCTGCGCGCGCGAAGCGGTGAGGGACACCCGCATCGGCTGATCGTACTCCTGATCGAGCTGCAGGTCGCCCTTGGCCGTGGCCTCGGCCATCTCCAGGCTGTAGCTGAAAAGGCCGGCCAGGGGACCCGCTTCCTCGCGCTGCACGCTGCCGTCGAAGCGAACGACGCTGGCGCCGTTGGCGGCCATCAGGGTGACCTCGGCGTCACGGAACAGGAGGAGGGGGATCGGCGTGTCGTCCTCGCCCTCGGTCTCCGGCGTGTTCAGCAGTCTGTCGAGCTCAGGGTCGTCGAGGAGACCGCTGCCGGACAGGCTGGTCAGGCGCAGCCGAAGGCCGTCGATCTCGATCTCTTCGATCTCCGGCGCCCAGGCGAGGGGGTTCCATCCCTCGAGGCCGGAGAAGCGCACCTCCACCGACTTCGCCTTGACCTGGCCGTAACGACCGAGCGTCAGATCCTCCACGCGGGCCCGATCGCCGTCCAACTCGGTCACGGAAAAGGTGGCACCGCTGATGCCCTCCTGGTTCAAGGCGATGGAGACCGCCATCTCCGCCGCTTCGCGGCGCACCACGAGGAGCCCGGCCGCCAAGGCGGCCAGGAAGGCGACGAGAAAGAGCAGAGCGAAGAGGACTTGGCGCATGGCTCGACAGGAGGGAAGGACCGCAACAGGCCGATAGTATCTCTATCGAAACTGGCCAAATTGGGATGGGGCCGGCATTGAAGCAGCGGCCAATGCGCCGCGGATCCGCCGGGCGCGACTGGACCGCCCGGACGATACGGCGGTTAGGGTCGGGCGGCGGCGATCCTGTCGCCGATGCGGCCGGCCAAGATGGCCAGGCCTTCGCGCAGGGCGATGACCCGGCTGTCCGGGTCCTCCGGGTTGGCGGCGGTGGTGACGATCAGCTCGCGTCGGCTGTCCTTCAGCCGGTCGTCCCTGCCGTCGAGCAGGGTCCAGCGTGCGTCGATGACGGCCTCTCCGCCCTGATCCACGTCGAAGCGCAGCACGGCCAGCTCGACGCGCCAGTCGGGGTAGTCGTAGAGCGGGATCGGTGTTTGCATCACCTGGTCGTCGCCGAAGCGCGCCGAGAGGTCGTCGACGACGCTGCGGGTGATGAGCTCGCCCAAGGGCTCGCTCCAGATCGCGAACTCGTGCAGCGACAAGCGGTAGTCGCCGGCGCGGGTCACCATCTGCGTGCGGTCGACATACTCGGCGACGGCGGTGGGATCGACGAAGATCGTCGGCGCGCCCGCTTCAGCTTCGGTCACCGGTCGGGTCTCGCTCGGCGTCAGGGTGTAGACCTTGGTCGGCGGCGTGCTGCCGCAGGCGGCGAGCAAGAACGCCAGGGGCAAGAGAAGCAGGCGCAAGGTCATTGTCTGATCTCCTTCTTGCCGCGCAGCAGGGCGTCGGGGTGCCGCTCCAGGTAGTCCGCCATCAAGCGCAGGGAGCGCGCGGCGCCGTCCAGATCGCGCAGCAGGCGCCGGATATCGGCCAGCAAGGGGGAGCGGTCCCCGACGGCACGCTGGATCGAGGCCAGGGTCTCCCGCGCCGTGGCGAGCGTGCCTTGCAGGCCGGCAATCGCGCCGTCCAAGCGGCCGTCCAGGCCTTCGACGAAGGCCTCCAGCGCGGCGGAGCTGTCGCGCAGATTGGCCAGGGCCTCCTTCAGCTCGGGCCCCTCGGCCAAGGCCTTGAGAGACGCCAGGGTCTCCTTGGCGTCGGTCAACAGGTCGTCCAGGGGGATCTCGGCAAGCTTGGCGATCACCTGCCGCAGGCGTTCCTTGATCTCTTCGGCCTGGCTCGGTCCCGACGGAATGAGCGGCGGATCGTCGGCGCGACCGAGGACGGCTGGCGGCCGGTCCTCCATGATGTCGAGCTCGATCACCATGGTCCCGCCCAAGAGCTGCTGACTGGCGAGCTTGGCGCGCAAGCCCTTCTTGATCAGCGCGTCCACGGCGTCATAGGTCTCGGCCGCCGTTTGCGGGCGGGGACCCATCGCCGGGAAGAGATCGGGTTGCAGCACGATGGAGACCAGCACGGCGAAGCTGTTGTTCTCCGCGTCGTAGGCGAGATCGATGGCTTCCACCGCGCCGACGGCGATGCCGCGGATCTCCACCGGCGCGCCGGCCGCCAAGCCGCGAACCTGGCTGTCGAAGCGCACCTGAAAGGGGATGCCGTTGACGATCCGTGGCGCTGCCTGCGGCTCGCTCGTCTCCAGCCCCAGACGGTCGCTTATGGCGTCCTTGATCTTCTCTTGCGCCTGGGCGGTGGGGCCGGCCAGCGTCAGGCCCGCCGCAAGCAGCAGTGGCAGGCGCAGCCGCCACCCCTTGGCGCTGCCGCCCCTGGTCTTGCGCGAAAGAGTCATGCGTCCTGAAAAGCGAGAGGGCGCTTCCCCTTCGGAAGCGCCCGTCTCTCTTGCCTTCTCTCGCCGGCGGCTAGAAGTTGGCCGCCGCCACGGCGCGCTTGGCCATGACGCCGATCAGGTGCTTACGATAGCCGGCCGAAGCATGGATATCGCTGTTGAGATCGCCCTCGTCGGCGCCGCTGCCGCCCACCGCATCGGCGGCGAAGTTGCCGGACAGCGACTGCTCGATGGCCGAATCCCGGAACACGCCGGCGCCGGCGCCGGTGACCGCGACCCGCACGCCAGCCGACGTCTTGGCGACCATGACGCCGACGATGGCATAGCGCGAGGCCGGATTGGGGAACTTGGCATAGGCCGCCTTCTCCGGCACCGGGAAGGAGACCGCGGTGACGATCTCCCCCTCCTGCAAGGCCGTCTCGAACGAGCCGAGGAAGAAGTCGTCGGCCGCGATCTGGCGCTGGTTGGTCACGATGGTGGCGCCGAGGCCAAGACAGCCGGCCGGATAGTCGGCTGCCGGGTCGTTGTTGGCGATGGAGCCGCCCATCGTGCCGCGGTGGCGCACCTGCGGATCGCCGATGCCCTCTGCCAGGCTGGCCAGAGCCGGTATGCGAGAGGCAACCAGATCGCTGGCGGCCACTTCCGCATGCGTGGTCATCGCGCCGATGACCAGGTTGCCGCCCTCCTCGCGGATGCCCTTCAACTCGTCGATCGCGCAGAGGTCGACGATGTCGGAGGGGTTGGCGAGCCTGAACTTCAGGGTCGGGATCAAGGTTTGCCCGCCCGCCATCAGCGTCGGCTCCGATGCCTCTTTCAGGGCGGCGTCCGCTTCCGACAGGTTCTTGGGACGGTGATAGCCGAAATCGTACATCTCGGTCGTTTCCTCTCGTCTATTCCGCCGCGGCGGCGCTTTGCGCCAAGCGCCACACCTTCTCGGGCGTGGCCGGCATTTCCATGTGTTTGACGCCCAAGGCGTCGGTGATGGCATTGATCAGTGCCGGCGGAGCGGCAATCGCGCCGGCCTCGCCGCAGCCCTTTACGCCCAAGGGGTTGTGGGTGCAGGCCGTCTCCGTCATGCCGACCCTGAACGACGGCAGGTCGTCCGCTCTCGGCATGCAGTAGTCCATGTAGGAGCCGGTGACCAACTGACCGCTCTCGGTGTCGTAGATGCCGTGCTCCAGCATGGCCTGGCCGACGCCTTGCGCGATGCCGCCGTGCACCTGGCCTTCGACGATCAAGGGATTGATCACCTTGCCGAAATCGTCGACGGCGACCCAGTCCACGATCTCGGTCACCCCTGTCTCGGGGTCGATCTCCACCTCGCAGATGTGGGTGCCTGCCGGATAGGTGAAGTTCAAGGGATCGTAGAAGGCCGTTTCGTCCAGCCCCGGCTCAAGATCGGCCGGATAGTTGTGCGGGACGTAGGCGGTGAAGGCCACTTCGCCCATCGACAAGGACTTGTCGGTGCCGGTGACCGTGAAGTTGCCGTCCTTGAACTCGATGTCCTCGACCGAGGCCTCGAGCAGATGGGCGGCGATCTTCTTGCCCTTCTCGATGATCTTGCCGCAGGCCCGCATGATGGCGGAGCCGCCGACGGCCAGCGAGCGCGAGCCGTAGGTACCCATTGCCATCGGGATCTGGCCGGTGTCGCCGTGCACGATCTCGATGCTCTCGATCGGCACGCCCAAGGTGTCGGCGACGACCTGGGAGAAGGTGGTCTCGTGGCCCTGGCCATGCGCGTGCGAGCCGGTCAAGACCGAGACGGTGCCGGTCGCGTTGAAGCGCACCTGCGCCGATTCCCAGAGACCGACGCCGGCGCCCAGCGAGCCCACCACGGCCGAGGGCGCGATGCCGCAGGCCTCGATGTAGGAGGAGAAGCCGATGCCGCGCAGCTTGCCGCGCAGCTTGGCTTCCTCCTTGCGGCGCCCGAAACCGGCGTAGTCGATCATCTGCGTGGCCTCGTTCAGCGAGGCCTCGTAGTCGCCGATGTCGTAGGTCAGGGCGACCGGCGTCTGATAGGGGAACTGATCGGGCTGAATGAAGTTGCGCCGCCGCAGCTCCGCCGGATCCAGCCCCATCTCGCGCGCGGCGATCTCGACCGTGCGCTCCAGCAGGTAGGTCGCCTCCGGCCGGCCGGCACCGCGATAGGCGTCGACCGGTGCGGTGTTGGTGAAGACCGCCCGCACGTTGCAGTAGACCACCGGCGTGCGGTACTGCCCGGCCAGCAAGGTGGCGTAGAGATAGGTCGGGATGCAGGACGCGAAGTTCGACAGGTAGGCGCCCATGTTGGCGGTGGTGTCGACCTTGAGGCCCAGGAAGTGGCCCTCGGCATCCATCGCCATCTCGACGTGGGTGACGTGGTCCCGGCCGTGCGCGTCGGCCAGGAAGGCCTCGTTGCGGTCGGCGGTCCAGCGCACCGGGCGGCCGATCCGCTTGGTCGCCCAAAGGCAGACCGTCTCTTCTGCGTAGCAGTAGATCTTGCTGCCGAAACCGCCGCCCACGTCGGGGGCGATGATGCGCAGCTTGGTCTCCGGAATGCCGGTGATGAAGGCGCTCAAGATCAGTCGCAGCACATGCGGGTTCTGGCTGGTCGACCAGAGCGTGTAGCTGTCGGTGCCGCTGTCCCATTCGGCGATCGCCGCGCGCGGCTCCATCGCGTTGGGGATCAGGCGGTTGTTGACCAGGTCGAGCTTGGTGACGTGATGCGCGTTGGCGAAGGCCGCGTCGGCCTCGGCCTCGTCGCCCAGCACCCAGTCGTAGCAGAGATTGTCGGGCGCCTCTTCGTGCAGCAAGGGCGCTTGCATGGCCTTGGCCGGCTCGACGTTGGCGTCCAGCTCTTCGTAGTCGACCTCGACCAACTCGGCGCCGTCCTTGGCCTGGGCCGCGGTCTCCGCCAGCACGACGGCGACGTGGTCACCGACATAGCGGACCTTGTCGCGCACCATGGGGAAGTGGGGCGGCGCCTTGTGCGGCTCGCCGTGACGGTCGGTGACCGTCCAGCCGCAGGGAATGGAGCCGTAGTTGTCCTCCGCCATGTCGGCGCCCGTCAGGACGGCGACGACGCCGGGGGACTTGCGCGCCGCGTCGGCATTGATGGCGCTGACCTTGGCGTGCGCGTGCGGCGAGCGCACGAAGACGGCCGCCAGTTCGCCCGTGCGGTGGATGTCGTCGACGTAGCGGCCCTTGCCCGTGAGGAAGCGATGGTCCTCGCGCCGCTTGACGGCCTGTCCTACCGATCCGTCCGGCATGTCTCTCGGCCTCCCTCTAGGACGCGCCGCCGCCGGAGGCGGCGTGCTGAATGGCGTTCACGATGTTGTGGTAGCCGGTGCAGCGGCAGATATTGCCCTCCAGCCAGTCGCGGATCTCCTGCTCGCTCGGGTTGGCGTTTTTCTGCAGCAGGTCGACCGCGCTCATCACCATGCCCGGAGTGCAGAAACCGCACTGCAGGCCGTGATGCTCGTGGAAGGCGGCCTGCATGGGATGCAGCTCGCCGCCCGAGGCCAGGCCCTCGATGGTGGTGACGTCGCCGCCCTCCGCCTGGACGGCCAGCATGGTGCAGGCCTTCACCGACTTGCCGTCGACGTGAACGACGCAAGCGCCGCATTGGCTGGTGTCGCAACCAACGTGCGTGCCGGTTAGATTGAGGTGCTCTCGCAGGAACTGAACCAGCAGCGTGCGTCCCTCAACCTCACGGGACACCTGCTGCCCATTCACCGTCATCGTCACTTCGGGCATATGTCTCTCCCCGTTTCATTCCTTGGAGCGCACGATTGCCTCAGGCGAGCACTCCCCACTCTGTGCGCGGCTACAATAGAGGCCTAGGCGCCGATGGGCCAGACGCCATTTTGTGTCTTTAGGGCGTAGATTGTTTTAAGCAAATTTCATGCCATGAGGGAACCGCCTTGTGGCCTCGAAGGAAGGCGCGCACTTCTCCGTGCCGACGCGGCGGGTCAGATCAGGCCGAGTCTCAGGCCGCCACGCCGGCGGCTTCCAGCAGCATCAAGAGGATGAAGAAGAGCACCACCAGATGCATCACGCGTTTCTGGCGAGGCGGAAAGGTCTCGCGCATGAAGTCCGCGTTGCGGTGCGCCTTGCTCCACATCCAATAGCCGTAGGCGATCAGGATGCCGGCCACCCAGGGCATGAGGGCGCCGCCCAGGACGCCGCCCAGGTAGGCCCCGGTGGCAAGCTGGCCGTCCAGCTGCACCTGCCCCGGCGTGCGCACGATCATGCGCGCCAGTCCGGCCAGCAAGGCGGCCAGGATCAGGATCGGCGTCCAAAGAATGCGGTCGAAGCCGAGGGACACTGCCTTCAATCCAAGCCGGTGCTGGGGGAGCGATCAGTCGCTAGTGCCGTCGCCCTGGCTCTCCGTGGTCGTGGTCCCGCCGTGCTCTCCGTCGGAATCGCCGCCGCCCAGGCCGAAGATCGCGAGCAGGATCAGCACCACGACGAAGAGGCCGGCGACCCAAACTCCCGTCTTGACACCCTTGCCGACGTCCTTGTTCAGCGCCTCGTCGCTCAGCTCCGCCGGAATCTCGACATGGTGATGGTCGCCGTGATCACCATGCTCGGCGGCGGGTGCCTCGGCCGCGGGTGCCTCGGCCGCGGGCGCCTCGGCTGTGGGCGCCGCTTCCTGCTGCGCGGTCTCCTCGGCGGCTGTGGGGGCTGCGGGGGCTTCAGCCTCGGCCGGCTGTTCTTCGGCCACCACCTCGGAGAACTTGGTGAAGAACTGAGAGGCCATCTTCTTGGCCGTGCTGTCGATCAGTCGGCTGCCGATCTGCGCCAGCTTGCCGCCGACTTGCGCGTTCACGGTGTAGCTCAAGAGCGTCTCGCCGCCTTCTTCGGCTAGCTTGACGTCGGCGCCGCCCTTGGCGAAGCCGGCGACACCACCCTTGCCCTCGCCGGAAATGGTGTAGCCGTTGGGCGGATCGATGTTCGAGAGCTCCACGGCGCCGGTGAAGGTCGCGGTGACCGGTCCGACCTTGGCCTTTACTTTAGCCTCGAAGCCGCCTTCGTCCGTTTTCGTCAGCTCTTGGCAACCCGGGATGCTGCTCTTCAGGACCTCCGGATCGTTCAGCGCTTCCCAGACCTTTTGGCGCGGGGCGGGGATACGCTGTTCTCCGCTCATTTCCATCGGCTGTTCCTCCTGCTTGGGATCTCGGGCGGCGACCGCCTTGCCGGGCGACCTTCAAGACCACGTCCGTCGCCGAATCGCAAGGGCGGGTTGGCCCGCCGTGGCCGACGGACCGCGCCGACGCGACCTATTGCGCGCATCCTCAAGGCTTCTCTTGGCCGGCGTCGCTCACTTCGTCATAATCCGGTTCAAAGACGTAAATTCTTGGCGGAAAAAAGCGGAAAGAAGGGGAACTGCCATGCGCGACGGGACGGTCCAGGTGACCCTGGGAGGCTTTGGAAAAGCGGTCGCGCTTGCGGTACTCGCGCTTCCCTTTCTGTTGGGGTTGCCTGACCTCGCGCATGCCGCCGGCGAGGGGGCGCCGCACTTCGATGTTTCCGAGCTGGGGCTCATCTGGGGCGTGCCCTTCGTTGGGATACTCTTATCGATCGCGGTCTTTCCCTTGGTCGCCCCGGTCTTCTGGCATCACAACTTCGGCAAGATCTCGCTCTTCTGGGGCCTTTTGACGATTGTTCCCTTCGCACTGGTCTTCGGCTTCGGTATTACGCTCTTTGAGGTCTTGCACGTCGGTCTTCTAGAGTATCTGCCGTTCATCATCCTGCTGTTCTCCCTTTTTACGGTCGCCGGAGGCGTCCGCCTCAAGGGCTCGCTGCGCGGCACCCCGATGGTCAATACGGTGATGCTGCTGATCGGGACCGTTCTGGCAAGCTGGATGGGCACCACGGGCGCGGCCATGCTATTGATTCGGCCGATGCTCCGGGCCAATGCCTGGCGCAAGCACAAGGTTCACGTCTTCGTCTTCTTCATCTTTCTGGTGGCCAATATCGGCGGCTCACTCACGCCCCTGGGCGACCCGCCGCTGTTCCTGGGCTTCCTGAAGGGCGTCGAGTTTTTCTGGCCGACCGTCAACATGTTCATTCCCATGCTGGTGGTCGCGATACCGCTGCTGGTGATCTTCTTCATCTTCGATTCGCTGATGTTCCGCCGCGAGGACTCCGCCGCGGCACCGGCGGAAGAGAGCGACGGCGCGCCGCAGGAGCCCTTGGGCTTGGAAGGCGCCGTGAACCTGCTGCTGCTGGCCGGCGTGGTCGGCGCGGTCTTGATGTCGGGTATCTGGACTCCTGACGTCGAGTTCGTGATCTATCACGTGCATGTCGAACTACAGAACCTGGTAAGGGACTTGCTCTTGATTGGTGTCGCCGGCCTTTCCCTCTTGCTGACCAAGAGCGAGAGCCGCAAGGCCAACTCCTTTACCTGGTTCCCGATCGTCGAGGTGGCCAAGCTCTTCGCCGGCATCTTCATCACCATCTTCCCGGTGATCGCCATGCTGAAGGCGGGTCAGGAGGGCGCGTTGGGCCTGATCGTCGAGGCCGTGTCGGACGGCGACCAGCCGAACAACGCCATGTACTTCTGGGTCACGGGCGTTCTTTCTTCCTTCCTCGACAACGCGCCGACCTACCTGGTCTTCTTCAATACGGCGGGCGGCGACGCGGTCCAACTGATGGGGCCCTTGGAGAACACCTTGCTGGCGATCTCCTGCGGCGCAGTCTTCATGGGAGCCAACACCTATATCGGTAACGCGCCCAACTTCATGGTGCGGTCCATCTGCGAGGACCAGGGTGTGAAGATGCCCAGCTTCTTCGGCTTCATGGGATGGTCCGTCATCTTCCTGGTACCGCTGTTCGTCGTGGTGACCTTCCTCTTCTTCTAAGGGACTGCTCCCGTGCCGGAGGGCGCTCCGGCACGGGGCCTTGAGCGGACCCGTGCGGCTGGTCGTCTGGAACTGCAACATGGCCCTCGACCGCAAGTGCGAGGCCTTGATGTCCTTGAGGCCGGACCTTGCCGTGGTCAGCGAGTGCGCCACCCCGGAACGCCTCGAGGACCGCGGCGCCGACTGGATCGAGGGGCAGCCCCTGTGGGTGGGGAGCAATCCCAACAAGGGGCTCGGCATCTTCGCCTTCAACGGCTACGCCGTCGAACGGCATGAGCCCTACCATCCGAACCTGCGCTTCATCGCGCCGGCCAGGGTCTCGGGTCCGCTGTCCTTCACGCTCCTCGCCGTCTGGGCCCAGAACGCCAGCGCCGGCATCACCCGCAAGCATCAACTGGGACCCCTGCGCCGAGCGCTCTCGAAGTACCGCGATCTGCTGTCGGCGGGCCCGGCCGTGGTCGCCGGCGACTTCAACAACAACGTCTTCTGGGACCGCCCCGGCTGGCGCATCAACCACAAGGCGCTAGTGGAGAAGCTGGAGGCATTGGGCCTGGTCAGCGCTTACCACGCGATCGAGGGTGAAGCGCAAGGTCGGGAGAGCAGGCCGACGATCTACTGGCGGGACCGCAAGCGGGACGGACCGACCTATCACATCGACTACATCTTCCTGCCGGAGGCTTGGATCGACCGCGTGCGCGCCTTCTCCGTCGGTCGCTTCGAAGACTGGGTTGGCAACGGCCTCAGCGATCATGTCCCGCTGACGGTCGAGGTCGACCTCTGAGCGCCGTCTCGCCAGACCCGCGCGCGAGGATCAGTGGCTCAAGAGAAGCGGCACCGTGGAGTGGCGCATCAGGCCGCGGGTGACGCCGCCGAGGAAGACCTCCCTCAGACGAGAGTGGCCATAGGCACCGGCAACGATCAGGTTGCACTCATGGCTCTCGGCTATGGCGAGCAGGGTGTCGGCGACGCTGTCCTTCTCGGGCATGTCGATGCTTTCGACGTTCGCGCCCTGACGCCTCAGGTACTGCATGACCTCCAAGGTCGAGACCGCGTCTTCCGCGCTGGGTTTGATCGACGCGACGATCACCTTGTCCGCCGTCTCGATGAGGGGCAGGGCGTCGCGCACGGCGCGCACCGCTTCGCGGGTCGGCTTCCAGGCGATCAGCACGTGCTTCGGCAGCCACTCGCCGCCAAAGCCCGGCGGCAGCGCCAGGATCGGCAGGCCGGAGCTTAGCACCAGCTCTTCGGCCATGCGGATCCGCACCCTGTCTTCCAGATTCTGGTCTGTCGGCCTGGTCACGATCACCAGATCGGCGGCATGGGCGTGGCGCGCGATGGTCTCCAGATGCTCGCTGTCGGCGACCACCCACTCGTGCGGGATGTTCTCGCGCGTGCAGTAGTCGCTGAACTCGCCCTCCAGCTCCCGGGCGCGGCGGTTCGCGCTCTCGAAGGCCTCTTCCAGGAAGACCGGCGACACGCCGCGGCCGGGGATGTGCTTCAGGGTGTCGCCCGGGTGGGTGATGAAGAGCGCGGTCAGAAAGGCGTCATAGGCCCGGGCCAGACCCTTGGCGACTTCCATGCGACCGACATGGTCTTCGTCGTTGGCCAGATGGACCAAAATAGTCTTCAAAGCCATGTTTCTCTCCCCGCCCGATGATTCTCTTGCCGGCACCCTTGTTCGCGGCGTCACGAAAGGCTAGCCGCCATGCACGGTGCCTGCAACTGCGCGTATGACGCTGGCCCGGCGGGCTTGACGCGCGGCCTTGCCGGTGAACATCAAGGGGAATGCAGGACTCTGTTCGGCCGATGGATGGCGTCGACGGCGCCCCGACATTGATCGGCAACGAGATCTATCGGCAATCGACCTACGGCGGACGCCATCCCCTGGCGATTCCCAGGGTGTCGCTCTCCCTCGACCTGATGCGCGCAATGGGCTGGGTGCCGGAGGCACGCTATCTGGACTGCGCCAAGGCCCGGCCGGAGGCCCTGCTGCGCTATCACGACCGAGGCTATATCGCCGCCTTGCAGCGGGCCGAGACCCAGGGCGCGCTCACCCCGCAGGAGAAGGAGCGCTACCGCATCGGGCGCGACGGCAACCCCATCTTCAAGGAGGTCTTCTCCCGACCCGCCACCGCCTGCGGTGCCTCCTTGGCCGCGGCCAAGCTGGTGGCGAAGGGCGGGACGGTCTTCAGTCCCGCCGGCGGCACCCATCACGGACGCCGCGACCGCGCCAGCGGCTTTTGCTATCTGAACGATCCGGTGCTGGCGATCCTCTCGCTCTTGGACGAGGGGGTCTCGCCGATCTTCTATCTGGACGTGGACGCGCATCACGGCGACGGCGTCCAGGACGCCTTCGTCGACGAGGATCGGGTCTGGACCGTCTCTCTGCACGAGGCCGGCCGCTGGCCCCATCGACCGCCCGCGCCGTCGGGCGGGCTGGAGGATCGTGGCGGCGGCCAGGCCCGCAACCTGCCGCTGCCGCGCGGCTTCAACGATTCGGAGATGGAGTTCCTGCTGGAGGCCGCGGTGCTGCCGCTGATCGAGCGGGTGGCGCCCACCGCCATCGTGCTGCAGTCGGGGGTCGACGGGCTGGCCGACGACCCCATGAGCCGCCTGTCGCTCTCCAACCTAGCGATCTGGCAAGTGGTGCAGGCGGTGCGCGGCTTGGCGCCGCGCCTGATCGTGCTGGGCGGTGGCGGCTACAATCCCTGGTCGCTCGCGCGCGCCTGGGCGGGTGTCTGGGCCCACTTGACCGATCGCCCCATAGCGGAGAGGTTGCCCCCGGCGGCGGCGTCGCTGCTGGCCGAAGTCACCTGGCGTCACAGCTGGGGCCGGGAGCCGCGGGAACGCTGGCTCACCACTTTGGCAGATCCACCAAACCGCGGACCGCTCTCCGATGCGGTCCGCGCCCTACCGAGCGCGGTGCTGAGCCCATGATGCGGATCTTCTTGCTGGTTGCTTTCCTGGTCTCGGTCGCCACCGCGGCCGCCGCGGTCGTCTTCGACAAGAGCCACCTCGTCATCGAAACCCAAGGCGGCGCGCGCTACGACTTCGAGGTCGAGCTCGCCGAGACGCCGGAGCAGCGCGCCCAGGGCCTGATGTACCGGGAGACCTTGGCCCCAAACGCCGGCATGCTGTTCCTCTACGAGGAGCCGCAGATCCCGCGCATGTGGATGCGCAACACCTACATACCCCTCGACATGCTCTTCCTGGACGAACGCGGCCTGGTGCTGGCGACCGCCAACAACGCCGTGCCGCAGTCGACCGCCATCATCTCGCCGGGCGTGCCGGCCACGGCGGTCCTGGAGCTGCCGGGCGACGCCATAGAGCGACTCGGCCTCAAGGCGGGCGACCGTGTCCTCCATCCCAGGCTGGGATACCAGCCATAGAGTCTGCCGGCGGGTGCGTGCCGCCTCGGGCCGCCCTGGAATGCTACTGCGCCAGCAGGCCTTCGATGACGGCGGCCTTCGCCAGCAAGGCGGCATCCCCGCCTCTTTCGCCAAGCAAGGTCAGGCCGACCGGCGCGCCCTCGCTCGCGAGCGGCAGCGAAATGGCGCAGCGATCGAGGAAGTTGCCGAGTAGGGAGTTGCGCAGGACCAGGAGGTTGATCCGGTAGTAGTCCGCGTCCTCCTTGAGTGCATCGAAGGTGGGCGCGACGATCGGCACGGTGGGATAGACAACCGCGTCGAATCCGCTGGTCTTGGCCGCGCTGGAGGCGATCAAGCGGCGCCGCGCGGCCAGGACGTCCAGATAGTCGACGGCCGACTGCTCGGCGCCGCGCTTGATGCGGCTGAGCACGCGGGGGTCGTAGAGGTCGCCTGCCCGCTCCATGTGCGGGCGGTGCCAGTGATAGGATTCGGCGCCGGCCAAGCCGCCCTTGGCGTTGATCGCCGGCAGTTCCTCGATCTCCGGCAACTTGAGATCGACGAGCCCGGCCCCGGCGGCCGACAGCCGTTGCAGCGCGGTCTCGAAGGCCCGGCTGACGACCGCGTCCATGTCTTCCAGCACGTAGTTGCGCAGCACCGCCAGCCGCAGGGTGCCCAGCGGCGGTATCTGCGCGGCGACGCGTGCCTCGCCCGCGAGCAGGGAGTCGAGGATCGCGCAGCAGGACACGCTGCGCGCCAGCGGGCCTATCGAGTCCAGGCTGTAGGACAGGGGTGCCGCGCCGCCGAGTGGTACCCGGGCCTGGGTCGGCTTGAAGCCGGTGATGCCGCAGAAGGCGGCGGGGATGCGGCAGGAGCCGCTGGTGTCGCTGCCGATCGCGCCCAACGCCATGCCGTCGGCCACCGCGACGGCGGCACCGGAGGACGAGCCGCCGGGAACGCGGCCCAGCGCTCGGTCGAAGGGATTCTTGGGCGTGCCGTAGTGGGGGTTGAGGCCCAGTCCGGAATAGGCGAACTCCGTCATGTTGTTGCGCCCCAGCAGGACCAGGCCGGCTTGGCGCAGGCGGGCCATCGCCGGGGCATCGTCGGCCGCCGCCGGCTGGTCGGCCAGCGCCCGGGAGCCGGCGGTCGTCACCTGTCCCTTCAGATCGAAGAGGTCCTTCACCGCGATCGGGATGCCGGCCCAGGGAGAGGGCGCGGCGCCGACGGCCCGCAGCCCGTCCATGGCCGCCGCCTGGGCCAGGGCGCCCTCGCGGTCGAGGGTGATGAAGGCGCGCTTGCCTTCGCCGTCGGGCTTCTCGATCTCGGCCAGGCATGCTTCGGTGAGCGCGCGGCTCGTGGTGCGGCCCTCGGCCAGCGCGGCGGCGGCCTCTTCCAGTCTCAACAACTCCATGGCTCCCCTTGCGGTGCGACGTCCGTTACGTGCCGCGGTCTCCCTGCCCGAGAAAGGCCAGGCAGGTGCGTGC
Source organism: Rhodospirillales bacterium (assembly GCA_963669375.1). Taxonomy (GTDB): domain Bacteria; phylum Pseudomonadota; class Alphaproteobacteria; order Kiloniellales; family JACOMY01; genus JACOMY01. The sequence goes on along the minus strand of OY770024.1, from coordinate 1,277,351 downwards.
CGTCGGCCGAGCCTTCGCGCGCGGCGGAATGAAGGCATAGAGCGGCCGGTCGAAGGCGAGGAAACCGGAGGTCAGCACGATCAAGCTGCCGGCATCTGTATAGCGTTCGATCATGCCGCGCCAGCCCAGCGCCAGGCCGCGACCCGCCGCGGCTGCCTCCAGCAGGTAGACGTAGTTGTCGAAGCCGTAGACCTGCGGCGCCCGCGCGGGTCGGCCGACCTGGGCGAACCAGTCCTGCCACGAGGCCCAACCGCGATTGGGCTTGGTGAGCTCCAGGAAGGTGAGATCGCCCCAATCGCTCACCGCCCGGTCCAGCACCGAGCGGTGCGCCGCGGCGAAGTGGGGCGCACAGACCGGCGCGACCGCCTCTTCGAGGGCGATCACGCGATCGCCGTGGCTCGCGCCCGTTGCCTCGTAGGCGAGGATCACGTCGACGCGCGGATCGCGCAGCGCTTCCGGCGTGTCGTACTCGTAGGTCATCACCCGGATATGGATCTCCTGGCCCATGACCCTCTGCAGCGCCTCGAAGCGCGGCATGAGGAAGAGGTGCGAGACCTCGTGCGTGCAGGCGATGGTCAAGTGACCGCTGGCGACCTCGGCGATGCTGTCGGCCGCCCGGCTCAAGGCCTCCAGGCTGGAGACCACCGCGTGATAGTACTGCCGCCCCGCCTCGCTGAGCCGCAGTTTCCGATTGTCGCGATCGAACAGCGGCGCGGCTAGCTGCGCCTCCAGTCCGGCGATGTGACGGCTGATGGCGGACTGGGAGGTGTTGAGCTCCTCGGCGGCGCGGCTGAAGTTGCAGTGCCGCGCGGCGCTCTCGAAAGCGATCAAGGCGCTGCTCGAAGGGATCTGGCGGCGGCGTCCGAACATATCAAATCTGATATTAACCTCCGGCCAAGAAAGCAATGTCGAGGCTGCCGGTGCTGGCCTAAGCTGCCCGGAACCCACGTCGTGTTGCACCCCAAGAGGGAGAGGTCGCCATGAAGCCGGAACGCTGGCTGGATCCAGCCAAGAAGCTCTTTCCCTACCAGGTCGGCTTCACCGCGCCGCCGCACGACTTCGATGCGGCGCCAAGCGACTTCCTGCGCATCGCGCCCGAAACCGTGGGCGCGCACGGACGCCTGCTGCATGTCCAGGGCTACGCCCACCAGCTGGACCAGCGGGTCCGGAACTTCCATCTCTTGGAAGAGGTCGTGGACTGCATGGCCAATGCCGGCGCCGACGTGGTCGGACAGGTCGGCACGAACTGGTCGCACGCCGGCGGCCGGACGCCGGCGGACATCGAGCGCTTCTGCCTTGAGATGGGCGAGCGCTACGGCACGCCATTGCACATGGCTGGCTTCTGCCTGGTGGAGGCCCTGCGCGCCTTGGGCGCCGAGAAGATCGCCGTCAACTCCGTCTACTACTGGCCCGACTGGCGCGACGGCATCGTCCGCTTCCTGCGCCAGGCGGGCTTCGACGTGCTCTACTACGGCAACTTCGTCGACCAGGGGCTCATCGCCACGCAGGAGGAGATGAACGAGGCCACCTGGATCTTTGCGGGCGCGCTGGGCGAGGCCTCCATGCGCTACGTCGCCGAGAAGGCGCCCGAAGCCGATGCCATCGTGGTGAACGGCATGCCGAACTTCCGCCGTGCCGACGGGCTGCCGCAGCGCATGGTAGGCCTTGCCCGCGCGATGGAGGAGGAGATCGGCAAGCCGATCGTCGCCTCCGACACGGCGCTCTATTGGCGGATGTTGAAGACCTTGGGACTGGCGCCGCTCGGCAGCCAGTGCCGCTTGCTGGCCAGCCTGCAGGCGGAGGGCTAGCGGCCATGCACGAGATCACCGTTCTCTGGGCGACGCCGCGCTCCACCTCCACCGCTTTCGAGTGGATGATGCGCATGCGCGGCGACATGGCCTGCTTTCACGAGCCCTTCGGCGAGGCTTGGTACCAGGGCGACGAAGCCCTTTGGCCGCGCCTTGCGCCGGACAGTCCGCGCCAGCCCGGACTGACCTTCGCCAGCGTGCTGGCCAAGCTCTCCGCCGCGGCGGAGCGGAAGCCGGTCTTCTCCAAGGACATGCCGCAGTTCACCGACCATCTTTGGAGCGACGCCTTCCTCGCCCGCTTCCGGCACAGTTTCCTGATCCGCGACCCGGCAAAGGTCCTGACCTCCTGTCATCGCAACTGGCCGGAGTTCTCCGCCAAGGAGATCGGCTTCGAAGAGCAGCGGCGCCTCTTCGACCGGCTTTGCGAGCGCGACGGCCAGGCGCCGCCGGTGATCGACAGCGACGACCTGCTGGAGGATCCCCATGGCCTGGTCGCGGCCTGGTGCGCGGCGGTGGGGATTCCCTTCCTGCCCGATGCCCTGAGCTGGCAGCCCGGCGGCCGCGAGGAGGTGCTGTGGTACGACAAGGAAGGGGTCTGGCACGAGGCCTTGAAGAAGTCGGACGGCCTGAAGCCGCAGCCGCGAAAGGCGGCCGACATCTCCAAGACACCGGCCTGGGTACAAGAGATGCACGCGCGTTTTCTGCCGCACTACCATCATCTGCGCGGCTTTCGGCTTACGCCGACGGCCGAGGCGGAGGCTGCGTCCGGCTGAGCGATCGCGGCGAGTCCCGCCTTACCTGTCCTGCTGCGGAGTCTCCGGGGCATAGAGCCTGCGCAAGTGGGTCACGGCCAGGTCGGCGCGGTCTCGAACGGCTCCTGGGTCGGGCTCGGCGAGGACGCCGATGATGCGGCGCACCTGCAGATCGCTGATCAGCAGGCCGAGGTAGGCGTCGGCCACCCGCCCCACCTCGTCGAAGGACAGCCGGCCGGCGGCGCGTGCGCGCAGGAGCAGCGCGCAGATCAGAGGCAGCACGCTCTCGCGGCCGGCGGCGCTCAGCGCCCGGCCCAGCTCTCCGCTTTCGTCCGCGTCGGCCGCAGCCGCCCGATTGATAGCAACCGCACGATCGCCCAGGAGCAACGCCAGCAAGCCCGCGCCGACGTCGCGCAAGCTCTCCAAGGGGTCGCTCTCGCCCGCCTCCGTGGCCGTCAGGCGATCCTTGATGGCTTCGGCATTGGCGGCCACCAGGGCCCTGAAGAGGCCGCGCTTGTCGCCGTACCAGGCATAGAGCGTCTCCTTCGAGGCCCGGGCACGACGCGCGATCGCCAGCATGGTGCAGCCGCGGTAGCCCTTGAGCCGTAGCTCTTGGAGCGCCGCGTCCAGGATCTCTCGCTCGCGCTGCTTGCGGCTCTCTTCACGCATCGTCTCTCCCTTAACCGCTTGACCTTATCCGTACCAGGAAGTACGGTCACGGCCAATCCGTACTGTACGGTACGGTTTTGTCATCATTGGAGCGTGCCGCGATGAGTGAGACACAAGGGTCCGGCCTGTCGCTTCGGGCGGCCGGTCTGTGGGCAACGCTGGTGGTGCAAGCGGTGATGGCCTTGGCGCTTTTCAGCGGGACGCCGCCGCATCCGCCGCAGGCAACGCCGCTCTTCGCGATGGGACCTTTCTTGGCGGCGAGCCTCGCGGTGACGGCCGCCGCGCTCTCCTCGCTGCGAGAGGCTGGGCGCCTCGCCGCCGGCTTGGCGATCCTGGCCGCGCTCTTGAGCCTGGTTTCCTTCGGGCCGCAGAAGTGGTTCGATCCGGCCCTCGCGGCCATTTGGCCGGCGGTCCTGGTTGGCCAGGCCGCCGCATTCCTGGTCTTGGCCAGCGTCGCACGCGAAGTGCATTCCGGACGTCGGCGGTCACGCTTGTCTTGAGGATAGCGCTTGGCCGATGATCCCGGTCAGTCTTCGCCAAGGCGACAAGCAGGAAGGACGGCGATGAGCAAGCTGCTGCTGACCGGGTTCGATCCCTACGGAAAGGTGCCCATCAATCCCGCTGAAAGAGTCGCCCGCGCCCTTGGGGGGCAGGAGATCGGCGGCGCCGAGGTCGTCTCGCGCATTGCGCCTGCTTCCTTCCGCCACTGCATCGACTTCGTGAAGGCCGCCATCGCGGAGGTGCGACCCGACGCCGTGGTGATGATGGGCGAGTTCACCGGCCGCGCCATGCTGACCGTCGAGCGCATCGCGCAGAACCTGAACGACGGCACCCGCTACGACCTCCTGGACAACGCCGGTTATGCCATGCAGGACGAGATGACGGTGCCGGGCGGGCCGGCGGCCTACTATACGACCTTGCCGATCCGAGCCATGGTGCAGGCCATGCGGGATGCCGGGGTGCCGGCCGACATCTCCGACACGGCCGCCACTTTCTGCTGCAACCACCTGATGTACGGAATCCTGCACCACATCGCCGTCGAGAACCTGCCGATCCGCGCCGGCTGGATCCACCTGCCCGGCCTGCCCGAGGTGGCGGCCCGGGTCGAGAACATCGGCATGCCCTCGATGTCGGTCGAGACCGCCGCGAAAGGCGTGGCGGCCGGCATCGCGGCAATCCGGATGCATCCACAAGATATCAGCGCGCGCGTCGCGTCGCGCCTGCAAGTCTAGAGCAGGATGACGTCAAATCGAAACGATTTGTCGTCTGAATCCTGCTCTACAACATTGAAAGGTAGAGCAGATTCACGCACACAGGTGAGTCCACCTGAGTGCGATCTGCTCTAGGAGGTGCGGTCATGAGCAAGGTCCTGCTGACGGGGTTCGAACCCTACGGCAATGTCCCCATCAATCCGGCCGAGCAGGTGGCGCGCGCGCTCGACGGCCAAGAGATCGCCGGTGCGGAGGTGGTCGCGCGCATCGTCCCCAACTCCTTCTATCTCTGCATCGAGTTCGTGCAGGCCGTGATCCACGAGGTGCAGCCCGAAGCGGTGGTGATGTTGGGCGAGTTCACCGGCCGCGCCATGGTCACGGTCGAGCGGATCGCGCAGAACCTGAACGACGGCACCCGCTACGACCTCTTGGACAATGCCGGCTATGCCATGCAGGACGAGATGACGGTGCCGGGCGGGCCGGCGGCCTACTACGCCACTTTGCCGATCCGGGCCATGGTGCAGGCCATGCGCGATGCCGGCGTGCCGGCCGACATCTCAGACACGGCCGCCACCTTCTGCTGCAACCATCTGATGTACGGCACCTTGCATCACATCGCCGTCGAGGCGCTGCCGATCCGCGCCGGATGGATCCATTTGCCGGCCCTGCCCGATGTGGCCGCGCGGGTCGAGAACATCGGCATCCCCTCTATGTCGGTGGAGACCGCCGCGAAAGGCGTGGCGGCCGGCATCGCCGCGATCAGGGCGAATCCCCAAGACATCGGCGCGCCCATCGCCTCGCGCTTGCAAGTCTAGCCGTTGGCGGGAGGGGCTCGATGGAGATCGACTTCTACTACGGCATCGGCAGCCGCTATTCCTATCTGGCCTCGACCCAGCTCGACGCCTTGGTGAGAGACACCGGCTGCCACCTGGTTTGGAAACCCCTCTACAGCGGCCTCCTGATCGAGCGGCAAGGGGGCTCGCCCTTCAAGGGCACGCCGGTCTCCGGGCAGTACGACTGGGCCTACCGCGAAAGCGACGCCAAGCGCTGGGCCGATCTCTATGGCGTGCCCTTCGTCGAGCCGCGTCAGGCGCTGAAGGAAGATCGCGCCTTGCTCACCCGCCTGGCGCTCGCCTGCACGGCCGCCGCCTCGCTGGGCGCGGCGGAAGCCTTCAGCCGGCGCCTCTTCAACGCGATCTTCGTGCAGGCCGAGGGCGACCTCGGGGAGGCCGCCTTGACGAGGATGGCTGTCGCGTCCGGTCTGGCGGAGGCTGACTTCGCCACCGCCTTGCGGGCCTCCAGCACGATGGCGGCGCTCGAGGCGACCACCCGGGAGGCCGGCGACCGCGGCGCCTTCGGCGTGCCCAGCTTCTTCGTGGGCGAGGCCCTCTTCTGGGGTAACGATCGCCTGGTGCTTCTGCGTCACCACCTGCTGCACACGCGCGCTCACGCCAAGGCGGCTCGCGGCCGGGGACGGTCGTCCATCATCAGCTGAATGGAGGCCGCCAAAGCGCCGACGATGACCAGCGACCACCAGGCGATGTCGTAGTTGCCGCTGAGCTCGAATGTGAGGCCGCCCAGGTAGGCGCCAAGAAAGGCGCCCAGCTGGTGGCTGAGGAACATCACGCCGAAGAGCGCGCCGAAGTTGGTCGCCCCGAAGAGGCCGTTGATCAGGCTGCTGACCGGCGGGATGACGCTTAGCCAGAGGAAGCCCATGGCGGCGCCGAAGGCCAAGGTGCTCTCGAGCGACACCGGCAGGAAGGCGTAGCTGGCGATCGCCACCGTCCGGAAGAGGTAGATGAGGCCGAGGATCAGCTTGTTGCCGAAGCGCTCTCCCAGGTAGCCGACGACGAGCGTTCCCACGGCGTTGAAGATGCCGATGAGCGCAATGGCGTTGGCGCCGACGCTGGGCGGCAGACCGCAGTAGGCAACGAACTTCGGCAGATGGGTGGCGACGAAGATGAGCTGGAACCCGCAGGCGAAGAAGGCCAGCGTCATGGCGACGTAGCCGGGATGCCGCAGGGCCTCGCGGATGGCGAGGATAGGATCGGGCGGGCGGCCGTCCACGCCGCGACCTTGCTTCGGCGAAGGCTTCAGGAAGAACGCCAGGCAGGCGAGGGACGCCGCCAGTGCCGCGAGCAACAAAAGACTGGTCTGCCAGCCGAGACTGTCGAGGAGCGCTTGCGACGCGGGCGCGATGAAGAAGGTGCCGAGCGAGCCGGCCGCCGCCAGGATGGAGATCGCGACCGCGCGTACGCCGGGTGCGGCAATGCGCGAGAGTAGCCCCACCAAGACGCCGTGCGAGGTCCCCGCGACGGCCAGGCCGATCAGCAGCCCGCCGCCGACGAAGAGGCCGAAGCCGGTCCCCAGGCTCATGAGCCAGAGGCCCAGCGCGAAGGAGAGCGCGGAGAGCAGCACCACCATGCGGCCGCCGAAGCGATCGGAGAGGGCGCCCATGACCGGCTGTCCGAACCCCCAGGCGAGGTTCTGCAAGGCCATGGCCAGCCCGAAGCTCGCGACGGAGAGGCCGGTGCCGCGCGCCATGGGATCGAGAAAGAGGCCGAGGCTCTGTCTGATGCCCATGGATGTCGAGAGAATGAGGCTGGACGCCACCAGGACGGTGACCAAGAGCGGCGTCCATGAAGAGTCCCTGCCGCCAAGCACCCGCATCGTCGCTCCTCTCGCGTTCGAGATTGCTCTCGGACGAGAAGAGCCGGTCGCCGGGACCGGGTACACTCACTAGTCGGTATACATGCCGATCGTCTGGCGCGCCGCCGCCAAGAGGCTGCAGGCCGCGGTGCCGGCGTCGCGCGCATAGCCGGGATCCTTGCTGACCAGCATGCGGGTCACGGCGCCGTCCAAGAGGATCAGCAGCATTCGCGCGAGACCTTCGGCATCCTCGTAGCCCTCTTCCCGGAGATCATCTCGCAGCCAGCGCTCGAAGGCGGCCTTGTGGCGGCGCGATACCTCCAGGGCCGGGTGTCCCGGGGTGTCGGCAAGCTCGACCGCCGCGCGGACGAAGCCGCAGCCCTTCCACTCGGCTGCCTCCACGGCTTTGGCCAAGGCCTCGAACATGCGACCGACGCGTTCCGACATGGGCCCCTGGGTGCCGGCCCATTCCCGGTATCGCGCGATGGTCGGTTCATCACGTGCCGCGAGATAGGCGGCCACCAAGTCGTCCTTGGAGCGGAAGTGGTAGTAGAGCGTCCGCTTGGTGATGCCGGCTTCCTCCGCCACCCTGTCGACGCTGACGTCGCGAATGCTGCAGGCGTAGAAAAGCTGGTCGGCCGCCTCGATGATCTTCTCCTTGGTTCCCATGGCTGAGCGGCGGCACTAGCCCTTCGGGCTAAAGCGCAGCGAGAGGCAGGACATGCCGCCGTCCAGCTTGGCGGCTTCGCTGTTGCCGATCTCTCGGACCTCGTAGCCTGCCTTGCTCAGCCTTTCGGCCGTGCGCGGGAAGCCGGCCGGCATCAAGACCAAGTCGTTGAAGCGGATGGAGTTGGCCGCCGCCTCTTCGCCATCGGCCGTGTGCAGGACGCGATAGCCGGCAAAGCAGCCCGAGGCATCGAGCCGCGTCGTCGCCAGGATGGTCTCTTCGTCCAGCAGCGAACAGTCGGTCTTGAAATGCAGGACGCCGGCCGGCGTTTGCACCTCCCGAACCTTGTAACCCTCGGGCTCCAGCAGGCGCCTTAACTCGGCCACGCCGTCGCTGTCGGTGCGCGCGGAGCGGCCCACCAAGATCTCGCTCTCGGTCGTCAAGATGTCCCCGCCCTCGATGAAGCCTGGACCCTCGATGGTGAGGACCCTGTCGTAGAGCTCGCCCAGGGCCGGCGCCATGGCCGGGGCTTCGCCGAGCCGGGAGGGAGCCCCCGGCCGCATGACGACGGCGAGGTCGGGAAGGCAGAGCGCAGTGTCCTCGACGAAGACGGAATCGGGAAAGTCCTCCAGGGGCTCCAGTTCGATCACCTCGGCGCCGCTCGACCGCAAGGTTGTAACATAGAGCGCATGATGGCGACGAAAGAGCGCGAGGTCGGGCGTGCCGATGTCGGCGGCCCGCAGTCCCTCGACGATGCTGCGCGACGGCGCGCGCACGATCGCATGGCTGAAGCGGTAGGAATTGGCCACCTCGCGGGTCTCCTTCGAAAACGGCGCGATTGAAGTCGGCCAGCTCTAGCGGCGATGTCGAGGGATGTCGAGAGGAGCGCTCTAGCCTCTCCTGCTTCGGAAGAAGTCCTTCAGCAAGGCGCTGGCGGCGGTCTCCATCAGGCCACCGATCACCTCCGGCCGGTGATGGCAGGTGGGCTGTTGGAAGATGCGGGCGCCGTGCTCCACGCCGCCGCCCTTGGGGTCGTAGGCGGCGAAGACCAACCGCTCGATCCTGGCAAAGGCGATGGCTTGGGCGCACATGGCGCAGGGCTCCAAGGTCACATAGAGAGTGGCATCGGGCAGCTGCTTTGCACCGACGTCGCGGCAGGCGGCGCGCAGAGCCAGGATCTCGGCGTGCGCGGTGGGATCGAGATCGCGCTCGACGCGGTTGGTGCTCTTGGCCAGCACATGGCCCGCGCGCACCACGACGGCGCCGACCGGAACCTCGCCTGCCGCGGCGCCGGCCTCGGCCTCCGCCAAAGCCAGCAGCATGTAGTCGCCCGGGGTCCTTGCCATCGCTATCCACCACTGCATGACTGCGCTCTGCGGGCGATGCTTGCCGCTGCGACCCGCAAGGTCTATCGAGAGGGTGAAGAGCGCCCTTCGTCAAGTCGGCGCCAGCGTGTGCAAGACAGCGTGTGCAAGACCCTGAAGGACCTCGTGACCCGCCGCTATGGCTCAGCTTCTCTATTTCCTTCCCTACATCGCCGGATTTCTATTGGGCCTGAACGGCGATCCCTACCTCTGGGCGCTGGGGTTGGCTTTCGTCGCGACGCCGCTTTACATGCTGATGCGTTGGGAGGGCCATCGCCTTCACGGCTTCCCCTTGGAGGACTGGTCGCCTTCCAGCCTGATCTTCATGATCCTGGGGCAGATGATCTTGATGAGCCTGCTCTACGGCACCGCGCGGGTGTTCGTCCTGCTGCTGCGGGTGGCGGGCCTTGCCTGAGGCGACGGCCAAGGGCGAGCGGGTCGCCAAGGTGATCGCGCGCAGCGGCCTCTGCTCGCGCCGCGAGGCCGATGCGCTCATTCGCCAGGGCAGGGTGGAGGTCGACGGCGAGACCTTGGTCGAGCCGGGCACCACGGTGACGCCGGACCAGAAGGTCACGGTCGACGGCGAGCGGTTGCCGCGCGCGGAGGGGGTTCGCCTCTTCCGCTTCCACAAGCCCGGCGGCGTGCTGACGGCGGCGCGCGATCCCGAAGGGCGTCGTGTCTTGAACGATGTGCTGCCCGACGGGCTGCCGCGCCTGATGCCGGTCGGGCGCCTGGACATGACCTCGGAAGGCTTGCTGTTGCTCACCACCGACGGCGGGCTGAAGCGTCATCTGGAGCTGCCCGCCACGGGCTGGGTCAGGCGCTACCGCGTGCGAGTCTTCGGCAAGGTCGACCCGGCCGCGCTCCGCAGCTTGGAGAAGGGCATCACCTTGGACGGAGAGCGCCTGGGTCCCATTCGCGCCAGCCTCGATCGCACGCAGGGGCACAATGCCTGGCTGACCGTCTCCTTGAGGGAAGGCAAGAACCGCGAGGTGCGGCGGGTCTGTCAGCACCTGGGGCTGACGGTGAACCGCCTGATCCGTACCTCCTACGGTCCTTTCCAGCTGGGCGCGCTTAAGGAAGGGGCGATCGAGGAGGTGCCGGAGAAGGTCTTGCGAGAGCAACTGGGCCGCTTTCTCTCGGGCGCCGGGGGCAAGGGTGCGGGTCGTCGGCGGTAGCCTGCGCGGCCGGCGCCTTTTGGCACCCGCCGACCGCAGCCTGCGCCCGACCTCGGAGCGCACGCGCGAGTCGCTCTTCGATCTCCTGACCCAGGGGCGTGCCGTCGGCGGCCTGGACCGCGTCAGCGGTGCCACGGTCCTGGATGCCTTTGCCGGTACCGGCGCGCTGGGCCTCGAAGCCCTGTCCCGGGGCGCCACTCATGCCAGCTTCATGGAGAAGGCGGTCGATGCCTTGGCGCTGATCCGCCGGAACCTCAAGGCCTTGGGCCTCGAGGAACGCGCCCGCGTCGTGCAAGGCGATGCCCTGTTGCCACCGCCGGCGAGGGAAGCCGTCGACCTCCTGCTGTTGGATCCACCCTACCGATCGGGGCTGGCTCTGCCCTCCATCCTGGCCCTGGCCCGCGCGGGCTGGTTGGCGCCGGGCAGCCTGGTCGCGCTGGAGGTCTCGGCAAAGGAGGCCTTCGACCCGCCGGACAGGCTGCGGCTACTGGAGGATCGGCGCTACGGACGCGCCCGCATTCTCTTGCTGGAGCAGCGCTAGCGTCAGTCGGCGGCCGCCTTCGGCAAGGCGTGCTTGGCGACGTAGGTCTCGACCTCGCGCGCCAAGGTCTCCATGTGGTCGGCGAAGAAATGGTTGGAGGTCGGCACCACGCGGTAGTCGATCACAATGTCGCGCTGGTGCTGCAGCTTGTCGACCAGCTTCCTGACCGCCGGCTCGGAGATCAGCTGATCCGATCCGCCTTGCAGAACCAGGCCGGAGGACGGGCAGGGCGCCAGGAAGGAGAAGTCGAACATGCCGGCCGGCGGCGAGACGCTGACGAAGCTCGCGATCTCCGGTCGGCGCATCAGCAGCTGCATGCCGATCCAGGCACCGAAGGAGAAGCCGGCGATCCAGCATTCCCGCGCGTTGGGGTGATAGCTCTGCAGCCAGTCCAGCGCGGAGGCGGCGTCGGAAAGCTCCCCCTCGCCGCGGTCGAAGCTGCCCTGGCTGCGGCCGACGCCGCGGAAATTGAAGCGCAGCACCGAAAAGCCGCGCCGCGCGAAGGCGTGATAGAGGGTGTAGACGACCTTGTTGTTCATCGTGCCGCCATGCTGCGGATGCGGGTGAAGCATCAGCGCGATGGGCGCGTCCGCGCTGCCGGCGGACTGGTAGCGGCCTTCGAGGCGCCCCTCGGGGCCGTTAAAGATTACGTCAGGCATGGGTCAAAGAGCCTTCGTCATAGCTTTGCGTCTCTCCGGTCACGAATGGGAGAGGCTTTCGTGTCGAAAGGGCTGTAGCGCAGCGGGTTTCACGCGCCTTAGACATGGGGAGGCAGAATGGCGGCGCCATGACGAAAACTTGATAGCTGTGCTGGGCCATGTATATCCCTGAGGGCAGGAGCTGCATTCCGAGACCGGCCAGGCTGAGGCGTGGATGCCAAGACAGGTCACTCGGTCCCTGGTTCGGAGGGCAGCGGGTTATAGCATGGGCTGAACCGAAATGTTCAAGTCACTGAGAGCCGAAATCAGCGCGACCATTGCCCGCGACCCCGCGGCGCGATCCTGGTTGGAGGTGGTCGTCTGCTATCCCGGCTTTCAGGCCGTGATGGCGCATCGCCTGGCGAGCCGGCTCTGGCGGTTGGGTCTGCGCCTGCCGGCGCGGTGGATCTCCCAGGTCGCCCGCTTCCTGACCGGCATCGAGATTCATCCGGGCGCCACCATCGGTCAGCGCTTCTTCATCGACCACGGCATGGGCGTGGTGATCGGCGAAACGGCGGAGATCGGCGACGACGTCACGCTCTACCAGGCCGTCACCCTGGGCGGTGTCGCGCCGTCGGTCGACAGCGACGCCCAGCGCAATCAGAAGCGCCACCCCACCCTGGAGGACGGCGTCATCGTGGGGTCCGGCGCGCAGATCCTGGGCCCCTTCACGGTCGGCAAGGACGCGCGAGTCGGCGCCAACGCGGTGGTCACCAAGGCGGTGCCCGCGGGCGCCACGGTGGTCGGCATTCCGGCCCGCGTGGTCGCGCCCAAGGGTGTCTCCTTCGAGCCCAAGGCCAAGGAGGGCGCCGCCGCCTTTGCCGCCTATGGCGTGCCCAGCGGCGGCCTGCCCGACCCGGTCTCGCGCGCCTTCGAGGGCCTGCAGGAGGAGATCGCGCGGCTGCACGCGCGGATCGACGAGCTGGAGGAACTCCGCCAGCGCGAACGCCAGACCACGCCCTGACGGCCAGCTCTCATGCCTGGCAGGTAAGCGACGGGGTCGGGGGGCCGTGATGCACGCTTGGCTGCCGTGCCGCCGCCGCGCACTGGCGTGACAGGGCTTCGAGCGATGCCCCGAGAGAGCTATCTCGACTACAACGCCACGGCGCCGCTGCGTCCCGAGGCAATGGCCGCGATGGTCGATGCCTTGGGGCTGATCGGCAATCCCTCTTCCGTGCATCGTGCCGGACGCAAGGCGCGGGCGATCGTCGAGGATGCGCGCGATGCGGTGGCGGCGCTGGTTGGTGCGCGCGCCGCGGAGGTCGTCTTCACTTCCGGCGCGACCGAGGCCAACAACCTTTGCCTCACCGGCGCGCCAAACTCCTCGCGCATGGTCTCGGCCGGAGAGCATGAGTCGGTCTTGGCGGCTGCCGAGAGCCAGCGCGTCGCCGTCACGGCCGAGGGTCTCCTCGATCTCGAAGACCTGGAGAGGCGGCTAGCGGCCGCGACCGAGCCGCCGCTGCTCGCCCTGATGGCGGCCAACAACGAGACCGGCGTGATCCAGCCGCTGAAGGCGGCGGCGGCGCTGGTCCACGGCAAGGATGGGTGCTTGTTCTCGGACGCGGTGCAAGCCGTCGGCCGCCTTTCCGCCTCTCATTGGCAAGACGCCGATGTCGTCAGCCTCTCCGCCCACAAGCTGGGCGGCCCCAAGGGCGTGGGCGCGCTGGTCTTGCGCGGCGATGCCATCTTGCAGCCGCTGCTGCGCGGCGGCGGGCAGGAGCGCCGCCTGAGGGCCGGAACGGAGAACGTGGCCGCCATCGCCGGCTTCGGCGCCGCCGCCAAGGCGGTGGCGGCGACGCGCGAGGCCGAGCAGAGAGAGACGGCGCGCCTACGCGACCGCTTCGAGGCAGAGCTGCGCCGACTGGTGCCCGACGTGCGGATTTTCGGCGCCTCCGCGCCGCGCTTGGCAAACACCAGCTGTTTTGCGATCCCTGGACGAAAGGCGGAGACCTTGCTGATCGCGCTTGACCTGGCCGGCGTCTTCGTGTCTTCGGGATCTGCCTGCTCTTCCGGCAAGGTGCAGCGCAGCCACGTGCTGAGCGCCATGGGCGTCGAGAGGGAACTGGCCGAGGGCGCTTTGCGCGTGTCCTTCGGCTGGTCCAGCACGGACAGCGAGGTGGCGCATTGCCTGGAAGCGCTGGACGAGATCGTGAAGCGACCGCAGCGGGCGGTCGCGTGAAGTCGAATGCCATGAGCGAGCTGCCGCGCAACGACAGGCCTCTGCCGATCTACCTGGACCACCAGGCGACCACACCCTGTGACCCGGCGGTGGTGGAGGCCATGCTGCCCTACTTCACCGAGGTCTTCGGCAATCCCCACTCCGTCGAGCACGCCTATGGCTGGAAGGCCGAGGAGGCGGTCGAGGCGGCTCGTGCCCAGGTGGCCGCCCTGATCGGCGCGGAGCCGAGGGAGATCATCTTCACCTCCGGCGCGACAGAGGCCAACAACCTGGCGATCAAGGGGGCGGCCCGCTTTCGCGCGCGGCTCGGCCGGCGCAAGGTCGTGACCCTGGAGAGCGAGCACAAGTGCGTGCTGGAAAGCGCGCGCAGCCTGGCCGACGAGGGCTTCGAGGTCGCGGTCCTGCCTGTCGGATCCGACGGCTTGGTCGACCTGCCGGCGCTGGCGGAGGTGGTGGACGAGGAAACCGCCCTGGTATCGGTCATGGCCGCCAACAACGAGATCGGCACCTTGCAGCGCCTGGCGGAGATCGCCGCCATCGCCCATGCCAAGGGCGCCTGGTTGCACAGCGACGTGGCGCAGGCGGCGGGCAAGGTGCCGCTGGACGTGCGCGCGATGGACCTGGACCTCGCCTCGATCTCGGCACACAAGATCTATGGACCGAAGGGGATCGGGGCGCTCTTTGTCCGGCGCCGTCCGCGCATCCGCCTGGAGCCACTCTTCAGCGGCGGCGGACAGGAACGCGGTCAGCGCTCCGGCACCTTGTCGCCGGCGCTCTGCGTCGGTTTCGGCAAGGCGGCCGAGCTTTCCAAGGAGTTGCTGCTTGAGGAGTCCGAGCGTCTCTGGCACTTGAACCGGCGGCTCTTGGCGGCTCTCAAGGCCGGCATCCCCGGCTTGGTCGTGAACGGGCACCCCGAAGAGCGCGTGCCCGGCAATCTCAACGTCACGCTGCCGGGCCTCGACGCGCAGGATCTCTTGCGGGCGGTGCCGGAGCTGGCGTTGTCGACCGGTTCCGCCTGCACCTCCGCCTCGGTCGAGCCCTCCTACGTCTTGAAGGCCATCGGCGTGGAAGAGGCCGCCGCGCGTGCAACTCTTCGCATTGGACTGGGGCGCGCCACGACGGAAGAGGAGGTGGATCGCGCCGCCAAACTCTTGATCGCAGCCGCCCAGCGGCTTGCCGAGGCGGCATGACAGGCCTGGACAGCAGCTTTGCAAGGTTCTACCTAGCTGCCTCGAAAGGCGCGGACGAAGATGTGCCGGACTGCGCGCCCATGAAGGCGTCCAAGCGAGAGGGGACGGGTTAGGACGATGCCCAAGATGACCTTCATCCTGCGGGATGGAACCCATAAGGAAGTGGATGCGCCGATCGGCCTCTCGGTGCTGGAGATCGCGCACCGCAACGACGTCGATATCGAGGGCGCGTGCGAGGGATCGTTGGCCTGCTCCACCTGTCACGTGGTTATCAATCCCGAGTGGTTCGACCGCCTGGAGGAGCCCTCTGAGGACGAGGAGGACATGCTGGACCTGGCTTTCGGTCTGACCTCGACCTCCCGGCTCGGCTGTCAGCTGATCATCTCCGACGAGCTGGACGGCCTTACCGTCTCCCTCCCGAAGGAAACCCGCAACATGCTCCTCGAGTAGGGGCTGGCCGGCATGACCCAAGATCGCCTGGCCGAGGCCGGATCCTTCTACGCTGCCCTGCGCTCGGCCGCGGGCCAGGACTGGCGCGCCTACACCGAGCATGCCTTCGTCGAGGGTCTGGGCGACGGCAGCCTGCCCGAGGCCGCCTTCAAGCACTACCTGGTGCAAGACTACATCTTCCTCATCCACTTCGCGCGCTGCTATGCGCTGGGCGTCTACAAGGCCGAGACGGTCGAGGAGATGCGCCACTGCCAGGGGGCCGTCAGCGCCATCCTGGACGAAGAGCTGAGCCTGCACATCGCCTACTGCCGCGATTGGGGGCTTGACGAGGCGGCGATCCTGAAGAGCGCGGAGGACCCCTCCAACGTCGCTTACACGCGCTATGTCCTCGACCGCGGCATGGCGGGCGACTATGTGGAGCTGCTGGTGGCGCTCGCGCCCTGCGCCATCGGCTATGCCGAGATCGGCCAGCGTCTGCTGAGCGCCAACACGACCAAGCGCGAGGGTAACCCCTACCTGCCTTGGATCGAGGCCTACGGCGGAGAGGCCTTCCAGGACCTGGCGCTCTCGTCGGTCCGCCACCTGCAGTCGGCCGCCGAGCGCCGCTTCGGTGGCGCGCCGGAAAAGGCCGCGCGCTTCGCGCGGATGGACGACGTCTTCCGCCAGGCGACAAGGCTCGAGATCGGCTTCTGGCAGATGGGACTGGACGCCGTCGATTAGAGCGCGGCATGGGCGACGATCTGGTTTAGCCCGTTGCCTGCACGGAAGCTGCGGTTTCCTGTTCGGCCCCGGCCGTAAATGCGGCAGGTATCGGATAGCCGAGGCTGGGATGCGGGAGCGCTTCAGTAATCTCAGACAGGTCGTTTTGCTTCCGGAGGACTTTCACCTCCTAGCTCAGTGTCATGCCAGGCACACGAACGGAGGGGTCGGACGCGTGTCCGACCCCTTTGGCTTTCTCCCGAGTTTGAAATCCTACCTCTGCTTCCAGTCGCCGCTCTGCTCGAAATCGTGGGCGGCTTTGTAGATGGTCGGCTCGTCATAGTGCTTGCCGACCAGCATCATCGAGATCGGCAGGCCGTTGCTCATGCCGCAGGGGATCGCCATCGCCGGATGCCCGGTGATGTCGAAAGGACAGGTGTTGGGCAGCATCCCGAAGGCGCGATCGATGCACTCTTCCAGGCTGGAAAGGTCCGGCAGTTTGGTCGCCTTCAATGGCAGGGTCGGCATCAGCAGGAGATCGACCTCGTCCAGGCTTTGGTTGTAGGTCTCGCGCAGTAGGCGGGTCAGGTTCTGCGCCTTGGCGTAGTAGTGGCCGCGGTGGTGCTTGATGAAGTATTCGCCCAGCAGCATGCAGACCTTGAGCGTGTGCGACAGCTCGTCGGCCCGCGCGCGCCAATTGGCATGCGCGTCCAGCAGCGCGGTCGAGTAGAGCCCCTTCCAGTTGAAGCCCATGCCGTTGCCCTGCATCATCTGCGCTTGTTGACCTTCAACTGCAATCGATGTCCAGAGCGCCTGGCCTTTCAAGTGCATCGGGATCGAGACTTCCGAGATCTCGGCGCCGAGTCGTGCCAGCGTCTCGGCCGCGGCACGGACGCTCTGGTCTACATCGGGTTCCGAGTTCTCATGGCCGAAGCCCTCTTTCAGCACACCGATCTTCAGGCCCTTGGCACCGGTGCCCAGGGCCTCGGTGTACTTGTGAGTCTGCACGTTGTACTGCCGTGGATCGAGGCCATCCTCGCCGGCCAAGACCTCGAGCATGAGCGCGTTGTCGGCGACACTGTTGGTCATCGGCCCGGTGTGATCGATGGAGCTTTCGATCGGCATGACGCCGGTATAGGGCACCAGGCCATGGGTCGGCTTCATGCCGTAAACGCCGCAGTATGCGGCCGGGATGCGGATTGAGCCGCCCTGGTCGCCGCCGATCGCCATGTCGACCTCGCCGGCCGCCAGAAGCGCGCCGCTGCCGGAGGAGGAGCCACCGGCAGAGTAGCCAGCCTTGCGCGGGTTCTCGACCGGTAATGGGGTCGAGGTATGGCTGCCGCCGGAGAAGCAGAAGTACTCGCACACCGCCTTGCCCTTGATGGTGCCGCCAGCGTCCAGGATGCGGGTGACGATGGTGGCATCCAGGTTGGGGGTAAAGCCCTCCAAGGTCGAGGCGCCGTTGCGCATCGGCACGCCGGCGAGCTGGACGTTGTCCTTGAGCACGACTGACTTGCCGCTGAGCGGGCCGCTGTCGGCACCCTTGATCTCACTCTTCACGTACCAGGCGTTGTACTTGTTCTCCTCGCCGCTAGGCTTGTAGCCGGGTGTGCGCGGATACTTCACCTCGGGGATGTAGTCCGGCATTTGCTCGATCGCGTCATAGGCACCGCTGATTAGCCCGTCGATGACGCCGCGGAAGAACTCGATCTCCTCCCCGCTCATGGTCATGTAAAGGTCGTCGGCAATGTCTTCCAACTGCTCGTGCGTGGGTCTACGTACCGGCATATCACTTCTCCTCTGGCTGATGCCTCTGTGCGTCCTCGGACGACGCGGATGCGAAAAGGCTGCTTGCGTGAGCCGGGATTCCCCAGGTGGCCCCCACTCGTGGCAAAAAGCTTGCCTGAGGCTTGGTTCGCCTGCTGCCGGTGCGATCATATGGCATCGGAGAATGCGCGATTTGGCGAGCGTCGGGCGCCTGCCCGCCCACGCGGGGTCTGGACAGGCCGAACGCGCTGTTTTCAGGTGCATTGGTCCTATGATCGGAGGCGTCGCGGGTCAGCCTGGGCGCGGTCATGTCGGCACTGGCCCTGGTCGCGGGCGGTCGATCCGCTCCAGGAAGTCGGCGAACAGCGTACGCGGCTCGGCAACCTCGGCCAGTTGGAAGGTGATGTAGCGCCCGTGTTGGACCACCTTCGCGCCGACCTTCACCAGCTTCTCGCGCAGCGTCGTTAAGGACCAGTGGCTCACGACATCGGGCAGCGCCAAGGTCAGTAGGAAGCTGGCGAGGTTGTAGGCCAAGGCATGAAGCTGGAGCCGTACCGCGTTGGCCCGGAAGCTCCGGCAGGATAGTCGCGTCCAGCGCACCGCGTTCTTGCCTTCCTTGATCCACTGCTCTGCTATGCCGCGCTGCTTGTAGAAGGCGATGACCCGTTCGGCGGGGCGGCTCAGGTTGGTGACAATGAAGCCGACACGAGGGTACAGCGCGCCCGGATTCCATTCCACCTTCGCGACCATACGGCGTTTGTGCGTCCACGACCCGGCCTGATAGCTGAAGCTGGAGTGATGGCGCTGGACATGATTGGGCGGCCGTCCGACCGGGCGACGGAGCAGATGCGCTACGTGCTTCTGAAGGACCTTGTTTGCCTTGAGGCGGATCGCATGGAGCATGCCCTCGCCTTGGAGGTAGTCGTAGATGTCCGGCGAGGCGAACGCGGCGTCGCCGCGAAAGCAGAGGCGGACCTGCCGTTCCTTGTAGCCCTCGACGACCGGGATCAGTGTATCCCGCCAGCCGTCGGCACTATGGACGTTGCCGGGCCGCAGGCCGCCGTCCGAGGTCACCTTCGATCCATGGAGCTCCAGCTTCAAGCGGCGGTCGAAATCGACGCGCGGAGGCCCCTCCATCGATTCACCCGCCAGGTGCACCATGAGAACCTCGTTTCAATCGCCACAACACCATGATATCTAACCATGAATCAGCCCGATGGGTGCCGCGACCTCGATCTCACCTGGGGTATGCGGGCTTATCAGAGTGTTTTTGTCTGCTAGACTGACATCTGCAGTGTCATTTGACGCTGTTAATGCCACTTTTCGAAAGTACCCATGGTCCGTTCCCTTCTCCACAAGATCAAAGAAGAGATTGAGCAAGAGCCTCGGGTCCCCACTTCTGAAATTCTGAAGAAGCTACTCGATGAGGCGGAAGGAGACACCGTAACGCTCGACTGGATTGTCGAGGGTTTGCGCGACCGCTCGTTCGGCATCATCATGCTCCTGATAGCAGTGGTGGGGTTGCTGCCTGGTGTCTCACCGGTCGCGGGGATCTTTCTCCTTCTTCCGGCCATTCAGATGATCAAGGCGCACAAGGGGCCAGTGCTCCCGCGTAGGATTGCGAACCGCCGTCTATCCAAGGAGAAGCTTGAGCGACTGATCCGCCGTACAGTGCCGGTCTTGCGCTTTATGGAGCGTTTCGTGCGTCCGCGTTGGCGCACGCCCTTCGAGACGACGAAACGCATTGTCGGCGTGGTGATACTGCTCTTGGCGGTAACGCTGCTCGCACCGGTGCCCTTCAGCCACGTTCTCCCGATCCTCGTCATCATGCTGCTGGCCTTTGCGTTCCTGGAAGAAGATGGGATCCTGCTGTCCCTGGCACTGCTCTTGGCGCTGATTTCTCTCGCCTTAACGACCGCGGCTGTTTGGGGAACGGTCGAAGTCGGGTTGTTGCTGTAGTCGGCGGGCAGCTTATCGCCGACAGACTCATCGGAGGCCGCTGGTGCTGCTCTTCGCGGGTGGGCAGTTCTGCGGAGCAATCCCCAACCAGGAGCCTTGTGCGGCGCAACATAGAGTCCGCGATCCGATAGAGCCAAAATCTCGGCAACTGCTTGTTATCTGGGCGTCAAACTGATCAAAATCGCCCAATAAATGTGCATGTGGCACTCGGTGATTACAGATTCATCTTCTTGCTTGACTTCTCCTTCGCACCTGCAACAGGCTTGTCGGGCTCGCCGGCAGTCGAGATGGCGAAGAGCGCTTTAGGGACAGGGTGAGATCGCGTCGCGTCTTGCCCTTCTATCGAAGGTTCAGGGCGATCGTCGGAGGCAGCGAGAGAAGTGCGCGGAGGTGGGCTAACTTGGCCGTGACACCCGCCCCCGCGCTTGGTGCAACATAAGCTGCAAGGGAGACACTAAGCCGAATCCGCGACAGCAACAAGCTTGGCAAGGCGGCCCCCTGGGGCCGCCTTGCCGCGCCACTCTGTCGTGTTGTCGGCTCTCTTCTCCCGAGGGGACAGGAATGAGGTTGACGTTAGCTGCAGCGGCCCTAATGGCCGCCGCGATCCCTGGGTTTGGCGCCCAGGCGGAGGACACGATCAAGGTGGGTGTGCTCCATTCACTGTCGGGCACCATGGCGATCTCAGAGACGACCTTGAAAGACGCCGTCTTGATGATGATCGAAAAGCAGAACGAGGCCGGCGGCATTCTCGGCAAGAAGCTGGAAGCCGTCGTCGTCGATCCGGCGTCCGACTGGCCGCTTTTCGCCGAGAAGGCGCGCGAGCTCTTGGAGGTGGATAAGGTCGACGTTGTATTCGGCTGCTGGACCTCGGTCTCGCGCAAGTCGGTGCTGCCGGTCTTCGAGGAGCTGAACGGCTTGCTCTTCTATCCCGTCCAGTACGAAGGCGAGGAATCGCAGCGCAACGTCTTCTATACCGGCGCCGCGCCCAACCAGCAGGCGATCCCGGCCGTCGACTATCTGATGGACCAGGGGGTCGAGCGCTGGGTCCTGGCCGGAACCGACTACGTCTATCCGCGCACCACCAACAAGATCCTGGAGACCTACCTGAAGAGCCTGGGTGTCGGCGAAGACGACATCATGATCAACTATACGCCCTTCGGCCATTCCGACTGGCAAACCATCGTGGCGGACATCAAGGCTTTCGGCTCTGCCGGCAAGAAGACCGCCGTGGTCTCCACCATCAACGGCGATGCCAATGTGCCCTTCTACAAGGAGCTGGGAAACCAAGGCATTGCCGCGACCGACATCCCGGTGATCGCCTTCTCGGTCGGTGAGGAGGAACTGGCCGGCATCGACACGGGGCCATTGGTCGGTCACCTGGCCGCCTGGAACTACTTCATGTCGGTGGAGAGCGATGCCAACGACGCATTCATCGATGACTGGATCGCCTTCATCGGCGACGAGGATCGCGTCACCAACGACCCCATGGAAGCTACCTACATCGGCTTCAACATGTGGGTGAAGGCGGTGGAGAAGGCCGGTACCACGGACCCCGACGCGGTGATCGATTCCATCGTCGGCGTGTCCGTGCCCAACCTCTCCGGCGGCTACTCGGCGATGATGCCGAATCATCACATCACCAAGCCTGTGCTGATTGGCGAGATCCAGGACGACGGTCAGTTCGACATCGTCTACGAGACGCCGGGCCTGGTGGTCGGCGATGCCTGGTCCGACTACCTGCCTGACTCCAAGGCGCTCATCGCCGATTGGCGCAAGCCCATGGCCTGCGGCAACTTCAACACCGAAGCCGGTCGCTGCGGCGGCAAGGGCTCTTAAGGGCCTAGGGAGGCCTGGGAGAGGCGGCGGGGCGATGGCTTCGTGCCACCGCTCTGCCGCCAAACTCCGTCCGGGTTGCGTCCGCGTGCGTTATCTCTTTGCCATAGGCCTGCTGATTGCCGTGATGGTTCCCATTGCCTCCGCGCAGGAAGGTTTGGAGAGCCTGAGGCGCTTGGCTGCGGGCCTCGACACCAAGGATTTTGCGGCGAAGGCCGAGGTCGTCGAGGAGCTGGCCGCCAGCGGCAACCCGGCCGTGGCTCCCCTGTTGGAGGCGCTGGCCGCGGGCGACCTCTACGTCCTGAAGGCCGACCGGCGGCTGGTCGCCGCCGAGCGTCAGGGTCGCAACCTCCTGATCAGCGATCCCTTCACCGGCGAGGGCCTGGGCGAGATCAAGAAGCGGCAAGCGAGCAAGGTAAAGGTGAACAACGCGCTGAGGCGTCAGATCGCGGCGGCGCTGGGTTCGCTAACCTTGCGCAGCAAGGATCCCGCGGTCCGCCTGTCGGCCGCCGAAGCGCTGTACAAGAGCCGCGACCTGGGCGCGCTGGCCGGATTGGAGGCGGCGCTGGCCGTGGAAACCGATCCCGACGTGCGCCGAACCATGGAACGGGCACGCGCGGCCATCCTGCTGCAGGACGAGGCGGCGCCGCTGGAGACACGGCTGGCCGCCGTCGCCACCATAGAGGAAAGCGGCGCAAGCGATGCGCTGGCCCTTTTGGCCGGCGCCGAGCGATCGGCCGAGCCGGCCTTGGCGAGCGCCGCCGCGGTGGCGCGAGAGGCGATCGAGCGCGCGCAAGAGCTTTGGCGGATGCTCCAGGACGTCTGGCACGGCCTGTCGCTGGGCTCCGTCCTGCTGCTGGCCGCCATCGGCTTGGCGATCACCTTCGGCGTCATGGGGGTGATCAACATGGCGCATGGCGAGTTGGTGATGCTGGGAGCCTACACCACCTTCCTCGTGCAGGAGACGATACGCGGCTCCGCGCCCTGGCTCTTCGAGTGGTCGCTCCTGATCGCGGCGCCGCTGGCCTTCCTTGTCGTCGGGGCCGTCGGCATCGCCATCGAGCGCGGGATCGTGCGCTGGCTCTACGGGCGTGCCTTGGAGACGCTGCTGGCGACCTGGGGCGTCAGTCTGGTTCTCCAGCAGACGGTGCGCACGCTCTTCGGTCCGAACAACCGCGAGGTCGGCAACCCCGACTGGATGTCGGGCGCCTTCCAGCTGGGGCAGCTGACGATCACCTACAACAGGCTCTGGATCCTTGTCTTCGCCCTCGTGGTCTTCGCCAGCCTGCTGGTGGTCTTGCGGCGAACGCCCCTGGGCTTGCAGATGCGCGTCGTTACCCAGAACCGGGCGATGGCCGCGAACATGGGAATCCGCACCGGCTGGGTCGACGCCATGACCTTCGGGCTGGGGGCTGGCATCGCCGGGCTTGCCGGAGTCGCCTTGAGCCAGATCGACAACGTCTCGCCGAACCTGGGTCAGTCCTACACCATCGACAGCTTCATGGTCGTGGTCTTCGGCGGGGTCGGCAACCTCTATGGCGCCTTGGCCGGCGCCTTCACCCTGGGGGTTGCCAACAAGTTCCTGGAGCCGCTGTCCGGCGCCGTTCTCGCCAAGGTCCTGGTGCTGGTCCTGATCATTCTCTTCATCCAGAAACGCCCGCGCGGCCTCTTCGCCCTGCGCGGCCGTGCCGTCGAAAGCTGAGGCAGGCACCTATGAGAGCCCTAACCGACGCGCGCTCGATCGTCTTCCTCGGTCTGCTGTTCCTGGTCACCGTGGCGGTGCCCTTGGCGAATCTCGCCGCGGAGCCCGGGTCGAGCCTGCATCTCTCCAGCTTCGCCGTCTCCGTGCTCGGCAAGTACCTCTGCTATGCCCTCTTGGCGATCTCCCTCGATCTGGTCTGGGGCTACTGCGGTATCTTGAGCTTGGGCCACGGCGCCTTCTTCGCGCTTGGCGGCTATGCCATGGGCATGCACCTCATGCGCGAGATAGGCCCGCGCGGCGTCTACGGCGATCCCGTCCTGCCAGACTTCATGGTCTTCCTGAACTGGCAAGAGCTGCCCTGGTTCTGGCTGGGGTTCGATTCCTTCACCTTCGCCTTCGTCATGGCGCTCTTCGTCCCGGGTCTCCTCGCCTTGGTCTTCGGGTGGTTCGCCTTTCGCAGCCGGGTGACGGGCGTCTATCTCTCGATCATCACCCAGGCCTTGACCTACGCCTTGATGCTGGCCTTCTTTCGCAACGAGATGGGTTTCGGCGGCAACAACGGGCTCACCGATTTCAAGGACGTGCTGGGCTTCGACCTGCAGGCCGACAGCACGCGTGCCGGGCTTTTCGTCGCCTCCGCGCTCTCCCTGGCGCTGGGCTACGTCGTCGCGCGCCTGGTCACCAGCTCCAAGCTGGGCAAGGTGCTGATCGCGGTGCGCGACGCGGAGAGCCGGGCGCGCTTTTTGGGCTACCGCGTGGAAGGCTACAAGCTCTTCGTCTTCGTCCTCTCCGCCATGCTGGCGGGCTTGGCGGGCTTGCTCTATACGCCACAGGTCGGGATCATCAATCCGGGCGAGTTTTCGCCGGCAAACTCCATCGAGATCGTGATCTGGGTGGCGCTCGGCGGGCGCGGCACCTTGGTCGGGGCGGCCATGGGGGCGGTGCTGGTGTCCGGTGCAAAGACCTACCTTACCGGTTGGCTGCCGGAGGTCTGGCTCTTCGCACTGGGCGGCCTCTTCATCGCCGTCACCCTGCTCTTGCCGAAGGGCGTGATGGGGCTCTTCTCCGGCCTGCGATTGCCCGCGCGACGCCGCCGCGAAGCGCGCCTGCAGCCGGCGGAGTAGGGCCATGGAAAGCGTCACTCAGAGCCAGCTCTACCTGGATGGCGTCGCCAAGAGCTTCGACGGCTTCAAGGCCATTGACGGGCTCTCCTTCGCCATTGACCGCGGTGAGCTCAGGGCCGTGATCGGCCCAAACGGGGCCGGCAAGACCACGATGATGGACATCGTCACCGGCAAGACCAGGCCGGACAGTGGCGACGTCCTGTGGAACGGGACCGTCGACCTCACCAAGCTGGACGAGGCGGACACGGCGCGCCTGGGCATCGGGCGCAAGTTCCAGAAGCCGACGGTGTTCGAGACCCACAGCGTCGAGGACAACCTGCTGCTGGCGCTGAAGGACAAGCGCGGCGTCTGGCCGACCTTGCTGGCGGCGACCACCGCCTCGCAGCAAAGGCGTATCGGCGAGCTTCTGGACCTCGTCCAGCTGAGCGATCGGCGGCGGGACCTGGCGGCCGCGCTGTCGCATGGCCAGAAGCAGTGGCTGGAGATCGCCATGCTGCTGGCCCAGGAGCCCGATCTCTTGCTGGTCGACGAGCCGGCCGCCGGCATGACCGATGCCGAGACCCTGCGCACGGCCTCGCTTCTGAAGGACATCGCCGGCGCGCGCTCCGTCGTCGTGGTGGAGCACGACATGGAGTTCGTGCGCGCCTTGGCGTGCAAGGTCACCGTGCTGCATCAGGGCCGTGTGCTGGCCGAGGGCTCGGTCGATCGCCTGAGCCAAGACCCTGACGTGGTCGAGGTCTATCTGGGGCGCTGAGCGATGCTTTCGGTGGAGAAGCTGGATCTGCACTACGGCGCCGCTCAGGCGCTGCGCGGCATCGACCTCGCCGCCCGCCCGGGAGAGGTCACCACGCTTCTGGGACGCAACGGTGTCGGCAAGACCTCCCTGCTACGGGCCATCGTGGGGCGCCATCCCATCACCGGCGGCGCGATCCGCTGGGAGGGAGAGAAGATCGACCGCCTGGCGCCGGAAAGGCGGGCTCGGCTGGGCATCGCCTCGGTGCCGCAGGGCCGCGAGATCTTTCCGCTCTTGAGCGTGCGCGAGAACCTGGAGACCGGCTATGCCGGTCTGCCGCGGCGCTCGCGGCAGATCCCCGACGAGGTCTTCACGCTCTTTCCGGTCCTCGAAGACATGCTGGGCCGTCGCGGCGGCGATCTCTCCGGCGGCCAGCAGCAGCAGCTGGCCATCGGCCGGGCGCTGGTCATGCGCCCGAAGCTGCTTGTCCTGGACGAGCCGACCGAGGGCATCCAGCCCTCCATCATCAAGGACATAGCGCGGGCGATCGACTTCCTGCGCCGCCGCGGCGAGATGGCGATCCTGCTGGTCGAGCAGTATTTCGAGTTCGCCCGCGACCTGGCCGATCGCTTCTACGTCATGGACCGCGGCGAGATCGTGCTCGGCGGCAAGGCCGCGGAGCTGGAGGAGGCCAAGGTGCGCCGCCACCTGGTGGTCTAGCGGGGCGGGGGCGCTCGGGCTAACCTCCGGTCGTCATGACTGACGCGATCCCGAACCTCGAGAGCGAGAGACTGCTGCTGCGGCCGCTGCGGCTCGGCGATGCCGCGGCCATTCAGGCCGTCTTTCCGCAGTGGCAGGTCGTGCGCTTCCTGACGACGGAGGTCCCCTGGCCCTACCCGCCCGACGGTGCGGAGGGCTACATCCGAGACCTCGCCTTGCCGGCGATGGATGCCGGGCGGGAATGGCACTGGTCGATACGCCGAAAGCAGGCGCCCGAGCCCCTGATCGGCGTCATCTCGCTGAAGGACAAGCCGGACAACAACCGCGGTTTCTGGATCGATCCGGCCCACCAGAGGCAGGGCTACGCCACCGAGGCGAGCCTGGCGGTCACGGACTACTGGTTCGAGGTCTTGCGGCGGCCGGTCCTGCGCGTGCCCAAGGCCGTGGCCAACGCCCCCTCCCGGCAGATCTCCCGGCGGCTCCGGATGCGCGTCGTCGACAGCTATGACGACGACTACGTCTCCGGCCGCATGGCGACCGAACTCTGGGAGATCAAGCGCGAGGAGTGGCGGGCGTTCAGGGAAGCGATGACATAGGCCAGGCGGACGTCAGGCTCCTGAAACGCGCCGAGAGGCGCGTTTCTTGGCGGTTCCGGCCCGCACCCCCGCCCGACTACCCACGATAGTATCCTGAACTGGGTGGTCGGGCGAGGGTGCGGGGCGGTGCAGAGCGTTTCACGACCTCTAAGTCTCCCGCCGCGCCTCCGCCAGGGCTTCGGGCAGTGTCGCCGCCAGCACGTCGAGCTCCGCTTTGCGCCCGGCGGAGATCCGGATGCAGCGGTTCATGGGCGCGACACCCGGCATGCGCACGAAGACGCCGCGCGCGACCAGAGCGTCCAGCACGCGTTTGGCGAAGGCGCCGTCCTGGCCGCAGTCGACGGCGACGAAGTTGGTGGCGGACGGCAGGGCGGCCAGCCCGTTGTCGGCGGCGATCTCGCCGATGCGCCGGCGTGCCTCGGCCACCTCCGTTACTACCGAGCGCAGGTGCTCCTGATCCTCAATCGCGGCGAGCGCCGCCGCCTGCGCGACACGCCCCATGCCGAAGTGATTGCGGATCTTGTTGAAGGCGTCGATGACAGTGGCCTCGCCCAGGACGTAGCCCACCCGAAGGCCGGCCAGGCCATGCGCCTTGGAGAAGGTGCGGAAGCGCAGCAGGTTCGCCCGCGCCACGTCGATCGGCGGCAGGGCCTCTGCGGGCGCGAAGTCGGCATAGGCCTCGTCCAGCAGCAAGAGGCAGTCCTGCGGCAGTGCCTCGCGCAGCCGCTCAACCCGCTCGGCGGCGATCCAGCTTCCCATGGGGTTGTCGGGGTTGGCGAGGAAGACCAGTCGCGCGCCCTCGCGCTTGGCTGCCTCCAGCAAGGCGTCGGGGTCCTCGTGGTCGTCGCGGTAGGGGACGGTCACCAGGCGGCCGCCGAAGCCGGCGACGTGGTAGTTGAAGGTGGGATAGGCACCCAGCGAGGAGACCACCGTCACCCCGGGCTCCACGAAGAGGCGCACGGTGTAGCCGAAGAGACCGTCGATCCCCTCGCCGACCATGACGTTCTCCGGAGCCACGTCATGGTGGCGGGCCAGGGCCTGGCGCAGCTCGAAGAACTCGGGATCGCCGTACATCCAGCCTTCCGCTGCGGCTGCCTGCATCGCCGCCACGGCCTTGGGCGAGGGACCGAAGACGCTTTCGTTGGCGCCGATCCGCGCCTTGAAAGGCCGTCCCATCTGCCTTTCCTGCGTCTCAGGCCCGACGAAAGGAACTGTGGCGGGCAGGCTATCGACCAGCGGGGTCAGCGGCAGTCTTGTCATCGTTGCGCTCCTTCACGGCGCACCGGCATAGCCCCGCGTGGCCTCGAAGCCAAGCCTTTGGGCGCGAACAGGCATTCGGCAGGATAAGGAAGGCGGTCGCTGGAGCCGATCGGAGTGGCCGGGTGGCTTTCGCCGCGCCATCCACGCCTTTGGGGTGGCAATCATCAGGTCACCTCTCTATGTAGCATGCGGGGTGAGGGGACCCGCCACTTTCGGGACCGGATCACGGTTCCAGCCTGTGCCCCGGCGGTGCGCCCTTCCTCGACCAGGCACAAACCCAATGGAGGACATAGATGGCCGCTCCTTTCGAACTTCCGGCTCTTCCCTTTGACGACTCAGCGCTGGCGCCGGTCATCTCCGCCGAGACCTTGAGCTTCCACTACGGCAAGCATCACAAGGCCTATGTCGACAATCTGAACAAGATGGTCGAGGGCACGAAGTATGCCGATCTCTCGCTGGAGGAGGTCATCAAGGAGAGCGCCAAGGACGGCAACGCCGGTGTCTTCAACAACTCCGCCCAGATCTGGAATCACACCTTCTACTGGAACAGCCTGTCGGCCAACGGCGGCGCGCCGTCCGGCAAGCTGGCCGAGATGATCGATCGCGACCTCGGCGGCCTGGAGCAGTTCCAGAAGGACTTCGCGGTTGCCGGCAACACCCAGTTCGGCAGCGGTTGGGCCTGGCTGGTGCATCGTGACGGCAAGCTGGCGATCGAGAAGACGGCCAATGCCGAGACCCCAATCACCGGTGGCGGCACCCCCTTGCTGACCTTGGATGTCTGGGAGCACGCCTACTACATCGACTACCAGAACCGCCGTCCGGCCTACACCGAGGCGGTCACCACCAAGCTCTTGAACTGGAACTTCGCGGCCGAGAACCTCGGCTAGAGCAGGATGACGTCAAATCGGAACGATTTGTCGTCTGAATCCTGCTCTACACCTTTGAAAATTAGAGCGGATTCACGCTTACAGGTGATTCTACCTAAATGCGATCCGCTCTAGGCGAGGGTTTCGGCCTCGGCCTAGCCTTGCAGGCGAGACGCGATCCGCAGTGTTGGGCGTTGTCCTCGGCACTGGATCGCGTCGCTCCGCTCGCGATGACACGGGGCGAAATGGGTGCACCTGCCCGGGCGGCATAGTCGTCCAGGTCCGGATAGGTTTTGTCCAGTGCCCGCGACGGGATCATTGCGAGGAGCGACAGCGACGCGGCAATCCAGTACGGCGCGATGTGCCGAACAAACCTGGATCGCCGCGCTTCGCTCGCGATGACGTCGGGAAAGGCCATCTGGAGCGAGACAGCCGGCGGTTAGACAAGTCCGCAAAGACCTCTCAGAAGTCCTTGTAATCAGGCGCTACTTTCTCAATGAGCCTGGTCAAAGCCGCCCATTCGGTCGCCTTCTTCGGTGCCGGGCCCGGCACGCCCCAGAGAGCCGCGTTGGCCAGGGCCTCGTCGCTGGGAATCACCAACGCCTGGCCTGAGGTCAGCGCGTCCACCTGGATCTTGCAGGCGCTCTCCAGCGCATAGAGGTAGTAGAAGCACTCCCCGGCGTCGCGACCGATCGTCAAGAGGCCGTGATTGTGCATGATCATCAAGTACTTGTCGCCCAAATCCGATACCAGGCGTTCACACTCCTGCTCGGCGCGGGTCACCACGTCGAAGGGATGATAGGCGATCTGGTCGCGCACCTCGTTCGCCTGCTGGCTGAGCGGCAGCAGGCCGCATTTCATGGCGGAGACCGCCGTGCCCGCGCGCGAGTGGCTGTGCGCCACGAAGTTGACCTCGCGGCGCGCGGCCAGAATGGAACCGTGGATGCCGTGGCCCGCCTGATTGACCGGATAGTCGCCGGCCACGACCTCGCCCGAGAGGCTCACCTTGATCAGGTTGCCGGCGGTCACCTCGTGGAACAGCAGGCCGTAGGGATTGATCAAGTAGTGGTCCGGCTGGTCCGGCACGCGCGCCGAAATGTGCGTGAAGATGAAGTCGGTCCAGCCGTAGTGGACGAAAGCGCGATAGAGGATCGCCAGGTCGAGCCGGGTCCGACGTTCCGCCTCGCTCATCAGGGGCTCGGATCTGCTGGTCGCCACCTTTGCCATGGGCTTGGTCCTTAGCATGCGGGGAAATGGGTCAGAGGTCTCTACCTCTTCGCGCGCATCCTATTCCAGTCCGCGGTGCAGGCAACTGCCTTTGCCGCGACCCCGCTTCCTGTTCTAGTCTCTTGGGTAACGGTCGAGAAAGGACCCCATGGGAACGCAAAGACGCAGTATGCTGGCTCTGCTCGCCGGATTGGGCGCCTGGCCCCTGCTCGCGCGCGCGGAGGAACGCGCGGAAGAAGAGGACTGCGGCTGTTCGCCCGCGAAGTCGGACAGCAGCGGGCGCGCCAATCGGCTCTACCAGAGGGCGCTGAAGACCGAGGATCCGCAGCGACGCCAACGCCTGCTGGAACTAGCCTTGAAGATCGACCCGCAGCACCAAGGGGCCAAGGCGGCCCTGGCGGAGGGCGAATGAGCGTTGAAGACCGGCCGCTTGGCGCGCACGAGATGGCGCGGGGCTACCGCGACGGTAGCCTCTCGCCGCGCGCGGTCATGGAGCGCGCGCTGGACCGCATCGAGGCCGCCAATCCGCTCTTGAACTGCTTTTGCGATCTCTACCCGCAGGAGAGCCTGGACGCTGCCGATGCGGCGGCGCGGGCCTTCCGCGCCGGTGGCGATCAGCCGCCGCTGCTGGGCGTACCGGTGGCGATCAAGGACCTGACGCCGATCGCCGGCAAGCGCACCACGGCGGGTTCTCATGTCTTCGCCGAGCGGATCGCCGAGAAGGACGCGGTCATCGTCGAGCGTCTGAAGGCCGCCGGTGCGATCCTGGTCGGCAAGACGACGACGCCGGAGTTCGCCTATTCCGGCTTCACCCAGTCCCCGCTCTTCGGCATCACGCGCAATCCCTGGAACCCCGAGCGGACGCCGGGTGGCTCGTCCGGCGGCGCGGGGGCGGCGGTGGCTTCCGGCTGCGTACCCCTGGCGGAAGGCTCCGACATGGGCGGCTCGATCCGCATTCCGGCCGCGCATTGCGGAACCGTCGGCCTGAAGCCCAGCCTGGGCCGCATCCCCTTTGACTACCTGCCGAGCCAGTTCGACAACTTGTCGCATCTCGGCCCCCTGACGCTGAGCGTCGCCGACGCGGCGCTCTTCCTGGAGGTCTGCCAGGGGCCCGATCCGCGCGACTTTTCCTCGCTCCCGGGACGCGCCGACCTCTCGGGTCTGGAGGGCGGCGTGCGAGGCTTGCGCCTCGCGATCTCCAAGGATCTCGGCTTCTACTCCGTCGAGGCCTCCGTCGCCGCAAATCTCGAGGCGGCCGCCGATCGCCTGCGCCACGCCGGCGCCGAAGTCCTGCCCGTTTCGCTGCCTTTCACCGCCGATCTTGTGGCAGCGTGGGACGATCTCTGGGGCCTCTTTATGGAAGGCTTTTTCGGGCGTTACCTCGAAGAGTTCAGAGGCCGCATGGATCCGGCCGTGGTGGAGCTGATCGAGCGCGGGCGGGGGTTGTCCGCGGCGCGTATCAGGGAGATCGACATCATGCGGACCGAGGAGTGGATGGCGCTCTCTGCCGTGCTCGGCGAGCATGACGCGCTGCTCTGCCCGACCTGTCGGGTGCCGGCCCCGTCGGCCGACCTCGGCGACGGCGATTTCGCCGGCTTCGACCAGGATGGCGGCTTCCTGGGCATGGACATGACCGGTGTTTTCAACATGGTAGGCGCGTGTCCTGTCGTATCGGTCCCTAGCGGCCTTTCATCGGAAGGACTGCCGACGGGAATGCAGATCGTCGGACGGCGCTTCGAGGAGGGCACGGTCCTGAGAATTGCGGCGGCTTTCGAGGCCGCCGTGGGTGGCTTTCCGGCGGCACCCTGGCCGATCGAGCACTGATCCGAGAGAAACGCCGGCCCGCGCCCGCTGAGGCTTTGAAAAGCGCTTTGGGACTGCTATGTCCGGGGCGACTTGAGTGGACGGATGCCGCCGCGGGCTTAGCGGCGCCAGCAAGGAAGAAATGCCTTATAGCCTGGATGAAATAGCAGCCAAAGTAGATGCCGAGGTGGTGGGCGACGGCAAGGTCACGATCAGCGGCCTGGCGCAGCCCGGCGTGCTGCCCGGACCGGAGGACCTGGTGGTGGCCTTCACGCCCGGCGCCGAGCAGTCGGTTGCCGGCAAGCCCGTCGCCGCGGTGCTGGTGGAGCGCGAGCAGGACCGGCCTGAAGGACCGAGGGCCTATCTGGTGAGCCCGCGCGGGCGCGTCACCTTCGCACTGCTGCTTCAGCTCTTCGAGGAGGCGCGCTACGCGCCCGCCGGCATCCACCCAACGGCCGTCGTCGATGCCGGTGCCGAGCTTGGCGAGGATGTCGTCATCGGACCTCTGTGCGTGGTCGGCCCCGATGCGGCGATCGGTGCGCGAACGCGCCTCTTGAGCCAGGTTACCGTGGGCCGCGGCGCCAAGATCGGCGAAGACTGCCTGCTTTACCCGGGTGCTCGCATCGGCGAGCAGGTCTTGTTGGGCAGGGCCGTGATCGTGCAGTCGAACGCGGTCATCGGCGGCGAGGGCTTCAGCTACGTCAGCCGCGAGCCCAACGCGATCGAGCTGGCGCGGGCCGGAGACGGCGCGGTGCGGGGAAAGATCGAGGAGATGATCCGTATGCCCTCCATGGGAACGGTGATCCTGGAGGACGAGGTGGAGATCGGCGCATCCACGACAATCGACCGCGCCACCTTGGGCGCGACACGAATCGGCGCAAGGACCAAGATCGACAATCAGGTGCAAATTGGCCACAACTGCTCGGTCGGGGAAGACTGCCTCCTGTCCGGTCAGTCTGGCCTCTCCGGCAGCGTCAAGCTGGGAAAGGGTGCCGTTGTTGGTGGAAAAGCCGGGGTCGCGGATCACCGCAAGATTGGCGACGGCGCGATGATCGCGGCGGGGTCCGGTGTTTGGGAAGACATCCCCAAGGAGGAGATCTGGATCGGCTATCCAGCCCTTCGCAAGGACAAGAAGATGGACGAGCTTCTGTCGATCATGCGAATACCGCGGATCATTCGCGACATCTTGGATTTAAGGAAGCGTCTCGGCGCGCTGGAAGCGGCGCTTGCCGGCAAGGGTAAGGAGAGGGGCTGAAGGCCATGACAGAAATAGAAACAAAGGTCCTGGATATCGTTGCCAAGGAGTGCCGCTTGGAGCGCGATAGCCTGACCCTGGACAGTAAGCTCGACGAGCTGGACATCCAGTCCGTGGATCTGATGCAGACCATCTTTCAAATTGAAGAGACTTTCGACATCTACGTTCCGCAAGAGGGCGACGACTTCGAACTCAAGACCTTGCAGGACGTGACCGATGCGGTAGCCAAGCTGGTCTCGGAAAAGACCGCGAACGCCACCTGACCCGGATGCATCGCGTTGCCATTACCGGCCTGGGCTGCGTTTCCGCCCTGGGCCACGACGTTGCCAGCACTTGGGAAGGGCTTCGCAACGGCAAGAGCGGGATCGGCGAGCTAAGCCAGGTCACCGGCGACCATGTGAACATCAAGGTCGCGGGCGAGGTCACCGACTTCGACCCGCTGAAATGGATCGACGAGCGCGTCGCCTCCTTCACCGACCTCTTCTCGCAGTATGCCATCGTCGCCGCGCGCGAGGCCGTGGCCGACGCGGGGCTCGACCTCGGCGGCGAGGCGGCACAGCGCACGGCTTGCCTCATCGGCACCGGCATGGGCGGCATGCGGACCTTGGACGAGGGTTTCATCCGCCTCTACAAGACCCAGACCATGCGGGCCCCGCCCTTGACCGTGCCGAAGGTCATGCCGAGCGCGGCAGCGAGCCAGGTCAGCATGGACCTGGGCGTCACCGGTCCCTCCTTCGGGCTGACCAGCGCCTGCTCGTCCAGCAACCACGCGCTGGGCGAGGCCCTTTGGATGGTCAGGAACGGACGGGTCGACCAGGCCATCGCCGGCGGCACGGAAGCCTGCCTTAGCTATGGCTGCATGAAGGCCTGGGAGGTGCTGCGGGTCCTGGCTCCCGACACCTGCCGACCCTTCTCCAAGAACCGAAAAGGTCTGGTCATCGGCGAGGGCGCCGGCGTCCTCGTCCTGGAGAACTGGGAGAAGGCCAAGGCGCGGGGCGCGCGCATCTATGCCGAATTGGCCGGCTTCGGCTTTACCTCCGATGCCGACGACTTGGTTCAGCCCTCGGTCGAGGGGGCAAGCCGCTCCATCGTCGAGTGCATGGAGGATGCCGGTCTGAAGCCGGAAGAGGTCGGCTATGTCAACGCGCACGGGACCGGGACCAAGATCAACGACAAGGTCGAGACCCAGGCGGTGCGCAAGGCCTTCGGATCGCATGCCGACGACTTGGCGGTCTCCTCCAGCAAATCGATGCTGGGCCATGGTCTGGGCGCGGCCGGTGGGCTGGAGATCATCCCCACCGTCATGTCCATCGTCGAGGGGATCATCCCTCCGACCGCGAACTATGCCGAGCCCGATCCCGATTGCGATCTGGACATCGTGCCGAACGAGGCACGCCGCAAGGAGGTCCAGGCCGCTCTGTCCAACTCCTTCGCCTTCGGCGGTCTCAACGCCGTCATCGCGGTTCGAAAGGCCGACGCCTGACGCGCCGTCTGCCTGACTGCCGCATAGGGCCCGCGCTTTGTGGGCCGCAATAGCGTCTCGCGAGCGGTTTTGGTCGAATTGACCGGGCGGCCTGTGGTAACGAGTCTCCATGGGAGAGCCGCCGCCGGGGGAGCGCAGCCATGGAGACTTTGAAGGAGTTAACCATCTTCCAGGGGATCGACCGCACCACGTCGCCCCAGATCAAGATCGCCTGGCGCGGCTACACCTCCAGGGAGAAGCGGAAGTTCTTGGACGTGCGCGTGTTCATCCAGGTGGATGGGCCGGGCGAAGCCCGTGCCGCGGTGGACTCTTGCTTCGACGACCCCGTGACCCAGCAGATTACCGATGCCATGGCCAAGGCCTACGAGACCGGCGACAGCTCCATCCTCAGCTCTTCGGTGGTGAAGCTGGGCGCGACCCTCTCGCGCTGCGTGGAGGAGAAGCTCTCCCAGCAGATGGACCTGGCCGTGAAGCTGAAGACCCATGGCCATTGGACCCAGTGGCAGTAGGGGTACTTTTCGCCGCGTTCACGGCGGCTACGGATCGCTAGGTCCCATCGGTTAGGGAAGCACGAAGCCACAGGCGCCACGGCTTCGACACCAAAGCTCCCGCGGGAGGGTTGGCCGGAAGCAGCTGTTCATGAGCGGAGAGAACACAGCGAGCAGAGACGAGAGCGCCGGCCCCGACCCGCCGAAGGGCATGACCAATCAGACTGTCGTCGCGCTCTTCTTCACGCTGCTGTACTACGGCATCCTGATCGTTTCGAACCTTTTCTTCGCGCGGCATCTGGGAGAGGCGCTCTACGGAGACTTCTCTTTCATCATGTCGGCGATCATTCTCGGCAGTCAGCTCGTTCTCCTGGGCGGCGAGGAGACGACCATGCGGTTCGTGCCGCGCTATTTCGATTCAGGCGCTCGTGCCAAGATCGCCGGTCTCCTGCGGTTCTTCTTCGCCAGCACGATCGTCCTCTGCCTGGTGTCGGCACTCTTTCTCTGGGCGTTGATCGTCGAAGAAGAGGGCTTTCGCCCCCATCCCTCCCGCTTCGAGACGACGATCCACCTGCTCGGGCTGGTGGCGCTCTGCGTGCCGATCTACGCCTTGGTGGACCTCGGTCAGAAGATCCTGCGCAGCTTCGGCATGTGGGGGAGATCCTACCTGCCCAATCGCTTGGTCGCGCCGAGCGTCACCCTGATCGTCATCGCTCTGGCGGTCTACCTCGATCTCTCGCTCACGGTCTGGACCATCGTGATCGCGATCGCGGTGGGTAGTTCCGCGGCCTTGGTCCTGCAGGTCATACTCTTCCGCGGTGCCCAGTTCGCCAAGTACGTAAAGGGAAAGGCCAAGTACGAGATCCAGCCATGGCTGTCCTTTTCGATTCCGATGATGATAACCGCGTTGATGTGGAAGCTGATTACCTATGGCGACATCGTGATGCTGGAGTTGCTTGGCCCGGACGAAGCCAGCGTCGGAGAGTTCGCCGCCGCCCAAAGCGCGACGATCCTGCTGTCGGCGGTCTATCTCTCCATCGTAACGGTGACGGCACCGCTGATCAGCGCCGCGGCTCAGGCTCTCGACCGCGCCGGGCTTCAGGCCATGTTGAGCAAGGTGGTGGGGATCGTATTGGTCTTCGCCTTGCCCTTCTGTGTCCTCACCATCGTCTTCCGGGACGAGGTGATGGCGCTCTATGGTCCCGGCTACGAAGAGGCCTCGGGCGTCCTTGTGGTGATGGCCATCGGCCTCGGCATCAACGTGGTCCTGAGTCCAAGCAAGACCTTTCTGGAGTACATGGGCTGGCCGAAGCTCGCTCTCTGGCCGACGGCGGTGGCGGCAACCGCCAACCTCGCCTTGGACGCGGTCTTCATTCCCCTCTACGGGATAGAGGGTGCCGCCGGCGTTTCGCTCCTCGTCCTGGTCGGTTCCGCATTGGCCTGGGTCGTGCTCCTCCATCGCGCCGAGGGGCTGCGTGCCTTGC
Source organism: Rhodospirillales bacterium (assembly GCA_963669375.1). Taxonomy (GTDB): domain Bacteria; phylum Pseudomonadota; class Alphaproteobacteria; order Kiloniellales; family JACOMY01; genus JACOMY01. The sequence continues at coordinate 1,240,996 of OY770024.1, read as the reverse complement.
CGGCGCTCAAGCTCGGATGACGCGCAGGCACGGCAAAGAAGCGCCGTGGCAGGGACGCCGGAAAACCCCGAGAACCCATCGCCGGAGCGAGACACATTCGTTTGTGATCCCGGGGCCGCTGCACTAGGACTGTCGGGTGACAGGGTGGGCGGCACGGTGAGCGTGGAGAGACAGCATGGAGAGTGGCAAAAGGGGTGACTTGAAGGGTCTGGTGACGGCCAACTCCTTCTCCGGTTTGCCGACCTTCTTCAGGCGTCGGTCCGGTTCGGCGTTCGATGCGGCGGACGTCGTTGTCTATGGCTTGCCGTACGATCTCGGTGTCAGCAACCGGCCGGGCGCGCGTTTCGGTCCGCGCGCCATCAGGGAGGCATCGCTCCAGCTTTCCTGGGGCACCGTCTGGCCCTGGGGTTTCGATCCTTTCCAGCGCCTTGCCGTGCTCGATGCCGGCGACATCGACTACACCTACGGCGAGCAGGAGGTCTTTCGCCAGAGCGCGCGCGAGCAGGCACGTCTCGTCGCCGAGGCCGGGGCCATCCCCTTCTCGCTGGGCGGAGACCACAGCGTGACCCTGGATACCCTGCGCGGCCTGACCGAGGTCAGCGGGCCGGTTGCCCTCATCCACTTCGATGCCCATAGCGACACCAGCGAAGGACCCGAGGTCCAGCACGGAACGATGTTCCGCCATGCCGACCGGTCAGGCATCGTCGTCGCCGAACGGTCCGTGCAGATCGGCATCCGCACCGACTACAAGGCCGACGACGCCTTCCTGCGGCTGCATGCGCCAAGCGTGGCCAAGGACGACCCGGCCGTGACGGCGCGGACCATCGCCGAGCGGATCGGCGATCTGCCCTGCTACCTCACCTTCGACATCGACTGCCTGGACCCGGCCTTCGCGCCGGGAACCGGCACGCCGGTGCCGGGCGGCCTCTCCACCCTGCGCGTGTTGGAGATCATTCGGGAAATGGGGGTGAGCTTCCGGGAAGGCCGCAAGAGGATCGCCGGTCTCGATATCGTGGAGGTCGCGCCCTGCTACGATCATGCACAGGTAACGGCGCTGGCGGCGGTCCAGATCGCCCATGAACTGCTCTGCCTCCTCTCTTGCCTCTCGGCGGAGCCGGCCGGCGGAACGGCACGAGAGGATCGATGACGAAGGAGCCTATGCCGCCTCCTCGCCGCTAGGGTGGCGCTGGAGGCGGAGGGAGATGGAGACCGCGGATGCAGATCGATCAATTGACGCGCGCGTTCGCGCCGCCTCGATTCGCCCTAGAGGAGGTGCGTGACGTCCTGGCGGAGCACTACGGGCTGACCGCCGGGCTTGTGCCCCTGGCCGGCGAACGCGATCAGAACGTCAAGGTGACGACAGCCGACGATCGCCTCTTCGTCTTGAAGATCTCCGGCAAGGAACAGGATAGGGAGCGGGTCGACTTCGAGGCGAAGGCCTTGGCGCATCTATCCGAGGTCGCAGCGGATCTGGGCCTGCCCGCCATCCGCGAGAGCAGGGCGGGGAACCTCTATGTGCAGCATCGCTTCAGCAACGGAGACCGGCACCTCATTCGACTGGTGACCTTTCTGAAGGGCGTGCCCCTGCTGTCCGCCGCGCCGCGCGACCGGGGCGTGCTTTTCGAGATGGGGCGTCTGCAAGGCCGGGTCTGCCGGGCGCTCGCGAGCTTCTTTCATCCGGCGGCGCGCAGCACGATGCCCTGGGACGGCTCGAGCGATCGGATCTTCGATCCGAGCATGCTCCGCCTGCTCGACCCCGCGACGCGGGAGCACCTGGCGCCGCACTTGGACCGCCTGCGAACGCAGGCCCTCCCGGCGCTGCGGAGGCAGCGCGCGCAGGTCATTCACAACGATGTCCACACCGGCAACGTCCTCTTGGACGAAGCGGGCCGCGTGTCGGGCCTGATCGACTTCGGCGACAGTCTCCATGCGCCACTCCTCCAGGACCTCGCCGTCTCCGCCTCGAGCGTCGCGGAGTTCCACCCCGAAGAGCCGGAAGGGGCGGTGGATGCCTTGGTGCGCGGCTTCAGCGCCTCCTTTCCCCTCCTCGAGGAGGAGCGAGCGCTGCTGTTGGATGCTGCGATCCTGCGCAGCCTCTTGTGCGTGCAGCTCGGTCAGCTCAAAGCCGAGAGCGAGGGAGTGAGGCCCGAGCAAGACCAGGTCCTGGCCGCCTCGAAGGAGGGTTTGTTGGCGCTCTTGTCCTGGCAGGAAGGTCAAGGGAAGGCTGTCGGACACTCCCGGCCGCACGCGGCGTCACGCGCGGACCGTGAAGGAAAGAGAGACCTCAAGACACGACGGTCCCGGGTCTTGAGCCCGACCTATGAGCTTTTCTACGACGAGCCGTTGGAAATCGTGCGCGGGGCGGGAACGTTGCTCTACGATGCCGAGGGGCGCGAGTACCTCGACTGCTACAACAACGTGCCCTCCGTCGGGCACGGCCATCCCCATGTGGTCGAAGCGCTGAGCCGGCAGGCCGAGCGCCTCAACACCCACACGCGCTATCTGCACGACGCCATCCTTACCTATGGCGAGCGCTTGACGGCGACGCTGCCTCCGGAGCTGGAGATGTGCGTGCTTGTCTGCACGGGGAGCGAGGCGAACGACCTTGCCTTCAGCATTGCCCGGGCCGTCACGGGGCGCCAGGGTGTTGCCGTGTGGGAAGGTTGCTACCACGGCAATTCCGCGCGAACGGGCGAGATCTCGCTCTACGCCACGCCGCGCTCGGCCTACCCGCCCTATGTGGCCGCCTTGCCGCTACCCGATCCCTATCGCGCATCGGACGGAACCGGCCGGGCCAGGGAAGCGATCGAGGCGATCGCGCGGTCCTCCCATGGATTAGCCATGATGATGGTCGATCTGACCTTCGATTCCGCCGGCATCTTCACCGCGCCCGATGGCTACTTGCCGGACCTGGTCGACCTCGTCCGGGGACTGGGCGGGCTGGTCGTCGTGGACGAGGTCCAGTCGGGCTTGTGCCGCCTCGGCGACAACATGTGGGCCTTCCAGGATTCCGGCGTCGTCCCGGATATTGTCACCATGGGCAAGCCGATGGGAAACGGCCACCCGCTGGGTGTCGTCGTGGCCAAGCGTTGGATCATGGAGGCCTTCGCGAGAGACAACCACTACTTCAACACCTTCGGTGGCAATCCCGTCTCCGCGACGGCCGGTGCCGCGGTGCTGGACGTCGTGGAGAACGAAGCGCTCCTGCAACGCGTTGGCCAGGTCGGTCGCCACCTGGAGGCGGGCCTCGTGGCACTGCAAGACAGGCACGAGGTCGTCGGCGATGTTCGCGGCAAGGGTCTCTTCCTCGGCGTGGACCTGGTCTCCGATCGGGGAACCCGCGCCCCGGCGCCCGAGGCGACCAATCGCGTCGTCAATAGCATGCGCCGGCATGGCGTGCTGGTTTCGACCTGTGGCGTCTACGGCAATGTCATCAAGATCAGGCCGCCGCTGGTGTTCTCCGAGGCCAACGCCGATCGCTTGCTGGAGGTACTGGACCTGTCGCTCGGCGACCTCGGCCAAGGCGCGGGGAAGGCATGACGGCGACGGGCGGTGATGCCCGGCGGCGGCTGACCTCCCGTTGCCGCTCGCCAGGAGCGGCGGCGACGCGGCAGTCCAGCGGGCACCCTCGACCGAGACGGGCTGGATCGCCGCGCTCCGCTCGCGATGACGGTGGGTGGTGTGGTTGCGCCGGTCCGGCAGGCTAGAAGAGCCCGGACCGACAATCCTTGTTCAAGCGGCCGACTAGCCCCTCCCGCCGTCACTGCGAGGAGCGGCAGCGACGTGGCAGTCCATCTTATCGTAGCGTATCGGCTTCATCGCCACCAACCGCAGCGTGCTGAACGAAGGCGGGGCGACGTCAGGCATGGAGTCCTTTTCAATTGACCCCGTCCAACGCCAAGCGATAGATTACTTGCCCCTCGAGCCTAGGCAGACTCTCGCGAGCCATAGAGAAACAATTCGCAGGTAGGATCATGTCACTAAGGAAACACGCAATTCCCATCCTCACTGTGTTCGCTTTGGCTCTTTTCTCGACATCGGCGACATCGCAGCAACGGCCGGACTATGGCACCCCAGTGGACAGTGCCACGGCCAAGCGCATTGGCGTTGCGACCATAGCGGCCTGTCGCGCGGAGAACTGGAACGTTGCCGTTGCCGTCGTCGATAATCATGGCTTTCTTGTGTACTTCGAACGCATGGACAACACGCAAACGGCCAGCGTTGAAATCGCCCAGATCAAGGCAAGCGCGGCGGCGACCTACCGCCGTCCGACTCGCGCCTTCGCCGATGCCATCGCCAATGGCCGCGTTGCGCTGGTGACTTTTCCGGGCCTCGCGGCTTCGCCCGGCGGTCTGCCGATCTTGAAGGATGGTAAAGTCATCGGCGGTGTTGGCGTTAGCGGCGTTCAGGGCGGACAGGACGAGGAATGCGCGAAGGCAGGCCTGGCCGCGATGTGACGAGCGATTGATTGCTACACCCGACAGGGGAGTTGGAAGCAGGATAGTCAGCTGAACGCAAACTCTGTCCGGTGTCGATTGGGTTCGGATTCTTGCCAAATCGTCGGATCTGACAGGCGTCCCTTCGCGGCTGCGTCTGGACAACGTGCACGCTGAGCTTTGGTGGAGAGCGGCGGTCTTCTTTGGCTGTTTGGATTGAATTCTCCGCTGACTGCTCACCCTTTTATCGTCCTGCCCGGGCTTGACCCGGGCATCCATGTGGTTGAACTGCACGCTATTAGTGGGTTGGCCGCTGGCGGCGAGACGTGGATGGCCGGGTCAAGCCCACTGCTGTCCGGTTTGAATCGTGCTACGCCTAATGGGGGAGTTATGCTAACATAAATCTTCTTTTACTCGTCATGGCCGGACTTGATCCGGCCATCCACGTCGCACCGCCGGTGCCCAGCTCTCCGACAGCGTGCGACGGGGCCACTTGATCCCCGGGTCAATGCCCGGGGATGACGAGAGAAAATGCAAAACTGAGTTAGAACTACAATCAATCTCCCTAAACCGGACAGTTGTGGATCAAGCCCGGCCACGACGAATGATGGGTGATTAATCCTTCTGAAGATTCCCCATTTAGGCGATTTTACAGCCAAACCGGGCGGCACTAGCGCCACCCGATGCGCTGGCTGTCAGCCGATGAAGTCGGCGACGATCGCATTGAACTTCTCGTAGCCCTCGATGAACATGAAGTGCTGACCGCCCTCGCTCTCCTCAAAGATCTCCAGGCGCGAGCCCGCGATCTGCTTGTGGATCCAGGCGCAGGAGGTCCAGGGGACCAGGCTCGTGCGGCCACCCACCACCAGGGTCGGCAACGTGATGCGCGGGATGGTGTCGCGCCAGTCCTGGCCGGAGTGGTTCAAGAGCAGGGTGGCCGCGTGGGCGCGCGGGAAGCGGAGATTGCAGGCGATCATCCAATCGCGTTCGTCCGGGGTCATGGCGTCGGTCACCATGTTGCCGATGAAGCCCTTGGTGGTCTCCACGCCGTCGGGCCCGGCCAAGGCGTTGATGGTCTCGTAGAGCGTCTCGGGGGTGAAGATCGTGCCGTAGTCGGCCGCCTCCGTGTCCGACCACAGCGGATTGCGCGTGATCGCCGGCATCTGGTCGATCAAGAGGATCTTCGAGAGCCGCTCGGGGCCGAAGAGGTCCCAGTAGCACCAGATCACCGAACAGCCCATGGAGTGGCCCAGGATGTTCACCTCATCCAGCGCGAGTGCGTGGATCACCTCGTGCACGTCCTTGGCCAGGCGGCTGATGCGATAGCCGTGGTCGGGCTTGTCGGAGAGGCCGTGGCCGCGCATGTCGAGCGCGATGACCCGGTAGCGATCGCTCAGATGTGCCAGTTGATGCTTGAACTGGCCAGCCGTCTGCGACCAGCCGGGAATCATCAAGAGCGGCTTGCCTTCGCCGGCCACCAGATAGTGCAAGGCGACGCCGTCGCTGGTGGTGACGCTGCCGGAGCTGACGTGCGAATCGGTCATGACCATTGCTCCTCTCGACTGGGCGGTACCCGGAGGAGAGCGGGGCCTTGTCCCTTTCCTCTCGGAGGACCTCAGTCTCCATAGTCGGCGAGCCGGGACAGGATGGCAAGTCAGGTCCGAGACCGCGCCAGCGCCGGCCTTCGCCAGGCCAGAGGAGGGCTTAGCGCGCCGGTCAAAGCGGCCGTAGGAAAGTCTCGACCGCATCGCGCAGCGGGATCGCCGGCTGCGCGCCCTTGCGCGTGCAGGTAAGCGCGCCCGCCGCCGCGGCGAAGGCCAATGCCTGGCGATCCACCGCTTCGCTGCCGGCCATGCCCGCTGCCAGATAGCCGCAGAAGGCATCGCCCGCGCCGACACTGTCGACCACCTCGACGGCGGGGGAGGGGACGGCGATGTCCTGATTGCCGATGTTGGCGGCAAGGCCGGCCGCGCCCAAGGTCACCACTACATCCAAACCGGTCTTGCGAGCGAGCGCGGCGCAGAGCGCGACATGATCTTCCAGGTCGAGGGAGAGCGCCTCAGCCAAGCCCAGGCATTCGCTTCTGTTCACGACCAGAAGGTCGGCGACGTCGATCAGCGACACGGCCTCGGGCCGGAAGGGGGCCAAGTTCAAGAGCACCCGCGCGCCGGCCGCCTTGGCCCGTCCCAGAAGGACCCCGGTTTCCCCCAGGTCCATCTCCAGCTGACTGACGACGACCTGGCCCGGATGAAAGGTCTGGTGGGCCAGTGCCTCCGCGCGCAAGGCGTAGTTGGCGCCCGACGCCACCGCGATCAGGTTCTCGCCGCTCTGCTCCACCAGTATGAGCGCCGTCCCGGTGGCCTCCCGCAGAACCTGCACCGCGCCGAGGTCGATGTCCGCCTCACGCAGGGTGGCCAGCGCCTGCTCTGCGAAGGCGTCCTCGCCGACGGCGCCGAGGAAGCGGACCTTGGCGCCGGCGCGGGCGGCCGCCAGCGCCTGGTTGGCCCCCTTGCCGCCGGGCGCCGAGAAGAAGCTGCCGCCACCGACGGTCTCTCCGGGGTTGGGCAGCTGGGCGACATGGGCGATGAGATCCAGGTTGACGCTTCCGAAGACGACCACCTCGGCAGGCATCACTGAGTCCCCCTGACGCCCTTCAGGGCGCCGTAGAGCCCCTTGTAGGCGGGATAGAGTGCCTCGTAACGGGCGACTTGCAGGGGATCCGGCTCGACCGTGCTGACCACGCGCACCATGGCCTCCGCCCCCTCCTCGATCGAGGCAAAGCGCCCGGCCCCGTAGGCGGCCAGTATGGCGCAGCCCAGGGCGGGCGCATCGGGCACCGCCGTCAGCTGCAGGGGCGTGCCCAAGGTATCGGCATGGATCTGCATCCACAGCGGCGAGCGCGTGGCGCCGCCCGCGACCACGACGCGGCGTGCCTGGAAGGCCTCGCCGAAGCTCTCGACGATCAGCTTGGTGCCGAAACAGATCCCCTCCAGAATGGCGCGGAAGACGTGCGGCGGCGTGTGCTTCAAGGTGAGACCGGTGATGGCGCCACGCGACAGCGGATCGGTGTGGGGCGTGCGGTTACCCTGAAAGTGATCCAGGACCACCAGGCCTTCGGCGCCGGCCGGGATCTCTCCGGCGGCGTGGTTCAAGGCGTCGAAGTCGGTCTCGGCCGCGAAGTGGCGCTTGAACCAGGCCACCACGGAGCCGGTGGAGGTCTGGCCGCCCTCGATGATCGGTTTCTGCGGATAGACGGCGTCGTCGTAGGTGCCCCAGACGCCGGCCTTGTGGACGGCGCGCTCGGTCACGCCCAGGTGCAGGTGCGAGGAGCCGGTGATGAGCGCCATCTCGCCCGGCAGGGTGACGCCCAGCCCGATCATGCCGATGAAGGCGTCGGCGCCGCCCTGCACCACGGGCAGACTCGTCGGCAACCCAAGGTGCGCCGCGGCCGGCCGGGTGAGACCGCCGATCACTTCTCCCGGCGGCACCACCGTGGCTGGCCACTTGGCGTTCAAGTCGGAGAGGCCGACCGCTTGCAGGAGGCTGTGCTGCACGCCGCCGTGGCGGCTCTGATAGTGCCAGCGGATCGAGGCGTTGTTGAGGGAGGCGGTCCACTCGCCAGTCAGATGCCAGTTCAGGAAGTCCTGATACTCGCCGATCTTGGCGGCGCGGCTGAAAATGCGCGGCTCGTTCCGCTTCAGCCAGAGGGCCTTGGGCAGCATCCACTCGGCCGAGACCGGGCCGGCGCCGCCGCCGTTCACCCTGAGACCGGGATCGCCGGAGGTGGCGATATGCTGGGCCTCCTGGGACGCGCGCACGTCCATCCAGATCAGCGCCGGGCGTAGGGGCGCGCCCTCCGCGTCGAGCGCCACCACCGAGCAGCAGGTCGTGTCAACGCAAAGCGCCTCGACGTCGGCGCCGCGCAAGCCGGCTTCGGCGAGCGCGCCGCCGATCGAGAGGGCCAGCGCCGACCACCAATCGTCTGGCGATTGCTCGGCCCAGGCCGGGTGCGGATAGCGCGTCTCGTAGGGAGTCGCGGCACTGCCCAGGACCTGGCCTTCCAGCGAGAAGACGAAAGCCCGAAGGCTCTCGGTTCCGCCGTCTATGCCGATGACGCAGCCCACGTGCCTAGCCTTTCGTCGCCTCAGTCAAAGATCACGCCCTTGCGCAGCAGGAAACAGCCGTAGGGCCGCGCCTCGATGGTCTGCACCACGGCGAAGGCCGTCTTCGCGGCGGCGTAGAAGGCGTGACGCTCGAGCGATGCCATCGTGATCGTGCCGCCCTCCATGCGCTCGGCGATGGCGTGCACCTCTTCGTGGACCTCCAAGCGACGCTCGGGCTCGCCCACGACCTGCATGTGGACCAAGGGTGCCTCGACGAAGCTGTCCAGCGGCAGGAGCGACAGGATAGCTTCGGCGGCCTGGCCGCAGTCGGCTCCATCCAAGCGAATAGGACGTCCGAAGTTCGTCGACTTGGCCGTTGAGGCAGCAGGAAAATTTCGATCGACCAAAGCCAGCTGATCGCCGTGGCCCATGCTCTCCAGCACCCACAGCAGGTCGGCGCCCACGAGAGAAGGGATGTCTTTCAGCATAGGCCGATCACCCCTTCAGGCCGTCGAGCAGCCGACGAAAGGCCAGCATGCCCGGATCGTCAAGTCCGATCGAACGCTCGGCGAACATGCGCGCTCGGCCCAGGCGGTTCGGCTGGTCGCGGAAAGCCGCCAGGGCGGCGTCCGTCGCCTTGTCGATGGCCTCCAGGAGCTGCTCGGGTCGGTCCAGTCCCTCCGCCGCCTTGGCCGCCGCGTCCAGGGCGTCGAGGATGCTCTTGTCGCCCAGCGCGCCCTTGCCACGCGCCATCATGGCGTCGCGCGCGCCCGCCATCAGCTGGCCGACCTCCGCCCAATCGGCCTCATTGCGGCCCTTGGTGGCCTTGGCGGCGCTCATGAAGCCGGTGGCCACCAAGGTTCCGAAAGATGACGAGGAAACGCGCTGGAACGCCTTGGAGCAATTGAGAAAAGCCTTGCCGAGGTCGTCGGGCAGCTCGGCTGCCTCCTGGGCGATCTCCTGCCAGCCCTTGCGGACGGTGACGCCCAGGTCGCCGTCGCCCAGCTTGCCGTCCTGGGCGTTCAACTCCTCGGCCGCGCCTTCGGCCGCTTCGGCTAGCCGAGAGGCGGCTAGGCGCAGGTGCTCGACGGTGAAGCCCATCGCCGCGCCGTCAGCCGACGCTCCAATAGGCGCAGTGGCAGGGCGCCTTCAAGAGACGCTCCAACTCGTCATCCAGCTTGCAAAGCGTGACGGTGGCGCCGGTCATCTCCATCGAGGTGGCATAGCGGCCGACCAGAGGCATGACGATGGTGGCGCCGGCGCCTTCCAGGCGTTCCTTGACGAGGCGGTACATGATGTAGAGCTCTTCCTGCGGGGTCGCGCCCAGCGAGTTCACCAGCACCGAGACACGGTCGCCCGCGCCGAGCGGCATGTCCTTCAGCAGCAGGTCGATCATCTCGTTGGTGATGGCGTCGGCGGGGCGCAGCTTGTCGCGCCAAATGCCGGGCTCGCCGTGGATGCCCATCCCCATCTCCATCTCGTCGTCGCCGAGCTGGAAGGTCGGCTTGCCGGCTTGCGGGACGGTGCAGGGGGTGAGCGCCATGCCGACCGAGCGGCAGGCATCGGCGGCACGCTGCGCCGTCTCGGTGACGCTGGCCAGGTCGGCCATCTCCTCTGCCTTGGCGCCGGCGATCTTGAAGGCATAGACCATGCCGGCGACGCCGCGGCGTTTCTCCCGCTCGGCCGGCAGGGCTGAGACGATGTCGTCGGCCAAGAGGACGGTGGTGGACTCGATATCGTCCTCGAGCTCGACCGTCTCGCCGGCCATGTCGAAGTTCATGACGTCGCCGCCGTAGTTGCCGTAGAGGCGCAGGACCCCGGCGCCGCCGTTGGCCCGGCGCATGGCCTCGGCCATCTGCTCGGCCGAGGGCGAGGCGAAGACGTCGCCGATGGCGCAGGCATCCAAGAGGCCCCGGCCGACGTAGCCGGTGAAGATCGGCAAGTGTCCGGAGCCGCCGCCCGAGACGATGCCCACCTTGCCTTGCGTCATCCCTTGCGCGCGGGCGATCACGCGTGGCGAGGGCTGGGCGTAGATCTCCGGATGGGCGGCGACCATGCCCACCAGCATCTCGTCGACGTAGTCTGCAGGGTCGTTCAGGATTTTCTTCATGAAGCCGCCCTTAGTCACTGAAACAAAGGGAAAACGCCCGCGCTTCGACGGAAGCGCGGGCGTTCGCCGGATCAGATCTGGTAGCCCAGCTTACGGGCACCGTCGATGAAGTTCTTATACTGCGCCTTCTGGCTGTCGAGGCCCAGTTTCTGGGCGATCTTCACCCACTCCTCGGCCGCCTCGTCGAGCGCCTGCTGGCTGGTCAGCTCGCCGGCGATGGCCTTGGAGATGTTGCGGCCAAGCGCGTCGGCATACTCCGGCGCGCCCTCCCAGAAGAACTGGGGATAGCCGACCTTCACGTTGGCCAGGCCGGCATCCAGGTGGTTCCGGGCGGTGTCGAAGTTCTTGAAGATGCCGTCGTTGGTCGGCCAGAGGTCGGAGACGCCACGCTGCGGGTTGGGCTCGATGTAGTAGCGCGCGGCCTGATCGTTGTAGTGGGACTGACCGAAGGGGTCCGAACCGCAGTAGGGATCGGCCACGATGTGATCCGAATAGTCCGGATGGGACATGCGGTAGATGAAGTAGAAGGCCGCGTCTTTCACGTCCTGCGGCAGGTTCTTCGGAATGGAAGCGGTCCGGCACCAGAGCGAGATGGCGCGATGCAGGACCGAGCCGTCGTCGTGGACCCAGCCCGGCACGATGGCGCCACGCTGGTCTTCGGCCGCCTCCGGCGTCTGCTGTTGCACGGTGAACTCCGCGAGGTCGATCCACCAGACGCTCATGACGTCGGAGCCCGACTGCCAGCGCTGGATGGTGGTGCCGATGTCCATGGCTTCCGCGCCCGGCGGGCCGAACTTGATGATCTCCCTGAACATGTCCAGCGATTCCGCGGCTTTGCCTTGGTTGATCACCGGGTTCATGTTCTCGTCGAAGTAGTTCACGCCGGCGGACGCGGCGATGTCCATCCAGAAGCCCCAGCCGAAGTTCGGCGGGTTCACCACCATGGAGGTGCCGTAGATGCCTTGGCTGGACAGCTCTTCGGTCATGAACTGCACGACCTTCAGGAAGTCCGGCCAGGTCGCGGGCACCGCCAGGTCCTGCTGGAAGCGCTTGGAGAACTTCTTCTGCAGGTCCGGATTGTCGAAGTAGCTCTGGCGGTAGTGCAGGATGTGGATATCGCCGTCCAGCATCACGCCATAGGTCTTGCCGTCCCACTTGGTATAGAACTCGCCATAGGCCGGCATGACCCAGTCGAGGTACTCCTGCGTGCCCTCGTACTGCGCCATGTACTCGTCCAAGGGCTCCAGCTGGCCGGTGGAGGCGAAGGCGCCGAAGAAGAGCGAGGGGTACTGCACCCAGTCGAAGCGGGGCTGACGGGTCAGGAGCTGCGGCAGGATCTTGGCCACCGCGTCGCCGCCGTCATAGAGCTCGCGCGAGGCGATGCCGACGCCGGCCTCCTGATGCAGCAGGGGCGAGAGCCACAAGGGCGCGTTCAGCCAGTTGGAATCCTGGAAGTACTTTAGCTCGATGTCGTTGAAGAGCTTCTTGCCCGGCGGCACGGTGTTCTTGCCCCAGGCCAGACGTCCCGGGCTGCCGGCGAGCGCGGCGGTGCCGGCGCCCAATGCCACGTTCTTCATGAACTTGCGCCGGGTCCATCTACTGAAAAGAGCCATCTTCTCCTCCCTTTCTGGCGGCTACCGCCGTCGATTCCTGCGCCTGCTTCGATCAGGTCTTGGTCTTGTCGAGGTCTGCGTCTAGGCGATCAGTTCCTCCGTCGCAGCATCGAAGATCATCACGTGTGCCGGATCGTAGTGCAGCGTAATTGACTCGGCTTGACCAGCCTTTGTGTCGGGGGGCACGAGGGCCAGGAAGCGCGCGGACCCATTCTCGATTGTCAGGATGGAGCGCTCGCCCAAGTATTCGTTGATCGTCACGGTCGCCTGCAGCGTCCCGGCCGCCGGGCGCATGAGAATGTTCTGCGGGCGCAGGCCGACGATGTAGCGATCGGCGCTGCGGGACTTAAGAGCCGCCTGCGCCTCGTCGGTGAGCCGGAAGCGGATCTCGCTGTCCGCCACCTGCATGGCGAGGCTACCCTCGCGCTCGACCGGCTGGGCGGAGAAGAAGTTGGTCGGCGGCTCGCCGATGAAGTCGGCGACGAAGGCATTGGCGGGGCGGTTGTAGAGGGTGGCGCGGTCGCCCACCTGCTGCAGGCGCGCGTTCGACATGACGGCAATGCGGTCGGCCAGCGCCAGCGCCTCCACCTGGTCGTGCGTCACGTAGATCATGGTCCGCTTCAAGTCGCGGTGCAGGCGTTTCAGGTCGAAGAGCATCTGGAACTTCAGGTGGGCGTCCAGATGGCTCATGACCTCGTCCAGGATGAAGACGGCCGGTTCGCGGATGAGGGCACGGCCAAGCGAGACACGCTGCTGCTGACCGCCGGAGAGTGCCGGCGGCTTCTCCCCCAAGATCGAGGTTATCTGCAGCAGTTCGGCCACTTCCCGCGCGCGCTTCTTGCGTTCTTCGGGCGGGATGCCGCGGACCTCCAGCGGGAAGGCCAGGTTCTCCTCGATGGTGAAGTTGGGGTAGAGCGCATAGGTCTCGAAGGCCATGGCGACGTTGCGCTGCTGCGGCTCCAAGGTCGTGACCTCGCTGTCGCCGAAATGGATCGCGCCGGAGGTGACGCTCTCCAACCCCACGATCATCCTGAGCGTTGAGGTCTTGCCGCAGCCGGAGGGGCCCAGCAGGGCGACGAACTCGCCATCCTCGACGTCGAGGTCGAGATCCTGGACGGCATGTACGGCGCGGTTGCCGTGGCCGTAGATCTTGTTGACCTTGCGCAGCGAGACGCGGGCCATCAGGGCTCCTCCAGAAGGCTCAGGCCGCTGTTGGCGTCGAAGAGGTGCAGCGCCTCGTTGGCGATGGCCAGGCGCACCGGCTGGCCCGGCTCGAAGTGCCGCTCCGGGTGGGTCAGGCCGGTCAGCTGGATGCCGCCCGCCCGGGTGATCATGATCCCGCTCGAGCCCAGCGCCTCGAAGATGTCGATCCGAGCCTCCATTTCAAGGCCGCCCGGCTCCGCTTCGTCGGCGGGGCGCACGTGCTGCGGGCGCAGACCGACGACGATCCGGCCGTCGCGCGCGTCCTTGAGGCGGCGCGCCTGCGCCTCGCTCAGGGGCAGGCGGAAGGAGCCGGCCTCGGCGCGGGCGAAGAGCTGGCCGTCTTCCTCGACGAGGTTGCTGTGGATGACGTTGATGGTGGGCTGGCCCAAGTGCTCGGCGACGAAGAGGGCCTTGGGCCGCTCGAAGAGCTCGCGCGCGCTGCCGACCTGGACCAGGCGGCCGCCGTTGCCCATGACGCCGATGCGGTCGCCGAGCGACAGCGCTTCGGCGTAGTCGTGCGTGACGTAGACCGTGGCGACCTTGCGCAGGTCTTCCAGCCGATGGAACTGCATCCTGAGCTCGTGACGGATCTTGGCGTCCAGGTGGCTGATCGGCTCGTCCAGCAGGAAGGCCTCGGGGTCGGCGACCAGGGTGCGGCCCAAGGCGGTGCGCTGCTTCTGCCCGCCCGAGACCTCGCCCGGCCGGCGCTGCAGCAGGTGGTCGATGCGCAAGAGCTTGGTGACCGCCTTGACCCGCTCCTCGATCGCGCCGCGCTCCAGCTTGCGGGCGCGCAGCGGGCTGGCGATGTTCTCGAAGACCGTCAGATGGGGATAGAGCGCGTAGGATTCGAAGGTCATGGCCACCCGGCGCCGGTAGGGCGGCAGGCGGGTGACGTCGCGCTCGCCCAAGAGGATGCGTCCGCGCTGCGCCGTCTCCAGCCCGGCGATGAGCCGCAGCAAGGTGGTCTTGCCGATGCCCGAGGGGCCGACGACGACGAAGAACTCGCCTTCCTCCACTTCGAAGGAAAGCTCGTCGATCACCGGGAAATCCCAGCCCTTGCAAAGGCCCTCTACGACGAGACGCGCCATGCCGCTAGCCCTTCACCACGCCGAGGGAGAGCCCGCGCACCATGTAGCGGCGCAGCACGATGAAGAGCACCACCGGCGGGATCATGGCGATCAGGGAGAAGGCCATCTGCAGGTTCCAGAGCGTCTGCGAGCCGTGCGTGAAGGTGGGGATGACGATGGTGTAGGTGCGCACGTTGGTGCCGACGAAGAGATTGGCGAAGAGGTATTCGTTCCAGGCGAAGATCCAGCAAAGCATGGCGACCGAGATCATGCCCGGCAGGACCAGGGGCAAGGTCACCTTGATGAAGGCGCGCAAGGGCCGCCAGCCGTCCAGATAGGCGGCCTCCTCCAACTCCCGCGGCACGTCGCGGAAGAAAACCATCATCAGCCAGGTCGCCAGCGGCAGGTTGAAGACGAGATAGAGGATGATCAGCGAGAGATGGCTGTCGGTGCCCCAGGGCGTGTTGTCGAAGAGGAAGAACATGGGCACCAGGATGGCGACCGGCGGGAACATGCGGTTGGAGAGGATCCAGAAGGCCAGGTTCTCGCCGCCCGCCTGACGCGGAAAGCGGGCGAAGGCATAGCCGGCGAGACTGCCCAGCAAGAGCGCCAGCAAGGTGTTCCCGGTGGCGATGATGAAGCTGTCGACCAGCGCGCTGAAGTTCGTCGGCTCGGCGAAGACGCCGACGAAGTTCTCCGGAAACCACTCCTGCGGCCAGAAGGTCGGCACCGTCAGGTTGGTTTCGGCCGCCGATTTGAAGGCGGTGATCGCCATGAAGTAGAGCGGGAAGAGAGTGAAGAGCAGCCACAGCGCCAGGAAGACCAGGAAGAGCGAGCGCACCAGGCGCCAGCGCCGGCTGGCGCCCGCCTCCGCGCCGGAGCCCGCGATCTGTGCGCTGGCTGCCATGCTGTTCCCCTTAGGCAAGGCCCTGAGCCTTCATGACGCGCTTCATGTACTTCAGGAAGAGCGTGACGATGATGGCCGCGATGGCGAAGATGATGATGGCATAGGCAGCTGCCTCGCCGATGGCGAACTCGCGTATGCCGCGCTGGAAGGCGATGTAGGTCGGCAGCTCGGAAGACTGCGCCGGCCCGCCCGAGGTCATGACGTAGACCAGGTCGACGAACTTGAAGGCATCCGTGAAGCGCAGGATGAAGGCGATCGCGATCACCTCCTTCAGCATCGGCAAGGTGATGCGGCGCAGCACCTTCCACTGCCCGGCGCCGTCGACCCTTGCCGCCTCGTAGACCGCCGGCGGCAGCGACACCCGCCCGGAGAAGACGATCAGCAAGGGCAGGGCCGTCCAGTTCCAGATGTCGGCGATGATGATCGACCAGAGCGAAATGCCGGCGTTGAACCACTCTATGTGGCTCTCGATGATTCCCAGGTTCAGCAGAGCCTGGTTGATCGCCCCGTTCGAGGGAGTCAGCAGGAAGCGCCACAGCGTGCCGACGATGGACGGCGGCAGCATCATCGGCAGGACCAGCAGCACCAGAACGACCGCGCGCGCCAGGTTGGACTTGACGTACTCGTAGAGAATGAGCGCCAGCACGGTGCCGACCATCACTTGCAGGCAGGCGCCGAAGAAGAGGTAGAGCGCCAGGTGCCAGAGCGAGTCGTGGAAACGCTCCGAGCCGAGGACGGTGCCGTAGTTCTCGAAGCCGACCGAGGCGTGATTGCCGGTGAAGAGCCCGGTGATGTTGGTGTCCCTCAGCGAGTGATAGAACATCCAAATCGTCGGGTAGATGACAATCGCCAGCAGCACCAGGACCGGCAGGCCGACCAGGATGATCGGCACCCAGCGCGAGACGATCAGCGGCTTGGAGCTCTTCCGCGCCTTGAACCAGTCGGGATAGGTGGAGGGGTCGCCGCGCACGATCCTGGCATGGCCCTCGCTGCTCACGCCTTGCCCTCCCAGGCCGGGCCGTAACCGACGGAACTCCGTTCGATCAGCTGCGGTGCCAGAGCCACGGATTCGCTCGGCTGCTCGGCGCCCTCGACCAAGGCGATCAGACGTTCGGCCGCGGTGTGGCCGATCTCCTCCGTCGGCTGGCGCACGGTGGTGAGCGGCGGCCGGCAATAGGCGGCGATCTCGATGTCGTCGTAGCCCACCAGCGAGATGTCGCGGGGTACTTCCAGGCCCTCTTCGCTCAGCACATGCAGCGCGCCGACGGCGGCCAGATCGTTCATGCAGAAGATGGCCTCCGGCCGCAGCGCTTGCTCCGCCAGCAACTTGCGGGTCGCGCGGGCGCCGCCGGCGAGCGTCAGCTCGGTGCAGTAGCGCAGGGTTGGATCCAGAGGGTGTCCGGCGGCTTCCAGGGCATCGCGAAAGCCCGCCAGGCGGCGCAGAGCGCGGGGATGGGCCTTGGGGCCGGCCAGGACGGCGATGCGCCGGAACCCGCGCGCGATCAGATGGCGCGCGGCGATCGCGCCGCCGCTGCCGGAATCGTCGTTGATCACCGGCACCTCGTCCATCTCTTCGGTGTCGATGGCGACGATGCGCAGGCCGCGGTAGCGGCGCAGGTCCTTGAAAAAGCGCAGGTCGGCATTGGTGGTCATGACCACCAGACCGTCGATGCGCTTCTGCAGCAAGGTCTTCAGCTGCGCGTTCAGCCGCTGGCGGTCGTCGCCGGTGTTGCAGAGGATCAGCGAATAGCCGCGCTCGTAGCAGCGTTCCTCCACGCCGCTGATCACCTCGGCGAAGAAGGGATTGGTGGAGGAGGTGACCAGCATGCCGACCGTACCGGTCGGCTCTCCCTTCAAGGCGCGCGCCAGGTTCGAGGGGTAGTAGCCCAACTGATCGATGGCGGCCTTGACCCGCCGCTGCGTCTCGGGCGCCACGGGCCTGGTCTCGTTGAAGACGTGGGAGACTGTGGTCACCGACACACCGGCGGCGCGCGCCACATCCTTGATCGTCGGCATCTGCGGCAAGGCCGGCTGCCGCCCCGCTCCCTCCGCATCCTCGCCGCCGGCGCCGTCCGGGCAGCGCGCCGCGATTCGCTGAGATACCCTCACGAAACCTCCCGCTTGCGTTGGCGCTTCTGTCGGACCGCCTTGAAGGCTCAGCCTAAGCCGATCCGACCCGCTTGCGCAAACGTTTTGGGATGCGGCTGGAAGGGCGGGGATCTGGACAGGCGCGCGACGGCTGGCAATGATCGCCGCGCCATCGCGTGAGGGAGAAGGAAGGGCCATGACGGACAGCCTCGCTACGCCACCCGGGTACCGGGCGCTCAGCACGGAAGACCTCCGTCGTTACGCCGCCGAGCAGCCGGCCATGGCGCGCCGACTGGGCGGGTCGCCCGGCGACTGGGAGATCGAGGAGGTGGGTGACGGCAACCTCAACCTGGTCTTCAAGATCCACGGGCCGGCAGGCGGCCTGGCGGTCAAGCAAGCGCTTCCCTACGTGCGCTTGGTGGGGGAGGGATGGCCCTTGCCCCTGAGCCGCGCGCACTACGAGCAAGAGGCGCTCAGCATCGAGGCCCGCCTCGCCCCGGGCTTGGTGCCGGCGATCCGGCACTACGACGAGACCCTGGCCCTGATCGCCATGGAGCTGCTGGAGCCGCACATCATCATGCGCCAGGGCATGATCGCCGGCCGGGTCTATCCGAACTTCGTCGAGGCCATCACCGATTTCATGGCCAGGACCTACTTCCTCACCAGCGACCTGGCGCTGCCGGCCGACCGGAAAAAGGGCTTGATCGGTGCCTTCGCCGGCAATACCGCGCTCTGCAAGATCACCGAGGACCTGATCTTCACCGAGCCCTACATGATCGCCGAGCGCAACCGTTGGACCAGCCCGCAGCTGGACGCCATGGCGGCGGCCTTGCGCGACGACACGGCGATGAAGCTCGCCATCTCGCGCATGAAGCTCTCCTTCATGGGCGATGCGCAGGCCTTGTTGCACGGCGATTTGCACAGCGGCTCGATCATGCTGACGGAAAGCGACACCCGCGTCATCGACCCCGAGTTCGCCTTCGTCGGTCCCATCGCCTTCGATGTCGGCGCGCTCTTGGCCAATCTGCTGATGAACTACTTCTCGCAGTCCGGCCACGAGGAAGCGCCGGGTGCCCGCGACCCCTACCGGGTCTGGATCCTGGAGAGCCTGGAGGGCTGCTGGACCCGCTTCGAAGAGAAGTTCCTGGCACTTTGGCGCAGCGATGCCGCCGCCGGCGATGCCTACCCCCGCCCCCTCTTCGAAGGCGCCGAGGGCGAGGCCGCCCTGGAGGAAGAGCGCCAGGCCTACATGGCCCGCCTCTACCGCCAGACCCTGGGCTTCACCGGCGCGGAGCTGATCCGCCGCACCTTGGGCCTCGCCCACAACATCGATTTCGAGTGGATCGAAGACCCGGACGTCCGCGCGCCCTGCGAGGCCCGCGCCATCGCGCTGGCCCGCGATCTCATGACCCGGCCGGAGGCCTATCCCGCCATCGCCGATCTCGCCGAGGCGGCCCGCAAGCGCCAGGGATGGGTGCCCGAGCTAGGGGCACCCTAAGTCCAGGATCCCTTGAGGCCTGTTCGGTTCGCCTGTGCCGCTGCCCCCGGCGTCTTCCTAGGATGAGGGGGCCGCGTCCGGGCCGAGGTCGAGCCTAACTTCGACCGTATCCGCGTCCTCGCCTCGGTGCTGAGCGAAGCCGCGGCTCTTGGCGAGGCCCAGCATCGGGCTGTTCTGCGCCAGGACTTCGCCCACCAGCTGGGCCGTGCCGCGCGCCCGGCAGTAGGCGATCATCTTGTCGAGGAGTGCCGCGCCCAGGCCCTGCCCCTTGAGATCGGAGCGCACCACGATGGCGAACTCCGCCTTCTCGTTGTCGGGATCGGTGCCGATCCTGACCACGCCCAGGGTCTCGTCCTTGCCGTCCCCGTTCGGCGCCGTGGCGATGAAGGCCATCTCGCGCTCGAAGTCGATCTGGGTGAAGCGTGCCATCTGCGAGTGCGGCAGGCTGCGCAGGGAGGAGAAGAAGCGGAAGCGGATGTCGTCGGGTTCCAGGCGGGAGATGAACTCGTGGTGCTGGGGCTCGTCCTCCGGCCGGATCGGGCGCAGCAGCACGTTTCGGTCCTTCACGCTGATGGTCTCTTCCAGCTCCTTCGGATAGGGGCGGATCGACAGGCGGTCGGCGCCGCTCTGCTCGGCCTGCTGCACGCGGATGCGCGCATCGAGCGCAAGCACGTCGCTCGCGTCCGCGATTAGCGGATTGATGTCCAACTCCACCACCTCGGGCAGGTCGGTGATCAGATGCGCGACCTTGATGAGCGCCAAGGCCAAGGCCTCTTCGTTCACGCCCGGGCGGTTGCGATAGCCCTTCAAGAGCTTGGAGATCCGCGTGCCGGCGATCAGGCGCTTGGCCAGGGCCATGTTTAAGGGCGGCAGGCCGACCGAGCGGTCGGCGATCACCTCGACCGCCGTGCCGCCCTCGCCGAAGAGGACCACCGGGCCGAAGACCGGGTCGTTGCGCGCGCCGACGATAAGCTCGAAGGCGCCGGGACGGCGGGCCATCCGCTGCACGCTGAAGCCGGTGAGCTCGGCCTCCGGCAACAGCTGCGACAGGCGTTGGCGCATGGCGTCGGCGGCCTGCACCACGGCACTGTCGGTCTCGAGATCCAGGACCACGCCGCCGACGTCGGACTTGTGGGTGATGTCCGGGGAGAGAATCTTCAAGGCCACCGGCAAGCCCAGCTCGCGGGCCAAGGTGCCCGCGTGCTCGGCGCTGCGGGCGATGCGGGTCTCCACCACCGGCAGGCCGTAGCCGGCGAGGATCGCCTTGGCCTGGGGCTCGGTCAGCAGTTCCCGTCCGCTCGCCACGGCCTCGTCGATGATGACTCGCGCCGCGGTGGGATTGGCGGTGAAGTCCTCGGGGATGGAGGCCGGCGTCTCCATCAAGGCTTCCTGGTTCTGGCGGAAGGTCGCCATCTGCATGTGGGCGGCGACGGCGGCCTCGGGCGTCTCGAAGGCGGGAATGCCCTCCGCCGCGCAGACCTCGCGCGCCTCGATGACGGCCTCGCCGCCCATCCAGCAGGTCAGCACGCTGTGGCGCGCCTCGCGGATGATGGGGGCCACGGCGCGGGCGATCTCGGCTGCGTCGACGATGGCCGTCGGGGCATAGATCAGCAGCAGGGTCTGCGGCGTCGGATCGGCCAGGACGGCCTTCAGCGCGGCGACGTAGCGGGCCACGGGCGCGTCGCCGATGATGTCGATGGGGTTGGCGCCCGACCAGTTGGCGGGCAGGGCGGCATCGAGCTGCTGGCGCGTTTCCTCTGCAAGGCGCGTCAGGCTGCCGCCGTGGGCGGCCAGCGCGTCGGCCGTCATGACGCCGGCGCCGCCGCCGTTGGTGATGACGGTCAAGGGGTCGCCCGGCTTCGGCCGCCCGCGTCCCAAGGTCTCCGCCGCGTTGAAGAGGTCCTGGATGCTGTCGACCCTAAGCATGCCGGCGCGGCGGATGGCCGCGTCGTAGACCTCGTCCGCGCCGGCGAGCGCGCCGGTGTGCGACGCGGCCGCTGCCGCGCCCTCCGCCTCGCGGCCCGCCTTGATCACGATGACGGGCTTGTTGCGGGCCGCCGCGCGCGCCGCCGACATGAACTTCCTGGCCGAGGTGATCTGTTCCAGATAGAGCAGGATGGAGCGGGTCCCGGGGTCGCTGCCCAGGTAGTCCAGGAGGTCGCCGGCATCGACGTCGGCCGCGTCGCCGATTGAGATGAAGTGGGAGAAGCCGATGCCGCGGTGGCTGGCCCAGTTCAAGACGGCCGACGCGATGGCGCCCGACTGCGCGATGAAGGCGATGTCGCCCTTCCGCATGCCGCCCGGCGCGAAGCCGGCGTTGATGCCGAGCTCCGAGCTCAGGAAGCCGAGGCAGTTCGGTCCGACGATCCGCAGCAGGTGGGGCCTGGCGGCCTGCAGCATGCTGAGCGTGAGCGGTTGCCCGTTCTCGTCATGGCCTTCGCGCAGGCCGGCGCTGAGGACGACGACTGCCCGCGTGCCCCTGTCGCCGAGCGCCTTGATGAGGCCGGGTACCGTTGCCGCCGGCGTGCAGATGACGGCCAGGTCGGGCGCGATCGGCAGCTCGGCGACGTCGGCGTAGGCCAGCACGCCCGCCACCGCCCTGTGCTTGGGATTGACCGGCATGATGGCGCCCTCGAAGCCGCCGGCCAGCAGGTTGTGCATTACCGTGTGGCCGACGCTGAGCGGTCGGTTCGAGGCGCCGATGACGGCGATCGAAGAGGGTTTGAAAAGCCGGTCCAGATTGCGAACGGTCATCGCTGGTTCATCTCGCAGTGCAGCATTGAGGCCTATGTGGGCGTGAAGGGCGCGGAGGGAAGAGCGGCCAGGTGTCCTGCACCGGCGCCCTCGGGAGTCGCACGAGACCATCGAGCGCAACGACACGAACTGGCGTTAACGTTCTGTTAAGAAATGGTTAACCCAAGAAGCCGAGGCTTAGAGCGCGATGACGATAGATCGAACCGAACTATCGTCATCACGCTCTAAACGTATGAAAATAGACCAAGATTCAGACCGCAGGTCGATTCGACCTGCGATCATATTGGCCTAGGCGTCGCTGAAGGCACGAACGATCGCGGTTGCCATGGCCGTGGCGGCGGCATCGCCCGACCCCCGGCCGGACTCCAGGACCAGCTTGGAGGCCGGCAAGCTGGGGAAGCCTTCCGACTCCGGCAGGACCAGCATGCCGTCGCTCATCGCCGAGGTGCCCATGATGCCGATGGCGATCCCGGCGTCGATGGCCGCGGCGACCCCCGTCACGCTCTCGCTGGAGTAGATGACCCGGTAGCGCCGCCCGGCGGTCTGCAGCGCCGAAAGGGCGGCATCGCGCCACCAGCAGGCGCGGTCGAAGAGGGCCAGCGGCAGCGGGTCTCTGTCCAGCAGGTCGTGTTCTTGCGACGCGACCCATTGGAGCGACTCCTCCTTCAGGAACGCCATGTTGGCGGCGACCCGCGCCACCTCGTGGACGGCCATGTCCAAGGCGCCCGTCGCCAGCGCCTTCGGGAAGCCGGTGCTGAGCGCGCGGTGCACCGTCAACTCCACGCGCGGGTGCTCTCTAGCGAAGGCCGCGATGATGGACGAGAGCAGGTCTCTGCCGTGATCGTCGGGAATGCCGATGCGCAGCGATCCGACCAGGCCGCTGCCCTTGAAGTCGGCCAGCGTGCTGTCGAGCGTGTGCACCACCTGCCGGGCGATCGGCGCCAGGGCCTCGCCGGCGGGGCTCAGGACGACGCCGCGGCCGTGGCGCTTGAAGACCGCCTCGCCCAGCAGCTCTTCCAGGTGCTTGATCTGCACGCTCGCGGCCGACTGCGAACGGAAGATCTTGGCGGCACCTCCGGTGACGCTGCCCGCGTCGGCGATCGCCAAGAAAGTGCGGAGTAGATCGCTTTCCAGCCTCTCCATGCGAACCACCCATCGGCTCCATCGATTTCTGGATTAAGAACTATGCGTTTCACAGAAGGCTTACAAGGTCGCATTCTCGATTGATCGAGCAGGATGATCGGGAGCGATGCATGTCGGACATTGTCGAGCGGCCGCGCAGGACTGCCTTGAGCAAGAGCCTCGCGCTTGCCGGCCTCCTGGGGATCTCGGCGGCGATTGTCTGGGCGCCTGAGGCTCTCGGTTCGACGCTCGCCTTCGT
This sequence comes from Rhodospirillales bacterium, assembly GCA_963669375.1. Classification (GTDB taxonomy): domain Bacteria; phylum Pseudomonadota; class Alphaproteobacteria; order Kiloniellales; family JACOMY01; genus JACOMY01. Next base: position 1,217,836 of record OY770024.1, on the reverse strand, counting down.
TTTATGGGGACTGGTCGAGGTGGCGCCCCTGGTGATTCCGGGCATTCTCCTCGCCGCCTGGGTCAGCGCCAGCGGGGCCGGGGACAGGGTCGCCGTCGCCTTCGGTAGCCGGCCTCTTCAAGCGGTACTCGTGGCCTCGGCGATCGGCGCGCTCACACCGGTCTGCGGGGTCACCGTGCTGCCGATCATGGCGGGATTGCTGGGGGCGGGCGTCCCCATGGCACCGGTGATGGCTTTCTGGCTCTCCTCGCCGATCACAGATCCCGCGATGCTGGCCACGACCGCGGCGACTCTCGGTTTCAGCTTTGCCATCGGCAAGACCCTTGCCGCCTTCGCCATGGGCGTGGTGGGCGGCCTGGCCACGGCCGCGCTACACCGCACGACCTGGACCGCCGATCCCCTACGCCGCAACGCCATCGTCGGTTCCTTGGGTCAAGGCGATTGCCGCGGTCCCGCCGGCTTCGACCCCGCGATCTGGAAGACGCCGGCGCGCCGCGCGCACTTCCGCCAAGAGGCCAAGGCGACGACCCGGCTTATCCTCATCTGCCTCATCCCCGCCTTCGCCGCCGAGCACCTCTTGAACGCCGTGCTGCAGCCGGAAGCGCTCTCCGCCTACGTCGGCGCGGACAGCTGGTGGGCCGTGCCGCTGGCCGTCTTCGTCGGAGCGCCCGCCTACATCGACGGTTATGCGGCACTGCCCCTGACCCGGGGGCTGATCGAGCACGGCATGTCGCAAGCGGCCGCCATGGCCTTCCTGGTCTCCGGCGGCGTGGTGAGCATCTGGGGCGCCATGGCGATTTTCCCGGTGCTCAAGATCAAGCCCTTCCTCCTCTACCTGGGCTTGGCGCTTGCCGGCTCTCTCGCCGCCGGCTGGGGCTACGGCCTGCTTGTCTAGAAAGCGGCTCGAAAGGCCTTTGGCCTGTCTGTCGCGGTGGGGCTATGCTGGCACACTAGCGGCCAAGCCGTAGGGAGACGGGCAGGGAGGAGAGGGTGCCGGAGCGAAGGGCTGGAGCGACAAGAGCCGGGACCGACGGCCGGTGAGCGAGCGACTGTCGCTGGGCGCCATGGCGGCGGCCGTTCGCGGCGGCGAGACGACCTCCGCCCAGTTGGTCGCGCGCGCGATCGAGCGCGCCGAGGATATCGCTGGCCTCAAGGCCTTCATCACCTTGGACCGCGATGGCGCCCGCGCGGCGGCGGAGAAGGCCGATGCCGCTCTCGCTGCCGGTAGCGAGACAGGCGCCCTGCATGGCGTGCCGATCGTGGTGAAGGACAACATCAACGTCGCCGGTCTGCCGACGACCAACGGAACGCTCTCGCTCAAGGACTTCGTACCACGCGAGACCGCGCCCGTCGTGCAACCCTTGTTGGAGGCGGGCGCCATCGTTCTCGGCAAGACAAACATGCATGAACTGGCCTTCGGCGCGACCTCGATCAACGCCGCCTTCGGGTCGGTGGGCAACGCCTGCGCGCCGGAGCGTTTCGCCGGCGGTTCCTCCGGCGGCACGGGGGCCGCCGTGGCGGCGGGGGTGGCCGCCGCCGGTCTCGGCTCCGACACCGGCGGGTCGGTCCGCATTCCCTCGGCGCTGAACGGCATCGCCGGATTGCGCCCCACCGTGGGACGCTACTCCACGCGGGGGATCTTCCCGATCTCGCACAGCCGCGATACGGCCGGGCCCATGGCGCAAACCGCCGCGGACCTGGTGCTTTTGGACGACCTCGTCACGGGCAGCCGTGACCCGGTCCGTCCGGCGAACCTCGGCCGGCTTCGCTTCGGCATTGCCCATCCCTTCGCCGACAGTCTGTCCGAGGGGACCGCGGCCGTTTTCGCGGCAAACCTCGCCGCCATAGAGCGGGCGGGCGGGCGCCTGCTGGACGTGGATCTGGGCGATGTTCCCGAGATCAATCGGACGATGGGCCTGCCCATCGCGCTCTACGAGTTCGCGCGCGACCTATCGGCGTTCCTGCAAGAGCAAGGCACGGGGCTTACCTTGCGGCAGGTGTGCGGCGCGGTGGAGAGCGCCGACGTCAAGGAGATCGTCGAGCACTTCGTCACCGGCCCCGGAAGGATCACCGATGAGGCCTACCGGGTCGCGACGCGCGAGCTGCGGCCAAGGGTGCTGTCCCTCTACGAAGCGGCCTTCGAGGAGAAGGACCTCGATGCCCTGATCTTTCCGACCACGCCGATAGAGGCGCAGCCGATCGCCACTTGCGGCGAGACCCTCGTCTTGAAGGGCGAGAGCTTGCCGGCCTTTGCCACCATGATCCGCAACACGGACGCCAACGCCTGCATCGGCCTGCCTGGCCTCAGTCTGCCGGGCGGCGCGACCGGAGAGGGCTTGCCGGTGGGATTGGCGCTCGACGGCTTGCCCGCTAGCGATCGCAAGCTACTTTCCATCGGACTGGCCATCGAAGGGCTCTTCTGCGAGGAACGAGAAAGCGGCTAAGGAAAGGCCTGGCGGCCGGTGGTGCCGCCATCGGGAGGGAGGGGGCGATGACGTCTTCGAGAATACTGAGTGGGCTGCTGCTGTTCGCGGTCATCGTCTGGTTTGGACCACCGTCCCTCGCCGAGACGCCCTGGCGCACCTACGAGGTCTATCGCCCGGAGATCTCCAGCCGCACGATCTGGCCCGAGCGCAGCCACGACGCCACCATCATCAAGTTCGGCGACACCTGGCTCGCGCTCTTCGACGACGGCTACGAGGACGAGGGGCAGCGCATCCGCCAACAGAGCGCGCCGGCGCCCATGGCCTCCTGGAGCCACCCGATCGAACCCTTCTCGTCCGACAAGGGCGCGAAGAACCCGATCAAGCGCCTGAAGGAGATGTGGCAGCCCGCGCTCATCATCCACGAGAAGGACGGCCAAGAGGTCTTGAGCGCGCTTTGGAACGGCGATCGCAAGATCTTCCTGTCCGAGCTGAAGAACCCCTTCCTCTTCGACCAGGACTCCTCGAACGATGCCCGGGGAGCCAAGTGGCAGACCCGCAGGCTCTTCGGCCCCAAGGAACCCTTCGAGAACCGCTTCCCCGTGTTCGAGGGCGCACCCTGGCGCATGTTCGCGGGCAACAACGGAATCCAGTTGAAGCATGGGCCGCTTGCCGGGCGCCTGCTCTATCCCGTGACCTTGATCCGGAACGACGGCAAAGGGAAGACGCGCTGGCACACGCCGAAGCGCGACTCCGTCATCTATTCGGACGACAACGGGGCGACGTGGAAGGTCTCTCCCGGGCGCGGGTTCCACGATTCCAGGTCTTGGGAAGCGACGGTCTGGGAGACCCGGGACGGGCGGGTGCATATGATCTCGCGGGCCAACCGCAAGGCCGGAGTCGACGCCCCCGACGCGCCCTTCAAGCCCACGGAGAACCTCAAGTACAGCTACAGCGACGATGGCGGCGCCACCTGGGCGCCGCACGAGCTCATGAACATGGAGTTGGCGCTGTCGCGGCCGCACGTGATGACCTACGGCGGGCGTAACGTCAAAGTGCAGAACGATTGGTACGAAGCCGGCGACCACCTGACCAACCGGCGCAACCTCGCGCTCTTCTTCAGCCGCGGCAACCATGCCCGTAACTTCGTCGCCGGCGTCAACCTGACCGACAACTCGGACTTCATGGACTATCCCCAGATGGCGATCGACGGGGATCAGGTGACGGTGATCTACACCCGCCCCTCGCGCCCCCAGAAGCGGCGTCAGACCGTGGTGACGCAGCTGCGCCTGCCGGCCGAGGACCGCTACTACATCTTCCCGCGCAGGGGCTACGGTGTCCTGGACGGTCCCACGCTCGACGGGCGGCGGACCCTGCGCTTCGAGCGGGACTGGGAATCGGCCTCGATCGACATCGACGAGGCCGTGCCCGGGCGCGACTACCTCTGGGTCCGCTTCCGCTTCTTTCCGGAAAGCGACGAGGTCATCACCTTGCTCAACGTGAACAACGAGGTGAAGCTCTTTGCCCGGAAGGGTCGGGTCTGGCTCGGCACCGACCGGCCGGAACAGGCCGTGGGCCAAGCCGCGTCCTGGGCGGAAGTGACCTTCGTCACCGGCGCCGACGGAAGCTGGGCGAGGGTCGGGAAGGGGCCTTGGGTGGCGATCGGCAGCGGCGTCAGCCAGTTCCGTCCCTACCTCGGCCGCGGCTATCACTACGATCGCGCCGCCGACAAGGGAGAGGCCTTCCTGCTGGACATCGCCTCACTGGCGACCCGCGTTTCCTCCGCGCATCCTTGAGCGCCGGGGAGCGGAGACCTTGGCCAACCCTCAATCGACCCCAGTCACCCTGCGGCCGGCCGTCGAGGCCGACTGCCGCGAGATCGCGCAGCTCTTCCTGATCTCCTCCGACGGTCTTGCCGCCTACATCTGGGGGCAGGACCTCGGGCCGGGCGAATCGCTCATCGACCGGGGCGCCGCGCGCTATGCCAGGCGCGAGACCGCCTTCTCCTTCCTGAACTGCACGCTGGCGGAGAGTGGCGGTGAGGTGGTGGGGATGCTGCATGCCTTTGCGATGCCGGAAGACGACAGCATCGCGGAGGATCCCGTCTTGCGGCCCTACTCCGAGCTGGAGGACCCTGGTTCCTTCTACATCTCCGGCCTGGCGGTCAAGGAGGCCTGGCGCCGTCGGGGTATCGGCGGATACCTGCTGGATCATGCCCGGAGTTTGGCGGAGCAGGAGCGGCTGCCGCGACTATCGCTCATTTGTTTTGAGCGCAACGAGGCTGCCTGCGCGCTCTATCTCCGGCACGGATACAAGGTCGTGGACCGCCGGCCACTGGTGCCGCATCCGACACTGCACTACAGCGACGGCGACGCCCTGCTCATGGCACTGTCATTGTCCTGAAGCGGATCACATTTCTAGGCCTTGCCGGTAGAGCCGGGCGGCCGGACTGTCGGGCCAGGCCAGCAGATCGTCGCGACAGGTCGGCGTCAGTCCGTAGACGAGCCATGGATCGACGACCCTCCCAATGGTCTCTTCGATGCGGAACCTGCCCGGGTGCTCGTCGGCGATACGCGAGAGCGTCAACCCCGAATCGTAGCGCCCTTCGAGGAGCCCTCGGGCCACCGCGATTGTCGTCTCCTCCCCAACCAGTCTTTGCCAACGAGAGATGTCGGCGTAGTCCCTGGTCGCCATCTGCAAGCCCAGGCTGCTCGGTCGCTCGATCTCCGAACGCGTCAGGATGGCCATCGCTTGACTGGGCGAGACGAAGCTGTCGATGACGTGCGCCCGGCCGCGCAAGCGGGCGACCGTGCCGGTGACACTGGGGTGAACGGCTGCTTGAATGACGTGCTGGATCCGCTCGCCGAGCAAGTCCCGGAATGCCGCGTCGAAGTCGTCGTAGAGCGCCAATCCGGCCCGGTCCAGCCGATGGAAGGCAAGGTAGCGCCGGGCCACCCAATCGTGATTGCTGCCCGAGGGTCCGAGAGTGCCGAAGGTGAGCATGCTCCATGCCTCGTCGACTGTTGATGCAAGCCAGCCTGTCGTCCGGCGGTTACGCCAGGTCCGCCGGACCGCTTGGGGTATCGATCACCGCGCTCAGACGCACGCGTGGTCCTTCGCGCAGGAGGGGCGGATAGAGGATGCCGAGCTGACGATAGAGCCGGTCGATCTCGTTCGGCGCGGGATGCTCCAACAACAGTTCCTTGAGGCGCAGGCCTTGATCCTCCATGCGGCCCGCGGGGGAAGGCCTGCCGCGCCTGTCGATCACGCAAGGCAGAGCGCCTTCAAGGGGCGGGGCGCCTTCGGGCAGCAGGGAGAAGTAGAAGGCCTCGTCGAGGAGCGTCTTGGCCCCCAGCAGCTGTCCGTGCGCCGCCAAAACGGCGTCAGCCGAGTCGGTTCGGGCAACCCAGGCCCTCAATCGCCGGCCGTCGTCCCAATCCCGCCGCACGGCCGCCGCTTGGTCCAGTCCGAACCACCGGGGTCGGGAGGGCGCGGCCGCATCGGGGTCGATCGCGATCACCTCCAGATAGCTGTCGCCCAGTCTGCATCGCCGATTGTGCGTAGCCATGTCGCGATGGCGCGCCCCTTGTCCGATCTCGATGGAGAGGCTGTCTTGAAGGAAGTCGATGCCCTCTTCCAGGGAGGGGGCGACGAGGGTGATGTGGTCGAACTGCAGCATCGAACTCCGGCTTAGGGCGAGGTCTCGGTAGCTTTGGTCCGCAATCCTACCCGATTGACCCCCTAGGTCGTCTCGTCTATAAGCGCCGCCATGAGAACGAGCGTCATCCCTCCCACGCGAAGGCCTGACCTGCCCAGGCCCACGGCTTAGTTAGCCGCGCGCCGACGCGCGTCTCTTCTCTCCACAAAAAAGTTGAACGAGCGCCTCGCCAAGGCGGCCTTTGCATGCACTGCTTGCGGGCCATCGGATTGTCACCTGGCGGCGCCAAGACAAGCGAACAGAACAATGTCACGGAAAAAGGTCTGGCAGGACCTTCAGATCAACAAGGCCGGCGTCTTCTTGCAGGCTTTGGACGCAGCCGCCCGGTCAGACCGTCTGGTTAACCATGAGGGATCGTCCGAGAGCGGCAAGACCGTGAGGCGCCGCCGTCGTCTGCTCTCCTGGCCCCTGCCGGCTTGGCTGGTGGTCTTGGCTCTGACCGTCCTCTACCTCGCTGTCGGCCTCTTCGCCGAGTGATCGCGGTTCGAACACTGCTGTCCAGCTCAAGGTTCGCCGCATCCCAGGGGCGAGTTTTTGCGTGGTCTCGATCGGCCATTACCTGTCGTGGCCGGACAGCAGTGGGCTTGACCAGAGGATCGTTGTTCCCATGCAAGAGCGGCGGTGAGAGATCCACTGGTCATGCCAGAGCATGACGGTTAAGAGTTGCTCGCCCTAAGACCGACGCGCGATTGCCAGAGGCGGAGGCCGCGCCCGGCCTTCCATTCACCTTAGGCGCCAGAGCGCCCTCCAACGATCGGGGAATCCAGCCGTGGCCAGCGAGACCATCAGCTTCGACGACTTTCTGAAAGTGGACGTCCGGGTCGGACGGGTGGTCCGCGCCGAGCCCTATCCGGAAGCGCGCAAGCCGGCGATCAAGCTTTGGGTCGACTTCGGTCCGGAGATCGGCGAGCGCAAGAGCTCCGCCCAGATCACCAAGCACTACAATCCGGATGAGCTGGTCGGCCGCCAGGTGCTGGCCGTGGTCAACTTCCCGCCGCGGCAGATCGGCAAGTTCCTCTCCGAAGTCCTGGTGCTGGGTGTGCCGGACGGCGAGGGCGAGGTGGTGATGATCCGGCCCGACCTGGAGGTCCCCGTCGGCGGCAGGCTCTACTGAAGAAAAAGCCCGCGGCGACGGCTTCGTCGGCGCGGGCTCTTTCGATCACGAGGGAGGTCTCGCTTACCTCTCGTCGAAGGCGCCCAGCGCGGTCCGGCGCAGCTTCTCCGTCAGGAAGGAGAAGATGGTGCGCTTGCCGGTGACCAGATCGACGGTCGCCGTCATGCCGGGTGAGACGGGGTACTTGTCCGGCACTTCGCCCATGTAGTTGTTGTCGGTGCGGACCCAGACGTTGAACAGCATCTTGCCCGTCTTCTCGTCCTCGGTCGCATCGGGCGAGATGCGCGTGACCTTGCCGTCCAGGGAGCCGTAGCGGATGTAGTTATAGGTCGTCACCTTCACCCGTGCTTGCTGGCCGACGGAGACGTAGCTGATGTCGTCGTTGCTGAGCTTGGCTTCGATGATGAGCGAATCGCTGTCCGGAACGATGCGCATGACCTCCTGATTGGGGGCGATGGACTGGCCGATGTTGTTGACCATCATGCCCTGCACGGTGCCGCCCGACGGTGCGGTGATCACCAGGTTCTTCAGCGCCAGGCTGCTCTTGTCCAGCTCGGCATCCAGCTGGTCCAGCATGGTCAGAGCGTCGGACAGCTCCTCCTTCACCTGCGCCAAGGCCTGGCTCTCGATGTTAGCCAGCGTCTCCTTGGCCTCCTCCAGAGAGGCGCGCGCCTCCTGCAGCTGGCTCTTCGCCTGCAGCCACTCGCCCTCGGCGTCGTTCAGCTGTCGTTGCGCGCCGATGAACTGCAGCTCGGGGAAATAGCCCTTGTCGCGCAGGGTCGAGAGCTTGGAGACCTGGGTGCGAATGAGCTCGTAGCTGCGCTCGGCCGACTTCACCCGGCTCTCCAGGGTGGCCACCGTGTGGCCGCGCTGCGTCACCACCTGCTCGGCCGATGCGCGACGCGTGCTCAAGGCCGCGGTGCGTGCCTGGTAAAGGCTCATCTGAGCGGCCGCCAAATCCGGCCTCTCCGAGGTGAGGGCGGTGTCGAAAGAGGGCTGGCGGCCATCGGACTCGGCCTTCAGGCGCTCCACCTCCATCGTGGTCGCGATCCATTGATCGCGCCGCTTCTCGACCTCCTCGCCCATGATATCGGGGTCGAGCGAGAGCAGGACGTCGCCCTCCTGCACCAGATCGCCTTCGCGCACCATGATGGCCGTCACCCGCCCGCCTTCCGGATGGTTGACGACCTTGACCCGGCCGTCCGGGCGCACCACGCCGGACGCGGTCGCCACCTGATCAACCTCGGCGATCGAGATGTAGGTAATCAGGCTGATCACAAGCCCGATGAGAGCGTACATGATGGCCCGCGCGTAGGGGGAGTGCGGCCTTTCGACGACCGCCTGGGTTTCCGGCAGGAACTCCGCGAAACGCTTGCGCGACTTCTTGGACATGTTGTCTGGCAGGCGCTGCTTGGGCACCGCCGGGGTCTTGGCGCGAAATGGGACGGGTGGCTTCATTGCACACTGCTCTCCGCTTCTGCCTTAGGGACCCTAGTCTCAAAGAGATAGGGTGTTACGTCGGTCGGGCAACTTCCGCCATGCGGGTCTTCGCGAAGGCGATGACCTCCTTCGGCTCGCCGATCTTCTCGATCTCGCCGTCGATCAAGAGGGCAACCTGGTCGACGATGGAGAGCGGCGCCAGCCGGTGGGTCACCAAGATCACCGTGCGCCCACGTGCCGCGCGCCGCAAATTGCGCAGGAAGAAGTCTTCCGCCACGGGATCCAGATCGCTCGTCGCCTCGTCCAGAATGAGGATGCGCGGGTTGCGCACCAGCGCGCGGGCGATACAGATCAGCTGCCGCTGGCCGTTGGACAGGCCCACGCCGCGCTCGCTCAGCATGGTCTCGTAGCCCTTCGGCAGGCGCTGAATGAACTCGTGGGCGCCGACGAACTTGGCGACGGCCGCGACCCGCTCGGGAAAACGCTGGAAGCCGCCCATGGAGATGTTTTCGCGCACCGTGCCGGCGAAGAGCTGGCTGTCCTGCGGCACCACGCCGATCTGCTGGCGCAGCGCGCCCAGGGACATGTGCTGCACGTCGGTGCCGTCCATCACCACGCGGCCGCTGGCCGGCGGGTAGAGGCCTTGAACGCACTTGGCGAGCGTGGACTTGCCCGAGCCCGACGGTCCGATGACGGCGAGCATGGTCCCGGGCGCGACGTTCAGGTTGATCTTCTTCAGGACCGGCGGCCGCTCGGGATTGTGGTAGTAAACCAGGTTCTCCACCCTGATCCGGCCGCGCAGGTCGGGCAGCATGGAGTTCTCGCCCGGCTCCGGCTCCACCGGCTGGTCCATCACCTCGTTGATGCGCTTGAAGGCATCGCGGACCTGGCTCACCTGGTGCCAGGCGGAGGCCACCTGGCGCAAGGGCATCAAGACGCGGCTGGCCAGCATGTTGCCGGCGATCAGGGCGCCGAGCGACATCTCGCCGGCGATCACCAGCAGGGCGCCCACCGAAAGCAGGGTGACCGTGGTCAAGAGCTGCAGCACGTGGCCGGCGGCCTGCGACAGGCTCGCCAAGTGACCGGCCCGATAGGAGGTCCAGGCGGCACTGGCCACCCTGCCTTCCCAGCGCCGCTCGATCTCGGCCTCCAGCGACAGCGACTTGACCGTCAGGGAGTTGTTCACCGTCTCGTTCAGCAGCGCCGACTTCGCTGCTTGCGCCTGGAAGGTCTCGCTCACCAGCGAGACCTGCCTGCGGTGCATGATCGCGGCGACGCCGACCAGCAGCGGGGCGGCCGCCAGCACGATGTAGGCCATGTAGGGCTGGATGAAGAAGAGGACGGTGATGAAGAGGAAGATGAAGGCCAGATCGACGATGTGGATCGGCATCTGACCGGTGAAGAAGGATCGGACCGTGTCGAGCTGGCGCACCCGCTCGACCATGGTGCCGGCCGACTGCTTCTCGAACTCGCTATAGGGGATGCGCAGGAAGTGATGCATCACCTCGCCGCCCAGCAGCGAATCCATGCGCGCGCCGGTGTGGGAGGAGACGTAACCCCGCAGCGCCCGCAAGGTTCCCTCGAAGGCGAAGACCATCACCATGCCGATGACCAGCACGGTCAAGGTGTCGACCGCCTCCTGGCCGACCACCTTGTTGAAGACCGTCATGGCGAAGAAGGGCATGGCAAGCGCCAGCACGTTGATCGCGCTTGACGCCAGGATGATCTCCCAGATGACGCTGCGGACGCGCTTGTTGGCGATCTTCCACCAGCTGGCCGGTTCTTCGCTGTGGCTGGGCGGCTTGATCTTGAGGAGGATGGCTTCCTGCGCGCTGGCGACCAGCGCGCCGGCCGGCAGGACGACGGTTTCGTTCAAGGCCCCGTCGTAGACCAGCATGCCGTCGGGCTCATGCCCCAGGACCAGCCGGGCGGAGTTGCGACGGGTGCCGATCAGCAGCACCGGCGCCGGCATTTCCGCTAAGGTCGTCGCGTCGACCCGCCCCTCGCGGCGGGTAACGTAGCCCATGCGCTCGGCCACGCGGCAGCACTGGTCGATGCTCATGCCGCCGGGCGTGAAGGGGGCGAGACCGCGGATCTCTACGGCATCGACCGGCCGTCCGAACTCGATGCTGGCGCGAGCCAGGCATCGAATGACGCTGTCCGGCGCGCGCTGTGCAACGGCGGTGCCAGTTGCGGCCGCAGCCGGCTGGGCGGGAGCCTCAGCCGTGGCCGTGTCGCTGAGCTGCAGGTTGGTCAGGGCCGCGTTCCTCTCGCTCTCTTTGACCAGGTCGGTTGACCAAGCACACCAGATGTAAAAGTCAAAATTTTGACCAAACCGCGTTTCGTCCGGTCACCTGTATCGCCTGACGCTCTCACCCGTCTGCCCCGCGCTATCGTTTCGGCACCGAATAGGTGCCGAGCCGCTGGACATGCCCGGTTCGGTCACGCGCTGCATGTTTGGCAGCCCACGCCGTCCCGATCAAGCGTAGCAAGCGCGCACTAAGCATTGATAATATAGCATGACTGGCGTCGGCCATGCCAAGGAAAGCGCGTTTCACGGCCTTTGGCGCGGCACCGCCGATGCCCACTTTGGAGCGAACAAATTGCCGCGAGCACTCGAACCTGGCCGGCGGATCTATGCCGTCGGCGACCTGCACGGACGCATCGACTTGCTCGAGCAGCTGGTCCGGTTGATCCGAGGCGACCTCGAGGGCTGGCGGGGACGCAGCCAGGTTCTCTTTCTGGGCGACTACGTCGATCGCGGCGAAGAGAGCGCGGCCGCCATCGAGCGCCTGCGCGGCGGCGCGGCCGCCTTGGGCCTGCCTGAAGGCTGCCGTTTGCTCTGTCTCAAGGGCAACCACGAGGACCTCTTCCTGCGCGCCTTCGAGGGCAGCGAGTACCTGCCGATCTGGCTGGCCAACGGCGGCGACGCGACCTGTCTCAGCTACGGCATCGACCTTATGACCCTGGCTGGCGACGGTGGCGTCATCACCCGCCTGCATCGCGCCTTGAGACGGGTGGTGCCCGATAGTCACCGTGGCTTCTTGAGGGCGTTGCCTCTTTGCTACAGTGCCGGCGATTATTTCTTCTGCCATGCGGGCGTCAGGCCGGGCGTGCCCTTCGACGAGCAGGCGGAAGAGGACTTGCTGTGGATCCGGGAACCCTTCCTGGGCTCCGCGGAGGAGCACGGAAAACTGGTCGTGCACGGCCACACCCCGGTGCATCGCCCGGAGGTGCTGAGCAATCGAATCTGCATCGATACCGGTGCGGTCTTCTGCGGCCGTCTGACCGCCTTGGTGCTGGAAGGCGAGACCCGACGCTTCCTGCACACCTAGCTCCGCTGCTCGTGGGAGGCCCTCTTGGCCGCCCTGGAGCATGGATTTCGGGGCGACGACACGGGGTCGCATGCGCTATGGCTCTTGCGTGTCCGTTGTCGAAGCGGCGCCGGCGCCGCGCAACCGCAAACGGTCGCTTCGTGAAGCCCATGGCCTTGAGAAGGGGGATTGAGGGGATGGCGATGCTGCGCAAGCGGGTCCTGGTGACCGGTGGTGCGGGTTTCCTCGGCTCTCACCTCTGCCGGCGTCTCTTGGAGCGAGGCGACGACGTGCTCTGCGTCGACAACTTCTTCACCGGGACCAAGGACAACATCGCGCCCTTGATGGGCTCGCCCTTCTTCGAACTGCTGCGCCACGACGTGACCCTGCCGCTGCATCTGGAGGTCGACGAGATCTTCAATCTAGCCTGTCCCGCCTCTCCGGTGCACTACCAGGCCGACCCGGTGCAGACCACGCGCACCTCGGTCATCGGCGCCATCAACGTGCTGGAACTGGCGCGGCGCATCAACGCCAAGATCCTGCAGGCCTCGACCAGCGAGATCTACGGCGACCCGACGGTGCATCCGCAGCCGGAAAGCTATTTCGGCAACGTCAACACGACCGGCCCGCGGGCCTGCTACGACGAGGGCAAGCGCTGCGCGGAGACACTCTTCTTCGACTTTCGACGCCAGTTCGGCCTGCGGATGAAGGTGGCGCGCATCTTCAACACCTACGGCCCCAACATGCATCCCAACGACGGACGCGTGGTCTCCAACTTCATCCTGCAGGCGCTGCGCGGCGAGCCCTTGACGATCTATGGCAAGGGCGAGCAGACCCGGTCCTTCTGCTATGTCGACGATCTGATCGACGGGCTTCTGGCCCTGATGGACACCGAAGACGAGGTGACCGGTCCCGTCAACCTGGGCAATCCCGGCGAGTTCACCATCATGGAGCTGGCCGAGAAGGTCATGGAGATCACCGGCTCGCGCGCCGAGTTGGTCTACCACGATCTGCCCGCCGATGACCCCCTGCAGCGCAAGCCCGACATCGCCCTGGCGGAGGCCCTGCTGGATTGGCGGCCCGCGGTGCCCTTGGAAGAAGGCTTGAAGCGGACCACCGACTATTTCCGCAAGATGGTGGGCGAACCCTCTCTGGTCCTGGCCAGGAGCGGGCGCGCCTAGAACGGGATGACGTCAAATCGGAGCGATTTGTCGTCCGACTCCTGCCCTACTCTAGCCCTTGCGGGCGTGGCGGGGCAGTGCGATCTATCGCGCGGGCATTCGCGGACAAGGAGAGCGGTATGACCGCGTTCGACAGCGAGCGGCTGTTTGCCGCCGGCTTCGCCGAGCACCTGGAGGTGGCGGCGCGTACCAGGGTCGCCTTGGGCGATGACTTCGCGCGCATGGTGGAGGCGGCGCTCGAGACCGTCAGGGGCGGCGGCAAGCTCCTCTTCTTCGGCAACGGCGGTTCGGCCAGCGACGCCCAGCACCTGGCGACCGAGCTCACCGTCCGCTTCATTTCCGACCGGCCGTCGATCCCGGCGATCGCGCTCACCACCGACAGCTCGGCGCTGACCGCGATCGGCAATGACATGGGCTTCGCGAAGCTCTTTGCCCGACAGGTCGAGGCCCTGGGCCGTGAGGGCGATCTGGCCATCGGCATATCGACGTCGGGCAACAGCGAGAACGTGCTCGCGGCGCTCGCGGAAGCGCGGCGGAAAGGGCTGGTGACCGTCGGTTTCGCCGGCCGCGACGGTGGCAAGATGGGCGAGGTCTGCGACATTCTGTTGGTCGTTCCGAGCCGGGTGACCGCGCACATTCAAGAGATGCACATCACCCTGGGTCACCTGCTCTGCGCCGCCTTGGAACAGGGGCTGGGACTGGTGGAGACCGCCTAGTGGTCCGCTCGCAATGTTTGAGATCCGCGCCCCTAGAGCAGATCGCATTCAGGTGGGATCACCTGTATGCGTGAATCTGCTCTATTTTTCAAAGTTGTAGAGCAGGATTCAGACGACAAATCGTTCCGATTTGACGTCATCCTGCTCTAGTGCGATCGAGGATGAGTCCCGATGGATAATGCCGAAGATCTAAGCCAAGCCCTCGACCTCGTGCGCGGCGCCCGTGTCGTGGTGATCGGCGACGTCATGCTGGACCGCTTCGTGCATGGCACGGTGGAGCGGATCTCGCCCGAGGCGCCCATCCCGGTCATGCACGTCGAGCGTGAAGACATCATGCTGGGCGGTGCCGGCAACGTCGTGCGCAATCTGGCGGGGCTGGGCGCCAGGCCGGCCTTCATCTCGGTCATCGGCGACGACGCGGCCGGCCAGCAGCTGCAGGAGCTGGTGACCGAGGCCACCGGCGACCTGGGCCATCTTCTGCTTGACCGCAGCCGCGCTAACACCATCAAGGAACGCCACGTCGCCTTGCATCAGCAGCTGCTGCGGGTCGACCGGGGCACCACCCAGCCGCTCTCTCCCGCCTTGGCTTACACCCTGGTCAGCACGGCGGAGACGCACCTGGACGAAGCCAAGGTCCTGGTCCTCTCCGACTACGGCAAGGGCGTCTTGGGCCCGGCGACGGTCCAGGCCTTGATCGCCGCGGCGCAGACCAGGGGCTGCCAGGTGGTGGTCGATCCCAAGGGGCGCGACTTCGGGCGCTATCGCGGCGCCACCGTGGTGACGCCCAACAAGCGCGAACTGGCGGAGGCCAGCGGGCTGCCGACCGGCAGCGACGAGGAGGTGATCACCTCGGCCCGCCTGATCGCCAAGGCCTGCGGCATCGAGGCCGTGCTCGCGACCAGAAGCGAGCAGGGCATGACGCTCTTCGACAGCCAGGGCGCGCGGCATCTGGAGGCGCGCGCGCGTGAGGTCTTCGACGTCTCCGGCGCGGGTGACACCGTCGTCGCCGCGCTGGCCGCGGCCATGGCCGGCGGTCTCTCGCTCTTCGATTCGGCGCGCCTCGCCAACATCGCGGCGGGCATCGTGGTCGGCAAGGTCGGCACGGCCGTGACCACCCCGGACGAGATCATGCAGACGGTGCACGCGCAGGAGTTCATGACCGCCGGAAGCAAGATCCTGGGCCTGAACGAGGCCCGCGCCAAGGTGCACCGCTGGCGTCAGGCCGGCTTGAAGGTCGGCTTCACCAACGGCTGCTTCGATCTGCTGCATCCCGGCCACGTCTCGCTTCTGGCGCAGGCCGGCGCCAAGTGTCACCGCCTGATCGTCGGCCTCAACAGCGACGAGTCGGTGCAGCGCCTGAAAGGGCCGCGCCGTCCGGTGCAAAGCGAGATTTCGCGCGCCACCGTGCTCTCGTCGCTGGCCAGCGTCGACGGCGTGGTGATCTTCGAGGAGGACACGCCCGAGCGGCTGATCCGCGCGCTGAAGCCGGACGTCCTGGTCAAGGGCGCGGACTACACCGTCGATCAGGTCGTCGGCGCCGACCTCGTCCAAAGCTACGGCGGCGAGGTCTTTCTGGCCGAGTTGGCACCGGGCCACTCGACGACCGGCACCATTCAGCGCCTGTCGGCCGAGGGCTGAGGGCGGCGGACTCGTCGGTCAGAAGGTGGTGGTCGAAGCCGTGTCGTCTTCGGCCAGCCAAGCCTCGGCGTGACTGTCGGCGCCCGATGGCAAGGGCTGGTCGGGTGCCTTGATCCAGGCGGCCACGTCCTCGATCACGGTCTTGGCCTGCAGGTCCTTGAACAGCAGATGCCAGCCTTCCGGATAGAGCGCACGGCGCTGGCCCTCGGCGCCTTCGGGCAGGCGCTGCCAAAGCAGGGCCATGGCTTCCGGCGGCACCAACTCGTCCTTCTCGCCATAGAGGAAGAGCGCGGGCGCGTCGAAGCCGACGGCCCGCTCTTGGGCCAGGTCCATCAGGTCGACCAGACCATGCACCGCGTCGATGCGGGTGCGCTTGATCACCAGGGGATCGCGTCCCAGCGCGATCAGCGCATCGATGTTGTCGGAGGCCTGCACCTCGACCCCGCTGGGGCTGAGCGCCAGCCACGGCAGGGTGTGGCTCATGAAGAAGAGGCTCACCCTGTGGCCGAAGGGCATGGTGTCGCGGTCCCAGACGCTGGGCGCGGCGAGAATGACGCCGTCCAGCTCCGCATTGGGGTCTCCGGTGGCGGCCGCGATGGCGATGGCACCGCCCATCGATTCGCCCAACAGGTAAACCGGCCTATCAGGATAACGGTCCCTGAGAAGCGCGACGCCGTCCAGCGCATCGCCGGCATAGGCCTCGGCGCCGGCCCAGAGGCCGAGGTTGGGCGAGGAGCCGAAGCCGCGCTGGTCGTAGGCGAAGGTGGCGATGCCCTCTTGCGCCCAGGCTTCCGCGGCGGGCGCGATGAAGGTCGAGTGGTCGTTGAAGCCGTGCAGCGCCAGCACCACCGCCCGCGGTTCGTCGTCCGGCAGCCAGCCGCGCATCTTCAGGCGGTAGCCGTCCTCGGTGACGAGCACGCTGTCACCCTCGTCCGCGCCGACATCGATCCGGGCGGGTCCCGGCCCCGGCCCCTCCGGCGCCAGGCGCGGTGCGCAGGCGGCGGCCAGGAAAAGGCACAAGAGGCCCGCAAGCCACCGGTATGAGCCCTCCGCCGTCACTGGCGGGTCATCTGCAGGAAGAGATCTTCGAGATCGGGCTCGCTGGTCGAGAGGTCGACGACGCCCAGTCCCAAGGCCGCCAGGGTGGCGAGGATGCCGGACAGCGGCTGTTCGCTCGCCCGGTAGTGAAACAGCAGCCGGCGCGGCTCGATCAGCTCCGCGTGGTAGTGGCCGAGCGCCGGCGGCAGGGCCTCCAGGTCACGGTCCACCAGGACAGAGACCTCCTTGGTGTCGAGGCGCCCCAAGAGGCCCCGGGTGGTGTCGCAAGCGATCACGCTGCCGTGGTTGATAATCGCGATGCGGTCGCAGAGCTCTTCCGCCTCTTCCAGGTAGTGCGTGGTCAAGAGCACGGTGACGCCCTGTTGGTTAAGCTTGCGTACCTCTGCCCAGAGCTGCTGGCGCAGCTCCACGTCGACCCCGGCGGTGGGCTCATCCAGGACCAGCACCGGGGGGCTGTGCACCATGGCCTTGGCCACCATGAGCCGCCGCCGCATCCCGCCGGAAAGCGTGCGCGCATAGGCCTCCGCCTTGTCGGCCAAGCCCAGGGACTGCAAGAGCGCCATAGTGCGCCGCTCGCCCGGAGGGACGCCGTAGAGGCCGGCCTGCAGCTCCAGAAGCGCGCGCGGCGTGAAGAAAGGATCGATGTTCAGTTCCTGCGGCACGACTCCGATGGCCGCGCGCGATAGCCGCGGGTGACGATCGATGTCATAGCCCCAAACCGCGGCGCTGCCGCCGGTCTTGATCACCAGACCGGCCAGGATGTTGATCATCGTCGACTTGCCGGCGCCGTTCGGCCCGAGCAGGCCGAAGAGACTGCCGCGCGGTATCTCGAGATCTATGCCCTTGAGGGCGCGCTTGCCTTCTTCGCCGCGCCTGCCGGCGTAGGTCTTGGAGAGGCCGCGCACCTCCACCGCATTCTCCGGCAACGCCAGTTCCGCTTCATGCTCTCTTGCGATCGCCGTCATCCCTGGCCCGTCTGTGCTGTTCCGCCGCTGCCGCTCGTTTCTGGTGGCGCTCTTGACTTGGCACGACAGCGCGAAGGGAACAAGACTCCGCAGAAGCGACATTGAATGGCGACGGCCCCGCGCTATGATCCGCCGTCCGATCCTATCCGAGAGGCTGATCCAATGGCTCAGAACGATGCTCCCCTCGAGGCCGAGGCGCCGGAGGTCATCGAGGTCGATACCGAGATCGTCTCCTGCGACGGTGGCGGCGGTGCCTTGGGGCACCCGAAGATCTGGTTGAACATGCACGGCCGCGGTTGGGTCGAATGCGGCTACTGCGACCGCCGCTTCGTCCTGCGCAAGTAGCTTAACAGACAGGGTTTCTTCCATGAGCGCGTCCGCGAACGAAGATCCGCGCCACCTCTTCCTGGTGGATGGCTCCGGCTACATTTTCCGCGCCTACTTCGCCATTCCGCCGCGCTCCACCTCGACCGGGATTCCGACCAACGCCGCCTTCGGCTTCACCAACATGCTGATCAAGCTTCTGCGCGACAGCGAATGCGACGGTCTGGCCGTCATCTTCGACGCGTCCGGAAGGTCCTTCCGCAACGACATCTACCAGGACTACAAGGCCCACCGTCCGGAGGCGCCGGAGGACCTGGTGCCGCAGTTCGCGATGATCCGGGAGGCGACCAAGGCCTTCAATCTGCCCTGTCTGGAGCTGGAGGGCTACGAGGCCGACGACATCATCGCCACCTTGAGTCGGCGCGCGCGCGAGGCCGGATGGCAGGTCACCATCGTGACCTCCGACAAGGACATGATGCAGTTGGTGGGCGAGGGGGTCGTGATGATGGACCCCATCAAGCAGCGCGAGATCGGGCCGGACGAGGTGGCCGAGAAGTTCGGCGTGGCGCCCCAGCATGTGATCGACGTGCAGGCACTGGCCGGCGACTCGGTCGACAACGTGCCGGGTGTGCCCGGCATCGGCATCAAGACCGCGGCACAGCTGATCGAGACCTACGGCAACCTGGAATCCCTGCTGGAGCGGGCGGAGGAGATCAAGCAGCCGAAGCGGCGCCAGAACCTGATCGAGTTCGCCGAGCAGGCCCGCATCTCCAAGCAGCTGGTGACCTTGAAGGACGACGTGCCGATGGAGGCCGAGCTCGAGTCCTTCGGCTTGGCCCAGCCGGACAGCGCCGACCTTCGCGCCTTCCTCGAGCGCTACGAGTTCCGCTCCATCCTGACCCGCCTGGCCGACCAGCTTGACGGCGGTGGCCAGGCGACCGAGGAGCAGAGTGAACCCGGACCTGTCTCGCAATCCGGCTACAAGCTGGTGCAGAGCCTGGAGGAGTTGCAGCCCTGGCTGGATGAGGCCCGCGAGTGCGGCCTGCTCGCGGTGGACACCGAGACCACAGGCCTCGATGCCCTGCAAGAGGACCTGGTCGGTGTCTGCCTGGGCCTGCCCGGCGGGCGGGCCTGCTACATCCCTCTCCAGCATGGCCTGATCGCGCCCAAGGGCGAGACCCTCGATCTCACCGTCGAGGTGCCCAAACAGATCGCGCTGGCGGAGGCCGTGGCCGCGCTGAAGCCGGTGCTGGAGGATCCCGGCATCCTGAAGGTCGGGCAGAACATCAAGTACGACATGCTGGTCTTGGCGCGCCAAGGCGTCGAGATGGCGCCGATCGACGACACCATGCTGCTGTCCTACGTCCTGGAAGGGGGCCTTCACGGACACGGCATGGACGAGCTGTCGGAGCTGCATCTGGGCCACAAGCCGATCGCCTTCAGCGCGGTTGCCGGCAGCGGCAAGAAGCAGATCACTTTCGACCAGGTGCCCCTGGACAAGGCCCTGGCCTATGCCGCGGAGGACGCCGACGTCACCTTGCGCTTGCATCAAGTCTTGAAGCCGCGCCTGGTCCCGGCCCGGGTCACCAGCGTCTACGAGACCCTGGAACGTCCCCTCGTGCCGATCCTGGCGGCCATGGAGCGCCGTGGAATCAAGGTCGACCGGGCCAAGCTGAAGGAGCTGTCGGACGATTTCGAGACCCGCCTGGGCGAGCTGGAGACGGAGATCCACGGCCTCGCCGGCCGGGCCTTCTCCATCGGCAGCCCGAAGCAGCTGGGCGAGATCCTCTTCGACGAGATGGGCATCGACAGCTACGGCGTGAAGAAGACCAAGACCGGTGCCTATGCGACCGGCGCGGATGTCCTGGAATCGCTGGCCGCGCAAGGCCATGACCTGCCGGCGAAGGTGCTGGACTGGCGCCAGCTCTCCAAGCTCAAGTCGACCTACACCGACGCCCTGCAGCAGCAGATCAACCCCGAGACCGGACGGGTGCACACCTCCTACAGCCAGGCCGTGGCCTCGACCGGGCGGCTCTCCTCCTCCGATCCCAACCTGCAGAACATCCCGATCCGCACGGAGACTGGCCGGCGCATCCGCGAGGCCTTCGTCGCCGAGAAGGGCCACACGCTCCTCAGCGTCGACTATAGCCAGATCGAGCTGCGGCTGACGGCGGTCATGGCCGGCGTACCGGCCTTGAAGGAGGCCTTCGAGGAGGGCCAGGACATCCACGCCAAGACCGCCAGCCAGGTCTTCGACGTGCCCCTGGAGGAGATGGACCCGGAGACCAGGCGCAAGGCCAAGGCCATCAACTTCGGCATCATCTACGGCATCTCGCCCTATGGGCTCGCCAACAACCTGCGCATTCCGCAGGGCGAGGCCCGCGCCTACATCAAGGCCTATTTCGAACGCTACCCGGAGATCCGGGACTATATGGAGCGGACCAAGAAGGCGGCGCGCGAGCAGGGCTACGTCGAGACCCTCTTCGCCCGCAAGGTCCATACCCCGGCGATCAAGGACAAGAATCCGGCCCGCCGTTCCTTCGGCGAGCGCGCCGCGATCAATGCGCCGATCCAGGGCACGGCCGCCGACATCATCAAGCGCGCCATGATCCGGCTGCCCGGCGCCTTGGCGGCGGAGGGCCTTGCCGCCGGCCTGCTCCTGCAGGTCCACGACGAGCTGATCTTCGAGGTCCCCGACGCGGAGCTCGAGGCAACGTCGGCCTTGGTGCGCAAGGTGATGGAGGAGGCGCCCGAGCCGGCGCTCACGCTTTCGGTCCCCTTGGTGGCCGATGCCGGCAGCGGCGGCTCCTGGGCGGAGGCGCACTAAGGCAACAGCCT
The DNA here is from genome assembly GCA_963669375.1 of Rhodospirillales bacterium. GTDB lineage: Bacteria > Pseudomonadota > Alphaproteobacteria > Kiloniellales > JACOMY01 > JACOMY01. The sequence goes on along the minus strand of OY770024.1, from coordinate 1,197,106 downwards.
TGGTGCGGCGCGCGCGACGCAAGCCCTCGCCATGGAGTATCTCTGTTCGCTGATCGGGTCGGGCGGCTTCCTTCTCGCCGCCCTCCTGATGATTTTCCTGGGCTCGGCCTTTCAGGTGGCGAGCGGGGTCGGCTTGGGCTTGATCGCCGGTCCCGGCCTGCTGCTTTTCCTGTCCGGCCCGGCGGCGGTGCAGGTGGCCATCCTGCTCAACCTGGCCCTGACGCTCTTGCTCTTGCCATCGGAAGCCAAGCAGGCCGATGTCGCCGCCGTCCGGCGCCTGACGCTCTGGGCGGTTCCGGCCGTTCCGCTGGGTGTCGGCCTGCTGCTGCTGCTGGACTTGCCGGCGCTGAAGCTGATGAGCGGGGCCATCGTTCTCCTGGCGGCCCTGCAGCTGCGGCTGAACGAAACTCGCCTCGGCCTCGTCCTGGCGAGGCGCCTGGGCTTGCCGGCGGGCGGCTTTCTGTCTGGCTTGATGACGGGTGCCATCGCGGTTCCGGGACCCGTCGCGCTCTGGGCTCTCCTCAACACGACGCTGCCGGCTCCGATCATCCGCGCGACCTTGAGGCTTTACTTCCTGCTTGCCTATTCTGTCGCGCTTGTCCTGCACCTCGGTCTGAACGGCCTGGCCGAAGGCGTGGTGACCATGAGCCTGGTTCTCGCGCCGGCGGTCTGGGTGGGGATCGGTCTGGGCGTCTTGGCCGGCCGCAGGCTAAGCGCCGTCACCTTGCGGCGTCTCCTGGAGGTGATGCTGTTGCTGATGGGAGGATCGATCCTGCTCAGTGGAGCCGTGGATGTCTTCTGACTTCGAGAGCCTGCTGCGACTGATCCCGCCGCTGGCCGATCACCCGCGCGTTCCGCTCTTCCGGACGCCGAGCGAGCTGGAGCCGCTGCCCAACCTGGGCGCCCGTCTCGGCATCGTCCTGGACGCCAAGCGTGACGACAGCCTGCCGCTGGCCATGGGCGGCAACAAGATCCGGCAGTTGGAATACTACCTGGGTCCGGCCGCCCGGCAAGGGGCGGACACGGTCCTGATCACCGGCGCGGTGCAGTCCAACTTCGTTCGCCTTTGCGCGGCGGCGGCGCGTCGGCTCGGCTGGCATCCCGTCGTCCAGCTGGAGGACCGCGTACCGAAGGAGGATCTCTTCTACAACAGCTCGGGCAACCTGCTGCTGGACCGGCTGCTCGGCGCCGAGATCCACCGCTTTCCCGAAGGCGAGAACGAGGCGGCGGCCGACGCCAACCTGGATCGCCTGGCCGAGGAGAAGCGCAAGGAGGGGCGCAAGCCCTACGTCATCCATCTCGGCATAGAGCATCCGCCCTTGGGCGGCCTCGGCTATGTGGCGGCGGCCGCGGAGACCTTTCTGCAGTATCGGGCCATGGGGGTTCTGCCCGACCACGTGGTGGTCCCCTCCGGCAGCGGCCTCACGCATGCGGGCTTCCTGGTCGGCGCGCGCCTGGCGGGCTGGCGCGTGCCCGTGCACGGCATCTGCGTGCGCCGGGACGCGGAACAACAGAGAGCCAGGATCGCCCGCCGGACCCGCGAACTGGACGGCATGCTCGGCGGCAAGGCCGGGCTCGCCGCGGCCGACGTCATCGTCGACGATCACGTCCTGGCGCCAGGCTACGGGCGGATGAACGAGGCGGTGCGCGACGCCATCGCCTTGGCGGCCCGGGACGAAGCGCTCCTGCTCGATCCGGTCTACAGCGGACGCACCATGGCCGGCCTCCTGCATCTCAGACGCCGCGGCGTGATCGAGGAATGCCAACGCGTGGCCTTCATCCACACAGGTGGCACGCCGGCCCTCTTCGCCTATCAGAGCGACTTGGCTCCGGCCTAGCGGCCGCGTGCCCGCGCGCTGCCCACTGCAGTCTTGCGAGGGGAATGCGCCGATGATAGAGGGCGGGGGATGACGCTTTTCTTCCATGCGGGAACCGCCAAGACGGGCTCGTCCTCCTTACAGGTCTGTCTTCGCAGGAATCAGAGCAGGCTGATGGACGAGGGCTTGGTCTATCCCTCTCTCATGGGCCGGAAGAACCACACGGCGCTGTCGGCCTATTCGATGCGCTCGACGGCAAAGGCGTCGATCCAGTCTCGTTTCGGGCTGTCCGATGTCGCGTCCTACAGGACCTTCTGGAAGGAGATCGAAGAAGAGTTCGATTCCCTGTTCGATCCGGACTTCAGTTACATCATTTCCAACGAGGGGTGGGGGAAGGCCTTCCCGCGCGAAGAGATCCTTCGCCTCAAAGCACTGCTTAGTCGCAGTGGCCAAGACATCAAAGTGATCATGTATTTCCGTGATCCGATTGATTACTTGGCAGCCGACTACACGATGGTCTTGCGGCATGGATTCACGCATGAAATGGTGGAGCCGACACCGCAAATCCTCGAAGAAAAGTACAACTATCTGAGGATTTGCGATGTCTGGTCGGACGTGTTCGGCCGAGAGAACGTCTTTGCGCGCCCCTTCTTGCGGAAATCCATGCTGCGCGGCAGCACCATCTACGACTTTCTGGATTTTCTCGGCGTGGCGGCCGGAGTGGTCGACAGCTTCAAGCGTCCCCATGAACGCTACAAGCGCGGTTTCAATCACGTGACCGCCGGGATCATGCGCGCCTTCAACGAAGGGTCGCTGTTCCGCAACGGCGAGGACCCGGGCGTCTCGATCAAGCAGGCGATAGAGGCTTGCGATTCGATGCCCGCGTCGGAGGGTATGCTCGTCCCCGAGCATCTGCGCGACTTCATGTACGAGAGCCTCAAGGAGGACCTCTCGCTGTTCAACGAGAAGTATCTCTTCGGCGAGGCGACTTGGCCTTTCCCGCCCTACAAGACGGCCGGCAAGCAGCCCGTTCGGCCCCCGAACGACGCCGAGGTGGACGCTTTCCTTTCGATCCTGAACGCGCAAAAGGCCGCCGAGGGCGCGTAGGCACCGGCACTCGGTCAAGCCGGGGCGCGCGATGCCCGCAAATCTCTCATGCGCGCCACGAGGTCGCCTTCCCCCTCGAGACGGACGGCTTCCAGACCGAGCCATGACGCCAAGGCGGTCAGCTGCTCGAAGAGGGGCTCGGCGAGCTTTTCGGGTGCTTCTCCGCTCTCCGCGAAGGCGCCCAGGACTAGCAGCCTGCAGCTTGCCCGATCGGCCTTGACGTCGACCCGACCGACCAGGCGATCGCCCAGCAGGAAGGGCATCACGTAGTAGCCGAAGCGACGCTTTTCGGCTGGCGTGTAGAACTCCAGGCGATAGTGAAAACCGAAGAGCCGGGCACAGCGATCGCGGTCCCAGACAAGGGAATCGAAAGGCGACAGCAGTGTCGCGCGCTCGAAGCGCCGGGGCCGGTGCGCGGCGGGATTGAGGTAGGCCGGCTGCTTCCAGCCCTTGACCGCCACCTCCTCCAAGGACCCTGCCTCGACCAGTTCGGCCAAGCGGGCGCGGGTGTCGGCGACGCCCATGCGGAAGTAGGCCCTGAAGTCGGTCTCGCTGGCGACACCCATGGCGTCCGCCGCCAGCAACAGCAGCTGGCGTTGCGCGTCTTCCTTGGGCGGGGTCGGCAGGGAGAGGATCTCGGCCGGAAGCGCGCGCTCCGGCAGGGCATAGAGACGCTCGAAATTCCTGCGCCGTGCGAAGGTCGTGACCTGGCCGGTCCAGAAGAGGTACTCCAGGGCCTGCTTGGTGTCGCTCCAGCCCCACCAGCCGCCGCTGCCCCGCTCGCCGCCGACCTCGCCGGCATCGATCGGTCCGTCCTCGCCGACGCGTCTTAGGACCTTCTCCAACAGCTCCGGTCTCTCGCTGGCGAAACGGCAGAGACTGGCATAGGCGCCCTTGCCCTGGCGTGCCTCCTCCATGCGCCAGCGAAAGAGCGGCTGCAGCTCCAGCGGAATGAGCGAGGCCTCGTGCCCCCAATACTCGAACAGAAGACGCTTGCGGCCCCGGCTCAAGCGATCCAGCAGTTCCGTCGGATAGGCGCCCAATCGAGAATAGAGCGGCAGGTAGTGCGAGCGCACCAGGACGTTCACGGAATCGATCTGCAAGAGCTTCACGCGATCCAGCACCCGCCTGACGTGGCGCCGGTCGACGGTGCCGCCCGGCAAGGGATCGGCAAAGCCCTGCGCGCCGAGCGCGATGCGTCGGGCTTGCTTGACGGTCAGCGTGCGGGAAGAGGGCATGGGGCTCTATGGCTGTTGTGAGGAGGGGGCATCCGGATGGGTGTTCTTCGGCAGACTAGATCACCCCTTGCCGAGTCTCGAACAAAATGCGAACAAGTGGCGTCACGGGCGAGATCCCACGGCCTGCTCGAGCCAGCTGTTCCTATCGCCGGCGGCATCGTTTCCACGCCGCCCCTGGAAAGATGAGAGCCGGGGCCACATAACTCTAGGGGAAGGGCACGGCGTCCTGCTGCTGTCCAGCAAGCCAGATCTAGGGACAAGGCATGGAATACCTGCACACCATGGTGCGTGTCACCGACATCGACGCCAGCCTCGACTTCTTTTGCGACAAGCTGGGCCTGAAGCAGGTCCATCGGATCGACCGCGAGCAAGGGCGCTACACCTTGATCTTCCTGGCGGCACCCGGCGACGAGGAGCGGGCCCGCTCCAGCGCCGATGCGCCGATGGTGGAGCTGACCTACAACTGGGATCCGGAAGACTACGACGGCGGGCGCAACTTCGGTCATCTGGCCTATCGCGTGGACAACATTTACGAGTCCTGTCAGCGCCTGCTGGACGGCGGCGTCACCATCAACCGCCCGCCGCGCGACGGCCGCATGGCCTTCGTCCGCTCTCCCGACGGCATCTCCATCGAGCTGCTGCAGCGCGGCGAGGCCCTGCCCAAGCAGGAGCCCTGGGCCTCGATGGAGAACACCGGCAGCTGGTAGTCCGATCGACGCCAGTCTGCCCCATCGAGTCCCGCCCATGGGGAGGAGCGAGAGCGACGCGGCGGTGCATTGTCGGACAAACGCGCTGCAGCGTCAGCGACGCGGCAATCCAATGTCGAGCAGTGGCAGACAGACCGGATCGCCGTGCTTCGCTCGCGATGACGTCGTCAAGTGAGGAATAAGGAGCCCCGTGTAGGTTCGCTGGTTCTGCCTCGTTGTTAGAGCGCCACGCACGAATCCCCTTACCCCCGCTTCGCCCGAGGATGGGCCTTGTAGGCCTTCAAGAGGCCGGCGGGGTCGACGGCGGTGTAGCGCTGGGTGGTCGAGAGCGAGGCGTGGCCCAGCAGTTCCTGGATGCCGCGCAGGTCGGCGCCGCCGGCCAAGAGGTGGGTGGCGAAGGAGTGGCGCAGGGCATGGGGTGTGGTGCTCTCCGGCAAGCCCAAGCCGCGACGCAGATCCTGGATCAGCAACTGCACCACGCGGGCATTGAGCGGGCCGCCGCGCACGCCGCGGAAAAGGGCTTGGTCCGCCGCCAGATCGAAGGGGCAGAGCCGCGCGTAAAGCGTCAGTGCGTCGGTGATGGTGGGGAGGAGGGGAACCAAGCGCGTCTTGTTACCCTTACCCAGAATTCTCAGCGTGCCGTCGTCTTGGCTCGGAAGGTCGGCCGGCGTGAGACCGAGAGCCTCTCCGATTCGCAGACCGGCACCGTAGAGCAGCAGCAGGACGGCGCGGTCGCGGGCCGCCACCCAGGGCTGCCGCTCGCGGACGGGCTCGCTGGCCAGCAGGTCTTGCGTGTCGGGCGCGGCCAAGGCCTTGGGCAGCTGTTCGCCCCGCTTGGGTGTCCTGACGGCGGCGATTTGGCTGTTGGAGAGCAGATCCTGGCGTTCGGCCCAGCGATAGAAGCCGCGCAGGACCGACAGCGCTCGTGCGCTGGAGTTGGCCGAGAGACCACGTCCGGCGCGATCGGCGAGCCAGGCCCGAAAGTCGCGCAGGGTTAGGCCGTCCAGGGTCGCCAGACCGACCGTCCCGCCGCGATAGCCGGCCAGGAAGGCGAGGAAGGCGCCGAGGTCGCGAGTGTAGGCATCCAGGGTATGCCGAGAGGAGCGGCGCTCTCGCGCCAGCCATGCTTGCCAGTCCTCGACGGCTTGCCGCAGCGCGGCATCGGCGACGAAGGCCCAGTCGCTCATCGCCGTTCCGTCACTTGGGGCCGCTCAGCGCGGCAGGACGAGCCAGGTCCTGACCAGCTCGCCCAAGGTGGCGGCGAGGAAGAGAAGCAGGGCGCGGCCGCCGGAGTCGGTGGCCCGTCCCAAGGCGAAGCGTCCGGCGTCGCGAGAGCCCAGGCCCAGGAGCGCCGGGGGCGTCTTGGTGCTGACCGTCAAGCGCATGAAGGCCTCGGCCCGGATCACGCCGGCGGCGCCGCCGAAGATCTCGGCCGAGCCCCGATCGCAGGCAGTCACCACGATGTCGGACCCCTCGCCCAGCAAGTGATCCACCGTGCCGGGCGCCAGCTGCACCAGCCCGCGAAAGCGCGCCGGACGGCGTTCGCAGGTCATGTCGTCGCGCTGCTCGATCGCCAGGGACACCGCCTCGAGCTGCAGCAGGGAGGGTAGGTCCTGGCCCACGCGGCTCACCAGCGCCTCGAAGCTGTCGGCGCCCAGCAGGGCGCGCGAGGCGTTCAGAACCCGGCACTGTTCGGCCTGCAGCGCCCGCGTCGTGTCGGCCAGGCGCGCAATCTCGCGCCGCAGGTCCTCGTTGGCGTCGCGCGCGCGGTCCAGCAAGGCGCCGCGCATGTCGATGACACTCGGTCCGCCGTCGATGCCGGGCAGGATGTCCTCGCAGACGTCGGGGCGGTTCAGCAGGAAGTCGGGGTACTGCCTGAGGAAGCGCGCGACCTCCTCCGGCCCGACGCTGCTTTGCCGCGGGGGGAAGCTCTTAGTTTGTTCGTCGCCGGACATCGCTGCCTCGGTTCGCCTTTCGCCGCCCTACTCTGCCGCCGCCTGCTCGCTAAGGATCGTCTGGCCCGTCTTCTGCCAGTCAGCGAGGAAGGCGGCCAGGCCCTTATCGGTCAGGGGATGCTTGAAGAGCGCGCGCAAGACGGCTGGCGGTACGGTGGCCACGTCGGCGCCCAGGCGGGCTGCCTCCACCACATGCTTCACGCCGCGCACCGAGGCGACCAGGACCTCGGTCCTGATGTCGGGATAGTTGGTGTAGATCTCCACGATCTCGCCGATCAGGGTCATGCCGTCTTGGCCGACGTCGTCGAGTCGCCCGACGAAGGGCGAGATGTAGGCGGCGCCGGCCTTGGCCGCCAGCAAGGCCTGCCCGGCGGAAAAACAGAGCGTGACGTTGACCGGCGTGCCTTCGTCCGACAGCGCCTTGCAGGTCTTCAGCCCGTCGAGGGTCAGCGGCACCTTGACCGCGATGTTAGGGGCGACTTGCGCCAGGCGCCGGCCTTCCGCCAGCATGGTGGCGTGGTCGGTGGCGGTCACCTCGGCCGAGACCGGGCCGGGGATCACCGCGCAGATCTCGTGCAGTACCTCGATGAAGGAGCGTCCGGTCTTGGCAACGAGCGAAGGGTTCGTGGTGACGCCGTCAACCAGGCCGGTGGCCGCCAGATCCTTGATCTCGTCCAGATCCGCCGTATCGATGAAGAACTTCATGCCGCCTTTCGATCCTTTCAAAACGGTGTGCTGCCGACGCCGTCCCTGCTCGGAAGCCTAGGTCATGTGTTCGGCGATTGCCAGTGCCGGCAGATGTTCGGTCCTTCTGCCCCTGCCGCTGGCCGGTGCATACGACTATCTGGTGCCCGAGGGAATGAATTTGCAGCCCGGCGCCGTGGTCCGGGTTCCCTTGGGCCAGCGCGAGAGCCTGGGCGTGGTCTGGGGGCCGGGCAGCGATCTGGACGCCAAGCGCTTGCGGCCGGTGAGCGCGCGACTCGGCGATGTGACGATTCCCGAGATCAGCCGCCGATTCGTCGAGTGGGTGGCCGACTACGTCGTGTCGCCGCCGGGCGCCGTCTTGCGCATGGCGCTCTCCAGCAGCGGCTTGGGCGAGCCGCCCAAACCCCGGCGGGCTTGGCGCCTGGCGGATCCCGACGCGCCTCCGCCGCCCGGGATGCGGCTCACCCCGGCGCGCAGACGGGTCCTGGCCGTCGCCGCCGACGGACTGGCGCGCGCCGGTTCCGCGCTGGCGGCCGAGGCGGGGGTCAGCACGGCCGTGGTCAAGGGTCTGGCCGAGGCCGGGTGCCTCGAGCAGGTGGTGCTGCCGGAAGCGCCTTGGCCGGAGCCCGACTCGGCGCGGCCGGGACCGGCGCTCTCGGCGCGCCAGCAGGCGGCGGCCGCGAGCCTGATCGGCGCGGTCGAGGCGGGCGGTTTCAGCACGACCCTGCTGGACGGCGTCACCGGCGCCGGCAAGACGGAGGTCTATCTGGAGGCCGTCGCCGCGGCGCTCTCGGCCGGTCGCCAGGTCCTGGTGCTCCTGCCGGAGATCGCACTTTCCGCGCAGCTGCTGGAGCGCTTTTGCCGCCGCTTCGGCGCACCGCCCGCGGCCTGGCATTCGGAGCTGGGGCAGGGGCTGAGGCGGCGCACCTGGCGCGGCGTCCTGGAGGGAAAGGTCAAGCTCGTCGTCGGCGCCCGCTCGGCGCTTTTCCTGCCCTATCGCGACCTCGGCCTCATCGTCGTCGACGAGGAGCACGAGGCCGCCTTCAAGCAGGAGGACGGCGTGACCTACCATGCCCGCGACATGGCCGTGGCGCGGGCGCACCTGGGCGACTTTCCCGTGGTGCTGGCATCGGCGACGCCGTCGCTGGAGAGCCTGACCAACGTCGCCACTGGCCGCTATCGCCACGAGGAGCTGCCGCAGCGCCATGGTGCGGCGCTCTTGCCGAAGGCCGAATTGATCGATCTGCGTAAGACACCGCCAGCCAAGCTGCCGGAGCTTGGTCAGGCCTGGCTCTCTCCGCCCTTGAAGGAGGCGGTCGCCGAAACCCTGGCGCGCGGCGAGCAGGCACTGCTGTTCTTGAACCGCCGAGGCTATGCCCCGCTCACCCTCTGCCGGACCTGCGGACACCGCCTGCAGTGCCCGAACTGCACCGCCTGGCTGGTCGAGCATCGCCTGGCCGGCCGCCTGCAGTGCCATCATTGCGGCTACTGGGCGCGTCTGCCGTCCTCCTGCCCGGAGTGCGGGGCGGAAGACAGCCTGGCCGCTTGCGGACCCGGCGTGGAGCGCTTGGCGGAGGAAGCCGCGCTTCTCTTCCCCGAGGCGACGCGCGCGCTCTTCTCCAGCGACGCCGTCTCCGGCCCCAGCGACGCGGCAGAGCTGGTGGCCGCCATCGCCGAGCGACGCTACAACCTCATCATCGGCACGCAGCTGGTCGCCAAGGGACATCACTTCCCGCACTTGACGCTGGTCGGTGTCGTGGACGGCGACCTGGGACTTGCCGGCGGTGACCTGCGCGCGGGCGAGCGCTCCTTTCAGCTGCTGCAGCAGGTGGCCGGGCGCGCCGGGCGCGCCGAGAAGCCCGGGCGGGCGCTGATCCAGACCAGCGATCCCGACCATCCCGTGATGCAGGCCATGGCCAAGCAGGATCGCGCGGCCTTCCTCGCCGCCGAGAGCGCGGCCCGCCGACAGGCGGTCCTGCCGCCCTTCGGGCGCCTTGTCGCACTCATCCTCTCCGCCGCCTACGCCGAGCAGGCCGACGCGGCGGCCGCGCTCTTGGCCAGGCACGCCCCGCGGCAGCGCGACATTCGCATCCTGGGCCCGGCGCCGGCACCCCTGGCGGTGCTGCGTGGCCGCCACCGGCGCCGCTTCCTGGTGCAGGGACCGCGCGGGCGTCGCTTGCAGCCCCTGGTGCGGGACTGGTTGGCGGCGGTGCGACTACCCGGCGCCGTCCGCGTCGCGGTCGACGTCGATCCCCTCTCTTTCCTCTAGGCTCTAGACAATCTACTCAGGTGCTAGTTCTTGTGGACCCTGGCGTCCGGCGTGGGATAGCCGAGCTCGCCCTGGTGGCCGAAGTTCTCCATGTGGCACTCGCTGCAGGCCTTATAGACGTTGACCGCCAGCGGCGCGCCATTGGGGGCGACCATCATGTAGTACCAGTCGTTGGTCTTGGGCGACTTGCCCTTGTCCACCTTCTGCATGATGAAGAGCGGGCCCTTGCGCACCTTGCCCTCGTCGCTGACGCTGAAGGACTCCTTCGCGATCAGGGTGCCGGAGGGAACGACGACGTCCTCTTCCTTGTACTCCATGTAGGTGTCGGCGCCGACCGCGTTGACGTAGGTCATCAGGAAGCGCCCGCCGTGGAAGCCCGGTGCCGCCGGGAACTTGGTGACCAGCGCCCAGTTGCGATAGTCGTCGACGATCTCCTTCGGGATCCAGCGCTTGTTGCCCTTTTTGTAGCCGTCGACCAGGCTCTGCTTGAGGCAGTCGTAGACCTTCTCGGCCTCTTCCGCGGTCAAGTCATAGCCCGCTTTACCGGGATCGCACGACGCCGCCTGGGCGGAGGACGTCCCGAACGCAAGCGCTATCGCGGCCGCCGCGATCACTAGGCTGTACTTCATCTCGGCGTTTCCTTAGCTGTTTGGGTCGAACCGACCGAAAGTATGCTCTGCTGCCGTGACGAGATCTGAACAGTCAATTCGCTACACTAGGCCGTGTAGCGGCGTGCGGAACGCCTCTGGCATTCACAGTGCCTAAGTGGAATTTTCCTTTCTGTTTCGGTCGCCTAGCGCGCGACGCGCGGCTAGCGACCATGTCACGCAGGCGTGAGTCTCCTGCGAGACCGACAAGCCCTCGGCTACCGCGGTCGGGGCGCTTTCGAAGGGTGCTGCGGCGCCGGGTCACGGCTTGCAAGGCCCTAGGGCCTATGTTACGTACCCAACCGCAATTTCGGCGGGCCTTCGCACCGCAGCATTTGGCCTGCTCCGGATATTCGAGTGAAGGAGTCCTCCTGCTCGTGGACGGCCTGGGTTCGGGCTGCTTGCATTGAGGATCCGAGGGATGATGAGAAACCTTGGCGGCATAGCTGCCCATGGTCACGAAGGAGCGGGGGCAGTCTGACGGTGGCAGGCGGAAGTGACAGCGCTGAGGGCAGCGTCAGCGGCGTGGCTGGACGCTACGCCTTGGCATTGCTTGAGCTGGCGGAGGAGAAGGGCGCCCTCGACCAGGTGGCCGAGGATCTGCGCGGATTGAAATCCATCATCACCGAGAGTGACGACCTGCGCCGGCTGCTGCGCAGTCCGGTGTTCGGGCGTGCGCAGCAGGAAAGCGCCATGGGGGCGATCCTGGAGAAGGCGGGCGCGGCCGAACTCACCCGCAAGTTCGTTTTGGTCGTGGCCGGCAATCGGCGCCTCTTCGCGCTGGTGGGCATGATCGATGCCTATCTCACGGAATTGGCGCGTCGGCGCGGCGAGGTCACCGCGAAGGTCACCTCCGCGCTGCCCTTGACGGACGGGCAATCGAAGGCGCTCACCGAGGCATTGCGCCGTGCGGTGGGCAGCAAGGTTACGGTTGAGACGGCAGTCGATGCCGATCTCTTGGGCGGGCTGGTGGTCCGGGTCGGCAGTCGCATGGTCGACGCTTCGCTGAAGACCAAGCTCATGAAACTTCAGCAGGCGATGAAGGGGGCGTAAAGCCATGGACATCCGCGCTGCGGAAATCTCCGCAATTCTCAAGCAGCAGATCGAAGGCTTTGGCACCGAAGCAGACGTTTCCGAGGTCGGCCAGGTGCTCTCCGTGGGCGACGGTGTCGCTCGCGTCTACGGTCTGGACAACGTGCAGGCCGGCGAGATGGTCGAGTTCGACGGCGGCGTGCGCGGCATGGCGCTGAACCTCGAAAGCGACAACGTCGGTATCGTGATCTTCGGCGACGACCGCGAGATCCGCGAAGGCGACGTCGTCAAGCGGACCGGTGACATCGTCGACGTGCCGGTCGGCAAGGCCCTGCTGGGCCGCGTGGTCGACGCCTTGGGCAATCCGCTGGACGGCAAGGGCCCGATCGAGGCCGAGGAACGGCGCCGGGTGGAGGTGAAGGCGCCCGGCATCATTCCGCGGCAGTCGGTGAGCGAGCCGATGCAGACGGGCCTCAAGGCCATCGACGCCTTGATTCCGATCGGCCGCGGCCAGCGCGAGTTGATTATCGGCGATCGCCAGACCGGCAAGTCCGCCATCATCCTGGACACCTTCATCAACCAGAAGCCGATCAACCAGAGCGGCGACGAGAAGCAGAAGCTCTACTGCATCTACGTCGCCGTCGGTCAGAAGCGCTCGACCGTCGCCCAGTTCGTGAAGGTGCTGGAGGACAACGGCGCGCTGGAGTACTCGATCGTCATCGCGGCCACGGCCTCCGACCCGGCGCCGCTGCAGTTCCTGGCGCCCTACGCCGGCTGCACCATGGGCGAGTTCTTCCGCGACAACGGCATGCACGCCGTGATCGCCTACGACGATCTCTCCAAGCAGGCCGTCTCCTACCGGCAGATGTCGCTGCTGCTGCGCCGCCCGCCGGGGCGCGAGGCCTTCCCGGGCGACGTCTTCTACCTGCACTCCCGCTTGCTGGAGCGGGCGGCGAAGATGAGCGACGAGCACGGCTCGGGCTCGCTGACCGCCCTGCCGGTGATCGAGACCCAGGCCGGTGACGTCTCGGCCTACATCCCGACCAACGTGATCTCCATCACCGACGGTCAGATCTTCCTGGAGACGAACCTCTTCTATCGTGGCATCCGCCCGGCCCTGAACGTTGGCATCTCGGTGTCCCGCGTGGGCTCCGCCGCGCAGACCAAGGCGATGAAGAAGGTCGCCGGCTCGATCAAGCTGGAGCTGGCGCAGTTCCGCGAGATGGAAGCCTTCTCTCAGTTCGCCTCCGATCTCGACGCCTCCACGCAGCGTCTCCTGGCGCGCGGCGCCCGGCTGACGCAGCTCTTGAAGCAACCGCAGTTCCAGCCCTTGCCGATGGAAGAGCAGGTCTGCGTTATCTATGCCGGCGTGAACGGCTATCTCGACGGCGTCGCGACCAACAAGGTCGGCGACTTCGAGAAGCAGCTGCTGACGGACCTGCGCGGCAGCGGCAAGGAGATCCTGGCGTCGATCCGCGAGAAGAAGCTCGTGGACGAGACCGCCGAGGAGAAGCTGAAGAAGCTTCTCAAGGATTTCGCCGAAGCCTACGTGGCCTAGGCCCCGGTGACGTCTTAAGAAAGCGGATCGGGCGCAATGCCGAGCCTCAAGGACCTTCGCGTACGCATCGACAGCGTCAAGGCCACTCGCAAGATCACGTCGGCCATGAAGATGGTGGCCGCCGCCAAGCTGCGCCGCGCCCAAGAGCAGGCGGAAGCGGCGCGGCCCTATGCCGAGCACATGGAGAGCATCCTGCGCCGCCTGGCCGCCAGCGTGGCCGGCCAGCCCGGCATGCCTAAGCTGCTGTCGGGCACGGGCAAGAGCGACGTCCATCTCTTGATCGTGGCGACGGCCGATCGCGGCCTTTGCGGCGGCTTCAACTCCTCCATCGTGCGCGAGGCCAAGCGGCAGATCACCCTGCTGCAGGAGGGCGGCAAGACGGTCAAGATCCTCTGCGTCGGCCGCAAGGGGCGCGACCAGCTGCGGCGCGAGTTCAGCGGTCTCATCCTGGAGACGATCGAGGACGTGACCCGGCCGCGGCCGACCTTCGACAAGGCCGCCGCCATCGCCGAGAAGGTGACGCAGCTCTTCGAGGCCGGTGAGTTCGACGTCTGCTCGCTGATCTATGCCCGCTTCAAGTCGGCGATCAGCCAGATCGTGACCCTGCAGCAGCTGGTGCCCTTCCACGTCGACGCGGCCGAGGGCGAGGAGCAGGCGGAAGAAGACGAGACCAAGGGCGCGGTCTACGACTACGAACCGGACGAGGAGGCCATCTTGGCCTCGCTCCTGCCGCGCAACCTCTCGGTCCAGCTCTACAAGGCCGTGCTAGAGAACAACGCCAGCGAGCAAGGCGCGCGGATGACCGCGATGGACAACGCGACCCGCAACGCCGGCGACATGATCGACCGCCTGACCTTGACCTACAACCGCACCCGTCAGGCCATCATCACCAAGGAACTGATCGAGATCGTCTCCGCCAAGGAAGCCATGCAGAGCGCGGCTTAGCCGAGCTGCCGAGCGGACGCGAAGAAAACGAGGACGAGTGTCATGAGCGAGCAGAGCAACGTCACGGGCCGCATCACCCAGGTCATGGGGCCGGTCGTGGACGTCCACTTCGACGGCGATCTGCCGTCGATCCTGAATGCGCTGGAGACCGACAACCAGGGCAACCGCCTGGTGTTGGAGGTAGCCCAGCACCTGGGCGAGAACAGCGTGCGCACCATCGCCATGGACTCGACCGAGGGGCTGACGCGCGGCCAGCGGGTGACCGACACCGGCGACTCCATCTCCATGCCGGTCGGCCCCAAGACCCTGGGGCGGATCCTCAACGTCATCGGCGAGCCGATCGACGAGCGCGGCCCGGTGGAGGGCGTGAGCAGGGCCCCCATCCACCGTCCGGCGCCGGAGTTCATCGATCAGTCGACCGAGGCCGAGATCCTGGTCACCGGCATCAAGGTGGTCGACCTCCTGGCGCCCTACGCCAAGGGTGGAAAGATCGGTCTGTTCGGCGGTGCCGGCGTGGGCAAGACGGTGCTCATTCAGGAGCTGATCAACAACATCGCCAAGACGCACGGCGGCTATTCGGTCTTCGCCGGCGTAGGCGAGCGCACGCGTGAAGGCAACGACCTCTATCACGAGATGGTCGACAGCGGCATCATCGACCTGGAGGGCGACAACTCCAAGGTGGCGCTGGTCTTCGGGCAGATGAACGAGCCGCCGGGCGCGCGTGCCCGCGTCGGCCTCTCCGGCCTCACCCTGGCGGAGTACTTCCGCGACGAGGAGGGCCAGGACGTGCTCTTCTTCGTCGACAACATCTTCCGCTTCACCCAGGCGGGGTCAGAGGTCTCGGCGCTCTTGGGCCGCATTCCCTCCGCTGTGGGCTATCAGCCGACCCTGGCGACCGACATGGGCGCGCTTCAGGAGCGCATCACCTCGACCAAGAAGGGCTCGATCACCTCGGTGCAGGCGATCTACGTGCCGGCCGACGACCTGACCGACCCGGCGCCGGCGACCTCCTTCTCTCACTTGGACGCTACCACCGTGCTGTCGCGTCAGATCGCCGAGCTCGGCATCTATCCGGCCGTCGACCCGCTCGACTCCAACAGCCGCATCCTGGATCCGCAGGTGGTCGGCGAAGAGCACTACGAGACGGCGCGCCGCGTGCAGGAAATCCTGCAGTCCTACAAGTCCTTGCAGGACATCATTGCCATCCTGGGTATGGACGAGCTGTCGGAAGAGGACAAGCTGACCGTCGCCCGGGCGCGCAAGATCCAGCGCTTCCTCTCACAGCCCTTCGACGTGGCGCAGGTCTTCACCGGCTTCCCCGGCGTGCAGGTGCCGCTGGAGGACACCATCAAGGGCTTCAAGGGCATCTGCGCCGGCGAGTACGATCACCTGCCGGAAGCCGCCTTCTACATGGTCGGCACCATCGAGACGGCGGTCGAAAAGGCGCGCAAGCTGGCCGCGGAAGCGGCTTAGGCGCTGGCGGCGACGGGGTAGCGAGGCATGGCTGAGACCTTCCAGTTCGAGCTGGTGGCGCCGGAGGCGATTGTCCTTTCCGAGGCGGCGGAGATGGTGACGGTGCCGGGTGGCGACGGCGACTACGGTGTGCTGCCCCGCCACGCGCCGATGATCACCACGGTGCGCACCGGGGTCCTGGCCGTCTACGAGGCACGCAAGGTGCGCGAGCGCATCTTCGTCGCCGGCGGCTTCGCGGAAGTGACGCCCAAGCGCTTGACCGTTCTGGCGGAAGAGGCCGTGCGGTTGGACCAGCTTAACCGCGCGGACGTCGAGCAAGCCTTGCGCAACGCGCAAGACGACCTGCTGGATGCCAAGGACGACTCCGAGAAGGCGTACATCCAACAGCGGATCGATATCGAAACAGCAAAGCTAAAGGCGCTCGGTTAGTCGCTGAGAATGCGCATTGCCCAGTAGAACAGTGGAATTTATACGCTTGTATTGGTCCTTGCGCGCGCGAGGACAGTGCGACGACTGCGCCTGAATCGCAGGTGTTGCAAACCGGTCGCATTTCGATTATTGCGACGCAGCTACTGGTGCCGGGCTCCCACGCTTGCTAAATAAGAGATTGACGATCAGGACGGGGAGAACCCCACCTTCGCCCGCTGGTTCGCGAGCACATCAGGACGCGAAGAATCGCGACGCTGTCGGAGGATGCGGTGATGACAGATTGCTGGATCGATGCTCTACCTTGGGAGCAACTGGATCGCGGCAAGGTCGAATCGGAGCATTTGTTGACGGTCAAGGCTGCCGCCTTGGTTGAGTTCAATGCGCACGACTACGCGGACTATCTGAACAAGGTGTTTCCGAACGACGCGGAGTTTCAGGCCGCGATTGCGCAGTGGGCCGAGGAAGAGGTCCTGCACGGCATGGCGCTCGGCCGCTGGGCCGCCGAAGTGGATCCCGATTTCGACTTCGACGCGGCGGTGAAGCGTTTCCGTGACGGCTTCTCGCTGCCTCAGGACGTCAATCAGTCGGTTCGTGGTAGCCGGGCCGGCGAGCTCGTGGCGCGCTGCATGGTCGAGGTCGGGACATCCTCCTTCTACACGGCCTTCGCCCAAGCGACCCAAGAGCCGGTCCTGAAGAAGATCTGCTTGCGCATCGCGGCGGAGGAGTATCGGCACTACAAGCTCTTCTATGTCCATCTGAAGCGCTATCTGGAGCGCGACCGGATCGGCAAGCTGCGTCGGGTGCTGATTGCCGCCGGACGGGTGCACGAGACCGAGGACGACGAGCTGGCCTACGCCAACTATGCGGCCAACGGAGACCTGTCTCGGCCCTACGATCGCGAGACCCACGGTCGTGACTACCTGCTGCGTGCCTATCGCCTCTATCGCCAGGAACACATGCAGCGCGCCGTCGCCATGGCGTTCAAAGCCGCAGGCCTGAAACCGCGAAGCACGATGGCGGACTATGGGTCTCGGCTGGCCTTTTGGCTGATGAAGACCCGCCAGCGTCGCATGGAGCGCGCGGCCAACCGGACCGCTTCCACTTTGCGGGCCGCCTGACGGCCGGTCGCGTGGAAGTTCTGCTGACGGCCGCCAGCGGCCGCATCGGTGCGATCGAAGGATCGGGTGGCGAAGGGCCGATTCGCCGGCGCACGCTCACGCTCATTCGCTGGATCGCCATTGCCGGGCAGGCCATCGCCCTCTTCGTCGCCGAGTACTGGCTGAGCCTCTCCTTACCCTTGGGGCCCTTGATCGCCCTGGTTGCCACCTCGGTCATCGTCAATCTGCTGACGCCGGCGATGGTGGGCAAGGGGCTCTGGCTGACCGAGACCGCCGCCACACGCCTCTTGGCCTATGATCTCCTTCAGCTGGGCGGACTGCTGGCCCTGACCGGCGGACTGGCCAATCCCTTCTGCGTGCTCATTCTGGCGCCGGTCACGGTCTCGGCCTCGACCCTGTCGGCGCGCTCGACGGCCCTCCTGGCGGCACTGGCCGTCATCATTCAGACCCTGCTCGCGATCTGGCATTGGCCCTTGCCCTGGTTCGAGGGCTCCCTGGTGCTCTCGCCGCTCTTCATCGCCGGCATCTGGGTGGCCCTGGTGCTGGCCACGGTCTTCATCGCGGTCTATGTCGCCTCCCTGGCCTCCGAAGGCAGGGCCGTGGGTCAAGCCCTCTCGGCGACGCAGGCGGCCCTGGCGCGCGAGCAGCAGCTGGCCTCGCTCGGCGGCATGGCGGCCGCCGTCGCGCATGAGCTGGGATCGCCCTTGAGCACTGTGAAGCTGATCGCCAAGGAGCTGACGCGCGAGGTGCCGCAAGACAGCTCTTGGCGCGAGGACCTCGATCTGCTGGCCGAGGAGGTGGACCGCTGCGCCGAGCTTCTGGCCGAATTGGCCCAGCGCCCGCATGCCGATAGCGGCGAGGCCTACAACCTGCTGCCGGCGCCCACCTTGCTGGAGCTGGCGGCCGAACCCTACCGGCGCGAGGGGGTCGCGGTCGACATCCTGGCTCAGAAGGAAGAGCCCGTTCCGCGCTTGACCCGCGATCCCGCCGTGCTGCACGGCCTGGGCACCTTGGTGCAGAACGCAACGCAGTTCGCCCGCAGCAAGGTCACCATTACCTGCGGTTGGACCAGGCGTCGCTTGACCGTCGTGATCGCCGACGACGGACCCGGCTTCGATCCGGCGGTCTTGGAACGGCTGGGCGAGCCCTATCTCTCCAGCGAGCGGCCGGATCCGCGCGATCAGCCGGGAGCCGCCATCGCGCACATGGGACTGGGGGTCTTTATTGCCAAGACGCTTCTGGGCCACAGCGGTGCGGCACTGCAGTTTCGCAATGCAGCACGCGGTGGCGCGGAGGTTGCCATTTCGTGGCAATTGGACCAATTTCCCGTGAGGAACGAAGGGATTGCTATATGAACGCCACACAAAACCTGCTGCTTGTGGATGACGACGAGCGCCTGTGCAACAGGCTTGCTCAGGCGATGGAGAAGCGCGGATTTACCGTCGACACGGCCAACAGCGTCGCCGACGGAATCGCTGCCGTGGAAGGCAGCCCGCCGCCTTACGCCGTGGTCGATCTCAGGCTGGGCGACGGCAGCGGTTTGGATGTGGTGAAGCGTCTGCATGAGCTGCGGCCCAATGCCAAGGCGATCATCCTGACCGGCTACGGCAACATCGCGACCGCCGTCGCCGCCGTTAAGCTCGGGGCGGTCGACTATCTGCCCAAACCGGCCGATGCCGATCAGATCCTGGCCGCGCTGAAACAGGGCGACGAGGACGCCCCGCCGCCGCCGGAGCTGCCGATGACCGCGGACCGCGTGCGCTGGGAGCACATTCAGCGGGTCTACGAGCAGTGCAACCGTAACGTCTCCGAGACCGCGCGGCGCCTGCGCATGCATCGCCGCACCCTGCAGCGGATCCTCGCCAAGTACGCGCCCCGCGACTGAGCTCCGGCCGCTAGAGCAGGATGACGTCAAATCGGAACGATTTGCCGTCTGAATCCTGCTCTACACCTTTGAAAATTAGAGCAGATTCACGCATACAGGTGATTCCACCTAAATGCGATCTGCTCTAGGACGCGGCTCCCCGCAGCATCTTGCGGGCGTAGGACCGCAGCAACCAGCGCAATAGCGGGCGCAAGAAGGGGGTGGTCGCCTTCCGTCTGACCTTCGGTACCAGAACCACCGTCGCGGCGGCCAGCAGCTGGGGCAGCAGCCAGGGTGCGGCCTCTTCGAAGGCCTCGAGCAGCCCGGGCAGGTTCGCCAGCGCGACGAGCGCGCCGAGGGCCGCGACGATGGCTGCCCTCAGACTCTCCACGCTCGCCAGCAGCCGTCCCAGCGCCGCCTCCACCTTGGCGAAGTGCCGCGAGACCGCCGCTTCCCCGCCGCGGAAGTCGGCGTCCACGAAGGTGACGATGTCGCCGTCCAGTTGGATCACGGACAGCAGCTGGACCTTTTCTTCCTCGCGACTCTCCACCTCGATGCCGCCGCTCGCCGCGGCGACGATCATGCTGTCGGCGCGCAGCAAGCGCGTAAGCGAGAGGCCGGCTGCCTGCAGCATCGTCACTCCCTCCGCGCGCCGCCGCCGATAAGACCTATGAGGTCGGTCAGGAAACGCTGCAGGGCCTGCATCAGGTTGTTCCAGTAGCCGACGGCCGCGGTCACGCCGAACCTGTGCACCTCCAGGATGTGTCCCCAGCTGGGGGCGGTGTAGCGCCGCGAGATGTAGGTAATGCTATCGCCGTCGAGGTCGATCACGGTTTGCGCGACCACGTCCTGAACGCCGATCTCCCAGATCTTGCGCAAGGTCGTCATGTCCGCCGGCTTTAGCTCCCAAAGGGGCCGCTTCGCTGCTTCCTCGCTCGTCGCGATCTTGTTGATCGTGGTGCGCGAGCGGCCGCGAACGCTCTCGAAGCCCGGGTCGCCGTAGTAATCCAGCAGCAGGTTCTTCAGCTGGTCGCTGTTCTGCCGGATGCGGTCGAGCAGGACGGACTGCCCGGCTTGGGTGGCACTGTCCCGGGCCGCGATCCAGGCCGCCCAACGCAGCGTGATGAAGGTGCTCGCATCGACGGTGATGTGCTGCTCGCCGGCGCGATGGTCCAGATCACCGGCGGGCTTGCTCTCCTTGTCTTCTCCCGCCGCGCCGCTTTCCGCCAGTGCCGCCTCCGCCGTCTCCCGCGCCGCTCCGGCCAGGCGCTCCAGCGCCGTTCCGAAGCGAGCAAGGTCTTGGCGCGCTTCGGCCTGCGTGCAGTCCCGTCTCGGCGGTCGGGCGTCTTCATCGCCGTCGCAGGTGCGAAACCAACGCTCCAGATCGAACCCCAGGTCGTTCAGCTTCCAGGCATAGGTCAGCGCGACGTCCAGAATCGCGTTGGCCGGATCGGGCATCTTGCGCGCCGTCAGGTTCTCCTTGATGATCGTGTTGATCTCAAGATTCGTCAGGTTGTAGACGAGCGATCTGTCCTTGCCTTGCGCTCCGGTCATGGATGGCGCTTCCCTTGCCTTGGTCCCCGGTCGGGCGTGGCCCTAGCTGCTCTGCAGATAGCTCTCCACCTTGTCGCCCACCTTCTCGCCAAGCTCGGCGAGAGCCCTGACCGTGCTGGCGACGACTTCGCGGGATTCGGCGACCTGGCGCTCGTGCAGCTCTGCCAGCTTGTCCGGATCGGACAGGAAATCCTCGTGGATCGTGTAGGTGGCGTCGCCGGTAACGATGTTCACTTCGGTCGTGATCTCGCGGGCCTGACCCGTCGTGACCTTGGTGGTGACCTTGAGTTTGGTGAAGCCCTCGACGACCTCGCCAATCTTCTTGAAGACAGAGTCCGGCATGGGGATTGTTCCTCTGTTGAATGGGGCCTTGCAAGGGAGCCGCTTTTGCCGCGCAAGCCTGTCTAACCTTGACGATTTCTGGGGGATTTGCCAATCGGCTTGGCCGTCGAAGCGCTTTCGCTTTGCGGTTAAGCCGACTATGCTGCGCGCAAGGACAGCGAGAGGCGAGCGGTGGAGCAACAGCAGCGTCTGCATACTGCCTTGGACCGGCTCGTGCGGCGCAGCCAGTCGGCTGACGCAGAAGTGGCCGCGCGCGCGCGCGTCTCTCTCGACGCCACCGAAGTGGAGGCGGTCAAGCTGATCGGCGGCTTCGGTGCGCTGGCCATGCGCGACTTCAGCAACCGTATGCGCATACCCGCCAGCACGGCCACCTCGGTGGTGGATCGCCTGGAGCGCAAGGCGATCGTCGCGCGCGAGCGCAATGCCGCCGACCGGCGCGTCGTGCAGCTGTCGCTGACCGCCGCCGGCAAGGCGGTCCTACAGGACATCACCGACGAGCATCTGCGCCTCTGCAGAGAGATGCTGGCAGCTTTCAGTCCGGGCGAGCAGGACGTGCTGCTCGATATGATTCAGCGGCTGAGCAACGGTGCCAAGGTCGGGGAGGAAGAGTGAGCGATCCTCCCGCGCCCGATCGTGCCTTGCCCGACTTGGAAGCCATGGGCCGCACCAAGGACCGCTTGGCGCGCGATCCCTCGTCCGGCACGGCCGCCTTCACCACCGTCACCGAATGGCGGGAGGGCGCGCGCAGCGTCACCCATAGCCGCGGCTTTGAAGTCAGCACGGACGAGCCGGTGGAACTGGGCGGCAGCGACCAGGCCCCCGATCCCATGGAGCTGCTCTTGGCGGCCTTGGGCTCTTGCCTGACGATCGGCTGGGTGAAGCAGGCCAAGCTGCGCGGCATCACCTTCCGCAATCTGAAGATCGTGATCTCCGCGCCCTTCGATCTGCGCGGCTATCTCGACCTGGATGACGAGGTGCGCCCCGGTTTCGGCGAGCTCACCTACCGGGTGGAAGTGGAGACGGATGCCGATGACGTGGTGCTGGCGGAGATCCTTGCCGCGGCAGAGCGTTCCTCGCCCCTCTTCGACAACATCCTGAACCGCACGCCGCTGCGCGGCGAGATCCAACGCAAGGCCAAAGCTTAGACTGCGCTTGACAAGGGCCGCACTTCTTCGCAAAGATTTAATTCGAAACTCGGAATAACCGAGTGTCGAATGAATTTACAGGGAGGATGAGACGTGGCGGAGCTATACAGCGCCAGTGTGCGCACCCTCGGCAGCACGATGGCGCAAAGCACGACCGAGGTTCACGCATTCAAGATCTTCATGGATGAGCCGGAGACGCTCGGCGGCCGCGACGGCGCGCCTTCTCCGCTGGACTTCGTGCTGGCGGCCCATGCGGGCTGTCTCAACTACATGACCTTCTTCATCGCCAAGGAGTTGGGTATCGCAATCGAAGGCACGGAGATCACCTTGGGAGGTTCGCTCGACCCGGCCAAGTTCGCGGGGACGGACCGCGAGGTGCGTGCCGGCTATCAGGCGATCGAGGTGGAGATCAAGGTCAAGAGCGCCGCGCCGGCGGAAGAGATCGCGCGTTTGCGCGACGAGGTCGAGGCACGCTGTCCGGTCAGCGACAACATCGCCAATCCGACGCCGGTACGGATCGCGATGCGCGGTGTCTAGGCGTTGCTGCTTGGTTCAGCGGTTCGGAGTGCTTCTCCAGGTACCTTGGCAGACTTCTAAAGTCGTCCCTGGGCCGTCACCCACTGCTGTCCGGTTTAAATCGTGCTGCGCCTAATGGAGGAGTTGTGCTAATATAAATCTGCTATTACTCGTCATGGCCGGACTTGATCCGGCCATCCACGTCGCACCGCCAGTGCCCCGCTCTCCGACAGCGTGCGGCGGGGCCACTTGATCCCCGGGTCAATGCCCGGGGACGACGTCAATTCGGTCAGGTTCACCGTCTGAGATCGCTTGCAAAACACTGAAAGACAGATCGAGATCTACCTTAGAGCGGCAGGCGCAGTACGGCGCGCAGGCCGCCCAGGGGCGAATCCTCCAGCATTACGTCGCCGCCGTGGCTGCGGGCGATGTCGCGGGCGATGGTGAGGCCCAGGCCGGCGCCGCCGCGGTTGGGATCCCTGCCCGGATCGAGGCGGTGGAAGGCACGGAACACCAGGTCCCTTTGGGTTGCCGGCACGCCGGGTCCGTCGTCGTCGATCAGCACATCGGCGCGCTTGTGCCCGACGCGCAGGCTGGCGGCCACGTGGCGGCCGTGGCGGACGGCGTTCTCCACCAGGTTGGCGAGCGCGCGGCGCATCGCGGCCGGTCGCAGCGGCAGCAAGGCCGGGTCCTTGGCATCCAACGCGACCTCGCCGCCGCCGCGCCGCGCCTGCTCGACCACCTCGCCCAGCAGGAGGCTGAGGTCGGTCTCGATCATCTGCTCGCCCTCCTCGCCGCGGGCGAAGGAGAGGTAGGCGTCGATCATGTGCTCCATCTCGGCGACGTCGGTGACCAAGCCCTCGCGCATGCGGGTCTTGGGCGCCATCGCCAGCTCCAGCTTCATGCGGGTCAAGGGCGTGCGCAGGTCGTGACTGACGCCGGCTAGCATGGCCGTGCGCTGCGTAATCTGGCGCTTGATGCGGGCGCGCATCTGCAGGAAGGCGGTGGCCGCCTGACGCACCTCGCTGGCGCCCTCGATCCGGAAATCGGAGACGTCGCGGCCCTTGCCGAAGCTCTCGGCCGCCTTGGCCAGGCGGCGGATCGGCCGGACCTGATTGCGCATGAAGAGGAAGGCCACCAGGAAGAGGATGATGGAGGAGCCGACGATCCAGAACACGAAGATGTAGGTGGTGTCGCTGAAGAGCTGCTTGCGCTTGACCAGCACCCTCAGCACGCCCTCCGGCAGCGAGACCAGGATCTCCACGTAGCTTGGCATGGATTCCGTGTCCATGGTGAAGGGCCGATCGATGCGGCTGGCCAGGGCGTTGGCCAAGTGCCGGTCCAAGAGGCTGCGCACCGGCGGCTGCACCTCCGGCGGCAGCTGCGCGCCTTCCTGATAGAGGATGGAGAACTCCAGGGAGCGTTCGGCGAGATCGAAGAAGGCTTCCCGCTCCCAGCCCAGCGCGTCGCGTTCCAGCAGCGCGATCACCGTGGCCACGCCGCCGGCGATGCCCTGGGCCAGGCGTTTGGTGATGACGTCGTAGTGGCGGTCGAAGAAGAACCAGGTGGCCGATATCTGCAGCAAGACCATCGGCACCAGAATGATCAGCAGCGACCGGCCGAGCAGGCTCCTCGGCAAGAAGCGCTTGACCACGTGCCAGGGCAGGTCGTCGATGATCGGTATGTGAATGCGCACCCCTTCAGAGGCCTCCTGTCACCCCCGGTCCGCTGAAACTAGTCGGCTACCAATATATAGCCCGTTCCTCGCACGGTTTGCAGGTAACGGGGAAAGCGGGGATCGGCTTCTATCTTCCGCCTGAGCCGCGTTATCTGCACGTCGACGGAGCGCACGTTGCCGGCCTCGCCGGCGCCCGCCAGTTCGTCGCGACTGACCGCCTCTCCGGCGTTGCGGGCCAGCAGGGCGAGCAGCGCCGTCTCCGTCTCAGTCAAGTGCACCATCTCGCCGCCCTCGCTCAAGCTGCCGCGCTCCAGGTCGAAGGCGAAGTCGCCGAAGCGGACCCTCTGGCCGAACCTCGGGCGCTCCGGGCGCGCCCGCCTGAGGATGGCGTTGATGCGAAGGACCAGTTCTTTCGGTTCGAAGGGCTTGGCGATGTAGTCGTCGGCGCCCGCCTGCAGGCCGACGATGCGGTCGTCGGGCTCGCCCTTGGCCGAGAGCAGGAGGATCGGCACGCTGCTGCCCTGGCGGAGGGAGCGGGCGAGATCGAGCCCGCTGGCCCCCGGCAGCATGATGTCGAGGATCAGGAGGTCGAAGGCCAGCGCGCCCAGCTTCTGCTCGGCTTCCTCGGCATTGCCGGCCGTGGTGACCAGGAAACCTTCGGCGCCCAGATAGCGCGACAGCAGCGCGCAGAGACGCTGGTCGTCGTCGACCACCAGGAGATGCGGCTGCTCTTCGGCCATGGCCGCTAGCGCCTCGCTTTGCCCTGCGCCCTGCCCGGGCCGTCGCTTGCCGACTTGACGAGGGCGCCGGGCTCCTCCGCGCGCGCCTCCTCCCCACCGTTGGGCAGGTGGCTCTCGACCCGGTTCAGGTCGACCGGTTCCATGATGCCGGCCAAGACGGCGCGAAAGCCGGCGACGGCCTCGGCGCCGGCGGCCTTGTAGGCGGCGGCGAAGCGCGCGCGCTGTGAATCGGTCAGGCGGCGCTCCAGGGCGCGTCCTTGTTCGGTCAGCATCAGCAGGCGTTGCCGCTGGTCCCGCTTGCCGCGAGCCTGCACGACGTAGCCCTGCTCCAGGAGCTGGCTCAAGACGCGCGAGAGGCTCTGCTTGGTGATCCTGAGGATGCCCAAGAGCTCGCTGACGGTGATCTCCGGATAGCGGCCGATGAAGTAGATGGCGCGGTGGTGGGCGCGGCCGAAGCCGATCTCCGCCAGGATGCGGTCCGGTTCGGAGGTGAACTCCCGATAGGCATAGAACATCATCTCGATGCCCCGGCGCAGTTCCTCCTCGCGCAGGAACAGCGGATTCGCCCCCGACTTCAGGTCCACCATGTCGCAGAGCAGCTATGCGATACGTCAGCCATGTTGACTAATCTTGCAGTCCATCGTTATCTTATCCTCAGCGTTTACGCAACAAAATTGCGTGAAGCTTGAGGAATGCCTTATCAAGAGGCAAGAGCCTCAACAAGCGCGGGCCTGCTCTCGTCCAGGATTGCGGCGGGGCGAGAGGTAAGCCTGTCTGTCGGATAGCGCAAACTGGCTTGGAACGGAACAAATATGGCGACCCAACCCTTCGATAACCGCCCCGGTGTGATCTGGATGAACGGGGCGCTCGTGCCCTGGACCGAGGCGCGGCTGCACATCCTCTCTCATGCGCTCCACTATGCCTCCAGCGTGTTCGAGGGCGAACGCGCCTATGGCGGCGTCATCTTCAAGGGGCACGAGCATCATCAGCGCTTGCAGCGCTCGGCCGAGATCCTGGGCTTCACCCTGCCTTACAGCGTCGACGAGATCGACGCCGCGGCCGATGCGGTGATCGCAGCCAACAAGCTGACGGACGCTTATGTCCGACCGGTCGCCTGGCGTGGCAGCGAGATGATGGGCGTCTCGGCGCAGACGACGAAGATCAACGTGGCCATCGCCGCCTGGGAATGGCCGGCCTACTTCTCGCCGGAGCTCAAGGCCAACGGCATCCGGCTAAAGATGGCGCCCTACCGGCGGCCCGCGCCCGACTGCGCGCCGACCGATTCCAAGGCGGCCGGGCTCTACATGATCTGCACGCTCTCCAAGCACGAGGCGGAGCGGGAGGGCTATCAGGACGCCCTCATGCTGGACTATCGCGGTCTGGTGGCCGAGGCCACCGGCGCCAATGTCTTCCTGGTGCAGGACAGCAAGCTGCACACGCCGGTCCCGGACTGCTTCCTGGACGGCATCACGCGGCGGACGGTGATCGCGCTGGCGCGCGCCGAGGGCGTCGAGGTGATCGAGCGGGAGATCACGCTGGAGGATCTGGACAAGGCCAGCGAGGTCTTCCTCACCGGCACCGCCGCCGAAGTGACGCCGGTCGGCGAAATCGACGGCCGTCACTACAACGTCGGCCGCCTCAGCCAGCGCCTCATGGATGCCTACCAGGAAGAGGTGCGCAAGCCGGCCGATCAGTGGACCGAGACTGCCCTGCCGCGCCGCAAGGCGGCCTAGGGCCTCCAAGGGATCAAGCCGCTGCCGGTCCTTGGCCGGCGGCGGCCATGATCGCTTACGGCAAGAGTGACAGCGGTCGCGCGGGGAGGGCTTGTCTTCCAGCATGCGGCGGTCCGGTGTCGTCGCGTCTCCAAACTCTTCACAGTTTGCAGTAACCGCGATTATTGAATGGTCATTCATTGCGGCTACTTCCGTCCGATAGAAGCTCGCCCCAGCTCCTTGTGGTAGGCGGAACGATTGTTCGGCCGCGACATTCAAGCTGAGGAGTGAGCCGCATGAGAGACGACAACTCTTCCCGGACACCGCGCCAGACGGGTCTGAGCGACGGAGCCTTGGACCGTCCCGACGTCCATGCCGCGACACCGGTCCAGTGCCTTGGTCCGAGCGACGAGGCCTTGGATCGTTCGTCCCCTTGGGCGGCGCTCTTCCTGCCTTGCGTCAGCGGCAATCCGGAGCATCTGGTGGAGGTGCGGCCATGCTGACCACCAAGACCGGACGCGAAGCGCTTCTGGACGAAGCCTTGGACTGCCCGCCCAAGACGGCATTCTTCCGTTGCATTCCCTACGATGCCGTAGCCTGCGAAAGAGGGCCTTCATCGGCGCAAACCGCCAAGCGCCGCAGAGCGACTCGGCGGGGAGGACCCGGAGCATGACCGCTTCTTCTGCCAAGCTCGGGGGCCGCGAAAGCCTGTGCGACGAGGCCCTGGATCGTCCCAGCGCTGAGGCCGTGACCTGTCCGCAGAGCGTCGTCTGCGTCGGCGGCGACGAATTCGTCGATCGCCCGGCCAAGAGAATCCCGACGATCGCGGCGCCAGCCTCCGCCGAGGGTGACGCCTGAGGCGCCGTCCCCGCCGTGCCGCTCTCCGATCAGCGCAGCGGCCGGGCGAAGGCCGCGATCTCTCCCGCCAAGGCCTCGGGTTGCTCCATGGCGGCGAAGTGTCCGCCGCGCGGCATCACCGTCCAGCGGCGGATGTCGGTGAAGACTCGCTCGGCCAGGGACCGCGGAGGGCGCAGGATCTCCGTCGGGAAAGCGCTGTAGCCGGTCGGCACGGCGATGGTGGCACCGTCCGGTATCGGCCAAGGCCGATGCATGCGCGCGTAGTAGGGCCAGAAGGAGGAGTTGATCGCCTCGGTGAACCAATAGAGCGCGATGTTGGCGAGCACCTGGTCCAGGCTGAAGACGCTCTCGATGTCGCCGTCGCAGTCTGACCAGGTACGAAACTTCTCGATGATCCAGGCGGCCAGGCCCACGGGCGAATCGGTCAATCCGAAAGCGAGGCTTTGCGGTTTGGTGCCCTGGATCCACTGATAGCCCGTTTCCTCCTTAAGCCAGTAGGCCAGTTCGTCGAGATAGCGCCGCTCCTCGTCGGTGGGGTTCTCCACCATCTTGGCGTCGCGGCGCAGCGGCATGAGGTTCAGGTGAATCCCCATCGTTTGCGCCGGGTGGGCATGGGCGAGCCGCGAGGCGACGAAGCAGCCCCAGTCACCGCCCTGGGCGACGTAGCGGGGAATGCCCAGCACCTCGCTCATCAGGCGGGAGAGGGTGTCGGCCATCTCCTCCACCCCGAAGCGCGGTTGGCCTGGCGCATAGGAGAGCGTGAAGCCCGGCAGCGAAGGGGCCACGACGGTGAAGGAGTCGGCGGGATCGCCGCCGAAGCGGGCCGGGTCGGTAAGCCGCGGAATGATCTCCAGGAACTCCAGCACGGAACCCGGCCAGCCGTGCAGCAGCAGGAGCGGGCAGGGGTTCGGTCCCTTGCCCGGCACATGCAGGTAGTGAAGGTCAATGTCGTCGAGGCGGACCTTGAACTGCGGTAGGGCGTTCAGCGCCGCTTCGGATTGGCGCCAATCGAAGCCATCGCGCCAGTAGGTGACGACCTTGCGCAGGTAGGCGACCTCGGCGCCGTAGGCCCAGGCATCGCCCGGCGTCTCCTCCGGAAAGCGCGCACGGTCAAGACGCTCCTTCAGATCTCTGATCGCCTCGTCTGGAACGGCGAGGGAAAAGGCTTTCGGGTCCGCGGTCATGGCAAGCTCCCTAGAGCATGAGGACGTCAAATCGAAAGGACTTGCCGCCTGAATCCTACTCTACAACCTTGAGAGAAAGAGTAGGTGAGAGAGCTTCCTTCCAAGTTGCCTCACCATCAAGCCGGCGGATGGAGAGGGTCTTGTGCCCTTCTTGCGAAAGTGGCTCAGCGCGGGGCAATGCCGATCAAGGCAGACACCTGATCCATGCTGGACACGACCTCGGCGCCGGCGGCCTCCAGGGTCCTGGCCTCGTCGTCCCGGCCGCTGCTGTAGCCGATGACGCGCATGCCGGCGCTGACGGCGCCGGTCACGCCCGGCAGGGAATCTTCGATCACCACCGCCGTCTCGCTCGAAACGCCCATGCGCTCCGCCGCATGTAGGAAGAGATCCGGTGCCGGCTTGCCGCGCGGCACGTCCCTTGCCGTGAAGAGCACGTCGCCAAGCAGGGGCAGGAGACCGACCTGACCCAATGTAATGTGCATCTTGCTGATCGAGCCGGAGGAAGCCACGCAGTAGGCGATTCCGGCATCACGCACCTGCTCGACGAGAGCGACCGCGCCCGGAATGGCGCGGACGCCGTCGCCCAGCGCCTCCTCGACGGCGGATCTGAGGGTCGCGGGAAAGCTGGGATCGTAGGGCTCGCCCAAGCGGCGGAAGAAGTCCGCCGCCGAATCCTCCAGCGACTTGCCTCGATAGCGCCGGTCGATCTCCTCGGCGGTGATGTCGCTGCCGCGCGCGCGCATCAGCTTGAGCAGCGTCGCGCAGCCGACCGCCTCGGTATCGACCAGGACGCCGTCGCAATCGAAGATGACCAGGTCAGGCGGAGCCAGGGCCGGCCTCCCGCTGGCCCGAGCCGCCTTGGGTGGTGACCCACTCCTCGGCCTTGCCCTTCATCTCCTTGAACTTGTCGGAAACGCTCTCCAGGCGGTCCTCCCACTCCTGGTTGGGCACCTGGCCCTCGATCGCCTTGAAGTAGACCTGCATCAGGCAGGTGATGGCGAAGGGCTCGATGAGCGCCGCCTTGAGCGCCCAGGCGAAGACCAGGGCGAAGAGGATGCCGGCGGCCGACCAGCTGCCGGGCATGAGGTAGACCAGCGCGCCGGCCGGGGCCAGCAAGATCAAGAACAGCAGGAAGGTGATGCCGTAGACGATGACCGTGAGCCAGGCTGCGTTCTTCATGAGGTTGGGCGCGTTCTGACCGTAGAGCACCAGCGCCGTGCGGGCGGAGGCCCAAGGATTCTCCGCTCGGGTGCGGATGGCGTAGGCCAGGATCACCTCGTCGATGAAGCCGACGGCGATCCTCAGGAAGGCCTTTACGATCCCCATGATGTTGTTGCTGCCGGGGATGAAGGAGGTGATGCCCTGCACCAAGCCAATGATGGCCCGCAAGACCCCCTTGATGATCTGGTCCAGGGCGAAGAGCACGTTGGCCTGGGCGAAGCGGCTCTTCACCACCTCGGCGCCGTGGCTCACCTGCGACTTGCCTTCCGGCAGGGCCTTGCCGTCAAGCAGCTCGACCAGCACGGCGATGTGCCCGGCCTTGACCATGTAGAGCAGGTACTCTCTCAGGAAGTAGAGCACGCCGGCGGTCAGCCCGAAGCCGATGATGCCGCCCCACATGGTAAGGTTCGCCTGGGCGCCTTCATCTCCCAGCCCGCCGACGCCCCAGCCGATCCCGGCACCGACGCCGGTGACCACCACGTAGGCCACGGCGATACCGACATAGATTATAAGTCTGAATGCGATATAGGGCGAAGTTTTTGCCATCAGCGCCATCGCCCGTCCGATGCTGAAGTCCCACATCATTCGATCCCCCAATCGGTGGTTGGCGGCAGGATAGCGTCGCCGGACGATGAAAGTCCCATTAAAGATCTGTGGATTACTCGCAATCTCACTGCCTCTCGGTGGTCGGTTCCATCCAGGCTGCGCGTCCGGCGCGAAAGTGCGTGGAGCGAAGGGTGAACGAGCGGGCGCGCGAATGGGGGCTGCCCGCTCTTCCGGTCACAAGAATGCGTGCCTGTGTTCCCGCATTGCCCTAATGTCACGCGGGTCACTTAAGCGTGAGAGGTAGGGCGAATGGGGCGTGCGGTCTGGATCGAAGCGGCAATCAACGGGCCTTGGGGGAAGGCCAAGCAGCCGCTGATCCCGGTCACGACGAAAGCGATCATCGACGAAGGCGTGGCCTGCGCGCGCGCCGGCGCCGCCATCATCCACGTC
The DNA here is from genome assembly GCA_963669375.1 of Rhodospirillales bacterium. Lineage (GTDB taxonomy): Bacteria > Pseudomonadota > Alphaproteobacteria > Kiloniellales > JACOMY01 > JACOMY01. The sequence continues at coordinate 1,166,296 of OY770024.1, read as the reverse complement.
CACGCCTATGACGAGGCCAGTGGCCGGCAGTGCGACGACTGGCAGATCTACGCGCGCATCATCGAAGGCATCCGCGCGCGCGCCGACGTCATCGTCTATCCGACGATCCCGCTGGCCGGCAGCGCGGACTCGCCGGAGCCCTCCTCGCCGGAGGTGCGTTTCGCCGCCGTCGAGGCCTTGGCCCGGCGCGGCCTCCTCGAGTGGTGCATCGTCGACCCCGGCTCGGTCAACTTCGCCTGCTACCGCGAGCTTGCCAACGGGTGCGAAGGCTTCATCTACGCCAATCCCGAAGCGCATATTCGCTACGGGCTGGGCTTGGCGGCGCACTACGGCTTCCATCCCTCCTTTGCCTGCTACGAGCCGGGTTTCGTGCGCCTGGGCAATGCGCTGCGCCAGCGGGTCAGGCATGACGGCCGCACCGCGCCGGTGCCGATCTACCGCGTCCTCTTCAGCCAGAACTTCACCTTCTCCTTCCCGCCGGAGGAGTTCTATCTGATGGCCTATCATCGTCTGCTGCAGGCCGAACACGACGACGCGCCCTGGATGGCGGCGGGCCTGGGCGTGGACATGCGTGTCCTCTTTCCGGGCGTCTTGCGCATGGGCGGCCATCTCCGTGTCGGGCTGGAGGATGCGCCGCTCGGCTGCGAGGAAGGCAACGGCTGGTGGCTGGAAACCGCCTTGGGCGCGGTCGCCGCCGTCGACTGTTGGCCGGCCAGCGCCGAGGAGGTGCGCTCCACCTTGTCGAACAGCGCCTAGGCCGGGCGATCCGCGGCGTTTCTCGTGTCGCTCGAACCCCTCTTCCAGGCATCGCTCGCCATACAGATCCACGCTCTGGCGGCGATGGGCGGCTTTGTCCTCGGCCTGGTGCAGTTGCTGGCGCCCAAGGGCACGCTGCCGCACCGGCGGATCGGCTGGATCTGGGTTGCCCTGCTGGTTGTGGTGTCCCTTAGCTCGTTCTGGATTCACGAGATCGAGGCCTGGGGACGCTGGAGCCCTATCCACCTGCTCTCGATCCTGACGCTGATCTCCTTGCCGCTCGCTGTTTGGGCCGCGCGGCGTCACCGCGTTTCCGCGCACAGAACCGCGATGGTGATGATCTTCTTCGGCGCACTTGTCGTGGCGGGCGGCTTCACGCTCTTGCCTGGCAGGATCATGCACCGGACCGTCTTCGGCGGGTGAGCTGCGATGGTCTCCGCCAGCCGTCGATTTGCAGGCACTAGGGTAATCCCGTTCGGGAGATCCACTGAGAGAATTCATTGCTGTCTGGGTGGGTCTTTGCCGCACCAGTGGGATGCGTTCGGTGTGAACCATGTCTCAGAAAAGCTGCCAGCTGTCTCCCAGGTCCACACGTAAGTCGGAAAACGACAACCGGAAGCGTGTCTGGGAGCGACGTTGTGGGCGCAGTAGGGTGCCTCCAGCTCGAAGAGCTGGTCGCCGCATCGCCCGCTCCTCGACTGCACAGGGCTCCGGCAGATCTCAAGACTGCGGCCTCGACGGGCACCCGCAAGCGGCTTGCCCTGCAGCCTTGGCACTAGACCAGATGCCTCTCGGGACCGTCTCGGGGCGGGAATCCCGGTCAAATCACGCCTATTGCGTCGAAAGCAGTTGAAAATACCAAACGGTATGTTTAGCTTTAACCAATAGAAGGGCCGCGCCGGCCTGCGGGGCGGGCGCAAGGCGCGGCCGGGGATCGGATTCGCACGGACGAGAGATCATGAGAAACGCGGCGGAGACTCGCGACAAGCTTCTGGAAACGGCCATGCGCCTCATCTGGCAGAGCAACTACAGCTCCGTCGGCGTCAATGAGATCTGCAAGCAGGCCGGCGTCACCAAGGGCGCCTTCTATCACCACTTCGAGACCAAGGCGGATCTCTACGTCGCCGCCTCGCGCCATCACTGGGAAGGCATGAAGCGAGAGCTGGACGAGATCTATTCGCCCTGCAACGCGCCGCTGCAGCAGCTGGAGATGCTGATCCAGCTGATCATCAGCAACCAGGAAGAAGAGTGCGTCAACTCGGACCTGGAGGTGGTCGGCTGCCCCTTCTTCACCTCGGGCGGGCAGGCCGGCGCCGGCGAGGCCAAGATCCGCTTGGCGGCCCGCGAGATGGACGATCATGTCCAGCAGTACAGCATCGCGCTGATCAGGAACCTCAAGGCCGAGGGCGCCTTGGAGGGCGACCCCGACGTGCGCCAGGTGGCGCGCCTGATCCATCACTTCGTGCAAGGTCTCTTGATGTATGGCCGTGTCGCCAACAGCCTCGACGCCGTGCGTCTGGACCTGCGTGCCGGCGTCTACCGCCTGATCGGGCTCAAGGCCGAGCACTGGGTCGAGGGCAAGGAGCAGGCCAGCCTGGGCGCCCGCGACGCGGCCTAGCGCTAGATCAGATCGCGATCAGGTGGGATCACCTGATCGCATAAATCTGATCTACCTATCATACCTGTAGAGCGGGATTCAGACGCCAAATCGTTTCGATTTGACGTCATCCCGGTCTGGCACCGAGCGAAAGCAGCCACAGGGCTACAGATTTCGGACAATTTCGCGCCGCGCTATTGACAACATACCGATCGGTTTCTAATTAAGTCTCCAACATACCAACTGGTCGGTTTTCGCCGGCGATCTTGTGAGGTAGCGTGAGATGAGTATCCGTTCCGGACTAAAGACCCTGGTCTACAGCACTGCTCTCATCGGCACGCTCCTGGTCGGTGGCTATGTCGCGAAGACCGAACTTACGGAGGGCGGCTCGGCCGTCCATGCCGCTCCGGCACAGGTCCCTCAGGCCATTCCGGTACCGGTCATGTCGGTCGCCACCGTGCCCGTGCGCCTGTGGAGCGAGCATTCCGGCCGCCTGGCCGCCATCGACTCCGTCGAGCTGCGCCCGCAGGTTAGCGGCACGATCCACGACATCCGCTTCGAGGACGGGCAGATGGTGACCAAGGGCGACGTCCTGGTGGTCATCGACCCGCGGCCCTATGAGGCCGCCGTCGCCGAGGCCAAGGCCGAGCTGGAAGCCGCAAAGCATAACGTGGATTACGCCATCAAGCAGCGCGACCGGGCCGAGCGCCTGGTCGGCAAGGGCCACATCTCGCGCAGCGTCCTGGACGAGCGGATCAACGACCACACGGTGGCCATCAGCCGGGTCAGCAGCGCCGAGGCGCAGCTGGAGCTCGCGCAAATCGATCTCGACTACGCCTACGTCAAGGCGCCGATCAGCGGCCGCTTGAGCCGGGCCGAGATCACCGTCGGCAACCTGGTCGAGGCCGGCCCCAATGCGCCGATCCTGACCACCATCGTCGCCACCCAGGGCATCTATGCCGACTTCGACGTGGACGAGCGGACCTATCTGCGCCACCGCCAGAGCGTGGCCTCGGCGGGCCAGGATCCGAGCGTGCTGCCGGTCGAGCTGACCATCGACGCCGGCCAGCCGCAGGTCTATCGCGGCCACATCCACAGCTTCGACAACCGCATCGACGCGGCCACCGGCACCATCCGCGCCCGCGCCATCTTCGCCAACGACGACGGCAGCCTGCTGCCGGGCATGTTCGCCGCCATTCGCCTGGGCGCGCCCGAGGCCCAGGAGGTGGTCCTGCTGGACGCCAAGGAGATCGGCACCGACCAGGACCGCAAGTTCGTGTACGTCGTCGACGCGGAGAGCCGGGTGGCCTATCGCGAGGTGACCTTGGGCGCCACCGTCGAGGGCAAGCGGGTCATCACCAGCGGGCTGGAGGTCGGCGAGCAGATTATCCTGGGCGGTCTGATGAAGGTACGCCCTGGCCTGCCGGTGGCACCCCAGCCGATCGAGGCCGAGGCACCGACGGTGGCGACCGACAATCAAGTCGCCCAGAAAACCGCCCAGTAGTAAGCTATCCTACAAGACGGCCGCCATCGAGCCGGGCGCCCACTGGCGCCCGGCGGAGGTCCTATCGAGGCCTGAGCCATGAACTTTCCACGGTTCTTCATCGACCGGCCGATCTTCGCCGGCGTGCTTTCCATTCTGATTTTCCTGGCCGGCCTTATCGCCATGTTCAGGCTGCCGATTGCGGAGTATCCGCAGGTGCAGCCCCCCTCCGTCGTGGTCAACGCGCAGTTCCCGGGCGCCAATCCGGCGGTCATCGCCGAGACGGTGGCGACACCCTTGGAGGAGCAGATCAACGGCATCGAGGGCATGCTCTACATGAACTCGCTGGCCACCACCGACGGTAACCTCTCGCTGACGGTGACCTTCGAGATCGGGACCGACCCCGATCTGGCGCAGCAGAAGGTGGAGAACCGGGTCTCCCAGGCCTTGCCGCGCCTGCCGGACATCGTGCGGCAGCTGGGCGTGACGGTGCTGAAGAGCTCACCGGACCTCACCATGGTGGTCCACTTGAAGTCGCCGAACGAGCGCTACGACATGCTCTACTTGCGCAACTACGCCACCTTGAACGTGCGCGACGCGCTGGCCCGGGTGCGCGGCGTCGGCGACGTCAGGGTCTTCGGCTCGGGCGACTATGCCATGCGCATCTGGCTCAACCCCGACAAGGTGGCCGAGCGCGACCTGACCGCCGGCGAGGTTCTGGATGCCGTGCGCCGCCAGAACGTCCAGGTGGCGGCCGGCCAGATCGGCGGCGCGCCCTATGACGACGGGGTCCAGGTGCAGCTGCCGATCAACGTCAAGGGCCGCCTGCAGAGCGTGGAGGAGTTCGCCGACATCATCGTCAAGCGCGATGCCGACGGCACCGTGGTCCGGCTGGGCGATCTGGCGCGCCTGGAGATGGGGGCCCAGCAGTACTCCCTGCGCTCGCTGCTGGACAACAAGCCCGCCGCGGCCATTCCGATCTTCGCCTCGCCCGGCGCCAACGCCTTGCAGATCTCCAGCGGCGTGCGCGAGACCATGGCCGAGCTGTCCCAGCGCTTCCCCGAGGGGCTGGAGTACTCCATCGTCTACGACCCCACGGTCTTCGTGCAGGAATCGATCAACTCGGTGGTGAAGACCTTGCTGGAAGCCCTGGCCTTGGTGGTCCTGGTCGTGGTGGTCTTCCTGCAGACCTGGCGGGCCTCGATCATTCCGCTGCTGGCCGTGCCGGTCTCGATCGTCGGCACCTTCTCCCTCATGCTGGCCTTCGGTTTTTCGATCAACGTGCTGTCGCTCTTCGGCCTGATCCTGGCCATCGGCATCGTCGTCGACGACGCCATCGTCGTGGTGGAGAACGTCGAGCGCAACATCGCCAACGGACTGAAGCCGCGCGAGGCGACCATCGCCGCGATGAAGGAGGTGACGGGGCCGATCATCGCCACCTCGCTGGTCATCATCGGCGTCTTCGTGCCGATCGCCTTCATGAGCGGCCTCACCGGACAGTTCTACAAGCAGTTCGCGCTCACCATCGCCATTGCCACCATCATCTCGACGATCAACTCGCTCACCTTGAGCCCGGCGCTCTCGGCCTTGCTGCTGAAGTCGCACAACGCGCCTAAAGATGTGCTGAGCCGCGTGATGGATTTCCTCTTCGGCTGGTTCTTCCGCGGCTTCAACCGCGTCTTCGGCGGGGCGACGGCGCTCTATGCTCGGAGCATCGGCGGCGTGCTCGGTCGCAAGGGCATCATGATGACCCTCTACGTCGTCTTGCTGGGCGCCACCTATCAGGGCTTCCAGATGGTGCCGCAGGGCTTCATCCCGATCCAGGACAAGCAGTACCTGGTGAGCTTCGCCCAGCTGCCGCAGGGCGCCACCCTGGAGCGCACCGAGGACGTCATCCGCCAGATGTCCGACATCGCGCTGAACGAGCCGGGCGTCGAGAGCGCCGTGGCCTTCCCGGGGCTCTCCATCAACGGCTTCGTCAACAGCTCCAGCGCCGGCATCGTCTTCGTTACCCTGGACGACTTCGCGGAACGGACCGATCCCGCGCTCTCCGGCCTGGCGATCGCGCAGCGCCTGCAGCAGAAGTACGCCGGCATTCCCGACGCCTTCGTCGCCATCTTCCCGGCGCCGCCGGTGCAGGGACTGGGCACCATCGGCGGCTTCAAGCTGCAGGTCCAGGACCGGGCCGACCTGGGCTACCAGGCGCTCGATAACGTCATGAAGCAGCTGCAGGGCAAGGCCTGGGCCGCGCCGGAGCTGACCGGCGTCTTCTCCAGCTACAACGTGAACATGCCGCAGCTCTTCGCCGACGTGGACCGCACCAAGGCCGAGCAGCTGGGAATCCCGGTGGACGAGATCTTCACCACCATGCAGATCTACCTGGGCTCCCTCTACGTCAACGACTTCAATCAGTTCGGACGCACCTATCAGGTCATTGCCCAGGCAGACAAACCCTTCCGCTCGACGCCAGAGGACATCGCGAAGCTGCAGACCCGCAACTTCGACGGCCAGATGGTGCCGCTGGGATCGGTCGTCTCCGTCGAGGAGACATTCGGTCCCGACACCGCGATGCGTTACAACGCCTACCGCTCCGGCGACCTGAACGGTAATGCGGCGCCCGGTTTCTCTAGTGGAGAGGCGCAGGCGGCAATCACCAAGATCCTGGAAGAGACCCTGCCGCCGGGCATGGCCTTCGAGTGGACGGAGCTCACCTATCAGCAGATCCTGGCCGGCAACAGCGCCATCTTCATCTTTCCGCTCTGCCTGCTGCTCGTCTTCCTGGTCCTGGCGGCGCAGTACGAGAGCCTGACCATGCCCTTGGCCGTCATCTTGATCGTGCCGATGAGCATCCTCTCGGCCCTGATCGGTGTCTATCTCTCGGGCGGCGACAACAACATCTTTACCCAGATAAGTCTCTTCGTGTTGGCCGGGCTCGCCTCGAAGAACGCCATCCTCATCGTCGAGTTCGCTCGCGAGCTTGAGCGCGAGGGGCGCGGCCTGATCGAGGCCGCGGTCGAGGCCAGCCGCCTGCGCCTGCGCCCCATCCTGATGACCTCCTTCGCCTTCATCATGGGTGTCGTGCCCTTGGTGCTCTCGGTTGGCGCCGGCGCGGAGATGCGCCAATCGATCGGCATCGCGGTCTTCTCCGGGATGCTGGGCGTCACCTTCTTCGGCATCTTTCTGACCCCCGTCTTCTATGTCGTGGTGCGCAAGCTGGAAGGCGACAAGAAGAAGAAGGAGGAGAAGCAGAAGGACGTGGAAGAGGCTTCCGTCTGACCGCGTCCCGGGCCGCTCGGCCATGGCAGGATTCCCTGCGCTCGATCGGGCGCCCGACGCGCGTGAACCCGAGCCCAGCGTCTAGAGACGCCTCGCGCCCTCGGGCGCTAAGGCACTAATCGACCCTGACCCCGGAACCAACCCCGCCCTGAGCTTCCAGCCTTGGGGCGGGGCATTGCACCATGCGCGCCCTGCTGTCGGTTGGGCATAAAATCATCAAATACCATGAAATCCAAAAAAGCCAATTGACACTCACAAACGTCTAACATAAAACCCACAAAATCCTCTCAAGTTGATCTACGGAATGGATCGATGTTTGCGCCTCTGCGGGAGATCTCCGCCGAAATACGCCAGGGAAAGCTCTCCGTTCAGGCTCTCGTCGGGCGTTCACTAGAGGCCATAGAGTCCACAAATCCATCAGTTAATGCCTTCTCCGACGTCTATGCCGAAGAGGCGCTGGCGACGGCGGGCGACTTGGACCGGGAGCTGGCGGCCGGCAAGTGGCGCGGACCGCTCCACGGCGTGCCGATCGGCATCAAGGATCTCTTCCTGACCAAGGGGCGCAGGACGGCGCGCGGCAGTCGTGCCTTCCGCGACTTCGTGCCCGATGAGGACGCGCCCATCGTCGAGCGGGTTCTGGCGGCCGGCGCCGTCATCGTCGGCAAGACCACGACGACAGAGTTGGGCTGGTCCGGCTCCAGCGTGTCCGAGCTTTACGGCCCGACGCGCAATCCTTGGAACAGGGATCTGACCAGCGGCGGCTCCAGCAGCGGTTCGGCTGCGGCTGTGGCGGCCGGCATGGTGCCCTGCGCGCTGGGGTCCGACGGGGGCGGGTCGGTGCGCATCCCGGCCTCCTTCTGTGGGGTCTTCGCCATGAAGGGCAGTCTCGCCCGCATTCCGACCTATCCTTGGAGCGCGACGGAGATGCTGTCCCACGCCGGCCCCATGACCCTGCGCCCGGAGGACAGCGCCCTGCTCTTCAACCTGCTGAAAGGGCCCGACTCCCGGGATCAGAACGCCTTGCCGGACGACGGCCTGGACTACCTGACGGCACCCTTGGATCTGAGCGGCCTCAAGGTCGCCTTCGCGCCGACGCTCTTCGCGCGGGACGTGGAGGAGGAGGTCGCCCGCGTGGTCGCCGAGAGCGTGGACAAGATCCAATCCGACCTCGGCATCGCCGTCACCCGATCGATACCGGAATGGCGGGACCCCATCCGTACCTTCGAGACGCTTTGGGTGGCCGGCCGCGGGACGGCTTACGGCCGCCAGGCCGGCAACGGCGGAGAGGGCTTCGGTCGCGGCTTCAGCGCGGTGGTGCGGGCAGCGCAAGCCTACGATCTGCACGATTACCTGGACGCCATGAAGGCACGCGCCGCCTTTGCCGCGGTGGTGCACCGCTTCTTCGAAGACGTCGACCTTCTGCTGCTGCCCACCGTGCCGATCCTGCCCTTCGCCGCGGAGCTGGAGGCACCAAAGGGCTGCAACGGCGTCTCGGAGGTTCTGCCCTGGACCGCCTGGACGCCCTTTACCTACCCCTTCAACCTCAGCGGCAATCCGGCCGCTTCCCTGCCGGTCGGACTGTCGCGCGAAGGTCTACCCATCGGACTGCAGATTGTCGGCCGGCGCCACGCCGACCATCAGGTCCTCGCATTCTGCCGCGCCCTGGAGGCGACCTTTCCCTGTCGACTTGCCGAAGACGCCAAGGTCGCCGCGTCCCACGCAGGGCGCGGCAGATCTCGGCACAAACTCAAGAACTTGGAGGTGACACAATGAAGTTTTCCAGACGAGACCTGCTGCGCGCCTCGCCGATGGCGGCCCTGGCGGCCGGTCTGCCCCTTCTCAACCCGCGCTTCTTCGTCGGTGACGCGCTCGCGGCCGAGGGCAAGCGGCTCTCCTTTCTTTCCGCCGAGAACCTCACCGGCAACTGGGACCCGACCTCGCACACCACCTTGGCGCAGATCAACCTGGAGAGCTTTGTCTTCGGTTACCTGACGCGGGCCCCGATGCTGCCGAACAACCCGGACGAACTGGTCTTCGAGCTAGCGACCGACATGCAGCTCCTGGACGAGCACACCATGGAGTTCCGCCTACGCGACGGGGTCACCTTCCACAACGGCAAGCCCTTTACCGCCGAGGACGTCAAGGCCACCTACGAGTACGGCTCGCAGCCCGACCGGCCGGCGCAGTGGTATCCCGGGCCTTGCAAGGTCGAGGTGGTCGACAGGCTGACGGCGCGGGTCAAGACCGGCGAGTTCGGCTATCCGGCCAGTCTCTATTGGTTCCTCTCCGCCTTCCTGCCGATCATGTCGGCGGACGACATCAAGGACGGCAAGGCGCTGGCCGCGCGCCCCAACGGGACCGGTCCCTTCAAGTTCGTCCAGCAGAAGGGCAACACCACCGTCCTCGATGCCTATGACGGCTACTATCAGGGCCGGCCGCGGATGCCTGGTATCGACTTCTCCTTCGTCGGCGACGCCACCACCCGGACCTTGGCGCTCCTCAACGGCGAGGCGGATTTGATCGAGCGCCTGGAGGCCGAGCAGGTGGACACCATCGAGGCCGCCGGCGGCTTCAAGTTCAACAAGGCGATCTCGGTCGAGAACAAGTATCTCTGGTTCCGATGCTCCAAGCCGCCCTTCGACGACTATCGGGTGCGCCGGGCGGCCTGCCACGCCATCGACCGCAGCGTGATCTGGGACGTGCTGGGCGTCTCGGGTGCCGCCTCCAGCGCCTTCATCTCGCCGGTGAAGTTCGGCTACGTCGATACGCCCAACTATCCGGAGTACGATCCGGAGCTCTGCCAGAAGTTCCTGGCCGAGGCGGGCTTTCCGGGCGGGCAAGGCCTGCCGGAGCTGGAGTACATTACCTCCGTCGGCTTCTATCCCAAGACCAAGGAGTACGGCGAGATCATCACCGCGATGCTGCAGGAACAGGGCTTCCCGGTGACCTTGAACGTCATGGAGGTGGCGGCCTGGAACGAGCGCCTCTACGACCGCCCGGGCGGCGGTCCCGGCCATATGATCGACTGCGGCTGGTCGACCGGATCGCCGGAACCCGACCTGGTGCTGCGCACGCACTTCCACTCCAGCTCCAAGCGCATCTCCGGCATCGAAAACGCCGACATCGACGCGGTCTTGGACAAGGAGCGCAACGCGCTGGATCCAAAGGAGCGCAAGCGCATTATCCAGGAGGAGGTCATGCCGCTGCTGGCCGAGTTGGTGCCGGCCTATTCGCTCTTCACCTCGGTCTTCATCCACGCCATGCGGGATGACCTGGATGGCATGTTCTTCTATCCAAACGGAATGATGGACGCCAACCGCGCCTCGATTTCCTGAGTGAGCGAGCCGCGCCCCCGCCGCCTTCCCGGCGGTGGGGGCGGGCCCCGAAGAGGAGCTCTTGGGCGTGTATCTGCTCGGCATGCTGCTCCGCAGGCTGCTGCAAGGCCTGGTGGTCGTCTTCCTGGTCACCTTCCTGATCTTCACCTTGCTCAGGGTGGTGCCGGGCGACCCGGCGCGTCTCATCGTCGGCGGCATGGCGCCCGACCACGTGGTGGCGGAGAAGGCGCGCGAGCTCGGCCTGGACGATCCGCTGCCGCTGCAGTTTCTGCGCTATCTCGGGGATTTGGTCGAAGGCGACTTCGGCAACTCCTTCCTCCGGCCCAAGAGCGGGGCCAGCTTCGGCGGCAGCGCCTACGACGATCCGACCCGGGGCGAACGCGCGGCTGTCCTCGATCTCATTCTCGATCACCTGCCGCTCACCTTGCAGCTGGCGGCGCTGGCCATCGTGCTTTGCCTGCTGGTCTCGCTGCCGCTCGGCATCGCCGGCGGGCTGAACCCCGGGCGCTGGCAGGATCGGCTGGCCTTCTTCACCGGGTCGATCTTCGTCTCGATCCCCAACTTTTGGCTCGGAATCGTGCTGACCTTGCTCTTGTCGGTGAAGCTCGGCTGGCTGCCGTCGATCGGCTACAGGGGCTTTCTCTACAGCGTGTTGCCGGCGATGGTGCTGGCCGTGGAGATGGCGCCCTTCGTCATCCGCACGCTTACGGTCTCCCTGGCGCAGGTGATGCAGGAAGAGTTCATCGCGATCGCGCCGGTGCGCGGCCTTTCGCGCTGGCGGATCGTATCGGGCCATGCATTGCGCAATGCCTCGGTGCCGCTGATGAACCTCTTCGGCGTGCAGCTGGGAACCCTCTTGGGCGGCGTCCTGGTGGTGGAGTTCATCTTCGACTACCCCGGGCTCGGCCTCTTGACCATCAACGCGGTCCTGCAGCGGGACTTTCCCCTGATTCAAGGCATCGCGATCTTCATCGCCGCCATCTTCGTCGTCATCAACATCGTCGTCGATCTCGCGGCAACGGCGGTCGATCCGCGGCTGGAGTACTGAGATGACGCTGATCGCCACGCCCGGCCAGACGCCGCCCGTCACCGCGCGGCAAGACCAGGGCTTGTCGCCGACGGGCCGTATGCTGCGCCTGGCCTGGGCCCAGGCCTCCTTCAAGATCGGCGTCTTCGGCTTCTCGCTGCTGCTGCTGGCGGCGCTCATCTATCCAGAGGTGAGCGGGATCGATCCCACCAAGATGAACTACCGCGCGCGCCTCTTGCCGCCGATCTTCTTCGGCGACTGGCAGTGGGCGCACCCCTTGGGCACCGATCAGCTGGGCCGCGACGTCTTCGTGCGCTGTCTGGTGGGCCTGCGCTACTCGCTGCTGATCGGCCTCACTACCGTCGTCGTCATGTTCGTGGTGGGTTGCGGGCTGGGACTGATCTCGGGCTTCAAGGGCGGCTGGATCGATACGGTGATCATGCGCCTGACCGATGCGCAGCTTTCGATCCCCATGATCATCCTGGCGATCGCCGTGCTGGGCGTGTCGCGGCCGACCCTTCCGGCCATCATCCTGGTCTTGGGACTGTCCGGCTGGCCGCTCTACGCGCGAGTGGCGCGCAGCGTGACCTTGGCGGAACGCGGCAAGGATTATGTGCGCGGCGAGCGTGTCCTGGGTGCCTCCGACTGGCGGATCCTGCTGCTCTTCGTGGGGCCGATGGTGCTGCCGCCCATCGCCTTCGTCGCCGTGCTCGACGTAGCCCGGATGATGATCTTCGAGTCGATCCTGGGTTTCCTCGGCCTCGGCGTGCAGCCGCCCACGCCCACCTTCGGTAACATCATCGCCGACGGCCGCAAGTATCTGATCAACGCCTGGTGGATCGCGACCATGCCCGGCCTCTTCCTGCTGTTGATCCTGACGTCGCTCAACCTCATGGGCGCGGCCATGGAGCGCGCGCGCAACCGCGTCTTGAAAGGGGGCCTGTGATGAGCGGCGCGGAGCGACTGCTGGAGGTGCGCGCGCTCTCCGTCGGCCTTGCGGGCGCCGGACGTAGTCGAGCAATCGTCGATGCCGTCGACTTCGATCTCGATCGCGGCCAGGTCCTGGGGATCATCGGCGAGGCGGGGTCGGGCAAGACCGTGCTGGCGCGCGCCCTGGTCCGCGGCCTCTCCGACCCGCTCCAGGTCACCGGCGGAGAGGTGCTCTACCGCGCGCGCGACCTGCTGCGCCTGCCGCGCGCGGAGCTGTCGAGGATTCGCGGCCGAGAGATCGGCTACATCGGCGCCAATCCAGCCGGCTCGCTCGACCCCACCGTGCCGATCGGCGCGCAGATCGTCGAGAAGCTGCGCGGCGTCCGCCCGGAGCTCTCCAAGGCCGAGGCCAGGGAGCGGGTGCTGGAGATCCTGGCGGCGGTGCGCATCCCCTCGCCGGAGCTGCGCCTCCACGAGTATCCCTTTCAATTCAGCGGCGGCATGATGCAGCGGGTCATGATCGTCGACGCGCTGGTGAGCGAGCCGGCCTTCCTGATCGCCGACAACATCACCCAGGCCCTGGACGTCACCGTGGCGGCGCAGACCCTGCGCCTGATCCAGGACCTCCGCCGGCGCTTCTCCACGGCGATCGTCTTCATCACCTCCTCCTTGCCCCTGGTCAGGAACCTCGCGGACGAGGTCTTGGTCCTGCAGGAGGGAAGGGTGGTGGAGCGCGCAAGCCCCGAGGTTCTGACGAGCGCGCCCACGCATCCCTACACCAAGTCCCTGCTGGACCGCCTGCCGCGCATCTGGGGCGACGGGATTGCCGTGCCGCAAGCAAAGCCGGCGCCGGCCTTGCTGGAGGTCGTCGATGCGGCCAAGTCCTATCGGGTGCGCCGCAAGGGCAGCTTCAACGCCCACAACGAGGTCCAGGCCGTGCGCGGCGTGACCCTGAAGGTGCGCCGCGGCGAGACCTTCGGCATCGTCGGCGAAAGCGGCTGCGGAAAGTCGACCCTGACCCGCTTGCTGGCCTGGCTGGAGCAGCCTGATCGCGGCCGCATCGCCTTCCGCGGGCAAGCGCTCGACAGCCTCGGCCGGAGCGCCTTGAAGCGACTGCGGCCTTCTTTCCAGCTCTTGTTGCAGGACCCCTATGGATCGCTGCCGGCGCGTATGCCGGTGGGCCGCATCATCGCCGAGCCGCTGCTGGTCCACCGTCTCTGCCGCGGGCGGGAGCTGCGCGAGAGGGTCATGGCGGCGATGGAGGAGGTGGGCTTGGACTCCTCGCTGGAGAAGATGCTGACGGCGGGCCTCAGTGCCGGACAGCGGCAGAGGATCAACATCGCCCGCGCCCTGGTGCTGGAGCCCGAGCTGCTGATCCTGGACGAAACCCTCTCGGCCTTGGATCAGGTGGAGCAGTCCAGGCTGCTGGACCTTTTCGCGCGCCTGCAGCGCGACCACGGCTTCACCTACATCTTCATCTCGCACGACATGGCGCTGGTGCGGAAGGTCTGTCACCGGATCGCCGTCATGTACCTGGGGCGCATCGTCGAGCTTTCCGACAACCAGACGCTGTTCGACGACCCTGGGCATCCCTATTCGCGCGCCTTGCTGAGCGCGGTCCCGACGCTCGACGAGCCGCCCTTCAGGTCTGAGGAGCACCTCCTGGACGGCGAGCCGCCGAGCCCGGTGCACATTCCCACAGGCTGCAGTTTCCGCTCCCGCTGCCCGGTGGCCCAGGCGGTCTGCCGTTCGCGCGATCCGGAGAGCCGCCCCTGGGGTGCTGCGGGGCAGGTCGCCTGCCACAGTCCGGGCGCTTATGGGAGCGGCGGGGACTCTGCTATGCTGACCCCTTCGGGCGAGGTGGCACATGCTGAATCGGCATAGACGCGAACACATCTTGGGGCAGCTGTCCGCGGAACACAGGGTGTCCGTCATGGATCTGGCGCAGGCGCTCCGGGTCTCCGACGAGACGATCCGGCGCGACTTGAAGGACCTGGAGGCCGAGGGGCACTTGAGGCGCGTGCACGGCGGCGCGGTGCCGGTGGCGCTGATCCACGACCAGCCCTTCGACGAGCGCGGCCGCAGACGAGCCAAGGAGAAGAGCGCGATCGCGCGCCTGGCGCTGGGCCAAATCTCCGACGAGACCGTGATCTTTCTCGACACCGGGACCACGACCCTGGCCTTGGCGCGACAGCTGAGCGGCTTTTCCAACCTGAAGCTCTACACCAACTCGCTGAAGATCTCTAACGCCGCCAGCGAGCATCACGGCCTGACGGTGCACCTGACTCCGGGGCGTCTGCGCAAGGTGGAGCAGGACTTGGTGGGGTACGACACCATCACCTACATCCAGCAGTTCTATTTCGACATCGCCTTCATGGGTGCCGCCGCGGTCGACCTGGAACGCGGATTGATGGACTACGAGGAGGACGAGGCGCGCATCCGCCAGCAGCTGCTGAAGTCCTCCCGGCTTAGGACCTTTCTCGTCGACAGCAGTAAGTTCGGCAAGACCGCCAACGTGCAGACCGCGAGCTTTGCCGACGTGGACCAGATCGTCACCGAGAGTCAGCCCTCCGAGGACTTCCGCCGGCGCATCAAGCGCTCCCAGGCGGAACTGCTGCACGGCTAGAGGCAACGATGGTCGGGTGCGAGAGCGCGGCATGAAGAGCGTCGGCACGGCGAGCGACGACCTGGAGCGCATGGCCGAGGAGGCCATCGCCGCGATCGACGACTGGTCGGGGAGGGAGGTCCTCTACGAGCCGGCTGCCGTGGCCGTCGTCTCGCCCATCCATCGGGCGGTCGAGAGCGCCTGCTTCAATCTGGAGGTCGACGGGGAGGCGCTTTTCATGAAGGTACGCCACGCCGATATGCGACCCTTCTTCGACGATGCGGCGGTCGCCGAGGCCTGTCGGGTCGCGCAACGGGCGGGCGTGGCACCCGCCCTGCGTCACAGCCTGCCGGAGCGCGGAGTTCTCGTCCTGGACCGCCTCGGCGAAGACTGGCGCTGGGCCAAGGTGTCCGACTTCGCGGAGGCGGATGTCCTTTCGGCCGCGGTCGAAGCCAAGCGGGCGCTGCACGAGGGGGAGGCCCTGCCCCGGACGCGCTCTGTCTTCCAGGTGATCGAGCGCTACTGGTCCATGATCGAGGAGGAAGGGGCGACGCTTCCGGGCGACGCTCGCGCGGTGCTATCGAAAGTGCGCGCCTTTGCCGAGGCGATCGCGGCGGCCGGGATGGACGCGCGCCCCTGCCATGGAGACGGCGTCGCCTCCAACCACATGATCGGCCCCGGGTCCGCCCTGCGGCTGGTCGACTTCGACATGGCGGCCAATTGCGACCCCTACTTCGATCTCGGCAGCCTCATGGTCGAGGCCTTCCAGTTTGCCCAGGACATGCGCTTGGTCCTGGAGATCTACGACGGTCGCGTGATCGAGGCGCACTACAACCGCTGCCGTCTCTACGGCATTGCCGACGACTTCATGTGGGCCCTCTGGGGCTTCCTCTGCTTCAAGCTGTCTCCGCGTCGAGAGGTCGAGTTCACCAAGTATGCCGAATGGCGGTTGCTGCGCTGCCGCTGGCAGCTGGCCGATCCCGACGTCGAGCGCTGGACGCGCCGGCTCTAGGGGGGAGGGAGGCATGACGCGCACCAGGATGGGCGAGGCGTCGACGCCGGCCGAACGCGCGCTGGAGGCGGCGATCTCCGCCATCGCACCGTGGCGGGACAGGGAGATCAGCTATCAGCCGGTCGGTGGCGGCATCAGCAATGAGAACTGGCAAGTCTTCCTCGCGGATGAGGCGCGCTCCTACTTCGTCAAGGTGCCTGGACAGGGTACCGAGCACTTCATCGACAGGAACGCGGCCTACGATGCGAGCGTCAAGGCCCACGCCGCCGGCGTCAGCGCCGAGGTGCACTTCTACCTGGAAGAGAGCGGCGTTGCGGTCTTCAGTTTCCTGGAGGGTCTCAGAACGGCGACCAACGGGGACTTCTCGGATCGGACGGTTCGCGCCAACGCCGTTCGCGCGCTTCGGACCTTCAACGAAGGCGCGCCGCTCAAGCTGCGCAAGACCCTCTTCGACATGATCGACGAGCACTTCGCCGAGGTGCTGGAGCTGGGCGGCCACTTTCCCCAGGACTTCGCCTGGCTGAACGCCAAGTATCGGGAGGCAAGGCGTGCCTTGGAGGCCTCGGGCTTGGACGTGGTGCCCTGCATGAACGATACCTTGGCCGGCAACTTCCTCCTCGACGCCGACAAGAACGTGACCCTGGTCGACTTCGAGTATGCCTCCAACAACGATCGCTGCGCCGAGCTCGCGGTCTGGTTCGGCGAGATGTTCTTCGCGCCCGAGGTGGAGGCGGAGGTGGTCGAGGAGTACTTCGGCCGCTGCGATCCCGCCGTGGTGGCGCGAATCCAGCTCTATAAGGCGCTCGCCGACCTCAAGTGGTCCACCTGGGCGCTGGTGCAGCACGAGATCTCGGCCCTGGAGTTCGACTTCTACAAGTACGGGGTCTGGAAGCACCTGCGCGCGCGCAGCCTGATGCGCAGCCCCGACTGGCAGAGCTGGCTGAAGGCGCTATAAACGGCAAAGACAGCCTTCACCAATCCGATGCCGCCGATGGGCGGCGTCTCCCGACAGACCGGAAGCAAGAGGAACAAGCGCAGGATGACGATCAAGGCCATCACATTCGATCTCTGGGACACCTTGGTCCACGACGATTCGGACGAACCGAAGCGCGCGGCCAAGGGACTGCGCTCCAAGCGGGAGGAACGGCGCTTTCTGGTTTGGGAGGCCTTGAACGAGGCCGGCTCCGTCGCGAAAGAGCAGGTCGAACTGGCCTACGACACCGCCGATGCCGCCTTTAACCTGGTCTGGAAGGAACTGCACATCAACTGGACGGTCGAGCAGCGCTTGCGGGTCATCCTGAAGGGCCTTGGCCAAGGCCTTTCGGACGCGCGCTTCCGCCAACTGGTGGACGCAACCGGCCGCATGGAGGTGGAGATCCCGCCCGACCTCATCGCCGGCGTGCCGGAAGCGCTGGAGGCGCTCTCGCGGCGCTACAAGCTGGCAATCGTCTCCGATGCCATCGTCACGCCCGGCAGCGGCTTGCGCGCCATCCTGGAGGGGCACGGCATCAAGCGCTACTTCTCCGGCTTTGCCTTCTCCGATGAGGTCGGCTACTCAAAGCCGCACCGCGCCATGTTCGAGACGGCAGCGCAGGCACTGGGGGTGGAGCTGAACCAGATCGTGCATATCGGCGACAGGGAGAGCAACGACATCAAGGGGCCGCACGCCATTGGCGCCAAGGGCGTGCTCTTCACCGGCAGCCGGGCGGAGGAGAAAGAGGGCTCCACGGCCGACGCGATCTGCGAACACCACCGCGAGCTGCCGGAGATCATCGACCGCCTGGCCGGTGGCCCGACTTAGAAGGACGAGGGGGAGCAAGGGATGGGCGAGACCACGCGGTTCTTGGTGCTCGACGGCTACGCCAAGGAGGGCAGGGCGGACCTGCAGGCCGGCGGTGCCTCGACGGCCGGCGCGCTCTACGACGCCATGCTGCGGCGCAACTGCCCGGGCGCCGAGGTGGATATCCTCTACCCGGCCGATCCCGATGCCGCCCTGCCCACGGGTGCCGCGATCGGCCAGTACGACGGCATCGCCTGGACCGGGTCCAGCCTGACCGTCTACCACGACGACCCCAAGGTCCTGCGCCAGATCGAGTTCGCCAAGGCGGCCTTCGAGGCCAGGGTGCCGAGCTTTGGCTCCTGCTGGGCGGCGCAGATTGCCGTGGTCGCCGCCGGCGGCGGCTGTGCTGCCCATCCCAAGGGCCGCGAGATGTTCATCGCCCGCAAGGTGCGCCTGACCGTGGAGGGGCGGGCCCATCCCCTCTACCGCGACAAGAAGGCGGTCTTCGACGCCTGGATCAGTCACGACGACGAGATCACCCACGTGCCCCATGGCGCCCAGGTGCTGGCCGCCAACGACTGGACGGCCTGCCAGGCGGTGACGGTGACCCACCGCGGCGGCGTCTTCTGGGCCTTGCAGTACCATCCCGAATACGACCTGCACGAAATGGCCCGCCTGATGTACTGCCGCAAGGCGAAGCTGGTCGGCAAAGGCTTCTTCGCCGACGAGGCGGCCGCGCAGTCCATGGTCGACGACCTGGAGGCCCTGCACCAGGACCCGAGCCGCAAGGACCTCGCCTTCCGCTACGGCATCGACGCCGACGTGATGGACCCCGATATTCGGGAAGCCGAGGTGCGCAACTGGGTCGAACAACTGGTCTTGCCGACCAAGCGCCAAGCGGCCTAGAGCCGATCGCATGCAGGTGGAACCACCTGCATGCGAGACTCTGCTCTATTTTTTATAGGTGTAGAGCAGGATTCAGACGACAAATCGTTCCGATTTGACGTCATCCTGATCTAGGTGTTGTCGTCCTTCCCTGACCCGAAAGATCCTCAGCGCGGCCGTCAAAGCGCCGTAATGGCTTCCGACCTGCTGACTGACCAGGCAGGGAGTGTTCGCCATGAAGATGGATCCGCGCTTTGCGAGCGTCTATGCCCAGATCAGCGGTTGGCAGAAGGCGAGAGGCCTCGCGCTCGTTGGGGATGCCGCGCCGCGCGGCGGCGAGACGGTCCTCGATGTGGGCTGCGGCCCCGGAGAGCTGACGGCGGAACTGGCCCGGCGGGTTGGGGCGAGGGGCCGTGTCCTCGGCATCGACCCCGACGAGGCCCGGATCGCTCTGGCCACGGCGACCTTTGCCGGCGCCTTGCCGGGTCTGTCTTTCGACGCGGGGCGCGGTGAGGCCATGCCATCGGCCGAGAGCGCCGCCTTCGACCTGGTCTTCTCGAACTATGCCATTCAATGGTCGGCCGATCAGGAAGGCCTGCTGGACGAAGTCTGGCGCTGCTTGAAGCCCGGCGGGCGTATCGCCTTCGAAATGCCGGCTGCCAACCCCGACCTGATCGACGAGGTCATGGCGATCAACAGGGGCTGCAAGGAGGATCCGATCTCCTCCCTCTACTACGTGACGGAGGAGGCGTGGCGTCCGCGCTTGCAGGCGCGGGGCTTCTCGGCCTTGCGCACGGATTCCATCAGCAGCCCCATGCCCTTCCCGAGCGCCGAGGCCTTCTATGCTTGGTGGGAGGGCACGTCGCACGGCGCCTTCCAACGCGACCAGATCGGCGCCCAGGATCGCCGGGCCTTCGAAGCGACCTTCGTCGGCGGGCGTTCGGCGACGGTCCATTCGGTCCGGATCTTCGGAACCAAACCCGGCGCGTAGCACGACAAGGAGGAGGTCCGTGCTATACCGGCTGAGCCGGTGGAATCTGCACGCCGCTTAGGCTGGCGCGGTGGACTTGTGGCGAAGGCGGTCCATGTAAGGACCTGCGCGAACTCTAGCGCACATTATCCAGGCCCGCCACCACATCAGGAGATCCGCATGCGCCTGCCCATGACCCTTACGCTGCCCGCCATCGCACTGACCTTCGCCTTCCCCGCGCTCGCCGCCGACAAGGCAACCGGCCAGCAGATCAAGGCCGCGATTGCCGGCAACACCGTTCAGGGCTCGATGATCGACAGCGGCGCCTACACGGAGTTCTACGCCGCCGACGGAACCATCAAGGGCGATGGCTACAGCGGTACCTGGACCGTGGAAGGCGACCAGATGTGCTTCAAGTACGGCGAGGATCCGGCATCCTGCTGGGACGTCGGCCTCGACGGCGATCAGGTCTCCTGGATCAGCAACGGCAAGACTGATGGGACCGGCACCATCGTTCCCGGCAATCCGAACGGCTTCTAGTGTCAGCCCCGCAGCTCGGCGGCTACGCCTCTCTCAGCCGTAGATGATCTGGTCGACGTTGGTGATCAGGGCGCCCGCCGGGATGGTGACCCCGGCAGCCAGCTGCAGGGTGTCGACACCGCTGCCGCCATCGTAGGTCTCGCCGTCCTGGATCTCCCCCTGGCGCGCCACCTTGAAGAGGTCGTCGCCACTGCCGCCGAAGAGGGTGTCGCGCCCCGCGTCGCCCCGCATCAGGTCGTCGCCGCCCCTGCCGAAGAGCTCGTCGTTGCCGCCTTGCCCCCTGACGAAGTCGTCGCCCGCGCCTCCATAGAGGCCGACATCGTTCCCGTCGCCGCCGAAGATGCTGTCGTCGGCGTTGCGGCCGAGTATATTGCTGTCGTTGCCGGTGCCACCGTAGAGTCTGTCGCTCCCGCTGTCGCCGAACAGACTGAAATCGTCCCCGTCACCGCCGAAGAGCTGGTCGTCGCCTCCGCCCCCGCGCAGCGCGTCCTCGCCGCTCTCGCCCCGCAGGTCGCCGTCGTCTCCCTCGCCTCCGTCGATGAAGTCCGCGCCGGACTGGCCCCGGAACCGGCTGTCGTTACCCTCGCCTCCGTAAAGGGCATCGTTGCCGTCTCCGCCACGAAAGCTGTTATCATCACCGCCTCCGCCAGCGAGGTTATCGAGTCCTCCGCCGCCAAAGAAGCGGAAGTCGTCTCCATCGCCGCCGAATAGGCTATCGGTGCCATAACCACCGTTGATCAGGGAGTCATCTCCATCACCGCCAAAGAGAGCATCGCTACCAGGTCCACCGAATAGAGAGCGGTCACTCCCATCGCCGCCGAAGAGGTCGTCGTTACCACCCTCGCCGAGTAACTGGTCGTCATTTCCGTCACCGCCGGAGATGCTGTCGTTTCCGTCACCGCCTTCAACACTGCGGTCATTCCCTGTGCCGCCGAAGAGCCTGTCTTCACCGGTGTCGCCCCGAACGTTCTGTTCGTTTCCGCTGCCGCCATAGATGCTGTCGTCGCCGCTGCCGCCCCGGAGTACGCTGTCATCGCCGATGCCGCCGAAGAGGTCATCGTCCCCGTCACCTCCCACGAGGTAGCGGTCAAGCCCAGAGCCGCCGAAGAGCCTGTCATCGCCGGATTCGCCCCGAAAGTACCTTTCGCGCCCACTGCCGCCGTAGATAGTGTCGTTGCCGTCGTCGCCGTCGAGCACGCTGTCATCGCCGTCGCCGCCGAACAAGCGGTCGTCCCCGTCACCGCCCGAAAGGTATTGGTCAGGTCCGGAGCCGCCGAAGAGCCTGTCGTCGTCGCCATTGCCGCGTAAGTAGGAATCGTGCCCACTGCCGCCGAACAGGATGTCGTTCCCCGCGCCGCCGCCGATCCCTTTGTCGTTCCCGCTGTCGCCCGAGACCGTGTCGTCTCCATTGCTACCCGACAGGGCTGAATCGGCGCCGTCGCCGCCGAAGAGGGTATCGTTCCCCGCGCCGCCGTTGATTTGCGTATCGGCCCCGCTGTCGCCTGAGAGAAGGTCGTCTCCGGAGTCACCATTGAAGCGCGTGTCGATTCCGCTGCCGCCGGCGACGCGGTCGGACCCGGAGCCTCCGTAGAAGCGGCGGTCATATCCGTCGCCGCCGAAGATGGCGTCGTCGCCGTCACGGCCGAAGAAGATGGTGTCACCGTCCAGGCCGCCGAAGATGCTGTCGTCGCCGTAGCCACCGAAGAACAAGAGGTCTATTCCGACGCCGCCGTAGAGGCGGTCGTCACCTTCGCCGCCAGTGACGCTGAGGTCGTCCCCACCGCCGCCGAAGAGCGCGTCATCGGAGCCCAGCCCGTAGAGACGATCGCTGTCCCCGAGGCCCAGGACAATGTCGACGCTATCGGTCCCCGTGAGCGTGTCCGGTCCGTCCGTGCCAACGATCAGCGCCATCGTCTCCTGCTCCCCTTTGACCGGTCCTGCGACCCTCGGCGAGGACCCACTCAGATCTTCATCGGGTTGTAGCATGGTTTCCGCCAACAAGTATTGCCAGAAATTGCCTGGATGGGGTTTTGCTCGGACGTCAAGAAGGGCGGGGTCGACTAACGTCGATCCTTCCAGTCAATCGGCAGCGGACCGATTGGCGCCCTGCGGGTCCGAGAGTACGCTGTCGGAGGGATTCTCGTCTCGAGCCGCCATTGCAGACCTAGTCGGGCAGGTCCCGCAGTCCTTCCAACAGGGGGCCTAGGTGGCGCTCGTAAGCCCGCCATCGCCCAACGGAACGGTCGTAGATCGGCTGGCGAACCTGCCAGAGGCTGGCGGTCTTCACGGCGCGTTCGGTTTCGTGGAATGCCAGCACGCTCTCGTCCCAGTCCAAGTCGCAGAAAGCCAAGAGGCGTCGGCTGACGCCCTCCTGGTCGGCGATCATGTCCTCGTAGTCGATCTCCAGCATCGGAACGGGGAGTACGGCGCGCCAATGGGCCATCCATCGCCGGTAGAGGTGGTAGTACTGGGCCAGCTTCCCGAGATCGTAGAAGTAGGGATGGAAGTCCCGGAAGTTCTGGCAGAAGATCGACAGGCAGGTGTCCCTAGGATCCCGCCGGCAGTGTATGATCCGCGCGTTGGGGAAGAGCACCGCGATCAGCCCGAGGTGGGCGAAGTTGTCCGGCATCTTGTCGGTCACCCGCGGCGCGTTCGGATCGACCTTGGCGAGCGCCGTCAGGTACTGGCCGGACAGAGTTCGGGCGACCTCGGGCGTCAGGTCGTTCATGCATTGGGGGTAGGGCTGGGACCCGCCGATGGCCGCGCTCATGCCAAGCGCGATGTCTCCCACCTCGTTGAGCTCGCCGGCGCCGGCCACGTCGGGGTGGGAGGCCAGGATCTGCTCGATCAAGGTCGTCCCCGAGCGCGCCATGCCGACGACGAAGATCGGCCGTGTCGAGGGGTCGCCCCGGTCCGCCAGCCGTTCGAAGAGATCGGGCCTGTAGACCTCGATGAGGTCGCGCAGCTTCTCCCGGTCCTGTTCGTAGTCGTAGAGGTGCGCCTTGTCGCGCGCGCGGTTGCCGCGCGCGAAGTAGTGAAAGGCCTCGTCATAGGCCTCGGCGCGGGCGAACTCGTTGCCGAGCACGAAACAGAGGCTGGTCCAGATGAAGTCGTCGATATCATCGGCCTGCTGGTCCACGTAGGCCTTGGCCCGGGCGATCTCGTCCGGCTCCAGCCGGGCCGCGCCGTCGTTCGCCTTCAGCATGATCGGCACGACCGATTCCGGCAGCCGGGTCCGCAGCGCGGCGATCGTCTCCCGGGCCTCCTCGAAGCGGCCGAGCAGCGTGAGCGCGATGACGATGCCCCCGTGACAGCGTTCGATCACGCGGGGATCGTCGCTCTTGATCGCGCGATAGGCCTCGATGGCCTCCTCGTTGCGATCCATCCGGCGCAAGGCGGTCGCTATGTTGTCCTGGATTTCCGGGACGCCCGGGTTCAGGCGATCCGCGATCCGCAGGTGGTCCAGCGCCTCCTGCCGCTTTCCGGCATGCTGCAGAAGTCCGGCCAGATTGTTGTGCGGCTCGAAGGCGTTGGGGTTGAGCTCGATCGCCTTTCGATAGTGCTCGATCGCCCTATCGACCTTGCTGTCCTTGGCGTAGGCCAGCCCCAGATGGTAGTGCGCGCGCGAGGAACGCGGCGCGACCTCGATCAGCCTTTGGTAGGCTCCTATCGCCTCGTCGAACAACTCCGCTTCAAAGTAGGCGTTGCCCAGATTGAGCAAGGCATGCTCGTTCCCGGGGTTCTTCTGCAAGACCTCGCGCAGCAAGGAGGTCGCGCCGTCGAGATTGCCCTTTTGCGTGCGTACGACGGCAAGGGAGATGCTGGCTTCTACGTTGCCCGGCGTGATCTCGATCACCCTCGTCAGGTGACGCTCGGCCGCGTCCAGGTTCTGCTCGAACATGCGCGCCAGGCCCAGATTGTAGTTCGCGCGCGGGTGCCTTGGATTGAGGGCGACGGCCTGCTCCAGGGCGGCAATGCCCTCCGCCTTGCGATTGAGCATCATCAAGGCGGCGCCGAGATTGGCATGATACTCGGGGTTACGGCCGTCGATCGCGATCGCCCGTTTGATCAGTTCGGCCCCGCGATCCGGCTGTCCGGCGCTGATGGCCACGATTCCCTGCAGGAACAGGGCGTCGGGCTGCACCGGATTGTGGGCCAGGATCTGGCGACAGAGGCCGTCGGCCTCCTGCAGCCGTCCGGCCGCCCGGAGCTTGTCCGCGGTTGCCAAGGCCTGGCGGAGGTTCATGCCTTGGCCGGGCGCGGGCGCCCCGGGCATGCCGACCGAAGCCTGAGGGAACGTGCCCGGCGGTGATTTCGGTGGTGGGCCCTTCATGCTCACAATGCTTCCCGTATTGCAGGTCCGAGATGTCCCAGTTGAAGTCCCCCCTTACGGTTTTGCCCTCCGCGCCGACGCCGATCAAGCCAATCCGCGCGCGTGGTGCGCGGTTGCAGGGCCGATAGGAACTGGCTAGTCGCCGGACGCTGCAGGCGTGCTTTCCGATCGGTCGCTTCGGTGCTGCTCGATGACGAGCGTTCTGACCGCCGCGTTGGGCGGAAGATTGAGCGTGAAGAGAATGGCGTCGACCACCTCCCGGTTGGTCAGCGGGCCATCGGGCTCTCTCGGCTCGTTCCACGCGGGGTCGAGGGGCGACAGGTCCGTGATGTCCCCCGGATAGACGGCAGTGACGCGAACGCGGCTGTGCTTCAGCTCATCGGCAAGCCCCTGGACGAAGCCGTCTTGTGCCGCCTTCGCCGCCCTGAAGGCGACGGAGGTCCCGAGCAGCGGGAGATTGTGCAGCCCGCTGGTCGAGACGACCGTATGGATGTCCGCATCGGCTCTTGCGCCAAGGACGGGCAGCAGGTGCCGCGTCAGGATCAAGGAGCCGATGGCGGCCGAGGAGATGCAGGCATGAATGTCCTCGTCGCTGACCTCCGCCATCGATCCCGGCAGCCACATCGTTCCGTTGTGGATCAAGCCGTCGAGGTCTGGATGCTCCCGGGCCAGCTTATCGCCGGCCGCCCCGCAGCTTGCCCGGTCGGCGAGGTCGCAGACCACCACCTCCGTCCGCTGACCGCTGCGCCCGTGGATCGCGTCGGCCGTCCTTGCCAGCGCATCGCCACTGCGACCGAGGAGCAGCGGTCGGGCGCCGGCCTCAGCCATGACCAGGGCCAGCGCGGCGCCAAGGCCTCGGCTGGCGCCGGTAATCGCGAACTTCCGCCCCGAGATCCGCATTGCCGGCTTCCCCATCTGACCTTCCTTTCGTGCTGCTGCCGCAAGGCGAGGCGGCGTCCAATCGCCCCTTCGAACAGGCGTCACGCAGGGGGATTAGAAGACGCTTCCCTTGACGTCGGCAAGCCAGAAGAGAACCGGGTAAGCTGCGGTTTCAGGGCCGTTCCCGCAGCGCGACATAGCCGGTGCCGTCGAACCTGCCCACGCACATGCCGCCGGACTCCCTGGTGAAGAGGCCGTTCTCCACCACGCCGGGGATGCGGTTCAGTTCGGTTTCCAGTCCCTCCGGGTCGCCGATTTTGAGGCAATGGCAGTCCAGGATAAGGTTGCCGCTGTCCGTGACGATGGGTCCGTCCGGGCCTTCGCGTCGCTCCACCTTCACCTGCGCCACGCCGAAGCGCGGCAAGGTTGCTTCGACCAGCCGCTGCGTCTGACGCCAGCCGAAGGGCACGACCTCGACCGGCAGGGGGAAGGCGCCGAGCTGTCGGACGAGCTTGGTCTCGTCGCAGATGGTGATCATGCGCCTGGAGGCATGGGCGACGATCTTCTCCCACAGAAGGCAGGCGCCTCCGCCCTTGATCATCCGGCAGGAGCCGTCGATCTCGTCCGGGCCGTCGATGGTGAGGTCGATGGTGCCGATGTCGTTCACGTCGGTGATCGCGATCCCCACCTCTTTTGCGACCGCCGTGGTGCTTCGCGAGGTGGTCGTCGCGGTGATCCTGAGGCCCTCGCGCACGCGCTCTCCCAAGGAGCGAACGAAGAAGTGGGAGGTCGTGCCGGAGCCGAGACCGAGGGTCATGCCGTCGCGCACGAACTCCTCTATGGCGCGGCGGCCGGCCAGGATCTTGGCCTCGTCCTGTGGTGTCATGGCCTTCTCCAAAGGATCAGATCTTGTCCGTTACCCAGGAATCGAGCGCCGGAAGCTGGTCCGGAAACTGTGCACCGCTGGCGATCGACATGGTGGTCACCAGCATGTTGACCAAGAGTTGGTGGTTCAGTCTGGACGCGAGCGGGGTCATCAGCTCGATCCGCTCGTAGGGCTTGATGCCGATCAGGTGGTCCGCCGTCTCGGCGAGCGGGCTGCCCGGTGCCGTGACCGCCAGGGTGGTGGCGCCCCGCGCGCGCGCCTGCTGTGCGATCTCCACCATGCGTCGCGTGGCGCCGGACTGGGAGAAGATCAGGATCACCTCACCGCTGCGCGTGTTGCGGGCGAGCGCCGTTTGCCGCGAAGAGCCCACGACGGCCGCGCAGCGTAGGCCGAGCCGGAAGAACTTGTGCTCGGCGTCCAAGGCCGCGATCTCCGAGATCCCCGTGGCCAGGATCGCGATCCAATCGGCCGCCAGCAAGACCTCGGTCGCGCGCTCGATCTCGGCGATCCTGAAGTCCTGAAGGGCGCGTTGGATGGCATTGATCGAGTTGTTGCAGGTCTTGCGCACCACCTCGGCCACGGACTCGTGCGGGTGGATGCCTTCGTATTCGAAAGGGGCGGCGGGCACCAGGTCTTGGGCCAGCCGCATCTTGAAGTCGTTGTAGGCGCTGAAGCCGAAGCGGCGGAAGAAGCGCACGATGGTGGGATCGCTCACCTGGCTCTCGGCGGCGAGCGCTGCCATGCTGAGGTTGATGGCCTGGCCCGGATCGGCGGTCACGTACTCGGCGACCCGCCGCTCGGCCGCGCCCAGCTTGGTGATCTCCGACGAGATCTGGTGCAGCAGGCTGCCTGCCTCCGTCATCTGCTCCGCGCCTCCGCTTTCGGCACCTGGGTGAGAAGGTCGGAGAGCCGGGCGATGCGCGCGTCCGCGCCGTCGGGAATGCGCAGCCCGCCGCCCCAGTTCACGATGAAGAAGGCGGCTCCCAGCGCGTGGGCGCAGGCGCGATCGATCTCGGTGTCGCCGACATAGAGGATTTCCTCGCTGACGAGCCCCAGCGCGTCGATCACGGCCAGCAGATGGTCGCCGTGCGGCTTGCGGTTCTTCACCGCGTCGGCGCCCCGGACCGCGTCGAAGATCTCGGCGACGCCCAGCTGCTCCAACACGACCTCGGTCAGCGCGTGGGGCTTGTTGGTGCAGACGCCGAGCCGCAATCCGGCGGCCCTTAGGGCGAAGAGGTCCTCCTTCACATGCGGATAGAAACGCGTGTTGACGACCGGCTCCGCCCGATAGTGCTCGAGATAGGCGAGGAGCTTGGCCTCGACGAAGGCCGGGTCGGTGTCGAAGCCGTTGTCCTCGAAGATACGGCGCAGCATCGAGCGCGAGCCGTCGCCGATGAAACGCTCGACATAGTCGACGGAGAGGGAGCGGCCACCCATGCCGCGCACGACCTTGTTGACGGCGGCAGCGATGTCCGGCGCGCTGTCGATCAGGGTGCCGTCCAGGTCGAAGATGACGGCCTTGGTTGGTCGCTTCTTGGCCGTCACGCGTCATATCCTCGTTGGTTGAAGGCCGCCAAACGCGCGTTCACCCGGGTGAGGTCGGCGTAGAGGCTGCGGTAAAGATCGAACAGCTCGCTATAGACGAGATGGCGGCTATGGTCCGGCGTCCAGCGGCGGTCGGCTTGGCAGACCGCGACGGCTTCGCCGAGATCGGCCCAATGCCCGCTGCCGACGGCGGCCAGCATGGCGGCACCGTAGGCCGCGCCTTCGGCCGCGCTGGGCGTGGTGATCACCTCCGCATCGAAGACGTCGGCCAGCATCTGGTTCCAGAGCTCGGACGAGGCACCGCCGCCCGAGGCATGGATCGTCCGCGTTCGCGCCAGACCGGCCTCGCCCATTAAGGCCGCCATGTCGCGCAGCGCGTAGACGACGCCTTCCAGAACCGCGCGCGCCAGGTGGCCGCTTGAGTGCTGTGCGCGCAAGCCGATGAAGGCGCCTCTGGCAGAGGGGTCTGGCCAGGGACAGCGCTCGCCCATGAGGTAGGGCGCGAAGAGCAGTCCGCCCGCGCCCAGGCCCGCGCCTTCGGCGGCGGCGGTGAGGCTCTCGTAGCTGCAGTCGGCCCCGGCATCGGCCAGGACCCGCCGGAGCCAGGCAAAGGTGCCGCCGGCGTTCAAGGAGACGCCCATGCAATGCCAGAGGTCGGGTGCCAGGTTGCAGGAGATCTGCAGCCGTCCGTCGGGATTGGCGATCGGCCGTTCCAGCGCCGTCGCGACCACGCCGGCGGTGCCGATGGTGGTCTGCAAGACACCCTCCGACGTCACGCCGGACCCCAGCGTCTGGATGACGGCATCGCCGCCGCCGCCGACCACGGGCGTGCCCGCCACGACCCCGAACGCCTCCGCGCCTTTCGCCGAGACCTTGCCGGAGACGACGCTCGACTCGAAGCAGGCCGGCAGCAAGTCCGGATCAAGGCCGATGCGTTCCATCAGCGCCTTCGACCAGCAGCGCTTGGCGACATCGAAGAGGCCGGTGCCCGAGGCATCCGACACTTCGGTGGCGAGCTCTCCCGTCAGGCGGAAGCGCAGATAGTCCTTGGGATTCAAGATCAGCTTGGTCCGCTCGAAGACCTTCGGCTCGTGCTGCTGCAGCCAGCGGATCTTGCCGCCGGTGAAGCCGGGCAGCATCCGATTGCCGGCCAGGTCCAGCAGGCCGTCGAGCCCGCCCGCCAGCTCGGTGATCTCTTGGCACTCGGCCTCGTTGCGCTGGTCGTTCCAGAGGATCGCCGGGCGCAGCACCTGGCGCTCGGCGTCGAGCGCCGTCAATCCATGCATCTGGCCGGAGAGGCCTATGGAGACGGGATCCACCCCGCTCCGCGCCCGGAGGCTGCGCACCGCCTTTGCCGCGCCCGCCACCCAGTCTTCCGGCGCCTGCTCCGACCAGCCTTCGCGGGGCGACGACAGCGGGTAGGAGACCGTCTCCTTGTCGATCACCTCGCCGTCGGGTCCCATGAGAAGCGCCTTGCAGGCCGAGGTGCCGATGTCGATGCCGAGAAAGCCGCCGCTCATGCCACCGTCTCCTCATCGAAAGAAAGGCGGATGTGCTTGAACTTCAGGTACTCCAGCAGGCCTTCGCGGCCGTGCTCGACGCCGATGCCGCTTTGCTTCCAGCCGCCGTAGGGGGCGTTGATGATGCCCGGGTCGACGTTGTTCACGGCGACGCTGCCGTAGTCGAGCATGCGGCTGGCATGACGCATTTCGTCGAGGTCCTTGGTGTAGAGGTAGGCGGCAAGGCCGTAGGGCGTGTCGTTGGCGAGCGCCACGGCCTGGGCGAGGCCGTCGAAAGGTGCGACGCCGACCAGCGGGCCGAAGGTCTCCTCCGTCATGACCTGCATCTCGTGCGTACAGTCGCCAAGCACGCTTGGCCGGAAGAAGTGGCCCTTGGCGAACTTGGGACCCTCGGGCGGCCCGCCCCCGGCGACCAAGCGCGCGCCCTTCGCCAAGGCATCGGCCAGGTGTGCCTTGGTCTTCTCCAGGGGTTCTTCCGAGCAGAGCGCGCCGAGATCGGCCGCCGGATTGTCCAGGCCGTCGTCCACGACCAGCGCCTCGGCCTTCGCCGCCAGCAGCCGCAGGAAGTCTTCGTAGCGGGACGCGGCCACGTAGATTCTGTTGATGGCGATGCAGATCTGGCCGCAGTTGCGGAAGCTGCGACGTGCCGCACCCGTCGCGGCCGCTTCCAGGTCGGCCTTGGCGGTGACGATCATGGGGCTGTTCCCGCCCAGCTCCAGGGACAGGGGTTTGACCTCGCGCAGCGATCTTTGGATGTGCAGGCCGACGGCGCTGGACCCGGTGAAGGCGATCTTGTCCACCAGGGGGCTTTCGACCAGCTGCTGTCCGACCGTCCTGCCGGACCCGGTCACCATGTTGGCCACGCCCGGCGGCAGACCGGCTTCCTCAAGGCAGGCCATGATGGCGAGCGGGCAGAGCGGCGTCAGTTCCGGCGGCTTCACCACGAGGGTGCAGCCCGCCGCCAGCCCCGCCGCCAGCTTCCAGCCGATCAGCTCCGCCGGGTAGTTCCAGGGAGAGATCGCCGCGACGACGCCGACGGGGCAGCGCACGATCAGGCTCTCGTAGGCGGTGGTGCTGTTGGCGATCACCTCGCCGGTGACCCGCGTTGCCTCCTCGGCATAGAAGAGAAAGGTGTCCGCCAGCTTGCGGATCTCGCCCACCGCCTCGTTCATCGGCTTGCCCTGCTCGGCGGTCATCTGCCTACCCAGATCACGCGCCCGCTCGGCGATGATGGCGCCGGCGCGCTTCAGGATCGCCGCGCGCTCCGCTGGCGGCCGCTTGGACCAGGCGGGGAAGGCGGCCTTCGCCGCTTCCAAGGCCCGCACGACCTCTTCGGCGGTGGCAGCCGGGACGCTGCCGATGGTCTCCAGCCTTGCCGGATTGATGACGGGGATGCGCGAGCCGTCACCGGCGACCCAGGCCCCGCCGATGAACATTTCTCCTTCGGTCATCGAGCGGCCTCCCCGCCGTGCTGCAGCGCCAGTCCGGTTTCGGCATCGAAGAGGTGGATGGCGTTCGTCCGCGGCAGCAGGGCGACCTTGTCGCCGCCGCGCCAGGGGCTGTCGCCCCGCTCGACCGCCTTGAGCTGGCCGCTCGCCGTTTCGATGGTCAGCACGCAGCGCTCTCCATGGAACTCGTTGACCAGAACGTCCCCGGCCAGGCCGCTCGTTGCCTCGGAGGCCGCGACGGTCACGACGTCCTCCGGGCGGACCCCCATGACCACCTTGCCGCTGCCGAGGTCGCCCGCCGGTGTCACGTGATCGACCTTGCCGGCGGCGGCACGGGCCTGCCCCTCGGTCAAGGTGACCTCGACGAAGTTCATGGCGGGATCGCCGAGAAAGCCCGCGACGAAGCGATTGACCGGGGATTTCCACAGGGTCTCCGTATCGCCGAACTGTTGGATCTCGGCGTGGTTCATCACGATGATCCGGTCCGACAGCGCGACGGCCTCCTCCTGATCGTGGGTCACGTAGATCGTCGTGGCGCGCAGCTCGTCGTGGATGCGCCTTATGCGAACCCGAAGCTCGCTGCGCAGGCGATAGTCCAGATGCGACAGCGGCTCGTCGAGCAGCATGACGTTGGGATCGCGAATCAGCGCGCGCGCCAGGGAGACCCGTTGCGCCTGCCCGCCGGATAGGCGCGAGGGGCGGCGTTCCAGCAGATCGCCGATCTGGAAGGTCTCCGCGACCTCGGCCACCTTGCGGCTGACCTGGTCCCGCGCCACGCCCCGCGCGCGCAAGGGGAACTCCAGGTTCTCCCGCACCGAAAGCGGCGCGTAGAGCGCGTAGGATTCGAAGGCCAGCGCCACGTTGCGCTCCTTGGGCGACAGGCCGTTCACCACCTGCTCGGCGAAGCGGATCTCGCCGCGCGTGATCTCCTCCAGCCCGGCGATCATGCGCATCGTCGAGCTCTTGCCGCAGCCCGATGGGCCGAGCAGCGCCACGAACTCTCCGTCGGTGGCCCGGAAGCTGGCATCGCGCACGGCGACGACGTCGCCGTTGTAGATCTTCCAGACCTTGTCGAGGCTGAGCGCGGTCATCGGCCGGCTCCCTTCGGCTGGGAGGGGGCGCTGAGCGGAAAGCTCGCGTCGAAGAGATGGCCGGCCCCGTCTTGCAGCCGCAGCCAGGCCCGCGCGCCGACGGCCATCGTGGCCTGCAGTGGCGCGGTCCCGCCGAAGTACCTGCTGCCGATCTGAAAGTAGAGCAGCGCGTGATCCGTCGTGTGCTCGATGGTGTAGATCGGCAAGGGCGTGGCGCCGCCGGGATCCTCGGGCGTCACCGAGACCGCGCTCGGCCGTACCCCCAGGCGGACCTGGCTTCGTTCTTCGGCAAGCCGTTGGCGCGCCTCCGCCGCCAAGTGGCCGTCGAGAGCGAAGCGCACGCCCGCCGACTCGAAGACCGGGCCTTCCGGAAGGGCCAGCAAATGGCCGTCGACCAGATTCATCGCCGGGTCGCCCAGCAGATGACCGACGAAATCCGTCGCCGGCTGATGGTAGAGCGTGCGCGGCTCGGCGATCTGTAATACGCGCCCTTCGTTCAGCATCAGCACGCGATCGGAGAGACCCAGCGCTTCCCGGAAGTCATGCGTCACATAGACGATCGTCGCACCGAGGTTCCGTGCCATGGCCTTGAGGTTGGCTCTGGCCACGCTGCGCAACTTGGCATCCAGATGGGCAATGGGCTCGTCGAGGAGGTAGACGTCGGCCTGACGCACCAGGGCGCGGGCCAGCGACACGCGCTGCTTCTGCCCGCCGGAGAGCTGCAGCGGACGCCGGTCCAGCAGTTGTCCGATCCCCAGCTCGTCCGCCGTCCATTGCACCTTTTTGGCGATCTCCGCCTCGCTCAGCTTGGCCGCCCGGGGCGAGCGCAAGGGAAAGGCGATGTTCTCGCCCACGGAGAGGTGGGGATAGAGCGCGTAGTTCTCGAAGGCCATGGAGACGTTGCGGTCCTGGATCGACATGCCTTCCGTCGGTCGGCCCTTGATCGTGATGCGCCCGTCGTAGCCGCTCTTGATGCCGGCGATCAGCTCCAGGATCGTGGTCTTGCCGGCGCCCGAGGGGCCGAAGAGGGTAAAGAACTCCCCCTCCCGGCACGCGAAGGAGACCTCGCTCAAGGCCTGCGTCTTGCCGTAGCGCTTGGAGACGGCCTGGAGTTCCAGGACGCTCATCGATCCTCCTTTCCGGACCGCTCGAAGAGGCGATAGCCCCAGCCGACGAACCAGATCAGAAAGACGAAGGAGATGGCGGACCCCGGGTAGTAGCCGATGTAGTCCTCCAGCCCGCCCAGCAGCAGGAACTGCAGGCCGATGAAGCCGATCATGCCCCAGAAGATGCGGTCCATCAGGTCCATCGCGCGCTAGCCTTTCACCGCGCCGAAGGTGAGACCGCGGACGACGTGCCGTTGCATGATCCACGCCGCCAGCAGGGTCGGCAGCACGGCGACGCACATCAAGGCGGCCATCGGCCCCCATTGGATCTCGACCGAGCCCCAGAAGGTCGACTGGCCCACCGAAATCGTCCGCGCCACCCGCCTGGTGAAGAGGAAGGCGAAGAGGAACTCGTTCCACGACCAGATCAGGCAGAACATGGTGGTGACCGCGACCCCCGGCTTGATCAGCGGGAAGACGATCCGGCGCAGAATGGTGATGCGGTCGTAGCCGTCCACCATGGCCGCATGCTCCAGGCTCTCGGGGATCTCGCGAAAGAAGCCGTAGAGCAGGAAGGTCGCGAAGCTCATGTTGAAGTAGGTGTAGAGCAGCACCAGCCCGAGGTGGGTGTCCAGCAAGCCCAGGTCGCGGAACAGCAGGAAGAAGGGAATGGCCGCCACCACGCCCGGGAACATGCGGGTGGAGATGGTGATGAAGAGGATGTGCCCCCGCCCGGTGTTGAAGCGCGCGAAGCTGTAGGCGGCCGGCAGGGAGATCAGCATGACGACGATGGTGCTGGCCACGCTCAAGATCAGCGAGTTCAAGAGCTCGCCGAAGGCCGGGCGGACCGTCACCAGGTAGTCGAAGTTCTCAAGGGTCGGACTGAAGACGAAGGGGTTGTCGGAGAAGATGTCCTCCGGCGACTTCAACGCGGTGACGTAGATCCAGAGCACCGGAAAGATGAAGACGAAGACCATCAGGCCGACGGCGATCCAGAAGAGCAGCGTGCGCATGGCTAGCGTCCGTCCATGGCTTTGATCAGCTGCTTGAACATCAAGGCGCCGACGATGAGCGTAAGGTAGAGGGCGAAGAGCGCATAGGCGGTCCCTTGGCCGATGTCGAAGAAGACGAAGGACACGCGATAGATCATCCAGTCCAAGAGCTCGGTGTCGAGGCCGCCGCGCGTGGTCCCGTAGAGCGGATCGAAGAGGCGCATCAGCCACATGATCCGCAGCAGGATGATGATGATGATCAGGGGCTTCAGCAGCGGAAGGGTCAGGCGGAAAAAGGTGCGCAGCGGCGAGGCGCCGTCGATCTGGGCGGCCTCGAACTGATCGCGGGGCAAGCCTTTCAGACCGGCCAGCAGCACGAAGACCGAGAAAGGCAGCCACTGCCAGACGGTGATGAAGACGATGGTGTTCAGCGCCATCGAGGGCGAGGAGAGAAAGGGCACGGCCTCGATGTCCAGCCAGCCCAGCACGCTGTTCACCACGCCGAACTGAATGTGCAGGATGTAGTTCCACATCAAGGACATGGAGAGCGGAGAGACCAGCAGCGGGATGAAGCAGAGGCCGCGCACGATGCTCTGGCCGGGAAACTCTCGATTGAGCAGCAAGGCTAGGGCCATGCCGAGGCCCAGCTCGATCGCGATGCACCAGAAGAGCACGTAGACCGTGCGCCCCAGCGCCTGCCAGAAGGCCCTGTCCGACAGCACCCAACGGTAGTTGTCGAGGCCGACGAAACCGGGCGCGCCCTTCATCACGTAGTCGGTGAAGGACATGTAGAGGCTGTAGAGGGTCGGATAGACCATGAAGGCCAGCAGGAAGACGATCAACGGGCCGACCAGGAGCCACTTCATGACCCTGTCGTCTTCGTAAAGCTTCGCCCTTGGCGCTGCAGACATGCGCGGCCTTCTCATCCAAGCACTATGAGGAGGTCGGCCCGGCCGGAAAAGGCCCGCCGGGCCGACCAGGCGGTTACTTGACCGGCAGCTCGCCGAACTTCTTCTGCAGGCGCTGGAAGGACGTCTCCCAGGCAGCGAGGCTCTCGTCCGGATCGGTGACGCCGGTGGCGTTCTCGTGGCCGATGATCGTCATCTGCTCGTAGATCTTGCCGAAGGCCGCGCTGTTGAAGTGCAGATAGTCGTCGACGTCCGCCTCCTGCGCCTTCCACTGCACCAGGGTCGGCGGGATCCAGCCGTAGGCGGCGTAGTTGGTCTCGACGGTCTTGTCCGGTCCGCTCAGCACGTCGACGTTGGTGCCGGCCCAGCCGCCTTCGATCATCTCCTTCTGCGTCGCATAGGAGCCGATGTACTTCAGCAGCCAGTAAGCGGCTTCCGGGTTCTGGCTGTCACGGCTGGGCGCGAAGTGGAAGGCGCCGGTGTAGGGACGCTCTCCCACCACCGGGGCGGCGGCGGCCCGGGCACCGGGCACCTCGTCGGCCACGGTCGAGGCCCAGTTCCAAAGGCCGTTGTACATCAAGGGGATGATGGCGGTGTTTCCTTCGACGAACTGCGCGGTCGCGAAGTCCCAAAAGGCATTCTCCGATCCCGGAGGCGCGTACTTCATCAGCTCCTGATAGAGACCGAAGGCCCACTTGAGCGCCTCGCGGTCCTCCTCGGTGATGGTGAAGCCCACCAGCTCGCCGTTCTCGCGCACCGGCGAGGCCCAATGGGCGCCCTTGCTCCAGATCATGGCGGCCAGTTCGTCCTGCACGTGCGGGAAGCGGCCGGCCATCATGGAAACGCCGTAGAAGTCGTGATCGAGCGCCTCTCCCTTGAGGGTCTCGCCCTTCTTGCGGGTGAAGAACTGGGCCTGGTCGAGCAGCTGCTGCCACTCGCGTGCCGGGGCCAGGTCATAGCCGAAGCGCTCCTTGAAGGCCGACTGCTCGCCCGCGTCGTTGAAGAGATCCTCGCGATAGATCGAGATCATCGTGTAGGTGTAGTACGGAACGCCCACGAGGACTCCGTCGCGCGTCGAGGCCATGCGCAGCAAGCCCGGATCGATGCCGTCGACCACGGCCTGCAGGCCGGCGACTCCCTGCGGATCGAACTGCTCGGCCAATTCGCTCAGGGGATAGAGGTAGTCGCGCCACTCGTTGGTCCAGGAGGTCTCGGTCACCACCACGTCGTAGGCACCGGTCCGCCCCTGCAGCTCCACGACCTCCTTGGAGTAAATCGTCGCGAAGACCATGGATTCCCACGTCACCGGAACCCCCGTCGCTTCGGAGAACTGCTGCAGATAGGGGATGATCAGGTCCGCCGCGCCGCCGGCCTCCAGCGCCACGTGGATCGGCTCCTTATTGGCGATCTCGGGGATGTCCGCCAGGGTGAAGCCATCGTCCGCGGCGGCTTGTGCGGCAATGGCCATGGCCGCCGCCGCGCCGAGCGCCAGCGAACTCAAGGATCTTTGAAACAGCATGAGCATCCTCCCGATTATTGCTTCTTGTCATAGGATCTAGTGATACTACGTTCCTGTCAAGCGCTTTGGATTTTAGGAAGGAGTGGCAAAAAAATAGAATTAAAACAGTCTATTATATGAAATCACACACAGAATCCCATTTGACGGAAGATCGTGTCGTGCCAAGAATCCCTGCATTGACGGTGCTTTCGGTTAAAGATATGTAGTATCACTATAATCTCGAAGAAGGCGGCTCCATGACTCAGATCCTTCCGACCGACCGGCCCATCGGTGCCCTTGCCGCCCGTGTCTGGCGACCGGACGTCCAGGGACCGGCGCTCTGCGCGGTGCATGACGGCGCGCTCTATGACGTCACGACCAAGGACGCGCCGACGATGCGCGATCTTCTGGAACGGGACGACCCGGCGGCCTTCCTCGGCGCCCGGGCCGGCGAGGGGGAGCGGCTGGGATCGGTGGCTGAGGTCGCCGCCGACAGCCTGGCCGCGGCCGGCGACGAAGGCCGCATGCACCTCTTGGCGCCGAACGACCTGCAGGCCGTGAAGGCTTGCGGCGTGACCTTCGCCAAGTCGATGATCGAGCGGGTGATCGAGGAACGCGCCGCCGGCGATCCGGCCCAGGCGGCCGCGATCCGGGCGCGCTGCACGGCGATCGTCGGCGACAGCCTTCAGGATCTTCAAGCCGGCTCGGCCGAGGCCGCGCGGGTGAAGGCGGCTTTGATCGAAGAGGATATGTGGTCGCCCTATCTGGAGGTCGGCATTGGACCGGATGCGGAGGTTTTCTCCAAATGCCAGCCCATGGCGTCGGTCGGCTGGGGCGCGCCGGTGGGCCTGCATCCCGTCTCGAAATGGAACAACCCCGAGCCCGAGGTGGTGCTGGCCGTCGACAGCAAGGGTGCGGTGAAGGGCGCGGCGCTGGGCAACGACGTGAACCTGCGGGACGTCGAAGGCCGCTCCGCCCTGCTGCTCGGCAAGGCCAAGGACAACAATGCCTCCTGCGCCATCGGCCCCTTCATCCGCCTGTTCGACGCCGACTTCTCGATCGCCGACGTCAGGCGGGCCGAACTGGACTTGGAGGTTGCCGGGGAAGACGGGTTCCGGCTGACCGGCAAGAGCTCCATGCGGGAGATCAGCCGCGACCCCCTGGATCTCGTGGCCCAGACCCGGGGGCGTCATCACCAGTATCCCGACGGCTTCATGCTCTTCATGGGCACCATGTTCGCGCCGACCGAGGACCGCGATCAGGCGGGCGAGGGCTTCACGCACAAGCTGGGCGACCGCGTCACCATCTCCAATCCCAAGCTCGGCGCCCTGGTGAACCGCGTGCGGCTCTCGACCGAGTGCGCGGAGTGGACCTTCGGCAGCGCCGCCCTGATGCGCAACCTCGCCGCTCGCGGCCTGATCTGAGGATGGCGGAGGCCATGAAACCAGCGCCGGTAAGGATGGTCGTCACCGACCACGCCTTCGGCAGCCTGCACCACGAAGAGGCCGTCGCCCGCGCGCACGGCCTCAGCCTGGAAGTGCACGACTGCGTGGAGGAGGCGGACGCGGTCGCCGCCGTGAGTGGGGCGACCGTCGTCTTCAACAACATGGCACCCTTCGGCAAGGAGGCGCTGGCGGTCATGGCGCCCGGGGGCGTGCTGATCCGCTACGGCGTCGGTGTCGACAACCTGGACCTGGGCGCGGCCAAGGCCCGTGGCGTGACTGTCTGCAACGTGCCGGACTACGGCGCGGAGGAGGTCGCGGACCACGCCCTGGCGATGCTGCTGGCGCTGCTGCGGCGCATGCCGCTCTATGATCGCGCGCTGCGCGACGGCGCTTGGGGTGCCAAGGCGCTGGTTGCCGACCTGCCCGCTTTTTCGCAGACCACGGTCGGCCTCCTGGGCTTCGGCCGCATCGCGCAGGCCGTCGCGCGGCGCTTGCGGCCCTTCGGATTCACTGTCATCGCCTCGGATCCCAATGTTTCCGTGAGCCTTGCAGCGGCGGCCGGCGTGACGCTGGTCGGCTTTCCGGAACTGCTGGCCGGGTCCAACGCGCTCTCGCTGCACCTTCCCTTGAGCGAGGCCACGCGCCACATCCTGGACGAGCAGGCGCTCGCCGCGCTGCCAGAAGGCGCGGTCGTGGTCAATGTCGCGCGCGGCGGGCTCGTCGACGAGGCCGCCTTGGCGCGTGCCCTGACCTCGGGCAAGCTCTCGGGCGCCGGCTTCGACGTCTTCGAGACCGAGCCGGTGACCGAGGACTGTCCCCTGCTGCGGGCGCCCAACACCATCTTCTCGCCGCATGCGGCCTTCTACTCCAACAAGTCGCTGGACAACCTCCAACGCCTGGCGGCCGAAGAGGCGGACCGCTTCTTGCAGGGGGAGCCGCTGCGCTGTCCCGTCGAGTAACTGCCTCCTCCCAAGCCGCGCCAAAGCAGGAGAAACGGCCGGGTCGATGCCGTGCCGCCGCCTGCCGTCCGTCGATTTGACCGCGATTTGACGGTGCCTTTGACGCTCTTGTGACCCTCTTCCTCCATTTTCCACCCACGACGCCTCGCTGAAGAGGCGGACCGAGGGCGGCAGCGGCCGGTCATGACGGCAGGCGCACGCCGTACCCCGGATGACACGCGAGGAGGAGAGAGCAATGGCGGTAACCGAGGGTACGTCCGCGTCCGAAAGCCTGTTCGGCAGCAACCTGGCGGACACCATTTCCGGGCGGGACGGCGACGACATCATCAAGGGGCGCGAAGGCGACGACAGCCTCTCGGGAAACACCGGGACCGATACGCTCTTCGGCGATTCCGGCGATGATGTGCTGTCCATCGGGGCGGATTTAGGCAGCCTATTCGGGGGTTCCGGCAACGATGTTCTATTCGGTCTCGTCTTTGGCGACAGTGTCAATGGAGGCGACGGCGACGACAGGTTCGAAGCCATCGAAGGTGACGACGTCTTCAGAGGCGGCGCTGGGGACGACACCGCGCGCAACACGCTGGGCAACGACACCTTCCTCGGGCAAGGCGGCAACGACAGGCTCTACGGCGGCAACTTCTCGACCGACGTCTTTCGCGGCGGCGCGGACAACGACACCCTGAAGGGGGCCGGCGGCGACGACAGGCTCTACGGACAAGGCGCGGACGATCTCGTCTACGGCGGCTCGCAGAGTGACTTCATCGTCGGCGGCGGCGGCATGGACATTCTCTTCGGCGAAACGGGTCATGACAGCATCCAGGGCAACAACGCTGTCGACAACATTCAGGGCGGTGACGGGGCGGACAACCTGCGCGGCGGCGACAGCAGCGACCTGCTGTTCGGTGGCACCGGCGAAGACCTCCTGCGCGGCCAGATCGGATCGGACGAGCTGTTCGGCGGCTTTCACGACGACTTGCTCTATGGCGGCGCCGATGGTGATACCGGGTTCGGAGGCCTCAGTGACGACACGCTCTTCGGCGGTGGCGGCGGCGACACGCTCTTTGGCAACGCGAGCTACGACAAGCTCTACGGCGGGGGTAGCAACGATGTCCTCGACGGCGGCGCCGGAGAGGTCGATTTGCTCGTCGGAGGCAATGGCCGGGACACCTTCCACTTCGACGACAGCGGCTTCAGCCTGGAGGGCATCGTGGAGGACTTCGTCTCCAACGTCACGGCACCGGGCGACGCCGACGTGATCGCGCTCCAGGTCTCCGGCGTCAGCGGAGAGTGGATCGGCGATGCCACCTTCGACGGCAGCGGCCCGCAGGTACGGTTTGACGCTAGCTTCGACAACCTCCATGTCGACAACGATGGCAACGGCTTGACCGACTTCCTGATCAAGGTCTCCGGCGTCAGCCAGGCCGACCAGTTAACCGCGAGCGATTTCCTCTTCACCTAGGCTCCGTGCCATGCCCCTTCGCAAGAGCCGGACTTCCGACAGAAGTCTGGCTCTTCCGATGTGAGTTGCAGCAGTAACGATCAGCCAGCGGATGGCACGCCGGCGAGAGTGGTCTCCAACAAATCGCGATCAGCATCAGGGACTAAACTTGCCTCTACTCACTTCGCCTCGAGTTGATGATCAATGGTTGTGCCATATGGGCACGCGCACGATTGCGAACGATCGCTCCAAGGATACATTCCATCTGAACTGCCATTGAGACTCCGTTGGTCGTGCGATCTCCGCTTTGCGGCAGGCGCCGAGCCAATGGCAGAAGGCCGCCGCGTCGATCCAGTTCATGCTGTGGGCAGGTCGGGTGTGGTGCCGTGCTGGCAGTTCAGGCTGCGTCCATTCGAGGTCATTCAAGTCGACCTCGAGCTCGTCTGGTAGGTTCTTCCACGTTGCCGAGGATCGCGAAGTCTGCAAGTCTTCGCTGTATGGTCGGTCGGGTTCGATCATGCGGCGCGCCTTGTTTCCTGCTCTCGTTGCGGGCAATACCTCGGGCTGACGGGTGGGGGCGCTGCCGGCGCCGAGCGGAGTGGGACGTGGTCGAAAGCGGAGGGCGCGCGCGATGGCTGGTCTGAGAAGCACCAAGGTCTCGCCGGGCGATGGCGTGAAGCCGCGGCTGACCTTGCGTGCCGGCATCGTGGGTCATCGCCAGAAGCGCATCATCATGGCAGGGGGCGACCCCGCCTTGATCCGCGAGTGCATCCAGGACTTGCTGGCCCGCCTGGAGGTGCTGTCCCGGGACTGCTGCAATCAGGGCGCGGGTTTCTATCGCGAGGGTCGGCCCCTACGCCGCTTCGCCACCTCGCTTGCCGATGGTGCCGACCTCCTGGGGGCGCAAGCGGCGGCGACGCAAGACTGGCAGGTCGATATCGTTCTGCCCTTCGAGCAAGAGGCCTACTTCGCCGAGCAGGATCAAGACCCGATCGTCCAGAAGGAGCTGAGGGAACTGGTCGGACCGAGGGCCGCGCATCGCACCTACGACCTCTGCGCGCCGCATGACGGTGACGCGCAGAAGATGCAGGCCTACGACGCGGCGGCCCAAGTCGTGCTGGGCCAATCGGACATCCTCTTCGCCGTCTCGGACGCAGACCCGCGCCAGGCCGCCGGGTTGGTTCCCGAGAGCGTGCGGCGGGCGCTCATCGGCGGCGCCGTGGTCATCTGGATCCTTCCTCGGGGCAGCGAGGCGCAGGTCCTGCTGCATGAGACATCGTCGCTGGCCGAGCAGCTTGCCCCCAAGGCAGCGAGGGTCGAGAACGGCTCGGACGGCGACGAAGTCGACACCGGCCGCTTTCCCTCCACCGACGAGGTTCTCTCCCGCTGCCTGACGGCTCTGCTGCAACCGCCGACGGACGAGGAGATGCAGTTCAGGATGGAGAGCTTCTTCGGTGGGCGCGCCAAGGACAAGGTCGGGCTCTTCTTTAACCTCGACCAAGCCATGAAGGCTCTCGCGCGCTGCAAACGGCCGAGCCGGCGCCGTTTCGCCAGTCTCGAAGACGAGCGCAAGGGCTGGGAAACCAGCGTCGAACAGTGCAAGCGGGTCGCCGGATCCGCCTTCGCCAGAGAGATCGGCGACACCATCGTCGAGCGCTACTACTGGACGGACCGTCTGGCCAGTTACTTTTCGGACCACTATCGCTCGAGCTACATCTTGAATAGCATCCTGGTGTTTCTCTCCGTGGCGATCGGCCTCTTCATCATTTTCTGGTCCGATGAATTGGCACTCAAGGCGCTGCTCGTGTTTTTGGAGTTCGTCTGTATCTCCTGCATTCTAGCGCTGACGATCTTTGGCCGTGACGAGGATATCAAGCTCTGGCGCCTGAAGCTCTTTAGAGGGCGCCGCTGGCATCAGAAGTGGCTCGACTATCGCAACATTGCAGAGCTTCTGCGGCCGGCACGGCTGCTCCTCATGCTGGGGTCGGCGCCGCTTGGCCGCCAGGCCGGCGACGGGGCCGACGAGGAGAGTTGGGTCGTCTGGTACGTGCGTGCGACCTTGCGGGAGATCGGCACGCCGGGCAGGCCGCTGGACCGCGATACGCTACGGATTGCGCTTTCCGCGGCGCGCGACGGCGAACTCTCGGAAGGTGCGATGGGCCAGCTGGCCTACCACAGCGAGCAGGTGAGGACGCTGGGGCGGATCGAGCACACGCTGCACCGGGTCGGCATTCTGGCCTTCCTGCTGACGGGCTTGATCGCCATCGCCTATCTGGCCAGTTACCTCGCCGAGTGCCCGCTCTATGGCGACCAGGGATTCCTGGTGTTCTGCGACAAGTCCGCAATGCCATGGACCAGTTCGATCAAGTCCTCCGCGACCTATCTGGCCGGCATTCTGCCTGTGTTCGGTGCCGCGCTCTTCGCCATACGCAAGTACGGCGACTACGAGCTTATCCGCAAGCAGTCGAAGCGGACGGCGGAAGCCCTGGAGCGGCTGCGTAAGGAAGTCGGGAAGGAGCTGGCGAAAAAGCAGCCCACCCGCCGTGCGGCCGTTCAGCTCTTCGGCGAGACGACGCAGGCCATGGCGGAGGATCTCAGGCTCTGCGCTCTCATCTACAGCGACCGAGACCTGGCGCTGCCGTAACCGGGTCCGCCCGCGTCCTTCGGCGCCAGGCGGGCTCGGCCCACGTGACGAACTCCTCGACGATCTGCTTGCCGACGAAG
The DNA here is from genome assembly GCA_963669375.1 of Rhodospirillales bacterium. Classification (GTDB taxonomy): domain Bacteria; phylum Pseudomonadota; class Alphaproteobacteria; order Kiloniellales; family JACOMY01; genus JACOMY01. The sequence continues at coordinate 1,123,328 of OY770024.1, read as the reverse complement.
GAGTGCTCGGCGCCGACCAGATCCGTCAGAGGGACGCCGGCGCTGACTGCGCGCTGGGACGTTCTCGTTGGCGACGGTGCCGATCACCTCGCTGCGCACGGCCAGCTCCGGCTCGTAGGACTCCGTCACCGCGCCATGCACGAAGAGGCCGAGCGCCAATGCCGAACCCAGCTTGACGACCGAGCGGAAGGGCGAGGCCGTCGTCTCCGCGATGACGGTGAGCCGCTCCTATGTCAGCCGCGCCAGGGTCGCATTGTACTGCCAGACGGAAAGGGTGCTCAGGACGCCAAGCACGATCGCCAAGACGGCGACGAACGCGACCCAGTTCCGCCACAGCATCGACCTTCGCGAAGGTTCCCAGCCCCCAGGTGCGTGGCTTCAACAGCGGCGAGCGGGACGAAGCATTGGTGCGTAGATGCGGTCAGTCGATAGGGGCGGCGTTGGGCTGAAAGGTAACTGGTCGGCTGCTTGCAGCGTCTCCGGACCCGCCAGGTGCTTGGGCACGAGGTCAGGCTGAAGACTTGCGCCTGGCCAATGGTTCTCCGAGATCGGTGTGGAGGACGAAGGAAATCGTGCCACAGACGAACAAGCGGCACTTCATAGTCTACCGAGTGTCGAGCGAGGGTCTTCAGGACGCTCCGGGACGTCGGCCTCGATTCTTGCCGCGGCTACGTACTGGCGCACAATCTTGCGCCGAACCGTCGTTAACTCATTGAAAAAATTGGTGGGCGCACAAGGACTCGAACCTTAGACCCGCTGATTAAGAGTCGGTGGGCAAGAAGCTTGAAGGATCTCGATGCGCTTCTCTCATGTGCGATAACTAGCGGATTTAGCGTAATTTTTATGGGCTATGGGGGTCAGAGGCATACCTTGCGTCCCTCAGATTTTCGATCTATCCTGCTTACCTCATGCTTACCCGTATCGTAGAGAGCCAATGAATGACTGTCCAAAAACTCACTAAGACACTCGTTGAAGGACTTGAGTCGGGCGACAAGGACAAAGTCGTCTGGGACGAAACGCTACCCGGCTTTGGATTAAGGGTGAAGCCTAGCGGGGTACGCAGCTACATCGTCCAATACCGGAATAGGCAGACTGGTGCCTCCCGGCGCGCTACGATAGGTCAGCACGGACCGCTGCTGACCTTTGATCAAGCGAAGAGGGAGGCGCGGGCAATTCTCGCCGATGCGACGCGTGGCGATGATTTGGTGGAAAGCCGGCGCCAGGAGAGATCTGCGCCGTTGATGCGTAGTTTGTGTCATGACTACCTTGAGCGCCATGCGATCCCCAACAAGCGGCCAAAGAGCGTCAAGGACGACCAGGCCATGATCGACAGGATCATCCTCCCGGCGCTAGGCAACAGGCGGGTTTGTGACGTCACGAGGCGCCAGATCGAGGACCTGCATGTGCGCTCGAAAGATCGCCCGTATCGCGCGAACCGCGTCCTTGCTCTCCTTTCAAAGATGTTCAATCTCGCTGTGGAATGGGAGTGGCGGCCCGACAACCCGGTCAAGGGCATCAAGCGCTTTCCGGAGGAAAAGCGGCATCGCTGGCTAAGCGACGTCGAGCTTCAGAGCTTGTGGGGTGCGCTCGAGGACCATGGCAACGTGCGGGCCGCAAACGCCGTAAAGCTCCAGCTGCTCACTGGTGCTCGGCTCGGAGAGGTGCTCCAGGCCCGTATTGGCGACTTCGATTTGGAGCGAGGTGTTTGGACCAAACCGTCGCATCAGACGAAGCAGCGCCGAACCGAGCACGTGCCCTTGAGCGCTCAAGCCGTAGCTTTGGTGGCTTCGATTAAGCAGACTCTCCACCCCGAAGGGGTGTGGCTCTTTCCCGGCAACAAGCCCGGTCAGCCACTGAAGGAGATCAAGCGGTTCTGGGTGTCACTTCTGGCCAGCGCTGACATCGAAGACTACCGGCGTCACGATAATCGCCATACTTACGCCTCTCATCTCGTCTCCGAAGGACTCAGCCTAGAGATCGTTGGACGTCTGCTGGGCCACAATTCGCCGCTCACCACTAAGCGGTACGCCCACTTGGCGGACGACCCGTTGCGAAGGGCAACGGAGCTTTTTGGACGCAAGGTGAAGGGAGGTGGTCATGCAAATGAGTAGGCTGCAGCCACCGAAGCGCCCACGGTGAAGCCCTCAAGAGGGAGGTCATGTCCTATTGGCGTACAAGACACGACTTCTCTCTGAGACATTGGTGGTGTCCCTGCTGCTTGGCTTAAGACATGCGCCAGGTCTCTGTGGTGACCGAGCGCGCCATAGCGGGTGACTGGGCAACGCCAGGAGAGTGCGGACGTTACGGAGACTTCACGTCAATTGGCACGAGGTTCCAAATCCGCTGGTCTCCCTTGCTGCTTGTCGGAGGATGTGTGGGGCGCTACTCGGCGGCTTGGGGCTCTAGTTCGTCGGGGGCTTCCTCAATGACCTCAACATTGATCTCGTCATCGGGGCCCCATACAAAGCGGCTCCAGTCCTCCTTTAGAGGCTGGCCACCATTCTCCTCTACCATTTTACGGCCCATCTCTTCGGCCCAAGCGATCTCTCGCGCAATCTGCTCTCTATCGCGTGTCATTCCACCAACTCCAAGACAGGCCTTGCGCCCGCTTCGCGAACATAGAACTTTGATCCGCGAGGTAGACGCACGGCGACCGTCCTACCGGTTCTTTGCCTAAACTCGGCGCAAAAGTCGACATTGGTCGAGTCCGCGCGCACCGTCCAATCATCGCCTAAAGGCTTAGCTGAATCGGCTTGAGGTAATCCGGACTTGGGATTGAGATCATCTGCGACTCTTGCTCGAGCGTGTTGAGACTGTCCGCTACAGCTAAGCCACATCGGTAAGGGCGCGCGCCGCTACCTCTGGCTTGCGGCCGTCAATGGTCATACCGGCGCTGGCGTCGTCGTCGGGCTTGCAAGGTCACCGTGACGGGCAAGACGGTGCTAAGCTGGCCTGATGCTTTTCGACCGCGACATCTGGCAAGCGGCCACCGTCATGAGGAAGCGCTACGGCAGCGACGCCCTTGGCGAGGCCGAGCGGCGGTCGGAGGAACTCGTGGGCGATGGCGACACGCTTGGAGCGATGACGTGGTATCGCATCACCGCTGCGATCCTGGAGTTGCAGAAGCCGGCGCCGGAGGGACCCAGCACTGAGCGTGCCGATCTGACGGGAGAGACGAGGCATCGCGGCGAACAAATAGGTTTATTTGTCAATTGAATGCGCCAACATTCTGCGTATGGTGGCTAGTGTGTGCCGGTCGCCATGATCACAGGTGCCAAAAGGCGGGTCGACCTTCGGGAAGGCTCGCCTTTGGTTCAAAGCGTTGCCGCTCCTGCGAGGAGCAGCGTGGGGACCCGCACGGGACCAGGGACCTGCGTAGTTGCCCCTGCCACCCACTTCGCCTGCCGGTGCGGAGCAGGCAAGAGGCCGGCATCGAGCCGGACCACGAGCTTGCTGTGGTAGGTTGATGCCATATGCCCTGAATCTGTCTAGAAAGCCTTCTGACAGCCTTTACTTCTTTTTCGACCTATATTCTATGCTTCAAGCGCCAGGCCGCCCTCAGAGGCGCTCCTAGAGCCAAGAAACGACATTCTGGGCACTCCACACCGGGGCTGACGTCCCCAACCTTCATCGATAGGTGCCGTAACCGCAGCCGGAGATCCCGGCAGGCTCCGATCATCGCCGCAACGAACGGATCTCCTCTTCCGGCAGCTTGATCAGGGTGTCCATCTGATTGGCCTTTTCCAAACTCGAGCCTTTCAGAAGGTGATTGTCAGGCCCGAGGACTTCGGCGCGATGGGCGTCGCGGCGGATCGCGCATTCAGATCGCCCGGTTGCATGCGCTGTAGCAGCGGTGAGCGTTTTCTGTCCCGTGTGGCCAAATTGGCCACACGGTCCGATCTGTTTGCCTCCTTGTTTGTTTCCGGGTGCAGCTGCTCGTAGATGTCTTTGGGACGCTTCGTGTGCCAGGCGCGAGCATCTTGAGGTGTGGTAGAAGGGTGTCGGCTCTCCCGTGAGGCGTTAGCTGGAGGGCCTCTCCCGAGACCACGCCTCCCGAATTTCACACGCGCGCGTATTGAACTTGGGACATGTAGCCAGTCAGCGGCGCTTCAGCGGTCGCCTGCGTAGACCGCTCTGTGTTCAAGTGACCAAATTGGCCACTTGAACGGCGGTGACCGCCCCGTCGCCTGTGACAAGCGATCAGAGGGTTCGTGAATCTTGGAACCCTCGTGTGCTGATTGGCGCCTAGCGCTGTCTCTGGATGCAGTTGCTCATAGAGTTCCAGACGATCTCGCTTAGCGATGATGGTCATCTCCCGCGGTGCGGCAAGGGCGTCGGGATTCACGACGCCCCCGCATTAAGGGAGCAATTGCCCTCTTGGTCAGCCTTCCGATCGCCGCCCCGGCTGACATTTGCTAGCGGGGACGCCACGATCGCGCGCCGGCTTTCGGTGAGGTGCCTGCGCAGGAGCGAGAAGGAATAGCCGAGAAGCTTGTCCAGGAGCATGATGCAGGTTGTGGCATCCGAGTTGCCGCTTGCCGAGGATCAGCTCGACGCCGAAGCTGCTCACCACCAATCCGCCACGCGCGTGTGCGCGAGGGTAGAGTAAGGGAGGAAGCTGAATCCGCCACGCGCGCGAGACCGTAATTCGTCACGCGCGCGAGGGCTCTGGTGCCGCGAATCTTGGTGGACCATCCGACTTCTATCCAAATGCAAAGGCTCTCCGATAAACGATGGTTTCCAAGAGAGCAGCGGAGCCCTTCGCCGTGGCAGCCTAAGACGCCTCCCATGCCTCCCAGAACTATCTCTTGGAACATGTTATCCGATAAGCTATCGTGAATATGGGTTTTCGGAGGCTTTGTTGCCATGCTTGTCGGTTATGCCCGTGTCTCGACACTTGACCAGACGCCTGAGCTGCAGCTCGATGCTCTGAGCGCTGCCGGCTGCGAGAAGATCTTCACCGAGAAGGCCTCCGGCGCTTTGCGCGAGCGCCCGGAGCTGCAAGCCGCACTCGGCTACATGCGCAAGGGCGATACCCTGATGGTTTGGAAGCTCGACCGGCTGGCGCGCTCGCTCAAGCAGCTGATCGAAACTGTCGAGGAGCTCGAGGCCGGAGGCATCGGCTTCAAGTCGATTACCGAGGCGATCGACACCACCACGTCGGGCGGCCGCCTCGTCTTCCACATCTTTGCCGCCCTCGCCGAGTTCGAGCGCTCGATCATTCGCCAACGCACGATGGCGGGCCTCGCGTCGGCTAGGGCGCGCGGTCGTCTCGGCGGCAGGCCGCCAGCGCTCTCGGCCAAAGATCTCGTCCAAGCCAAGGCCCTTCTCAACGACCCCTCGATCACCGTCGTCGAAGTGGCCAAGAGGCTCCGCGTGGCGCCCTCGACACTCTACCGCCACCTGCCGGGCGGCCGCGGCGCGCTGGACGAAGGATCCGGATCATGACCCTATTCGCCTGCCAGCTCGAAGCCCGCTTGCCGGACCGCAACCTTGCCCGCGTCTACCGCCTCACTGCCTCCCAGGACCTCTTTGGCGCCTACCTTCATAAGGTCTGCTTCGGTCGCATCGGAGCCCAGGGCAGATGCCTGCGCTACGCCCTTGACGATGGCGTCGCGGTCCCTGCCAAGCGCTACCAGCTGCTCAAGCATCCAATAGTCACAAAACACCAATGGCGTCAGTGCCTCATCAATGCCGACACGGATAGTCTGATCTTGAGTTGAATCTTGAACCAAACGGATTCCCCGTGGTGAAACCAAGCGTCAGCGCCGCCCTCGTAGAGCATGAAGATGTCCAGACCTTTACCGAGTTGGATTTCGAAGGCGTGGCTATCGGGACCCAAATCGTCTCGAGGAAACCACTGCTGCGGCACGCTGGACGCCCGGACGAACCATTCCGCCCCTGTTGCCCACGACAAGCTAGCACGGCTGGAGCGTCGTCTGCCTTGACCAAGCTGATCCCCGTCGCCGTCTGGCTTGTGCCAAACGCATCGCCAAGAGCATTGATCGATGCGAAATCCAGCGTTTTCTGTCTGTGACAATGACCGGAATCGATAGCTCGGGATGAGAGGAAGCGTCGCGCCACGTGATATCGCACAGACCTTGACGTTGACGGTCCGGCCGAAGTGCCGAAGTGAAGTGAACCCCCTGAGCTGGACGGGTTCGGAGGTGAGTTAAGGTGGTTGCCTCCTGTTCCGTCAAACCAAGAGATCAACCATCTGTTGTTGTTGGGCCTGTGGACAGCGGCAGGGGTCGCAATCGATGATTAGCAGGTTGCACGCCATGAGTTTGCTTGGTCACAATTTGGGGAGTAGAGGCTTGCTGCGTCTTCGCTTTCTCGATTCGTGAGGCCGGCGCCTCTCAGGAACCGGCCCGCACGGAAGAGCCATGAGCCGCGGAAGAGGGACTGCTGCCGCAGTCCAGCCCCAGTTCCCAGCGAAATGATGCCATCGCGGCCGGCCGCGTCCCTCTTGCTGCACTCCTGTTTTCTGGCAGCGTCGCATACTGTCTCAACGGTAGATTTGACAGAGTCTGAAATTTCTTTGTGACCCATTGTTGTATCTCTTGAGTGATGGTGTACTCTGAGGCGTAGAACGTGTGCCCTTGACGGTTGATGCCGCGCGCTGCGTTCGTTTGGTCGTCTTGGGGGGGCGGGAGTAGGCGTAATGGCGTTCATACCAGGTACAGGCGGTCCGGACACGCTGACGGGCACGGATCAGGTCGATACCATTCTGGGTTACGGTGCGAACGACAGTCTCTACGGCCTTGGGGCGCCCGACAGTCTCTACGGCGGAGCCGAGAACGATCGCCTTTACGGCGGGGAGGCCGGGGACCGTCTCTTTGGCGGCGACGGGGGGGATGCCTCTCTGGGCGGCGGCGAGGGAGCGGACCGGATCTACGGCGGCAGCGGTCGCGAGGCCTATGTCTTCGGCGACAGCGGCGCGGACCTGCTGGCCGGGGACAGCGGCAACGACCAGCGCCTCTTCGGCGGCTCCGGTGCCGATACGCAGCGCGGCGACCAAGGCGCGGACAGCGTCTTCGTGGGCGGCGATGGGGATGATCGCCTCTTCGGCGGGACCGGGGTGGACCAGGCCTTCTACGGAGGCACGGGCGAGGACGGGCTATACGGTGGCAGCGGGGCTGACAGCCTCTTTGCAGGCGGCGAGGGCGCGGACCTGCTGGAGGCGGGCGGCGGCGGCGATAGGGAGTTCCGCGGCGAAACGGGCAACGACCGTCTCTATGGCGGTCGCGGCGGCGATGCGGAGTTCTACGGCGGCGAGGGCGCGGACAGCCTGGCCGGCGGCGAGGGTAACGACAGCCTCTTCTTCGGCGGCGACGGTAACGACGACCTGTCCGGCGGTGGGGGTGCGGACAGCTCCTTCGTCGGTGGGACCGGTTTCGACACGCTGAGCGGCGGCAGCGGGGGCGATCGCAGTTTCTTCGGCGGGACTGGGTCGGATACCGTTGCCGGTGGCAGCGGCGGCGATCGCGGCCTCTTTGGGGGCTCGGGCTCTGACCGGGTACTGGGGGACGATGGCGAGGATGCCTTCATCAGAGGCGGCGAGGGCGCGGACCAGCTGTTCGGCGGTCAGGACAGCGATAGCGCCATCTTCGGCGGCGATGGGTCCGACCGGATCGAGGGCGGTGCGGGACGCGACCTTCGCCTGGACGGCGATGCGGGCGACGACCGGGTGTTCGGCGGCGCCGACGACGACGAGACGCTGAATGGCGACGACGGCGACGACCGTCTTTATGGCGATGAGGGAAGGGATCGGCGGCTTTCGGGCGATTCCGGCGCGGATCGCGTGTTCGGCGGGGCGGACCTCGACGCGACGCTGTTCGGTCGAGACGGCGCGGACAGCCTTATGGGCGACGCCGGCAACGACCGGCAGTTTTTCGGCGGTAGCGGCGAGGACGGTCTGTTCGGCGGCGAGGGTAACGACCTCTTGCTGCGCGGCGAGGAGGGCTCGGACAGTCTCTACGGCGGCAGCGGGATCGACTCTCAGTTCTTCGGGGGTACGGGCACGGACAGCCTCTTCGGGGGCAGCGCGCAGGACCGTCGCTTCTTCGGCGGCAGCGGCGCGGACAGCCTGTCGGGCGACGGCGGCCGGGACAGCCTCTTCTATGGCGGCCGGGATGCGGACACGCTATCGGGCGGCGGCGATGCGGACGTGGGCTTCTACGGCGGCGCGGAGAACGACCGGATCGAGGGCGGGGCGGGTAACGACACCTCGCTCTTCGGCGACGCTGGCGTGGACACGCTCTTCGGCGGAGCCGGCAGCGACAGCGCGATCGGCGGTGGCATCGGCGACGACAGCGTCTATGGCGGCGAGGGTCGCGATCGGCTTTACGGCGGCTCGGGCCTGGACTTCATGGACGGGGGCTCCGGCAGCGACATTCTGCGCGCGGAGAGCGGGTCCGATCGGACGATCTTCGGCGGCTCGGGTCTGGACACGATCTACGCTGGCGATGGCGCCGACTTCGACGTCTACGGCGGCAATGCAAACGACCAGATCAGCGCCGGCAGTGGCGACGACGACAACTTCTTTGGTGGCTCGGGCCGCGACGTGGTCTATGGCGACAGCGGTGCGGAGCGTCGTGTCTTCGGCGATTCGGCGCGCGATGTGCTGCGCGGCCGGGACGGCGACGACGGCCTCTTCTACGGTGGTGGCGGCAGCGACGTCATGCGCGGCGACGCGGGCGACGACTTCTTCTTCACCGGAGGCTCGGGCGCCGACAGCCTCTATGGCGGCAGCGGGTCCGACCGCGTGTTCCTGGGCGAGGACGGCGCCGACAGCCTGTTCGGCGGCAGCGGCGGCGACCGCGCCTTCTACGGCGACGCCGTTCTGGGCGACGAGGGTGGCTCGGACCGTCTTTACGGCGACGCAGGCGACGACACGCGTTTCTTCGGCGACAGCGGGGCCGACAGCCTCTTCGGCGGCGAGGGCGACGACCGCAGCTTCTTCGGCGAGGAGGATGCGGACCGGATCTACGGCGACGGCGGTGACGACTTCGCCGTGGCGGGCGGCGGCGGCGACGACGCGCTCTACGGCGGCAGCGGTGCGGACCGGCGCTTCTACGGGGCGTCGGGCACGGACCGGGTGTTCGGCGGCAGCGGTTCCGACCGGACCTTCCTCGGTGGCACGGCGAACGACGCGCTTTACGGTGGGCTGGGCAACGACGTTAGCTTCCAGGGCGGTGACGGTAACGACAGCCTGTCGGGTGGCAGCGGCCGGGAGTCGCGCTTCCGTGGCGGAGAGGGCAACGACCGGATCCGGCTTGGCAGCGGCAACGACGGCTCGGGAAGCGTCGACGCAGCCTTTGGCGGCGCGGGAAACGACACCATAGATGGCGGCGATGGAAACGACGTCTCGATCGGCGGTGCCGCGGGTAACGACCGGCTCAACGGTGGGGACGGCAACGACGCGGTTCTTTCCGGCGGGGACGGGGACGACCTTGTCTTCGGTGACGCGGGCAACGACGTCGGTTTCCTCGGTGGCGACGGGCGGGACAGCCTCTTCGGCAGCAGCGGCCGGGAGTCGTCGTTCCGCGGCGGGTCCGGCGCCGACCGCATCGTGCTCGGCAGCGGCAACGACGGCTCTAGCGGTGGCGTTGACGCGGCCTTCGGCGATTCCGGCTCGGACCGGATCTACGGCGGCGATGGGAACGATGTCTCGCTTGGTGGTGATGACGGCTCCGACCGGATTTTCGGCGACAGCGGGTCGGACCGGACGATGTTCGGTGGTTCCGGAAGCGACACGCTGAGGGGCGGGAGCGGGGCGGACACTCTCCTCTTCGGCGACAGTGGCGGCGATCTGATCTACGGCGGCGCTGGGGACGACTTCCGGCTTGTCGGTGCGGATGGCGACGATCGGATCGACGGCGGGGAGGGGCAGGACACCTTGCTTAGCGGCGAGCTTGGCGACGATCGTCTCTACGGTGAGGACGGCGTGGATCAAATCGTCTATGGTGGCGGTGGTGCCGATAGGCTTTTTGGCGGCAGAGGAAGTGATCTGTCCTTCATTGGTGGCGTGGACAACGATACGCTCTTTGGCGGTACAGGCGATGAGAGCCTCTTCTTTGGAGGCGACGAGGATGACTCCCTTTCCGGTGGCAGCGGCAGTGATCGAACGTTCTACGGTGGCGCGGGCAGCGACAATCTCTTTGGCGGTCTTGGGAACGATTTTAGTTTCTTCGGCGGCTCTGGCGCCGACAAGATCGAGCTAGGCAGCGGCGATGACGGTTCGGAGGTCGCGGCCGCGGCCTTCGGCGATTCCGGCGCAGACAGGATCTATGGCGGCGACGGTGCCGACATCGGCTTGTTCGGTGGCTTGGGAGCGGACAGCATCGACGGCGGCCGAGGGGACGATCAATCGATCGAGGGTGGTGACGGCAACGACGTACTCGAAGGAGGAGACGGCGCCGATTCTCTAGTCTACGGAAGGACTGGAGACGACCTGCTGCGCGCCGGGGCCGGCATCGATATCAGCTTCATTGGGGGCGAGGGGGATGACGCTCTCTTCGGAGGTGACGGCAGTGACACTCTGTTCACCGGAGGCGAGGGTGCCGACAGCCTCTATGGCGGTAGCGGCGAAGATTTCAACTTCCGCGGCGGCTCGGGTGACGATCTGATCGACCTGGGTGCCGGAAGCGACGGCTTCATTGACTTGCCGGCGGCAGTCGGGGGCGACGGTGCGGACACTATCCGCGCCGGTGATGGGAGAGATAAGAACATTGGCGGCAGCTCTGGGAACGACAGCATCTTTGGGGGTGTCGGTGGAGATCTGAGGCTCTTCGGCGACCAGGGCCTGGACAAGATCTACGGCGGTGATGGGGATGATGTATCGATCATCGGCGGCAGTGGGAACGACAGCATCTTTGGGGATGCCGGTGAAGATCTCAATCTCTTCGGCGACCAGGGCCTGGACAGGATCTACGGCGGTGATGGGATTGATATCTCGATTGGCGGAGGTAGTGGGAACGATAGCATCTTTGGCGGTAGCGACAACGATCTTGCCCTCTTCGGCGGCCAAGGCGTGGACTTGATCTATGGCGATGATGGGAACGATGCCACGATCTTCGGTGGCCTTGACAACGACCGCTTTTTCGCCGGAGCCGGACAGGATCAAAGTGCTTATGGCGAAGATGGGGCCGACCGGCTTTATGGCGGTGAAGGAAACGATGCTCGCTTCTTCGGCGCCTCTGGGTACGATCGCCTCTATGGTGGCGACGGGCGTGATTCGAGCTTCTTCGGCGGATCGGGCGGCGACGTGATCGTCTTGGGTAGCGGCGATGACGGCGACCAGCAAGGTGTCAAGGCGGCATATGGCGATGCGGGCGACGACCGTCTCTTCGGCGGCGATGGGAACGATGCTGGTATAGGCGGCGGCGTAGGCGATGATCTCCTCTACGGTGGCGCGGGTGACGACGTGAGACTCACTGGTGACACCGTGGGACTCACTGGTTTAGGCGGTAATGACATGATTTTTGGCGGCAACGGCAACGATGCGCAGATGTTCGGTGGCTTGGGAGTGGACAGCATCTTCGGCGGCTCAGGTAACGATTATTTCCTCTGGGGAGGCGGCAATGTCGATGTGGTCTCTGGTGGCAGTGGTGATGATACGAGTTTGGTGGGTGATCAAAGGGATGATACACTCTTCGGTGGAGATGGGGACGACAGTATATTCTATGGCGGTGGTGTTTTTGCCTTGTACGACCGTGGAGGCGATGACACCCTCTTCGGTGGAGATGGAGACGACGTGAGTTTCTATGGCCGTCGCGGCAGTGACTTCCTCTACGGTGGTGACGGTGACGACAGCCTATTCTTTGGCGGTCGTGGCAGTGATTATCTCGTGGGGGGACGCGGCAGTGACTTCCTATACGGGGACCAGAACAGCGACACCTTCTACGTGGGCTCGCAGGAAGACTGGACCAGCCGCTACCGCTACGATGGCGGCGGTGGGCGCGACACGCTGGTGCTGGGAGAGGGGGTGACCATACCCGGCGGCGGGGTGAGGCTGCTCTCTATCGAAGTGACGGTCTTTAACTGAGGTGAAGCGCGGGCTCGCCTTGGGCGGGCGTGCGTCGAGGAAACTTGTTGCTGGGAGACAGGAACGATGGCGTTCATACCAGGTACAGGCGGTCCGGACACGCTGACGGGCACGGATCAGGTCGATACCATTCTGGGTTACGGTGCGAACGACAGTCTCTACGGCCTTGGGGCGCCCGACAGTCTCTACGGCGGAGCCGAGAACGATCGCCTTTACGGCGGGGAGGCCGGGGACCGTCTTTTTGGCGGCGACGGGGGGGATGCCTCTCTGGGCGGCGGCGAGGGAGCGGACCGGATCTACGGCGGCAGCGGTCGCGAAGCCTATGTCTTCGGCGACAGCGGCGCGGACCTGCTGGCGGGGACAGCGGCAACGACCAGCGCCTCTTCGGCGGCTCGGGTGCGGATACGCAGCGCGGCGACCAAGGCGCGGACAGCGTCTTCGTGGGCGGCGACGGGGATGATCGCCTCTTCGGCGGGACCGGGGTGGACCAGGCCTTCTACGGAGGCACGGGCGAGGACGGGCTATACGGTGGCAGCGGGGCTGACAGCCTCTTCGCGGGCGGCGAGGGCGCGGACCTGCTGGAGGCGGGCGGCGGCGGCGATAGGGAGTTCCGCGGCGAAACGGGCAACGACCGTCTCTATGGCGGTCGCGGCGGCGATGCGGAGTTCTACGGCGGCGAGGGCGCGGACAGCCTGGCCGGCGGCGAGGGTAACGACAGCCTCTTCTTCGGCGGCGACGGTAACGACGACCTGTCCGGCGGTGGGGGTGCGGACAGCTCCTTCGTCGGTGGGACCGGTTTCGACACGCTGAGCGGCGGCAGCGGGGGCGATCGCAGTTTCTTCGGCGGGACTGGGTCGGATACCGTTGCCGGTGGCAGCGGCGGCGATCGCGGCCTCTTTGGGGGCTCGGGCTCTGACCGGGTACTGGGGGACGATGGCGAGGATGCCTTCATCAGAGGCGGCGAGGGCGCGGACCAGCTGTTCGGCGGTCAGGACAGCGATAGCGCCATCTTCGGCGGCGATGGGTCCGACCGGATCGAGGGCGGTGCGGGACGCGACCTTCGCCTGGACGGCGATGCGGGCGACGACCGGGTGTTCGGCGGCGCCGACGACGACGAGACGCTGAACGGCGACGACGGCGACGACCGTCTTTATGGCGATGAGGGAAGGGATCGGCGGCTTTCGGGCGATTCCGGCGCGGATCGCGTGTTCGGCGGGGCGGACCTCGACGCGACGCTGTTCGGTCGAGACGGCGCGGACAGCCTTATGGGCGACGCCGGCAACGACCGGCAGTTTTTCGGCGGTAGCGGCGAGGACGGTCTGTTCGGCGGCGAGGGTAACGACCTCTTGCTGCGCGGCGAGGAGGGCTCGGACAGTCTCTACGGCGGCAGCGGGATCGACTCTCAGTTCTTCGGGGGTACGGGCACGGACAGCCTCTTCGGGGGCAGCGCGCAGGACCGTCGCTTCTTCGGCGGCAGCGGCGCGGACAGCCTGTCGGGCGACGGCGGCCGGGACAGCCTCTTCTATGGCGGCCGGGATGCGGACACGCTATCGGGCGGCGGCGATGCGGACGTGGGCTTCTACGGCGGCGCGGAGAACGACCGGATCGAGGGCGGGGCGGGTAACGACACCTCGCTCTTCGGCGACGCTGGCGTGGACACGCTCTTCGGCGGAGCCGGCAGCGACAGCGCGATCGGCGGTGGCATCGGCGACGACAGCGTCTATGGCGGCGAGGGTCGCGATCGGCTTTACGGTGGCTCGGGCCTGGACTTCATGGATGGCGGCTCCGGCAGCGACATTCTGCGCGCGGAGAGCGGGTCCGATCGGACGATCTTCGGCGGCTCGGGTCTGGACACGATCTACGCTGGCGATGGCGCCGACTTCGACGTCTACGGCGGCAATGCAAACGACCAGATCAGCGCCGGCAGCGGCGACGACGACAACTTCTTCGGCGGTTCTGGCCGTGACGTGGTCTATGGCGACAGCGGTGCGGAGCGTCGTGTCTTCGGCGATTCGGGTCTGGATGTGCTGCGCGGCCGGGACGGCGACGACGGCCTCTTCTACGGCGGCGGCGGCAGCGACGTCATGCGCGGCGACGCGGGCGACGACTTCTTCTTCACCGGAGGCTCGGGCGCCGACAGCCTCTATGGCGGCAGCGGTTCCGACCGCGTGTTCCTGGGCGAGGACGGCGCCGACAGCCTGTTCGGCGGCAGCGGCGGCGACCGTGCCTTCTACGGCGACGCCGTTCTGGGCGATGAGGGTGGCTCGGACCGGCTCTACGGCGACGCAGGCGACGACACGCGTTTCTTCGGCGACAGCGGTGCGGACAGCCTCTTCGGCGGCGCGGGCGACGACCGCAGCTTCTTCGGCGAGGAGGATGCGGACCGGATCTACGGCGACGGCGGTGACGACTTCGCGGTGGCGGGCGGCGGCGGCGACGACGCGCTCTACGGCGGCAGCGGTGCGGACCGGCGCTTCTACGGGGCGTCTGGCCGGGACCTGGTGTTCGGCGGCAGCGGTTCCGACCGGACCTTCCTCGGTGGCACGGCGAACGACGCGCTTTACGGTGGGGTGGGCAATGACGTCAGCTTCTTCGGCGGCGACGGGCGGGACAGCCTCTTCGGCGGCAGCGGCCGGGAGTCGGGCTTCCGGGGCGGAGAGGGTAACGACCGGATCCGGCTTGGCAGCGGCAACGACGGGTCCGGCAGCGTGGACGCAGCCTTTGGCGGCGAGGGAAGCGACACCGTCGAGGGCGGTGCCGGGAACGACATTTCGATCGGCGGTGCCGCGGGTAACGACCGGCTCTACGGGGGCGACGGGAACGACGCGGTGCTTGCCGGCGGCGACGGGGACGACCGGGTCTTCGGCGACAGCGGCCGGGACAGCACCTTCTTCGGCAACACCGGCACCGATACGCTGATCGGTGGCAGCGGGGTCGACTACGGCTTGTTCGGCGGCAGCGGGCTGGACCGGGTCTACGGTGGCGTCGGAGCCGACTACCAACTCCATGGCGGCGACGGTGATGATCGGGTCGACGGTGGCGACGGTCGGGACGCAGAGCTCTACGGCGGTGGCGGCGCGGATCGCATCTTCGCCGGCAGCGATCGGGACGAGAGCGTCTTCGGCGGCGAAGGGAACGACCTGCTTGTTGGCGACGCCGGGGACGACAAGTCCTTCTTCGGTGGTGAGGGGGACGATGCTCACTTCGGCGGCACCGGGGACGAGAGCTACTTCTACGGTGGCTCCGGTGCGGACGCGCTGTTCGGCAGCAGCGGCGCGGAGACCCGGTTCTACGGCGGCTCCGGGGCGGACTCCATCTCCGGTGGTGAGGGCGACGATCAAGGCGTTTTCGGTGACGACAACGATGATACGCTCTACGGCGGCGAGGGCGCGGACACAGGCTTCTTTGGCGGCGAGGGGCGTGACTCACTCTTCGCTGACGTTGGAGATGATGTGAGCTTCTACGGCGGCGAGGGGGACGATTCGCTCATTGGAGGTTCGGGTGAGGACTCCTTCTTCTTCGGCGATGGAGGGGACGATCGCATAGAGGCGGGCGCGGGCAACGGCCAGCAGTTCTTTTACGGCGGCCTCGGGGACGATGCTCTCTTCGCCGACAACGGCGACAATCGGACCTTCCTCGGCGGTCAAGGTGACGACTCTCTCTATGCGCTAGACGGCGAGGATTCCTTCTTCTACGGGGGGGCCGGCGACGATAGCATTTTCGGCGACAGCGGAAGAGATCGCAGCTTCTTTGGCGGTAGTGGGAGGGACTTACTGCAAGGTGGGTCTGGAAAAGACGAATTCTTCTACGGCGGATCGGGAGACGACCTTCTGCAAGGCCAGATCGGGAATGACCGTATGTTCTACGGCGACACCGGAAACGACACTATGAATGGCTTGGCCGGAATCGATTTTAGCTTTCTTGGCGGTAGCGGCGATGATCGCCTCTTTGGCGGCGACGGCGGTGACTTTGTACTGCGTGGCGGAGATGGCGACGATCTGATCGACCTCGGTTCCGGAAACGACGGCCGTGAGGACCTGGCGGCGGCAGTCGGCGACTCGGGTGCGGACTTGATCCGCGGCGGTTCCGGGAACGATAGATCGATTGGCGGCAGCTCTGGCAACGACAGCCTCTTAGGCGACGCAGGTAATGACGCCGCACTCTTCGGCGATCGGGGTGCGGATTTCATCGACGGCGGTATCGGGAATGATTCCTCCATCTTTGGCGGCTCGGGTGGGGACCTCATCCGCGGCGGTGGTGGGAACGATATGTCGATTTACGGCAGCTCTGGCAACGATAGCATCTTCGGCGGTGGCGGACAGGATTCGCACCTCTTCGGCGGCCAAGGTCTGGACAGGATTTACGGCGATGACGGGTACGATCTGTCGCTCTTCGGCGGCCGGGATAACGATCGCCTCTATGGAGGGGGCGGAAACGACAAGATATTGTATGGCGATTCGGGAACCGATCGCCTATACGGCGGCGAGGGGAACGACGTCCGCCTCAGCGGTGGCGATGGAAACGATCGCCTTTTTGGCGGCGACGGGCGAGAGTCGCGCTTCTTCGGCGGTGCTGGAAACGATTCGATCCGCTTGGGCGACGGCGACGACGGCTCTACGAGGGATTTCGCAGCCCGAGGTGGGGTAGGTAATGATCGGATCTTCGGCGGTTCGGGGAACGATGTTGGGATTTACGGTGAGGGCGGCGACGACATGTTGTACGGCGGCGACGGCAACGATAGCCTGATCTATGGCGGTGGCGGCAGGGATACCCTCGAGGGTGGGCGCGGCAGCGACTTCCTATACGGTGGTGCGAACAACGACGTCTTCCGTGTGCTCTCGAATGAAGACTGGACCAACCTCTACCTTTACCATGGCGGCGGTGGGCGCGACACGTTGGAGCTGGGCGAGGGGGTGAGCATACCCGGTGACGGGGCGGGGCTCGTCTCTATCGAAGTGACGCTCAATGTCACGCTTTAGTTGAGGTAAGCGCGGGCTCGCTTGAGGCGAGCCCGCGTCGTGGAAACACTTTGTTGGGGAAGCACGATGGCGTTCATACCAGGCTCGGGTGGTCCGGACACGCTGGCGGGCACGGATCAGGTCGATACCATTCTGGGTTATGGTGCGAACGACAGTCTCTACGGCCTTGGGGCGCCCGACAGTCTCTACGGTGGAGCCGAGAACGATCGCCTTTACGGCGGGGAGGCCGGGGACCGTCTCTTTGGCGGAGATGGGGGGGATGCCTCTCTGGGCGGCGGCGAGGGTGCGGACCGGATCTACGGCGGCAGCGGTCGCGAGGCCTATGTCTTCGGCGACAGCGGCGCGGACCTGCTGGCCGGTGACAGCGGCAACGACCAGCGCCTCTTCGGTGGCTCCGGTGCGGACAGCCTACGCGGCGACCAGGGGGCGGACAGCGTCTTCGTGGGCGGCGAAGGCGACGACCGTCTCTTCGGCGGAACCGGTGTGGACCAGGCCTTCTATGGAGGGTCTGGTGACGACGGCCTTTATGGGGGCAGCGGGTCTGACAGCGTCTTTGCCGGTGGCGAGGGTGCGGACCTGCTGGTTGCGGGCGGCGGTGCTGACGGCGACCTTCGGGGCGAGGGTGGCGACGATCGTCTTTACGGCGGAGGCGGCGGCGATGTCGAGTTCTACGGCGGCGAGGGCTCGGACAGCCTGGTCGGCGGGGAGGGCAACGACAGCATCTTCTTCGGCGGCGACGGGATGGACGAGCTGACGGGTGGTCTCGGCGCGGACGCCTCCTTCTTCGGAGATACGGGTTTCGACACGCTGCGCGGGGACAGCGGCGCCGATGAGCGCTTCTACGGCGGCACCGGTTCGGACACGGTGTCCGGAGGCAGCGGCGGCGACGGCCTCTTATCCGGTGGCTCGGGCTCTGACAGCGTTCTCGGCGGCGACGGCCGGGACGGCTTCTTCTTTGGCGGTGCCGGATCGGACCGGGTCGAGGGGGGTGCGGGCGATGACTTCCGCCTGGACGGCGACGACGGCGACGACCGCGTGTTCGGTGGAGCGGGCGGCGACGATACGCTGATCGGGGGCGATGGCAACGACCGGCTCTACGGGGATGGCGGGAGCGATACGGAGTTCCGCGGAGATGCAGGGGCGGACCGGGTTTACGGCGGCGAGGGCCGTGACGCGACGCTGTTTGGCGGCTCGGGCGCGGACCGCCTCATGGGCGACGCCGGCGGTGACCGGCAGTTCTTCGGCGGCAGCGGCGAGGACGGTCTGTTCGGTGGCGCGGGCAACGATCTGCAGCTGCGCGGCGAGGAGGCCTCGGACAGTCTTTACGGCGGCATTGGGAACGACTTTGACTTCTTTGGCGGCGAGGGCGCGGACAGTCTGTTCGGCGACGAGGGCAGCGACAGTCAGTTTTCGGGCGAGGAGGGTTCCGACCGTCTCTATGGTGGAAGCGGGATCGACTCTCAGTTCTTTGGCGATACGGGTTCGGACAGCCTGTCGGGTGGCAGCGCGCAGGACCGTAGTTTCTTCGGCGGCAGCGGTCATGACGGACTGTTCGGTGACGAGGGTAACGACAGTCACTTCTCGGGCGAGGAGGGTGCTGACCGCCTCTACGGCGGCAGCGGGATCGATGTTCAGTTCTTCGGCGGTACGGGTTCGGATAGCCTGTCGGGCGGTAGCGCGCAGGACCGCAGATTCTTCGGCGGCAGCGGTGCGGACAGCCTCTTCGGCGATGCGGGCCGGGACAGCTACTTCCTAGGTGGCCGTGGCGCTGACCGCCTTTACGGCGGCGGCGATGTCGACGTGAGCTTCTACGGCGGCGCGGACAACGACCGGATCGAGGGCGGGGAGGGGAACGACGCCTCTCTCTACGGCGACGCAGGCGTGGACACGCTTTTCGGCGGCGCCGGGGACGACACCTCGATCGGCGGTGGTATCGGCGACGACAGCATCTATGGCGGCGAGGGCCGGGATCGTCTTTACGGTGGTTCCGGCCTCGACTTCATCGACGGAGGCTCCGGCAGCGACATTCTGCGCGCGGAGAGCGGGTCCGACCGGACGATCTTCGGTGGCTCTGGCCTTGACACGATCTACGCTGGCGATGGCGCGGACTTCGACGTCTACGGCGGCAATTCGAACGACCAGATCAGTGCCGGCAGCGGCGACGACGACAACTTCTTCGGCGGCTCGAGCCGTGACGTGCTCTATGGCGACAGCGGTGCGGAGCGTCGTTTCTTTGGCGATTCGGCGCGCGACGTGCTGCGCGGGCGTGACGGCGACGACGGCCTCTTCTACGGCGGCGGTGGCGACGACGTCATGCGCGGCGACGCGGGCGACGACTTCTTCTTCACCGGAGGCTCGGGCGCCGACAGCCTCTATGGCGGCAGCGGGTCGGATCGGGTGTTCCTGGGCGAGGACGGCGACGACAGCCTGTTCGGCGGCAGCGGTGGCGACCGTGCCTTCTACGGCGACGCCGTTCTGGGCGATGAAGGCGGATCGGATCGTCTCTACGGCGACGAGGGCGACGACACGCGCTTCTTCGGCGACAGCGGTGCCGACAGCCTCTTCGGCGGGGCGGGCGCCGACCGCAGCTTCTTCGGCGAGGAGGGCTCGGACCGGATTTACGGCGATGCGGGCGACGATTTTGCCTTGGCGGGTGGTGCCGGCGACGACGCGCTCTACGGCGGCAGCGGTGCCGACCGGCGCTTCTACGGTGCGTCCGGGTCCGACCGGCTCTACGGCGGCAGCGGCGCTGATCGGACCTTCTTCGGCGGGGCGGAGGCTGACGCGCTCTATGGTGGGCTGGGCAACGACGTTAGCTTCCGGGGCGGCGATGGTGACGACAGCCTGTCGGGCGGCAGCGGTCGCGAATCGCGCTTCCGAGGCGAGTCCGGTGCCGACCGGATCCAGCTTGGCAGCGGCAACGACGGGTCGGGCAGCGTGGACGCGGCCTTCGGCGGCTCTGGCCAGGACACCATCGAGGGAGGCGCTGGGAACGACATCTCGATCGGCGGTGCCGCGGGAGATGATCGGCTCTATGGGGGCGAGGGCAACGACGCCGTCCTTGCCGGCGGTGACGGGGACGACAGGGTCTTCGGCGACAGCGGCCGGGACAGCACCTTCTTCGGTAACACCGGAAGCGATAGGCTGTCCGGTGGCAGCGGGAGCGACCTTTCCTTCTTCGGTGGCAGCGGGCTGGACCGGCTCTACGGCGGCGCCGCCAACGACACCGCTTTCTACGGCGGCGATGGGGATGACCGGATCGACGGCGGAGACGGGCAGGACGGGACACTACAGGGTGGCAGCGGTGCCGACAGCCTCTACGGTGGCGAGGGCAGCGACAGTCACTTCTCGGGCGAGGAGGGGGATGACCGTCTCTTCGGTGGCAGCGGGATCGATAGTCAGTTCTTGGGCGGAACGGGTTCGGACAGCCTATCGGGCGGTAGCGGGCAGGATCGGAGCTTTTTCGGCGGCAGTGGCGCGGACAGTCTGTCGGGCGATGCGGGCCGGGATAGCTACTTCCTAGGTGGCCGCGGTGCCGACCGCCTTTACGGTGGCGGTGATGTGGACGTGCGCTTCTACGGCGGAGCGGAGAACGATGTGATCGATGGCGGGGAGGGTAACGACACCTCGCTCTTCGGCGCCGCTGGCGTGGACACGCTCTTCGGCGGTGCCGGGAGAGACAGCGCGATCGGCGGGGGCATCGGCGACGACAGCATCTATGGCGGCGAGGGCCGGGATCGTCTTTACGGTGGTTCCGGCCTCGACTTCATCGACGGAGGCTCCGGCAGCGACATTCTGCGCGCGGAGAGCGGGTCCGACCGGACGATCTTCGGTGGCTCTGGCCTTGACACGATCTACGCTGGCGATGGCGCGGACTTCGACGTCTACGGCGGCAATTCGAACGACCAGATCAGTGCCGGCAGCGGCGACGACGACAACTTCTTCGGCGGCTCGAGCCGTGACGTGCTCTATGGCGACAGCGGTGCGGAGCGTCGTTTCTTTGGCGATTCGGCGCGCGACGTGCTGCGCGGGCGTGACGGCGACGACGGCCTCTTCTACGGCGGCGGTGGCGACGACGTCATGCGCGGCGACGCGGGCGACGACTTCTTCTTCACCGGAGGCTCGGGCGCCGACAGCCTCTATGGCGGCAGCGGGTCGGATCGGGTGTTCCTGGGCGAGGACGGCGACGACAGCCTGTTCGGCGGCAGCGGTGGCGACCGTGCCTTCTACGGCGACGCCGTTCTGGGCGATGAAGGCGGATCGGATCGTCTCTACGGCGACGAGGGCGACGACACGCGCTTCTTCGGCGACAGCGGTGCCGACAGCCTCTTCGGCGGGGCGGGCGCCGACCGCAGCTTCTTCGGCGAGGAGGGCTCGGACCGGATTTACGGCGATGCGGGCGACGATTTTGCCTTGGCGGGTGGTGCCGGCGACGACGCGCTCTACGGCGGCAGCGGTGCCGACCGGCGCTTCTACGGTGCGTCCGGGTCCGACCGGCTCTACGGCGACAGCGGCGCCGACAGGACTTTCTTCGGCGGGGCGGAGGCCGATGCGCTCTATGGTGGGCTGGGCAACGACGTCAGCTTCCGGGGCGGCGATGGTGACGACAGCCTGTCGGGCGGCAGCGGTCGCGAATCGCGCTTCCGAGGCGAGTCCGGTGCCGACCGGATCCAGCTTGGCAGCGGCAACGACGGGTCGGGCAGCGTGGACGCGGCCTTCGGCGGCTCTGGCCAGGACATCATCGAAGGAGGCGCTGGGAACGACATCTCGATCGGCGGTGCCGCGGGAGATGATCGGCTCTATGGGGGTGAGGGCAACGATGCCGTCCTTGCCGGCGGTGACGGAAGCGACCGTGTTTACGGCGATAGTGGCCAAGACAGCACCTTCTTCGGCAACAGCGGGCGCGATACGCTCAAAGGCGGCAGCGGGGTGGACTTCAGCTTGCTCGGCGGCAGCGGGCTTGACCGGCTTTACGGCGGCGAAGACAGCGATCTCGGTCTCTATGGCGGTGATGGAGACGACCGGGTCGACGGCGGATTGGGACAGGACAGAACTCTACACGGCGACAGCGGCGCCGATCGGATGTTCGGTGGCGACGGCGTCGATGAGAGCGTCTTCGGCGGCGAAGGCGAAGATAGGCTCTTTGGTGATCGTGGCGGCGACAGGCGCTTCTTCGGTGGGGCGGACAGCGATGCGCTTGTCGGAGGATCGGGGGACGAAAGTCTTTTCTACGGTGGGGGCGGGGCTGACTCGCTCTTCGGCGGCAGCGGTATCGACAGCTTCTTCTTTGGTGGCTCCGGAGCGGACAGCATTCGCGGCGGCACAGGGGACGATCAACTCCTGGCTGGCGATACGGGCGCCGACAAGATCTTTGGCGGCAGCGGCGCCGACGCTGGGATCAATGGCGACCAAGGAGACGATGCGCTCTATGGTGGCCTTGGAA
Source organism: Rhodospirillales bacterium (assembly GCA_963669375.1). GTDB lineage: Bacteria > Pseudomonadota > Alphaproteobacteria > Kiloniellales > JACOMY01 > JACOMY01. Next base: position 1,100,857 of record OY770024.1, on the reverse strand, counting down.
ATGATCTCCGCTTTTTCGGTGGCGCAGGAATCGATTCGCAGTTCGGTGGCCTCGGAGATGACATCAGCTTCTTTGGCGGCGTAGGCGCTGATTCGCTGATCGGCGGCACAGGTGCGGAGCGTAGTTTCTTTGGCGGCGGGGGTGATGACTTGCTCCGAGGAGACAGCGGTAGAGACATTCGATTCTACGGTGATTCGGGAAGCGATGTCCTCTACGGCGGCGCTGGTGACGCCACCTCCTTCTTCGGTGGATCCAGCGACGATACGCTAGTCGCATTGGATGGCAACGATCAGTTGTTCGACGGTGGTGACGGGGACGATACGCTCTCTGGCGGGGAGGGCGACGATTCTGCGTTCTTCGGCAGGTCCGGCAACGATCTGTTGCTGGGCATGCGGGGTGAGGATTCAGCGTTCTTTGGGGGGACCGGCAACGACAGACTCCTGGCGTTGCAGCAAGGCAACAGAACGAACGAATCCAATCAGAGCTTTTTCGGTGATGATGGCAATGACACCTTGGAAGGAGATGACGGGAAAGACATTAGTTTCTTCGGCGGTGATGGAGACGACGTGATCGCAGGTAACCAGGGTGATGATTTTGGGTTCTTGGGCGGCGATGGCGACGATAGGCTCGCAGGGGACGAGGGTGACGACGATAGTTTCAGAGGCGGTGACGGCGCGGACCGGATCTATGGAGGCTTGGGCGCCGACTCTCGCTTCTACGGGGATAGCGGCGACGATAGGATTTACGCTGGCCTGGGCAGTGAACGCCATGAGAGCTTTGCAGGCGGCTTGGGGGCCGATTTCATAGTGGCCAGCAATGGCGACGATCAGATTTTCTTTGGTGGTAACGACAATGACTCTCTGGAGGCCCGCAGTGGCGACGACCGGAGCTTCTTCGGTGGAAACGGGAGTGACAGCCTGGAAGCCGGCAGTGGCGACGATCAGAGCTTCCAGGGCGGGGCTGGTTCCGACGTGATTTTCGGCGGTGACGGCGATGAATTCAGGTTCCTCGGCGGCAACGGAAACGATCGTTTGGAAGCCGGCAGTGGCAACGACCGGAGCTTTGTGGGCGGCGAAGGCACGGACCGGATCTTTGGCGGCGAAGGCGGTGACCGAGAGTTCTTCGGCGGCGATCAGAACGACCGCATGGGTGGGCTTGGCGGGAACGATGGTACCTTTTTTGGCGGGTCCGGCAGTGACACGATGACCGGCGGCAGTGGCAACGACTTCGCGTTTTTTGGCGGCGCCTCCGATGACGAGCTCTCGGGCAACTCCGGGAATGACAATCAGTTCCTAGGCGGTGACGGTGATGACTTCGTCTTCGGCGGCCAGGGGGTCGATAGCCTCCTTTTCGGCGGAAGCGGCGGGGACAGGCTAAACGGCGGCAACGATGGCGACGAGCGCCTTTACGGTGGCACAGGCAACGACAGCGTCTCCGGTGGTGCCGGCGCCGATACCCAGTTGTATGGCGGTAACGGCTTTGACTGGTTGTTCGGTGGCGACGGAGACGACAGGCAGCTCTTTGGCGACTACGTGTCGGACAACTCCCTCGAGTTTGCTTACGACGACTCTATCTTTGGCGGTGCTGGTGACGACCTGGCTCTCTTCGGCGAGAACGGTGATGATGCCCTTTACGGCGGCGAAGGTATTGATGGCAGGCTCTTTGGTGGAATGGGCGATGATTCGATCTTTGGAGGTGCGGGAGACGATATCGCGCTTTATGGCGGTCGGGGCGACGATCTGCTCGAGGGAGGGGAGGGAAGCGACTACCTCTTCGGTGGGAATCAGAACGACGTCTTCCGCGTGTCTTCGCAGGAGCATTGGACTGCCTTCTATGAGTATGACGGCGGTGCCGGCAGGGACACCTTGATCCTAGGCAGTGGGGTTAGCATTCCTGGTAACGGCGACGGCCTCATATCTATCGAGGTGACAATACAGACCTGAGGCGAACGCCGCTCGCCCAGGGCGGCTGGCGCCGATCATTCCTGTGGCAAAGAGGCAGGTACTGTGGCGTTCGACCTGCTCGCTGAAAGTCGGATCGTTTTGAGTTTGAGTTTTCCGCAAGATCCTAGGTCTTTGCCGCCCCCAGCTCGCTTGCTCCTCGTGCAAAGTGACGATGAGGCTCTCGATCTGGAACGGCAGACGCTTCGCCAGGCGGTAGGGCCGACGTCTCCCGTCGGCCAGGTCCTCAAGGCCGAACCGCGAAACTGCTCGGCCCCAAGAGCGGCGGCAGCAGATGTTGCACCCGCTCGAGCCAGCGGCAGAGCAAGGGGCGCTTATCGCGTGGGTCGATCAGCTCGTGCAGGGATAAGGCCTCGGCGCGCTGGAAGGGGGACTGCTTACCGGCCAGCTGGGCCTCCAGCCCGCGGCGCCTGGCTTCCGGGTCTTCGGCCGCGGCGATTTCGCGCTTGTAGGCCACCGCGACACCAGCGCAAGAACAGGGCATTGAGATCCTCCAGGTCGCGGAAGCTTCTGGCCAGGAAGAAGTCCTGGCGGATGTAGCGGTAGGGGTGCTCGACTTTGCCTTTGGTCTTGGCGCGATAGGGCCGGAAAGCCCGCGGCACCGCGCCGTAGTGGCCCAGAAGGGCGACCAGGGAGCTCTTGTATTTCCTCCCTTCGCGGGCCGAACTGTCTTTGACAGATTGACAGTTCGAATGACAGTTCCTAGCCCGCTAAGTTCTTCTGAAATATGATTAAATTTCTATCATCATCAACTATCAAACTGTCATAGGTCCTTACTGCCCAAGCACCTGGCAGATGCCTTGGCCAAGGATACTTATATAGGGGATGACAGTTTGACAGTTAGAAAAAATCATTAAGGATCAGCGAGTTACAGGATCCCCCCTGCATGACAGTCTCGTGACAGTTTATGTGACGGTTCGAACTCTGAGCCGGCTGTCTATGCTGCGTAGTACTTTTGCGATCTTGGCCCGGTCTTGTTCCCTGCGTCACACTGCAGGATGAAACCGCCCTCCTGCAAATCGTCGAGATGCTCCTTTCTCTTCCAGCTGTCCATGTTCATCGTCTTCCGGCTCAGTACGCGATTCGTTATGCCGTTTTCACCGGCGCTTCTGATCAGCTGCAGCAGCTTTTTCTTGTCTGCCTCGGTCTGGTTCTCGGCCAAGTGCCGCTCAGCGTCGGCGAGTAGTGTGTTGAGGCAGTGGTCGGTCAGATCCCAGGCCCACTGAGCGTCGTGCTCGGTGATCACGGGTGCAGCCGGCTGGCGGGCGACGGCGCGCACCATGGCAAGCTTGACGGTGTGCTCCCAAAGCCGCGCGGGAAAGGCCGCCAGGTATTGCCCTTCGACTTGCCGGCACCACTCGAGCCGCCGTTCGGCGCATTGCCGGAAGATCTTCTGAGCGCCGCTGTCCTCCTTGACTACGTAGGGCTTGGGCAAGGCCTCTGGCAGCATGAGCTCGGCCAGATCGCCGCCATAGTCATGCCCCGGGACTCCTGCGACGATCGTCTTGCAGAGTTCTACAAGCGCTTCCGGCGGCTCCAGCAGGGGTAGCTCGGTCTTCCAGGTCGGGTAGTTGTCCGCGGTCCGAAAAATCAGAAAGCGGGCCACGCTGCCGTCCGACATGGCGCCCTCTTGGAGGGCCTTCCAGAAGGTTCCCGGCACCGTCGAACCCATCAGGCAGGCGCAAGGCTGGACCACGTCCTGTCGGGGCCGCTCGTTGGGATTGGCGTACTCGGTGCCTTGGATCACGCCGTTGCCGGCCGAGAAGAGCTCGGTCAACTTGGTCAGGATGGCGGCCTTGTGCCCGGGAGCCCGCCGATCGGCCCAGGTCGCCAGATGCTTGCCGAACTCATCCGACCGGAACAGCAGGGCTGGATGCCGCGCTAGGGCGGACAGGATCGCCTGCCCGGAGGCGATGTCGTCGCCGCCGAGATAGGCCCCCAGGCCGGCCCGGCTCAGCAGTACCTGTACGCACTTGCGCGGGTGGTCCTTGCCCGAGCCACTGTCGCCCAGCGCGACGGTGAAGAGCGAGCCGCGGAGATCCGTCCGTGTCCGGTACTTCCGTGCGGTCAGCACACGGAACATCGGCAACGCGGCCGCCAGCGCGAAGAAGGGCTGCGGTGTCGGTGCCGTAGCGACGCACCAATCCACGAAGGTCTTCAGGCCGCCATCCAGGTCGAGGAGATGCTCCGGCACGCTGTAGGCGGCAGGTGGCGCCTTCTCGGCGGGCAGGGCTGTTCGGGCTCGCTCTATCAGCGCCTCTGGTGACGCCGGTGCCAAATCCGCCAAGCGCTTGTCAAAGATCACGTTGGCAGGCGGCGTCCAACCGTTTTGCTTTGCCTCGTGAAAGAGCGTGCCGAATCCCAGCTTCGACGGTGGCGATCTGAACCAGTGTTGCCATCGCTCGCGGCAGGCCTTGGCGTTGTGCTTGCTGCTCTTCGCCGACCACTCCTCAAAGGCGGCGGCCCCCTCCTCAGAGCCGCCGGTCGCCGCCCATATCGCCATCCCAATCCGGCTCCAGTCGTCCCACTGCAGGTCCGGGTTCGGGATGGCCTCCACAGCGCTTCTGACGGCCTCTAGGGATGCCGTTGCACCAAGGGGGCTGGCCTGCGTCTGGCCTACCGTGCGCTTGCGGTGGCGCTTCCTAACGTCCTCCGGCAGCAACGCGCACGCCTTCTCAACAAAGTCCTCGAGTTGCTTCTGAGTCACCGCCGGCAGGTCCTTGACGTGAAGGTCGGCCAGCCCCTCGTCAATCCATTGGTATGGCTTCTCTGTGTCCGGGTGGATGCCATAGGCGACGAACTGCGCGCCGTGGCCCAGTACTTCGATCGGGTGCCGCTTGATGGTGGCGATCTTTTCCTTTGCCCGGTAGACCAAGAGGGTCTTTGGCCACTGCCCAATCCGGACCGCCGGCGTTACCCCCAGACGCGCCTCCGCTAGTTGTTGCACCTTGTTGGCAAGCTCGGCGTCATCCTTGAGATCAATATCCACGGCAACGACGGTTTCGCCGCAAGCTATCCCGACGCCGCAGCCGTCCCAGTTCGACCACGCCTTGAGCTCAAAGGCCTTGTTTTCCCGATCGCAATGCTTGGTCCACTTCTCATAGCGCCGCCAGGTATCGCCCGTCTTGATCGCCGGGTACTTGCGCCCGGGCCAGAGCGGCACGACGCGATAGCCGTTGTCCGCCAGAGTGGCGCCGTAATCGCGCATGTAGCAGGGGAAGATTTGCTTCATCTGCACAAGTTCTCCTGGGTTGTATCGAGCCTCCTCCAACCCCTGTGATTTAAAAAGACGATTGGCTTGTCACATGTTCAAGATCGATTTTGCAATGTTAGCTCTTGAATACGCCAAACCAACCGCGCTAATACGCCATTCGAGTTGGGGGGGGGCAGGTTCACGGTATGGTAAACGAGGTCTAGCCTTGCTTGCTACGATCGCGCATCACTCCGCTTGTGGGAGTAGCACCGACCAGGGCACGCGGGAGACCGCTACGTCAGGCTCACTGTGGAGCAGTGTTCACAGACGTGTTGGAACGCAGCCGCTGGCACTCAAATGCCTCTATGTCTTCAAGCCGATACACGACGCGCCCGCCGATCTTGACGTCTTGCGGGCCGTCGCCCGACCACCGCCATCGCTCAAGAGTGCGATGAGAGATGTTCCAGCGGGCCGCGAGTTCACTCTGATTGAAATGTCGAACGGACAAGGCACTCTCCTTTTAATGCCTGAGGAGAGGATCGCAATAGGTCAAAGAGTTGTCGTCGGGACCTCTCCGGGATCGTGGCAGGACGAGTTGCGACTCTATGCGGGGTCGGTAGCGGACTAGGAGTGGACCGGTGGGGGACGAAATGACGAGATCAATAGTGGAGAGTGCCGAGTGTAAATTCAAGCGCAACTTAGAAGTAATCAAGGCAGCTGGACGTTAAGGCGATACTTTCCGCGGCCATCAGATCTAATAAGCTCACGCCAGTGCGGCTGCTTCTTGAAGAGATCTGACATACGGGTGCTGACAGATCCCGCATCGGCAAGGACTTGTTTGCCGTGGCACCATGGTGATTTCATTAGCATCGCGTCATGAAGGATTTGCACGACCTTTGCCTGGATCAAGCCAAAATAAAATACTCTTTCACCTAACACGACCTCCTCAAAGTTTGAAGTGTATTTTAGATCTAAAGACTAATTTCGCTACTCGTTTTAACATTTCCTTGCCGTATCATTCTGTCAACTTCTTCTTTTCGAATAACAACGTCCTCCAATCTAATTTGAACACCCTCTTCTGGGCCCGTTATACTGCAATAGTCGAATTCTCTTTCCTGAAAAGAAGATACAATGACTGTTCCAGTCCGAAGCAACTCTAAGGAATTCTGTAGATGGAGATCCTGGAGGTCCTCTAATATTAATATTTCTTCAGGAAGGCGAGCAATGCAATGCTCGTTCTCGTAAATAAATCCACGCTCAAGCTGCGTGCCGATCAAGTAAACTGAAAGCTTAACATCAAGGTGTCGCAAAAAATACCCTAGATCCTCTCTCGATACAGTAAATTTCTCCTCGATTTCGCTAAGCGCATAGTATGCCTTATCCATGGGTGCCCGATCTCCGGAGATTGATTGGCATCCCCTATCGCAGAGGAGTTAGATTGAAAGGATACTGATATACGCCAATCGTGGTCATAAAGGCAAACTTCGGGCAGCACTCAATCACTGTCACGTAGAGAGCGGTATAGGAAACCAATGGTCAGGCCGCAGGCGAGCACAGGTTTCATTGCTTACCCGATGCTTACCCAAAACGAATTCCCTTTGGTGGCCTCATCTTAACTCATTGAAAAAATTGGTGGGCGCACAAGGACTCGAACCTTGGACCCGCTGATTAAGAGGGTCCTACCTCTTAAGCCGGAACAGCGACTAGTAAGACTTCGTCATCTCCAGAATTTGGACTGATCAGGGAAGGGCAGGGGGCAACCGTGCCGCGAGCACCCCTGTCTTCCCGATGAAGGAGGTGACCATGGAGAACAAAGGCCTTAGGTGGCCGGAGCGCCGACCGAGGACGCCGGCAGGCGAACGCAAGTATGGGCGCTTCTCCCAGACAAGAGACCATGGTGGATGGCACAGCCATGAGGGTCTCACTATCGCCATCGCCCTTTCACGCCTGAACGACGAGGCCGCCCGCCTAGGCTGCATTTATCAGCCAATCGTCAGCTGCGATATGGAGATGCGCCGCGACGGCCAGCCAAAGTCCGGCGCCAAGAAGCCTGAGGATCCGGGCGTAGCTGTCTACTTTGAGCTTGATGGCGACGAGATGGTCTTGTGCTGCGATCGGTTCACCGAGGTGGCGCAGAACATCGCGGCTATTGCTGCCCACATCGACAAGACAAGGGCCATCGAACGCTACGGCGTCGCCTCCGCCAAGGAGATGTTCCACGCGTTCCTGGCACTGCCCGATCCGGGCTCCAAGCGCCCCTGGTGGCAGGTGCTGGAGGTCTCCCAGGACGCCTCCGCGGACACCGTGAAGGCCGCCTATCGCCGCCTGAGCATGGAGCGGCACCCCGATCGCGCGACCGGCTCGCACGAGATGATGGCTGAGCTGACAGAGGCCTATCGAGAGGCCAGTGATGGAGGATGAGAGATGGACCCCCGCTACGAAGCGATTGAGAGGCTGAGGCGCCTGGAGCGTGCCCAGCGTGGCCAAGCCGGGGCGGTCGTCATCACCTTGGAGATTGCCGACCTCAAGGCGTCGCTCGCCCGAGATGGGCTGCCGGAGACCCCGCCCACCAGCAAAGGAGGATGAGTGAGATGGATATCGACCGCCTAGCCGACATCCTGCACGAGGCCACGACAGAGCTGCGCAAAGGTGAAGTCCTGGAGGGCACGCCCGAGTTGGTCGAGCAGGTCAAGCGCGGCGATGAGGAGCTGACCGCTGGTGGAGTGCTTGAGGTCTACGCCATGCCGCACGTTGACGAAGCGCCTGAGGGCCTGGAGCTGGTCGACGTCGAGTTCATCGTTATCGGCGTCCGCAAGGCCATCGCCGAGCAGCGAAAGGCCGAGTTGGTCGAGCTGCTGAAGACCTATCCCAACCCCCGGGACCTTAGTGGCGGGCCATCCTACATCACCGTAGGGGGTGCCCTGGGAAGCCAGGACCTCGCACTACAGCTCTTCGCACTCGGCAAGGTGCTGGGGCTCTGGGATGTCATCACGTCTGCCACCATGGGCATGACCGGCTGCCAAGCGCGCCAGATGGCCGGCATGGGCTTCGTGATGATCACCGGCTTCAATGCCACCCAGCAAAAGGACCCGCGCGATGAGCGGTGACCGCACGACGCCGCGCTTGATTAAGGCCGGGAACGGATGGGTCGCCCCGCTTGAGCTGGAGCTCGGCACCCTCGCTATCGGCCTCGACGTGACCGGCGTCTACTTCGTCAAGGTGCGGGCGGCCGGGCAGGAACTGCACGATCACCTGCCGCCCGAGGACCGCCCCGCCCTTGAGGAGTTCGCCGTGACCCTCTGCAAGCAGCTCGACAAGTGGGAGGGCTGGCGGCCCTGGAGCGAGGTCGGGGAGGCTAAGGAGAGCGGGCGGGTCGTCATCTTCGACTGGCCGGGCGGGTCGGTGTCCCACAAGGTCCGGTGGATTGCTAACCGCGAGCGCTGGCGCAATCTTGCTGGCCGATACCGAGAGTACGAAGACCGCAGCTTCGACAAGGCCCTCTGGACCTACGCCCCGGGAGAGAAGGCGTGAACAGCGAACGACGCAAGCGGATCCGTGCCATCCAGGACGTCATCGTCGGCGCCATCGTCGACCTGGAGGAGATGGAGAGCGAGGAGCGGGTTGCGCAGCAGAGCCTGCCGCCGCACTGGCGAGGCCAGTGGAAGGCGCACGAAGAAGCGGCCGGCAATATCACCCTAGCCGACGGCGCGCTGCGGAACGCGCATGACTTGCTCGGCAAGGCTATCGGAGAGAAGGAATGACCAAGCGCCTAGCCCGCATGGTCCTCTGGACGGCCTTCGTTTCCGGCCTAGGCATCAGCTGCCTGCTGGGGTGGAAGGCCTTCACCGGTCAGGGCGCGCCGCTGCATGTCCTCCTGATCGGCCTAGGCCTTCTTGCGGCGATGGTGCTGGCGCTGCGGAGGATTCGTCGGTCCGAGGAGGGATGATGCGCTGGCGGTACGAATGGCTTTGTCTCCCAGATCAGCCGCTTATCGACTGGTGGATTGTCGGCACCTGCGCGATCGGCGGCCTGTCCATCGGCTTGATTCTGGGGCTCGCTCTGTCCTGACAATCGACATAAGAAAAAAGTAGATGGCTACCGGAAAGATTGCGAGTATGCCCCTGAGGGAGCGCTACTGGGGCTAGCAAGATGCCAAAGGACTGGAACGACTGGGAAGACGTCGACCAGGCGCGCCTGGACCGGGAAGTGATCATCGTTTACCCGCACGATGGAAAGGGGCCTGTCGAGGTCATGTGGGAAGATGGCTTCTGGACGGAGCAATCCAAGTACAGCTACGGCTTCGCGTGGACAGAGTCGGCTCTTAAAGGGTCCAAGTGGATCTTCCCGCCCGGCCGCCAGAGGACCCGCTAACCCCGCCAGGCTAGTCCCTTCTTCCCCTCCTTCGGATCGGCTCGGAGCGCCTTCCCGCAGTGGTCTGGATCGGGCACGTCGAGCAGGCGGCAGACCAGCTTGGAGATGCCGTAGCAGGCCCTGCAGCCCTCTGGACCGCGCTGCACCGCCCGTCCCATCGCGCCGCTGATCGTCTGGTCAGGATCGCCGCCGCGGATGGCGTTCGCCAGCTGATCGAACGCAATCAGCAGGTTGATGAAGTAGCGCTGCAGCAGGCCCTTCGGCACGATCGCGCGGAGCAGCACGAACACCAGGAAGAGCAGCAGCGAGACGATGAAGGCCACCGGCAGGAAGCCGACGACCGCGACTAAGGTCCACCAGTACCAGGCCATTTCCTAAGCTCCCGTAGATCGATGCGCATCACGTCCAGCGTGACCTTGATGGCGGCCAGCTCCGCCACCAAGGTTGCGTCCAACTGGGTCACCTTGTTGAGGACAGCCCCCCGAGACTGGTCAGCCAAACGATCGTGCTCTTCGAGCCGCGTGATGCGGGCTTCGTGGTCGAGAACGGTGCCTTCCAGCATCGCGTAGGCGTAGACGCCCGCGACCACCGCAAGGAAGATCGTCACGATCAAGGCCACCGGCACCCGCTTGTCGAGGTGCCATCCCTCGATCGAGCGGTCGTAGACGCTTTGAGGGTTGGTGTCTTGGCGCTCGTCGCTCATCCCGCCAGGCACTCCCGCGTGGCTGCCCGCATCCCCACCCAGTCGGTGATCACGAAGTGCAGCGGGCTCTCGTCCGGCAGCTCAAGCCGCGCATCTGCCAGGTCAGTCTGATAGCCCTCGTATGGCATAGGAGTCAGCTTCAGGCAGGCGCGGGCGTCGATCGGCGGCGGAGGCGCCTTAGACGTCCCCGTCCCGCAGGAGGCGATCAAGAGCGTCGCCAGCGCGAGGCTTGGCAGACGCAGGAGCGTCGCGGCGGGCGTCATCCATCCGTTTCCTTCTGTCATCGATGTCAGCCTGCTGCCGGCGCCGGATGGCGTCTTGTTCCCGCAGCAGCTCTTCGCGGCCCTCTCGCTTCTTGCGGCTGGAGTGCCAGAGGTAGGCGCCACCCAGAGTTACGATCAGCAGCAGGATCTGGCCGACCTTGCTGCTCTTGAACCAGCTGAGGGCTCCGAGGATTGGGGTCAGAAGAGCCATGTCGCCAGTACCCAGACCGCGCAGATGATGCCGACCATCGCTATGCCGGTGAGCCAGGCGATGGCGCTCCGGGCGCGCTTCTCGTCGAAGATCGCCATCACTCAGTCCTCGCCTTCTGCGGCGGCACGAAGTACTTGCCGGCCTCGTCCTCTTCCGAGGCGAGAGAGCGCCTGGACGCCCAGAAGCCGAAGGCGGCCACGACCAGGAAGGCCAGGGCGATCCACCAGTTCGCGGCTGCCCACTCTAGGATGGGCAGGATCGGACGAAGGGCGGTGACCTTCTCGGCCGCGGTCTCGACATCGATGTTGCCCAGGACGGTCGCGGCACCGCCAGCGATCGTCGCGGCGCCGCCGATGCCTGCCGCCTTCTTGGCAGCGGGCTTCGGGGAGTGGGCCTGCTCTTCCTCCGGGAAGACGACCCGGGAACCGCCCGGCCACTCAGGTGCGCCCCACCAGCGGGCACGCCCCATGTCGATGTGGATGAAGCCGCGCTTCGGGTAGCGCCCGATGCCGGTGAAGCCGTGCTTACGCGCCAGGTGCTCCAGGACGAAGGGATCGTGGTTGGCGATAGAGATGTCGAAGGCATCACCCGTGCGGTGGCGGCTGTTTGGAGTGCCGCCGACCTTCTTGTTGTGGCTCTCCGAGCGGTAGGCGCTGGTGACGATCAGGGGCCGCCCGACGGCGTTCCTGAGGCTCTGGAGCGCGTCCAGGGCCTCGAGGTTCACGAAGATCTCGCCGGTGCCCCTACAAGCGATCTCCTTCCGCTCGAAGTTGGGATAGCGGTCGGCCCAGGCCTGCTGGTCAACGTTGGACCAATGCTGATAGAGGCCATCGGCGAGGGGATCTGTCATCTCACTCCTCCAGAAGTTCGAACTCGTCCGGCGGCACGTCTCGTAGCGGCAAGGCGCTCAGGAACGCGTGCTTGCTGGCGTGGTGCGGGTCGGCGCAGACGACGGTGGTCAAGGCGTAGGTGCCGTCTTTCAGGAGGTGCGGCTCGATCGTGTGTCCGGGGACCGTCTCGCCGCGCACCTGGTCGGCCTCGGCGGCCGTGAGGATGAGGAACATCGTCACCCCCTGAAGAAGTTGTAGAGCTTGTTCATCGCGCGGGACGCCACGTAGCGCTGGTCGGCCGTCAAGGCGCTGCCCACCATGGCCATGGCTACGGTGCCGCTGCCGTAGCCAGCTCCCGGCAGCTGACCGACATAAGCCGTGGTCCCGAGCGAGGTCGAAACCTGGGCGATGGTGATCTGCTCGATCATCCCGTTGGCGAGCTGGCGCGTGTAGACGATGTTCGAGGCATCCGCCCGGCCCACGCTCTGGAATCCGACGACGGGGCCGAAGGGCACGACGGCAGCTGACGCTATGGCCGAGTTACAGCGCACGTTGTAGGTATTGCTGGTGCCAAGCGGACTGATGCCAGTCTTGTTGCTCCCCATGCCGCAGAGGTAGTTGGCGGCCCCGGTCGGCGCCTGATCCACGACAAACAGTGAGAACTCCGCATTGTTGAGCGTGAAGTTGAATCCGCCGGCCGAAGGGTCCTGGTTGGCGTTGATACGCTGCGAGGAGGCGGCAACGAGCGTGTAGCCGACGCCCGGGGTGTGCGCGGGCGAGTTGGCAGCGGAGCCATTGTGCGTCGCATTGCCCGTCAGATTGAGAAGCGCCGGCGTCTGGTTGGTCGAGCTGCCGAGCATGTAGACGTGGATCCAATCACGCGTGGTCCAGAACCCGGCTTCGTTGCTCTCGTCGACGGCGCGTGCCAGCGCGCGCTTGGTGTCTGTCTCCGCATCGAATCCCGACAGCGCGAAGACCAACTCGGCGGCGGAGCTGTAGCGCCGCGTCTGCGCGCTCCACGCCAGGAAGTTGGCGCTCTGGCTCTTCGAGGAGACCTTGAGGGAGTGCCCCACAGGCAGAGCCGCCGGCCGCACCACGCCAAAGCCCTGGGCCTTACGATCGTTCTCGATCACGAAGGTGTCGCTAGCCCCGATCGTGTCGCCGCCCAGCAGCTCGCAGGAGTGAGGATAGGTGCTGGTGTCGATAGAGATGTCGGTGCCCAGATCCAGCGTCTCGTAGCCGGAGGTCGGGTTGATCTTCACCACGTCGACGGCGGTCAGCCCGTCAATGGACATCTGCGTGCTGAAGAGCGTCTGGCCGGGCGTCACCGGCGGCTGGTCGACCGGCGGCCCGTACTGCTCCGAAAAGAAGTAGTCGGTTCCGGGCGACAGGACGGTATCGCCCGCGGTGGAGCTGAGCGTGACCCCGATGTCGCCCTCGCTCTCCGCCTCGAAGCTGGTGACCTCGAACCGGTACTGACTGCCGTCACCGTTGAAACTCGCGTCCGCCGGGTCGATGCCGAGCAGGAGGACGTCCTCGCCGTTGGCGAAAGTCTGCGTGGTCGAGGGCGAGGCGCGCAGTGTCGCCCGGTCCTTCTCCGAAACGACCTGCGACAGGCCGACAGGCACCTGCCCGGCGGTGTCGCCGATCGCCAGCCACGGCCCCGAATCGAGGAAGGTGAGATTGTCGCTCCGCATCGACTGCGGGAACCTGAACACTCCCAGGGCATTGGTGCCGTCGCCGAACATCTGGATCGGCACCGCGGCGGTCAGCTTCTCCTGATCCCAGCGATAGTAGAAGCGCTTGATCCGCCGCTCGACCTCGACCAGGTCCGGACGCGGCATGCGGCGCGGCGCGTTGCCCTGGTAGAAGTCGGCGCCGCGGAAGCGCAGCACGCAGACCCGGCCGGGCTCGATGCCGAAGCGCAGAGCGGCGAAGCTCTCCGGCCCGATCACGTTCTCGAAGGTCTCGTTGGCCTGCGGGACGACGATGGGATACCAGAGCCGGTCGTTGAAGCGCGGGATGCGGGCGAAGCCGACGGCCTCCTGCTGGTCGGAGGCCGCTCCGCGACCGAGGTTGTGGACCCAGGTCAGGCGCGCGGCGATGCCGTCGGCATGATTGGCCTCGCCCACCGCCGGTCCGGATTCGTTAGCCGCCCAGATGGCGAAGGAGTACGGCCCCTGGCTCACGCTCTGAGCGCCGTCGAACTCGAAGTCCAGCTCCAGCCAGTCGGAACCGGCGGCTGAGATCGTCAGCAGCAAGCTGTGCCGCAGGCCGTCGAACTGCGCTTCCGAGGCATCGACCGAGTTGCTGGCCTGGCGCAGGGTCGCCGTCGCGCCGCCGGTCTTGTAGCAGGAGAGGCCGGGCAGCAGCGGCATGTCATCGGCCAGGACATAGTCCGACCCGCCGCCCTTCACGGGATCGAAGTCGAAGCCGGGATCGATGATGAGGTTGGGCGCCGGCGGCCGCTCGTCCTCGTCGGCCTCGAAGGAGAACTCCTCGGGTAGGGGAGTCCAGGTCACGCCCTTCACGTCGACCGTCAGCACCCGGCTGGTCGCCGAGGGCTCCTCGTTCATGAGGAAGCCGTTGCCCCAGTAAAGCGCGAAGGGCCACTGCAGCTTGAAGAGCCGGTCGTTGATCATGACCAGGTTGCGCTCGGGGTCGTACTGGAAGGTGAAGACCTGATCGACGTTCACCGCCGCTTCCAGGCGTCGGGTCACCTCCTCGTCGCGCGCGTCGAACTTGGCGCGGCCGCCTCGGTTCCGGCCGATCTTGTATTCCCGCACCAGCCAGAGCCCCTGGTCGGCCAGTTCCACCGTCAGATGCTGCTGCGGCGTGCCCAGCACGAAGAGGATGATGTTCTTGTTGCCGCTGGGAAGCGTGTTGTGCTGGTAGGGCACCGCCAGCTGGCCGCGACGAGGCGGCAGGCTGTGCACCGCCGAGCCGTCGCCCGGGATCGTGGCCAGGCCGGTAGAGTCGTCATAGGTCGGCAGGTGCGCGTTGTCCGCCCACTCGGCCGCCGCGTTCTTGCGCAAGACCACGTTCAGGTAGTCGGCCCGCGGGAGATCGTCGGGTTCGAACCAGGTGGCGGTCGGCTCCCGGCCGATGGACTCGTTCAGGTAATCCAGGCTGCCGACCTGCACTACGCGCCCGGTCTTCTCGTCCTTGACGAGGGTCGGGACCTGCCAGCGCCGGCCGGTGGCGGCCGTGATCACGACCTCGTCGCCGGCGGACTCGCCGTCCAGCAAGGTGATCGCGCTGCCGGCCGTGTCGGTGATGAAGTCCAGCTCCGGCACCTCGAAGGTGGCGCCCACCACGTTCTGAACCATGTAGACCGAGAGGTCGCCGTCGGTGATGTCGAGCGTCGTGCCCCACAGCGTGTCGGTGACGGTCGAGTAAACCAGGCTGTCGATCGCGCCCGGCTCGTAGACCAGCAGGCCCGAGTAGGTGTCGGTCGCGCCCGTGAAGGTGACGTTGTCCGTGGCCGTATCGACGAAGACGCTGTCGCCGATGGTGAGCGTGTCGTTGCCCTTTTCGTTGAGACCGATGACGACCGGCGCGGCCGTGGTGAGGTCGTTGGTCAGCGACAGGATCTGCGTGGCTGTGTTGTTCGGCAGGTCCAGCGTCTCGACGAACCCGCCGTTCTCGGCGATGAAAGTGTGGCCGGTCTCCAGGAAACGCCAATGGGCGAGGTCGATGGTGTCGCCGGCGTAATCGGCGATGAACCCGCTGCCGACGAGTTCCTTGTCGCTGCCCGACTGCTTGACCCGTGCCTCGACCGTGGCCGCGGTGAAGTCCAGGCTCGTGGAGAGGACCGTGTCGGTCGGGCCGCTGATCTCGATCGTCTCCGACTTGGCCGTCTCGGGCTCGCCCGGCGACATGATCGGGCCGGGGATCAGGGCGCCACCGCGCTCCTTGAAGGCGAGCACGCCGTTGGAGCGATTGGCGAAGCGATCGACCATGGCGGTAGCGGCGAACTTGTCGTTCAGGCCGATGTACTTGACGCGGGTGCGGTGCATCGGCGTGCCGGTCTCCCGCCAACCACCTAAGGTGACCCCGTCGCCGATACCGGAGAACTGCCGTCGGCCGTAGTTGTCGCCAGCGCCGCCCTCGCCTTCGTTGTGCCGGATGATCGCTTCGAAGAAGTTGGGGCGCGCCTCGTACATGCCCCACTCCCACTGCGGGCCGGGGCCGTTGGTCGTGCCGAGGTCGACCGAGGGGCCGAGCTTCCAGGCGATCTCCGTCGGATCCTCCGGCGTGGTGTCCTCGCTGTAGAGCACCGACGGCAGCCGGCGCATGTTGCCGAAGTTGTCGTTGATCTGGTCGCCCAGGATCGTCGACATCAGGAGCCGCCCCCTGCTGTCGAACATGGTGGCATGGCACCAGAAGTTCAGATCGGGATGGCCCTCGTGCGTGAACCTGGCCGTCCAGTCGGCACCCGGCTTCGCGTCGCCCAGGAAGAGCTTGATCTGGCCAGTGTTGATGTTCTGCCAGAAGCTGTACACCGTGAACATCCCGGCAGCCGTGGTCTTGTGGGCGACCAGGAAGCGGGCATTCGTGTCGGGGTCGGCCGTCGTGGTGCAGCCGATCCAGAGCTTCTGCGAGGGCTTGATCGGCGCGCGGGCATGGTTGGCGATCCAGGCGGCTCCCATCCGCGGCCTGCCGTTCGTGATGGTGATGGGATTGGTGCAGACCGACGCGTCGACGAAGGGGTTCACCGGATCGGTCCAGGTCTGCCAGCTCGGCCCGTCCGTCGTCTTGGCGAAGACCACCTCGCGATAGTCGAAGCTCTCGATATGGATGAAGAGGTTGCGCTGCCAGGAGACGATCAGCGCGTCATCCAGGTCGAAGCCGGCGACGCACTGGTGGTTGTAGCGACCGTTGTTGGGGAAGACGGTGCTGACCGTCAGTGTCGGGTCCAGCACGCGCGCGCCCTTGATCAGCGTTTGCTTCGCGCGGATGAGGTCATGCGCGCCGATCAGCGAGGCGCCCGGCCCCAGGATCGGATAGACGCCGGCGGGGTCGCCGAAGTCCTGCGTGTGCAAGTAGCCGTCACCGCCTGGCGGCTTGGGGTAGTAGATCCGGCCGTCCAGGGAAGCAGCGATCGCGGCGGCCACGGCGGCGCTGTCGTCCGTGACTCCGTTCCCGACAGCGCCATAGTCGACGACGTTCGGGACCGGGCCGGTCTCGAGGCCGACTGTCGAGACGGTCCGGTCGTAAGTCACCACGCCGCCCTTGTTGTCGAAGCCGAGCAGCTTGTTCTTCCGGGTGTCCTTGTCCTCCAGGTCCATGGAGGCCTGGTCGAACCGCGGCTTCTTGATCGCCCGGTCGACCTTGTGCTCGGTGTCCTGGTCGATCGCGACCTGGCGGGAGAGTTCGTTGTTGAGGGCCTTGGTCGAGAGCGGTCCGGCAATCGGGAAACCGGTCAGCTTCTCGACCGGCGTGTCGCGCCAGATCTCGACGACGGCGTTGCAGGCCTTGGTGGTCAAGACCACCTCGCCGCCGCCGCTCTGCATCTCGCCCGTGACCGTGTAGTCGGTGCCTAGGACTTGGACGACACCGTTCACCCGGACAATGAGGTCGTCATCGTCCCAGAAGACATAGGGGAAGGAGAACTGCGTCTGGCCGGCCGAACCGACGACGTACTGCGCCTCTGCCGGGCTGCCCGGGAGGTGATCTTGGACTTGGATGTAATCGGCCACGGCGGCAGATGGCCACGGTCTCAAGAGGCCAGCAACGCACGCCCCGGGCTGGATTCTCTAGCCCCCGTGTTCTAACTTCGTTCTCATGCAGGACCGCGCTGTTGCACTGGCCAGGTTGGCCGCCGTCGAGGATCTCGTCAGGGCTCTCTGCCGCGCTGCAGGGGCGCCCCCAGAGATCGTTCAGGCGCACCTGGACGCGATCGAATCAGGCAACCAGGATCGGATTGGCTTGACGAAGATTGCCCTGGTCCGGGCTCTGCCGGCTCTCAAAACGGCGGCGGCGAGCGCGGGGCACTAGCGCCCCGCCATGCTTCGTTGACTGCCAAAGGTGACACTTCGACGATGATCAGGCCGTGCCAGCTAGAAAGCACCGAGAGAGGCTAGATGGCCTCAAGGACCCCGGCGATCACTCCTGCGGCTGTCTTGGTTTCATGCCAAGCACATCTTGAAGTAGCTGGTGACTACCGCCAACAAAGTGGAGGTGGTCTACAACGAGAGAGGGCTCTCGACTAATGGTCACCATCCTTTCTTCCACTCGCCGTCTCGCCACTGCCAAGCATTGCCCTCTCTATCATAAACACGTGTCCCTTCAGGCGGCTGGTCCTCCTCCAGACTCTCCCCACAATCGCGGACAGATATCCCGGCGGGCAGCAGAGTATCCGCGCTCTTGCATGCGCCGATAAGCTGCTCTTGAGTAAGATTGATCGCGGTTGAAAGGTCAGCGCTACCCAAGCGGGTCCGACGGAGGTCTGCGGCCCTCAAGTTTGCGCCTCTCATGTCCGCATCCACCAAGACCGAGTCCTGCAGATTGGCGCCCACGAGAGATGCTCCTCTAAGGTCTGCACCCAATAGCCGCGCTCTCCACATGAACGTCCTGTCCAAATTCGCATCCTGCAGCTTGGCCTCACTTAGATCCGCGCCTAGTAGCCTAGCCCGATTGAGGATGGCGCCTGAAAGGTCCGCATATCCCAGGTCGGAGTTTGATAGCACCGAATACTGCAGGTCCGCACCAGACAGGTCCGCGTGAAACAGTGTTGCCCCTTCTAGCTTTGAGTCGCCGAGCTTTGCGCCCTGCAGGTTCGCGTGCAGAAGCCGTGAGTCAAGCAAGGTTGCGCCCATGAGATTTGCGCTCTGCAAGTTTGCTTGCTGCAAGTCAGCGCGATTTAAAAAAGCGCCTCGCAGGTGCGCGCCTTGTAAGTTAGCTCCCGTTAGTATGGCATTACGCAAGTTAGCTTTATAAAGACTTGTACTTTGTAGGTTTGTATACTTGAGGAATGCGCCTGAGAAGTCGACGAGATCAAGATCTGCGCCCATCAGGTTCGCATGCATTAAGTTCGCGCCTCGTAGGTTAGTCCTGGATAGATCCGCACCCTGCAAGTCTGCATGAACCAACCTCGCATCCTGCAGGTTCGCGTACAGTAGATCTGCCCCATTGAGGTTCACCCGATCCAAGTACACCCCAGCAGGGCCGTCTCCTTCGGTCTCCGGCGTCGGGTCCGGAAGCGGCGAAAGATCTATGCCCCTGAGCGACGACTGCTGTTTGAGCGTTACAAGGCACATTGGCAGGTCTTGCAGTTCGTCATAAGCCCAATCGAGCTGCTCAATCAGCCATGGCCAGCAGATCAAACCATCCTCGCTGTTTAGGTACTCTAGCGCTGCAATCTTCCCGCTGTTACCGGGCGCTTTTGTGGTGAGAAGCTGCCAAGCCCGGACCTCCCGCTCCTGTACCCTATCGCTGTAGTCGATCCAGAATGTTGCTACCGACATCACGAGCGCCACCACCGCCAACAGAATGCCCCAGGGTTCGATCGCCTTGACGCGGTTGTGCCAGCGAAGCCAAAAGCCAGGTCTCTCGTCACCTGCCATGATGCACCCCCAAGCAGCCTAACGGCGTAAGGCTATCGGGGGATTCAACCACTGGCAAGGAATGTTGTCTGGAGACTGGTGCAATCAGTATCCATGCCGTCACGCTCGGCAGCGTCGGCCCGAGGTTGACAGCTCGCCTACGCGCGCCGAACTCTATGGGCCTGATGATAGGGAAGATCTTAGCAGCGGCGCTCCTCGGCGCGGCGGTCGCGGGGGCGGCCGAAGCGGAGGATGAGGCAGTCCTGATCGGTCTGGGAGCGACAACCAGCTGCGCCGAATTTGCCAAAGATTACAAAGAGTTTCCGGAAGAAACTGAGTTGATGATGATGTCGTGGGCGGACGGTTTCTTGTCCGGCCGCAACTGGGTCCGTAGCCAGAAAGCGCCAGGTTCCCATCTCGATCTGTGGCCGGGTGACTTCGATGCAGAAGCGCAGTTTCTCTACATCCGGCTCTATTGCGATGACGCGCCTTTGGTGCCCTTCATCCAGGCTGTTCTTGCTCTTGAGCGCCTGATCGCCCAGCGGCAAGGCCAATAGGGAGCCCTAAGGCCCCAGGACAGCCCCGGTGTTGGGGCCACGCTCAGGCAGCGCCTGGCCTGGCCGCCACCAGAACTCCTGCCCGAAGGCCTTCCTGGCCCGCTCCTCCATCCGCCGCAGTGACTCGGCATAGTCCGGATCGACCATGAGCTGGACCTGATCCATGACAGTCCGGTCCAGGATCGCGCGCAGATACCAGATGTTCGAGCCGGGAAAGGCATTGAATCGCAGGAAACGCGCCAGCTCCGTGCCGAACTTGGTGTCTCGCCCCTCGATCGCCTGGCGGATGTTCGACATCGAGAGGCGAGCCGTATCTTCGACGAGTCCGGCCACCGGTCCGATCAACCCGGTGATGAGCCCGCGATCGCCGCGGGCATAGCCATTGTAGATGTAGTCTCCCAAGAAACCCGAGCCGCCGCCGGTGATGAAGGCACTGCCCCAGAAGTCCTCGGTGGTCATGTCCCGCGGGTCCTTGCCGGTCGCGATCTGGCGCATCTGGATAGCCATGGCGCCGGCGAACGTCAGCAGCAACTGCAGGCCGGCGAAAGCGGCCAAGCGGGTGCCCATGCTGCCGAGCCCGCCACGCTCCGGCGTGCGGAACATTGCTCGGGTCAGCGTCGTCAGCAGGATCGTGGTCGAGAAGGACTTGTACATGGCGGTAGAGCGCATGAACTCGCCTTCCAGGGTGCCCCGCTCGGTGCCCTGGGTCAGGAAGGCTCTGACCCGGGCGTCCGGCTCGACGACGGCATAGGCCCTCTCCTGAACGATCATAGACATGACCTTCTCGGCGAGGCCCTGGTTCTCCATGGCGACCGGGTCGAAGAAGGTCGCGCCGTCCGGCCCCTCGATCAGGTCCGACGCGCGGATCTCGTCCCACTCGGCCTCAGAGATGCCATAGCGCTTGAAGGCGCGGCGCAAGTCCTTGTTGATGTTGGCGTATCGCCGCCCAGCCTGGCTGGCAATCAGACCGGAAAACTCCAGCATGAAGGCCTGCTTCATCGCGTTGGTCCAGTGGGCGAGGCCGGAGGCTCGAATCACCGTATCCGCCACCCGACCGCCGAAGTTCTGGCCCAGCAGCTCGTCGCCGAAGCGCTTCGTGCCCAAGGCCGTGTCGCTGATCGCGTAGGCGATGATGCCCATGCGGGTGGCCAGCGCCTTGCTACCTCGGTCATTGGCGATCAACTGCGCCGCACGTTGGATCACCCTTGCGGCCGGGATGCCGGTGTTGAGCGAGGCGATCAGCGTGGTCGCGCTATCGCCGGGGATGGCGGTCAGTGTTGCCGAGCCCAGCTGCAGGCCGGTCAGCCAACCGCGCAGACCGGAGGCCGCGCCGGCGATGACCTCGTTGGATGGAATGCTCAGCTCGCCATTGAGATAGCGGTAGGTGTTAAAGGCTAGGCGTGGGGAGTTCACCCACCGTGCTGGGCTAAGGCGGGACAGCGCCCGGCTCGGCGTCGCCGACTCCTGCTCGATCACGTGGTCGACCAGCGCCTCCATGTTCGCGCGGTGCCCCGGACCGAGCTGGCTCGTCAACGCGATGTCGCGCGCCATTCGGTCCAGGTGACCGGTCAGCAGATCGAAGATGCCGCCCTTGCCGGTGCCGAAGCGGTCGTTGTAGGCGAGCCAGGCCTCGGCCGTCTTCCAGTGGAACATGCGCGGCAGCGCCCGGTTGCCCTGGATGTCGCCGAGGCGCTTGGCCTGGACCCGAGAGACGATGTGGTCGAACGCTTGCCGGACGAGCGTCTCGAACTCCTCGCTGGTGACCCTCTCGCCAGTCTTGAAGTCCAGGACGTCCAGGTCGCCGCGATGGAATGCGTCACGCATGACGGCAGACCAGGTCGCGAAACCCTCGACGCGGATGCGGTCGGCATCGTGTCGCTGGCCAAGCCGCCAGTCATCGCGCTCGAAGATCTCACCGCCGACGGCCGCGTAGCGCTTCGCCGCTTTGTCGGTTGCGCGAACCCAGGCTTGGGCAGCATTGGCCGCCACAGCGTCGCCGGTGCCTTCGCCGTAGAGCTCGCGGACGAAGTTGCGGATGCCGACCTGGTCCTGACTGAGTCCTGCGAGGCGCGATCGGTAGGCGGACAAGCCGATGTCGAACTCCCGCGCAAGGTCACCCCGAATGATCTCCGCAAGCGTCTCGACCGGTACGGCATCGGATCGTTCGAAGATGTCGCGGGTCAGGAGCGCCATGAGCCCGGCCGCGGCGCCCTTCTCGTGGTCATCGATCACCGTCAAGGCGCGATCCATGGCAATGACCTTAAGGCCCTTCTGGCGCTTCCGGCGCGCCGCCACTTCGGCCATGATCCTGGCCGTCTCGGCCGCCGCTGCCGGCTCCCCTGCGCCTTGACCCATCTCTCGGCGGTATCGGCGCTCCAGCCTGCGGATGTTGGCCTTGGCTTCGTCGGCGAGCGCCTTGGACAGCTTGCCGGCGGCGACCTTCTCGTCGAGGCACCGATCAATGCTCATGTTGCGGCTCCCGTCACGCCGCCGACGGCACAGGACATGATCTCGGCCACCTGCTGGATCTCCTCGTCGGCCTCTTCCATCATCTTGCGGGCAGAGACCTTGCGAATGCTGCCCTCGTCATCGGCCAGTTTCACGTTGAAGGTCCTCTCCTCCAGAACTCTGTCGACATCGGCCTCGAGCGCCGCGATCGCCTCGGGCTCCAAGGCAGCCTCCGGCATCGGTTCCGCGGGCTCCGGCATGCGCGCCTCCTCCGGCGCCTGCAGGCTCTCCTCGGGCTCGCCGGGCTTGGGCGGCGGTCGGCTGGCCGCCGGTGCTGCTCCTGGCGCTGTCTGGGGCGCCTCAGGAGCGGCCTGTACGCCCTCAGGGCTTGGTGCACGGGCAGCTGCCTCCGCGGCCGCAGGCGCCTGCCCCCTGGGCGGCGGCGGACTGGTCTCGACGCTGCGCTCGGTCGGCCGGCCGAGGACACCGGCCTCGAAGGTCTCCAGGGTCTCGTGCGCCCGGCGCGACAGCCGGCGCACCTCGCGCTCGGCCTCTCGCAAGCGGCGCTCGAACTGGCGCAGCTGCTTGGACGGGCCGATGCGCAGATCGCTGACGCCACGGTCGACGTCGCCGAAGCCGGAGAGCACGCTCTCGCGCTCCTGCTCCAGCGTGCGGCGACGCCTCGCCGGCGGGGTGCCGGACAGCTCCTCGTCGATGGCGCGAAGACGGTCGGCGGTGGTCTCGTCGGTGCGCGCCACGATGTCGGCTTCGGAAATGCTCTCCAGGCGATGGCGCGCTTCCGCGACCTCGTCTTGGGTGGCGGAAGCACGATCTCGGGCGCGAGCCAGGTTGGCATCCAGGTCGGGATCGAGCGCCCGCAGCCGCGTCAGGTCGCCTTCCGAGAAGTCGGCAGCCACGCGCCGATAGGGCTGCACGATCGGCTCGACGTCGACCGCCTCGCGCGCGTTGAACTGCCGTTCCGCGGTCTCCAGTGCGGAGCGGTGCGCCGCGGCGGCGGGCGCGGTCGGCTCCAGCGGGTTGGATAGATCGATCTCGGCCTCGCGCTGCAGGGTGCGGACAGCGTCCCGGCCCTCCAGGGTGCGGGAGACGGTGCCGATGGCCTCTGCCGCCAGCCGCCCTGTAAGGCCGATACCGGCACCGAAGGCGCCAGCCGTCAGAATCTCACCGGCGGCATCCCGAACGCCGAAGTCCGGGACGGCCTCTTGCTTGCGCCCGAAGGTCAAGCCCTGGACGGCCGTCTCGACGGTTGCGTTCACGAAGAACTCGCGCGCGGCGAAGCGCGTGACCGTGCCGCCGCCACCGCCGACGAAGACCGACCCTGCCTGCAGGGGATCTTTCAGGAACCCTACCGCGCCACCGAGCAGGGAGCCCAGCGTGCCGCCCAGGCCCTGCGGTCGCGCCCTGAAGGCTTCCGTGGCCTCGAAAGCGGCGCGCATGCGGGCGATGGCCGCCCCGTGGACGTCATCCTCGCTGGGATAGGCCAGGCCAGCCTGCTCCAGCTGAGTCGTCGCCATCTCCAGCTGGGCGCCATAGGTCTGCGGCTCGCGACCACGGATCGCCTCCGGATTGCGGATCGCCGAACCGGTGCGCTCCCGATACTGATCCAGCAATTCGTCGACAATCTCGAAGCGGTGCTGGTCGTAGGCCTGGCTGTTGAACCACTCCAGCATGTAAGCCTGCTCGGCCTCGAAGGACTCGGCGAAGCCGGCCGGCCGCTCGAAAAGGGAAGGGGCCTCCAGGAGGCGCTTTTCGAAGGAGCGGTCCTCTTCGGGGAAGGATGTCGTCATAGAGCCCCCGGAGTCTGCTGCAAGAGCTTGTCGAGGACCGGTGAGGCCTGCAGCAGCTCGGGCCGTCGCGAGACGACGGCGCTCAGGTCCAGAACGAAGGCGCGGCCCTCGTCGTTCAGAACGACGCCGGCCAGATCGATGAAGTAGGCACCGCGCGTGCCGCTCTCCAGCAGGCGCGCGCCTTCCTTGAGGTCTTCGGCCAGGATAGGCTCGCCTTTGGCCGTCTGCGCTCCCTCCAGATCGGCGTCTTCCAGGTTCTCCAGGACGAAGGCTGTGCGCTCCGCGGTCATGCCCTCCGGCGCCACGAAGCGGCCTCCGGACCAATCACGAGCGATCGTCCCCACAACTCGTTCCACGGCGGTCTGGAAGAGGTCCTGGTTGATCTCTTTCGAGCCGCCCAAGCCTTGGCTCTCGACCAGATCGGCGTAGACGGCACGCACAGCTGCGAAAGTGGCGTTCCGCTGCCGAGGGCGACCGGCCAGCACACTGCCGACCTGCTGGCTGAAGCTCTGCCGCAAGACATCGGTCTTAGGGATCAGCTTGTCGCCGCCAGGCAGGTCCAGGGCGCTCTGTCCGCGCACGATGGAGGTGGCGACATTCGGGCTGTCCTGCCAGAGCACCGCGGCGACCGCGAGTCCGGGCACCTCGTCGGCGAAGGTCGAAAGCGTTGCGCGCAGGTGCTGGCCGCTAAGGCCGGTCGACAGAGTGCCCAGCAGCTCCGCGCGCTGTCGGGAGTCGGCGGAGTCCCAGAATACCCGCAGGCTCCGCGCCTCGTGCGGGCGCAGGACAGAGACCTCCTCCAGGCCGAAGCGCGGACCGTACTTCGCCAGCGCCAGACCCGCGGCCGTCTGGCGCTCGGCGAGGCCGTCGGTCCGTGCAGCGGGATCGGACCAATCGATCTCGATGGGCGCATCGACTTCGCCGGCATCGATCAATGCGCCGATGGGGTCCTTCGACACGGCGGCGGCCAGGGCAGCCTCGCGCTCACCGGCGATGCCGACCACGATCTGCTCCGTTTCGCTAAGGTTCCCTTCCAGGCGCTTCTGGGTTTTTGCCTGGACGAACGATCGCCGCTCGTCCGACGTGTCCAACTCGTCGGCTTCCCGGAAGGCGGTGGACAGCGTGTCGATCTCCTGCAGCACGTCGACCGCATCCGCGCTTTCGGCCGCCTGGATTATAGCGGTCAACTCGCTCGCGGGCGGGGGAGTGAGTGTCTTGACCCACTCTCGCTGCGTCGCATCCCAGAGCGTTCGAGTTTCCTTGGCCAGCAGCTGCTTGACCTCGCCGGCCAGGCGGAGGTCGCTGCCGGCCTCTTGGATGTCTTCGAGCGGATCGACGAAGCGGCCATTCACCTTACGGTCGTAGTGCAAATGCGGCCCGGTCGAGCGCCCGGTCGAGCCAACAAACCCGATGATGTCGCCGGCTTCCACGCGGTCGCCGACTTGGAGGCCTTCAGCAGCCCTCTCAAGGTGCGCGTAGCCGGTGAAGACTTCGTCGCCGTGGCTGATTTCTATCCTGTTACCGAAGGCACCTTTTTCGCCGATGAAGGTCACCGTGCCACCTTCCGTAGCGCGGACTGCTGCGCCACGGCGGGCTGCAAAGTCGACACCTTGATGCGTCCTGGTCACGCCGAGGACGTCACGCTCCTCGCCGAATGGCGCGGTCAGCCGGCCACCGGGCAGCGGATGCTGGAAAGCGCCACCGGCCTCGAGGTCGGCCACCACGCTCTTCAGGTAGGGCAGCCTCTCATCTTCCGGCAGTCGTTCGTACTCGCTGGCGATTCGGCCGAAGGCGCGGGCGGAGTTCAGTCGATTCAGCTGCTCCCAGCCGCCGGCCTCGATCAGCTGGGTCGAGACCTGCTCGTGCACCTCCGCGCTGACCGCCTGGCCATTGCGGTAGCGGCGCGCGAGACCGTTGATCTGGTTTTCCATCCGGATCAGCGTGGCATTGGTGGCGGTCTGCTGGCCCTCGATCTTTGCCAAGGCCTCGCCGTAGATCGCCTGCCTCGAAGCTACCGAGATCTGAAGGCCGTCGTTGTCGCGGACCTGCTCTTGCAGGTAGCGCCGTGCCGCTGGCAGACCGCGCTCCTTGCGGATCCGCTCAGCCTGGAAGGCGGCATCGCCGGCGACGATGCTCTGGTCCAGCTCGGCAATCATCAGAGCGCCGACGTCAGGGGAGATCTGGTTGTTGTCGATCGAGGTCTGGATCAGCGTGCGGTACTCGTCGAACAACAGGTTGAACTGGTCGGACCCAGCCTCGCCGGCGGCAGCCAGCGTCTGGACGTCACCCAGGATTTGGTTCGAGCGTGCTGCGAACGACTGGGCGGCAAAGCGCTCGTCCCGTGCCCGTCGGGCCGTGACCACGTTCCGGTAGAGACCGCTGCCGTACTGATCGATGTAGCCGCCGACGTCCTGCTGGATGTGCTCCGGCA
This sequence comes from Rhodospirillales bacterium, assembly GCA_963669375.1. Lineage (GTDB taxonomy): Bacteria > Pseudomonadota > Alphaproteobacteria > Kiloniellales > JACOMY01 > JACOMY01. The sequence continues at coordinate 1,074,534 of OY770024.1, read as the reverse complement.
GACCCTGCATTCCGTCCAGAGTGCCCTGGCGAAAAGCGGTCACGGCCCGCTGGAAGCCCTCCGGGTCCTCGGAATGCTGGTCGTGCAGATCAATCAGCCGATTGGTGATCTGAGTGCGCTGCTGCTGCAGGTACGCCTGCTCCTGCCGGCCCTTCTCTTCCAAGCCGATGCGCGCGGCCGTGTCGCCCAGCTGGCTGGCGACCTGGGAGACGGTCTGAAACAGCTGCTGGCTTCCAGGGGATGAAGCGTTGATCAGGCCCGTCGGCTGGGCCAGCACCGGTGAGCGGTTTGGGCGGAGTCCGGTTCCTGTGGGCATTGCTAGGGCTCCGTCGGGGTCGGGGTGGCGGGTACGGACGGCAGCAGCGAGAAGCCGATTGCCGCGTTCTGGCCGAGGGCGCCGGCGGCCCCGATGAAGCCTGCCAGGTTCGCGGTCGAGGCGCTGCGACGGGCGACGCTTGCCGCGCGGCCCGAGGTGTCGGCGCCCAACAGGGTGTTCAAGCGCGCGGTCCGGATGTCCCGGGCCTCATCGGTCCGGATGGCCCTGAGCGCCGCGACACCGGTCGGCGAGGTGCCAAGCCCGCGGCCGGCGCGGATAGCCTCGACCGACTGCAGGTTGGAGGTGAGCGACTGCCGGCGGGTGGCCTCTTCCTGCGCGGCGCGGATCTGCAGCTGCTTCTGCTGCTGATCCAGCTGCTGGGCGCGGAAGGCCTCGCTCCGGGCCTGCTCGCGGCCGGCCATGATGCTGCCGAAGATCTGCGTGCCGGCGGAGATACCGACGGCGGCTATGGCGAGTTCAGGTCCCATATCACCAAATCACCGTTGACTGGATGGCGCCTACCTTGAGGTAGCCGGGCTGCGGTTGCGTGATGCGGATCGTCGGTTCGGTCACCCAGCCGAAGAAGCGGAACTCGGTCGGCTGGGTGCGGAGCGGCGGCTCCAGGTTCGCGTCGTCGCCGACGTGGTAGGCGCTCAGCTCGTAGCCGTTCGTCGAGAACCGCATCGAGGACTGCACGTGGACCAGCGCCCGGGTGATCCGCGCGGTGTCGCCTTGGCGCGACCCGCTCTGATCCTCCAAGACCGGCGGCAAGGTCTCCAGCTCGGTGGTGAAGTTGAAGCCGACCTCGAATGGTCCGGACCAGTCGGTGTCGACGGTGACCGAGCCATCCGCCGCCGCCGTCTGCTTGCCGAACCAGAAGCGCCCGCCCATGACGTGGACCGGGTCACCGCTGTACTTGCCGTCGGCGGTAGCGGCAAGCGAGGCGTACTGGGTCGCGCCGTCGAGCAGCAGGCCCAGTTCCAGGACCTCGAGCCAGTGCTCGTTCGTGCCGGCAACGTTGCGCCGGACGATCACCGCAACATCACCGCGGTTGGTCGCGACCGACTTGAACCCGCCCTGGGTGTCCCAGGGCACGAAGGAGCGGAAGTTCTGCCGCTCCATCAGCATCATCACCGCCATGGTGCCGTCGTCATTGACGAAGAAGCCATAGCGCTCCGGCCGGTCACCGATGGGGTCCGAGAAGGCGGTGTCGACCACGTCCTTCAGCAGGTGCCAGCTGAAGACCGAGACCTCGTCCTCCTCCCACATCTTGAGCTGATCGCCGGTCGGCCGCAGCTTGTAGACAAGCGAGCCAGCGGTCACGATCACCCCGTTGTCGAACTCGCCGAGCGGTGCCGTAGACTCCCAGTGGCCGCCGAACTTGGAGAAGGAGATCGCGGTCGGCCGGAATGGGTTGGCGACCGTCTGCGGCACATAAAACGGCCCCTTGTCGGTCATGATGAGCAGCTGTTCCTGCGAGATGAGGTCGACGATGCGCTGGGCCGGCGCCTCGCCCATGATCTCGAAGAAGCCGTCAGCATCGCCGGCATCGCCCACGTCAAAGTCGGTGTACTCGCCGACCCGGGAGCCCATCAGCGCGCCGGGGATCTGCGGCAGCCCGCCGAAGATCAAGCGGTTGTCGTGGATGGTGAGGGTCCGCGGCCATCCCCAGAGTGCGGACAGCACCTCTTCATCCCAGTCTTGGACCGGGAGCGGCGAGCCCAGGTCGCCAACCGCGCTGCAGGCCGTGATCGCCGTCGGCCCGATGATGTCCTCGACCTCGAATCGGGTCCGGCCTTCGGTGATGGCGACCGAGAGCGTGGTTCCGGCGGGGATGTTCCGGACCACGCCCTTGGCGCCCGTGGTGCTGCCCTCGACGAGCTGACCGACGGTGAAGCCGGCGCTGGAGGTGACCGTCAGATCCTGCGATGGCGGGAGGAGCTGCCGCACCGTGCCGGTCGCCGTCGTGCCGTTGGTCACGGCAGTGATCTCGATCTGAGCGCCGAGGTAACGGATCCAGTTCCCGACATGCCCAGCGACCCACCAGTCAGCCGAGGTCGTCAAGGTCACGCTGCCTGTGTAGCCCGACGAGTCGAGCGTCACGGCGGAGGGGGCCAGCTTGTAGTAGGGCTGCTTTCGATCGCCGGCTATCTCGGTGAAGGCGAAGGCCGTCGAGGTCCATGTCGAGGCTCCGGTGCGTTCGACGACATAGATGCCGAAGGTCGGGTGCGTGACGTAGAGCCTCGCGCCCGACTGCGCCCACTTGAACTCGTTCCACGTCGTCCCGGTCCAGGGCTGGCTGGAAAGGCTACCCGACGCGGTGCCGTCGATCAGGAAGGCTTCCATCGCGCCGTCGGAAAAGACCAGCCAGTAGCGCGTGGCGGCGTCGATCTCGAAGGGGATCACCTTCGCGTTCCCGGCCACCTGCACGAGTCTGCGGAAGCCAGGCCGGCGCTCGACGCCGCCACCTAGCAAGGACCGGTAGTTCCGTAGCTTGCGCGCGCCGGCGAGGTACTGCTCCGTGTCCGTCCGGCTGTAGATGTCCTCCGACAGCTCACCGGCGGCGAAGTTGGTCTTGAAGGTGTCTCGCCTAGCCATGCGCCCGTCCGTAGTGCTTCTTCATGATCCGTGGCCGCAACGGCCGCTGCGGGCGACGGGTGGCGCTGTCGGTGGATCGGGCGCGCAGGGCGTAGGTCTGCATCTGGCTCTCGACGCTCGCCGCGGCGCCGTACTCGTGTTCGATCCCCTGCAAAAAGATTGTGTGCAGCCGCCGGGTGACGATCTCGGCGAAGGCCTTGGACCATTCGGACTCTGGCGGGCTGGTCATGTAGTGAGCCCAGATCCCCTCCTCGACATTGCAGAGGACCTTGTTGCCCAGCAGGTCGTAGTCGATCTCGTCGGCGTCCGGGTCGTCGCCGAAGGTAACGGCGCGCAGCAGATGCATGTCGGCCGGCAGTTCCCATGCGAAACGCCAGGGCTTCGGGGAGTCTCCGACGATCAGGTTCGGCTGCTTGGACTGGGCGGCGAAGCGCCAAGGATGTGCGGTCAGCTCCGCGTCGACGACGATGTCGTAGTTGGCATCGGCGACGACAGCCGCGAGGCTACCGTCATCGAGGGAGGTGATCGGCGCGATGCCGGCGCGGGTGAGCGCGGCGTTGATGTATCGGAGATCCGCCATGCCGGCCAAACTGCGGCCGGCCGGCGGGTATCAGCAACGCACGCTAGGCGGCGGGCTTGCTTGGGCCGGTGGCGCTGGTCGCGGCCTTGGGCTTCGCCGGTGGCGTCTCGTCCGGGGCCTTGACGACGGGCGGGTCCGTCTTGCCGTCACCGTCACTCGGGTCAGCTTCCTCGGGCGGCTCCTGATCGAGCGGCTCCATCCAGTCTGAAAGGGGACCATCGTGTTCGACGATCGAGCCCTTCCGGACGCGCCGGCCGGCCTTGCCCTTGCCGAGGAAACAGTTCTTGTGGACTTTCACGCGCATGCTGCAGGTTCCTTAGGTGATGCTCGGCAGGGCGTCGGCCTGGGCCTCCCAGCTCTCCGGCTCTTGATCGGTCAAGAACGACGTGACGGTCACCGAGGGCGTGGTGCCGCCCAAGGTGTAGTTGAGGCGTAGATAGCGCTGGTTGGTGTAGGGCACGCCGATGACGACGCGGCTGCCGGCGGCGAGATCAGCGGAGGGCGTGACAGAGGCGATAACGGTAGGAGATGCGAAGTTCTCGACCGTATCGGTCTGCACGTCGATTTGATAGGTCTCATTGCCGGACGCATCATCGGCGGCGACCACTGGAGCCACCACCACCCACATGGATCGGCCAGGGCCGATCTTCCGCTCTTGGCCGAGATCGACGACATTGGTCGAAACCGCCGTCGCGGTGAGCGCCTGCGCCACAGAGAACTCCAGGCGGGAATCGATGAGCATTTGTTGTCTCCTTACTTGCCGGCGGCTCAGACCACGCGGGCCTCTGCGTTCGACAGCTGATCCATGCGGTAGATCGGTGCGCCGTCCAGAACGTCCACCTTGCGGCCGGCCACGTCTTCACGCGCCAGCGTCGAGTTGCCGACCTTGGTAACGACCTGTCGGCGGAGCATGGCGGAGATAGTGCGGTTGCAGTAAATCGCCTCTCGCCCCATCCTGCGCGAGGGGACGGTTTCGAATGCGATCGACAGCAAGTCCGCTAGATCGGCGCTGTTCCCCGTGATGTCCTTGTTCAGATCCGAAACGTCGATGTTGCAGATCCGAACGATGTAGCGCCAGTCCCGCACCGTGAGCCCGGGCTTCCAGAGGTAGTGAGTCCGATAGCCCTCCATGCGACCGCCGTTACCATCGATGTCTTCGATGGTCACCTGCCCCTTGTTGTCGGAACTAAGTCCGGCAATCGAGCCCTTCGGATAGATGCCGTGGACCGTGTTCTCGCCCCAGATCATGTACCAAATCGAGGTGTTGTCTGAGCCCGAGCCGCCAGCGTCGATGATGTTGTCGGCGTTCTCAGCCGAGAGATCGTTGAAGCGCGGTGAGAGGCCCGTGAAGGCTTCGGGCTCGGGGCCTTCGTTGCCGTAGAAGAGCGTCTGCGCCATTTCCTGGTTCATGCCCTCAATGTGGGCGCGATCTTCGGAGAGGCGGAACTCGGACGTGTTGCCGTTGAGGTCAGCCAAGGCCTTGTCGACTTCGGCGTAGGCCTCCAGCATACCGGTGTTGTCGGTTACCTGTGTGGTGGTCGAGCGCGTGGGCTGCACGCCGCCGTAGAGCTTGCGCCAGGTCGGCTGAGGCAAGCCGGTACGGATGGTGGAGCGGTGACCGGTGGGTAGATTGCCCTCGATCCAGACCATCTGATCCAAGGCCTCGTTGGTCTCGTTCAGGATCTCGACGATTGCGTCGACCTTGCCGTTCGGATCGAGGCGCTTGGCTTGGTCAGCAAGCGTGGGATGGGTGATTGCTAGGGTGGCCATCTACTTAGCTCCCGTAAAGAGCGCGGGCGTGCCGCTGGTTAGGGGTCTCGCCAGCATGAGGATCGGGAGGCGTCGGCTTCGGCGTCGGCACCACGCGATCCTTGGTGGCTTCTTGCAGGGCCTCCAGAGCCTCGACGGCGTCCGCGCTGGTGATGAAGGGGCGGAGCACCTCGTAGTGCTTCGCGCCGACCGCGCCGTTCAGCCAGGCGGCAACCGCATTAACGCGATCTTCCGACTTCTCGCCGAGCTTGGTGGCCTCGTCGGCCTTGCGCTGTTCGATCGCCGCGGGGTCGCCGAGGCGATCGGTCAGGTAGCCGGCGAAGAGCTCGTTGAACGCCTCTTGGCTGACGCCGCGCTCGTGCAGGAAAGCCCGGGCCTTCTCCAGGAAGGGCGAATCGCCGTCGAGCTGTTCGCGGATCTGCTCGGCGTTCTCGTAGGCCTCCGGGATCACCAGCTCGTAGTCCGCGGGTGACTCCGGCACGCCCTCGGGCTTTGCATCCGCCGCCGTCCGCAGATCCGTGTAGGCCTTCAGCAGAGCGTCCTGCTTGACGCCGGTGCCGGCGTCCCAGAACTCGTCCGGGAGGCCCTCAGGTCGGGTCGGTGGCGTCACCTCCTGGGTCGATGACGTCGTCGTCTCCGCGCTCGGAGGCGGTGAATCGTGCCCGTTCGGTGCGGTACTGGTCTGGGTCTCGGTCATTGCCTTTGGCGATCCAGGATTCGATTAGGTGGACGATGTAGCGCTGGCCTTCGAGATGGAGCAACGCACGGCCAGTGACCTCTCCCATCTGAGGCGAGAATCCGACCACGCGCTCCTTGGTTAGGCGGCGTAGGTGGGCCAAAACCTTGTCGCCGTCGGCACTGTCGAAGATCCGCGCGGCAGCCTCTTGAAGCTCAGTTGCTTCGGGGTCCGGCTTGGGCCGATGTGTCCGCTTTCTCACTGCGCGGCACCTCCCGCGTCGGGCAGGAGGCCGCCTTGCTGCGCGAGCGCCGCTGCCTGCTCGAGCGCCTGTGCGATCTGGTTTTCGTCGTTAAGAACCGAACGATCGATGCCGAGGATATCGACCACCTTCTGGATGAAGCGCAGCGGGTTGACCACTGCCTGCAGCATTTGAGGTCCGAAAGTCTGGGCGATGAGTTCGGCCAGCCGCACATACCGCAACAGCTCCTCCTGCCTGAGTGCCTGCATCAGGGGCGAGACCGGCCGGACCGTGATTCGCTCGTCATTGAGCGTCACCGGCGGCAGCACACCTCGCTCCTGGAGCAGGAAATTGAAGCGCTCGAAAATCGGGTACTGCCACTCGACGATCAGACGGCCGGCTGGAGATCCCATGCGACGGGCGGTCTTGGCGGCTTCGTCCAGCCACTGGGTGGCCGTCGGCGGCGTCTTGCCGGGCTGGGTGGGACCATCCTGGAAGAGCGCGCGGCGGATCTCCTCGCGCAGCCACTCGATCTTGAGCTCGCCGATGTCGAACTGCTGCAGACGGTCGAGTGGCTCGATCCGACTCCCGGGCGCGCGGGCGACGGCAGCGCCGGGCTCCAGACCCTGTTCGAAGTTGATCACCCCATCGTCGTCGTACTGCCAGGCCGGGTTCACCGCGAATTCCATCTGCTCCATGGTCATCGCGGTGACGTCGTTCACCAGACGCACCCACGGCAGGACCTGGTTTAGCGGGCCGACGCCCCAGGCCGTGGTCGGATCGGTGAGCCAGCGGCCGACGATCAGCGGATTGGAGCCGGCACCGCGGAACTCGTCCTCCAGCAGCAGGTGGTTGCCGGTCCAGACCAGGTACTTCCAGGTCTCGGTGCCCTTGACGCTCCAGTCGCGATGCAGGCCGTCCGTCACTTCGGTCGGCTTCTCGGCGCCTGGCGTGGAGACCTTCAGCGCGTCGGGGATGTCGGCATCTGGCCAGAGGACCGGCAGATCCTCGGCGTCGAGCATCCGCTTCCGCCAGCGGCCGTGGACCGAAGAGAAAGGTCCCTTGAGGAGCCAGAAATCGGGGGAGGCCGCAGCCTCGCAGTGGATCGGCTGGGAGGGGTCGACATCCTGTATGAACATCGACATCGTCCCGCAGGCGAGGTCGAGGTAGCACTCCTCCGCAGCCTCGTAGAAATTCGACCGCGCGATCTCCTCGAAGATGACCTCCTGGTAGTCCTGAAGCGCTGTCTGGACCTGGCTCAGCTGCTCTTCCGACAGCTGCTTGACCGGTTTCACCTCCATCCAGCTCACATAGCGAGGCGTAAAAGTTGCAAGCATGTCGGCCGCGAAGTCGGGCACTGTCTGGAGCGCCGTCGCGTCGACCAGCTCGTCGACCTCGTTCGGATCGGTGTGCGTGTCGGTGGACAGTGTGTGGCGCCAGGGCAGCGCATAGCGGTAGCAGTCATCGAAGCGGGATTTGTGCCGCTGCTTGTCCTCGTCCGCGCGGCTGAACTTCTGCATGGCCTCCTTGAGGGCCGGCGATGCCTCCTCCGCCATTAGCCGGCGCCGACCACCGTGCTACGAGCCGAGCGCGGCAGGAGCGATGCGCTCTGCAGGCGGCGCCGACGAAAGGCCGTCTCTTCGCGCAGCTGCTCTTGGATCGCCGAGGTACGCTCCCGCTCGGCGCGCTCGCGCTCAGCCTCCTGCGCTGCCAGGAGGGAGGGGTCGGGCTCTGGAGGGCTGGGGCGTCGCATAGGTCTCTCGAGTAACCCGCTCGCCGCCATTGGCGAGCAGCCACCGATAGAAAGCCCGCGGCCTCTGCGCCCAGCAACGCACGCCCAGCAGAGCCTTGATAGCGCCGACGCATCCGAAGGCGAAAGGAGCCAGCCCACGCTCCTGCCGCGGCTCGAACCTGACGCAGGTCCATCGCTCGATCGCCGCGCCCATGTAGCCGCCGACTTGCGGGTCACCGGGCTCGAAGAGGTGAAAGGCCATGTGCGAGGTAGAGGGGTCGACGACGACCCAGCGCTGCCCGTCGATGTCCCAGCCGAAGGCCAGGATGTGGCGGAAGCCGGGGGAGGTCCAGACGTCCCACCAGCGGCGGGGCAAGTCGTTATCCAGGAAGCAGACGAGCCAGGCGGGGACCATTCAGCCCTCGTCTTGCCGCCCGGTACCACCGCACTTGGCGTCCATCAGGCAACTCCGATGTCGAGGTCGCAGAGGTGGACGCGTAGGCCTTCGGCGGCTTCGACCTCGGCTTGCGTCGCCTCTCGCTCCAGCATCACGACCTGCACCTCGCCGCCGGAGTTGCGATCGTAGCGCATCGCGATCTGTACCGCCTCTGCGGCCGAGGCCCCAGCAGCCATGGCGCCAAGAGCAAGCTCGTATCCGCTTCCGGTTGCGGCAGGCTCGTCAACCCGGAACCACTCGCCATGGCGCTCGATGATCCCGGCTTGCCCGTTGGGCTTCACGACCAGCAACTCGCCTTCCGAACCATCATCGGAGCGTTTTGCAAAGGTCGGGGGCGGGTTGGCGCAGTCGTTCTCCACCCATGCCTCGACCTTCGGGGCCATCCCGGCATAGCCGGTCAGACCGATCAGCCATCCGCTCCGCGAGCGCCAGATCTTGGTGACGATCGTGGACATGACAACGCCACCGCGGGTGTGCAGCGTGTCACCCGCCATGATCCCGTCCTTGTAGGCGATCGTCGTCACGCCGCTCTCCTTCTCCGTCGCTGCGATGGCCAACGCGATTTCCGCGTCTGCACGACCGGCTTGCGCTCCTCCGTTCCCGTCAGCAACGCACGCCCTTCGCCGCCAGCCAGCAAGCCGTACTGAAGCGCGTCGGCCGGGTGCGAGTACTCGTCCTTCTCGGGCGTGTCCGAATAGCGCTCGGCGGTCGTCGCCATGCGCCGGTAGTGGTAGCCGCCGTCCATCGCCGCCACGAGCGTGGTGCAGGTCGGTGAGATCAGCAACCCGGGCAGACCCTCGTCCATCCGCGTCAACACCTGCTCGACCGCCTGCAGCCGGATCGTGAGCAAGTTCGACGGCGCCGGCTGGATCGGCAGCTTCTTCGCCCGGAAGATCATGAAGGGCGTCTGCTCGTCGTTCTGACCCTTGAAGTCGCCCGAGGGATCCCCGAACAGCCGGAACCGCCGCCCAGGGAAGCGCTGTGCCAGCTCCAGCCGCAGCAGACCCGCAAAGCGGGCCGCACCCATGTCGCGCGCGATCAGCTCGTGGATCGCGTACCAGCGCATCCGCAGCCGCTGCAGGAAGATGGCAGCCGGCGACCGGCCGAAATCGACGCCGACGATCAGCTCCAAATCGCCGATCGCCTCGAGCGGGCTCTTGGCGACATGCACCTCGCGCCGGAAGTCCTTGAAGACTGGCTTGCCCTCCTTGCGAGGCGACACCCGGTTCATGATGTCGGCGTCGATCTTGGCCTTCGTCTTGCCGCCGACCAGGTCGAGGTAGTAGCGCTTCGGCAGCCACTTCTGGTTCTCCGCCGCCGGGTTCTCCCGATAGGCCACCACCTGACCGTCCGACTGCTCCTCCAACAGCCCCGGCGGCTGCACGAACATCTGCCAGTTGGCCGGTTTGACCAGCGATCTGCGCTCGTCCTCCGACATCCACTCGGGCACCACGACATCGCCGCGCATCATCGGCACCCAGTGGTTCTCATCTGGCGCGTTCATGTCGGCGATCACCCGGGGGCGCACCGCGCCGCCGTCCAGCACCCGCGGGTAGCGCCCGATCCGATCGGTGGCCTCGCTGAACAGCTTCCGAGGGATGAACTGGAGCTCGTTGAAGTAGACCATCGTCGGCTCGTACGACTTGAAGAACGCGACCTGCGTCTCGTCCTCCAGCGCCACGAAGGTCACCTCCGCGTCGATGTCGTTGACCTTGATCCGCTGCGTGAACGGCGGTGTCCCCGAGATCCGCCCGAAGATCTCTTCCGGAAACCACTCCCTCCAGGACTTGAGGGTCGTCTCCTTCAGCTTCGGGTAGGTGTCGCGCACCACCAGGATCCGCGACTTCCGCTTCCCACTCGCCTGCACCACCTGCTCGGTCATGCACCGCCAGCAGTCCATGATGCACGCCAGCGTCTTCCCCGACCCGACCGGCCCCTGAATGATCTTGACCCGCGCATCGGACGCCAGGAACAGCCGCAGGGTCTCCCCGTCCGGCTCGTAGATCGGCATCCCGTCTCGGCGCTTCATCTCCGGCATGGCGCCGAAGATCGTCTGGGCTCAGCAGCGCCAGCAACGCACGCACAAGAGAGGCCGGTCCCGCCAAGCGGCAACCGGCCTTCTAAGGCCCCACGCCTCTACGCTCTCGCTACGGCTCTTGCCGTTCTCCTGACGTCATCAGGATTTTCGAGACCAGGTGACCATCTCTGGGAAGAGGGGCCTGCTGCACACCCCCAATCAGCACGCTTGCGCGGCTACGGTTAGCAGGGTTTCACCGCGTCCTTCCCAAGCTTCTGCTGGAACCACTCGTCAAAAATGATAGACCCAGCTTGCCTGGACAGCTGGCGATGTAAGAACTGTTCGAACATCAGGCGCTGAACCACCGACTTGCCCGAGCAACGCGGCCTCATGATCACTGAGTAAGACCGCCCGACGACTGAAGCTGCATCGACACCACCAGCGACAGCTGCCACAGGCAGTGCCGCAGTGCCCAATAGAAACGATCGCCTACTCGTCACCGCCCAAGCTCTCTGAGAGCACCTTGCAGCTCCTCTGCCGTCATCTCCAACAGAGGACGCCCTGCATAGGCCTCCGGGCGCCCGCCGCGCAGGTCAGCCTCCGTGATCGGCCTCCATCGGCTAGCCGCTTGACGAATGGAGGAGACCAGGTCTCGGTAGGCGCCAGGATCGTTCTTGCTCAGTGCTTCCATGACCGCAAGATACCTCAAAGCAACAACCAGCGGAACCACTTCTACACCGCCAGACAACAAGAAAATTGCAAAGCCGTTTGGAGGGGAAATCTGCGTGTAGGACCCCCTCAGGCCCCCGCGGTCCGCGTTTTTGCCCCCACCCCCCGGCCGCCCCGCCACCGATCGACAGGGGGTAGGGGGTGTGCTTCAGTGGTCAGCCGGCCGGTCCATCGCCGCTCAGATCTACTGCAGTCCGGAGAGTATCGCCTTGTCTGGTAGTGCTCGCTCTTGATGCCCTCAAGACCCTGTCTGAGTGGCGCAAGTTCCATAAATTCTCTTATGCGCAATCGGTTTCTGTTTCATATCAACGGCTTACGTCTTCCGTCTCGACGTCTATCGCGCCGTTCTCAATCGTGGGTGGTGAAATCACCGGCTGCTTAGGGCTGATGTCGATCACGTAGCCCGCCACCTGGTGGACGTGATGGACGGTCGCCTCTTCCTTCGGCTTGATCCCGGCCAGCGCCATGAGGTGCTTCGCGGCTTCCAGCTGAACGTGTTCCGAGGCAGCGCCATCCCGCAGTGCGATGAGCTTCGCGACCGATCGCTCTCCCTCCGCATTGAGATGTGCGTGCGAGAGAGCCTCCCTGTACTCCCTTACGTGGGGCTTTTTCAGCGCTCGTTTCAGAGATTCGGGCTTCATGCCGCCGATCTGCGCGGCTTCATCGGCTGTCTTGCCGTTGACCACCAGCGCCTCGATAGCGGCGCGTAGACCGGTGCGGATCTGCTTGGTTCGTGCGGGTTGTGCAGTCATCGGAGTGCGAATGGCTCAATTGACGCTTGGAAGCGTGAGCGGCGGAGCCACTGAAAGGGCGGAGCCTTCATAGGGACTACGTCCTATTGCGAAAGCGCGCGGCGTAGCAACGCACGTTGCGGCCTCTAATGAAATCAATGGGTTACAGCTTGACAGGCTTTTAACCATTTGGTGAATAAAAGCGGTAGCCAATTCTTTTTGCGCCATGTGTGCACTTTTTCATTGACCTTCTTTGATGGCTTGCTTAAGTCTTTTTTCACGGTGACGGCTTGAGCCGCACCAAGCAGGCAAGGAGCCGATGATGCAGAACACCCATGAGATTCTGAGTCGTGCCTGGCTTGAGGCGATGAACCGCCTTGAGGAGCTGAGGGGCAACGACGCCAGCACCTACCTCTGGCACTTGCACCTAGTGCACGCGGCGCTCGCGGCGAAGCGGGAGGGCTGAGCGATGACCAAGAAGCAATCCGTCTATGAGCGAGTCACGTCAGTGATCACTGCCCAGCTAGAGCAAGGCGTCAGGCCTTGGGCTAGATCCTGGAATGACCAGGCGATCAGCAGAGGCCTTGAGCGGCCAGTCCGGTTCAACGGCCAGCCTTACAGCGGGATCAATGTTCTGATCCTGTGGTCATTCCAGCAAGAGCGCGGCTATGCCAGCAATCGCTGGATGACCTATCGGCAGGCTCAGGAGCTGGGCGGGCAGGTTCGCAAGGGGGAGAAGTCGGCTCCGGTTGTGAAGGTCGGCCAGTTCGCCAAGACGGCAGAGATCGATGGCGAAGAGTGCGTCGAGCATGCCGGCAGCTACTTGAAGCAATATGCGGTATTCAACGTGGCGCAGATCGACGGCTTGCCGGATCGCTTCCTCGAAGGCTCACAGATCAAGCTGGCAGAGCATGAGCGGATCGCCGCTGCGGAGGACTTTGTCTCGCGGACCTTGGCGCGGGTCGTCGAGGGCGGCAACTTGGCTTGCTACATGCGCTCACCCGTCGATGAAATCCGCATGCCTGAGCTGGGGCGGTTTCAGACTGCAGAGTCCTTCTATGCCACGCTGCTGCATGAGCTCGCGCACTGGTCTGGCGCCGAGCACCGCTTGAACCGGACCAAGGGCAAGCAGTTCGGCGACAGCAACTATGCGTTCGAGGAACTGGTCGCTGAACTAGGTGCGGCGTTCCTCTGTGCCGATCTGCAGATCTCTGCCGAGCCTCGCGAGGATCACGCGCAGTACCTGTCGGGCTGGCTCAAGGCACTCCAGAAGGACCCGCGAGCGATCTTCACCGCCGCTGCCCAGGCCGAGCGCGCTTGCTCGTTCCTGCACGGCTTCCAGCCCGCGACCATGAAGCAGGTTGCCTAACTCTCCGTGGTGCCGCTGCCCGCGCGGCGGCACTGCCGAGCGCTAGGCGCTCGCCGGCGGCAATCCTGCTGTCGGGCCTGAAAGGAGGTGAAGCCTCATGCGACTTCGGTTGATCCTCAAGCTCAAGCTCTGGTGTCTCCGCATCCGGCTTAAGCTGAGGTGATCCCCAGAGGGGCCGGGCTTCGGTCTGGCCCCCGCTGGCGTCGCAGAGGCGACACCTCCTGGACGGCATGTTAGCGTCGGCGAAGGTGAGATCAAGGGCTATGGATTCGATGACCGAGGAACCCCGCCGGTATAGGCGCCGCGCATCGCTGCCGCATGACCTTCTGACGGCGGTGGGGCGGACGCTGTACGGCGAGCAGTGGCAGCGGCAGATGGCTCGCGAGCTGGACGTCTCGCCGCGCAACGTGCAGCGCTGGGCGAACGAGCATTACGAGCAAGAGTGCCCTATCGACCTGGCCCCGCGGATCATCGAGTTGCTGGAGCGGCAGGGTCGCGAGCTGAAGGACCACAAGCGGGCGATCATACAGGCGGTCGAGGCCGAACAGGACAGAGTAGGAGTAACCATGAGCGCAACATTTCAAGCCAGCACTGTTTACGGGGATTGGCGCGGAACCGCGATGGCAGATGACGATGGGCACCGCGCCATCCGCAATGTGCTGAGGGAGCAAGGGAAGCTAGGCGAGAACGATTTCGTGGTTGGTGTCGAGCTGGATGTCGGAGAAAACCACTCCGGCAAGGTGACATTTGTGCAGGTGTACGGCCTAGCCATCGAAGCCGGGGACTATGAGGAGGCTAAAGCCGCCCTCAGCGACAAGCAGCACCTTGGCTACGTCAAGAGAATCTCGGCCGGCGAGATGACCGTCGAGGAGTTCTTTGGCCTCTTCAAGCGCTTTAGCGTCGTCATGTCCTGGCAGGATTTCAACCTGACAGGCCGCGAGTACGCCCCGCTCGACGTCGACTGACCTAGGCCGCCCGCCGCCTGTAGCGCTCTCCACCCCCTCTAGGAGCCCGCGGGATAGGCTCCTTGACCCCGATCGTCCAGGCTGGCTGCTGCGGCTCCTCTAGGGGCAACAGCAGCTGGCCTCTGAGCGGGATGGAGAGCCTCGCACGCGGCTTGACGGGCGGCAGGATGCAGACCCTCGCTCCGGGTCCGTAGACGGCCTCTATGAGGTCCTGGACGGTGGCTGGCCGGGCTTGTCGGCCGGAGGGTGTGTCGGGGTGGAGCGCCTTAGCCGTGTAGCCATCTGGCACTCCTGCCAAGTCGTCGACGTCGCGCATGAGCAATCCTCGATGCAGGATGGCTTCGGCCAGATCCAGGATCACTGCGCGGTACCAAGGTTCTACATGATTCACGCTGCGAGCTGCCTCCTAGTCGGTCAGCCTTCATGCGCCTATTGCGTGAATAGTCATTTCCGATGAGAAATCAAGGGCTTCAGTGAGTTCGCCGGCGATTGAGCGATCGCGACTGCGGAAGATCTCCTAGGCGTTGTGAAAGTTGGCAAACATCTGATACGGTTTCTCGGACGCTTTGTGGCTGTCAGCAGTGTTTGCGCAGATCAGATACAACACAAGTAAATACAATGGCTTTCTAGGAGTAAACTAGATCATGCAGAATACAGCAGGGGCAAGCGTGGTCAGCCTACTTCTTTCCGTTTTCTACTGTATGATTATAGCATATGTAATAGCCTTCTCTCTACAAGACGACGAATATCAAGGGTCGTTGCCTTATATTGCAATTTTTTCTGTGTTAGGAGCAGCAATTACCCTTATCACATCAATAAGACAAAAGAGTACTGATCAATTTTACTATAAGCGAAGATATTTTGAGAATTTCAGTAGATTATTTATTGCTATGGGTTTAATCTCCACGATTTCTGCAACTATCTATTTTCAAGTTTCTTTTAAAGCTATCCCTGAATCTCTGATTACTATTATCGTGGGATCTCTTGTATCTCTAGTGATCGTCGCGGGCTATGCATATCTACAAGGCGATGAGATCAACAAGAGCTGGCATGACCAGTTCAAAGAAGAAAGACTGGATAACATTGAAAAATTTGCGGACAAAATCGACTCTAGATTGAAGAGTGTTGAGGGAATTTCTGACATAAGAAGTAAAGAAGTCATAGATGAGAAGATTAAGGAGGTAGTCGAGGATATAGTAACATCAGAAGCTACTAGAAAAGCTGTATCTACAATCAAAGGAGCTATGAAACAACAAAAGGAACTCATGGATGAGCATCAGTATGCATCAACATTTAATGCAAAAACGATTAATAGACTCACTGAAGAAGTAAAAAACCTTGGCAAGAGAGCGAATTTTAACCTATGGCTCGGGATGATTTTCGCTATTAGCGGCGCTATAGTGCTTGGAGAATTGGCATTGAGTTCAAAGTCACCGAGCGCTCTAGCATTGCCCGCGGAGAGCGGCGAGACTATCAGCGCTCCTGCCGGAGACTCGGAAACTACAGCAGATACAGCTTGGCTGTTGTCAGAATACTTACCTAGATTGTCGCTGGCGATAATCATTGAAGTTTTTGCATATTTTTTCTTGAATTTGTATAGAGCGAGCATGGTTGAGATAAAATATTACCAAAACGAAGTAACAAATGTTGAGATGATGCTCAGCGCCATGAATCTGGCCGTGTTGCGTAGCAGAGAGGCGAAGATAGATTCTCTCATTGATAGACTAGCTGAGACGGAGCGGAACTTCGTTCTAAAGAAGGGAGAATCGACGGTTGAGGTCGAGAAGGCTAGATTGGACGTTGAGCAACAAAAGAGCATGCTTCAAGGGCTGCTTAGTGTTTTCAACAAGCAAGCCAAGTAGGTGTGATTTCTCAGGGTCTCGTTCTTCACCCATCACAGCAGCTTCCTCGCTTCCTCGATTTCCTCGTCTGACGCGGTCGCGCTGTAGCGCTTGGTCTGCTCGTTCAGCGTCATGGTCACCGTGCCCGGCCGGCCTATCGTGTCGTGGTAGCGGGACTTGAGGACCGACAGCTCGGTGACGTTGTCCTTGCGGTGCACGCGGATCCCGACATCCGCCTTGTTGGCCCAGTGCGCCGATCCCGAGATCGAGTAGAGCGACGGCTTCTCCCCGCTCGGCAGCTTGTAGGGGTGAGCGACGATCATGACGTGGACCGACAGCGATCGGGCCAGGCGCTTGAACTCCTTGATGGCATAGCCAGTGTATTCCGTCTCGGTCATCTCAGGCGGCCGGTCGTGGTCCAGCTCGTTC
Organism: Rhodospirillales bacterium; assembly: GCA_963669375.1. Classification (GTDB taxonomy): domain Bacteria; phylum Pseudomonadota; class Alphaproteobacteria; order Kiloniellales; family JACOMY01; genus JACOMY01. The sequence goes on along the minus strand of OY770024.1, from coordinate 1,058,083 downwards.
CATGGATCGATCACCACTAGCTTGGCGCCGTGCCGGATGGCCGCAGTGGCAACCCGATCGAGCGTCCAGGACAGCGTGGCCAGCGTGTCTTCGTCCGGCACCAGGAAGACGAAGCTGCGGTCGATCCAGTCGTCCGCGTCGGCCAACTCCTTCGGGGAGCAATACTCCTGCGCTCTGCCGCAAGCCCACTGCCGTAGCGCTGCCTTGTGGTCGCTCTGCGGGTGCTGCTCGGGCGAGGCAAAGGCCACCGTCCAGCCGTGTTGCTCCACGAGCCTGCAGGCCATGTCGTTGACCCACGTGCTCTTGCCGTGACCGGGGACGCCGGTGACCACCGAGAAGTCACCGGGCCGCACCATGAAGTGCTTATCGAGGAAGGAGAAGCCGGTGCTGTAGCGCTGTCGGACCGGCTCCGGCCGCAGTTCCGACATCCGGTAGACACCGTCGATCTTGCACCACTGAGCCCGCTTCACGGTCTCCATGACGCCGGCGGGACCGTAGTCCTGGAGCACTTCATTGAGGTCCTTGCAGCGCAGCTCCTGCGCTCCGCGGCGCTTCGGGTATTGGACCCACTTGCACTTGGCCCGACCGATCCGCCGCGCCAGGTCGTTCATCAGCGCCAGTCCTGGCTGGTCGCTGTCGGTGGCCAGGATCACCTCCTCGATGTCGCGGAGCGCTCCCTTGGCGTGGTCGAGGAAGACGTAGCGCTTGGTGTCGTCGCCGAGCTCTTCCTCCGGCGCGCCGTCCGGGACGCTGACCACTCGCGGTATGCCGGCCTGCAGTGCGGCGATCGCGTCGAACTCTCCCTCGGTGATCACCAGCGGCTCGTCCTGCAGCTGGATGTCGACCAAGGCGTTGTAGTTCCAGAAGCACTTGGTGCCGCCCTTGTCCTGGTGGAAGCGCTTCTCGCTGATCGATCGGTACTTGTGGTTGACGGCCTGGTCGCCGACCACGAAGGGGATCTTGATGCCTTCACCACCATCGCGACTCCTGCAGCTTTCGAGTCCAAGCCCGTCGGCGAGTGCCACGTCGATGCCGCGGCTTTCGAGCCATCTCGCTGCTGTTGCGTTCAGCATCCGACCGCCTCCCGCGCCAGCCGCAATTGTGACAGCGCCAGAGGATCCCGGTGGTCTCGATCTTGACCGAGAGGCAGGGGTCCTTGGGGTGTTTTCGGCGATGGCTGCACTGCGGGCAGGTCGTCTTTCGCTCGCCCGGTGAGGTGTTCTTGAGCTGGATCTGCAGCTCGGAGAGCAGGTCGTCGTGCATGTTTCAGATCGCCCAACGCTCGGTTTCCTCTGGAGCTGGAGGCTTGTGGTCTTCGTCGGCCCAGCGCTCGCCGTTTAGCCAAGTCGCCGGGTGCGGAATGAACTGCGGATCGGACTTGTGGTAGCGCTGAGCGGCCTTCTGCGCTTCCTGCAGCAGGAACTTCGCCCCGTGTTTTTTGTGAGCCGCCTTGTAGGCTTTCTGAGCGGCTTTCTTGCCGACGTGTCGAGGGTAGGCCTGGTAGAACGCCTCGAAATCGTGGTCGGCAGAATCGTCCCCTTCGGAGGGGACTTTAGGGGAGGTAGATTCTCCCTGTCCCTGTCCCTGTCCCTTAAGAGCATTTTCCGCTGGATTTTTGCCGGAACCGTCATCGCTTTCCGGCGGAAACAAATCATTTTCCCTCGGAACTTTTGCGGCTTTCCGTTCGCGGTCTGCCTTCTTCCGCTGGAATTCCACTTGCTTGCGTTCCCAGGCTTCGACTGCCTTCTCGGCGATGACGGGGTGATAGAGGCGTCCATCGCTGCATTTCACGAACCCGCGGAGGGCGCCTTCTCGCACCTTCTCCCACTCGTTGATGGCGCGTCCGAACCCAGCGAAGTGGCTGAGCGCCCGATCGTCGTCGGGGAGGCTACCGGCGGGCACCTGGTGCCAGGCGGCACACCAGAGCATCACGGCGGAGCGAAACTCGGCGTCGGTTGCCTCGATCGCCAGGCCGGAGTCGCGGAGTCGCATGACGTCCAGGGGCATGAACTGGAAGTCGCGCAGATCGCAGTTGGGGGGTGTCAGCGGCGCCGGGAAGGTCACTCGGCAGTCTCCGGTGTCTGGTAGCAGATCGCATGGTGTTCGGCGCAGTAGCTGCCCTCGGGGTCCTTGAGAGGCTTGATGCAGCGCCACTCGTCCGGCCCGAGGTGATCGCCGACGGGGTACTGGCAGGCGGTCGGCTGCGACGGGTTGGCGGGGACGTAGTCCTCGGCGACGTCGAGAGTCTTCCGCTTCTTCGGGAGCGGCTTCGCGCTCTTGATCTCGGCCTTCTTTATCGGCGACGGCCGATGCGGCAGGCGCATCCTGCCAGCCTTGCCCACCACTGCATTCCTGGAGACGCCCAGCTTCTTTCCGATCTTGGAAGCGCTGAGTTTTGTGCTCCAAAGCTCTGCCAGCAGCGCCATGCGCTCAGCTGTCCAGGATGAGTCTTGCGTCATGCCGCCAACCCGAAGTGACCGCAGAGCTGCCGGTACGCGTCCTGGTAATCAGGGCGCTCCCAGCAGGCCTGCTTGTGGTGGACGATCGTGGTGTGGTCGCGCTGCATCTCCTTGGCGATGCGAGACAGGCTCCAGCGGAGATGCGTGCTGAGGACACGGCTGATCGCGGCGCGCCAGGGCATGTAGCGATGGCGACGCGTCGGGCCGATCAGCTCCTCCTCGGTGAAGCCGGAGAGCTTGGCGGCGGCTGAGACGACAACGTGGCTCATACCGCCTCCTTCTCGGTCACCAGCTGGTGCAGGGTCCAGGGTCCCCGGTACCCAATTTCGAAGACGGTCCAGCAGTGGAGCTTGACGGTGTTTTTCTTACCAGCCTTTATCCCTCCCGGAGGGCAGTTCTGGCGGTTTGCAAAGACGTAGGTGCACTTTCTGGGGAGCTGGTCGAAGATGGTTTCCTTGCGCTCCACGCCGGTGAGGATGCGCAGCTCGCTGTACACCGCGAGCTTGTGCTTGACGCGGGTGATGGCCAGTTCGATGAACTCGTTGATGCGCTTGAACGGCGGGTTCGTAATGATGCTGTGCGGATGCAGGTTGGCGCAGTTGAAGAAGTCCCGCTCGCCATACCACCACCAGGGTTTCGGGTAGCCGAGGCGGTCGACAAGATCGGTGCCTTTCGGCTCGATGCCGACGTGATCATCCAGGACTCGGCAGATCCGTCCTTCACCGCAACACGGGTCCCAGACCGAGCCGAAGAAATGCTCAGCCTCTAGTAAGGCCCGAGTGGCCGCTGGCGGCTCGACGTACCAGTCGTCGGCCGCGCGCTCGTAGCCGGAGAGGACTGCCGCGGCGCCGGTCATGCCGCCTCCTGGATCTCACGGAACCCGGTCGGCACCCTGCGCTTCGTCAGGAAGAAGGAGAGGGTCGCGATCGCATCCGCCTCGTTGTCGTCCTGAGGGTCGAAGCCGTAGGCGCGACACTGAGCGATCGTCGCCGCCTTGGCCTCTTTCCGTGGCAGGTTCTTGCCTATGAAGTGCTTGCGGACCTGCCTCACATTCAGCGCTTCGCAGATAAGGCCCCTCTCGCTGGCGATCTGGGCCGTGTGCGCCGCCATGCCGATCAGCAGGTGTGCGGTCCGCTGATTGGTATGGGGGGCGATCCAGGGTAGTTCGTAGCCGACCGCCGTGACGCCGTTCTGATCGATCGCCTGGAGGAGCCACGACCGGTACTTGTCCAGACGAATGCCGAAGTGGGTGATGGCCGGCAGCCTCCAGACGCCATAGGCCACCTCGCCCGGGGCGGACCAGACGGCCCACCCCGTAGCAGTAGCGAGATCTAAGGCCAGGGCGCTCATCAGGCAGCCTGAGCCTGGGTCGGCGTGATCTTCGGCAGGCTGTCGACCCAGTCCATCTGGAAGCCGATGCCGTGCGCTTCGAAGGTCTCGCGCATGACGTCAAGCATGCCGTCGCGCTCGTCCTGCTCCCGCTGGACCAGCTTCCGGGCCATGTTGAAGTCGGAAATCTTCATGCCGAGATCGCCGGCGATGATGTCCTTCTTCAGCTTGTTCTTCTCGTCCCGGAGTTCCTTGATCTCCGCTTCGATCCGGTCGAACTCTCGGCAGACCTTGAGGATCGAGTCCTTGCGTGCTGCGGTGTTGGAAAGCTCGCGGGGGCCGTCTTCTTGAAACTCAGTCATGGTTCATTTCTCTCTTTCAGTGGGAGGGGGTGGGGCGGCGCGCGGTGGAAGCGCCGCCCCGGTACCGCAGGCCTTTCGTCGGCGCACAGGAGAGTGCCTGCGGGGTCTTGTTCATCGGCGCCTCCGGGCCATGGCCTCGGCGGCGTCCTGGTGGCGCTTGGCACGCTTCAGGAGCAGTGCCGCCCACCAGGTGTGGAGCCTCCAGCGGAGGGTACGGAGCCATGTCATGCAGGAGGTCCCTCGCGCTCGATACGAGCCTGCCGGCGCTCCAGGTGGTCTTGCATCTGGCGCAGCAGGTCCAAGGTCATGCGCTCGGTCGTCGGATCGAACTTGGCCTCGGCGCTGAGCCATTGGAGCGCGTGCTGGCGCAGTTCGGGGATCTCCATGCAGAGCCGAATGAAGAGCGGCAAGTTCGGCAACGAGAGCTTCTCGCGCCACGATCGCACCGTCCGCGGAACACAGTCGATCGCGCGAGCCAGCTCCTTGTCGGTCCTGGGCTCGGCCTCGAGTGCCGCGCTGACTGTGTCCATAAGCTCCTGCTGGAACATTTCTCTTCCTGTCTCGCGAAGATTTAATCCGTGCTTCGACCGATAGGACACGTCCTGACTCCATCGCCATCTTCAGGGGCGATGGAGGGAGGGAGACTTGTGGAGCGCATTGGCTCACTGTTCTGGCTGGTTCTGGAGAAGGCGGGGGTGGCTCCCCGCCGCTCCGCTTGTGAGGAGGTCATCGAGCACCGCCAGCGGCCAAGTCAGCCTTTCGTTTCGCCGAGGAGACGGCCGCGATGTGCTGCAGCTCGACGGCAGGCGAACAGCCGGACAGATAGGCCTCTTTGAGAGCGTCCTCCGCTGCAAACAGCTCGCGCAGCTCCGGGTGGTTATGCCTATAGAGCCGCCTTGCCTCTTCCGCGGCCTCCTGCAGGCCAAAGGGCTTCTTGGTCATGCTGCCGTCTTCTCCTCGTTGTCGGCCGGTGCCGGCCGGGGGATATCAGACGGCCAATCCAGCCCTTCCGGCCAGTGATCGCTGAACCACTTGAGACAGTGATTGTAGGTGCGAGTGCGGCAGTCGCCGCCCTCTTCCAGTCGCTTGAGGAAACCCCCATAGCTTCGGACCAAACTCGACGTTCGAGCCATCGAGATGTTCCGAGCCTTAGAGTAGGCCCGCGCGAGAGTGAGAATCTGATCCGGTTGGCTCATGATTACAAAATGCGATCAATAGATCACGATGTCAATGATCAATTGATCGCGTGCGGCGGTCGGCCGAGTGCGAGAAAATGATCGCATGCGCGATCTTCCGCCCCACATCGTCACGATGCTCGCCCGGATAGAGGAAAGGTTGGATTACCTGGGCCTCTCAGCCCGCAAAGCGTCGCTCAAGGCTGGCCTTGGGATTGGTACGATCCCGAACATCAAGAGTGGCAAGACGCCAAGCGCTGAGCGACTGAAGCAGCTGGCCAGAGTGCTGGAAGTGCCGGTCGCTTACCTGCAAGGCGACACCGATGAAGTTGGCCTTGAAGACGAGCCCGCTGACTATGAGCACACACCCCACGGATACGTCAGCGTGCCGTCGCTAGACGTCCGAGCCGGGATGGGCGGCGGCGGGGACGGGGAAGAGGACTTTATGGGGCCTCCCGCCCTGATGCCTTCAGACTTGATTGAAGGAGAACTCCGGGGTGAGGCGCAGGACTTTCTGTCGCTTGAGGTTGAGGGGACCTCGATGTCCCCGGAGTTAGAAAGCGGTGACCGTGTGCTTGTCGATCGACGAAAGACCAATCCGACGCAGCCCGGCATCTTCGCCTTGTTCGATGGCTTCGGGATCGTCTGCAAGCTGGTCCAGCGAGTCCACAACTCGGATCCGCCAGCCCTAAAGATCATCTCCCGCGACAAAGACATAAGCCCCTACGAAGTCACGATTGATGAGGCTCAGATCATCGGTCGGGTCGTATGGTTTGCGAGGAAGATCTAGGTCCTCTTGAGAGGCGGCCGCCGTCCTTCTATCAGCACATGCTAGTCTTCAATTGTCCTGTAGCGTCTCAGGTGCTTCACTGTAGGATTAAAGTGCTTTTGTTCAAGAAGATCAAACAAGATTTCATAGAACTCTTTCTTGTCCGGCGCCCTTATCTCCTTCTTGTTGTCTTCCCGGTAGGGCGGGAATGGCCATGCTTTCCGCCCACCGAGGTAGGTCCGGTTCCACTCTGACAGATTTTCTTTCAGCTCGCTGCGCATGAAGTCCCGAACCGTTGCCGGCACCAGCACACCCTCTCGGCGTGAAACAGCAGGGCTAAGCTGCCGCAGAGCATTTCGCACTTCTTTCTTAGGAGAGGCAACACGAGAGCGTCTAATGTCCAAAAGGAACCCTGCTACGAGGTAGTCCACAGATGAATTCAAGGGTTCGCTGACTCGCTTGAAATGGCCAGCTTTCTCAGAGTCAATCCCGATCTTGAAAAGGAAGTCGTCAATCAGATCTCCATTCTTCAGTCTATCCTTTAGCAGAATCTGCGCATCTACGTTCTCTCTTCCGATCTCTGATGCCCACTGCTCGCAAATGTCGAGGTAATAGTACCTCTTTTCTAAACTTTGCCGCTCTGGCATCATTGACTTCTTGGCAGTGCCGCGACGCAGTGAGTTGGAATAGACGGCTGCTAAATAATCGTACGGATCTCTGAAATACTGAATCACCCTTACCTCGTGGCCAGTGCTCTTCAAGAGCGATACGGTTCGCGCGGCAGCCGGTGGATCTAGTAGAGTGCCCAGTGTTTCTGTTGATATTACATAGTTTCTATCCGAAACAAAGTATTTCTGGGTCTGCCGTTCAATGGTTGCGCGGAACCTGTCAAGCTCTTCGGTGCTTTCGGGCACGATACCATCCAGGCGGGCTGGCAAGTCCCCATCGTTGCGGCCGTAGATCGCTAGCTTTGTGTGTGAGAATGCGCCCAGGAACCTGGGGACAAAGAATCCTTCTTTCTTTAGTGCCTTCTTGTTGTTCCTTAGGAACATCTGAATAGTTGTAGACCCCGCCTTTGGCCCCCCTGTGTGAAGATAGATGGTCAATGGCAAAACCCCTCCTGGTGGCGCAGCTTACCGAGGATGAAGTAGGGGATGATATTCGGTTAGGTGGAGTCTTGCGACCTCTGGTGACGAAGGTGACAACCAAAAAGGGGCTAGCGCAGTCGAATCGCCGATGAGATCTATTGATCGTATTTTGGGATTGACGCGATCAATTGATCTCAATATCGTCTCTCCTCGCAGCACGGGAGAAGTCCTCCCTGCTGACCAGCCAGAGGAGAGCCAGATGCCTGATTTCGAGGCCGCACAGTTCGTCAACCTCCACCTGAACGAGGACGGTGACCAGGTTTCGCGAGAGAGCCAGACCTACGCCGCCGCCAGGTTTGCCGGCCACAAGGCTGCTGTCGAAGCCTACGTAGATGCCCTTGCGGCCGGCAACGAGACCATCACGATCGATGCTTGCTACACCAAGGTCTACCAACTGCACTCGATCGTCCTTGCTGACGGTCGGGTCCTGCCGCGGGCCGCGTCCGACCTGGGCAGGGAGCGGCTGCTAAAGGAGCGTGCCGAGCCTTCGACGTCTGACGAGCAGGCGGCATAGCCATGAAGACGCTCTTCAGCCTACCGCTGCCCTGCTCCAAGGGCGAAGCGCTCCGCATCACGCGAGACGACGAGATCGTCTATCTGGAGCGGTGGCGCTACGGCGTCCTCAGCGACAGAGATCCGATCAAGCGGACTGATCAGATCGATCTTGCCTCCGCCCTGCTGAAGGCATCGGAAGGGGGGGGCTGACCCATGCTCACGACAATTTACTGCGAGCCCGAGGGTCGGGTCGCTGGCTACGAGGCCGAGCTGGAGGTGCTCAATACCGGTGTCGACTTCGCGGTCGGGGAGGTCAAGAAGGCTGTCGAGGCCTTCTCTGTCCAGACTGGCCACCAGATCGAAGAAGCCAAGATCGAGCACATCCTGACGATCGTCAGGGAGGAGCTGGAGGACGAGGTCTCCCCCGAGCGCGCGCACCTGGAGGAGCAGCTCCAGCAGGCCGAGGCCGAGCTGGCAGATGCCGAGCGGGACGAGCAGTACAGCGACTTCCTTTCTGCGCTTGGCATCAAGACCCGGAGGGTGGCGTGATGGCCGCGAGCCTTGACGTGACCAACGAAGAGCGGGCCGTGGCTCAGCAGATTGCCGAGCGGGCTATGGGCGACCTCAGGGAAGCGCGCAAGCATGACCGCTTCGAGATGCTGGACATCTGGATGGATATCGCCGCGACGCACGCCAATGGCTGCCCTCTGCGGCTGGAGGAGCTGCGCGACGCCGACGGCTTCAACTTCGCCCACGATGTCCTTGGCATCCGGCGCCACCTGAACCGAGATACCGGCAAGCTGGAGGGGCACTTTCTGCCGCGCTTTGCCGTGCCGCAAGGAGAGAGGGCCGAGTGATGTTGCTCACCGAAGAAGAGGCCAAGAAGCTCGGCGCCCTCACCGAGAAGGCTTGGGGCTGGTTCTACACTGCCGACGAAGAGCAGTACTTTGGCCCCTACGCCTCCAAGGAAGATGCTGTCCAAGCGGCCATTGAAGAAGAGTGCGGCCTTCATGGCGAGTGGGGAGCAGACGGCTTCAAACAGGAGGACTGGTCCTTCGTCATCGCCCGCTGCCAGTCGAACCCCTTCGCGCTGTCTGGGTACTTTGATGCCGACAGGTGGCTCGAAGACCTCGCGTATCGCTTCGACTACCTGCTGAATGGAGACGGGGAAAGCGCGGTCGACCTCGGCGGCGGACTCCCCGCGTCGCTGGAGAAGGCGGTGAGGACCGCCATCGACCGGTGGCAGGTAGAGAACAGCGTTCAGCTCAAGAGGTGGGAGTTCGCCAAGATTGAGCCGGGAGAGCGTGTGAATCTCACGCCCGTTGGCGGCCTCGCCGGCAAGCCTGAGGAGCTGGCGTGATGTCCCGCAGCCCACCTTGGAAGGTCTACCGTGCGGGCGGCTACGTCGCTGCCTGCTGGCACGCGGAGGACGCCGCCTGTCTCGTTGCGCTTTCCGGTGGAGCGGTCAAGTACCGCCACCGACTGATTGTCTGGCGCGAAGGGCAGGAGGTCATCGAAGCCGGTGAGAGCTACGATCGCGCGGCCGAGATCATGCATGGCCGCAAAGACGCCCACGTGCGGCAGCTCTTCGAAAGCGCCAGGAACAAGAGGGCTGCGTAGTGCGTCGCCTCATCCGCCTGCTTTGCCGCAGACGCCGCCGGAGCGCTGCCGTGATCGGCAACGTCCTGGCTCTCAGGAATCAACCCACCAAGGCCGCGATGAGAGCGGCAGTTAGAGGGCGCAATGCCTAGACGAAACCGACGCCGCAAAGAGAGCGCGATCGCCGGCGAATGGGTCATGGTCTTCACCGACGGCTCTTGTCTTCGCAACCCCGGTGGTCCGGGTGGGTGGGCAGCTCTGATCCGCCATCGCGGCAAGGAGAGTCATCTGACCGGTGCGGAGCGCAGCACGACGAACAACCGCATGGAGATGATGGCGCCGATCGCCGCGCTCGAGTCTCTGGGCGAGGCCACGCTGGTCCGGATCTACAGCGACAGCAAGTACGTCATCCGCGGCGCAACGCGCTGGGTGGCGGCTTGGAAGCGCTCCGGCTGGGTCACCGCGCAAGGCCATCCGGTGAAGAACAAGGACCTCTGGGAGCGCTTGGATGCTGCCGCAGCTCCCCACCACGTCACCTGGTCCTGGGTCAAGGGCCATAGCGGTCATCGTGAAAACGAGCTGGTCGACCTGATGGCCAAGAAAGCGATGAGGAAGCAGCATGCCTGACATCTCGATACCCGGCGTCTACGACCTAAGCCACGTCGACTACCACGCCGACCCTTGCCCCGCGCCTTCGCTCTCCCGGTCGATCATCAAGGTCATCGACGAGCGGTCGGCGCGGCACGCTTGGACCGCTCACCCGAGGCTGAACCCCGACCATGAGCAGGACTTCAACCGCAAGGCCAACATGGGCTCGATCGCTCACGCGCTGATGCTCGGCCAGCCCGGACTCCTGCAGGAGGTCAAGTTCGACAACTACCGGAAGAACGACGCCAAGGATGCCCGAGACGACGCGATCGCAAAGGGAAAGATCCCTGCGCTGACCAGGGAGATTGAGACGGCCGATCAGATGGCCCAAGCCGCCATGATGCAGCTGAAGAACCATGAGGCCGGTGACGCGCTGAGGCTCCTGTCGGGCAAGCCGGAGCAGACGCTGATCTGGCAGGCTGGTGGACTCTGGTGCCGTGCTCGTGTCGACTGGCTGCCAAACGATCTCACCGGGCGAGTCTACATCGACGACTACAAGACGACGGGGAACTCCCAGCCGGACTACTGGTTCAAGCACGTCATGATGGAGACCGGCTGCGCCTTCCAGGACCTCTTCTACTGTGGCGGCGTCCGCACGCTCTTCCCCGAGGTCACCTGGTGCCAGATGCGCTTCATCGTGCAGGAGACCGAGCCGCCTTACGCGCTTTCGGTCAACACCATCGGTCCGGAGACGCGCGCTCTCGGCCTGCGTCGGATGGAGCGGGCGACCAGGCTCTGGGCCTGGTGCCTAGAGAACGATCGATGGCCAGGCTACAGCAAAGAACTCTGCGAGCACGAGGCCCCGCCCTGGCGCCTGCGCGACTGGGAGGAACAGGGATGGCGTGAGGAGGCGGCTCGACAGATCGGCCAGGACCTCAAGGAACGCGCGCTTGAATGGCAGGCACCGCTATGACCTGGCGCATCGTCCCGGCCACCAAGGAGAACGTCAGCTGCCTGATCGGACTCTGCGGCCCGTCGTCTAGCGGCAAGACCTTCTCCGCGCTGAGGCTAGCCACCGGCCTCGCGAACGGGGGCAAGATCGTCGGCATCGACACGGAAGCCAACCGCATGCGGCACTACGCTGAGCGGTTCCAGTTCGACCACATGGAGTTCGGCGAGCCCTTCCGGCCGGGTCGATACCAGGAGGCCATCAAGGCGGCCAAGGACCACGGAGCGGCGGTGATCATCGTGGACTCCATGAGCCACGAGCACGAGGGGCCGGGCGGCATCCTCGACTGGCACGAGGAAGAGCTCAAGCGCATGGCCGGCGACGATTTCGCCAAGCGGGAGCGGGTCAAGTTCGCGGCGTGGATCAAGCCGAAGCAGGGGCATGGCCTCCTGGTCAACTACATCCTCCAACTCGGCCTTCACTGCATCTTCTGTTTCCGTGCCAAGGAGAAGCTGGTGCTGGTGAAGAGCCAGCGAGGGGCGATGGAGCCAGTGCCAATCGGCTGGCAACCGATCCGGGCTGATCGCTTCGAGTATGAGATGACGGTCAACCTGATGCTTCCACCCGGCAGCAAGGGAGTGCCCGATCTCGACCACGACGCCACCAAGGTTCCCGACGGGATCGACGCGCTGATCCAGCGCGGCCAGCAGATCGACGAGGCCATGGGCCAGAGGCTCGCCGGGTGGGCGGCCGGGACGAAGGACCCGCTGCTGGAGCGTGCCGAAGCCGCCGCGGGGGAGGGACTGGAGAACTACCGCTCTTTCTTTCAGGGGCTCACCCCGGCAGAGCGCCAGCAACTCGCCCCGCACCACGATCGGCTTAAGCGGGCCGCTGGGCCGGGCCAGGAGACCCAGGAGCAGCCTGAGGCATCCGATGCGCCAGAGCCGGAGCCCCAGCCGTCAGACCCCTGGGAGGTCGTCGAAGATCTGCAGCGGGACGGTGCCAAGATCACTCGGCTGCCTGGGCTGGAGACGTGGCGCCGGACCACCGTCGAGATGGAGATCCAGAAGCACGGTCTGGGGGAGCAGCACGTCGCATTCTTAGACAGCTGGATGGAGCGCAAGCGGAAAGAACTCGGGTAGGAGGGCAGGATGACTGAGGCGAGACAGGACGCTCTTGAGAAGGCGACCGAAAGCGCCGTCCGCGCGATGGTGAAGGAAGACCCGGTGCTCGCGGCGAGCCTCGCCGGCCGAGAGAGGCGAGCGCTAGCCCGTGCCGCCATCGAAGCCGCTGCGCCGATCATTGAGGCGGGGGTGAAGGAACAGATGGTCCAGCCCATCGAAACGGCGCCCAAGGACGGCTCATGGATTATCGGGCCGGGGACCACGTACCGATGGAAGGCCTACAAGCCGGGCGCGCCCAAGGAGCTGTTGGCCAAGAAAGGTCGGTGGCAGAGGTCGCACGGTTACGGCTTCGAGAACTCCCGCCCGCCGCCGTCGCACTGGTCGCCGTTGCTGACGGCGGCGACGAAGAAGGGGCCGGCCGATGTCTGACGCGGAAGAGCTGCGCTTGATTTTCAATCGTGCTGAGTTAGAGCACTTCGCCAAATTCGGCCGCCAAAGCTCTAATGACCGCCAGGAGTATGCCCTAGCCGCCGTTGCCGCGTATGCGCGCAAGGACGAGAGGCAGAAGGTGCTGGAGGAGGTGGGGGCGTGGCTGCAAGGCAAGGCGGCCGAGATTCAAACCTACGATGACGATGAGCGGGAACGCTGGAAAGCCAGCCTGAAAAGCTACGCCGATGGCCTGCTCACCGCCCTCAAGGAGGGCGAGCATGCCTGACCTCTGGCCGATAGAAAGGCGCATCCTCCAGCATCTCGACCAGCGTGGTTCGGCTCGCCGCGTGGACATGGTCTTTGATCTCGCGCGCGAAGGCAGCCTCATCAGACGACGCGGGACGCTTGGGCCGGCCAGCGCCGCGCGCCTCTTCGGGGCCTGGTCAAAGCGCCTGAGCGAGCGGGACTTCATCAAGACCGTCAGATGTGCTCACGGATACTATCGGCACCATGAGATCACACCGGCAGGCCGACGAGCCTTGAGGGACCAGGCCAGTGACTGACCTTCTCTCCGATGCCCTGCCGCCCGTCAGCCGAGAGGCCAAGCGCCGCTGCGTCGAGCGAGAGCTGTCCATGCGCAAGCGGGTCTATCCGCGATGGATAGCTGATGGCCGCATGAAGCAGGCCGACGCTGACGAGCAGATCCGCATCATGGAGGCCATCCGTGATGACTACGCCTGACGTGACGAGGGAGGAGAAGCGGGAGCCGCCGTACACGGTCGATCGAGGCTTCAAGCGGACTGGCCGCTGGCTGCTGACGCATCGGGAGTGGCACCCGTCCAGCATGGACCATGTCGACATCGGGCATCCCGAAACGGGCGTCAGGCGCATCGATGACGGGGTCATAATCGACGGTTCGTTCTGGCTCATTCAGCATGGCTGGCGGGACTTCGAGGCGGCAGAGGCCTTCATCCTCGCCGGGCTGGAGAAGGGCTGGGATGCCGACCGCGTGAGCGCGGCCATGGAATGGCTCGCCGACAGAAGGCCGAAGTCACAAGGGCCACGCTTTGGGAGGATGAAGGACTACAGCGATGACCGCGCGGCGAGCTGACCTGGAGGGCCTGCCGAACTGGCCCCTGCTGCTGAGCCGGGAGATGGTCGCCGCCTTCCTGTCGATCCACCCGGACACCGTCGACGACTGGGTCGAGAAGAAGCTCCTGCCCGAACCCACGATCCGCCGACGAAGCTGCGTCCGGTGGGATCGGCGTGCAATTGAACAAGCCCTGAGTCCATCATCAGGCACGGTCGCCAACCAGGTGACCGAGCATGACCTGATCGAAAGGGCAAGGAATGGAACGTATTAGATACCTCGTTAGGCACCGCTATGGCTGGTACTGGCAGCCAGGCAAGAGCGTGCGAGCGCTCGGCTTCAGCTCGGTGCCGCTCGGGAAGGATGAGAAGGCCGCCCAAAAACGGGCCGCCGAACTCAATGAGCAGGTGGAGCAAGAGCGGCAGAAGATCGCCGCGAACGCCCACGCGCCGGAGCCAGGCACCGTCCGGGAGCTGATCATCGCCTACAAGCAATCGGGTGAGTATGCCGACCTCCGGGCCACCACCCGCCGCGGATACGACTACTGCCTCAAGATCCTGGATAACTGGGCCGGCGACAGCGCCGTGGAGACGGTCACGGCGAAGGCCCTTAAGGCCTGGTATCGCGACCTGCGGGAGCGGACGCCCAGCAAGGCGAACGCCGTCATTCGCGTCTGCCGGCTTCTGTGGAAGTGGGGGACGGTCGAAGGCTACGCCGACTCCGAGCCTGCCCGGCTGGTTCGGATCAAGGGCACCACGCCGCGACGCGCTCTCTGGCAGCCGGAGGAGGTCGACAAGCTGATAGAGACGTCCAAGCGCCTCGATCTGGCATCGGTCGGCCTCGCCATCCGAATCGCGTTCGACTGCACTCAGCGGCAGGGTGACGTGCTCGCCCTAACCTGGAAGCAGATAGCGGACGGATGGATCTCCTTTCGGCAGTCCAAGACCGGCGCCGAATGCGAGATGCCCTTAACGCAGGAGCTGGCGGAAGCACTGTCGGCGACCAAGCGCAAAGGCGTCCAGGTCGTGATCAGTGAGGACAGCGGGCAGCCCTATGATGAGCACGCCTTCCGCAAGGCCTTCGCCAAGGTGAGGGCAGGGGCGGGCTTCAAGGATCGCCAGTTCATGGATCTGCGTCGCTCGGGGATGGTCGAGGCGGTGCATGCTGGCGTCCAGCTCCGGGACATCGCCGCAAGGTCCGGTCACTCGATCGACCGCACCAAGGCGATCTTGGAGGTCTATCTACCCGCAACCAGGGAGATGAATGCCGCCGCCGTTCGGAAGGTTTCCGAGGCCCGTGAACAGCGGCGGAACAAGAGAGTCTGACTAGGAGTCTGACGAAGTCTTATGAAGACGCTGCTACCACAGCTAAGTCATTGTTTCTTTGGTGGGCGCACAAGGACTCGAACCTTGGACCCGCTGATTAAGAGTCAGCTGCTCTACCAACTGAGCTATGCGCCCGTCCAAGAGAGCGGGGATATAGCAATGGCGGTGGGCGCTCTGCAAGGGGTTTGTCTCGCGGGGCGGCTATGCGGGAGGGTCCGGGGGCTCAATCGTCGCCGGAGGCGCGGCGCGGGATCTTGCAGTCGCGATGGACGTAGGCGGAGATCGCGAAGCCGTAGGAGATCATGATCGCCAGCATGGCCGTGCCGCCGTAGGAGATGAGCGGCAAGGGGACGCCGACCACGGGGATCAGGCCGGTCACCATGGCGATGTTGATGAAGACGTAGAGGAAGAGGTTGACGGTGACGCCCAGGACCAGCAGACGGGCGAACTGGCTGCGGGCGCTGAGCGCGATGGCGAAACCGTAGGCCAGGACCAGGGCGTAGAGCACCAGCAGGCCCAGCGCGCCCACCAGGCCGAACTCCTCCGCCAGCATGGTGAAGATGAAGTCGGTCTGTTTTTCCGGCAGGAAGCTCAGGTGGCTCTGGGTCCCCTGCATGAAGCCTTGGCCCCAGGTGCCGCCGGCGCCCAGCGCGATCTTGGACTGCAGGATGTGGTAGCCGCTGTTGAGCGGGTCGCTCTCGGGATCGAGGAAGGTGAGGATGCGGGCCTTCTGGTAGTCGTGCAGGAAGTCCCAGGCCAGCGGCACGGCCGCCGCCGCCAGCGCCAGGACGACGGCGAACATCCAGTAGCGCACCCCGGCGCAGAAGAAGACCGCGCCGCCGGCGGCCAGCAGCATGCCGGCGGTGCCGAGGTCGGGCTGCTTCAAGACCAGGGCGACGGGTACCAGCACCAGCAGGAGCGGCAGGATGAGGCGCGTCGGTCGGCCGGTCTCCTCCGGCGCCAGGGCGTGGAAGTAGCGGGCGAGCGCGATCACCAGAGCCACCTTCATGATCTCGGAAGGCTGCAGCTGAAAGACCTTGAAGTCGATCCAGCGCTGGGCGCCCATGCCGATGGAGCCCATCACCTCGACCGCGGCCAGCAAGGCCAGGGCCCCGGCGTAGATGAGGTAAGCCATGCGGTACCAGAAGCGGATGCCGACCAGGGCGATCGCCAGGAGGAGGGCCAGGCAGACGCCGTAGCGCAACGCCTGGCGGTTGGCCCAGGGCGCCATCTCGCCGCCGGCGGCGGAATAGAGCATCAAGAGGCCGACGCCGGTCAGCAGGCTCAAGAGCAGGACGAGCACCCAGTTCACCTGCAGGAGCTTCTGGCTCAGGCTCAAGGAGGGCTCGCTGCGATAGCCGGCAAGCAGGGACATGAGCGGCCCTAGCCCTCCAGCCGCGCGTCGTCGCCCCTGGAGGCCAGAGGCAGGGCCGGGCGGGTGAGGGGTGAGAGGCGCTGCGCCTCGGTCAGGAGATCGCGGGCGATGGGCGCGGCCGCCTTGGATCCGCCGCCGCCGTGATCGACGATCACCGCGCAGGCATAGCGCGGCGCGTCGACGGGGGCATAGCCGACGAACAAGGCGTGGTCCCGGCGATGCCAGGGCAGGTCTTCGTTGCGGGTGACGCCGCGCGCGCGTTCGGCCATGGTGATGCGGCGCACCTGGCTGGTGCCGGTCTTGCCGCCCATCGCCCAGCCGGGTTCGTCGATGCTGGAGCGGTGGGCAGTGCCGCGCTGGTGGTTGACCACGCGGTCCATGCCTTCGCGCACGATGGCGAGGTGGCGCTGGGGAATGTCCAGGGTCTCGAAGGCCGGCTCGACCATGACCGAGTCGCCGCGATGGCCGCGCAAGAGTCTGGGCGTCACCGCCTTGCCGCCGTTCACCAGACGCGCCGTCATCACCGCCAGCTGCAAGGGCGTCGAGGTAACGAAACCCTGGCCGATGGCCGAGACCAGAGTTTCCCCGACCTGCCAGGCCTCGTCCAGCTGCTTGCGCTTCCAGGCCTTGGTCGGGATCAAGCCGCCGCGCTCGCCCGGGATGTCCAGACCGGTGGGCTCTCCCAGCCCCAGCTTGCGCGCCATCGCGGCGATGGCATCGATGCCGACCCGGCGCGAGATCTCGTAGAAGTATACGTCGCAGGACTTCTGGAGCGACTCCACCATGTTCACGCGGCCGTGACCGTGCCGCTTCCAGCAGTGGAAGCGCGCCTTGCCCAGCTTGTAGTGGCCGGGGCAGTAGACCGTCTTCTCCGGGCTGACGCCTGCCTCCAGCGCGGCCAAGGCCACCAGCATCTTGAAGGTTGAGCCCGGCGCGTAGATGCCGGCGACGGAGCGGTTCGACAGGGGATTCAAGGGATCGCCGGTCAAGTGGCGCCACTGACTGCCCGAGAGCCCGTAGACGAAGGTCATGGGGTCGAAGGTGGGAACCGATGCGAGGGCCAGGATGTCGCCGTTGTGCACGTCCATCAGCACGGCCGAGGCCGCTGTCTCGCTGGCCAGCCGCTCGTGCGCATAGCGCTGCAGGCGGCTGTCGACCGACAGCACCAGGTCCCGGCCCGGCAGGCCGCCGTCGCGGGCCAGTTCACGGATGGTCCGACCGTAGGCGTTGACTTCGTACTGCAGCGCGCCGGCGCGTCCGCGCAGGCGCTTGTCGTACTGCTTCTCCAGGCCGTTCTTGCCGATGCGGAAATCCGGCAGCTGCAAGAGCGGATCCTTGGAACCCTCGAGTTCGCGTTCCGAGACCGGGCCGACATAGCCCAGGACGTGGGCCATGCTCTCGCCCAGGGGATAGATGCGGGACTGTCCGACGGCGATCTCGATGCCCGGCAGCTCTGGCGCGCTCACCTCGATCTGGCTCACCTGATCCCAGGAGAGGTTCTCGGCCACCATCACCGGCACGAAGGCGCGGCTGCGCTTGAGGTCGCGGGCCAGGCGCGCGCGGGCCGCCTCGTCCAGCGGGACGATCCGCTCGACGAAGGCCAGGGTGGCCTCCAGATCCCGGACCTGCTCGCGCACCAGCATGATCTTGTAGTTGCTGCGGTTATAGGCCAGGTCCTCGCCGAAGCGGTCGACGATGCGTCCGCGCGGCGGCACCAGCAGGCGCATGTTGACCCGGTTCTCCTCGGCCAGGAGAGAGAAGCGATCGCCCTCGACCACCTGCAACTGATAGAGCCGCCCGCCCAAGAGCCCGAGCAGGCCCAGCTGCAGCCCGCCCAGCACCAGGGCGCGGCGGGTGAGGCCACGGGCGCGGATCTGCTCCTCGTTGTGCTGGCGAAGCGGCATGAGGCGGTTGCCTCCCTAGACCCGGCGGAGGAAGGCGTGCTGGGTCTGGACGAAGATCCAGGCCAGGCAGGGATAGAGCGCGATGGTCATCAAGGCCTGAAAGGCGGCAGGCTCGACCGGCAGAATGGCGCGATAGGCCACCAGGTAGCTGAGGAACAGCAAGGCCTCGCCGATCACCGCGAAGAGGGCGAAGACCACCCATTGGACGATGAAGGCATGCGGCAGGATATGCCGCCGCTGGGTCTTCACCACGGCATAGATCAAGAGCAGCGCGAAGGCGCCGGGTCCTACCGGTCCGCCGCCCATGAGGTCGCCCAGGAATCCCAGCAGGAAGACGGCCCAGGCCGGCAGCAGGTCGGGGCGATGGATGGTCCAGAAGTAGACCAGGATCAGCAGCAGCCAAGGCGAGATCGCGGTCAGGCCAGAGAGGCGGACCGGCACCATGGAGAGCAGCAGCAAGACCAGGGCCAGAAGACCCGGCAAGAGGCAGCGGGTCCAGCGGTCGATCTTCTGAAAGGCGGTGACCAGCATGGGGCGGGGGCCTGTCCGCGGCAGCCGGGCTAGCGCCGACCGGCGCCGGCCAGCAGCGGCCCGGGCTCCCGCTCTTGACCGTAGTCGACCAGGCGCAGCACCTCCAACTGGTCCCAGTCGATGAAGGGCCTGACCGCGGTGGTGCCCTGCCGGGTGGCCGCGACCCGGCCGATCGGCAGGCCGCTGGGAAAGGCGCCGCCGTCGCCGGAGGTCACCACGTAGTCGCCCGCCGCCAGGCTGACGTCGGGGTCCAGGTAGAGCAGCTTGGGCTCCGGCGAGTTGTTACCGGCCAGCATGGCGCGATGGCGCTGCTCGCCGACCAGCACGGGGATGCGGCTGTTGATGTCGGTCAGCAGCAGCACGCGCGCACTGCGCTCGCCGGCCCCCACGACGCGGCCGGCCAGGCCCTCGCCCGTCATGGCCGCCTGCCCCTTGTCGATCCCCTGGTCGCCACCGGCGCTCAGCAGTAGGGAGCGGGCGAAAGCACCCCCTTGGTCGCCGATCACCCGGGCGGTGACGCTGCGCGCGACGGGATCGGGCGCGAAGTTGAGCAAGGCAGAGAGCCGCTTGTTCTCTGCCTCCAATTCCATGGCGCGTGCCTGCCAGGAGAGCAGCCGATCGTTCTCCACCCTGAGACGCTCGTTTTCGGCGCGCAGGTCTGACAGTTCCTCGGCGTAGTCAATGATGCCGTTGACCGTCGCGACCGGCCGCGACAGCGCGTCCAGCAGCGGCGCCACGGCATCGTCGACGGCGCTGCGCGCGCGCTCGATCACCGCCACGTCGGCCTTGGACAGCAGCATCAGCGAGAAGGCCGTCGCCACCAGAAGGGCGAAGACAATCCGGCCGGCCCAAGCTCTCAAGGGGGAAGCTAATCGTGCTACGGACAACGGCCGCTGCATGGACGGACCCGGCCCTCCGGTTCGTGTGCCTACCAAAAAGCGCTGCAGGGTCTTTCGCTCAGACGGGACCGAGCCTTAGACACTGTTCTTAAGGGCTGGACCCTAGCTTAAGGGAATCGCGTCGGCCAAGCGTGAAGACGGCCAAAAAGAAGATCTTCTTGCGACCTCTTAGTACATCGAAATCAAGACGTTGCGCAGGACTTTCATCTCTTCCAGGCAGCGTCCGGTACCCAGGGCCACGCAAGACAAGGGGTCGTCGGCGATGGAGACCGGCAGGCCGGTGGCCGCGCGCAGCACGAAGTCGAGATTGCTGAGCAGCGCGCCGCCGCCGGTCAGCACAATGCCCTTGTCGACGATGTCGGCGGCCAGCTCCGGCGCGGTATGCTCCAGCGCCACCTTCACCGACTCGACGATGGCGCCGACCGGTTCGGCCATGGATTCCGATACCTGGCTCTCGGTGATCACCAGCTCCTTGGGCACGCCGTTCATCAGATCGCGGCCCTTGATCTCCATCACCCGGCCCTCGCCCTCCTCGGGCGGGCAGGCCGATCCGGTCTCCTTCTTGATCCGCTCCGCCGTGCTCTCGCCGATCAAGAGGTTATGGTTGCGGCGGATGTAGCCGATGATGGCCTCGTCCATCTTGTCGCCACCGACGCGCACCGAGCGCGAATAGACGATGCCGCCGAGCGAGAGGACGGCGACCTCCGTGGTGCCGCCGCCGATGTCGACCACCATGGAGCCGGTGGGCTCGGTCACCGGCAGGCCGGCGCCGATCGCGGCCGCCATCGGTTCCTCGATCAGGAAGACCCGGCGCGCGCCCGCGCTCTCCGCCGATTCCTGGATCGCCCGCCGTTCCACAGCGGTCGAGCCCGACGGCACGCAGACGATGACCTGCGGACTAGCAAAGGAGCGGCGGTTGTGCACCTTTCGGATGAAGTGCTTGATCATTTCCTCCGCCACCTCGAAGTCGGCGATGACGCCGTCTCGAAGGGGACGAATGGCTTGGATGTTGCCCGGCGTGCGGCCCAGCATCATCTTGGCTTCGTCGCCGACCGCCAGGACCTGCTTCTTGCCGCGCACGTCGGCGATCGCCACGACCGAGGGCTCGTTCAGGACGATGCCACGCCCCTTCACATAGACCAGCGTGTTGGCGGTTCCGAGATCGATGGCCATGTCGGCCGACAGCATGCCCATGACACGCGATAACATTGTGACGTCTCTATCCTGCTTCTGGGGAGCGTATCCGCCGTCATTTCATGTGGCGCGGGGCAGGCTGCCTCACCCGAAGTCGCATAGCGTCCGGCCAAGGCCTTTGCAAGCCGCGAGATGGCGGGCGGGGGACCCTCTGTGGACAATCCTTGATTGGAGCTGCTCAGGTGGGAATGGCGGACAGGCTTGCCAGGTAGCGGCGCACCCAGCCGCTGTCGGGGCGAAGCGCGGCGCGTTCGGCAACGAGCGCGTCCAGCAGCGGACGCATCTCCGCGCGCTTGACAGCCTCCAGCAAGGTGAGATCGATGATGTCACGCTGGGCGTGACTGCCGCCGAAATGCTGCGCTGCTGTACGCAGATTCACCAGCGACTCCACCGCATCGCGATAGTGGCCGCGCGCATAGGCAACGAGGCCGCGCGCGAATGGCAGGCCGACCAGGCGCTGCATCGCCGCGTTGTTGCCGTCGCCGCCTTCGGCCGAGGCCTCCATGCGGGCGATCAGGGCGTCCAGTTCCTGCTGCCGGCCGGTGGCGACGAAAGCCATCACGGCGTGCACGTCGTTGAAGGCGTGGATGTCGACCTCGACAAAGGGCAACCAGGCGTCGGCCACGTCCTGCCAGCGCTCTCCCACGTCCACGTCGCGCAGCGCGAGGCGCCATAGCAGGGAGGCGGCATCGGTCAGCTCCAACACGACGCCGTTCCAAGCGGCCTTGATCGGGCCGTCGTAGAGTGCCAGCGCCTCGGCCTCCTCGTCGCGCTCCAGGTGGCAGAGGGCGAGGTGCCACCAGTTGTGCACCTGAAAGAAGTTGTCCTCGGCCCAGCCCTTCTCGGTGCCGCGGAGCCAGGCGATGCCGGCCTCCGCGCGGGCCTCCATCTCATAGACGTGCGCCACCGCATGCACGGCCCATGCGTTGCCGGGGTGAAGCCCGACGGCCTGCTGCCCGCGCTCTTCCGCGGCGCGGTACTGCCCGCACTCCTCCAGCCCGAAGGCATGCAGGCCCAGAACGCCGTGGTAGTTGGCGTCCTCCCGGCTCCAAGCATGGAGGCGTCGGCCCACCCGGTCGCGCAGGCTGCGCGCGTCGCCGCGATAGAAATCCAGCAACTGGGCCATCTGCATTGCCAGGATGTCGCGTGGCGAGTCGAGCAGGAGCGCCTCGTAGTGATCCAACGCGCCTTGGAAATCGCCTGCCGCATAGGCGCGTCCGGCGGCCAGGTGCAGGCGCTCTCGTTGGTTCAGGTCCAGGCCGGCGGCCTTCTCCAGCATCTTGCGCCCGCGCGCGAAGCCCTTGGGCTCCATGCCCGAGAGGTTGAGCGAGGCCATGAAGAGATAGCCCATGGCAAAGTCGGGGCGTTGCTCGACGGCTTGCTTGATGGTGCCTATGGGATCGCCCTGGTAGCTGAGGAAGCAGGCGTTGGCCTTGTCGAAGAGCGCCGCGCTCGCCTCGTCGGCGCCGCTCAGCGCCAGACCTTGCCGATCCCTTGGTTCAGCCATGGCAAGTACCTTTCCTCTCCGTAATGATGGTATTCAAGGCGCCATTGCAACCATGGGATAAGTCATACTAGGATTGGGCGTGCATGGGCCGTCGGTGCTCGATCAAACGCGGAGTCATGGCCGAGAGCAAGGACCATGAGTATTCGGGACGAGAGGATCAAGTTACTCGCGAACCTCATCAACTCGATGGCGGCCGCGACCTTCGCGGTGTCCATCCTCGCGCCACTGGCGGCAGCTTTCTACGACATCAGCCAATCTGCCGTCGCTTCGTTCGCATGGATGCTGCTTGGCTTTGTGATTGGCCTGGCCTTCACGATCGCACTACATTTGACGGCACGTCACCTTCTCGGGGGACTGGGCAGTGAATGAGATCTGGCTGTTTGCCTTCGTGGCCGTACCGGTCTTGACCCTGCTCTGCGTCTACGGGCTTGTGCGCTGGCACGAGTGGCGCCTTAAGCATCATCGCAACGGCTAACTGGTCGCATTTTCCTAGGTCCATCAGCAGTTTGGTCAACCAAACTTGGTGTGCTTCAGCCCCCGTTGGAGTCGGCTGCTCACAGCTTGATCGGCGACCGCTTCTTGCGGAGATGCCGCTTAGACTGAAGACCTTAGAGCGTCCGCGGCGCGGTTGAGCCATGCCCAGACGTAGGCTCGGCTAGCGCGCTCCACGAGTATGCGCGCGCGCTCGTGTTCCAGCAGCAGAAGAAGGGCAGGGAGCTCGGCGAAGCGGGTGACCGCCGAACGGCCGCTCGCCGCGGCCTCTTGGCCGAGGTCCAGGCTCGTCCCCATGGCCAAGAGGGCGTGGAGTCTCGGTCCCGAAAGCTCCACCACCAGATAGCCGTCGGTGACGTCGCTGACCGCCATCTCCTGGCTTAGCACGCCGACGAGGTCCTCGCCCCCCGTCTTGCTCTCCGTCTCCCCGAGCAGGAGCCAGCGGCCGGGACCATGCCAAAGCAACGAAGGGTCGGAACCGGCGATCTCACCCGGCTTCGGAAGAATGAGGCCGACCGCCTTTTTCAGTGCTTTTGCAAAGGCTTGGTCGCCACTCTCGCCACTGATCATCACGATATGGGCAAGGTCGACCACGCGGAACGCGAGACCCTCGATCTCGCGGGCGGGGGGCAGGTCGGCGCCGGCGCCCTCCGCGGTGAGCTCAGTCATTGAGGCGTCTTCCCTTCGGATCGTAGAAGCAGGGCGAGACCACGCGCGCCGGGCGTTTCTCGCCCAGATGGAAGACCTCGATCTTGGCTTCGGCCGCCAAGCGCGCCCGGCCCGAGGCCACCAGCGCCAGGGCGACGGGCTTGCCCAGATGCGGAGAGTGATAGCTGGAGGTCACGTAGCCGATGCTGGCCGTGCGCTCGCCGCGTTTCTCGACGGCATGGGCGCCGTTGGCGAAGGGGCCGCCCTCGTCCAGCACCTGCAGGCCGACCAGTTGGCGGCGGTCCTCCCGCTTGGCGTCGGAGAGCCAGAGGGAGCGCCGGCCGACGTAGTCGATCTCCTTGCGCTTCAGCGGGCCCTCCATCCCCAGGTCTTGCGGCAAGGTGGTGCCGTCGGTGTCGCGGCCGATCAGGATGTAGCCCTTCTCGGCGCGCAGGATGGAAAGCGCCTCGATGCCGAAGGGCGTGAGGCCGAAGGGCCGGCCGATCCGCAGGAGATGACGCCACAGCGCGCCGCCGTAGCGGGCCGGGACGGAGATCTCGTAACCCCGTTCGCCGGTGAAGCTCACTCGGGCGATGCGGGCCGGCACGCCTTCGACGGAGCCGTCGGCAAGTGCCATGTGGGGCAGGGCGGCATCGGTCCAGTTGATGGTGGTGGCGAGGGCGCCCATCACCTCCTTCGCCCTGGGGCCGGAGACCGAAAAGGTCGCCCAGGCCTGGGTCTCGTCGTGGAAGCCTACCTTGAGATCCGGCCACTCGCCCTGGTGCCACTCCTCCAGCATGTGCAGGACGTGATCCGTGTGGGTGGAGGAGGGAGAGAGAAGAAAGCGCTCGTCCGACAGGCGCGCGACGACGCCGTCGTCCATCACCACGCCGGTCTCGTGCAGCAGCAGGCAGTAGCGCAGACGGCCGGGCGCCAGATTGTCCAGCCGGTTGTAGTAGAGGCGGTTCACGAAGGTCGCCGCATCGGGGCCGACGACGGCGATCTTGCCGAG
This sequence comes from Rhodospirillales bacterium, assembly GCA_963669375.1. Classification (GTDB taxonomy): domain Bacteria; phylum Pseudomonadota; class Alphaproteobacteria; order Kiloniellales; family JACOMY01; genus JACOMY01. The sequence continues at coordinate 1,033,680 of OY770024.1, read as the reverse complement.
GCTGGAGCCGTCCAGCAGCCCGGCCTGGCGGCGCACGGCCAGGGCCTCGCGCTGGATCGCCTGCGCCTCCGTCTCCTCGCCGCGCGGATAGCAGGCCGGCCGGGCCCAGTTGCCGTACTCGCGAAAGGCGGCGCCGCGCTCGCGGTGGGCGGCGGCGGCCGGCAGCTCGCGACGAGTCGCCACCAATTCGTCGCGTCTCAGCCCGGCGACCGCCGCCAAGGAGAGCGGCAGGTAGGGCGGGCGAAAGGTCGTGGTGCCGACCTCGCCCGGCTGGCGGCGCGTCTCCTCGCCCAGGATGGCCAGGCCGTTCACGTTGGAGGTCTTACCCTGGTCGGTGGCCATGCCGAGCGTGGTGTAGCGTTTCAGGTGCTCGACCGAGACATAGCCCTCGCGCGCGGCCAGCGCGACGTCCTTGGCGGTGACGTCGTTCTGGAAATCCACCCACTGGCGGGCATTGTGCACGCGCGACCGCCAGAAGGCTTGGATCGCCTGTCCGCCAAAGGGCGTTTCTTCTTTTCCATCAGGTGCTTCAAGGTCGACTTTCTTGTCAAGCGCAAAGGCCGAGGCCGCACCGGCTTCATGACCTTCGCGCAGGCAGTCCCCAAGGCCGAAGCTGCCGTTGGCCGTCCCCGCGATCTCGACCTCCTGCGCGGCGGTCTTGGGCCGGAAGCCGGCGATCTTGGGATCGTAGTTCAGCTTGCCGCCCGACTGGGAGAAGAGGTGCACCGCTGGCGACCAGCCGCCCGACACACAGAGGAGATCGATCTCTTGGGCAATGGCGGCGTCCTTGGTCCGGCTGGCGCTGGTTCGCCCGATCCTGACACCGCTCACGGCTTTGCTGCCGTCGACGGCCAAGGGCTGATGGCCCTGGATCACCGGGATCTCGGCCGCATCCATGGCGGTCAGCAGCGCCTTCGCAGGCGTGGTCCTGATGTCGCTCAGGGTGACCTCGGCGCCTGCCTTCTTCAGCACCAGGGCGCTCTCGTAACCGTCGTCGTTGTTGGTGGCGACCAGCACCTTGCGGCCCGGCAGCGCCGCGTAGCGCGTGACGTAGGTGGCCGCGGCGGCGGCGCTCATCACGCCCGGGCGATCATTGTCGGGGAAGACCAGCGGGCGTTCCTGGGCGCCGGTCGCCAGGATCACGCGCTTGGCCTGCAGCAGCCAGAGCCGCTCCGGCGGCCAGCCGTCCGGGGCGGCCGGACGCTGCTCCAGCAGCGCGATGCGGTTCTGGTCGTAGTAGGCCGCCGCCATGGTGCGCAGGAGCACCGTGACGCCGGCGTCCCGGAGGTCCGACAGGCAGCTCTCGGCCCAGTCGGCGGCAGGCTTGCCCGCGATCTCCGCGCGGCGCCAGAGCAGCTGTCCGCCGGCCCGCCGCTCCAAGTCGACGAGCCAGACCGAGAGGCCGGTGGAGGCCGCGGCGCGGGCGGCGGCCAAACCGGCCGGGCCGGCGCCGACGACGAGGACGTCGGCCTGCGCGTGCCTCAGCTCATGGGGCGGCAAGACGCTGTTGGGATCCAGCCGTCCCAGGCCGGCCAGGCGCCTGATCCGGGGCTCCCACTGCGCCCAGGTGGGCCGCATGAAGGTCTTGTAGTAAAAGCCGGCCGGAAGGAAGCGGGAGAGGCGGTCCAGTTTGGCGTGGCGGTCGCTTTGCAGGTCGGGATCGGCATTGACGCCGCGCGCGATCAGCCCGTCGGCCAGGTCGACCATCGTCGCCCGCGCATTAGGCTCGTGCCGCGCGCCCAAAGTGATGTCCATCAGGCCGTTGGGCTCTTCCGCACCGGCCGCGAAGAAGCCACGGGGGCGATGATACTTGAAGCTGCGGCCCACCAGCGTGACGCCGTTGGCGACCAGGGCCGAGGCCAGGGTGTCGCCGGCATAGCCCTCGTAGCCCTGGCCCTCGAAGAGGAAGGAGAGCGGCTTCGTCCGATCGATCTCGCCGCCCTCGGCCAAGCGGTTCGGCTGGGTCATGACGGCGCCTCCGCGGCTGGCCGACAGGAGATCACCCGGTGGGTCACGGTATCTCTGCGGACGCGGATGATGGCGCCGCAGAGGTGACGGTAGAGCTCGTCGTGGGTGCCCTTGTCGTTGTTCTCGTAGTAGAGGTACTGGCCCCACTCGGCGTCGCTGACCGCGGAACTCGGTCGCGGTTTCGGCTCCGTCAAGTAGTGGAACTCCTGCTCGTCGCGCAGGCCGCAATAGGGGCAGGTGAAGCGTTGCATGGGGCCTCTGGACCGCAGGAGTGAGTAACACGCGGGATCATGCTCTAGCCTTTGCCGAGGTCTCTTGCCAAGAGGCGGCAACCCATTGACCGCATTCGCCATGATCCCTAGGGATTGGTCATGATAGCGCACGCCTGATCTCGGCGGCCCTGGCGGCCGCCCCAGCACAGCAGGTCCAACGACCCACCACCAGGTCTGTCGGCGTACTCCCGCTTTTCCTCGGTCTAACGCTTGGAGCGGAGCGGCGGCAGTCGTCGGGGAGCCGACTGGCGGGCAGCGGAGAGAAGAATCATGAGCGTGCAGACCAGCGAAAGCCTTTGGCGCCTCGGCGCCCGAGATCTGGCCGAAGCCATCCGCAAGAAGGAAGTCTCTTGCCGAGAGGTCGTCCAGGCGCACCTCGCGCGGATCGAGAAAGTGAATTCAACTATCAACGCGGTCACTCAAGTGCTTGAAAAGGAAGCGCTTGCCATGGCTGGCGCGGCCGATCGCAAGATTGCCGCCGGCGAGACGGTCGGCCCCCTGCACGGCGTGCCTTTCACGATCAAGGCGGGCATCGATCTGGCCGGGACGGCGACGACCTTCGGGGTCGTCGGCCTCAAGGATGCCTTTCCACCGGCCGATGCGCCCGTGGTGTCCTTCTTGAAGGGGGCCGGCGCCATTCCGATCGGGCGCACGAACCTCTCGGAGTACGGTCTGCGCTGGCACAGCGACAACGCGCTCCACGGCGCCACGGTGAACCCTTGGGACGCGGCCCGGACCGCCGGCGGCTCGAGCGGGGGAGAGGCCGCGGCGCTCGCGACAGGCATGTCGCCCTTGGGCCTCGGCAACGACATGGGCGGCTCCCTGCGCTACCCGGCGCAGTGCTGCGGCATCGCCGCGCTGCGCCCCTCGCTCGGCAAGGTCTCCCGCAGGGCCACCGCGATCTTCGAGGGGCCGCCCTCCTTCTACGAGCAGGTGGCCTCGGTCAACGGCCCCATGGCGCGCCATGTCGCTGACCTGCGCTTGGCGCTCGAGGTGCTGAGCGCACCGGACCCGGGCGATCCGCTGTGGATGGCCACAACCTGTAACGCAGCGGAGGCCTCAGGCCCTCCTCGAGTCGCTCTCAGTTGCGATCCGACGGGAGCGGGCTGCGCGGAGTCGGTAGTGGCGGGCCTTCGGCGCGCGGCGGCGGTCCTGGCGGAGGCCGGCTACCTGGTCGAGGAGGTCGAACCGCCGGCCGTCGCGGAGGCCACCCGCGTCGTCGACGAGATCTGCAATCGGGAGATCGGGTCCTACCTGCCGAGCCTGCTCAAGTCGGTGTCGAAAGACACCCGCGACTACCTCGGCTACCTGCTGGGCGACATCGAACCCGACTTGCAGAAGTACATGGATGCCATCGGGCAACGCCATGAAATCGCGAGGAAATGGAGCCTCTTTCAGGAGCGCTATCCCTTGGTCTTGGGACCGGTGTCGACGATGCCTCCCTTCACGGTCGGCTACGACCTCTCCGGCGCGGCGGAGGTAAGGCGGCTGGTGGTCTCCATGGGACTGACCGAGGTGTGCAACCTGCTGGGCCTGCCCAGCCTGGCGCTGCCGGTCGGTCTCGCCGACGGCCTGCCACAAGCCGTCCAATTGATCGCCCCGCGCTACCAGGAGGAGCTCTGTTTTCGAGCAGGAGAGGTCTTGGAGACGACGCTCGGGGTGCTGACGCCGATCGATCCCGTGGCTTAGTCTGTGACCCGAGATGGTCGATCGATCGCGGGGGCGCCGATGCGCGTGACGGGGCGGGAAGACAGCAGCTACTACCTAAGGCAAGGCGCCTTCAGCGAGCTCGGAGGGCACGCGGCGGCTGTCGCGTCCTTGCCTTCGGAGGTCTCCGCTCTCTGCCGTGTGGTTCAGGGGCTCCTGCTGCACGATCACTTCGGGCTCCTGCTCTATGGCGAGCCGCCGGACCGCCTCCGCACGGCCTCGCGCGCCACCTTGCCGGTGAGCCGGCGCCTCGATGCGGTCCTCGCGGCGGACGGGAGGAGCCTGGCCGAGGCAAGGCCGGCGTTGGAGCGCTCTATCGGGACCTGCCGGGACTTCGCGCTCCTGCTCTCCGCCATGCTGCGGCACAAGGACGTTCCCGCGCGCGTGCGCTGCGGCTTCGCCGACTACTTCAATGACGCGGGCTACGAGGACCATTGGGTCTGCGAGTATTGGGGCGAGGCGGAGGGGCGCTGGCACCTGGCCGATCCCGAGCTGGACGAGGAACACCACGCGGCCCTGGGGATCGACTTCGACAGCGCGGACCTGCCGGACGGGCGCTTTCTGCGGGCTTGCCAGGCCTGGCGCCTCTGCCGCTCCGGCACCGTCGAGCCGCGGCGCTTCGGTCATGGCGCCGACCGGGGCGCCTGGCTCATCGCCGTCAATCTGGCAAGGGATCTCCTGGCGCTGCGGAAGCGCGAAGTCTCCGCCTGGGACAGCTGGCGGGACATCGGCGTGGAGCACCGCGCCCTGGACGGGGCCGCGCTCGACCTCTTCGACCGTTTCGCGGACTTGGCCGAAGAAGCGACGGGGCTTTCGCCGCCCGGGTCCGCCGAAGCCGCGTTGGGCTCTCGCCTGGAAACTCCTTTCTGGCGTGCCGCCTGACGAAGCGGCCTTTCCGCGCGGCGGGCAATTCACTAGGCTGCCAGCGCCTCGTAACGAAGGCGCCGACAGCCAAAGGGGAGACGACCGCGATGACCATGACCGAGACCGCCCGTGCCTTCTTCGATGCCTGCGAGACCGGCAAGGGCTGGGAGGGCTGCAAGGCTTGGTGCCACGAAGGCGCGACCTTCGCCTCGCAGGCCGATCCCTTGGCCGAGATCTCCTCGCTTGAGGGCTATGCGGAGTGGATGAAGGGTCTGCTCGGGCCCCTGCCGGACGGCCGCTATGAGCTGAAGGCCTTCGCCACCGATGCCGAGCGCAACAGCGTCAGCGCCTACGCCGTCTTTCACGGCACCCATACGGCCGACAGCGGCCCGGTTCCGCCGACCGGCAAGAGCGCGCAGTCCGACTACGTCTATGTGATGGAGTTCGACGGCGACAAGATCCGCCACATGACCAAGATCTGGAACGCCGGCTGGGCGCTCCGCCAGCTCGGTTGGGGCTAGGCCGCCCGGCGGGAGACGGGGCCTTAGACAAAGGGCCCGCCAAGGACCACCTAGATCTGGACAGCGCGCGGCCTGCGTGCTCTGACGTGCGGGCTCCAGGGCTCTGCTGCCCGCACGTCGTCGAAGGCTAGGTAAGGAACCTGCAAGTCGGTGCTTCTCGTACTTTCCTTCGCCGTGGCCTATGCCTCGACCAATCTGGACAACCTGGCGCTCCTGATCGTCCTGGCGCCGAGCCTCGGCCTCGTCCGGGTCGGGTCGGCCTTTCTTCTCACGCAGCTGAGCGTGGTCGCGCTCGCCTTTGCCGTCGGCGCCGCGGCCGACAATCTGACGACGGCTTGGTTGGGTTGGTTGGGCCTGGTGCCGATCGCGCTCGGGCTGAGGGAGCTTTGGCGGCAATGGCGCCCCGATACGGCGACGCCGGAGGCAGGCCATCTCCAGTCGAGCGGCATGGCGGCGCTCCTGGTCACCTTCGGCGGCTTGAGCTTCGACACCTTCGCGCTCACGGCCGCCTTCCTCGCCGACAGCGCGCCTACATTCGATCTGCATGTGCTGACGGGTGCGGTGCTCGGCCTGGCGCTCATCTGCTTCTTCGGATTCGTGGTCACGCGCGCCACCCACAAGGCGGCCGACCTGGTGACGAAGCTCAATCGCTTGACGCCCTTCATCATGATCGCCGCCGGGCTCTACATCATTGCCGACACGCTGACCGATCAGGTCTGACGCGGGAGTCGGCGTGTTTCGTGAATTGGGCTAGGACGCCGACAGCAGGTGTCCGATCTCCGAGCGGCAGGATCCGCAGCTGGACCCGGCGCCGGTGCAACGGACCACGGCCTCGAAGCTCTCCAGCCCTTCCTTCGCGATCGCGCTTCTGATCGTGTTGGCGCCCACCTCGAGACAGGCGCAAACCAGCGGGCCGGGGTCGTGATGCGCGCTCTTCGGCCGGCCGGCCAGGATCTCGGCCGCCGGGGCTCCCTTGGCGAAGGCGTCGATCACGTAGCCTCTGGCAATGGCCAAGGGGGCAGGGGCCACGAAGAGCACCGCCGAGGGACCGCCCTCGTCGCAGAGGGCGATGCGCGCGCTGCCGCGCGCGGGGTCGAGGAGGCTGACGACCTGGTAGCACCCCTCGCCGACGAGGTCCCGCAGGTAGTCCGCCCAGTCCGAAGGCTCGCGGAGGTCGGCCAGCTCGCTCTGCCAGCCGCCCGGGATCCGGCAGCGCGCCCAATAGCTGCTGCTCGGTCGAAGCTCTTGGCGGGACAGCGCGAAACCGTGCCAGGCGGCGGCGAAGCGACGGATTCCGACCGCCGTGCTCTTCAGCGCCGGCTGCCCAGAGTGGGGGTCGGTATCGGCGCGAATGAGCGCGCCGATGCGGGCTTGGCTGGCCCACTCGCAAGACCAATGCATCGGCAGGAAGACGCTTCCTTCCTGCGTCCCGTCGCTCACGATGGCGCGCATGACGACGGCACCCCGCCGGCTCTCGACCTGGACCAGATCGGCCGCCGCGATGGCGTGGCGCTCGGCATCGGCCGGGTGAATTTCGACGAAGGGTTCGGCCAGGTGGCGGCTGAGGCGCGCCGACTTAGCCGTGCGGGTCATGGTGTGCCACTGGTCGCGGACCCGGCCGCTGTTCAGGCGGAGCGGGTAGTCGTCGCAGCGCCGATCATCGACCGGGGCCTGACGGACGGCCACCATGCGCGCGCGGCGATCCGGCGTGAAGTAACCGCCGTCGGCGAAGAGGCGGCCGCCCTGCCGGGCCTCGGTCACCGGCCACTGCAGGGGGGCGAGCGCCTCGTAGGCCTCGTCGTCCAGTCCGGCCAGCGCGGACATGTCGAAGTCGCGGCCCAGGCGTCCGGACAGACCCGAGAGACGCGCGAACTCCCGGAAGATGGCGGAGGGGACCTTGTAGTCGAAAGCCTCCCGCCAGCCCATGGCGCGGGCGACGTCGCAGATGATGCGCCAGTCGGCGCGGGCCTCGCCCGGGATGGGCAGAAAGGCCCGCTGGCGCGAGATGTGGCGGTCGGAGTTGGTGACCGTGCCGGACTTCTCCCCCCAGGCGGCGGCCGGCAGCAGCACGTCCGCCAGCCGCGCCGTCTCGGTCTCCGCCGTGACGTCGCTCACCACGACGAAGGGGCAGGCCGCGATTGCCCGGCGTGCGAAGTCCGCGTCCGGTTGGCTGACCACGGGGTTCGTGCACATGATCCACAGCGCCTTGATCCTACCGTCGGCGCAGGCCCGAACCATGTCGACGGCCTTCAGGCCCGCGCGCTTGGCAATGCGTGGTGCCATCCAGAACGCTTCGAGCGCCCGGCGATGCTCCTCGTTGTGAATCTGCAGATGGCAGGCCAAGGTGGTCGAGAGGCCGCCGACCTCACGGCCGCCCATGGCGTTGGGTTGACCGGTGATCGAGAAGGGACCCATCCCGGGACGGCCGATCCTGCCGCTGGCCAGGTGGCAGTTGATGATGGCGTTTACCTTGTCGGTGCCGCAGGTCGATTGGTTGACGCCCTGGCTGTAAAGCGTCACCACCTTGGGGTTTCCGACCCAGAGCGCGTAGAAGCTCTCCAGTGTCGCCTCGCTCAGGCCCGTCGCCTCCGCGACCGTGGCTGGGGAGGCCTCGCGCGCGCACTCCAGTGCCTCGGCCATGCCGCTGACGTGCGCGTCCGCGTAGGATGCGTCGACGGCGTCCTTGTCCTCGATGGCGCGCAAGAGGCCGTTGAACAGCGCGACGTCGCTGTCGGCGGCGAGGCGAAGCTCCATGTCGGCGATCGCGCTGGTCGCCGTACGTCTGGGGTCGATGTTCACGACCCGCATCTCCGGCCGGACCTCCTTGGCGGCCGAGAGCCTCTGGAAGAGAACGGGGTGGCACCAGGCCAGGTTGGAGCCGACCAGGACGACCAGGTCGGCCTCCTCGAAGTCCTCGTAGGTGCCGGGGACGGTGTCGGCGCCGAAGGCGCGAATGTGGCCGGCGACCGAAGACGCCATGCAGAGCCGGGAGTTGCTGTCGATGTTGGCCGAGCCGATGAAGCCCTTCATCAGCTTGTTTGCGACGTAGTAGTCCTCGCTCAACAACTGGCCGGAGACATAGAAGGCCACGCTGTCCGGGCCGTGCGCCGCTATGGCCTGGCTGAAGCGCTTGGCCACCAGGCCGACGGCCGCCTCCCAGCTTGCCTCCCTGCCGCCGATGCGCGGCGTCAAGAGGCGTCCTTCAAGGTCGATGGTGTCGCCCAGCGCCGTGCCCTTCGAGCAGAGCCGACCATGGTTGGCCGGATGCGTCGGATCTCCCTCCATGGCGGCGGCTCCCTTGCCGTCGGGTCTGGCGAGTAGGCCGCAACCGACGCCGCAGTAGGGGCAGGTGGTTCTGACCGCTTCCGTCATCTAGTGCGCCGGCCCGCGGGCGTGGCGGTCGCTCTGGCTGCCGCGGCCTTGGCCTTCCAAGTCAATCCCGGAGTCCGCAATTCCATCGGGTGTGTCCGAGGAATTCGCAACGGCGTAGTCGGGTCCGAAGGCAAGCCAATCCCGCATCGCGGCAACATCGCTGCCGTCGCGGATGAGCTTGAGCAGCCACGCGGAATCGCCTGTATTGCCGTAGAGCAACGCGCCGACGACCCGGTCCTCGTGCAAGGCGATCCGCTTGTAGCAGCCTTGCACGGGATCGTCGAAAAGGATCGCGTCGCCCGCCGAGAGGTCGCCGGCGGAAAAGAGCGCGATGCCCGGAACGCGCAGCCTCGCGGAGGTGACGGCGCCCTCGAAGCTTGCCGCTTCGCCCGTCAAGGTCTTGGCCGCCACCGCCGCCATCTCCAGGAGCGGCGAGACCAGCCCGTAGCAGCGGCCGCGATGCTCGGCGCACTCGCCGATCGCGAGGATGTCGGGATCGGAGGTCACCATCCTATCGTCGACCGCAATCGCGCGGGCAACCGCGAGACCGGCCTCGGCGGCGAGCTGCTTGCGCGGTCTCGTGCCCAGGGTCTGCAGGACCAGCTCGGCCTCGATCCGGCGTCCGTCCCCCAGCTCAACCGCCTCGACCCGGTCCCGGCCGACCAGCCTCCGCGCGCTGGCCCCGCAGAGGATCTCGATGCCCTCTCGCTCCAGCGTTTCCCGCACCAGGCCCCCCACCTTGGCGTCGGCTTGGCGATCGAGGAGATGGGCCTCGCGATGCAGCAGGGTGACTATCGCGCCACGCAGGGTCAGGGCCGCGGCCGCTTCCAGGCCGAGGAGGCCGCCGCCGATCACCACGCAGCGCACGCCGGGCCGCTCGGTCGCTCGGCGCATCGCCGCCACGTCCTCGGCGGTGCGGTAGGTCAGGACCCCGTCCATCGCGGGCGCGCCCAGCGGCAGCGCGACGGGCGCCGAGCCCGTGGCGATCAAGAGCTTGTCGTAGGGGGTGCGGCCGGAGGCGCTGGAGACCCGTTTCTCCGCCCGGTCGATGGCGGTCACGCTCTCGCCGAAGCGAGTATCGATGCCCTGGCGGGCATACCACGCGGCCTCGTGGACCATCAGCTGATCCAACGTCTTCTCGCCGGTCAGGACCTCGGAGAGCAGAATGCGGTCATAGCTGCCACGCGGTTCGCTGCCGAAGAGCGTGACGTCAAACGCGCCGGGCGCGCGTTCTTGGAGTATCTCGAGGGCGCGTCCCGCGGCCAGTCCCGCGCCGATGACCACCAGTCTCTGCGCCATCCCCTTGTGCCCCCAAGATCTCGACAGGCCACCGCGACGACCCTAGCACAGCACGTCGTGCCTGAATGCGTCGCTCGCCCGCCTGCCGCTTGTCAAGAAGATGACCCTGACTCGACAACAAGGCGCGTTACCACGCACTTCAGGCGCCTGGATCAAAAGGGCAGACGATCGCTCAGGCCTTGCGAGGCGAGGGTCAGCACGCCGCGCCCGCCGTCGATCGAGTAGATCTGCTTCTTGCCGAAGCCCTTGACGTCGACGAAGCCCTGATCGACCAGCTCGAAATCGTTGCGGATCAGGGGGTACATGTCCTCGCAGAGGACGACCTGCATGGGATCGGCCAGTTCTTCCATGCGCGCGGCCAGGTTCACGCCCGGTCCGAAGATGTCGTAGACGTACTTCTGCACGCCGACGATCGAGCCGATGACGGGACCTGAGTTGATGCCGATCCGCGCTCGCCACTCCTGCCGGTGGGCCTCGTTGCGGCGCCTGAGATAGCGCAGCATCAAGACCGCCAGCTTGGCGATGTTGACGGCATGGTCGGCCGTCGGTTCCGGGATGCCGGACACCGCCATATAGGCATCGCCCATGGTCTTCAGCCGCTCGCAGCCGAACTGCTCGGCGATGCGGTCGAAGGCGGTGAAGATGTCGTTCAACTCGGAGATGATGCCGGCCGGATCTTGCGAGACCGCCATGTCGGTGAAGTCGACGAAGTCGACCATCAGGATGGAGGCCTCGTCATAGCGCTGCGGCGTGGTCACGCCGAAGGTCTTGAGCTCCTCGTAAACCTGCTTGGGCATGATGTTGAGCAGCAGTTTCTCCACCCGCTCCTTGCCGGCCTGCAGGCTCCTGTTCTGCTTCTCGATCATCTTGGAGTAGGACTCGATCATGTACTCCAGTTCCTTGATCTTGGAGATGTTTTGGCATTCCAACACCAGAACCGGCATGTCCGCGTGCTCGCTGGCCGAGACCGTCAGGGCCAGGGTGATCTCCCGCCGCTTGATCTTGACCTGGGTGTCGGTGACGTAGCTGCGGCCACGCTCCAGGCGATCGCGCATGGCGTCGATCTTGATGTCCTCCAGGACCTCCGTCAGCAGGGTCCCGGTCGCCACGGAGCCCGGGAACCACTCCACGAAGCGGCGGTTGCCGAAGAGGATCTCGAGGCTGTCGGCATGCAGAATCGCCAGGCCGACGCCTGCCGATTCAAGCAGCATTTTGTTGAAATGCTCGAGATTCAACTTTGGGTCCTCAGTCGTTCGGCGCGGTTCATCGGGTCTTCTCTGTAGCGCTCAGCTATTCACTATGTATCGCTCGCGCGCCCGGATCGAGTCGATAACCTCGTCGATGTCGGCCGATTCCAGCTCGAAGTCCTCCAGGGCGGCGCGCAGGAGGTTGACGATCTCGTCGAAAGCCTCCTTGCCGATGGAAAGGTGGGCGTGAATGCGCTCCAGGGCCTCGTTGCTGTAGCTCGCCGGCCCGCCCATGACGGCGGAGATGAACTTGGTCTGATGGTCGACCAGCGAGGCCATGTCGACGTTCTCGAAGTAGTCGCCGACGACGTCGGAATCGAGAACCCGGTCGTAGAAATCCATCACGATCTTGCTGACCGTCGCGAATCCCCCGTAACGATCGAACATGCTGGCCGTCATCGCCGGACCCCCTCAGTCGCGTGCGTGCGCTCTCTTCTCTTTGGTGTGCTCGGCACGCGACGACCCTAGGCCAGAACGCTGCCGCAGCACAAGCGAGGCCAAGGTCGGCGCGGGCCGAAGATCTCCTCCTTCTGGACGGCGGAGGCGCGGGCCGCGCCGGTCAGTGGGCGATCCCGGCCGCGGCCGCTTCGTCGATCAGTGCCCCGGTGGTGAAGCGATCCAGATCGAAGGGCTTGGAGATGTAGTGGTGCTCGCCGTTGGCCAGGATGTAGGCCAGGAGGTAGCCGCCGGCGGGAATCGCCTTGAAGCCGCCCGTTCCCCAGCCGCAGTTGAGGTAGAGCCCCTCGACCGGCGAGGGGCCCAGGATCGGGCTGGAGTCGGGGGCGACGTCTACGATGCCGCCCCATTGGCGCAGCAGCTTCAATTGCGAGAAGCAGGGGAACATGGCCAGCAAGCCGGCGATGATGGTCTGCGAGGTCGGGAAGTTGCCGCGCTGGGCATAGGAGGGCTGGCGGTCGATGCCGCCGCCGAAGACCAACTCGCCCTTGTCGGACTGGCTGACGTAGGTGCCGACCGCGGGCGACAGCACGACGGTGTCGAGCACCGGCTTGATCGGCTCGCTCACCAGGCCCTGCAGGCAGTAGGAGACCAGCGGCAGACGGAAGCCGGCCAAGCCGGCCAAGACGCCGGAGTGGCCGGCCGCCGTCATGGCAACCCGGCCGGCGGCGATCGGCCCCTTGCTGGTCTCCACGCCGACGACGCGCTCGCCGTCCCGCAGGAAGCCGGTCACCTGGCAGTTCTGGATGATGTCCACGCCCAGATCGCTCGCCGCCCGGGCATAGCCCCAGGCGACCGCGTCATGCCGGGCGACGCCGCCGCGCGGCTGGCTCAGCGCGCCCCAGATGGGCCAGCGCCGCATGTCCAGGAGCGGGATGCGGCGCGCCACCTCGTCCGGGCTCAAGAGCTCGGCATCGACGCCGTTCAGCATCATGGCATTGGCCGAGCGGGTCATGATCTCCAGCTCCGGCTCCGAGTGGGCCAGGATCATCATGCCGCGCTGGCTTAGCATGACGTTGAAGTTCAGCTCTTCCGACAGGTCTTCGTAGAGCTGCAGGGAGAGGTCGTAGAGCCGGGCGCTCTCGGGATAGAAGTAGTTGGAGCGCACGATGGTCGTGTTGCGCCCGGTGTTGCCGCCGCCGAGCCAGCCCTTGTCGAGCACCGCGACATTGGTCAGCTTGTGCCGCTTGGCCAGGTAGTAGGCCGTCGCCAGGCCGTGGCCGCCGGCGCCGATGATGACGATGTCGTAGCTCGACTTGGGCTCCGCCTGCCGCCAGGCGGGCTGCCATCCCTTGTGCTCGCGCAAGCCCTCCCGTACGAGGCGGAGGGCCGAATAGCGGCTCTTTGGTGCCATGCTGACCTCTCGAACGACGAAGCTCGCTCCTTAGCCTGTTCCGCGCGCGCGGCCAAGGGGCTTGACGTGGGCGGTCGCGCGGTCTCAGAGGTGTCTCGACCGGCAAGCGCTGAGAAGAGTCCATGATCACCCCGTCGCCCCATGTCACGGAGGCCCAAGCAGTCTTGGGTGTCGCCGGCAGCGTTCGCTGCGCCGGCGTGCCGACGCGCAAGACCTTGGCCATTCCGCAACTGGCGACCTTGCTGCCGGAAGCGCGGGACTTCGCCCTGGCGCGGCCGGGCCTCAGGCCCGGCGGGGCGGCTGTGGATCTGATGCTGGGCTGGGGTCACCGCCCCTCCGCCAGGCTGGCCGCCAGACTGGCCCGGCGCCGCGCCCTGCCGCTTTGGACCCTGGAGGACGGCTTTCTGCGGTCGGTCTGGCTGGGCCGCGACGGCGCGCCCACCATCTCCATGGTGGTCGACGACGAGGGGATCTTCTTCGACGCGCGTGGCCCCTCCCGGCTGGAAGGCCTCATGCGGGCGCTCGAGAGCTGGCGCGGCCCGGACCTCAGGCGCGAGGCGGACGCGGCGATGGCGGCGATCCGTCGCGCCCGGCTGTCCAAGTACAACGGCGCGCCGGAACGCGATCTCTCCGGACTGGCGGCGGGCGGCCGCCCGGTGATCCTGGTTCTGGACCAGGCCGCGAACGACCAGGCCATTCCGGGCGCTTGCGCCGATGCCGCGACCTTTCAGGCCATGCTGGCCAAGGCGCGCGAGGAGAACCCCGACGCCCTGGTCCTGGTGAAGACCCATCCCGACGCGCTGGCCGGCCATCGCGAATCGCACTTCCGGCCGGAGCAGCTGCCGGAAGGCTGCGAGCTGATGGCCGAACAGGTGAACCCCTGGTCGCTTCTGGCGGTGACCGACAAGGTCTACGCCGTCTCCAGCCTGATGGGCTTCGAGGCCCTAATGGCGGGCAAGGAGGTGCACTGCTTCGGCGTGCCCTTCTATGCCGGCTGGGGCCTGACCCGGGATCGCGCGGAGGGTCCGCAGGCCGCGGCGGCGCTGGCAAGACGCGCGGAGCGCCAAGGCGATCCCGACCTGGTCGACCTCTTCGCGGCGGCCTATCTGCGCTACAGCCGCTATGCCGATCCCATCACCCGCAAGCCCTTGAGCTGCCTGGAGGCGATCGACCGGCTGGCGGAGTGGCGCGAGACCCTGAACCGTCGGCGCGGCAAGGTACTCTGCGTCGGCTTCACGCGTTGGAAGTGGCCGATCATGCGGCGCGCGCTGGCGGCCTCTCCGCACGACGTCTCCTTCGTCTCCTTCGAGAAGCTGGCGCAGGCCGATGTGACCGACATCGATCGCCTGGCCGTCTGGGGCATGCCGACGCCGCCGCAACTGGCGGTGCTGGAGGCCAAGAAGCGTCCGCTGATCCGGGTGGAGGACGGCTTCCTGCGCTCCATTGGGCTTGGCTCCGACCTGACGAGGCCTGCCTCGCTCTCGGTCGACGAGCACAGCCTCTATTACGACGCCACCAAGCCCTCGCGCATGGAGCGTCTAATCCTGGAGAGCAGCTTCGACGAGGCCTTGCTGGCGCGCGCCGAGGCCCTGCGCCTGATGATCCTGGAAGCGCGGCTCACCAAGTACAACATGGCCGATCCGGACCTGCCGGACCTGCGCCAGCTGGCGGGCGGCAAGCCCATCATCCTGGTGCCCGGACAGGTTCCCAACGACGCCTCGATCACCTACGGCTTGGTCTCGGTCCCCGACAACGAGTCCCTCTTGGCCGGCGTGCGTCAGGAGAATCCCGATGCCTTCATCGTCTACAAGGAGCACCCCGATCTGGTCTCGGGCAATCGGCCCGGCCGGCTGGAGCGGGGCGCCTTCGAGGCCAACTGCGACCTCTTCCTGGAGCGCGGGCCGATCCTGGATCTCATCGGCATGGCCGACGAGGTGCAGGTGATCTCCTCGCTCGCCGGCTTCGAGGCCTTGATGCGGGAGAAGAAGGTCACCTGTTGGGGCGTACCCTTCTACGCCGGCTGGGGCCTGACCAGCGACAAGGTGACGGTGGAGCGCCGCCGCCGCCGCCTGACCCTGCAGGAACTGGTGGCGGCAGCCCTGCTGCTCTACCCGACCTACATGGACACCGTCACCCTGCTGCCCGCCCGGCCGGAAGAGGCGATCGCCCGCCTGGTGGAACGCCGCGAGGCCGGAGAGACGAGCTGGATGGTGACCGGCCCGCGCTGGATCCGACAAGTCCGGCGCCTCCATCGCTACGTGAAGGCGATGCGGGAGTTCTGAAGACCGCCTCGGAGCCGAGAGCTGGGCGGGCAGGCTCGGAGAACAGTCCGGAACTACCCGTTCCGCGTGTCGATCTCGTGGTGGAAATGGAACCTGTTGCCATTGAGGTCGCGCACGGTGAACTGACGCATTCCCCAAGGTTTGTCTTCGAGCGGGTCGAGAACCTCGGCGCCGCGACCCACGAGTTCGGCATAGGCCTCGTCTACGTTCTCGGCGAAGACCCAAAAGGTGGCCGGGTGAATGACCTCCGCGCTTTCCCTGAGGAAGATGGCACAGTCTCCATGAGCGACGGCGCCTATCCGGCCCTCCTGGTGATGCCAGGCAATCTCGAAGCCGAAGCGGTCGCGATAATACTCTTGAGCAGTTCGAACATCTCTCACCGGCAACTCCGGCGTCGGCCGATCGATTCTCATGGCTGTCCTCGCCGCACTGACACTCGTTGATGACCTGCCACGTAGGGTGGTCCGCAATGCGAGCTGTTCGCAAGCGAAATCAATGCCTTTGCAGATCAGACGGTTCGTCAGGTTGGCTTGCCCTGAGGCCGGAACGGACTTGCGTCTCTCTTGGTTTCTATCGGCCCTCGCCGCGTCAACGCATTTCTGGTTTGCTGCAAGGCTCAGTGCCTGTAACGTGGCGCGCAACGACATGACCGTCCCGCGAAACGTGGGGCGGCACCGGATAACGAACCGGGATGGGGTGGCAGTGGCACTCGTCAAGGAAGAGACGGGGCCGAACGGCGATGCAGGCGGCGGAGAGGTGGTCCTCTCTGTCACCGATCTGCATAAGCGTTTCGGCGACAACGAGGTCCTGAAGGGGATCTCCCTGGAGGCCCGCAAGGGCGATGTAATCGCGCTTCTGGGCGCCTCCGGTTCGGGTAAGAGCACGCTTCTGCGCTGCATGAACCTGCTGGAGACTCCCAACAAGGGCCGCATCGTGGTGCACGGCGAAGAGCTGAAGATGCGCCAGCTGGGCGACGGCATGCAGAAGCCCATGGACCGGCGCCAGGTCGACCGCATCCGCGCGCGTCTGTCGATGGTCTTTCAGCAGTTCAATCTCTGGGCGCACATGACGGTGATGCAGAACGTCATGGAGGCGCCGGTCCACGTGCTGGGCCTGTCCAAGGAGGAGGCCCAGGCCCGGGCGGAGCGTTTTCTCACCAAGGTGGGACTTGCCGACAAGTATGCCTCCTACCCGGCCGAGCTCTCCGGCGGCCAGCAGCAGCGCGCGGCGATCGCCCGCGCGCTGGCGATGGAACCCGACGCCCTGCTGTTCGACGAGCCCACCTCGGCGCTGGACCCGGAGCTGGTCGGCGAGGTAATGCGCGTCCTGCGGGCGCTGGCCGAGGAAGGGCGGACGATGATCGTGGTGACCCACGAGATGGGCTTCGCGCGCGAGGTCTCCAGCCGCGTCATCTTCCTGCATCAAGGCGTGATCGAAGAGGACGGCCCGCCGGACCTGGTCTTTAGCCAGGCCCGCTCCGAGCGGTTCCGTCAGTTCATGGCAAGCCGCCTGGTCTAGCCGGCGGCAATCACAAGCGAGAGGAGTAGTAGTGCCATGTCCTTGTTGAAGACGGCGGCGGTCGCCGCCTTGGCGACCATGATGGCGAGCGCCGCGCTGGCCGACGAGATGCGCGAGGTCCGGATCGGCACCGAGGGCGCCTATCCTCCCTTCAACTACATCGACGCGGACGGCAAGCTGGTCGGCTTCGACGTGGAAATGGCCGAGGCGCTTTGCGCGGCGGCCAACTTCAAGTGCACCTTCGTGGTGCAGGACTGGGACGGCATCATCCCGGGGCTCCTGGCCGACAAGTACGACGCCATCATCGCCTCCATGTCGATCACGCCCAAGCGCAAGGAGGTCGTGGACTTCACCAACAAGTACTACAACACGCCGGCCCGCTTCGTGGTGCTGAAGGGCGACGAGTTCGACATCACCGAGGGCACCGGCCTGGACGGCCTGCGCGTCGGCGTCCAGGGGGCGACCACGCATGAGGACTTCGTGCGCGCCAAGTGGCCCAAGGCAGAGGTGGTGACCTACGGCACGCAGGATCAGGCCAACGCCGACCTGGAAAGCGGCCGCGTCGACCTGGTGATGGCCGATTCCGTGGTCCTGCAAGAAGGCTTCATCAAGACCGATGCGGGCGCATGCTGCGAGTTCTTCGGCGCCTCCTACAACGATCCCAAGTTCCACGGCGATGGCGCCGGCATCGCCATCCGCAAGGGCGAGCCCGAGCTGGTCGAGGCCTTCAACGAGGCTATCGTGAAGATCCGCGGCGACGGTACCTACAAGACCATCAACGACAAATACTTCGAGTTCGACGCCTACGGCGTCGAGTAAGAGGGCAAGACAGGGGGCGGCGCACCGGAGGCGCCGCCCCTTCTAGCAAGGGGCACGGGACGTGCTGGACCTCTATCAAGGCTATGAATGGGTCTTCTTCGAAGGGGCCAAGATCACCCTCCTGGTCGGCCTGACCTCCTTGCCCTTCGCCTTGGTCCTGGGCCTGCTCGGCGCCTGGGGAAAGCTCTCCGGCAATGTGTTCCTGCGCAATCTGGCGGGCGCCTACACCACCGTGGTGCGCGGCGTGCCGGAGCTGGTTCTGATCACCCTGGTCTACTACGGCTTCACCATCATCCTGCAGGACGTCTACAGCTACATCGTCGGCAGCGAGCAGACCGTCGACCTCAATCCCTTCATTACCGGGACCATGGCGCTGGGCCTGATTTACGGCGCCTTCGCCACCGAGGTTTTTCGCGGCGCCTACCTTGCCGTCGACCGCGGTCAG
Source organism: Rhodospirillales bacterium (assembly GCA_963669375.1). GTDB lineage: Bacteria > Pseudomonadota > Alphaproteobacteria > Kiloniellales > JACOMY01 > JACOMY01. Next base: position 1,015,556 of record OY770024.1, on the reverse strand, counting down.
ATCGAGGCCGCCTATGCCTACGGCATGAGCCGCGCGCTCGCCTTCCGACGGGTGATCCTGCCGCAGATGTGGCGCTACGCCCTGCCGGGACTGGGCAACCTCTGGCTGGTGCTCCTGAAGGCGACGGCGCTGGTCTCCGTCATCCAACTGCCGGAACTGATGTATTGGACGGGCGTCGGCGTGGGCTCCACGCGCGAGCCCTTCACCTTCTACCTGACCGCCTCGATCATCTATCTCCTCATCACCGCCGTCTCGCTCTACGCCATCCGCTCCGCCGAAAACTGGGCGCAGCGCGGCGTGGCCCGCCGGCTCTAGTAGGGGAGGGGCGAGATGGACTGGCTTTGGGAGGCGATCGGACTGCAGGCGGCGGCCGGATGCATGGTCGTGCAGGACGGCCTGGCCGGCGTCTTCGGAGACGGCGGTGCCGTGGTGCCGCACTTCTGCGAGCTGATGGGCGGGGCCTGGCTCACCTTGAAGCTGACGGCCTTTTCGCTGGCGATCGGCTTCGTCTTGGCCATACCGGTCGCGCTAGCCCGGGTGTCGCGCAATCCCTTCCTGAACTGGCCGGCCCTGGCCTACACCTTCTACTTCCGCGGCACGCCCTTGCTGGTGCAGCTCTTCCTCATCTACTACGGCGCCGGCCAGTTCTCCCAAGAACTGCGCGAGATCGGTCTCTGGCGCGGCTTCTTCCGCGAAGCCTACTTCTGCGCGCTCCTGGCGCTCACCATCAACACCGCCGCCTACACAGCCGAGATCCTGCGCGGCGGCATGCTGGGCGTGCCGGCCGGCGAGGTCGAGGCGGCCCGCGCCTATGGCATGTCCGGCGCCAAGCTCTACCGGCGCATCATCTTCCCGCGCGCCATGCGCATCGCATTGCCGGCCTACTCCAACGAGGTGGTCTTCCTCTTCCAGTCGACCTCGCTGGTCTCGCTGGTGACCCTCCTGGATCTGATGGGGGTGGCCCGCGACGTCATCTCCGGCACCTTCCGCCATTTCGAGACCCTGATCTTCGCCGGCCTGGTCTACCTGGCGCTTTCGTTCCTCATCTTCGCCGCCTTCAAGCGGGTCGAGCGCCACCTCATGCGCCACCTGCGCCGCACCGGCGACAGCAAGGCCAAGAAGGCGACTCTCGAGGAAGCGCTGGCCGGCGGGGGAACGAGGGCCTAGAGGCGACGGCCGTGATCGTCTAGTCGGACTCGACGTCAGTCGTGGGCGATTGTCGGGACCTTTGCGACACGATACTGGCGGCCTGCTCCAGCGGTACGTCGTTCATCGTCAGTTGGCGGAACAAGCGCAGGGAGAGTTCCTTCTCGATGAGTGCCCGGGCCTCCGCGCAGAGCTGCTCGAACATCTCGCTGGAGCGGCGAACGGCGATGCAGCGGGACTCCTCGATCTGCTCGATGGCTTGGTCGTACCAGATGCAGAATCCGTCGAGCCAGTCTCCGGCCTCCGATATCCGCATGATGAAGGAACCGCAGCCGGCCGGGCGCCGCCAACCGGCCATCGTGCTGTTGGCGGCGATGACCACCTCGACGGCGGTGCTGAGCGTCCAGCCGTTGTGAAAATGCTCCACGCGCCCCTCGACCTGTGCCGGGGCGACCGCGACGGCCCTTCCCTCCAGCCGGGTGGCGCTCTGGATGAAGTCTATGTCCTCCTCCACCACATAGGGCGGCAGGGTCTTCATCGACTCGATGTAGAAGCCCTTCCACGCCCCCGAGACGTCGAACCTGTCGTTCCTGGGGTCCGCCGACGACGGGGCTTCAAGGTGGTCCGGATCGGCATTGCCCGTCGAAGGGACTTCCTGGACGGCGGGTGGAGTGGGGCGAGCATGCGCGTCCGGGCTTGTCGTCGGCTCGGTCGAGGCACCGCCCTCCAGGCTCTCCGCGAGGTTGATCAAGTCCGAAAGGTCATGCCGAAGAGCCGGATCCGGTCGCTCGGTGCCGTCGAGGAGCGTGCGCGCGAAGTCCGCGCAAGCTAGGAGCACACCCGTTTGCGCCGTCTGGCGTCGGATTTCTTTTGTGTCTTCGTTTAGGAACCGCTTGAGTGTCTTCTGATCAATCGTGCTATAAGAGGCGTGGAGATTGTTTTCCTTGCAGTAAAGAACCAGTAAGTTATCGGTAACGAACTTCGGCGATTCGCCTGTCTTGATCAAAATCGAGTTTACGCCACGTCTCAAGACATCGATGCGCGCAGGCTTCGACCAGAACACCCGCAACATTTCGGTCGAGTAGTGCGAACTCTTGCTGTTCATCCCGCCAACCCGAAAGGCTCCCGAGTCTTACGCACCTGGCAGAGCGCGCACTGAGTGGGCAGTGACCAGTCACAATCACCGGCTGTACGTCGATCGTCGCCCATCTGACCAATGAGTGTCAAGGAAGTGCCGCGCGATTGCCGACTCTTTACCGGCTGACATCGTCGATTGGGGGCGACGAGCGCCGGAATGCCTGTTCAAAGTCGCTTGATTGCCACCCGCCATGGTGGAGAGTTGTTCCAGCAGAGAGAGCCGCATCGAGTGGCATCGGGCTAAAGGATGCAGCAAGAAGCTGCCGGCTGTCATGGCAGACGAAACGCCTCTGATGGCAGAAGGGTCAAGGGGCCACGTAGCCCGGCCAGGTGAGCATCGAAGCCTTAACGACCGAGGGGAAACAAAATGGCAGTCATCTTTGGCACCGCGGGCGTCAACAACACTCTGACGGGCACGAACAGCACGGATACGATCTACGGATTGAGCGGTGACGACAGGCTGCTGGGGCGGGGAGCTGACGATCGGCTCTACGGCGGCAGTGGAGATGACTCTCTCTATGGCGCCAATGGCGCGGATACCAGCCTCATCGGTGAGGACGGTGACGATCTGGCCTACGGAGGCAACGGCAACGATACCACCATTCGCGGCGCCTCCGGTGACGATGTTCTGCACGGCGATTCGGGTGACGACTACTGGGTTTGGGGCGGCTATGGCGACGACACCGTCTTTGGTGGGTCCGGCAAGGATACCTACTTCGGCGGATTTGACGGCAACGACATCGTCTTCGGCGGAAACGGCGCCGACTATCGTGTTTGGGGTGGTCGCGGCAACGACGTGGTGTATGGCGGCGGTGGAAGCGATGACTACGTCCACGGCTTCAACGGGCAAGACACCGTCTTCGGCGGGGCCGGGCCCGATCAGACGGTCTTCGGCGGCCGTGGCAACGATCTGGTGTTTGGCGACGGAGGTAGCGACGTACTGATAGGGGGTGCGTCGGGGAATGACAGGGTCTATGCGGGTAACGGGTCCGATACCTCGATTTTTGGTGGCACTGGAAAGGACCTTATCTTTGGTGGGGCTGGAGACGAGACCGCAATCTTCGGCGGAAATGGAAGCGACAAGATCTATGCCGGTGATGGCGATGACGGAGATCGCTACACCTACAATGGAAGGATCTACGGAGGCGGAGGCAGAGACCTAATCGACCTCGGAGACGGCGACGACGAGGGCGTGGCCGGCGGCTCGGCCGCCGACACTGTCTTCGGGGGAACGGGGAACGACAACAACTGGTGGGGCGACTCTGGGCACGATACTTTGTATGGCGGTACTGGAGATGATTTTTACCTGGCCGGTTGGTTCGGAGACGACACCATCAGAGGTGACTCAGGAAGCGATCAGATACTGAACGGCCGTGGTGGCAGCGATGCTGTCTACGGCGGCGATGGCGATGACTTCAGGTTGTTTGGCGGCTACGGAGACGACAAGCTCTACGGTGGCAATGGGCAAGACCAGGGCCTCTACGGTGGCCTATCCGGGTACTCCCCCTACTATGGCGGCAACAACTTGGACAACGGGAACGACGTCATCTTTGGCGGAAACGGCAAGGACAGCAACCTCGCCGGTCGCGACGGCGACGACACGCTCTACGGAGGTGGCGGAAGCGACTCGATGCTTTCGGGAGGCAACGGCAGGGATACCGTTTACGGCGGAACCGGGAGCGACAGGGACATCAACGGCGACGACGGGCAGGACAGGCTGTTCGGGGATTTGGGTGGGGACCGTCTGTTCGGCGATCGTGGCCATGACGCGCTCTACGGCGGAGAAGGCAATGACAGCATCAGGGGCGGTAGCGGGAACGATCTGGCCAGAGGGGGGACCGGGGTAGATCAGCTGAGGGGGCTCGCCGGAGACGACGAGTTGTTCGGTGCGCGGGGAGACGACTCCCTGGTGGGCGGTGCCGGTGACGATTCGCTCTTCGGCGCGAAAGAGGACGACGCACTGAACGGCGGCGATGGCAATGATGTCTTGAGGGGCGGGGACGGGGCCGACACCTTCATCTTCGGCAACGGCCTTTCGGGCGATCAGGGCACCGTTCTGGACTTCGAGGGCCAGGCGGTCGGCGGCGCGGACAAGTTCCGCATCGCGGTCGACGGCAACAGCGGCGAGTGGATCGGCGACGACGCTTTCGACGGCGACGGCACGCCCGAGGTTCGATTCGAAGACGGGGGGAACGGTGGTGGCGACCTGCAAGTGGACAGCGACGGTGACGGGGTCCTTAACTTCGCAGTGAAGCTGGAAGACGTAACCGCCGCGACAGATCTCACGGCGACCGACTTCATCTTCACTTAGCAGGCTGGTCGGGCGCCCCGCTCCCGCACCGTCTTGGCGGATGCGGGAGCGGGGCGTAACCGGGTGTGCCGGTCCGCGTGCGCGGCATCACGAGCCTCAAGGCGCGTGTATACGCCTGATCGCTGAGAGCGGCACCTGAAGAGAGATCCGGGCGGCCTCCCGCCGGAGACCGCCCAGGTAGGGTCCCTCTAGAGGGTCAACTGGCCGATGAACGCACGCAGCGCCTCCGCTGCGTCCTCGACGGCTTGGCGCCGGGCCTTGGCTTCGGCGCGCAGGCTCTCCAGGCGGTCCTCCTGCTCGGAGAGTTGGCGCAGATAGCGGCGGCCCAAGTCGCTGTCGGCGGGAACGGCGGCCAGGTTCTCGCGCAGGCGGGCCTGGTCGGTGACGATTGCCTGCTCCTCGGCCTCCAGCTCGGAGAGGCCGCGCTGGGTATCGGCCAAGACGGACTTCAGCTCCAGGAGGACGGTGAGCTCGCGCTTCATCTCGGCCGGCACGAAGCGTGCCCCGATGTAGAAGGCCAAGGTGTCCGCGCTGGCGTCGGCTAGGTAGATCCGCTGGTCCAGCGGCCGCTCGAAGACGAAGCTGACCTCCCGGGTCTCTCCGGCCTCGAGCGCCAGGCTTAGCCGGTAGCCCTCGTTCACTTCCTCCACGCCCTCGCCGGGCTCGACCAGGCTCCAGCCCTGGCGGCGGGGTTCCTGCAGCAGCACGACGCGCGGGGCGTCGCTGGCGCCGATCACCTTGTAGGTGTGGCTGAAGCGGTCGCGGTGGCTCACGGTCATGATGCCGTCGCGGAGCGATACGCCGGTCACCGTCTGGCGCTGGCTGTCGCGGGTCTCCACCGTGACCTTGCCGTCGACGGCGAAGCTGATGAGGCGGCTTTCGCCGCTCGGCAGCAGGGCGAGCCTGGCGTCGCCCAGGTAGGAGACGCGGCCGTCGGCGCCGCGCTCGTAGAGCGTGATCAGGCCCGGCGGGAAGCTCAGTCCGCTGTCGTTGTCAAGCCTGAGGCTGGCCAGCGGGTTGATCCCCGAGACGCCCGGCTGGAAGAAGGAGACGCGCTCCACCGGCAGGCTGCGGTCCAGGAAGGGCACCAACAGGGAGTGGCCGTCCTCCACGGTCACCGGGTTGGGGAAGCGATAGATCGCCTGGCTGACGCTCTCGCGCGTGGCCGCCTCCAGGATGGCGGCCGGCTCGGTCGCCTCGGCGGCGGGCGCCGCGGGAGTGGGCTGCGCCATGTCCATGAGGCCGACGACACCGCCGACGGCTTCGGAGGTCTGGGCGCGGCCGGCGCCCTGCTTGGCATAGGCGCGCTCGCGGTCGACCGGCGGCATGATGCGGTCGACCACCTGCACCGGAATCTCGGGACGGTCGAGGTAGTAGCTCTCGTAGAGCGCCTGGCGGAAGGCCACGGGATTGCCGGAAACCAGGCTCAACTCGACCTCGTCCCAGTTCTCGCCGCTCTGGTTCTCCAGCACGGCCCAGCCCTGTAGGCCGGCCGCGCCGCTGCCCGTGCCCTCCGGCAGGGTCAGGCGGTAGCTGGTCTTCCACAACGGCACGGCGACGACGTAGGCGACGCGCAGTTGCCGGCTGCCTTCGCCCGGCGCGCTCAAGGTCAGCACCCGGCGGTCGCGCTCTCCGTGGCGGGCCAGGGCGGTCAAGGCCTGGGCGACGCTCTCCTGCAGCGCCGGATCGGCGAAGGCGATCTCCTGGGCGTCTTCCAGCACGAACTGGCTGAGACCCAAGGACCCCATCAAGGTGACGCGCGTGCGGGTGATGACGCGATTGTCGGCGTCACGCTCCTGCTCCTCCACGACCGAGAGGATGCGGCCTTGCGTGGCCTGCGGCCCGGCGACCTTGACTTCGGCCCCGGCCAAGGCGCGCAGCAGGGCGGCGGGCGAGGAGAGGGCGGCCTGATCGAAGGGCAGGCCCTTGAAGACCTCGGCCAAGGGTTGGCGGCCGGGCAGGGAGACGGTGCCGATGCGGCCCTTGTCGTCATAGACCACCAAGGACTTCAACACGTCGTCGACCTGATCCAGCGGAACGCTGAGGTTGACCTCGGCGTCGCCCTCGACCGTGGTCTCGTACTCGAAGTAGCCGAGGCCGCCGGTCGAGAGCATCACGCGCTTCAAGGTCAAGGCCTCGGCCGCGGCCTGACCCGGCAGCATGACCAGCGCCAGGATGACGAGGCCGAGCGAGGCGATGGGCAGGTTCATGTGGGATCCTCCTGTTCGCTGATTGGTTGGTGCCTTTTGCGTTAGGCCTTGTATAGAGGCCCGAGCGCCATGTCCTGGCTGCGACGGCATCGTGACCGCCAGAAGACCATTGCAAGGCAGGCCTGCTTACCGCAAGGGGTGTGATTGCCTCCGTGCCCTGGCAGCTTGGCGGCCATGACATCCGTCCAGCCCGGCGGCGGCGGCGCGCAAGGCTCGATCTGGCTGGCGCTGGCGCCCGTCCTCTTCGTCCTCCTGTGGTCGACCGGCTTCATCGGCGCCAAGCTGGGCATTCCCTATGCCTCGCCGCTGCTCTTCCTGGCGGTGCGTTTCGTCGCGAGTACCCTGCTGCTCTTCCTCTGGGTGCTGGCCGCGGGCGAGCGCTGGCCGCGCGGCCTGCGCCTCTATCTCGACCTCGCCGTGGTCGGGACCCTGCTGCACACGGTCTACCTGGGCGGCGTTTACGTGGCCATCTCCTGGGGCCTCGAGGCCGGAAGCTCGGCGCTGATCGTCAGCCTGCAGCCGGTGCTGGTCGCGGCCTCGGCGGGCGTGCTGCTGGGCGAGCGCGTGCGGCCGCTGCAGTGGCTGGGCCTGGTGCTGGGCGTGGCCGGGGTCGCGCTGGTGGTCTATCGCAAGGTGGGGCTTAGCACAGAGGGGCTCGCCGCCGCCGCGCTCTGCGTCGGCGCCCTGCTGGCGATCAGCGCCGCCATCCTCTACCAGAAGCGCCGGCTGACCGATGTGCCCCTGATCAGCGGCAGCGCCCTGCAGTTCCTTTTCGCCAGTCTCACCAGCGGTCTGGCCGTCGTCCTTTTCGAGCCCGATGCCTGGATCGTCTGGTCGCTCGACTTCGTCATCGCGCTCGCTTGGCTGGTCCTGGCCCTGTCGCTGGGCGCCGTCGGCCTCTTCTTGCTGATGGTCCGCCACGGTGCCGCCTCGCGCGTCTCCAGCCTCTTCTTCCTGGTCCCGCCCTGCACGGCGGTGATGGCCTGGGCCTTTTTCGGCGAGGAGTTGGGCTGGCTGGAACTCGTCGGGATGGCGGTCGCGGTGGTCGGCGTGGCGCTGGTGAACCGCAAGACCTAAAGCAGATCGCAATCAGGTAGACTCACCTGATTGCGTGAAACTGCTTTATCTTTCAGAGTATTTGAGCAGGATTGAGACGACAAGTCGTTCCGATTTGACGTCATCCTGCTCTGGCGGCGCCACAATCTACCAACCTTCTCGGCGATGCACTCCGAGACCTGCGCGGTCTGCTATGACGCACAGTGGCCACGCCGATGCTTCTGACCCTTGGTGTCGAACAGCCCTTGGGCGCTATTGCGCCTTCAACATCGTCACCAGATCCGGCAGCGGCACTGGCGGAAGGCTTCTCGTGAAGGGGCGTTGCCGCACAAAGTCGGTGTATCCCTCGATGTATCTGAGGGCAGCCGGATCTTCACAGCCTCGGCGCAGCAGCAGCGCCATGTCATAGGCTGCTTCGCTGGAGGTCATGATGGCCTCGAAAGCAGCGTCATGCTCTGCCTGTGTCGTGCAATTGGTCGTGGGATACCCAAAGTAATCCAACTGACAGCCAGGCTGATTGAAGATCACATTGACGAAGAGGAGAACGCCACGTTGAGCCTCTCCTTGGCTGGTTGCTTCGCCCCTGACCAGACGCTCGATCGAGTTCTCAAGCGCAGCCATGACGAACGCAGATAGATCAGTCAGCTCCGGCTGACCTCGGGTCTCTATCAAAGTCGGGCAGGCTTCGTTTAGTCGCCGCAATGACGTGACAAGATAAGCGAGGTTCTCGAAGCCCTTGTAGGAAACCTCCCCCCAATGAGCGCGGATCAGGGCCAGGGCAATGTCCGGGCGCTGGAATCCCTTAGGATTGTAGGCATCGCGCTTGCGCTTCGCCGCCTCCAAGAGCTGCGGCAGGCTCTCCGGGATTGCCTGGTCCTGGAAGGTCTCCTGCACGAAGTTGCCGAGCGCTGCGTTGGCCGTCGCCGAAGGTTCCATTGCATCGATCCAGGCGAGAATGCCGGGAAGCGATCGCTCGACCATCGCGAGGGTGACGTTCTGATCGCTCCTTCTGAAGGCGGCGTAACTCTCTGCTAGGGCCTCTTCGCTGCGTGGGTCGAAGAAGTGCGACAGCGTTCGCGCCTCATCCCGAAGTTCCTTGATCTCCGAAAAGCGCTGGTATCCAGCGCCAGAGAGAGCGGCGTGTTCTTTTTCTCCTCTTGCTAACAGATCTTGCCAGAGCGGTGTAGCACGGGATCGTGCCTCCACTCCGAAAGCTCTTTTGAGCCCGACGGCGGCGTTGTCTGCCCCTCTCTTCAGAAGCTCCGCTTGCAGGTCTTGAGTCTCTTCCTCCAGCGAGAAGAGACCCTGCAGGCTCTTTGGTTGCTCATTGAATTGGACAATTGCTTCTTGAACGATTGCCTCCGCGAGAGCGCCCCGCAGCCGCTCTAAGGCCATCAGGTAATCGTCGCGCTGGCTAGTGGTCAGATAGCGAAGGTCTCCCTTCTGGTCTCGTCCAGCGTTGACCGATGCACCGATGAGATCAAGGTGGTCCAAGGAAGGCGACAAGGACCTGGCGGCATCGAGGTTGGCCGATGCTCGGGCCAAAGCCTCTTGATTGACAATCGGCAAGAGGCTTAGCCGGACCCAGTCGAAGGTCTTCCAATCGTCCTTTGGAGAGCCGAAAGGCGCGGGAACCCAGGTAGTGACCTCTTCGAAACGTGCCTTGTCCTCCGGTGCGGAGGAGCCGCGCAACATTTTGCGGCAGGTTCCGGAAATGGTACGGAACCTCAAGTGGTCGTCGCCTTGCCATTGCCGCCGATCCTTGCCCAGAACCTCCCACGCGGCCGCGTCGTCCAGAGACAGTGAGTTGTACCGGAAGCCGCCGAGTGAGAGATCTCTACCCCGCGCAAGCCACTCTGCAAAGCGGCGACAATCGGGCGGCGTGAGAGTCGACTCCCTAAGGCCCGTCACTTTGTAAAGCAGGCCGTTCGCGTTCTTGTCCTCTCTTGGTTTCGGCGTGCGATAACCACGAAACGATGAGCAGGATGGGTCCCCATCAACGACACCGCTGACGCGCTCACCTCCTTCAAGGATCTCTCCCGAGAGCCCGATGGGCACGGCGTCGCGGGCAGTGTGCCCCGGCTTGTGTAGCCAATCCAGGTGCTCGAGACGAAGCTGGTGGTCGTCGAACGTGCCCGTGAGTCTTGCCGCGCCGCGCGGGTGGAGCGTTTCCAGCCCTGGGCCAAGCTCGAGCACGACGGAAGCAGGCGGCCCCTCTTCTTGAAGGAGCAGGCGCAGGTAGCGGTCTCCCTTGCTGCAGGTCAGGAGGCCGACCCATTCTGCTACTGTCGTTTGGTCGCCATCAGTCGTCTCTGCAGAGCCTCCAGGAATCTTGACGAGCCCCTCCATCAGCAAACGATCGATGCGCTCCAAGTCGGTGATCGTGTCGGGCTGCAGGTAGAGCAACAGGCTTTGCCAAGCACGGGCGCCGGACCCGATTCTGGGTTGCTTGAGAGGGGCCGGTATCCATCCGCCCTTCTGCCTGATCTCGCCTGCCAGGGCCGCGGACTCTGGATCGCTTCCCTTCCGCAGGATGTTTCGGCACGCCTGTCCAAGACGTCGCAGCCTTTTGCCGTCCTCATCGCTCCAGTCATGAATGTCCCGGCCAAGCACCTGCCGCATGGTGGCATGATCGCCTAGAGCCGAGTTGAATCGACCTCCTCGAGGCGATGGTCCGAGTGTTCCGCCTACAAGCATTTGCGCATAGGATTTGCAGTCGGCTTCGCTGAGTACACGCTGTGGCTTGACGTTCGCGGGAAGCTTGGACAGCAGGCCGTCACGATTGCTTCCGACTCGAGGGACCTCGAGTTGGCGGGCCACGAAGCTCTGGCATTGCTCGCCGCCCGACATCGTTCCGTAAATCACGTCGAGATCCCGATTGTATGCTCCCTGGAGGCCTTGAAGCTCTGCCTTTCGGGGTGGACGCCTTACCATCCACTCGCCGGGCTCCAGCGACAGATCGCCGTCACGAAAGGTGCCACTTACTGTCTGCGCTGGAAGGTCGCCGGTCAGTTCACCCGAGACATTGCCCTCCGCAGCAGACAGGTAGAGCGTGAAGTAGGTACGCTTGCCTTCGCACCCGGTGAAGCCCAGCCAGACCGACTCTCTTTCAAAGGCAGCAGCCGGGTGGGGGAGGCTGAGCACAAAGAAAACCGCTGCGGCGCTGCCCAAAGCAAGACGCAGCAGTCGGCAGGGCCTTTGTCTTGCGATGGTCCCGGGATCCAATGCCGTGTTGCGGGGGCAGAGCGTGAGAACACGACCGCTCCAGCCTCTGCGCTTTCTCTTTTCCATTATCAGTCGGCTGAGGCTTGGCAGAGTCTGCACCAAATCCGAATGAGACATGACCTGTCCTCGTGTCGCACCGTAGACTTTCTACCATAATTGGCTGCACTGAGCAGGCGGAATTCTTGGACGCATCTTGTGGCTCAGTCCGGCCACTGGCGGTCATCTTCTCCTTGTTGCCTCCAAGCGCAGAGCGACGCTTCTTCTTACCGAGTTCAAAAACGGCCCAGTTCCGCTAGCGCCATGCGCTTGTAGGCCTCGACGACCTGGTCGCCTTCCGCGCGGGGAAGGGAGATCGCCAGCCGCATGGTCGCCTCGCCCATGTGCATGATGAGGAAGGCGGTGGTCGCCAGGGTCTCCGCGTCGGTCTCTGGGCTGACGCGCTTGACGGCGTCGGCCAGCAGCCGGCCGTTGATCCGGCTGTCCTCCAGCTCGATGTCCCGCAATGCCTTGTCGGCCTGCGCGCCAGAGCGGATGTCGCGGATGACCGGCTCGGCGAGGAAGATCTCGTAGTACTCGTCGAAGAGCCGGGCGAAGGCCTGACAGAGCTCCTCCAGGTTGGCGGCGCCGGCCAGTCCCTCTTCGATGCAGTGGCGGCACTCGGCATTGGTGCGCTCGGCCAAGGTGCGGATGATCGCGCTCTTGTCCGGGAAGTACTGGTAGAGCGAGCCGATGGAGATCTCGGCCAAGGCTGCGACCTCGCTCATCTTCAGGCCGTCGCTCCCCCTATCGGCGATGATGTCGGAGGCCGCTTGCAGAATCCGCTCCACGCGCTCGCGGCTGCGGCGTTGGCTCGGCATGCGTCTCAGCACGCCCCCTTCGTCGGCCTGCCCTGCCGTGGTGCCGGCCATCCTTCATCCTCCGCGATTCTCCGAAAAAAAGATCTTGATTCCAAAATATGAGGAACTATCTGCTTTTTCAACATGAGGAACACTCACATTTAGCGAAAGGAAGGTCGTGATGCAGGATTCTCGTGCGGTGCTTGTTCTGGGCGGTACCGGCAAGACGGGGCGCCGCGTGGTGGAACGTCTGGAAGGGCAGGGTCTTCGGGTGCGGATCGGCAGCCGTACGGCCGCGCCGGCCTTCGACTGGAACGACCGGGCCACCTGGGTGCCGGCGCTCGACGGCATGGACGCGGTCTATGTCACCTATCAGCCGGATCTGGCGGTGCCGGGCGCGGTCGAAGCGGTGGGCGCCTTCGCCGAAGAGGCCCTGCAGGCCGGCGCCAAGCGGCTGGTGCTGCTGTCGGGCCGCGGCGAGGAGGAGGCGCAGCGCGCCGAGGAGGCCCTGAAGGCCAGCGGCGCCGACTGGACCATCGTGCGGGCCAGCTGGTTCGCGCAGAACTTCAGCGAGACCTTCCTGCTGGACGCCGTCAAGGCCGGCGAGGTGGCCTTGCCGGTCGGTGCCACCAAGGAGCCCTTCATCGATGCCGACGACATCGCCGAGGTGGTGGTGGCGGCGCTGAGCGACGACGTCCACGTCGGCCAGACCTACGAGGTGACCGGGCCCAGGCTCTTGAGCTTCGCCGAAGCGGTGGCCGAGATCGCCGAGGCAAGCGGCAGAGCCATCGCCTTCACCGAGATGCCCGCGGCCGACTACACCGCACTGCTGCGCCGGCATGAGGTGCCGGAGGACTATATCTCGCTGGTCCTCTATCTCTTCACCACCGTGCTGGACGGGCGCAACGCCTGGATCTCCGACGGGGTCGAGCGCGCCTTGGGCCGCCGACCGCGAGACTTCGCCCTCTATGCCGAGGAGACCGCCGCCAGCGGTGTCTGGAGCGCCCCGCAATGGGCGAGCAACTGATCGACGCGGTCGCGGTCGCGACCGTCCTGGGTGCCGGCACGATCGCCGGCACCTTCTTCGCCTTCTCCAACTTCATCATGGCCGCGCTTGGCCGCCTTGCGCCCGACCGCGGCATGGAGGCCATGCAGGCGATCAACGTGACCGTGCTCAACCCGCTGTTCCTGGGCGTCTTCGTCGGCACCGCGGTGCTGTCGCTTGCCCTCGTGCTGCTGGCCGTGGCGAGCGAGGGCGTGGCCGCTTCGGGGCTCTTGATCGCCGGCGGCCTGCTCTATGTGGTGGGCTGCTTCCTGGTGACCGGCACGCGCAACGTGCCGCTCAACAAGGCGCTGGCCGCCGCCGATCCCGGCGGCGAGGAGGGCGCCGCCCTTTGGGCGCACTACCTCTCCCGCTGGACTTTCTGGAACCACCTTCGAACGCTGGCCTCCTTGGCCGCGGCGGCGCTGATCCTACTGGCCTTGATCTAGGCTGATCATCTCTGTCAGACGACCGCCTCCGCCAGCGCGATCTGCATGGAGTTCTCGTAGAGCCTCTGGGCGTCGGCGTTGAGACTCGGCAAGAGGGCGGCGGCCTCGCTTTCCAAGCGCGCCAGCGCCCCTGTCCCCAGCGCCTTCTCCAGGGAGGCGGCGTAGGCCGGAATGGCGCCCCAGTCGGACACCGTTTCCTCGGTGATCTCGGAGTGGTACTGCAATCCGAAGGCGAGGGGACCGACGGCCATGGCGTTCACCCGGCAGGCAGGCGTGCTGGCCAGCACCACCGCATCGGCCGGCGGCTCCAGCACCTCGGCGGAGTGCCACTGCAGGGTCTTGGGTGCGTCCGGCAAGCCGGCGAAGAGGGGGTGCGCGCGGCCGGCCTCGGTCAGGGAGACGCTGAGCATGCCGATCTCCGGCTCGGCGGCGGGGCCGACCTTGCCCCCGAGGGCGGCGGCCAGCAGCTGATGGCCGAGGCAGAGGCCCAGGAAGGGCTTGCCCAGCTCGCGGACCCAGGTGCGAATCGCCGCCATCTCCGACTCCAGCCAGGGATGCGACTCCAGCTCCCAGACATCCATCGGTCCGCCCATGGCCCACAGGATGTCGTAGTCCTCCAGCGGCGGGATCGGCTCTCCCTCATCCAGCTCCACCGGGGTCCAGTCGATCCCGTCGGCGGCCAGGAAGCGGCGGAAGATCCCCGGATGCTCACAGGCAATATGTTGAAAAACAAGGACTTTCACGTCACGGCGCGGCATCGTCTGCTCCTGCTTCTTGCTCGGTGAAAATTTGTTTCCTCTTGTTCACCTGGAATCACTTCCTTGGCAAGAGGAAAATCCTGGCGGCTTCGCCTTCCTTGCGCCCTCTTCCCCCGCTACATAGGCCAGTGATCCAAAGGCACAAAAAGCAGAGAGACTCTTCGCATGCCGATCGAGACGACCCGCCGATCTTTGTTGGCCGCCGGCGCCGCCCTGGCCCTGACGGCCCTCGGCCGCCCTGCCCTTGCCTTGACCGATGAAGAAGAACTGGTGGAACGGGCCCGGCTGACCGCGCTCACCATGCTGACCTCGAAAAACTTTGCCACCCTGCAGGGCTTTGTCAGGAAGGCGGCCGGCGTGCTGATCTTCCCCTCGGTCATCAAGGGCGGCTTCATCATCGGCGCCGAGGGCGGGCGGGGCGTCCTGCTGGCCCGAAGCGGCGAGAGCTGGAGCTATCCCGCCTTCTACCACCTGGCCGGCGCCTCCATCGGCTTGCAGATCGGCGGCCAGATCTCGCAGGTCATGATGACCATCTCGAACGATGACGCGCTGAACCGCATCCTGAAGAACAACATCGAGCTGGGCGGCGCCGCCTCGGTCTCGGTCGGTCCCATCGGCAAGGAGGTCGGCGCCGGCAGCAGCGGCGACTTCGAGGCCGACGTCTATACCTTCGCCGCCTCTCAAGGGCTCTATGCCGGGCTCAACTTCAAGGGGGCTTCGATCGGCGAGGACCAGGACCGGAACAAGTACTACTACGGCCGGCGGCTTTCGGCGGCCGACATCGTCCTGCGCCACGCCGGCGCCAACAGCCAGGCCGAGCCCCTGCGCCTGGCGCTCTCCGCCTGAGCGGAGGTCATGGGCCGGCTGGCACAACTGGCGCTTCTGGCCGGTCTGCTGCTTCTGGCCGGTCTGATCGGAATGGCCGCCGCCTGGTACCTGCAGGCCGACAGCCGCCATGCCCGCGAAGGCAGCCAGGGCCTGGCCGGCGGGCTGGAGCGGCCGCCCGGCGGTCCCTTCGTCTTGAGCGACCACGAGGGACGTCCGGTGGACAGCGGCGCGCTGGGCGAGCGCTTCCTTCTGCTATATTTCGGCTACACCCAATGCAATGACGCCTGTCCCGTCGCCATGGCCGCGATGTCGGAGGCGCTGGCGGCCCTGCCGGACGGCGAGGCCGCGCGCCTGGCGCCCCTCTTCGTCACCATCGATCCCCTGTTGGACACGGGACCGGATCTGTCGCGCTATCTGGAGAGCTTCCATCCCGCCTTTCGCGGCCTGACGGGAGAGGCCGAGGCGATCGCGGCGGCGGCGGCCGCCTATCGCGTGGCCTACGACCCCGAGGCGCGCGAGGACGAGGACGGTCTGCGCCTCATAGACCATGGAACCTCGATCTACTTCATGGCGCCGGATGGCTCCTTCCTGCGCCAGTTCGACTATCGTGTCGCGCCGGAGCGGCTGGCCGAGGTGCTGCGCGGCTATCTGGCGGCCCCGGCGGAGGGGTGAGCGCCGCGCTTGGCGTTGACCAGGCTGAAGCCCAGCATGATGAGCGCGGTACCGGCGAAGACCCAGTAGCTCAGCTGCTCTCCGAAGATGGCCATGCCCCAAAGGATGCCGGTCACCGTCACGATGTAGCCCACCTGGCTGACATAGACCGGGCCGGTCAGCTGCAGGATGTGGAAGTAGATGACGTAGGCCGACGCCGAGATGGCGATCTGGACGAGGATCGCCAGCTCCGGCAGGCCCCAAGGCGGCAGCGGCACGTAGATCGGATCGAAGGTCACCATGATCAAGGTCTGCGCGACGCCGGCCGACATCAGCATACCGCAGGCCAGCGCGCCCGAAGAGGCGCCCGGCGGGCGCCGCTGACCGGCATAGAGCGTGCTGAGCGCATAGAAGGCGGGCGTGAGAAAGCCCAGCAGCACCCACAGCAGGTCGACGTCCTCGGGCAGGCTGTCCGACGGCAGGACGATCACCAGCGCGCCGACGAAGCCCAGGGCGATTCCCGAGCCGCGCAGCCAGCTCAGCCCTTCAATCCGGATCGTCAGCGCCAGGGCGTAGGTGATGATCGGCGCGGTGGTCACGATGACCGCCATCAAGCCCGCCGGCATGTGGCTGATGACCGAGAAGAAGATCAGGTTGGGGATCGAGATCCCGACCAGGCCAGAGATGATGGAGTAGCGCCAGACCCGCAGGCCGCGCGGCATCTCCGCGCCGCGCAGCCGCAGGATCAGCATCAGCACCAGCGCCGAGCCGGCGGCCTGCCAGGCGGCATAGCCCAGGACCGGCACGCCGCCCTGGATGGAGAACTTGGAGACGGAGAAGCTGGCTCCCCACATGCTGCCGAGCAGCAGCAGAAGCAAGGGTGCCGCAAAGAGGTCGCGTCGTGTGGCGGAGGGGGAAGCCGGCGCGGTCATCGCCGCACTATGCAGGGCGCGAGACGCCCTGACACTCCGGATTTTGGCCTGGGAGCTTCACGCTACGTGCAGGTGTGGTCGCTTCATTTCGCATGGCAAGCCGAGGTGACTCCGCGTGCCTGAGTTCTCGGCGCGTCACGCCTGTTTCCCTGCCTTGACTCCCTCTCTCGCGCTCGGGCGCTGACCCATACTACGCCTGTGGAATTTACAGCTGTTTGGATCTGTCAAACATGAGCTCGTTGCTTTCATTTCTCTCTTGTACGATGGGTTAAAAAGAATTGCCTTCTCTCGGTGTCTCACCCAATACTGGGCAAACCTTGTACAAGTCCGCTTGTCAAAGCGGTGGCGGGGAGGGGGCATGAAGGGGTCGGCAGGGCCGTTGAAAGGCGCTTTCGGGATCGCGGCGGCGGCGTTGCTCGTGCTGTGCTTGGGGATCGTTCCGGACGTCAGGGCACAGCAGTCGGCCGACGCCGATGCCGATGCCGGAAGCGAGATCCAGGACGCGAGCGACGAGACGCTCTACTCGGCCGAAGAGCTGGATCAGCTGGTGGCGCCCATCGCACTCTATCCGGACAGCCTGCTTGCGCAGGTGCTGGTCGCCGCGACCTACCCCCTCGACATCGTCAAGGCTGACCGCTGGGTGGAGGCCAATCAGGACCTGCCGAAAGACCAGCGCGCCGACGCCGCCCAGAGCGAGGGCTGGGACCCGAGCGTGGTGGTCCTGGCCGCCGGCTTCCCGACCCTGATCGACCGCATGGCGGATGAGCTCGACTGGACGGAGGCCCTCGGCGACGCGCTCTTGGCGCAGAACGACGACGTGCTCGATGCCGTGCAGCGCCAGCGCGCACGGGCGGCGGCGGCCGGCAATCTGGAGAGCAACGACGCCCAGGTCGTCACGGTCGAGGACGACAACATCACGGTCACGCCGGCCGATCCCGAGGTGGTCTACGTCCCGGCCTATGATTCGGCGACCGCCTACGCCGCGCCGGTGGCGGGCGCGCCGGTGATCGTGGATCAGAACGACCCCGGCTATTCGGCCGGCGCGCTGATTGCCACCGGCGTCGTTTCCTTCGGTCTCGGCATGCTGGTCGACGAGATCTTCCACGACGACGATTGGGACGATTGGCACGGCTACTGGGGGCCACGGCGCTTCGACTGGGACCACGACAATTTCTATCCGCGTCCCGGCGTCAACGTGGGTGGCGACGTCATCGTCAACGTCGATCGCGACAACATCGACCTGGGCGACAGGGGCGAGGCATGGCGGCCGGATCGGGAGCGCGAGGACAGGGCGCGCCAGAAGATCGAGCAGCGAAAAGAGGGGCGTCAAGAAGCGCGGCCCTCCCTGGGCGAGGGCCGGACGCCGCTTGCCGGAGGGGCGGATCGCTCGGCGATCGAGAGCAAGCTCAAGGCGCGCTCCGGCACTGGCGGCGGCAAGCTGCAGCAGTCCAAGAACAAGGCGAGCCTGCCGAAGAAGAAGGGCGCGGCCGGAAACGCCGTCTTCTCGGGCAGCAAGGGCGGTCTCACCAAGACCAAGAAGGCGGCCAGCCGGGCCAAGGCGAGCAAGGCCGAGGCCAAGCTGCCCAGCCGATCGAAGAAGCTTGCCGCCGCCAACGCGAAGAAGCCGAAGCAAAGCCTGGGATCCAAGTCCGGCGGCAAGCAGTCCCTGTTCAAGAAAAAAGGCGGCGGGGCCAAGGCGCAGAAGGCGAAGGCCCGCGGCCAAAAGAGCGGCGGCAAGAAGTTCAAGCACCGCAAGTGATGAGGAGCAAAAGCATGATGCCTCGCGCAGCCCTCGGCCTCTGGGCGGCTCTCTTGGTGCTCTCGCTGGCAACGCTGGCGGCCCGCGCCGACCCCGCGGAGTACGCGACCCCGGAGGCTGCCGCCGATGCCGTCGTCGCCGCCTTGGAAGCGCGGGATCGCGACGCGCTGCTCGCGGTCTTCGGACCGGAGGCCGAAGACCTGGTCTTCACCGGCAGCAAAGAGCAGGACCGCGAGATCTGGACCGAGTTCCTGCTGGCCTATCGAGACCTGCACCGTGTCGCCATCGACGAGAGCGGCGAGACGGCGACGCTCTACCTCGGCCAGGACCAATGGCCCTTCCCCGCGCCGATCGTACGGCACGCTGACGGTCTCTGGGCCTTCGATCCGGAAGCGGCGCGCGATGAGATCATCCTGCGGCGTATCGGCCGCAACGAACTCGACGTGATCGATCTGATGGGGGCCTACGTCGATCTCCAGTCGCGCTATCGCCAGGTGGACCACAACGGCGACGGCGTCATGGAGTTCGCCCGCACCATCATCAGCTCGGAGGGCAAGCGCGACGGCCTCTACTGGGACAGCGAGCCGGGTGAGCCCGAGAGCCCGATCGGCGACTTCGTGGCCCGAGCATCGGCCGACGGCTACAGCATCGACGGCGAAGACAGCGAGCCCGATCCCTACCTCGGCTACTATTACCGCATCTTGAAGCAGCAGGGCCCCGCCGGGCCGGGGTCCACCATGAGCTACCTCGTCAACGACAAGATGGTGGCCGGCCACGCCCTGCTCGCCTTCCCGGCCGACTACGGCGAGACCGGGATCATGACCTTCGTCGTCGGCGAGAATGGCGTGGTCTACGAAAAGGACCTCGGCGACGACACGGTCGAGCTGGCCGACGCGATCGACAGCTACGATCCGGATGCAAGTTGGAGTCTCGCCGAGTAGCCTCGAAGGGACTAGCGGTGGCATCGAGGGCAGCTCCGAAGCACCTGCATCTCTTCGACAGGGAGAACGGCAGGCGCCGCTAACCTGCCGTCGTCCGCACCCGAGATGGGATTGACATCGTCGGTCACTGCAATTATGGGGTGCCGAGCCTAGTCTAGCTCAGTTGAGAGGGGGATAAGAGATTCGCGCCCTATACGCATCGAGCCTCGCGCTCGCGGCGGTCGTGAGCCTTTCGGCTTGCGCCCAGAAGAGCGTCGTCGCCGTCAATGGAACCTACGATTCCAAGATGACCTGTGCCGAGATGGAGAGCCTCTACGCCAGGAACCTCGGCACCATTGCCGAGGTCACCGAAGAGCAGCTCTGGACCCATCCCGACAGCCCGGTCGCCAAGGCCAACCTCGCCTTCAGCGTCCTCGGCGGCGGCGTCTTGGGCGGCATCGGGCAATCCTCCGCGATGGAGAGGCATTACCGGGAGCAGGAAGCCCAGGTACGCTACGCGACGCATCAGAACCGCAAGATGGAGAGTCTGGCTCAAGAGAAGAGCTGCGATCCCTTCACGCCGACGATGGACACATTCATTGCCGAGAACAACGAGAGGCTGAAAGAGAGACTGAAGGCCTGGGAAGAGGAACAGGCCGCCAGCGAACAGCTCGACGCCACCTACAAGCGGGAGGACGGCGGTCAATAGAGCTGAAGGAGGCTCGCGGCGGGGCTGATTGCTTCGACGACGCACGAACCGGCTCGTCGTCGAGAAACAGGACGGCCGCGTGCCTTCCACCGCCGAGGTCGAAGGCACCTGCGCTATCTCACCTCTCCTTGGCAAGGCCTTGATTAACGAAACCGGCTGACTGAACGAACCAGTGGTTCGGACCGTCGCTCTGCCCAATAGTTGCAATAACTAACTCAATGGCTTAGGCTTCCGAGCTGTGCTCTTGTGAGCGCATCTATCAGGAGCCGAGCCGATGTCGAGAGACCGGAGGCCTTTCTCGAGAACAACTCGATTGGACTGCCGACTGCTTGGCGCGCTCGTCGTGAGCGCCTTTCTTGTGATTGGACCCCATCCGAGAACTGCGACAGCCCAGGAAGACGGTGCGACACCGCCTGACGTTGAAATTGTCTTCAGCAACTTGGGAGAAGCCAAGGCGCTGGAGCTCACGACAGAGATAGGAGGGCAGGATGCTACGGCCCGCGAAACGTTCAAGTTCACGCTTCGAGGGGAGAAGGGCAAGACTTTCGCTGTCCACTTCGAACCTGAGGGTTTGTCTTCCACATTGCTGAAAGACGACTTTCCAGCAGTGGTACCTATCTCTGCCAAGTCTATCGCATTGGATCCGACGAATATAGAAATGATTTCGGATGAACTCAAAAGTCTGACTGTGGATGTCAGTAGTATTCAGTTTCCAGGGGAGTACAAAGGACGACTTCTTTATAGTGTATACGATGAGAATGGATTTGTGGGGCGCGGGAAAATTGACATAGTACTGCGAGTTGATTTAAAACCAATTTTTCAGATGTTGCCGGAGAAATTGGCTGTGAATTTGATAGACTGCGAAGTTTTATCTTGTTGGCTGGCCGATTTGTTCTTTTCTGGAGGCGCCAAGAAGGACGCAGTGGTGAGAGTCCAGAACGAATCCCGAGGGTATATCAAGGTTTCCGCACGAGCATTTCTTGTCGGTGCGGGTGGTCATGGCGAACTGTCGGGCCGGTCGAATGGGTCCATGGAGATCAAAACCGGAGTGTCTTTCGAGAATCCCATGGTGATCGTTTTCGACACGAGCAAGAGCGGTGCTGGCGCTTTTGAAGGCAAAGCCACCGTAAGGGCAGAGGCCCTCCCTCCATTCGAGAGACAAGTCACCGCAAGTGAGGAAGGCGGGTTTTACACCAGCGATGTGTCGCGGGAGATCGACGCGAACATAAACGTACGTGTCGGACCGTTCTGGCCGTTGGTCGTCATACTGCTTGGGATCATCACCGGCCGCGTGGCCTTGGCGATGAGCGGTCCCAAGACACGTACGCAGATGGTCCTTTACCCGCGGCTCCTTGAGCTGGAGGAACTGGCGTCCGCTATTCGCGATAGGGCGTCCCGAGAGCTTGTCCGTCTAGATCTGCAAGACCTGCGTCATGCGGTCGAGCGTGCGGCCAAACCTCAAGACGACTTGAGCAACGATATCGATGATCTTGAATTGCGCGTGCGAACCCTGGTCCGTCTGGACAAGATCGAAGCCCTGGTATTGGGATCCGATCTGGGTGATCGCCATAAAGACACCCATCGAGGCAACATCGTTCTGGCACGAGAAAAAGTCCTTGAGGGAGCCCTAGCTGAAGCGAAAAAGACCATACGAGAGATCGTGTCAGCTTTGAATCTTAGGAACGCTGCGGCTGAGAGACTGTTGTCAAGCATGAGAACGCGGGGGCAAACGGCCAAACAACTTGCGCCTGTCAAGAAAGAAGCTGATGACCTCAATACACTAACCAGTGAAGCAAATATTGTGCAATCAGATTTGGAAATAATGCGTCGCCGTTCGGAACAGCGGCAGGCTGAGATCAAGAAACTGCACTCACCTCGTGGAAAAACTAGGTCTTTCGTGGCCGGCGTCTTGTCGGTCCTATCAGGTTCTCAGCAGGCACGAAGCATGAGTTTCATGTATTGGTTCGTGCAGCCCCTGTCTTTGATCCTCTTGATGGGCGCGCTGACGGTCCAGGGGTTGGTCCTGTTCTATACCGGCGATGAGCACAGCACCTTCGGGGCGAACGGCCTTTCTGACTACATGGCTGTCTTCTTGTGGGGGATCGGTACGGATGTCGCCAATCGAACCCTTCAAGGCATTACCTTGCCGCGCGCGAGCTAAGCTCGCGCGCTGTGCCCGCGGCCGAACGAGGGTGTCGCGCTGACCTCACCCGAAGCGCCTGCCG
Organism: Rhodospirillales bacterium; assembly: GCA_963669375.1. Classification (GTDB taxonomy): domain Bacteria; phylum Pseudomonadota; class Alphaproteobacteria; order Kiloniellales; family JACOMY01; genus JACOMY01. The sequence continues at coordinate 993,362 of OY770024.1, read as the reverse complement.
CTGTCCTTCTCGAAGAGGTGCAGGTGTTCTGGCGTCGCGCTTAGGGGCAGGCTGTCGCCCTGCGCCACCGCCTGGCTGCCGGGCAGGCGGACGGTGAGGCCGGGGCCGCCGCCGTCGATGCGGCCGTAGGCCAGCGTGTCGGCGCCCAGGGTCTCGACCATCTCGACGGCCAGGTTGAGCGAGGGGTGGGCGTTGTCCAGGCTCAGGTGCTCCGGCCTGATGCCCAAGGTGAGGCTGCGCCCGCCCATGGCGTCGAGCGCCAGGTCCTCCGCCTTGACGTGGGCGCCGCCCTCCAGCAGGAAGCCGCAGTTCTCCACCTTGGCCTCCAGGAAGTTCATGGCCGGAGAGCCGATGAAGCCGGCGACGAAAATGGTCTCGGGCCGCTCGTAGATTTCGATCGGACTGGCGATCTGCTCCGCCACGCCGGCGTTCATGACGATCAGGAGGTCGCCCAGGGTCATGGCCTCCACCTGGTCGTGGGTGACGTAGAGCGCCGTGGTGCCCAGCCGGCGCTGCAGGCGCTTGATCTCCAGGCGCATCTGCACGCGCAGCTTGGCGTCGAGGTTGGAGAGCGGCTCGTCGAAGAGGAAGACGGCCGGATCGCGCACGATGGCGCGGCCCATGGCGACGCGCTGGCGCTGTCCGCCGGAGAGCTGACGGGGCCGGCGATCCAAGAGGCCTTGCAGCTGCAGGAGGTCGGCCGCCTGCTGCACCCGCGTCTCGATCTCGCTCTTCGCCACGCCGGACAGCTTCAGGCCGTAGCCCATGTTCTGGCGTACGCTCATGTGGGGATAGAGCGCGTAATTCTGGAAGACCATGGCGACGTCGCGGTCCTTGGGCTCCAGCTTGTTCACCACGCGCTCGCCGATCGCGATATCGCCCTCGGTGATGGCCTCCAGCCCGGCGACCATGCGCAGCAAGGTGGACTTGCCGCAGCCCGAAGGGCCGACGATCACGACGAAGGCGCCGTCCTCGACCTCCACGTCGATGCCGTGGATGACGGCCGTCTTGTGGTAGCTCTTCTTGACGCCCCTGATGGAGATGCGGGCCATGGCCCTCCCTTCCTACTTCTCGGTCTCGACCAGGCCGCGCACGAAGAGGCGCTGCATGGCGACGACCACCACGACCGGCGGCAGCAGTGCCAGGACGGCGGTCGCCATGATCGCCTGCCACTGCGGCACCTGATCGGGCACGTTCACCATGCGCTGAATGCCCATGACGATCGTCGTGAGGTTCTGATCGGTGGTGACGATCAAGGGCCAGAGGTACTGGTTCCAGCCGTAGATGAAGAGGATGACGAAGAGGGCGGCCAAGGTGGTGCGGGTCAGCGGCAGCAGGATATCGACGAAGAAGCGCCAAGGTCCGGCGCCGTCGATGCGGGCGGCCTCCACCAGCTCGTCCGGCACGGTCATGAAGAACTGCCGCAGCAGGAAGGTGGCGGTCGCCGAGGCAATGATCGGGATCGCCAGCCCGCCGTAGCTGTTCAGCATGCCGAGGTTGGCCGCCACCTCGTAGGTCGGCACGATCCGTACCTCGACCGGCAGCATCAAGGTCACGAAGATCAGCCAGAAGCAGAAGTGCCGGCCGGGAAAGCGGAAGTAGACGATGGCATAGGCCGACAGCAGCGAGATCACGATCTTGCCGAAGGCGATCGACAGCGCCATGACCAGCGAGTTCAAGAGCATCCGCCACACCGGGATGACGCCGGAGCTGGAGAGGCCCTCTCCCAGGATCTGGCCGTAGTTCTCGGCCAGACGGTCGCCCGGCAGCAGCGGCATGGTGCCGGTGATCAGCGCGTTCGGCGAATGCGTCGAGGCGACGAAGGCGACCCAGAGCGGAAAGGCCACGAAAAGGACGCCGGCGACCAGCGTCATATGGGCCATGAAGGTCCCGACGGGGCGGTGCTCGATCATTCGTAGTGCACCTTCCGCTCTATGTAGCGGAACTGGATGACCGTGAGCCCGATCACCAGCAGCATGAGAATGACCGATTGCGCCGACGAGCTGCCCAGGAGCTGGCCGCGGAAGCCGTCCTGATAGACCTTGTAGACCAAGGTCGTCGTGGCTTGTCCGGGACCGCCGCTGGTGGTCGCGTCAATCGTGCCGAAGGTGTCGAAGAAGGCGTAGACCAGGTTTATCACCAGAAGGAAGAAGGTGGTTGGCGAGATCAGCGGCACGATGATGGTCCAGAAGCGTCGCGCCGGCCCGGCGCCGTCGATCGCCGCGGCCTCGATCAGCGAGCGCGGGATCGCCTGCATGGCGGCCAGGAAGAAGAGGAAGTTGTAGGAGATCTGCTTCCAGGAGGAGGCGATGATCACCATGATCATGGCATCCGTGCCGTCCAGGTACTGGTTCCACTCGATCCCCATGGAGTTGAGGATATAGGCCAGGATTCCGACCGTCGGGTTGAAGAGGAACCACCAGAGCACGCCGGCGACGGCCGGTGCCACCGCGTAGGGCCAAATGAGAAAGGTCTTGTAGGCAAGCGCGCCGCGAATCACGCGATCCGCCATGCCGGCGAGGATGAGCGAGAGGCTCATCGACAGGAAGGCGACGGAAAAGCTGAACAGCAAGGTGCGCCAGATGGCGTCGTAGTAGCGCGCGTCATTGAAGAGGCGCTCGAAGTTGTCGAACCAAACGAACTTGCTGGAGGTGCCGAAGGCGGAGGTGCGCAGAAAGGCCTCGAAGATCGCCTCGGCGGCCGGCCAGATGAAGAAGACCAGGGTGATCGTCAGCTGCGGCGCGATCAGAAGATAGGGCAGCCAGCGATGATTGAAGTAGACGCGCTTGTCCATCTGTGCCTAGCCCCGCCGCCCTTGCGGACGCGCGTGGGCCGCCCTCGTGGAGCACGGAAGGGGCCTCGGTGCGCTGGGCATTCCCGATCTCTACCGGTCTGGCAAGCCGATTGACGCGCGCTTCGTTCGGAAAGCGCGCCCCCGGAGTCCCTGTCGGGTCCGGGGGCGCCTTGCCTCGCTAGCTGTTGGCGTCCTGGAACTCGCGCAGGAGATCGTTCGAACGCTTGACGGCATCGCTCAGACCTTCCTCGGGTGTCTTCTGCCCGCTGAAGATCTCTTCCAGCTCCTCGTTGATGACTTCGCGGATCTGCACGAAGTTGCCGAGACGCAGGCCCTTGGAGGCATTGGTCGGCGGCTTCAAGGTGATCTGGTTGATGGCCGTGTCTGTGCCGGGGTTCTCCTCGTAGAAGCCCTGCTCCTTGGTCAGCTCGTAGGCCGCCGTGGTGATCGGCAGGTAGCCGGTCTCCTGATGCCACCAGGCTTGCACCTCGGCGGAGGAGAGGTAGGTGAAGAACTTTGCGACGCCGGCGTTCTCCTCGTCGGAGTGACCCTGCAGAACCCACAGCGAGGCGCCGCCGATGATGGAGTTCTGCGGCGCGCCCTTCACGTCCTCGTAATAGGGCAGCATGCCGACGCCGAACTCGAAGTTCTCGGCGCCCGCCTTGATGCCGGCATAGCCGGCCGAGGAGCCGAAGAACATCGCGCACTCGCCGGAATAGAACAGCGGGGCGGACTGGCTGCGGCGGCCGCCGTACTTGAAGGCACCGCTCTCCTGCCACTGGTTGAGGTTGGTGACGTGGCGGACCGTCTCGCCCTTGTCGATCAGGAGATCGGCGCCCAGGCCGGCGAAGCCGTCGAGCTCACTGGCGAAGAAGATGTCGTGCCAGGCCGAGAAGTTCTCGAGCTGGATCCAGGAAATCCACGAGGTGGTGAAGCCACAGGTCGCCCCGCCGCCCGACTGCGCGATCTGGGTCGCGGCCTCGGCCATCTCGCCCCAGGTCTTCGGCGAGACTTCCGGGTCGAGACCGGCTTCCGCGAAGGCGTTCTTGTTGCGGAAGACCACCGGCGTGGAGCTGTTGAACGGCATCGACAGCATGTTGCCTTCGGGATCGGTGTAGTAGCCGATCACGGCGGGCAGGTAGGAAGAGGGCTCGAAGGGCTCGCCCGCGTTGGCCATCAGCTGATAGACCGGCAGAACGGCGCCCTTGGCCGCCATCATGGTGGCGGTACCCACCTCGAAGACCTGGATGATGTTCGGCTGCTCGCCGGCGCGGAAGGCGGCGATGCCGGCGGTCAGGGTCTCGGTGTAGTTGCCCTTGTAGACCGGAACGACCTTGTAGTCGCTCTGCGTGGCATTGAAGTCGGCGGCGATCTTGTCGACGCGCTTGCCCAGCTCGCCACCCATCGCGTGCCACCAGGTGATCTCGGTCTGCGCCTGGGCCGAGGCGCCCAGGCCGAGGCTCAGGGCGGCCGCCGCCCCGATCAGAGTTCGCTGCAGCATAGGGTCTTGCTCCTTGAAAGCTGGTCAAGAGGTGGGTGAGGGTTGCAATGCGACGGGCCCGGCGCAGCTCGATTCCGCGCCGGAACTATTCGGCAAGCTCGGCGAACTGTGCGACGCCTGGCTTTCAAGACGATGAAACTTCTGTGACTGCAACGACCGGATAGCAACGTCACCTGAGGTCCCCTAGGTCATTGCGTGTGAGGCGAAGAAAGATGGCCCGTATCCGAAACGATTATGAGCCGAGCGCGACCGCCGGATCAAGGACGCAGAAAAGGAGAGCAGAGGTGAACCAAATCAGCCCCACCCGGAACCTGTCGCAGGTTGCCGAGGCCTGCCGGCGGATCGATGCGGCCGAGGGCGAGTCCGTCGACCTGGCCGAGCTGGCGCGGTCCTTGGACATGAGCCCTTGGCAGCTGACCCGCAGCTTCCGCAAGGTCATGGGCATTACCCCCAGTTCCTACATCCACCAGCGCCGCGCCGACCGCTTTCGCCAAGAGTTGAAGGAGGGCGAGAGCGTCGCCGGGGCCACCTATGGCGCGGGCTATGGCTCGTCCAGCCGGGTCTACGAGGGCGCCGGACGCCGCTTCGGCATGACGCCGGCTTCCTACGCCAAGGGCGGCCACGGGGTTGCCATCGCCTATTCCGTGGCGGACTCGCCCCTGGGCCGCCTGCTGGTCGCGGCGACCTCCAAGGGCATCTGCTTTCTGGCCTTGGGAGAAGACGACGAGGCCCTGGAGGAGACCCTGGACGCGGAGTTTCCCAAGGCCGCGCGCATCCAGCGCGACGACACCTGGCTGAAGCCGGCGATCGACGAGGTGGTCGACTACCTCTCTGGCGCCATTCCGCATCCGGAACTGCCGCTGGACGTGCGCTCGACCGCCTTCCAGCGGCGGGTCTGGGAGCAGCTCCTGGCGATTCCTCCGGGCGAAACCCGCAGCTATGGCGCGGTCGCCAAGGCCCTGGGCCTGCCCAGGGCGGCGCGTGCCGTCGGCACGGCATGCGCCACCAACCCGGTCGCCTTGCTGATCCCCTGTCATCGCGTCACCCGCGGCGACGGCGTGCTCGGCCGCTACCGCTGGGGCGAAGAGCGCAAGGCCAACCTTGTCGCCAGGGAAGCGGAACTGGCCGGGGCCTAGCTTGGCGAACACGGCTCCTTTATCCTATAGGAGCCGCATGCACCAAGGTCCTCCGCCCGGCACGATCGACATCGGTGGCGAACAGCTGCCGCTCTCGCTGCGCTGGCAGCCGCGAGCGCGGCGGCTCACCGTCACCGTGGATCACACCCAGCGCTGCCTGCGCCTGGTGCTGCCGAACAACGTCGCCGCCGCCGAGGGCCTGGCCTTCTGCCGGCGGCACGAGGCCTGGATCCTGAAGCGCTGGCAGTCCCTGCCGCAGCCGGTGCCCTTCGCGCCGGGCAGGTGCCTGCCCTTGAACGGCGTCGAGCGCATGATCCGGCACCGGCCGGAGGCCAGGCGCGGCGTGTGGGAGGAAGCGGACAGTCTTTGCGTCTCCGGCAAGCTGGAGTTCCTGCCGCGGCGGGTCGAAGCCCATTGCCGGGCCGAGGCCGGGCGGCTTCTGCGTCAGGCGGCCAAGGACAAGGCGGCCCTCATCGGCCGCAAGCCGGGCCGGGTCAGCCTCAGGTCGAGCCGCAGCCGCTGGGGCAGCTGCTCGGCCAAGGGAGACCTCTCCTTCTGCTGGCGGCTGGTCTTCGCGCCGCCCGAGGTGCTGGAGTACGTGGCAGCGCACGAGGTGGCCCACCTGGTGCATCGCGACCACAGCCAGCGCTTCTGGCGCCTCTGCGCCAGCCTGGTGCCCGACGTGCAAGGCCCGCGCCGGTGGCTCGCGCGCAACGGCGCCAGCCTCTGGCGCTATGGATCGGGAATGGCCACGCCCGGCACCCAGACGTAGCCGTCGCCGTCTGCTAGAAAGGCCTCGCGCAGGCCGTGCGGCTTGTCGGCGGCGGGCGCCAGAACGGAGAAGCCGGCCGCCCGGCAGCGCTTCTCCGCCTGATCGGGATCGATATCGTAGAGCCGAAGCTCGCAGCCGGCACCGCGGATCGCGCCGTCGCCGACCAGTGCCAGCAGCGGATGGCTGGCATAGGTGTGGTCGGCATGGAGCATCCATTCGCTCTCCCGGTGCCGGAGGACGGCGAAGTCGGCATCGTGATGCAGCGGCGTCAGGCCCAGCACCTCCGTCTGGAAAGCCAGGGCGCGGGCCATGTCGCGCACCAATAGGTTCACGCCGAAGCCCTTGAGGCTGCGGCCGTAGTCGCCGGCCGACATGAAGGGCTGGTCCTCTTCTCGCGTCTGCGTCATTCCCGTCCCGATCTTTTTGCAGGCTTTGGCCGAGCCTATCGCGCCTATCCTGGCCGCGTCATCCCCCGGCGCGCCGGCGCCGGCCAAGCAGCTACAGGAGACCGCTTCATGCCGCCTGCCGGCCGAGGCCGCGCCGACACCGTCGAGGTTGCCGTGATCGTCACCCTCTGCGTGGCCTTGGGACCCTTGGCGACCGACCTGTACCTGCCCTCGCTGCCGGCAATCGGCCGGGCCTTCGACCGTAGCGTCGGCGAGACCCAATTGACCCTCTCGGTCTTTCTGATCGGCTTTGCCGCCAGCCAGCTGGTCTATGGACCACTGGCCGACCGCTTCGGGCGCCGTCCGGTGATGCTGGCCGGGATGGCGGTCTTCCTCGCGGCCTCGATCTTCTGCGCTTTCGCCTGGTCCCTGGAGGCTCTGCTGGCCGGCCGCCTGCTGCAGGCCTTGGGGATCTGCGCCGGGCCGGTCCTGGGCCGCGCGGTGGTGCGCGATGCCTGGGGGGCCGAACGCTCCGCCCGCATCCTTGCCTATACCGGATCGGCGATGGCCATCGCGCCCGCGGTCGGGCCGATCATCGGCGGCGTCTTGGAGCAGCACTTCGGCTGGCGCGCCAGCTTCGCGGCGCTCAGCCTCTTCTCGGTCGCCTTGCTGCTCTTCGTGCTCTTGCGCCTGCCGGAGACCAACAAGAACCCCGATCCCTACGCGCTGCGCCCGCTCAGGATCGCCGGGAACTTCGCGGTTCTGCTGCGCCATCGCAGTTACCTGGGCTATGCGCTCATCGCCGCGCTCGGCTATTCCGGGCTCTTCGCCTTCATCTCCGGGTCTTCCTTCCTGCTGATCGACGCGCTGGGCGTGAGCCCACAGAACTACGGCTTCTGCTTCGCCGCCGTGATCGTCGGCTACGTGGTCGGCAGCTTCAGCTGCGGGCGCTTGAGCCAGCGCGTCGGCGCCGATCGCTTGATGAGCCTCGGCATCGCGGTGGTGCTAACGGCCGCCGCGCTCGGCATGCTCTTCTCGCTTGCCGGCGTTCTGAGCCTTTGGAGCGTCATCGGCGCCACCACCCTCTATTTCTTGGGCGCGGGCTTCTTGCTTCCCAACGCAGTGGCCGGGGCACTGCGTCACTATCCGCACATGGCGGGTGCCGCCTCCTCGCTGATGGGCTTCATCCAGATGTCGACCGCCGCCCTGCTGGGCATCGCGGTTGGCCAGTTGCATGACGGCACGCATCTGCCCATGGCCTCGGCGATCGCGGTGGCCTCCGTCGGCATTGCCGCTGCCTGGCTGGGTCTGGTGCGGCCGGGAGAGGCGCAAGACCGGCTGCGCCGCGCGGTTTAGGGAGCGACGAGCATGGAGAGGAGCCAGGAGATGACCGACCGTCAAGACATCGCGGCCAGGGCCGAGCTTTTTCGCCGACTGCACCAGGGACCCGAGGTGCTGGTCATGCCGAACCCCTGGGACCGGGGCTCGGCCCGTATCCTCGCCGGTCTCGGCTTCCAGGCCTTGGCCACGACCTCGGCCGGCCAGGCCTTCAGCCTGGGCCGGCGCGACAACGAGGAGGCGATCAGCCGCGAGGAGGCCATGGCGCATGCGCGCGAGCTGGTCGCCGCGACGCCGCTGCCGGTGAACGGCGATCTGGAGAAGGGCTATGGCGACTCGCCGGAGGGGGTGGCGGAGACCATCCGTGCCGCCGCCGAGGCGGGGCTCGCCGGCTGCTCCATCGAGGACGCCACCGGGCGCCGTGAGGCCCCGATCTTCGACAGGAGCCTCGCCGTCGAGCGCATCCATGCCGCCGCCGAGGCGGTGCGTGGGCTGGATCGTCCCTTCGTCCTGACCGCGCGCGCCGAGAACCTGATCCAGGGCGTGCCGGACCTGGAGGACACGCAGGCGCGCCTGGCGGCCTTCGCCGAGGCCGGGGCCGAGGTGCTCTACGCGCCCGGCCTGAAGGACCTCCCCACCATCCGCCGCTTCTGCGAAGAGCTGCCCTGTCCCGTCAATCTGCTCTATGGCTTGAAGGGTCAGGACTTTCCGATCGCCGCCGCCGTCGAGGCCGGCGTGCGTCGCATCTCGCTCGGCTCCGGCCTGGCGCGGGCCTGCTACGGCACGCTCTTCACCGCGGCCGAGGAACTGGCCGAGGCCGGCACCGCAAGCTACGGCGCCACCGTCCCGGGTTTCGCCAAGTTCGATGCCTTCATGGAGGAGACGCGGCGCTCGTAGGCATCGAGGACAGGCTGGGCCGACCGTTAGCGAGGTCTTGCTCTATCCCCCGACCTCGCAGCGGTACTCGTCGATCAGGCTCCCCTGGTCGCCGTCGCAGTGGGCCATGGCGTCGACGTAGGCCTGTTGCTGATAGAGGCTCTCTGCCCGTGACTGGGGATGGCGGTCCTCAAGGCGCATCTTGAGGCGCAGCGCCTCGGCGATCACGTCGTTCTGGTCCCGGTAGACCCCGCTCGCGATCTGCTGTTGGACGTAGGTGTTCAGTGTATCGGTCAGGTCCACATTCATGGCGGGCACCTCCTGTTCCCTAAGAGATGGGAGGCTCTGACGTATGTCGAAAGGTGTCAGCTCGCGGTGTGGCCGGTGGCAGCTATGCGGACGTGACGACCCTTCGAAACGCCGGAGGTCACCGGCGCCACTATCGGGCCGCGACAAGGACCTGGTCTCGCCGCTCCTCGGTGGCGGCAGGGCGCCGGGCGAGAAGTGTCTTGACGAGTTCGACGGCCCCCGGCGCGTCCTCGGCGTAGCCGTCGGCGCCGATGGTCTTGGCGAAGCTCTCGGTCACCGGCGCGCCGCCCACCACGATGGGGTAGCTGAGGCCGCTTTTTCTGAAGGCCGCGACGATGCGGCCCATCTGCGGCATCGTCGTGGTGAGGAGGGCGGAGAGGCCGATAACGTCCGGTTCGAGCGCGAGGGCTTTCTCGATTGCCTCCTCGGGGCTGATGTTGATGCCGATGTCGACCACGCTGAAGCCGGCGCCTTCCAACATCATGCCGACCAGGTTCTTGCCGATGTCATGAACGTCGCCCTGCACGGTTGCCAGCATGACCAGGCCTTTCGGCTTGGCCGCCGTCTGGGTGAGGATCGGCCGCAGCACCTCCAGCCCGCCCTTCATCGCCCTGGCCGACAGCAGCATTTCCGGTACGAAGATGGTGCCGTCGGAGAACATCTGTCCGATCTCCTCCATGGCCGCGATGAGCGCGTCCTCCAGGATTGTCGAGACGGGCACCTTCATCGTCAGCGCTTGCCGCACCCTGTCGGGCGTCTCGTCGCTCACGCCGTCGACGACCATGTCGAAGAGGTCGTCCAGCAGCGTTTCCTGGGCCTCTGACAAGCCCGATGGTGCCTTTTCCGGGACCTGCACGCTCTTCCGGCCGGGTTCGCTCTCTGCCAAGGCGGCCTCGCTACCGGATCGATGCTGCCCTTCCCACGGTCGGTCGCCGCGGCGGAACGACTTGATCGCGTCGATCGCGGCTCTGGCGTGCTCGATGGGCGTCTGGCAGGAAAGGCTGCAGAGGTAGAGTGTGAAGCGCCCGCCGGGTGAGCCGATCTCCAGATACTCGTGGATGCGCCTGCCGATCTCCTCCGTCGGTCCGTACTGCAGAAGGTTGTTGGAAAGGCCCAGCATCAAGGGAACATCCTTGGCGAGAGCGTGATCCTTCGCCGCCTGCGCGCCCATCTTCCAGAGGTCGGGGTCTTGGACCTTGAGATAGCTTGGCGTCGCGCGCAGCTTCATCGCCCAGAAGGCGGCGGGATCCTTGACGAAGGAATCTCCCCACCAGTTGTCGCAGACCACCCTGCCGTCGGTCTTCCGCCGGAGCCGCTCGATGTACTGCAGCGAGAACTCCTCCAGCATGTCCAGCGTGATGAAGGGCAGCGAGGCGACGGCATCGGACCCGTAGTTCTCCCTCGCTTCCGGGAACTTCTTGCAGAAGGCGTTCACGTAGGGAGCCAGGACTTCGTCCACCAGGAAGGTGAGAACCCGATGAATGAAGGCAGGGTCGTCCTTGATCCCCAAGACGACCCGCTCGAAGGTCAGGATCTGCGTGGCCAAGGTGAAGGGCGCACAGTAGACCAGCGCTGGCGTGCCACCGGTCAGCTCCTTGTAGATCTGCTGCGACTCGAAGACGAAGGGCATGCGGCCGTCTCGCGCCGGGTCGGGTGCCTTCAGCCGGGCCAGATCGCGTTCGGACTTGACGATGGGGTCCAGGTTGTCGAGGGCCGGGCAGAGGTCGTCGAACATCACCAGCTTGGCGCCCAGCGCCTCGGCCTCGATGTTGTAGGCGTCCCAGCAGAGGTCCGGCACGTCGAAGCCCATCTCCAGCGCCGTCTTGCAGGCACCGTGTACCAGCGCTTCCGGGTTCGAGTAGTACTCCCTGGCGTTGGTGCCGGAGAGCATCATGTTGAACTCGTGCGATTGCTGGATGAAGGGTGCGTGATCCGCCCGCCCCAGGGCATCGGCGCGCAAGCGTTCGAAGCCCTCGGTGAAGTCGTAGCGCATGACTGGTTCTCCCCCGGTGTCACCTTTTAATAGCGCCCGTCCTATCGCCGCGAGGCACCTAAGGACAGCTTGATAATCCTATGACCTTCCATAGAATATCTTGATGGAAGACGATCGCGTCCTGCTGCCGATCATGAATGCGCTGCTGGCGTTCGAGTGCGTCGGAAGGGTGGCGAGCTTTTCGGAGGCAGCGCGGCTGATGGGTACCTCTCAGCCCTCCGCCAGCCGCTACGTCGCCAATCTGGAGGACTACCTCGGCTGCCGGCTGTTCCAGCGCAACAACAACAGAATCGCGCTTACGGAAGAGGGGGAGCGGCTGCATCGGGCCGTCAGCGTGAGTTTCGACAACCTGCGCCAGACGGTCGAGGGTCTGAGAGCCTCCAAACCCGCGCGGGCCCTCACCATCGGGTGCACCCACGGCTTTGCGCACCTTTGGATCATGCCGCGCTTCTCCGCTCTGCAATCCCTCAGTCCGCATCGAGAAATCCGAGTGGTGACGCTGGATCCGCGCTCCACGTCGGGCGCGCAGGATGTGGATCTCTTGATAGGCTTCGATGCAGGACGATCGGACGACGGCGGGGGAGTGACGCTCTTTGACGAAGCGGTGATCCTCGTCGCCTCGCCCGCCTTCGCGGCGGAGTTCAAGTCGCTGCTCCGGCCAGGCAACCCCGATCTCTTGACGCAGGTGCCGCTGGTTCATCTCGACGACGGCGAAGAGGCTTGGGTGTCGTGGCGGGCATGGTTCGCGCATCATGGTCAGGACTATGCGCCGCCGCCACGGACCTACTTCTATCGGAACTACGCCTTTACCCTGCAGGCGGCGGCCGAGGGGCGGGGTGTTACGCTCGCCTGGAAAGGTCTGCTCGGTCCCTACCTCGACAACGGTTGGCTAGAGGTACTGGACTTCCCGGAGATGAGGACGGGAGCCAGCTATCGGCTGGACAGCCGCGAGGCCTTGTCCGCGAGCAGCCAGGGCCAAGCGCTCATCGCATGGTTCCAAGAAGAAGCGCAGGCTTGCTCCGCACTCTAGCGCGCATCGGCATTCGGGTCCGCCATGCGCGGAAGCGGGACGTTGGCCGGCTGGTCGCTCTCGAAGGCGCCGATCAGGCTGCCGATCAGGTCGTCTTCTTCCTCCTTCTTCGCCGACGTCCGGGCGGCGGGCTGAGTCTGTTTCGAGGCGGGCGTGGCGACCGGGCGCGGGTCGCTGGCAAGCGGGGCGCCGCCGCCGGGTAGCGGCTTGACCGGCTGGCCCTCGAGCGCGCCGGTCATCACGCGCCGCCAGATCTGGGCCGGCAGGCGGCCGCCGGTGACCTTATTCATGGCCTTGCCGTCGTCGTTGCCGACCCACACGCCGACCACCAGGTCGGCGGTGAAGCCGACGAACCAGGCGTCGCGGAAGTCCTGGCTGGTGCCGCTCTTGCCGGCGGCGGGGCGGCCGGGATCGGCCCGCTTGCCGGTGCCCCAGGCGACCACGGCGTGCAGCAGGTTGTTCATGGCGTCGACTTGGGCCGGGCGGACGACGCGGTGATAGACCTCCTCCGGCTGGCGGAAGAGGGTGGTCCCCTCCGTTCCCTTGATGGTGCGGATGCCATAAGGCCAGACGCTGCGGCCCTGGTTGGCGAAGACGGCATAGGCGGCGGTCAGCTCCAGCAGGGTGACCTCTCCGGCGCCGAGCGAGAGCGCCAGGTTCTCCGGCAGCGGCGTGGTGATGCCCAATCGCCTTGCCGTGCCGATCAGCGCGTCGACGCCGCTCTGCTGGGCGATCCTGACCGCCACGGAGTTCAGCGAGCGGGCGAAGGCCTCGCGCATGGTGACGCGGCCGTAGTACTTGTCGTTGTAGTTTCCGGGCGCCCACTTGCCGACCTTGATCTTCTCGTCGACGAAGGGCGTGTCGGGCAGCAGGCCGCGCTCCAGACCGGCCAGGTAGACGAACATCTTGAAGGCGGAGCCCGGTTGGCGCAGCGCCTGGGTGGCGCGGTTGAACTGGCTGTCGCGGTAGCTGCGGCCGCCGACCATCGCCAGCACCGCGCCGTCGGGGCGCATCACCACCACGGCCGCCTCGCTGGCGCCCTTGGCGGCGCCCTCCTCGGCCAGGACGTCGTTGACGGCCTTGTCGGCGATGGCCTGGATCCTGGGGTCCAGGGTGGTGGCCACCAAGAGATCACGCCGTACGATGCCGAGGCTCTGCTGCGCTTGCGTCAGCGCCCAGTCGCCGAAGTAACGGCCGTGGCGATAGCCCCTGGGCGTGCTCTGGGTCTTCTCTTCGTAGGCGCGCTCGGCCTCCAGGGGCGTGACGAAGCCGGCGCTCACCATGGAGTCCAGCACCAGCTTGGCGCGCTTGTCCGCCCGGTCGCCGGCTTGCGTGGGGTTGAGGCGCGAGGGGGCCTTCACCAGGCCGGCCAGAACGGCGGCCTCGTAGAGCGAGACGTCGCGCGCCGACTTGCCGAAGAAGCGTCGGGCGGCCGCGTCGACCCCGTAGGTGCCGGCCCCGAAGTAGACCCGGTTCATGTAGAGCGTCAGGATCTGCTCTTTGCTGTAGCGCACCTCCAGCTGCAGCGAGAGCAAGGCCTCCTGGATCTTGCGCTTGACGCTGCGCTCGGGCGTGAGGAAGAGGTTCTTGGCCAGCTGCTGGGTCAAGGTGGACCCGCCCTGCACCAGGCGCCCGGCCCTGAGGTTCGCGACCATCGCCCGGGCGATGCCGATGGGATCGATCCCGTAGTGGCCGTAGAAGCGCCGGTCCTCGATGGCGACCACCGCCTGCGGCAGGTAGGGCGACATCTCCGCCACCCGCAAGGGCTCGCCGTAGAGGTCGCCGAAGCTGGCGATGACAGAGCCGTCGTCTGCGGCCAGGGTGACGCTAGGCTGCCTGCTGTCGTGGGCCAGGCGGTCGATGGGCGGCAGGTCTCGGCTGTACCACAGTCCCACGCCGACCAGCCCGATCGCCAGCCAGACGAAGCCGGCGCCGCCCCAGACGGCCAGACGCAGCCACCAGGACCGCCGGCGCGGCGGCGCGGTCGCGCTATCCTTCTTGGCCGTCTTGGTGGCGCCGCGCTTGGTCGCCGTCTTCTTCTTGGCCTTCGACGCCGTCTTGCGCGGTGCCATCCCCGGCGGCCGGGTGGCGGTCAGAACCGGTCGCCCGCCTGGTCCTCTTGCGTTCTTTGCCACCATGGCGCTATGCAGCCTCGATAAAGGTTCGATCCGAGCGCGGATTGGCGAGCCAAGCCGTCTCCATCCGCCGGCCTCCTTGTCTCTTTGCGAAAGATGGCTCGATGACGACAGAGCAGGGCGATTTCACGATGCGTCCCGTGGCCCCCGGCGATGCCGAGGCCATTGCCCGAATGGCAGCGGAACTCTCCGAGCACGAAGGCGGTCCGCCGGCAATGGTGGTGCCCGACGACGTCAGGCGCGAGCTGGAGCGGCCCGACCCGCTGCTGTTCGGCTTCATCGTGCTGGCCGGTGAGCGTCCCGTGGCCTTCGCCCTCCACAGCATGCTGTTCGACACGGAAACCGGCACCCGTGGCGCCTACATGAGCGATCTCTACGTGAAGGCCGAGGCGCGCCGCAATGGGCTTGCCGCCCGGCTGATGGCGGCAATCGTGCGCGACACGGTGGAGCGGGGCGGTACCTGGCTCTCTTGGGGAGCCCTTGCGGACAATGTCGAGGCGCAGGCCTTTTATGCTACCTTGGGCGAAGTCGAGGAGGGCGCGCAGGTTTGGAGCTTGAAGCATGACGTCTTTGCCGACTTCGCTAAGAGTGGGGGAGACCGCGCTTGACGGCGGGCTGGTCTTGCGCGCGGCGGGACCGGACGACTGCGAGGCCCTGACGGCGCTGGCGGTGGGCGCCAAGGCGGTCTGGGGCTACTCGGCGGAGTTTCTCGAGCAGACCCACGACGACATGGCGATCACGGCCGAGCGGCTGACGCGCGAAGTGGTGTTGCTGATCGAGCAGGCCGGAAAGCCCCTGGGCGTCGCGGCGCTCGGCCGTGACGACGAGGATTCCGACGCCGGAGAGCTGACCCTGGCTTTCGTCGACCCGGCCGCGCAGGGCCGGGGCGTCGGCGCGATCCTGGTGGAGCGCTCCATCGCCTTGGCGCGGGAAGCCGGCTTCCAGCGGCTCACCGTCGTCTCCGATCCCAATGCCGAGGGCTTCTATCGGCGCATGGGCTTCTCTCCCTCCGGCGAGCATCGCTCCGAGTACATCCCCGATCGCGTGCTGCCCGCCCTGGCGCTGGCGCTCTAGGGGCGGCGAGCGGTCATGCGGACGCGCCCGCTCATCATCCTCGCGGTTTTGCTGGCACTGGCCGCTTGCGACGAGACGGAGGACGAGGGCGTCTTCTTCGATAAGGAGATCAAGCTCAAGAGCGGCCTCGTGGTCTCACGGCCGGAGGGCTTCGACGACCGCTTGGAAGACGGCCGCATCGTTCTGACCGAGACGGGCGACATCCGCTCGCCGCGCATCATCGCCGTCGCGCTCTCAAAGACCGCCCCGGCGCTCAAGGACCCCGATACCCGCGCGCTCGCGGGCGCCACCGTGCGCTACAAGGTCTCCGAAGAGGGCACGGGCTCCGGCGGGACGGAGTATCAGATGCAGGCCGTTCGCCCGGTGGACGACAGGTTTTTGGTCCTGACTGCTTTTGTTCAGGCCGAGATCGGCCCGCCCGATTTCGCCATCGCCTGGACGGTGTTGGAGCATGCGGAGGTCGAGTAGCGCCGGCGCTGCGGGATTGCGTCATTGCTCGCAATAACGGGCAATCGGCGCAACAGCGCCGCTAGGCGGTACTCGGTCCTAGAAGTCGCTGCAGATGCCGTTGCGTTCCCAGTCGCCGTAGCGGGTGGGCTCGGGGCCGCTGGGACCGCCGATTTCCTCCACCTTGCCGTCCGCCGGCTTCTGGTCGGCCTCAAGCTTCCGCGCCGTGTCCTTCAGCGTCTCGGCGGACACAGCTTTGGCCGCCCGCGGCGGCGCGCCGGTGGCCGTCCGGGCCGGGTTTGCCTTGTGGCTGACGAAGAGCTTCATTCCGCAGATGTAGCGCTCCGATGCGCGCGCGCCAAGTCTTGCGGGTCGCCCCCGCGATCCTTACGTCTGGCGGACGATGAACTATATGCGCACCACCTTCTTGCTTGGCCTAATGACGGCGATCTTCGTCGGCGTCGGCTACATGCTGGGCGGCGTCGGGGGCATGCTGATCGCCTTCGTGATCGCCGCGGGCATGAACATCTTCGCCTACTGGAACAGCGACAAGATGGTCTTGCGCATGTATGGGGCCAAGGAGGTGAGCGAGGCGCAGTCGCCGGAGTTCGTGCGCATGGTAAGGCGCCTGGCGGGCAATGCCGGTCTGCCGATGCCCAAGGTCTACATCATCCAGTCGGACCAGCCGAACGCCTTCGCCACGGGGCGCAATCCGGAGAACGCGGCGGTCGCCGCCACCACCGGCTTGCTGCAGCGCCTGACGGCCGAGGAGGTCGAGGGTGTGATGGCGCACGAGCTGGCGCACGTGAAGCATCGCGATACCTTGACCATGACGATTACCGCGACCCTGGCCGGCGCGATCGCCATGCTGGCCAACTTCGCGCTCTTCTTCGGCGGTAGCCGCAACAATCCGCTGGGCATCGTCGGCGCCATCCTGATCATGATCCTGGCGCCGCTGGCGGCCATGCTGGTGCAGATGGCGATCAGCCGCAGCCGCGAGTACGAGGCCGACCGTCTGGGCGCCGAGATCTCGGGCAAGCCCCTGGCCTTGGCCTCGGCGCTGCAGAAGATCTCCGGCGCGGCCGCCAAGATCGACAACGACAAGGCGGAGCAGAACCCGGCGACAGCGCATCTCTTCATCATCAATCCGCTGCATGCGCGCGCGGTCGACAGCCTCTTCTCCACCCATCCCAGCACGGCCAACCGCATCAGCCGTCTGCAGGAGATGGCACGCTCCGGCGGCCACAGCGCAGCCTCCTCCGCCCCGTCGCGCGGCGGCGGACGCGGCTCGGTGCCCAGCGCCGGACGCGGCGGCGCCCCGAAGGGGCCTTGGTCCTAAGCTTTTGGTGGGACGGGATTCTCGAGAAGCCAAATCGAGCGGCTTGGCGGCACGGCGGGCGGCGGCGCGCATCCTGCATCGTGTCGTCGACGAAGGGCGGCCGCTCGACGAGGAGTTGGCCGCGGCCCGCGATATCGCGAGCCTGACGTCGCGCGACCGCGCCTTCGCCCGCCTTCTCGTCGCGACCGTCCTGCGCCGCCTGCCGGAGCTGGACCAGGCACTGCGTAAGCTGCTGGACCGGCCCCTACCGGCCAAGGCATCGGAGGCGCGCTGGGCATTGCGCCTCGGCGCGGCCCAGCTGCTCTTCCTGGAGTCCCCGCCCCACGCGGCGGTGGCGACCTCAGTCGATCTCCTGAGCAAGCGCTCGTCGGGCTTCAAGGGCGTGGTGAACGCCGTGCTGCGTCGCCTGGTCCGCGAAGGACGTCCCCTGGCGACGGCCGAGGCGGCACGGCTGAACACGCCTGCCTGGCTGTGGGAGAGCTGGACCGCCGCTTATGGCGCGGAAGAGGCGCTGTCCATTGCCGAGGCGCACCTGCGCGAACCGCCCCTGGACCTTACGGCCAAGTCCGACGCGGGGGCTTGGGCCGGACGGCTGGAGGGGGCGCTGCTGCCGCTGGGTGGCGTGCGCCTAGCCAGCGGCGCGGGCGATCCGCAGCGCCTTCCGGGCTTTGCCGAGGGCGCCTGGTGGGTGCAGGACCAGGCCGCGGCCTTGCCGGCGCGGCTCCTGGGCGACGTCGCGGGAAAGCGCGTGGCCGACCTTTGCGCGGCCCCGGGCGGCAAGACCCTGCAGCTCGCCGCCGCCGGGGCGGAGGTGACGGCGGTCGACAAGAGCGAGACCCGCTTGGGGCGGCTCAGAGAGAATCTGGCACGCTGTGGCCTAAAGGCCGCAGTGGTGCAAGCCGACGCCACAGCGTGGCGCGGCGCGGAGTCCTTCGATGCGGTTTTGCTGGACGCACCCTGCAGCGCCACCGGGACCATGCGCCGTCATCCCGACATCGCGCGGACCCGCAAGCCCGAGGATCTCGCTGATATTTTTCCCTTGCAGGTCAAGCTATTACGGGCTGCCATCCAACTCTTGTCGCCGGGCGGGACGTTGGTGTACGCCGTTTGTTCGCTACAGCCGGAGGAGGGGCCGGGGCAGATAGAGGCCCTCTTGGGCGATGCGGCGCCCCTGCGCCGCCTGCCGATCCGAGCGGAGGAGTTGGCCGGCCACGGCGAGCTGATCGATGCCAATGGGGACCTGCGCAGCCTTCCATCGCATCTTTCGACCCTGGGAGGCCTGGACGGATTCTACGCATGCCGACTAGTGCGGCTTGCCTGATCGGCCGGAGCACGCTTAAAGCTTTGTCTCATGTCAAAGCCGATTCGCGTTGCTCCTTCAATCCTTTCCGCGGATTTCGCCAAGTTGGGTGAAGAGGTGCGGGCGGTCGATGCCGCCGGTGCCGACTGGATCCATATCGACGTCATGGACGGTCATTTCGTCCCCAACATCACCTTCGGTCCCTCGGTGGTGAAGGCGCTTCGGCCGCACAGCGAGAAGACCTTCGACGTTCACTTGATGATCAGTCCGGTCGACGCCTTCGTCGAGGCCTTCGCCGAGGCCGGTGCCGACATCATCTCCTTCCATCCCGAGGCCGGGCCGCACGCCCATCGCACCGCGCAGCTGATCCGTCAGGCGGGCGCGCGCGTCGGCTTGGTGCTCAATCCGGCCACGCCGGCCGAGGCGGCCCTGCCGCTCTTGGGCGATATCGATCTGATCCTGGTGATGAGCGTCAATCCCGGCTTCGGCGGGCAGGCCTTCATCCCTTCGGTGCTGCCCAAGCTGGAGGCCTTGCGCGCTGCGATCGACGCCAGCGGCCGTGATATCGATTTGGAGGTAGACGGGGGCATTACCGAGGAAACAGCGCCGCGCGCGGTCGCCGCCGGAGCCGATGTCCTGGTCGCCGGTACTGCCAGCTTTCGTGGAGGACCCGGATGCTATGGTGACAACATCGCCCGCTTACGCGGCAACTGAGCCGCGGGCACGGACCCGGCGGCTACCGGCCTGGAAAAACCTGGCCGGACGCCGCTGGGGCAGCCTGCCGATCCGCCTGAACCTGCCGCGCTGGCGTTATGAGCTCGCCTGTCTGGCCTATGCCCTGCCGCTCTACGAGCAGACGCTCAGCCGCACCGCCAGCCGCGGCGACTGTGCCAGCGTCTCCGATTCCTGGCCGGGCAACGGTCATCGCGGTCAGGAGATCGTCAAGGGGCGCCTCTCGTTGGGCGGGGTCAGCGTCGCGCTGAAGACGGAGTTCCCGGCCAAGGGCCTGCCCGAGGGCGCCCTGGCCGAACTGCACGGCTTCGCCTGGCTGCGCCACCTGCGCGCCTACGGCGGCGACGCGGCCCGGCGTCGGGCACGCGAGCTGGTCTCCGCTTGGCTGCAGCAGAACCGCGGCTGGTCTCGCGTCGCCTGGGCGCCGCCCGTGCTGGGCGAGCGGATCGCCAATCTGATGGGCCACTACGAGTTCTTCGCGGCTTCCGGCGAGATCGCGCTGCGCCAGAGCCTGCTGCGCTCGGTCGGCAGGCAGGCCAAGCACCTGTCGCGCTGCCTGCCGGCGGGCCTCACCGGCTTCGACCTGATCACCTCGGCCAAGGGACTGGTCGTCGCCGGCGCCAGCCTGCCGGAAGGGCGCGCCTATCTGGACCAGGCCTGCGCCATCCTGAACAAGGCCCTGCCGCGTCAGGTAATGGCCGACGGCGGCCACCTGGAGCGCTCGCCGGCGATACAGCTGCGCGTGCTGCGCGACTTGCTGGACATCCGGGCCTGGCTGCTCTTGGCGGAGATCGAGCCGCCGGTGCCGCTGCTCGACGCGATCCAGCAGATGGGGCCGCTCTTGAAGCTCCTGCAGCACGGCGACGGCGGTCTGGCCCTCTTCAACGGTGCTTCGGAAGAGGAAGGCCTGATGGTCGACCTCGTGCTGCAGCGCGCCATCGGCCGGCCGCGCCAGATCCTCTCCGGCCCGCAGAGCGGGTTCCAGCGCCTCCAGGGCGGTCGCCTTTCGGTCCTGGCCGATGCCGGCCGGCCGCCGGCCGCTGGGCTGGACCGGATGACCCATGCCGGCACCTTGGCGATCGAGGTCACGGCCGGGCGCCAGCGTCTGATCGTCAACTGCGGCTCCTTCCCCAACGAGCCCAAGTGGGCGCCGCTGCTGCGCGGCACCGCCGCCCACTCGACCCTTATCCTCGACGAGAAGAACTCGGCCGAGATCCTGGATGCCGGCGGCCTCGGCCGCAGGCCGCAGGTCGTCACCTGTCGCCGCGACGAACGCGACGGCAGCCAGCTCTTGGAGATGAGCCACGACGGCTACAAGCCGCTGTTCGGGATCGTGCATCATCGCCGCCTGGCGCTCAGCGAGGACGGCGAGGCCCTGGTCGGCGAAGACCGCCTGGTGGGCGGCCGCAGCGGCCTGGCCTACTCCGTGCGATTTCACCTGCACCCCAGCGTGCAGGCGACCTTGAGCCAGGGCGGCGGCGCCTGCCTTCTGCGCATGCCGCGCGGCGAGGGCTGGCGCTTCCGGACCCAGGATATGGAGATCGCGCTGGAGCAGAGCATCTACTTCGGCCGGCCGGAGGAGCCGCGGCGCAGCCTGCAGATCGTGCTGAACGGGGTCACCGGCGCGGAAGGTACGACGGCGCTGTGGTGGCTGCAGCGCGAGGACCGAGTCAAGCGCTAGACAGAGGCGGGTTGCCAGCGGCCCGCGGTCCATGTTCTTTGCTGGCGTCATCGCCACCAGACTTGGACCGTCCCCTCGCCATGCCTCATCTCATCAGGCCTGCCCGTGCCCTCTTGTCCGTTTCCGATAAGACGGGGTTGGAGCCCCTCGCCAAGGGTCTGGCGGCGCGGGGGGTCTCGCTGGTCTCGACGGGCGGCACGGCGGCCGGCTTGAAGGCTCTGGACCTAGAGGTCACCGAGGTCAGCGCCGTCACCGGCTTCCCGGAGATCATGGACGGGCGGGTCAAGACCCTGCATCCCCTGGTCCATGGCGGCCTCCTGGCCAAACGGGACAAGGAGGATCACCGGCAGGCGATGGAGAGCAAGGGCATCGAGCCGATCGATCTCCTGGTGGTCAATCTCTATCCCTTCGAAGAGACCCTGGCGGCCGGCGGCGCGGCGGACGCCCTGATCGAGAAGATCGATGTCGGCGGGCCGGCGATGCTGCGCGCGGCGGCCAAGAACCATGCCTTCGTGGCCGTGCTGACCGATCCCGCCGACTACGAGGCGCTCTTGGAGGAGCTGGACCGCGAAGGCGGGATCACGCTGGAGACCCGCCAGCGCCTGGCCGCCAAGACCTTCGCGCTCACCGCGTCCTACGACGCGGCCATCGCCGGCTGGATGGCGGCCAGCCAAGGAGAGCGCTTTCCCCAGCGTTTCACCCTGCCTGGTCGCTTGGTCTCCACCTTGCGCTATGGCGAGAACCCGCATCAGGCGGCCGCCCTCTACCGCGGCGGCGAGGCCGGGCCGTCGGCGGTCGGCGCGCGTCAGCTGCAGGGCAAGGCGCTCTCCTACAACAACCTCGCCGATGGCGATGCGGCCTTCGAGTGCGTCGCGGAGTTTCGCCAGCCGGCGGCGGTCATTGTGAAGCACGGCAATCCCTGCGGCGCCGCCGAGTCCCAGAGCCAAACGGCTGCCTACGAGGCCGCGCTGGCCTGCGATCCGGTCAGTGCCTTCGGCGGGATCGTCGCGCTGAACCGACCGCTCGACGCGACGACCGCCGAGAAGATCGCGGCACTTTTCACCGAAGTGGTGATCGCCCCCGGCTACAGCGAGGACGCCCTGGCGGTATTGGCGCGCAAGCAGAACCTGAGGCTCCTGGCCACGGGCGGCATGCCGGGGCCCGAGGCCGGCGGCCTCTTGGTGAAGAGCCTGGCCGGTGGGTTTCTCCTGCAGGAACGCGATGCCGGCTCGGTCACCGCCGCCGGGCTCACTTCGGTCACCGAGCGGGCGCCCAGCGAGGCGGAGATCGCCGACCTTCTCTTCGCCTTCAGGGTCTGCAAGCACGTGCGCTCCAACGCCATCGTCTACGCCAAGGGCGGCGCCACCATCGGCATCGGTGCCGGCCAGATGAGCCGCGTGGACTCGGCCAAGCTCGCGGCAACGAAAGCCCGGGAGACCTTCGGCGAGGAGGGCGCCAAGGGCGCGGTCGTCGCCTCCGACGCCTTCTTTCCCTTCGCCGACGGCGTGGAGGCCGCCAGCGCGGCGGGCGCCACGGCGATCATCCAGCCGGGCGGCGCGCAGCGCGATGCCGAGGTCATCGCGGCGGCCGACAAGCTGGGCCTGGCGATGGTCTTCACCGGATTGCGTCACTTCCGGCACTAAAGGAGTAGTCAGAGGCGATCCCTACCGCGCTTCTGCCACTGGGTAGCCCGCTACCCAACCGTGGCTTCGCGCCCTAAACCTGCCTTGCCCACATGCGGCGCAGGTTCGTCGATATCGTCAAGGCTCAGGGCTCAGCCATCGCCGAGGAGGCACTCAGGCGCGTAGCCAGCCTCTATGCGATCGAGACGGCGGCGCGCGGCCGCTCGGCCGGCGAGCGCGTGCGGCAGCGCCAGGCTCACGCCGAACCGGTCTTTGACAATCTGGAGGCATGGCTGCAGGCAAAGTTGGCGAAGATCTCCGGCAAGTCCGAGCTGGCCAAGGCGATCCGCTATAGCCTGGCCCGCATGAAGCGCCTGCGCCCCTATCTCGAAAATGGCTTCCTGGAAATCGACAACAACACCGCCGAGCGCGCCATGAGGCCGGTGGCCCTGGGCAGGAAGAGCTTCCTCTTTGTCGGTTCACTGGGTGGCGACAAATCGGCAGCCATTGCCTACACTTTGATTGAGACCGCCAAACTCAACGGCGTCGACCCGGAGGCTTGGCTCACCAACGTGCTTGGCCGCATTGCCGATCACAAGATCACCAAACTCGACGAGTTGCTCCCATGGCACTACGCTGCAGCGGCAGCTTAGCCGGCACACCACACACTACGCCATCGGCGCCCACACCGGACGCTTACAAACTCTCTTACATCAGATCGTCCTTCTCGTCGGGCGTCAGACTGCTGAGGCGGGGTACGCGAGCCATCCAAAGCTTGACTCGCGTTCCACACCCGCGCCGCAACCCCCTCTCTCCAGCATCAACACCCGCCGCACTACCGAAGAACAACCCGCTAAGCAGTTACAATTCCTAACCTCTCAAAATTTCTTCAACCAACTTTATCTTAAGAAATTCCAATAAAAATAACAATTCAATCATCTTGCCAGCTAGTTAATTGGCTGCAATGTAAAAGACATAGAGCCATGATTATGTTGACTAAAATTGTCTGGACTATCTGGATAACTTCTTATGTACCAATCCTGAAGATTAGACAGGCTCTTAACCGTCAAATTGTACCTTTTCCCGCAAATCAGCACTGTTGCTGTCAGCATTGAAGCTCACGCGACCAATGTTTGCTAGACTACCAGATGCAGTACAGTTGTACAGCGGCGCGCCAGTTGAGCGACCCCCGGACCGACAAAACTCGGGTGTAAAATAAACATCTCTCAAGAAAACCCTATCATGAAGATTCGAAACAGGGTTTGGGTCATTCTTGCCAGCTTCAGAGACAGACCGTTGTCCTTGCATAAAGCTATTAAGGCTATTACGAAAGGCAGTGCTATTGCAAGTAGCTACGTCGCTAATCCAGCTTCGTGTTAAATCCGAATCCTGCCTTATGGGCTCTATGTATAGCTCTAGCACACCAGGCGGCGGTAATGCTCCTTCCTCCTTAACTGCCGGCTTTGGCTCAACTGTACTCTTGAATCCAATGTGTCTGAGCGCTTCATTAAGATCTTTAGCGGCAGTAACTGCAACCTCTCTATCAGCATCATAATAATATACTAACTCGCTCTTTGCGGCTGCACTCCCTATTCTTTTTTCTTTTGGTATTGTATATACTACATTTCCACTACTTACATCATTCATTATACTGGACAAAAATTCAATCTCATCCCTGTCTACTGAACCCGCAAAATTTATTTTAACAGTTACATAATCTTTTGCACTTTGATCACTGCCTTTATCTTTACCACTTAACACACTATTCTTTGTTTGTGGAACATTGACCGGTTCTCCCCCCAAATCGTCAATTGCTGTTTTGAATTGTTCAAGAACTAATCGAAATGACTCAACATCAGAACCTAAGTCCTCAATATGCTTTGCATACTCGTGTCCTAGGTACAAATTTCGACCCTCTCCTACAATTGATTGGAAATTCTTGTCTACATCATCCTTCTGTTTTTGAAATTCAGTTTTTTGTTTCTCAAATTGTGTTTCGAAATCTTCTGCAGATATTCGTATTTTTACGCTAATATCATCAAGGCGAGTAACCAGTCTCTCTATCTTCAAATGATTCTTTTCTCTCCATTCATTTTGTGTTTCGAGATCAATTCGCAATTTTTCATTTAACTCCAACGATATAATTGACTCCTGCTCAAGCTTTGCAATCAGGGAGTTAACTTCCGTAGATTTCAATTCTACAGCTTGTCTAGCCTCAGATTCTGCTGTTTGCTGCACAGTGGTCTTGTAGCTTTCTACAAAAGTACTAAAGCTATCCTCAAATCTTTCATAGAAAAAATAGCTTAGTCCGATCAATACGGCAAAGAACCCTGAACCAAACATGCCAGCCGTGTAATATACCCGCCTTTTTACCCGCTCAGATAAGCGTCTTTCGAGAAGCTCTAGTGTTTCTTCATTAACTTCACTTATCGGCATTGCAATCTCCTCTGGCAGTCTGGGCGTCGTCAGCTAAACTCACAGCGCCCCTTGTCAACCAGAACAAGTCGCTTGTGTTGCAGCGAGCGCAGACTGACTCTCTCCTCGAAGTGTATTGAATCAGGACTCCCCAAATGGCCCCCACTCGTGACGAAATGCTTGCCTGAGGCTTGGTTCGATTGCAACCGGAGCATCCGGGATTCCCCATGTAGACGTCACCTCGTGAGGAGGACATTGCCTGAGGCATGGTTCCAGCGCAACCAGCGCACCCGTAGGCATCGGAGAGACGGAAACTCGCGAGTGTCGGGCGCCTCTCCGCCCACTCGGGGACTGGACAGGCCGAACGCGCTGTTTCCAGACGCACTGGTCCTGTGATCGGAGGCATCGAGGGTCGGCCTGGGCGCGGTCATGTCGGCCTGGGCCGTGGTCGCAGGCGGTCGATCCGCTCCAGGATGTCGGCGAACAGAGCACGCGGCACAGCAACCTCGGCCAATTGGAAGGTGACGTAGCGGCCATGGCTCACGACCTTCGCTCCGATCTTCACCAGCTTCTCGCGCAGCGTCGTCAGCGACCAGTGGCCAACCGGCTCGGGCAATGCCAGCGTGCGCATGAAGTTGCCCAGGTTGTAGGCCAGTGCTTGAAGCTGAAGCCGAACCGCATTGGCCTTGAAGCTCCGGCAGGACAGCCGCGTCCAGCGGATCGCGTTCTTGCCTTCCTTAATGCATTGTTCCGCCGTGCCACGAAGGTTGTAGAAGGTGACAATCAGCTCGGCAGGTCGGGACAGATTGGTGACGACGAACCCAACGCGCGGATACAATTCGCCCGGATGCCATTCCACCTTCGCCACCACGCGCCGTGCCTTGGTCCAGCTTCCAGCCCGATAGCTAAAGCTGGCAAAGTAGCGCCGTACCTCCAGCGGCGGACGGCCTCGCGGGCGCCGTAGGAGATGACCGATGTATCCTTGGAGCACGCTGTTGGCTGGAAGCCGGATGGCGTAGCCGAAACCTTCGGCCTCCAGATACTCGTAGATCTCCGGCGAGGCGAAGCCGGCATCGCCCCGGAAGTATCGCCGCAGCTTGCGGTCGCGATAACGCGCCACGACCGGGTCCAGCACCTCGCGCCAGCCATCGGTGCTGTGCACGTTGCCGGCCCGCAATGCGCAGCGCTCCAGGTCACCAAACTGGTTGAACACGAAGAGTGGGTGGTAGCAGGTGCAGCCGAAATGCCCGTTGTATGCCGTTCCCGCCTGGGCGCCATGGGTCGGACTGACGGAACTGTCCATGTCGAGCACGATGGACTTCGGCAACTTGCGGTCATGAACTCGGCTGATCCAGGCTCCAGACAGATCAGCCAGTGCGGCGAGATTGGCGTCAGCCGTCAGTCATTGCGTCTCGAAGCGCCCCATCTGGCTCGATGACGCGGCCCCACGATCCGTCGCTTTGCCGCTGACAATCCAACGCATCGCTGGATTGCGAGAAAGGAGCTCGGCGTCGTTGACATCCTCGTACCCGGCCAAACGCCCGAACACCGATTGCCGGAGCATCCCATCGATAGCGTGCCAGCCGTTCCTGCCACGACGACCGTCTTGTAGCCCTCCAGCCGCCGCGTCCATCAGACCAAGGGTGTCGTCCAGTTCCCGATAGGCGAGGAGCTCACCGTCAGAGGTCACCCTCGATCCGTGAAACTCCAGCTTCCCGCGACGATCGAAATCGACCCACAAAGGCCCTTCTAACGATTCACCCACCGGGTGCGCCATGAAAACCTCGCTTCAATCCCCGCAACACTATGATATCTAACAATGAATCAGCCCGATGGGTGCCGCAACCTCTATCTCACCTGGGAAATGCGGGCTAAAGTGCCCTAGGTCATCCGATCGCCAAGGCTCCTTTCGCGCGTGAGCAGCGACCGCATCGCGCGCAGAGGGCAGGTCATGGGTGGCCCGTGAGCGACGGGGGTAAAGCCTGCTCTTGCCGGACAGAGGCTCGAAACACGACATTGATGCTGCCGCCGTGATCGAGGCGGCGGCGGAGAGCGTCTTGATCACCGCGGCCGACTTGGAGTCGCCCGGCCCGACGATCGTCTATGCCAACCGGGCCTTCGAGCGGATGACGGGGTGGCGGCGAGACGAAGTCATCGGCCGCACGCCCAGGATCATGCAGGGTCCGCTCACCGATCATCGGATCTTCGCCGACATGCGCAGCACGCTGCACGCCGGCGAGACTTGGCACGGCAAGACCGTCAACTACAAGAAGGACGGCACGACGTTCTGGATGGAGTGGTCGATCGTCCCCTTGCGTGATCGCAACGGCGAAACCTATCAGTACGTGGCGGTCCAGCGAGATGTCACCGCACGGGTGGAAGCCGAGCGCAGACTGCAGGAAAGCCAGGCCGCGCGGGCCGCCGCCGACAAGGCCCGGGCCAATCTCTCTCGTTACTTCTCGCCAGGGCTGGTCGCGACCCTGGCGGCCAAGGACCAGCCCTTGGGACCGGTCCGACGTCAGGACTTGGCCGTCCTGTTCGCCGACATCGTCGGCTTCACCAAGCTATCCGAGCATGCCGCGCCGGAGCATGTGATCGACCTCTTGCGCCAGGCGCACAGCTGGATGGGACGAATCATCTTTCAGCACAAGGGGTCGATCGAGGGCTACATCGGCGACTCGGTGATGGCCCTGTTCGGCTTCCCGGAGGCGCGCGACAGCGACGCGGGCAACGCGATTGCCTGCGCCTACGACCTTCTGGCCGGCATGGACAAGTGGAACCGCGAGCGGAGCGAGCTGGGCCAGACTCCCATCGGCATCGGTATCGGCGTCACCTACGGACCGGTGGTCTTGGGGGACGTCGGTACCGAAGACTACGTCGAGTTCACCGCCATCGGTGACACGGTGAACACCGCCAGCCGCCTGCAAGAGGCCACGCGTACTCTCGGCTGCGATCTGGTCGTCGGCCGGCCGCTCGTCGACGCCGCGAGAGCAGGTGGCAATGGCGACATTCTAGTGCGCCTGTCCCACCACGGCAGTCTGCCGATCCGGGGCCGCTCTCAGCCTGTCGACGTGTGGACTTTCGCCAATCCCTCTTCCATCGATGGGACATGAGGCGACGCTTTCGCCAAGTGCGGCAGAACCGGCCCGTCAGAACACCACCGTGTCCAGCGCGTCCCAGAGGGCGTAGATGCCGAAGGCGAAGATCAAGGCGCCGCACCATCGCTTGACCGCCGGCATCCAATCGACGCCGATCTTGCCGCGCGCCAGCAGCACGGTGAAGGAGATCGCCAGCCACCAGATCGCCGAGCCCAGGAAGACGCCAGCCACCAGGATGCCGGCGGCTCCGTAACTCAAGGGCGTGCCCGCCAAGCCCAGGCTGGCGAAGATCGTGAGGAAAGTGATGATGGTGATGGGATTGGTCAGGGTCAGCATGAAGGTGGTGAGAAAAGTGCCGGCCAAACCGGCGCGCGACGCGCCCTTGTTCGGCGGCTCGCCCGGATAGAAGAAGAAGAGGAAGCCCAGGACGATGAGGATCAGGCCGCCGACGCCGCGGATCCAGTGCTCTTGCGCGATCAGGAAGTGCGACACGGCGGCGATGCCAAAACCGGCCACGGCGCCGAAGAAGGCGTCCGCGATGGCCGCGCCCATGCCGGCCGAGACCCCGCCTGGAACGCCGTAGTAGATGGCGCGCTTGATGCAGATGACGGCGACCGGCCCCACCGGGACGGCGATGACCAGCCCGGCGGCGATGCCTTTCAGGAATATGTCCAGCCAGATCGGCATGGTTACGGGCGCTGCGGCTCCAAGAACGACAGGTCAGCCGCTCGCCCTACCCGACTCGAAAGCCGACTCCGGACACGGCCTGGAAAGCAGCCGGCACCCTAACGATGTCGGCTGTTCCTGGCAAACGCGCGGCTTGCCTCAGCCTATACCGTCGGGCAGGGCAGCCTTGCGTTCGGCCATGAAGGCCTGCAGGGCCTCGTCGATCGCCGGGTCGAGGGACGGCGCCTCGTACTCGGCAAGGAGCTGCTTCCAGATGGTGTTGGCGCGCTGCTCCGCCGACTTCTCGCCCTCGGCCAGCCACTGCTCGAAGGAATTGTTGTCGGCGATGGTGGAGCGGTAGAAGGCGGTCTCGAAGTTGGCCCTGGTATGGGCGCAGCCCAGGAAGTGGTTGCCGGGCCCGACCTCGCGGATGGCATCCAGCGCCTGGCCGTTCTCGGAGAGATCGGGGCCCGCCGCCAAGACTTGCATCATTCCCAGCTGGTCGGCGTCCATCACCAGCTTCTCGTAGGAGCTGACCAGGCCGCCTTCCAGCCAGCCGGCCGAGTGCAGGACGAAGTTCACCCCGCCCATGACCGTCGGCATTAGGGTCTGGGCCGATTCGTAGGCGGCCTGCGCGTCGGCCGTCTTGGAGGCGCAGAGCGACCCGCCGGAGCGGAAGGGCACGCCCAGGCGGCGGGCCAGGGCCGCCATGCCGTAGAGCACCATGGCGGGCTCCGGCGTGCCGAAGGTCGGCGCGCCCGACTGCATCGACATGGAGGAGGCGAAGGAGCCGAAGACCATCGGCGCGCCCGGCCGCACCAACTGGGCGAAGGAGAGGCCCGCCAGACCCTCGGCCAAGGTCTGCGCCATGGTGCCGGCCACCGTGGTGGGCGACATGGCGCCGGCCAGGATGAAGGGCGTGACGATCACCGCCTGGTTGGCCCGGGCGTAGACCTTGAGCGCCCCCAGCATGGTCTCGTCGAAGACCATCGGCGAGTTGGCGTTGATCAGCTGGATCATCACGCAGTTGTTCTCGACGAAGTCCTCGCCGAAGACCAGGCGCGCCATGGCGATGCTGTCCTCGGCCCGCTCCGGCGCGGTGACCGAGCCCATGAAGGGCAGGTCCGAGTAGCGCAGATGGCTGTAGACCATGTCGAGGTGACGCTTGTTGACCGGCACGTCGACCGGCTCGCAGACCGTGCCGCCCGAATGATGCAGGTTGGGCAGCATGTAGGTCAGCTTCACGATGTTCCGGAAGTCCTCGATCGTGGCGTAGCGGCGGCCACCGTCCAAGGTGCGCACGAAGGGAGGGCCGTAGACCGGCACGAAGACCGTGTTGTTGCCGCCGATTGTGACCGAGCGCGCCGGGTTGCGGGCATGCTGGACGAAGCTCGACTGCGCGCTCTTCTGAATGATGCCGCGGCACAGGCCCTTGGGAAAGCGCACCCGCTCGCCATCCACGTCGGCGCCGGCGTCCTTCCAGATCGTCAAGGCCTCGGCATCGTCGCGAAACTCGATCCCCACCTCTTCCAGGATGGTGTCGGCGTTGGCCTCGATGATCTCCAAGGCCTCCTCGCTCATGATCTCGAAGATCGGGATCTTGCGCTGGATGAAAGGTGCCTTGGGGGCATGGTGGCCACTGCGCGCGGCACGCCTGGCACCGGCGCCGCCGCGATGACGTCGTCCGCGTCTGCCGGCCGCTTCGTTGTCCTCGATCGCTCCCACTGTGTCGCTCATTTGTCGGTCGCTCCACCCGTCGGCCCAGCCGGCCGCATCACTCTCGCTGTTTCGATAATTGAAACAGGCAGAGCCGCTCTCTGTCGAATGCGCGACCGCAGCCCATCTGTTCGCGGCACCCGGCCAATTCGAAAGCGGATGGCTTGCCTAAGTGGCTTGCGCTCAGCATGATGACGGCCACTTCATCACGAGAAACAAAGCAAAGGTGAGAAGGCGTGGGGGCCAGTGTCAGCGGGACGGATATGCGGGGGACCGAAGAAGAGGACGAGGAGCGGATCAGCGACACCTTTCGACGTTTCGTCGCCGAGATGGGACCGCACGACACCACGCTCGGTGATCTGGTAAAGGCGCTGGGCGACCGCTCTCTCCTGGTCGCCATCGTGCTCTTCTCCTTGCCGAACTGCATTCCGGCACCGCCGGGCATCGGCTCGGTCTTCGCCTTGCCGGTGCTGGTGGTGACCTGGCAGCTCTTGCGGGACTATCCGGCGCTGAGGCTGCCGAAAGGCTTGGCGCGACGGCGCATTCCGGCCAAGAGCTTGCAGTGGATCGCGAACAAGGGCTTGCGCCCGCTGATCTGGGTCGAGCAGCGCTGCTCGCCGCGCCTGCCGCGCTTCGCCAACCACCGCTCGCACCGCTGGGTCGGCGTCGCGATCCTGGTGCTATCGATCGTGGTTGCCTTCCCGGGCCCCATGACCAACTTCCTGCCGGCCTTGGCTATCCTCTCGATCACCGTCGGTCTCTTGGAGCGCGACGGCTTGGTGGTCTTGGGCGGACTGCTGTTCGGCGCGGTGGCGATCGTGGTGGCCTTGGCCGCGTCCGCGGCACTCTTCGGCGGCGCCTACCTGGCCATTCGGCATCTATTCATGTGACGCCTCCTCCAAGGCCGTGCAGCGCAGCAGCAGGCGGTGCTCGCCGGTGAAGTCGTTGATCGGATAGTGCAAGGTGAAGCGGTTGTCCCAGAGCGCCAGGTAGCCCCGGCGCCAGCGCAGTCGGCAGGTGAACTCCGGCCGGGTCATGTGGTCGGCGAGGAAGCCGATCAGCGGCCGGCTTTCCGCCTCGCTCATGGCGTCGAAGCGGGTCGTGAACATGCGATTGAGGTAGAGGCCTTCCGCGCCGCTGACCGGATGGCGGCGTACCACCGGGTGGAGCGCGGTCAGGCCCGGCTCTTCCTCGCCGCCGGGACCGCGATAGCTATGCACCGCCCTCAACGGACGCAGGCGGTCCCGCAGCGCCGGCGAAAGGGTCCGGAAGGCGGCAATGGTGCTGGCGAAGCAGGTGTCGCCGCCGACCGGCGGTATGACCAAGGCGTGCAGGAGCGAGAGATACCCGCCCGGGTTCCGAAAGGTGACGTCGGCATGCCAGTCGCTGCCGCCGAAGAGCCGAGCGCCGTCCGGCTCCTTCCGCATCTCCAGGACTTCCGGTATCCCGTCGGCCCGCAGCACGCCCTCGTCCTGATGATGAAGGAAGAGCGGCCCGAAGTGCCGGGTGAGATCTCTCAGTTGGGCCGCCGCCAAGGACTGATCGGTGAAGACGCAGACCAGGTAGCGGTCCATGAGCACCCGCACGGCGCCTACCTCCTCGGGCGAGGGATCGCCGGACAGCGCCGCGCCGCGTACCATCGCGCCGAGGTGCGGCGTCAAGGGCTCCACCTGCCAGTGCGCAGGGACTTGTATCGCCGATTCCTGTCCCATGGGCCCCTTGGATCCCTTTCGATGTCGTCGAAATGCATCTTGCCGCAAGCGGCAAGCAGTGCAAGTCGGCCGTGCGGCTTGTCGCAAAGCGGCATTCCTTCGTCGCTTAAAGTCACGATTGCGTCGGCCAGGAGCTTTAGCTAACCGGCACACCCAAATCACTGGGCCTCAAGGAGCGGAAAGCGGGCAATGAAGAGCCATGCACGTGTTGTCGTCATCGGTGGCGGCGTTTGCGGGGTGGGAACCCTCTATCACCTGGCCAAGAAGGGCTGGTCCGACGTTGTGCTGCTCGAGCGCACGGAGCTGACCGCCGGCTCGACCTGGCATGCCGCGGGCCTGCTGCCGCTCTTCAATATGAGCTATTCGGTCGGTCAGCTGCACCAGTACTCGGTCGAGCTCTACAAGAAGCTGGAGGCCGAGACCGGGCAAGCGGTTTCCTTCCACAAGACCGGCAACCTGCGTCTGGCCTGCAACCGCGACCGCATGGACGAGTACCGCAACTACCAGTGCACGGCCGAGACCATCGGCGTGGAGTGCCACCTGATCGACGTCGAGGAGATCAAGAAGCTCTGGCCGCTGATCAACCCCGACGGCCTGGTCGGCGCGCTCTGGCACCCGACCGACGGCCACATCGCGCCGGTCGACGTCACCATGGCGATGGCCAAGGGCGCGCGCATGATGGGGGCCGAGATCTATCAGCAGACGCCGGTCACCGGCATCGAGCGCAACCAGAGCCAGGAGTGGGTGGTCAAGACCACCAAGGGCGACATCACCTGCGAGCAGGTGGTCTGCGCGACGGGCAACTACGCCCGCCAGACCGCCAAGATGGTGGGGCTCGAGATCCCGGCCATCCCGGTCGAGCATCAATACATCGTGACCGACGTCGATCCGGTGCTGAAGGCCTACCGCGACGGCGGCGCCGCCGAGCTGCCGATCCTGCGCGAGAGCGACTGCCAGTACTATCTGCGTGAAGAGCGCATGGGCTGGATCCTGGGTCCCTACGAGAAGGGCGCGCCGGCCCGCTTCATCGACGGCGTCGACGCCGGCTTCGAGAAGGATCTCTTCCCCGGCGACCTGGACCGCCTGATGGTGCACGTCGAGGGCTGCATCAACCGCGTGCCCTCCTTCGAGAACGCCGGCATCAAGGACATCGTGAACGGCCCGATCTCCTACACGCCGGACGGCAATCCCATGGTGGGCCCGGCTTTCGGCCTGCCGAACTTCTGGATTTCGGAGGGGCATTCCTTCGGCATCACCGCCGCCGGCGGGGCCGGCTGGCAGCTGGCCGAGTGGATGGTCGACGGCCAGCCCACGGTCGACATGACCGGCGTCGATCCGCGCCGCTTCGGTGTCGCCACCAAGAAGTTCGCGGCGGTGAAGAACGAAGAGGCCTACAGCCACGTCTTCATCATCCACTATCCCATGGAGGAGCGCGAGGCCGCCCGTCCGGCCAAGACGCCGCCTTGCTACGACAAGCTGGACGCGGCCGGCGCGGTCTGGGGGCAGCGCTTCGGCTGGGAGCGGCCGAACTGGTTCGCGGCGAACGGCGAGGCCCGCAAGGACGACTACTCCTTCCGCCGGTCGAACTGGTTCGAGCCGGTGGGCCGGGAAGTGAAGGCCATGCGCGAGAGCGTCGGCCTGATGGAGCTCTCTTCCTTCGCCAAGTACGAGGTAGAAGGACCGGGCGCGCGCGACTGGCTCGACTCCATCGTCGCCAACACCATCCCGAAGAAGGTGGGGCGCATGACCTTGGCCCACTCGCTCTTCCCCTCGGGCTCGGTGCGCTCGGAATACACCATCACCCGCATGCCGGACGGCATCTATGGCGAGCGCTTCTATGTCGTGGGACCGGGCGCGGCGCACGACATCGATTGGGACTTCTTCCTCAAGACCAGCCCCAAGGACGGCAGCGTCTTCATAAAGGACGTGACCACGCAGTACGGCGTCTTCGTGCTGGCCGGACCGCAGGCCAGGGCGGTGCTGGCGCAGCTGGCCGACGCCGACGTCTCCAACGAGGCCTTCCCTTGGCTTTCCATGCAGGAGATCCCTGTCGGCTTCGCCCCGGGCGTGCGCGCGCTCAGGGTGAACTTCGTGGGCTCGCTTGGATGGGAGCTGCACCACCCGATCGAGTACCAGAACCATCTCTTCGATGCCCTGGTGAAGGCCGGCAAGGCCGAAGGGCTGGCGCATATCGGCATGCGTGCCATGGACTCCATGCGCCTGGAGAAGACCTATCGGCTCTGGGGCACGGATCTCAATGCCGAGAACACCATCCTGGAAGCCGGCATGGACCGCTTCATCCGCCTCAACAAGGGCAACTTCATCGGCCGTGACGCCTTGGTCGCCCAGCAGCAGCAGGGCGTCCCCAACCGTTTCTGCACCTTGGAGATCGATGCCGACGACGCCGATTCCTTCGGCAACGAGCCGGTCATCATGGACGGCGAGGTGGTGGGCCGAGGAACCGCCGGCGGCTATGGCCACCACGTGCGGAAGTCCTTGATGCTGGGCTACGTCAAGACAGAGATGGCCGAGGTCGGCCGCGAGTGCCAGGTGCGTGTCCTCGATCAGATGCGTCCGGCCCGGATCATCGCGGAAAGCCCCTACGACCCGGAGAACGTTGCGTTGCGTGCTTAGTACCATCCCGG
This sequence comes from Rhodospirillales bacterium, assembly GCA_963669375.1. Classification (GTDB taxonomy): domain Bacteria; phylum Pseudomonadota; class Alphaproteobacteria; order Kiloniellales; family JACOMY01; genus JACOMY01. The sequence continues at coordinate 958,645 of OY770024.1, read as the reverse complement.
GACGCAAGGGCTATGCCTGGGGCCGGCCGGGAGGCTGGCCCCTTTCTTTTTGCGCGTGTGTACCGCATCGCCTGTTCTTGCGTTGTCGAACGCCCACCGGTTCGCGCGTCTTTGTCCTTGGCGGCTTGACGGCGGGCGATCCTGACGTTCTCAATATCGGCTGATCGCTCTCGAATTGCGTGGACCAGTCGATTTGGGTTGCGAAAGGCGATTGGCGCCTCGACGGCTCGGGAGGACAGGGCATGTGCGGAATCGCCGGGGAACTCGTGATGCGCGGCGGCCGTCCTCTCTCACCCGACGAACTGCTTCCCATGATCGACGTTCTGTCCAATCGGGGCCCGGAGAGCGCCGGCTACTGGCATGACGAGAAGCAGCGTATCTTGATGATGCACGCGCGGCTGGCCCTCGTCGACATTCCGGGCGGCGCCCAGCCGATGGCGCACGAGGGGGGCCGCATCTGGGTCTCCATAAACGGCGAGCTCTACGACTTTCGCCGCATTCGGCGCCGGCTCTTGCAAGCAGGTCACAGGCTTCGAAGCGAGTGCGACGTGGAGATTCTGCCCTATCTCTTCGAAGAGGAGGGAGAGGACTGCTTCTCGAACCTGCGCGGCGAGTTCGCGATCGCCCTCTGGGACGACAGGGAAGAGACGCTGTACCTCGCCCGCGATCACTTCGGGACCAAACCGCTGTTCTACGCGAAGACAAGCGACTCGCTGGTTTTCGGCTCCGAAGTGAAGGCGCTGCTGTGCCATCCCTCGATATCGGCCGAGTTCGACGCCGAATCGATCCATCAAAGCCTGCATGCGCTGGGCGTCTCGGATCGCAGCTGGTTCCGCGACATTCGACAGGTGCGCCCTGGTCATTTCCTGAAAGTGAAGGGCGAGAGGATCGAAGAGGTTTGCTTCTTTCGTCACGGCTTCACCGAAGAGCGCCACGGCATTGCACCGGAGGAGGCCGAAGAGGAGTTTCGGACGCTGTTCGACGAGGCCGTGCGCTTGCGCATGGACGCGGATGTCGAGATCGGCGTGATGCTCTCGGGCGGGTTGGATTCCGCAACCGCCTTGGAATCCATGAGCCGGCAGTCGGGTAGGCCGATCAAGACCTTCTCGATACGCTTTTCACAGGAAGCCGACAGAGAGGCCGACAAGGCCCGGCAGGTCGCGACGGCCTTCGAAGCCGAGAACACGGCTGTCATGGTGAACGCGGAGAAGCTGGCGGAGGCCTTCCTGCCGGCCCTTTGGGCCTGCGAGCGTGCCATGGTCAACAGCCATTGCGCGGCCAAGTTCCTGCTGTCGCGGGAAGCCGGCGGTACGCTCAAGAGCTTCTTGACGGGAAACGGCGCGGACGAGGTCTTCCTCGGTTATCCCTCCGCCGTCCAACAGCATCTGATCGAGGCATCGCGCGCCGGGGATGGAGATCGGCAGGGCCTGCGCCGCTTGCTAGGGACGGAGAGCGCGAAGGTCGATCTGGTTCCCAGAACGAAGTACCCGCGCCACGACTTCGTGAGGAGCATCTATGGCTGCTACCCGATGCAAGTGGCGCATGCCTTGGAGATCGACAAGACGCTTCGCCCCTTCTTCACGCGCGGCTTCGCCGGGCAGCTATCGCTCGAGGACTGCCTTAGACAGCACGCGCAAGGCCTACCCGCTGGGCCGATGGAAGCGATGCCGCCGGTGCGGGCCAGCCAGTACGCATGGAACAAGAGCCAGCTACCGGATTACCTCCTGCCCAGTCTGGGGGACAGGGTGGAAACGGGGCTGTCCGTGGAGGGACGTACCCCCTTCTTCGATCAAGACTTGGCGAGGTTCGCCATGTCCCTGCCGGTGACGCTTCTGGTGAACGGCACGAACGGCAAGCTCATCGTGCGCAATGCGATGAAGGGCCGGCTTCCGCCGGACGTCACCGATCCCGGCAAGGCGCTCTTCTGGTCTCCGGTGGCGCACGAAAAACAGCTGTTGGAGACTCCGCTCCTGCGCCATTACCTCAGTCCCGCGGTGACACGCGATGTCGGCATCTACAATCCCATGCTCTTGGGAATGGCCCATCGCCTCAACAGAGTGATGCCGCCGAGAGGCCGCATCGGCGCGTCCTTGCGCATGCTCCTGATCACGGCGGCCTCGACCCACGCGGTTCACGATCTCTTCATCAAGGACTTCCACGGCAGCGTCGCCAAGTTCCGCACCCGGCGGGCCCGTTGGCACAGCGGCGACCTTCTCCGCCAGGGGGCGCGGGCTGCGTAGCCTGACGGAGCCGGGCCCCCGGCACCTTCCTCGTGTCCATTCAAACCACACCATCGGTGCGGGACAATTCCATTGACCTCAGCCCGACCTTGGTTAGGCTGCTCCGGGTCAAGGCCTTTCCCAAAACGTTTTGGAGGGCCTCGAAAAAGAAAGAGGGAGCTTCACATGAGCAAGGTGACCAGGATTGCCGTCGCTGCCTGCGCGGCGATCGCGATGACCGCGAGTTCGGCCTGGGCGGAAACGCCAGCCGACACGCTCGTCATCGCCGACAAGATCGATGACATCGTCTCTATCGATCCGGCCGAGAGCTTCGAGTTCTCCGGCAACGACATGCTGAACAACGTCTACGACACGCTGGTCGAGCTCGATCCCGCCGACCTGGGTCCGCTGGTCCCGGGCCTGGCCGAGAGCTGGGGCGTGTCCGAGGACGGCCAGACCTACACCTTCAAGATCCGCCCCGGCGTCACCTTCCACTCCGGCAATCCGGTGACGGCCGAGGACGCGGCCTGGTCGCTGCAGCGCGCCGTCAAGCTGAACAAGACGCCGGCCTTCATCCTGACCCAGTTCGGCTTCACGCCGGAGAACGTCGAGGAGGTGATCAAGGTAAGCGGTCCGGACGAGATCACCATCGTCGTCGACAAGCCCTATGCGCCTTCCTTCTTCTACAGCGCGCTCACCGCCGTGGTCGCCTCCATCGTCGACAAGGAGGAGGTGCTGAAGCACGAGCAGGACGGCGACATGGGCTATGAGTGGCTGAAGTCCAACACGGCCGGCTCCGGTGCCTATTCGCTGCGCGCCTGGAAGCCGAACGAGAACTACGTGCTGGAGGCCAACGAGGGCTACTGGCGGGGCGCGCCGGCGATGAAGCGGGTCTTCGTGCGTCACGTGCCGGAGCCGGCCACCCAGCGCCTGCTCTTGGAAAAGGGTGACATCGATGTCGCCCGCAAGCTGACGCCGGTCGACGTCGAGGGCTTGCGCGGCAACGCGGACGTCAAGATCAACGACGAGCTGCGCGGCCGGATCATGTACGTCGCCTTGAACCAGACCAAGCCGCCCTTGAACGACCCCAAGGTGATCGAGGCGATCAAGCTTCTGATCGACTACGACGGCATGGCCAACTCCTTCCTGAAGGGCAACTACGTGGTGCACCAGGCCTTCCTGCCGCAGGGCTTCCTGGGCGCCATCGACGACAAGCCCTATAGCCTCGACGTCGAGAAGGCCAAGGCGCTGCTGAAGGAAGCCGGGCACGAGAACTTCGACATCAGGATCTTCGTGCGGAACGACCAGGACCGTCTGGAGATGGCGCAGTCCTTCCAGAACACCCTGGCCCAGGCCGGCATCAACGCGGAGATCCGCACCGGCACCGGCAAGGAGATCCTGGGCGAGTACCGCTCGCGCAACCACGACATCTATCTGGGCGCCTGGGGTCCGGACTACTCCGATCCCCACACCAATGCCGACACCTTCGCCAAGAACCCGGACAACTCTCCCGAAGCGCAGCTGACCGGCATCTTGGCCTGGCGCAACGCCTATCCGGCCGAGCAGGAGACGCCGATCACCAACGCGGCGGTGCTGGAGCAGGATACCGAGAAGCGTCGCCAGATGTACGAAGAGGTGCAGCGCATCCATCAGCAGAACGCGCCCTTCGCGCCGATGTTCCAGCTGATCGAGCAGGTGGCCTCGCGCGCGAACGTCAACGACTTCAACGCCGGCGGATCGATCCACTCGGTCTTCTACTGGCCCGTTAGCAAGAACTGAGCGGATAGGGGCGCGCCCGGGCGCGCCCCTTCTTCTTGGGTTCACGAGGCGTGAGCGAGGCAAAGAGCCTGGGGCGGGCTCGGCTCAGGGCCGGCGCGCATGGCGTCCCGCGCGCCTTGCGGGCGACGCTGCGGACGGTCATCAGCCTGGCCATCACCTTCCTCGGCCTGCTGCTGATCACCTTCATCATCGGCCGCGTCGTGCCGATCGATCCGGTGCTGGCGATCGTCGGCGAGCGCGCCTCGCAGCAGCAGATCGAAGCGGTGCGCGAGCAGCTGGGCCTGAACGAACCCTTGCTGAACCAATTCGCCTTCTATGTCTGGGACGTGCTGCACGGCGACTTCGGCAAGTCCCTGATGACCGCCCAGCCGGTGATCGAGGACATCGCCCGCTTCTTCCCGGCGACCTTGGAGCTGGCGACGCTCGCCACCCTCTTCGGCGTGCTGGCCGGGGTTCCGGCGGGTGTCGTCGCCGCCGTCCATCAGGGGCGCTGGCCGGACCAGCTGATCCGCCTCCTCGGCCTCTTCGGCTACTCCATGCCGGTCTTCTGGCTGGGTCTCATGGGCCTCCTGATCTTCTACGGCGATCTCGGCTGGGTCGGCGGGCCGGGGCGCCTCGATGCCACCTACGAGCTGATGTACGAGTACGACGTGCCGACTGTCACCGGCGCGGTGCTGATCGACTCGGCGCTGGCCGGCGCCTGGGACATCTTCCGCAATGCGATCTCGCACGTGATCCTGCCGTCCCTGGTGCTGGGCTACTTCTCCCTGGCCTACATCAGCCGCATGACCCGAAGCTTCATGCTGGAGCAGCTGGGCCAGGAGTACATCACCACTGCCAGGGTGAAGGGCACGCCGGAATGGCGGGTCATATGGGTGCATGCGCTGGGCAACGTCCTGGTGCCGCTGATCACCGTGATCGCGCTCTCCTACGCCACCCTGCTGGAGGGCTCGGTCCTGACCGAGACGGTTTTCGCCTGGCCGGGACTGGGGCTCTACATCACCAATGCGCTCTTCTCCGCCGACATGAACGCGGTGCTGGGCGGCACGGTGGTGGTCGGCGGCGTCTTCATCGGCCTCAACCTGCTGTCCGACCTGCTCTACCGGCTGGTCGATCCCAGGGCGCGCTAGGGCCATGGCGCTGCAAGACGACAAGGCCCCCGCGATCGGCAGCCGCGCCTGGCTGACCAGCGACTACCCGACCTCTCGCGGGCATGCGCGCGCGGTGCAGGCCTATCTGGCCTGGCGACGCCTGGCCAGCAATTGGCTCGCCATGCTGGGCCTCATCATCGTCCTCGGCCTTATCCTGATGGCGATCTTCGCGCCGCTGCTGGCGACCTACTCGCCCTTCGAGCAGTCCTTGGAGAACCGTCTCTTGCCCCCCGGCTCGCCGGGACACTTCCTCGGCACCGACGAGTTCGGCCGCGACCTCTGGAGCCGCATCGTCTACGGCTCGCGCATCACCTTGATGATCGTGGCCCTGGTGGCCGTTACCGCGCCGCTCTTCGGCCTCATCATCGGTACCGCGTCGGGCTATTTCGGCGGCCTGGTCGACCTCGTGCTGATGCGCCTGACCGACATCTTCCTGGCCTTCCCGCGCTTGATCCTGGCCTTGGCGCTGGTGGCGGCCCTGGGCCCCGGCATCGAGAATGCGATCCTGGCGATCGCGCTCACCGCCTGGCCGCCCTACGCGCGCGTCGCGCGGGCGGAGACCATCACCGTGCGCCAGTCGGACTACATCGCCGCCGTGCGCCTGCAGGGGGCGAGGCCGCCGCGCATCATCTTCGGCCACATCATGCCCATGTGCATGTCCTCGGTGATCATCCGCGTCACCTTGGACATGGCCGGGATCATCCTGACGGCCGCAGGTCTCGGCTTCCTGGGGCTCGGCGCGCAGCCGCCCATGCCGGAGTGGGGCCTGATGATCTCCTCCGGCCGCAAGTTCCTCTTCGACCAGTGGTGGGTCGCGACCGTTCCGGGCTTGGCCATCTTCATCGTCAGCCTGGGCTTCAACCTTCTAGGCGACGGCTTGCGCGACGTGCTGGACCCCAGGAGCGCGCCGAAATGAGCCAAGCCTTGCTCGAGGTGGAGGACCTGCACGTTCGCTTCCACACGCCCACGCGCGTGGTCGAGGCCGTGCGCGGCGTCAGCTTCACCTTGGGGCGCGAGCGGCTCGGCATCGTCGGGGAGTCCGGCTCGGGCAAGACCATGACCGGCCGCTCTGTCCTGCGGCTGGTCCGCCCGCCCGGCGAGGTGACGGCGCGGCGCATGGTCTTCGACGGCATCGACCTTCTGTCCCTCAGGGAGCGGGAGATGCGCGAGATCCGCGGCAGCCGCATCTCCATGGTGATGCAGGACCCCAAGTTCTCGCTGAACCCCGTGATGCGGGTCGGCCGGCAGTTGACCGAAGCCATGCGCGTCCACGGCGGCGGCTCCAGGAAGGAGATGCGGAACCGCGCGCTGGCCATGCTGAAGGCGGTGCAGATCCGCGACGCCGAGCGGGTGATGCGCGCCTATCCGCACGAGCTGTCCGGCGGCATGGGTCAGCGGGTCATGATCGCCATGATGCTGGTCCCCGAGCCCGACCTCCTGATCGCCGACGAGCCGACCTCGGCGCTCGACGTCACCGTCCAGCTGGAGGTGCTGAAGATCCTCGACAACCTGGTGCGCTCGCGCGGCATGGGCCTGATCTTCGTCAGTCACGACCTGGAGCTGGTCGCCACCTTCTGCGACCGCGTTCTGGTCATGTACGCCGGGCGCATCGTCGAGGAGATCGCCGCCGACCGCCTTTCGGAGGCCAAGCACCCCTATACGCAAGGCCTGATCGACTGCCTGCCGAAGATCGGCGAGGATCGCGCGGTGCTGCCGACCTTGCGCCGCGAAGCGAGCTGGCGGGAGGCCGCGCCGTGAAGCTGGCCGTCGCGGATCTCAACGTCGTCTTCGGCTCCGGTGGCGACCGGGTCCATGCCGTCAAGGACGTGAGCTTCGGCGTCGAGGCCAACACCTCCTTCGGTCTGGTCGGCGAGTCGGGCTCCGGCAAGTCGACGGTCTTGCGCGCCATCTGCGGCCTGGCGCCGATCACCGGCGGCGAGATCACCATCGACGGCCGGCCGGTGGCCGGCTTCCGCGATCCGGCCTTCGTGAAACAGGTGCAGATGGTCTTTCAGGACCCCTACGGCTCGCTGCATCCGCGCCACTCCGTCGACCGCACCCTGAACGAGCCCCTGGCGATCCACGGCATGGACGACCGACAGGGACGCGTCGAGCGCGCGCTGCTCGACGTCGGGCTCGATGCCTCCTTCCGATACCGCTATCCGCACCAGCTGTCCGGCGGCCAACGCCAGCGCGTCGCCATCGCGCGCGCGCTCATCCTGGAGCCGCAGATCCTGCTGCTGGACGAGCCCACCTCGGCGCTGGACGCCTCGGTCCAGGCGGAGGTCCTGAACCTCTTGAGCCGCCTGCGCCGGGAGCACGACCTGACCTTCGTCATGGTCAGCCACGATCTGGCGGTCATCAATCACATGTGCGAAAGGCTCATGGTCATGCAGCACGGCGAGACGGTGGAGGAACTGAACCGCGCGGCCCTGGCCGATCACGCCGTCGGCGAGGACTACACGCTGAGACTCCTGAAGGCGAGCGAGGGCTTTCAGCGCTGAATCTCGAGGCGCGATTGGCGCTTTAGAAGCGCCTCGACTTTCGGCACACTCCGGATGACCCGGGTGAGGGAGACGCAAGCAGACTGAAGGGAGGGCCTGATGGACTATTACGACCTCGGCACGTTCGGCCGCACGGTAACCACCGCCTCCGAGGAGGCGCAGCTCTGGTTCGATCGCGGCATCAACTGGGTCTACGGCTACCATCACGAGGAGGCCATCGTCTGTTTCGAGAAGGCGGTGGCGATCGACCCGGATTTCGCCATGGCCCATTGGGGAATCGCCTATGCGATCGGACCCAACTACAACAAGCCCTGGCACCTCTTCGACCCCGTCGACAAGGCTCAGTCGCTGGCCCGCGCGGTCGAAGAGACCAACGCGGCCCAGGCCTTGGTCGACAAGGTCACGCCGGTCGAGCGAGCGCTGATCGAGGCCCTGTCGGCGCGCTACCCGCAAAGCGAGCCGATCGAGGATCAAAACCCCTGGAACGACGCCTTCGCCGATGCCATGCGGAGCGTCTATCGCGCCCACCCGCAGGACCTGGAGGTGCAGACCGTCTTCGCCGAAGCCATCATGAACCGCACGCCCTGGAAGATGTGGGACCTGGCGAGCGGTGCGGTGGCGGAGGGCGCCGGGACAGAGGAAGCCATCGAGGTCCTGGAAAAGGCCTTTCAGGACCAGCCCGACAGCTGGGACCACCCGGGCCTCCTGCACCTCTACGTCCATCTGATGGAGATGTCGCCCTTCCCGCAGCGCGCGTTGCGCCAGGGCGACCGCCTGCGCGAGCTGGTGCCCGATTCCGGCCATCTGCGTCACATGCCGACCCACATCGACGTGCTCTGCGGACACTATCAGGACGTGGTGGTCGACAACTGGAAAGCCATCGTCGCCGACAGGAAGTACCTGGAGAAGAACGGGGCGATGAACTTCTATTCGGCCTACCGAATCCACAACTATCACTTCGCCATCTATGGCGCGATGTTCATCGGCCAGTATCAGCCGGCGATCGACGCGGCCGAGGAGTTGATCGCGACCGTGCCGGAAGAGCTGCTGCGCTTGCCTTCGCCGCCGATGGCCGACTTCATCGAGGGCTACATCCCGATGAAGCAGCACGTGCTGATCCGCTTCGGCCGCTGGCGGGAGATCATCGCCCAGCAGCTGCCGGAGGATCAGGAACTCTACTGCGTCACCACCGCGATGATGCTCTACGCCAAGTCGGTGGCCCATTCCGCCGTCGGCGAGGTCGCCGAGGCCGAGGCCGCGCGCGACCGCTTCCTGGAGGCCCGTGCCCGCGTGCCGGACAGCCGCCTGGTCCACAACAACACCTGCCAGGACCTCCTGGCCATCGCCGAGGAGATGATGAACGGCGAGCTGGAGTACCGCCGCGGCAACTTCGACGCGGCCTTCCGGCATCTCCGCCGCTCGGTGGAGTTGGACGACGCCTTGCCCTACGACGAGCCCTGGGGCTGGATGCAGCCGACCCGCCATGCCCTGGGCGCCCTCCTGCTGGAGCAGGACCGCGCAGAGGAGGCCGAAGCCGTCTATCGCGCCGACCTCGGCCTCGACGGCAATCTCAGCCGCGCCTGTCAGCACCCGGACAACGTCTGGAGCCTGCATGGCCTCTACGAGTGCCTCACCCGGCGCGGCGACAAGGTGGAAGCGCCCATGATCAAGCAGCGCCTGGACCTGGCCTTGGGACGCACCGACGTTCCGGTCGCCTCCTCCTGCTACTGTCGCCGGGAGGCGGCGGCATGACGGCTTATTGACACTCATTCGCAGTCAGCTTATCTGAGGAGGCACCACGGAAGAGACGCCCCTGGATGTACGTTTGCATCTGCAACGCCTACCGCAGTAGCCAGATCATCGCCGCCGCCCGTAGCGGACTGGACGATGCTGAGGAAATCTATCACGAGTTGGGCCACGGCCCGATCTGCCGCTGTTGCCTGGAAGAGGCGCAGGCGCTAGTGGACGCCGAGCACGAAACCGAGCAGACGAGCGGCTAAAAGGGGGGGCTTAGCCTTCTAGCGATAGCAATCGCCGGGCCACGCGCTCCAGCGCATCCTCCAAACTACCGACATAGTGGGCGCCCGCGACCTGAGGGGCGTCCTCCAGCGCCACGACCAGGCGTCCGAAATGCAGGCCGAGCACCATCTCCGACTGGGTCCCGTACTCGCCGCCGACGGCGATAAGCGCGAAGGCGGCACGCGCGATGATGGCGTTGCGCGCCGCGCCCAGCCCGGTGGCGATGGGAACGGCCACGAAGTCGTTGGCGCTCTGCCACTCCTCGTCCGGAAGCAGGGCGATCGGTTGACCGCCCGCGCTCAGGTGGCCCCGGCTCGCCGCTTCCATGACACCGCCGCGTCCGCCGGTGATCATCGTCAGGCCCAGCTCCGCCACGCGCCGGCCCAGCTGCTCGGCAATCTCTCGCTGTCGCGGCGACGCCGCCTTGGGTCCGATGACGGCGAGCGGCACGCGGCGCACCTTGGGCTGGGCGAAGACCCACGCCATGGCCTCCAGCGGGCCGACGTCACGCGATTCGCCCCGATAGGGCGCGCCCTCTCGCCAAGCAAGGGCCCAAGGATCGAAGCTCCGTCCTTCATGGAGAAGCAGACGCCGATCCGTGCTCAGGGCCAACACATGCCTTCTCCTTCTTCGGCGAGCCCCGCCGGCTCAGGCCAGGTTCAGGACGAAGATGACGCCGATCAGCACCGGAATGAGGTAGCGGGAGAGACCCAGCCAGGCCTGGAAGACGCCGGCGGAGACGCCGAGTTCGTTGCTGGTGGCCTCTCGCGACATCACCCAGGCGGCGAAGACCGTCGCCATGAGGGCCACCAGGGGCAGCATGACGTTGGAGGTGAAGTAGTCGAGAAGATCGAAGAAGGTCTTGCCCTCGAAGAAGGCGATGAAGCCCAGCGGGTGGACGTCGGACCAGACGTTGAAGGAGAGCACCGTCGTGATGCCGAGCAGCCAGACCAGGAAGCCCGGTATGATGGCCGCGAGCTTGCGTGGCAGGCCCTTCTCCTCCAGCCACTCGACCAGGGGCTCCAGCAAGGAGATGGCCGAGGTCCAGGCGGCCACCACCACCATCAGGAAGAAGAGGGCGCCGAACCACTCGCCCGCCGGCAGGTGCGCAAAGGCGAGCGGCAGGGAGACGAACATCAGGCCCGGCCCCTCGGCGGGCTGCAGGCCCTCGGCGAAGATGACGGTGAAGATCGCCAGGCCGGCCATCAAGGCCACCACGGTGTCCAGAATGCAGATGGTGACGGAGGTGCGCATGATGCTGTCCTGCCGGCGCAGGTAGGAACCGTAGGCCATCATGATTCCCGAGCCCAAGCTCAGCGAAAAGAAGGCGTGTCCGGCGGCAAGCAGGACGGCGCCCCAAGTGAGTTCGCTGAAGTCCGGCTCGAAGAGGAAGCCCAGCGCCTCGCCGTAGTACCCGGTCGTCATCGCATAGACATTGAGCAGGATCAGCATGACGAAGAGAGTGGGCATCAGGTAGCTGACGGCGCGCTCCAGACCGGCGCGCACGCCGCTGAGCGATACCGCCACGGTCATGACGACGAAGACCGTGTGCCACAGCAGCAGGGTCCAGGGACTGGCCAGAAGCTCGCCGAAGAGAACCTGGGAGATCTCGGAATCGGTGCCGTCCAGGCGCGGGTCGAAGACGACACCGACATAGTTGATCGCCCAGCCGGCGATCACGCTGTAGAAGGATACGATCAGAAAGGCGGCCAGGATGCCGGCGCCGCCGACCCACTTCCAGTAGGGCGAGGCCTTGGCGGCGAGGGCGAGGCTGCGCATGGAGCCGATCGGGCTCTTGCCGCCGCGCCGGCCGATCAGGATCTCGGTCATCATCACCGGCAGGCCCATGGCCAGGATGAAGGCCAGATAGAGGATCACGAAGGCTCCGCCGCCATAGACGCCGGTGATGTAGGGGAACTTCCAGATGTTGCCCAATCCCACGGCGGAGCCCGCCGCGGCCAGCACGAACATCGTCCCGCTTGACCAAGTCGCGTGACTGACGGCGGCGTTCTCCGTTCCGCTTGCCTGGCGATCGCTCATGCTTCTTCTGCCTCCCTGCGCCGATTTTTTCCGGGCTTAGTCAAGACTTTAGTCTGCGCCGAACCAGAGCGGTTCGGCAATGGCGGAGAGCAAAGTAAAAATGAACGAGCCGCCAGTTTTTAGTCTGCGAATCCTAGGGAGCGGGCCTGTTCGGCGCTGAGCCAGGTCACTTCGTCTGGCGGTGTACCATTGGCGATCGAGAGGTAGGCATCGGCGTGCGCGCCGGGGACCAGGGCCAGTAAGCTGGCGAGCGTGTAGTTCGTCTCGTAGTTGGCGCGACCGCGAAAGTCGGACGCGGAGTGGATGCCGAGCTTGGAGCGTTCGCTCATGATCCGCTTGTTGGCGGTGATGAAGACGAAGGAGCACATGGAGACGCAGATCATGTCGTCGCCGACCACGGCGGCCAGATCTTCCGCGATGATGAACTGCGCGAGCGTGAGGCCGGCCAGCACGCTGCCGCCGGAACTGTTCAGCACCAGGAAACGGACCTCGTTCTGCTTGCTGTCCTGCCGATAGGCGCGGATCAGACGATCGACGGAGCGCTCGTTGATCTCCCCTTCGAAGCCCAGGCCATAGGCCTTCGTGCAGTCCGAGAGCGTCAGGTTGGCGTAGTAGACCCGGCCTGCCCGGGTGTCTTGGTTGGAATAGGCGTTCTGGTAGTCGAAGGCCCGCGGCTCGCAGGTTTGCGGGTTCGGCGCGTAGCCGGCCGAACTCGGTGTGCGACCTCCGGCACAGCCGGCGACGAAGAGCAGCAGCAGTATGGCGATCCAAACTCTCGACGGGGCCATCGGGGTCTCTTGTCCTCTCGGCGGAGCGTGACCCTGCCACGCCGCCTTGGTCGGCGTCCAGTTTGGCGCGGCCGGCGGCTAGGCGAGCAGGCGGCGCAAGAGGGGCCGGGTCTCGCTGCGTCTCGCCACCTCTCGGAAGCCGAGGCCGGCGAAGGCCGGGGCGATCCCGACATAGCCTTCGCTGAACTGAAGGACGCGTTTCGGATCGATCGGGCAGGCTTCGACGGCAAGTGCGCCCCGCGCCGCGGCGAAGTCCACCGCCGCTTCGATCAGCGCGGCCATGACGCCTTGCTTGCGATGGCTCGCCGCGATGAAGAAGCAGTTGATCATCCAGACCCTTGCCGGGTCGAGGTCGTCCAGCGGTTTCGCCACGCGCGAGCGCAGGAGCTTCGGCAGGCTCGGCCGCGGCCCGACGGCGCACCAGGCGACCGCCTCGTCGCCGGCGAAGGCCAGCACGCCCAGCGGGTCTTCGCGCGCCACTTGCCGGCGAAAGGCCTCCTTGCGCGCGCTGCGCTCGCCTGCCTCGAACTCTCGGCTGGTCATGCGCCAGTATTGGCACCAGCAACCGACGCTGGCGCCTCGCTCGGGCCCGAAGAGCGCTTCGAGCGCCGGCCAGTCCTGGTCGGTGAGTGGCCGTATGGTCAAGGCTTGCCGCATCGTCACAGTCTGATCGCCCCTCGATCGCCCGGCAAGCCGCGAGAGTCTCAAGGCAGCAGGACGGCGGCGCCCCGCGTGTCGCCGGCGCGCAGACGGTCCAGCGCCTGATTGGCCTCGGCGAGCGGCAGGGGCTCGATCTCGGTGCGGATCGGGACCTTCGGGACGAGCGCAAGGAAGTCTTCCGCGTCGGCCCGAGTCAGATTGGCGACCGAGAGAAGCTGCCGTTCCTCCCAAAGGATCCTGTAGGGAAAGCTCGGTATGTCGCTCATGTGGATGCCCGCGGCCACCACGCGGCCGCCCTTGGCCACGCTTTCCAGCGCGGCCGGCACCAGGGCGCCCACGGGGGCGAAGAGGATGGCGGCATCCAGCGGAACGGGCCCCGGCCGGTCCGAGGGGCCGGCCCATCGGCAGCCCATGTCGCGGGCGAAGGCGGCGGCGGCCTCGTCGCCTGGGCGCACGAAGGCATAGACCTCGCGGCTTTCGAAGCGGGCGACCTGCGCGACCAGGTGTGCCGCGGCGCCGAAACCGTAGAGGCCCAACCGCCTGGCCGGCCCGGCCAGCCGCAGGGCCCGATGACCGATCAGGCCGGCGCAGAGCAGGGGCGCGGCATGGGCGTCGTCCAGCCCCTCGGGCAGGGCGAAACAGTAGTCCTGATCGGCGACGGTCACCTCCGCATAGCCGCCGTCGATCGTGTAGCCGGTGAAGCCCGGCGCGTCGCAGAGATTCTCGCGGCCGCTTCCGCAGTAGAGACAGTGACCGCAGGTGTAGCCCAGCCACGGCACGCCGACGCGCGTGCCGATCGCATGCCGCGCAGCGCCCGCGCCTTGCGCCACCACGCGCCCGACGATCTCGTGACCCGGCACCAGAGGCAGTTTCGGCTCCGTCAGCTCGCCGTCGACCACATGCAGGTCGGTCCGGCAGACGCCGCAGGCCGTGACTTCGATCAGAAGCTGTCCAGGACCCGGCTCGGGCGGCGGCAGATCCTGGAGCTGCAAGGAATCGCCCGCATGCTCCAGGACCATCGCCCGCATGGCGTCAGCCTATCGTGGCCGGACTGTTGCCGCCCGGGCTACTCGGCGGCGGTCTTCTTGTCCTCGTTGGCCTCCTTCTGGATGACCTCGCCGTCCGCGCCACGCTGACGGTTGTCGATCGTGGCCTGATTGGCCGAGCGGATCTTCGCGCCCTCGTCGTCGTAGAGGAAGGGCAGGTAGACGTAGCGGGTGCCGCGGGTCACCGGCAGCGCCTGATGCAGCAGGGAACAGGAGAAGATGCAGGCGCCGCCGGTCGGCGGCTTGTAGCTGGCCTGTCCGAACTCCGGAAAACGCAATTCGCCGCCGTCGAACTCTTCGCTGTTGAGGTTGATGGTGCAGGCGAAGCGCCGATGCAGCGTGCCGCTCGTCGTGTTGTCGCGGTGCGGATTGAAGTAGCCGCCCTCCTCGGCATCGTAGCAGGCGACGATATCGCGCTCGATCCGGGTCACCCTGAACTGGAAGGCACGGAAGATCTCCGGCACCAGGCGGCGCTGAACACGTATGCGGGCGGCCTGCAGCAAGGCCTCGTCGCCGATGCTGACGTCGCGCCGGCGCTTGAACTTGGGATCCAGGATGCCGACGGTCTTGCCTTCAACCTGGCGCATGAAGCCGGAGGGCTCGCCGCCCTTGCCCTGATAGTACTCGATCAGCTTCCGGCAGAGCTCCGGCTCGAAGACCCGCGGCAGCTCCATCACCGGCGCCCAGTTGGCCTGGCGGCCTTCGAAGGGGGCCAAGGCGCAGGCGCGGGCCGCGCCCAGCACCTGCTGCAGATGGGTCTTGGGATCGGTGATCGGGATCACCCGGAAGAGCCGCAGGCGCGGATCGATGATGAAGGTCTGCGGCTTGAAGGTCGGGTGCGGATTGTCCTGAGAGTAAGCCAAGACTCCGAAGGCCTCCGCCAAGGTCTTCTCGAAGTCCCAGAAGAGGACGAAGGTCGGCCGCTCCTCCAGCTTGCGCTCGCTCTCGTCGCGTGGGTCGTTGGAGACCCCGCAGAAGATAGGGCCGCTGTCGCGCGTCGCTTCTGCAGCCTCTTGAAGCGATCTGACCAGCTCTTGCGCGGCCGGGCTCGCCGCCGAACCGAAGAAGGTGAGCGCGATCGGTCGGCCCCCCAGGGTCGAGAAGCTGAAGCTGGGGTTACGCGGCGAAGGCGCGGAGAAACGCGGCACCGCCTCGTACATGCGCGGCGGCGAGGGCGGCTTGGGATCGGGGGTGATGCCGCCGATCCTGACGAAACGCCTCTTCTTGGGTGCGCCTTCGTCTTGCGACGACCCCGGGCCGTCGGGTCGCGGAACCGCTAAGTCGTTCTCGACCGGGTTCATAGTCGGTGCTTCGTTGCTCATTATGATGCTCCCACGCGTAAAACAGTCAGTGACTCTCTGCCGGAGATCCTAAGGTGTTTTCAAGAAACTGGGAAGAGTCGGCCAGGCAGTGACTTCGTTGATTGCAAACCGGCCTGGCCATCTCTTCAGAACCTCCGTGCCATGTACTTACCGACGGGCCTTGCTGTTGGGCGAGGGGGCGGGTCGGACCGGATGAGACCGGCCCGACCCAGCCTGCGTGGCGTCAGCTTAGCTCCCGTTCCACCTGATCGATGGCAGCCTCTGCCAGCTCCGCCATTCGATCGATCTCGCCGCGGGTTATCACAAGCGGCGGCGAGAAGACCATCGTATCCCAGCAGGCCCGCATCATCAGGCCGCTGGCGATCATCACGTCGCGTACCTTGCCGCCGGTCTTGCCGGCCTCGTCGGACCGCTTCTCGATGCCGTCGGGCACCTTCAGCTCGATGGCGCCCATCAGGCCCTTGGCGCGCACCTCCTCCACCAGGGCATGGCCGGACAGGGCTTGGGTCAAGGTCTCCAGCAGGTAGGGGCCGACGTCCTCGCGCACCCGCTCGACCAACCCCTCTTCCTCGATGATGCGGATGTTGGCGAGCGCCACGGCGGTCGACACGGGGTGGCCGTCATAGGTGTAGCCGTGCTGGAATTCGCCGCCCTTCTCCATCAGGACCTCGGCGATGCGCTCGTGCACCATCAGCGCCGACAGCGGCAGGTAGCCCGAGGTGATCCCCTTGGCAAGCGGCATCAGGTCGGGCTCGATCCCGAGGCCTTGGCTGGCGAACCAGTCGCCGGTGCGCCCGAAGCCGCAGATGACCTCGTCCGCCACCAGAAGCACGTCGTGCTCCCGACAGATGCGCTGAATCTCGGGCCAATAGCTCTGCGGCGGCACGATCACGCCGCCGGCGCCCATCACCGGCTCGCCGACGAAGGCGCCGACCCGCTCCGGCCCCAGCTCCAGGATCTTGTCCTCCAAGGCCTTGGCGGCCCTGCGGCCGAAGTCCTCGGCCGTTTCGCCCGGCTTGCCGTAGTGATGCTGGTAGGGCGGCATGATGTGGACGAAGCCCGGCAGGGGCAGGTCGGAGATCTTGTGCATCGCGCTCATGCCGCCCAGGCTGGCGGCCGCCATGGTGGAGCCGTGGTAGCCCCATTCGCGCGAAATGATGATCTTCTTCTCCGGCCGCTCCATCAGGTTCCAGTAGCGGCGCACCAGGCGGACCATGGTGTCGTTGGCCTCGGAGCCGGAAGAGCCGTAGAAGGCCTTCTGCAGGCCCTTGGGCGTGATCTCCGCCAGCTTCTCCGAAAGCTCCGCCACCGGCGGGTGGGCGGTCTTGAAGAAGGTGTTGTAGTAGGGCAGTTCCAGCATCTGGTCGTGCGCGACCTTGGCCAGCCGTGCGTCGCCGTAGCCGATGTTCACGTTCCAAAGGCCGGCCATGCCGTCCAGGATGCGTTGGCCCTCGCTGTCCTCCAGCCAGCAGCCTTCGGCCTTCACGATGATGCGTGCACCGCCGCCGCTGCCGAGCTCCTTGTAGTCGGTGAAGGGCGCCAGGTGATGGCGCTGCTCGAGATCTTTCCAGTGACGGGTGGTGTTGCGAAGCGGCTCGTTCATCTCTCTTTCCTCCTGCGCTGCGATTCTTCTTTCCCAAGCACTCCTGTTGCGGCCGTCCTATATGAGGAAGCCGATACGGGCGCAGAGAATCAGCAGATCGCTGTGGAGGGTTCTGGCCGTCATTGGTTCAAGTCTGAGGCGTCTTTCTCGCGTCCGAATTGATCTCGATCAAACGTTCAGCAAAAGGTGCTCTCGCTCCCAAGAGGAAATCACCTGCTGGTACTCGGCGAGTTCCGCCTCCTTCACCGCGACGACGGCGGAGACGAAGTCCTCGCCCAGAGTCTCCTTTATATGACGGTTGCCACCGAAGCGATGCAAGGAATCTTGCAAGGTTCGGGGCAAGGTATGGGCCAGGCGATAGGCGCTGCCCTTGACCTGATGCTTGGGTTTCAGGTTCTGCTTCATGCCGAGATAGCCGCAAGCCAAGGAGGCGGCGATGGCCAGATAGGGGTTGCAGTCGGCCCCGGCCAGACGGTTCTCGACGCGGCGGTCCTTGGCATCCGAGCGTGGTACGCGCAGGCCCACCGTTCGGTTTTCCGTGCCCCACTGGGTGTTGATCGGCGCGTCGGAATAGCGGACCAGCCGGCGATAGGAGTTCACGTTGGGGCCCAAGAGCGGCATGACGGCGGGAAGGAACTTCTGCAGGCCGGCGATGTGCGAGAGGAAAAGCTTGGTGTTGCGGCCGTTGGAGCTGTGGGCGAAGAGGTTCTCGCCGGTCTTGCGGTCCACCACGCTTTGGTGGATGTGCATGGAGCTGCCCGGCTCGCCCTGCATGGGCTTGGCCATGAAGGTGGCGTAGACCTTGTGCCGCAAGGCCGCCTCGCGCACCGTGCGCTTGAAGAGGAAGGCTTGGTCGGCGAGGTGGAGGGCGGGTCCGTGGTTGAAGTTCATCTCCATCTGGGCGGCGCCGCTCTCGTGGATCAAGGTGTCGATGTCGATGTCCTGCGCTTCGCAGAAGTCGTAGACGTCCTCGAACAGCGGGTCGAACTCGTTGACGGCGTCCAGGCCGTAGGCCTGTCTGGAAGTCTCGCGCCGGCCCGATCGGCCCACGGGCGGCACCAGGGGATAGTCGGGGTCGGTGTTGACGTCGACCAGGAAGAACTCCAGCTCCGGCGCGACGATGGGCTGCCAGCCCTCTTCCTTGTAGAGGTCGAGGACGCGCTTCAGGACGTAGCGCGAGGCGATGGCGATGGGCTCGCCGTCGAAGGAGAAGGCGTTGCAGATCACCTGGGCCGTGGGCTCGTCGTACCAGGGAACCACGCGGATGGTCTTGGCGTCGGGAACCAGATAGATGTCGCCGACCGTCTCGGAGATCACCGGCTGGTCCGGATAGCCGCCGGTGACGGTCTGGCTGAAGACGCTGTCGGCGATGCGCAGGCCCTCCGAACGCATGCCCTTCAGGAACTTCTGGGCCGGCAGGATCTTGCCTCGCGCGATCCCGGCCATGTCCGGGACGAGGCATTCCACCTCTTCGATCTTGCGGTCTCTTAGGAACTGGTCGATGGGATGCATCTTTGGCCTCGACGTCGTCGATCCTGTCAGCGTGATGCGGGCACAGCGAAGACTTGGACAAACGAAGCTGCCCTGTCCCATGCGTGATTGCGCCCGTCCCTTGTCCTACTATGGCGCCGGGCTGCCTGGCCAGCCCTTGGGCCCCAATCGGCGGAGGCTGTGAGCGCGATGCGACGTGAAAGCGGTGCCTTCACTCAACTGATCGTCGGCTTGGCGATTGCCGCCCTGGCGGCGGCGCTGGTCATCTACCTGACTGCCTGAGGGGCGCGTTCCGATGAGTGTCGGCTATCCGGAGACCTGGTATCGTGATGATACCCCCATCGGGCGGCCCTATCCGCCGCTGACAAGCGACCGGGAGGCCGAGGTCTGCGTCATCGGCGGCGGTCTGGCCGGAATCACCCTTGCCCTGGAGCTGGCGCGCAAAGGCACCTCCGTGGCGCTGCTCGAGGCTAAGCGCGTGGCTTGGGGCGCCTCCGGCCGTAATGCCGGCTTCCTCTTGCCGGGCTTTGCCGAGGGCATGGAGGCAATCGTCAAGGAGCAGGGCTTGGAGGCCGCCAGAGCCCTCTATCGCCTGTCCGAGGAGGGCGTGCGTTTCGTGCGCGATCGCATCGCGGCCCTGGATCCCGGAATCGAGATGGGGCGCGGCTCGATCGTGGCCATGCGCATCCCCGATCCGGAGGGCACCAAGCGCCATGCGCGAGAGCAGGCCGAGCAGTTCGGCCGCGAGGTCGAGGTCTGGCCGGTCGAGAAGACACGCGCGGTCTTGGCCAGCCCCCGCTACTTCGACGCGCTCTACGATCCAATGGGGGTGCACATCCAGCCCCTTGCCTATGCCACGGCCTTGGCGGCGGCGGCGGCGGACGCCGGCGCCAGCCTGTTCGAGGGCAGCCAAGCCGTCTCCTTGGCGCCGGCCGGGTCCGGCCATCTGGTCTCGACCGTCGCCGGCAGCCTCAGAGCGAAGGCCGTGGTTCTCTGCACCAGCGGCTATGGCGGCGGCCTCTACGCGCCGGTCGATCGGGCGATCCTGCCGGTCGCGACCTACATCGCCGTGACCGAGCCCTTGGGCGAGACGCTGGACCGGACGATCAAGACCGAGGCGACGATCGCCGATACGCGGCGCGCCGGAGACTACTACCGCAGGATAGAGAAAGACCGCCTGCTGTGGGGTGGTCGCATCACCACGCGGCAGAGCGAACCGGGCCGCTTGGCCGCGCTCATGGCGGGCGACATGGCGCGCGTCTATCCAGATCTGGCCGGCGTCCGCATGGACTACGCCTGGTCCGGACTGATGGGCTACGCGCGCCACAAGATGCCCCTGATCGGCGAGATGGCGCCGGGCCTATGGGTGGCCTCCAGTTTCGGCGGCCACGGGCTCAACACCACGGCGATGGCCGGGTGTCTCATCGCCCGGGCCCTGGCCGACGGCGACGACGAGTGGCGCCGCTTCGCCGCCTACGGCGCCCGCTGGGGCGGCGGCCCCTTCGCCCGTATCGGCGTGCAGGCGACCTACTGGACCATGCAAGCCCTCGATTGGCTGGACGAACGACGCAAGGCCGCTTAGTGCGCTTTTCGAGTTTTGGTCGCGGATCGGTCCGACCCTGGATCGCTTCGCTCCGCTCGCGATGACGGCCAGCGCGGGGAGTGGGCGTCCTCGACCGGAGCGGAGTTCTAGGACCGACGAGGGGCGTTCACGTGGCCTGTAACGTTCGCTTAGAGGGGCACTGCCTGTTGAATACCTCTGACCAGGTTGGGATCGATGGTGTTGCGGTACAGCGCCGGCACACCCTTGAAGGAGTGTTCCAAGTTGGCAATGATGACGTCACGGAACTCGCTATCGCCTAAAAGCAGCGCGTTGGCTTTCTCTCTGAACGCCAGGAAAGATCTGTAGGCGGAATCGAAACGCTTTTGCGCCTTCCTTATCTCGTCATAGGATTCATCGATCCATTTGCCAAAGGTCTGAAACCCCAATTCCCTTAGAATCTGGAGCGATTGAAAGTTCCCGAACACTATTAGCGGATGACAGTTTGCCAGAGCTTTGAAGGGTTTCTCGGTCACGCGCTTCTTGTACTGGGCCATCTCCGTTTCCGTGATCAAGGAGAAGCCCGTTCGCATGAAGATAGCGGAGTCCATGTCGAGGACACGATTGCCTCGCGCCCGTTTCCACGTTGAGCCCTCATCGGCCCTCTTGAAGTAGACCACGCCCTTCTCAGCCAACTCCGGTAGGAACGTCTTCAGCTCCGGCGACCTCTTGAACCTGCGGGAAAGCTCGTTGTGGCTTGCCAGGTCTTCTACCGCCGTCGTGAAGATTCCACCGCTGTCCAGTCCGCCAAATGAGATCAGGCCTTCGTCCCAGAGTTTATCCCTTAGCAAGCAGGTCAGAAGCATGACCCGCCAAGGGCGTGTCTTCAGGTTGAGGCACAGATAGCTCTTTTCTATAGAGTCCCTTTGCAAGAAGCTCTCTTTTCTCTTCGATATGACGGCGTCGACATCGTCCAGCCCCGCCCAGGAATCGACAAAGAACCTCTTCACGAAAAAATCGTAAGTGAACACATGCATGAACTGCGCGTGACCCGCCGCCGCGCACCATGCCTCGTACTGCGATTTCAGGCCTCTATCTTGCGTGACATAGGCAATACGAGAGGGCTCGATACCATAGGCCTTCAGGGTCCGGTGCCAGTCTTCGCAGCTCGCGGCTCTGAATTTCAGGCCCTCGCGCGCGTGGTCTATGAGGAGTCCGGTACGCTTTGCCCGTAGTGCGTCCAGCCAGCTCTCCGGCAGGGCGGCAAGCAGCTCTTCCATACTGAAGCGCTGCCCTAGTATTGACCAGGAAAGGTAACCCTTCTTCTGACCGGAAGTGATGCTTTCAGGTGGCGTTTCAAGAAACAGCGGCGCGCCGATAAGTTCCGGTAAGGTCGTAAAGCTCTTGCGTGACTTCTTGATGCGGGTGGAGTGCTCCAGGCCGACGGGGACACCCCCGCCCACCTCAAGCGGTTCCGGGAAGACCGTGACGGTCCCAGCCTTGCTTCGGGAGTCGCCGGAACAGTGGTCGGGGTCCACGGATTCGATCCTCATCCTTCGATCGCTACGACATAGGCTGGCGGGGAAAAATCCGTCAAGTGCGCCTTGGGATCATCCGGAGAGTGGCACGTCTATCACCTTGCCGATGACCGCAGCATCACTCGGCACACACGCGCCTAGATCTCCAAGCTCGGCAGATAGCCGGGCGGGTGGCGCAGTTTGGTCGCCTGCTCGAAGGCAAAGGCGTAGCCGATCAGCTTGGCCTCGGTCCAGGCGGTGGAGAAGAAGGAGAGCGCCACCGGCAGGCCATGCACGTAGCCGGCGGGCACCGTGATGTGGGGATAGCCCGCCATCGCGGCCGGCGAGGAGCAGCCGCCGACGATGCGGTCGCCGTTCACCGGGTCGATCGACCAGGCCGGCATGCCGTCGGTCGGCGCGATGATGGCGTCCAAGCGGTGCTCGGCCAGGACCTTGTCGATGCCGTCCACGCGCGAGAGGCGGCGGCACTCCGCCTTGGCGGCGGAATAGGAGGATTCGTTCATGTCGCCGGTGGCCGCCGTCATCTCCAGCAACTCCTGTCGGAAGAAGGGCATCACCTCGCCGGCATGGGCGCGGTTGAAGGCGATCAGCTCCTCCAGGTTCGCGACCTTGCCCTTGGGATGCTCCGCCAGATAGCGGTTGAGGCCGACCTTCATCTCGTAGAGGAAGAGGGTCAACTCGGCCTCGCCGAAGAGCGGCACGGCGCAGCCCTTGGCGGGGTCCACGATCTCCGCGCCGAGCCCGCGCATCACCCGGGCCGCCTCTTCGATCAGCGCGTCGACACCCTCGTGGGTGCCCATGAGGTCGCGCGCGATGCCGAGGCGCGCGCCTTTCAAGGCGCCCTCGTCCAGGAAACTGGCATAGTCGGCGGCGCGATGCGGCTCCGCGTCCTGGGTGGCCGGGTCCAAGGGGTCGAGGCCGGTCAGCGCATTCAGGACGAGGGCAAGGTCGCTGACGCTGCGCGCCATGGGGCCGGCGGTGTCCTGCGGTGCCGCCACCGGCATGATGCCGGAGCGGCCGACCAGGCCCACGGTGGGTTTCAGGCCGACGATGCCGTTGATGGAGGAGGGGCGCACGACAGACCCGTCGACCTCCGCGCCGATCGCCGCCGTGCAGAGGTTGGCCGCCACCGCGACGCCGGAGCCCGAGCTGGAGCCCGAGGGGCTGCGATCCAGCACATAGGGATTGCGCACCTGGCCGCCGCGGCTGCTCCAGCCGCTGCAGCCGCGCGTGGAGCGCATGTAGCCCCATTCGCTCATGTTGGTCTTGCCCAGCAGGACCGCGCCGGCACGCCTCAGCTGGGCGGCGACGAAGGCGTCCCGCTCGGCGATGTTGCCGATCATGGCCAGCGACCCGCCCGTGGTCATCATGCGGTCGGCAGTGTCGATGGCGTCCTTCAGCAGGATCGGCACGCCGTGCAGCGGCCCTCTCGATCCCACGTCGCTGCGCTCCCGGTCCAGGGATTCGGCGATCGCGAGGGCGTCGGGATTGGTTTCGATCACCGAGCGCAGGGTGGGGCCCGCCCTGTCGACCGCTTCGATGCGGTCCAGGAAGGCCTGGCAGAGCGCGGCCGAGGTCCAGGTGCCCGCCTCGAAATGGTCCTGCAGCTCCCGGATGGAGAATTCCTCAAGTGCCATGGGGGGGCCCCTCCTGCCTAGCGTCTCTAGTGCGCGAAGCCTGCCAGGCTTGCCGGCGAAGACAAGGCCTTTCCGCGTCAGGGCCTTCATCGAGCGCCCTCCTTCGGGGCATAGTGGCCGGGCCAGTCATCTTGCCGAAGGAGCCTCCGCCATGTCCGCCTCTCACCTCGACCGTCTCGACGGCGACCTCGGCCAAGAGATCTTGCGGGCGGTGGACGATGGCTTCGAGGCGCAATTGGCCTTCACCCGAGAGCTGGTGCGCCACCCCTCGCTGCGCGGCCAGGAGCACACGGCGCAGGAGTACATGCACAAGGCCATGGCCCAGCGCGGCTTTGCCATGGACCGCTGGCGGCTCGACCCCAAGGAGCTGGAGGGCCATCCCGGCTTCTCGCCGGTGGCCGTGCCCTACGACAATGCCATCAACGTGGTGGGCACCCATACGCCCAAGCAGGCCAAGGGCCGCTCCCTGGTCCTGAACGGGCATATCGACGTGGTGCCGACCGGGCCAGCGGACATGTGGAAGAGCCCGCCCTTCGATCCGGTGGTGGAGGGGGATTGGCTCTACGGCCGTGGCTCCGGCGACATGAAGGCGGGGCTGGCGGCCAACCTCTTCGCGCTCGACGCTCTCCGTTCCCTGGGCCTGCAGCCGGCGGCCACCCTCTACCTGCAGTCGGTGACCGAGGAGGAGTGCACCGGCAATGGCGCGCTCGCCTGCCACGTCCGCGGCTACCGCGCCGAGGCGGCGGTGATCCCGGAGCCGGAGGACGACATGCTGGTGCGCGCCAACACCGGCGTCATCTGGTTCCAGGTGAAGATCCGCGGCGAGCCGGTGCACGTGCGCGAGGCCTCCAGCGGCTCCAACGCCATTCTCGCCGCCTACCGCGTGATCGAGGGCTTGAAGGCCCTGGAGACCGAGTGGAACGCGCGCAAGGCCGGCATGCCCTACTTCGAGGAGGTGGCCAAGCCGATCAACATCAACGTCGGCAAGATCGCCGGCGGCGACTGGGCCTCCAGCGTACCGGCCTGGTGCACCCTGGACGTGCGCGCGGCGATCTATCCGGGCGTCGAGCCCAGGGAGGCCGCCGCCGAGATCGAGGCGGCGGTCCGCGAGGCCAGCCGCGCCGAGCCCTTCCTCGCCAACAACCCGCCGGAAGTGGTCTACAACGGCTTTTTCGCCAAGGGTTATGTGCTGGAGGAGGGGAGTGACGCGGAGGCCACCTTGGCCACGTCCTACGCCCGGGTGCACGGCGGCAAGGACTTGCAGTCTTTCGTCACTCCCGGCTACCTCGACGGCCGCGTCTTCGTGATCTACGACGGCATCCCCTGTTTGGTCTATGGTCCCTATTCGGAGAACATCCACGGCTTCAACGAGCGGGTGAGCCTGGATTCGGTTCGCCGCGTGACCAAGACCCTGGCGCTCTTCATCGCCTCCTGGTGCGGGGTGGAGAGCACCTAAGGGCAAAGAGGGGAAGAGCAGATGCGTGACTTCGGCTTCGGGATTCTCGGCACCGGCATGATCGCCAAGGCGATCGCCGATGCGGTCGAGGCGGCCGGCAACGCCAGGCTCGCCGCCGTTTCCAGCCGGAATCTGGCCAAGGCCGAGGCCTTCGTCGCCGCGCGTCCCGGCACGGACGCGGTCGAGGGCCTGGCGGATCTGCTGGCGCGCCAGGACGTTGATGCCGTCTACGTGGCGATACCGACCACGGCCAAGGAAGAGGCCGCCCTGGCCGCCGTCGCCGCCGGCAAGCACGTCCTGGTCGACAAGCCCTTCGTGGACGCAAGCTCGGTCGCGCGCATGGCGCGCGCTTCGGCGGAGAGCGGCCTGCTCTTCATGGATGCGACCCACTTCGTGCATCACCCGCGCCGCGACGCCCTGCGGTCCGCGATCGAGGAGCGCATCGGCCGGCCGCGCAGCCTGCATGGCCACTTCTACACCTCCCTCAAGGACCGCCAGAACATCCGCTTCGACCCGACGGCCGAGCCCACCGGCGCCTTGGGCGACCTCGGCTGGTACTCGGTGCGCGCCGTGGTCGAGTACCTGCGGCCGGAGGGCGCGCTCTCCCGGGTCTCGGCCGCCTGCGAGCGCGATCCGGAGAGCGGCGCGGTCAGTCAGGTCACCGCGTTGCTAGACTTCGAGGGTGGGCAGAACGCCAGTTTCGGTGCCGGCTTCCTGACCGGCACGTCCGTTAATGCCTTCACCCTGGTGGGATTCGAGGGCGTCATCACGCTCGACGACTTCGTCATGAACTGGACCAACAGCTTCGAGTACCAGGACAGCAGTTGCCCCACCGGCTACACCCATCGCAAGGGGCGGATGACGCCCAAGGACTTCATCTTCGTCGACACCCCGTCCGACACGCCGCAGCAGGTGCTGATGATCGAGAACTTCGCGGCGCTGGCCCGCTCCGGCGAGAGAGAACGCCGGCGCGGCTTTGCCGAAGCCGCCGAACGCACGCAGGCCTACCTGGACGCCGTCTGGGCCGCTATCGTTGCTCGCTAGGCACAGTTGTATTCGTTCCTGGCGTGCAAGAATCAGTAAGCGCTTGCATCCGGCTTCTTTCGGAGTGACTGTCGGGCATGGGCGAGAATGCGGCTAGCGGCACCGCCGGACCACTGACGGCTGGGCAGAGCGGACCCTTGGCGCTGGGCGCGCGCGAGGAGGCGCGCGCGCGTTGGGTGGCGATCGGCTGGCTGCTCTTGGCGCAGCAGTTGATCCCGGTGCTGGACACCATTGCCAAGCTGCTGACCGAGGACTTCTCGGTCTGGCAGGTCGCCTGGGCGCGCTTCGTCTTCCATCTTCTGCCCCTGATACCGCTGCTCTTGTGGCGGCACGGGACCGGGGTCTTTCTGCGGCTCGCCAACCCCAGGCTGCAGCTGCTCCGCAGCATCTTCATGGTGGTGGCGACCTGCCTCTTCTTCGGCGCCTTGGCGCGGATTCCGCTGGCCGATGCCGTGGCCCTGGTCTTCGTCTTCCCGCTGGTGACCACGGCGCTGGCGCCGGTGGTCCTGGGCGAGCATGTGGGCTGGAAGCGTTGGATCGCCGTTGGCATGGGTTTCGTCGGCATCCTGATCCTGGTCCGGCCCGGCTTTCAGGCCGTGGGCTGGGGCACCCTGTCCGCCTTGGCCTGCGGCTGTTGCTTCGCCGGCTACGCGCTCACCACGCGCCTCCTCTCCAAGACCTCGCCGCCGCTGGTGAACCTGGCGATGACGGCGGTGGTCGGCACCGTGGTGCTGAGCCTTCTGCTGCTGGTCCAGTCCGACAACCTCTGGCGCGATCCCACGACCGGCCAGTTCGGCGCCATGGTGGCCTTGGGCGTGACGGCTGCCTTCGCGCATGGCGCCATGGTCCTGGCCTACCAGCGCGCGCCGGCCTCGCTCTTGGCACCCTTCTCCTACACCGAGATCATCGGTGCCTCGATCCTGGGCTACCTGGTGTTCCGCCAGTTCCCCGACAGCTGGGCCTGGGTCGGCATCGGCGTGATCGTCGCCTCCGGCCTCTATAACGCCTGGCTGGGCAACCGCCGCTAACCTAATCCGTGATGCCGAGGCGCCAGCGCAGCCAGGTGCGGTAGGCGGCAAAGCAGAGGAAGAGGAAGCCGGCGGCCGAGAAGACCCACATGAGGCCGTTCGCGCCCCAGAGATCCATGCCGGTGCCGCCCACCATGGGTCCGGTCATGCCGCCGAACTGGTAGAGCGCCACGATGGCGGCGTTGGCGCTGGCCAGGAGGCCGGCCTGGAAGCGCTCGCCCAGGATGGTGAGCGCCACGGTGTAGATGCCCATGGAGGCGATGCCCCAGACGATCAGCACCGGCCAGAGGAGCCAGGGGGTCATGATCGATTGGCTTACCAGCAAGGGGGCGGCGAAGAAGATCACGCCGAAGAGGATCAAGAGGCGGCGCTTGTTCACCCGGTCGGCCAGCCAGCCGACGGGGAACTGCATGATGACGTTGGCGGTCAGCATGATGGTCAGCATCATCAATGCCGTATCGTCGCTGAGCCCGGCGTCGCGGCCGAAGTTGACCAGGTGGGTCAGCGCCGACATATCGACGAAGCCGGCCATGAGGGCGGCCACCATGACCAGCGGGGCGATGCGCAGGGCCTGGCGGATCGCCGCCTTGGGCGCGTGCGGCAGCTTGGGGACGACGAAGCGCGCCGACCACAGCAGGGGCGCGGACAGGAGCACCAGCGTGCTGGCCACGATGAAGGGCAGGCTGCCGTCGGTGCTGGTCACCTGCAGGACGATGGGGCCCAAGGCGAAGCCGCCGGAAATGGCGATCATGTAGAGGGCGATGGCCCGGCCGCGTTGAGCCGGTGGCGCCATGGCGACGATCCAGGTCTCGCTGCCGATCCAGTGCACCGTCCCGAAGAAGCCGGTGAGGAAGCGCAGCAGGGTCCAGATCCAGATGTCCTCCCAGGCCAGCAGGAGCAGGATCAAGATGGCCTCGGCGAAGACGGCCAGCATGATCATCGGCAGGAAGCCGACCTTGGAGAAGAGCTTGGGCACCAGCGGCCCCAGCAGGATCGTGGCCAGCGCCGGGGCGGCGCCGTTCAGGCCGATCGCCCAATTGGGATGGCCTCGCTGCTCCAGCAGGATGGCGGCCAGCGGGGCGATGAAGCCGATGACGATGCCCACCACGCCGGCGCTGGCGATGACGGCGATCAGGCCGCGCCAGCGGTCGGCGGGCGTTAGCGCCGCGCTCCCAAGTCCGATCTCACTCACACTGTCGGGCGGCGTGGCCATCGCGAAGGTCAACTCTTGGCTTCAGCAGTGGTGGCCAGCCTAGAGGGGCGATTTCCCCTTTGCCATGGGAGAATGAGGCCGCGCTCTGCGCCCAGAGCTGTTCAGGGATGCCGAGGCTGATGCCCGAAGGGCCAAAGCAAGGAGGCGACGAAGGACAGCCGGCTGGGCGCGATCCCGCGCGGTCGTCCACTGTCCGAATGTCGGGCTCCCGAGCGTTCCCTCGCGGGGGCCGGTTCCGACGACAGGGGATCGGGCCTAAGCGGACGCCGGCGCGCCCCGCCACTCCATGCGCCGGCTTGAGAGACCCTCTTCGTTCCCCCCAGCCTCGGTGTGCGCGATCGTTCGAAAACCGTTCCTCTCATAGAACGAGATAGCGCGCCGGTTAGCGTCGAAGACATCCAAGTGAAGGCGGCCGCCGCTACGCTCTTGCGCCGTCTTGAGCAGTTCGCCGCCGATGCCGCGCCCTCTATGGTCCGAAGCGACGCAAAGGTAGGTCAGCTCCTCTCCGTCAAGCGCCAGGAAGCCCAAGGCGATGCCCTTCTCCTCCGCCACGAGCAACTGCGCGCTCTTCAGCAAGACATCCCGCACCCAGGGGTAACTCTCCTTCGGCTGCAAGGGCGGGAGATAGCGCATGCCTCTGCGCGCCTCGTCGAAGATCCGATAGATCGCCGGACGATGCTTGAGCTCAAGCGGTAGAATGGCGAGCACGGGCATGCGGTCCTCTCGTCCGGGCGCCCCGAGCAACCCCACGCTAGAGCGGGATGACGTCAAATCGAATCGATTTGCCGTCTGAATCCTGCTCTACAACTCTGAAAGATAGAGTGATCCGTGTTGGTCAAGGCCTATGAGGAGACCACAAGCGTTGATCTCTGAGTAGGGCGTTGGCGAGTATGACGAGCTTACGCATGAGTGCGGTGAGAGCGAGTTTGGGTGGTTTTCCGGCGTTTCGGAGTCTCTGGTAGACGGCCTTGAGGTCATGGTTGTGGCGGGCGGCGACGAGAGCGGGCATGTAGAGGGCCTGTCTGAGGAGCGCGCGTCCACCGGCGATCATGGCTTTTCCTTTCCACTTTCCTGACTGTCTGGTGAAGGGAGCGAGGCCGGCGAGGCAAGCGGCT
Organism: Rhodospirillales bacterium; assembly: GCA_963669375.1. Taxonomy (GTDB): domain Bacteria; phylum Pseudomonadota; class Alphaproteobacteria; order Kiloniellales; family JACOMY01; genus JACOMY01. The sequence continues at coordinate 929,452 of OY770024.1, read as the reverse complement.
TGTTTGGCCTCGAGGGATCCGAGTTCCGGGGCTTCGACGAGCAGCAGAGTGGCGGTGATGGAAGAGATGCCGGGTATGCTGGCGAGGATGTCTCGTCGTGCGGCGAGTTCCGGATCGCCCTTGATGATGGTGTCGATCTCGGCCTCGATGGCCTTCATCTGGGTCTCGATCTGCAGCAGCCGTGCTTTGGCTTGGTCGATCAGCAGCGGACGGGTGATCTGCTTGGTCCGGTTCTTGGCGGCGGTGCGATCCTTGACCAGGGCCTGGCGGGCGATAACCAGCTCTTTGAGCTGTCTGATGGTATCGCTGAGCGCCGCTGTCGGGGGGAGGTCGAGGGTGGCCGCCATACGGGCCAGCATCCGCGCGTCCACCTTGTCGGTCTTGGCGCGCGTTCCGATCGCCTGGGCAAAGCGGCGGGCCTGCAAGGGGTTGATCTTGACCGCCGGCCGGCCGGCAGCGGCAAGCGCCTGCTCGAGCCCGCGGTGGTAGGGTCCGCTAGGTTCGAAGGCGATCGGCGCGCCCTCGCTCCACTTGATCAGGGCACGCCAGCCGGACTTGGAGTTGGCGAAGCGGCGGTCGGCGCGATCGGCCAGGCGGTGCGCGTCGAGCCAATCCTTGGAAACATCGACACCGAGGGTGAGATGGGTCATCTTCTGAGAGCCTATGCTTGTCATGCGGAGCTGGTCTCCGTTGATCCGTTCAGGCCTAAGGCAGAAGACGAGGGCGATCCTACTCTAACTCGGCCCGCTCAGCGGCCCGCAGATTTCCGATCCGTCCCTCGCCGCCGGAGGGTGAGCGGTCACTCACCCTCCGGCACCTCATCTTGCCTCGATAAGGTGGGAAGATCATAAGACAAGCAGATTCACGCAATCAGGTGATTCCACCCGATTACGATCTGCTCTAGGACTGGGTCACGCGGGATCGACCCGGAAGCTGTAGACGGTTCCCCGCCAGCGCTCGCTGTCGCTCTCCGTGACCTCGACCGCGCCCGGCGCGGCCAGTGGCACGACGGTGCGCCAAAACTCTAGAGCCGGCACGTTATAGAAGGCCACCGGTATCTCCCAGCGGCCGGGGTAGCGTGCGAGCAGCAGCTTCAGGGTCGCCGTGCCGACGCCGCTACGGCGGTACTTGCGCAGCACGAAGAACTCCGCGATGGCGTGATCGATCTCCCGCTCCAGCGCCGACCAGTCGTGCAGCAGGACGAAGCCGGCGGTGCGCCCCTCGTGGGTGATGAGCAGCGCGCGGCGCGCCGGGTCTTTCCAATAGAGGTCCAGCCGCTCGTAGGCGAAGAGCCCCTCCCGGTCGACCTCGCCATGCGGACTGTCGAGAGGCGCGAACTCCGAAAAGTCGTGCAGGTAGAGCTGCAGCAGGTGCGCAAGGAGGCGTCGCTGCCTCCTTGCCACTTCAGGAAGTTCTATTGCGGGCATCGATCTCGGCTCCCAAAGAGACGTTCGGCGCCTACCTCTTGCGGCGTGCCTTCCAATCCGCCCAGTCGACAGGACTCTCGGACAGCACCTGAAGGTTCTCCTCATCGAAGTTGTCTAGAAAGACGATGAGGTTCCGGCAGTGCCACCGCGCACTCGGCGCGATCAGTCCCTCGAACCCGAGGAAGGCCGCCGCGCTGGCTATCTCCTCTGTCTTCTCATAGAGCATCTCGGGATAGCGCGCCTTCTCGACGCCGAGGCCGGCAAGGTCGGTCAGGCTATCGAACACGAGCAGCGACCTCGCCGTCAACTTGAGCTCGAAGAGGCTGTGGCGCAGGCGCGAGGGAAAGACCGACTGTCCCAGGCTGATGTGATAGTGGACCTCGGCGAGAGCGCCGTCGGCCATTTCCGCCGAGTAGAGGACCGACATGTCCCTCGAGTTCCAGCGGCCGGCGCCGCGGGACCCCTCCAAGGGAGAGCGCCCATTCCTGACGACGCGCCAAAGCGTCCCCTCGAAGGTCCGGGGTCCGCGATCTCCAAGGGCATCGAGCAGCTTGAAGTCGTGACTGCGACGCCCCCCGGCCATGATCAGAGATAGACGCTGCTGTCGAGACGCTCCAGGACCTCGAGCACCTCACTGGTGCGGCCTTGATTGATGAGTTCGTAGGGGCGCGCGCCTTTCAACTGCGGATGCGGTGACTGCAGCCAGAGGCGTGCTTCGTCCGGTTCGTAGAAATCGGCCAGTCGCTCGGCCACCCACCGAAGCTCGGCGATGGTCGTCTGCTTATCGATGGTGGGGCTACCCTCTCCCTTGGCCCAGCGGCTTACCGTCGGCGGCGAGACGCCGACGATGTTGGCGATGTCACGCCCTTTCAGGCCGCCGTAGCGCTTGAGGTCGCCCACGAGCCGCGCGACGGCGGTCTCCTTGGTCGCTGCTTCGCTCTTGCCATGTCCCATCGGTTGTTCGCACCCAGTGTCTCATGCAATTACATATAGATTTCAGCGCTAACAGTCAATGGAACGTAATTGGAATGCCCTGAATTGCAGGGGGCGATGCGCCTATCGTACCCGCGCCAGTGCATCCAGCGCGCCCTGCAGGATGTAGGCGGCCGCCATCTTGTCCACGACGGCGGCGCGCTTGGCGCGGCTCAAGTCCGCCTCCTCCACCAGGAAGCGCTCGACGGCGGCGGTCGAGAGGCGCTCGTCCCAGAAGGCCAGCGGCAGGGTGATGCCGGCGGCGGCGATATTCCGGGCGAACTGTCGGGTGGACTGGCAGCGTGGACCCTCGCTGCCGTCCATGTTGACCGGCAGGCCCAGGACCAGGCCGACCGCCTGGCGCTCGGCGATGATGGCCTGCAGGCGCTCGACGTCGTGGCGCAGCTTCTTGCGGCGGATGGTCTCCAAGGGCGAGGCCACGGTGCGCAGGCTGTCGGAGATCGCCAGCCCGATGGTCTTGCTGCCAAAATCGAGGCCCAAAAGGCGTCCCCGGCTCGGTAAAACGGCCAATCCCTGGTCCTTATCGCTTGGCATAGCAGCCTCTTGTCGCCATCTCACATGCACGGCTTGCAGCCGTCGCTGCCCTAGGTGTAGCGTCCGGCCTTCGATTTCCGAAAGCGATCAGGCTTATCATGGCGGTTGACAAAGACACGGTGCGCCACGTCGCGCGCCTGGCCCGCATTCGTATCGACGAAGCGGAGGAAGACACCCTGGCCAAGGAACTGGCCGGCATCATGCAGTGGATCGACGCCCTGCAGGAGGTCGACACCGAGGGCGTGGAGCCCATGACCTCGGCCGTGGCCACCGAGCTCAGGCTGCGCGAGGACGTGGTCGACGATGGCGCCCAGCCGGATGCGGTGCTGCGGAACGCGCCGGGCCGCATGGCCGCCTTCTATACCGTGCCCAAGGTGGTGGAGTAGCGGCCATGAGCGTCAGCGGACCCATCACCCACCTGACCCTGGCCGAGATGCGCGAGCTTCTGGGCCGCAAGGTCTTCTCCTCCAAGGAGCTCACCCAGGCGCATCTGGATGCCATGGAGAGCCATCGCGACCTCAATGCCTTCGCCGCCGAGACGGCGGAAAAGGCGCTGGCCATGGCCGAGGCGGCGGACACGCGCATCGCCAAAGGCGAGGCGGGCGCGCTGGAGGGTGTGCCGATCGCGATCAAGGATCTCTACTGCACCGAAGGGGTGGAGACCACGGCCGGCTCCAACATCCTGAAGGGCTTCGTGCCAACCTATGAATCGAGCGTCACGGCCAAGCTCTGGCAGGCCGGCGCGGTGATGACCGGCAAGCTCAACATGGACGAGTTCGCCATGGGCTCGGCGAACATGAACTCGGCCTTCGGGCCGGTGTCCAATCCCTGGCAGCGGCGCGGCGACAACCGCAACCTGGTGCCGGGCGGCTCCTCCGGCGGCTCGGCGACCGTGGTGGCGGCCAGGGTCGCGCCGGCCAGCCTCGGCACCGATACCGGCGGCTCGATCCGCCAGCCGGCCAGCTTCTGCGGCATCGTCGGCATGAAGCCCAGCTACGGGCGCTGCTCGCGCTGGGGCATCGTCGCCTTCGCCTCCTCGTTGGACCAGGCCGGGCCTTTCGCGCGCACCGTGCGCGACAGCGCCATCGTGCTGCGCGCCATGGCTGGCTACGACCCCAAGGACTCCACCTCGGTCGACCGCCCGGTGCCGGACTACGAGCAGGCCCTGCACAAGGACGTCAAGGGCCTTACCATCGGCGTGCCCAAGGAGTACCGCGTGCCCGGCATGGCGCCCGAGATCGAGCGCCTGTGGAAGCAGGGCATGACCTGGCTGGAGGAGCAGGGCGCGCATGTGCGCGAGATCTCCCTGCCGCATACCCAGCACGCCCTGCCGACCTACTATATCGTGGCGCCGGCGGAAGCCTCCTCCAACCTGGCGCGCTACGACGGCGTGCGTTTCGGCGCCCGCGTGGCGGAAGAGGACCTGACCGGCCTCTACGAGGCGACCCGCGGCGCCGGCTTCGGGGCGGAGGTGAAGCGGCGCATCCTGATCGGCACCTACGTGCTCTCGGCCGGCTACTACGACGCCTACTACAACAAGGCGCGCCGCATCCGCAGCCTGATCGCCCGCGACTTCGCCCGGGCCTTCGAGAAGGTCGACGCGATCCTGACGCCGACCACGCCCAGCGCCGCCTTCGCCCAGGGCGAGAAGATGGACGATCCGGTCACCATGTACCTGAACGACGTCTTCACCGTGCCGGCCAGCCTGGCCGGTCTGCCGGCCATCTCGGTGCCGGCGGGGCTCACCAACGACGGCCTGCCCCTGGGCCTGCAGGTGATCGGCAAGGCCTTCGACGAGGAGATGGTCTTCCGCGTCGGCCACGGCCTGGAGATGGCCGCCCACTTCACCCACCAGCCACAGCGGATGGCAGGCTAGAGCGATGAGCGACAGCAATCTGATCGAAGGCCGCACCGGCCCCTGGGAGGTGATCATCGGGCTGGAGGTCCATGCCCAGATCATCTCCAAGTCCAAGCTCTTCTCCGGTGCCGCCACCGACTTCGGCGGCGAGCCCAACAGCCAGGTCTCGCTGGTCGACGCCGCCTTTCCCGGCATGCTTCCGGTCTTGAACCGCGTCTGCGTCGAGCAGGCGGTGAAGACCGGCCTGGGCCTGAAGGCCGAAATCAACCTGGAGAGCGTCTTCGAGCGGAAGAACTACTTCTATCCCGACCTGCCGGCCGGCTATCAGATCAGCCAGTACGAGCAGCCCATCGTCGGCGAGGGCACGGTGGTCATCGACCTGGAGGACGGCTCCACCCGCGAGATCGGGATCGAGCGCCTGCACATGGAGCAGGACGCCGGCAAGTCGCTGCACGACCAGCACCCCAAGATGACCTTCATCGACCTGAACCGCTCCGGCGTCGCCTTGATGGAGATCGTCTCCAAGCCGGACATGCGCTCGGCCGAGGAGGCGGGCGCCTACCTCACCAAGCTGCGTGCCATCCTGCGCTATCTCGGCACCTGCGACGGCAACATGGCGGAAGGCTCCATGCGCGCCGACGTCAACCTCTCGGTGCGCCGTCCGGGCGAGGCCTTGGGCACGCGGACCGAGACCAAGAACGTGAACTCCATCCGCTTCGTGCAGCAGGCCATCGCCTACGAGGCGCGCCGCCAGATCGAGGTTCTGGAGGAGGGCGGGACCATCCGCCAAGAGACCCGTCTCTTCAACGGCATGACCGGCGAGAGCCGCTCCCTGCGGTCCAAGGAGGAGGCGCACGACTATCGCTACTTCCCCGATCCCGACCTGCTGCCCTTGAAGCTGGACCCGGCGATGATCGAGCGGCTGCGCGCCGGCCTGCCGGAACTGCCGGACGAGAAGAAGGCCCGCTTCATCGAGGCCTTCGCCATGAAGCCGGTCGATGCCGCCATCCTGGTGGCGGACAAGGAGCGCGCCGACTTCTTCGAGGCCGTGGCCGGCGGCCGTGACGCCAAGCTGGCCTCGACCTGGGTGCTGGGCGACTACATGGCGGCGCTCAACAAGAGCGGCGAGGACCTGGCTTCCGCCCCCGTCGATGCCGGGAAGCTAGGCGGCCTCATCGACCTCATCGCCGACAAGACGCTCTCCGGCCGCATGGCCAAGGAGGTCTTCGAGGCCATGTGGGAGAGCGGCAAGCCGGCGGCCGAGATCGTCGAGGAACGCGGCTTGAAGCAGATCACCGACAGCGGCGCCATCGCCGGCATCGTCGACGAGGTGATCGCCAAGAACCCGACCCAGGTCGAGCAGCTGAAGGGCGGCAACATGAAGGTCATGGGCTGGTTCGTCGGCCAGGTGATGAAGGCCACCCAAGGCAAGGCCAACCCCGGCATGGTGAACAAGCTTCTGAAGGAGAAGCTGGAGCTATAGCGCGGGAGCTCTGGCGGGTCAAACCACCCGATAGCGGGTCTTTGCGCTCGCGAGGCTCCCTTTCGGGTTGTCTGGAGATCTTTTGGCTTGAGGCACTTGGCCTTCAAATAGGCCCCTTGCGTCATCCTCCGACTTGATCGGAGGATCGCTCTCGGCCCACGCGACGGTCCCGTCTCTGTGCATCACCGGCGGCGCTCGGGCGGACGCCTTGCGCATTGGCACACGCCTGGCACGGACGCGCCGACCGATACTCAAGAGGTGCTTCGGCAGGCGCACTGCTCGTGGTGTCTGCCCGCGGCGAACGATCCTCCGATCAAGTCGGAGGATGACGGCTGTAGGGATGGCATGGATGTCGCTGATCACTGGCATACGCAGCAGCGTTGTCGGTTAGAAACATCCAGCATCGGTCACCCATGGAGCGAGGTGCCTTTGCGGATCAAGTGGAGATCTCCCGGGCTGGGGCGCTCACCTGCCCCCTTGCGTCATCCTCCGACTTGATCGGAGGATGACTCTCGGCCCGCGCGATGGAGCCCCCTCGGCACAATCCTGTCGGCGCTGGTAGACGTCTGGCGCCTCAGCACCTACTTGACTAGGACGCACCGACCGAGACGCAGGAGGACTTCCGTTCAGTGCGCTACCCGTGGCGTCTACCAGCCTCTCCTGATCCTCCGATCAAGTCGGAGGATGACGGTTGGGGGGATGGCATGGACGCCGCTGATCGCTAGCAAGAAGGAGAAGCACTGTCGGGTAGAGGCACCTTCTAACAGCTACCCGCTGGGCGAGCATGCCCGAAAAATCAAGTGCAGACCTTCTGGGCTGGAGCGCTCACCTACCCCGTTTTCGTCATCCTCCGACTTGATCGGAGGATCTCTCTCGGCCCGCGCGACGGTCCCGTCTCTGTGTATCACCGATGGTGCTGGCCAACGCTTCGCGGTTCGACACCTACTTGACAAGGACGCAGCGACCGTGACGCAGGAGGTCCTCCGGGCAGTGCGCTACCCATGACCTCTAACAGCCCCTCCCGATCCTCCGATCAAGTCGAAGGATGACGGTTAGGGCGATGGCGTGGATGTCGCTGGTCTCCGGCAAGGTGTAGAAGTGTTGTCGGACGGAAACATCCTATGATGAAGTAAGAGCTATGAGGTGAGTCGGCGCTCCCTCGAAAAGTCCGCGGAACCCCAGTCGTCTTTCAGCGCGCCTACGACAGGAACACGAAGTCCGACGCGGTCAGTAGGTCGGCTTTCGAGAGGCCGTTCAGCTTGAAGGTGATGTCGGCCGCGCCGTCGCCGTTGGCGTCGACCTCCACCTGGCGGTGGCCGGCAAAGCGGGCCTCCGTGTTGCCGTTGCCTCCGAAGGCGGAATCGCCGATGAAGGCGAAGCTGCCCGTCTCCGCGCCGGTGGCGAAGACCAGCTTGTCCTGACCGCCGCCGCCATTGAGGCTGACACCGTCGAAGTCCGCGATCGTGGGGGCCTCGCCGGGAAGTAGCGGCGTGCCGTCGAAGTCGAAGGAGTCGCTGCCGGACCCGCCGACGGCGCGGTCGTCGTCCGACATCCGGATGCGGTCGTCGCCCGAGTTGCCGCGCAGGGTATCCGGTCCGTCGCCGCCGTAGAGCCGGTCGTCGCCTCTGCCGGCGTTCAAGGTGTCTTGGCCTCCGTCACCGCTCAAGTAGTCGTCCTGTCGGCCACCCGACAGCAGGTCGTCCCCAGCACCGCCGAACATCCGATCCGCATCGCTGCCGCCGAAGAGGCTGTCCTTTAGGTTGCCGCCCTCCATGGTGTCATCACCAGCCTCGCCGTAGAGCACATCGCTTCCCTGGTCACCGCTCACGAAGTCGTCTCCGTCGCCTCCGAAGAGGCCACTGTCGTCGCCCGCGCCGCCGAAAAGCCCATCGTCGCCCTCGCCACCGAAGAGGTCGCGGTCATCGCCGTCGCCGCCGAAGAGGCTGTCGTCGGCATCGTGGCCGAAGAAAGCCATGTCGTTGCCGCTGTCGCCAAAGAGGGTGTCGGCACCGCTGCCGCCGTCGAAGGTCCTGTCGCCCCGACTACCGCCGTAGAGAACATCGTCGCCACGCCCGCCATAGAAGCGATAGTTACCCCCATGACCTCCGAACAGACTGTCGGAGCCGGAGTCACCGAAAAACTCCCGGGCGCCATATCCGAAGAACCTCTCCTCATATCCGCCGAAGAGAGTGTCGGAGCCGGAACCACCGAAGAAACGATAGTCATCGCCTTCGCTGCCGAAGAGGGCGTCGTCTCCATCATCGCCGAAGAAACGGTACTCGCTACCGAAGCCGGTCTCCCTGCCGAAGAGGCTATCGGCGCCAGATCCACCGAACAGGTTGTAGCCGCCGTAAAGGGAGTCGGTTCCAGAGCCACCGAAGAGGGACCTCTGACCGTAAACGGTGTCGTTGCCGGCCGAACCGAACAGGAGGTAGATGCCGTGGACGACATCGTCGCCGCTGCCCCCGGACACACTGGAAAACCCGAAGACAAGGTCGTCGCCATCGTCACCACGGATGCCGAACTCGCCAAAAAGCCTGTCGGAGCCGGACCCGCCGAACATCAAGCGGCCGCCGAAGAGACTGTCGGATCCGGACCCGCCGAAGAAGGAGTAGTCTATGTGACTGCCGCCATAGATCCCGTCGTCACCGTCACCGCCGAACAGAGCAAGGTCCGATCCACTGCCTCCGAAGATCAGGTCGGTTCCCGATCCACCGAAGAATCCGCCTTCGCCGCCGAAGAAGACATAGTAGGCAATTCGAAGGCTACTGTTGCCGCCGTAGATGCGGTCGGAGCCTGACCCACCGAACAGACGAAAATCGTCCCCGTCGCCCCCGAAGAGCGTGTCGTCGCCCAGGTCGCCGGTCAGGGAGCGGTCCGTTCCCTTGCCGCCATAGATCGTGTCGGGCGCGGTGCCGCCCAAGAGCGAGGTGTCGTCGCCGGCTCTACCGAAGATCTTGTCGGCGCCGCCGCCGCCGTCGATCACCGAATCCCCCGCGCCGCCGCCGTAGAGGCTGTCGCGTCCCGGTCCGCCGTAAAGACTGTCGCTGGCACCCAAGCCGTAGAGCGTGTCGTCGGCGCCGTAGCCCAGCATGGTGTCGACGGCGTCGGCCCCGGTCAGCGTGTCCGGTCCCTCTGTCCCTGGAATGAACGCCATGCTATCGCCCCCCACGGTAGTATCGCATCTGCAAGTATTGCTCGATATGGCAAGGCTAATGGTTGCAGGCCTGGCGAGCAAGCCTGTCGGTCCCGCGGCCAAGGCCTTCGCCCCATCCCGATGCAGGCTGGGCGGCGTGGCCCGGAAAGTGCGGCGCAGCTGCGGGCTTGACCCGGCGAGCTCGGCTGCGGCTCAATGGCGACGGTTCGGGCCGTGCTCCGGGCCAAGTCCCGGCATGACGCCGACCGCGGGTCGGAGGTCACGGGCACTCCACAGACAGGCAAGAAAGGGCTGGTGGCGATGACCAAGAGCTTCGACCCGGGCGTGCCCGACGGCAGCAATGCCAGCCTCACCAGCGCGGTCGCGCCCGACGGCAGGCCGAGCCCCGGCCAGCGCTACGAAGTCCCGGCGCGCTGCGGGGTGGCCGTCCTGCTGGAGGAGGGGCAGCGCCTGGTGATCGAGAACACGGCCGGCACGCAGGTCTGCGACTTCTGGGCCTTTCATGCGCAGGATCTGGACGAGCACCTCTCGATGGAGCACCTCCACACGGCTTTGGGCTCGATCTACCCCAAGGTCGGAGACGGTCTGGTGACCAACCGCCGACGGGCGATCATGGACCTGGAGGAAGACACCTCGCCCGGCGTCCACGACACGGTCATCGCGTCCTGCGACCACCACCGCTATCGCCAGCTGGGCTGTGTCGACTACCACGACAACTGCACCGACAACCTGCGCATGGCGCTGATCGCGATCGGCCGGCGCGCGCCGGCGATACCGTCGCCCTTCAACATCTGGATGAACACGCCGGTGGGCGCCGACGGTCGGGTGCAGTGGTTGGCGCCGGTCTCCAAGCCTGGCGATCAGGTGACATTGCGGGCCAATATGGCCTGCGTCGCGGTCATGTCGGCCTGCCCGCAAGACATGATGCCGATCAACGGCCCGGACTGCAGCCCCCAGGGCCTGCACTTCCAAATCGAGGGCGCGCGCGACTGAGACGAGGACAAGATGATCCAGCAGCTACGCATCTACGAGATCTTCGAGACCAACCGTCAGGCCTTCCTGGATCGCTTTCGCGACCACGCGGCCCGGATCATGCAGAGCTACGGCTTTCAGATCCAGGCAATGTGGGTCAGCCGGACCGAAGAGCGCCTGGAGTTCGTCTATCTTCTCACCTGGCCGGACAAGGCGGCGATGGAGGCCGCCTGGGCCCGCTTCATGGCCGACGAGGAGTGGAAGGAGATCAAGCGCGTGACGGCCGCCGAGCACGGCAGCCTGGTCGGTGGCATCGAGAACAGAGTATTGGAGCCGGTCTAGCGCCCCTCTTGTATTGCTGCCCGGGTTTCCGGATCCCTTAGGATCCTCTCGGGCTACAGTTTCGTTTCAGTTTTGTTACATTTTGATGACACGGCGCGCCCAAGTCCGCTATCACTGTCCTTATAGGAGACCGGACGAAGAGCCGGGTCCGGCCCGACGCGGCCGAGACGACATGAGGTAGGGAGAGGTAATCGGCATGCAGCTGCCGCTGTTGCTGCTGAACTTGGCCGGGGCGACGGCCTTGCTGCTCTACGCGGTGCGGATGGTGCGCACCGGGATCGAGCGTGCAAGCGGGCCAGCTCTCAGAACCTTGCTGATCGATCACCGGCGCGGGCGCCTCACCACGGCCGCCATGGGAGTCGTACTGGCGGTGATGCTGCAGAGCTCAACCGCGGCGGCGATCCTGACGGTCGGCTTCGCCGCCAGCGGCCTGATCGGCTTTGCCGGCGGCCTGGCGCTCTTGCTGGGCGCCGATCTCGGCTCGGCCTTGGTGGTGCAGTTTCTCTCCTTCCGCCTGGACTGGCTCATCCCCCTGCTGCTGGCGGCCGGCGGCATTCTCTTCTTGAAGCTGGAGCGGCGGGCCGCCAAGCAGGCCGGGCGGGTGCTGCTGGGCATCGCGCTCGTCCTGCTGTCCTTGCGGCTGATCGGAGAGGCGACCCTGCCCTTGCGCGAGAGCGCCGCCTTGCCGGTGATCGTCGGCTTCCTGGAAGGCGATCCCGTAACCGCCTTCCTGCTGGGCGCGCTCTTTGCCTTTGCCCTGCACTCCAGCGTGGCCGCCATCCTGATCGTCGTGACCTTCGTCAGCCGATCCGTGGTGCCGCTCGATCTCGGTATCTCTCTGGTGTTGGGCGCCAACCTCGGCGGCGCGCTGCTGGCGGTCTGGCTCACGCGCGGCGCCGGGGTGGTGGCGCGGCGGATCCCCGTCGGCAACCTGATGCTCCGGGGTTGCGGGGCCTTGGCGGCCCTGGCTCTGGTCCAGGCCGTCACCCTGCCGCTCGCGGTCCTGACGGAGAACCCGGCACAGCAGCTGGTCTGGCTGCATTTGGGATTGAACCTGGCCATCCTGCTGATCGGCCTCGCGCTGGTGGGTCCATTGCAGGCATTCCTTGAGCTGATCATGCCGAAGCCCTCGCTCACCGCGGAGGCCGAGGAGGAGTCGTTGCGGCCGGCCTCCGCCCTGGATCAAGCGGCCCTGAGGACACCGGAGGTGGCCTTGGCCAACACCACCCGCGAGGTTCTGCGCATGGCCGAACTGGTCGAGGTGATGGCGAGACCCGTCATGGAGCTCTACGAGACCGGCGACCGGCCCCAGATCGCGAAGATCGCCCGCTTGGACGACGCGGTCGATCGGGCCTTCGCCGACATCAAGCTCTACATCGCGGCCCTGAACCGCGGCCAGCTGAGCGAAAAGCAGAAGCAGCGCAGCCTCGACCTGGCCGACTTCGCCATCAACCTTGAGAGCGCAGGGGACATCGTCGCCAAGCGGCTTCTGCCCTTGGCCAAGAAGAAGGACGAGTTCGACGTCAGCTTCTCCCGCGAGGGCTGGGGCGAGCTCACCACCATCCACGACCGCATCATGGTGAACATGCAGATGGCCATCAACGTCCTGGTCTCGGAGGACGTCGATGCCGCCCGCCGGCTCGTCGAGGAGAAGGACCGCATCCGGCTTCTGGAGCGCAACAGCCGCAACGAGCACCTGCACCGCCTGCGCCGCGGCGGCGAGACCTCGGTCAACAGCAGCAACATCCACCTGGAGACGCTGCGCGCCTTCAAGGAGGTCAACGCCCTCTTCGCCTCGGTGGCGCAGACCTTGCTGCTGCGCCGCGGGCTTCTGCGCGACACGCGGTTGGTGGAGCAGGGGGAGCCACTCGGGGCGGGGCACTCGACCGCGCGCTAGAGGAATCCGGCAGGCCTGGCATAGGCGCGTGCGGCTGCGCTCCTACTCGATCTCCACGGTGACCGTCTCGGAGTCCAGCACCTCTCCATCGCGCAGGACCTCGTAGGTACCTTCGTAGCGGCCGGCTTCCCAGCGTTCGCCCCGCAGCCGCTTACCGGCGAAGATCATCGCCTGCGCCCGCTTGCGGGGCAGGGGATCGGCGCTGTCCTCGACCTCGAAGCCGGGGCCCGAGACGGTGATGCGCTGCACGTCGCCCGGCAGCAGGTTGGCGGCGCGGCCGAAGAAGACCAGGGCGGGTGCGTCGGCGGGCACCGCCGCCAGCGGCACGTGACCCTCCTCGATCGCCTCCATCTCCACCGCGCCGGCGGCAAAGCCCGCGTTGATCACTTGGGCGTCGATGGTGGCCATCATGGCCTCGCTCTCCTCCCAGAGAGAGGTACCGGCCTCCCCGCAGGCCGAGGCGCCGACCCTGGCGCTGGTATAGGGATCGATGGTCTCCCCATCCTTGCGCAAGGTTATGTGCAGGTGGGCGAAATCGGTCTTGCCGGACGTCCCTATCATCCCCAAGGGCTCGCCGCGCTCCACCTCCTGACCGGGCTGCACGATCACGCTGCCCTTGCGCAGGTGGCAGTACTGCGTCTCGTAGCCGCCACCGTGGTCGATGATCAGACCGTTGCCGCAGTCGCGTCCCTTGCGGTCGGGCGGCGGCTGGTCGTAGATCCGGTCGGGCTCGCCGTCGCGCATCCGCAAGACCTTGCCGGGCGCCACGGCCAGCGCCGCCACACCACGGTTCACCGCATGGCGGTTCGCGATACGGATGTCGGTGCCCGAGTGGGTGTCGTAGGTAAAGCTTGTGCAGCGAAAGTCCGTGGCGGTGGGACCGGGATCTGTATCGACCAGGTTCTGCACCCAGCAGTCCTGGCCCAGCGTGCAGTCCACGGGATGGGCCAGCGAGATCTCCGCCGCGTGCGATGTCGTCGCCATCGAAAGGAAGGCGGCAAACCCCAGGCCCAATCCGACCGTCCTAGCGACTGGCGAAACGCGCATTCTTGCTCTCCCTTGATAGGCCGCACATAGGAGTATCGATCCCCCACGCCAGTCATAGCAGGGAAAGCGGCCAGGCCGAGATGACAAGATGGCTATCTTTTGAGAGGGGGAAACCTCAGCCGTAAAGCGTTACCTCAATGGAGATCAGGGACCCCCCGTTGCCGGGCAAGGTGGCGCCGCCCTCCAAGAGGAGCGTGTCGTTGCCGGCGCCCCCGACGTAGAGGTAGCCCGCCAAGTCGCCCTGGCTGGCCACCACGAAGAGGTCGTCGCCGCTGCCGCCGTAGAGGGCGTCGATGCCGCCGCCACCGTAGAGACTGTCCGCCCCGAGGCCGCCGAAGAGGGTCGCGTCATCGCCATCCCCGCCATAGAGGAGATCGGCATCGGCTCCGCCGAAGAGGATGCTGTCGCTGCCGCTGCCGCCAAAGACCTGGTCGCTGCCGCTGAGACTGCCGATCTGCCGATCGTCGCCGCTGTCACCGTGAACGACGTCGCTTCCCGAGCCGCCGACGAGCAGCGTGTCCGACCCATTGCCGCCAAAGAGGCTGTCATCCCCCCCGCCGCCGTCCATCGACTGCTCGGCGCCGTTGCCGCCGTAGAGCGAATCGTTGCCGGCATCACCGAAGAGGCTGTCCGCGTCTCCCAGCCCGTAGAGCGCGTCGTTGGCGCCTTAGCCCAAGATGGTGTCGACGTCGTTGGACCCGGTCAGTGTGTCCGGACCGTCGGTTCCCGGAATGAATGCCATTGCCTTACCTCACCTGCGCTTTCCGCGTCTTCGGTCGAGTTCGGCGTCAGTTCGTTGGTTCGATCGGCCACGATTAAACGCTCGAAGGCCGCTCCGCCCGCACACCCGACCAGATCCCTGCCGGCCAGGCTAACCTGGCCTTGCTGGGTGGGCAAGACACCAGCGGACGGGTCGAGCGGGCTATGGCTGCTCGGCCAACCCCTCGTAGCCGCTGCGCGGCAGGCCGGCCGCGGCGCGACCGTCATGGTTGAAAGGCGGCTTCAGGGCCCCCTTGAAGTAGCGGCGGACCAAGCCCGGCCAGGCCTCCCAGGGCTCCAGGCCGCGTGCCTCCGCCGCCCAGGCAAACCAGCGCCGGCCGATGGCGACGTGGCCGATCTCCTCTCGGTAGATCACCTGCAGGGCGGCGGCGCTGGCGCCGTCGTCGACCGCTTCAAGCCGCCGGATCATCGCCGGGGTGACATCGAGGCCGCGGGCCTCCAGCACCAGGGGTACCACGGCGAGGCGCGCCAGAACGTCGTCGGACGTTGCCTCCGCCGCCTGCCAGAGACCGTCGTGCGCCGGCAGGTCGCCGTAGGCCGCGCCGAGCGCCTCTAGGCGCGCCTGCAGCAGAAGGAAGTGCTTGCCCTCCTCGTCCAGCACCCGAAGCCAGTCGTCATAAAAGGGTATCGGAAAATCCTCTTTTCCGAAGCGGGCGATGAGATCGGCAGCCAGGTCGACGGCGTTGAGCTCGATATGCGCGATGGCATGCAACAGCGCGATGCGGCCGGCGGGCGAAGTGGTGATACGCCGTCGCGGCACAGCGCGGGGTGGGACCAGCGGCGGCTGTTGGGGGCGTGCCGGCCGTCCCAAGTCCGGCAGAGGATCGCCTGGTCGCGCTCCCTCGTCTCTCCAGTCTGCCGCGAGCCTTCGCGCGGCCTCCGCCTTGGCCCGAGGATCGGCGGTCGCCAGGACCCCGGCCGCGCGCTCCTGCAGGCTCGCCATCAGCTGGCCTTTTGCAGGCGGCTTTCCTTCTTGCGCTGGTGGGTGTCCAGGGTGCGCTTGCGCAGGCGGATGGTCTTGGGCGTGACCTCGACCAGTTCGTCGTCGGCGATATAGGCCAGCGCCTGCTCCAGGCTCATCTGACGCGGCGGGGAGAGCTTGACCGCCTCGTCCTTGCCGGCCGCGCGGATGTTGGTCAGCTGCTTGGCCTTCAGCGGATTGACCTCCAGGTCGTTCTCGCGCGAGTGCTCGCCGATGATCATGCCGTCATAGACCTGCGCGCCCGGCGTGATGAAGAGCTGGCCGCGCTCCTCCAGGTTCCAAAGCGC
This sequence comes from Rhodospirillales bacterium, assembly GCA_963669375.1. Classification (GTDB taxonomy): domain Bacteria; phylum Pseudomonadota; class Alphaproteobacteria; order Kiloniellales; family JACOMY01; genus JACOMY01. The sequence goes on along the minus strand of OY770024.1, from coordinate 913,693 downwards.
GTAGGGGACGGCGGAGCCGCGGCCGATGGCGATCAAGACGCCCTGGCGGCGGCCCGGGATCGGACCCTTGTAGGCGGCGTAGTCGTGGAACAGGCGGTTCATCACGCCGCTGCCGCGGGTGTCGGTCAAAAACTCGCCGTGATAGCCGATCAGGCCGCGCGAGGGCGCGTGGAAGGTCAGGCGCTGCTTGCCGCCGCCAGACGGGCGCAGGTCCTTGAGCTCGCCCTTGCGCAGGGAGAGCTTCTCCACCACGACGCCGGAATGCTCCTCGTCGACATCGATCACCACCTCTTCGATCGGCTCCAGGCGCATGCCGTCCTCGTCGTGGCGGATGACCACGCGCGGCCGGCTGATCGAGAGCTCGTAGCCTTCCCGGCGCATGGTCTCGATCAAGACGCCCAGCTGCAGCTCGCCGCGCCCGGCTACCTCGAAGGCGTCCTTGTCGTCGGTCTCGCGGATGCGGATGGCGACGTTGCCCTCGGCCTCGCGCAGCAGGCGCGCGCGGATCATGCGGCTGGTGACCTTGTCGCCCTCGCGGCCGGCCAGCGGGGAATCGTTGATCGAGAAGGTCATCGCCAAGGTTGGCGGATCGACCGGCTGGCTGGGCAGCGCCTCGACCACCTCCGGTGCGGCCAGGGTATCGGCGACGGTGGCCTCGGTCAGCCCCGCCACGGCGACGATGTCGCCCGCCACCGCGCTTTCGATCGGCCGGCGTTCCAGCCCGCGGAAGGCCAGAAGCTTGGTCAGGCGGCCCTGCTCGATCACCTTGCCGTCGGCGCCCAGCGCGCGCACCGGCGCATTGAGGCGGGCAACGCCGGAGTGGATGCGGCCGGTCAGCACGCGGCCGAGGTAGGGGTCGGCCTCCAAGGTGGTGGCCAGCATGGCGAAGGGCCCCTCGCTCTCCGCCTCCGGCGGTACCACGTGGGCGATGATGCGCTCGAACAGCGGTGCCAGGCTTTCCCGCTCGCCCTCCAGGCTCTCGCAGGCCCAGCCCTGCTTGGCCGAGGCAAAGAGGGTCGGGAAGTCCAGTTGCTCCTCGCTGGCGTCCAACAGCGCGAAGAGGTCGAAGACCTCGCTCTCCACGGCCTGCGCGCGCTGATCGGGCTTGTCGACCTTGTTGATCACGACGATGGGCCTCAGGCCGCGCGCCAGGGCCTTGGCCAGCACGAACTTGGTCTGCGGCATGGGCCCTTCGGAGGCGTCGACCAGCAGCAAGGCGCCGTCCACCATGGAGAGGATGCGCTCCACCTCGCCGCCGAAATCGGCGTGGCCGGGCGTGTCGACGATGTTGACGCGGGTTCCCTGCCAGTCGATGGAGGTGCACTTGGCCAGAATGGTGATGCCGCGCTCGCGCTCCAGATCGCCCGAGTCCATCGCGCGTTCGGCAACGCGCTGGTTCTCGCGGTAGGCGCCCGACTGCTTCAGCAGTTCGTCGACCAAGGTCGTCTTGCCGTGGTCGACGTGGGCGATGATGGCGATGTTGCGCAGTGCTTGGCGGTCGTCGGTCATGGGTCTAACTCATTTGCTGGCGCGCCAGCTCCGCGAGATCGACCTCCGGGCGCGCGCCGAAGTGGCTGATGATCTCGGAGGCGGCGAGCGCGCCCAGGCGGCCGCAGTCGACCAGCGGTTTGCCCTTGGTGTAGCCGGCCAGGAAGCCGGCGGCGAAGAGATCGCCGGCGCCGGTGGTGTCGACCACGCGGTGCACGGGAAAGGCCTCCACCTCGTCCTGCCGGTCGCCGGAGAGGATGATCGCGCCCTTCTCGCTGCGGGTGACGATGGCGACATCGAGCTTGCCTCGGAGCGCATCGAGCGCGCTGCCCAGATCGTCGGTCTCACACAGCGACAGGGCTTCCTTCTCGTTGGCGAAAAGCAGATCGATGTGGCCTTCGATCAGCTGGCGGAAGTCGGCGCGATGGCGTTCGACGCAGAAGGGGTCGGACAGCGTCAAGGCCACCTTGTGGCCGGCGCCGTGCGCCAGCTGGGCGGCGGTGCGAAAGGCTTCCTGCGCGGCCGGCGGGTCGAATAGATAGCCCTCCAGATAGGTGACCTTGGAGGCCTGGACGGTCGCGGGATCGACCTCCGCCGGGCCGAGGCCGACGCAGGCGCCGAGGTAGGTGTTCATGGTGCGCTGGCCGTCGGGCGTCACCAGGATGAGGCAGCGCGCCGTCGGCGGTCCCTCCTTGGCGGGAGGCGTCGGAAAATCCACGCCGGCGGCACGGATGTCGTGGGCGAAGATGCCGCCCAGCTGGTCGTTGCGCACCTTGCCGATGAAGGCGGCGGAGCCGCCAAGCGCCGCCAGGCCCACCATGGAGTTGGCGGCCGAGCCGCCAGAGACCTCTCGTCCCGGGCCCATCATGGCGTAGAGGGCCTCCGCGCGGGCGCCGTCGATCAGGCTCATCGCGCCCTTGGTCAGCTGCTGTTCGGCAAGGAAGGCCTCCTTGGCCGACGCCAAGACATCGACGATGGCGTTGCCGATGCCGCAGACATCGTAGGTCCTTGCGTTCACGTCCGCTGTCTTCCTTGCTCGCTTGCCCCCGCCGGCGGGGCCCGTCATCCGGCAACCACAAGTGCGCGCCCGAATCGAGGATTCGAGCGCGCCCGCTATCTAGCACTTTTTGCTCTGCAGCAATATCTCGCTATGGCAGGGCTCCATTGCAAGAGATGAGGGCTGGATCGGCCGCAAGGGCACGCGATAGGCTCGCCCGGCAAAGTTAAGCTAGCACAGTTGGGCCAGCAGAGTTGGGCCCACACAACCGGGAAGGAATGCCATGACCGCCTACTTGATCGCCCAGATCGAGGTGAACGACCCCGAGGCCTACAGCCGATACACCGCGCGCACGCCGGACGTGATCGCGCAGTTCGGCGGCCGCTTCGTCGTGCGCGGCGGCGATCCGGAGGTGCTGGAGGGTAGCCTGCCCGGCTCGCGCGTCGTGGTGGTCGCCTTCGAGAACCGCGCCGCCGCCCGGCGCTTTTACGACTCGCCGGAGTATCAGGAGATCCTACCCCTGCGCCTTGCCGCCTCGACGGGCGTGTCCTGCATCGTCGACGGGGCGGAGTGAGGCGAAAGAGGCGATTGGAGAGGCAATGGAGGCCGGGGTCCTGTCGGGTCCGGCTTCGCAGGCTCTGCAGGCGCTAGCCCGGAAGTCCTGCTAGCAAGCCCTTGATAGGTCGGTGCTTTTCTAGAGTTCTCTCAAGAGCTTCGCGCCATTTGGGGCCACGGTCCCTCGCATCCTGGAGAGCGTCCGCCAGCTCTCCCGGGCGATCTTCGCTGAGTATCTCGATGAGCCACGCGGCCTGTGCGGCGTCCTTTCTGGCCTTGGCCGCATCGGTGCCGCGGCGCTCGCCCGAGACGATCAGCTTGTGGATGGCAAAGCGCTCCGGGCGCGGAACTTGGATCGGCACCCCTTCGCGATAGAGGGCGACCGCCTGTATCGGCTCGGAGATCAGGTAGTTGAGGTATGACAAAGCCCGCGCGTGAACGCCGAGGGCCGCCAATAGGACCGTGTCCTGTCTGTCTTGCATGCGGGGCGCCAAGAAATCGATCGAGATGCCACCACCGGGCATGCGCCAACGGGTAGGTTTGCTTCTTGGGTCGAAGCCCGCGACGGGTTCGAGAGCCAGGTCGCGGAAAGTCTGCTGCAGTGACGGCTCGACGCGGTCGCCCAGAGCGAGCGATAGCGCTTCGAAGGAGGCGATATCGACATCCTCTGTTACGCCGAGGGTGGGGGCGAGCCCGACACCGAGCTCCGCCGCGTAGAGTCTGAAGGCATGCGTGCCTACGAGCGTGCCGCCAAGACGGAAGGTGCCGACCTTGGCGAGAGCATTCAGGACCTTTCCCGTCGTGCGGTCGAGAGCGGGAAGCCCGCCAGCGCGGAGTTGTGCGACCAAAGACGAGGCGCGGCGAGTGAATGCGGCCCGGCTCTCCGCTGTGCGCCGTGCGCTCTCAAGTCGGTTCCGAAGTTCTATCGTGTCCGGACCGATGTAGCGGTCGACCACGCGATCTCCGATGCGCCGGCGGTCATACCAGAAACCCCGTGCACCCTGTTCCTTCAGGATCGGCTTTCCTGCGATCTCGTCGATCGCGCGCGTCCGATGAGCCTCGACGAGGTCTTGATAGGTTGTTTGAAGGCTGAGTGGAAAGCTCACCATGCTGTCGAGTATAAGGCTCTACCCCACGAAAACAAGTTTCGTGGGGTAGAGCAAACAGAACGGAGGCTGGCCAAAGCCGAGTTCGCCTAACCGAAGTGAAGTCGCGGTGCTTGGAAAGCGTGCCCAATTGGCCATCTCAGTGTGTCGGAGTTCGGCCGGGGCGGTGCTTCTTTCCTATCCAACCGCCGCGCTGCTCTTGGCGAAGGCCCAGAGTCGTTCGACCTCGCTGCGGCTGCGCTCGATGGAGCGGTAGAGGCGGATCGAGATGGACTTGGTGAAGCGCTCGTCCCCGGCGAGCACGAGATTGCCGGCCGCCAGCTCTCTCTGCGCGCAGATCTCCGGCAGCCAGGCAAGGCCGCCGCCTTCCAGGGCGACGGACTTCAGCGCTTCCGCCATGGAGTTCTCGTAGCGCAGCTCCAATAGGGGCGCCAGGGCGTTGCTCTGGACGATGGTGTTGGCGATGCGGCCCAGGAAACTGTCGGACGCGTAGCCGAGGAAGGGCAGGGTGGCACCTTCTCCCAGCTGGAACTTGGGCGTGCCGTCGCCGTTCGGCGCGCTGACCGGAAGGATGCGGTCGTGCGCGAGCGCGATGGAGGGGTAGCGGTTGATATCCAGCGCCGTTGGGACGCTGGGATGGCTGTAGCAGAGGGTGAGGTCGCTGGAGCCGGAGATCACCGCCTCGATACAGCCCGACAGGTTGTCCGCCACCATGCGAAAGCTCATGACGCCGAGGCTCGCCTGCAGGTCCGCCGACCAGCGGGGGAAGTAGGAGAGCGCCAGCGTGTGGAGGGCCGCGAAGCTGATCACCTCGCCCGAACGCGCCATCAGTCGCGTCGCTTCCTGGCGTGCGTCCTGCAGCGAGCGGATGCACTCCTCCGCCGACTTGCGGAATGCCTCGCCGGCCGGGGTCAAGGCCACGGGGTAGACGCTGCGGTCGACCAGCGGCGTCCCGACCCAGTGCTCCAGATTGCGGATGCGCCGGCTGAAGGCGGGCTGGCTGACGTTCCGCGTTTCCGCCGCGCGCGAGAAGTTGCTGGTCACCGACAGGGTCAGGAAGTCCTCTAGCCAGGCAATCTCCATAGCGTCCCTCCAACAGCTGGGAGTCTGTCATACCATAAACGTCCGGCATAGATTATGCGAATTTTGCATTGCTCATTAAGAGTTAGCATTGGCCATTCACGATAGTGTGGACCTAGCATTCTCCACCGAAGCGGAGGGGGCGCGTGCGCGACCCGTCGGGCCGGGAGGGTCCCACGCGCCAAGGAGCCGGCGCAGTCTGCCGTCGAGGCCCGTCGCTGTCCGCTCAGGACAGAGACCCGGATGGGCCGCGTGAGCGGACGGAGACAAGCAAGAGAACAGAAGAAGGAGGGAAACATGGCTCAATCAGAAGCAAGAAGTCGCGGTCTCTTCGGCCGATGGCGGGCATTGAAGCTCTGGCAGCAGATCTTCCTTGCCCTGGGTGCCGGCATCGTGCTCGGCGTTCTGCTGAATCAAACCGGCAATGAAGACATCGCCTCCGGCATCAAGCCGATCGGCACGCTCTTCATCAACGCCATCAAGATGCTTATCGTTCCGCTGATCTTCGTCTCGCTGGTCGCCGGCATGACGGCCATGCACGATCTGACGAAGATGGGCCGTATCGCCTTGAAAACGGTGATCTTTTACCTCTGCACCACGGCTGTGGCGATCACCATCGGCTTGCTGCTGGGCACCATCTTCCAGCCCGGCGCCGGCGTGGAGCTGACCGCGGCGACGGCAGTCGAACCCAAGGCGGCGCCCGGCCTGGTCGACACCCTGGTCGGCCTGATTCCGACCAATCCGATCAGCGCGGCGGCGGAAGGCAACGTGCTGCAGATCATCGTCTTCGCCCTGCTCTTCGGCCTCGCCATCAACCTGGCGGGCGATCTGGGCAAGCCGATCCGGGTCTTCTTCGATGCGCTCTCCGAGGTGATCTACAAGCTGACCGCGATCATCATCTCCTTCGCCCCCTACGGCGTCTTCGCCCTGATGATCTGGGTCGCCGGCACCTACGGGCTCGACCTGCTGCTGCCCTTGGGTTCGGTCATCCTTGCGGTCTATGTCGGCTGCGTCATCCATGCGGTGGTGGTCTACGGCGGTCTCATCAAGGCCGTCGGCCGGCTCAACCCGATTCGCTTCTTCCAGGGCATCGTCGAGCCGCAGATGGTGGCCTTCACCAGCACCTCCAGCTCGGGAACCCTGCCGGTCACCATGACGGCCGTGCAGCAGAACCTGGGCGCCTCGCGCGGCGTCTCCAGCTTCGTGCTGCCCTTGGGTGCCACCATCAACATGGACGGCACGGCGCTCTACCAAGGCGTCTGCGCGCTCTTCGTCGCCCAGGCCTACGGCGTCGACCTCTCGGCCGGCCAGTACGTGACCATCATCCTGACCGCGACCTTGGCCTCGATCGGCACCGCGGGCGTTCCCGGCGCCGGGCTTATCATGCTGTCGCTGGTGCTGACCTCGGTCGGACTGCCGCTGGAGGGCGTCGCCATCATCGCCGGCATTGACCGCATCCTCGACATGGCGCGCACGGCCTTGAACGTGACCGGCGACGGCGCCGTCACCGTCCTGGTCGCCAAGACCGAAGGCGAGCTGAACGAGGAGGTCTACAATACGCCGCACGTCATGGAGCCGGCGGAGGTCGAGAGCCTCTCCGGTCCGATCGATCAAGAGCCCGACCGACCAAGGGCCTAGGGTGCTCCCATCACCTGGCGAGGCGGTCTTCCGCCTCGCTTTCTTTTTCTGCCCTCGAGGAGCGAACCGGAATGACCAGGCAAGACGGCGCTGCCGGCAGGCGACGAAAGTTCGGGATCGTCGGCGGACTGGGCGCCGTCGCCAGCGCCGACATCCTGCTGAAGCTGGTGAAGTCGACGCCGGCACTGGGCGATCACGAGCATCTCGACATCAGCTTCGAGCAGCATCCCTACGACGACGCCGGCGCCGTGGCCGACGAGGCCTACAACCCCAATCATCGCAAGTTCCACGTCTACAAGACGCTGAAGGAGATGGAGAGCCGCGGCTGCGACGTGGCACTGCTCCCCTGCTTCATCTCCCACTGCTTCCTTGAAGAGGTAGCACCCGAGACCCGGCTCACGGTTCTCTCCATCCTGGCCGCGCTCGGAGAGGCGCTGGAGCACGATTTTCCGACCGTCAAACGTGTCGGCATCCTGACCTCCGCTTTCGTTCGCAAGCAGAGGCTTTTCGAGAGGTCCCTGAAGGGCGAGTGGGAGTTTATCTACCCCGACCCTGCGGTGCAGGCAGGTGCCGTGATGGAGGCGGTCTACGGGCCGGAAGGGATCAAGGCCGGGCGGCTGCGCGGCCGTTCGCTCGCCTTGCTGGTCGAGGCCTGCCGCAACCTGGCGGATCGCGGGGCGGAGGTCATCCTACCCGGCTTCACCGAGATCCCGATCCTCTGTGACGTCCTGCGCGCGGAGGTCCGGACGCCGGTGCTCGACTCCAACCAGGCCTACGCCAGCTATGCGCTCGCCTACGACGGCGCCTGTCGATCGCGTCCCTTCAAGCTGGGCGTGGTCGGCGGCGTCGGGCCGGCGGCGACCGTGGACTTCATGGACAAGGTAGTGCGACGCACCGAGGCGGCGCGCGACCAGGATCACATCAAGATGGTGGTGGAGCAGAACCCGCAGATCCCCGACCGCACCGCCAACCTGATCGGCGAAGGCGAGGACCCGACCATTCCGCTCTATGCCACCTGCAAGCGGCTGGAAGCGGAGGGCGCGGACGCGATCGCCATCCCCTGCAACACGGCCCATGCCTACGTGGAGCGGATCCAGCGGCACCTCGGCGTCCCGATCGTCAACATGCTCTCGGAGACCGTGGCGCGGATCCGCGCGATGGACCGGACAGTCACGCGCGTCGGACTCCTGGCGACGGACGGCACCCTGCGCTCAGGCGTGTACCACGAGACCCTGGCCGCCGCGGGCCTGGCCACGATCACGCCCGATCCATCGGCACAGCGCCTGGTCATGGCTGCGATCTATGGCGAGCATGGCGTGAAGGCGGGCTTCACCTCGGGGCTTTGCCGCGAGAACCTGGAGGCGGCCATCGCCCATGTCGCCGCCAAGGGGGCGGAGGTCGTCATTCTGGGCTGTACGGAGCTGCCGCTGATAGCCCCCGAAGAGCGAAGCGCGCGGGGCGTGCCCCTTCTCCTCGACCCGACCGATATCCTTGCCCGGCGGTGCGTTGCCCTGGCGAAGCAAGAGCCGGGTGCCGGGCAACGCGCGGCGGGGTAAGGGGGGCGCCGCTGCCGAGCGGCGCGGCCTATCCGGCTTCCGTCGTCTGCGCGGCGGCGGACTTGATCCACTCGGCGAAGGCCACCGCGTCGGGTTTGGCGAGTGCGTCCGGCTGGTGCGCCAGGAAGTAGCCGTAGTCCTCCAGTGCGACCTCGCTCAGCGCGAAGAGCCCGCCTTGCGCCATCTCGGCGCCGACGAGGGCGTCGTTGAGCGCGATGCCCTGACCGTCCAGCACGGCCTGCACGCGCACGTTCGGGTCCGGGATGATCAAGCTGTCTGCCGGCAGCCGGCGGGGCAAGCCGGCGCGGTCGTACCAATGGCTCCAGGCCATGCTGTCCTCGCGGTCCTGCAGCAGGGTGAAGCCGGCGAAGGCGGCCTCGGGGCCCTTGTCGCGGAGTTCCGCCAGGGCGTCGCGATTGCCGGTCGGCAAGGCGGGGCAGAGAAAGAGCGCGTCGACCAGGCAGTCGGTCCAGCGCCCGTCGCCCCAGCGGATCGCGAGATCCACGCCCTCGCCGCGAAAATCCAGCAGATCGATCATCGGCTGAATGCGCAGGCGGACCTGGGGATGCGCGCGCATGAACTCCATCAGGCGCGGCGACAGCCAGCGCGAGGCGAAGTAGGTGGTGACGCCGATCGTCAGGCTGCGATCGCCGGCGCCGGCCAGGTCCTCGGCTTTCCGCTCGATCTGCTCGAAGGACTGCCGCGCGGCCAGCAGAAGCTCCTTGCCCTTCGTCGTCAGGCGGATGCCGCGGGCATGGCGTTCGAAGACGGTGAAGCCCAGTTCCTCTTCCAGGCGACGGATCTGATGGCTCAGCGCGCCCTTGGTGAGGCAGAGCCTATCGGCGGCCGCCGACAGGCTGTCGTGCCGCGCGATCTCGACAAAGTTCCTCAAACTCTCGTACTGCCGAAGCCGCATCGTGCCACCGCCTTCAACGGCTTATCGTATAAACTAATTAAACGCTCGGGGCAAAAGATTTCGATTTTCCGACGGTGCTTGACTGATGAACTCTGGGGTCATGATCGAAGACCGCCGTCAGTTCCGGAGTCCGGGTGCCGGACCGCGGGCGCAGAGCCGCGACGGTCGCCGTCGCGTGCGGCGGCGGAGCACGGCCGGCGGCTGCGGCACGCCGCTTCCGGCCGCGCGGTCTCGCGCGATACCGGCTTACGCGCTCTTGGACGACGCGGCGCTCGGTCGGATAGAACGCCACGCGGACTGGCTCTTGGAAAGCGTCGGCGTCGAGTTTCGGGGCGATGCGGTGGCCCTCGACCTCTTCCGACAGTCCGGCGCGCGGGTGGAGGGGCAGCGGGTTCGCTTCGAAGCGGGCTTGGCGCGCAACCTCTGCGCCTCGGCGCCCTCTACCTTCACCCTGGCCTCGCGCAATCCCGAGCGCTCCCTCCTGCTGGGCGGCGACGGGATCGTCTTCATGCCGGGCTACGGCTCTCCCTTCGTGACCGACCTTCGCCAGGGGCGCCGCTATGCGACGCTGGAGGACTTCCGGAACTTCGTGAAGCTGACCTACATGGTCCCCTCTCTGCACCACTCCGGCGGGACGCTGTGCGAGCCGGTCGACGTTCCGGTGAACAAGCGGCATCTCGACATGGTGCTGGCGCACCTCACCCTCTCCGACAAGCCCTTCATGGGCTCCGTCACCGCGCCGGAGCGGGCCAGGGACAGCATCGCCATGGCCCGCATCGTGCATGGGGCCGAGGCGATGGCCGAGCGCCCGGTGATGCAGGGCAACATCAACGTCAACTCACCCTTCGTCTTCGACGACACCATGTCGGGTGCCTTGCGGGAGTACGCCGCCGCCAAGCAGTGCGTCTGCGTCTCCCCGGCCATTTTCGGCGGCGCCATGGGGCCGGTGACGCCGGCCGCGATCGCCGCCCAGACCCTGGCGGAAGGCATGGTCGGGATCGCCTTGGCGCAATTGGTGCGGCCGGGTTGCCCCGTGGTCTTGGGCAGCTTCCATTCGACCATGAACCTGCGCACCGGATCGCTCACCTTCGGCACGCCCGAGGCCAATCTGGTCACCATGGCGCTCTCGCAGCTGGGGCGGCGCCTCGGCGTTCCGGTCAGGTCGGGCGGCGGGCAGATCACGGCGGCCAATACGCCCGACGCCCAGGCCATGATGGACAGCACCAATGCCATGTGGGCGACGGTCCTCTCCGGTGCGCATCAGGTCTGGCACGCGGCCGGCTGGCTCGAGGGCGGGCTCACCATGTCCTACGAGAAGTTCATCCTCGACGCCGACAACTGCGGCGCGTTGCTGCGCATGCTGCAGGGCATGCCGGTCGACGACGACACGCTCTCTCGAGAGAGCTACGCCGAAGCGGGCCCCGGGGAGAACTTTCTCTCCACCAGCCACACGCTCCGCAACTACGCCGATGCGAACTACGAGTCGCTGCTCCCCGACTCCGGCTCCTACGAGGCCTGGGTGGAGCAGGGGGCCAAGAGCGCGGCGGAGCGGGCCGGCCAGCGCTGGCGCGAGATGCTGGCCGCCTACCGGCCGCCGGAGATGGACCCCGGCGTGAAGGCCGAACTGGACGACTTCGTGGCCGCCCGCAAGACGGGGATGGCGGATGCCTGGTACTGATCGGAGAAAGGCAAGGACATGACGGAAGAACTGAGCCGCACATCGGCGCTGGCCTCCAGGCACAGGACACTGGGATCCGGGCTGGAGGACTGGAACGGCATGGGCACGGCCTGGACCTACGCGAGCGACCCGAACGACGAGCACGACGCGGTGCGCGAGGCCGCCGGCATGTTCGACATGTCGCCCCTGAAGAAGGTCTTCGTGCGCGGCGCCGATGCCCGGGCGGTGCTGAATCACCTGACCACGCGCGACCTGACGCGTGTCGGCCCCGGCCAGGCCACCTACCTCTGCGTGCTGACGGAGGAGGGCACCATTGCCGATGACGCCATCGTGTCGAACAACGGCGGCGACGAATGGATGATCGTGCACGGCTCGGGAGACACCATGGCCCTGCTCGAGGCCTCGGCGGCGGGCAGGGACGTCACGGTCGCCTTCACCGATGCCCTGCACGATCTCTCGGTGCAGGGTCCGAAGGCCTTGGAGATTCTCGACGCCAACTGCGATGTCGACCTGGCGCCGCTCGCCTACTTCCACCACACGCGGGCTACACTCTTCGGTCAGCCTTGCCGCATCTCGCGCACCGGATACTCCGGTGAGCGCGGCTACGAGATCTTCGCCGACGCCGGCGTCGTCTGCGCCATATGGGACAGGCTGGTCGAGGCCGGCGTGATGCCTTGCTCCTTCACCGCATTGGACAAGGTCCGCATCGAGGCCGGCCTGCTGTTCTACGGCTACGACATGACCACCGACCACAGCCCCTGGGAAGTCGGCCTCGACTTCACCGTCAGCAAGAGCAAGGCGGACTTTCGCGGGCGCGCGGCCCTGCTGGCGGCGGAAGGCCGGGAGAAGATCCGCAATGTCTGCCTGGACGTCGACCACGACGACATGCTGAACGGCGGCGAGGTTCTCTCCTTGGACGGCGCCGAGGTCGGTGTCGTGAACAGCCCCTGCTATTCCCACCGCCTGGGCAAATCGCTGGCACTGGCGCACGTGGCGCCTGCGGCAGCGGGGGAGGGCACGCGATTGCGGGTCTCGGCAGACGGGATCGACACCACCGCCACGGTCGCAGGCATGCCGGTCTACGATCCCGGGAAGGCTCGCACGCATGCCAAGTAGGCGTTCGGCGCGCAGGCGGCTGGCGGTGACGTATCTGCAGCGCACCAGTGGCAGCTGGCGACCGCTCTTCGCGGCGCTACGGATGACCCGGGCTGAGGCTGCAAGCCGGTAGCCGCTCGCTGCCTCGGCCTTTCGTCCTATGGACGCAGCTCACCTCTTGGGGCGGACGAACCAGCGGGCATCGCCGGTGCGCACTTGGCTCGAGTTAGGAGCAATCCAACGGCCTCCCCTCATGGCGAAGAGTTTGCTTGAGGCTCATTGGCGGTCGGGCGGTCCGACCGGGCCGTTTCCGGGCTTAATGCTCCTATGGTCGGTGGCATCGCTGTTCAGTCCGGGCGCCGTCATCTCGGCACTGGCCGTGGCCGAGGGCCGTCGATCCGATCGAGGATGTCTGCGAACAGCGCCCGCGCGTCTGAGCCTCTCGCTGATTGGAAGGTAACGTAGACGCAGTGCCGCGCGACCTTCGCTCGAAGGCCTACAGGATCAGTTCCGATGCAATCCACGGAATGGTGCCGGTGGAGAGATTTGAACTCCCGACCTTGGCTTTACGAAAGCCCTGCTCTACCACTGAGCTACACCGGCTGGACGGGCGGCGAACGCCAGGACGCGGGACCCTAGTCGAGGCTCCGCGTGGCGTCAATTGTCAGATGGGTATGGCTGCTAGATCCTGCACCAGGCCCGCAGCAGATTATCGCGCAGGCGGGCAAAGCGGTCACGGAAGGCCTCCGGCTCGGGCAGGGCCGCCAGGACGTCGTGGCCCAGGGTGTCGAAGGCGTTGAAGATCTCCCGCTGCTTGGGGTCGGGGATCAGCGAGTGGATCCACCCGACGGCCGAGATCCGGCTGCCGGAGCGGACCGGCTCCACGCCGTGCAGCATGTCGGAGGGATAGCAGATCAAGGAGCCGGCCGGCTCCTTGAAGACCTGATCGCCGAAGGGGGTCTGCACCAGGAACTCGCCGCCCTCGTAGTCCCCGGGCTCGGTCAGGAAGACGGTGAAGGAGAGGTCGGTGCGCATCATGTTCGGCGTGCCCATGTACATCAGGCTCTGGTCCATGTGCGCCTTGTAGAACATGCCGGCGTCGTAGCGGTTGAACATGAGGTTGTAGGTCTTGGGCAGCGCGAAGACGTTGAACTCGACGCTCTGCGAGAGCGCGGTCAGCACCACCTGCGTGGCCGACGACAGGGCGGGATCGCTGGCGCCCGCCTGCAGGTTGTCCTTGAGCTCGGCGCTGCCGGTCTCGCGGCCGGAGCGGAGCGGGGCGGCGGCCACCTGAGCACGCAGCTGGGCTGCCTGCTCACTGCTGATGAGGCCGGGGATCTTTAACAGCATGTCTCTCGACACTCCTGCATTGGACGCGTGAGGATGTGAGCCGACAGCCCTCCACCAACACCTCGTTTCGTGGAGGCCGGGCGTTGCCTAGTCGGTTTCCGGCCAGGGCTGGAAGTCCGGTGGCCGCGGATGCCAGAAGTCGCCGGCCAGCCCCATCTCGTAGCCCAGGTCGTAAAGCGATTGCATATAGGTGGGATCGAAGAGCTCCTGCGGCTCCAGGTCGAAATCCGCCGGGATGGAGACCACCTCCAACTGGATCCCGTCGCGCTCGGCGATGGCGTAGATCTTGTAGATGTCGCCGGTGCCCGATCCGCCGATCAGGGTGCTGACCGCGCGGCCGGCGATCGAGACGATGCGTGGCCGCACCGGATCGTAGCCGCGCTTCAGCTTGTTGTTCATGATGACGTAGAGCGTGCGGTCGAAGTGCACGCCCAGCTCTTCGTCGATGCGCCTGATCGGAAACTGCGGGCTGAACAGCATCACCTGCTGCGTGGCGCCGCCGTCCACGTGCATCTCGTCGTGGCGCTTGCCGTCCTCGGTCTCGACCGGAATGAGGACCGGCGGGAAGGCGGCGGGTACCGCGGAGGAGGCCTGGATGATGTCCTGTATCAGGGTCTTGGCCTCGGGATGGCCGCTGGCGGCGATCGCGGCGACGTTCCAGATCACCGGCCTGGCGGCATCGAGGTTGGTGGTCCCGATCAAGAGCACCCGTCCGCGTCGAAACTCCTCGCCCAGTCGGGCGACCAAGTCATCGTTGACGTAGCTCTCGATCAGGCGCCGGTAGCGCCTGGTGTCGGATGCGGCCGATCCGCCGGTCAGCGCCGAGAAGAGGGTCGGGATCAGGAAGTCGTCGGTGTCGTAGGTTGTGTAGACCTCTTTCAAGGCCGCGTCGTAGTCGGGACCCAGAAAGGCGAAGAGCGCCACGATCGCGCCGGTGCTGATGCCGGTGACGATGGTGAACTCCGGCCGGTCGCCGCGCTCGGTCCAGGCATTGAGGATGCCCGCCCCGAAGGCACCGTCCGGGCCGCCTCCCGACAGCGCGAGGCTGGTCTCCACGATCGGACCGCCGGCCGCCAGTTCCTCGGCGTAGATCTTGCGCAGGCGCTCGGCGCGGCTCGCCAGCACCTGGTCGATGCCTTCCTCGCTGATGGTGTCGCCCCAGGCGCGGATGAACACGCCATCGATGCCGTAGGGAGCGGCGGTAGCGATCTTCTCTTCCGGCACGGGATTGCGCGTCAAGACGGTCGTGCAGGCGGCGAGCGAAAGCACCGCCGCGAGCAAGACGCCCCTGCGGCAGGCCTTCCAAGCAAGCGTCATGCCCGCGTTTCCACGTTCGATCTGTCCGATTGCCATTGCGCCTTGGAGCCTCCCCTCAAGAGCCGCGCCGTGCTGCCTCCTCGGGTGTCAAGGTCTCGCCGCCGGGCTTCGCTTCCGCCATCTCGTCCTGCTTCGGCGGAGGGGAGGTGCTCGCCTCGGCCTTCTCGTTCGTTGCCGTGTCCTCCGGCGGGCGCCGCTCGTCACTCTCCTCCTTGGCTTCGGCCGCGATCACCGGCGCGAAGAGCGAGCCTTGATCCTGGTCTTGCTGCGGAGAGAGGGCGACGCCGCTGTCGGGCAGAGGCTGTCCGGCGCGCCAGAAGAGGCTGTCGAAGGAGCCGCAGGCCCCGCAGCGTGGCGTCCAGACCTCCGCCTCGTGCCCGCAGACCTTGCAGCCCCACGAGGGCGAGGCCGGCCGGCCGGCGGCGGTTTCCAGCCACGAGCGGGCGGCGGCATCGTCGCCGTGTTCGGCCTGCTCCAGGCGGGCCAGCAGCTCGGCCACGCGCGCATCGGCGGCCTTGTCCTCGGCGGCCTGCAGTTCGTTGCGCGCCTCCGCCCAATCGCCGCTTTCCAGCGCCGATTCGGCCAGGGCCAAGCGGGTCTCCACGTGCTCGGGCTGGCTCGAGACGAGACGCAGCAGCGATTTCTTGCGCTCCTGCGGCTGTTCGGCGCCCGGACGCGTGCGCTTCCAGGCCTTGAAGAGTTCGGGGTGCGGCGCGACTGCCCAGGCGCGGCGCAGCGCCCGCTCGGCATCGCGGTTGCGCTTGGAGGCGACATAGGCATCGCTCATCAACACCACCGCCGGGATGAAATCGGGCGCCAGCTTGAGGGCCTGCTTGGCGCGGTCGGCCGCCTGGGCCGGCTGGTCCGCCTGCTGGGCCGCCTTGGCCTCTTCGAACAGCAGCACCGCGCGGCGGCGGTCGACGTCCGCGCGCGGCAAGGCCTTGCGCCGGCGCGCTTCGTCCAGGGCCCGCACGGCCTCCTCCAGCCGGCCCCTGCGCTCGGCCAGATCGAAGAGCGCGTCCAGCACCCAGGGCGTCTCCGGCCGGATGGTGTAGGCCTCCTTGACGTAGTCCAACGCGGCCTCTTCGTCGCCGCGCCGAAGCGAGATCTGCACCAGTCCGCGCAGGCCCAGGAAGCGGGTCTCCGGCTCCTCCAGCATGATCTGGAAATAGCGCCTGGCCGCCTCCTCGTCGCCGTCCAGCTGCGCCGCCTGGGCGGAGAGCAGCAGGGTCAGCGGCGGGGCGTCCAGGAGGCTGTCGGCCCGCTTGGCCCACTTGCGCGACTCCTCGGGATCGCCGGCGGCCACGGCCACCATGCCTTGGGTCAGCGCCCGATAGCCGCGCCGGCGGCGCCGGTTCCTGAGGCCTTCCCTGATCTGGCGCGGGCTGACGACCAGCTTGCGCAGGAGGAGAACCGCGCCGGTGTAGACCAAGACCAGCACCGCCAAGATGGCCAGGAGGTTCTCCATCTGGATCTTGATCTCATGACCGAGCCAGATGATGTCGACCGTCCCGGGGTGGCCCGCGACCCACTGTGCCGCCAGGGCCAAGGCCACGAGGAGGATGAGGAAGAGGAGGAAGCGCAGCACCATCGGTCCAGCCCAGCCGGTTATTTCTGTTCCGCGGCCAGGCTGGCCAGCGCGGTCTGTTGCAAGCGCGCCGCCGCCTGTAGCGCCAGGAGCCTCGCCCGCGCCTCGGTCAGCCAAGGTGCCGCGGCGGTCGCCGCCGCGCCCTTGAGGCCGGCGACCTCGGCCACGGCCTCGCTCAGATTGCCGGCCAGCAGGAGCTGCTCCGCGCGGGCGACGACATCGCCCGGCGTGTCGCCGGCAACCTCCCCGACCGGGCGGACCTCGACCATGTTGGAGATCGAGCCCCAGGCCTGGTCGAAGATGTCGCCGCTCTCCTCGCTCTCGCCCGCGCCGGCGGCGAGGATCTTCGGGATCTGCGCGCGGAAGCTGCTGATCAGGCCGGCCCTGGAGGAGACGCCCGCCTGCGCCAAGGGCTTCAGACTGGCGATGTCCTGCTCCAGGGCGGGATCCTGGCCGGCCAGCTTCTCGACGGCATCGAACTCCGCGGTGAAGGAGCCGCCGCGCTGGACCGCTTCGCCCAGCGCTGCCGATGCGAGGGCCAGGGCGGCGGCGCGCGGCCGCATGTCTTTCGCCAGCGCCTCTGAAATGGCGCTCGCGATCCGCTGCTGCTGGGCGGCGGCGAAGCTGCTCAATTCATCCGACAGCTTGCCCACTTCGGTGCCCTGCTTCTCCAGATCGCCCTTCAGCGTCCCGAGGCTCTGCTGGATTTCCGGCGCCGCCTTCTCCAGGCCCGCGATCTTGCCATCCAGCCCTTGCAGCTGCTGCTTGGCTTCGTTGAGCCCGGCGGTGGTGCCGTCCAGGCCCTTCTTCGTCTCGTCGAGCGCGGTGCTGACGGTGCCGAGGTGCTTGCCGAGCGCCTCGAACTGGTCGGTCAGATTCTTGCTCTCGCTGTCGAGCTTGGTGCCCAGGGCCGCGACGCTGCTCTCCAGCTTGCCGGCCTGATCCTTCAAGGCATTGACCGCGTCCTCCAGCGCCTTGGGATCGCTGGTCAGGCGGCGAATCAAGGTGCCCATGTCGGTCTCCAGCTTGGAGACGGCGGCGCGCAGGCCTTCGATTTCCTTGCGCATCCCGGCCGCGGCCGCTTGCGCGCTCTCCAGCGAGGCAACGCGTTCGCTCAGCGCGGCCAGCGTCTTCTGAGCCTCCGCTTGCTTGCCGACCTCCGTCTTCAAGTCGTCCAGCGCCGTGCTGGCGCCGGTGACCGCTTCGCCCAGCTTCTTCGCCGCCTCCTGCTGCGCCGAGACGGCGCGGTCGATGCGGCCCGCCAGGGCGGCGCGCGCCTTCTGCGCCTGATCCAAGGCGGTCTGCAGCTTCTGCAGGGCATCGCTCGGCACGCCGCCGCCGCTTGGCCGCTTGGCCAGGTCTTCAAGCTGCTTGGACAGGGCATCTAGCTGCTTGGTCTGCTGCCCGCTCGCGTCCTCCAGCTGCTTGATCGCCGCGTCCTGCTTGGCGGTGCTGGCCGGCTCCGGCGTTTCGCGCGTGGCCAGCTTGTCCAGCCGTTCGGTCAAGGCCTTGGTCTGATCGACCGCCGAGGTGGCGGCCTTGTTCGCGGCGTCGGAGTTCTTGGCGACCTGATCGAGGCGCTGGGTGAGGTCGTTCAAGGACTCCGGCGTCATGACCTTGCCGAGCCAGAGGTCGCTGGTGCCGACCGCCAGCACGTAGCCGGCCACCACGAGAACGCCGCCCAGCGCGACACCCTTCAAGAGGCCGCCGCGGCGGCTGACGCCCGGTGGTGGGGGTGGGGGTGGGGGAGCGGCGGGGTCTTCCGGACCGTCGCCGCCTCCGCTGCCGGAGCCTCCGCTGCCAGAGCCTCCGGTACCGGAGCCCCGGATGCCGGAGTCTCCGCCGTCGCCCGCTGCCGAGGCGGGCTCTTCCTGCCGCGCATCGCCTTCGACCGGCTTGACGTCGTCGCCGGCGCTCGCGGTGAGCGTGTCGGCCGCGGTCGCGCTGGCCAGGCTGTCGTCGCCACCGCTGGTTTCGCTGGAGGTCTCTTCCGCCTCTGGTGCCTTTTCGGCCGCACTCTCGGCCGCCTTCTCCGGTTCGGCTGTCGCCTCGTCCTTCGGCTTCGGTGCCGCCGCAACAGCGGCCTCCGCGGCCGTTTCCGGGGCTTGTTCGGGTTCCGGGGCTTGCTCGGAAGCTGGCGCTTGCTCGGGCTCGGCCGTCGTTTCTTGCTTCTTGCTGCCGCCCTTGCTCTTGCTCGGCTGCGCGGCCTCGCTTTCCGCCGGCTTGCTCGCCTTCGAGCTGTCAGCCGCCTTCTCGCCGCCCGAGGCCTCGGCGTCGATCACCGGCAGGGAGCTTTCGACCGCCTTGCCGTACGAGGAATCGCCCTTGCCGGCGTCCTTGGTCTCCTCTTCGGCGACGCTGCTGCCGGGTGTCCTGCGGCGGCTCGTGGTGGTGCTGCTGCGGGGCTTGCGGCGGCTCTTGCGGCCCGGTTTGCTGTCGCTCATGTCCTGCCTCCTCCGCAGGATAGTGATTCAATCGCCTGCAGCAGACCGGGACCATCCGGTTGCGTAGCAACACATACCCGCTGCCAGCTGCTGTCGGCTAGCCCCACCGCGACGGCCGGGCTGAGACAAAAGGCCAGAAGGGTGCGTGTCGTTACTTCAAGCCCCGATTCCCTGGCGAGCCTAACAAAGGTCTTGGCGGTCCTGGGAGAAAAAAAGGTCGCCCCGTCCAAGCCGCCGTCGCGGAGCGCGTTCAGGGCCTGGGCCGGCATCTCTTCCGCGGCGAGGGCGCGATAGACGACAACGCGCCGGACCGCGATGCCGCTGTCGGCCAGCAACGCGGTGAGATCGCGCGCCACCGTCTGGCCGGAGGGATGGAGGAGCCGGCTGCCCGGGGCCAGCCGGCAGCGCAGGAGCCGCGCCAGGGTCTCGACGTCGCGGCCGGCATCCACGATGCGGCAGAAACCGGCGGCGCGGGCGGCTTCCGCGCTGGCATGGCCGACGGCGAAGAGCGGCAACCGCTTGACCCACTCCGGCGGAGCCAGCGGGGCCAGCGCCCTGGGAGAGGTCACCGCAAGCGCATTGATCCGATCGAACATCTCCTCCCCGCGCGGCGCGCAGTCTTCGATCCGGAGCAGGGGAGCCGGGACCCCTTCATGTCCCCGGCGTCGCAGTTCCTCGGCAAAGGCCGTCGCCTCGGGCTCGGGCCGTGTGACGAGCAGACGCATGCGATGCGGCTAGTCTTCGAGAAGCGCCAAGTGGGCCGGGCTGGCGTCGCGGCACAAGGCCCGTCCCAGGCCGTCGCCGAGTGCCGCCGCCTCGCCGGTCGCACCGACAACCTGGCGCTGCAGGGGATGACTGCCGTCGGGCAAGAGGAAGAGCGCGTCCAAGGTCAAGCGTTCGCCCGCGACCGTGGCCAGCGCGGCGATCGGCGTGTAGCAGCTGGCATTCATCGCCGCCAGGCAGGCCCGCTCCGCCACGGCGCGTCGCCAGCTCTCCTCATGATTGAGCTTGGCCAGCAGCCTGGCCGTGGCGTCATCACCGCGCCGGATCTCCAAGCCGATGGCGCCCTGCGTCGCGGCCGGAAGAAAGTCTTCCGGCGCAAGTGCTTGTCCCAAGTCTTTGAGGTCCATTCGATTGAGCCCGGCCTGCGCCAGCAAGGTCGCCGCCATCTCTCCTTCACGAAGCTTCGCCAGCCTGGTATCGACATTGCCGCGCAGCGATTGGATGCGCAGGTCGGGTCGGCGCATCAGCAGCTGGGCGGCCCGCCTGGGCGAGCAGGTGCCGACCAGGCCGCCCTGGGGCAGGCTCTCCAGGCCGCCTCGGCCTTGCGCCAGAACGAGCGTGTCGCGGGGATCCTCTCGCGGCAGCACGGCAGCCAAGGCGAAGGCCTCCGGCAGCTGGCTGGGCAGGTCTTTCAGGGAATGCACGGCCAGATCGATCTCGCCGGCCAGCAGGGCGGCCTCGATCTCCTTGGCGAAGAGCGCCTTGCCGCCGATCTCCGCCAGCGGGCGATCGCGCACCCTGTCGCCCGTGGTGCGCACGACGACCGTCTCGATCGCGCCTTCCTCAGCTAGCTCCGGCCAGGCCGCGCGCAGTCGCTCCGCCGTCTCCGCGGCCTGCGCCAGGGCCAGCGGGCTGCCGCGCGTCCCCAGCCGCAGCCGCGGCGCGGTCCGGCCGCTTTCGCTCTTGCCCCCTTGGATCGTGGTCGCCTCTTGCATAGCTGTAAGACTTGCCGCGCGGGCGGCTCTGCTGACAAGGGAATTGGTAGCGGCGTGACCGCCCAGGTCCACGCTTTGAAGAAAGGCGCGATGGCGTGCTTGTCTTGGGAATCGAAACGTCTTGCGACGAAACCGCGGTCGCCATCGTCGACGACGCGCGGCGCCTGCGCGCCAATTTGGTGCTGTCGCAGATCGCCGCGCACCGGCCCTTCGGCGGCGTCGTGCCGGAGATCGCGGCCCGCGCGCATCTGGAACAGCTCTCGCCCATGATTACCCGCGCCTTGGCCGAGGCCGAGCTCACCATGGGCGATCTGGAGGGCATCGCCGCCACCAGCGGCCCAGGCCTGATCGGCGGCGTCTTCGTCGGCGCCGTCTTGGCCAAGGCCTTGGCGGTGGCCCGCGGCCTGCCCTTCGTGGCGGTCAATCATCTGGAGGGCCATGCGCTCACCGTGCGGCTGACCGACAGGCAAGACTTTCCCTACCTGCTGCTCTTGGTCTCGGGCGGGCACTGCCAGCTGGTCGCCGTCGAGGGGGTAGGGCGCTACCGCCGCTACGGCACGACCCTGGACGATGCGGTGGGCGAGGCCTTCGACAAGACCGCCAAGCTCCTGGGCCTCGGCTTTCCCGGCGGGCCGGCCGTCGAACGCGCGGCCGTTGGCGGTGATCCGCGCCGCTTCTCGCTGCCTCGGCCCTTGCTGGGTCGGGCCAATCTCGATTTCTCCTTCGCCGGACTGAAGACCGCCGTTCGGCGCCAGGCCGAAGGCCTCGCGGAGGACGATCGGCAAGGTCGCGCCGATTTGGCGGCCTCCTTTCAGGCCGCCGTCGCCGACGTGCTGGGGGACCGCGCCCGCCGTGCGCTCGCCCGCTTTCGAGACGAGACCGGCCAGCCCGGACCCTTGGTGGTGGCAGGCGGCGTGGCGGCCAACGCGATGCTGCGGCAGCGCTTGGCGGAGACGGCGGCGGCGAGCGGCAGTGAACTGGTCGCGCCGCCCCCGGTCTTGTGCACCGACAATGCGGCGATGATTGCCTGGGCCGGGCTGGAACGACTGCGCCTAGGATTGGCCAGCCCGTTGGACACGCCGGCCAGGCCGCGCTGGCCCCTGGAAGAGCTGAGTGGCGAGGCAGGGGCATGACGATCGAGCGGATCGCCGTTCTCGGTGCCGGCGCCTGGGGCACGGCCCTGGCCGTCGCGGCCTGCCGCGCGGGCAGTCGCACGCTGCTTTGGGCGCGCAGCGCCCGGCAGGCCGCGCGCATGGCGGAGACGCGGGAGAATGCAGCGCGCTTGCCCGGCATCGCGCTACCCGGCGCGCTGGAGATCACGGCCGATCCGGCAGGGCTGCGCGAGGCCCAGGCCTGGCTCTTGGCAATTCCGGCGCAGGCCTTGCGCGGCCGTCTGGAAGCCCTCGCAGAGGTCGCGCCGCCGGACGTGGCGCTGGTGATCTGCGCCAAGGGCATCGAACGCCACAGCGGTCTCTTGCTCGATGCCGTTGCCGGTGGCAGCCTGCCGGGACGTCCGGTTGCCGTCCTATCCGGACCGACCTTCGCCGACGAGGTGGCTCGCGGCCTGCCAGCCGCCATCAGTCTGGCGACGCCCAGCCGTCCGCTGGGCGAGGCGCTGAGAGCGGCCGTCGGCTCGTCCACCTTCCGTCCCTACCTCAGCCAGGACGTCACCGGCGTGCTGCTAGGGGGCGCCATCAAGAACGTGATCGGCCTGGCCTCCGGCATCGTGGCCGGACGCGGCTATGGGGAGAACGCGCGCGCCGCCCTCCTGACCCGCGGCCTGGCCGAGATGGCCCGCTTGGGCCGTTCCTTGGGAGCCGAGCCGGAAACGCTGATGGGGCTGGCGGGCTTGGGCGACTTGATCCTGACGGGCACCTCAGCCAAGTCCCGCAACTACAGCCACGGCCTGGCATTGGCCCGCGGCGAAGAGAGCGGCGGCGTCCTGGTCGAGGGCGCGGCCACGGCGGCGGCGCTCCTGCCGCTGGCCGAGCGTCACGGGCTGGAGCTGCCGATCGCCGCTTCGGTGGCCGCCGTCCTGGCCGGCGAGATGTCAATTGATGACGCGGTGGACCGACTGCTTTCCAGGCCCTTCCGCGACGAGACGGCTTGACGCTGTCGGCCCGGCGACCGACACCGGGCCGGTCACGACGTCAGCAAAGGAACCTTCGCGATGCTCTTTGCCATCTACTGCAGGGACAAGGCCGACCATCTGGACCTCCGCAAGGCCACTCGGGCCGAGCACCTTCCCTATCTGAAGAGCTTCGCCGACAAGATGGTTTTCGCCGGTCCGCTGCTGGCGGAGGACGGCGAGACGCCGATCGGTAGCCTTTTGGTCTTGGACCTGGAAGACCGCGCCGCTGCCGAAGCCTTCGCCGCCGGCGACCCCTATGCCAATGTCGGGCTCTTTGCAGAGACCACCATCACCGGCGTGCGGCAGGTCTTACCGGCTGCGTAGAGCTCAGGGGTCGCGACTTAATCCCTTGGCCGCCAGGTTCTCCAGATAGGCGGCCCAGAGCTCTTCCTGCTCGTCGCCCAGCTTGCGCAGGTAGTCCCAGGTGTAGAGCCCGGTGTCGTGCAGGTCGTCGAAGACGATACGCACGGCATAACTTCCGACCGGCTCGATCCCGGTGATGCCGACGTGACGGCGTCCGCCGATGATCTGCTTCTGGCTGGGCCCGTGACCCTGCACCTCCGCCGAGGGACTCTCGATCCGAAGGTACTCGGCGGGCAGCGCGAAGCTCTTGCCGTCCTCAAAAGTGACGTGCAACTGCTTCTCCGCCTTGACGTAACGCAATTCGGTCGCTCGGTGGCGGACGCCGTAGGGGATGTCACTCATCGAGCGGGCGCGCCTCGTCGGGCAGCATGATCGGGATGCCGTCGCGAATGGGGTAGGCCAGCTTGGCCTTGCGGCTGATCAGCTCCTGGCGTTCGGCATCGTACTCCAAGGGCCCCTTGGTCTGAGGGCAGACTAGGATTTCCAGCAGGGTCCGGTCGATGGCCATCTCTGCCTCCCTATTCAGTGCCTGGGCTCAATGCCTGGGCGGCGGGCTGTCGCTTTGGTCTTCATAGGCCGCCAACTGCAGCATGGTGATCATCGAGGCGGCACGCTCGCTGAGGCCGGGCGCTTCCAGCAGGGCCTGCTTCTCTCCCGGCGAGAAGGGGCAGAGCATGGCGAGCGAGGTCACCAGTCGCTCGTCGCTCGTCTTCTCGATGGTTTCCCAGTCGCCCTTGATGCCATGCCGCTCGAAGAAGGTGCGCAAGGTTGCCAGCAAAGTCGCGCGGTCGATCTCGGCCTCCTCCTCGACCAGGTCGTCGCGGAAGTCATCGAAGCCGGCCTTTATCAGTCGGTAGCCGCCTGTTGCGAGCCCGAGTTCATCTTCTACACGAAAGCGGACGAGGCCAGTCAGGGTGATGAGGTAACGCCCGTCGTCGGTTTCGGAAAAAGCCGTGATGCGTCCCGCGCAGCCCAGCTCGTAAACCTCCGGCGCGCCCAATTTGGTGGTGCCGTCGCGCGGCTGCAACATCCCGATCAGACGGTCGCCCTTCAGCGCGTCCGCGGTCATCGCCAGATAGCGCGGCTCGAAGATGTTCAGCGGCAGGCGTCCGCCCGGCAAGAGTAGGCATCCGGGCAAGGGAAAGATCGGCAGCGCTGCCGGCAGCGAGTCGAAGGTCGGATCGAAAGCGGTACGGGCCATCAGCCCTCCCAAGATTTCGCGGCGCGTACGCTCAAGAGAAGAGCAGCGAGGAGAGCTTGCGGCGCGCGTCCAAGGTCAGGGGGTCGGTCGGGCCCCAGGCTTCGAAGTACTTTAGCAGCTGCTTGCGGGCGGCGTCGTCGTTCCACTCCCGCTCCCGCTTGACGATCTCCAAGAGCGCGTCGGCTGCCGCTTCTTTCTTGCCGGCGCCGTAGAGCGCCTGTGCCAGGTCGAAGCGCGCCTGATGGTCAGCGGGATCGTGGGCCACCTTCTCCATCAGCTCCGGCACCTGCCCCGCCGCTTCGCTGCTCTCGGCCAGCAGGTCCAGCTGGGCCTTGACCGCCGCCAGCTCCGCCTTGGCGGCAAGGTCGTCGGGAAGCTTGTCGAACTGCGCCTTGGCCTCCTTCACCTGGCCGTTGGCGATCAGCGCCTTCAAGAGGCCGGCAAGGGCCTTCACGTTGTCGGGCTCGTGCTGCAGAACCTGGCCGAAGATCGCGCCGGCGGTGGCGGCATCGCCGCCGGCAAGCGCTTCCTCCGCCTCCTCCAGCGCCGCGTCGATGGGGCTGTCGCCGGCTTCGCCGCCGCCCATCTCGATCAGGCGCTTTACGAAGGTCTTGATCTCGCTCTCCGGCAAGGCGCCCTGAAAGCCGTCGACCGGGCGTCCCTGAAAGAAGGCATAGATGGTGGGAATCGATTGGATGCGCAGCTGCTGAGCCAGGCCTTGGTTCTCGTCGATGTTGACCTTGACCAGTTGGACGGCGCCGCGGGCGTCGGTCACCACCTTTTCCAAGGCCGGAGTCAGCTGCTTGCAGGGGCCGCACCAGGGCGCCCAGAAGTCGACGATCACCGGCTTCTGCATCGAGGCCTGGATGACGTCGTCAGCGAAGCTCTCGGTCGTTGCGTCCTTGATTACCTGACCGGCATCGCCGCCCGTCTGTCCCTCGCCGATCATGAGTTCCATGGTTTGGGTCTGTCCCCCTTATTGAGTCTCGGGCGCTTGGTTGCGACCGCTTCGGTTCAGCTCGTTAGATGGACGCTTCCGAGGCGCAGGGCAAGTGCGGGCGGCGGCGCTAGAGTGTCGAGAAGTCCAGCAGACGCGGGGCGTGACCCTCCGCTTCCAGGAAGCGCAGCAGGTCGTGGCCGCCGATCGTCGTGGTCTGATCGTTGACCAGCGGGTGCGCGTTGACCGGTCCGGCGCCGGTCAAGGCCGAATCGAGGACCATCGTCACCTTGCCTGCCTTGTCGTTGATGATGGCGAAAGGCGTCACCGCGCCGGGCTTGACGCCCAGATGGCTCATCAAGCGTTCGGCGCTGCCGAAGGAGAAGCGCCCGCCGTTGAGGGCGGCCGCCAGGCTCTTCAAGTCGATCTCCCGATCCTCCAGGCAGGTGACCAGCCACATGGCGCCCTTCTTGTTGCGCAAGAAGAGGTTCTTGACGTGCAGTCCCGGCAGGTCGCCGCAGACCTCCTTGGACTGCGCCACGGTGAAGAGCGGCGCATGCGACACGCTGCGCCAGGCGATGCCCAGCTCGTCGAAACGCCGGAACAGTGCCTCGGGGGTCGAGGGTGCCATGCCGTCCGCCAAGAGGGGTTGGCTTTCCCCGCCGCCTTCTTCCGGTGCCATTGCCTGATCCTTCGAATCGATGCGCCGCGGCGCGCCGCCGGGCGGCCCGGACCCTAGCGGCGGCATGGCGCGCAGGGCAAGCCTTCGCGCCATGCGAAGGAAGCTCTTGCAAAGCCCGATCCACTCCGCTATCACCCCGTCCTCTCGACTGGAGCCGCGGGCGTAGCTCAGGGGTAGAGCACAACCTTGCCAAGGTTGGGGTCGTGAGTTCGAATCTCATCGCCCGCTCCAGTGATACCGGGGATTTGGTCCCCCGGCGCCTCAGCAGGTGGCACGCTGGTGGCACGCACATCGGTTAGAGGCTTTGAGATCGGTCGGGCAGCCACTCGGCCGATCTCGCTTATGAGGGCTGCGACTGCCGCCGCAGCGTTCCTAAGGTGGTCTGGTCGGAATTTCACGTACCTCCCTGTTGATCGAACGTTCGGCATTGTATGGCCCAGGAAGCCGGCAATCTCCAGCTCGGGCACGGCACGGGCCTGCATCTCGCTGGCGATAGTGTGCCGAATCGAATAGGGCACGACGTCGTCGTCAAGGCCAGCGGCGTGCCTGGCATTGCGCCACGCGGCATTGATCTTCTTGACCGGACGGCCTCGATACTGGACCAAGTGGCCCTCCCCCGCGCCATCGACCCATGGTCTGAGGCAATCGAGCAAAGGCAGCACTGGGCGCCGCTTCTTGGTCTGCCGCCGACCGGCCGGGTTTAGGTCGATCAGTCCGCGCCGGAGGTCGACCTGGAAGCGCGTGAGCTCTAGCACGGCCTTCGGGCGGGCGGCGGTGGAAAGCAGCAGCAGCAAGAACATGCGCAAGTGCTGCCCCATGTCCTGATCCCAAAGCTGGGCGATCTCTTCGACGGACAGGATCCGCTCGCGCGGCTCGCCCTCGCTGAGCTGCAGGAAGGCTGGCGCGTAGGGGATAGCGCCCTGCTTCCAAGCCCGCCGGAGCGCCGAGCGCAGATCGGTGAAGATCCGCTTCACTGTGCCGTCATGGTAGCCTTCAGCCCGCAGCCGCCTGGCGAGCGCTTGCTGAACGTCAAGCCCGAAATCCGCGACCGCCAGGCCTTCCGGCAGCCGCTCCAGCGCGATAGCGAGGTTGCGCCGAATCACGCCGCCGCTGGGCAGGTCCTTGGCATAGCTCTCGAAGTAGGTGAGGCAGAGCTCCGCCACGGTCACCTCCTCGGCCTCGCGTCTTGCGGGCCGGACGTTGGCGGCGACCCATTGGGCGAGGCGGAGTTTGGCTTCTTCAAGATCTGTAGTGCCGAGCGATGCGCGACGGACTTGGCGGCTCCTTCGATCGTGCCAGCACCGGTACCAGACATCGTTCTTGCCGTCGGAGCGTCGCGCGAGGAAGTACGCGCCGATTCTGAACTTGTCTTGCTTTCCGGCCATGCCTCCACCTTCGCCCGCTCCAGGTAGGCGAGCAAGTCCGCCTCAGTGTAGTATATCCGCCGCCCTATCCGGCGAAAGGCAATGTCACCGCGCTGCCTGAGACGCCGCAGCGTCGGCGGCGAAATGCCCAGCATGACGGCCGCTTCCGCTTCCGGTATCAGCTTCGGAAAGGCCACCACGTCGCCCATCAGCCCCGCCGCCGCCTCTCGGCCGTGGTGAACTCGCCCAGCGTGCGTGAAACCTCTGAGTCCGGCCGCGTCAAGTCGGCCGCAACCGCCTCGCCGGCGCGCGCATCCACCACCTGCTCGGCCACATCCTCCGCGATTCGACGCATCCGAAAGGTCCCCTCTTCGCGCTCGTCGCGGACAAACCCGAAATCCGGTCCCAACTCGTTCACCACCTTGAAGGTGACCTGCTGCGCGCCGGATCCGCCCGCTTGCGGCATCTGCATGACCGGCGGCGCAGGCAGCGAGAAGGTCGGCATGGTGAACATCGGCGCGATACCCCGGTTCATCGCCTCCAGCATCGGCCGGAAGCGCGCCGTGGCGGTCGCGTCGTTGACGAACTCGCCGCGATGCACCACGCCGGCCACCTCGCCGCGTGGGCCATGGCCAGTGTAGCCGCCACGCTCGAAGCCCGTGCCCAAGATCGTCGCGACAGCGGCCGCGCCCTTGGCGCCGGCCAGGGCTGCCATGACGAAGTTCATCGGCGGCGGGGACGAGGCCAGCGCCAGCGTGATGGCGGCTTCCGTGCTGATGATCGCCTCGGCAAGGGCGAAAGCCTTCTGCACGGCGAACAGCCCCTTGAAGATGCCAGACTGTTCACCGGCAAAGGTTCTGGCCGCGTCCGACATAGCGCCGAAGGTCTGCGCGGCGGAGCCGGCCATGAAAGCGGCCCGGCGACTCTCCAGCTGCACTAGCCGCTGCGCGTGCAGCTCCTCGAGCCGAAAGCGGTCGTTTAAGAACTTGTTCTCGGTGATCACCTCCTGCTGTCTCGCGGTCTGCAGCTGTGCCAGCCGCGCATCATGATGCTGCTGCAGGCGGTCCAGCTCGCGCTGGAAGCGGTCGCCCTCGATGCCGCGGGCAATCTCCTCCTCTATGTCGAGCATGTCGCGCTGCGTTTCGCCCAGTTGCTGTAGCTGTTCCCGATAGGCGGCGAGCTCGCTGTTGGCCTTCAAGAGCGCGGCGGCAGTGCCGTCGGTCCCGGCGCGGATCATCTCCAGCGCCTCCTGGACGGGCGTGGCCGTGGAGACGAGGCCCAGCTCGATCAGCTGCGCATAGGTCTCCATCTCGGCATTCAGCGCCTTCTGGGCGTCTTTGCCGTCGATCAGCGCCCGGGTGCGCAGCCGCTCGATCTCGACGGCTCGCTCCATGCCGTCCAGCATCTCCTGGACACGGTCGATCTCGGAGCGGCTCGCGCCGCCGCCTGCGCCAGTGCGGTCATCGTCGTTGACGATGGTGACCACGATGGGCTCACCGACTCGGTTTCGTTCCGCTTCGAGGCGCTCCAAGTGGTCGATCTCTTCGTCGATCAGCGCAATCCGGAGCTGGGATTCCTTGATGAACTGCTGCCGTCTCTCGTTCGCGCCAGGGACGATGGTGTCAGGCAAGCGCGAGGCGCCCGCCAAGGCCTCGACCAGCTGCTTTCGCTCTCCAACCAGCTGTTCCACACGCGAGCGATCGATCAGGCCGAAGAACTTCGCCAACTCGACGCTCCCCTGCACGACCCAGGCTACGAAGGAAGACAGCAGCTTGGCGGCTTGGACGAGCTCGTCCGACAGCTCGCCAAGGAGACGGATGCCGTCGGCCTCCATGACGCGCCAAAGCGTATCGAGCTGGTCTTTCGTTTCCGTGCTCTTCCTGATCAAGGCCTCGTCGAACACCAGGCCGAGTTCGTGTGCCTCCCGGCGCATCTCCGCGATCTGCCGTGCGCCCAAGTCGAAGACGTTCAGCATCTTCCGGCCGTTGCGGCCGAAGAGGTCCATGGCGATCCCGACGCGCGCGGCCGGATCCTCCAGGCTCTCCAACGCCCGGCTCACGTCGTCGAGAACCTCCTCCTGCGTCTTCAGGCGCCCCTCCTCGGTGCGCAGAGAGACGCCCAGCTGGTCGAAGGCGTCCTTGTAGGTCGCGACGCCCTGGCGCGCCTCGTTGACGGCGCGCAGGAAGCGCTCGTTCGCCCTGGTGAACTCGTCGGCGGAGACGCCGGAAAGGTCGGCCACGCGGCGCCATTCCTGCAAGGCATCGGTAGAGAGGCCAAGGGAGTCGGCCGTCTTGCCGATTTCATCGAGCTTGGCGATCGCCTCCTCTACCGCGCTGGTGAACTTGCGCACGGTCGCGACGGCGAAGATCCCGGTGATGGCGGCTATGGCGGCCGGACCCAAGGCGCGCGCGACACCGCGTGCCGAGCGCGCCACTTGGTCGAAGCTCCGGTTCATCAAGCGGCCTTCTCGCTGGATGCCGCGCCGCAGCCGCTCCGTCGCCCGCTCCGACTCCTTGAGGGCCTTGCGGAGGGCGCGGTCGTCACCCCCCAGCAGGACCATGAGATCGGCAACGGTCGTCGACATGGCCTAGTCCTCTTCCTCCTCGCTCGGCCAGCGGCCGCCGTTCATCAAGAGGGTCAAGAACTGGATCGCGGTGACCACGACCTTGCCGCTGCCCAGAGGCCAGAGCGCCTTACTGATGTCGCTCGCCTCCTTGCCGTCGATCTTGGCGCCAGCGGAGATAATGAAGGCTGCGGCCTCCATGTCGGCGCTCTTGAGGCGCCGGTCCGCCGGCATCATGCCGCCGAAGTGGTCGTTCACCTTGCGCGCGACCGCGGCACTTGGCGTCAAGGTCAGCGACCGGCCGTCCGCAAGATCAAGGGTGAGGGTAACAACATCGGACATGGGCGCCTCCTACAGCATGGGTTTCGGGGGTCGCGGCGGGTCCTTGATCGGCGGCCGCGGCAAGTCCTTCGGGATCGGTCTGCGGGGCATGCGGGGCTCCTACGGGCGATAGGCCAGGAGGCACTTGACGCTGGTCGCGACGTCAGCCGCCGCCTCGATGCAAACGCCGGCGGTGATCGGCGACACCGGAGGCGTCGCGCGAAGCGGAATGGCGGCCGCATCGGTGTGGAGAATGTCGCCGACCGCCGCAGCCTCGGTGTTGAGCTTGGGCAGGGTGAAGACGCCTTTCAGCGCCAAGACCAAGGGCTGGCTGGTCAAGGCGTCGCCGAGCGCAACGCCCACCAGGTCGCCGATCACCACCAGGTCGCCGCTGGTGGTGTCGGCGGCGGCGGTCACGGTGATGTGCTCGCCAGGCTGGACATAATTCTTCGCCATTATTTGCTCCTTTCTTAGGCGCCAGGGTCCTTGTAGGCGCCGCGATAGTCGATAGCGCCGGCGCCGAAGTCGAGGTAGACGCGGAACGACGTGCCCAGCACCTCCCAACCTTGCCGCGTCTCCATCTGCGGGCCCGAGGCCGAGGAGAGATAGGCGTACTCCAGCACGGCCGCTTGCGACGGTCCCGCAAACAAGTAGTAGGCCGTCGGGTCCGTAAGTCGTGGCTCCACCAGAAGCTCCAACTTGCCGCTGAAGACATTAACGTTGCCGACGCTGTCCGGCTGGATCGTCGCCAGCAGCTGCTCGGCGGCGGTCTCCAGGTCCGGCGGGACAAGCAAGGATCGCGGCGTAATCGCGATCGTCATGCCGCCCGGGCCGGTTTGCTTGCGCATGGCCAGCCGCGCGGCGGTCAAGGGGGGGATGCCCAACGCGGTGCCGGAGCCGGCGAGATTGCCGTGGCTGCTGTGGAACAACGGGTTGCCGTCGTCCATCGTCGGGCCCGCGCCGGCGTTGGCGGTCAGCAGTTCGACCAGGAGCCAGGCCTCCGTATCCGCCGCGGAGCGACCCGCCGCCGTCGCCCAGTCCGTGAAGGCACCGAGATCGTCGTTGATGATCGCCTGCCGGCTCAAGTCGAAGAGCTTGCCGTAGGTCGCCAGCTTGTAGCTCTCTCTCGACTCCGCCCGGCTGGTCGAGGTGATCTCGCCGCTCTCCTCCACCTTCTCGAGCCGGCCGATGTCGCCGAGCCGGATAGAAGTCTTGGCGCGGAAGTCTATGAGCGTGGTCTGCCGCGACGCCCGCTTCAGGCCGCTGGACTCCGCCTCGAAGCTCATCAGCAGCACCCGGTTGCCGGAGCTCTGCAGCAGGGTCGCGAAGTCGCTCGTGGTGTGCGCGGCGCGCTGCACGATGGCGGCCGCGCCCAAGGTCGCCGCCCGGCTGTCGCCCTGCGCCAACCATAGCGCCCGCTGGCAGTCGGTCAGGCTGAGCCCTCGGAACTGCTGAGCCGCCTCTTCCGGCTTGTACCCCGGCACCATGCGGGCCACCAAGGCATCGGCCATGCGCTGGCGCATCACGTCCGGATCGTCGTTGCTGGGGCCGCCCTGCTGAATGCGGTGACCGCGGATCTCCTTCGCCGGCTGCGGCCGCTGCATCATCCGGGTCCACAAGGACTCGCGCGCCTCATCGGCGGAGAGCCCGCGGTCGATGAGATCGTTGCCGACACGCTCCTCAAAGCCGCACTGGGCCGTCATGCTGCGGATCTGGCGGTTGACCTCCGCCCGGTTCTCGGCCTGGGGCTGCGTGCCTTCCCGCCGCTCCTCGGTCGGCGCGGCGGCCGACTGCGTCTCATGCCCTGGCGAGTCCGCCGGGGTCTTCTTCACGTCGTCGGGCATCTTGACTTCCTCCTCTCCCGATCGGATGGCGGCGCCGGCATCGGCCGCTAGAGGAACCAAGCTCACCTCACGAAGGCGCCACTTGGTCACGGTGCGGACGCGCTCGCCGGTGCGCGGATCCTTGCTGTCCTGAAACTCCAGGATCTCGTATCCGGCACTCAGCCGGCCGAGATGTCCGTCCTTCACGTCGCGCCAAATGGGAATGACGCCCGGCCTGGCGGAGAACTGGAGTGTCGCGACGAGCGCGCCGTCCTCCAGTCTGAAGTCGTAGGCGCTGCCCAGCACGGCGGAGGTCGAGTCGGCGCGATGGGCATTCAGCAGCGGCACGGAGCCGTCATCGGTCACCACACCACCGGGCTCCAGGATCTCAATGAAGGGGCCGTCGATGCCTTGCCGCCGCACGCGCGCGCCTGGCGACACCAACACGCCCGAGACCAAGCGCTCGACGTCATCGATCACCGTGGGCAGGCGTGGCGTGCGGCGGTAGAGCATGTCTAGGAGGCCTTGTCGTTGTCTGCAGGGGCGGCGGACGCAGATGGCTCCTCATCCGCCGCCCCCTCGGCCGCCTGGGACATCTTCAAAGCAGGCGAGCCGAAGCCGAGCCCGAGCCGCTCTTCGCGCTCGCGATCCCGGGTGATCTCCATGTCTTGATCTTCCACGTCGAAGCCGAGCTCCGCGACCACCTGGGCGCGGGACTTGAGGCCATGCTGGATTGCCAGCACCTCGGCCTGCAGGTCCTTTAGCGGATCCACCCAAGGCCAACGCGGGAAGCGCCATTCGACGTCCTCGACCAGGCGCTCGCTATCGGCTGCGGGAAGGGCACCGCTCATCGCGTGGTGCATGACGAAGTTCCGCCATAGCGGCTGCAGCAACTGCGGTACCAAGCAATTCCACTGAAACTCCTCGACGAGGCGGCGGAAGTCGACTAGATCGGCCCGCAGGCTGCTGTAGTTGGCTTGCGAGAGGTCGCGATGCAGGAGGTGGGCCGGCACGCCAAGGCCGGCGGCGATGGCGCGTATGATGTGCAGGGCCAGCGTCCCCTGCGCCCCGTCCGCGGGCACGTTTGGAAAGCTAATCTCTTCTCCCGTCGCCAACTTGTAGAGCGTGCCCGGCTCCATGTAGTCAACGATGCCGAGCTCCTCCTCCTCGCTGCCGTCACCCTCATCCACGTTGTCCCGATCCTCATAGTCCGGCGTCGTCAGAAAGCCTGCGAAGAGGGCCTGAATCTTCTTGCGCATCAACTCGGCGTCCTCGAGTTCTTCGACTTGGCGCAGCTTCGCCATCACTGGCGTTAGCCAAGAGAGGCCGCGGACTTGGCCGGCCTCGAGGGGCCGGAAGCAGTGGATCACGTCCTCGGCCTGCACGCGCGTCGTGTCGATTGGCAAACCGAGGCCCTCTGCGGGGTGGCTCTTGTGAAGGTGGTAGGCGACGCGCTCGCCCGCGGCATTGAACTCCACGCCCTGGATGATGTTGTTGCCGTTGCGCGACAGGCGGCTCAGGTCCATCGGCAGGAAGGCCGGATCCAACAGGCGGTAGCGCAGCCGGCCGTTCAGCAAGAGCCGCAGCAGGATCGCTTCGCCAGAGATGATCATCTGCCGTAGGGCCAGCGCCTGTAGGCCATAGACGTTGCAAAGCCCGTCGGCGTCCGCCTCCCGCCCCCAGGAGTGCCATAGGCGGTGGAGAGTCCCGGCCTCCTGCCGCCGCGCCTGGCTCCTGGGCATTACCCCCGTACCGACGGCCCCGGTCACCCAGGCCTGCACACCAGCCGCGGCATAGCCGACGTTGTAGACGAGGTTCTTCGCCCTTCCGTCCAACCGCACCTTCTGCGCCGCGAGCTCGCTGTTCATGGGGCCCTGCGGCAGCCAATCTCGCGCGCGGTGCCCCGTCCCGGCGCCGTCGAAGCGCCGCGCGTGCAGCCGGCGCGCCGGACGCGTCTGTGGCTTCGCAGGGCGCTTCAGCAGCCCAAGCAGCTGGTCGAAGGAGAAGGTCACTTCCGCGTTACTCTGCTGGCAGTCTCGCCTCGTCCGAGAGCGCCCGGAGAAGCGATCTAACGAAGTTGTTGGCCTGAATCACAAGCGTGGCGACGCAGAGGATGCGGGACTGCGGAAACCCGTGCTCGGGCGTGGTGCTCCAAGA
Source organism: Rhodospirillales bacterium (assembly GCA_963669375.1). Lineage (GTDB taxonomy): Bacteria > Pseudomonadota > Alphaproteobacteria > Kiloniellales > JACOMY01 > JACOMY01. The sequence continues at coordinate 879,625 of OY770024.1, read as the reverse complement.
GCCCATGAACCTGATCGGCTTAACATCTTCTTCGGCCTCTTCCTCCTCCTCTTCAGCGGTCGCAGGCCCGAAGTAGCGAGGAAGATGCAGATTTAGGAACCATTGCTCCTCGGGATGGTATCGCTCTGGCGGGCAGTTGGCGTGGTTAGCGGCGATCCGAAGCGCGACTGACTCGAGACTCCACGGCGCCTGCTCCCACTCCGTGCAATCCTCCGCACTCTGATCGATGGGCGGGTTCAACTCGGCGCCCTTGTCAACATTGTTCATGAGCCGCCGCACGGTATGTATGTGCTCGGTGGCGAAGCCGGCGCGCAGCAGGTAGGTTTGAATGCTGGCAGCCAGCAGTTCACCAAAGTCTAGGACGGCAGCGGCTGTCCTGCCCTCGCCGCGGTAGCCTGACGGCTTTATCCCACCGTTCTGGACTAGATGGCGAAGCTGTCGGGCGAGATAGGCCTCGCTGTAGCGATCGCTCTCCGCCTTGGCCATAACAGCGGCCGCCTGACCCAGGGTCAATCTCAGCTCTTCCAACTTCATCTCTAAACTCCATGCTGCTTAACGCGCAATGTAAAGTGACAGAGCGCTAGGTGCAAGCAGTTTCGTTGTGAAGGAATTCCGAGTGAGAAAGGCCGGACGAATCGCCTGCCCGGCCTCTTACTCAGCTTGTCGGGTAGCGGATGTCTAAGCGAAGGGACCCGCCGTCATGTGGCCTTGAAAGCACATGGGCGGCGTGTACCAATCGCCGAGCTCCGCGCGCGAGGTGCCGCTGACCTTCTCCAAGAGGCGTAGCACGCTCTCTAGTCCGTGCCACACGCGCGCCATAGCGGCGCGCTCGCTGTATTCGGGCTCTAGGCTGTCGAAAAGCTCTATGATCTCGAGGCGGAGAAAGACGATTTGACACAGCGCGTCGTAGGCCTCCTGCGCCTGTAGCATCAAGCAGGCGTTGCGCATGTCCTCCTCCTTGTAGGTGATGAGGGCTTGCTGGGCGGCCACTGCCCGCCTTTCGGCTCCGTCCGGCATGCTCCCATGCCGCTGGTCAAGATTTGAGGCTAGTGTCGCGAGGCGGCCCGCCTGTTCGGCGAGCACGCCAACGGACACTCCCTCGAACGGCGCCGCGCGTTCGAATCTGATAGTTTGGTAATCAGCCTGGGTCATCGGAAGTTCCTTTTCCGGTGTCTGGGTCAGGCTCGGCGGGGTGCTGCTACACTCCGTCGGGCCGCTTGACAGTGTTTCAGGCGCGGGGCAGGCGGTCAAGCGTTCGGCCGTCGGATCCTCCGGTGTCGAGTTCCTGCAAGGTTGTGCCCTTTCGATCTTGCCCATGTGGCTCTCCATTCGAGTTGTTCCCGGCGCCCCGGCATTGAGGGTGAATTGCAGGTGCGAGTCCCCGACAGCGCCAGGGGCGGCCAACAAGGGCGTGGAGTGCGGCGAGTGAACGAGGGACCGCTAGTAGCCGCTGCGGTAGGCGATCTTGATCGATTTCGGCCTCTTGACGCCCTCCAGCTTGTCGATCTGCCGCTGCACGAAGGAGCGGGCGCGCTGCAGGTCCGCGATGCTGTGGTAGGTCTCCTCACGGTCGGCATAGCGCACCTTGAGCCGTCCGCTGCCGATCGCTTGATCCAAGGCCTCTCGCCGGGCCTCGAGCTCCGTCAATGTAGCCACCTGGCTTCTCCTCCTGCTAACTGGCCGCCCACAGGACCAGCACGGTGAACCCGCCGGCGTCGGGGCGCGTGTCGCTGACCTGGTAGGTGGTGCCGCGTACCGTCACCTCATCGCCCTGCTGGATCGTCCCCGCTTCGCTGTCGGCGACGGCCAGCGTGGTCTCCCGATCCGAGAGCTTGTCTGCCCCGCCTGCGTCGGCCTCAAAGTGCCGGCTATCGAAGATGCCGCGGGCTTGGTATGCGCTGCCGCTGGCCGGTGTGACTGTGACCTCTTCCGCAAAGGCGCCCAAGACGCCGGCGTTCAAGCGATTGAAGTCAATCATGGCGGACGTCCTCACCCGCTTCCGCGCGCGGCGTGCCTGAGAGGTCGGCCAGGGCAGCGTGAATCTCCTCCTCCAAGAGCTGCCTTATCGCCTGCGGATCGCTCAGCCCGGTGATCTTGGCAACAGCGCTCGCCGTGGCCTGCTGCAGACGGAAACGAGCCAAGCCGCAGAAGGCCTTCCAAGCGGTGTCGACTTCCTCCGCAGGAAGCAGTTTCCGGCGAAGCTCGTCGTTCTTCAGCTGCAGCCCGTCCGCCTGCTCCCGCGCCAACCGGGCCTTCTCCGCCTTGAGGTCGAGACCGCCGTCTGCCTCCGTGCGCGCTTCGGCCGTCTCCCGGTAGTGCTTGACTAGCGCCTGCACGGTGGCCTTCATCGGCCAGCGGTTTCGCCCGTTCTTGGCGATGAGCCCACGGCGCTGCCAAGCAGACAGCGTCGCCGGCGTCACGCCCGCCAACGCGCAGAGGGATTGCGTCGATATCTCCACGTGATCGGTACTTTGCACATTTTTATCTTGTCTGCTACTGCCATCACCCATCTCTTTCATCCTCTTTTTCCTAAGCTTTAACGGCTGTTCTGAACGATCTCTTGCCAAACTAAAGTAAACCCCCCTTAGCAGTGTCTGGCGCTAGGAGACCTTCGGGGTGCGAACTACCCTCGAGCCGGGCGGCCTCAGGGAGGACCCGCGCCACCTGCCACACGCTGATCCGACGCGGCGCGCCGGGCTTCAAGCCAACGGTCGATCTCCCGAGGTGCGGGTCGACGCTCGACCACCGGCGCGGGGCGACCCTTCGCCTTTGGGGCGAGCTGATCGATGACAGGGGCCGTCGCATTGCGGCTGAAATCGCCTCTGAGGGCACGATCCAGGCCTGCAGAGATCCCGCCTGACCTTGGGCGCCTGCGCTCCGTTGCTGCTGTGTCGTGCTGTCGCTCGCGGCTGCACCACAGGCGCCAGTCTGCTTGGGGGTCTCGCGGCCGCTTGTCGTGGCTAAGCCTATGGTTGCGGTACTTGTCCCACACGATCGGCAGTTGCTCGGCACCAAGCCCGCGGCTGACCCCGTCAAGCTCGGCCCATGCTGGCATGGTCTCCGGTGGTGGCCATTGCGGCCGATCGGTTGACGCGCGTGGCGGTCCTGCGCCCCGCACAGGCGCGCGTTCTCCCTCCAAGGGTTCCTTCAAGGATTCTATACAAGGGTTCGGGGCCGATGGTCGGCCCTTTTCCGCTCGCAAATCGGCCCTATTCTCCTCGTGGATCGGCTCTTTTGCGTCTTCAAAAGGGCCGGTGATCAGCTCTTTTTCATCCTCCAAAGGGGCTGATGGCCGGCTCTTTTCCCTGCGCTCTTGGTGGATCTGGCCGAGGGTACTGATATCCCTGAAGCGGCCGTCGAATCGGATCGTGTAGCGGTTCGTGTTCCCGCGACCTCGCCCGTGCTCGACGCTTAACCATTCTTTGTCTACCAGCTTTTTGAGAGCGAGCTTACCCGTTGACACCGAGACGCATGAGAGGGCGGCGAGCAGCTTGAGGGACGGCCAGGCCTCCCAATCGGAGTTGCTGTGCTGAAGCAGCATGACCGCTACGCATTTGTCGGCGTGCGTTAGCTGTCGGTCCATCATGATCTTGGAAATCCATTCGGACTTCAGGGCACTGCGCTCCTTGCCGGCGTTGGCGGTCGGCTCTGCTTGGCGGGTGCAAGCTGTTGGTGGCACGTAGGTGGCACGCATCAAGTGCTAAATCCTTGATTCTCGTGCGAGCTCCAGCTACCTTCTGACAGGCTAAGTCACTGTTTTCCCTTGGTGGCTCTTCTCTTGCCAAGGTTGGGGTCGTGAGTTCGAATCTCATCGCCCGCTCCAGATCTCTCCTCGACATCACGGTAGCGTTCGTCGGCGCCGGCCCTTGGCTTGGCGTTGCAAATCCACGTGCTCCGCTTCGACTAGATCGGCCAGGAACCGCGGCGGGCCGGAGTGGAGAGTCCAACGGCGACGCCACCTTCTTCGATGGCCGATTCCGAGCGGCTTGGCGGAATTGATGCCCCGCGCTGCTCCGGCTAGGCTTCGCACTCGCTGAGAGAAGTCCCAGAGAGGAGAAGCCGCCATGGCGTCCGTCCGTGCACCGAGCGCTGAGCGCATTCGCGAGATCGCCGAGAGCTTCGGCATCACCCTGACGGCGGCGGATGCCGATTCCTTCGCCGGCATCATGGCCGGCACCGTCGCCTCCTATGCCCGGGTGGACGAGATGACCATGCCGGCCTTGCCGGTGGCCTACCCGCGCACGCCCGGTTGGCGTCCGGAGCCGGAGGACAATTCCTTGAACGGCTGGTACTGGCGCTGCGAGGTGAAGGGCGCGGAGGAGGGGCCGCTCGCCGGACGCAGCGTCGCCATCAAGGACAACATCGCGGTTGCCGGCGTGCCCTTGATGAACGGCTCGCGCGTATTGGAGGGCTACGTGCCCTCCGAGGACGCCACCGTCGTCACCCGCATTCTGGACGCCGGGGGCACGATCACCGGCAAGGCGGCCTGCGAGGACCTCTGCTTCTCCGCGGGCAGCCACACCTGCGCAACCGGGCCGATCCGCAATCCCCACAACCCGGCCCACACCACCGGCGGCTCCTCGGGCGGCAGCGCGGCCCTGGTCTCGGCCGGCGCCGTCGACATGGCGCTCGGCGGCGACCAGGGTGGCTCCATTCGCACGCCTTCCTGCTGGTGCGGCGTCTATGGCCTGAAACCGACCTGGGGGCTGGTGCCGCTGACGGGGGCCATGCCGATCTCCTATGCCGTCGATCACTGCGGGCCGATCTGCAACAGCGTCGAGGACGTCGCCCTGCTGCTCTCCGTCATCGCCGGGCGCGATCCGCACGACCCCCGCACGACGATCGCCAGCACGCAAGACTACATGGGCGCGCTCGGCGCCGGTGTCCAAGGCTTGAAGATCGGCGTCTTGCGCGAAGGCTTCGGTCATCCGGAGAGCGATCCCGAGACCGACCGCAAGACCCGGGCGGCGATCGACAGCCTGGCCGCCCAGGGCGCGGTGATCAATGAGGTCTCCGTGCCCATGCACTATGACGCGCCGCACGTCTGGACCGCGATCATCCTGGAAGGCGCGACCGAGATGATGATCAAGGGCAACGGACTCGGCAGCAACTGGAACGGGCACTACAGTCTCGACATGATCGATGCCTTCGCGCGCGGCTGGCGCTCGCGCCCGAACGACCTGTCGGAGACCTGCAAGCTGGTGCTGCTGCTGGGCGAGTACCTGAAGCAGGACTACCACGGCCGCTATCACGCCAAGGGCCAGACCTTGAAGCCCCTGGTGAAAGCCGCCTACGACAAGGCCCTGGAAGACGTGGACGTCCTCGCCATGCCGACCATTCCCTTCCCGGCCACGGAGATCCCGCCGGCCGACTGCTCGCGTGAGGAGTACGTCGAGAAGGCCTTGAACATGCAGCATAACACCTGCCCCTTCGACGTCGCGGGCCATCCCGCCTTCACCGTGCCCTGCGGCAAGGTGAACGGCTTGCCTATCGGCATGATGATCGTCGCCAAGCACTTCGACGAGGCGATGGCCATTCGGATCGCCGCCGCCTTTGCCGGCAGCAGCGACTGGACGAGCCTTTAAGCGCCAGGCCTCCACGCCGGACCTGCGAAGGGACTGACGCAAGGCCGCTCCTGAGGCGGCAATGATGTCTTCCATCTGACGCGGTGCCGAGGGCTCGCCGCCATCGGCCCCTTTCGGCCGCTCGCAGATACTCGTAATGGTTGATTTCTATCGCTGCAACAGGAAGCTGTTGACAGCCGGATCAATTTGTCTCAGTATTGCTAATTAAAACAAGCGTGCTGATATTCGGCACATTGGCGCAAGGGAGAAGGAGATGATCATGTCAACGAGAACCGTTCTTGCAGCCGCCGCGGCCTGCTGTCTGCTTGCCGTGCCGCAAACGGCCGGCGCGGAAAGCGCGACCGTCAAGACCATCCAAGACCGCGGCACCTTGATGTGCAGCGGGCACAACGGCAGCTACTTCGGCTTCGTCGAGGTGAACGACAAAAACGAGTGGAAGGGTCTGGACATCGACCTTTGCCGTGCCCTGACGGCGGCCATCCTGGGAGATCCCAACAAGGCGCAGATCGTGCCGCTCAGCTGGGCGCAGCGCTTCCCCTCCTTGCAGTCCGGTGACGTGGACGTCGTCATCAAGGCCACCGGCTGGACCATGGGCCGCGACACGGAGCTGGGCCTGCAGTTCAGCATTCCCTACTTCTTCGGCGGCGCGCAGCTGATGGCGCCGGCCGACCTCGGCATCACCGACGCGTCCGGTCTGGATGGCGGCACCATCTGCGTGGAGGCCGGCACCACGATCGAGCGGATCGTCGCCGACTATCTGAAGACCCAGCAGATCCAGCACACCATGGTGTCCTACGAGAAGGCATCGGAGCTGCGCGCGGCCTACCTGGCCAACCGTTGCGACGCCTTCGCCGCCTGGGGACCCTTCCTGGCCGTGCTGCGCGCCACCGAGATGGACAATCCAGATGCCCACGTCATCTTGGACGACCAGCTGTCGGGCGAGCCTATCGCCGCCGCCATGCGCCAGGGTGACGAGGACTTCGTCGACGTCGTCAACTGGATGCTGTCGGCCCTCATCCTCGCCGAGGAGCATGGCGTGACCATGGACAATGTCGACGAGATGGTGGCCAACCCGCCCAACCCGACCGTCGCCCGCCTCCTGGGCGTCACGCCGGGTGTCGGCGAGCGGCTCGGGCTGCGCGAGACCTGGGCCCGCGACATGATCGCCGCCGTCGGCAACTACGGCGAGATCTACGACCGCAATCTGGGGGTCAATTCTCCCTACAAGCTCGAGCGTGGCATGAACAACCTTTGGAGCCACGGCGGCGTCCTCTACGCGCCGATCCTCGACTAGAGGTCCTCCCTAGCGGGGTCGCCTTCGGGTGGCCCCGCTCAATAAGAACCAATCTATTTCAGAGAGGATGCGTGCTATGGACGGCATGTCTCCGACCCAAAAGGTCAAGCTGAGGAACTTCGCCATTCAGGCGGTCTTCCTGACCGCGGTGGTCATTATCATCTGGGGCGCCGTATCGAGTGCCAGGACGAACCTCGCGGCGCTGGGGATTTCCAGCGGCTTCGACTTCCTCGATCGCGCGACGGGCTGGTCCTACTCCTTTTCTCTCATCGATCGCTCGATCGACGACAGCTATGGCAAGACCCTGTTCATCGGCTTCCTCAGCACGCTCTTCCTTGGCATTGTGTCGATCATCCTGGCGACGATCCTGGGCTTCGTGATCGGCACCGCGCGCGATGCCAGGAACATTGCCTTGAAGAGCGCCGCCACGGTCTTCGTTCAAGTCTTCCGGAACATTCCGCTGATCGTGCAGATCGTCTTCTTGTACGCCATTCTGATCCATCTTCCGGGACCCCGCCAGGCGGCAAGCCTCATGGAGCTGGCCTTCCTCTCCAATCGGGGGCTGATGGTCACCGGGCTCAACATTCCGGTCTCCGCGACCCTTATCCTTCTGGCGGTGGCGGTGGCGCTCGCCTGGGCGATGCGCCGCTTCGTCGACGGCGGCTTCGGCAAGAAGGTGGGGATCTGGCTGGGCCTGATGATCCTGATCAGCGCGGCCGTCGCCATGGTCTACGCGCCGGAAGGGGAGAGCATCATCTCTATCCCCGAGCTCAAGGGCTTGCGCTTCGTCGGCGGCATCAATGTGCCAATCGAGCTGGTAGCGATGATCATCGGCATCGTCCTCTACGGCTCCGCCTACATCGCCGAGGTGGTGCGCGGCGGCCTGAACGAAGTGCCGAAGGGCCTGGTCGAGGCCGGCAAGGCGCTTGGCCTCACCAGCCACTCAATCTGGTTCAAGATCAAGATGCCGATGGCCCTGCGGACCATCATTCCGCCGCTGGGCAATCAGTGGATCTTCCTGATGAAGGCCACGACGATCGGCGTGGCCATCGGCTTCAGCGATCTTTTCATGATCATCTCGACCTCGATCACCCAGTCGGGCCAGACCCTGGAGCTGATCGCGATCCTGATGGGCGCTTTCCTGCTGATCAACTACTCCCTGGCGCAGCTCATCAACCTGATGAACGCCCGCATGAAACTGAAGGGACAGTAAGATGGCGGCCATAGCAACCTCGCTCCCGACCCGCTCCAGCCGCGTCTCGAGCTTTCTGAAGAAGCGGGCCTTCGCCTCGCCGTCCGAGACCGCCTTCACAGTCCTCTTCGCCGGCCTGCTGCTCTACCTCATCTACCTGACCTTGGACTGGGCCTTCTTCAGCGCGGTCTGGGGGGCGACGGAGGCCGACAAGTGCGCGGAGGCCGGAGGCGCCTGCTGGTCGGTGATCTCGGCGCGCCACAGGCTCATCCTCTTCGGCCTCTATCCCTATGAGCTGCATTGGCGTTCGACGCTGGCGTGCGCCGCGATCATCGCGACCGTTATCCTGTCGTGCATTCCCTTCTTCTGGAAGGCCCGGCGGCTGACGACGCTGTGGATCGTCGGCTTCGGCGCCTACTATCTCTTGATGGAAGGCAGCCTGATCGGCCTGCAGCAGGTGACGACAGATCAGTGGGGCGGCCTGTCGTTGACCCTCTTCCTCTTCGCCTCGGTCGTGCTGATCGGCATGCCGATGGGACTGGGCTTGGCCTTGGCGCGGCGCTCCAACCTGCCGCTGGTGCGCCATGGCGCTTCGCTGCTGATCGACTTCATCCGCTCCCTGCCGCTCTTGACCACGCTCTTCACCGCGGCCGTGGTGATTCCCATCCTGCTGCCCGACTGGCTGCAGGGGGACAAGATCTGGCGCGTCATCATCGCCTTCGGCCTCTTCTTCGCCTGCTATCAGGCGGAGGTCTTCCGCGGCGGCTTTCAGGCCATTCCCAAGGGGCAGTTCGAGGCCGGCAAGGCACTGGGGCTCAGCTACTGGCGCATTCTCTCCCGGATCGTGCTGCCGCAGGTCTTCCGTCATGCCATGCCCGGCACGATCAACATGGTCGTGGTGACCTTCAAGGAGACGGCCATCGTGATCATCATCGGCTTCTTCGACATCCTGGCCTCGGCCAACGCGGCCTTCGGGACCGGAGAGTGGGCGCCGTACTACTTGGAGGTCTATGCCTTCATCGCGCTGATCTACTGGGCTTTTATCTTCTCCCTGGGCCAGTACGGCGAGTACTTGAAGCGGCGGTTGACCGTGGCGTCACACTAGCCTCCGGCGGTGCCGCTGGACCGCGTGGGCGGTTCAGCGGCGCTGCCCGCTCCCCACGGCTTGGCGCGCCCGATAGCGGGCGCAGTCTCTTGGGTGCCTGCCTTGCCGGTGGGCCTGTCACCCTCGACGCGAGGCGGTCGCGTCGCCCTCAAATCCGGCGACAAACCTAAAGCGCCGCTGACCCGGAGAGGGTCAGCGGCGCTCTTGTTCTCTCTGCTCCAAGGTCGCGTCGAGACCGAGGAGAGGGCAAGCAGCCTCAGAAGCGGTTGAGCGGCACCTTCAGCATCTCGTTGCCGGCATCGTCTTGCGGCAAGTTGCCGGCGCGCATGTTCACCTGAATTGCCGGAATGATCAGCTTCGGCATGGCCAGCTGGGCGTCTCGGGTGGTGCGCAGGCTGACGAAGTCCGCTTTCGACTTGCCCTCGCCGACGTGGATGTTGTGCGCTTTCTGTTCGGCCACCGTGGTCTCCCAGGCGATGTCGCGGCCGTTCGGTCCGTAGTCGTGACACATGAAGAGCCGCATCTCGCCCGGCAGGCCGAGGACCCGCATGATGGAATCGTAGAGGATGCCGGCATCGCCGCCGGGGAAATCGGCCCGTGCCGATCCTCCGTCGGGCATGAAGAGCGTGTCGCCGACGAAGGCCGCATTGCCCATCACATGCACCATGCAGGCCGGTGTGTGGCCGGGCGTATGCATAACAAAGGCCTGCATCCCGCCGACCCTATAGCTGTCGCCGTCCGTGAAGAGCGCGTCGAACTGGGAGCCGTCGCGGCGGAAGTCCGTGCCCTCGTTGAAGACCTTGCCGAAGGTGTCCTGGATCGTCTTGATTTCCGCGCCGATGCCGATCTTGCCGCCCAGCCGCTCTTGCAGGTAGGGCGCGCCGGAGAGGTGGTCGGCATGGACGTGGGTCTCGATGATCCACTCCAGGGTCAGGCCGTTCGAGGTGATGTGGTCGATGATCCGATCGGCGCCCTCGAAGGTGATGCGGCCGGCCGCGTAGTCGATCTCCATCACGGAATCGACCACGGCGCAGGCCGTGCTGCCGGGGTCCTTCACCACATAGCTGATGGTGTTGCTCTGCTGATCGAAGAAAGCTGTGACCTCCGGCTCAATCTGCAGGTTCGTCGAATAGTCCGCCATCGATGGCCTCCCTACTTCAATGAATGGCTCTCTCGCTCGGGCAAGCCTCAGCTCTATCCCAGATGGTTGCCCGCTCGTCGCTAATCCAGTGTCACCCGCCCGGCCGGCGCGGCGACCTGGAAGGCAAGCGCGCGCGGACCCTCGCCGACCTCCGCCAGGTGGTCGACGCCAAGCCGCTCGAGGAGGCGCGCGAGATCGGTCGGGGAGGGGTGGCTCAGCTTCACTTTTTCGAGCGTGAGACCGAGGTCGGCCATGCCGCTGCTCGGATGGGGCCCCGGCGACCACTCGATGAAGGCGGGCAGGAGCCCTGTCTCCGGCAGGCTTCCGTCCTTGGGAACCGTCAGCCGCCAGGAGCGCGCGCCGCGGGTGAAGTGCACCACCTGGCCGAGGTCGAGGGGGCTGTTGGCCAAGACGCCGTCGAGGTCGTCCGTGTTCACCACCCAGCAGAGCGCGCGCGGGCGCTCGGCGAGGCGCGCCCGCGTGCTCTCTTCGTCCAGGGTGAACCAGCGCCGTCGCGGCGGAGGCGGCGCGTCAGGGTCGATCGAGAGGATCTCCAGGAAGCAGTTCTCGCCGGCGCGCGCCACGCAGTTGTGGGTGCTCATGGCCTCGTGCTTGCCGCCGCGCGGGACCGCCACCCCCAGTGCGGCCTCGAGGGCCTTTGCCCCCTGTTCGAGGCTGGCGGCGCCGATCGCGAAGTGGTCGATCCGGTTGATCATCTTGCTCGGTCCTTCCGATTTCAGTTCAGGTGGACCAGCGCGCGCGAGAGGTCCTCGATCAGGCTGTCCGTGCTCTCGTTGCCGATGGAAAAGCGGACGACCCGTCCCTCTTGGGTCCAGGGCGTGGCGGTGCGATGGGGAACGACCGGCAGGACCAGGCTCTCGAACCCGCCCCAGCTGACGCCGACGCCGAAGAGCGCCAAGGCATCCACGAAGGCATGCAGCTGCTGGTCCGAGCAGTCCTTGACGACAACGCTGAAGAGGCCGGCGGCGCCCGAGAAGTCGCGCCTCCAGAAGGCATGGCCCGGGCAATCGGGGAAGGCCGGGTGCAGTATTCGCAAGACCTGCGGCTGCTGTTGCAGCCAGGCGGCAATCTCCATGCCCGCGGCCTCGGCGTGTCGCATCCGCATTTCCAAGGTCCTAAGACCGCGCAGCGCCAGGAAGACGTCCTGCGATCCGGCCCTGTCGCCGAAGGCCAGCACCATCTTGCGCATCGCGGCATAGGTCGCCTCGTTGCACACGATGAAGCCGATCATGCAGTCCGAATGGCCGCCGATGTACTTGGATCCCGAGTGCACGACGACGTCGACGCCCAGCCGCAGCGGCTGGCAGAAGACCGGCGTGGCCCAGGTGCCGTCCAGGATCGAGAGAGCCTCCCCGTCGCGGGCCACGCGCGCCAGGGTCGGTATGTCCGGTACCTCGAAGGTGCCGGAACCGGGCGCCTCCAGCATCAGGGCCGAGGTGTTCGGACGCATCAGCCCGGCCACCGCCTCGCCGATCATCGGGTCGAAGTAGGTGACCTCGACCCCGTAGCGCGCCAGCACAGTGTCGCAGAAGCCGCGGGTCGGCCCGTAGACCGTATCGACCACCAGCACGTGATCGCCGGCCTTGGCCGCCCCCATCAGCGCCAAGGTCGCGGCCGGCAAGCCGGCGGAGACGGAGATGCAGCCGTGGCCGCCTTCCAGCTCGGCCAGCGCCTGCTCCAAGGCGAAGCTGGCCGGATTGCCGTAGCGACCGTAGTAGAGGGTTCCCTTCTCGTAGCGTCCGGCGCGGGCCGCCTCGAACTCGGCCAAGCTGTCGAACAGCAAGGTCGAGCCCTGATGGATCGGCAGGTTGACCGCGCGCCCGGGCACGGCGGGTCCGCGCGCCAGGTGGACCAGCGCATTCGTGAGCGTCTCTGGATCGTCCGCCATGGGAAGCTCCGTCCTTGTGTCCCGCGATGTCCGGTGATAGCCTATAGACGTGCTGTTATTCGGTACATCTGTATTGTATATAGAGACGCTAGCAGAATGAGCACCTTGGGTCCAGGGACAAAGACAGGATTCTTGACGTCGAGCCACTGGGGCTCGGGCGTGGTGGAAACGGCGGACGGCCGGATCACCGCGGTGCGGCCGCATCCGGCCGATCCCGATCCATCGCGGATCAACGAGAACATCGCCGACAGCCTGAACGGCGCGGCGCGCGTGCTGCGGCCGGCGGTGCGGCGGAGCTATCTGGAGCACGGCCCCTCGGCGCGGAAGGGCGAGCGCGGCGGCGAAGCCTTCGTCGAGGTCAGTTGGGACAGCGCGCTCGATCTCGTCGCCAAGGAGATCTCCCGCGTGCGCAGTCGCTACGGCAACGAAGCGATCTTCGGGGGATCCTACGGCTGGTCGAGCGCTGGGCGCTTTCACCATGCGCAAGGCCAGCTGAAGCGCTTCTTGAACGCGGCCGGCGGTTTCGTGCGCTCGGAAGGCAACTACAGCTACAACGCGGCCCTGGTGCTCATGCCGCACATCGTCGGCAACTTCCGCCAGCACGTGAAGGAGGCCACGCGCTGGCGCAACGTCGCCCGCCATGGCCGGCTGGTGGTGATGTTCGGCGGCGTGCCGCTACGCAACACGCAGGTGTCCGGCGGCGGCATCGGCCGCCATCGCCTGCGCGACGACCTTGAGGCCTGCGCCGAGGCCGGCGTCGGCTTCGTCAACTTCAGTCCGCTGCGCAACGACGCGCTCGGGGTCTTGAACGCCGAATGGCTTCCGCCTCGGCCGGGGTCGGACACGGCCATCATGATGGGCCTGGCGCACACGCTGATCGTCGAAGGACTCGCGGACGAGGCTTTCCTGGAGCGCTACACAGTCGGCTTCGAGCGGGTCTCCGCCTATCTCCGCGGCGCCGTGGACGGGGTGGTCAAGGACGCGGACTGGGCGGCGGCGCAATCGGGTATCGCGGCCGAAAGGCTGCGCGCCCTGGCGCACCAGATGGCTGGCCAGCGCACCTTGATCTGCACGGCGGCCGGCCTGCAGCGCGCGGACTTCGGCGAGCAACCGCTGTGGATGACGGTCACCTTGGCCGCGATGCTGGGCCAGATCGGCCTGCCGGGCGGTGGCTACGGCATCGGCTATGGCGCCGATGCCAGCATCGGCACGGTGGACCGGCCCTTGCGCTGGCCCTCCTTCCCGCAAGCGAACAACCGCGTCGGAACCTTCATTCCGGTGGCGATGACGGCCGAGATGCTGCTGAACCCCGGCAAGCCCTACGACTACAACGGTCTGCGCCTGCGCTTTCCGGACATCCGCCTGGTCTGGTGGGCCGGCGGCAATCCCTTCCATCACCACCAGGATCTCAATCGTCTGCGGCGGGCCTTCCAGGTCCCGGAGACCGTCATCGTGAACGAGATCAACTGGACCGCGACCGCGCGCCATGCCGATATCGTGCTGCCGGTCGCCGCCGCGCAGGAGCGCACGGACTTCGGCGCGGGCACCCAGGACAACGCTCTGGTGCCGATGCCGCAGGCGGCGTCTCCGCCCGGCGAGGCGCGCATCGAGTTCGACATCTACCGCGACCTGGAACGCCGTCTGGCGCTGGGCCACGCCTTCAGCCGCGGCATGAGCGCCAGGGAGTGGCAGGCGGAGATGTGGGAGAGCATGACCGCCAGCGCGCGTCAGCACGGCAAGAACCTGCCCGCTTGGGAGGACTTTCTGGCCGGCGACATCGTGGAGTTCGACGACCCGGCGCCCGACGCCGTCTTCCTGGCGGACTTCCGCGCCGATCCCGAGGCCAACGCCCTGCCGACGCCGAGCGGGAAGATAGAGCTCTATTCAGAGGTCATCGCCAGCTTCGGCTACGAGGACTGCCCGGGGCAGGCCACCTGGATTCCGCCCCGAGAGTGGCTTGGTGGCGCCGGCGACGACTATCCCCTGCACTTGGTATCGGGCCAACCCGAGACCCGCCTGCACAGTCAGCTGGACAACGGCGCCTACAGCCGTAGCCGCAAGGTCAAGGGCCGCGAGCCGCTCTTGATCAACCCGGCCGATGCCGCCGCGCGGGGGATCTCGGACGGCGACGTCGTGATGCTGCGCAATGCCAGGGGCCGCTGCCTCGCCGGCGCGGTGGTCAGCGAAGACATCCGGCAAGGAACGCTCTTCCTCTGGACCGGCGCCTGGTACGATCCCGATCTCGACGACCCCGACCACCTGGAGCGGCACGGCAATCCGAACGTGCTGACCCATGACCTGCGCACCTCGCGCCTCTCGCAAGGGCCGGCGGCGCAGTCCGCCCTGGTTCAGGTCGAGAAGCTCGAAGGTCCGATCCCCGAGGTGATGGCCTTCCGCCCGCCCTTGGCATGACGCGCGCGAGGCCGCGTTGCGTGGCGCTCCGCCTTTTGCTAGGCCAAGCCCTGTTCCCGATGTCTGCAAGAAAGCCGAAGCATTGAGTGAGTTGGAAGCCACTACGAAGATTGAACGTCCAGTCAAGGTCGATTCGACTCTGTCGAAGGGGCTTCAGATCCTAGAGACCCTGTCGAAGGCGGAAAATGGTCGGGGGGTCAGCGACCTCTCGCGGGAGCTCGGCCTCACCAAGTCGAACACCTTTCGACTGCTGCAGACCTTGACGACACTGGGCTATGTCCGCAACTCCAAGACCAAGCTCTATTCCGCCACCATGAAGGTGTGGCAGGTCGGCCAAGCGGTGGTCGATCACTTGAACCTCACGGAGATCGCCGCCCCGCAATTGAAGATGCTCTCCAAGGAGACGGGGGAGGCCATCTATCTGGCCGTGCCCGACGGGCTCTCCGTCATCTACATCGAGAAGGTGGAAAGCACCCAGCCGATCCGCTCCTTCACGCCCAAGGGCGGCAGCGCGCCCATGCACTGCGTGGCCACCGGCAAGGCGCTCTTGGCGGCCAACTACGACCTTCTGCGCGAGCAGATCCGCGATCACCTGGTCAAGTACACGGAAAAGACCATCACGACGTTGAAAAGGCTGGACGCCGACATGGCCGCGACGCAGGCGCGCGGCTACGCCATCGATACCGGAGAATACCGACATCGCATTCTCAGCTTCGGTGCCGCCATTCGTCTGCCCAATGGCGACGCCATAGCTTCGATCGGAGTCTCCGCGCCCGACGTCAATCTCGCGGCCGGGCGCGACCAGGAGATCTGCGACCTCGTGATGCAAGCGGCGGAGGGCGTGTCCGAGACGCTGAAAAGTGTCTAGCTGGCACTCTTTTCTTTCGGGGCCGGGAACTCGATCGGTCCGCCCGCCTTCTCCCAGCTGGAGAAGCCCTCTCTCAGATGGGCGGCCTCGAAGCCCATGTCCTGCAAGGTCGCCACGGAGAGCGCGGAACGCCACCCGGACGCGCAGTGAAAGACGAAGCGCTTCTCTTCGCCGAAGATCTCCTTGTAGTAGGGACTGCTCGGATCGACCCAGAACTCCAGCATGCCGCGCGGGCAATGGAAGCTTCCGGGGATGTAGCCAGACCGCTGGCGCTCGCGCACGTCCCTAAGGTCGACGATCACCACCGAGGGGTCGCCCACCATGGTGATGGCGTCCTTGGTCTCGACCTCCTCGATCCGCTGGCGCGCGGCGGCCACCATCTCCGCCACCGTGGTCTTGAGTTTGGGCATCTCTCTTCTCCTGTGCTGTTATACAGAACGATCATTCTTTATATTGACACACTGCTGTTGCTTGGTGCAAGCTGGGATCGATCGAAGCGGCAGGTCCGCCTGCTGCCCCGAGTAGCACAGAGCCGAGGACAAGTGTTGTGGTGAACGAGACCTCCGCCATCTCCCTTTGGGACCGCTCCGCGGAAGAGCGCGCGGTAGACGCGCCGATGGACGGCGACATCGCCACGGAGCTCGCCATTGTCGGCGGTGGCTTCACCGGTCTCTCGACGGCCTTGCACGCGGCCGAGCGCGGCCTCGACTGCCATGTGCTGGAGGCAAAGCATATCGGCTACGGCGGATCCGGCCGCAACGTCGGTCTGGTGAACGCCGGTCTCTGGCTGCCGCCGCAGGACGTGCGCGCCAAGCTGGGCGACGAGCGCGGTGCCCACCTGGTCGAGGTGCTGGGCGATGCGCCCCGCTATGTCATGTCCTTGATCGAGAAGCATCAGATCCGCTGCGAGGCCACCAGGACCGGAACCATCCACGCCGCCCACTCTCCGAAGGGCTTCCGCGACCTGGAGCGGCGCGCCGAAGAGTGGCACCGGCTGGGCGCGCCCGTCGAGCTGCTTTCGCGCGACGCGGCGGCGGAGAAGATCGGCAGTCCCGCTTTCTTCGGCGGCTTGCTGGATCGCCGCGCCGGGACGATCAACCCCATGGGATACGTGCGCGGTCTGGCCCGCGCGGCGCTCGCGGCGGGTGCCAAAGTCAGCACCGGCGTCACGGTGACGGGCTTGAGCCGGGAAGGCGATCGCTGGCTGCTCCAGACCGATCGCGGCAAGGTCAAGGCCAAGTCGGTGGTGCTGGGGACCAACGCCTATACCGATGCGCTCTGGCCCAGGCTGAAGGACACCTTCACCGTCATTCACTACTTTCAGGTCGCGACCCGCCCCTTGGGAGAGCGGGTCGCGGCGATCCTGGCGGAGCGGCAGGGCCTGTGGGACACCGGGCCCATCATGTTCTCGCTCAGGCGCGACGCCTTCGGGCGGCTGATCATCGGCTCCATGGGCAAGCTCATCGGCGGCGAGCGGGGACTCTCGGAACGTTGGGCGGCGCGCAACCTGCGTCGCCTCTTCCCCGATCTCGGTCCCGTCGAGTTCGAGACCTCGTGGCATGGGCAGGTCGCCATGACGCCGGACCACCTGCCGCGGATCCACCGTCTGGCCGATGGCCTCTACACCCCGATCGGCTACAATGGGCGCGGCATCACGCCGGGCACCATGTTCGGCAAGGCGATGGCCGAGCTGCTGTCGGGCGGCAAGGAGGAGGACCTGCCGCTTCCCCTGTCGGAACCCAAGTCGGCGCCGCGGAAGGCGCTCATGACCCATCTCTATCAGGCCGCTTTCGCGGCAAACCAACTTTGGAAAAGCATTTAGGGACTGACATGGCCGAGGATTCCATTCGCGTCGGCGTCGATATCGGAGGCACCTTCACCGATGTGGCGCTGGAGCACCCGGGCGGGCTCTCGACGATCAAGGTGCTGACCAACTACAGCCAGCCCGAGCAGGCGATCCTGGACGGCATCCACAAGGCGGCCGAGGCGGCGGGCGTGGCGATGGCCACCATCGGCCAGGTGATCCACGGCACCACCTTGGTGACCAACGCGCTGATCGAGCGGCGTGGCGCCAGGCTGGCCTTCATCACCACCGAAGGCTTCCGCGACGTGGTGGAGATGCGCACGGAGAATCGCTTCGAGCAGTACGACCTGAACCTGGAGCTGCCCAAGCCACTGGTGGCCAGGCCGGACCGCTTCACCGTCAACGAGCGGGTGGCAGCCGACGGCTCCGTCCTGCTGCCGCTCGACGCCGGCGAGGTCGAGCAACTGGTCCGTCGGGTCGTCGAGGGCGGCTACGACGCGGTCGCGGTGGGCCTCATCCACGCCTATGCCAACGATGTCCACGAACGGCAGATCGAGGCGGCACTGCGGGCGGCCAAGCCGGAGATGTCGGTCTCCATCTCCTCCGTGATTTCCCCGCAGATGCGCGAGTTTCAGCGCTTCAACACGGTGATCGCCAACGCCTACGTCCAGCCGCAAGTGGCCGACTATCTGGGCCGGCTGGTGTCGCGTCTGCGCGAGCAGGGGGTGTCGGCGCCGGTCTTCATGATGCACTCCGGCGGCGGGCTGATCTCGGTCGAGACCGCCTCCGAGCAGCCGGTGCGCCTCTTGGAATCGGGGCCGGCGGGCGGCGCCATCTACGCCGCCGACTTCGCGCTGGCCCATGGGCTGGACAAGGTCCTCTCCTTCGACATGGGCGGCACGACGGCCAAGATCTGTCTCATCGAAGAGGGCACGCCCAAGACGGCCAACACCTTCGAGGTCGCGCGCACCTACCGCTTCAAGAAGGGCTCCGGCATGCCGGTCTCCACGCCGGTCGTGGAGATGGTTGAGATCGGCGCGGGCGGCGGCTCCATCGCCCACATCGACACCATGGGCCAGATCCGCGTCGGCCCGCGCAGCGCCGGCTCCGAGCCGGGCCCCGCCTGCTATCAGCGCGGCGGCGAGGAGCCGACGGTGACCGACGCCAATCTCCTCCTGGGCCGCCTCGATCCGGACAACTTCGCGGGCGGCGCCATCCCGCTTTCCAGCGCCAACTCCGAAGCCGCCGTCGACCGCCGGCTGGGAGGAGACACCGAGCTTTCGACCCGCGACGCCGCCTTCGGCGTTACCGAGATGGTCGACGAGAACATGGCCAACGCGGCACGCGTGCACACGGTCGAGAACGGCCGCGATATCGAGACCTTCACCATGATCGCCTTCGGCGGCGGGGCGCCGCTTCATGCCTGCCGGCTGTGCGAAAAGCTGGGCATCGGCGCGCTGATCATCCCGCCCGGCGCCGGCGTGGGCTCGGCGATCGGCTTCCTGAAGGCACCCTTCAGCTACGAGGCCAGCCGCGGCTTCTTTCAACGCCTCTCCGACTTCGATCCCGACGCGGTCAACGAGGTGCTGGCGGCGCTGGAGGAGGAGGCGCGGGCCTTCGTCACGGCCGGCGCCGGCGCGCGCGAGACCACGGCCAAGCTGACGGTCTTCATGCGCTACTCCGGCCAGGGCTCTGAGATCCCGGTGGTGCTTCCCTACCGTGCCTTCACGGCCGAGGATCGCTCCTTGCTGGCGGAGGCCTTCGAAGCGGCCTACACCACGCTCTTCGGCCGGGTCATCGACGGTCTGACGATCGAGATCACCAACTGGTCCTTGACCGTTATGTCGCTGCTGCCGGCGGTGCAGAAGGCCGGGCGTCACTTCACCGGCCTGCCGCTGCCGAACGGCAAGACGCGCCGCTTCTACGACGCCGGTCTCCGGCAGATGGTCACGGCCGCCGAGGTGGAGCGCAGCGCGATCGGACCGGGCGAAAGCGTGGCCGGGCCAGCCGTCGTCGTCGAGGCCGAGACCTCGACCATCGTCACCTCCGCCTACAGCGTCACCGGCCAGGGCGACGGCGCCCTGCTGCTGCAGAGAAAGGATGTCGGCCAATGAGCACGACCGCCATCGATTCCCAGATCATGTGGAACCGCCTGATCGCGGTTGTCGAAGAGCAGGCCATGACCTTGATCCGCACGGCTTTCTCGACCTCCGTGCGCGAAGCCGGCGATCTCTCCGCCGGTCTCTTCGATCGGCGCGGCCGGATGATGGCGCAGGCGGTGACCGGCACGCCGGGTCACGTCAACGCCATGGCCGAAAGCGTCCTGCACTTCGTCGCCGAGATCGGCCGGGACAACGTCTTCGAAGGCGATGTCTACATCACCAACGATCCTTGGCAGGGCACGGGTCACCTGCACGACATCACCGTGGTCTCGCCGGCCTTCCACAAGGGCGTCCACGTGGGCTTCTTCGCCTGCACCGCCCATGTCGTCGACATCGGCGGCCGCGGCTTCGGGCCCGATGCGAACGAGGTCTACGAAGAGGGCCTGCTGCTGCCGATCATGAAGCTGGCGGAGCGGGGCCAAGTCTCCGACGTCCTGATCAAGCTCATTCGGGCCAACGTGCGCGAGCCCGATCAGGTGGTGGGCGACATCTACTCGCTGGCGGCCTGCAACGAAGCCGGCGACCGCCGCCTGCAGGACATGATGGCGGAGTTCAAGATCGACCATCTGGAAGACCTCTCCGACTTCATCATAGACACCAGCCGCAAGGCGACCCGCAAGCACATCGCGGCACTGCCGGCCGGCAGCTACGAAAACGAGATGTGGGTCGACGGCTACGACGCGCCGGTGCAGATGAAGGTGCGCCTCACGGTGGAGGGCGACCGCTTGGTCGCCGACTTCGACGGCACCAGCGGCCTCAGCAAGTTCGGCGTGAACGTGCCCATGGTCTATACCCGTGCCTACGCCTGCTACGGCTTGAAGTGCGCCATCGCGCCGGAGGTGCCCAACAACACCGGATCGCTGGAGCCCTTCGAGATCACCGCGCCGGAGGGCTCGATCCTCAATGCGGCGCGCCCGGCGCCGGTGGCGGTGCGCCACGTGCTGGGCCACTTGGTGCCGGACGTCGTGCTGGGCGCCTTGCATCACTGTATCCCCGAGATCGTGCCGGCCGAAGGGGCTAGCGCGCTATGGAACATCCAGATCAGCGCGCGGGCGAGCGATCCGCGCTCCGGCAAGCGCAACGCCGAGGTGCTGATGTTCAACTCCGGCGGCACCGGGGCCAGGCCCGGGCGAGACGGCTTGAGCGCGACCGCCTTTCCCTCGGGCGTCTCCACCATGTCGGTCGAGGCGACGGAGCATGTCGGGCCGATCGTCGTTTGGCGCAAGGACTTGCGGGAAGGGTCCGGCGGCGCTGGCAAGCATCGCGGCGGATTGGGTCAGACCATCGAGATCGAGGCGCGCGAGGGCTACGAGTTCTTCTTCAACGCCATGTTCGATCGCATCCGCTATCCCGCCCGGGGCAGGGACGGGGGCGGCTGCGGCGGCGCCGGCAGCGTGGAACTGGACGACGGGGAAGTTCTCAAGGGCAAGGGACGCCAGAAGGTGCCGAGCGGCAAGCGCCTGGTCTTGAGGCTTCCTGGCGGCGGCGGCTACGGTGCTCCTTCGCAGAGGCCGCGCGAGCAGGTGCGTTCGGACATCGCGGCAGGCTATATCACGGCGGAACAGGCCAAGGCCGACTACGGCCTGGCGGACGATCAAGAGCGGTAATCGGAGCCTAGAATGACGGAGAAACCCATCGCCCTGGTGACGGGAGCGGCACGCGGCATCGGCCTTGCCTGCGCCCAGGCGCTTGCCGACGACGGCGCCAGAGTCGTGCTGTCGGACGTGGACGCGGCGGGTCTGGAGGCGGCGCTGGAGACGCTGCCGGACGACTGCGTGGCGATCGCCTGCGACATGGGCGCGCCCGACCAGGTCGCCGGCTTGTTCGATCGCATAGAGAGCGAGATCGGTCCCGTCTCCGTCCTGGTGAACAATGCTGGCATCGCCGCGCCCGGTGACTTTCTGGAGATCACCTTGGAGCAGTTCCGCAAGGTGATCGACGTGAACCTGACGGGCAGCTTCCTCGCCCTGCAGCGGGCCGCCAAGACCATGGTCGCCAAGGGCATCGAGGGATCGATCGTCAACATGTCCTCGATCAACGCCGTGGTCGCCATTCCGACCATCGCCGCCTACTGCGCGTCCAAGGGCGGCATCATGCAGCTGACCAAGGCGACGGCCCTGGCCTTGGCGCCGCACAACATCCGCGTGAATGCGGTCGGTCCGGGATCCGTGGACACTGCGATGATGGCCGGCGTCAATGCAAATCCGGACGCGATGAAGATGCTGATGTCGCGCACGCCGCTGAAGCGCGTCGGCACGCCGCGCGAGATCGGCGACGTGGTGGCCTTTCTGGCGTCCGACAAGGCCAGCTACATCACCGGCGAGACCATCTACGTCGATGGCGGGCGCATCGGCATGAACTACACCTGCTAGGGAGATCCTTCCATGGCGTTTGGCTACCACGAAGTCTATGCCCGCTGGCAACAGGATCCCGTCGGCTTCTGGGCCGAAGCGGCCCGGGAGATCGACTGGTTCACGCCGGCGACCCAGGTCTTCAACCCGGACTTCGGGGTCTACGGCCGCTGGTTCGAGGGCGCCGTCTGCAACACCTGCTTTAACGCGGTCGACCGCCATGTCGCCGCCGGTCACGGCGACCGCAAGGCCATTCTCTATGACAGCCCGGTCACCGACACCAGGAGGACCTTCACCTTCGCCGAGCTGCAGCAGGAAGTGGGCGCGCTCGCGGCCGTGATGCGCGCGCAGGGCGTGACCAAGGGCGACCGGGTCATCATCTACATGCCGATGGTGCCAGAGGCTCTCTTCGCCATGCTGGCCTGCGCGCGCCTGGGCGCCATTCATTCCGTCGTCTTCGGCGGCTTCGCCGCCAAGGAGTTGGCGACGCGTATCGACGACGCGGCGCCGAAGATGGTGATCTCCGCCTCCTGCGGAATCGAGACCAACCGCGTGGTGCCCTACAAGCCCCTGCTGGACGAGGCCATCGAGATCGCCAAGGCCAAGCCGCAGTGCTGCATCATCCTACAGCGCGAGCGCCATCCCTGCAGCCTGGTACCCGGCCGCGACCTGCACTACGCGCGCGTCGTCGGCAAGGCCAAGGCTGCTGGAGAAGGCACCGAGTGCGTGCCCGTCGCGGCGACGGACCCCCTCTACATCCTCTACACCTCCGGCACCACCGGCCAGCCCAAGGGCGTGGTCCGCGACAACGGCGGCCACATGGTGGCGCTGAAGTGGACCATGGAACACCACTACGGCGTAAAGCCCGGCGAGGTCTTCTGGGCCGCTTCCGACGTCGGCTGGGTGGTGGGGCACTCCTACATCTGCTACGGCCCGCTGTTGCACGGCGCCGGCACGGTGCTCTACGAGGGCAAGCCGGTCGGCACGCCCGACGCCGGCGCCTTCTGGCGGGTCATTCAAGACAACGACGTGGTCGCCATGTTCACCGCGCCGACGGCCTTCCGGGCGGTCAAGAAGGAGGACCCCAAAGGCGCACTGATCGGCGGCTACGACCTTTCCAAGTTCCGCACGCTCTTCCTGGCGGGCGAGCGCGCCGACCCCGACACCATCACCTGGGCACAGGAGAAGCTGGAGCGGCCGGTGATCGATCACTGGTGGCAGACGGAAACCGGCTGGGCGATCGCCGGCAACCCCGTCGGGCTCGGCACCGTGCCGGTCAAGCTGGGCTCGCCGGCCATGCCGATGCCCGGCTACGACGTCAGGGTGCTGGACGACGAGGGCCGGCCCGTGGCGCCCGGGACCCTTGGCAACATCGTGGTGAAGCTGCCGCTGCCGCCCTCCTGCTTTCCGACGCTCTGGAACGCGGAGGCGCGTTTCCGCAAGGCCTATTTCGAGGAGTTTCCCGGCTACTACGCCACCTCGGACGCCGGCATTATCGACGAGGACGGCTACATCTTCATCATGGCGCGCACCGACGACGTCATCAACGTCGCCGGCCACCGGCTTTCCACTGGCGGGATGGAGGAAGTCGTCTCCAGCCATCCCGACGTGGCCGAGTGCGCGGTGATCGGCGTCGCCGATGCCTTGAAGGGCGAGATGCCGGTCGGGCTCTACGTCACCAACAGCGGCGCCGATCGCGATCCCGGCGAGTTGGAGAAGGAACTGGTGGGCCTGGTCAGGGAGAAGATCGGCCCGGTCGCCGCCTTCAAGACCGCCATCGAGGTCCAGCGATTGCCCAAGACGCGTTCGGGCAAGGTCTTGCGCGGGACCATGCAGAAGATCGCCAACGCGGACGACTGGAGCGTCCCGGCGGCAATCGACGATCCGGACATACTGGACGAGGTTTCCGACGCGCTGGCGGTGCGGGGCTTTGGGAGAAAGGTAGACGCATGAACAACGCAAACACAACGGCCGTGCTCGTTCGCGACATGAACAAGTACTACGGCGCCTTTCACGTGCTGAAGAACATCAACCTCAAGGTCGACAAGGGCGAGAAGATCGTCATCTGCGGGCCGTCCGGCTCCGGCAAGTCGACCATGATCCGCTGCATCAACCAGCTGGAGCAGCAGCAGTCCGGCATCATCGAGATCATGGGCAAGACCATCGACGCCGACGCGCCCAACATCGAAGAGATGCGCCGCGAGGTCGGCATGGTCTTCCAGCACTTCAATCTCTTCCCGCATATGACGATCCTGGAGAATTGCACCCTGGCGCCGATCCTGGCGCGAAAGGTTCCGCAGGCCGACGCCGAGGCCGAGGCCATGGGCTTCCTGGAGAAGGTGCACATCGCCAATCAGGCCAAGAAGTATCCGGGCCAGCTGTCTGGAGGACAGCAGCAGCGCGTCGCCATTGCCCGCGCGCTGGCCATGCGCCCGGAGATCCTCCTGTTCGACGAGCCCACCTCGGCGCTCGACCCGGAGATGATCTCGGAAGTGCTGGACGTGATGGTCACCCTCGCGGAGGAGGGCATGACCATGCTCTGCGTCACCCATGAGATGGGCTTCGCCCGCAAGGTGGCAGACCGCGTGATCTTCATGGATGCCGGAGAGATCATCGAGGAGAACACGCCCGAGGCCTTCTTCTCCAACCCGGTCAGCGACCGCGCGCGCACCTTCCTGGAGCAGGTGCTGAGCCACTAGACCGAGATCATCGAAGGTTCACTCGCTGCCATCGCGAGGAGCGATAGCGAAGCGGCAATCCCGAGGGAGACTCTGGGCCGAGGGAGGCTGGATCGCTTCGCTGGCGCTCACGATGACGAGCAGGCTTGGGGTTCCTGGAGGACGCGTCTGGTTTCTATGCCGAAGGCACCGTCCTCACCACCAAACCATCGACTGCTCGGCTGGCTATCCGGTCCGGACGAAGGGTTCGTTCAGCCCGAAGAGGCCGCGCGGCCGCCAGATCAGGACCAGCACCAGGGCGACGGCGACGATGACCTGCGTCAGGCCGTAGAGATCCAGGCTCTCTTCGACCGGCCGCAGGGCCTCGGTGCCGAGGCTGATGGCGAGCGCGGCCAGGATCGCGCCCACGATGCTGCCCTGTCCGCCGACCACGATCATGGCCACGAGGTTGAAGGAGAGGATGAGGCCGAAGGACTTCGGTGTCATGACCGCCACCACGTGCGGGAGCAGGGCGCCGGCGAAGCCCGCCATGGCCGCGCCCAGGGTGAAGGCGGTGAGCTTCAGGCGGAAGGCCTCGATGCCGAAGCAGCGCGCCGCCATCTCGTTCTCGCGGACCGCCAGCATGGCACGGCCGATCGAGGCATGCTTGATGCGCCAGCAGATGACGATGACCAGGAAGGCGCTGACCGCGATGGTCGGCAGATCGGCCAGGCGCGGGATGCCGGTGAGGCCGCGTCCGCCGCGGGTCAGGCCGTCCAGATTGAGCGCCAGGGTCTGCACGATGATGATCAAGCCCAAGGTCGCGACCGCCAGATAGTGCGTCTTGAGACGCAGCAGGGCGAAGCCCGCCAGCCTGGCGCAGAGGGCGGCGGCCAGCGCGCCGACCAGGGCGGCGGCCGGCAGCGGCCACTCGACGCCCTCGAGGAGCGGCAGCAGGTCCGGCATGGCGAAGGACTTGCGGCCGGCGGGGTAGGTGAAGGCGACGGCGACGTAGGCACCCAAGGTCATGAAGGCCGGGTGGCCGAGGCTGAAGAGCCCGGTGAAGCCGTTTGTCATGGTCAGGCTGACGGCCAGCATGACGTTGACCAGGGCCAGCTTGGCTAGGGTCTTGGCGTAGCCGTCGCCGTAGCTCTCCAAGAGGAAGACGCTGAGCGCCAGGGCGAGCGCTAGCCCGACGGCTGCCCACCGCGGCGGAATGGCGGCGCTCCTCACGCCCGCTCCTCCTCCTCGCGGCCGAAGAGGCCTTGAGGCCGCACCAGCAGGATCAGGATCATCAGCACGAAGACGAAGCCGTCGCGATAGCCGGACCAGGCGGGCGGCGTGAAGCCGACGAAAGCGACCTCGGCGAAGCCCAGCAGGTAGCCGCCGACCACCGCGCCCATGATCGAGCCGACGCCGCCGATGATGGTGGCGACGAAGGCCTTGAGGCCCGGCACCAGACCCATCAGCGGGTCGATCTGACCGAACTTACCGCCCCAGAAGAGGCCGGCCAGGGCCGCGAGCGCGCCGCCCAAGCCGAAGGCGGCCAGGACGGCGCGATTGGCCGAGATCCCCATCAGCTGGGCCGCCAGCATGTTCTCGGAGAGCGCCCGCATGGCGATCCCGAGCCGCGTCTTCTTGATGAAGAGGGCCAAGGCCAGGGCGAGGCCCAGCGCCACGGCGGGAATGACGATGTCGATCAGGGCGACCTCGGCCGGACCCAGCGCCACGCGGCTGCGGAAGATCTCGGGAAAGAGGAAGTTGCGCGGCTGCCCGCCCAAGATCAGCAGGCCCAGGTTCTGCAGCGCCACCGAGACCGAGAGCGTGACGATGAAGCCGGTGATCATCGGCGCGTCGCGGATCGAGCGGAAGGCCAGGCGTTCGATCGCGCCGCCGGCGGCGAAGCCGCCCAGCATCACCAGGATCGGGATTGCGGCCCAGGGCGCGTAGCCGCCGGCGACCAAGCCCAGGGTCAGGAAGGCGCCGATCATCATCAGATCGCCGTGCGCGAAGTTCACCAGGCGAATGACGCCGTAGATCAGCGAGAAGCCGACCGCGACCAAGGCATAGAGCGATCCCAGGGTCAGGCCGTTCACGATCTGCTGGATCAGGTAGTCGCTCATGTCGCGACCCCCAGATAGGCTTCCAGGACGGAGCTCTTCTCCAGTAGCTCCCGGCCGCCGCCGCTCTCGACGACGCGGCCGCCAGCCATGACATGGCCGTTGTGCGCGATCTCCAGGGCCATCATGGCGTTCTGCTCGACGATGAGCTGGGTCACGCCGCGCTCGCGGTTGAGCGCCACCAGGGTGTCGAAGATGCGCTCCGTCATCATCGGAGCGAGGCCGAGCGAGGGCTCGTCGAGCAGCAGGACCTTGGGCTCGGCCATCAGCGCGCGGCCGATCGCCAGCATCATCTGCTCACCGCCCGAGAGGCCGCCCGCCGACTGCTTGAAGCGCTCGCCCAGAATGGGGAAGAGGGTGAAGACCTCCTCCATCAGCCGGCCGACGGCGACGCGATCACGCTTCAGGTAGGCGCCCAGCCGCAGGTTCTCCTCGATGGTCAGCTTGGCGAAGATCTGCCGGCCTTCCGGACAGTGCACGAGGCCGGCGGCCACCAAGGCGTCCGGCGCGCTGCGGCCGATCTCAAGCGGGTTGCCCGGCAGGTCCAGGAAGGCCCGACCGCTACGCGGACGCAGGAGGCCGGAGAGCGTCATCAAGGTGGTGGTCTTGCCGGCCCCGTTGGCACCGACAAGGGCCGCGATCTCGCCCTTGGCGACGGTGAAGCTCACGCGATCCAGCACCCGCGTCGAGCCACGCACCACGGTGACCTCCTCAAGCCTGAGCATGGCGCGCTCCCAGCCCTTCGCCGCGGCGGCGGCCCAGATAGACATCCACGACCCTGGGATCGGCCAAGACCTGGGCCGTCGCTCCCTCCGCCAGGACTTCGCCCTTGTCCAGCACGACGATACGCCGGCAGAGGGACGCCACCATGGGCACGTTGTGCTCGACCAGGACGATGGTCAGGCCCTGGTCTTCGTTGATGCTCCGGATCAGCTGGGAGAGGCTGGCCTTCTCCCCCTCGTTCATCCCGGCGGCGGGCTCGTCCAGCAGGAGGAGCTTGGGCTCGGCGGCGAGCGCCCTGGCGATCTCGACGCGCCGCCGGTCGCCGTAGGACAGCGCGTCGGCGCGCTTGTGCGCCAGCGCCTCGAGCCCGGTCAGCGTCAAGGTGCGCTCGGCCAAGGCGCGGATGGAGCGCTCGCTGGTCCTGGCCCGGGGCAAGCCCAGAACGGCGCCGGCGAGGCCCGCACCGTGCTTGGCGTGCGCGCCCGCCATGACGTTCTGAAGCACGGTCAGCTCGTCGAAGAGGCGGATGTTCTGAAAGGTCCGGCTGAGACCCAGTCTCGACCGCGCCTCGGGGCTGAGACGCGTGATCGCCCGCTCTTGAAAGCGCACCTCGCCGCCGCTGGGATGGAGCACCCCGGTCAAGAGGTTGAAGGCCGTGGTCTTGCCGGCCCCGTTGGGTCCGATCAGACCCAAGAGGTCGCCATGCCGGAGCGATAGGCCGAAGTCGCTGAGCGCCACGACGCCCCCAAAGGTCTTGCGGAGCGCCGTCGCGGTCAGAAGGGGGTGGTCAACGGTCGATGCCATTCAAGGGCGAACAATATAGGAGATATTTGCGCCATCAAGCGGATATGTACAAAATGCTACATCGCTTCCCTGTGACCGATGGCTACCGCGAATCTCCCATGGCCCCAAGCTCGTCCTCCCTCCTGTCAGCCGACGAGACGCCGCCTTTCGTCGTGACCAATCCGGGCGGTCGCAGCGCGCTGGTCCTGGTCTGCGAACATGGTGGGCGCCGGCTGCCGAAGGCGCGCGGACGCCTGGGATTGGCGCCGGAGGATCTTGTCCGACACTTCGCCTGGGACATCGGCGCGCTTGAGCTTGCCCGCGCTCTATCGGACGCGCTGGATGCGGTGCTGGTGCACCAGCCCTACTCGCGCCTCCTGTGCGACTGCAATCGACGCCCGGGCGGGACAAGCTTCATTCCGCGCGAGGGGGAGGGGACAAGGATCCCGGGCAACGCCGATCTGAGCGAGGATGAGCGAGACCTACGCACAGGTTCCATTTGGCAGCCCTTTCACGACGGTCTGAGCGCGCTCCTCGACCGGCGGCTTGAGGCGGGTCGGGCCAGCCACCTGGTCTCGATCCACAGCTTCACGCCGGTCTTCTTCGGCGAGCCGCGCCCTTGGCGCGTGGGCGTGCTCCACGACCGCAACCGCGATCTCTCGCCGGCGCTCTACCAGGTGCTGACGGCACGGCTCGGTCGCGATGTCGGCTTGAACCAGCCCTATCGCATGAACGGGGCGGAGGACTACACCATACCGGTGCACGGCGACGATCGCGGCTTGGCCAGCGTCGAGATCGAGGTTCGCAACGATCAATTGGGAGATCCGGCCGGAGTGGCCGAGTGGTCCGGCCTGCTGTCGGCGGCGCTGGCGGAGGCCTGCGAGAGGGCCGGCCTCCCGACCTCAGGCTCTTGAGGCCACGTCACCCCTGGGCGCTCATCACCGTGTAGGCCACGGTCTGGCCATAGGAGATCTCCAGGGTGTGGCCGTCGGGGTCGAGGAGGAAGGCGCCATAGCCCACCGGCGGGGGATAGTCGAAGGGCCCCTTGACGGTGACGCCCTCGGCCTTGGCCTCGGCGATCAGCGCGTCGACCTTGGCCCGGCTTTCCACCGCCACGCCCAGGTGGGCGAAGGGGCCGAGCGGCGCGCCCACCTCTTCATCCTCCAGGAAGACGATGCAGAAGGGCCGGGTGCCGTCGGCCAGCCAACCGACGCGCACGCCCTCCTCTTCGCGCCGATGCACCAGCCGCATGGCGGCATAGCGCGCGTAGAAGGCCGCGGTCAGCTCCAGGTCGCGGCACTTCAGCGCCACGTGCGTCATGCCAAGATCGGTTGGCGGTCCCTCCTCGCTCACGCCTCGGCCTTGTCCTCAGTTTGCCACCAGACGGCCGATTGTAGCACGCGCCGCATCGAATCCCTCACGCACCAGAATCTCGTAGAGCGGAATCTGGCCCAGCTGCGACCAGACGTAGTTCTTCAGCTGGTTGAAGGGCCGCCCGCCGAGGTCGGCTTGGCTGAGGCCGAGATCGTCCTGGGCCACCTGCTGCAGCAGGGGCCAGGTGTAGAGATGGGCGCCGCCCATGGTGTAGGGCCAGTTCATGTCGGCCAGATGCGTCACCCACTGCTCGGCCGGCACCGGGGCCAGCACCAGATCGCCGCCCTTGCGCTCCAAGAGGCCGTAGTCGACGGGGTCGACCTGGGCCATGATGGCGGCGGCCTTGATGAAGTGGGCGACACGCTCCAGGCCGATCCAGTTGGTGACCACGCGCCGGCCGTCCATCGAGGCGTCCAGCATGGAGAGCTGGTGGGCGGCCGCCATCGCCATCACGATGCGGCTGTCGAAGCGGCGATGCATCAACTCGGCGGTCACGTAGATGCAGTGAGCGTGCCAGGTGTCGTCGTAGACGGTGCGCGGCTCCTCCAGCCAGGAGCCGTCGTCCAGCCACTGATAGAGCCAGACCTTGGGGTACTCGTGCACCAGAAGCGAGGCCACCGGCAGGTCGCGGTTGATCGGCAGTCCGAAGACCTGCTGGTAGTTCTTGGTGTAGGCGTCGGCCATGCGGATGTTGTAGGCCACGGTCAGCGCCAGACCGCCCGGGTGAGCGTTATAGAAGTCGTTGTGGCTGGAGGGCGCTGTCAGGTAGCTCTGCGGGGACATGTGCCCCGATGGCCAGACGTGGTCGGGATCGTCCTCGGCGTTGAAGAAGCCCAGGCGCACCATTTCGTCGAAGAGCCGCCGGCGGTCCTGGTCGGACGGATACATCTCCAGGAAGGTGACCTTGGGGTTCGCCGTGCACTCCGTCATCAGGCGCCGATAGCCGGGGTCCTCCAGGCTGGCCGCCGTCTGCAGCAGCTCCTGATAGATGCCGCTGACCAGCTTGGACGAGGTTGCCATCTCTTCCGGCGAGAGCGCGATCACCTCCTCCAGGCGGCGGGTCTCGACCAGGTCCAGGTCTTGCGAAAAGGCGGAGTAGGCGAAGGGGCCGGGCAGAGCGCCGCCGAAACCGGCCGGGCCGGTGGTCACTTTGTGGTCTGTGCACATGGCTTTGGTCCTCCCTCAGATGTCGTCAACGCAGGAAGCGGTCGGTCGTCGGATCGAGCAGCAAGGTCGGCTTGGCGTCGAAGCCGAGGAAGACCGCTTGACCCGCTCGGAAGCGGCGGCTGGGCGGCACCACGGCATGCAGCGCCTGGCCCTGCAAGGTGAGATCCAGCACGGACTTGCTGCCCAGATGCTCCACCCAGGCGATTTCGGCCGCGAAGCTGTGCGCGGTGGTGAAGTCGTGGCTGACGCGCACCGCCTCCGGCCGGACGCCGAGCTGCAGGTCGTCCGGCAGGCGGGGGTAGTTCTCCAGCTGCTCCAGTCCTTCCACCGGCAGGGTGAAGCCATCCCCTTGCAAGCGGTGCTCTCCTGCCTCGCCGCTCAAGCGGACCGGCAGAAGGTTCATCGGCGGCATGCCGATGAAGCGGGCAACGAATCGGTTGGCCGGTCGGTCGTAGATCTCCTGCGGCGTGCCGATCTGCTGGATCGAGCCTTGGTCCAGAACGGCCAGGCGGTCCGAAAGCGAGATGGCTTCGACCTGATCGTGGGTCACGTAGAGAAAGGTCTGGCCGCTGTCGCGATGCAGCGAGCGAAACTCAATCCTGAGCTGGATGCGCAGTCTTGCGTCAAGATTGGTCAGCGGCTCGTCCAGCATAAGGAGATCGCTGGGTGCCGCCAGGGCGCGGGCGATGGCGACGCGCTGCTGCTCGCCGCCGGAGTAGGTGCGCGGCGGTCGGTCCAGGAGGTGCGGGACCTTCACCACCTCGGCCACCTCCTTCACCCGGCCGGCGACGGTCGCTTCGGCGAGGCCTTCGCCCTTGCGCAGCGGGAAGGCGATATTGTCGAAGCCGGTCAGGGTCGGGAAGAGGGCGTTGTTTTGAAACAGCAGGCTGACGCCGCGGACCCTGGGCTCCAGGCGGGTGATGGGACGCCCGGCCAGGTGGATCTCCCCGCCGTCCGGGCGGTGCAGCCCGGCGACCGTCTGCAGCAAGGTGGTTTTGCCCGCATTGGTCGGACCGAGGATCGAGAAGAAGGCGCCCTGGTCCACCGAGAAGCTGACGTCGTTCAGCGCCGTCACCTCGCCGAACCGCTTGCTCAGGCCCTCGATCTCCAGCCAGGTCATGCGACGCCCTCCAGGGCGCGGCAGGCCACCACCTGCTCGCTGCCGCTGTCGATCAGGTGCAGACGCTCCGGGTCGAGGCTGACGAAGAGGCTGTCGCCCTCTTCGGCGAAGTTCGGGGCGACGGTGGCCGCCACCAGCATGTCGCCGTAGTCGAGGTGCAGCACGTGCTCCGCGCCGAGGTTCTCGACCACCCGCACCTGCGTCTCGGCGCTGTTCGGCCCGGCCTCGCGGGAGAGACGCAGGTCGTGCGGCCGTATCCCCAGGAGGTGAGGCCCGGGCGCGATCTCGCCCGAACCCAAGGGGAGGGGGCCGTGCAGCGCCGTGGTGACGGCCACCTCCCGGCCGCTCACCGCGACCTCGCAAGGCACCAGGTTGATCGGCGGATCGCCGATGAACTCCGCGACGAAGCGGTTGGCCGGTTGCTCGTAGATCTCTTCCGGAGTGCCGACCTGCTGCAGCTCGCCCAGCCGCATGACGGCGATTCGGTCCGACAGAGAGATCGCCTCCAGCTGGTCGTGCGTGACGTAGAGGACGGTCTGCTCCAGCGCCCTTTGGATGCGCTTCAGCTCGCTGCGCAGGGCATAGCGCAAGGCCGCGTCCAGGTTGGACATGGGCTCGTCGAGCAACAGCAGCTGCGGCTCCGTCACCAGCACGCGGGCCAGGGCCACGCGCTGCATCTCGCTCATGTTGAGGCCGCCGGCGCGGCGGTCCAGGATCGGGACCAGCTCCAGTCGCTCCGCCATCTCGGCGATGCGGCGCTGACGCTCTCGGCGCGGCACGCCTTGCGCCTCCAGTCCGAAGGCCAGGTTGGCCTTTACCTTCAGGCGGGAGAAGACGGCGTAGTCCTGGAACACCAGGCCGATGCGGCGGCGGTGCGGCGGCACTTCCAGGACCGAGGCGCCGTCGACCAGGATGTCGCCGCCCGTGGGCTCCTCGAACCCGGCGATCATCGCCAGGGTCGTCGACTTGCCGCAGCCGGAAGGGCCCAGGAGGGACAGAAACTCGCCGCGTCGCAAGGTCAGCGAGAGTCCCTTGACCGCCTCCACCTCGTCGAAGGACTTGGCGAGCGACGCCAGCTCCAGCTTGACCTCGCTCATCGCTTCACCGCGCCGAAGGTGAGCCCGCGCACCAGGTGCTTCTGGATAATATAGCCGAAGAAGATCACCGGAAGGGTGGAGATGGTGCCCATCGCCGCCTGCACGCCATAGAGCTTGCCCGAGGAGGCAGAGACGTAGTTGGCGACCTGCAGGGTGACCGTGATGACGTTGCCGGAGGTCAGGACCAGGGCGAAGAGAAACTCAGACCAATTGAGGATGAAGATGAAGAGGGCGGTGGCCAGGATGCCGCCCTTCACCAACGGCAAGGTGACGGTCAGGAAGGCGCGGAACTGGGAAAGGCCATGCACCATGGCCGCCCCCTCCAGCTCGGCTGGCACCTCTTCCAGGAAGGACCTGATCATCCAGATGGAGAAGGGAAGCGTGAAGGCCGTATAGGCCAGGATCATGCCGACGTAGGTGTCCGAAAGACGCAGGATGGAGAAGAGCGCCACCATGGGCACCACGACGGCGATGGGCGGCATCATGCGGACCGTCAGGAACTGGAAGGGGAAGTTCTCGCCGCCCGTTCTGAAGCGCACGATGGAGTAGGCGGCCAGGGTGCCGAAGACGACCGAGAGGATGGTCGCGCAGGTGGAGATGATGGCCGAATCCTGGAAGGCCTTCCATGCGCTGCCGGAGACCTTGTAGTCGAGCGAGCCCTCCTGCTCGGCCGCCACCTCGCGGGCTTCCTCGGGGAAGAAGACGATGCGGTAGTTCTGCAGGGTGGGGCGTTCGGTGATCCAGACCGGCGGCCACTCCGCCCACTCGTCGTAGGGCTTGAGCGAGGTGGAGAAGAGCCAGAAGATCGGTAGGAAGGAAATCAGCGCGGCGACGATCACCGCGCCCCGCTTCAGTGCCGTCGTCCAGCTGTGCTTGCGCTTTGCCATGGCCCTAGCTGTGCCGCTTCAAGGGGCGCGAGAGCGCCAGACAGACGGAGATGACGAGCACCAGCACGATGAGGGCGGCCGACGCAATGTAGCCCATGCGGAAGTACACGAAGGCGCCGTTGTACATGTACATGGAGATCGTCTCGGTCGCGCCGCCCGGCTGCCCGCGGGTCATGATGTAGACGGGGTCGAAGATCTTGAAGGTCTCGATCGCGCGGATCAGCAGCGCCACGCCGATCACCGGGGTCAGCAAGGGCAGCATGATGCGGAAGAAGATGCGCACCGGCGTCGCGCCCAAGAGCACGGCGGCGCGAACCTGGTTCTGCGGCAGGCTCATGAGACCGGTCAGGACCATGAGGAACATGAGCGGCGTCCACTGCCAGATCTCGCAGAGCAGGATCGGGAACATCGCCCAGGTGGGGTCGGAGAGCCAGGAGAAGGTGTAGGGCTCGCCGATCACCATGGAGATCAGGTCGTTCACCGGGCCGCGGTCGTTGAACAGCATGAAGAAGGCATTGGCGGCATCGACCGGAATGATCATCATCGGCAGGATGATCAGGCTGACCGCGATCTTGCGCCAGGGCCACTCGTCGAGGAACAGCAAGGCCAGGCCCAACGCCAGCGCCAGCTCCACCGTGATCGCGATGGCGACCACGGCAAAGGTGCGGATGACCGCGTTGATGAAGCGGTCGTCCCACCAGAGGTCGTAGAAGTTCCAGTACCAGACCGGCTGCGCGTCGTACCAGGGAACCGCTTGCGTGGGCTGCCAATCGGTCATGGCCAGCCAGATGACGATCAGGGTCGGCACCAGGACCACGCCCAGCACGGTCAGCTGCGCCGGCAGCACCAGGGCGACGTTGAAGGGGATCAAGCCCTTGTGCGCCTTGGGGCTGTCGATCTCTGCCGAATGCGGAGCGACTTGGTCTGCCATCTTCCCCTACCTATAGCAAAAAAAGCGGGGTGGGCGTGGCCCACCCCGGCTAGGAGTCACCCCTCAGGTCAGCTCAGCTTGTCGCGCACGTCGGCCGGATAGATGGACTTCAGGAAGCGCCACTGGACCTCTTGGCTGCGCTTGCCCATCCGGCGGGTGATGCGCTCCCAGGACCTGGCGGTGTCGTCCAGCGCCTCCTTGGCGGTCTTCGTGCCGCTGTCGGCCGCGGCAAGATTGACGCGCAGCTCGTCGAAATACTCGCCCTGACCCTTGAGGTAGAGGTCGGGGATGGAGTTGCGCATGGAGACCTTGTGCGTCGCCAGGAATTCCGGCGTGTAGGTCTGCTCGATCTCCGGATCGCTGTAGTGCACCTCACGGAAGGGGTCGAAGTAGCCGCCGGGATCGCGCACGGCGATGGTCGACATGACCGGGCTGCAGGCATAGAGCGTGAAGAGATAGGCGATCTCCGGCTCCGGAGAGACGGAGGAGACCACGTAGTTCCAGCCCCAGTTGAAGTAGGGCGTGCGCAGAAGCGTGTCGCCTTGCATGCCACCCGGCATCAGCCCGTAGGCGGTCTTGCCCTTCATGTCCGACTTGTCGGAGTTCAGGTACTTCTGCGTGCCGCCCCAGCCGATGTTGGCGAACTTGTTGCCCTCGCCGTAGGCCTCGAAGTTCTCGAAGAGGCCGTTGGTCTTAGCGCCGGGATAGAGGTGGGCGGTGGCGGCGATCAGCTCTTCCAGGGCCTGCACGCCGGCCTCGTTGTTGATCTGCGGTTCCAGATCGTCGCTCAAGGGGTAGTGGCCCTTGGCGTGGAAGCGGCCCCACCATTCCCAGGCGATGAAGAACTGGGTGCGGTAGAGCGCCCCGCCGTACATGTTGTCGTCGGGGCGATGGAACCAGGCCATCATCTGGTCCAGCTGCTCCCAGGTGTCCGGCACCTTCAAGGGATAGCCGTGCTTGTCGGCGAAGCCCTTCTGCTCCGTCTCGTCGTCCAGCCAGGGCTTGTTGTAGAACATGACGTAGGTGTCGCCATCGGTCTGATAGCCGTAGAAGCTACCCTTGTAGTAGTCGCCGATGTTGTAGAGCGACCCGTCCTGGAAGCCCTCCGGCTCGTAGGTCAGCGCGTAGTTGTCGAGGTTCACCAGGATGCCCGACTCGGCCAGATCTGGGATGCCGAAGGTGGCCGGCAGGGCGATGTCGAAGGAGCCCGACTTGGAGACGGCCTCCAGCAGTACCTTTTGATTGATCTCGCCCAGCGGCACCTCGAGGTACTTGATCTCGATGCCGGTCGCCTCCTGGAAGGCATCGCCCACCGGCTTCACGTTTCCGAGCGAGCCGGACGGCTGCATGATGGTGAGCGATACGGTCTTATCGCCGGCCAGTTCCTTGGCCTTGGCGGCGGCGACGTTGTGGATGTTCTCGATCGCCGGCGACTGCGCCATGGCGCGGCCCATCAGGCCGGGCGCCATGGCGAAGCCGGCGAGACCGGCCGCCGTGCCCTTCAGGAACCTGCGACGATGTTGGTTCGTCTTCGCTGCGTCTGTCATGTCTCTCACTCCCTGCTGTTATGGTTGGGTTTACTTCATGACCTTGAGCTTGCTGCGGTCCTGGCCCACCAGCACGGCGGCGATGACGACCAGGCCCTTGATCATCATCTGCGAGTACTGGTTGACCCCCATGAGGTTCAGGCCGTTGTCGAGGAAGGTGATGATGAGGACGCCCAGCAAGGTGCGGTGCACGCCGCCGACGCCGCCCGACAGAGAGGTGCCGCCGACGACGATGGCCGCCAGGCTGTTGAGGAGCAGGTCCTGGCCCAAGGTCGGGCCGGCGGCACCCAGTCGCGCCACGGCCAAGGCGCCGCCGAAGCCGGCCAGCGCGCCCGACAAGGTGAAGGCATAGATCTTGAAACGGCGCACCGGGATGCCGACCGTGGCCGCCACCGCCTCGCCGCCGCCGATAATGTACATGTAGCGGCCGAAGCGGGTCTTGAAGCCAACCAGGCTCAAGATCAGCCAGGCGCCCAGCGCGAAGAGGGCGATGTTCTGCAGGTAGGGGATCAGCTGGCCGATCGCCAGGTCCTCGAAGGCGTAGGAACGATAGCCGACCGCGCGGCCCTGCAGGATCTCCCAGGCCGCACCGGTGAAGACAGAGAGGCTGCCCAGGGT
This sequence comes from Rhodospirillales bacterium, assembly GCA_963669375.1. Lineage (GTDB taxonomy): Bacteria > Pseudomonadota > Alphaproteobacteria > Kiloniellales > JACOMY01 > JACOMY01. The sequence continues at coordinate 842,778 of OY770024.1, read as the reverse complement.
CACGACGAAGGAGGGTATGCGTCCGAAGGCGAAGATGACGCCGTTGATGGCGCCCAAGAACGCGCCGAAGGCCAGCGCGAAGAGCGGTGCCGCGACGCCGATGTCCCAGACGTTCAAGAGTTTCACGGTCACCGCGCCCACCAGCAGCACGACCGCGCCGACCGAAAGATCGATGGAGCCCATCAGGATGACGAAGGAAGCGCCCAGGCAGGCGATCAGCAAGGTGCTGGCCTGGCCCGAAAGCGCCGTCATGTTGCGCAGCGAGAAGAAGGCGTCGGTGGCGATCGAGAAGAAGCCGGCCAGCAGCACCACGACCATGATCGGCAGCCAGATGCCGGTCGCGCCGCCGAGCTGAAGGCCGCCGCGCGGCTGGGGCCTTTCTTGCGCCGCCGTCGTCATGCCGCCGCCTTTTCCTCGGCGTCCGCCAGCATCAGGGCGACGATCTGCTCCTCGCTGGGCTTGCTGTCGCTCGGCGTTTCGACCTGCGCGGTCACCCGCCCTTGATGCATGATCGCGATCCGGTCCGAGAGGCCGATCAACTCCGGCAGGTCGTCGGTGATCAGGAGAACGGCCACGCCCTGATCGGTGAGATCGCGGATGAAGCCGTAGATCTCCTCCTTGGCGCCGGCGTCGACGCCGCGGGTCGGATTGTCGAGCACCAGGACCTTGAGCTGACGGCAGAGCCAGCGGGCCAGCACGACTTTCTGCTGATTGCCGCCCGAAAGCGTCGCGCAGCGTACCTCGGGGCCCTTGGCGCGGATCTGCAGTCGCTCGATGAAGGCGGTCGCGGTGGTGACCTCGGCGGCGGTGCGCCACGTTCCCAAGGGACCGACGAACTGGTCCTGCCCGCCGGCGAGCGAGAGGTTCCAGGCGAGCGAGAAGTCGGGAATCATCCCCTCGGCGAGGCGTTCGGCCGGCACGTAGCCGACGCCGCGCGGAATGAGCTTGTCGATCCTGGGCGTCTCCGCCGGACCGCCGAAGAGCGCGATCTCGCCGTGGCGCGGCGGCGTGATCCCCGCGACGCCGCGCGCCAGGTCCGACTTGCCGGAGGCCACCAGGCCGCCGACGCCCAAGACCTCGCCGCGTCCGATCGAGAGCGACACGTCATGGTAGCTGCGCGCGTCGCCGAGCCCTCGAAGCTCCAGCGCCGGCGAGGCCGTCGGGGCTTGGCGCGCCTCTTGGTAATAGTCGGCGATGCGGGTGCGGCCGACCATCAGGCCGTGCAGGCGCTCCTCCGTGGCCTCGCCGGGCGCCAGGTCGGCGACGTTGCGGCCGTCCTTTAAGACGTAGATGCGGTCGCTGAGCGAGAGGACCTCTCCCAGGCGATGCGAGACGAAGATGAAGGAGACCTTGCCGCGCAGCCGCTCGATCAGGCGGAAGAAGCGATCCTCGTCGCCCTTTTCCAGCGAGGCCGTCGGCTCGTCCAGCAGGACCAGCGGGCTCTCCAGGCCCAGGATCTTGAGCGGTACCAGGCAGGCCCGCGCGATCTCGATGAACTGGCGCTGGGAGAAGCTGTAGTGGGAAGCGGGCCGGGTAACGTCGATCGCCAGGCCCGCCTCTTCCAGAAGGCCGCTCGCCAGCCCGACCATCTCGCGGCGGCGCAGGACGCCGCCGAACCCCGAGAAGCGTTTTTCCAGCGACAGCAGCAGGTTCTCGTAGACCGGGAGCGTGCCGATCAGTGCCTGTTCCTGAAAGACCCGGGAGATGCCGAGGCCCAGCGCCTCGGCGAAGTCGCCCGGGGCGATGTCGTTGCCGGCCAAGGTCAGCGCCCCCTGGTCCGGCTTCACGATCCCCGAAATGATGTTCAGCAGCGTGGACTTTCCGGCGCCGTTCTCGCCCACCACGCTGACCACCTCGCCATAGGGCACGCTGATCGCCACGTCGCTCAAGGCGGGCGTACCGGCATAGCGCTTGGTCAGCCCGTCGGCGAGGAGGAGCAGCGGTGTCGGTGCGTTCAAGGGACGTCGCCTCACCCCATCTCAAGAGAAGGGGGGCGCCGGCCGGGAGGACACCGGCGCCCCAGGTTGAACCCCTCCTAGCTCTTCTTCATCGGCGAAGGGCCGAAGAGGTCGATCTTGTAGTGCGCGGCATACTCCTTGCGGATCGCCTCGTCCTCGCCGTCCGCTTTCGCCTTGGCGTAGGCCGCCGGAGTAGTCCAGCCGTCCGGCTTGGGAATGCCGCCCCACTCCAGCTCGATGTCCATGGGGAAGAGCTCGGCCTGCGGATCCCAATCGTCGGGGTGATCCACCTTGCTCATGAGCTTGTAGTTGAAGGGCGGCACCCCGTCGTTGTTGACGTAGCGCTCCAGATAGACGGCGACGTTGTCCTTGGTCATGGTGACGGAGCGCCAGTTCATCATCCGCTCCGGCGCCTTGGGCCGCCAGCCGTTCATCACGTCGTAGAGCCGCGAGGTGAGGAGCGCCCCCATGTACTGCGGCACGTTGGCGGAGGTGCAAAGCAGCAAGCCGCGCTGGATCATCTCGGCGCCCACCGTGGTGCCGTCGGCACCGCCGATGAAGACGTCCTCGCCCGGCCGATAGCCGGCCGCGCGCAGGGCGGAGATGCAGCCGTCGGCAACGTCGTCGTTCTGCGCGATGACGCCGCGGATATCGGGATGGCGGGAGATGAGATCCTCCATCGCCTTTTGCGAGTCCTCCCGGTTCCACTTGCCCGGCAGGTCGCCGGCCCAGGTGATCTTGGGGAACTCCTTCAAGGCGGCGTCGCGGCCGCGCGAGCGGATGAGGTCGGTGGAGTTGCCCTCCACGCCGGTGACGCCCACCATGTTGCCGCCGCCGAACTTCTCCATCACCGCCTTGCAGACCGTCATGGTGACGTCCTTGTGCGCGGAGAACTCCTCGGGCACGGCGTACATGGTGTAGTACTCGCCCGCCTCATAGGGTGTGAACCAGGGCAAGGTGCCCCAGGTGTTGTCCAGCCAAACCTTGTTCTCGTTGGCGAGCTGGGCAATGCGCCTGATCGAGCCACCACCCGGCGCGTGCAGCATCACGCCCTTTACGCCGCGCGCGATCTGCTGTTCGAACTGGTTCAGCTGGCGCTGCGAATCGAGCTGTCCGTCGACCGTGTCCATCTCCATGCCCAGCGCCTCGGCGGCCTGGTTGGCGCCGTCGTCGGCATTGACCGAGTACTCCAGCCGGGCGGTCATCATCAGATGCGCGACCTTGCCGCTGGGGTCGGCCAAGGCGACGCCTGGAAAGCCCATCGCCAGCGCGCCGGCCGATGCGACCGCGCTGGCCGAGGCGAAGGCCAGGAAGTCGCGCCGGGAGAGGCCGTGCAGGTCGAGGCGCTCCATCTGCTTGTCGACCACACGTCTGTCGGTGAAATCGGGAAAGGCTCTCGGATCCAGCTTGCGTGTCATCTCTCTTTCCTCCCTCTCGATTGTTGCTTGTCGGCTAGTCGCCGCTCGGCTCGCCCTCCGTGCGGCGGCGCTCCTGGTTCTGGCCGTCCGCTTCCCAGCCGGCGGCGGTGGCTCTGAACTTCACCAGCCGGTTGTCGCGCACCCGTTCGACGCGGCCCTCGTCGATGTGCCAGAGCAGGTGGGTCTGGATGCAGCACTCGGCATAGCAGCGGCGCATGCCGATACCGGTGGAGACGGCGTAGTCCAGCTCGGTCTTGACCGGCATGACCTCGGGCACGAGGTCGGTCGTGCTCTGCGGCCGCTCGTTGCGGGCCAGGACATGCAGGATGCGCTCGCGCGTGTCGATCTGCTGCTGGCGCATGTGCAGCAGCCGCCGCCGCGAAGACGGCTCGGAGTAGGCCGAAAGCCCATGGCCTTCCAGCAGGGCCTGCGGCTTGAAGGAGAGGCACTTGTCGATCGAGGCCCAGTGCGCCTTGGCGTCGCCGATGGGGTAGGGGCCCAGCGGCGTCGGATAGTGCAGCAGGTCGCCAGAGTAGAGCGTGCCGCTGCCGGGGTTGTAGATGCCGATGTGGCCGGGGCAGTGGCCCGGCAGGTGCACCACCTCCAGCTTCAGGCCGCCGACGTCGAGTTTGTCGCCGTCCTCGACGTCGACGTCGACCTCGACCGGGAAGTTCCAGTAGGTCTTGATGATCTCCGGGTCGGAGAGGCCCAGGCTCTCGCCTTCCTTGAGGTTGAAGTCGGCCAGCATCTCTTCCGGGGTCGTGCCGAAGCGGGTGATGTTCTCCGGCCGGGTCACGATCAGGGGATCTTCGATGATCGGCTTGTCGGCCGGATGGGCCACGACCTGAGCGCCATAGCGCTCCTTTAGCATCTTGGCGTTGCCGGTGTGGTCGTAGTGGAAGTGGGTGATGACGATGTACTTCAGATCGTTCTTCTCTTTGTCGAGCAGCTCGATCAGGGTCTCGCCCATGCCGTTGGCGTACTCCGGCAGGGTCCAGTTGCCGGTGTCGATCAGCATGTTCTCGCCCTGGCCGCGGATCAGGTAGACGCCGCTCTGCACATAGCCGTCCAACTCGTCGCCGGCCCAAGGCCCGTGGATCCCGGGAATGCCCCAGCCGTCCGGTGTTTCCGCCCAAAAGAAGATCATGGCTTCGCCTCCTGGCTGGCCTGTTCCCTGGTCCCTTCGTCCTCGTTGCGGGGCGCGTAGCGGTCGTAGCGCAGGTCGCAGGAGATGCCGTGCGCGACCAGTCCCTCGACCTCGCAGATCCGGGCCAGCGGCCTGGCAATCTTGCGGCTGGCCTCCTCGCCCAGGCGCTGCCAGGTCACGGTCTTGATGAACTTGCCGACCCACAGCCCGCCGGTGTAGCGCGCGGCCCGTCCCGTCGGCAGGGTGTGGTTGGTGCCGACCCCCTTGTCGCCATAGGCCACCGTGGCGGCCTCGCCGACGAAGAGACTGCCGTAATTGGTCAAACGCTCAAGGAAGTAGTCGTCGTCCTTGGTCTGCAGCTCCAGGTGCTCCGGCGCATAGTCGTCGCTGACCGCGATCGCCTCGTCGGCGTCGGCGACCACCACCACCTCGCCGTGGTCGCGCCAGGCCGGCGCCGCCATGTCGCGGGTCTCCAGGACCTCCAGCTGGCGCTCGACCTCGGTCATCGCCGCGCGGGCCAGCTCTTCCGACGTGGTGATGAGCCAGGCCGGACTGTCCGGGCCGTGCTCGGCCTGGCCCACCAGGTCGGTCGCCACCACGATGGGATCGGCGCTCTCGTCGGCGATCACGCAGACCTCTGTCGGACCGGCCAGGAGGTCGATGCCGACCGTGCCGAAGAGTTGTCGCTTGGCCTCCGCGACGAAGGGATTGCCGGGTCCGGTGATGATATCGACGGGCTGCATGCCGACGCGGCCATAGGCCATGGCCGCCATGGCCTGGACACCGCCGATGCAGTAGATCTCGTCGGCTCCGGCGGTCGACAGGCCGTAGAGGGTGGGCGGGAAGATGCCTTCTTCGTCGCGTGGCGGCGCGCAGCCGGTGATGTGACCGACGCCGGCGACCCGCGCCGTGCCGACGCTCATGATGGCGGCCGAGACCAGGGGGTATTTGCCGCCGGGGATGTAGCAGCCGACCCGGTTGACCGGGATGTGCTTCTGGCCGATGACGATGCCCTCGTCGATTTCGGCCTCGAAGGAGGTGAGCGTGTCGAGCTGGCGCCGGGCGAACTCTGTCACGTTCTTCATGCAGAGCGCGAAGTCTTCCTTGAAGGTCTCCGGCAGCTGGCGCTCGACGGCGCGGATGCGGTCTTCTGAGACCCGGAAGTCCTCCGTCTCCCAGCGGTCCAGCTCGCGGGCGAAACGGCGGACGGCGGCATCGCCTTCGTCTCGGATCTGGGCCAGCATCTCGCGCACCCGCTCTTCCGGTGCCGCCCGCTCGGCCTTGGCCCTTGCCGTCGCCTGCTTCAGATAGCGCGCCACGAGACCCGCCTCCCCGTTATGTTAGCGTTTACATCAGAGGCAGGAAAACACCACGCCTCCGCTTCGCCTATTGATCGAATGCTAGACACAAGCGATGGGAGAGGTCAAATCCCTTCTCGACTCGCGGTGCAGAAAGCGCATTGCTGCAATTAAATTTCAAAAAGCTGGCGCTTCCAGCACTTTCCACGCTAGTCTTGCCGCTTAGGCTTGCCAAGGGGGAGTCCGGTGGCTGTAAGTGTATGATGCAAACGTTTTCATCACTGGGCCGAAACGTGCGTCGCGCGCGTAGAAAAGCTGCGCGGAATCCTCTGACCCGGGCCGGCCGGGCATGAGGCGTCCCGCTGCGCGCGCTCAGGGAGATGCGGCGGGCCGTCGCATCACCATTCGCGAGATCGCGCACGAGGCGAAGGTTTCGACCGCCACGGTCTCGCGCGCCCTGAACACGCCGGAGAAGGTGGCCGAGGAGACCCGCCGCGCGGTCATGGCGGTGATCGAGCGGCACCACTTCGTCATGGACGGCGTGGCCATGAGCCTGGCGTCGCGCCGTACCAGGACGATCGGTCTGATCATCCCGACCATCACCAATTCGATCTACGCCTCCTCCACCCAGGCGATCCAGCAGTGCGCCCAGGCCTCGGGCTATTCGGTCCTGGTCGGCGTCAGCGAGTTCGACGGGGGCCAGGAGGCCTCGCTCATCCGCCGCCTTCTGGAGCGGCGCGTCGACGGGCTGATCCTGACCGGGACCACCCGCGATGCCGCGCTCTACGAGACCTTGCAGCGCAACGGCCTGCCCTTCATCCTGACCTGGCAGCCCTCCGACGATCCCGCGCGGCCCAGCGTCGCCTTCGACAACTTCGCCGCCGCCCGCCTCGCCATGGATCACCTGATCGATCTCGGCCACCGCCGCATCGGCCTCATCTGCGGGCGCAGCGAAGCCAACGACCGGGCGCTCGCCCGCCGTCTGGCCTACGAGGCCGCCATGCGGCGCCTGGGCGTGCCGCAGTCGGAATGGCTCATCTACGAGCGCGACTTCGAGTTCATCGAAGGTCGCACCGCCATGCACCGCTTGCTAGACCACCGCCTGCCGCCGAGCGCGGTCTTCTGCGCCAACGACATCCAGGCGATCGGCGCGCTCTCGGAATGCCAGGCCCGCGGCCTCAAGGTGCCGGACGAGGTCTCCCTGATCGGCTTCGACGACCTGCCGATATCGCAGTACCTCTCCCCGCAGCTCACCTCGATCCGCGTGCCGGCCAACCAGATGGGCCATCGCGCCGCCGAGAAGCTCTTGGCTTGGATCGCCAGCGGCGAACCGCCGTCGAGCGAAGTCTTGCCCGTGACCTTGGTTCAGCGCGACACCACGGGGCCGGCGCGGAACTGAAGGCCTGACGGGTCGTGCTGCTTCCTAGGTTGCGGCGGCCTGCACGCTGGTGACCGCCAGCATATGAAAGACGTCCTCGACGCTGCAGCCGCGCGAGAGGTCGTTGCAGGGCTTAGCCAGGCCCTGCAGGATCGGGCCGATGGCGACGGCGCCGCCGATGCGTTGGGCGATCTTGTAGCCGATGTTGCCGGCTTCCAGGCTGGGGAAGACGAAGACGTTTGCCGCACCCGCCAAGGGGGAGGCCGGTGCCTTGGACGCGGCGACGGCGGGCACGAAGGCGGCATCGAACTGCAGTTCGCCGTCGACCGTCAGGTCCGGGCGGCTGGACGCGACCAAGGCCGCGGCCTCGGCCACCCGGACGGCGCGATCATGCTTGGCGCTGCCGGCGGTGGAGAAGGAGAGCATGGCGATGCGTGCCTCCTGACCGGTCAGCGCGCCTAGGGACCCAGCCGACGAGATGGCGATTTGGGCCAGCTCCTCGACCGAGGGCTCGACGACGAGACCGCAGTCGGCGAAGACGACGAGGCCCTGCTTGGGGTGATGCGCTTCGGCGAGCAGCATGAGGAAGAAGCTGGAGACCGTCGTCACGCCGGCCGCCCGCCCGACGATCTGGAGCGCCGCGCGCACCGTGTCGGCCGTGGTGGCGACGGCGCCGGCGATCGAGCCCTCGGCATCGCCCTGGCGCACCATCATCGCCGCGAACTGCAGCGGGTCCAGCATCGCCTTCAGCGCGGCCGCCTCGTCGACGCCCTTGTGCCGGCGCAGGGCGTGAAAGGCCGCGGCATAGTCCTCCGCCTTGGCCGAGGTGGCAGGGTCGATGATCTCGAACTGTCCGGGGTTCGCACCGGCTGCCGATAGTTTCTCAGCCACCACCGCCGGGCGCCCGACGAGGAGAGGCCGGGCAATGCCGGCCTCCCGTGCACGCGCCGCCCCCGCGGCGATGCGCGGGTCCTCGCCCTCGGCCAGTACGATGGCTTTGGGCGCCTTGCCTGCCGCGCTCAGGATCTCGTCGAGCGGTCCCATGGTGTTGCTCCCTTCGTGACTCTCGAATCCTAGGCGCCGCAGTTGCGGATGACGAAGTGCTTCGTGGTGGTCTCGATCACGTCCCAATAGCCGCGAAAGCCGTTGGGGATCATGAAGGCGTCGCCGCCCCGGAAGGTCTTGGCGTTGCCCGCCTCGTCGATCAGGCGGACGTGGCCCGACAGGATCATGCAGAACTCGTCGCGGTCGGTGAAGGCATGCCAGCGGCCGGGCGTGCTGGTCCAGGTTCCGGCGACGACGGTGCCGTCGGGGCTTTGGAAGTGCAGCGCCGTCTGGTGGTGGGGATCGCCTTCCACGACCCGGTCTGGAAGGTCGGCCAGGCGGCGCTCGCTCTGGCTGGCCGGCGCGCCGGCGAAGTCGATGATTGCGGTGTTCGACATGGGGATGTCCTCCAAGGGTTGGGAACGAAGGGCGCTTAGCCCAGGTAGGCGATGCCGGCCAGGATGAAGCCGGCGATGAAAAGGGTCTCCGCGACGATCAGCACGACGGCCGGGCCGCCGACGTCGAGCATGCTCCTCAGCGAGGTCTTCATGCCGACGGCGGCGATCGCGATCAGCAGCAGCCAGCGCGACAGGTCGCCCAGGCCCCGGCTCACCACCTCCGGAACGACGCCGAAGGAGTTGACGGTCGCGAGCGCCAGGAAGGCCAGGACGAAACCGGGGATGAGCGGCGGGCGCTTGCCGTCCGACTCCCCGGCCGCGCCGGTGGCGCGGAAGATGAGGGCGAAGACCAGGACCACGGGCGCCAGCATGGTCACGCGGATGAGCTTGACCAGGGTCGCGGTATCGCCGGCCTCTTCCGAAACCGAGAAGCCGGCGCCGACGACTTGCGCCACGTCGTGGATGGTGCCGCCCAGGAACACGCCGATCTCGATGTCGCTCAGGTCCATTCCCTGCGTGATGACGGGGTAGCCGATCATGGCGATGGTGCTGAGGATGGTGACGCTGAGCACGGTGAAGATGAGGTTGCGTTCCGAGTGCTCGTTCTTGGGCAGCACGGCGGCGATCGCCATGGCCGCCGAGGCGCCGCAGATCGCGACCGACCCGCCGGTCAGAAGCGCCAGACGCCAGCCCCGACCCAAGAGGCGGGAGCCCAGCAGGCCGAAGAGGATGGTCAAGATCACGCCCAGCACCACGAGCGCGATCAGCTCGGGCCCGAGACCCAGCAGCAGGTCGAGGCTGATCCGCGCGCCCAAGAGGGCGACGCCCAGGCGCAGCACCGTCTTGGCGGTGAACTCGATGCCTTTGACGCAGCGCCCCTCCTCGGCCAGGAAGTGAAAAGCGATGCCCAGGAGCAGCGCCATCAACATCGCCGGCGCGCCATAGTGCTCGGAAAGGAATTGAGCGGCGGCGGCGACGACCAGCGACACCAGGAAGCCCGGACCCAGGGTGGCCGCGAGTCCGGTCAGGCGATCGAGCGCCAGGCCGCCGGCAAGCGAAGTCATGACAAGAGTCTCCTGAGCCGGCGCCCGCGAGAGCAGATCGCACTCAGGTGGAATCGCCTGTGTGCGTGAATCTGCTCTCTCATTCGGAGTTGTAGAGCAGGACTCAGACGACAAATCGTTTCGATTTGACGTCATCCTGCTCTAGGGAGCCGGTTGTCACGCGAAAGAGTGAGTGTAAGGTCTCGAGCGCGCCGGGGACGGCCGAAAGGGCCGCCCCCGGCACGTCGAGCGTCGAGCGGTCAGACGCCCTGTTGCGGTCTCATGTCGGCTGGGTCGATGCCGGCGACGGCGACGGGCGCCTTCATGGCGTCGCGACGGAAGGGCTCTCCCAGCTCCTGGTTCAAGACCACTTCGATGAAGGTGGTGGTGTTGTTCTCCATCTGCTCCTTGATCGCGGTCTTCAGGCCCTGGGTCAGCTCGTCCATGGTCTCGACCTTGACGCCCTTGACCCCGCAGGCCTCGGCCACCTTGGCGTACTCCACGCCGACGTTGAGCTCGGTGCCGACGAAGTTGTCGTCGAACCACAGCGTGGTGTTGCGCTTCTCGGCGCCCCACTGGTAGTTGCGGAAGATCACCATGGTCACCGGCGGCCAGTCGTTGCGCCCGCAGGCCGTCATCTCGTTCATCGAGATGCCGAAGGCGCCGTCGCCGGCGAAGCCGACGCAAGGCACGCCCGGCTGGCCGATCTTGGCCCCCAGGATCGCCGGGAAGCCGTAGCCGCAGGGCCCGAAGAGGCCGGGGGCCAGGTACTTCCGGCCGGCCTCGAAGGTCGGATAGGCGTTGCCGATGGCGCAGTTGTTGCCGATGTCGGTGGAGATGATGGCCTCCTTCGGCAGGGCCGACTGGATCGCCCGCCAGGCCTGGCGGGGGCTCATGCGCTCGGGCTCGCGGCTGCGCGCGCGCTCGTTCCAGGTGATGCCGGGATCGTCGTCCTCGTGGTCCATGGAGGAGAGCTCCTGCAGCCAGCGCGACTTGGTCTGGGCGACGAGGTCCAGGCGCGCCTGGCGGCCGGCCTGGCCGGCGCCGTCGGCGAGCTGGGCCAGGATCTGCTCGGCCACCCGCCGGGCGTCGCCCTGGATGCCGACGGTGAGCGTCTTGGTGAGCCCCAGGCGGTCGGAGTTGATGTCGACCTGGATCACCTTGGCGTCCTTGGGCCAGTAGTCGATGCCGTAGCCGGGCAGGGTGGAGAAGGGGTTGAGCCGGGTGCCCAGCGCCAGCACCACGTCGGCCTTGGCGACCAGTTCCATCGCCGCCTTGGAGCCGTTGTAGCCCAGCGGGCCGACCGACAAGGGGTGCGAGCCGGGGAAGGCGTCATTGTGCTGATAGTTGCAGCAGACCGGGGCGGCCAGCCGCTCGGCCAGGGCGGCACTGGCCTCGATCGCGCCGCCCAGCACCACGCCGGCGCCGTTCAGGATCACCGGGAAGGAGGCCTCGGAGAGCACCCGGGCGGCCTCGGCGATCGCCGCCTCGCCGCCGCGCGGGCGCTCCAGGCGCACGATCTGCGGCAGCTCGATGTCGATCACCTGGGTCCAGTAGTCGCGCGGTATGTTGATCTGCGCCGGCGCCGAGCCGCGCCAGGCCTTCTCGATCACCCGGTTCAGCACCTCGGCCATGCGCGAGGGGTCGCGCACCTCCTCCTGATAGCAGACCATGTCCTCGAAGAGCGCCATCTGCGTGATCTCCTGGAAGCCGCCCTGGCCGATCGACTTGTTGGCCGCCTGCGGGGTCACCAGCAGCATCGGCGTGTGATTCCAGTAGGCCGTCTTGATCGGGGTCACGAAGTTGGTGATCCCCGGGCCGTTCTGCGCGATCGCCATCGACATCTTGCCGGTCGCACGCGTGTAGCCGTCCGCGCTCATGCCAGCGTTGCACTCGTGCGCGCAGTCCCAGAACTTGATACCGGCGGCCGGAAACAAGTCCGATATCGGCATCATCGCAGACCCGATAATACCGAAGGCGTGCTCGATACCGTGCATCTGCAACACCTTCACGAAGGCTTCCTCGGTCGTCATCTTCATGGCGGTCTCTCCTGTCTAAAGCGTCTCTTTACAAAGGGTTAACGGGTTCAGAGCTTCTCGTCCCGCAGGTAGTACCAGACGTACATGAAACGCTGGCCCATCCGGCGGAAGGGGGTGAGGATGCCGTGGCTGGGCAGCTGCGAGGTGAAGATCGGCAGGTCCAGTCCTTGCGCCTTGCCGGCCACCATCTGCGCCATGCGGCGCCCGGCCTGAGCCGAGTACATCACGCCGTTGCCGCCATAGCCCAGCGCATAGAAGATCTCGGCACCCGGATCGGGCTGATAGATCCGGGGCATCATGTCGTGGCTGACATCGACCCAGCCCCACCAGGAGTAGTCGAGGTTGATGCCATCCAACGCCGGGAATTTCCTGTAGAGGCCCTTCTGCAGAAGGTCCAGGTGCTTGGGGTTCTCGGCGTCGTGGCCGGTGATCGCGCTGCGGCTGCCGATCTGCACCCGTTCGTCGGGGAGAAAGCGGTAGTAGTGCCGCAAGGTGCGCGTGTCGGTCAGCGGCGAACGGGTTTGGAAGCCGCAAGCCTCCTTCTCCGCCTCGTCGAGCGGCCTGGTGACGATCGAGTTGGAGAGGATCGGCATCAGGCGGTTCTTGGTGCGATTGCTGAGCCCCGGCGGCGTGTAGCCGGCGGTTGCCAATGCCACGGCGCGCGCGCGCACCGTGCCGCCGGGCGTGATCAGGTGGTGCACGCCCTTTTCCACCCGCCAGCCCATGACCGGGCTCGCCGGATGAATCTTGGCGCCCAGCTTGCGGGCCAGGTTCTGGTAGCCGAAGGCAAGCTTGGCGGCGTGGATGCAGGTCCCGTCGGGCTCGTGCATCGCGCCGGCGGCTTCCTGGTCGCGGACGTGACCCTCGTGCAGCTCGTCGCGCGAGATGATGCGCGAGCCGTAGCCGAAGACCTCGTTCAGGAGCTTCGATTCCTTTTCCAGGTTCGCCATCACGCCCGGCTTGTGGGCGATGTAGTAGTGGCCGCCCTCCTGCGGATCGCAGTCGAACTCGCCGGAGCCGATCAGCCCGCGAAAGACCTCGAAGCCTTCGGCGACCTCGGCATGCATCTTCTTGGCGACATCGACGCCCCAGCGCTTGATCCACTGCGAGCGCTTGAGGCGGCCGGAGGAGATCTGCGCCTGACCGCCATTGCGGGTGGAGCAGCCCCAGGCCACGGTGTTGGCCTCCAGCACCGTCGCCTTGATGCCGTGCTCCTTGGCCAGGTGGATGGCGCAGGAGAGGCCGGTGTAGCCGGAGCCGACGACGACCACGTCGGCGTCGACGTCGCCCGAGATCGGGCCATCGTCCGCCGGCGGCGGCCCGGCCGTGCCGATCCAATAGGTCGGCGCGTAGTCACGGTTGTGGCCCGGACCGGCGTCGACCAAGGGGTCGTAACGGGGATCATAGCTCGCCTTGGGCCAGTGCCTGGGCCTAACGCTCGCCGTTCCTTCCACCGCGTTGCTCATCCTCTTCTCCATCGTCTCCTCGCCCGAGCGGTCCACGCTGATCGTTCACGAAACCTTGCCCGCTGGTGCTTATGCCTCGCCTGGCGGACGGGGGAGCTTTGGGAAGCCTCCTCGGTGTCTCGGCGCGGTCAGCGCTTACCTAAAGTGTCGAGGCCTGGCGCGATAGGGCCAGATGTGAAGATCTCTAGGTCCAGTTGCCTCCTCGCGCGGCGCGCCTGGCCCCCGCGCTTGCCTCCCACGGGCGTCACGCGTTCCGGGTTTCGAGGCACGCCTCGGTGAGGCGGTCTTGGCCTCGTCCCTCCCTTCGGCGATCCTGGCCGACAGGGTTTCCACTCATCGAAGGAGTATCTCATGGCCTTCCGCGCTCGCCTGCTGACGCTTTCGATACTCGCGGCCGGGCTCGCACCGCTTCCGGCGGCGGCGGAAGAGCTCAAGACCACGATCAACCCGCCGCACCTGATGGACACCACGCGGTACGGCTACTCCCAGGCGACCGTCGTGGCGCCGGGCGCGCGGCTTATCTTCCTGGCGGGCCAGGTCGGTACCACGGACGAGGGTCCGAACGACTTCGAGAGCCAGGTGGACCGTGCCTTCGACAACTTGATAGCCGTCCTGGAGGCCTCCGGAGGGCGCGTCGAGGACGTGGTCAAGATCACGCTGCTGGTGAAGGGACACGACCGGGAGCGCCTGGCCTACCTGCAGAGGAAGCGCAAGGAGGTCTTCGGCGGCCATCTGCCGGCCAGCACGCTGATCCCGGTGCCGGCGCTGGCCGTCGAGAACCTGGAATTCGAGATCGACGCGATCGCCGTGGCGCCGGCGGCGGACTGAGCCCTCGATCACAAGCTGGGGACCGGGTCCAATCTCTAGGCCGCCGAGCCCCGCTTTGTGGTAGCCTGTTCGGCGCGGTCGCTTCGACGGGATCGGCGTGACGTCGGAGGCTTACCGCGACCACATCCTTGGCGACGAAGAAAGGGGGCCTCCCCATGCGACTCTTGACGAGAGGAACTGCAAGCCTTCGCGCGACGGCCGCAGCGGTCTTGTTCGCTGTTTCGGTCACGTTCTCTGTTTCGGTCACGTTCTCTGTTTCCGGGCCGGCGGTCGCGGCCGACGATGTCTGGGTGCCGACCGGGGTCGACGAGCACGCGCGCGCGGCCTGGGCGCTGATGACCTTGATCTGCGGTCCCGATATGCCGGCCAGTCCCACCGGCAACATGCCGCCGGAGTTCTGTGTCCAGAACTACGAGCTCTCGGAACTCTATCTCGGCACCCTGCAGGCTCTCTCCCAACTGCCGGCTTCGGGCGGCGGTAATGCCGCGATGCAGCTCTTTCCCGACCTGGAGCCCGCGCTGATGAAGCAGATCCAGCTGCTCGCGCGCGACGCCGAGCCGCGTTGGAACATCGTCGCCAACCCCGACCTGGAGCGCGCACCCTCCTTCCTGCGGCCACAGCTGGTCGATGCCATCGCCAACTCCTACGGCACCTTGCAGCGCGTGGCGATTGCCCATCCGCTGCTGCACGATCCGAAAATCCTTATCCTCGACGAGCCGACCGGCGCTCCCGATAAGACGGAAGAGAAGCAGGACTCTGGCTCGGCCAGCGTCTCGACCGCCGCGGAGGGTGCCGTCGCCGCCGACGATGCGGCCGTCGCGACGCCGCAGTCGTCGACGACCCAGCCCGCGGCCGAGTAGGCCGCAACCCTACGGGCGGAGGGGGTAAGTCGGTACCGCCGGTCTCTCAACGCGCGGCTGCGAGCCTGTGGACAAGCCCGGCTTGCCCTCTTTCGGCGCATCGCGTAGGCAGGTCGTTGCAGCGCGCCGCCGCTGGTCCGCGCTGGCCTAAGGGTGACAACAACCGGAGGGCAGAGGGGATGAAGAGCTTGGGGAGCTCACTCAAGGGCATGGCGGTGGGCGCCGCCGTTTTGGGCGCGGCGCTGTCGGCCGAAGCGGCCGAGAGGACGATCATCGTGCTGGATGCGTCCGGCTCCATGTGGGCGCAGATCGACGACACGCCCCGTATCGCGATTGCGCGCGACGTGCTGGACGAGGTGCTGGGCAAACTGCCGGCCGACCGCGAATTGGGCTTGATGGCCTACGGGCACCGCAAGAAGGGGGTCTGCAGCGACATCGAACTCCTGGTGCCGCCGGCCGCCGGCACGGCCGAGGCCATCCGCGAGGCGGCCGCCAAGATCAATCCCAAGGGCAAGACGCCGCTTTCGGAGGCGGTGCGGCAGGCAGCCGAGGCGCTGCGCTACACCGAGGACGCGGCGACGGTCGTGCTGATCACCGACGGCATCGAGAACTGCGAGCTCGATCCCTGCGTCCTGGGGCGCGAGTTGGAGGCGGCCGGAGTAGACTTCACCGCCCACGTCGTGGGCTTCGACCTGAAGAGCGGCGAGGGCGACAAGGTCGCCTGCCTGGCCGAGGAAACCGGCGGCAAGTACATCGACGCCGCCGACGCGAGCGAGCTCGACGACGCCTTGACCGAGACGGTGACAGCGCCGCCGCCCAAGGAGGAAGAGCCGACGCCGCCGCCCGCGGCCGAAGCGACCCTGACTGGCCCGGGCGAGGTTCCGGCCGGCGCCGAGTTCGAGGTGAGCTGGACCGGCCCCGGCGCCAAGACCGACTACCTCGTCGTCGTCGAAGCGGGCGCGCCGAAGACGGCAACGGGGAACTTCACCTACATCAACAAGGGCAACCCGGTCACCCTGCGCGCGCCCGATGCCTTGGGCGCCTACGAGGTGCGCTACATCCTGGGCGACGGCAGGAAGGTGATCGCCAGCCATCCGGTCACCTTGACGCCGATCCAAGCGAGCTTGGAAGCGCCTGCCGAGGTTCCGGCCGGCTCCGCCTTCGAGGTCTCCTGGACCGGTCCTGCCTACCGCGACGACTACATCACCATCGTCGAGGCTGGCGCCAAGGAAGGCACCTACACCTCCTACGTCTATGCCAGCAAGGGCAGCCCGATCCAGCTGAGCGCGCCGGACGGCCTCGGGACTTACGAGGTGCGCTATGTCGTCGGGCAGTCCAAGCGGACCCTGGCCAGCAAGCAGGTGGTGCTGACGGGCATCGAGGCGACCCTCGACGCGCCGGCCGAGGTGCCGGCCGGTGCCTCCTTCGAGGTCGCCTGGACCGGTCCCGACAATCAGAACGACTACATCACCATCGTCGAGGCCGGGGCCAAGGAAGGCACCTACAACGACTACGACTACACGCGCAACGGCAGTCCGCTGACCATCGAGGCGCCCGACGGGTTGGGCGCCTACGAGATCCGTTACGTCGTGGGTAAGTCGAAGCGCACCCTGGCCAGCCGCCCGGTGACCCTGGTCGGCGTAGGGGCCACCCTGGAGGCGCCGGCCGAGGTGCCCGCGGGCTCGAACTTCGAGGTCTCCTGGACCGGTCCCGACAACAAGAACGACTACATTACCATCGTCGAGGCCGGCGCGAAGGAAGGCACCTACAACGACTACGACTATACGCGGAAGGGAAGCCCCCTGGAGCTGACCGCGCCTGACGGCTTGGGCTCCTACGAGGTCCGCTACGTCATGGGCAAGTCGAAGCGGACCCTGGCCAGCACGCCGGTGACCTTGACGTCGGTCGACGCCACCTTGGAAGCGCCTGCGGAGGTCGCGGCCGGTGCCAACTTCGAGGTCTCCTGGACCGGACCCGACAACCAGAACGACTACATCGCCATCGCGGAAGTTGGAGCGCCCGAGGGCAAGTACCTGACCTACAGCTATACCCGCAAAGGCAGCCCGGCCACCTTGCGCGCGCCCGACATGCTGGGCGAGGTCGAGATCCGCTATGTGATCGGCAAGTCGAAACGGACCCTGGCCAGCACGAAGGTGACCTTGACGCCGGTGTCCGCCGAGCTGCGGGTGACCAACACGGCGGTGCCCGGCGGCAAGATGGAGGTGGAGTGGCAAGGACCCAACAACCCCAACGACTTCATCGCCCTGGCCGAGCCGGGCGCGCCCGGCGGCAAGTATCTCGTCTATGCCTATACGCGGCGCGGCAATCCGGTGGTTCTGAACGTGCCCAAGATCCTGGGGACCTATGAGGTCCGCTACGTCCTGGCCCAGTCGAAGCGGGTGCTGACCGCGATCCCCGTCGTGATCGACATCGCCCAAGTCAGCCTGAAGGCACCGGAATCGGTGAAGGCGGGCGGGACCTTGCAGGTGACCTGGACCGGCCCGGCCAACTGGGAGGACTTCATCGAGATCGTCCCGGCCGGCGCGCCGGACAAGAGCAAGCCGGTGGCGGCCACCCGTACCTCGCAAGGGAGCCCCTTGCCGATCTTCGCGCCGGCTCAGCCGGGTCAGTACGAGATACGCTATGTCATGCGGGACACCGGGGAGGTCGCCGCGCGGATCCCCTTGAGCGTGGAATAGGCCGTGTGACTGCCGGCACGGCGTCTGGCGGGCTAGAAGCCTGGCGCCGCGCCGGCCGCCTCCTGGAGATCGGAGGCGAGCAAGTGTTTGTGCGTGAAGCGGGTGCGGGGGAAGTGCTCTTGCTGCTGCACGCCTACCCGACCGCATCGTGGGGTTTCCACAAGGTCTGGGGGCCGCTCTCCGCCCGCTACCGCCTGGTGGCCCCGGACCTGCCCGGCTCCGGTTTTTCCGCCAAGCCGCGCCGCGGCGACTATGGCCTGCTGCGCCTCGCCGATCTCGTCGAAACCCTGCTCGGCCGCCTTGAGATCTCCGAGGCGAGCATTCTGGCGCACGGCTACGGCTCTTCGGTGGCGCAGGAACTCCTGGCGCGCAAGGGGCTTCAGGTGCGCACTGCCTGCTTCGTCAGCGCCGGCCTCTTTCCCGAGGCCGCGCATGTCACGGCGATGCAGCGTCTGCTTCTCTCACCCCTTGGGCCGCTCGCCGCGCGCTTCGCACCCCAGCCCCGTAGGGCCTTCCGTCGGCGCATGCTGGCAGCCTTCGGCGCGCGCCGTCGGCCCTCCGATCGGGAGCTGGAAGAGATCTGGCGGCTCTTCCGCTGCAACGGAGGCCAGATCGCGGTACCGGCCGTTCTCTGCTATTTGAGAGATCGCTGCTGGCTGGCCGATCGCTTGGTGGGAGCGCTGGAAAGCGCGGAGGTGCCCTTGGCCCTCATCTGCTCCGCCGACGACCCCTTGAGCGGCGCGCCCACGATGGCGGCTTGGCGACGGCGTCTGCCGCGCGCGCCGCTCTTCCAGCTGCCCGCCGGCACGGGCCACTACGCGCCGCTGGAATGCCCCGAGGCCGTGCTCGAGGCCTACGGTGCTTTTCGCGCCGCCTAGCGGTGCCCCCTAGCGCCGCTCTCCCGGCGTCGTGGCTCCGTTGACAAGGGTCATGGCAGCCGCTTTAGTCGCGGCCGGTTCCGCAAACGAAGCACCAAGACAAGACCTGGGAGACGCCGTATGACGATCCGCTTTGCCGCCTTGATGGGCGCCGCCGCCGTGAGCCTCGCCGCCGCCGTGTCGCCGATGACGGCTTCGGCCGACGAGACCCTGCGCATCTCGCTGCAGCTGCCGCTGAAGAGCCACCTCGGCCAGAACCTCCTGCTGTTCAAGGAGGAGGTCGAGAAGAACTCCGACATGACGGTGGAGATCTACGACTCGGCGCAGCTCTTCAAGGACAAGGAGGTGCCGGAAGCCGTCGCCTCGGGGCAGATCGAGATGGGCGTGGCCTCGCTCACCCGCTTCGTCGGCGAGATCCCGGCGGTCGACGTCTTTTACATGCCCTTCGTCCTCAACACGGAAGAGAAGGTGCGCAAGGCCGTCGCCCCCGGCAGCGCGGTGCGCGGTCCCTTGGACGCCGCCATGCTGAAGACCGGTGCCCGGCCGCTTTGGTGGCAGGCCTACGGTGGCGTGATCCTTCTCTCCAACGGCGCGCCGATCAAGACGCCGGCAGACATCAAGGACAAGAAGGTGCGGGTCTTTGGCAAGACCCTGGGCACCTGGATCCAGGTCCTGGGCGGTTCGCCGACCTTGATCTCCGGCTCCGAGCAGTTCCTGGCCTATCAGCGCGGCACGGTCGACGTCGGCATGACCGGCGTCTCCGGCGTCAAGTCGCGCTCGCTCTGGGACGTGATGGACACCATCACGGTCACCAACAACGCCGACATCGAGTTCGTCGTGCTGGTGAACGAGGACTTCTGGCAAGGGCTCAGCGAGGATCAGCGGAAGGTGATCGGGGCGGCCGCGCTCAAGGCCGAGGACGACGTGCGCAACCGCGTCTCCGAGATCGAGGCCGACGCCTTCGCCGCCGCCAAGGACCACGGCATGACCGTCTACTATCCGACCGACGCCGAGATCGCGGAGTGGAAGAAGGCCTCGGCCCCGGTGATTGACGAGTGGCTGAAGTCCGCCGGCGACATGGGCAAGCAGGTGCTGGACGCCGCCGAGAAGCTCTAAGGCCGCTTCCGTTGCCGGCAAGGGCCGTGCCGTGGCCGTGATCGACCGCCTGTCGGATCTCCTGGCACGCCTTGCCGGCTGGGCCTACTTCGCCATCGGCCTGATGCTGGCCTACGAGGTGGCGGCCCGCTACTTCTTCAACGCGCCGACGATCTGGGCCGAGGAGCTGTCGCGCCTGGTCTTCGTCTGGGCGACCTTGATCGCCGCGGCCGGCCTGTTGCGCCACGACCAGCACATCCGGGTGACGGTCGTGACCGACCGCCTGGGCCTTGCCGGTCAGCGTTGGGCGCGCGTTGCCTCCCACGCCTTCGTGCTCGTGCTCTGCGGCTTCGTCGTCTGGCACGGCACGCCGATCGCCGCCAACTCCTGGGAGACGGGGCGCACGACGGGGACCATGATGGATCTGCCGAACTGGTGGGCGCAGGCGGCCGTGCCGCTGGCCTTTCTGCTGCTGGGCCTGCAGAGCGTGGTGGAGATGATCCGTATGCTCACGGGCGCGCCCCTGCCCAAGCACGAGGACCCGGCCGAGTAGGCGATGGATACGCTCCTGATCCTCTTGGCGCTCTTCGCCTTGCTGCTGACCGGCGTGCCCGTCGCCTTCGTGCTGGGCGGGCTCGGATTGGCCTTGCTTCTGATCGGCGGCTTCTCGCCGATGCTGGCGCCCTCAAGCGTGCTCTCGACCCTGGACAGCTTCGTGCTGATCGCGGTGCCGCTCTTCCTTCTGATGTCGAACGTCATGCTGAAGGGCGGCGTCGGGCGGGACCTCTTCTCCGCCGTCCAGGCCTGGGTCGGACATTGGCCCGGCGGCCTGGCGGTTGCGACGGTGATCTCCTGCGGGATCTTCGCCGCCATCTCCGGCTCCTCGGTGGCGACCGCGGCCACCATCGGCACGGTGGCGATCCCGGAGATGGTGCAGCGCGGCTATCCGAAGCACTTCGTGTTCGGCTTGCTGGCCGCGGGCGGTACCTTGGGCATCCTCATCCCGCCCTCCATCATCCTGATCGTCTATGGCGTCATCACCGAAGAGTCGGTCATCGCGCTCTTCGAGGCCGGGGTCGGGCCGGGCCTGCTGCTGGTGCTGCTCTTCGTGCTCTTCTCCATGGTCTACGCGCGCTTCGCCTTGGGACAGCGCGATGCGGAGCGGGCGGACTGGGAGACCCGGCGGCGCACCGGCCTACGCGCCCTGCCGACCATCCTGCTGGCCGCCTTCGTCATCGCCGGCATCTATCAGGGCTGGTTCACGCCGACCGAGGCCTCGGCCATCGGCTTCATCGGCGCGCTCTTCGTCACCGGCGTGGTCCTGAGGTCGCTCACCTGGCGGGGGCTCTTCGAGGCCGTGCGCGACGCCATGAAGACCTCGGTCGCGATCCTGCTGATCGTCGCCGGCGCCAAGATCTTCGCCCGCGCGATAGCGCTTTGGCGCATACCGCAGGACATCTCCCAGCTGATCTCGGAGAACATCGAGAGCGCCGGGCTCTTCATTCTGGTGGTGGCGGTGGTGCTCTTGATCATGGGCCTCTTCATGGAAGCGCTCTCCATGATGCTGATCATGGTCCCGGTGCTGGCGGGGACCTTGAGCCTCTTGGGCGTCGACCCGGTCTGGTTCGGCATCTTCTTCGTGATCATGGTGGAGTGCGCATTGATCACGCCGCCCGTGGGCTTGAACCTCTATGTCATACAAGCGGTCGGCAAAGCCAAGATGGGCGAGGTGGCGCGCGGAGTCTGGCCCTTCCTACTGCTCATGCTCCTGACCGTTCTCTTGATCACCTTGGTGAAGGACATCGTGCTATGGCTTCCCTACAGTCTGTGAGCAAGGCCCGGCAGCTGCGCGACTTGCTGGCCGGCGACGAGATCCTGGTCATGCCGACCTGCGCCGACGGCCTCTCGGCGCGGCTGATCGAGCAGACGGGTTTCCGCGCCGCCTTCATGGGCGGCTTCGCGGCCTCGGCGCACCGGCTGGGGCAGCCGGACACGCAGCTGATCTCCTATGCCGAGATGGTGGACCAACTGCGCAACATCTGCGCCGCCACCGCGCTGCCGGTGATCGGCGACGGCGACACCGGCTACGGCAACGCCATGAACGTGAAGCGCACGGTCAAGGGCTATGCCCAGGCGGGCGCTGCGGCCATCATGATCGAGGACCAGGTCGCGCCCAAGCGCTGCGGCCATACCAAGGGCAAGCTGGTGGTCGATCTGCTGGAGGCCGTGGACCGCGTCAAGGCGGCGGTCCATGCCCGCGAGGAGGGCGCCGATATCCTGATCATGGCCCGCACCGACGCCCGCCGCGAGCACGGCCTGGGCGAAGCGCTGGAGCGGGCGGCCGCCTTCAAGGCCGCCGGTGCCGACATGCTCTTCGTCGAGGAGCCGCAGTCGCGCGAAGAGATGGAGCGGCTCTGCCGCGAGGTGCCGGGCCACCACATGGCCAACATGCTGGAGGGCGGTCTGACGCCGGTCCTGCCGCCGGCCGAGCTGCAGGAAATCGGCTTCTCCCTGGCGGCCTATCCCTTGACCCTCATGTCGGCGGCCATGAAGGCGATGCTGGGTGCGCTGGAGGCCTTGAAGAGCGGCCGCCGCACGGACGACCTGCTGCTGGACTTCGCGGAGGTCAGGCAACGTGTCGGCTTCGACGACTACTACGCGGAGGAGCAGCGCTACGTCGGGGCGCGGAGTGATTGAGGACGACGCGAGCGGCCGCCGCGCGGCAAAGCACAACGACCCCGTCGACCAGTAGCAATCAGTTCATGTGTTAGAGTATAAACTTACAACCCATTCGTCATCCTCCGACTTGATCGGAGGATCTCTCTCTACAGCCTGATCGGTCCCCATTGGGAGCACCGGCGATTGCGGTCGCGGTAGAGGTCTCAAGGCTTGGCGCTAAGCCAGGAAGCGTGCGCTGGTTCTTCCGCAAGATGTTGAACAGCAAGGCGCGACACGGATGGAATCTTCAGGCGGCGCGTGGTCCTCCGATCAAGTCGGAGGACGACGTAGGTGTGAGAAAAGCAGACCGGCCACGCGTCGCGGGATGCGCCGTCGCGAAGAGCATCGAAGGCGCGGAAATCCGGCATCCAACCCACATCCTGGCGCACACTCACCAACGCCCGTAAGCTGTTGATGCGTGCGCGGGACGGCACGGCCGGCGGATGACCGCGCTTGCTGGAAAAAGGGGAGGAGGCGACGGCATGTCCTTGTCCGCGGAGGCGTTCCGCTCCGGATGGATCACCACCGGCGACTCGGTCAGGCTGCACTACCTGGAGGCCGGCAGCGGGCCGCCCCTTCTGATGGTCCCCGGCTGGTCGCAGGCGGCCGAGGAGTTCAAGTACCAGCTCTGCGGTCTTTCGGAGCGCTACCGCGTGATTGCGGTCGACCTGCGTGGGCACGGCAGATCGGAGCGACCGGAGTTCGGCTATCGCGTCAGCCGCTTCGCCGCCGATATCAAGGACGTGATCGAGGGGCTGGACCTGCAGGAGGTGAACCTTCTGGGGCATTCCTCGGGCTGTTCGATCATCTGGTGCTACTGGGACCTCTTCGGGCCGGAGCGTTTGGCCCGCTTGCTGCTGATCGACCAGATGCCGGCGGTGCTGAAGGACCCGGCCTGGAGCGAGCGGGAGGTCATCGAATCGGGCTGCGTCCTCGACGCCGATGGGCTCTTCTCGATGATCGAGACGCTGCGCGGGCCGGATGGCGTCGCTCTCTCACGCCAGTTCGTCGACGACCTCTTCACCGAGAAGGCCCCGCAAGAGCTGAAGGACTGGATAGTCGACTGCAACCTGCGGTTCCCCCGCAAGCACGCCGCCACCTTCCTCTTGAGCCAAGCCACCCAAGACTGGCGCGACACCATCCCGCGCATCACCCTGCCGACCCTCGTGGTCGGCGGACGGGCGAGCTTCGTTCCCTGGCGGTGCTGTCAGTGGATCCATGAACAGATCAAGGGTTCCCGCCTCGTGATCTTCGAAGAAGAGGAAGGCGGGCAGCACTTCATGTTCATGGAGAACTATAAGAAGTTCAATGAGATCGTGGCGGATTTTATCGGATGACTGCGGGTGGCGTGCGTTCTTTGCTGGAGGCTAGGGGCTGGCCTTTCACTCAAGAAACCGTGCTGTTGTCAGGGCTCGAGGCGCTGGATCGCCGCGTCGCTTCGAATCGGATTGCCGCGCCGCTGGCGCTCCTCGTAATGACGGCGTGGCGGGTGGAGGTGCCTAAACCCTGAAGTCGACGTGAATGTGAGTCCCTTCGGGGTCGAAGAAGTTGAGCTGCACGATGTTGGTGCCGGGGACGGGGGTCTCTTCGTAGGGCACCTGCTCCCTCTCCAAGGTCGCCTTGAAGGCCGCCATGTCCTGACCGGTCAAGGCGAAGTGCTCCAGGCGTAGGGCCTCCATCTCCGTGGAGGCACTGGGCGTCTCTGGAACCGCGACCAGGTGCACCAGGGCCTGCTCGCCGATGTACATCCAGGCGCCGGGGAAGGGGAAGTCCGGGCGCCAGCCGCTTTTCATGCCCAGGACCCTCTCATAAAAGGCGACAGCCTCGTCCAGTTTGGCGGTCCGGATGTTGACATGGTCGAACTGCAGCATTCGCGGTGCTCCTCCCCTTGCGGTAGAGGCCATCATAGCGCATCTGAGGGATTGCGAAAGAGAAGCGCCAAGTCCGTTGACAGCCCAAGCGCGGCGGGGTAGACACCCTGCTCTCGCGCCGGGCGGATGCCCTTGGCGCGCCCCGGGCCTGTTGCCCGGGCGGGATACGGGACAAGCGGTGGACGGGATGTACGCAGTCATCGAGACCGGCGGCAAGCAATATAAGGTCGCCAAGGATCAGGAGATCGCGATCGAGCGCCTGGCGGCAGAGCCGGGGGCCGAGATCTCCTTCGAGTCCGTCCTCCTGGTCGAGGGCGAAGAGGGGGTCAAGGTCGGATCGCCGCACGTGGCGGGCGCCAAGGTCTCCGGCGAGGTCGTGGCCCAGAGCCGCGCGCCCAAGATCATCGTTTTCAAGAAGCAGCGCCGCAAGAAGTACCGCCGGCGCGCCGGACACCGCCAGCACCAGACGGTGGTCAAGATCACCGACATCGTCGTCTGACGGTCTCGGGCGGAAGCAGTAAGGAGAAGACGAGATGGCGCATAAAAAGGCAGGCGGCTCCTCGCGCAACGGACGCGACAGCGAAGGCCGGCGGCTCGGGGTGAAGCGCTACGGCGGCCAGTCGGTTCTGGCCGGCAACGTCCTGGTTCGCCAGCGCGGCACCAAGTTCTATCCCGGCACCAACGTCGGCATGGGCCGCGACCACACGCTCTTCGCCCTGGTGGAGGGCAAGGTGAAGTTCGCGCGCAAGGCCAAGGGCCGGACGTTTATCTCCATCGAGCCGGATACGGCACCGGCCGGCGAGGCCTAGCCTCGCAGACGCCGCACAAGAGGGGCCGGCGGGCCCCGACAAGGCGAGAGGTTAGGGGCGCTCCAGAAAGCGGGGGCGCCCTTTTTCATTGGCCGAGACAAGAGAGGGGCGAAAGCCAGCCAAGAGATGAAGTTCCTGGACGAGGCGAAAATCTATCTGCGCTCCGGCGATGGCGGTGCCGGCTGCCTCTCCTTTCGCCGCGAGAAGTTCATCGAGTTCGGCGGCCCGGACGGCGGCAACGGCGGGCGCGGCGGGGATGTCGTCTTCGAGGCTTCGAGCGATCTCAACACCCTGATCGATTTCCGCTATCAGCAGCACTTCAGGGCAAAGAACGGTGCGCACGGCCGCGGCGCCGACCGCACAGGCGCCTCGGCCCCGGCCACCGTCATCGTCGTGCCGGTGGGAACCCAGGTGCTGGCCGACGACAAGGAGACCCTGCTGTTCGATCTGGTCGAGCACGGCCGGCAGGCCATCGCCTGCCAAGGCGGCGACGGGGGCTTCGGCAACGCGCACTACAAGACCAGCACGAACCGCGCCCCGCGGCGCGCCGATCCCGGCTATCCGGGCGAGGAGCGCTGGGTCTGGCTGCGGCTCAAGCTGATCGCCGACGCCGGACTGGTCGGCCTGCCCAATGCCGGCAAGTCGACTTTCCTCTCCGCCGTCAGCGCCGCCAGGCCGAAGGTCGCCGACTATCCCTTCACCACCCTGGCCCCGCACCTGGGCGTGGTGACCCACGGAGAAGCCACCTTCGTGCTGGCCGACATTCCGGGCCTGATCGAGGGCGCGAGCGAAGGCGCCGGGCTGGGCGACCGCTTCCTCGGCCACATCGAGCGCTGCGGCGCGCTCCTCCATTTGGTGGATGCTACCCAAGACGACATTGCCGCCGCCTATCGCACCGTAAGGGGCGAACTGGAGGCCTATGACGCCGCGCTTGCCGACAAGCCGGAGTTGGTGGCCCTCAGCAAGGCCGACGCCGTCCCGCCGGAGGATCTCGCGGTGCAGGCCGACTGGCTGGCGGAGGCGGCCGGTCAGCGGCCGCTCATCGTCTCGGCGGTCAGCGGGGAAGGTCTGGATGGTCTGCTGCCGCGCCTGGCGGCGATGGTGGCGACGTCGCGCGCGGCGCGCGGCCTGAGTGCCGAGACCGGGCCCTGGCGGCCGGAGGTCGGGGAATGAGCGGCCACTCCCTTCTGACCGCCAAGCGGCTGGTGGTGAAGATCGGTTCGGCGCTGCTGGTCGACCGCGCCGGATTGGTGCGCCAGGAGTGGATCACCGCGCTCGCCGCCGACGTGATGGCGCTCCGCCGGCACGGCATCGAGGTGATCCTGGTCTCCTCCGGTTCGGTCGCCGTCGGGCGCGGGCAGTTGGGCCTGCCGCAGCGCGCGCTCTACCTGGAGGAAAAGCAGGCCGCCGCCGCCATCGGGCAGATCCAGCTGGTGCATGCCTACAACATGGCCATGGCCGCCGAAGGCCTGCGCGTGGCGCAGATCCTCCTGACCTTGAGCGATACGGAGGAGCGGCGGCGCCACCTCAATGCCCGGGCGACGATCAATCAGCTGCTTCGCCTGGGCGCCTTGCCCGTGGTGAACGAGAACGACACGGTGGCCACCAACGAGATCCGCATCGGCGACAACGACCGCCTGGCCGCGCGGGTCGCGGTCATGATCAATGCCGACACCCTGGTCCTGCTCTCCGACATCGACGGGCTCTACACGGCCGATCCGCGCCGCCATCCCGAGGCCGAGCACCTGCCCTTCGTCCCGCGCCTGACGCCGCAGATCATCGCCATGGGCGGCGAGGCCCCGCCCGGCTACTCCTCCGGCGGCATGGCGACCAAGCTGGTGGCGGCGCGCATGGCGAGCGAGGGCGGCTGCCGCATGGCGATCGCCGACGGGCGCGCGCCGCACGCCCTGGGCGCGCTGGCCGACGGCGGCAAGGCCACCTGGTTCGCGGCCGCGACCGAGCCGATGACGGCACGCAAGCGCTGGATCAGGGCGGCGCTCGATCCACGCGGCGCGCTCCGGCTCGATGCCGGCGCGGTGGCCGCCTTGCGGCGCGGCAAGTCTCTGCTGCCGGCCGGGGTCACGGCATCGGAGGGTCAGTTCAAGCGCGGCGATCTGCTGCGCCTGCTGGATCACGCGGGCGGCGAGGTGGCGCGCGGGCTGTCGGGCTACAACGACCGCGACACGGCCCGCATCCTGGGCCACCAGAGCAAGGACATCGAACGCCTGCTGGGTTATCGCGGGCGCGAGGAGCTGATTCACCGGGACGACATGGTCCTATCGGGCGACTGAGCTTGGCCGCGGCCTTCGGGCTGGCTAAGCTCGCGCCAAAGCGTTGAAAGGGTTAGGACAGTGCTGAGCGTAGCCGAAGAGCGCAGTGAGCAAGACGATCTGGCCGAACGCATGGATGCGCTGGGCCGCGCCGCCCGGGAGGCCGCGCGGGTTCTGGCGATGAGCGACGGCGAGACCCGCAATCGGGCCTTGCGCGCCGCCGCGACGGCGCTTCGGGGGCGCCAGGAACCGCTCTTGAGCGCCAATGCCGAAGACGTGGCCGCCGGCAAGGCGCGCGGCCTCAGCGCCGCCCTGGTGGACCGCCTGGCCCTGACGCCGGACCGCATCGAGGCCATGGCCAAGGGGCTGGAGGACATCGCCGCGCAGCCCGATCCCGTCGGCCGCGAGTTGGCCCGCTGGACGCGGCCCAACGGCCTCGACATCGCGCGCGTGGCCGTGCCGCTGGGCGTGATCGGCATCATCTACGAGAGCCGGCCCAACGTCACCGCCGACGCCGGCGGGCTCTGCCTCAAGTCGGGCAATGCCGCCATCCTGCGCGGCGGATCGGAATCGCAGCGCTCCTCGGCCGTGATCCTGGAGGCGCTGCAGGAGGGCCTGAAGCAGGCCGGCCTGCCCAAGGAGGCCATTCAGGTGGTCCCCACCTACGACCGAGCGGCGGTCGGGCATCTCTTGCGCATGCATCGCTGGGTCGACGTGATCGTGCCGCGCGGCGGCAAGGGCCTGATCCAGCGGGTGATGGACGAGAGCCGGGTCCCGGTCCTGGCGCATCTGGAGGGCAACAATCACCTCTACCTGCACGCCAGCGCCGATGGCGCGCAGGCGACCGAGGTGGTGCTCAACGCCAAGCTGCGTCGGGTGTCGATCTGCGGCGCGGCCGAGACCTTGCTGGCCGACCGGGCGGTCGCCGGCAGCCACCTGCGCGCGACCGTCGAAGCCTTGCTGGAGGCGGGCTGCGAGGTCAGGGGCGACGCCGAAACCCAGGCACTCGACAGCCGCGTGGTGGCGGCGAGCCCGGAGGACTGGGACACCGAGTATTTGGCGCCGGTCATCGCCGTGCGCGTGGTGGACGGCATGGACCAGGCGTTGGAGCACATCGCCGAGCACGGCTCAGGCCACACGGACGCCATCTTGGCCGAGGACCGGGTCGCCCAGGAGCGTTTCTTCCGCGAGGTCGACTCGGCGATTTTGCTGGCCAATGCCTCCACGCAGTACGCCGACGGCGGCGAGTTCGGCATGGGTGCGGAGATCGGCATCGCCACCGGGCGCCTGCACGCGCGCGGGCCCGTCGGCGCGGCGGAACTGACCACGACCAAGTATCTCGTCAGGGGCGATGGACAAACCCGCCCCTGACGTCTTGCCGGACCGCGGACTGCCGACGCCGGCGCGCCTGGCGCGCGCGCTGGATGGCGCCCTGCCGCCGCGCGGTCGCGCCATCGGGCTCTTGGGCGGCTCCTTCAATCCCGCTCACGCCGGTCACGTGCACATCTCAAGACAGGCCCTCAAGCGTTTGAATTTGCACGAGGTCTGGTGGCTCGTCTCGCCACAGAATCCGCTCAAGGCCAAGGACGGCATGGCGCCGCTGGCCGAGCGCCTACGCAAGGCTCGCCTGCTGACGAGGCATCAGCGCATCCGGGTGACCGCGTTGGAGGCCCTCTTCGGCACGCAGCTGACGGCGGAGAGCCTTGGATGCCTGCTGCGGCGGCTGCCGGAGCGCCGTTTCGTCTGGCTGATGGGGGCCGACAACATGATCCAGGTGGTGCGCTGGCACCACTGGACAAAAATCTTTAACCAGCTACCCGTTGCGGTCCTGGCACGACCTTCCTACTCTATCAGGGCTTCCTCGTCGAAGGCGGCCATTCGGTTCCGCAAGGGGCGGCTAACCGGGTCGCGGGCACGACAGCTAGCGCTGAGCCCGCCACCGGCCTGGGCCTTGTTGCGGATCCGGCTGAACAAGCTTTCGGCTACGGGGCTGCGGCGCGCCCGTCCAGGGCAGACCGTATAGCTGGTCGTTTTGGATCGTTCGGACGGCATCGGGTGCGCCGGCCGGACTTAGAGGAAAGAGGAAACCAAACCCTGCCAAACCTAGAGATGCATGCGGTGGCCACCAGCCTGCCGCACGCCGAACCGAACAGGGCACTCCTGGATCTGGTTCTCGCCTCTCTGGACGACGACAAGGCCGAAGAGGTCGTCGTCATCGATCTTTGCGAAAAATCCAGCCTTGCCGACTTCATGGTTATCGCCAGCGGCCGTTCGAGCCGCCAGGTGATCACCATGGCCGAGCATTTGGCGGAACAGATCAAGCCTTCGACCGGCGGTAAGACTCCGTCGATGGAGGGTCTGAGCCGCGGCGACTGGGTGTTGGTGGACGGCGGCGACGTCATCGTCCATCTCTTCCGGCCCGAGGTGCGCGAGTTCTATAACCTGGAGAAGATGTGGGCGGGCGCGCACGAGGCCCCGGCACGCATCCTGGCCTAGAGCAGGATGACGTCAAATCGAAACGATTTGCCGTCTGAATCCTGCTCTACATCTTTGAAAGATAGAGCAGATTCACGCAGCCAAGTGATCCCGCTTGACTGCGATCTGCTCTAGGGCAAACCCAGCCCTGCGCCTTTCTCTGGTCGCGGTGGGCCGCGCCAAACCCGGCCCGCTGAAGGATCTATTCCAGGACTACGGCCGACGCCTGGCCGCGGGACCCTGGGGGCCGCTTCGCCTCGTCGAGGTCGAAGAGCGGCGGCCACTCGCCGGTGCCGAGCGGATGGCCCGGGAAGGACGTCTTCTGCTGCAGGCGATTCCCGACGGCGCGCGAACCTTCGCATTGGACGGACGCGGCAAGGCCCTCGACAGCGAAGGTTTTGCCGATCTGCTCTCCAGAACCGCGGAGAGCGGAGCGCCCGAGGTGACCTTTCTGATCGGCGGTGCCGACGGCTTCGATCCGGCCGTCCGGCAGCGCGCCGACCGCGTCTTGTCGCTGGGGTCCATGACCTGGCCGCACATGCTGGTCCGAGCGATGCTGGCCGAACAGCTCTTCCGCGCGCAGTCGATCCTGTCGGGTCACCCCTATCACCGGGGCTGACGGAGCGAGAACTCCAGGACGATAAACCGAAGCAAGCGATCGCTCGGTCTTTAGTCTAGGTCATGCGCATGGAGCCGTCCAAACGGATGGTCTCGCCGTTGATCATGGTGTTCCGGCAGAGGTGCAGCACCAGGCCGGAAAACTCCTCCACATGGCCGAAGCGGCGCGGGAAGGGGACCTGACCGGCCAGGTTGTCCTGCACCTCCTGCGGCATGTTCAACAGCAAGGGCGTGGCGATCAGGCCGGGGGCGATGGTGTTGACCCGGATGCCGTGGCGGGCCAGTTCGCGGGCGACCGGCAGGTTGAGGCCGACGATGCCGGCCTTGGAGGCGGCATAGGCGGCCTGGCCGACCTGGCCCTCGAAGGCCGCCACCGAGGCGGTCGAGATGACGATGCCGCGCTCGCCGTCCTCGTTCACCGGATCGGCCGCGGCCATCTCGGCGGCGCAGAGGCGCATCAGGTTGAAGCTGCCGATGAGGTTGACCCGGATGACGCTCTCGAAGGAATCGAGCGGCATGGCGCCGTCGCGGCCGACCACGCGCTTGGCGGGCGCGATGCCGGCGCAGTTCACGAGGATGCGGCAGGGACCATGCGCGGCGCTGGCCTGGGCCACGGCCGCCTCGGCCGCCGCCGCGTCGCCGACGTCGCAGACCAGGCCCAGCCCGCCCGTCTCCTCGGCGATCGCCGCCACCTCGTCGGCCTTCATGTCGAGCGCGGTGACCTTGGCACCGGCCTCGGCCAATGCCCTGACGCTCGCCGCGCCCAAGCCGGAAGCGCCGCCGGTGACGACGGCGGCCAAACCCTTAACGTCCATGTCCCGAAAACTCCCACTCACTCACGAATTCTGAGGCGCCCTTTCTCCTTGCCGGGCGGCCTCGCTGTCAAGGAAGCATGGCCATGCCCTTGTTCTTCCCGGTCTCGGCACACTCGAAGCGCGGCACGCTTTGCTCTTTAGCGATGCCGGGCCGTCACGTAGGCTGAACCGCAAGGTCAAATCCAAGAAAGCGTGCGACTGACGGGAAATGTCAATCGGCACATGCAAGCAAGTATCGCTTTGTAAGTCACAGGAGAGCCCGATGTCACGCGCCTTTCACTTTATGCTACATGCGTGTCTTCTGGCTTTTCTTGTATCTCACGCGCCCGATGCCGACGCGCGAGAGATGAACGATACGGAGAAGCGGCTCTTCAAGGACCTGAAGGCAGTGCCGGCCTTCCGCCAAATGGTGCCGGCGGCCTCACGCCTGACCCGCTTGGAGTTCGCCGGCTCCGTGGTGCCAGGGGACTTGGTCATCGGCGCCGATCCCCAAGAGATCGCGATCGTGCCCAAGGCGATCGCGCGCAGCCTCGCGGTCAATTGCAGCAGCACGCAGACGGCGGTGCGCGGCGGCTCCGTCGCCGGCACCTTCTCCAACTCCGCCAGCTTCACCACAACGCGCGGCTGGGAAGTGGGCACCTCCTTCTCCTTCACCGCCGATTGGCCGGTCGCCGAGTCGACCTGGTCCTTCTCGGCCTCCTACAACGGCTCCGTCGCGGAGATGAGTGGCGAGGAGGAATCCTGGACCATCACCGAGACCTGGAGCGTGCCGCTGCTGCCGCGCACCGAATCGGACATCCTGATGCAGGTGACCCAGCAGGAGATCGACGATCAGCCCTTTCACTTCGATCTGGAGCTGCTGGGACGCGCGCTGGTTTACTACAAGCCCGAACCCACCTGGGTCGCCTCGAGCGGCTCCGTTCCGGCCAATGCGATCATCGGCGGCGAGGAGTCGTCGCCGGACCGCAAGCTTCCGATCTGTCGCGCCTGGTACGCCGGTGCCCGGCATCCGGGCAAGGTGGTCGGCAGCAAGTGCAACATCTCCTGGGGCGGCAAGGAGTATCCGCGCGGTTCCTTCGAAGTGCTGACGGGCGACAAGGACCGCTTCGACTGGAAGGAGCACGGGAACGGCAGCACTGACAAGGAGACTGGCGTGGTGGCCGGGAAGGAGAGCCGCGACGACCAGCACGACGGTCAGCTCTACGTCTGTCGGGCAAAGCACAGAGGAGGGATCCATCCCGGCAAGCTGGTGATCAACCACTGCATGTTCGGCTATGGCGGCAAGGAGATCGAGAAGAGCCGCTACGAGATCCTCACCTTCGAGGAAGGCGGGGAAAGGCGCTTTCCGGTGGAGATCCAAAGCTTGCTTCCGCTCGACAAGCGGACCTTTCGGGTCAACGGCAAGTTCGACGGGACCCTGTCTCTCTCCACCTACAGCTACGTCAGCGATCCGAGGCCGGTGACCGAGTTCCGCTGCCCGTCGGTCCCCGAAGCCTCCCTTGCCCGCAAACCGGAGGTCGAGGAGGCGCCGGGCCCTCGCGCGCTGACGCTTGCCTCGGCCGAGACGGGCGGGAGAGCGGCGCGCGCCTTGGCCGATGGGTCGGCGGACGGCCCCGCGCCCTCCCTGGACGAAACCGAGATCCTCTACGATACGCCTCTGGAGGCGGACGCGCTGGGCACGGCCGAGCCGAGGTCCTACCTCAATTCCCGCGTCTTGCGGCTGGAGAGCCCGCATCTCTTTGGGCCGGATGTCCTGGCGCTACAGCATGCCTTGAACGCCGCCGGCTGGCGGATCCGCGCCGACGGCTTCTACGGTCCCGGGACCGACGAGGCGCTCAGGCACTTCCAGCGCGCGCACGGTTTGGGTGAAGACGGGCTCTTCGGGCCGCGCACCCAGGCGATGCTGGGACTTTAGCTCGACATTGAGGCCGCAGGTCGTGTCGAACAGCGATCATCTTGGTCCAAGCGCATGAAGTCCGGTTCAGATCGCCTCTAGAACTATAGAAATGTAATGCTGAAATATGTTATGGTTCTTCAAACGGGAGAGCAATGGCGCCTGGGCGGCTCATAGAATGATTGCCTCCTTCAAGCGGTGAAGAACGCCTAACTCCTTCCCCGCCAAACAAAAAGCGCAATGAGACCTCTGCAAAGGGAGGCAACGACAACGGCATTCTATCCAGGAACTCCAGGTCCGGACACGCTGAGCGGAAGCGAAGACGTCGATACCATTCTGGGTTACGGAGGCGACGACACGCTCTATGGATTGGGCGCCGCCGACCGGGTCTATGGCGGAAGCGATGTAGACAGCCTCTTCAGCGGTCGCGGCGATGACACGCTCTACGGCGGCAGCGGCGCGGACGGGTCGATGAGCGGCGGCACGGGCCGCGACATCCTTTCCGGCGACGACGGCGATGACAGCAACCTCTTCGGCGGGTCAAACGCTCACGTGGTGTCCGGCGGCAGTGGCGCCGACTTCCTCCTGGACGGCGGAACCGGTGACGACACGGTTCTTGGAGGTTTGGGAAGCGATCAGCGCCTCTATGGCGGTGGCGGTGACGACAGTCTCTTCGGCGGGAGCGGCCGCGACAGCTTCCTCCGCGGCCGCACGGGGGCCGACGTCATCTCCGGCGGCAGCGGAGACGACAGCACGCTGAATGGTAACTTGGGGGACGACCGGGTTTCGAGCGACGGTGGCGACGACGCCCTCTACGGTGACGACGGCGCCGACAGCCTGACCGGTGGGTCGGGCTCCGACACCGCCTTCGGCGGCAGTGGCGACGACGTCTTCATTGTGGCTAGCCAGGGGGACTTCGTGGGCTACTCCTATGACGGTGGTGCCGGCACCGATACCTTGGTGCTGGGTGACGGCGCCACCATCCCCGGTGGCGGCGCCGGGCTGATGAACATAGATATTACGATGCAGCGTAGAGGGCCTGATCAAGCCACTCCGCCAGCTGCGGTGTGAACCGCGACTCCCGCTCTCCACGAGGTCCGAGTTCCGCGTACCTGAACACGCAGTCTAGTCGGAACCGACCATGGTCTTGTTGAACGGCAGCGCCGACACTCGCTATGTTGGGTCGAACGGGTAATGAGGTCCTGGCGCGGTAATGCACGTATCGATTGATGTCTTGAGCGACGAGGGACCCCTGGCCGGGTCTCCGCCGTATCGAAGAGCCGAGCGGTCGCTTCGGCGGAAGGCAGGGATTGTGGCGTTCGCTCCAGGGACCGCGGGTCCGGACAGGCTTCTAGGGTGCCAGCCTTTCCTTGGCCGGCGCGCCGGCTTGATCTAGATCTCTAGACTATGCAGGAGACATCCGAAGGCAGCGCTCAGGGCTGGCAGAGCGTACCGGCGACGGCGCGTTGGCTGGGCATCGCTGGCCTGATCCCTTTCTTTCTGGCGGCAGGCTTGCTGCTGCTCCCACCGCAAGGACTGCCGGCGGGCAAGGTGCTGTCCGGTGCCCTGGTCTACGGCGTGGCCATACTCTCCTTCCTGGGGGGTGTCGCCTGGGGCGCCGCCATGGTCCGGGGCGAGCGAGGGCCGGGGCCCTACATCCTGGCGGTGGCTCCGAGCCTCGTCGGCTGGCTCACCTTGCTTTTCGTCTTCCCGCTGCAGCAGCCCTTCGTGATGGCCTTGGCCTTCGGCCTGCTGTGGCTGGTCGACCGCTACCACGTCTCCGTGGGGCGCTTTCCGCAGCCCTACTACATGCTGCGCACGGTGCTTACGATCGGCGTGGTGGTCAGCCTGATCCTGTCCGGCTTCGCGGTGCTGCCTGCTTGACCCGCCTGGCCTCCCGATGAGCGATGTAGAGGCTGGAGACGATCAGCACGGCGGCCCCGCCCAAGGTGGTCCAGCTCGGCGTTTCGCCGAAGGTGAGAAAGCCGATGACGATGGCGAAGAGCAGCTTGGAGTAGTCGAAAGGCGCGATGAAGCTGCTCTCGCCGATGCGGAAGCCGGCGATGAAGAGGGCATGCGCGCCCAGTCCCAGCACGCCGATGACGACCATCATTAGCCACTCCACGCCGTCCATCGGCCGCCAGACCCATGAGGCCGGCAAGGCGCAGACCAGGATCGAGGCGAGGAAGACGTAGAGCAGCAGCACGGTCTGGCTCTCGCTCGCCGGGAAGCGCTTCACCAGGGTGATCGAGAAGGCGACCAGGAAAGCCGAGCCGATGGCGTAGAGCGCATCGACCTGCAGGGCCGCGGCACCCGGCTTCACGATGATCAGCATGCCGAGGAAGCCGATCCCGACGGCGGCCCAGCGCCGCCAGCCCACGCCCTCGCGCAGCACCAAGGCGGCGAAGAGCACGGTGAAAAGCGGCGTGGTGAAGCCCAAGGCCGTCACCTCCGCCAGAGGCAGGCTGACCAAGGCATAAAAGCCGAAGAGCACGGCGAGCGCACCGGAGGCGGCCCGGGTCAGGTGCATCCAGGGATGGCGCGTGCGGAAGGGCCGCCAGCCGCCGCGCAGCACGAAGGGCATGAGGGCCAGCAAGGAGAAGAGCGCGCGCCCGAAGGAGATCTGAAAGGGATGCATGCCGCGCTCCGCCAGGACCTTGGCCAGGGTCCAGACGAGGGTGAAGCCGATGGCGGCCAGGGTCACCAGGAGCGCGCCGCGCAGATTGGGCGGCATGCGCCGCCAGGCGGCCTTGGCTTGCGCGAGGCTTGCTCCCGGCGCCCCGCGCCCCAGTGCCACGGCCATGCGTCCGCCCATGCGCTAGCTCTGCTCCGCCGAGCGGCGCACGCGGGCCAGTTGCGCTTCGCGGCGCGCGATATAGAAGGTGGACCCGGCGATCACCGCCGCGCCCGGCCAGAGCCAGTCGCTCGGCACCTCGCTGAAGAAGAGGTAGGCCAGGATCGCGATCATCGGCAGCCTGAGGTAGTCGAGCGGCTGCAGGAAGGAGGCATCCACCAAGGCATAGGCGCGGGTGAGGCCGATGTGGGACACCGCCGCGAAGACGCCGAGCGCGGCCAGCACCAGCCAGATCTCCCA
Organism: Rhodospirillales bacterium; assembly: GCA_963669375.1. Taxonomy (GTDB): domain Bacteria; phylum Pseudomonadota; class Alphaproteobacteria; order Kiloniellales; family JACOMY01; genus JACOMY01. The sequence continues at coordinate 806,665 of OY770024.1, read as the reverse complement.
GTCCGGCCACTGCCAGAAGAATAGCGCCGGCACCAGCGAAATCGGCGTCATGAAGAGGTTCATGTAGAGCACCACGGTGCCCGCCGACTCCGTCGACGAGAGCTGCTTCACGGTGACCGCGGAGAGCGCCATGAAGAAGGCGGCGCCGATCGGCAGGAAGCTCTCCCAGGCGAGCTGGGCACCCCAGGGCTGCAGGATGATCAAGACGCCCAGGAAGCCGATAATCGTTGCGCTCCAACGCCTTGCCCGAACTTTCTCCCCCAAGATGAGAGCCGCGCAGATGGTCCCGAAGAGGGGGAAGGTGAAGTTCAGCGCCGTCGCCTCCGCCAGCGGCAGGAAGGCCACCGAGGAAAACCACAGGACCATGGCGGTGAGGCTCAAGGTGGAGCGGCGCGCGTGCGCGCCCAGGCGCTTGGTGTGCAGGCCGACGAACCCCGTCGCCACCAGCCAGGGCACCATCGCCAGCAGGGCGAAGAGGTTGCGGAAGAAGGCCACCTGGAAGACGTGCAGGCCCGATTCCGTCGCCAGGCGCACGCAGACGTTCATCAAGGCGAAGAAGCTGCACGCCGCGGTCATGTAGATCACCGCCTGCATCACGCTCGACCTGCCGCCTGATTGGCTGACGCCGGGTGTGATGTCGGAGGACTGTGCGGTCATGGGTTTCCTTGGTGAGGCTGCCAAGTTACGGCCCATGGCTGGAAGCGACTAGCCCGCCTCATCGCACGTCTGTTATGCCCATGACAGGGGGTGGCCGCGTGCCGCCCCGACGATCGCAGGATAACCCGCCGCGCCCGGCCGTCCGGCCGAGGGCGCAGGCCATGAAGAGGTGACGATGCCTTCCCAGTCCGCCCCCTCTCCGCTCTGGCAGCCCTCGCCCGAGCGGATCGTCAATGCCACCATCAGCCGTTTCATCGCCGAGGCCAACCGGCGCCATGGCCTGAAGCTGCGCAGCTACGACGCGCTCTACGATTGGTCCTTGCAGGACATGCCGGCCTTTTGGGAGCTGCTGTGGGACCAGGCCGGCGTCATCGGCGAGAAGAGCGGCGAGACCTTGGTCAGGCCGACCATGATGCCCGGCGCCAAGTTCTTCCCGGAATCGCGCCTGAACTACGCCGAGAACATGCTGCGGCGCAGCGACGATGCCGATGCCCTGGTATTCTGGGCCGAGGACCAGGTGCGCCGGCGCATGAGCTGGCGCCAGCTGAACGACCTGGTCTCCCGCATGCAGCAGGCCCTGGCCGACGAGGGCGTGGGAGAGGGCGACCGCGTGGCCGGATTCATGCCGAACATGCCGGAGACGATCGCCGCCATGCTGGCGACGGCATCCCTGGGCGCCATCTGGTCCTCCTGCTCTCCCGACTTCGGCGTCAATGGCGTGCTGGACCGCTTCGGCCAGATCGAGCCCAAGGTCCTCTTCTGCCCCGACGGCTACTTCTACAACGGCAAGCGGATCGACGTGCGGCCCCGGGTGGCGGAGTTCATGGCCGGCCTCGGCAGCGTCCAGCGCGTCGTCACCGTGCCGCTGCTGGAAGACGGCACGCCGCCGCGCGGGCTCGCGATCGCCATGTCCTTGGAGGAGTGGATCGGCCCCTATGCCGCCAAGGCGCCGCAGTTCAGGCGGGTCCCCTTCAACAACCCGCTCTTCATCATGTTCTCCAGTGGCACCACGGGGCGGCCGAAGTGCATCGTCCATGGCGTCGGCGGCGTCTTGCTGCAGCACCTGAAGGAGCACCAGCTGCAGTGCGACGTGAAGCCGGACGACCGGGTTTTCTACTTCACCACCTGCGGCTGGATGATGTGGAACTGGCTGGCCTCGGGACTGGGCAGCGACGCCACCTTGCTGCTCTACGACGGCTCTCCCTTCCATCCCAGCGGCAACATCTGCTGGGACTTCGCTGAGGAAGAGCGCTGCACGCTCTTCGGCACCTCCGCCAAGTACATCGATTCCCTGGCCAAGGCGGACTTGACGCCGAAGGAAACGCATGACCTCGGACCCTTGCGGACCGTTACCTCGACCGGATCGCCGCTGGTGGCCGAGGGCTTCGACTACATCTATGAGCGGGTGAAGGAGGATGTCTGCCTTTCCTCCATCGCCGGCGGGACAGATATCCTGGGCTGCTTCATGGGCGGCAACCCCATCGGCCCGGTCTGGCGCGGCGAGATCCAGAAGCGGCACCTGGCGATGGCGGTCGAGGTCTTCGACGAGGCCGGCAGGCCGCTCGCCGGCGAGAAGGGAGAACTGGTCTGCACCAAGCCCTTCCCCTCCATGCCGATCGAGTTCTGGGACGATCCGGCGGGCGAACGCTACCGCGCGGCCTACTTCGATCGCTTCGCCAACGTCTGGTGCCACGGTGACTACGTGGAGCTGACCGAGCACGGCGGGATCGTCGTCTATGGCCGTTCTGACGCCACTTTGAACCCGGGCGGCGTGCGAATCGGCACGGCTGAGATCTATCGTCAGGTCGAGCAGATGGCGGAGGTGTTGGAAGCCTTGGTGATCGGCCAGGACTGGCAAGGCGATGTGCGCGTGGTGCTTTTCGTGCGCCTGCGCGAGGGAACGGCCTTGGACGAGGCCCTGACCAAGGCGATCCGCACGCGCATCCGCGAGGGCTGCACGCCGCGCCACGTGCCGGCCAAGGTGATCGCGGTGGCCGACATTCCGCGCACCAAGTCCGGCAAGATCGTCGAGCTGGCGGTGCGCGACGTGGTGCACGGGCGGGCGATCAAGAACAAGGAGGCACTGGCCAATCCCGACGCTCTGGCACTCTACGAGAACCTGGCGGAGCTGCAGTCCTGACCGGGTTGCGCCATGACTGACCGCGCCCAGACCTGGGGGGAGGCCGTCGCCACCTATGCCAGGCCGAAGGTGCTGGTGCTGCTGCTGCTGGGCTTTGCCGCAGGCCTGCCCTTGCTGCTTGTCTTCTCGACCTTGAGCGCCTGGCTGCACGATGCCGGGGTGTCGCGCAGCGATATCGGCTTCTTCGCCTGGGTCGGAATCACCTACTCCATCAAGGTCGTCTGGTCGCCGATCGTCGACCGCGTCCCCTTTCCCTTCCTGACGCGCTGGCTGGGGCGTCGACGCGGCTGGATGCTGGCGGCACAGCTGGGCATCGCCGGCGGACTGGTGGGCATGGCGCTGGTGGGGCCGGCCGGCCAGCTGACCGTCTTCGCCTTGCTCGCGGTTCTGGTCGCCTTCGCCTCGGCGACGCAGGATATCGCGCTCGATGCCTTCCGCATCGAGGCGGCGCCGGCCGAGGAGCAAGGCGCGCTCGCGGCGGCCTATCAGCTGGGCTATCGCATCGCCCTGCTGGCGGCGGGTGCAGGCGCGCTCTTCATCGCCGACGACTACGGCTGGCAGGCGGCCTACTTCTCGATGGCGATTTGCATGGCCGTCGGTCTCTTGACCGTGCTTGCCGTCAGCGAACCGGTGCCGAACCAGGAGGCGGAGGCCCAGCGCATGGCGGTCTGGGAAGCCGCCTTGGAGAAGGCCGGAGTCGGCGCCGGAACCATGCAGAAGGCCGGCGCCTGGATCGCCGCGGCCGTGGTCGAGCCCTTCCTCGACTTCTTCCGCCGCCACGGCTACCTGGCGCTGGTGATCCTGGCCTTCATCGGTCTCTTCCGCATCTCCGACCTGGTCATGGGGATCATGGCCAATCCCTTCTACCTGGACCTCGGTTTCACCAAGAGCCAGATCGCCGAGGTCGCCAAGATCTACGGCTTCTTCATGACGATAGCCGGCGCGGCCATCGGCGGCGTGGCGGTGGCACGCTTCGGCGTTCTCTGGCCGCTGCTGCCCGGCGCCATCGCGGTCGGTGTCACCAACCTCTTCTTCGCCTACCTCAGCACGCAGGGCCCGGTGGTGGGCTGGCTCGTGGTCACCATCTCGGCCGACAACCTGGCCGGCGGCTTCGCGGGCACGGCCCTGATCGCCTATCTCTCCAGCTTGACGTCGAGCGCCTTCACCGCGACGCAATACGCGCTCTTCTCCTCCTTCATGACCCTGCCGGGCAAGTTCATCTCCGGCTTTTCGGGCCAGCAGGTGGACGCCTGGGGCTACGAGGCCTTCTTCATCTACGCCTCTGTGCTGGGACTACCGGCGGTGTTACTCTCGCTCTTCCTGATCCGAGCGCAACCGCGCTTCGAAGCGAGGGAGACCGCCGATGCCAGCAGCTGAGGGGAGCGGCATCTCTGTCCTCAGGGGCGACATCACCCTGCTGGACGTCGATGCCATCGTGAACGCCGCCAACGAGCAGCTGGCGCCGGGCGGCGGGGTCTGCGGCGCCATTCATCGCGCCGCCGGGCCGGGGCTGGCGGAGGCCTGCCGAGGCGAGGGCTTCTGTCCCACCGGCTCCGCGAAGATCACCCGGGGATTCGATCTGCCGGCCCGCTACGTGATCCATGCCGTGGGCCCGGTCTGGCACGGCGGCGGCGCGGGAGAGGCGGACCTGCTGCGCGGCTGCTACGAGACCAGCCTGGCATTGGCGCGGGACAAGGGCCTCTCCAGCATCGCCTTTCCGGCGATCTCCACCGGCATATTCGGCTATCCCCTGGAAGCGGCCACGGCGATCGCGGTTGCGGCCGCCAAGGCCTGGTTGGCGCGGAACGCAGCACCCGACCGCATCGTCTTCGCCGTCTTCGACCAGGCAGCCGAGAGCGCCTACAAGGCGGCCATCGAAACGTCGTCGTAACTTTCTTAAAGGGGCCTCCCCTTGCGGCGCCAAGCTGCGAAGAGGCAACGCGAATGAAGCCCTGCCTGCCTATGCCGCGCGGCCGATTGCGGCCGGCGACGGCGGACGATCTGGACGACCTCGAGAGGCTGCTGCACGACCCGCGGGTGCGCCGCTATCTGTGCGACGACGTCGTCCTTCCTCGCGACAGCGTTGCCGCGATGCTCGCCCGCGGCGAGCAGCTGGATCCGTCCGGTTTGGGCCTGTGGGCAATCGAGCACCTGGGCGATCGCTTTGCCGGCATCGCGGGGCTGCAGCCGATCCAGGACGAGGCAGCGGCGACATCGACGGCAACCGGGAGTATCGAGCCCATCATTGCCGTGCAGCCGCGGTACTGGGGAGACGGCCTGGCCAGCGAGGCGCTGGGCGCGCTGCTTCTCCATGCACGCGAGGCACTTGGGCTGCCGCGACTGCTTGCCGCCGTCGATCAGCCGAACCTGCGCTCCCACCGGCTCATGCACCGCCTTGGGTTCAAGGCCCTGGACACGACGCCCGGGCCGGCCCATGGGCTGCTGCGCTACGAATTGAGGTTCGACAACGAAAAGGCGCCGAAGTGATCCCCGCGCGACAGCTGTCGCGGCCCTCGGGCTAGAGTGCGGCCAGCGCCCTCAGGATCACGCCGTGCGAGTAGTTGCGCGCCACTTCCGAGACGAAGGCCAGGAAGTCGACGTGGGCGCTGTCGTCGGCGCTGTCGGACATGACGCGGATGATGCCGAAGCGGACGCCGTATTCGAAACAGATCTGGGCGACCGCAGCCCCCTCCATCTCCGTGCAGAGCGCGTCGGGAATGCGGCTGCGCAGGCTCTCCGCGTCCTCGTGGCTGGAGACGAAGCGGTCGCCGCTGACGATCACGCCTTGGCGCACGGCGGGCTCCGCCAGGGAAAAGCGCTCCAGGCTCGCCGGCGCGATGCTGTCGAAGAGGTCCTTCTCCGAGAAGTCGATCGCCGAGCGGGCCAGCAGACGGCTGAGCTCCGGATCGGCCGGGAAGCGGGAGCGGCCCAGCAGGGGAGTCTCGAACTCCTTGAAGATCGGGCGGGCATCCAGGTCGTGCTGCAGCAGCTCAGTGCCGACCACGATGTCGCCCACCTTGAGACCCTTTGCCAGCGCGCCGGCGACACCGCTGAAGAGGATGGTCTTGACCCCGAACTCGGCGATGAGATTGGTGGCCGTGGCCGAGGCGGCGACCTTGCCCCAGCGCGAGAAGACCAAGACCACCTCTTGTCCCGCCAGCTGTCCTAGATAGTAGTCGCGTTGGCCGCGGCTGCGCTTCTCCGCCTCCGGGCCGAGCTCCGGCAGCAGCATCTCTATCTCTTCCAGCATGGCGCTCATGATGGCGATGGGCATGGGGCTCACCAACTCCTTGTTGTTGCTGCCTGAATAGCACCGGGGCGTGGCACCCGCCTACCTGAAACTAGGCCAAGCGCGGATGGCGCGAGACCAAGAGGGTGAAGAGCGCCGTCGCGGCGAAGCAGTAGTAGGCGAAGGCTTGGAACTGGGCATCCAGACCGATGCCCTGGTCGACCAACCAGCCCATCAGGCCCGGTGAGGCGGCCGTGCTGGCGACCATCGCGCCCATGACCAGGGCGCGGATGGCGCCGATGTGGCGGGTGCCGTAGAGTTCCGCCCAGAGCGCGCCCAGGATCACGAAGCCGGCGGCCACTGTTATCCCTGAGAGCAGCATGAAGAGCGGCGCCAGGCCCGACCAAGTGCCGCTCGCCAGCAGCAGGAAGGCGAGCCCCATCGGCAGCAGGTAAAGGGCCAGAAGGCGCTTGGCGCCCCAGCGATCGACCGCCCAGCCGACGGCCAGGGAGACCACGACGACGGTGACCGCGTAGACCGGGTAGCTGGCGGCGAACCAGGCCAAGGTCCAGCCCTTCACCTCGACCAGGAGGGCCTGATGGAAGAAGACGCCGGTGGTCATGAAGCTGACGGCCAGCAGCCCCGGCTGCAGCAGGTAGAAGAGGGGATCGCGCAACACCTGGCGGCGGGTCCAGCTTTGCCGCGCCGCGCCGTCCGCCGGCGCACCGTCCGTGCCCGCAACGTCCGGCTCGCGCGCCAAGAGGTAGCGCAGAAGCGGAAGGGAGGCGAAGAGCAGAATGGCCGCGCCCAGGACCCAGACGGCCCGCCAGCCGGCAAGGGCCATCGTCAGCACCACCAGGCTCGGCAGGAGCGCCTCTCCGGTCGGATAGCCCATGGTGGCAAGGGCGATGGCGCGTCCCCGGCGCGCCTCGAACCAGCGCGCCATCGCCGTCATCGACACCTGGCTCAACATCCCCTGTCCGAAGAAACGAAGCAGGAAGAGGGCGACCAAGAGCTGCCACACGCTGTCGGTCGAAGCCATCAAGAGGCAGGCCAAGGCGAGGCCGCCCAGCATGGCGAGCCCCAGGGGCGCCAAGCGGGGCCGGTCGGCGAGCTGGCCCGCGCGCAGCATCAGGATCGCGCTGGCGCCGGTCGCCAGCGTGTAGAGCCCGCCGAAGTCTCCGTGGCTGAGCTGAAGGAGCTGGCGCAGCTCCGCGCCCGACAGCGAGATGAAGAAGGTCTGCCCGAAGCTGGAGGAGAGCGTCAGAAGATAGCCCGCGCCCAGCCACTTGGCCTCGTCGGGGCCGAGGGTGATGCGGAGGCGGCGGAGCATCCGGCTGCTGGCCGCCCCCGAGAGCGAGGAAGCGCGGCTAGAGCGCTTTCCAACTTCCGTCCGCGACCTGGCAGCGGTCGACGGTGAAGGTGAAGAGGGTCGAGACGTTCTTGACCCTGATGTCGTGACGGATGCGGCGGCAGGGCATGTCGTTGATCTCGTAGACCTTCATCAAGGTCGCGGTGCCGCGACTGCCGCTCGCGTCGTTCTCCCAGGTGACGCTGGTGCCGGCCGCCGGCGGGGGCTCCTCGTAGAAAGGCTCGACGGCCTTGGTGATGATGTCGATGTCGCCCTGGTCCAGCGTGAAGCCGCTGAGGCCGAAGGGATTCATCTGCGCGACGGCGATGCTGGATGACACCAGCAGGACGACGGCGGTGAGAAAAGCTGGGATGCTGCGGTGCATAGTGCCCTCCATGACCCTGTTCCCACTTGACCTAGCACCCTCGGGCGCGCCGGAAAAGCCTTGGCTAGGCGGCGTTTAGCCGTTCGAAGCCGGCTGCGAGGTCGCTTTGGAGGTCGCCGCAGTCCTCCAGGCCGATGGAATAGCGGATAACGGCGCCCCGCGCTTCCCAGGGTGTCGCGCTGCGCCGCGGCACCTCGGTGCGTGCCAGGCTCTCGTATCCGCCCCAGGACGCGCCTATGCCGAAGAGCTCGTAGCCCTCCAGCATCGCGGCGACGGCCGCCTTGTCATAGCCCTCCTTCAAGACGATGGAGAAGAGCCCGCAGGCGCCGGTGAAGTCCCGCTGCCAGAGCGCGTGGCCCGGATCCTCCGGCAAGGGTGGATAGAGCACGCGCTCCACCTCGGGGCGCGCCTGCAGCCAGCGGCAGAGCCGAAGCGCGCTGGCGCTGGCGCGTTCCAGGCGAAGGTGCAGGCTGCGCACGCCCCGCTGGCCCAGATAGGCTTCCTCGGACCCGGCCGCCTGGCCCAGGACCCGCACCATGCGGTGAACGGCGGACAGGGTCTTCTCGTTGCAGCAGATGACCCCCAGCATGGCGTCGGAATGCCCGACGAAATGCTTGGTGGCGGCATGCACGGAGATGTCGATGCCCAGCGCCAGGGGCCGACAGCCCAACGGCGAGGCCCAGGTGTTGTCCATCATGGTGACGATGCCGCGTTCGCCTGCGACGGCCGCGACGGCGCGCAGGTCCTGCATCTCGAAGGTGAGCGAGCCCGGCGACTCGAGATAGAGCGCGCGCGTGTTCTCCTTGCAGTACGTCCGGATATCGCCGCCGACGTCCGAGGGCACGAAGTCGACCTCGACGCCCAGATCAGGAAGGACTTTCTCGCAGAAGACCCTGGTCGGGCCGTAGGCGCAGTCCACCACCAGCAGGTGATCGCCCCCCTTCACCAGCGCCAGGAGTGCCGTGGTGATGGCCGCCAGGCCGGACGAGACCAGAAAGCTGTCGGCGGCGCCCTCCAACTCGCTGACGACCTGCTCCAGCGATGCCGTCGTGATCGTTCCGAAGCGGCCATAGCCGAAGCGACCCGGGTTCTCACGGTGGTCGCGTATCGTCTCGAAGTCTTCGACCCTGTCGAAGATGACCGTCGAGGTCCTGACCACCGGAGGATTGACGGCCCCGTATTGGTTGCCGGGGTCGCGGCCAAGGTGCGCGAGAAGGGTGGCGGGCTTGGCTTTGCGATCTTTCATGGATGTCTCGTGCTCAAGAAGGATGACGTACGACCGACCTCCCGCCCTCTCGGCAGGGGAGGAGGGGAGGGGCCTTGCGTCCGAAATTGATCTGTTTCAATCTCCCCCCGATCCCTTCTGCTCGCCTTGCGGCGGCAACAAGAAAGCAAAGGTTACGAACGGGACAGGGGCTTGAGAGTCAAGACTATGTTAGCGTGGAGAGCTGTTCCATTCGCGGCGGGTGTGCTCGCGCTCTCGGCGTCGCTGGCGGTGGCCGATACGCTGGAGGACGTCAAGGCGCGCGGGATGCTCAACTGCGTTGTGACCACTGGCCTGGCCGGTTTCGGGATGAAGGACGGCAACGGCAAGTGGACCGGCCTCGATGCCGAGTTCTGCCGGGCCGTTGCCGCGGCCGTGTTGGGCGATCCGACCAAGGTCGCGTTCATTCCCACGACACCGAAGGACCGCTTCACCGCGCTGCGGTCGGGCAAGGGCGACGTGCTGGCGCGCAACACCACCTGGACCCTCACGCGCGACACGGAGCTCGGCATGGAGTTCACCGGCATCAACTTCTATGACGGCCAAGGCTTCATGGTGAGTTCCGACCTGGGCATCAACTCGGCCTTGGAACTGAGCGGCGCCACCATCTGCGTGCAGAGCGACACCACCACGATCGAAAACCTGGCCGACTTCTTCCGACGCAACAAGATGAACTACGAGTCGGTGGTCTTCGAGACCAACGACGAAGCCCGCAAGGCATTCGAGCATGGGCGCTGCGATGCCCTTACGGCCGATGCCTCCGGCCTTGCCGCCGAGCGCTCGGTGTCTGCCAATCCTTCGATCTACGTGATTCTGCCCGACATCATCTCCAACGAGCCCTTGGGTCCGGCCGTGCGGCACGGCGACGAGGTCTGGGCCGACGTGGTGCGCTGGACCCTCTATGCCATGATCGCGGCCGAGGGGCTGGGCGTGACCTCGGAGAACGTCGACGACATGAGGGCCGAGAGCGACAATCCGGCTGTCAGGCGCCTGCTGGGAACGGAGAGCGACCTGGGCGTATTGCTGAAGCTCGACAAGGACTGGGCCTACCGCATCATCAAGCATGTCGGCAACTACGGCGAGTCCTTCGAACGCAACGTGGGTATCGACACGCCGCTTGGCCTGTCGCGCGGCCTGAACGCGCTCTGGACCGACGGCGGAATGATGTATGCGCCGCCGATCCGCTAGGCCGGGCACCGTGGCTATCTTGTGACGGCGGCACGTGAGTGGCCGCCCAGAGGGGGAGTGAGGATCATGAGCGACGCAGGCATCCATGGCGCCCCGGAGGATCGCATCCGCTCCGCCATCGGCGAGGAAGTCGCGATCCAGATGCTCTCGGTGCACAAGTGGTACGGCGACTTCCACGTGCTGAAGGACATTGACCTGACCGTGCACCGGGGCGAGCGGATCGTGATCTGCGGGCCCTCGGGCTCCGGCAAGTCGACCTTGATCCGCTGCATCAACCGGCTGGAGGAGCACCAGAAGGGCCAGATCCTGGTCGACGGCATCGAGCTGACGCAGGATCTGAAGCGCATCGAGGAGATCCGCTCGGAAGTCGGCATGGTGTTCCAGCACTTCAATCTCTTCCCGCATCTGACCGTGCTCGAGAACTGCACCCTGGCGCCGATCTGGGTGCGCAAGCTGCCCAAGCGCGAGGCCGAAGAGGTGGCGATGGAGTATCTGACGCGGGTCAAGATCCCGGAGCAGGCCGGCAAGTACCCCGGCCAGCTGTCGGGCGGCCAGCAGCAACGCGTCGCCATCGCCCGCTCGCTCTGCATGAACCCGCGCATCATGCTGTTCGACGAGCCGACCTCGGCGCTCGATCCCGAGATGATCTCCGAGGTGCTGGACACCATGGTGCAGTTGGCCGAGACCGGCATGACCATGCTCTGCGTGACCCACGAGATGGGTTTCGCGCGCAAGGTGGCCAACCGCATCATCTTCATGGACCGCGGCGAGATCATCGAGCAGAACGAGCCGGAGCTCTTCTTCAACAACCCACAGAGCGCGCGCACCAAGCTCTTCTTGAGCCAGATCCTCTCGCACTAGGGCAGGATTCAGACGACACGTCGTTCCGAGTTGACGTCATCCTACTCTGGGCGCGACCCCGGCTCCCTTGATTTTACAGGCCCGATTCACGACCTTCGCGGCAGGAACGAGGCTGGGAAAGGCGGACGGGCGGGGGAGCCCCTTTGCTCCGGTCGCTTATAGGAGAAAGTAATTGGATGCCTCGGCGAGCGGTCTCGACTGGGATGATCAGCGCTATCTGACCGATCTCTGGTACCTGGCCGCGCCCAGTCGGGCTTTGAAACGCGGCCGCATGATCGGTCGGGTCTTCATGGAACAGCCCGTCCTCATGGGACGCGACAAGGCGGGAAAGCCCTTCGCGATGAAGGACCTCTGCCCGCATCGCGGCGTCGCTCTCTCGGCCGGGCGTTTCGACGGCGAGGAGGTGAGCTGCCCCTTCCACGGCTGGCGCTTCGGCACCGACGGGCAGTGCCGGGCCATCCCCTCGCTGGTGGAAGGCGCCCGCATGAGCCCGGAAAAGGTGCGGGTGAGGCGCTTCCACTGCCGCGAGGTCCAGGGCAACGTCTGGATCTTCTTGGGCAATCCCGGGCGCGAGCCGAAAGGCGGCCCGCCGGAGATCGAGGAGATCGGAGACGTCAGGGCAAAGGTCACCACGGTATTGACCTTCGAGACCGATCTCGACAACGCGATCTACGGGCTGCTCGATCCCGCGCACACGCCCTACGTCCACGAGGGGGTCTTCTGGCGGCGGCCGCACAACCTGCGCCTCAAGACCAAGTCTTACGTGCCGAGCGAACTGGGCTTCACCATGAGCCGGCACGAGCCGGCCGGCAACACCACGGTCTACAAGCTGCTGGGCGGCCGGCCGACCACAGAGATCTCCTTCCGCCTGCCGGGGGTGCGCCTGGAGCACATCAAGGTCGGTCGCCATCATATCTGCAACATGACGGCGATGACGCCGATCACCCCCACCAAGACCCAGGCGGTGAACCTGCTCTACTGGACCAATCCGATCATGTACCCCCTGCGTCCCGTCATGTCGGTCATCGCCCGGCGCTTTCTGGGCCAGGATCAATGGATCGTCGGCCTGCAGAACCAATCGGCCGTCTTCAATCCGACGATGATGCTGGTCCAGGATTCCGACACCCTGCAGCGCTGGTACTTGCGCCTCAAACGCGAATGGCGACGGGTGCAGGCAGACGGCGGCAGCTTCGAGAACCCGGTGAAGCCCGCGACCCTGCAATGGCACAGCTAGCGCCGTCGGCGGAGCGCGGCCATCTCAGGGTGGGCGATCACGATCTTGAGTACCTGACGCTGCCCGGCGATCCCGCCAAGCCCCTGCTGGTCCTGCTGCACGAGGGCCTGGGCTGCGTGGGCCTTTGGCGCGACTTTCCGGAGGCCCTGGCGGCGGCAAGCGGCTGTCCGATCTTCGCCTACAGCCGGGCCGGCTACGGCGGCTCCAGCCCCTGTGCCTTGCCGCGTCCCTTGAGCTACATGGAGGACGAGGCGCAGCAGGTTCTGCCGCCCTTGCTGGCGCAGCTCCAGGCCGATCGCCTGATCCTCTTCGGTCACAGCGACGGCGCCTCCATCGCCGCGGTCTATGCTGGCGCGGTGGCCGATCCCCGGCTCGCCGGCTTGATCCTTATGGCGCCGCACTTCTTCGCCGAGCCGATCAGCGTTTCGGCCATCACGGCGGCCCGTCAGGCTTACGAGACCGGCGACCTGCGCCAGCGTCTCGCCCGCCACCACGGCGCCAACGTCGACTGCGCCTTCAAGGGTTGGGCGGATTCCTGGCTGCATCCGGGCTTTCTGAGCTGGGACCTGCGGGGCTATCTGCCCAAGATCGCGACTCCGACCCTGGTCATCCAGGGCGAGGACGACGAGTACGGCACCAAGGCGCAGGTCGAGGCCGCGACGGCGATGGCCGGACGGGTCGAGACCCACGTGCTGTCCGCTTGCCGTCACGCGCCGCACAAGGACCGCCGAGACGAGGTCTTGTCTCTCGTGGCTGCTTTCTTGGGGTGAGGGCGGATCGAACAACCCCGCGGCCCGAGCGACGCTTTGACCGGCCGCCTGCCGGACGCGCCTGGAGGTGACCATCGACGCGTCTCGACAGGTATCCGGATCAGGACGACGCCCTCCGGCAAGGCTGGTCGACAAAGCGCACCTTCGGTCATCGCGAGGAGCGTCAGCGGCGCGGCACTGCAGCAGGAGGTTCCAGGCCGACACGGCCTGGATCGCCGCGCACCGCGGAACCGGACTCATCACGGGTGTCTTCGTCGTGCTCACCCGACGGCAGCGGCGCCGGATCACGCGATAGGAACCGACCGTGTCGCCACCGCGCTGGACCAAGGATTTCCTTCCCGACCTGACGGCAAAGCGCGCCATCGTCACCGGCGCGTCCAGCGGCCTTGGCAAGGAGACCGTCCGCGTGCTCGCCGGACGCAACGCGCGGGTGATCCTCGCCGTGCGCTCGCTGGCCAAGGGCGAGACGGTCGCCGCAGAGCTGCGGCGAGAGCTGCCGACGTCCGACCTCGCCGTCCGTGCACTGGATCTGGCGAGCCTCGCTTCGGTCGAGGCCTTTGCCGAGACGATCCTCGCGGAAGAGCGGCGGCTCGACCTGCTGATCAACAATGCCGGGGTCATGGTGGTGCCCGAGGCCCGGACCCGCGACGGCTTCGAGCTGCAGATGGGGACCAACCATCTGGGCCACTTCGCTCTCGCCGGCCGACTGCTGCCGCTCCTGACCGCGACTGCCGGTGCGCGCCTCGTCGTCTTGTCGAGCATGGCGCACAAGCTGGGCCGGATCGACCTCGCCGACCTGAACTGGACGAGGCGACGGTACCGGAAACTGCGGGCCTACTGCGACAGCAAGCTCGCCAACCTTGCGTTCGTCTACGAGTTGACGCGGCGGCTGGAAGGGATAATGGGCGCACCGAAGGTGATTGCCGCCCATCCCGGTTGGAGCCGCACCGAGCTGCAGCGCCACTCTCCGCTGCTGCTGGCCCTGAACCACGTCTTCGCGCAGGAGGTGGGCGGGGGCGTGCTACCCACGCTGCGCGCCGCCGTCGATCCGGACGCCCGCTCGGGCGACTACTACGGCCCCTCCAAGTTCTTCGAGTTCTGGGGAGCGCCCAAGAAGGTGACTTCCTCTGCCCGCTCGCACGACCGCGCGACGGCCCGCCGCCTCTGGGCGCTCTCCGAGGAGATGACGGGCGTCAGCTACCCTCGAGTCTGAATGGGCGCCGCGCCCTCTCGGTCAGACGCTCAGTCCTCGGCCGGTTTGCTTTGCAGCTGCACGTAGTTCTGTAGGCCCATGCGCTCGATCATCTCGAACTGGGTCTCGAGGAAGTCCACGTGCTCCTCCTCGGCCTCCAGGATATCGCGCAGCAGATGGCGGCTCACGAAGTCCTCAACCTTCTCGCAGTGCTTGATGGCCTCGCGCAGGTCGGGGATGGCGTCCATCTCCAAGGCGAGATCGCACTCCAGGATCTCCTTGACGTCCTCGCCGATACGAAGCTTGCCGAGATCCTGCAGATTGGGCAGGCCCTCCAGGAAGAGAATCCGCTCGATCAGGGAATCAGCATGCTTCATCTCGTCGACGGACTCTTCGTACTCATAGTCGCCCAGGCGCTTGACACCCCAATCCCGCAGCATGCGCGAATGCAGGAAGTATTGGTTGATCGCCGTCAGCTCGTTCTTCAGGATTGTGTTGAGGTGGGCGATGACCTCTTTGTCGCCTTTCATGTCTTGCTATCCTCTGCTGGCTGCGGCTGGAACGTTGGTCCCAAGAAGGGGTCCTGGTGAATGATGACCTCCGCCTCTCCTAAGCGGGCGGCGATCCGGTTCTCCAGACCCTCGGCTATGTCGTGAGCATCTTCGAGTCGCATGCTCGGGTCCAGTTCAATGTGTAGCTGCACGAAGATCTGCGGCCCTGAAGCGCGGGTGCGCAGGTCGTGCCAACCCATCAGCGCCTCTGTCGCCTCGATCTCTTCGATGACGGAACGGCGCTGTTCGTCCGGGAGTTCGCGGTCCAGCAGCATGTCGAGCGATCGGCGCACCAGACCGTAGGCCGTGCGCAGAATGTAGAACCCGACGAGGAGCGCGCAAAGCGGATCGGCGGCCTGCCAGCCCGCCAAGTCGACGATCACCAAAGCCACGATCACCGCGGCGTTGACCGCGAGATCGCTCACGTAGTGCAGGCGGTCTGCCTGGATCGCCAGGGACTGCGTGCGCCGCGCGACGTAGGTCTGGCCCATGGCCAGCAGCAAGGTGGCCGCCATGGCGATCCCAAGCACGATGAACCCCATCTCCGGGTCGCCGAGCGGTCTCGGGTTGACCAAGCGCTCGACGGCGCTGATCAGGAGGAAGATGGCCGAGCCGGCGACGAAGGCAGACTGCGCCAAGGCCGCCAGCGGTTCCGCCTTGCCGTGGCCGAAGCGGTGCTCGGCGTCGGGCGGCACCATGGCCTGGCGCACGGCGAAGAAGGTCACCAGAGAGGCGCCGACGTCGAGTAGGGAATCGATCAAGGTCGCCAGCAGGCTCAAGGAATCGGTGACCGACCAGGCATAGAGCTTCAGCAGCGCCAGGGCGCTGGCCGTGCCGACGGAAGCCCAGGTGATCAAGCGCAAGAGGCGCTCTTTTTCTGCCTGACTCACGTGGGGCGTGCTGTTCATGCCGGTTTGCATCCAGTCCAACAGGCTCTAGAGCGGATCGCGGTCAGGTGGACTCACCTGAGTGCGTGAATCTGCTCAATCTCTCTCACAGTTGTAGAGCATGACTCAGACGACAAATCGTTCCGATTTGACGCCATCCTGCTCTAGGGTGCGCGGAGCCCAAAGTCTTTCCGAACTAAGGGGTGCACCTCTTCGTCCTTCCGTCGATGGTTCTGATCTGCGCGCTGAGATCACCGTCCGCGATCTGCGCACTGATATAAATCAACCCTTCGCGAATTCCCACCTTTGTTCAGAAATTTAACGGCAGTGTAGAGAAACATTCAATGATAGTAAGAATGATTTACAGTATCGACTTCATTGTCGGAAGCGAAGCCAGGAACAGTTCTTGCAAGGAAGGCGGGGCGGCGCGCGGTCAGGGGCTGGTCGGACGAGCGGTCGCGATCCTGGCAAAGAGGCGGTCTAGACGGCCTAGGCCTTCTTGCAAGTCCGCGCTATCGCCGCCGATGCCAATCCGGATATGGCCTTCCAGGCCGAACCAGGCGCCGGCCACGACGAAGGTGCTCTCCTCTTCGCGTGCGAGCCGTGAGAGCTCCGTCGAGGAGATCGGCAGATCGTAGGAGACGAAGGCCATCCCGCCCGCTTGCGGGCGGTCGTAGGAAAGCCGACCACTGGAGCCCGCGATCCAGGCGTCGACGATGTCGGCGTTCTGCCGCAGGCGCGTCCGGCTGCGCTCCAATACGGCCTCTCGTCGATCCGGCGACAGCAGGCGTTCGGCAACGAATTGGTTGATCGGCCCGGTGCCGATGGTGGCGTAGTCCTGGCGCCGCACCAGATCCTCGATCATCTCGTCGGGCGCGACCGCCCAGCCGATCCTGAGCCCGGCGTGGGCCAGGGACTTCGACGTGCTGGCGGTGACGATGGCGCGGTCGTAGCGCCCCCAGAAGGTCGGGCTTTCCGGCCGGCCGTCGAGTTCCGCGCCGCGATAGATCTCGTCGGACAGCACCCAGGCGCCGACGCGCCCGGCGATCTCGGCGACGGCGGCCAATTCCGCTTCGTCGAGAATGGCGCCGGTGGGATTGTTCGGATTGACCAGCGCGATCAGGCGGGTCGTCTCGTCGACGACGGCCGCCAGGGCCTCCAGATCCAGATGCCAGCCGTTGCCGCGTCTGAGAGGGAAGGTGCGGACCTCCGCGCCCAGCCCACGCCCAACGCCGTGCACCTGCATGAAGTTCGGGACCATGAAGGCGACGGAGGTGCCGGGCTCGGCCAAGGTCCAGGCGGCGAGGAAGTTGGCCTCCGACGCACCGGCGGTCACCAGCACGTTCTCCGGCTGGGCGCCGGGATACCAAGTGGCGATGGCGCTCCGCAGGGCCAGTGTGCCCTCCGTGTGGTTGTAGCCGAGTCGCAGGTCGAGCAGCTCGTCCAGTTCCCGTGGCTCGAGAAGCTGGCGGAGCGATCCGGGTTCGACCCCGCTTTCCGTCAGGTTGATCTCGACCTCGTTCTCGTAGCGGGACTGGTTGCGCTCCAGAAGAAAGGTCTCGATCTCCATCGCTCAGGCCTCCGACAGACGGGAGAGCACCGCCTTGGAAATGGCGATGTCCTGCACCGCGACGCCGGTCAGGTCGGCGATGGTGATCTCGTCCGGTCCACGGCGGCCGGGACAGGCGCCGGCGATCACCTGGCCAAGCTCGACGACGGCGTCCTCCTTGACCAGGCCGTCTTGCAGGGCGCGGCTGATCTCGCCGCGTTCGCGGCATTGCGCCAGGCTGTCCGCGACCAACCGATCGGCACTGGCGACGAGGTCGGCCGACAGCTCCTGCTTGCCCTCGGTGTCGGAGCCCATGGCCGTGATGTGCGTACCCGGCCGAACGTCCTCGGGCCGAAGCAGGGGGGCATGGCTGGCGGTGGCGGTGACGATCAAGCGGGCGCTGGCCGCCACCGCCGACGGGCTTGCCGCCGCCGAGACCCGAAAGCCGAGGTCGGAGAGATCTCTCGCCAGTGCCTCGACCGCTTCGCCCCGGCGAGCCCAGACCACGGCGTCGCGCACCGAGGTGACCTGGCGCAGGAAATCAGCCTGCAGGCGTGCCTGCAAACCGCTTCCCAGGATGCCGATGGTCTCCACCCCATCCGGCATCAGGTGCTTGGCGGCTACCGCGCCCGCCGCCGCGGTGCGCACGTTGGTCAGGTGCCCCTCGTCCATCAGCACGGCCTTGGCCAGGCCGTTCGTGGCGTCGAAGACCAGCATCAGGCCCGCGTTGGGCGGCAAGCCCTTGCGCGGATTGTCGTAGAAGCCGGTGGCCACCTTGATGACGAAGATGTCGTCGCCTTTCAGGTAGCCGTACTTGATGTGGGCGTCGCCCGGCGGTGAGTCGAAGAGGAGTTCGCCCACCGGCGGGACCACGGCGCGGCCTTGCGAATAGGCGACGAAGGCCTCCTCCATCGCCTCGACCACGTCGACTGCGGGCAGCACCGCCTCGATCTCACTGCGTCCGACGATGCGCGCGGTCGGCGTCGTCATCCCTCCACCCCCGCCGCCTCGCAGACAATCTCCATCGAGCGCACTAGGGCCTTGGCCGAGAGCCATGCCCGCTCTTCGATCAGCTGTCCTTCTGCATCCAAGGTGCCCAGGCCCGGGGTAATGAACATGTTGCCAGAGTAAACGGTCGCGGGAGCGACGCCCATGGCCTCGTTGGCGAGCACGATCGGATTGGTGTCGGAGAAGAAGTCGTCCAGGGTGGAGATGGGAATGCCGAAATCGCGGCCCTCCCAGGTGCGCTCGTAGTTCAGCTCGCTGCCGCCCCAGGCATAGGACTTGGTGAGCCTGATATGCGGCAGGAACTCCTTGAAGGCGAAGTCGGCGAGCGCGGCCTGGATGATCTCATGGAAGCGATCGATCGGATCGGTCACCAGGGCGGGCCGGTCCTTCAGAACCCGCAGGTAGGCGATCAGGCTAATCAGGCTGTCGCGACCGGGATCGGCGAACGAATAGAGCGCCTTGCCGTGCGAGATGGTGTCGCCGAAGCGCTGACCGGCGACCCCGGCCGCCTTGCGGATCGGCAGCATGACCTCTTCGCGCCCGACCAGAAGGCCGCAGGCCATGGCCCGCCCGGCCTTGTCCATCGACCAGCTCATCAGGTCGGCCTCCACCTCGCCGGGGCCGTATCCCAGAACCGGCAGGCCGCCGCCGCAGTCCACGAAGTGCGGCAGGTCGTCTTCCCGCGCCAGGCGGCTCGTCTCCTGCAGCAGCCGCGGGGCGCCGGCCTCGTTCTTCTCGTGATGGCCGTAGCCGGGCGTGTCGTAGCCGATGCTCTGATAGCCGGTGAGAAAAGCGGCGTGGCGCTCGCTCGCGCGGCGGAACTTCTCGATCGTGGCCGCGACGTCGAGGTCGGCGAGCAGGGGGACGATGCCGGCCTTGATGCCATGCACCTCGTAGCGCCCGCCGGCCATCTTGACGAAGAGCGTGTCGAGGTTGGTGAGGCTCTTGCCCTCGACGGAGAGTTCGCCGGCGGCGACGCTGCGGTCGGCGTTGAGACCCTTGTAGAGCGGCGGGAAGGGGCGGCCATAGGCGCCCAGGTACTCGTAGTCCTCGTTGAAGGGCGTCAGGACCCTGGCGCGATAGGCGTCGCCCTTGCGCATGGTGGGCGGCGCGAAGATGACCTCGTTGACGATCCGCAGCACGCTTTCGCAGGTGTTGAGCGCGATGGCGTCGTAGCCCTCGCCGAAGATCTCCTTCACCAGGTCGCGCAGCTCCTCCTGGTAGGCGCGGACCGGTTGGATGCGGCCCTGGTTGGAGGCGACGACCGGCTCCAGCACGAAGGACGGCAGCAGACCCGGGCAGCCCGAGGAGCCGGGGTAGAGGCCGAGCTCGTCCGGGAACTTGTCGAGGCCGAGCTTCTGGCCCTCCTGCGCAGCCTTCGCCTTGATGTCCGGCAGCTTCTCGTAGAGCCGCTGATAGAACTCGGCCCGATGCTTCGGGCGGGCCTCTTTGGTGTGCAGCACGCCGCACCTCCCCTCGCCATGGACGCTTTCGCGGATGGTCCTTCAGACGGTGCGGCCGGTTGAAGGGTGGAGGCCCGAACTTCACTTCGAGAGGCCGGGAGGTGGTGCCGCTTCTCTTTGCGCGAGCGCTTTGGCAGCATGCGGCCATGAGTGAGACGGCAAGCGCGAAGAGCGGCGGGGCCATCCTCGAGCTGGAGGAGGTGCGGCTCCGCTACGGCGACTTCCTGGCGCTCGACGGCGTCTCGCTCTCGGTTCGACCGGGCGAGCGCCTGGTGCTGGTCGGCCCTTCGGGATCGGGGAAGTCCACGCTCATTCGCTGCCTCAACGGACTGGAGCGGCCGGACAGCGGCAAGGTGCGGCTCTTCGGCAGGGCCATCGCGGAGGACCCCCGTTGGCTCAGGCAGTGCCGGCAGCGCATGGGCATGATCTTTCAGCAGTTCAATCTCTATTCCGGGCGCACCGTGCTGGACAACGTGGCACTGGCACCCTGCAAGCTGCAGCGCCTGGGCAAGGCGCGGGCGTCGGCCGTCGCGCGGGAGAGCCTGGCACGCGTCGGCATGGCCGACTTCGCCGAGCGCTATCCCTTCCAGCTCTCCGGCGGTCAGCAGCAGCGCGTCGCCATCGCCCGCGCCTTGGCCATGAAGCCGGAGATCCTGCTGCTGGACGAGCCGACCTCGGCGCTGGATCCGGAGCTGGTGCGCGGCGTGCTCGACCTGATCGAGGAGATCGCGGCCGACGGAATCACGATCGTCTGCGCCACGCACGAGATGGGCTTCGCGCGCCGCGTCGGCGATCGCGTGCTGTTCCTTTGCGAGGGGCGCATCGTCGAGGCCGGCGCGCCGGGCGAGGTCTTCACTCGCCCGCGCTCGGCGCGTCTTTCGGCGTTCTTGAAAGAGGTCGCCACTTGACCTGGGCCTCGGCCCGGATCCGCAGCTCCGGGGCCAGCCTCCGCTCGACCCGGCGCAGGACCCGCATCAAGAGGAAGACGGTCACGAAGTAGATGCAGCCGGCGGCGATCAGCGGCGTGAAGGGGTCGTAGGTGCGGAAGTAGATCTGCCTGGCCGCCCCCATCAGGTCGATGACGGTGACCAGGCTCGCGACCGAGGTGCCCTTCAGCACGAAGACGATCTCGTTGCCGTAGCTTCTGAGCGCGATGCGGGCCATGTGCGGCAGGGTCACCAGCCAGAAGACGCGCGACGGCGCGAAGCCCGCCGCCACCGCCGCCTGCTGCTCGCCGGGCGGTACGTTGCGCAAGGCGCCGGCCAGGATCTCCGCGACGAAGCCGGCGGAGTTCAGCGAGAAGGCGATGATGGCGCAGGCAAAGGGATCTCTCAGGATCACCCAGGCCCAGGATTGGCGGATCCAGTCGGCTTCCGGCGCCCCGTAATAGATGAGGTAGAGCTGGATCAGCACCGGGGGCCCTCGGAAGAAGAAGATGAAGGCGCCCGCCGCGTAGCGTAGCGGGGCCGAGCGGCTATTGCGCGCCAACGCCACCGGAAGGGCGATCGCCATGCCGATCGCCAGGGTCAGCAGGGTCAGCTCCAAGGTCACCAGAAAGCCCGACAGCAGCTTGGGCCACATGGCGAAGAAGGAGTCGTAGCTCATCAGCATCAAACGCGCGCTCCATCCAGATGGCGGTAGAAGCGGCGCGAGAGACGCGCCTGCAGCAGCATGGTGAGGCCGGACAGAGCAAGGTAGGCGACGAGCACGGCGGCGAAGAAGACGAAGTACTGCTTGGTGTTTTGGCCCGCCGTCGCGGCCGTGCGGACGAAGTCCTCGACACCGATCGCGGAGACCAGGGCCGTGGTCTTGATCAGCACTACCCAAAGATTGACCAGGCCCGGCAAGGCGTAGCGCAAGGCCAGGGGCAGGGTCACGGTCCAGGCAGCGGCCAGCGGCGAGAGGCCGAGCGACTTGGCGGCCTCGCTCATGCCGTGCGGCACGGCGGTGATGGCGCCGCGAAAGACCTCGCTGGCATAAGCGCCTTGGATCAGCGAAAGCGCGATCAAGCCGGCCAGGAAGGCGCTGAACTCCACCCGGCCGAGGCCCAGCGGCTGAAACAGGAGATTGAGCGCTGTGGCGCCGCCGTAGTAGAGGAGGAAGATGATCAAGAGCTCCGGCACGCTGCGCAGGGTCAGCGCGTAGCCCTGCAGCAAGGCGGAGAGCAGGCGGAAGCGCGACAGCTCCCCCAGCGCCGCCAAGAGCCCGAGCAGCGTGCCGACGGCATAGCCCGAGAGCGCCAGCTGCAAGGTCACGAAGAACCCGGCCAGAAGCTCATCGCCCCAGCCGGGTCCAAAGGCAAAGAGATCGAGGAGCGCCATCGGGTCCCAGTCTAGGGCGCGGCGCCGTCAGGCGCGCCCGACCTCTTTGCCGCCCCCTTCAGGAATCCTCGGCTAGTCTTCCCACAGGTGGTCGGCGCGCACGCTGACGGTGAAGTAGGGCTGGGCCAAGCGCTCGAAAGTGCCGTCGGCATAGACCTCGCGGATTGCCGCGTCGATCTTGGCCCGCAGCGCGTCTTGGTCTTGCCTGAACATGGCGCCGGCACCCTTGCCCAAGAGCGGGCTGTGGAAGTCGGGTCCGATGAAGGCATAGGACTGTCCTTCCTCGCTGCCGAGAAAGGCCTCGGCCGCGGTGGCTTCGACGAACATCAGGTCGATCCGGCCAGCGACGAGGTCGGCGGAGATCTGATCGACGTTGCCGTATCCGCGAATGTCTACATCCGCGAACTCGGCCTGCAGGAACTCGTCCTGAGTGGAGCCGCCGTAGACGCCGACCGCCTTGCCGGCCAGACCCTCGGGGCTGGTGTCGAGATCCGCGCCCTTGGCGGCCACGAACTTGGAGGGCGTGTCGTAATAGGGGATCGAGAAGTCGACGACCTCGGCGCGTTCCGGCGTGATCGACATGGAGGAGAACACCAGGTCGAACTTGTTCGCCAAAAGGGCTGCGATCATGCCGTCGAAGTCCTGCTTGACCCAGACGCAGGTAAGGCCGGCCTTCTCGCAGACGGCATTGCCCAGGTCGATCTCGAAGCCGCTGTAGCTGCCGTCCGCCTCGGTCTTGGAGAAGGGCGGGAAGGAGGCCTCCGTCGCCACGGTCACGCGCTCCCCCTCCGCCAGGGCCGCGCCGGCCGAAAGAGCGGCCGCAAGGGCGCCGCCCAGAGCATATCTCACTATCGCGTGCATCGCTGTCAGCCTCTCCGTTCTCTGCTTCTTGTCTGATGTCGGATTAGACGGCAAGGCCGCCGCGCTTTGCATCGCGGACGCCCGAAGTCCGGTTCGCCAATCGCGAAGGATGACGAGGGCAGATCGCACTCAGGTGGGCTCACCTGACTGCGATCGGGTCTATCTTTCAATGTTGTAGAGCAGGATTCAGACGACAAATCGTTTCGATTTGACGTCAAGTGCCGCGCGATCATGAAGGCAGTGCTGGTCGCGCTCTCCAAGTGGGTCGCCATGGCGACCAGCGTGCCATCGACCGTTGCGGCGATCTCCAGAACGTCCTCCGCCGGACTATCGGCGACCACGCGACCCAGCAGATCACCGGCCGCGACCTCGCTTCCCAGATCGACCTCGGGGATCAACAGTCCGCTTGCCGGCGCGGGCACATAGCACGCGCCGCCGTCCATGAAGAGAAGCCGTGAGCGGCTCTCATCGGGGGCGACCGATCGGCCTTGGAGGACGCCGAGGTGTCGCAGCAGATTGACGCTGGACTGCAAGGCTACGCGAAAGGACCGCGCCGTTATGAAACCGCCGCCGAACTCGCTGGAGAAGGCCGGACGGCCCAGAGCGCGGAAGTAGGCCTCCGCGGTGCCGCGATGCGGCATGGATTGGCCCCCGTCCTCGTCGAAGAGAAGGGCGAAGGGCGCGTTCATGGCGAGCAGTGCGGGGAGGTCGCGTTCGACGTCGGGCGCCCCGGGACGGCCTTGCAGATTGCTGCTCAAGACGAAGCGCGTGGCTTTTCCGCCGCTGTGGAGGTCCAAGAAGGCGTCGCATCGCGGCATTATGGAGCGGGACAGAAAGCGGGCGATGGCGTGGGTGGGGCCTTGTTCCTCGCCACCCGGATAGATGCGGTTGAGGTCGAGACCGTCGATCGGGCTATGCCGTGTCCCAGCGAGGCAGGCCGGTCGGTTGTGGCTCGGAACCAAGATCAGTCGGCCCGACACCTCCTCCGCCGCTAGCCCTTGGATCAGGTGGTGCGCGACGGCCTGGCCCTCCGGCTCGTCGCCGTGCGTGCCGCCCGTGACGAGCACGCTCGGCCCGCGCCCCCGGCCGATAACGGCGAGAGGATAGTCCAGAGTGCGGTCTTCGCCCTGCCAGCGATAGGGAAGCTGAAGGCGATAGTAGCCGGCGCCGACGCGATCGAGGTCGAACCGCTCTGGTGAGGTTGCTCTCCAATCCTGCCCGGGCATCGCCTTTGCCTCCTTGCGAGGCAGGAGAGCGCGCCATCATCCTTGAAAGAAGCGTGGTGGGTCGAAGTAAGCTTCGGGTTCGGGGCGAAGCGACGGGAGAGAAAGCTATGATCGGACGCATCAGCGACATCGACCTCAGGCTCTTGCGTGCCTTCGCGGTGGTGGTCGAGTCCGGCGGCTTCTCCCTGGCGACGGCCAGGCTGAACGTGGCCGAATCCACCATTTCATCGCACATGGCCGACCTGGAGACCCGCCTGGGCGCGCGCCTCTGCGAGCGCGGACGCGGCGGATTTCGGCTGACCAGGGCGGGCGAGCAGCTCTACGAGACCGTGGTCGAGCTGCTGGACGATCTCGACCGCTACCGCGACCGCATCGCCCAGGTCTCGACCCGCGTCGGCGGTGCCCTGAGGCTCGGTCTGTCGGATGCCACCGTCACCAATCCGGAGATGCCGCTGGCCGACTGGGTCGCTGCCTTTATGGACCGCTTCCCCAAGATCCGCGTCGAGGTGCGCATGCTCGATCCGCGCGGTCTCGAACGCGCGGTCATGGGCGATAGGCTGCACGCCGCCGTCGTGCCGGTGCATCGGCCGGTCGCCGGCCTGGTCTACGAGACCATCGGCGAGGAGGTGAACCTGCTCTACTGCGGCGCCCGCCATCCGCTCTTCTCCAGGGAGGATGGGGAGATCGGCAAGGAGGAGCTGGAGGCCGGCGGCCTGATCTCGCGCGGCTACATCGACAACTTCGACGCCGCCTTCTTCGGTGCGGCCGCCCATCAAGCCACGGTCAGCGAGATCGAGTCGGCCGCGGTCCTGATCCTCTCCGGCCGTTTCGTCGGCTTCCTGCCCGACCACTACGCCCGCGGCTATGTGGAGGCCGGCCTCATGCGCGCGATCAAGCCCGAGAGCATCCGCTTGGCGGTGACCTTCGCGCTGGCCTTCAAGAAGGCTCTGGAGGACGACATGCGCGTCGACGCCCTTCTGGCCATCTGTCGAGAGGGGCCGCGGAGCGGCTAGCGACTACATCTGTCGAGAGGGGCCGCGGAGCGGCTAGCGACTATTTGCCCGCAGCCCCGTCTTGTCTATCTCCCACCGTTGGCCAAATCTTGATGATCGTTTGAATCAGGACACGCCGAGGGATGCACAAGCTCACGATCCTGCTGCCGCCCAATCCCGTTCTCTTCGATTTCGCCACCGCGCTGACGGTCTTCGGGGAAGGGGCGAAGGACTACTACCGCGTTCGTATCAGCAGCTGCGCGTCGGGGCCCGTGGTTGCGCACGACGCGGTCTCGATCGGCTTGGCGGAGGGGCTGGAGGCACTGGAGGGAGCGGAGAGCATCGTCGTGCCCGGCACGATGGGATCGAGCGCGCCCGCGCCCCTTCCGTTGCTGGAAGCCCTGCGGAGCGCGCACGCGAAGGGGGCCAGGGTCGCATCGATCTGTACCGGCGCCTTTATCCTGGCGGAGGCCGGCCTGCTCGACGGTCGGCGTGCCACCACGCATTGGGAGGTGGCCGGCGACCTGGCCGCGCGCTTCTCGAGGGTGCGCGTCGACCCGGACGTCCTCTACGTCGACGAAGGCGATGTCCTGACTTCGGCGGGCGTTGCCGCCGGGATCGATCTCTGCCTGCACATGGTGCGGTCCGACTTCGGCGAACAGCTGGCCAACGCCGTTGCCCGGCGGATGGTCTTCGGTCCGCACCGCAGCGGCGGACAGGCCCAGTACATCGAGCGGCCCTTGCCGCCGGCGCGCTCCTGCGGGTTGGAGGCCACGCGCGCTTGGGTGCAGGAACGGCTTGACCAGCCGGTGACCGTGACCGAGATGGCGCGCCATGCCTGTCTCTCGGTCAGGGCCTTCTCCCGTCGCTTCCACGAAGAGAGCGGCACCTCCCCGCTGCAGTGGCTGATCGCGCAGAGGATCGAATTGGCCCGCCGCCTGCTGGAGGGCACCGACCTCGCGGTCGAGGCCGTGTCGCATCGTTGCGGTTTCGGCTCCTCGCTTTCCTTCCGCCAGCACTTCAAACGCCTGGTGCGGACCTCGCCGACCGCCTACCGCCAGACCTTCCGGCGAAAGCACCAGGAGCCCGCCGAGAAGTCGGCCGCCTGAGAGCCAAGAACGGGCCAGGCTTCGCTGGCTTTCGGCCATTCCTTCCCGCGCTGGTGGTAGGCCTTCAACGAGGTCCCCATCTCGCTTTCCAGGACGGAACTGCCGGCCAAGGATCGGCCGAGGACTGCGAGGTTGCGCCATGTTGCAGCGGGAGCAAGCACTGCCTCCTGCCGGCTTACGGCCCTGGCCGCTGTCGGAGGAGTTCGAGAAGAAGGGGGTCGTCATCGCCAAGCTGGAGCAGCTGGCCGCCTGGGCCCGCTCCGGCTCGCTCTGGCCCTTGACCTTCGGTCTGGCCTGCTGCGGGGTCGAGATGATGCATGCCTACACCTCGCGCTACGACCTGGACCGTATCGGCTCCATGCCCCGGCCCAGTCCGCGCCAGGCCGATGTGATGATCGTCGCCGGGACTCTCACCAACAAGATGGCGCCTGCCTTGCGCAAGCTCTACGACCAGATGGCGGAGCCGCGCTGGGTGATCTCCATGGGCTCCTGCGCCAACGGCGGCGGCTACTATCACTATTCCTACTCGGTGGTGCGCGGCTGCGACCGCATCATCCCGGTCGACATCTATGTCCCGGGCTGCCCGCCGACGGCCGAAGCGCTGATGTACGCCTTCTTCCAGCTGAAGAAGAAGGTGAGGCGCGAGACCAACCTTTCCCGCTAACGCCGCTCGCCGGAGGACGACCCATGGATAAGGTAACGCTCGACCAGGCCCGCGCCGCCGTCAAGTCGGCGCTGAGGGCCGGCACCTCGGTCGCGGGCTTGCCGGCGGTGCAGCCCATGGCGCGCGGCACCATGAAGCTTTTCTTCTATGAACCGCGCGGCATCGACGCCCAGCCGGTGCATGACCAGGACGAACTCTATGTCGTGGTCAAGGGATCGGGCACCTTTGCCGTCGGCGCGGGCGAAGGCTCGATGCGGCGGATGCCCTTCGGTCCCGGCGACGCGATCTTCGTGCCGGCCGGCCTGCCGCACCGCTTCGAGGATTTCACCGACGACTTCGAGACGTGGGTCATCATGTACGGCCCGGAGGGCGGCGAATTGCCGTTGGAGTCCGAGGCGGCTTAAGCCCGGTCACTGCTGCCTGGACCCGGCGAAGCGGGACGCGCGTCCCATGCGCTTGGTGGAGAGGTAGAGGTTGGTCTCGCTGTTGGCGATGCCGTCGATCAGGCGGATGCGGCGCAGGACGGCATCCAGCTGGGCCAACGAGTCGGTGCCCAGTTCGGCGACCAGGTCCCAGCGGCCGTTGGTGGTGTGGATGCTCTGCACCTCCGGCAGGCCGCTCAACTGAGCGACCACCCTGTCGCTGCCGCGCCCTTCCACCGAGATCAGCATGATGCCGCGCACCGGCAGGTCCTGCACGTCCCCCTTCAGAACCGCGGTGAAGCCGAGAACCTCGCCGCTGGCGATCAGCTTTTCCAGCCGGGAGCGCACGGTCGCCCTGGCCAAGCCCAGGCCGGCCGCCAGGTCGGAGATCGATGCGCGGCCGTCGCGGCGGAGGGCTTGAATGAGAGTTTGGTCGATCTCGTCCATATTGACTAATTTAGTCTGTCGTTATGATAAGTTCTAGTGTCGATTTGATCGCTTTTCCGGCTTGTGACCGCCATTAATGAAGCGCTTATTCTCCATAGTGATTATTGGGGAGTGGAAAATGGACAGCAAATCGATCGTCTTGGTCGGCGTGCCCATGGACTGCGGCAGCACGCGGCCTGGTTGCTTGATGGGCCCGGATGCCCTGCGGACTGCGGAGATCGGCACGGCGCTCACCGACCTTGGGCATGCCGTCGAAGACCGTGGCAATATCCGGGTTCCCACGGGCGGCGATACCGAACATCCCAATCAGGCCATCCACTATCTGGCCGAGTGCACCGCCTGGGTGCAGCGCCTCGAGGGCCTTGCCTACGACGCCTCCGAAGGCGGGCGCATTCCGATCTTCCTGGGCGGCGATCACGGCATTTCCGGCGGCACGGTGGCCGGACTGGCGCGCCGCGCGAAGGCGGTGGGCCGTCCCCTCTTCGTCCTCTGGCTCGACGCCCATCCCGATTTCCACAGCCTGGCGACCACCGTTAGCGGCAACCTGCATGGCACGCCCGTCGCCTACTTCACCGGTCAGCCCGGCTTCGAGGGTTACTTCCCTGCGTTGGAGGCGACCGTGCCGCCCCAGAACGTCTGCCTGATGGGCATCCGTTCGGTCGACGGCGCCGAGCGCGGCGAACTGGCCCGCAGCGAGATCATCGTCAACGACATGCGCGCCATCGACGAGCACGGCGTCAGCAAGCTGCTGCGTGCCTTCCTGGAGCAGGTGAAGGCGGCCGACGGCATGCTGCACGTGAGCCTGGATACCGACTTCCTCGACCCGGAGATCGCGCCGGCCGTCGGCACCACGGTGCCCGGCGGCGCCAACTTCCGCGAGGCGCACCTGATCATGGAGATGCTGCACGACAGCGACCTGGTGACCTCCATGGAGATCGCCGAGCTCAATCCCTTCCTCGACGAGCGCGGCCGGACCGCCAAGCTGATGGTCGACCTGACCGCCAGCCTCTTCGGTCGCCAGCAGATCGACCGCCCGACGCGGAGCTACTGAGTCATGCAGATCAATCGTCCGGACGACATCAACATCGTCCCCTTCGTCAGCGTCGACAACATGATGCGCCTGGTGCTGCACGTCGGTATCGAGCGTTTCCTGTCGGAGCTTGCCAGCTTCATCGAAGAGGACTTCCGCCGCTGGCCGCTGTTCGACAAGACGCCGCGCGTGGCCTCCCACTCCAAGGAAGGCGTCATCGAACTGATGCCGACCAGCGACGGCCATACCTACGGCTTCAAGTACGTCAACGGCCACCCGAAGAACACCAAGGAGGGCTTGCAGACGGTCACTGCCTTCGGGCTTCTGGCCAATGTCGACAACGGCTATCCGGTGCTGCTGTCGGAAATGACCATCCTGACGGCGCTGCGCACCGCGGCCACCTCGGCCGTGGCCGCCAAGTACCTCGCGCCCAAGGGCGCCGGCACCATGGCGATCATCGGCAACGGCGCCCAGGCGGAGTTCCAGGCCCTGGCCTTCAAGGCCTTGCTGGGCGTCAAGAAACTCCGGCTATACGACATCGATCCGGCCGCGACCCGGAAGTGTCGCGGGAACCTGGACGGCTGGGGCTTCGACATGGTCGCTTGCGCCTCTCCCTACGAGGCGATGGAGGGGGCCGACATCGTCACGACGGTCACCGCCGACAAGAAGTACGCCACCATTCTGACCGACAACATGGTCGGCGCCGGCCTGCACATGAATGCCGTCGGCGGCGATTGCCCGGGTAAGACCGAGCTGCACAAGGACACCCTGCTGCGCTCCGACATCTTCGTCGAGTATCCGCCGCAGACCCGCATCGAAGGCGAAATCCAACAGCTTGATCCCGACCACCCGGTGACCGAGCTGTGGCGCGTCATCGCCGGCGAGGCCCCGGGCCGCACCGGCGCCAACCAGACCACGCTCTTCGATTCCGTGGGCTTCGCGACGGAGGACTTCTCGGCTCTGCGCTATGTCCGCGAGAAGCTGACCGGCACCCGCTTCTACGAGGAGCTCGACATGCTGGCCGACCCCGACGATCCCCGCGATCTCTTCGGCATGATCATGCGCGCACGCGAGGACGAGGCGGAGAAGCGCCCGAAGGCGCTGGCATAGCCGCCGCCCGCAAGGGGAACTGGTCGCAGGCTTGCCGACGGGATGCGCTACCTCGATAGTGCGGTCGGCAGGCTTGTGCCCGGGGAGTGCCGGTGAAGATCTTCTTCGATGTGGACGGCGTGATCATCAAGGGTTGGAACGCCGACCCCGCACGCCGTCTTGCCTGGGACGCGACGATCGAGGAGGATTTGGGCGTCCGCCGGGAGGCATTCCAGCGTGCGCTCTTCGCCCCAAGCCAAGCAGGCTCCGAAGCGCTGATCCACGCCTGTCTCCGCGGAGAGAGCGACCTGAAGGCCGTCTTGGCCGAGGTGCTTCCAAGCATTGGCTACTCGGGCTCCGTCGAGGTCTTCCTCGACTACTGGCTTCGCAAGGACTCCCGCAAGGACGGGCAGGTTATCGACGTCGTCACCCGCCTCAAGGCTTGCGACGGCGTATCCCTTTTCCTCGCGACCGGTCAGGAGCACCATCGCGCGGCCTATCTGTGGAACGACCTGCGCTTGAAGGACCTGTTCGATGGCCTCTTCTATAGCGCGGCCCTTGGCGTCGACAAAGACAGCGACGCTTTCTTCGCCAAGATCAACACGGAACTCGGGATCGCCGAGACGGAGCAGCCGCTCTTCTTCGACGACAGGGAGAGCATTGTCGCCAGGGCCCGGGCGGCCGGCTGGGACGCGCACCTCTTTGTGACGGCCGAGGATCTCTTGCGGAACCGACGCCTGATGCGCCTGTTGGACGAAAGTGGGCCATAGGACGTCGACCGCCGAGCGCTCTTCCGATCAGTCGATCAGCCCGACCAGGCGTCTGCCTTCTTCGGTCTTGAGCGAAAAGTCGGTGCCGGCGTATTCGTCGGCGGCGTTTGTGCAGAGCCAGGCGACCGCGCGGGCCGGCCATTCGGCGGGAATGTGGACCGAGGGATCGAGTTGGCTGACCGGGTTGATGCCGGAGCCTCGGATCGCTTCCTGCATGTAGGTGGCGACCGTGCCGGGGCTGAGGCCGACGACGCGGATGCCCCGGTCCCGATACTCCAGGTCCGCGCAGCGCGTCAGCGACAAGACGGCGGCCTTGGTAGAGCAGTAGTGGCTCCAGCCCTCCAGCGCACCGGACGCCGCGCCGGAGCTGATGTTGACGATCACGCCCGATCCCTGGGCCTCCATCACCGGCAGGGCCGCGCGCAGGCCGTGATAGACGCCCTTGTAGTTGACGTCGACCACGTGATCCCAGGCTTGCGGATCGGATTCGGCCAGGCGCGCGATAGGGTCGATCAGCCCAGCATTGTTGACCAGGATGTCGAGGCGGCCATGGGTGGCGCGGCAGTGCTCGACCAGCTTGGCTACCTCGGCGTAGTTGGCGACGTCGCAGACGACGGCGCTGGCCCGGCCGCCGGCCGACTCGATCTCCGCCGCCAAGGCTTCGATCTCGCCGCCGCTGCGCGCCGCCAGGACGACGCTGACACCGTGGCCTGCCAGTTCTCTCGCCGTGGCGGCGCCGATCCCGCGGCTGGCCCCGGTGACGATAGCCGCCTTTCCTCTCAATTCCTGCATGCTTTCGGTTCCTGCTTTCCTTGTCCCGGGCATAGTGGGGAAGCCCCGCCATGCCGGAAAGGGGCTAGACAGCACGACTATACTGCGTGTCGCGCACGAGTGTCCGCGACGTGGCGCGCATCGACGGCGCTCCGCCGCTGTGAGCCGACTTGGTGTGGGCCGCTCTCCGCAGGTCCGCGTTGCCGGTCACTGGGCGCCTGACGCCCGCGCGAGCCTGGCGATGAGGCGTGCGTTCAAGGTCGTGGTCCAGAAGAGGGTCAAGGCCGTCAGCTTGTCCTGAGCGGAGAGTGACTCATCGCGATTGCGGCGGGCGGCACCGATCGAGACCGCCAGCAAGGGCGTGCTGGCGCCCGCCGTGGCGGCTTCGGCTTCGCCGATGGCGCGCTCGGCCTCCCGCTCGGCCAGGTCCATCATCTTCTCCAGCGCGGTCTCGCGGCGGAAGGCGACGACGCGGCCCAAGTCGTCGGTCTCGACGCCGATCGAGTAGTGCTTGGCGACGAGCAGGGCGGCGTTCGCCAGCGATCCGGTGAGCGCGCCCAGCTGCGCGACTGCGGCGACGTAGTCGTCGTCGAAGAGATCGGAGAAGTACCCCTCCTGCTCCAGCGCGCCGGTGGCCGCCAGGTAGTTCGGGTCCTTGCGCATCATCCAGGCCTTGGCGCTGTCGAGATCGACTTGGTTCTGGTCGGCGAATTCCTGGGTGTAGACTGCGTCCACATAGTTGAGGTTGGACCACGCCGTCGAGCGGTAGAGCTCTCTGGCGTCATTCACGGGACCGGCATTGCGCTGCCAGGGCCTGGTGTCCCGGCCGATCCAGTCGCGGTTGGCCTCGGCCATGTCGAACAGCGTGCTGGCCAGGCTCAGAAAGCCGATGGCCTCGAAGGCGCGCAGGACGACGTCTTCGGGATCGAGGTTGGCGAGATCCTGGCTCAGCTTCTCCGACTGCCTGAGCTGCCAGGCCGCCTCGTCGATGTAGGCCAGGGTCGGACCCAGCATGGAGCCGATCACCGCCACGGCGCCGGCGTCCGTGACACTCTCGATCCGCAGGTCCCGCAACCTCTCCAGGCCGTCGCCGACCTGCTTCACGACCCCGCCCAGCTCTTGCTCGACGACGCCATGCATACCCGGAAAGCCGCGAAGGCGCAGACCCTCCAAGAGGGTGACGCCGCGCGCCACGAATTCGGCATGCAGCACGGCCATCCAGATCCGGTTGAAGGCGGCCGGCTCGTGGCCGCCGTCCAGTTCGCGATCGCCGCTCCTCTTGAAGGCTTCCGCATAGCGCCAGAACTCTTGCAGTTCAGGCGGATAGTCGGCGCCGTTGGCCGCGCGCACCCTTTCACGGGCTGCCTCGAAGCGCTTCTCCCACGTCCGATAGAGATCGCGGAAGTCCTGGCGAAGATCCTCTGCCAGCTCGAAGGTGACCGGCGTCACCGGTGGACCGGGCAGCTCTACGCCGGTGAGAAAGGCGTAGGCCTCTCGGACGTCGCCGACCTCGGCCACCTCAATGCCGAGGTCGCGCCCCAGCGCCAGCATGTCCTCGCGCGCGCCGGTGCAGAGGTTGACGTCTTCGCGCTGTCCCAGCGGGATGGCGAAGCGCGTTATGCCATCGGCCCGCGCGCCGCGCAGCTTGTGGCCGATGCCACCGACGGGGCCGATCGTTCCGTCCGGATTGATGGTGCCGGTCATGGAGACGTCGTCGGGGAAGCCGTCGCCGCGCAGGAGCGCGATCAATCCGCTGGTCATCAGGGCCCCGGCGCTGGGGCCGTCGACCAAGTCCGTGCGGCTGAAGGAAATGCGGTGTTCGCGCAGGTCGACGCCCAGCAGCTCGGTCGCGGCCAGCGCCGCCAGCCAGCCGGAGGCCTTCGACATGCCGCCGATGGCGTCGGCCGTGGTTTCGAAGAAGCCGACTTGGATCTGACCGAGCGGATTGGGCTCGACCCGGATCTGCACCGGGTTGGTGCCGCCGCCGCACTGATCGCCGACCTTGTAGTATCCGGCGGCGCGCACGACGACGCTGGCTTCCTCGCCGGGCTGCTGCGCCAGGGCAGCGCCGCCGCCAGCCTCTCGAACTAGGCCCGCGCAGACGAGCGCGATAAAGAGACCTTTCGCTAGCCGGACTGCCGGTCTTGCCATCCTTCCGCCCCTCTCGGTTCGCTCGGCAATGCCAGTGACGCTGCGCCCGGCAGTCTAGGACAGAGCCCTCCTCGCCAGCAAACTCAACCGCTAGAGGGTTCGGCCTTGGTCTCTAAGCGCACTTGCCGAGGGAACGGATGAGCGTCGACAGGGAGAGGAGGTACTGCTGAACTCTGCGCGAGGCCTCCTCCTCGTCCTTCGAGGAGAGGACGACGTCACGGATTTCACGCGCCGTCTCCTCGGACTTGATCTCGATCAGAAGCGCCGCGTCCTCGATGGCCGTGTGGAAGGAGCGGGGCCTGTCGATCCGCTCCTGCTTGCGCTCGAGATCCTCCAGGAAGTCGCGGATGCAGTGCAGCCATCGCGTTTGATTGGCGCGGTCGCGCGCTTCCTGCGCGCGCGCTCGGTCGACGGCCAGGTGGCTTCCCAGGGATTCCGGTGGCATTGCTTCCTCTCTCGCTCCGCCGTCGATATGGTGGCGCGGCCCCCTTCTGACAAACCGAGATGGATTTAAGTCAGTCGACGTGAGGCGGCGTCCTGTGAAGACTGATACCAGCCCATAGTGGCGCGCCAAGGAGTTTCTAGTCGTGCAGGAAGCAGGCGACTTGATGGCCCGACTCCTCTTCCTTGAGCAGCGGTTCGCTCTCCACGCAGCGGGGCATCCTGTGCGGGCAGCGGGTGTGGAAGCGGCAGCCGCTGGGTGGATCGATGGGGCTGGGAACGTCGCCCTCCAGTCCGCCCAGGTCCTCGACCCGCTTGGCGGCGGGGTCCGGTACGGGGATCGCCTGCAGCAAGGCCTGGGTATAGGGGTGCAGCGGGTTCCGGTAGAGACGCTCGCTGGGGCCTTGCTCCACGATCTTGCCGAGGTACATGACGGCGGTGCGGTCGGAGATGCGCTTGATGACGCTGAGATCGTGTGAGATGAAGATGTAGCTGAGCGAGAACTCGCTCTGCAGGCGCAAGAGCAAGGCCAGGATCTGCGCCTGGATCGACACGTCGAGGGCGGAGACCGGCTCGTCGAAGATCACGAGCTTGGGCCGCAGCACCAGGGCGCGGGCGATGGCCACGCGCTGGCACTGGCCGCCGCTGAACTCGTGCGGAAAGCGGTCGAAGTCGCGCGGCTTCAGGCCGACGATGTCGAGCAGCTCGCGCGCCTTCTCGTTGCGCTCGGCGCGACTGCCGAGCCCGTGGAAGCGCAGCGGCTCTGCGATGTTGGTGCCCACGCTCATGCGCGGATTGAGGGAGGAGAGCGGGTCCTGAAAGACCAGCTGCATCTCGCGGCGCAGGTCCTGTAGGGCGCCGCGCGAACAGCGCAAGACGTCCACGCCCTCCAGGGTCACCTCGCCAGCCGTGGACTCGACCAGGCGCAGGACCAGCCGCGCCGTGGTGGACTTGCCGCAGCCGCTCTCGCCGACCAGGCCCAGCGTCTGGCCGCGCGGGAGGTCGAAGTCGATTCCGTCGACGGCCCTCAGCAGGTCCGGCCGCGCCTGAAACAGGGTCTTGCGGGAGACCGGGAAATGCTTGGCGAGGCCGCGCACCTGAAGGAAGGCGTCGCTCATGCCCGAACCTCCGCATCGGCCTCGGCGACCAGGTGGCAGGCGACCTCGTGCGTCTCCTGAAGCGGCCTCAGCGCCGGATAGTGCTGGCCGCAGGCCGCCACCGCCACCGGGCAGCGCGCACGGAAGCTGCAGCCCTCCGGAAGGCGCGCCAGATCGGGTGGCAGGCCGGGGATCGGCCGCAGCGGGCTCTCGCGGGTGTCGTCCAGGCGCACGAGAGAGGAAAGCAGGCCCTGGGTATAGGGGTGGCGAGGCTCGGCGAAGATGGTTTTGACGTCGCCGTACTCCACCACCTTGCCGGCGTACATGACCATGACATCGTCGGCCATGGCGGCAACCACGCCGAGGTCGTGGGTCACCAGGATCAGCGCGCTGCCGAGCGCCGTCTGGATGGAGCGCAGCAGACGCAGGATCTGCGCCTGGATGGTGACGTCCAACGCGGTCGTGGGCTCGTCGGCGATCAGGATGTCGGGATCGCAGGCAATGGCGCCGGCGATCAGCACGCGCTGGCGCATGCCGCCGCTGAACTGGTGGGGATAGTCGCGAAAGCGCGCGTCGGGCTGCGGGATGCCGACACGGGCCATGAGCTCCAAGGTCTGCCGGCGCGCCTCCTCCCGGTTCAGTCCCTGATGGGCCATCATGCCTTCCGCGATCTGATCGCCGATGCGGAAGGAAGGGTTGAGCGAGGTCATGGGGTCCTGGAAGATCATGGCCAGCCGGTCGCCGCGGATCTTCTCCATCGCCGCCTCGTCCAGGCCCAGCAGGTCCTGGCCGCGGTAGCTGACGCGGCCCTCGACGATGCGGCCCGGCGGATCGATCAGGCGCATGATCGAGAGGGAGGTGACCGTCTTGCCGGAACCGGACTCGCCGACGATGCAGAGCGTGCGGCCGGCGCGGAGCGTGAAGGAAATGCCGTCGACCGCCTTCAAGGTGCCGCTCTTGAGGCGGAAGTGGGTGCGCAGGTCCTCGACCTCGAGGATGACGTCGCTGTTGCTCATCGCACCCGCCGTCACGCCTTGGGCCGGCGCATGCCGGCTTTCGGATCGAGGGCATCGCGCAGCCCGTCGCCTAGGAAGTTGAAGGCCAGCGCCACCAGCACGATGACGAGGCCCGGGAAGATGGTGGCATGCGGCGCCTTGGTCATCACCACGCGGCCGTCGCTCACCATGGTGCCCCAGTCGGCGGCCGGTGGCTGCGCGCCCAACCCCAGGAACGAGAGGCCGGAGCCGACGACGATCATCAGGCCGACCAGGGTGGTGGCATAGACGATCACCGGCGAGATCATGTTGGGCAGGACGTAGCGCAGGATGATGGCGCCGTGACCGGCGCCGCCGGCGCGCGCGGCCTCGATGTAGGGCTGCGCGGTGACGCCCAGGGTCGAGGTCCGCACGATGCGCGAGATGTAGGGGATCAGCACGACGGTGATCGCGATGATCTCGGTCACCACGCCGGGCTGCAGGACGCCGGCGATGGCGATCGCCAGGAGCACCAGCGGCACGGCGAAGAAGGCGTCCAGGATGCGCATGATCACCTGGTCGATCCAGCCTCGGAAGTAGCCGGCCAGCAGACCCAGCAGCAGGGAGATCAGGGTGGCGAGGAAGGTCGGCAGAAAGCCCACCAGGAGCGAGATGCGGCCGCCGTAGAAGAGGCGGGTCAGGATGTCCCGCCCGTTGCTGTCGCTGCCCAGCAGATAGCCCTCCGTCAGGGGCGGCTTGTTGCGCATCATGCGCTCCGCCTCGAAGGGGTCGTGCGGGCTGACGAAGTCGGCGAAGACAGCCAGCAAGGCGACGACGGCCAGGAAGATCAGGGAGACGAGGGCGGCGCGATCCTGGGCGAAGGCGCTCCAGGCGCGGGCGAAGCGGCCCTGCCGCCGCTCCTCCGTCTCCGCGACGCCGTCGTCGAACTCCTGCTGGAGGTCACGCATGGTCATCGCCGTCAGACCACCCGGACGCGCGGGTCGAGCAGCGCGTTCAAGATGTCGATCGCCAGGTTCACCAGCACGAAGGCCAGCGCGATGACGATGATCGCCGCCTGGACCACCGGCACGTCGCGCGCCACGATCGAGTAGTAGAGCTGGTTGCCCAAGCCCGGCCAGGCGAAGACCACCTCGGTGAAGAGCGCGCCGCCCAGCAGGAAGCCCAGCTGCAGGCCGGAGATGGTCGCGATCGGCGGTAGGGCGTTTCTCAGCGCGTGCTTCCAAAGGATCTTGCGCCAGGGAATGCCCTTGGCCCGCGCGACGCGGACGTAGTTCTGGCTCAAGACCTCCAGCATGCTGGAGCGGACCATGCGCGTGATGATGGCGGCCGGCGCGGCCGCCGTCGCGATTGCCGGAAGCACCAGGTGGTGGGCGATGTCGAGGATTCCGCCGTCGCCGGTGATGCTGGTCATGCCCGTCGCCGGGAACCAGCGATACTCCAGCGCGAAGGCCAGCACCAGGAGCAGGGCCAGCCAATAGGGGGGCGTGCTGCCGACCACCAGGGTCACCGACATGCTGACCCGATCGAAGGTGGAGTAGGACTTAGCGGCGGCGAACATGCCGACGAAGAAGCCCACCGCCAGGGCCAGCACCAGGCTCGCCAGCGCCAGGACCACGGTATTGTAGAAGCGCGGCAGCACCATCTCGCTGACCAGCCGCTTGGTGTGGACCGAGACGCCGAAGTCGCCCTGCAGCACGTTGCCCAGCCACTTGGCGTACTGCACGAAGAGCGGCTGGTCCAACCCCATGGCCACCCGCAGCTTCTGCTTGGCCTCCTCGGTCGCCATCGGCCCCAGTAGAGCGTCGGTGACGTCGCCCGGCGCCATGTGCACCAGGAAGAAGGCGAAGATCGAAAGGACCAGGAGGATCGGGATGACCGCCGCCAGGCGCGTGATGATCTGCTTTAGCACCAGCGGTGCCTCCGGTGCCGGGCTGGCAAGTCCTCTCCCCCAGAGGTCGCGCGCCCGATGTTCCAAGAACATTCAAGCCCAGGCACGTCATCCTCCGGCTTGACCGGAGGATCGCTCTGCAAGTGCTGGTGCGAGCGGAAAAAGGTCCTCCGGTCAAGCCGGAGGACGACAGGGGGGAAGTCTTGGCTGCCTTTGCCGACGAGACCTGGAGAAGCCACCGTTCCGCGCCGCATCCTTGAGTTAAGCCGATGCCGGAACAGACCGCGACCGGGTCTTCTTGAACCCGGTCGCGGCATGCCGTCCTCGGACCTACTCCTCGATCCAGACGGTCGAGAAGTCGTACCAGTCGTTCGGCGGGTTGACGAAGCCCTTGACGTTGGGCGCCACGAAGATCGGCTGCAGGTCGTCGAGCAAGGGGACGAAGGCGGCATCTTCCATGATCATGCGGTTGATCTGCTGGTAGATCTCCCTGGCCTTGTCCTTGTCCTTGATGGTGACGGCCTCATCCATCAGCTTGTCGACTTCCTCGTTGCAGTACCAACCGGAGTTGACGCCGTTCGGCGGGAAGGAGCCGCAACTGGCGATGATGCGGATGAAGGAGGGATAGGTCATGCCCCAGCCGATGTGGTTCATGGCGATGTCCTCCGTCATGCCGGAAGCCCAGCGACGCAGGTAGGCGATCCACTCGTACTTCTGGATGTTGACGTCGATGCCGACCTTCTTGAGATCGCGCTGGATCCAGGACTCGACCAGCTCGCCGGTGCCGTACTGGTAGATGTCCCAGTTGATCTCTAGCCCGTCGGCATAGCCGGCTTCCGCCAGCAGTTCCTTGGCCCTTTCAGGATCGTACTCATAGAAGGTGAAGTCGGGGTCGTAGGCGAAGGTGCCAGGCGAGAGCATGCCGTTCTCCACGCGCCCGGTGCCGGCATAGATCTCGCGGACCAGCCCCTCCTTGTCGATCGCCATGTTGATGGCCTGACGGACCCGCTTGTCCTTCATCGCCGGGTGTCGGTGGTTCAGGTGGATGAAGACGTAGAAGGGCACGTTGTCGTTGGTGGTGAGGACGAAGCCCTCTTCCTTCAGGTCCTCCACGTCGTCCCAGGGCGGCGTGCCGACGAAGTTGACCTCGCCGGTGCGCAAGGCGTTCACGCGCGTCGCCGGATCCTCCAGCGGGCGGTAGATGACGCGGTCCAGCTTGGCCTTGCGGCCCCAGTAGTCGTCGTTGCGCTCCAGCACGGTCTTCACCCCCTGCTCGCGCTCGACGAACTTGAAGGGGCCGGTGCCGACGGGGTTCAGGGCGATGCCGTCGTTGCCGTGGATCTCGACCGACTTGGGGCTGATCATCAAGGGTTGGCCGTAGCTCTGCAGGCCGGTGCGCAGCCATTCGTAGTTGGGCTGGGTCAAGGTGATCTTGATGGTCATGTCGTCGATTTTCTCGACGTCCTTGATCCACTGCGTATAGGCCGAGACGAAGGCCGCCGACTTCTCGAAGTAGTGCGGCGAATCCTTGTTCCAGAAGCGGTCGAAGTTGAACATCACCGCGTCGGCGTCGAAGGGCTCGCCGTCATGGAAGGTGACGCCCTCGCGCAGGTGGAAGGTGTACTCGGTCCCGTCGTCCGACACATCCCAGCTGGTGGCCAGGCCCGGCACCAGGGGCGGGGTCATCACGT
The DNA here is from genome assembly GCA_963669375.1 of Rhodospirillales bacterium. GTDB lineage: Bacteria > Pseudomonadota > Alphaproteobacteria > Kiloniellales > JACOMY01 > JACOMY01. Next base: position 766,971 of record OY770024.1, on the reverse strand, counting down.
CGGGGTCGGTCAGGTCCTCCTTCACGAAGCTCTCGAAGACGTTGTAGGTGACCTGATAGGTGATCCAGCCACCGGTGGCGTGGGGATCGAGAATGTCGTGATCGGCGGGCATGCCGTAGATGAGGGTGCCCTGCGCGCGGGCCTCCTCGGTGGTGAGCGTCGCCGCGCTCAGCGCCAGCGCGCCCGCGGCCAAGGTAAGGGCCGCTCCTCTTGCCAGTGTGGTGAACATCGTGTCGCCTCCTTTCTCTCTTGTTCCCTCGGCAAGGTCCTCCTCGCCGAGGGTTTGCCTTCTCCGATCCGCGTTACATCTGCGCTGCCTTCGCCATCGGGCTGCCGTCGCCCGCCATCTGGGCCAAGGTCTGATCAATGCAAATCTCGGCCGCCTTGGTCATGACCGACAGCGGCAGGGACGGCTGCAAGCCTTCCTCCGCCTGTTGGGCGGCGACGAACTCCGGCGTGTAGGGCACGTGCATGAAGCCGCAGACCGTGGCCAGGCCGTCGCGCGCGATCATGTGCAAGGCGGTGTAGAGCATCTGATTGCAGAGGTGCGTGCCGGCGCTGTAGGAGAGCTCGGCCGGCACGCCCTCCTGGCGCAGGCGCGCGACGATCGCGCGGTTCGGCAGGGTCGAGAAGTGGCCGTCCGCGCCCGCCTCGACGATGGCCGCGCCCTCCATCGTGACGCCGTCGTTGTCGGGTACGTCGAAGTCGCGGCAGTTGACGCCGATCGCTTCGATACGGATGACCGTCGTCGCCGGCGCCACGCCGACACCGAGCCAGACATCCGGGCGATGCTCCCGCAGAGTCCGCTCGACGAAGTCCGCCAGGGCGTGGGTTCTGACCGGCACCACGAGCGGTATCAACTCGCACCGGGGCCAGGTCCGCTCGGCTAGCTGCTCGATGGTCTGCTGCGCGGGATTGGTCGCCGTCTTGGCCCACCGGCCGTATCCGGCGACCACGACTTTGGGAATGCTCGTCATCTTATCCTCCGAGCCTGCAAGGGCGCCGCGATCAAACGCGGCCCCTCGGGAGGCAGGGAAAGCCTGCCAAATCGCCAAGCCCGCGGCAAATTTGAATGTCGCATATTTCTATAATGCAATATTATGATATCTAGGAGTGTAGACCTCTCGCAACGAGAGAGTAGCCTGGGAACGGCCTAGGAAATGTGAGGGCTTTCTGGACCGCGCGGCGCGCGGAGCGCAAGCGTAAGGGGGCCTGAGCACTAGACATTTAGCGTTTTTCGCAACCTTGGCTGTGCATCGGGCATGGCTTTGAGGGTGGCGGCGGTGATAGGATCTAGAGGCGGTGCGCTATCGGCAGATTGAGGCATTCCGGCATGTTATGATGCGCGGTACGGCGACGGCTGCCGCGGAGTCCTTGGCCGTCACCCAGCCCGCCATCAGCCGCTTGATTTCCGACTTGGAGGCCGGGCTCGGTTTCAAGCTCTTCGAGCGTCACAAGGGGCGCCTGCTTCCGACCGCCAACGCGCTTCGCTTCTACCAGGGCGTCGAGCACTACTTTCAAGGCATCGATCGCCTGGACCGCATCGCCAAGGAGATCCGCACCCAAAGCCAGGCGGACCTCAGGCTCTGCGGAACGCCGGCGCTTTCGACCTATGTCCTGCCGGAAACGGTGCGGCGCTTTCATGCCGACTATCCGGGCGTCTACCTCTCGATCGAATCCCTCTCGTCGTCGGAGATCCAGTCGCGCCTGCAGATGCACATGGCCGACCTCGCCATGACCTTGGCCTTCCCCGATGTCGCCGGCATCGCACAGGAGCTCCTGGTCGAGGCGCCCCACGTCTGCGCGGTTCACAAGACCCACCGGCTGGCCCGGCACGACGTCGTCACGCCGCAGGACTTCGCCGGTGAGGACGTGATCTCCATCCTGCCCTCCGGCCTGGTCGACTGGAACAACGTCGGGCAGGTCTTCAAGGAAGCGGGCGTGACCTTCCACTCGGGCCTCGGCGTGCAGAACTCTCACACCGGCTATTGCCTGGTGGCGGCCAATCTCGCGGTGGCGCTCATCGAGCCCTTCGCCGCGCGCACTTGGCTCAAGCACGATGTCGTCGTGCGTCCCTTCCTCCCGGCGGTCAACTTCCGCTACGTGCTGGCCTATCCGCTTTCCCAGCGCCTGACCGAGCAGGTGAGAGCCTTCATGACGATCGTCAGGGATACCCTTGCACGACATCCGCTGCCCGCGGCTTGCGCCCGACCCGATTGACCATGATCATGGGCTAAGCGAAGGCGCTTGTGGCGAGTGGGAGTGCGGCGATGTTTCATGAAGGCAACAGGCTGTTGCAGGACCGCTATGGCGGCAGAAAGGTGGCGGACCGATTGGTGGAACGGCGCACGCGGAGCGAGTTTGCGCCCGAACATGTCGCGTTCATCCAGTCCGTGCCCTTCTTCTTCATCGCCACCGGACACGAGGACATCCTCGACTGCTCCTTCAAGGGCGGCGACCCTGGCTTCGTCAGGGTCACCGACAAGAACCGGCTGGCCTATCCCGACTATGACGGCAACCGCATGTTCAAGACCTTGGGCAACCTTGTGAAGAACCCCAACGTCGGCTTGCTCTTCATTCGCTTCGACCGGGAGCAGGCGGGTGACGCGACGCTGCATCGCCTGCGTGTGACGGGCCTGGCCGAGGTCCACGACGACCATCCGCTCCTGTCGTCCTGTCCCGGGGCCATGCGGATCGTAGAGGTGACCGCGCGCTACATCTTTCCCAACTGCCCGCGCTACATTCCCGAGATGCGGATGGTGGAGCCGTCGCGCTATGTGCCGAGGGAGGGAGAGGAGCCCCCGGTGCCGCAGTGGAAGCAACGCGACTACATCAAGGAGGTCATCGACCCGGCATCGAAGGCCTGAGGGTGTCCGGTCTCACGGGAGGCCGCGAGGCTACCATGCCAGCCGTTCCGTGACGTAGTCGGGCGAGAACGCCCTCTTGCCGCGCACTTCATGACCGCCGTAGAGGCCGCCGGTCACGAAGACGGCGGCCATGCCCGAGGCCTTCGCACCGGCGACGTCGTGCTCCGGGCTGTCTCCCACCATCACCGCGCGTGATGCCTTGCCGCATCCGATTTGCGACAGGGCGAACTTGAAGATCTCGGGATGGGGCTTGCCGATCCAGGTGACCTCGCCGCCTTGCTCCGCATAGGCCTGCGCCAAGGCTCCGGCGCCGGGCGACACCTGGCCGTCGGCATACATGCGCAGGTCCGGGTTGGCGCAGAGGCAGGGCAGTCCGCGCGCCGCCAAGGGGATGAGCCTGGCGATGTAGTCGCCGAGCGCCACGCGCTCCGGCTCGATGCCCGAGATCAGCACGAAGTCGGCCTGCTCCGGGTCCTGCGTGACCGCGATGGCCAGACCCTCCAAGGGAGAGCGGTCATCGTCGCGCGAGATCACCAGACAGCGCGCGCCCCGCGCCAAGGCTCCGGAGGCGAGCCGATCCTGCAGCAGCCGATGGCAAACCTCGCCGGAGGTGACGACAATGTCGAAGAGGTCGCGCGCGAAGCCCAAGCGCTCCAACCGCGCCCGATTGGCCGCCGCGCGCTTGCCGGAGTTGGAGATCATGGCGATCGATTTGCCCCTGTCGCGCAGGCGGCCGAGGCAGTCCAGGACGCCCGGGAAGACCGCGCGTCCGTCATGCAGCACGCCGTACTGGTCGAGCAGGAAGTGGTCATAGCGCTGGGCGATCTCTCGCAGGCCCGCGATGGTCTGCGTCACGCCGATTCCCTCCGCGCCAGATGCGCAAGAGCGAGGCGGGCAACGCCGGCGGCCGCCTGCTCGGACGCGGCGGGCAGCATCGGGACCGCCAGGGTGCTGGCGCGCTTGGCCGTCCACAGCGGGTTGGCGGCGCCGCCGCCGACCGTGCGCAGGCTGGTGAGCGATGGCGCGTGGAGCGCTTGCAGGCGGCGGTAGCCCAGGGCCTCGATCCGCGCCATGGCCTCAAGCAGGCCGAGCAGGAAGAGCGCATTCTCGTCCGGTCTGGGAGACAGCCGCGGCTGATAGTCGGGATCGTTGATGGGAAAGCGTTCGCCCGGCTTGAGCAGCGGATAGTAGTCGAGCCCGCTCTCTCGCGCCGGGTCGATCTCCTGCGAGAGCCTGGCCAGCGCCTCCGGCGTGAAATGCGCGGCCAGGACGCCGCCGCCCGTGTTGGATGCGCCGCCGGCAAGCCACATGTCGCCGATGCGATGGCTGTAGATGCCGTACTCCGGCGCGAAGACCGGGCGATCGGACAGCAGCTTGATGGTGAGCGTCGTGCCGAGCGCGGTCACGCCCTCGCCTGGTTCGCCGGCGCCGGTGGCGAGAAAGGAGGCGCAGCCGTCCGAAAGTCCGGCCACGACGTCGGCGCCGCGCGCCAGGCCGAAACGCTCGGCGGCCCTGGCGGTGACCGTGCCGGTCTGGCTGCCGACCGGCACGACGCTCGGCAGTAGGCTCGGGTTCATGGGTGTCTCGTCCAGCCATGCTGGCCAGGTTCTCCGCAGCGGATCGTAGCCGCTCTTCAAGGCATTGCTTTCGTCGCTGACGGCGAAACGGCCCGACAGCAGGCCGGCGATCCAGTCGGCCTGATGCAGGATCCGGCGACAGCCCGGTACCTCCTGCAGGACGATCGCGCGGGCCAGGGCGGAGGCCGCGCCGTGGGCCGCGCTCTCGCGCGGTGCCACGCGCGCTATGGCCGCCGGAATTGCCGGGTCCACCACGGCGTCGTTGTACATGAGTGCGTCGGCCAGCGGCTTTCCCGCGACGTCGGTCGCCAGGACGGTCCCGGATGTTCCGTCGACCGAGACCGCCGCGATCTCTTGCAGCGATACCAGCTTTCCCAGGCGCGCCAGCATGGTCTCCAGCGCGCCCTCCCAGACCGCCGGATCGCGCCGGTTGCCGCCGATCTCCTCCATGCGCGAGTCGGCGCTGGCCCGCGTTTCGCCGTCCGGATCCAGGACCACGCCGCGCACGCCGGAGGTGCCGACGTCCAGGCCGAGCGCCAAGCCGCCCATTGGCGTCACGCGGAACTCCCTGCCGGGTCGAGGGAGCGTCGGTACTTCTCCGCGTCCCAGTCCAACAGCTCGGCTTCGTCTTCGGTGCGGAGAGTCACCAGCGATGCCGCCGGGTCGACGCGGGCGAAGACATCGGCCAGGCAGCCGGCCAAGGCCTGCTCCGAGGGCGAGGCGTCCCGACGGACGACGGCCCCCTGGCCGGGGAGGAAAATGAGCGCGGGTTTTTGGCCCGATATGGCTTCGATTCTGGCCGCGGTCCCTTCGTGGCCCTCCTCTTCGCCGGCCATGACGATCCCGGGACCCAGAAAGATAACGTGATCGGGATAGTAGGACCCCTTGGCCACGGTGGATAGCAGCCGGGCGTCTCGGGCGATCCGGTGCAGAAAGTCCTTCTCGGCGGGCAGGTAGTTGTCGCTTTCCACCGCGCGGCGCCGCTCCGGCGTGGCGCTGGGGAGGAGATCGGGCTCCAGGCGGCGGCTTGCCTCCCGGATCATGGCCTCCGCCGCCTCGGCGGTCGCCGCGCAAGCGACCAGGCCGTGATTGCCCATGACGATGATGCGCGTGCTCGGCGTGAGCCGCTGCCGGATAGCGCGGGCCAGGTCGGCGCCGGGCTTGCAGTAGGGCACGAAGATCGCGCCGAGGTCGCCGAGCAGGGCCTCCACCCGTGCCTGCGCATCGGCGCGGATAGCCGTGGCGATCGTGGCGACGCAGTGGGTGTGCAGCACCACGGGCATGGGAATCGCGGCATGGACCGTGGTTTCGATCGAAGGGCGCAGGCCGCGCGGATTCAGGTCCGACGGCACGAAGTCCTGTGCCCTTTCCGCCGCCGGGTCACTGGACCGAAGGGCCTCAAGCAGAGCCCCGGACCGTACCGGCACCATGATGTCCTGCGCCGTGGCCTCGGCGAGCCAGGTCCCCGATGCCTTGATCCACATGGCGCCGTCACGCTTGATCGAGGTGTTGCCGCCGCCCGCCTGGACCTGCAGCGGATCGGACCCCAGCCGGGCCGAGACCGTCAAGAAGGAGCGGTAGGCATCGGACTGGCGAATGGTCTGAAAGGCGCTCATGTCGTGACCTCGCTCATCATCCAAGCATCGAACTCGGCGCGCTCGGCATCGCTCAGGAACATGGCGTGCTTGCTGCGCCTTTGAAGAACGTCATCGGCGCTCAAGGCCCATTCCCGGTCGATGAACCACTGTGCCTCACGCTCGTAGAGGAGGCCGCCGAAATGCCGGCCGAGATCGTCCAGGGACGTCGCATCGCCCAGGAGAGCAGTGACCTCGCTGCCGAAAGTGCGGGCGTAGTGACGGGCAAGCGCCGGCGGCAGCCAGGGATAGGCTCCGGCGAAGCCGCGAAACCACTCTTCGAAGTCCGCTTCGGCGATCTCGCCGCCGGGCAGGGGCGTTCCGCGCGTCCAGGGACCGGACATCTCCGGGAAAAAGGGGGTCAGCTTCTCCAAGGCATGTTCGGCGAGTTTGCGATAGGTGGTGAGCTTGCCGCCGAAGGCGGAGAGGATCGGCGCCTGCTGGTCGCCGCTGTCGAGATCGAAGGTATAGTCCCTGGTGACGGCCGAGGCGCCCTTGCTGCTGTCGTCGTCATAGAGCGGGCGGACGCCGGAGTAGCTCGCCAGCACCGCCTCGGGCGTAAAGCTGCCGTCGAAGTAGCGATTGAGGATCGCTAGGAGGTAGTCGATCTCCGTGCGATCGATGGCGACGTCTTCCGCGCGCCCGTCGAAGGGGATGTCGGTGGTTCCGATCAGCGCCAAGTCGTCGAAGTAGGGGTTGACGAAGATCAGCCGCTTGTCCGCGCTTTGCAGCACATAGCCGTGGTCGCCGTCCCACCAACGCTTCATGATGATGTGGCTGCCCTTCACCAGGCGGACGTGGCGGCTGCTGTTCAGGCCGGCGACGTTCCGCAGCACCTTTTCGACCCAAGGCCCGGCGGTGTTGACGATGCAGCGTGCCCGGACCTCCCGCGTGCCGAAGGAGTCCTTGAGCGTGGCGCGCCAGAGCCCCTCTTCGCGGCGTGCCGCGACGCACTCGCTGCCGGTGCGGATCTCGGCGCCGCGGCGCGCGGCATCGATGGCGTTCGCGACCACGAGGCGTGAGTCGTCCACCCAGCAGTCGTAGTAGGCAAAGCCCTTGCGAAAGGCGCCGCGCACGCCGGCGCCTTCCATCCGCCCATCGAGGTTCAGCGCGCGGCTCTTCGGGATCCGCTTGCGTCCGCCCAGGTTGTCGTAGAGGAGGAGACCCAGCCGAAGCAGCCAGCGCGGACGCTGCTCGGGGCTGTGCAGCAGGATGAGCCGCAACGGCCTGGTCAGGTGCGGCGCCGCCTCCAGCAGGACTTCGCGTTCGATCAGCGCTTCGCGGACCAGGCGGAACTCGTAGTACTCGAGGTAGCGCAGTCCGCCGTGGATGTACTTGCCGGAACGCGACGAGGTGCCTTGCGCCAGGTCGTCCTTTTCGCACAGGAGGACCTTGAGGCCCCGACCGGCCGCATCGCGCGCCACGCCGACGCCATTGATGCCGCCGCCGATGACCAGTAGGTCGAAGGGATCCGATGTCTGCGTCTGCAACATGGGCGGGTCGATCGCGGCTCTCGGTATTGGTTAGCAGGGGTTGAGGGCGGGCTCGCCCATGATGTGACGGCGCACCTCCTCGGCGACCTTATTGGCGGCGATGGCGACGGTCTTGACCGAGGCGCCGGCGATATGGGGGGTGAGCGTTACGTTCGGGAGGCCGAGCAGCGGCGAATCCGCGGAGAGCGGCTCGACGGCGAAGGTCTCCAGCATGGCGCCCTTCAGGTGTCCGGAGGCGAGAGCCTCCGTGAGAGCATCGTAGTCGACCATCGGTCCGCGTGCCGTGTTGACGAAGTAGGTCCCGGGCCGCATGGCCGCGAAGGCATCTGCGTTTAGGAGACCGCTTGTCTCGGGCGTGACGCGGGCGTGCAGGCTGACCACGTCGCTTTCGCCCAGCAGGCGGTCCAGCCCGACCAGCTCCACGCCCTCGGCGCGATCCTCCGGCTTCAGCTGAACGTAGGGGTCGGCCACCAGGATGCGGCAGCCGAAGGGCAGCAGCAGGCGCACCACGCGTTGGCCGATGGCGCCATAGCCGATCAGGCCCACGGTCATCTCCGAGAGCTCTCTGCCGGTCACGTCCATGCGGTAGAGGTCGCCACGCCACCTGCCGGCGCGAAGCGCGTCGTGTCCGCGGGTGATGTTGCGCGTCTCGGCGATGATCGCGCCCACCGTGAACTCGGCCACCGCGGAGGCATTGCGGCCCGGCGTGTTCACCACCTTGACCCCGTGCTCGCGCGCCGCCGTCATGTCGATGTTGACCGGCCCGCCGCGGGAGACGGCCACCATTTCCAGGGCCGGCAGGCGTTCGAACATGGCCCTCGACAGTGGCGCCAGTTGGGTGACGAACACCGGCGCCTCGCCGACGTGGGCGATGACCTCGTCCGGTACGCCCATGTACTCCTTCAGCCCGTCCAGGCCGGGGTCGCGATAGCCATGCTCCATCGGCTCGTCCGGCCAGGGCAGGTCGATCGAGCGGCAGGCGACACGGTCTTGGCAGGCCGCATGCAGCGCCTCCTCGAACATGGAAGAGCGCATGAAGTGGTCGCCGATGATCGCCACCTCCAAGGTCATGGCAGTGCTCTCCTCGCTTCGGCCAAGGACGTCCAGGACGGCGCAAGTGCGTCTCGCGTCTCGCGATAGGCCCGGTAGAGCGGGTCATAGACCCGCGAGAGCGCCCCATCGGGCGCCTGGGCTTCTCCCAGCAGGGGGCTGACCCATTCGGCGGCGCAGGCATCGAGATCGGTATAGAGGCCCTGTTGCACGGCGGCCAACATGACGGCACCGGCGGCGCCCGACTCTTCCCGCGCGATGGCGCGCACCGGCAGGTTCAGGGCGGCGGCCAAGATCGATCGCAAGGCCGTGGAACGCGCGGCCCCGCCGCTGATGCGTATCTCGCCGGGCAACTCGCCCATCGCCTCGTAGCAGTCGCGCGCGGCCAGGGCCAGGCCGTCATAGACCGCGCGCATCAGATCGAAGTAGCCGACGCTCTGATCCAGGCCGGTGAGGCTGGCCCGCGCGTTGGGCTCGGTGAAGGGCCCCCGTTCTCCCGCCACGGAGATATAGGGGTGAAAGAGCGCGGCGCCCGGGCGCGCCGCCAAAACCCGCTCGTCCATGCCGGACAGGAGGTCGGCCCGGCCGCGGGTCACGCCCTCGCTTCCCAGCACCTGCAGCGCGACGTCGAGCAGCCAGTCGATGTTGAGCGTGGCGGCCATGTTGGTCTGCATCTGCGCGTAGGCCTTCCCGGGAAAGCCCATGGTGTAGCCGGAGCGCGCGGCATTGAGCGCCACGGCCTCGGCATCCTCGACGAAGCGCATGTGCATGCCGGTCGAGCCGATGATGGTCAGGCCGGGCTTCGCCCGGGCATCGTAGAGACCGCTGCCCATCGCATTGCACATGATGTCGACATAGCCCAGCGTTACCGGCAGGCCTTCCGGCAAGCCGGAGGCTTTCGCGGCCGCCGCGGCAAGGCAATGGGCCTGCTTCGCGCCGTCGACGATCGGGGGCAGCAGATGCGCCAGGTCGCCGAGGTCCAAGGCCGCGAGCACTTCGGGATCATAGGCGCGGGTGCGGAAGTTGCCGAAGGTGAAGACGCCCTCGGTCGGGTCCGTGGCGCGCTCGCCGGTGAGATTAAAGTAAAGCCAGTCCTTGCAGTGCAGCGCCGTCGCGGCGCGCTGCAGCAGCTCCGGCTCATGCCGCTTGATCCAGGTAAGGTGGGTACGCATCTGGCAGACGTTCACCCCGGACCCGGTGGCGCCGTATATGGTGTCGATGCCGTCCGAGGCGGCGATCTCTCGGGCCTCCGCCGCGGCGCGTCCATCCAGCCACAGCCAGGCGTCGTGCACCGGTCGGCCCTCCGCGTCGATCAGCCAGGTGCCGTCGCCCTGTCCGGTGACCGCGAGCGCCATTGCCCGAGCCGCCAAGTCCGGAACCTGATCGGCCAGGTCGCGCAAGGTGGCCAGGGTGTCCTGCCAGACCTGCATCATGTTCAGCTCGACGCCGCCGTTGGCCAGCATGCGGTAGCTGTTCGACCGGCTGGCGACGGCTAGCTGCTCGCCGGTCAGCGAAAAGGCCAGGGACTTGATGACCGAGGTGCCGGCGTCGATGCCGATCAGGACGTCCCGCGTCATGCCGCCTGCCCCCCGTGGCTCACCGCCGATCCCTCCTCGGCATCGAAGAAGTGCAGGTCTTCGGGCGCGAAGGCCACGCGCACCTCGTCTCCCTTCTTCAAGGCCGCGCGGTCGTGTTCGACGGAGATCAGCGTGCTGCCGGCGAAGTCGGCGACGATGTGCGTCTGATCGCCCAGCCATTGGTTGGCGGCGACCTTGGCCGGGGCGCCGTCGCTGCCGCGCTTGACCGCCTGCGGGCGCACGCCCAGCACCAGGTCCCGGCCGCCGAGCAGACGCGCGCAGACGGACGCGGCAAAGCCCTCTTGCGCATAGCTGAGCCGCACCCCGCCGGAGAGATGGAGCACGATGGCTTGGCCCTCCGTGCTGACGGTGATGGGAAAGACGTTCATCGGCGGCTCGCCGATAAAGGTTCCGGTGAAGAGGTTGGCCGGCCGCTCTTTCAGGACCTGCGGCGTTGCGAACTGCTGCAGCACGCCCTCCTCCATGACAGCGATGCGGTCGGCAAGCGCATTGGCTTCGGTCTGGTCATGGGTGACCAGGATGGCGGTGTAGCCGCGCTCTTTCAGGAAATGCTTTATCCGGCCTCGCAGCAGGGTGCGCAGCTGCGGCTCCAGCTGTCCCATTGGCTCGTCCAAGAGGTGCAGATCGGCATCGCGGATGAGAGCCCGACCCAGGCTGGCGCGCTGCTGTTGGCCGCCCGAGATGGAGCTGGGATAGCGGCCGAGGATCGACTCGATCTCCAAGAGTTCCGCGATCTCCGCGACGCGGCGGTCGATCTCCGCGCGCGGGAGGCGCTGGGACTTGAGCGCGAAGCCGATGTTCTCGGCGACCGTGAGCGGCGGGTAGAGCGAGTAGCCCTCGAAGGCCATGGCGACATTGCGCTTGGCCGGCGGCAGGTGCTTCACCTCGCGGTCGGTGATCCGGATGCTCCCGGCCGTGACCTCCTCGAAGCCGGCGATCATGCGTAGCGTGGAGGTCTTGCCGCAGCCCGACGAGCCGAGCAGGGCCACGATCTCGCCGGCTTGGACCTCCATATCGAGGGATCGCACGGCATGGACGGCCTTGGCGCCGCTGCCGAAGATCTTGTCGACGGCCTCGAGGGTGAGCACCGGCGCCGTCATGCCGTCACGCTCACGCTAGCATCGGCGGCCTCAATGCGCAGGCCGCTTTCCTTGTCGAAGAGCAGAATGTCCTTGCTGTCCGCGGCGATGAAGGCCTCGCTCGAACCGGGCCCTCGGGTGCCGGCGGGGCGAGACATCAGGATCTCGCGTCCGGCCTTGGTCAGGGCCAAGGTCACGATCTTCTCGTTGAGCGGCGTCTCCGCCTCGATGACGACGGGGACCGCGCCGTCCTCCGAAGCCTCCGCGAAGCGCAGGCTCTCCGGCCTTACGCCCAGCACGCAATGGCGCCCGGCCGAGTGCGCCAGGCCGCTCTCCAGCGGCACGCGGCTGCCGGAGAGCCTGGCGAAGGGACCCTGCGCGTCGGTCTCGGGCGTCACCTCCAGCAGGTTGATGGTGGGATCGCCGAAAAGGCGGGCGATCTCGATGGACAGCGGGCTGAGGTAGATGGATTCGGGCGTGCCGATCTGCCGGAACTCGCCCTCCGCCATGACCGCGATGCGGTCGCCCAGCGCCATGGCCTCCTTGTAGTCCTGCGTCACGTAGATGACGGAGGCTTGCTGGGCCGCCAGCAGGCGCGGCAGCTCCAGCCGCATCTCGTAGCGCAGCTTGGCATCGACGTTGCGCAAGGGATCGTCGAGCAGCAGGATCGAGGGGGAGCCGACCAGCGCGCGCGCCAAGGCGGTCCGCTGCTTCTGACCGTTCGACAGCGCGCGGGGCGCATGATCCAGGACGTGATCGATCTTCAAGAGCCGCGCGATCGACTGCACGGCCTCGCCGATCGCGGTCTTCGACGCCTTCTTGGCCTCCAGCGGGCTGGCGATGTTCTGCAGCGCCGACATATGCGGGAAGAGCGCGAAGTTCTGAAAGGCCATGCCGACGCCGCGCTCTTCGGGCGCGACCTCGCCGACGTCGCGGCCGTGGATCAGGATCCGGCCTTCGTCGGGCTCGATCACGCCGGCGATCAAGCGCAGCAGCACGGTCTTGCCGGCGCCTGAGGGGCCGAAGAGGACCAGGGTCTCGCCCTCGCCGACGTCCAGCGAGACCCCGTCCAGAACGGTATCCGCCTTGAAGCGCTTGGTGATGTCGCTGAGCGTCAATGCCGCCATGGGGCTAGCCCTTCACCGCGCCGAGCGAGAGGCCCTCGACCAGGTAGCGCTGCGCATAGAGCGCCAGCGCCAGGGTCGGGGCGATGGAAAGGATGATCGCGGCCGCCACCTGCCCGTACTGAATGCCCGAGGCTGTGACGAAGGCGAGCGCCCCAACCGTCACCGGCTGCTTGTCGGCCGAGGCCAGGACCAAGGCGAAGATGAAGTTGTTCCAGGCGAAGATGAAGGCCAAGAGGCCGGCCGCGGCGATGCCGGGCGCGGCCAGGGGCAAGGCGATCTTGCGGAATGTCGACCACCAGGAATGCCCGGCGATGCGGTAGGCATGCTCGATGTCGACCGGCACGTCCTCGAAGTAGCCGCGCACAATCCAGAGGATCAGCGGCAGGCAGATCAGCTGATAGACCCAGATCAGCCCGAAGTAGGTGTCGGCGAGGCCGATGTCCTGGAAATAGAGGGTGAGCGGCAGCAGCACCAGCAGGGGCGGCGCGAAGCGGAAGGAGAGCAGGGTGAAGGCGATGTCTTCCGAGCCGCGGAACTTGTGCCGGGCGAAGGCATAGGCGGCCGGCACGCCCAGGAGCAGGGCGACCGCCACCGAGAGGCTGGAGAGGATGACCGAGTTCCAGAGGTTGTCGAGGAACTTGATCTCGAGCGTGCCGGCCTGAGTGTCCAGCCGGCCGGTGATGAGGGCCTCGTAGTTGGAGAAGGTCGGCTCGAAGGCCAAGGTCGGCGGGATGCTGAGGATCGTCTCATTGGTCTGGAAGGACATGAGGAAGATCCAGAGGATCGGAAACATGAAGAAGACCACGACCAAGGTCAGCGCGATCCGCTTCAGCCAGGTCTCCAGTGCCGAGGTGTGCTCCATGGCTCAGCTCTCCCCCCGCGCGCGCTCGCGCAGGCGCAGCCAGTTCTTGATGAAGATGTTGCTCAAGAAGAAGGTGATGGCCCAGAGGATCACCATCAGCGCGGCCGAGCGGCCGACGTTGGTCGACTGGAAGAAGTTCAGATAGGCCTCGACCTGGAAGACCATCAAGGTGTCGCCCGGACCGCCCTGGGTCATGGCGTAGATGATGTCGAACTGCTGGATCGAATCCAGCAGGCGGAAGAGCGAGGCGGTCAGGATGTAGGGCATCAGCATCGGCAAGGTGATGCGCCAGAAGACGAAGCTGCGCGGCACCCCGTCGAGCGCGGCCGCTTCGAAGGGCTGCTTGGGCAGGGAGCGCAGGCCGGCCAGCAGCAGGATCATGATGAAGGGCGTATAGACCCAGATGTCGACCAGGATCACCGTCAGAAGCGCGGTGTCGGGCGAGGAGGCCCACTTGAAGTCGGTCAGGCCTATGAGCGAGGCGCCGTAGCTGAGGATGCCGAAGTTGGGGTTGGTCATCAGCTTCCACATCAAGGCCGCCAAGGCCGGCGCCGTCATCAGCGGCATCAGCAGCATGATGGAGACGAAGTTGTTGAGACGCGTGGGCTTCTGCAGCAAGAGCGCGATGGCGAGACCCAGGACCAGTTCCAGGCCGACGGTCAGAAAGGCGTAAGTCAGGCTGACCTTGAGCGTGTTCCAGAAGGTGGGGTCGCTCAAGAAGTTCAGATAGTTCTCGCCCCAGTTCATCTTCTGCGCCCAGGGCTGGGACAGACGGAAGCGCTGCAGCGAGTAGTAGACCGCGGTGCCGAAGGGGATGAGGATCCCGATGCAGACCAGCAAGGCCGGCAGGCTCAAGAGATAGGGCAGGCTTCGCCGCCCGACCTTGAACCGGCGCTTCTTCGGCGCAGAGAGATCGCTTGCCGCGGTCATTGCGGTCTCACCTAATCCTGTCGCGGGGAGAGGCAGGCCGGCCCGGCCGAGACTGCTGCCTGGACTCACGTTTCTCTGACACGGACAAGCCCCACTAACCATTCAGGTGGCGGGCGCGCGGCGATGCCATCCCTTCTCACCAAAGGGCGCATTCGCTGCAAACCCGCACCACGTCATCCTCCGGCTTGACCGGAGGATCAATACCCGCCGCTCATCTGTTCGGCACCAGATCCTCCGGTCAAGCCGGAGGATGACGCCGGTGGGGTGTCGATAGAAGACTCCCCACCGACGAGGAGGGCGTGCCTCACCTAAGTGCGGCGCGCATGACAATCAAAAGAGCGCTAGCCCAGTCCCGCGTCCTTCAGTTGACGGTCGAGGCTCTCGGCCAGCTGGTCAAGGCCCTCGTCCACCGGCACCTGGTTGGCGACCATCTTCTGCAGGGTCGCCGCCCACTCGGTGGTGAGGTCGAAGAAGAGCGGCTGGGCGGTGAAGTAGATCTTCGCGCCCGGCGCCGAGACGTCGTGCTGCTCCAGATAGCCCGGATAGGAGTTCTTGATCCGATCGCGGAAGTCGGAGTTGTCCCAGACCGATTGGCGGACCGGATTGACGAAGTCCATCGTGGTCGCGCCGAAGGTGCCGTGGTCGACGCCGCTGGTCCACTGCAGGAAGTACCAGGCCGGGTCCTTGTTCTCGGAGAACTCGGACATCGACAGTGACCAGATCCAGACGTTGGGCGTCGGCGCCTTGGCGGCCGGATTGGCGGCGAAGGGCGCATAGCCCAGGTGGCCGGCCTCCTTGTTGTCGCCGCCGTTCATGAAGTAGCCCAGGATGTCGGCGTCGAAGATCATCGCCGACGCGCCGGCGCCGAGATCGGTGCCGACCTGATACCAGGTGTAGGTCGACCAGTCGCGCGGGCCGGAGTCCTGGATCATTTTGACCCACTGCTTGTGGAAGGCCTTGGAGCCGGGCGTGTTCATGGCCGCCGAGAGCTTGCCGTCGGCGGAGACGTTCAGGTCCTTCTCGCCAAAGTTGGCGTAGCCCGAGAGGAAGCCCGGATGGATCGTCGCCCAGGAACGCGAGCCGCGCACGCCGATGCCGTAGGCGCCCTCGATGTCCTTGGTCAGCTTGGCCGCCGTCTCCAGCAACTCGTCCATGTTGCCCGGAGGGGCGACGCCCGCCTTCTCCAGCATGTCGCGGTTGTAGGAGAGGTTGTTCAGCTCGTAGCCCCAGGGGATGCACCACTGCTTGGCGTCGGCGGAGCCCAGCGCGCCGCCCGGCTGGCCGTTCCAGGCAGTCGAGGAGCGCAAGCCCGGCAGCATGTCCTCCCAGTTATAGTGCGGGTTGGTCTTGTCAGGGTCCTTGATCCAGTCGTTGAGGTCGGTGATCCAGCCGGCCGGGCCGTAGGTCCAGGTCATGTAGGCGCCGGTCATGAAGGCGTCGTACTCCGAAGAGCGCGACGACAGGGCCGCCGTCACCTTGTCGAAGTAGACGTCCTCGGGAAAGACATCGTAGGTGACCTCCATCCCGGTCATGTCCTTGAAGGTCTGCAGGTTGGCGATCATGGCATCGGTGTAGGGATGCTTGTTCAACAGCAGCTTCAGGCTGGTGCCCTCGTGCTTGCGCCAATCGAAGTCGGCGGCCATGGCCTCGGACGAGGCCATGGTGATCAAGGTGCTGGCGGTCGCCGCGGTCACGCCCATGGCGCCCAGCCCGCGCAAGAGGCCGCGGCGGCTGAGCTTGCCGGCCATGAAGGCGGCAACCAGATCCTTTTCCTTTTCGTACATCTCTCGCTCCTCCCCAGTTGTTTTGCCCGCCTTGTCCCTCGTCTGGACGGCGTCGACCGTTATCCAGTCCGTTCGATGAGGCTGCGAGCCGAAGCCTCATCGGTGATCAATCCCGTTACGAGTCCGCTTCTCAGGGCCGCCTCCAGGGCGCCGGTCTTGGCGACACCGCCGGCAACGGCAACCACGTCGCGCCCCTTCAGCCTTGCCAGGTCGGGCGCCATGGCGCGCCCGTCGTAGGGCGTGGACACGATCTCGCCCCCGGCGTCGATGAACTGTCCCAGCACCTCGGCGCGCGCGCCGAGGGTCAAGAGCGTCTCGAGATCGCTTTCGCGTTCCAGCATGCCGGCCTGTCCGAGCCCGCTCTCGCGGTCGATCGTGCCGATCCCGACCAGGTGCAGCGTCGCCTGCTCGATCATCTCGAAGATGCCGCCAACCCCGGTCTGCTTGACCAGCACCTGCTTGTCCTGGGCGCTGTTGGCGAAGAGCGGGGCGGGGATCATGTAGGCCTCCGCGCCGCACTTGTCGGAGAGGCGATGGATCACGTCGTAGGGGTTGGCCGCGTACTTGCGGGTGAGGCCGCCCAGCAGCGAGACGAAGCGCGTGTCGCCGGCGCGGATCGCCGGCAGCATGTTGACGAGCGAGGCCAAGGTGCGGCCGTGGCCGATCCCGATCAGCGCGTGCTTCTGCTCCTGCAGGACGCGGGTCAGGTAGTTGGCGCCGCAAAGGCCCAAGGTTTGCAGGGGCAGAGGCGCGGTCTCGCCGATGTCGGGCGCCACCATGCAGAGGTCGAGCCCGAAGCGCTGCGCGATCCGGTTCTCCAGCTGGACGCAGCTCTCGACCTGCACGTCGACGAAGACCCTGACCAGCCCCTGACGCGAGGCCCGCGCGATCATCCGGTGCGTGGTGGTCGTCGGCAGGCTGAAGCGCTTGGCGATCTCGCTCTGCTTCAAGCCGCCGGCGAAGTAGAGCCACGCGGCCCGCGCGGCCAGTTCGTCGTCGTTGAGCGCGGTTGCGGAGGCTTCGGGACCGGACAAGGCAACCTTCCCATACCGGAAAAATTTTCAACGCCTGCATTTTTTTCCAACCCGGCCTCGCTGTCAAGGCGTAACGCCGCCTTAGGCTCCCGGGTGAACGGCAAGAAGGTGCTTTGAACCCTCGGCAAAGCTGCGACAGCGGCAAGGTCGCCCCTGGCGGCCGGATCTGCGGTCAAGATCCCTTTGGGAACGCGGGGAGCGCTGTGTAAGCTGGCCGAAAGGGGTTTGGTGCTGCTTCCCCTGGTTTGGCCCGTCCGCAAAGCAGGACTATATGATCGGTAAGGCCCCACACGCCTGAGAACGACAGGGACTCCGCACCGCCCTTGAACCATGCACGCAATTTAGTAACTCGTTAGGTCATGATGATCCTTCCCAGCCTCCAGCCGAGGAGCGGTATCCGGTGAACGTCAGCGAGAAGACCATCGCGCTAGCCGATGGCCAGCCCGTGGAAACGCACTCCGTCGTGGTCAGGTTCGCCGGTGACTCCGGCGACGGCATGCAGTTGGCGGGCTCGCAGGTCGCGCTCTCCTCGGCGTTGATGGGCAACGACATCGCCACCTTCCCCGACTTTCCGGCGGAGATCCGCGCGCCCAAGGGCACGCCGGCGGGTGTCAGCGGCTTTCAGGTCCACTTCGCCTCGCGCACCGTGATGACGCCGGGCGACCGGGCCGACGTGCTGGTTGCGATGAACCCGGCGGCTCTGAAGGCCAATCTCAGGGTCCTGAAGCCGCACGGCACCCTGGTGGTCGACGTGGACGCCTTCGACGCCAAGGGCCTGCGTCTGGCGAAGTACGACGAGAACCCGCTGGAGAACGACAGCCTCTCCGAGTTCCAGGTGGTGGAAGCGCCGGTCACCTCGCTCACCCGCGGCGCCGTCGCGGAGAGCGGCGTCGGGCACAAGGACGCCACGCGCTGCCGCAACTTCTTCGCCATGGGCCTGATCTACTGGCTTTACGGGCGCAGCCTCGACGCCACCCTGCGCTTCATCGACAGCAAGTTCACCGGCGCCGTCGCCGAGGCCGACAAGCTGGCGCTGCAGGCCGGTTGGAACTACGGCGAGACGACGGAGGTGCTGGAGCGCAGCTACCGCGTCCCGCCGGCCAAGCAGGCGCCCGGCCTCTACCGCAATGTCACCGGCAACGAGGCTCTGGCCTTGGGAATGGTGACCGCCGCGCATCTGAGCGGCCGGAACCTCTTCTACGCCGCCTATCCCATCACGCCGGCCAGCGACATCCTGCATCGCGTCAGCCGTTACCACAAGACCGGCGCCCGGGCCTTCCAGGCCGAGGACGAGATCGCCGCCATCTGCTCGGCCATCGGCGCCTCCTTCGGCGGCGCCATGGGGGCGACCGGCTCCAGCGGACCCGGCATCGCGCTGAAGACCGAGGCACTGGGCCTGGCGACCATGCTGGAACTGCCGCTACTGGTGATCAACGTGCAGCGCGGCGGACCCAGCACCGGCCTTCCGACCAAGGTGGAGCAGTCGGACCTCTTGCAGGCCGTGACCGGCCGCAGCGGCGAGGCGCCCATGCCGGTGTTGGCGCCCTCGGGTCCCTCGGACTGCTTCGCCATGGTGATCGAGGCCTGGCGCCTGGCGACCAAGCTGATGACGCCGGTCCTCTTCCTCTCCGACGCCTTCACCGCGAACGGCGCCGAACCCTGGCTGATCCCGGACATCGCCAAGCTGGCGCCGATCGAGGTCAAGCACCCCGAGGCAGGCGCGGGGGATGGCCACTTCCAGCCCTACCAGCGCGACGCGTGGCTGGCGCGCGCCTGGGCCATTCCCGGCACAGCCGGCCTGACGCACCGGGTGGGCGGCCTGGAGAAGGCGGACGGCAGCGGCGACGTCAGCTACGATCCCGCCAACCACGAGCACATGGTGCGGCTGCGCGCCGAGAAGGTCGCCAAGGCGGCCCTTCTGGCGCCCAAGCCGGAGCTGGCGGGGCCTCCCTCCGGCCCCCTGCTGGTGGTGAGCTGGGGCGGCACCTACGGCGCCTGCCGCGAAGCCGTCATGCGCGCCCAGCAGGAAGGCAGGACGGTCTCGCACCTGCATCTGCGCTGCCTCAATCCCTTGCCCGACGATCTGGGCGAGGTTCTGCGCGCCTACGACAAGGTCGTGGTGGCGGAACTCAACGCCGGCCAGTTGCGCCACCTGCTGCGGGCCGAGTACCTGATCGACGTCAAGGGCTTGAACAAGATCCGCGGGGAGCCCTTCTGGATCGAGGAGGTCCGCGCGGAAATCGACGCTCTACTGGGGCGGGGGAGCTAGCCATGAACGCAAGAGGAATGACCGCCGCCGACTTCGCCAGCGACCAGGAGGTCCGCTGGTGTCCCGGTTGCGGCGACTTCGCCATCCTGGCGCAGATGAAGAAGCTGCTGCCGAGCCTGGACATCGCGCCCGAGGACATCGTCTTCGTCTCGGGCATCGGCTGCTCCAGCCGCTTCCCCTACTACCTGGAGACCTATGGCCTGCACGGCATCCACGGCCGCGCGCCGGCGATCGCCACCGGCCTGAAGCGCATGCGCCCGGAGCTGCAGGTCTGGGTGGTGACCGGCGACGGCGACGCGCTTTCCATCGGCGCCGGCCATCTGCTGCATGCGCTCCGGCGCAACGTCGACCTGAAGATCCTGCTGTTCAACAACCGGATCTACGGCCTGACCAAGGGCCAGACCTCGCCCACCTCGCTGCCCGGCCTGGTCACCGGCACCACGCCCAGGGGCGCCGCGACGGAGCCCTTGCATGCCCTGGCCCTGGCCTTCGCCAGCGAGGCCACCTTCATCGCCCGCTCGGTCGACACCAACGCCAAGCACCTGAGCGAAGTCCTGCGCCGGGCGGCCGCCCACAAGGGCTCCGCCTTCGTCGAGATCTACCAGAACTGCCACATCTACAACGACGGCACCTTCGACTACGCCAAGGACCCGGCGATCCGCGACGAGCATGTCGTGGTCGTCGAGCACGGCAAGCCGCTGATCTTCGGCAAGGAGCGCGACAAGGGCATCCGGCTGAACGGCACCGGCCTGGAGGCCGTCGCCCTGGGGAACGGCGTGGCGGAGTCCGACCTGCTTCACCACGACGAGGCGGCGGACTCGCCCGTCGTCGGCCAGATGCTGGGCGCCATGGCCCATCCCGCCATGCCGGAGGCGATCGGCGTGCTGCGCGCGGTCGAGAAGCCGACGCACAACGAGCTCATGGCCGACGTGGACCCCGATGCCGAGGCGCGCGAAGCCGCGCTGGGCCAGCTGCTGCGATCGGGCGAAACCTGGACCGTTTCCTAGGGTCTGACCCTGACTGACCCGGCGTTACCCGGCACTCTTTGTGTCATCCCCGCGAAAGCGGGGATCTATTGGGATGGAGCGCTCTTGTGGCGAGTGATTCCCGCTCTTGCGTGAACGACATGGAGGGGAAGGCGCTCATACTCTCCATTTGAGCGACGGCGTCACCCTGCCGGCCGGCACTATGCTGATCGACGTCGACACCATCGTCTACGGGTGAAGCACCGAGGCCGCGTTCCAAGCCCACAGTGTCGTCCCCGCGAAAGCGGGGATCTATTTGGAGGGAGCGCCCTCGCGGAGGGTGATTCCCGCTTTCGCGGGAATGACGTTGGGTTGAGCTTGTCCGGCGACTGGGCGATCCGCTCTCTGGGGAGGGCCGCACCATGCGCGCTTCCTGCTCTCGTTGGCTTGCAGCCTTGATGCTCATTGCCTCCAAGTACCACAACCTTTAGCTTGGCAAAGCCGTCATGAAATGGCGCGGGTGAGTCTTGGCGGAGGGGAGGGCAATGGCATTCATTCCAGGCACCGATGGACCGGACACATTATCCGGGACGGACGCGGTCGACACCATTGCGGGTTACGGTGCCGCCGACACGCTGTACGGTTTGAGCGCCGCTGACAGTCTCTATGGTGGTGCGGGACGTGACAGTCTCTTTGGTGGGAGTGGCGACGACAGACGGTTTAGTGGTGAAGGCGGGGGCGACAGGCTTAATGGTGGCCTGGGCGATGATGTTCTCTTTTTTGGCGGCACAGGGCCCGACAGGCTCGACGGTGGTGTTGGTTTCGACCGTGTGTTCTACGGCGGCTTGGGACGCGACAGCCTCTACGGTGGCGATGACGGTGATCGCCTGTTTTTTGGTGATTCCGGATCCGACGTCCTCTACGGCGGCGAAGGGGGCGACCAAGAGTTTTCTGGAGGGTCTGGGGCTGACAGACTCTACGGCGGCGCGGTCGGCGACTATCGCTTTTCCGGTGGCGCGGGTGACGACCGCCTCTTTGGCGGTTCTGCGCCGGACGCGCGCTTCTTCGGCGGGTCGGGTTCCGACTTTCTTTCCGGTGACGCCGGGTCGGACCGTTTCTTCTACGGCGGTGCTGACTCCGATACCCTTTCTGGCAGTTCTGGAGGAGAGCACCGCTTTTATGGCGGGGGCGGCGAGGATAACCTATTCGGCGGTGATGGTAGTGATGAGCGCTTCTACGGCGGGCTCGGGCGAGACAGCCTCTTCGGAGGCAACGGGGGTGACCAAAGCTTCTACGGCGAGGAAGGAGACGACCGCCTTTTCGGCGACGACGGGAATGATCTCTACTTCCACGGCGGCCGAGGCCGGGACGTGCTTTACGGTGGCGGGGGCATCGACAGCGGGTTCGAAGGCGGCGGCTTCGCCGATACGCTCTTCGGCGGGAGTGGGAGCGACAGGGCATTCTATGGCCGCGCCGGCGATGACAGCCTCTTCGGCGGCGATGGCATCGATGCCGGTTTCTATGGTGGCGCCGGCGACGACGTCGTAAGGGGCGAGGGCGGCAACGATGTGCTCTTCGGTGGGGCGGGCGACGACGTCATGCGCGGTGACGCGGCGCGCGACACGCTCTACGGAGGTGCCGGTGACGACGTCTTCCAGGTGGCCCGCCAGGGCGAGATCCAGGACGGCGAGACCTACGACGGTGGGGAGGGGACTGACACCCTTCAGCTCGGTGCCGGCGTCACCTTGCCGGCCGGCGCCGTGCTGGTCGACATCGACACCATCCTCTACGGGTGAGGCACTGAGGCCACATTCGAAGTCCACGGTGTCATCCCCGCGAAAGCGGGGATCTATTGGGATAGACCGCCCAAGCGGAGAGTGATTCCCGCTTTCGCGGGAATGACGTGTAAGGAAAAGGACCGATACGCTGCAGCTGGGCGCCCGCGTCACCTTGCCGGCCGGTGCCGTGCTGATTGACATCGACACCATCCTCTACGGGTGAAGCACTGAGGCCGCATTTGAAGTCCACAGTGTCATCCCCGCGAAAGCGGGGATCTGTCGGGTTAGAGCGCCCAAGCGGAGAGTGATTCCCGCTTTCGCGGGAATGACGTGGAGGGAAAAGGGCCGACACTCTGCAACTGGGCGCCGGTGTCACGCTCCCGGCCGGCGCGGTCCTGGTCGATATCGACACCATCCTCTACGGGTGAAGCACTGAGGCCACATTCGAAGTCCACGGTGTCATCGCCGCGAAAGCAGGGGTCTATTGGGATAGAGCGCCCAAGTGGAAGGTGGTTCCCGCGCTCGCCGAAATGACGTTGGATTGCTTTCGTCTATTGGCAATTGTGTAATTCTTTCTGACAAGTGCTTAATCCATGGACCGCGCGCCTCCGGCTGCTCGGAATGCTCTATGAGTGCGCGCGCCAGACCACCCTTTCGGGTTTAGGTGCTTTACAGGCAGTGGCGGTCTGGCGCACAGTGACTGCTGCTAGTGCGATAGGCCTAGGGGCGTCGGTAGAGGACCATGGGGTCGCCCCGGGAGAGGCGATGGCCTGCCTTGGCACGGCGAGCATCGCCTCGAAGAAGCAAGCAAGAGCGCCAGGGAGGCGGGGGCGATGGCAGTCATACTGGGGACACCGGGACCGGACACGCTGACGGGGACGGATGCCAGCGACGTGATGCGCGGCTACGGTGCCGCGGACACGCTCTATGGGGCGAGCGGCGGCGACCGCCTGTTCGGGGCCTCGGGCGACGATATCCTCTACGGCGGCAGCGGGGCTGAGCTGTCGCTGAACGGCGGCACCGGCAGGGACACGCTGATCGGGGGCTCGGGCGACGACATCAAGCTCTCGGGTCGCTCGCGGGCAGACATCCTGGAGGGGGGCGAAGGCAACGACGCGACGCTCTTCGGCGGGGCCGGGACCGACACCCTCTCGGGCGGCAGCGGGGCCGATGTCTCCTTCGAGGGCGGCGCGGGACTGGATACGCTCTACGGAGGCTCTGGCGCCGACACTCATCTGGACGGGGGCATCAATGCCGACCAGATCTTCGGCGGGGACGGGGCGGACGTCTCCCTGATCGGGGAGCGGGCGAGCGACTCCGTCTACGGCGGCAGTGGGGCCGACAGCTTCGTGGACGGCGGGAAGGCCGGCGACAGCCTCTTCGGCGGCAGCGGTCGCGACGGCTACTTCTATGGCGACGTCAGCCCCGACCGGCTGGAGGGGGGAGAGGGCGACGACTATACCTTCTACGGAGGCGCCGGGAACGACACGCTCTTCGGCGGCAGCGGGGCCGACTCCTTCTTCCACGGCAACGGCAGCCGGGACACGATCTACGCCGGCAGCGGCGACGACGCGACCTTCTTCGGCGGTGGTGGCATCGACCGCATCTACGGCGACGGCGGCGACGACGCGGGCTTCTTCGGCCGCAACTCCGCCGACAAGCTGTACGGGGGCTCCGGAAACGACAGCGACTTCTACGGTGGCAACGGCAACGACACGATCAAGGGAGGCAGCGGGGCCGATTTCAGCCTGGTGGGCGACGCCGGCACGGACAGGATCTACGGCGGCAGTGGAAACGATGTCGGTCTGTTCGGCGAAAGCGGCAATGACCGACTCTTCGGCGAACTTGGAGCCGAAATCAGCTTGGACGGCGGCAGCGGTCTGGACCGGATCTACGGCGGCGGAGGGGCCGATTTCCGCCTGTACGGCGACGAAGGCGCCGACAAGATTTTCGGTGACAGCGGTCAGGACACGGGGCTCTATGGCGGATCGGGTTCCGACACCCTGTTGGGCGGCAGCGGTGAGGACGATGCGCTCGTCGGCGGTTCCGGTGCCGACAGCATCGCTGGTGGCGATGGGAATGACGCCCAACTCAGAGGCAACGACGGGGACGACACGCTCCGAGGCGGCAGTGGACTGGATGCCACTCTTGTGGGCGGCAACGGCGCCGATACCGTCTATGGCGGAGAGGGAGATGACGCCAACCTCAGAGGCAACGACGGGGACGACATTCTCCAAGGCGGCAGCGGACTGGATGCGACTCTTTTGGGCGGCGACGGTGCCGATACCGTCTATGGCGGAGACGGAGATGACAGCAGCCTGACAGGCAACAGCGGCGACGACAGCCTCTTCGGCGGAGACGGAGATGATAGTCTTGTCTACGGCGGGTCTGGATTGGACAACCTCTTCGGCGGCGAAGGCATCGACACCGGCTTCTACGGCGGGTCGGGGAACGATAACATCTTCGGCGACGAGGGCGCCGATGCTCTCCATGGCGAGGACGGTATCGACATCTTGCGTGGCGGTAATGGGGACGATGCTCTCTATGGCGGTGCAGAACTTGATATTATCTATGGCGGTAGCGGGGATGATGAACTGTTTGGCGGCAGTGGCGGCGATTTCGGGTTTCAGGGTGCTTCGGGCGACGACCAGCTCTTAGGCGGCAGCGGAGAGGACCGAAACTTCTTCGGCGGTTCCGGTAGCGATAGCATCAACGGCGGCAGCTCAGGGGATATCAATTTCCAAGGCCGTTCTGGCAGCGATCGACTTTCCGGTGGTGGCGGAAACGATACTTCCTTCCTCGGCAATCAGGGGGCTGATGTCCTCTATGGAGACGGCGGGGATGACGTCCTCTTCTTTGGAGGCAACGGAGACGATATCCTTGCGGGTAGGGACGGCAGCGATTCGTCATTCTATGGTGGGTTGGGGCTGGATGTCCTCTTCGGCGACGACAACGACGACAAGGGATTCTACGGCGCTTCAGGAGCGGACAAGCTCTTCGGTGGCGAGGGAGAAGACATCTCCTTCTACGGCGCTTCCGGAGCCGACAGCCTCGCCGGGGGCGGTGGAAATGACTTGAGTTTCTACGGCGGATTTGGTGCCGATGTTCTCAATGGTGACGGTGGAGACGACAGCTATTTCCGTGGAGTCGATGGAGGCGACAGTCTGTCTGGCGGTAACGGAGACGACGCTAGCTTCTACGGTGGCAAGGGCGCGGACAGCCTGTGGGGTGGCAGCGGTCTGGATAGCATCTTCGATGGTGGCACGGGGGCAGACGTTCTTCACGGTGGGTCAGGCAATGATGCGGGCTTCGTCGGTCGCAACGAGGCAGACAATCTCTTTGGAGGCGACGGGGATGACAGCTTCCTTTATGGTGGCGCGGGATCCGACAGCCTTGCTGGGGACAGCGGAGCGGATCGCCTCGTCTTCGGTGGCGCGGGCTCGGACGTTCTTTTCGGCGGTGATGGCATTGACACGCGGTTCCAAGGCGATGACGGGGCCGACAGTCTCTTTGGCGACAGCGGGTCTGATCATAGCTTTCTTGGCGGGTCAGGGGACGACCTCCTGTTCGGGGGTACCGGCGGCGATGCCACTTTCCTCGGAGGATCGGGCGCCGATCGACTCTATGGTCTCGGTGGGGACGACAGCCGCTTTCTAGGCGAAGGTGGCAATGATACGCTGACCGGCGGCATTGGAGAGGATCGCAGCTTCTTCGGTGGTATGGGAGACGATACGCTTTTCGGAGGCGGCGAGGACGACACTCACTTCTACGGCGCCGGCGGGGACGACAGGATCTTTGCCGGTAACGGGGACGATCTCAGTATCTTTGGCGGTGAAGGAAACGACACAATCCAGGGCAACGCGGGATCCGACAGTCTGTATGGCGATGGGGGTAATGACGTCTTCTACGTGGCAAACCAAGGCGACTTCCTCGGTTACTACTACGACGGCGGGGTCGGGACCGACACCTTGCATCTGGCACCGGGCGTGACAATCCCGGGCAGTGGCACCGGCCTCCAGTCGATCGATGTGACGATGTAGGCCGGCGCGCTTCACTCCTTGGAGCAGGATGGCGTCAAATCGGAACGATCTGTCGTCTTAATCCTGCTCTAGAAGTGGGCCAAATGGCTCGACAGTTCTGGCTATGCCCGTTTCCCATCGCATGACCGTCTAGACGTCGGCGATATCGGCCCGGTCCGCCAGCCGTTTGGCGGCCTTGTCGAAATGCAGCCGCGTAGCGGCGCGCGCTTTCTCGGCGGCGCCCGCCTTGATGGCGCGGAAGACGGCTTCGTGCTCCCTCAGGACCTCCGTTCCCCACTCGACGGCTTTCGCGTTCTTGACGACCACCGATCGCAGCCTGTCCATCAAGCGCGCCTCGATCATGGCGATGAAGTCGACGAAGTACTCGTTGCCCGAGGCCTCCGTCACCACGCGATAGAAGGCCGACTGGCTGTCGATGCGCGCCTCGAGACCCGCGTCGCCCAGCGCCAGAGACCGGGACATCTCCTCGAGGTGTTCCGCCAGCTGCTTGATCTGCGCCTTGCTTCTCTTGGCGGCGGCCAACGCGGCGGCGTCCGATTGCACCGAGGTTCTGAGCTGCAGGAACTTGAGCAGCTGCTTGCGCTTCTGGAAGCAGGCCGGAGAGATCCGAAAGGATTGCCGGGCGTCGCGATCGGCGACGAAGGCGCCGACGCCTTGCTTGGTCGCAATGACACCGTCGTACTTCAAGAGGGAGATCGCCTCGCGCACCACGGTACGCGCGACGCCGAACTGCCTGGCCAGACCATGTTCGGTCGGCAGGCGGTCCCCGGGCGCGAAGCGGCCCGCGGCGATCGCCGCCTGAATCCGGTACGCGACCTCGTCCGACAGCCGCTTGGGACGCTCGAGAGAGTCGAAGATCCGGTTCATCGTCCCCTTTCTCCATTCGATGGAAGCGCTCGCGGACACGCGCTCTTGACAGCAGCCCCCTATCCGACCGCTCCAACGCCACCCACGTCGTATGAAGCGGCTCCAGAGATCAGCCTAGCTATCACTCTATCGCTTGTCAGACAAACAGTCTTATGGCACAGAATCTATTGGCTGCGGCAAGCGTGCGGAGAACTGGGCGTGGAGAGGGACTGATGGGTGCCTTCGCTGAACGGGTGGGTTTCATCGGGCTCGGCGGCATGGGGCGTGGCCTGGTCAAGAACATGCTGTCGCACGGCGTTGCCGTCACGGTCTTCGACTTGGATGAAGCCGCCGTCGCCCAGGCAGTGCAGCAGGGCGCCGAGGCGGCCGGCTCGGTGGCGGAGGTCGCCTCGCGCGCCGATGTGCTCGGGCTTTGCGTCACGACGGCCGAGGTCGTCCAAGACCTTCTGCTCGGCAGGGACGGCGCGCTTGCCGGACTGAAGCCGGGCGCGGTGGTGCTGGACCACACCACGACGTCGCCGCCGCACGTGGAGCGGATGTACGCGGCCTGCGCCGCGGCGCGGGTGGACTACTGCGAAGCCCCCATGACCCGCACGCCGATGCACGCGGAGAGGGGAGAGGTCAATGTCCTCTATGGCGGCACGGAAGCGCTCCTGGAGCGCCTACGCCCTCTCTTCGACTGCTATGCGGAGAACGTCTTTCACGTGGGTCCCGCCGGTCATGCGATCCGGCTGAAGCTGATCCACAACTACATCGCCTTCGCCAACGTGGCCGCCTGGTGCGAGGGCTTTGCCCTAGCCGCCAATGAGGGTCTCGATATGTCGAAGGTCATAGGCATCATCTCGGCGGCCGGCGGCAAGTCCGGCATGATGGACCTCTACGGGCGGAAGACCTTGGAGCGCGATTTCACGCCCCATATGTCGCTCAGCAACGCCGAGAAGGACCTGCGCTACTACGCCCGTTGGCTCGAATCCGCCGGACTGCCCGGCTTCATGGCCGGATCGGTCCACCAGACCTATGCCTTGGCCTCGATCATGGGCCTGGGTGGCGAGGGATGCTCGGCGGTGATCAAGGCCTATGAGCAGCTGACGGGCGTCGAGGCTTCCTTGCCGACCGGAGCGAACGAGCGCTGATCGCCGACGGTCCGACCGGACAATCCAAACATCAACGCGAAACCCCTGGAGGAATGCGACCATGATCTTCGACCACCGCACCTACACCTGTCGCGCCGGCACGATCAAGAAACAGATGGCGCTCTACGAGGAGCATGGCTTCGCGGCACAATGCCGGCATCTCGGCCGACCGCTTCTCTACGGCGCGACCGAAACCGGTGACGTCAACACCTACGTTCATGTCTGGGTCTACGAATCGGCCGACGACCGGGCGCGCAGACGCCAGGCAATGCAAGAGGATCCCGCGTGGCAGAGATACCTCGAAGTAAGCCTTGAGGCCGGCTATTTGATCAAGCAAGAGAACAAGATCCTGGTTCCGGCCAGCTTCTTCGAGATGCCGAAGGTCTAGGGCGAAGACAGCCGGCCCCGAACGGTGTGGGGGTCAAGGCCGGGCTCGTTCCTGGTAAGAGTGTCGACTTCGCGTCCAGATACAGCCGCCACGGAGGACGCCTGCCTTAAAGGCGCCGGCCGGTCCCGCTGTCGAAGAGGTGAATCTTGTCGTGCGGGACGCTGAGGCGGGTCAGGCCGCCGGGCGTCACCGCCGCGTGGCGCGGCACGGTGGCGACGAAATCCTCGCCGCCGATGGAGAGGTGCAGGTTCTGATCGGCGCCGGTCTTCTCCGCCAGGACCAGCTTGCCCTCGAATGCGCCGTCTTCGCTCAAGACGAGGTCGGATGGCCTGACCCCGCAGGTGACCTTGCCGGCCCGGAGGCCGTTGGACGCGTCGGTCAGGACCAGCTTGACGCCGGCGGCGCGCAGCACCGGCGCGCCCTCTTCCACGACGATCTCGGCATCAACGAAGTTCATCGCCGGCGAACCGATGAAGTCGGCCGCGTACTTGCTGATCGGCTTGTCGTAGAGGTCGTCGGGGGTGCCCACCTGCTCGATGTCGCCGGCCCTCATCAGCACGATCTTGTCGGCCATGGTCATGGCCTCGATTTGGTCGTGGGTGACGTAGATCGTGGTGGTTTTGAGCCGGTCGTGCAGCTGGCGGATCTCCAGGCGCATGTGGGCGCGCAGCTTGGCATCCAGATTGGAGAGCGGCTCGTCGAAGAGGAAGACCTTGGCGTCGCGCACCATGGCCCGGCCCATGGCGACGCGCTGGCGCTGCCCGCCGGAGAGCTCCTTGGGATAGCGCTTGAGGTAGTCGGTGATGTTCAGGATCTGCGCTGCTTCCTCGACCCTGCGCTTGATCTCCTCCGGCGGCGTCTTCTTGACCTGCAGCGAGAAGGCGATGTTGTCGAAGACCTTCATCGTCGGATAGAGCGCGTAGTTCTGGAACACCATGGCGATGTTCCGGTCTCTCGGGTGGATCTCGTTGACCCTAGTGCCGTCGATCAGGATGTCGCCGCGCGTCACCGTCTCCAGCCCCGCCGTCATGCGCAGCAAGGTGGTCTTGCCGCAGCCCGACGGACCCAGAAGCACGGTGAACTCGTGGTCGGCTATGGTCAGCGAGACATCCCGCATGACCTCCACGGCCCCGAAAGACTTGGCGACATTGCGATACTCGACGTTAGCCATCGGCCCTCAAATGAACACGGCGGTTTGCCCGCCCAGTTGCCTGCCCAGTTGCCCGATCAGGGATAACAGCAGCTGGCCGGGCGGCGCGTCAACGCCGCCCGACCGGCCGACCTCTCGCTACTTGCCGACGATGTCGTTCGTCGCCTCGGCGATCTCGTCCATGCACTCCTTGGCCGAGCTGTAGTCGCCGGCGAAGTACTTGCCGAGCCGCACCGGGATGGTGTCGTTCGAAAGCTCCGCCCACTCCGGCAGGTCGGGCTCGGAGCCCATGTCGTTGGCGATGGTGTAGCGCACCACGTCGAGATGCCTGGTGGTGCCGGGACCCACCCGGCGGTTGGCGATGACGCGCGGATCGTCATAGACGCTGGCGCGGGTCGGGCCGGTGCCGCCGCCCAGGGTGGTGATCAGGACCTGGGTGTCGTAGGAGGTCGCCCACTGCATGAAGATCCAGGCCGCGTCCGGATGCTTGGAGTTCTTCGAGACGGCGAGCGAGGAGCCGCCCTGGTGGCCGACGCCCGGGATCTCGCCGTAACCGGTCTGCTCCACCGTGCGCAGGGTGTGCACGGGCTTGGGCACGTGCACGGCCTCCATCAGGCCGGAGACCTTGCTGGCGCTGGGGTCGTCGAAGTAGGGGAAGAACTCGCCCCAGCTCAGCATGCTGGCGGCCACGCCCTGCGCCACCGACTGGCCCTGTCCGTCCCAGGTCCAACCGGTCACCCCCGGCGGCATGGTCTTGTAGAGCTTGTCCCAATAGGCCATGGCCTCCAGGCCGCGCTCGTCGTTGCCGCTGAAGCGGCCGTCCGGGCCGAAGATGGATCCGCCGTGGCCCCACAGCCAAGCCGTCCAGTCGCACTCCAGGCTGTAGTGGCCCGACTTCATCTGGCCGGTCGTGCCGTAGACCTCCGGCCCCATCTTGTCGGTAATCGCCTTGGAGTTGGAGAGCAACTCCTCGAAGGTGGTGGGCGCGCTCAGCCCCATGTCCTCATAGATGTCCTTGCGATACATCATGATGAAGATGGGAATGTCGTAGGGGACGCCGACCCAGCGGTCCTCGTACTTGGCGATGCCGTCGACCAGGGCTGGCAGGAAGTCGGCGATGTCGTAGTCGGGCATGGCCAGGTCGGGCTTGTCGTCCAGCTGCTCGCGCGGGTCGAAGACGTCGCGGCTGACCGAGGCCGCCCAGCTCTGGTCGATGTAGTAGAGGTCGTAGGTACCCAGCTGCGAGGCGATGTCCAGGGTCATCTTCTGCAGCACCTGCTCCAGCGGTAAGACCTCGATCTCGACCTTCATGCCCGAGGCCTCTTCGAAGTACTGCTTCAGCTGGCTGTTGATCGCGTTCGACGGCGGCGTTGATTCCGTCGCCAGCTTCAAGGTGGTGCCGGCGTAGGGCTTGGAGACGTCCTTGACCCAGGCCAGGATCTCGTCCGAAGGCTTGAGGTCGGCGGCGTTGGCGGCCGGGATGAAGCCGCCGCCGAAGGGCCGCGACATGCCCAGTCCGAAGGCGCCGAGGCCCAGGCCCAGCTGACCGGCGGCGCGGATGAAGTCGCGCCGGTCCATCTGGCGGCGCACGTAGCGGTCGGTGATGTTGGCCAGATACTGCTTTCTGTCTTGGTCTCGCACTGGAATTTCCTCCCTTTTGACGAGCTTGGATGGGCGCTACTGTTTGAGCGACCCGAGGGTGAGCCCGCGGACCAGTTGTTTCTGGACCAGCAGGATAAAGATGAAGGCGGGCACGATGGCGGCGGCCCCCAGGGCCGCCATGTTCCCCCAGGCCGTGCCGGTCGAGGTCACGAAGCTGGAGGAGACGACGGGAACGGTCTTCAGGCCCGTCTGCGTCAAGGTCAGCACGAAGAGGAACTCCGTCCAGCTGAAGATGAAGCAGAGCACGGCCGTGGCCGCGATGCCGCCCTTGGCCATCGGCAGGATGACCCGGCGGAAGATGAGCCAGCGCGAGGCGCCGTCGATGATCGCGCTCTCGTCGATCTCTTGCGGTATGTCGTCGAAGAAGCTCTTCAGCAGGAGCACCGCCAGCGGCAGGTTCATCAGCGCGTGGATGAGGATGATCCCGGTGTAGGTGTCCATCAGCCCCAGGTCCTGGTAGATGAAGAACATCGGGATCGCGACCGCCACCGGCGGCATCATGCGGGTCGAGAGCACCCAGGCGACGAAGTGATGGCGCCCACGGAAGCCCATGCGGCTCAAGGCATAGGCGGCGATGGTGGAGATCGCCACGGCGAGCGCGGTGGAGAGAAGGGCGACGACGATGGAGTCCCACAGCCTGGGCGCCATGTAGAAGTTGCCGCCGCCGGGCAGAACCTCCTGCTGCTGCTCGAAGCCGAAGGAGATGCCGAAGACCTGCTCGAAGTTCTTCATCGTCGGCGAGAAGGACCAGACGTTGGGCGGTGAGTCGAAGATCTCCCGCGCGTCCTTGAAGGCGACCGTGATCCAGTAATAGAGCGGGAACATGAACAGCAGCACGACCGCCCAGGCGAAGAGGATGCGCAGCATGCGCGTGGACTTGGACTGCACCATCACCAGCGAACCTTGGCGCGCCAGATGAAGAGATTGGCGATGATCAGGATGATGGCCAGCGTCACCAGCGAGAGGGTGGCGCCATAGCCCCACTTGATGAAGCTGAAGGTCTGCTGCCAGGCGTAGAGGCTGAGCGTGTAGGTCGAGGTGCCGGGCCCGCCCGAGGTCATCACGAAGACGTAGTCGAAGACGCGGAAGAGATCGATGCCGCGGATCAGGATGGCGACCGCGATCACCTTCGACATCAAGGGCAGGGTGATGCGCCGGAAGGTCTGGAAGGCCGAGGCGCCGTCGAGCATGGCCGCCTCGTAGGGTTCCGGCGGCAGGGACCGCAGCCCGGCCAGGAAGATCAGCACCATGAAGGGCGTCCACTGCCAGATGTCGGCCAGCATGACGCCGAACAGCGCCAGCGAACTGGTCGCCAGGATCGGCGTCGTCGAGTCGAGGACGCCGAGCAGTTCCAGGAGGTAGCTCAGCACCCCGAACTCGGGGTCCTGCATCAGCAGGAACATCATGCCGGTGATGGCGGGCGGCACCACCAGGGTGAGGGTGAGCAGCGCGCGCAAGAGCCCGAAGCCTGGGCCGTCGCTGTCCAGCAGCAGGGCCAGGACCATTCCCAGCACCAACTCGATCGCCAAGACCACGATGAAATAGGTGAAGGTGACGATCAGCGATTCCCAAAAGCGCTCGTCCTGGATCAGCATCGACCAGTTTTCCCAGCCGACGTAGACCAGGCGCCGCTTGAAGGTGGCGTATTCGTGAAAGCTGAGCCAGATGTTGTAGAAGAGCGGATAGATCGTAAAGACCACCAGCATGGCGATCAGCGGCGACAGCCATGGCAAGGGATGGTCCGAGGACACCATCCTGCGCAATCTCATGACCGCCACCGACAATCGCACCTCCCCGTCCCTTCGGACTCTCTAGCGGCCCTTCGAGGATTGAAGTCCCCGTTTCGGGCCCTGGCGTCTACGCGTTCTTGCCCGCCTTCTTCATCGAGCTCTTCGAGGCCTTGAGCTTGGGCGCCGGCCGCTTGGCCGCCCTCTTCGGCTTTGCCTGCTTACCCTTGTCGGTCTGCAGGCCGTAGGTCGAGAAGCCGGCCAAGGTCTCGTCGATCTGCTCCTTGGAGAGAATGACCAGACCTTCGACCTGCAGAGAAAAGAAGTACTGCCTGGCGATGGTCTCCAGCTCGACCGTGCGCCACATGGCCTTGGCCAGGTTCTCGCCGATGGCGATCATGCCGTGGTTGGCCAGGAGGCAGGCGGTGCGGTCCCGCATCGCCTCGATCGCCATTTGCGACAGCTCCTCGGTGCCGAAGGTGGCATAGCCGGCGCAGCGCACGTTGTTTCCGCCGAAGGCCGCGATCATGTAGTGGCAGGCCGGGATCTCCTTACGCGCGATCGCCAGGGTCGTGCAGTAGGTCGGGTGCGCGTGCACGACGGCATGGGCGTCGGGGCGTTCGCGCAGCAGAGAGAAGTGGAAGCGCCATTCGGTCGAGGGCTTGGCCGGCCCTTCCCATTCGCCGTCGCCGTCGAGCGGCATGGAGGCGATCATCTCCGGCGTCAGGTCGGCGTAAGGGATGGCCGAGGGCGAGATCAGCATGCGGTCGCCGAAACGCGCCGAAATGTTGCCCGATGTGCCCTGGTTGATGCCGTTGGCATTCATTTCTAGGCAGCGGTCGATGATTTCTTGCCGAAGTGCTCTCTCTGTTTTCGTCATGGTGTCTCCGAGTATTCAGGATCATTGGCTTCACGCCGCATCGGCGGCAAAGTCGTCGAGCAGGCCGGCATCGCATGCCAGGTCGACGAAGGAAAAGCGGTTGCGCATCTCGTGCGCGTGACGCACCGCCTCGCGGTAGAAGTCGGCGGGAACGCCCAACTCGGCGGCCGTCGTCGCTCCGCCCGCGGCGCTCAGCATGGCCTCCAGCTGCGCCACGGGAATGGCGAAGGCCCGACACTCGCGCCGCAGGTCGGGCCAGAGTTCGGCGAGCTTGGCGTTCATGCGCTCCGCCCCGGCCTCGTCCAAGGCCTTCTTGCGGTACTCGCCTTCGCACTGCCGTGCGATCTCCGGCCCCATGCGGCGCGCCATGCCGTCCGGATCGATCTTGGTCGCCTTGACGGCCGGCGGGTGCTCCTGGCTCAGGAGCCAATGCTGCAGCCTGGCCATGGTCAAGGTCGCCACGCCCACTTGCTGACCGTGCAGGCTGCCGGGATGCCTGTCACCGGCGAAGCAGTCGACATAGTGGGAGATCTGATGTTCACTCATTGAACCATGATTGGAAACGCCGGTGAAGGCAACGCCCATGCCGGACAGGATCAAGAGGCGGTTGAGGTAGCCGATGGCACCGAGCTCCGCCGCGCCGATCTTGGCCGCGCGCCGGTTCGTCTCGATCTCGTCGTACTCGCCGATCAGGTAGGGGGCGTCGTGGTAGAAGGTGTCCAAGAGGCGGTGCGACATCCACCAGTCGGTCTGCGCCACCGAACGGCAGAGGCTGTCGCCGAAACCCGAAGCGGCGAGAAAGCCGGGCGCCGCCGCGCTGACCTTGAGGTCGATGAAGACGCCGGCCGCCGACTGTGCGGGCAGGGAGATCTTGAGGCCGCTGTCAAGGCTCATCGACGCCGTCGAAGAGGTGTAGCCGTCCATCGAGGCGGCTGTGCCGAAGACGCAATAGGGCCTGCCGGATCTGGCCGTCGCGAACTTGCAGAGGTCGTTGACGGTGCCCGATCCCACCGCGACCACGTTCTCGACCTCCGCCAGCCGCGCTTCTAGCGCGTCGACCGTCTTCAGATCGGCATGCGGCTTGCTCAGGATGACGGCCGTTGCCCGGTCACCCAGGTTGCGCCGGATCCGGCTGCCGAGCGCGTCCCAGCTGTTGGCGTCGGCGACGATGCCGATGGCCCCCGTCATGCCGAGCCGGTCCAGCAGCTCCGGCTCGGCGCCGTCCAGGTCCTCCCGGATCAAGAGGATGTCGTTGGCGACCTTGGGGGCGGCCTCTCCGCTCTCCGGGTGGTGCCAGCGGCCCTCCCGAATGTCGTCGATCAGCCAGGTCCAGCCGCCCGCCGGCCGGTCCGGGGTTGAGTCATCCTCTTGCGGTCGCGCTGGTGCCACGGCGTTCCTCTTCGGTCCCACGCAGATGACAGGACCGACTGGCATTTGTCAACAGCATGTGACAAGGCTGCTTGACATTTGTCATCAGCCGGACCGAGATAGGCCATGACCACTTCGCAGGCACGTCTGCCGCGCACGCCCAATAGCCCCCCGACGGAGTTCGCCGGGGACGCGGTCACCTGGGCCATGTGGCTCTATTATGCGGAGGGCCGGACGCAGAGCGAGGTCGCCCAGATGCTGGGTGTCTCGCGCGCCTCGGTCGCCAACTACCTCTCCGAGGCGCGCCGGCGTGGGCTCGTCTCCATCAACATGGAGCCGGAGCTTCTGGCCAGGGTCGAGCTGGGGCGTGCCCTTGCCGAACGCTTCGCGCTGGAAGGCGCCCATGTCATTCCCGCACGCGGCGAGGGCGAGAGCGACTTGCCGGACCTGCGCCGCCGCCTCGGCGTCGCCGGCAGCGAGGTGCTGCGACCGCACCTCGGCCGCGAAGCCGTACTGGGCGTCGCCTGGGGACGGACCATGCTGGCACTTGGCCAGGCCCTGCCGGAGCAAACCATCCCCGACCTGCGCGTGGTGCAGGTCTCGGGAAGCTCGCTGGGCGGGGAGGAGTCCTCGCCCGAGTTCTGCTCGGCGCTGATCGCCACGCGCCTGGGCGCCAGGTGCCAGAACTTCCATGCGCCGGCCATCGTCTCGACCCGCGAGATGCGAGACGCCCTGCTGCGGGAGCCCGGCATCGCCCGCCAGCTGGAGCGCATCAAGACCTGCAGCGTCATCGTCTTCGGCGTCGGCGAACTGGACGAGGCCGTGGTCTTCTCGGAGCCCGACTTCCTCACCCAGGAGACCGTGTCTCGGTACTTGGAGAAGGGCGCGACGGGGATCGTCATCGGCCGCTTCATCGATGCAGTTGGCGCGGAGATAGAAGGCCCGCTGTCCGGCCGGCAGATCGGCATCGGTCTTCAGGCCTTGCGGGCGACGCCGGAACGTATTTGCATAGCCGGTGGCTTGCGCAAGCTGGCGGCCATTCAGGCCGTGCTGTCGGGCGGCTTCGCGACGCGGCTGGTGACCGATGCCGCCACCGCCCGGAAACTGGTGGAGACTTGATCCGTGACGGCTGACCTCGTCGTCGGACTAGACAGCTCGACACAGTCGACGAAGGCCATCGCTTGGTCGCGTGACGGCGAGGCGATCGCCGAGGGGCGCGCGCCCGTCCACTCCGACACGCCCAAGGCCGGGTGGGTCGAGCAAGACCCGGAGAACTGGTGGGAGGCCGCCTGTTCGGCCATGACCGAGCTCCGTGGCCAGGTCGATCCCAAACGCGTCGCCGCGCTGGCGATCTCGAACCAGCGGGAAACGGTGGCCTTCCTCGATGAGGCGGGGAGGGCGGTGCGCCCGGCCATGGTCTGGCTGGACGAGCGCGCCCTGGAGGAGGTCTCGGCCTTGAGCCAGGCCTTCGGCGCCGCGCGTCTGCATGCCATCAGCGGGAAGCCGATCGACATCACGCCGGTCGTCTACCGGCTCGGTTGGATGCGGCGCCACGAGCCCGCCGTTCTTGAGCGAAGCGCGAAAATCCTGGACGTGCATGGCGTACTCAGCCAGCGGCTGACAGGCGTGGCGGCCGCCAGCTGGACCAGCGCCGATCCCTTCGGCGTCCTGGACATCGCCAGGAAGGCCTGGTCCGATCCGGTTCTCGACCACCTCGGCCTTACCGCCGATCGCTTCGGCGGCCTCGTGCCGCCGGGCGCCAAGATCGGCGTCCTGAGCGAAGCGGCGGCGGCGGCAACGGGCTTCGAGGCGGGGACGCCGCTGATCGCCGCCGGCGGGGACGGCCAATGCGCCGGCCTGGGTGTCAACGCGGCAAGGCCCGGGACCATCTATCTCAACCTCGGTACCGCGCTCATCACCGGCGCCTGGTCGTCAAGGCCCGAGATCGGCCGCTATT
This sequence comes from Rhodospirillales bacterium, assembly GCA_963669375.1. Taxonomy (GTDB): domain Bacteria; phylum Pseudomonadota; class Alphaproteobacteria; order Kiloniellales; family JACOMY01; genus JACOMY01. Next base: position 729,752 of record OY770024.1, on the reverse strand, counting down.
GGCGCACCATGACCTCGCCCACGGGGGAGGGCTACTTTCTGGAGGGCTGCCAGCGGGCCGGTGCCTACCTCATCAACTGGCTGATCGACAGCTTCGCCGGCGGCCGCGAGGATCCGGCCGTCTTCGACCGGCTGGAGGAGGCAGCGGCCGCCATCCCCATCGGTTCCGAGGGCCTGCTGGTCTGTCCCTATCTCACCGGCTGCATGGACCCCCATTGGGATCCGGCCGCGCGCGCCACCTTCGACGGCCTCTCCGCCGCGCACGGCATCGGCCACCTCTACCGCGCGGCCCTGGAAGCGCTGACATTGGAGTCGGCCCGTTGCGTCGCCGCCATGGCACAAAACGGCATCGCGACGGAGCGCATCATGGCCGTCGGCGGCGGCGCCAACAGCCGGACCTGGACCAAGATGTTCGCCGACGCAACGGGCTTGCCTTTGACCAAGAGCAAGTCGCTGGAGGCCTCCGCCCTGGGTGCCGGCATGTCGGCCGCCGTCGGCATCGGCTGGTTCGACAGCTTCGACGCGGCCGCCGCTGCCATGAGCAGCGACGGCGAGACGCTGCTGCCGGATCCGGCCGACGCCGAGGCTTGGGCGGCCTTGTCGGACCGCCAGGCGCGGGTCTATCGGCCAAGATGAGGAGCGGCGGGATCGCCCGATTGTATGTCAAATTGCGTTGATAATTGTATGTACAAACACTAAGTTTACCTCGTGAAGGGCGTCATAGCCGGGTTCGAATGGGATGCGGGCAACTGGCCCAAGTGCGGGAAACACGGCGTCTCGAAGGCCGAGATCGAGCTGCTTTTTCAGCTCGGTCCCGATGTTTATCCGGATCCCGCACACTCTTCGCTGGAAGAGCGCCTCTTGGCTATCGGGAGAACGGCGCAAGGCCGCTGGTTGCTCGTTGCCTTCACTTTTCGTGGCAGCGTGCGGAAGGTGATTCGGCCGATCAGCGCCCGCTACATGCACAAGAAAGAGGTGCGGCACTATGAGCGCCAAGCAAGAAGGTAAGTCGATCCCCGCACTATCGAGCGACGAGGAAGCCGAGCGCTTCGTCGAGCAGGCGGACCTGACCCAGTACGACCTTTCCGGCTTCGAGCCCGCCCGGTTCGAGTTCGAGCGGAAAACCGCCCGCGTGAACATGCGATTGCCGGATTCGCTGCTGGCAGCCGTCAAGGCAAAGGCGGCGGCGCGCGGTATCCCCTACCAACGCTTTATTCGCGAAGCGATCGAAAGGGCTCTGGCGGAGAGACGGTAGGCACGCCAGGCCCTATCCTGTGGCACTGATCCCGCCAGTCGGCGCGACCAGCTGCGCCTTGCAAGCAATCACCACCACTGGCGTGCTAAGCCGTGCCCAGGCCCTGGCGCGCCGAGGCAAGGCGCAGCTCCTGCAGCGCTTGCCGGATGATCTGCGCGGAGGACCAGAGGAACAGGGCGGCCATCAACCCGGCGACCAGGAGATCGGGCCAAGCCGTGCCGGTCAAGGAGACGGCACCGGCGGCGCCGAGGACGCCCAGGTTGCTGATGGCGTCGTTGCGGCTGCAGAGCCAGACGGAGCGGACATTGGCATCGCCGTCCTTGTAGCGCAGCAGGACCAGCACGCTGGCCAGATTGGCCAGCAAGGCCAGCAGAGCGATGGCACCCATCACCGGCGCGTTCGGCAGTCCCAAGACCAGCACCTGATAGGCCGTCGTGGCGAAGACCCAAAGACCCATGGCGGCGAGGCTGAGGCCCTTCACGAGGGCCGCCGTTGCCCGCACCCGAAGCGACATGCCGATGACCAGCAGGCTCAAGCCATAGGTCAGGGTGTCGCCCAGAAAGTCGAGCGCGTCGGCCTGCAAGGCCTGAGAGCCCGCAAGCGCGCCGGCCGCCATCTCGATGACGAACATGGCGCCGTTGATGGCGATCACTACCCAGAGCGCCCGACGGAAGCCGCGCGACATCCCGTCGAACTTGGTCTGAGTGTTGCAGCAACTGGCGGGCATGGCGCCCCTCGCGCGTGGTCGAACGGTTCGAGAGGCACTAAATCTAAGACCTACAGTAGCTGTAGGTTCAAGGGGAAAGCGGCGATGCAGGAGCGGATTACCATCGGACAGGCCGCAGCGGCGGCGGGCTGCAAGGTGCAGACGCTGCGCTACTACGAGCAGATCGGCCTCCTCCCGCATCCTCTGCGCTCCGAGGGCAATCAGCGACTCTATCGGCGGGCCGACGTCGATCGCCTGCTCTTCATTCGGCATGCGCGCGACCTGGGCTTTTCCCTGCAGGCAGTCCGCGACCTCCTGAGCCTGGTCGACCAGCCCGACCAGGCCTGCGATGCCGCCGACGCCATCGCCAAGACGCAGCTGGTCGAGGTGGAGCAGCGGATCGATCGGCTGCTGGCCCTGAAAGCGGCCTTGGAGGGCATGATCCGGCAGTGCTCCGGCGGCAAGATCTCCGACTGCCGCGTGATCCAGGCGCTTTGCGACGAGGTGGGGCGTGGGGAGGTTTCTCCGCGCGACGCGCGACGCTAGACGCCTTGCCCTCGGTCGTTGCGTGCCGATCGGTTGCATAGTACGATCTCTCTAGGCAAGAAGTTTGAATGACAGGAAACAATTCGGAGGTCCAGCTGATGAAGATTGGGACGGTCGAGAGCATCTGGCGCTATCCTGTCAAGGGCATGCGCGGCGAGGAGATCCCGCATGTCTACGCGGGCTTCGCCGGCCTGATGGGCGATCGGCTCTATGGCGTCATCGCCGCCGACGGCGACCCGGCCTTCCCCTGGCATACCGGGCGCGATCAGGAGGAGTTCGTGCTCTACAAGGCGCGCTACCAGTCCGGCGCCGACCTGCTCCTGCCCAAGGACCTGGACGCCTTCGAAGGCTTGGCGCCCGGCATCAAGCCGGTCGAGCCGGACGCCGAGGCCTTCAAGGTCGACGTGGAGACGCCGGAAGGAAAGAGCTTCGACATCGAGAGCGCCGAGTTTCTGGCCGATCTTCAGGCAACCACCGGCCGCTCGCTCAGGGTGCACATGACCCAGAAGGGCCAGCATGACTGCCGGCCGCTCTCCATCTTCTCTCTGTCGGCGGCCGCCAAGCTCGGCGAGGAGCTGGGCATGGAGATCGACAAGCGGCGCTTTAGGGCGAACTTCTACGTGGAGTGGGAAGGGCAGAGCGATCCCTACTACGAGTTCTCCCTCGTCGGAAAGACCGTCAGGGTCGGCGACAAGCTGGAGGTGGCGATCATCGAGCGGGATCCGCGCTGCAAGATGATCACCTTGGACCCCGACACGGCCGAGGAGTCGCCCAAGGTGCTGGCGCATGTCAGCCGCAACCACGGCGGCGATGCCGGCGTCTTCGCCGCCGTGCTGCAGGAGGGCCGCGTGAAGAAGGGCGATCCGATCTTCCTGGTATGAGCGGCATTCCCGGGGAGGCCAGCATGGGGTCGGGCGGCGTCCCAGAAGCCGCCCCGCATGCCGCCCACCACAGACTGACCGTCAAGCGGGTCCATCGGGAGACCGCCGAGGCTTCCAGCTTCGTGCTGGTTCCCGAAAGGGGCGAGGCGGCGCTCTTTCGCTACGTGCCGGGCCAGTTCCTGAGTTTCCGCATCCCCCACGACGGGGGCGAGATCCACCGCAGCTACTCGCTGTCGAGCGCGCCTTGCGCCGACCCCGACATGACGGTCTGCGTGAAGCGCGTGGCCGGCGGGCGCGGTTCCAACTGGTTCAACGATCGCCTGGTCGCCGGCGCGCGGATCGAGGCCACGCGTCCATCGGGCCGCTTCGTCCTGCGTGAGACGACTGCACCCTTGCTGCTGATCGCCGGCGGCAGCGGCATCACGCCCTGCATCTCGCTCGTCAAGCAGGCGCTGATCGAGACCGAGCGCGCGGTGAAGCTCCTCTATGCCAACCAGAATGCCGCCGCGGTGATCTATCGCGCGGTCCTGGACCAGTTGGAGGCGCGCTTCGCCGGGCGCTTCACCTGCCGGCACTGGTTCGACGACCAATGCGGTTTTCTGACCGAGCGCGACATCCTCGCGGCGGCCGAAGGCTGGGCGGGGGCCGACTGCTACATCTGCGGCCCCGATCCCCTGATGGAGATGGCCGAGGAGAGCCTCGCCCGCCTCTTCGGCCCGGAGGCCCGCATCCTGACCGAGCGCTTTCTCTCACCCGACGACCCGGCGCCAAGTGCGCCCGCCGCGCCCGCGCCGGTCGCGACGCCCGCTGGAGAGTCGCTCGGGACCTTCCGCCTGACCCTGGACGGCCAGGATCACGAGGTGCCGATCAAGACTGGCCAGAGCCTGTTACAGGCCGCCATCGCCGCCGGCCTCGACGCCCCCTTCTCCTGCACCGAAGGCCACTGCGGCAGCTGCATGTCGCGCTTGCGGACCGGCGAGGTCACCATGGCCTCCACCCGCGCCCTCTCGAAACGCAACCTGGAGCGCGGCTTCATCCTGGCCTGCCAGGCCCGGCCCGCTTTAGCGGGCCCGATCTGGCTGGATTTCGATCTTTGAGGAGGTCCAAACCGTCTCTGTCGCCTTAGTGAAAGCGGCTTACCTTAGCCTTGGCGTTAGTAAAGCTTGACGGCCTTTGCTTTAACAAGGGTGACCGGCCAGTGGGTCTGTCATCCTCAACGCCACCACTGCCACCCCCCGTGTGTGCTTGCTGTGAGGGTCGAGCGCTCGGTCTCTGGGCCTAGTCTTTGGCCCAATCGATGATCCCATGATCCTTGACATGCTTCACATCGTCGGGACCCACGTAGTCGGCAAGCAAGACCAAGTTGTTGCTGGGATGCCGGGCGTTGGGTACAAGAATCGCCGACGGATCGGCAGGGTCATCCGATCCCAAGAAGTGGACCGCTTCTCCTACCCGCTGGCAGGCTTCGTACTCCCCCTGCCGATCCAGGTAGGGCAAGCGTCCGAAGTTGCCCCTATCGATGCCGACCTTTGCCAGAACATCCGCGTCCGTCAGATCCAGAAGGCCGTCAACCCGGACAGAGAGCTGGTGCAGGCGATAGCTGATCTTCGACGGGACAACGGGCTGCCCTCTGCCGATGTGAAAGCGCATCTCGGCCAAGGCGCCCTGTTCGGAGATCGATGTGTAGAGAACATCGAATGTTCCGTCATCCCATCTGTTGCCGCCGCCGAAGAACAAGGTCGGGTCCCGGCCATCCCGGGTAACTCTCCACACTATCCCATTGAACGACTTGGTTTCGAGGCGCTCCAGAGTATCAATGAGGGTTCGATCTCTGGGGCCGGCAACCATAGATTACAGATACCCATCCGCGTCGAGCCGGTCCAGAACCCGAAAGATGTCCTCTACCCGGCCGTCATGGATCAAGTCGATCGCGCGTTGCCCTTCGAGCTGCGGGTGCCGCGCATAGAGCCAAAGTCGAATCTCGTCGTTGGTGTAGTAGTCTTCGAGACGCTTGACGACGTACACCAAATCCGAAAGCACCCGCTCGCTGGCCGGCTGCGGGCGCTTGGTCCCATTACGCCACCGAGAGACCGTAGCTTTCGAGACATCAGTGACATTGGCGATGTCCGTGCCCTTGAGGCCGCCGATCTGCTCCAGTTCATTGATGCTTCTTGATATGGCTGTCGATGCCATTGCTACGTTCCCATCTCGTCATGAGAGCTTTTCAAACTTGGCGCGCCGATCGCCCTCATAACTGAGCCATTCTCTTCACTATTCACAGCGATCTCCTCAAGAGGATCTCTTAGGCTCTCCAGAACTCGCTTCCGTCGATCTATTCACGCTCGCAGCTTGTCGAGATCGACGTTGTGTTCTGCAGCCACTTCAGGTTCTCGGCTGAGCTTAGATGCCTTGCCCCAAGCGGACATAGTGGCCAACAGGCTGGAAGACAGATCGCTGTTTGAGGAGCTCGACAACGCTCAAAGATCAACCTTTCTGTTTCAGTACCTAGCTTCCTGAAACAGAAAGATCAAGGAGGGAGCGGTTTAGTCCAGTCGAATGAGGCTGAGATTGGAAGTCGGCGCCACGCCTTGGTCAGTACGCCAAACGTGACATCGCCGCCCTCACTCCCACTCGATCGTCCCCGGTGGCTTGGAGGTGACGTCGTAGACCACGCGGTTGACGCCGCGAACCTCGTTCACGATGCGCGTCGCCACGTCGGCCAGGAAGGCGTGGTCGAAGGGGTAGCTTTCGGCCGTCATGCCGTCGGCCGAGGTAACCGCGCGCAGGGCCAGCACGTGGTCGTAGGTGCGCTGGTCGCCCATGACGCCCACGGTGCGCACCGGCAGGAGAACGGCGAAGGCCTGCCAGATGGCGTCGTAGAGGCCGGCTTGGCGCAGCGCCTCCATGTAGAGCGCGTCGGCCTTGCGCAGGATCTCCGCCTTCTCGGCGCTCACCGCGCCGGGGATGCGGATGGCGAGACCGGGGCCGGGGAAGGGGTGGCGGCCGATCAAGGTCCGGGGCAGGCCCAGCTCGCGGCCGAGCGCGCGGACCTCATCCTTGAAGAGTTCGCGCAAGGGCTCCACCAGGGCCATGTTCATGCGCTCCGGCAGGCCGCCGACGTTGTGGTGGGTCTTGATGGTGACCGAGGGGCCGCCGCGCGGCGAGACGCTCTCGATCACGTCGGGATAGAGCGTGCCTTGGGCCAGGAAGTCGGCGCCGCCGATCTTGGCCGCCTCCTCCTCGAAGACCTCGACGAAGCTGCGGCCGATGATGCGGCGCTTTTCCTCCGGCTCCTCGATGCCCTCCAGGCGGCTCAGGAAAAGCTCGGCGGCATCGCGATGGACCAGCGGGATATTGTAGTGGCCGCGGAAGATCTCGACCACGTCGGTCGCCTCGTTCTGGCGCATCAGGCCGTGGTCGACCAGGATGCAGGTCAGCTGATCGCCGATCGCCTCGTGGATCAGGACGGCGGCGACCGAGGAGTCCACCCCGCCGGAGAGCCCGCAGATGACGCGCTTGTCGCCGACCTGGGCGCGGATCGCCTTGACCGCGCTCTGGCGGAAGGCGGCCATGGTCCAATCGCCGGCGCAGCCGCAGATCTCCTTGGCGAAGCGGGCGATGAGCTTGGCGCCATCGGGCGTGTGGATCACTTCCGGGTGGAACTGCACGCCGTAGAAGCGGCGGCTCTCGTCCGCGGTCATGGCGAAGGGCGCGCCCTCGGAGGAGGCTTGCACCGAAAAGCCCGGCGGCAGGGAGACCACGCGGTCGCCGTGGCTCATCCAGACCTGGTGCCGCTCGCCGGGCTTCCAGACCTCCAGGGTCAGGGCCGTGTCGGCGCTGATCTCGACGAAGGCCTTGCCGAACTCCTGATGGTCGGCGCCTTCCACCAGGCCGCCCAGCTGGTGCACCATCAACTGCTGGCCGTAGCAGATGCCGAAGACCGGCAGGCCCATGACGAAGAGCTCGTCGGGCGCCTGCGGGCTGTCCTCGGCAATGGCCGAGGCCGGGCCGCCAGAGAGGATGATGCCCTTGGGGTTCAGCGCGCGAATGCGGTCCATGCCGGCATTGAAGGGCAGGATCTCGCTGTAGACGCCAGCCTCGCGCAGACGCCGCGCGATCAGCTGCGTGACCTGGGAGCCGAAGTCCAGAACCAGAATCGTGTCCGTCATGGCAAGGAAAGAGCATAGGGCCGCAGGCGCTGTCCAGAGCGCCCGTCAGGCACTGGGCGCGGGGCTGTTCTGCGGTGCTTGACCTGAGGCCCGGCGGCGGCGAGGGTCCCCTGACCGGTTGAGCCGACAAGGAGTGGTTGCAGAGCCGTGAGCGACATCGTCATCGCGGAGTTCATGGACGAGCGTGCGCTTGCCGATCTGCCGGACGGCCTGACCTTGCTCTACGACCCGGCACTGGTGGAGAGACGGCAGGACCTGCTGACCGCCCTGGTCGATGCGCGCGCGCTCGTGGTGCGCAACCGCACGCAGGTCGACGCCGCGCTTCTGGCGGCGGCACCCAGGCTGCGCGTCGTCGGGCGCTTGGGCGTCGGCCTCGACAACATCGACCTGGCGGCCTGCGAGGCAAGCGGCGTCGCCGTGCATGCCGCCGGCGGGGCCAATGCCGTCGCCGTGGCCGAGTACGTCATCGCCGTTTCCCTGTCGCTGGTGCGCCAGGGCGCGTTTTCGGCGAAGGCGGAAATGCTGGCGGGAGACTGGCCGCGCGAGCGTCTGATCGGCGGCGAGTTGGCCGGCCGCTGCCTCGGCTTGCTGGGCTTCGGCACCATAGCGCGGGCGGTCGCGACGCGGGCCCGCGCAATGGGCATGACGGTGAAGGCGCACGACCCCTACCTGGGGCGCGACGACGGCGCTTGGTCCGAGGTCGAGCCCGTCGGCTTTTCAGACCTCTTGACCGGGTCCGACGTTCTAAGCCTACACGTGCCCTTGACGGTCGAGACGCGCCACGTGATCGATGGCGACGCGATCGCGCGCATGAAGGACGGCGCCTTGCTGGTCAACACGGCGCGCGGTGGCGTCCTGGACGAGGCCGCCTTGGCCGACGCCTTGCGGAGCGGCCGCTTGGGCGGTGCCGCTTTGGACGTCTTCGAGAGGGAGCCGCTCTGCGACGAGGCGGTGGCACGCTTCGCCGATCTGCCCAATCTTATCCTGACACCGCATATCGCGGGCGTGACCAAGGAGGCGAACGCTAGGGTGAGCCGCGTGACCCTCGAGAACGTCTTGAAGGAGCTGAATGCGAGCGATGGCTGAGCGCGAGATCATCTTGCCGGCGGAGGCGGAACGCCTGGTGGCCAAGGCCCTGGTCGCGGCCAACACCAGCCCCAGCAATGCGGCCGTCGTCGCCGAAGCGCTGGTGATGGCGGAGGTCGACGGGCAGCCCGGGCACGGCCTGTCCCGGGTCTCCACCTACGCGGAGCAGGCAAGGCTGGGCAAGGTCGACGGCCATGCCGTGCCCGGCTTCAGCCTTCAGACGCCGGTCTTCTTGGCGGTGGACGCGCACCACGGCTTCGCCTTTCCGGCCATAGACCTGGCGATCCGCGAGCTGCTGCCCCTGGCGGCGGAGACCGGCATGGCCGCGGCCGGGCTCTTCAACTCGCACCACTGCGGCCAGGCCGGACGCCATGTCGAGCGGCTGGCCGAGGCCGGCTGCATGGCCATGCTCTTCGCCAACACGCCCAAGGCGATGGCGCCCTGGGGGGGCAAGAAACCGCTTTTCGGCACCAATCCCGTGGCCTTCGCCGCGCCGCAGCACGAGGCGCCGCCGCTGGTCGTCGACCTCTCGCTCTCCAAGGTGGCGCGCGGCAAGGTCGTGGCCGCCGGCAAGCGCGGCGAGACCATCCCGGAGGGCTGGGCCATCGACGAGAACGGCCAGCCCACGACGGAACCGGCCGAGGCACTCAAGGGCTCGATGATTCCCATGGGCGACGCCAAGGGGGCCGCCCTGGCCTGGATGGTGGAGATTCTGGCCGCCTGTCTCACCGGTGCGCGCTTCAGCTTCGAGGCCAGCTCCTTCCTGTCGCCCGAGGGCGATCCGCCGGCCGTGGGTCAGCTCATCATTGTCTTCGACGTGCAGCGGATCTCCGGCGGCGCCTTTCAGAAGCACCTGCAGCGGCTCACCAACGAGGTGCGGTCACAGGACGGCACCCGCCTGCCGGGCAGCCGGCGCCTCGCGAACCGCGAGCGCGCGGCCCTCGAGGGGCTGAGCGTGCCCCGGGTCCTCTTGCAGGAGATCAGGGCACTCGCCGGCGAGGCCTGACGGTCTACATCGCCTCAACGAGCCAGAGCGAGAGCCAGGGGAAGGCGATCAGCACCAGAAGGCGTAGGATGTCGGCGATCCAGAAGGGCGTCACGCCGCGGAAGATCGTGCCCAGCGAGACGTCCTGCAGCACGTTGCGCAGGACGAAGACGTTGAGGCCGACCGGCGGCGAGATCAGGCTGATCTCGGTCACCACGACCACGACGACGGCGAACCAGATGAGCGCCAGTTCCGGGTCGGAAAGGAGGCCGCTGCCGAAGTCCAGCTCGTACATCAGGGGATAGAAGACCGGCACGGTCAGGAGGATCATCGAGAGGCTCTCGAGCACGCAGCCCAGGATGATGTAGATCACCACGATGCCCAGGATGACCAGGTAGGGGCTGAGCTCTAGATCGGTGATCCAGATCGCCAGGCCGTCCGGCAGGCCGGCGAAGTTCACGAAGTTGGAGAAGATCTCCGCGCCGATGACGATGGCGAAGATCATGGCCGTGGTGCGCGCGCTTTCCAGGCAGGCGCCGAAGAGCTTCCGTGGCCCCACGCCGCCCATCGCCAACGCGATGACGAAGGCCGCGGCCGCGCCGACACCGGCTGCTTCCGTCGGCGTGAAGAATCCACCGTAAATGCCTGTCATGATGAGGATAAAGAGGCCGAGCACGCTGATCACGCCGAGGCGCTCGCGCGCCGAGAAGGGCTCCGTCCCCTCCGACTTGGGCGCCAGCTCCGGCTTCAGGCGGGTCACCACCGCGATGGCCGCGACATAGAACAGCAAGCCCAGAACGCCCGGCAGGATGCCGGCGATGAAGAGCTTTCCGATGTCGGATTCGGTGATCAGCCCGTAGATGATCATGACGACGCTGGGCGGTATCAAAATGCCCAAGGTCCCGCCGGCCGCGATCGAGCCGCTGGCCAGGCTGTCGGCATAGCCGTAGCGCCGCATGGAGGGCATGGCGACCTTGGACATGGTGGCCGCCGTGGCGAGCGAGGAGCCGCAGACCGCGCTGAAGCCGCCGCAGGCCAGCACCGAGGCCATGGCGAGCCCGCCGCGCGCCCGACCCAGCAGGTGATTGGCGGCGGCATAGAGGCCGTGGCTGACGCCGGAGATGGTCAGGAGATTGCCCATCAGGATGAAGAGCGGGACGACCGAGAGCGAGTAGGAAAGCCCCGTGTCGAACGCCACCGAGCCCACCATCGACCAGGTCGCCGACCAGCCGCGCATCAAGGCGAAGCCGACGGCGCCCACCAGCGCCATGGCGAAGGCGATGGGCACCCTGAGGAAGAGCAGGGCCAGCAGGACGGCGAAGCCGATCAGGGATTCGGTCATACTGTGGGTCCTCGGCCCATGCGCAGCAGGGCGATCGCCGCGCTGAGAGCCGCCAGCAGCGCCGCGAACCAGGCGAGCGGCGAGAGCGGAACGGAGAGCGCGTTGGTGACGGCGCCGTCGTGCGCCAAGCGGATCGCGTGCAGGGCCAGCCGCCAGGCGATGACGCCCAAGACCAAGGCCGAGACGCCGGCGCCCAGAATGAGGACGGCCCGCTTGAGCGGTCTCGGCATGCGGCTATAGAAAAGATCGACCTCGATATGCTCGCCGGCCGCCGTGGTCAGCGGCAGGGCGGCGAAGATCAAGGCGCAGAGCATGAGCTGGGTGAGCTCGAAGGCGCCCGAGAGCGGGGCGTCGAACCAGTAGCGTCCGATGACGTCCACCATGGTCAGCCCCGTCAGGCCGGCCAGGAGGAGCGCGCAGCAGGTGCCGAGGCTCCAGTCCATCAGCCGGAAGGCGAGGGGACGCCCGGAGGGTGGCGCGCCGCCACCCCCCATATCGCGGTCGCTAGGCATGAGGGTCTTTCGAGCCTAGTGGCTCACGCCCGACTGGCTTCGCAGTGCCTCGAGCGCGGCCTTGCCGTCGTAGCCCTGCTCGGAAAGCTCCTCCGCCCAAAGGGCCTCGTAGTGGGACGCGGCCTTCTTGACCGCCTCGATCATCTCCGGCGAGGCCTGGTGGACCTCGATGCCGGCGTCGGTTACCTTCTCGAGCGCCCTCGCGTCCGATCCGTTCCAGGCCGCACCCACCAACTCCGCGAAGGCCGAGCCGGAGATCGCCTCGATGGCCGCCTGGTCTTCTGCGGAGAGCTCATTCCACTTGTCTTCGTTCATCACCAGAAACCAGGTGGTGTTGTAGAGCCCGCCGGGCACCTGCATGGCGTACTTGAGGTCGTCGGTTAGCTTGAAGGCGGCCAAGGCGTCGTAGGGAAAGGTGACACCGTCGATCACACCGCGCGAGAGCTTCTCGTAGACCTCGCCCGCCGACATGAAGAGGGTGGTGGCGCCCAGGTTGCCCATCAGCTCGGCGATATAGCCGCCGGGCGTGCGGATCTTCAGGCCTTCCAGATCCTCTGGCGACTCGATCTTGCGGACATTGTTGTGCAGAACGCCAGGACCGTGGACGAAGAGGCCCAGCAGCTTCACGCCCTCATGCTCCTTCTGAGCGTCCAGTTGGCCGCTGTAGACGTTCCAGAAGGCCCTGGACCCGGCGACGGCGTCATCGCCGATGAAGGAGAACTGGCCGATGCGCGAGCGCTTGAAGCGATCGTCGGTGGTGAAGGAGTGCAGGCCGTAGGTGAGGTCGGCGACGCCGTCGACCGCCATGTCGTAGTGCGCCGGCGGGGCGCCCAGGGGCTTGGCCAGGACACGCACCGTAACGCGTCCGTCCGTTGCTTGCGCGATCTCCTTGGCCCAGGGCTTGATCGCCCCGACCACGATGGGGTGGCGCGGCGGCAGCCAGGAGGAGAGCACCAGCTCCGTCTCCGCCGCGGCCGGCAGGGCCAGCGCCGCGAGCGTGGTGGGGGCTGCAAGCGATAGCGCCAGGACCGTCTTGCCAAGTGTCTTTATCATTCTTCCTCTCCTGTTTGCGGCGCGACGGGCGCCGGATTATTGAACCGAGGACTTGGCCACGCTAACCGGCCGGACGCACCCGATCGGGATGCGCGGCGGCGAAGGCCGGGTGCTCGGCGCAGACGGCCTCCACCGCTAGGATCCGGGTCAGGTCCTGCAGCGGCGCGCTCCAGCGACGGGCATTGTAGAGCTGCGGGATGAGGCAGCAATCGGCCATTGTCGGATGCTCGCCGTGACAGAAACGTCCTGTCTCCGGGCTTTCCAGCAAGGTCTCGACGGCCTCCAGGCCCTTGCGGATGTTCTGCTGCATCCAGCTGCGCCGGGTCTCCTCGTCGCCCTTGGCCAGGGCGACGATCCGGTTGACGGTCGCCAGATTGCAGACCGGGTGGATCTCCATGGCGATGGCCTGGGCGATGGTCCTGACCCTGGCCCGGCCCAGGGCACCCTGCGGCAGCAAGGGCGGCTGGGGGCGGGTCTCCTCCAGATACTCGATGATCGCCAGCGATTGCGTCAGGGTGGTGTCGTCGATCTCCAGGACCGGCACCAGGCCTTGCGGATTGCGCGCCAGGTGCGCATCGCTGCGCTGCTGCTCCTTCAGCAGATCGATCGATGCCGCCTCGTAGGCGATGTCCTTCAGGTTGAGGGCGATCCGCACCCGGTAGCTGGCCGAGGAACGCCAGTAGTCGTGCAGCAGAGGCATGGCCCTAACCGGCCGCGTCGGAAAGCTGCTTTTCGTGCATCCAGGCGGCGTGCTTCGGCGCGCGCTTGGTCTTCGACCACTCCTCCAGCATCTCCCACTTCACCTGGTCCAGGCGCTCCAGCATGGCTTCTTCCTCGGGGTCGGGGGCGGCCAGTTCCAGGCGGTGGCCGCTGGGGTCGAAGAAGTAGATGGAGTGGAAGATCGAGTGATCGGTGACGCCCAGCACCTCGACGCCGTTTGCCTCCAGGTGCTCCTTGAAGGCCAAGAGGGTTTCGCGGTCCTTCACCTTGAAGGCGATGTGCTGGGTCCATTCCGGCGTGTTGGGGTCGCGGCCCATCGGCGGCTGGGTCGGCAGTTCGAAGAAGGCCAGGACGTTGCCGCCGCCCGCGTCCAGAAAGATGTGCATGTAGGGATCGGGTTCCTTGGTCGAGGGCACATGGTCCTCGGCGATAGCCAGCACGAACCCCATCTTCAGGTTCTTGGAGTACCACTCGACGGTTTCCTTGGCGTCGCGGCAGCGGTAGGCGACGTGGTGGATGCGGTCGATCTTCATGAGCCTCATTCCTCGCTTTGCTCTAGCAGTGCGGCCTTCAGGGCCTGGCGCAGGATCGCGCGGTCGCCGATGTGGTTGGCGAGCAGCAGGATCAAGCGGGCGTTGATCCGCTCGCTCTCCTCCTTGCCGCGGCCCTCGTGCAGGGCCAGCAGTTCGGCGTAGAAGCCGTCGGGGTCGGGGATGTTGGGATCGGTGTTCAGGGCCGGCATCGCATTCTCCTCCCTCAGGCCTTGCCGATGGCGCGCCGCAGGGCGCCGGCGAGCGCGGCCTCGTCGAAGGCGGTCCAGCGCGCGGCGACGTGCTGGTCCGGGCGCAGCAGATAGCAGGCGGATGGCGCGTCCCCCAGATAGCGTTCCCTCAGCGTCGGAGAGGGCAGGGAACCACTGTCGATCTTGATGGTCTCGATCGCGATGCCCTCCAGTTCCAGACCGTCGGGGACCGGGCAATCGATGGCGAGAAGCTGAAAGCCATTGCCCAGCCGGTCGATCAGCCAGCCGTCCGCGCAAGGCGCATCCACCGCCGGAGCACCCGGCCGTGTGGCGGCCGGCAGGCCCGCGCAGTCGGGGCCGTTCAAGGGCGATCCGTCGTGGATGCAGGGCAGGGAGAGGCGCCCGGAGTTCACCAACGGCCGGGCGAAGGCATGCTGCTCGGAAAGATCGAGGACGGCGTCGCGGAAGAGGCGGCTCACGTCCGACTTGGGCGTGATGAAGTCGGTCGAGCGGGTGGAGTTCAGGATGTTCTCGTCGGCGGCCTGCACCCGCTCCCAATCGTAGCTGTCGAGCAGGCTCTCCGGCGCCTTGCCGTCCAGCACCAGAGCCAGCTTCCAGGCGAGGTTGTCGGTGTCCTGGAAACCGCTGTTGGCACCCCGCGCGCCGAAGGGAGAGACCTGGTGCGCGGCATCGCCGGCGAAGAGCACGCGCCCGTGGCGGAAGCGGTCCATGCGGCGGCATTGGAAGGTGTAGATCGAGATCCATTCGAACTCGAAGCTGACATCCTCGCCCAGCATGGCCTTGAGACGCGGCGCCACCCTTTCCGGCTGCACCTCCGTCTTCTTGTCGATGTCCCAGCCCAGCTGCAGGTCGATGCGCCACAGGCGGTCCGGCTGCTTGTGCAGAAGGGCGGACTGGCCGCGGTTGAAGGGCGGATTGAACCAGAACCAGCGCTCGCTCGGGAAGTCCGCGTCCATGATGACGTCGGCGATCAGGAAGTTGTCTTCGAAGACCCGGCCGTGGAAGTCGAGGCCCAGGAGAGCGCGCAGGGGCGAGGCGGCGCCGTCGCAGGCGATCAGCCAGTCGGCCTGCGTCCTGTAGGGTCCGTCGGGGGTTTCCACCAGGAGCGAGACCCCGTCCGCCTCGCTTTCGACGCCGATCACGTGATTGCGTCCGCGCAGCTCCACCGGCTTGCCGGCGGCCTTGAGGGCGCGCAGCCGCTCCACCAAGGCTTGCTCCAGGTGGTACTGCTGCAGGTTGATGAAGGCCGGGCGCTTGTGATCTTCCTCGGGCAGCAGGTCGAACTGATAGACCATGCGCTGGTCGAAGAAGACCTTGCCCTGGTGCCAGACCACGCCCTTCTCGACCAGACCCTCGCCGCAGCCCAGGCGATCCAGGATCTCCAGGGGGCGCTTGGCGAAGCAGATGGCCCGCGAGCCCCAGCTGACCCGGTCGTTCTCGTCCAGGACCAGGACGGGCACGTCCTTCTCCGCCAGGTCGATGGCGGCGGCCAGTCCGATCGGGCCGGCGCCGACCACGACGACCGGGTGGCGCCGCGGCGAGAGGGCATCCTGTTCCGCGGCGCGCTCATAGGGATAGAGCGGGACTTCGAAGATCTTCGACATGAGCCCGGCCTCCGCTCAGCCTTGCAGGGCGGCCCACATGGCCTGGTCGCGTTCGGCCGTCCAGATGCGGGGCGTGTCGATGCCCAGGGCCTCGTCGTAGGCCCTGGCGACATTGAAGGGCAGACAGTGCTCGTAGATGGCGAAGCTCTCGAACTTTGGATCGCAGGTCTCCCGGCAGGCAGCCATGGCCTCCCTCAGGCTGCGGCCGGCGGCGGCCGCCGCGGCGACCGGGCGGTAGGTGCTCTCCAGGAAGTCGCGGGTAAGCGCGATGGCCTCGCGCACCTGATCCTCGGTCACCAGTGCGTCGCCGCGGCCCGGCGCCAGCGCGCGCGGGCTGAAGGCGGCGATGCTGTCCAGGGTCGCGGGCCAGTCGTGGAAGTGCCCGTCGCCGCAGTAGCAGGCGGAGTGGAACTCCACCGTGTCGCCGGAGAACATGACGCCGGCGTCCGGGATCCAGGCGACGCAGTCGCCAGCCGTGTGCGCGCGGCCCAGGTGCATGATCTCCACCCGGCGCTTGCCCAGGTAGACGGTCATCTTGTTCTTGAAGGTCATGGTCGGCCAGGTGAGACCGGGAATCGACTCGGCCGCCTGGAACAGGCGCGGGAAGCGTCCGAACTCGCTGTCCCAATCCTCTTGCCCGCGCTCGTGGATCATCGAGCGGCAGGCTTCGGAGGCGATGATCTGCTCCGCGCCGTAGGCGGCGGCGCCCAGGACCCGGACGGCGTGATAGTGGCTCAAGACGACGTACTTGATCGGCTTGTCGGTTACTTCGCGAATGCGCTTGACCACCTCTTGCGCCATCACCGGGGTCGCCTGGGTATCGACCACCATGACGCCGTCGTCGCCGATGATGACGCCGGTGTTGGGGTCGCCCTCGGCGGTGAAGGCGTAGAGATCCGGGCCCACCTCGGTGAAGGAGATGGTCTTTTCCTCCATGTCGCCGGTCGATGCGAATGCCTTGGCCATTGTGGGTGCTCCTCGGGTGTTACCAGTCGGTCTTGGTGGGGGCGGGCAGGACACGGCCGGTGCAGTAGCCCAGGCCGACGCGGTAGCCGTCGCCTTGAGCCCAGCCCTTGAGGGTCAGCGTGTCGCCGTCCTCGATGAAGGTGCGCGTGGCGCCGTCGTCCAGGGTGAGCGGCTGCTTGCCGCCCCAGGTCAGCTCCAAGAGCGAGCCGAATTGATCCGTCTCCGGCCCAGAAATGGTGCCGGAGCCGAGCAGGTCGCCGGTTTCCATGCGGCAGCCGCCGACGGCGTGATGGGCCAGCTGTTGGGCGGCGCTGTAATAGAGGTTCCGGGCGTTGGTGTGCGCGATGCGGCTGGTCTCGGCGGCGCCGTCGGGCTGCATCCAGACCTCCAGGTCGATGTCGTAGAGCAGGGGACCCGGCTCCTCGAGATAGGGCAACAAGGGCTTCTCGCGCGCCGGGCTGGCCACGCGGAAGGGCTCCAGCGCCGCCTTGGTCACCACCCAGGGGCTGATGGTGGTGGCGAAGGCCTTGGACTGGAAGGGACCAAGCGGCTGGTATTCCCAAGCCTGGATATCGCGCGCCGACCAGTCGTTCAGCAGGACGTAGCCGAAGATCATGTCGTCGGCCTCGGCCACGGTGACGGGCTCGCCCATGCGGCTCGGCAGGCCGACGACGGCGCCCAACTCCAGCTCGATGTCGAGGCGCTTGCAGGGACCGAAGACAGGGGCCTCGGCACCCGGCGGCTTGGTCTGCCCCAAGGGGCGCCGGATGTCGGTGTTGCTGACCACCACCGTCGAGGCGCGGCCGTTGTAGCCGATCGGGATGTGCAGCCAGTTGGGCGGAAGCGCGTTCTCCGGTCCGCGGAAGAGGCTGCCGACATTGTAGGCGTGCTGCCGGCCGGCATAGAAGTCCGTGTAGCCCTTGACCTCGAAGGGCAGGTGCATGTCGGCCTCGCCCGGACGCACCGTCGCGCGTTCGCGCAGATCCTTGTCGTCGCGCAAGGCCGGATCGCCGTCTTCGGCCAGCAGCTCGGTCAAGCGCTCGCGCACCCGCTGCCAGACGGCCTGGCCCTTGCCCATGAAGGCGTTCAGCGCTGGCCGATCGAAGCAGGGCCCGTCGGCATCCAGTAGCCCGGCCGCCTCCAACATCGCCAGGTCGAAGGCCTGATCGCCGATGGCCACGCCGCAGCGCGGCGCCTCGCCGGGCCGGCTGAAGACGCCGTAAGGCAGGTTCTGCAGCGGATAGAGGCTCTGTGGGTCGTTCGCCTCCTCGATCCAGCTTCGCATGCGCTCCTCCAATGGGTGTCGTTCAGCAGGGTTTTGATATTAATTTCATTTGAAACTATGTCAAGGCGCAATCCGCGGAGCGTCATTCTGTCCGCCCTCTGCCTTCGCTGCCTTGCGTTGGGTCAATCGCGGTTGGAGCGGTGGGTGGGTCGTTGCTCGATGTCTTCGCCGGGGCTACGGGCATCAAGGGTTTCTCATGGCAACTCACCACTCGCGTCACCCTCCGGCTTGACCGGAGGGCCACTCTCCGCCGCTCGTGTGCGCGTCATAGAGATCCTCCGGTCAAGCCGGAGGATGACGTGGTTGGGGGATGGGTTGGGGAGCTTCCCCGGAATGAGAGGGAAGGACAGGGTGCCTGCCTGCCCCTCTCGCAGTCGATGCTCTTGCAATTGATTTCTTCTGAAACTAAACTCATTGCTCAGTTGGAGAATGGGTCATGGAACAGCAAGGGCCGATCACGGTCGACGCGCGAGGCAAGGCGGCGCCGGAAGAGCAGGCGGCCTTCGACCTGCGGAGCTTCTTCCCCTACCTCGTCCGCGTCTACTACCAGGCCGTCAGCCAGTCGGTGAGCGACATCTACGGCCCGCTCTATGGCCTCAGCGTCTCGGAGTGGCGGACGATGGCGGTGCTGGGTAACCGGCTCCTGTCCGCCAGCGAGATCGTGGAGCGCTCCAGCATGGACCGGGTGGCGGTCAGCCGGGCGATCAAGGGTCTGCGCGAAGCCGGCCTCTTGAAGCGCGACATCGACGGCGACGACCGCCGCCGCGCGGTGCTGCGGCTGACCGAGAAGGGCGCGCGGGTCTTCAACGACCTGATCCCGAGGGTGCGCCAGCTGGAAGAGGACCTGCTCGCCGGCCTCTCGGAGGCGGAGCGTGCAACCTTGCTCGACCTCATGACCAGAGTGCGAGAGAACGCCGACCGACTGGACGCGGACGGGAAGGCCTCTTGACCTTCACGAAGTCTTGATGCCGCCAAGCCCGCTTCGGACCCTCCGAAAGCCGCGTGGCGGCAAGGCCTCCTCATTGTCTCCATTGTCTGTCACCTAACTCGCCGCCGTGCCATATTGCTAATCGAAGGCGGACCCACAGGTCAGTGAGCATGATCAAGCACGCAACCCTTCTCGCCGGACGACCGGCCTTGAGCGCGAGACTTGGCCTCGTCGGCCTTGTCTCGGCGCTTGCGAGTGTCGTGCCGGCGGCGCCCGCGCTTGCCCAGGCGGTCCCGCAGGTGATCGTCGAGCAGGTGCGCGTCGATGCCTTCGAGGACCAGGTCGAGGCCTTGGGCACGCTCTATGCCAACGAGAGCGTCGATCTCACCGTCAAGGTCACCGAGATCATCGCCCGCATCGACTTCCTTGACGGTCAGGAGGTCGAGCAGGGGCAGGTCCTGGTCGAGATGATCTCCGACGAGCAGAGCGCGCTTCTGGAGGAAGCCCGCTCCGAGCTGGCCGAAGCCAAGGACCAGTACGACCGCGTGCGCCCCTTGGCCGAGCGCGGCTATGCCACCGGCACCCAGTTGGACGAGCGGCGGCGCGAGTACGAGACGGCGCAGGCCCGCTACCGGGCGATGGAGAGTCGCCTGCAGGACCGCCTGGTGATCGCGCCCTTCAGCGGTGTGGTGGGCTTGCGCAACATCTCCGTCGGCGCGCTGGTCGAGCCCGGCACGGTGATCACCACCTTGAACGACATCAGCGTGATGAAGCTGGATTTCTCGGTGCCCGAGACCTTCCTGACCACGCTGCGCCCCGGCCTGCCGATCCGCGCCTATTCGCGGGCGATGGGCGATCGCATCTTCGAAGGAGAGGTGGCGAGCATCGACAACCGGATCGATCCCGTCACGCGCTCGATCCTCGTTCGTGCGATAATACCCAATGATGACAAACTATTACGACCGGGTCTTTTGATGAGCATCGAGCTGGTGAAGGCGCCGCGCGACACGCTGGTGATCTCGGAGGAGGCCCTCATTCGCCGCGCCGGGCAGAGCTTCGTCTACATCGTCGTGGCGGCCGAGGACGGCAGCGAGGTTGTCGAGCAGCGCCGCGTCGTCACCGGCGGACGGCGCGCCGGCGACCTGGAGATCCTGGAGGGCTTGAGCCCCGGCGAGTTCGTCATCACCCACGGCACGATCAAGGTACGCCCCGGCATGCGGGTCACCATCGCGGCGGAGCAGACGCCGGGCAGCAACGTCAGCGACCTCATCCGGAAGAAAGACTCCTAGCGGGCGGAAGCAATAGGCTATGTGGCTTTCCGATACCTCCGTCACCCGGCCGGTCTTCGCCGCGGTCCTGGCGCTCCTGCTGATCGCCTTCGGCTTGGTCGCTTACGACCGGCTGCCGCTGCGCGAGTATCCCGATATCGACCCGCCCATCGTCTCGGTGGAGGTGACCTATCCGGGCGCCGCGGCGAACGTCGTGGAGAGCCGGATCACCGAGCTGATCGAGCAGCGCATCGCCGGGATCGAGGGCATCAAGTACATCACCTCCTCCTCCTCAGACGGGCGCTCGGAAGTCACCATCGAGTTCAACGTCAACCGGGACATCGATGCCGCCGCGAACGACGTGCGCGACCGGGTCTCGGGCATCCTGGACGACCTGCCGCTGGAGGCCGATGCGCCCGAGATCCAGAAGGTGGATTCCAACCAGGACGTCATCATGTGGCTGAACCTGGTGAGCACGGAACTGAGCGTGCCGGAGCTCACCGACTATGCCGAGCGCTACCTGGTCGACCGTTTCTCCATCGTCGACGGCGTGGCCCGCGTGCGCGTCGGCGGGGCGCAGAGCTACGCCATCAGGATCTGGCTGGACCGTCAGGCGCTGGCCGCGCGCGGGCTTACCACCAATGACGTCGAAGAGGCCCTGCGGGCGGAGAACGTCGAGCTTCCGGCCGGCAGCATCGAATCGCGGCAGACACAGTTCGGGGTGCGCGTCGAGCGCTCTTTCCGGACCGCCGAGGACTTCGCGAGCCTGGTCCTGGCGCGTGGCGACGACGGCTATCTGGTGCGTCTGGGCGATGTCGCGGAGGTCGAGCTGGGTACGGAAGAGGACCGCACCTTCTTCCGCGGCAACGAGGTGCCGATGGTCGGCATCGGCATCATCAAGCAGTCGACGGCCAACACCGTGGAGGTGGCGCGCCTGGTCAAGGAAGAGGCGGCCAGGCTCAACAGGTCCCTTCCCGCCGGCATGTCGATCGAGCAGAGCTACGACACCTCGGTCTTCATCGAGGGCGCGATCTTCGAGGTCTACAAGACCCTCTTCATCGCGCTCGGGCTCGTGGTGCTGGTGATCTTCCTCTTTCTCGGCAGCTTCCGCGCCATGCTGGTGCCGGCGGTCACGGTGCCGGTGTCCCTCATTGCCACCTTCATCGTGCTGCTGATCTTAGGATTCTCGATCAACCTATTGACTTTGCTGGCAATGGTCCTGGCGATCGGCATGGTCGTCGACGATGCCGTGGTGGTGCTGGAGAACATCCACCGCCGCATCATGGAGCATGGCGAGACGCCCCTGGTCGCCGCCTTCGAGGGCACCCGGCAGGTCGGATTCGCGGTCATCGCCACCACCTTGGTGCTGATCGCCGTCTTCGTGCCGATCGCCTTCCTGCAAGGCAATGTCGGCCGCCTCTTCTCCGAGTTCGCCTTGACCATGGCCGCTGCGGTGGCCTTTTCCAGCCTGGTGGCCCTCAGCCTCTCGCCCATGCTGGCCTCGCAGCTGCTGGGCAACCGCCAGAGCGAAGGCGGCCTGGCGCGGCTGGTCGATTCCGCCTTTCGCGCGACGCGCCGTGTCTACGGCGCCACCTTGCGGGCGACCATGCGCCTGCGCTGGCTGGTGGTGGCGATCTTCTGTGCCTTGGTCGGCGCCACGGTCTGGCTCTACCAGCAGATCCCCGGCGAGTATGCGCCGCGCGAGGATCGCGGCGCCTTCTTCGTGCTGGTGAACGGCCCCGAAGGCGCGACCTACCAGTTCATGGAAGACTATATGAACGAGATCGAGGCGCGGATGATGCCGCTCGTGGAGAACGGCGAGATCACCCGTCTTCTGATCCGCGCGCCGCGCGCCTTCGGCAACATCGAGACCTTCAATCACGGCATCGCCATCGTCGTTCTGAATGACTGGAACGAGCGCCGCAGCGGCTGGGCCATCATGGACGACGTGCGCGCAAGGCTGGCCGACCTGCCCGGCGTGCGCGCCTTTCCGGTCATGCGCCAGGGCTTCGGCCAGCGCGTGGAGAAGCCTGTGCAGTTCGTCATCGGCGGGGGCAGCTGGCAGCAGCTGGCCGAGTGGCGCGACGTCATCTTGGAGCAGATCGCCGAGGACAACCCGGGCCTGGTCGGCATCGACTGGGACTACAAGGAGACCAAGCCGCAGCTGGAGGTCGAGATCGACTACGACCGCGCCGCCGAACTGGGCGTCACGGTCTCCGCCATCGGCCGTACCTTGGAGACCATGCTGGGCTCCCGACGGGTCACCACCTACATCGAGGACGGCGAGGAGTACGACGTGATCCTGGAGGGCGACCGCTCGCGCCAGCGCACGCCGAACGACCTCACCAACATCTACGTCCGCTCCGACCGAACGGACGCGCTGATCCCGCTGTCGAACCTGGTGACCGTGAAGGAAACGGCCGATTCCACCTCGCTCGACCGCTACAACCGAGTGCGCTCCATCACCATCGAGGCCAACCTCGCCGACAACCTGGCCTTGAGCGACGCGCTCGCCTACTTGGAGGGCCTGGCCGAGCAGTACCTGCCCGAAGAGGTGATCATCGACTACAAGGGTCAGTCCCTGGAGCTGCGGGATTCCAGCGAGTCGCTGCTCTTCGTCTTCGTGCTCGGCATCCTGGTGGTCTTCCTGGTCCTGGCGGCCCAGTTCGAAAGCTGGATCCACCCGCTGGTGATCATCCTGACCGTGCCCTTGGCTGTCGGCGGCGGTCTCCTGGGGCTCTATCTCACCGGCGGGACACTCAACCTCTATAGCCAGATCGGCCTCATCATGCTGGTCGGGCTGGCAGCCAAGAACGGCATCCTGATCGTCGAGTTCGCGAACCAGCTGCGCGACGCCGGCCGCACGTTCGACGAGGCGCTCTACGAAGCCTCGCTGACTCGGCTGCGGCCCATCATCATGACCGGCATCACCACGGCGGCGGGCGCCGTGCCCTTGATCGTCTCCACGGGCGCGGGCGCGGAGACGCGCTTCGTCATCGGCGTCGTGGTCCTGGCCGGCGTGCTGGCGTCCACCTTCCTGACGCTCTATTTCATCCCGGTCGCCTACGACCTGCTGGCCAGGCGCACCGGATCGCCGGGCGCGGTGCGCCGGCGGTTGCAGGCGGAGCGGGGCGATGCGCCCGACCATCAGCCGGCGGAGTAGGGGCTTGGAAAGAGAGGAAGAGGCAGCGCTCGCATCCATCTGGGACGGGGCGGGCGGGTCATCGGAAGCGCTGGGACGGGTGACGCTCACCGGCAGCGAGCCGCAGCTGCCATCCAGCTTCAAGGTCGGCATCGCGGCCCAGGCGACCTTGGCGGCGGCGAGCCTGGCGGCCAGCGAGCTCTGGCGCCTGCGCAGCGGCGAGGCGCGCGGCGTCGGCGTCGACATGCGCCATGCCGCGACCGAGTTCCGCAGCGAGCGCTACCTTCAGGTCGACGGCGGCCCCGCGCCGGAGCTCTGGGACCGCATCGCCGGGATCTATCAGGCCGGCGACGGCGAATGGGTCCGGATGCACACCAACTTCCCGCACCACCGCGACGGCATGCTGGCGCTTCTGGGCTGTGCCTACGAGCGGGACGCCGTGGCCGAGGCCCTGCGCGGCTGGCGGGCGGAGGACCTGGAGGAGGCCGGGTCCAAGCGCGGGCTCTGCCTTGCGATGATGCGCAGGTTCGAGGCCTGGGACGCCCATCCCCACAGCCGCTATGTCGCCGCCTGGCCGCTCGTCGAGATCGAACGCATCGGCGACAGCCCGCCGGAGCCGCTGTCGCCGGCGGCCCGGCCGCTCTCCGGCCTGCGGGTGCTCGACCTCACGCGCGTCATCGCCGGACCCGTCGCCGGGCGTTGCCTTGCTGCTCACGGCGCCGAGGTGCTGCAGGTGACCGCCGAGCACCTGCCGCAGATGGCGCCGCTCGTCATCGACACCGGCCGCGGCAAGCGCTCCTGCTTTCTGGACCTCCGAGAGGATGGCGGGCGGCGGTCCTTGGCCGGATTGCTCGCCGGGGCCGACGTCTTCCTGCAGAGCTATCGTCCCGGTGCCCTGGCGGCGCGGGGCTTCGGAGCCGAGGCGGTCGCCGCGCTCCGCCCCGGCATCATCCATGCCACGCTTTCCGCCTATGGCCCGGAGGGACCCTGGGGCGGTCGGCGGGGCTTCGACTCCCTGGTTCAGACGGCGACAGGCTTCAACCATTCCGAGGGCGCGGCGGCGGGCGAAAGCGGGCCGCGCGCTCTGCCCTGCCAGGCGCTGGACCACGGATCGGGCTATCTCTTGGCCTTCGGGATCATGCGCGCCCTGGCGCGGCGCGCGGAGGAGGGGGGATCCTGGCGCGTGGCCGTCTCGCTCGCCCGCACCGGTCTGTGGCTGCGCGGGCTTGGCCGGCAAGACGCTTTGAGTTATCCTGACCCGGACCGCACAACATTGACTGATCTTATGGAAGAGAGCGACACCCCCTTCGGCCAGCTATCGGCAGTGAGACATGCCGGCCGTATCGACGGACTGCCGCCTGCGTGGATTGAGCCCGCCTCTCCACTGGGAAGCCATCCGCCGCGATGGCGAAGCTATTAGGTCGCCGCTCCTCTCACCTTAGCGGAAATCTGCATGGCGGCCGCCTCGCGCGGCTTGTTGAACCGTTCGGCGGTCTCGTGCAGTCTCCGCGGCCTCGATAGAAAGAGATCACCCATGTCAGTAAGGAACACCTACCGAAGCGGTCCCGACGAGCGCGGCCACTTCGGCCTCTTCGGCGGCCGCTTCGTCGCCGAGACGCTCATGCCCCTCATCCTCGCGGTGGAGGAGGCCTACGAGGCCGCCAAGCGCGATCCCGGCTTCGCCGAGGAGATGCGTTTGCTGCAGGCGCACTACGTCGGCCGGCCCAGCCCGCTCTACTTCGCCGAGCGGCTGACGGAGCACTACGGCGGCGCCAAGCTCTACTTCAAGCGCGACGAGCTCAATCACACCGGCAGCCACAAGATCAACAACTGCCTGGGCCAGATCCTGCTCGCCAAGCGGATGGGCAAGACCCGCATCATCGCCGAGACCGGCGCCGGACAGCACGGGGTCGCGGTCGCCACGGTCTGCGCGCGCTTCAATCTTCCCTGCGTGGTCTACATGGGCGAGACCGACGTGAAGCGCCAGGCGCCCAACGTCTTCAGGATGAAGCTTTTGGGCGCCGAGGTGGTGCCGGTCACCAGCGGCACCGGCACCTTGAAGGACTCGATGAACGAGGCCCTGCGCGACTGGGTCGCCAATGTCGAGAGCACCTTCTACATCATCGGCACGGCGGCCGGCCCGCACCCCTATCCGGCCATGGTGCGCGATTTCCAGTCGATCATCGGCACCGAGGTGCGCCAGCAGATGGAGGAGCGCGAAGGGCGCCTGCCGGACAGCCTGGTCGCCTGCATCGGCGGCGGCTCCAACGCCATCGGCCTCTTCCACCCCTTCCTAGACGACGAAGCGGTACGGATCATCGGTGTGGAGGCCGCCGGCTACGGCATCGAGAGCGGAGAGCACGCGGCCTCCCTGAACGGCGGCGAGCCCGGCGTCCTGCACGGGAACCGCACCTACCTGCTGCAGGACGACGACGGGCAGATCAAGGACGCCTACTCGATCTCGGCCGGCCTCGACTATCCCGGCATCGGGCCGGAGCACGCCTGGCTGAACGACATCGGCCGCGTCGAGTACGTCTCGGTCACCGACAAGGAGGCGTTGGAGGCCTTCCAGCTCTGCACGGCCATGGAGGGCATCATACCGGCGCTGGAGCCGGCGCATGCGCTGGCCCACGTGTCGAAGATCGCGCCGGCGCTGCCCGGCGACCACATCATGGTGATGAACCTCTGCGGGCGTGGCGACAAGGACGTCTTCTCGGTGGCCGAGCACCTGGGAGTGTCGCTGTGATGACTGCGAGCCGTATCGAGCGACGCTTCGCCAAGCTGAAGGAAGAGGGCCGCGGCGCGCTCGTCACCTTCGTCACCGCCGGCGATCCCGATCCCGAGACCTCCTTCAAGATCGTCGAGGGCCTGCCGGGCGCGGGCGCCGACCTGATCGAGCTGGGCATGCCCTTCTCCGACCCGATGGCCGACGGACCGGCGATTCAGGCCTCGTCCCAGCGGGCGCTCAAGGCCGGCATGACCCTGGCCAAGACCCTGGACCTGGCCGAGCGCTTCCGCCAGCGGGACCAGGACACGCCCCTGGTGATGATGGGCTACTACAACCCCATCTATCACATGGGCGTGCCAGCCTTCCTGGAGCGCGCCGCGGCCGCCGGCATCGACGGTCTGATCATCGTCGACCTGCCGCCGGAGGAGGACGAGGAGCTCTGCCAGCCGGCGATCGATGCCGGCCTGCATTGGATCCGCCTGGCGACGCCGACCACCGACGATGCCCGCCTGCCCGAGGTGCTGCGCAGCACCTCGGGCTTCATCTACTACGTCTCCATAATGGGCATCACCGGCACCAAGTCGGCCAAGCGGGAAGCGACGGCGGAAGCCGTCGCGCGCCTGAAGCGGCACAGCGACTTGCCGGTGGCGGTCGGCTTCGGCATCAAGACCGCCGAGAACGTCGCCGAGACGGTGTCGGTTGCCGACGCCGCCGTGGTCGGCTCGGCCCTGGTCGACAGGGTGCTTGCGAACCTCGATGAGAGCGGTAAGGCGAAGCCGCAAGCGGTTGATGCAGCTTTGGATTTCGTCCGGGAGCTGGCGCGCGGGACGCGCGGCTGACGGGCGCGAACGGAGGGTGCGATGAACTGGATCACCAACTACGTCCGGCCGAAGATTCGGGCCCTGGTGGAGAAGCCGGGCGATCAAGCCGACACCCTGTGGGAGAAGTGCACCAACTGCGGTGCCATGATCTTCCATCGGGAGCTGACGGAGAACCACCGCGTCTGCACGCAGTGCGGCCACCACCTGCGCCTCGGCGCGCGCGAGCGCCTGGGCCTGATCTTCGACGAAGGCTCGATCGAGTACCATCCCCTGGGCGACACGGTGGCGGACCCGCTGAAGTTCCGCGACCAGAAGCGCTATACGGAACGGCTCAAGGACGCCCAGGCCAAGACCGGCGACAAGGACGCGCTGCTGGTGGCCAGCGGGACGGTCGAGTCCATGCCGCTGGTGGTGGCCGCCTTCAACTTCGCCTTCATGGGCGGCTCCATGGGGGTCGCGGTGGGCGACGGCTTTCTCCTGGCGGCGAAGGTAGCCGTCGAGAAGAAGGCGCCCCTGCTGGCGATTCCGGCCTCCGGCGGCGCGCGCATGCAAGAGGGCATCCTTTCGCTGATGCAGATGCCGCGCACCACGATCGCCGTTCAGCAGGTGCGCGAAGCGGGATTGCCCTATCTCGTCCTGCTGACCGATCCCACGACCGGCGGCGTCACCGCCTCCTTCGCCATGCTGGGCGACATCACCTTGGCCGAACCGGGATCGGTGATCGGCTTCGCCGGCCAGCGCGTGATCGAGGAGACCATCCGCGAGAAGCTGCCGGACGGCTTTCAGCGCGCCGAGTACCTGCTGGAGCACGGCATGGTGGATATGGTGGTGCAGCGCCGCGCCCTGAAGGAGACGCTGGTCCGCGTGATCTCCCTGCTGACCAAACCGGTGGTCATCAAGGCCCTGCCGGGCCCCGAGGAGGAGGCGGAAGCGGCGAAGGACGGAGCCGAGCCGACCGCCGAGGAGAAGCATGCCTGACAGCCCGGCGGGCGTCAGCGACCTGGTTCTGGAACGCCTGACCCGCCTCCATCCCAAGATCATCGACCTCACCCTGGACAGGATGTGGCGCCTGCTTGGCTTGGTCGGCAACCCGCAGCGGAACCTGCCGCCGGTGGTGCATGTCGCCGGCACCAACGGCAAGGGCTCGGTGATTGCCGCTTTGCGGGCCATGCTGGAGGCTGAGGGACTTCGCGTCCATGTCTATACTTCGCCGCATCTGGTGCGCTTTCACGAGAGGATCAGGCTCGCCGGCCAGCTGATCGACGAGGCCGACCTGGTCGCCCTCCTCGAGGAGTGCGAGGCGGCGAACGGGCCGGAGCCCATCACCTTCTTCGAAGTCACCACGGTCGCCGCTTTGTTGGCCTTCACGCGCACGCCGGCGGACGTTCTCTTGCTTGAGGTGGGCTTGGGCGGGCGCCTCGACGCCACCAACGTCATCGATCGTCCGGCCGTCAGCGTCATCACGCCGGTCTCGATGGACCACATGCAGTATCTTGGGGACAGCTTGGAGGCCATCGCCTTCGAGAAGGCCGGAATCCTGAAGCCGGCCGTACCCGCCGTTATCGCACCGCAAGCGCCATCCGCGCTGGCCGTGATCGAAGCGCGCGCCGCCGCCGTGGGGGCGCCCTTGCAGGCAGCCGAGCGCGATTGGACCTTCCGGGAGGACGCGGGCCAACTGGTGGTCGACGGCGCTTTCTACCCGCTGCCCGCCTTGCCGGGCCGCCATCAGTTGGAGAACACGGCGACGGCTCTCAAGGTGGCCGATGCCCTGGGCGACGTCCTTCCCGGACTGCGCGTTAGCGAGACCGCGAAGCGGGAGGGCGTGACCCGCACCTCCTGGCCGGCGCGTCTGCAGCGGCTGCAAGAGGGAGCGCACCTGACGAAGCTGCCGCAAGGCTGGGAACTCTGGCTCGACGGCGGCCACAACGCGGCCGCCGGCGCGGCGCTGGCGGCCCAGCTGGAGCGATGGCAGGACCGGCCGGTGCACGTGATCTATGGGCTGCTCAACACCAAGGCGGCATCGGACTTCCTGGCCCCCTTGGCCAGGCGGGCGACCAGCCTCCAATCCATCGCCATTCCCGGGGAGGCGAACAGCCTCACCGCCGAAGAGGCGGCCCGGGCAGCCCCCGGAGCGATCGCCCGGGCCGACCTGGACGCCGCCTTGGCCGCCCTTCCGGATGACGGACGGCCTGCCCGCGTGCTGATCTGCGGCTCGCTCTACCTAGCCGGGCGGGTGCTGGCCGCCAACTGAGGAAGCCGGTCAGGCCTTGGCGGGGTCGTAGGCCGTGACCTCGATCTCGATCCGCATCTTCGGGTCCAGCAGTTCTGCCTGGATCATCGTGGCCGGCGGGCGGACCTGGCCGAAGGCGGCCTGCAGCTGCGGCCAGCAGTGTTCGAAGTCGCGCCGATCCGGCAGGATGTAGTGGACCCGGACCACGTCCTTGAACGCAAAGCCGGCCTCCGCGAGGGCGGTCTCGATGGTGCGCAGCGTGTTGCGGCACTGCTCTTCGACGCTCTCGGGGAGCTTGCCGCTTTCGACGTCCAGCCCGGTGGAACCGGCCACGAAGCACCATGCGCCGTCGACCAGCGCGCGCGAGTAGCCGATCTTCGCCTCGAAGGGCGATCCCGAGGAGACCAGGCGGCGTGCCGCGGTCCCGCTAGCGGGCGCCTTCGGTTCGGCGGAGGCGTTGCGCACCTCGATGTGCTGCAGCTTTCCCTCGTGCACGACGATATGCTCGATGCCTGCTTGGCAGACCGCTTCGCCGCTCTTGCGCTTGCCCGAGAGCAGGAACTCGAAGCGGACGACGCCGGGCTTGATCTCCTCGACCTCGCGGACATGCCAGCAGAGGATCTCGAAGCTGCCGTGGAAGTTCTCCTGCATGGCCATGATCTGATCGACGCCCAGGTGCAGGCCGGTGTTCTCCGAGCTGTAGGTCGTGCTCTCGGTCATCAGCGCCCGAATGGCGTCGAGGTCGCTCTTGTTCGAGAGCTCGAAGTAGTGCTTTGCCAGGGCAAGGGGGCTCATGTCGGTGTCTCCATCTTATCTGCGGTAGGGGGTGCGTGCGTGCCCGCGGGCTAGCTCGATCTCGCGGCGGGCCGTGGTGTTCGGACTGGAAGCAATGCCCTGCTAGGCCTGTCGAACGGCCTGGAGGTGGGATCTCAGGGTCTCGACCGCTCCGGCCGTGTCGCCCGCCTGGCACCTCTCCAGAAGCGCGCGGTGTTGGCGCGCCCAAGCGGCGCTGGCGTCGGCGTGCCTTGCCTGTCTCAGGTAGGCCCGTCTGTCTTCGCCCCTCAATGTCTGGACGAGCGCCAAGAGGCGGGCATTGCCGCCGGGTGCGTAGAGCGCCCTGTGAAACGCGCTATCCAGCTCCTCCATGGGCTTCGGCTCACGCTCGATCTCTAGTCTCTCCTGGATCTGTCGTGCGTCGAGGAGGGAGCGTTCGGTCTGCTGGGGAATGGCAAGCCTGAGGGCTTCGCATTCGACGAGGATGCGCAGGTCGACCAGATCGCGGCGCGCGGCGTCGGAGAGGTCCGTCACCTCGACGCTGCGGTCCTTTCGTGGCGCCACCAGGCCGCTTTCGCGCAGCCGTTCGAGTGCCAGTCGGACCGGCTGGCGGCTCACGCCGAAGCGCTTCGCCAGATCGTCCTGGCGGAGGACCGCACCGGCCCCAAGCCGCCCCAGCTCTATCTCCTCCTTGAGCGCTTCCGCGATGTTCGGCCCAGTTTTCGGATCCATGGATCCAAGCTGTCTGAACGGCGGGCGTAGGTCAAGTGGCTCGAGGTTCGTCAGGTGGAGGGGGAGCGGCCGCTTCAGCCATCGCTTCTTGCTCGGCGCGTCTTGCGGCTGGCGCTCATGCCGGGGGGCGGGACCGCCGGCCTTTCGGGTCTGCGGTACCTCCGTCCGGCCTAGGCGGTTTGTTTGTCTTGCTCCGTGACGCTAACGACTCGTTACCGTCGTGCCCGGGTCGCGATCACTGCTGTCCGGTTTAGAGAAAGTGAACGTATTTCTAAGATAGTCTTGCCTCTCTCTATCGTCATCCCCGGGCATTGACCCGGGGATCAAGTGGCCCCGCCGCACGCTGTCGGAGAGGTGGGCACTGGCGGTGAGACGTGGATGGCCGGGTCAAGCCCGGCCATGACGAATTATAGTTGATTATATTAGTCAAAATTTCCCTATTAAGTCGATCTTCCTGCTAAACCGGACAGCAGTGGGTCAAGCCCGGCCAGGACGGTAAGAGCTTGATCAATCCACGACGAATTCGATCCAAACAGCCAAACCGCGCAGCACTGGCACGAATTCGACGGAGACGCTTTGCCGCCTCTAGTCTTGAAGCCGTCGTCGAGAGCGGGAGAGTTCGGAAGACTCGTCTCAGAGAAGGCTGGCCACCAGCGCGGAGACGCGCGCCAACATGTCGTTCATGCGCTGCGGGCGCCACACGGCGTAGACCGGTCGCGCGTAGGCGGGCCAGTCGTCCCGAACCCTCAGGCTCGCGCCGCCATCGAGTGCCTCTATCATCTTGCGGTCCAGATAGGCGGCGCCGCCATGGCAGCGCAACAGGTCCAAGGCGACGCCCGGGGCCGCGACCGACAGTCTGGGCGAAGCCTTGCTGCCCAGGGCCTCCGCCTGGGTCTCGAGAAAATCCTCTCCCCAGTAGACCTGGATGTAGGTCTCGGCGAAGCGGGAGGTGCCGGGCTCCACGTCCTTGCTGGTCACCAGAACGACGTCCTGTGCGCCGATGCGGCTCACCTCCAGGTCCGAGGCAATGCGCGGCACGAAGACGATGCCGAGATCGAGCAGGCCGCTCGAGACCTGCTGGACCACCTGTTCCGAGTAGTCCACCTCCAGCCGCAGGGCCGTTCGGGGCAGTTCCTCCGTCAATCGGGCGACGAGGTCGCTGCCGAAGGAGGCCGCCAGGTAGGGCTGCAGTCCGATGCTCAAGGTCCCCCCGACGTCGCCCGGAAGCCGGACCTGAGCGCGCCCACGCTCGAGGGCGCGGACGGCGATCAGCGCATAGCGATGGAAGCGGTGGCCCGCTTCGGTGAGATGGACGCCGTTCTTGGCGCGGTGGAACAGCGTTTGCCCCAGCTGCTCCTCCAGCATCTTGATCCGCGCGCTGACGGTGGGCTGGGCGCTGTTCAGACGGCTGGCCGAGCGCCGAAAGTTGCCCGTCGACGCGATGTCCAGAAAGGTCAGGAGCTGATCCAGAGTCATGGCTGATCAAGATAGTCTATCAATCTAATCAAAACAATTCGCTTTACGGATCATGCGATCATCACGATCCTCTCCGCGACCACAACCCATCGACAGTAGGGGACAAAGGAGGCTCGCGATGAACGCCGTCACCACGCCAGGCTATCGTATCGAGGATCTCGTCGACCTCGAGGCCTATCCGATCCATCGGCCGGACTCGGCCGCCTACGCGGAGACGATCGCGACCGCGCGGCAAGGGCTGAAGACCGAGGAGTGTTCCTACCTGCCCGACTTCCTGAAGCCCGAGGCCCAGGTCCGGATGCAGGCGGAGGCGGAGCGTCTTGCCCGGGACGCGATCTACTTCTCCCAGGAGCACAATCCCTACTTCAGCGCCGTGCCCGAGGAGGCGCCGGCCCGCGACCCGCGCCGAATGATGGGCCGCAAGACCAACGGCCTGGTGCCGGGCGACGCCTTCCCGCGCGAGGGCTTGATCTGGAGGCTCTTTCGCGAGCCCGCGATGAAGCGCTTCGTCGAGGACTGCCTCGCCGTCGGACCGCTGTTCTACTACGAGGATCCCTACGGCTGCCTCAATGTCTCTGTCCAGAAGGACGGGGATGCCTTCGACTGGCACTTCGACACTAACGAGTTCACCGTCTCGCTGCTCCTGCAACAGCCCGAGCGGGGCGGCGTCTTTCAGTTCGCCCCCAACATCCGCACACCGGGGGACGAGTGCTACGACGAGGTGGCCTCGGTCATCGAGGGTGATCGGACGCGCGTCGTCGACCTCGACCTCCGACCGGGCGACCTGCAGATCTTCAAGGGACGCTATTCGGTGCACCGCGTGACGGCGGTCGAAGGCGCCCATCCGCGGCTCATCGCCCTCTTCGCCTATGCCCGCGCGCCCGGGATGTACGCGAGCCCGGAGCGCTCTCAGCAGATCTGGGGCCGTGTGCATCCCGACCAGATCGCGGCCGAGGCGCGGCGGAGCCGGGCCGACAGCCTTGTCGACTGATGCGCGCGGCAGCGCGCACCGCGGAAAGAAAGAGGGCCGCGACCTTGCGGCCGCGGCCCTCCCTTCCCTGATGGGGAGCTTTAGGACTTAGAAGTCCATGCCGCCCATGTCCGGAGCGCCCGGCGCCGCGGGGGCGTCCTTCTTCGGCGCCTCGGCCACCATGGCCTCGGTGGTGATCAGCAGGCCGGCGATGGAGGCCGCATCCTGAAGCGCGGTGCGCACCACCTTGGTCGGATCGATGATGCCCTTGGAGACCAGGTCGACGTACTCGCCGGTCTGGGCGTCGTAGCCCCAGTTGTCCTGGGTGGCTTCCAAGAGCTTGCCGACCACGACGGAGCCGTCGGCGCCGGCGTTCTCGGCGATCTGGCGAGCCGGGGTCTTCAGCGCGCGGCGCACGATCTCGACACCGACGCGCTGGTCGTCGTTGGCGCCCTTGACGCTTTCGAGCGCCTTGATGGCTGACAGCAGCGCGGTGCCGCCGCCCGGGACGATGCCCTCTTCGACAGCCGCGCGGGTCGCGTTCATGGCGTCCTCGACACGGTCCTTGCGCTCCTTCACCTCGACCTCGGTCGCACCGCCGACGCGGATCACGGCCACGCCGCCGGCGAGCTTCGCCAGCCGCTCCTGCAGCTTCTCGCGATCGTAGTCCGACGTGGTCTCCTCGACCTGCTGGCGGATCTGGGTGCAGCGGGCGTCGATGCTGTCCTTCTCGCCGGCGCCGTCGACGATGGTGGTGTCTTCCTTGTTCAGGATCACCTTCTTGGCAGTGCCGAGCATGTCGAGCGTGACGCTCTCGAGCTTGATGCCGAGGTCCTCGCTGATCACCTGGCCGTTGGTCAGGATGGCGATGTCCTCGAGCATGGCCTTGCGGCGGTCACCGAAGCCGGGCGCCTTGACGGCGGCGATCTTGAGGCCGCCGCGCAGCTTGTTCACGACCAGGGTGGCCAGCGCCTCGCCCTCGACGTCCTCGGCGATGATCAGCAGGGGACGGCTGGACTGCACGACCGCCTCCAGCACCGGCAGCAGCGGCTGCAGGCCGGAGAGCTTCTTCTCGTGGATAAGGATGTAGGGGTCCTCGAGCACCACGCGCATCTTGTCGGCGTCGGTCACGAAGTAGGGGGAGAGGTAGCCGCGGTCGAACTGCATGCCCTCGACCACGTCCAGCTCGGTCGCCAGGCTCTTGGCCTCCTCGACGGTGATGACACCCTCGTTGCCGACCTTCTGCATGGCCTCGGCAATCATCTCGCCGATGTCGCTGTCGCCGTTGGATGAGATGGTGCCGACCTGCGCGATCTCGCTGTTGGCGGCGATCTGCTTGGAGCGGCCCTTGAGATCCGCGACGACGGCCTCGACGGCCATGTCGACGCCGCGCTTGAGGTCCATCGGGTTCATGCCGGCGGCAACCGACTTGGAGCCCTCGCGCACAATGGCCTGGGCCAGGACGGTCGCGGTCGTGGTGCCGTCGCCGGCCAGGTCGTTGGTCTTGCTGGCGACCTCGCGCACCATCTGCGCGCCCATGTTCTCGAACTTGTCGGCAAGCTCGATCTCCTTGGCGACCGCGACACCGTCCTTGGTGATGCGGGGCGCGCCGAAGGACTTGTCGAGCACGACGTTGCGGCCCTTGGGGCCCAGGGTCACCTTGACGGCGTCGGCCAGGATGTCGACACCCTTCAGCATGCGCTGACGGGCATCGCCGGAAAACTTGACGTCTTTAGCAGCCATATTCGCTAATCCTTTGATCTAGCGCTGTTTTCGAAGGAGCGGACTTAGGCGGCGGCCTTGGCCGCGGCGGCGTCGCCCAGGACGCCCATGATGTCGCTCTCCTTCATGATCAACAGCTCTTCGCCGTCGATCTTGACTTCGGTGCCGGACCACTTGCCGAACAGCACGCGGTCACCCACCTGAACGTCCAGGGCGACCAATTCGCCCTTGTCGTTGCGTGCGCCAGGACCGACGGCGATGATCTCGCCCTGCATCGGCTTCTCCTTGGCGGTGTCCGGAATGATGATGCCACCCGCGGTCTTCTCTTCCTCTTCCAAGCGACGGACGACGACGCGGTCATGCAACGGCCGGAACTTCATGGGGGATTTCCTCCTCGATCGAGAGAGTGGTTTCACTGTGCTTCTGATAAGGCACGGAGTCTGTTAGCACTCCCCGAAGGCGAGTGCTAATGCCGTACTGGCGCTGCACTTATGCCCGCGCGCCCTGCTTGTCAAGGTCTGGCGGGCCGCCAAGGGCCTGGAATCTTGGCCTAAAGCGCGTTACCGACCATTAAGCCGTCCAGTACCGCTTCCTCCGCCGTTCGCGGGGCCAGGCAGTCGCCGACCTCGTGCAGCTCTCCGGGCCATCCTTCCATGGCGACGGCCAGCCCGCGTTCCGGCTCGTTGCCTTGCGCCAGGACCAGCGTTTCCACGCCTTCGAAGATGATGGGCTCGCCGTTGGCCAGGTGCTGGAGATAGATGCTGTCGCCATCCAGACCGTAGAGCCTGGCGTAGCTCTGCACCTCCACGCCCAGGCGCGCCAAGGTGCCGACGGCGTGGTCGCGCACGTAGTTCGGAACGCCCTGACCGGCGTGCAAGGCGGTCACCGCGAGGCGGACGTGGCAGCCGTCGCGCGCCAGCTTCTCGGCCAGGCCGAGCCCGATCCAATCGGCGCGCCAGTCGGCGATGACGACGGAGGCGCCCACGTTGGCTTCCCCCCTTAGCACCTGCCAGGCATCGACGACATGGCCGCTCTCTCGGCCCTCGATCGCCGGCCAGCGCGGGCGACCGCCGGTGGCGAGGACGAGGGCGTCGGGGGCGACCCTCTCGATCGAGGCCCGATCCACGCGGCTGTTCAAGGTCACGCTGACGCCGGCCAGTTCCATCTCGCGCGCGAGGTTGGTGGCGAGACCGCCGAACTCTGCGCGGCCCGGCAGCAGCTGCGCCAAAAGCACCTGGCCGCCGAGCTGCCGGCCGGCCTCGTGCAGCTCTACGTCGTGGCCGCGCTCGGCGGCGACGGCCGCCGCTTTCATGCCGGCCGGCCCGCCGCCCACCACCAGCACGCGCTTCGCCTTGGCGACCGGCTTGCGCGTGCCGTACTGCAGCTCGCGCCCGGTCTCCGGATGCTGGATGCAGGAGATCGCCACGCCCTGGTGGAAGTGTCCGATGCAGGCCTGGTTGCAGGCGATACAGGCGCGGATGTCTTCGCCGCGCCCGGCCGCCGCCTTGTTCGGCATCTCCGGATCGCAGATCAAGGCCCGGGTCATGCCGCACATGTCGGCCTGGCCCGAGGCGATCACCTTCTCCGCCTCCTGCGGCTGGTTGATCCGGCCCGCGACGAAGACCGGGATCGAGACCTTGGCCTTCACCGTCGCCGCGAAGGGGGCCAGGTAGGCGTTGGCGATCGCCATCGGCGGGACGATGTGAATGGCGCCGCCCAGGGTGGCCGAGGTGCCGGCGATGACGTTCACGTAGTCCAGCCGGTCGGCGAGCGCGACGATGGCCGCCAGGGAGTCCGCTTCGCTGAGGCCTTCCTCGCTCTGCTCGTCGCCGGAGATGCGCATCCCCAGGACGAAGCCGTCGGGTACGTGTCGGCGGACCTCCGCGATCACCTCCTCCAGAAAGCGCAGGCGCTTGTCGGCGTCGCCGCCATAGGTGTCCTCGCGCCGGTTTACCTGCGGGTTCAGAAACTGTGCCGGCAGATATCCATGGCTGGCGACGATCTCCGTGCCGTCCAAGCCGGCCGCCGCCATGCGCCGCGCCGCCTGGCCATAGCCGGCCACGATGTCGGCGATCAGCGCCACGCTCATCTCGCGCGGGATGGTGTGAAAGCGCTCGCTGGGGCTGACCGAGGGCGCATAGGCCACCGGCTGCGTCCCGTCCGGCGTGTCCCTGATCTCGCGCCCAGGATGGAAGAGCTGGCCGAAGACGGCGCAGCCCTCGGCGTGGCAGGCCTCGGCCAGCTTTCGGTAGGGCGGGATGCAGTCGTCGTCGATCGCCAGGATGGCGTGCGAGGTGTATCGCGCCGTCTCATGGACCCCGGCGACCTGCGTGATGATCAGGCCCGCGCCGCCGGCCGCCCGCGCCTGGTGGTAGGCGACCAAGGCCGGGCTCGGCTTGTAGTCGGCGGCCATGCAGGTGTCATGACCGGTGGAGAGAATTCGGTTCTTCAGGGTCACCCCGCCGATCGTCAAGGGCGAGAAGAGGTGGGGAAAGGCTGACTGCGACATGGCACCGGTCTTGGGCATTGGCGTGTGGGCGGTAGGCTTGGGCTCTCGGCCCCACTCTTAGGAAAGATCGCCCATGACCGCCAGCCTAACCGCGCTCATCGCAGCACGCTTCGGACAGGAAGAGAGGACCGAGGGTACCAGCCCCTTCCTCCGTCAAATGCTCTCCCGGCGCTCGGTGCGCGCCTTCTCCGCCAGGGCCGTGCCGGAGGCCTTGGTCCGCGGCATCCTGGCGGGCGGCCTCTCCGCGCCCTCCAAGTCCGATCTGCAGCAGGTGAGCGTCATCTGGCTACGCGAGGCCGAGCAACGGGCGGCGCTCGCCGCCTTGGTGCCGCAGTTCCCTTGGGTCGCCCAGGCGCCGGTGACCCTGGTCTTCTGCGGCGACGGACGCCGGATCCGCCGTCTGGCCGACCATCGCGACCACCCCTTCGCCAACGAGCATCTCGACAGCTTCATGAACGCCGCCGTCGACGCCGGGATCGTGCTCGCCACGACGCTCTATACGGCGGAGTCCTTGGGACTCGGTGGCTGCCCGGTGAGCGAGATCCGCAACCGCGTCGAGGAAGTCTCCGACCTCCTGGCGTTGCCGCGCCATGTCTTCCCCTTGGCCGGCCTCTGCCTCGGCTGGCCGGCGGAGACGCCGCCGCTGCGCCGAAGGCTGCCGACCAGCGTCACCTTACACGAAGACCGCTACGACGACGGCGGCCTGATCGAGGCGGTCGATGGCTACGACCGAGCCCGCGCCCAAGCCGTCCCGGTGCCGCAAGCCAAGCAACGCGGTCTCGATCGCTGGGGGCCGGCGGACCTCTACGGCTGGTCGGAAGAGCGCACCCGTCAGTATGCCGAGCCGGCGCGCGACGATTGGGGCCGCTACGTGCGCCGCCAGGGATTCGATCTCTCCTGAGGCTTCGCGCCGGTGCCTAAAGCCCCAGCTCGCTCATCGCGCCCACGCCGCCCTCCGGATTGACCAGCGGGGCGAAGGCCTGGGCGGCGCCGAGGCTGCGATGGTGGTTCAAGGCCCAATGCACGCTGGGAAAGGCGATCTCGTCCCAGGGAATCTCGGCCCAGTCGAAGAGCGCGACCTCTTGGCTCTCCGGCCCCGCCTCCACCGCCGGGTCGGTGAGCCTGGCACGATAGATCAGCTGCACCTGGCTCAAGCGCTCGATGGTGTAGACCGCCATCAGCTGCTCGATGGCGATCTTGGCGCGCGCCTCCTCCCAGGCCTCGCGCTGGGCACCCGTCTCCGGGGCCTCGTGCACCTCCAAGTAGCCGGCCGGCAGGGTCCAGAAACCCTTGCGCGGCGGAATGGCGCGGCGGCAGAGCAGGATCTTCTCCTCCCAGGTCACCACGCTTCCGACCACGACCTTGGGATTGTCATAAGCGATGAAGCCGCAGTCGCGGCAGACCAGGCGTTCGCGGTCGTCTCCGTCCGGCACACGCCGTTCGAAGCGTTTTCCATCGTCGTTCATCGCCGCGGCCTCCGCGCCGCGGCCGTCCCATCGGCAGCTCGCATGGGCCAAGACATGGACCAAGAAATGCCCGGGGGCAAGGCGCTCAGCGATTGCAAGGCGCCGGCCAAGTCCTTAGCTTGCACCCTAACGGCACAGGCGCTGAGAGGGCGGGGACCGCCTGGAAGCGCCGCGATATAGGAGCCAAAGCTAGAATGAGCGGCGTAATAGAAGACGATAAGGAAGCCAAGACCGAAGCAGCGAGCGAGGCCAGCGAAGCCGAATGCCCCGTCAAGCATGATGACGGCGAACTCGACGAGGCGCAGCTCAGCAGCCTAGCCGAGAGCGACCAGCCGCCGGGTGACAGCATGCCGCCGGCGAACGCCTTCGGCAGCGGCGGCGAACTGCCGAAGAGCGCGACGAAGGAAAAGACCACGAAGCGCTCGCGCACCCGCGTGATCGACATCGGCTGGCTGGTCGACGGCGGCGGCCCGGGGTTCCTTTGGGACGCGCCGCGCGCGATCAAGGGCCATTCCCGCCCGCCCGAACACCCCAAGGCGGTGAACCACTGCCCGGCCATCGTGGACAGCGACGCGCGCACCTACTCGGTCGCCGCTCCCGTCGACATGCACCTGCGTCTCACGCGAGACGAGAAGGGCAACGTCAAGATGGTGAACGCGGCCGGGATCAAGAGCACTGTCTCCGGCAGCAAGCTGGACCGCATGATCACCGTGATGGCTCCCAACCGCTGGCGCCATCCTAAGCGGCCTTGCCTGCAGGTCGTCGCACCCTATCGCTTCATCTGCGACGAGCCCTGCTGGATGAACCAGCTGCCGCCCTACTACGACTACAAGTCGCCGCAGTGGCCGGGCGTGATGATCGGCGGGCGCTTCCCGATCCACAACTGGCCGCGCTCGCTGATGTGGGCCTTCGAGTGGCACGACGAGGGCCGTGATCTCGTCATCAAGCGCGGCGAGCCCTGGTTCTACGTCCGCTTCGAGACCGTGGACCCCAGCCGCCCGCAGCGCGTGGTGGAGGCGGAGATGACGCCGGAGCTGCGCGAGTTCTGCGGCGGGCTGGACGGTATCACCAACTACGTGAACCAGACTTTCAGCGTGATGGACGTCGCCGCCGAGCGCCGGCCGCCGAACCTGCTGGTCCGCAAGAAGCGCGGCGGCCGCAACACCGTGCCGCCGGCGGGACCGGAGGTGCTGGCCCCGCACGGCGACGGCAACTAGAGCAGATCGCACTCAGGTGGAATCACCTGTGTGCGTGAATCTGCTCTATATTTCAAAGTTGTAGAGCAGGATTCAGACGACAAATCGTTTCGATTTGACGTCGTCCTGTTCTTGGAGAGCCGAGACCAGATCGCAGTCAGGTGGGATCGCCTGACTGCGTCTCTCTTCTCTATCTTTCGAAGGTAGGGAGCAGGGCCGGGCTCCGGTCCGGCGACGCGAACACTGCTCTAGCCGCTGGCGGCCAGCTTGAGGCCCAGTGCTCCGATCACCGCGCCGCAGAGACGGTCGATCCAGGGCTTGGCGCGCCGATAGGCGGCGGCAGCCCCGCCAAGCGACAACAAGAGGGCCAAGCCGCCATACCAGAGGAAGGCGATCAGCCCGACGCTGGCGACGACCGCCAAGGCGAACCAGAGCGTCGGATCCTGCGGTGTCGCCGCGGCGAAGATGCTGGCGAAGAAGACGACGGCCTTGGCATTGGCGAGGTTGGTCATGAGGCCGGCGCGGAAGGCCCGCCAATGGCCTTTGCCTGACCCGGTGCCGGCAGCCGCGATGGGAGCACCCGCCCGGCGGATCAACTGCAAACCCATCCACAAGAGATAGGCGGCTCCCGCCAGCTTGATGGCGAGGAAGAGCCAGGGCGCCGCGGCGAAGAGAAGCGTGATGCCGCCGATCGCGGCCGTTGCCCAGAGCATGTTCACCACCGCGATCCCGGCGACCAGCGACAAGGCCTCCCTGCGCGAGGCAGAGACCGCGCGGTGCACGGTTGCGACGAAGTTGGGACCCGGGACGATGACGCCGGTCACATAGACCGCGGCGATCGCCAGAAGAGTGGTGAGGTCCGATTCCAGCATGGCAGCTTCCTAGCGCGACTCTTCCCTGGCCAAGGCGACGCCCAGGAGACAAAGGCCGAAGCCCGCGGCCGCCGCCAAGGTCAAGGGCTCGGCGAACATGGCCCAAGCCCAGAGCATGGTCACGGGCGGCGTCAGATAGATCAAGGCACCGACGCGCAGGGCTCCGCTGCGCCTGAGGCAAAGCCAGTAGAAGCCGTAGCCGCCGAGCGTCGAGAAGACGACGAACCACAGAACGGCGATGAGGAAGTCCGGGTCGCTCCATGGCGTTGCCTGCCCCTCCCAGAGCACCAGGGGCAGCAACAGCACGGCCGTGGTGACGCTCTGAATGGCCAAGGCCGGCAAGAGCTCGGTGTTGTCGGGCCTCGCCTTGGCCAGGAGGGTCGCGGCGACCAGCGACAGGGTCGCGGCGAAGGACAGCAGATAGGCGAAGAAGGGCGCTTGGCCCAATCCGGCTCTGACCGCGACGGTAATCCCGCAGAGACCGATGGCAAGGCCCAGCCACTGCCGCTTGGTCACCCTTTGGCCCAGGGCCGGACCCACCAGCGCCGCGGTCAGGAGAGGCTGCAGTGCCGCGATCAAGGCGGCGGTTCCGGCCGGCACGCCCAGATCGATCGCCACCACGCCCAACACCAGGAACCCGAACATGGCGAGAAGGCCCAGCACCGCGTGATGGCCGAGCGTCCTGGCGGACAGCCCGTTCTTCAGAGCAGGAAGGAGAAAGGGCAAGAGGAGGAGCGAGACCAGCAAGAAGCGCCAGAAGAGCACTTGCAGCACCGAGGCCGACTCGGCGGCGATCCGTGCTCCGATATAGCCCGAGCTCCAAGCGATCACCAATCCTGCTTCCAGCAGATAGGTGACCGGCAGGCCTCGCCTCAGCCCCGCGGCGGACATGCGAGCAGGAGCAAGCGTGCGGTCTCCTTGGCCTCGGCGATGGCCGTCTCGCGTCCCAGCGCGAAGACCGCCGAGACAGCGCCTTCGAGCAGCACGAAGATCCGAAGCGCCAGGCGCTTGGACTCCGCCTTTTCCCAACCCGCATGCCGCAAGCGCCGCTCGATCAGCGCGAGATAGGTCTGCTTGTGCGCGACAGCGGCCTCTCGCACCGGTCCCGGTTCGGGGTAGTCGGCGGCCGCGCGCAGGAAGAGGCAGCCGTTGCCTCCCTTCTCGTCCCCCCAATCCAACAGGCGGTCGAAGAGCCGTAGGACGGCGTCGATACCGCCCTCGCCCTCGGGCTCCTCCATGCGTTCGAGGAAGGTCTCCTCCCTGTGCGCCAGCGCCGCGACGATGACATCCTCCTTGCCGGGAAAGTGCTTGTAGAGCGTCCCCAAGGCCACGTCGGCCTCGTCCACGATGCGGTCCACGCCGACCTGGGCGAAGCCCTCCCGATAGAGAACCCGTTCCGCCGCGGCCGCGATCTGCTGTCGCTTCTTGCTCATAGAGAGAAAATAGAACGATCGTTTCATTTTGGCAAGGCCGTGGCGGCACCGCGCCTCGCGGCAGTGGACGCTGGCGCGTGGCGCGATCGAGGTATAGATTCCTCCAGGCGAAGGTGGCGCCGCGTACGCCAAACGGCCCCGAGAACAAGGGAGAGACCGACAATGATGGCTGCCTCTGCCCCAAGCGGCGCTCTGCTGCTAGCTGTCGCCCTGGTCGCCGCGTCCTGCGGGTCCTCGTCAGGTGGAGGGGGCGGCAGCGTCTCTACGCCGCCGAGCGGAACCACTACCCCGCCGCCGACGGTCATCGGCGAAGCGCCCGAGGAGGTAGTCCACGAGGTCCGTATCGCCAGGCACGCGACGGCGCTTCTGGACGAGGCCAGCGCCGACGCGATCTTGAGCGATGCCTCCCTCGTTCTGCAGGCGGAGGACAGCCCGGACGATGTCGCCTGTGCCGTGACTTTCGTCCGCCAGGGACAGGTCGAGGTCTTCGAGGTCGGCGATGGCGCCGTCGACACGGGCCTGGCGCTGGCCACGGTGTTCGGCATCGAGGCCGACGTCAAAGCCGTACGCGACCTCAACTTCTGCCAGGGAACCTTCAACACCTCCTATCGCGGCTGCGGCATCCTCAATCAGGACAATCTCATCGTCGAACGCTATCTGCCGGAGATCGAGGGCATCCTCTGGGCGCACGAGTTCGGTCACAACAAGGGCCGCCCGCATCGCGACACCTCCAACCGAAACCTGATGTTCTGGGCCTTGGGCACCAATCGGCGCGAGGTGAACCGGAACGAGTGCGACGCCTTCAGCGGCGCCGGCATTGCCGTCGCCGACACCGGCACCAGCCTGCCGCTGCAGCTGGCCGAACGCAGCCGCCAGCTGCCGCCGGTGCGGGAGTTCGTCACGCAGATCTATTTTCACGGCCTACCGCTGGACCAGGCCGCGCGCTACGGCGACGAGCAGGTCGACCTCCTGGTAGCCATGCTGAACGATCCCGACCAAGTGCTCTACCACGAGAACATCGCCTTGACCTTGGGCATGATCGGCAGTGCCCGCGCGGCGGACGCGCTGATCTCCTACATCGGCAGCCCACCGCCGCCGACGGAGGATCCCTTGATCGCGCGTCAGGCGCACAAGGGGAAGGTCGGTGCCGTCGTGGCCTTGGGCTATCTGGTGAACCTCTCCGAGAGCGAGCGGGCCTTGGCCTTCCTGACCGGCTTCACCTCGCCAGCCGTGCTTGCCGAATCGGTCAGCCGGCGCAGCGCCATCGACAACGCGGCCGGCGCGGAGCTGCGTAAGTACGCGCTGATCGGCCTCGGCCTGTCCGGCAACGAAAGGGCCGCGGAGCACCTTGAGATGCTGTCGCGCATGAGCAGCACGATCGTTCCCCAGGGAACGACGCCGGCCTTCGACTTCACCGGGATCCTGGACCAGAGCATGCGCTTCAACGAGGAGGTCTCCGAGGAAGGCATCGTCGAGTACTACACGCCCGGCCAGTAGTCTCGCACGGGCGGGATTCGGGCGCCTTACCTGCCGCTGTCGCCCCCCTTGCCGCAAGCGGCCGCCCGCGTCGCCGCCGCCGCCTCCAAGTGGAGGCCCAGATGCCTGGCGATCACCTCGTCGGCCATGGCGCGATCGCTCAAGCCCGCGGCATTTCCGGGCGTCGGGAAGCTCAGCGAATAGGCGATGAAGCGTTCCCTGGAGACGCCGTAGAGGCGGCGCAGCTCGGCCAGGGGGTCGGGATGGTCGTCGGCCCTGAGCGAGAGCGCCGGGTAGGCGTCCGGCCCCTGGATGACGATGGCCGCTGACTGCTTGCCGCGCTTGTCGCCGCCGGCGGCCTCGCCGGCCTCCATCGCCGCCAGGAGCCGCTCCACCAGGGGCGTTCCCGCTTGCGCCTTGAAGGTCTTCAGCGTGTCGGCGACGACCGCCTCTCCGGCCAGCATATTGCCGGCCACCGACAGGCCGGGCTCGGCGATGTGGCCGCACCAGGGCACGCAGTCGGGCCCGGTGTGGGCGGCGGTGGCGCCGCCGGCGTCCATGACATGCACCTGGCGAGAGGCGCGCCCGGCATCGCCGGCGATCAGCATCTGGCAGACATCCGCGGCGTGAAAGCCGGCGCGCAGCCAATCCAGGCCGATCTTGCCAAGTAGCGGGTTCAGCATGGCCTGGGTGGATACGGCGCCCACCCTTGCCTCGGTCCAGGGACACAGCGCCCCCACGGCGAAGAAGCGCGATGCGATGGCCAGGCCAATTAGGCCGCTTTCTCGATCATGAGCTATGACGGACCAGGTCATGCGAAGACTCTCCCTTCCTGCTATACTTGGCAGTCACTCGAACGGCGCGTTCCAGACCAACCGGAGTTCCGATGGCGGCCCTCCTCGAAGTTCGTGACCTCAGCGTCTCCTTCCGCACCGGCGAAGGTCTTCTGAAGGCGGTGGACCGGATCTCCTTCGATGTGCATGCCGGCGAGTTCATCTCCGTGGTCGGCGAATCGGGCTCGGGCAAGTCGATGACGGCGCACGCGGTGATGGGCCTGGTGCCGCGGCCGCCGGGCGAGGTCACGGGCCAGACGCTTTTCGAGGGCCGGGACCTGCAGACCTTGGACGAAGAGGCCTTGCGGGATATCCGCGGCGACAAGATCGCCATGATCTTTCAAGAGCCCATGACGTCGCTGAATCCGGTCTTGAGCATCGCGACCCAGCTGCGCGAGGGCATGGTGCGGCACATGGGACTGACGACGCGGCAGGCCGA
Organism: Rhodospirillales bacterium; assembly: GCA_963669375.1. Taxonomy (GTDB): domain Bacteria; phylum Pseudomonadota; class Alphaproteobacteria; order Kiloniellales; family JACOMY01; genus JACOMY01. The sequence goes on along the minus strand of OY770024.1, from coordinate 684,865 downwards.
GGCTCGCGCGGTCGATCTCTTGAAAATGGTGGGCATTCCGGAGCCCGAGCGCCGCCTGAAGCAGTATCCGCACCACTTTTCCGGCGGGATGCGCCAGCGGGTGATGATCGCCACAGCGATTTCCTGCGAACCAAAGCTGATCATCGCCGACGAGCCGACGACGGCGCTGGACGTCACCATTCAGGCGCAGATCCTCGACCTCATGAGCAAGCTCTCCGAGCGCCTCGGCGCGGCGACCGTCCTCATCACCCACAATCTGGGGATCGTCGCGCGCTATGCCTCGCGGGTGAACGTCATGTATGCGGGCAGGATCGTCGAGAGCGCCGCCACCGAGGAGGTCTTCGAGCGGCCGGGACACCCCTATACCCGGGGGCTTCTGGCCTCGATCCCGCGGGTCGACAAGCCCCGCCAGGAAGCCTTGCTGCCGATCCAGGGCCAGCCGCCCGACCTGCTGCATCCCGAGCCGGGCTGCTCCTTCACGCCGCGCTGTCCCTTGGCGGAGGAGCGCTGCCTGGAAGGCCTGCCGCCCTTGCTGGAGATCGCCCGAGATCATCGCGCCGCCTGCATCAAGGCCGATCGCGCGTAAGCCGGCGGGCGCTCTGCCGCCGTCGACAAGGCCGGCTGCTGGATCGTCGCGCTCCGCTCCCGATGACGACGGGTCATGGGGTCTTTAAAGCCATTGCCGGCATGCTGCGACGCGGCTCTCCGAGGATGGCGCCCTAGTGCCGCTCCTTGAACTCGCGGACGTCCATGATGTCGCGCAGGGCGTCGCCCAGGAAGTTGATGGAGAGCACGGTGATCATGATGAAAAGGCCCGGGAAAACGCCCAGCCACCAGGCGCGGCTGATGAAGCTGCGCGCGTCCGACAGGATCAGGCCCCAGGTCGGCGTGTCGGCCTCCACGCCCAGCCCCAGGAAGGAGAGCCCGGCCTCGGCCAGGATCGCGTAGGAGATGCTGACCGTCCCCTGGACAATGATCGGCGCCATGGTGTTGGGCAGGATGTGGCGCCACATGATGCGGTTGTTGGAGGCGCCCAGGGTGCGGGCCGCGGCGACGTACTGCTCTTCCTTGATGGTGAGCACCATGCTGCGGGCCACCCGCGCGAAGTCGTCCACGAAGGCGAGCGAGACGGCGACGATGACGTTCAAGAGCCCGGTGCCAAAGACCGCCACCAGATAGACGGCGATGATGAAGTTGGGGAAGGCCCACTGCAGGTCGACGTAGCGCATGATGACGGTATCGACGAAGCCGCCGAAGTAGCCCGCCATCACGCCGAGCCCGACGCCGATGACCAGCGCGATGGCCACGGTCGAGATGCCGACGAAGAGGGAGATGCGGGTGCCGTAGAGCAGACGGCTCAAGAGGTCGCGGCCCAGGTCGTCGGTCCCGAGAGGATGCTCCCAAGAGGGCCCGCCCATCATCATGAAGGCCATGTCGTTGGGGTCGTAGGGAGCGATCAGCGGCGCGAAGATGGCGCTGAACAGCAGCACCGACAGGATCACCAGCCCGGCCGCGGCCTTGTAGTCGGCCAGGATGTAGCGCAGCCAGCGCCGAGCGCGCGACGGCCGCGGCGCGAGCTCTTGCGCCTCTCTTTGTGCGATGTCGGCCATCAGTCGTAGTGAATCCTGGGATCGATGACGGTGTAGAGGACATCGACCAGCAGATTGGCGAAGACGAAGATGGCGGAGACGGCGAGGATCGCGCCCTGGACCACGGGGTAGTCGCGATTGAGGATGCCCTCGATCAGGACCCGTCCCAGCCCCTTGATGGCGAAGACGTTCTCGACCACGACGGCGCCCGCCATCAGCAAGGCGACCGCGATCCCCAGGACCGTGACGACGGGGATCAGGGCGTTGGGGAAGGCATGGACGAAGATGATGCGCCAGCTCAAGAGACCCTTGGAGCGGGCGACGTTGATGTAGTCGCTCTTCAGCACCTCGAGCATGGAGGAGCGGATCATGCGCGCGATGATCGCCGCAAAGGGCGTGCCGACGGCGATGGCCGGCAGGATCAGGTGGGAGAGCCAGGGCCAGAAGCCCTCGGAGAGGGGCTGATAGCCGATCGCCGGCAGCCAGTGAAGATTGGCCGCGAAGACGATGATCAGCATAATGCCGAGCCAGAAGTCCGGCATGCTGAGCCCCAGGAAGGCGACCACGGTCACGGTATGGTCCAGCGCCGAATGCTTGCGCAGTGCCGAGATCAGGCCGGCGGGCACGGCAATGGCGATGGCGATGACAAAGGCGATGCCGGCAAGCGAGAGGGTGCGCGGAAGGGCCTCCATGATGATGCGCGAGACCTCGATGCGGCTGCCGTAGATGGAGTTCCCGAAGTCGCCCTGCAGCAGCAGCCAGAACCACTTCACGTACTGGACGTAGACCGGCTGGTCGAGGCCGAGCTTGGTCTTCAGGTCGGCGATGGCCTGCGCGTCGCCGACGTCGAAGAGGATGGCCGCCAGCGGGTCTCCCGGAATGGCGCGCAGCATGAAGAAGACCAGGGTGGCGACCGCCCACATGACGACGATTGCCCCCAGGAAACGCCTTACGAGATAGCCGCTCATGGCCTGTCAGTCCGCCCGGCGCGGCGGCCGCGAGGGCCGCCGCTCGGCCAAGCTGCGATCACGCAACCTGAACCCGGTCGAGATCGACCAGTCCGGGGATCCGGCTCTCGTCCGGGAAGAAGACCTCCTTACGGTAGACCAGGTTGTCGACCGGATGGTAGATGAAGGCGCAGGCCACCTTGTCGGAGGTCAGCTGGTTGGCCTTCTGCACCAAGGCCTTGCGCTGATCCAGGTCGGCCGTGGTGCGCTCTTGGTCGATCAGCTTGTCGACCTCGGCCTCCGAGAAGAAGCCGAAGGGATGGACCGACTTGTCCCGGGTGCGGCCGTTGAACTTGGAGGCCGTCTGCATCCAGTCGACCAGTCCGTCGTCCGGATCGAAGTCCCCGCCCGAGCCCAAGCGGCAGAGGTCCCAATCCATCTTGTCGAACTGGTCGATCAGCACCGGAAAGTCCTTGGTGTCCAGATCGATGTCGATGCCCAAACCGGTCTTGAGGATGTTCTTGATGATCAAGACGTCGCGGCGCGTCGCCGGCGTGTGGATCACCTTCAAGGTCGGGAAGCCCTCGCCGTCGGGATAGCCGGCGTCGGCCAGCAGGCGCTTGGCCTCCGCCAGGTCGTACTTCTGATTGCTGGAGTCCGCGATGGCGGGATCGAAGTAGAAGCCCATGGCCTCGTTGATCGTGCCGTAGGCCGGGACGCCGCGGCCGAACTGGGCACGCTCGATATAGAGGTCGCGGTCGATCGCCTTGGCGATGGCCAGGCGCACCATGAAGCCCGGGTCCTTCATCAACTCGTCCAGGGGCTTGTTGAAGTCGGTCACCTTGAAGGGGTCGCGCCAGGGGTTCATGAAGAGGCTTTGGAAGCCTGGGCCCGGCACGGTGCTGACGGAGATGTCGGGGTTGTCCTCGAAGCGGTCGATCAGCTCCGGCGCCGGCGGGTTGCCGCCGATGATCTGGATGTCGCCGGCCTCGATGGCGGCTGCCAGGGGCTCGGGATCGATGATCGGCTGGATCGTGACCTTGTCCAGCTTCGGGCGCTCCGGATCGTAATAGTCGTCGAAACGCTCCAGGGTGATGGATTGGCCCAGCTGGTGCTTGGTCACCCGGAAGGGGCCGGTGCCGACCGGCGTCAGTCCGTACTGCTGCGGACCCATGGCCTCCAGCGCGCCGCGCGAGACGATGGTCATGGCCCGCCCGCTGGAGCGCTCCAGGGTCTTCACCAGCAAGGAGGCCTGCGGGGCTGCCAGGATGATCTTGATCTTGTGGTCGCCCAGCTTCTCGATGTCCTTGATGTTGGAGACCACCCGGCTGTGGATCGACTTGTCCGGGTCTCTGGAGCGCTGATAGGTGAAGATCACGTCGTCGGCGGTGAAGGGGTCGCCGTTTTGGAAAGTGACGCCTTCGCGCAGGTTGAAGACGTATTCCGTGCCGTCGGCATTGGCGGACCAATCGGTCGCCAGGTCGCCCTGGGCTACCAGCAACGGGTCGATGTGGGTGAGGCCGCCGAAGACGTTGGACGAGATCTGGAACAGCAGGACCTGGTTGATCTGCGCCGGGTCGAGCGTACGGAACTCGCCGACGCCGGCCCAGCCGGCGCGCAGGGTGCCGCCGTCGGCGGCCCGCGCGGGCTTGAGCGCCGCCGGCATGAGGTGCGCGGCCGTCAGCGCGCCGCTGGCGGCCAGGAGACGCAGGACCGTGCGCCGCTCGAGCCTGGGGCCCGAGAGGGCGTGGCGGTCGAGACCGACCAGCGGGTCGCGCGGATCGAAGTCCCGGGCGTCGGCGAGGTCTCGCGCCATCGACGGCGTGAGGGTCGCTGCTTTCGAGTCTGACATGATTTTTCTCCCTGCTCTAAGAACTACGGATACTCTACGAGCGGACCTCCCAGGGTCGGCTTGTTCTTCCGCCCGCGCGTCACATGGAGTTGGCGGCCGGGGCCGCCTCGGGGCAGGCCACCCAGTGGCGCGGTTCAAGCTGATCGAGTGGCGGCACTTCCAGGCCGCATGCGGTGACCGCCTTGGGGCAGCGTTCGCGAAAGCTGCAGCCGCTCGGCGGCGCCAGAGGGCTCGGCGGTTCGCCGGCAAGCGGCCTGGTGGCCTGACCGGCATGCTGCCTGGGGTCGGGGACCGGGACCGCGTCCATCAGGGCGCTGGTGTAGGGGTGCAGCGGCTTGGCGAAGAGCGGTTCGCTGCCGGCAAGCTCCGCGATGCGGCCCAGATACATGACGGCCACGCGATCGCAGAGGTGCTTCACGACGCCGAGGTCGTGGCTGATGAAAAGATAGGTGAGGCCGAGCTCGCTCTTCAGCGTGCCCAGGAGGTTGATGATTTGCGCCTGGATGGAGACGTCGAGCGCCGAGACCGCCTCGTCGCAGACGATGAACTCCGGCCTGAGCGCGAGCGCACGGGCGATGCCGACACGCTGGCGCTGACCGCCGCTCATCTCGTGTGGGTAGCGCTCCGCGATGCGATCCGGCAGGCCGCAGAGGTCGAGCAGTTCCTTCACCTGCTTGCGGATCTCGTCGGATCCCATGCTCGGTTCGTGGATCACATAGGGCTCGCCGATGATCTGCCGGACGGTCATGCGTGGATTGAGCGAGGAGTAGGGATCCTGAAAGATCGCTTGGACATGACGTCGAAACTCGAACTCGGCGCCGCGGTCCATCGCCCAGATGTCCTGACCGCGAAAGCGGATCCGGCCGCGCGTAGGGCGCACCAGCTTCAAGATGCTCTTCGCGATCGTCGTCTTGCCGCAACCCGACTCGCCGACCAGTCCCAAGACCTCGCCGCGCCTGATGTCGAAGGAGACGCCGGCGACGGCCTTCAGCACGCCGACTGTTCGCTTGAAGAGGGCACCGCGCGTGACCGGGAACTCCACCGCCAGGTCGGTCACCTGAAGTAGGGTGTCGCTGGGATCGGTGTCGCTTGGCGATGCCATGAAGAACCCTTCACCCCGCAGCGAAGCCGCACGTCCCGTGCGACGCCCCAGGAGCTCGCCGGTTCGCCGCCACCCCATAGGCAACTCCATCGGGCGCCATCGGGGCAAGGCCGATCTGGGTGCCTTTCGAGCCGAGAGTCCTTTGCCGCGCCGTCACAGGGTCGAAGGATTCGGGATGAGATGAAGCCACGGACGCGAACCCTCAAGGATGGACTTCCCAGTGGATTATCGATATTGATAATGCGACCTAGTCCTGGAGGATGTCAATGGTCGGCGCCAAGCTTTCGGCGGAAGCGGTCGGGGTCGCGGGGTTCTCGCCGCTGGAGCCCAAGAAGAAGGGCGATGCCGCCTACCACGCCATTCGTCGGGCCATCTTGCTGGGGCATTTGAAGGCCGGCGAAGCCCTGACCGAGCAGCGCTTGGCGGGTGAATTGGCCTGCAGTCAAGGCACCGTGCGCGAAGCCCTGCTGAAGCTGGAGCAGGACGGCCTGGTCTGGCGGCGCGGCTATCGCGGCACCTCGGTCAGCACGACCTCCGTTGACGAAGCGGTGCAGATGGTGGGCCTTCGGCTGTCGCTGGAGGAAGCCGCCTTCGAACGCGTGGCCGTGCAACGAGCCGACGACCTGGAGGAGGAACTGCAAGCCATCATCGAGGAGATGGGCCGCGTACTTGGCTCGAACGATCCCTATCTCTGCAGCGAGTTGGACCGGCACTTCCATCGCACCGTCATCCGCGCCTCGGGCTTGCCGGCGTTGGAACCGATCCTCTCGCGCTGCACGCTTCACATTCACCGCTACACCTACATGGGGGCCGACTTGACGACACCCGATGCGCGCTTCGCCGAGCGCCATGTCGACCTCTTGGCCGCGATCAAGTCAGGCGACGGCAAGCTGGCCGCAACGGCCGTGCGCGATCACATAGAGGACGTCATTCGCACCTGGGCACCGGAGTTGGCCGCGCCATTCGAGTGAGGGTGCGGCCCTCTAGCTCTGCGACGCCCGGCTCTTTGCGGCTATAAGCATGCTAGGATGCGGTCCATGTCGCGCAAGGTCGACTGGCCGAGAAGAGAAGAGCCATGACACCCGAAGACGTTCTAGCCCAACCGCCTCGCGTCCTGTCGCAAGAGCAGCGCGCCTTCTACTTCGAAGCGGGCTACCTGCTGGTGGAGCGCTTGATCCCCGCCGAGACGGTCGCCGGACTGCGGTCCGTCACCGACGGCCTGGTCGCGCAAAGCCGATGCGAGACGACATCGGGGCCGATCTTCGATCTGGCCGCCGGTCACGGCACGGAGCGGCCGATGGTACGCCGCATCAAGAACCCGGACGAGCGGCATCGGGTCTATTGGGACTATGCCCGTGGCCTGATCGCGGACGTGGTGGCCGACCTGGTGGGTCCGGACGTCGCCTTTCATCACGCCAAGCTGAACTTCAAGTGGCACGGACCGGCCGACGAGGATAGCGTCGCGTGGCATCAGGATATTCAGTTCTATCCGCATACCAACTACAGCCCGCTGACGGTCGGCACCTATCTCGCCGACACGCCGATGGAGGCGGGCCCCTTGACGGTGATCGCCGGCAGCCACGAGGGTCCGCTCTTCGATCAGTACGACGACGAGGGCCGCTGGGTCGGCGCGCTGAAGCCGCGCGATGCGGCCGGCCTCGATCTCACCAAGGCTGTGTCGCTGCCGGGGCCGGCCGGCTCCATCACGATACACAATTGCCGGACCGTGCACGGCTCGCCGCCGAGCAAGGCGAACGGACGGCCCTTGCTGCTGAACGCCTATAGCGCCGCCGACGCCTTTCCCTACACCACCAATCCCTCCTTCACGTCGCATGCCAGGGCGATCGTGCGCGGCAAGGCGGCGCGCTGGGCACACCACGATCCAAGGCCTTGCCTGATCCCGCCTGACTGGTCGGGCGGGTACAGCTCCATCTTCGCCGCGCAAGCCCACGAGGACGCGGCGGAATAGGGGCCGGACGAGCAACGTCGGGGTCGCCGACCAGTCGGGAAAGCCGGATCACATGACGATCAGCGAGGATGAGCTGACGCGCCAAGCCGAGGTGCGCAGCTGGTTGGAGAGCGGCGGCGCCTTCAACGGGGCAAGACCGGAGGTGATCACCACGCCCGGCAACCTGCTCTTCCTGACCCGCGACCTCGCCTTCAAGATGAAGCGGGTGATCGATTTCGGCTGGATGAACTTCTCGACCCTGGCCAGGCGCGAGGCGGCCTGCCGGCGGGAGCTGGCGCTCAACCGCCGGACCGCGCCGGACATCTATCGCGCCGTCCGGCCCGTGGTGCGCCAGGCGTCGGGTGCCTTGGGGTTCGGTGGCGAGGGCGAAAGGGTCGAGTGGCTGGTCGAGATGCGCCGCTTCGACGAGTCCCAGCGCTTGGATCACCTCCTGGACCAGGATGTCTTGCCGAGGCCGCTTCTCTTGGGTCTGGCGGACGCCGTCGCCGACTTCCATGCGAGCGCGGAGGAGACGCCGGGCCTCGGAACGAGGGCGAGCCTGGCCTCCATCGCACAAGAGAACGCGGCCGACATGGCCAAGGCGACAGGTCTCTTTCCGCTTTCAGAGCGCCAGGGCTTGCTGGACCGCAGCCTGTCTGTGCTGCGCAGCCGCGCACCCCTCGCCGATGCGCGCGACGCCGGCGGCTGGGTGCGGCGCTGCCACGGCGACCTCCACTTGGCCAACATCGTGCTTTGGGACGGCAAGGCGACGCCCTTCGACTGCATCGAGTTCAGCGACGACTTCGCCTGCGTCGACGTGCTCTACGACCTGGCTTTCCTCTTGATGGACTTGGACTATCGGGGACGGACGGACTTAGCCAACCTGGTGCTCAATCGATGGCTCGCCATGATGCCGGAGCCCGAGGCGCAGTTGCGCGGTCTCGCCCTGCTGCCGCTCTTCCTCTCGCTGCGCGCCGGCGTGCGCGCCAAGATGAGCGGCTATCTCTGGCTGGAGCAGGACCCCAAGCAGCGCAGGCGGCTGGCGGATCGGGCGCGCCACTATCTGGGCCGCGCGCGTCACTACCTGGAGCCTTCTATGCCGCGCGTGGTGGCTGTCGGCGGGTTGTCGGGAAGCGGCAAGTCCACGCTGGCCGCGGCCCTGGCACCCTTGCTGGGCGCGTCGCCGGGCGCGGTTCACCTGCGCAGCGACGTCGTCCGCAAGCGGCTCCACGGCGTCGTGCCGGAACAAGGACTGCCTCCCGAGGCCTACAGCGATGTTTGGCACCAGCGGGTGGCGGGCGAACTTCTGCGCTATGCCGAGATCGCGCTGCGCGCCGGCCAGTCCGTGATCCTGGATGCCGTCAACGGCGAGCAGGCGAGGCGGGATCCGATCGCCGGGCTGGCCGAGCGTCTGTCTTTGCCTTTCGAGGGCATCTGGCTAGACGCACCGCTGGAGACCTTGAAGGCCCGCGTGGCGGCGCGCGTCTCCGACGCCTCCGACTCCACGCCGGCCGTCGTGGACAAGCAAAGCACCTGGCAGGAACCGCCGGACGACTGGCATCGGATCGATGCCTCTGGTGCGGCGGATTCGGTCTTGGCGGTGGCCCGGCGCCTGCTTTAGGTGGGTAGCGGGATGTCGAAGCTCGGATTCGGCACCTTGTAGCCCGCCTGGAAGCCGGGCCGCGCGGCCAGGTCCAGGTACCAGCGCCGGACGTTCGGGAACTCCGCCATGTCGATCCGCTGCCATTCGTAGCGACTGGCCCAGGGCCAGATGGCGAGGTCGGCGACGCTCATCTCCGAGCCGACCACGTAGGCCTTGCCGGCGAGCTGGGCGTCCAGGACACCGTAGAGCCGCTTGGCCTCCTTGTGATAGCGCTCCTCGGCATAGGGCGCCTTGCCGGGATTGAACTTAAGGAAGTGGTGCGCCTGGCCCAGCATCGGGCCTTGGCCGCCCATCTGCCACATCAGCCACTGCATGACGTCCCAGCGCTCCTTCTCGGTCTCCGGCATCAGCCGGCCGGTCTTCTCGGCCAGGTACAGCAGGATGGCGCCCGACTCGAAGAGCGTGCGGCCGTTCTCTTCGTCGACGATCCCCGGGATCTTGTTGTTGGGACTGATCGCCAGAAAGCCGGGGGCGAATTGCTCGTCCTTGGTGATGTCGATCGCGTGGGTCTCGTAGTCGAGGCCCAGTTCCTCCAGGGCGATCGACACCTTCCGGCCGTTCGGCGTGCTCCAGGTGTAGAGGTGAATCATGGCCGCTTCCCTCCCGTACTGGCCAATGGATAGACAAAGACGACCCGCCCCGGCGGAGTCCGACAGGGGCGGGCCATCCTTGCGGGCGATGCGCCGCGGCGCACTCGCGCTCTACTGCGCGGCGGTCTGTTCGAAGATCGCTTGGAAGATGACGTCCAGCTCCTCGGCCACTGCTTTCAGCTCGGCGCCGCCCTCCTCCATGTAGGGGGCGAAGACGTAGCTGGGCGTCTTGTAGGAGAGAGTGGCGGTGCCGTCCGGGTTTTCCGTCAGGTAGAAGCGGATCGGTGCCTCGATTCCGGCGGCGACGCTGGCCTCCAGCATGCGCCGCGCGAAGTCGTTGCGGTAGACGCCCACCACGCGATTGCCGGGAATGGTGAAGCCCTGATTGGCCGCGCCGACGGTCGCGCTGGCGGTGGTCACCAGGCCCATCTTGTTCTCTTTGATCGTGACCTTGAGGCGCTCCCATAGCTCCGGATAGCTGTAACCGGTCACCACCACCTTCCAGCCGTCGCGCGGCGCCGGATCGGATGCCTGCGCGCCGAGCGCGGCGGTCAGGATGAGAAGAGGCAAGAGCAAGCGCAGCATGGGGGACCTCCTTGATCGCTGGGTGCCCCCGGACTTTAAACCTGCTGGAACAGGACGCAAGGTCACGACTGATTGAGGTCGGCCCGGGCGTCTTGAGTAGATCGCAGTCAGGTGGGATCACCTGACTGCGATCTACTCTGCCTTTCAAAGTTGTAGAGCAGGATTCAGACGACAAATCGTTTCGATTTGACGTCATCCTGCTCTAGGTCAGCAGCAGGGCCAGATAGCCGATGTAGCAGCAGAAGAGAAGGGCGCCCACCGGACGCCGGATGATGGGGCGCCTGGTGGTCAAGAACAGCAGCGTCAGTGTCGCCGCCAGCATCACCCAGATGTCGATGGTGATGACCTCGCCCGGTACGGCGAAGGGCAAGGCGATGGCGGTCGCGCCGAGAACGCCCAGGATGTTGAAGAGATTGCTGCCCAGGACGTTCCCGATCGCCACGCCCGACTGGCCGCGGAAGGCGGCGACGATACTGGTGACCATCTCCGGCAGCGACGTGCCGATGGCGACGATGGTCGCGCCGATCGTGGCCTCCGTGAGCCCGAAGTAGCGGGCGATGTCGACGGCACCTACGACCAACAGATGCGCCCCGACCAGGATGAGTGCGAGACCGACGAAGGTGTTGAGCAGAGAGAGGCTCAGCCTGGGCTGCTTTCCGGCCAGGCCCGCTTCCGCGATCTCCTCGGCTTCCTTCTCGGCGCTCGTGGCGACGTCATCGCTGCTCTGCGTGGGCGCCTCGCCGCGGGTGCTCGCCCGCGTAGCCTCGCTCTTCTCCGCGGCCGCGCTCTGTGCCGCCTCCTGTCGCTTCTTGATCGCTTTTTTCTTGGCGCGTCGCTCATAGAAGTAGGCAAAAACCAGGTAGCTGACCAAGAGGGCGACAAGCGCGATACCGACAAAGCGGTCTATGAAGTAAAAGTACCCGAGAAAGAGAACGCCGATGCCGATCAGCGTGCCGATGGTCATGGCCCAGGCGTCGCGGCGAAACTCCACCCTGGCGACGACCATGGGACGCACCAGCGCGCAGAGCCCGACGACCAGCAAGACGTTGGCGATGTTGGAGCCGACGACATTGCCGACCGCGAGCGCGGGCGCCCCCGCCAAGGCCGCTTGGACCGAGGTGACGACTTCCGGGGCCGAGGTGCCGAAGGCGACGATCGTGAGGCCGATCAACAGCGGCGACAGACCCAGCCGCAGCGCCGTCGCGACCGCCCCGCGAACGATCATCTCGCCGCCGATCAAGAGTCCGACGAGACCTCCCAGGGTCATGAGCGCAGTCAACATTCAGGCTGAGTTCCCCGGGTCGATGGCAAAAAACGAATCCCCCACCCCCGCGCGGCTCGCGGGTCCGTGAGTGCCACTTGGTAAGAGAGGCTTCAGAAGCCAAGAGGCAAAGCGGTGACGCTTCTGCGGTCCCGCTATGCCGCAAGCCGACCGCCCGCGGCAACGAGAAAAGTCTTTGCGCCTCGGGGCAGGCAAGGTAGCAGTCTGTGGCCTCAGGCGAAGAGTCGGAAGGATGTTCCATGGTCGCGCGAGTGGCGACGGTTGCCTTTCAGGGCATCGAGGTGGTGGATGTCGACGTGCAGGTGCAGGTCTCGGCGGGCTTGCCGGTCTTCGCCGTGGTCGGCCTGCCGGACAAGGCGGTGGCCGAGAGCCGAGAGCGGGTGCGCGGCGCCCTGACGGCCTTGGGGCTGGCTCTGCCGCCCAAGCGCATCGTCGTCAACCTGGCGCCGGCGGACCTCTTGAAGGAGGGCAGCCACTTCGATCTGCCCATCGCCTTGGCGCTGCTCACCGCCATCGGCGTGCTGCCGGCAGAGGAGATCGGCAGCGCGCTGGCCTTGGGGGAGTTGGCGCTCGACGGGCGATTGGCGGCGGTCACCGGCGTCCTGCCCGCCGCGATCCACGCCTCGGCCAAGGAACTGGGCTTAATCTGTCCCGCCGCGCAGGGCGGCGAGGCCGCCTGGGCTGCCGGCATCGAGGTCTTGGCGCCGTCCTCTCTGCTGGCGCTCGTCAACCACATGAAGGGCACGCAAGTCCTCTCTCCGCCGGAGCCGAGGGCGGAGGCGCCGAGCGGGGAGGGCCTGCCCGATCTCAAAGACGTCAAGGGTCAGGAGACGGCCAAACGCGCCCTGGAGATCGCGGCGGCGGGCGGCCACAACCTGCTGATGGTGGGACCGCCCGGATCCGGCAAGTCGATGCTGGCCAAGCGGCTGCCCGGCTTGCTGCCGCCCTTGGCGCCGGCCGAGGCCCTGGAGGTCTCGATGATCCACTCGGTCGCCGGAACCCTGCCGGAGGGCGGGATCCTGCGCCAGCGGCCGTTCCGCGACCCGCATCACTCCGCCTCGCTGGCCGCCCTGGCCGGCGGCGGCATCAGGGTGAAGCCGGGAGAGATCTCGCTGGCCCATCTGGGAGTCCTCTTCCTGGACGAGCTGCCCGAGTTCCACCGCGCCGCCCTCGAGGCCTTGCGCCAGCCCTTGGAGAGCGGCGCGATCACCATCGCGCGCGCCAACAGCCATGTCAGCTATCCGGCCAGGGTCCAACTGGTCGCGGCGATGAACCCCTGCCGCTGCGGGCACCTGGACGACCCGGCGCAGGCTTGCTCGCGCGCGCCGCGCTGCGCGGCCGACTACCAGGCCAAGATCTCCGGTCCGCTCTTCGACCGCATCGATCTGGTGGTGGAGGTGCCGGCGGTCAGCGCCGCCGATCTCTCCCTGCCGCCGCCGACGGAGGACTCGGCGACCGTCGCAGCCCGCGTCGCGGCTGCCCGGCAGGTGCAGCAGGAGCGCTACCAGGCCTTGGCCCAGCCCTTGCGCAGCAACGCGGAGCTGGAGGGCCAACTTCTGGAAGAGGTCGCCGCCCCCGACAAGGCTGGCCGCGAGCTTCTAGGCGAGGCGACGGCGCGTCTGAAGCTCTCCGCGCGCGGTTATCACCGTGTCCTGAAGGTGGCCCGCACCCTGGCCGACCTGGACGGTGCCGAAGCCATTGGCCGGACGCACGTCGCCGAAGCCTTGAGCTACCGCCGCCGCTTGCCGCGGCAGAGGTAACAAGTGCCGGGCCGTGTTCTCTTCGCAGACTACTCCGCTGCCTGCGGGTGATCGGGGATGTCGTCGTTGGAGGCGCGCAGGCGACCGGCGAAGGCGCGATAGAACTCCTCCAGCCGCTCGGCGAGCCACTGGTGCTGGCGTGCCCAATCGGTTCGATTCTCCAACGCCGCGCCCTTGGCGGTGATCGAGATCCTGTGGCCGCTATCCCGGGCTGGCGCTTCCCAGTCCAGGGGATAGCCGACGGTGGCCTCGATCGCCTGGCGCTCGAGCACCAGCATCGCGAAGACCTCCGCCGCCTCATCGCCGCTGAGCGCGACCTCGACCCTGAGGCACTGCTCGCGGCGCTGCTGCACGGCGGAGAGGCGGGCACCCGAGCGTCCGAGCCGGAAGCCCGCCCAGGAGCGGGCCGCCGGCTTGCCCGAGGGGCGGAGCGGGCCGCCGCGGCCGCGCAAGTGATCCATCAAGGCGGACCAGTAGTCCTGCTGCAGGCGCCGGTTCTCCGATATCTCGCCGGTCTCGATCGCGCGCACGCCGCTGCGCGCCTTGCGGGTCCAGCGGTTCGGGCTGGCCAGAAGGTTGAAGCGCGGCGCGGCGCGCGAGCCGTTGACGCGCAGGATCTGCAGCTCCACCGCGTAGAAGCTGAGGCGCGAGGAGGCGAGCCGGTTCAGCCAATCCATGGCGGCGCGATGCTGGTCGCAAAAGCGCGCGGCGATCCACACGATCTTACCCGCATCCAGGCCGGCGGCATAGGTGATCAGCCGACCGAGGTAGTCGTTGTCGGTCTCCGAGAGCTGCGTTTCGACCAGCACGCGGCTGTCGTCGGCCATGTCGCGGCAGAGCAGATCGGCGGTGAGCGGTCCCACCGTGCGATCGGCCGCCTCCACTTCCAGATCGATGCCGAGGGCCTCGACCAGGAGGTCGAGATTGTCGGCCTCCGCCAGCCAGGAAATGAACTCTTCCCTGCCGCCCCTCCAAAGAGTCGTGGGGTCCATTGACTCCAGGCGCCCGAACATGCGGTCGCTCATTGGGATCGTTCCTCCAAAACGCACGTAACTGTCGAAGAGGTCGCCGATGACCCTTGGCGGTCAGGCGCACGATGGGCCGCTGAGCCGATCGTTTCGCCGCCAGTTCCTGTCGGGTACCGTCGGCCCTCAAACTCAGGTTTTGCCGAGGCAAGCTCCGTCTCAGGGACGACATGCTCGCATGCGAAGGCGACGCGGCCTCGACTTTCAGGTGATGCCCTAATCTAGCGTCGGCTTCCGCACGCGTCGAAGTGTTAAATTGTAGCGGCCCCCGCCCGCGACCAACCGGCTGCTGCCGGCCAGGATACGGTCGACGCCGTGAAAACAGTGACGGCTGGCGCCGCCCATCACCAGGACATCGCCGCTGGAAAGACGGAAGGAGCGGGTGGGGTCGCCGCGCCCGGGGCCGCCGATGCGAAAGAGCGCGCTGTCGCCCAGCGAGATCGACACCACCGGCGCATCGGCCGCGTCTTCGTCGGCGTCGCGGTGCAGACCCAGGCGCGCGGCGGCGTCATAGCGGTTGATGAGGCAGGCCTCCGGCGGGGCGGCATAGCCGGACAGGGCCTGCCAAACCGCCATCACCGAATCGGGGATCGCCGGCCAGGCCCGGTCGGTGACGGGATGGCGGGCCTGGTAGCGATAGCCCTCTCTGTCGGTTACCCAGCCCAGGGGGCCCGCGTTGCTCATGGTGACCGACATCGGCTTGCCGCTCTTCGGCATCCTCGGCCGGTAGAGCGGCGCGCGCCGCAGCAAGCCCTCGATCTCCTCGACGAGCGCTTGCTGCTGGCCCCTGTCGAGCCAGGCGGGGTGCCAGGCCAAACCCTCCGGCCAGGGCGCCGACATGGCCTCAGTCCTCGTCTCGCTCGCGCCCGTCGCCTTCCTCGGCCGCGCGGCGGGCGCTGCGGATGCCCAGCCACCGCACCGCCAGGTAGGCGATCAGCGAAAACAGAGCGGCATAGCCGGCGACATCGGCCAGCACCGGATTGTTCCAACGATTGTCGGCCAGAAGCGAGATCAGGACGGAGGCCAGCGCACTGAAGACCAGGACGCCGAGCACGGCGCGATAGAGAGGGTCCTTGGGGAAGGGCGGTGTCTCTCGAAAGAGCGGCATGAAGGCAAGAGGCTCCTCTATGATCATCTGCTTCCTGATTGGCCCCAAGCCCGCGACATTTGCAAGGCAGAGAGCGCGCGTCTGGTGTCTTGCAGCAGACGCTGCCGACCTTATATAGCGAACGAGCCTAAGCCCGCTCTTGGGCCGCCTGACCGGATGGCTCGACCATCTGGAAAGACGCCCGATAAAGCGGCACCTAAAACCCTGGGCCCGCGTGCTCGGTGCTTCGGCAGTAAGGCCGGCCAATGGGCTGCTGAAAGGAGTGTACGTTATGAGCAAAGTGATCGGAATAGATCTCGGCACCACCAATTCCTGCGTCGCCGTCATGGAAGGCTCGCAGGCCAAAGTCATCGAGAACACGGAAGGCGCGCGGACCACGCCCTCGCAGGTCGCCTTCACCTCCTCGGGCGAGCGGCTGGTCGGCCAGTCGGCCAAGCGCCAGGCCGTGACTAACCCGGAGAACACCATCTTCGCCATGAAGCGCCTGATCGGGCGGCGGTCGGACGACCCGATGGTGTCCAAGGACCGCGAGCTGGTCCCCTACAAGATCGTCAACGCGGAAAACGGCGACGCCTGGATCGAGTCGCGCGGCGAGCGCTTCTCGCCCTCGCAGCTCTCCGCCTTCGTCCTGCAGAAGATGAAGGAGACGGCCGAGAGCTATCTGGGCGAGACCGTGACCGACGCGGTCATCACCGTGCCGGCCTACTTCAACGATGCCCAGCGCCAAGCGACCAAGGACGCCGGCAAGATCGCGGGTCTCAACGTGCTGCGCATCATCAACGAGCCGACCGCGGCGGCGCTTGCCTACGGCTTCGACAAGAAGCAGAGCGGCACTGTGGCGGTCTACGACCTGGGCGGCGGCACCTTCGACATCTCGGTCCTGGAGATCGGCGACGGCGTCTTCGAGGTGAAGTCGACCAACGGCGACACCTTCCTCGGCGGCGAGGACTTCGATGCGCGCATCATCGACTACCTGGCCGACGAGTTTAAGAAGGAGAACGGCATCGACCTGCGCCAGGACCGCTTGGCCCTGCAGCGCCTGAAGGAGGCGGCCGAGAAGGCCAAGATCGAGCTCTCCTCGGCCAAGGAGACCGAGGTCAACCTGCCCTTCATCACCGCCGATCAGTCGGGTCCGAAGCACCTGACCATGAAGCTGACCCGCGCCAAGCTGGAGGCGCTGGTGGGCTCGCTGGTCGACCGCACCATGGAGCCGGTGAAGAAGGCGCTGAAGGACGCCGGCGTCACCGCCGGCGAGATCGAGGAGGTGATCCTGGTCGGCGGCATGACCCGCATGCCCAAGGTGATCGACACGGTGAAGTCCTTCTTCGGCAAGGATCCGCATCGCGGCGTGAACCCGGACGAGGTGGTGGCCGTGGGCGCCGCCATTCAGGCCGGCGTGCTGAAGGGCGACGTCAAGGACGTGCTGCTGCTCGACGTGACCCCGCTCTCCCTGGGTATCGAGACCCTTGGCGGCGTCATGACCAAGCTGATCGACCGCAACACCACGATCCCGACCAAGAAGAGCCAGACCTTCTCGACGGCCGAGGACAGCCAGACCGCGGTTACCATCCGGGTGTTCCAGGGCGAGCGCGAGATGGCCGGCGACAACAAGCTCTTGGGCCAGTTCGACCTGGTCGGCATCCCCACCGCGCCGCGCGGCGTGCCGCAGATCGAGGTCACCTTCGACATCGACGCCAACGGCATCGTCAACGTCTCCGCCAAGGACAAGGCGACCACGAAGGAGCAGCAGATCCGCATCCAGGCCTCCGGCGGTCTCTCCGACGACGACATCAATCGCATGGTCAAGGAGGCCGAGGAGCACGCCGGCGAGGACAAGGCCAAGCGTGAGCTGGTCGAGGCCAAGAACCAGGGCGAGGCCCTGGTGCACCAGACCGAGAAGACCTTGAGCGAGGTCGGCGAGAAGATCGGCGACGAGGACAAGCAGGCCATCGAGACTGCCGTCGCCGAGCTCCGGACCGCTTTGGAGGGTGACGACAAGGCCGCGATCGACGCCAAGACCCAGGCCCTGGCGCAGGCCTCCATGAAGCTCGGCGAGGCGCTCTATCAGCAGCAGCAAACCGATGGCGGTGCCGCCCCCGGCGGTGACGGCAGCGCCGGTGGCGATGGCTCCGGTCCGACCGGTGGCGGTGACGAGAAGGTCGTCGATGCCGACTTCGAGGAAGTCGACGACGACAAGAAGAAGTCCGCCTAACGGCCGAACCTGGAAAAGGGCTTTCGGGACTCCGGGGGCAGGTGATGGCTTGACAGGCCGTCGTCGGCCCCCGTTCCGATCGCTCCGGAGCAAAAGCGTAATCTATGGCCCAAGATTTCTACGAGCTTCTCGGCGTTGCCAAGTCGGCCAACGGGGACGAGATCAAGAAGGCCTACCGCAAGCTGGCGCTTAAGCTGCACCCCGACCGCAATCCCGACGACAAGGAAGCCGAGCGCCGCTTCAAGGAAGTCAACCACGCCTACGACGTATTGAAGGACCCGGAGAAGCGGGCGATGTACGACCGCTTCGGCCCGGCCGCTTTCGACGGTTCGGCCGGCGGTCCCGGCGCCGGGCAGCGCGGGCGCGGCGGCGGGTTCGATTTCGGCGGCTTTGCCGACATCTTCGACGAGATGTTCGGCGAGTTCGGCGGTGCCAGGCGTGGCGGGCGCGGCCGATCGCATGGCGCCGATCTGCGCTACAACATGGCGATCACGCTGGACGAGGCCTACGCCGGCAAGCAGACCACCGTCAGGGTTCCCGGAACGGCAAGCTGCTCCGCCTGTAGCGGCAGCGGTGCGGAGCCCGGCTCCAGCCCCCGGGTCTGTCCCACGTGCAACGGCCGTGGCCGGCTGCGTGCCAGCCAGGGCTTCTTTACGATGGAGCGCACCTGCCCGACCTGTCAGGGCGAGGGCCGCATCCTGGACAAGCCATGCAAGCCCTGCGGCGGCGAGGGCCGGGTGCACAAGGACAAGACCTTGCAGGTCAACATCCCCGCCGGCGTCGAGGACGGCACGCGCATTCGCCTGGCGGGCGAGGGCGAGGCGGGCGTGCGGGGCGCCCAGTCGGGCGACCTCTATATCTTCCTTTCGATCAGGGACCACGACTTCTTCGAGCGCGCCGGCGCCGACCTGCAGTGCGTCGTGCCGATCCAGATGACCACGGCGATCCTGGGCGGCGCCATTGAGGTCCCCTCGATCGACGGCGGCAGGGTCAAGGTCACGATCCCGGAAGGCACCCAGTCGGGCCAGTCCTTCCGCGTGCGCAACAAGGGCATGAGCGTGCTGCGCAGCCGCGAGCGCGGCGACCTCTACATCGCCGTCAAGGTCGAGACCCCGGTCAAGCTGACCCGCCGCCAGAAGGAACTGCTGCGCGAGTTCGAGGAGAGCGGCGACCCCCGTTCCTCCAGCCCGGAGAGCCACGGCTTCTTCTCCAGAGTCCGCGATTTCTTCGACGGGCTGAAGAACTGAAAGGTGCCGGCCGACCTCCTCTTCCTCTGACCATAGTGGCACCGGCAAGCGCATAGGATGTCGGGGGACCGAGTAAACGAGGGATGCTGACATGGTTGGTGTGCCCGTCAAGAGATGGAAGGTCTTCTGGCTGGGTTTGGTGACCACTGGCCTTTGCCTCTTGTTCGCTTTGACGGACCTTGGGCGGGTTCTTGCGGGAAGTCTCTGGAGTGGGTTCGACCAGTCCAATCCGGCGATCGCCTTCCTGATGATCTACTTGCCTGCCGCCCTCTTGATCATCGGCCTCTTTCTCGGACTGACCGGTCGCAAGGGGTCGTTCAAGGAAGACTCCTAGAGGCGCCATTTTCCGATTGATCCGCGCTAGGGATCGGG
This sequence comes from Rhodospirillales bacterium, assembly GCA_963669375.1. Classification (GTDB taxonomy): domain Bacteria; phylum Pseudomonadota; class Alphaproteobacteria; order Kiloniellales; family JACOMY01; genus JACOMY01. The sequence goes on along the minus strand of OY770024.1, from coordinate 665,583 downwards.
CATCGTGCTTCTCCGACAGCGTGGAGAGGAGCAGTCGCTTGGCTTGGGTCGTAGGCATCGATACGGGTGGGACCTTCACCGACGTTTTCGCCGCCAACACCGCGACGGGCGAGAGCCACTGCGTGAAGTGCGCCTCGACCCCGCGGGACCCCAGCGAGGCCATCCTGACCGGCCTTGCCCAGCTCGAGGCGCAGCACGGTGTTGCGTTGTCGGAACTGGCGGCCTTGGCGCACGGCACGACCGTCGGCACCAACGCGCTGATCCAGCGTAGCGGCGGCCGCGTCGCGGTGGTGACCACGCGCGGCTTCCGCGATCTGCTGGAGATCGGCCGGCAGACGCGTCCCCAGATCTACGATCTGCAGCTGGACGCGCCGGAACCGCTCGCCGATCGCCAGCTGCGCCTGGAGGTGGAGGAGCGGGTGCTGTCCGATGGCTCCGTCTTGCGGCCGCTCGACGGCAGCGGTCTACCGGCCATCGCCGAGACCCTGAAGGAAGCGCAGGTCGACTCCTGTGCGATCTGCTTCCTCTTTTCCTATCTCAATCCGGAGCACGAGCGGCTGGTGGGTCGCCAACTGGCCGCGCTCTTACCCGATCTCCAGATCTCCCTCTCCTCCGCCGTGCAGCCGGAGTACCGGGAGTTCGAGCGCTTCAACACCACCGTCATCAACTGCCACCTGCAGCCGGTGATGCAGAGCTACATCGACCGTCTGGCCCGCGAGTTGGCGGCAATCCTGCCGGCTACGGCGCGGGTCGGGGTGAACCAGTCGAGCGGCGGGTTGATGACGCCGGAGACGGCGCGCGCCTTTCCGATCCGCACCGCGCTCTCCGGGCCCGCGGCGGGCGTGGTCGGCGCGGTGCACGTGGCCAGACAGACCGGCCGCGGCGACATCATGACGGTCGATGTCGGCGGCACCTCGGCCGACGTCTCGCTGATCCAGGACTATCGGCCGAGCGTTACCTTGGAGCGCGAGGTCGCGGGCTTCCCGATCCGCCTGCCGATGATCGACATCCACACCATCGGGGCCGGCGGCGGTTCGATCGCCTGGTTCGACCGCGACGGCTTACTGAAGGTCGGGCCCCGGAGTGCCGGCGCCAATCCGGGTCCGGCCTGCTATGGACTGGGCGGCCGGGAGCCCACCGTGACCGACGCCAACCTGGTCCTTGGGCGTCTGGCGCCGCAGCTGGCGGACGGGGGCGTCGCCTTGAACCGCGATCTCGCCGTCGAGGCGCTCCAGCCGATCGCCGCGCGGCTGGGCTGGTCGATCGAGAAGGCGGCGCTCAGCGTCATCGACATCGTGGTCTCCAACATGGTGCGGGCCCTGCGCACCATCTCCGTGGAGCAAGGCCACGACCCCGCCGACTACCTCTTGATGCCCTTCGGCGGCGCCGGGCCGCTCCATGCCCGCGACATCGCGCTGGAGCTCAGGATCGGCGAGATCCTCATGCCGGCCGTGCCGGGGATCGTCTGCGCCCAGGGCCTGATCGTGGCCGAGCAACGCGAGGACTTCGTCACCAGCCGCCGGATCGAGGTCGCGTCGGACTGCATGGCCGCCGTCGAAGCGGAGGTGGCGACGCTCGACGAGCGCGTGGAGGCGTGGTTTGCGGGACTGGACGCGGCGGCGGATGCCTGTCGCCGCGCGCTGGTGGTCGACGCCCGCTATGTCGGCCAGAACTTCGAGCTGCGCGTCCCTCTCGCCGAGACGCCGCGCGGCGAGGCCATCGCGCTGCCGAGCAATGAGGCCTTGCTGGAGCGCTTCTTCGCCGAGCATGAGCAGGCCTACGGCTATGCCAACCGCAAGGCGGCGGTCGAGATCGTCAACCTGCGCCTGACGGGCCTGGTCGCCGGTGTCGCGCTGGAGGAGACCCGTCTCGCCTCGGCGGCCGGCAGGCCCGAGCCGCGCGGCACCCGCCCTGTCTGGTTCTCGGCCGCCGGGCCGAGCGAGACCGCGATCTACCGCCGGGCGGACCTGACGGCCGGGAGCCGACTTGCCGGACCCGCCATAGTCGAGCAGCTGGACACCACGATCCCCATCCATCCAGGCGACAGCGCCGAGGTCGACCGCTTCGGAAACATAATGGTGAGGGTGGCCCCATGAGCCGACTGGACCCCGTGCGGATCGAGATCCTGGCCAACGCCTTGCGCTCCATCACCGACGAGACCTTCGTCTCCCTGATGAAGAGCGCTTACTCGACCAACATCAAGGAACGCAAGGACCACTCCACCGCCATGCTGGACCGCGACTGCCGCCTGGTGGCGCAAACCATGGCCTCTCCCATCCACATCGCCTCCATGACCGGCCTGGCCGGCAAGCTGCGGGAGAAGTACCGGACCGAGGACGGCTCCTACCCGGATCTCGCCGAAGGCGACATCTTCGTCGCCAACGATCCGCATGTGGCCGGCGGGACGCACCTGCCGGACGTCAATCTGGCAACGCCGGTCTTCCGGGACGGCCGTATCGTGGCCTTCGTCTGCAACATCGCCCATCATGCCGACATCGGCGGCATGGCCCCCGGCTCCATGGCCGGCGGTATGACGGAGATCTACCAGGAGGGCCTGCGCATCCCGCTGGTCCACCTCTTCAAGGCCGGCGCCATACAGCAGGACATCATGGACCTGCTGTTGCTTAACGCCCGCGTGCCGCAGGAGCGGGAAGGGGACTACTTCGCGCAGATCGCCGCCTGCGGCCTGGGTCGCCGGCGCCTGGGCGAGGTCATCGACAAGCATGGCATCGACAGGGTGGAGGAGGCCTTCGAGGAGATCATCGCCCGCACCGCCCAGCGCATCCGGCAAGGCATCCGCGAGTTCCCGGATGGGACCTATCGCTTCCGGGACCTTCTGGACGACGACGGCTGCGGCACCGAGGACATCACGATCGCTGTCGAGGTGGAGGTGAGCGGCGAGCGCATCGCCTTCGATTTCGCCGGCAGCGACCCGCAGATGACCGGCAACCTCAACGTGACCTTGAACGCCACCGTGGCGTCGGTCTGCTTTGCCGTGCAAGCGCTGCTGGATCCCGATTGCCCCAACAATCAGGGGCTCATCGACGCCATCGAGGTGACCGCGCCGCCGGGCACGGTGGTGAGCGCCGTCGCACCGGCCGCCGTCGCCGCCCGTGCCCACACCGGCCAGCGCATCATCGACGTCGTCTTCGGCGCGCTGGCCGAGGCGGCGCCGGCGCAGTCCCTGGGCGCGTCGAACGGCGCCAACACGACCCTGGTCTTCTCCGGCGTCGACCCCCGCAGCGGCCGGCCCTACGTCTATCTGGAGACCTTGGGCGGCGGCATGGGCGCGCGCGCCTCCAAGGACGGCAAGGACGGCGTTCAGGTCAACATCACCAACACCTCCAACCTGCCGATCGAGGCCATCGAGACGGAGTATCCCCTGTTGGTCGAGACCTACGGCCTGGTCGAGGACTCGGGCGGCGCCGGTCGCTTCCGCGGCGGACTGGGCCTGCGCCGCGCCGTGCGGCCGCTCGGGCACAGCTGCCGGTTCAATGGTGTGGGTGAGCGCTTTCGCCATGCACCCTGGGGCGTCTTTGGAGGAAAGCCCGGCCGGCCCGGGCGCTTCGTGCTGGAGGACGCCAAGGGAGATCGGCGAGAGCTGCCGCCCAAACCGCCCACCGCCGACCTGGGGCCGGATGAAGTCGTCCTTGTCGAGACTCCGGGAGCCGGGGGCTACGGCAAGCCGGACGAGCGTTCGGCCGAGAGGGTCGAGCAGGACCTCAGACAAGAGAAGGTCTCGGCCAAGGGCGTTCGCACCGACAGCTAGTGGTGCGGGTCGAACGGATGGTACCCATTCGTTCGTGAATCCGCCCCACCAGCTATTGGTTTTGTGGGCCGATTCACGCGACGCTTGGGACTCAAGCGTCGCGATCGGACCACTAGAGGCGCTATAGTCCGGGCTTCTCAGTTCTCGACACGGGAAGAGCGATGGCCAAGACCTTTCCCCGCGACATGACCGGCTACGGGCGTTCGGCGCCCGATCCCCGCTGGCCCGGCGGCGCGCTGGTCGCCGTGCAGTTCGTCATTAACTACGAGGAGGGCGGGGAGAACTGCATTCTGCACGGCGATGCCGGTTCCGAGGCCTTGCTGTCCGAGGTGCCGGGGGCCGTTTCCTGGATCGGTCGTCGCCATCTCAACATGGAGTCGATCTACGAGTATGGCTCGCGGGCCGGCTTCTGGCGCCTTTGGCGGCTCTTCCAGTCGCGCGGGCTGCCGGTGACGGTCTATGGCGTGGCGAGCGCGCTGCGGCTCAATCCGGAAGCGGTGGCGGGCATGAAGGAGGCCGGCTGGGAGATCGCCTCCCACGCGCTGCGGTGGATCGACTACAAGGACGTGCCGCTGGAGGAGGAGCGCCGGCACCTTGTCGAGGCCATCCGCATCCATACCGAGGTCACGGGCGAGCGGCCGCTCGGCTGGTACACCGGCCGTGGCTCCGAGAACACCTTGCAGCTGGTGATGGAGGAGGGGGGCTTTCTCTACTCGGCCGATTCCTATGCCGACGACCTGCCCTACTGGGTCCAGGGGCCGAAGGGGCCGCAATTGATCGTGCCCTACACGCTCGACAACAACGACATGCGCTTCGCCACGGCGGAGGGCTTTACCGAAGGCGGCCAGTTCTTCACCTACCTCAAGGACAGCTTCGACCTGCTCTACGAGGAAGGTCGGCAGGGTGCGCCCAAGATGATGTCGGTCGGGCTTCATTGCCGGCTGGTGGGTCGCCCAGGCCGGGCCGCCGGATTGGCGCGCTTCCTCGACTATATCGGCAAGCACGACAAGGTTTGGGTGCCCCGCCGCATCGACATCGCGCGCCACTGGCACCAGCACCACAAGGCAAACCCCTAAAGCAACCCCCTGAGTCTCGGCCGCGCCAGGGCTGCTCAGAAAGGAATTTCCACGCGCAGGCCGCCGCCGAAGTCCTGGCTGTTCCTGGAGAGGCTGGTGGCGCCCTCCACGCGGAAGGTCGCGCCCAGACCGGCGAAGACGTCGAGGCCGGCGCCGATGTCGTAGCGGGTGCGATCGACCTCGGTCCGGTTGATGAAGGGCGCGCCGCCGGAAAGGAAGGAGGCCGTGGCGCTGGCGGACGGATCGCCCAGGTACTGGGTGATGCCCAGGGTCAGATGCGGCCGCAGGCGGGTGCCGTCCATGGTGGCGAACTCGCCGCCGAACTCGACGGCCGGCTGGACGTTGACATAGGTCTCCGGGTCCGCGTCGACGGCAAGCAGGAGAGAGCTGCTGCCCGACTCCTGGAAGTCGGACGAGAAGAAGTGGTCGACACCGACGCCCACGCGCGGCTTCACGAAGAGGTTCTCGTACTCGTAGAGATAGGCCGCGCGCACCTGGCCCGAGACCGACCAGAGATTCTGCTCGCCGCTGGCGTCGCCGCCGCCGAAGGGATTGCGCTCGATGTCGTAGCTGCCGTAGCCGAAGCCGCCCGACGCGCTGATCTCGACCGCTTCGATGCGCCGCTTGGCCGAGAGCCCGAAGAAGAACTCGTCGCCGTCGCTGCTGGCGGCGGCCGCATCGGCGTTCAGGTTGCTGCGGCCGTAGCGGAAGGCGCTGCCGATGTTCCAGACCTCGTCCACCGCGACCTGGCCACCCAGGGTGACGGCGAAATTGGTAACGTCGAACCCCAGGTTGTCGCTGGTGGCGTCGCGGTTGAAACGGCCGCCTTCGACCTGAAGGAAGCCGCACTGGCCATTGTCGAAGAAGCGGTAGCCGGCATCCTGACCGCCGGTGTTGGCGCAGCTCAAGAGATCGTCGTTGAAGTCGCGCAGCGAGTTGAGCGCGGAGATCTGCGTGTCGACGACGACTTCGGCCGACAGTGTCCCGTAGGCAGCGGCGACGTCGTCCGCATCCGCGAAATCGATGAGCGAGCGCGCGATGCTCTCCTCCAGGCCCCGCCCGCGGTAGAGCGACTGGACGGATCCCGCGACGCCGTCCTGGTTATCGTTGCCGGCCGATAGGATGCCCTCATTGGCGAAGTCGATGTCGAAGCCGAGGCTGATCACGTTGGGCGAGGAGAGGAAGAGCTGGTATTGTGCCACGGCGGACTGCGTCACCGACAGCTCGTCGACCAAGCGCCCGGACTGTGCGGCGAGCGCCGGGTCGGGCGCTTGACCGGCGAAGGTGATGCCCTCTTCGGCGATGATGACAGGGACGACCTGCGGCCCCTCCTGGGCCTGGAAGGTCGAAAGCAGATCGATTTCCAATCTGCCTTCGAGATCGGCCCCGCCTTGCACGAACAAGCGATCGTCGATCGGCCGACCGCTGCCGCTGAGGCTGGGGTCGAGGTCGATCTCGATGGTGCCGATGCTCGACTGGTCGATGTCGCCGACGGCAAGGGTGACACCGATGCGGCCCGCCGGACCGATATCCAGGAAGCCGTCGTTGGTCAGGAGATCGGCCTCGATGCGTTCGGCCCGGATGACGCCGCCGCTTTCGTTGTCGATCCGCGCGATGTCGACGCCCAGGATCTGGCCGGTGATCGTCCCGATGTTCGTAATCCGGGTGCTGCCGGCCTGGGTCGCATCGATGGCGACCCCGGACTGGCCCTGGACACTGCGAATCGTGCCGAGATTGAGGATCGAGTTGTCGATGCCGTCCTTCAGGAAGATCGCCGCGCCTCGTTCGGCACCGATCTGGCTGGCCGTGCCGCCTTCCACCACGCTGAAGGGTTGCAGCACCTGCACGAAGACGGAACCCCGGTTGGTGCCCGAGCTCTGCGCGTAGATGCCGTGCGAACCGGGTCCGGTGGCACGCACCGCGCCGTTCACGAGGACGTTCACCTTCACGTCGCTGCTGGTGGTGCTGTTGCCGCCGCCAGCACTCTGGGCGAAGATGCCGTGAGACTGCTGACCCGTCGTCGTGACACTCGACTGCTCGTTGACGGAGACAAAGACCTGTCCGGCCGTGCCGCTGCCGCCCGCGCTTCCGATCAGGGCGCCGCTGGCGCCCGACTGGCCGCGACCGGCAATGCCACCGCCGCCGCCGACGCTTTGCGCGAAGATCCCGGGCGCGTTGTTGCCCTTGGTCTCGACGCTGCTATTGAAGAGCGAAACACCGACGTTCGCGCCACTGCCGACGGTGTTGATGCTGGAGCTGATGTTGATACCGCTGCCGAAGTTCGAGGTCCTGCCGTAGATGACCTGGCCGGCATAGCCGCCGCCGCCGCCGATGGACTGGGCGACGACGCCGGGTGCCTGTCCTCCGCTGGTCATTACGCTGGTACCGCTCAACGATACGTTGGTCAGCCCGCCATCGCCCGCGGCAGCGCCTCTGCCGCCTACCGTGACGGTGCCGGTCGTGCCGGCGCCAGTACCGCCCTTGCCACCACCGCCGCCGACGGACTGTGCGAAGATGGCCGCCGATCCAAGGCCGACCGTGGCGATCGCCGGTTGGATGCCATTACTGGGTAGCGTGCTGATGGTAACCATGCCGCCGTTGCCGGTGCTGCTGTCGTCGCCGCCGAGGTTAATGGCGAAAGCGGCCGTGTTGCTGGACTGTCCCGAGGAGAAGTCGCCGCCTTCGCCGCCGCCGCCGCCGACCGACTGCGCAAAGAGTCCGTAGGCAGCGTCGCCGAAGGTCGCGACATTGGCGCCCCGCTGGTTCAGGGTCACGTCGCCGCCGTTGCCGGATACCCCGTCGGTGCCGCCGATGTTGAGCGCCAGGTCCCAAAGCGTCTGACTCTGCTCGCTGGCGATACCGCCAAGGCTGCCCGAGGTGCCGCCGCCGCCGCCGATCGACTGCGCGAAGAGGGCGTGCGAATTGGCGTTGAAGGTGACGACCTGGTTAGCGACGAACTGCGTGTCATCGATCGTACCGTTCTCCAGGATGACCGTGCCGCCGGAGCCGCCGGCGGCCGAGCCGCCCAGGTCCATGGCCACGCCGCGCGGAACGCCGCCCTCGGCGAAGGTGAGGGAACCCGTCAGGCTGCCGGTACCGCCGCCGCCGCCGACTGACTGGACGAAAATCGCGTGCGCCTCGTTGATGGCGGTATCGCTCCTGCTGGCCAGGGTACCGGTCGTGACGTTCCCCAGGTTCTGCACCAAGACCGAGCCGCCGTTGCCGCCCTTGCCGCCGCTGCTTCCGACCGCGAGCGTGATGGTCTTGCCGTCTCCACTGTCGACCTTGCCCTCGATGCCGGCCGCGCCGTTGCCGCCACCCCCGCCGATGTTCTGGGCAAAGATGCCCTTGGAGCCGTCTCCCTGGGTCGAGATGTCGCCGACGTTCTGAATGCCCACGCCGGCATCGCGAAAGCCCCCCGACGCCGATCCCAAGGCGCCGCTGCCGCCGTCGCCGCCCGATCCGCCGATTGCGAGAGAGAGGGCGCGGGACCCATCGGAGGCAGTGACGTCGCCCTGGACACCCAGGCTGCCTTCACCGCCGCCACCGCCGATCGACTGGGCGAAGATGCCATGCATCTGGGCTCCATTGCCGGCCGGATCGGGCCGGGCCGTGATCGAGGCCAGGTTCAACACCGTGGCGCGTCCCCCGCTGCCGCCGCCACCGCCGGCACCGCCGAGGCCGAACTCGAGCTGGGTCGAGGCGGTGGAATCGTCCGGTGCGGAGATACTGCCGCCGATTCCGACGTTGCCGCTGCCACCGCCGCCACCGACCGACTGTGCGTAGATCCCGGCCGATTCCTCGCCGCTCACCGAGAGCGTGGCGCCGGTAAGGTTCTCGACGACCACGCTGCCGGCGTCCTCGCCGCGCGTGCCGACGCCGCCGATACCGATGGTCAAGGCCTTTGATTTGCTGGGAGTCTCGACATCGCCCGACACCCCGATGCCGCCGGTTCCGCCGCCGCCCGAGATGGATTGCGCAAAGATCGCATGGTTCTCGGTGAAACCGCTGCCGCCGCCGGCGTTGGTGACGATGGTCGCGGTGTTCTCGACGAAGACGTCCTTGGCGCCGCCGCCCGGTCCGGCCTTGCGGCCGATACCCAGGTCGAGGCGTGTCGCACCGGAGGTGTCGTCGCCGGCCTTGACGTTGCCCTCGATTCCAATGCCGCCATCGCCGCCGGCGCCGCCGATCGACTGGGCCACGATGCCTCGCGAGCCGTCGCCCGCGACAGCGATGGAGCCGCCCCGGCTGCTGACGGAGACGTCACTGCTGCCGCGCCCGCCGCCGCCGCCGCCGCCGAGGCCCAGAGTGAGGGCCGTGTTATCCGAGGAGGCCGTCAGATCGCCGCTGATGCCGGCCGCGCCGTTGCCGCCACCGCCGCCGATCGACTGGGCGAAGATGCCGTCCATCTTGCCGGCGCTCGACTCGCTGCCGTCCGCGCCAAGGCCCGTCGCGATGTCGGCGGTGACGACGACGTTGACCGTACCGCCGCTGCCGCCCTGGTCGCCGGAGCCGCCGATGCCTACCGCCAGCTGACCGCTGGGATCGTCGGAGTCGCTCTCGAGCGAGCCCTCGATGCCCAGTCCGCCGTCGCCGCCGCCGCCGCCGATCGACTGTGCCACCACGCCCTTGGCACCATCGCCGGAGGTAGCGATGGCCGCGCCACTGGTCACCTGCACGGCGCCGCCGTCGCCGCCGCCGCGTCCCGATCCGCCGATGCCGACAAGGACGGCCTTCTGGCTGGAATTGGTGAGATCGCCCTTGACCCCCGCGGCACCCGCACCGCCGCCGCCGCCGATCGACTGACCGACGATGCCGTGCGCGCCGTCGTCGAAGGTCTGGATTGTCCCGCCGAGATCGTTCTGCACCACGACGCCGCCGCCACGCCCGCCGCCATCGCCGGCGCCGCCGATCGACACGGCAAGGCTGGCGCTGCCGGTGGTGGAGACATCGCCTTCCATCGCGACCCCGCCGTTGCCGCCGCCGGACGCGATGCTCTGCGCTAGGATCCCAAAGCCGGGCGCATCGTCGCGGGCGACGTCGTCGGCGCTGTTAGCGCTGCTGCCGGTGACGATAGCGCCGCTGTTGATGATCTCCACGGCGCCGCCGCTGCCGCCGGCACCGCCGCTGCCGCCGACCGCGATGCTGAGCGTGGTGGCCGCCGTCTCTTCCGGCAGGGTCACCACATGGTTGGCGCCGCCGGTCCCGCCGCCGCCGCCGATCGATTGGGCGGCCAGGCCCTGTGCGCCGACCCCGGTGACGGTGACGTTCGCGGTGTTGTGGATCGTGACCGCGCCGGCGTTGTTGCCGTCACCGGCGGCCCCGCCGACGGTGACGGAGAACTGAGATGCATCCTCGTTGGGCGTCGAGAAGCTCGCGGTCGCACCGCCATTGCCGCCGCCACCGGCGATCGACTGCGCCAAGACCCCGTGCGAGTTCTCGGCATGGGTGCGGATGCTGCCCGATTTCGTCACCGTGACGTCGCCGGACCGTCCGCCACCGCCGGCTCGACCTCCGACCGAGACCTGAAGGGAGCGCTTGCCCTGATTGTTGCTGCCGCTCATCGCGACACCACCGTTTCCGCCGCCGCCGGCGATCGACTGCGCGAGCACGCCGTACTCGCGATCGAGTCCCATCTCGTTGGCTGTCGTGGCGCTGCCGGTGCTAATCGCGCCGTCGTGCGTGACCGAGACGGTGCTGCTGTTGCCGCCGGGTCCGCCCGGGCTGCCGATCACCAGCCGCAGGTCCTTCGACGCTTCGCCGGAGACGTTGCCGGCGATCACCATCCCGGCGTTGCCGCCGCCACCGCCCAGCGACTGGGCGACGATGCCCCGGCTGCCGTCCCCGGTCACGACGATGTCATGCGGCGCGCCGTTCGCCTGGGATGCCGGATTGATCGTCACCGCTCCGGAAATGCCGCCGGTCGCGCCCTGACCGCCCAGTCCGAAGCCGATCTGCGTAGACGATCCGCTGGCGGAGATGTTGCCGGTGACGGTGGTTCCGCCATTGCCGCCGCCCCCGCCGACCGACTGCGCGAAGATGCCGTCGGAGAGAGCGCCGCTGGTCATCACGTCGGCGTTCGCGGTCACGACGACTTGGCTGCCGTTACCGGCGGAGCCTGAACGCCCGCCGATGTTGGCGCCCACGGCGATGGTGCTGCGGACGCTCACGTTGCCGGCGATCGAGGCGCCGCCGTTGCCGCCGCTGCCGCCCACCGACTGGGCGAAGATGCCGGCCGACTGATCGCCGGACGTCATCACCGTGCCGCTGGTGTCCACCGTGACGCTCGAGCCGCTCCCGGCGGAGTTGCCGACGCCACCGATGCCCAAGGTGAGACCGGTGCTGCCGGTGGTCGAGACACTGGCGTTGGCGGCGACGCTCGTCCCGCCATTGCCGCCACCCCCGCCGACCGACTGGGCGAAGATACCCTCCGATCGATCGCCGCTGGTCGAGATGGCTCCGGCGTTCTCGATCACCACGTTGCCGCCGTTGCCCCCAGCACCACCGCCGCCGCCGACCGAGGCGCCGATGCTCACCGACTGTGCGGTGGCAAGATTGGCGGCGATGGAGAGTCCACCGATGCCGCCGCCGCCGCCGATGCTCTGGGCGATGAGGCCTTGCGACTGGCTGCCCGCGGTGGTCACCGCGCCATTGTTCTGGATCGCCGAGAGGCTGCCGTTGCCACCGGTCCCGCCGCCGCCGCCGACGCCGAGCGATATGGCGGTCGAGCCGCTCAAGGAGAGCGAGGCGGCGACCGCCGCGCCGCCGCGTCCACCGCCGCCGCCGATCGACTGGGTGACGATGCCGGGCGCTTCGTCGCCGGCACTCTCGATGTTGCCGGTGTTGGCGATCTCCGCCTCCAGCGCGACGTTGCCGTCGCCCGCGCCGCCGCCGACACCGACGCTGACGCCGACGGTCCCGGCGGACGCGCTGCCGGACACGGCCATGCCGCCATTGCCGCCGCCCCCGCCGATCGACTGCGCGAGAATGGGGACCGAGCGCATGCCGGCCGTGCTGACCGTGTGCTCGTTGATGATAACGGCAGCGGATCCGACGCCGCCGTTGGCGCCGCTGCCGCCGATGCCCAGCGAGAGGGCGCCGACGTTGCTCGCCGACAGTGCGACGGCAAAGCCGCCATTGCCGCCACCCCCGCCGATCGACTGGGCAAAGAGACCGTTGGCGTCGTCGCCCAGGGTCATGACCGACCCGCCTGCGTTGCCGGCCTCCGTCTGGATCATCGCCACGTTGGCGCTTCCGCCGGTGCCGCCGGTGCCGCCGACGGAGACCGCGACCGCCGGAATGTTCGGCCCCAGCGCCGCCGAGGCGGCGAAGGCGCCATTGCCGCCGCCTCCGCCGATGGACTGGGCTTGCACGCCGTGCGAGCCGTCGCCCGCCGTCTTTGTCATCGCGCCTTCTTCCAGGAAGACGTTCACGGTGCCGCCATTGCCGCCACGCCCGCCGCTGCCGCCGATCGCTAAGCTGCCGCCCAAGCCGGCGGCGACACTGGCGCCACCGTTGCCGCCGCCACCGCCAATTGACTGGGCTTGAATCGCCGTGGAATGCACCAGCTCGGTCGAGACCAGGCCGCCGCTCTCCACCGTCACCGCGCCGCCGTTACCACCACCCGCGGCCCCGCCACCGACCGAGAACCAGCCGGCGCTGGCCCCGCCGTTGCCGCCGCCCCCGCCGATCGATTGCGCGACGATGCCGTAGGAGCAGCCCGTGACGCAGGCCGCCGTGGAGGAATTGGCGTCTTCCTTTGGTGCCAGCCCGGTTTCTATGCTGCCGAAGTTGGAGACCCGAACGTTGCCACCGCCGTGCGCGGCGCTGCCCCGACCGCCCATCGCAAAGATGCCTCCGCTGGCGCCGCCGGAGCCGCCCGTCCCGCCGATGCTCTGAGCCACGATGCCGGACGCGTTGTTGCCGTCTGTCTTGAGGCTTCCGATGCTGTTGACGGTAACGTCTCCGCCCGCCGCGCCGACGGCACCGATGCCGCCGGCGGAGTAGAAGGCCCCGAAGCTGTCCCCGCCCTTGCCGCCGCCACCGCCGATCGACTGAGCCAGGATGGCGGTCGAGCCGTTACCTTGGGTGGAGATGTCGGCATTGCTCTCGATGGTCACGACGCCCGATCTGCCAGCGCTTCCTCCCGACGCACCGAAGGAGAAGAGCCCGACATTGTTGCCGCCGGCGCCGCCGCGCCCGCCGATCGCCTGCGCCGAGACACCGACGGAGTTGTTGCCGCCCGTGGAGATCGTGCTTCCGTTCTGCAGGGTGATCTGCACGGAGCCCGTGCTGCCGGAATTCGCGCCGGAGCCACCGCTGCCGAAGAAGCCGCCGTCGCCGCCGCGACCGCCGGCCCCGCCGACCGAGCTGATGGCGATGCCGTCGGAGTTCGCGCGTCTGGTGTCGATGTTGAAGAGCCCGCTCACCTGAGCGAGCGTTCCGAAACCGCCCGCGCCGCCGTCGCCGCCGTTGCCGAAAGTGCCACCCTGGCCACCCCTGCCTCCCGGGCCGCCCGTGCTCGAGCTCACCAGTCCGGGCGAGTCCTTGCCATGGGTCGTGATCGTGGCCGTCATGTTGCCGGCCACGATCTGTCCGGCCGCGCCGCCTCTACCGCCGTCGCCGCCTCTCCTGGTCTTGGCATCGCCGGCGTTGTTGCCGACACCCCCCTGGCTCGAGAGCCGAATCCCCGGCGAGCCGGGGTCCATGGTCTCGATCGTCCAGCTGTTCGGCCCCGCGAGGCCGAAGAAGAAGGAGCCGCCGGCGCCGCCGCTGCCGCCGTTCTCGCCGCCGGTATCGGAGTTCGTCAGCCCGCCGGCACCGCCGACGGAAGATCCGAAAATGCCGGTGGCGCCGGCACCCTCAGTGGTTATGCGGACGCCGTCGCCCGTCGTGTCGAGCGTGGCGGTGCCGCCAGCGGCACCGTTGCCGCCGGCGGCCGAGGAGGTGCCTATGCCGCCGCTGCCGCCTTGCGTCAGCATCCGGACCCCGGCAAGCCCGGAAACCTCACCCTCGAGCGTGAGTTCGATGTTGCCGACCCGACCGCCTGCCACGCCCGCGAAGCGGTTGAGGGCACCGCGGTTGGAAACAAGAATTGTCGTGCCCGGTTCCGTCCCTACTGCATTCCCCATGAACCGCAGTTCCAGCGGAAGCGCGTTGGGGGCGAAGTTGCTTGGCGCGAGGGAGGTGAAGTTCACCGCCGGCGCATCGCTGACGGTGAAGTCGCCGGTATCGACGCTCAAGGTGCGCTTGGGCTCGGCGGTGGTGAGGGACCCGCCCAATTGCCACTGGATGCCAAAGGGATCGGGGCCGATGTCACTGGTCAGGTTCTGGATCGTGACGCTCGTCGTGCCGCCCGGTACTTCCGTGTTCAGATCCAGTCCATTGGGGAAGCTGCCGCTGCAGTCGACGGCATTGGCGCCGGACGACACGCACTGCGCGGCGGCGGGGTTGGGCAATGCCGGGAGGACAGTCAGCAGGGCAAGGGTCGCGAGAGCCGAAGGCATGCCCTTTCGGACCAACCGCGGACCGAGCCCTTGCAAGCTATCCTGATAAGCCTTTGCCTCGGGTTCGAAAGGCTTCCTGTTGCCGTTGCCCCCACGTGCAGATCGCATGGCCCTTGTCCCACCAGCTTCTTGTAAAACTAACACTATCGAACTTGTTCATGATGTCAAAAGGAGTGCATTATGTACCTTCGTTCATTTTTTGATTGAGCGCCATGACGTCGATGGCGCAAGTGCCTGGACGTGAGGCGAGGTGCAACGGGCGGATAGCCGGCAGTGCCTACCGGACGAGAGAATCGCGTCGTCCTTGAGTTGACCAGAGGAGACGACCATGGCCTTTCGCATCACCGGCTTGTCCGCCGATCCCTTTCGCCACCTCTATGGCCTGCCGGAAGAGGAGCTGGACCGTCTGCACATCAAGCGTGTCGTCGCCACGAAAGGCGACGGCTTTCCCGATCGCGTCGAGATGCGCGAGGCCGACCCTGGCGAGAGCCTGCTCTTGCTGAACCACGTCTGCCAGAGCGCCGACACGCCCTACCGCGCCACCCATGCCATCTACGTCCGCGAAGGGGCGGAAGAGACCTACAGCAGGGTCGACGAAGTGCCGGAGCTGATGCGCCGGCGCTTCCTGTCGCTGCGCGCCTATGACGGCGAGGGGATGATGGTGGATGCCGACGTCGTCGACGGCCGCGAGGTCGAAGGGCTGATCGATCGCCTCTTCGAGAACTCGGAGGTCGCCTACATCCACGCGCACAACGCCAAACGCGGCTGCTACTCCTGCCGCATCGATCGCGCCTAGCGAGAGACGAGAGAGGAGGGGAGGGCGCCCGACGCGCCGTTCCCTACCGGTTGCATGTCTCTCAAGCGCCTACACTTCAGTCGGTTCCGGCAAGTCTGACAAGGTCTGTCATGCTATGGCATTGATCTAGTTCTTTCGTCGGGTTCTGCTTGGTTCCCTAGGTTCTTAGTGTTAGGATTTCTCCACACAGGCGACATGGAGAATATCGGGTAACTCCAGCGCGTGATCGGGCTCGTGATGTCTTGGTCATTGCTTTCGGAGGGATCCGTTATGGCGACTGGAAATAGGACTCGGGCCAAGCAAGCAGCACCCGAGGATGTCTACCGCTCCACCTTGACTTTCGACGACCGCGAAGGCGGCGGGGCCTTTATCCGCAAGCATCCCTGGGATCTTATCGCCGCTTCGCGCGACGACAAGGGGCGCGTGGTGCTGACCTATTACCTGAGCCGGACACAGATCAAGGCCTTGGAGAAGGAAGGCTATCCGGCCGAAGTTCATGAGAACGTCTCGGAGATCGGCCGCGCGCGCCAGAAGGAGATCGCCAGCGGCGACCGCTTCGAAGGCGGGCGCGTGACGCCGAAGTCCCGCGCCGTGGCGGCGAGGGGAGGGAAGTGAGATGCCCTACCTCAACATCACCGAGGTCGAATCCGCCATTGCCGCGCTGAGCGCAGCCTATCCCGGCACCTGCGAGCTCATCGCCTTGCCGAACGCCAGTCATGAAGGCCGCAACAGCAACCTGATCCGCATCGCCACCGGGCCGCTGGACAACCGACCGGGCATTCTCTTCGCCGGCGGACAGCATTCCCGCGAGTGGGGCACCTGCGAGATCTGCGTCGAGTTCGCCACCGACCTCTTGGAGGCCTACGACAGCAACAGCGGCCTCACCTACGGCGGGCAGAGCTTCACGGCCGCGACGATCCAGCGGATCGTCGAGGAGGCCCAGGTCTTCGTCTACCCCCTGATCAATCCCGACGGCCGCCACTACAGCCAGACGGTCTTCGCCATGTGGCGCAAGAACCGCAATCCCGGCGGCGCCGTCGACCTCAATCGGAACCACGACGTGCTGTGGGACTTCGCCACGGCCTTGCATCCCGCTTCGCCGGTGTCGGTCTCCGACGACCCCACCAGCGACGTCTATCACGGCACCGCGCCCTTCTCGGAGCCCGAGACGCAGAACGTCAAGTGGGTCCTCGACAGCTATCCGCAGATCCGCTGGTCGGTCGACATCCACAGCTACGGCCAGCTGCTCTATCACAACTGGGGTCACGACCAGAACCAGGTGACCGATCCGGCGCAGCGCTTCAACAACGCGGCCTTCGACGGCGATCGCGGGGTTGCCGACGACGCCTACGGCGAATACATCGCCTCCGGCGATCTGGGCACGCAATGCGGCCTGGTGCAACGCATGCAGAGCGCCATCGCCGCCGTGCGCGGTCTCACCTACCAGACCGGCCAGAGCTTCGAGCTCTATCCCACCACCGGCACGCTCACCGACTATCCCTACAGCCGCCACATCGCCAATCCGGCGCTGACCAAGACGCATGGCTTCCTGATCGAGTGGGGGACCGAGTTCCAGCCGCCCTGGGCGGAGATGGAGAACATCATCCTCGACATCTCCGCCGGCCTGGTCGCCTTCGCCGACCGCGCGCTGGACTTCTGCGGTATCCTCGACGTCACCCTGGAGACGCCCAGCCTGCAATTCATCGACGTGCCGGAGGGCGAGACCACCTTCCGTGCCGTCACCTTCCGCGTCACCGCCTGTTGCGACGTGGACTTCGAGATCGTCTCGGGCCCCACGGTCACCTCCGGTCCGCCGGGCACCAGCTTCGGCACGCCGCTGGGCCACGAGGACCGGGCGCCGGCGGCGCCCAGTGCCTTCTCCTCGGCCCATCTCTGGGTCTCCTACCAGGGCACCGACCAGGGCGACACGGCGGAGGGCACGATCACGGTGCGCTGCCGCCAGACCAACCAGAGCTGGGTCGTCGACATCACCACCAACGTCATCGAGCGTCCGACGGCGGCCGTCGTCATGGTGCTCGACCAGTCCAACTCCATGAGCTTCGAGTCCGGCCTCGGGCCGGGGATCACGCGCGGCGATGTCCTGAAGTTCGCGGCACCGTCCGTGGTCGACGTGATCGAGGACGGCAACGCGCTGGGCGTGCTCGGCTTCGATCACGATCCCAATCCCATCATGCCGATCACCGACATGGACCCCGGCTCACGGATCATCGCCAACGCGCATTTGTCCGGCTATGCGCACAATCCGAACGGCTGGACCTCGATCGGCGAGGCCGTGGTCGCGGCCCGCGGGCAGCTCTCGGCACCGGCGCTGACGCAGCAGGTGAAAGCGATGATCGTGCTGACCGACGGGCGCGAGCAGCACAACGGCTTCGACCGACAGTTCATCGACGACGTGGCCGATCAGATCGATTCCCGTGTCTATGCCATCGGCTTGGGCACGCCAGGCGCGCTCGATCCGGCGGCGCTGCAGGCGCTCTGTGACGATACCGAGGGTTACATGATGATCACCGGGGCGCTCGACCCCGACGCGCTCTTCCGGCTCACCAAATACTATCAGCAGATCCTGGCGGGCGTGACCAACAACGACATCGTCGTCGATCCGGAGGGGCGCCTCGGCCAGGCCCAGCAGCACGAGATCCCCTTCCGCTTGAGCGAGACCGACATCACCAGCGACGCCATCCTGCTCTCGCCGGCGCCCCAGGCGATCCGCTTCGCGCTGCGGGCGCCCAGTGGCGAGGTGATCGACCCCGGCGTGGCCGGCACCAATCCCGGGATCGCCTTCGGCGGCGGCGGCCAGACCCGCTTCTACCGCATGACCTTGCCCGCCGTCGTCGGCGGCCCGGGCAACCACGAGGGGCAGTGGACGGCGCTGCTGAAGCGCGACGAGAAGTACTTCAAGCGCTACCTCGCGACCTTGGACGGCCGGCCGGAGCTCTACGCCCAGACGCAGGCGCACGGCATCCGCTATAGCCTGCTGTGCCGGACTTGGTCGAACCTGCGCTTCAAGGCGCGCGCCAGCCAAAGCAGCCGGGAGCCCGGCGCGGAGGCCACCTTGCAGTGCAGCCTCTCGGAGTACGGCGTGCCGGTCGAGGGGCGCGCGGCGGTCACGGCGGAGGTGGAGGGTCCCGGCGGCGCCCAGAGCCTGCTCTCCCTCGCCGAGGTCGCACCGGGGCACTTCGAGGCTGAGACCATGTTGCAGCAGGCCGGTGTCACCCGCTTCCGGGTGATCGCGGTGGGAGAGACCTTCCGCGCAACGCCCTTCACTCGCGAGCAGACCCTGACGACGGCCGTCTGGTCCGGTGGCGATCGGCCGCCGCCGTCCTCCGGCTCCGGCGAGCCCGGCGGCGGGCAGCTGGGCCAGCTCTGTTGCCTCCTGAACTGCTTCGTGGAGAGCGACAGCGGCCGGCGTTTCCTGAAGAAGCAGGAGCTCGACCCGGACGAGATCCGCAAGTGCCTGGAGCTGTGCTGCAAGCCGCGGCGTGAGAAGCCGAAGTAGCGGGCGGCGGGATCCCCGGAGAAGCGCGGCCCGGTTTTCCGCGACCAGCGGCGGCGCTGCGGTGCTCTTCGGCTTGATCGGCACCTTCGGCGGGAACACACTCACCGGAAAGACCGCGAACGGGAACTCCGGGTTCCCGGTATCTTGGCGTTGTCCCGCGAGGCCGGGCGGACTACTGGAGCGATGGCATGGCTAGACCGACGGCACTGGCTGTTCTCTGCGTTTTCACATTGATGGTCAGTTCCTTTGCCACGGCGGATGAACGGGCCGTGCCACCGGCCTGCGGTGGGGGAGGCTCTCCCGCCTGTCTCGCGGCGATCTTGGATCGGGCGCAAGACCTCGCCCTGTCGGCTCCGCCGGACGGCGCGCGCGACGGCGCCCTGCGCACGGTGGCGGCGGCGCAGGCCAGGAGCGGCGACATCGCCGGCGCTCTGGCCAGCGCCGAGGCGATCGACAGCGGGCAGCTGCGCAATTCGTCCGTGATCCATACGGCGGCCACGCAGGCCCGGACCGGCGATGCCGCGGGCGCGCTCTCGACCATAGGCGCGATCGAGGAGGGTCCGGATCTGGCCTTTGCCCTCTTCGAGGTGTCGGCCGCGCTTGCCCAGGCGGGCGACGATGAGGCGGCGATGCAGGTGGCGAAGGAGCTCACCGAACCGATCGAGCGGGCATCGGCCATCTCCCTCATCGCTCAAGCGCAGACCGGCGCCGGCGACTTTGCAGCCGCCCGCGCCACTGCCGCGGCGATAGACGTGGCGGACGCACGGGCGCAGGCGCTGGTTTTCATCGCGCAGAGCGAGGCCAACGCGGGCGACTACGCGGCGGCCGAGGCCGCTCTCGAAGGGCTCGACGACCCCTTTGCCCGCGATCAGGTCCTGGCCACGCTTGCCTCGAGCCTTGCCTTTGGCGGCGAAGCGGATGCCGCCTTGGCGACGGTCCGGCGCATCGGCGATGCCTCCCTGCGCGATCGCGCGCTCCACCTCTTGGCACTGGCGCGCGCGCAGGCCGAGGACTTTGCCGCCGCCCTGGCGCTCGTCGGCGACATAGAGGGCGCTCTGCAGCGGGCCTCCAGCCTCTCGCGTATCGCGGGCCTGCAGGCGGGCGCCGGAGATCTCGACGGCGCGCTCGGCACCACCCGGTGGATCGCGGACCTGGCCGCGAGGACCGACGCCTTGCGCGCCGTTGCCGGCCAAGTGGCGGGCGATCGGCCGAGCGCCGCCCGCCAGATTCTCATTGAAGCGGAGGGCGTTGCCGGCCGCATCGAAGACGAGCGGCTGCGCGAGGCCTTGCTGACCAGCCTGGCGCGTGCCCAGGCCCAGGCGGGCTTCCTGAAGTCCCTGGCCAAGCTGGTCGAGCGCGCGCCCGAGGGCGTCGACCGCGACAGCCGATTGCACTTCCTGGTGCAGGGCTATCTTGCCGAGGGCGATGTCGCGGCCGCGCGCAAGGCGGCCGGCGAGATCGACTATGTGGAGGCGAAGGCGACGGCCTTGCTGGACATCGCCAAGGCCGAGGCCGCTGGCGGGCCTCTCGCCGACGAGGCCGTCGTCGCCTTGGAGGCCTTGGCGCGGAGTCAGAGCGATCCTTGGCTCGCCGACCGGGTCCGAGGCAATCTTGCCTTGACCCTTGGCGACAGCGGCAGTCCGGCCGAGGGCCTCGCGGCGGCCGGCGCCATTGCCGGCGAAGAGCTGCGCGGGCGATCCGAAGGCTATCTGGCGAGACTGCTCGCGGCGGCCGGCCAGCTGGAGGATGCGCTGGTGGCGATCCGTGGCATCGCCGATGCGCCGGCGCGTGTCGATGCCTTGCGCGAGATCGCGCTCGGGCGTGGCAAGGAGGGCGACTTCACCGCGGTCTTCGCGGCCATGGAGGCCATGCCGAGCGACGCCGACCGTGCCTCCGTCCTGGCCCATGTCGTGCTGCACCTCATGGAGCGGCGGTAGGGCGCGGGCGAGGGACGTGCGATGAAGACCAAGCCGGCGCTCGTCGTCGTGGACATGCAGCACCGCTTTCTCAGGTGCACGAACGGCGGCCTCGTCACCGCGAACTGCGTGGCCTTGATCGGTCGGTTCCACGAACGCGGCCTTCCCGTCTATCCGACCCAGCACCATGACCCCGACCCCGATTCGCTGCTGACCAAGTGGTGGAACGACCCGATCCACAAGGAGAGCGAGGACTGGCAACTCCTGCCCGAGATCGCGGCCGCTCTGAACCCGGCGGACAACTTGATTCAGGAGAAGACGACCTACGATTCCTTCCTCGGAACCAGGCTGCAGACGCTTCTCCAGGAGGCCGAGGTGACGGAGGTGGTGATCTGCGGGTGCATGACGAACCTCTGCTGCGAGACCACCGCGCGCTCGGCCTTCTGCCGAGGCTACGACGTTCTCTTCCCGCGCGACGCAAACGGCACCCTGACGCCCGAGATGCAAGCGCGCAGCCTCGCCAATCTGGAGTTCGGCTTTGCCACGGTCTGCAGCACCGCCGAAGTCCTCGCTCGGCTCGCTCCGCCAGATCGATCGGAGTAGCGCGAACCTCGCTCTCTCCGGACTCTTTCACTGAGTTGAGTGTTGAGTGGATCGCTTGCGGTGATGGAGGTCGGCATGCTGGCCGGGCGCCGCCGCGCAGACCTCATGCTCGCGAGCTGAGAGTCCGCGAACTAGATCTTTCGGGTCGCCTCCTAACCCCTTGAAAGAATTGGTGAGCCCGACAGGATTCGAACCTGTGACCCGCTGATTAAAAGTCAGCTGCTCTACCAACTGAGCTACGGGCCCACTGATCGGCAAAAAGCTGGTGCCGATTCGCGCGCTAGACCTAGACGGTTAGAGGGGCATGGGTCAACGTCGCAAAGCCGCTGCTTTCTCGGCGGGAGATTCCGGGTGGTTCTTGCGGTTCTCAACGGATCACGAGTTAGTGAAGTGATTTCCGTCATCCTGTGCGGCAAAGAGGCCGGGATAGACGGTACCCATGATCGCGCCTGCGACTTTTGAGTGTTTCCTTGATCAAATGCAAAACGTTTTGGGTCTCTATTTGCGACAAAGGAGTTGCAAATCAGCTGTGAGTCATGCGGTTTTATGATCATGTAAGCGGTTGACAGATTTGTTTCGTTCCCTATACCCCTGTCCATAGGAATCGGGGCTGTCAGATTTTCGCTGTTGTGGTTTGGGGCCGGGCTTTTGCCGGGCGGCCCTTGACATATCAGGCCTATCAGAAATATGAATCTGACACTTGAATTTGGTCCACGGGGGCTGTGGAGGGCACAATGACAACTGAATTTGGTGGTAACGGTAACGACGTTCTTTATGGCACGGACGATCCGGATGCCCTTTACGGCAAGGGCGGCAACGATACGCTTTACGGCTATGGGGACAACGACGGGCTGTTCGGGCAGGCCGACAACGATCTCATGTACGGCGACCAGGGCGAGGACGTGCTGCGCGGCGCCGATGGCGACGACGTCGGTTTCGGTGGTCAGGGCAACGACAGCCTCTTCGGCGGCAGCGGGACGGACACACTGAACGGCGACGGCGGGCGCGACCGCCTGAACGGCAACAGCGGCACCGACACGGTGGCCGGTGGCGAGGGCAACGACGTTGTCCGCGTCGACACGGCGACCGACAAGGTGATCGAGCTGGACGGCGAAGGGAACGACTCGGTCATCGCCGAGGTCGACTTCACCCTGCCGACGGCCACGGGTGGCGACGGTTTCGTCGAAACCCTGCTTCTGCTGAACGAGGCGGGCGACCTCACCGGCGTCGGCAACGGGCTGGACAACCGCATCCGCGGCAACAGTGGTGCCAACAAGATCGTCGGCGAGGACGGTGACGACAACCTCTCGGGCCAGGGCGGTGATGACACGGCCTACGGTGGTAACGGCATGGACCGCTTCTTCGGCGGCGAGGGCGAGGACCTGCAGTACGGTGGCGCCGGCAACGACACCCAGTCGGGCGGCGCGGGCGACGACGAGGTGCACGGCGACGCGGGCGAGGACATCCTGCGTGGCAAGCAGGGCACTGACAAGATCTATGGGGGCGACGACTCCGACGTGATCTTCGGCGCCGGCGACCCCGACATGCTCTATGGCGGCGACGGCGACGACACCCTGAACGGCGGCGGTTCGCCCGACACCATGTCGGGGGGCACGGGCGACGACCGCTTCATCGTCAACAACAGCGATGACGTCGTGAAGGAGGAGTCGGGCGAGGGCAGCGACACGGTCCTCTCCTCGGTGGACTTCACGCTGCCCGGCAGCGGCTCCAGCGGCTTCATCGAGGAACTGCGCCTAGAGCTCGGCGAGGGCGACATCAACGGTGTCGGCAACGACATCGACAACGTGGTTCGCGGCAACAGCGGCGCCAACATCGTCAAGGGCGAGGGTGGCAACGACGAGGTCCGCGGCCTTGGCGGCGACGACACCGGCTACGGCGGCGACGGTGACGATCTCGTCAGGGGCAACGACAACGACGATCTGCTCTACGGCGACGACGGCGACGATACCCTCAGGGGCGATGCCGACGCGGACTGCCTCTATGGAGGCTCCGGCAACGACAGCCTCTACGGCGGTCAAGGCGACGACAAGCTCTACGGCGCGTCGGGGATGGACTTCCTGGACGGTGGAACCGGCTATGACGTCATGACCGGCGGCACCGGAGAGGACACCTTCTACTTCGGCTATGGGTCCGAAGGCGATCAGGGCCTTATCACGGACTTCACCGGGGAGAAGGCCGCCAGCGACGACGATGATGACGACGATGACGACGACACCGGCAGTATCGACAAGATCATGATCGATGTCGCGGGCGGCAGCGGTGAGTGGATCGGCGACGACGACTTCGATGGCGACGGAACCCCGCAGGTGCGCTTCGCGGGTACTGAAAACGACGATGACGACAGCGGCGAGATCGAAGTGGACGTCAATGGCGACGGTCATGCCGACTTCTCTTTTGAGATGACGGGTATCACCAAAGACAGCCAGCTGACCTCGACTGACTTTATCTTCGTCTAGTCGGAGGACTTAAGGGCGTAAGGGCCCGAGCGAGGTAGTTTAGTCTCGCTCGGGCCCTTTTTTTGTTCGTTGGACCGACCGCCGGTGACCGGATGGCGATCATCCGGGGGAAGGGCGGCTCTTGAGAGTAACCATGGATCACGATCCCACCGGCTGAGGCCGGCGGTGTTTCTGCCAAGCAAGGGAAGACGACAGGATGACAACGGAATTCGGCGGTAACGGTAACGACATCCTCTACGGCACGGACGATCCGGATGCGCTCTACGGCAAGGGCGGCAACGATACGTTGTACGGCTATGGGGACAACGACGGGCTGTTCGGGCAGGCCGACAACGACCTCATGTACGGCGACCAGGGTGAGGACGAGCTGCGCGGCGCCGACGGCGACGACGTCGGTTTCGGTGGTCAGGGCAACGACAGCCTCTTCGGCGGCAGCGGGACGGACACGCTGAACGGCGACGGCGGGCGCGACCGCCTGAACGGCAATACCGGCACCGACACGGTGGCCGGTGGCGAGGGCAACGACGTTGTCCGCGTCGACACGGCGACCGACAAGGTGATCGAGCTGGATGGCGAGGGCAACGACTCGGTCATCGCCGAGGTCGACTTCACCCTGCCGACGGCCACGGGCGGCGATGGCTTTGTGGAAACCCTTCTCCTGCTGAACGAGGCGGGCGATCTCACCGGCGTCGGCAACGGGCTGGACAACCGCATCCGCGGCAACAGCGGTGCCAACAAGATCGTCGGCGAGGACGGTGACGACAACCTCTCGGGCCAGGGCGGAAACGATACCGCCTACGGCGGCAACGGCATGGACCGCTTCTTCGGCGGCGAGGGCGAGGACCTGCAGTACGGTGGCGCCGGCGATGACACCCAGTCGGGCGGCGCTGGCGACGACGAGGTCCACGGCGACGCTGGCGAGGACATCCTGCGCGGCAAGCAGGGCAGCGACCAGATCTACGGCGGCGACGACTCCGACGTGATCTTCGGCGCCGGCGATCCCGACATGCTTTATGGTGGCGACGGTGACGACACCTTGAACGGCGGCGGCTCCGCCGACACCATGTCGGGTGGCTCCGGCGACGACCGCTTCCTGGTCAACAACGTCGACGACGTTGTCAAGGAAGAGGCCGGCGAGGGCAGCGACACGGTGATCGCCTCGGTGAACTTCACCCTGCCCGGCAGCGGCTCCAGCGGCTACATCGAGGAACTGCGCCTGGGCAACGGGGCCGGTGACCTGGATGGCGTCGGTAACGATCTGGACAATACGGTGCGCGGCAACACCGGCACCAATACGCTGAGCGGTGAAGAGGGCAACGACCTGCTGCGCGGTCTCGCGGGCGACGACGTCGGCTATGGTGGCGACGGAGACGACACGCAGCAGGGCAACGCCGACAACGACGCGCTCTACGGTCAGTCGGGCGACGACAAGCTCTACGGCGGCGATGGAAACGACTACATCATCGGCGGCTCGGGCCAGGACCACGCCTACGGCGGCAACGGTGACGACATCTTCCGGATCGACTCCAAAGAAGAGGTCGAGCCGGTGGAGGTGATCGACGGCGGTTCGGGCGTTGACACGCTCTTCCTCGGCCCTTGCGTCGACACCGCCGGTCTCTCGATCACAAACGTGGAGTACATCTATGGCGGTACTGCCTCGGTCAACACCATCGACGGAACCAACGGTAACGACACCCTGACCGGGACGGACGGCGTCGATCTTATCTACGGGATGAATGCCCAGGACACGCTTTTCGGAGAGGGCTGCAATGATTCTCTCTACGGCGCGAACGGCAACGATTCGCTTTACGGCGGCGCGGACGATGACCGGCTCTTCGGCGGCAACGCTCAGGATTCGCTCTATGGCGGCGACGGTGACGACTACGCCTATGGTGGTCAGGGCACCGACACCGTTTCTGGCGGAAACGACAACGACCAGCTGCACGGCGGCGATGCGCAGGATCGTCTCTATGGAGAATCCGGCAACGACCACCTCTATGGTGACGATGCCGAGGACTCGCTCTTCGGCTACACCGGCGGCGACACCCTCGTCGGCGGTCGGCAGAACGACCGCCTCTACGGTGGCGAGGGTAACGATTACATCGAGGGTAGCTCGGGAGAGGACCGGGCGACCGGCGGGGCCGGTGCGGACACCTTCGCCTTCAACGGGACCGAGCTGACCGGGCGGCAGGGAACGGTCGTGGACTTCATGTCGGCGGAGGGAGACAAGTTCCTCTTCGAGGTGCCGGGCGGGACCGGCAGCTTCATCGGCACCTCCAGCTTCTCCGGCGGCGGCAATGCCGAGGTTCGCTTTACCAGCAACACCTTGGAGCTGGATGCCGACGGCGATGGATCGAGCGACATGTCGGTGGCCACCGAGGGTATCACGACCGTCACCGACCTCACCTCGACCGACTTCATCTTCACCTAAGACCGAGGGCCCGTGGAGGCGCGATTCGCTTCCACGGGCCCTCCGCCGCGTCCGCCTCACAAGGTGACGATCATCCCGTCCTCGGCCAGCTGGTAGGGCAGATCTTGGGCGCGGCGCAGCATGTCGTCGCTCATGTGGGTCAGGATCAGCCGCTTCGGCGCGATCTCGGGCAGGTGGCGTTCCAGGCTGGCCAGATCCAGGTGCAGGGGAACCTCCTTGTCGCGGAAGTAGGCTTCGGCGATGAAGAGGTCGGCGTTGCGCCCGGCCTCCCGCAAGCCCTCGCACCATTGGCTGTCGCCGCTGTAGGCTATGACGCGCCCCTCGGCCTCGATGCGATAGGCGAGGAAGGGCCCGCCCGGATTGCCGTGCTCGGCCTGATAGGCGCTGGCCAGAAGTCCGTTGGTCTCGACCCGCTCTCCGGCATCCAGTTCCAGCATGGCGATCTCGAAGCGCTGGCTGGTCTTGGAGGACCCGGGGAAGGCGGTCTCCATGGCCCGCGCCACCCAGTCCGTCAGTCCGCGCGGGCCGACCAGGGTCAGGGGCTCCTCGCGCTTGCTGAAGAACTGCGAATCCAGGATGAAGAAGGGCAGGCCGCCGAAGTGATCGGCGTGAAAGTGCGTGAAGAGGATGGCTTGTATCTGGTTCAGCGCGATGTCCAGGCGCTTCAGGGCCACCAGGGAGGTCGCGCCGCAGTCGATCAGGAAGTTCACCCGCTCCCCGGTCACGTGAAAGCAGGTGTTGAAGCGACCGCCGCTGCCAAAGGCATCGCCGCAGCCGACGAACTGCAGTTGCATGTCCTGGCCCACCTTCGAGTGTTCGCGGCGACGTCAATAGCCTCCGATGCGCGCGCACGCAATGACCTCGACGAGCGACAGTCTTTTCGAAGGTCCCCCGGAAAGCAGGGCATCGCTCCAGTGAAGTCTTGAGCCCTAGCCGGCGAGCGGGCAATGTCGCCACCACTTCTTTGATCGCCCATGCCGAAGCGTCCGTCGGCGGCGTGCTCCCTCCGACCCCCGGGCGCGGCGACCGCCGTTTCGCGGCCGCAAACCACGAGATCAGGACCCAAGGCCACTTCGATTGGAGACGCTTGCCTCATGACCGACATCGAAACCTCTCTCAGCCGTCTTTGGAAGGACGGCAAGGCCGCCGTCAACGGCTGGATCTCCATCCCCAGCGTCCTCTCCGCCGAGGTGATGGCGCAAGCCGGCTGGGACAGCATCACCATCGACATGCAGCATGGCGCTGCCGACTACACCGAGATGCTGGCCATGCTGCCGGTCATTCAGCAGAAGGGGCTCACCGCCATGGTGCGGGTGCCCTGGAACGATCCGGCCCAAGTCATGCGCGCGCTGGATGCCGGGGCCATGGGGATCATCTGTCCGATGATCGAGACGGCGGAGGACGCCAGGCGCTTCGTCTCCTACTGCCTCTACCCGCCGGCCGGTATCCGCAGCTTCGGCCCCATGCGGGCGAAACTCTTCTTCGGCGACGCCTACGCCGAGCAGGCCAACGACGCCATCCTGCCGATCGTCATGATCGAGACCAAGCAGGCCATCGACAACCTCGATGCCATCCTCGCCGTCGAGGGTCTGGGCGGCCTCTACATCGGGCCGGCCGACTTCTCCTCGGCGTTGGGGCATGGACCCGGATTCGACCGGCGCGAGCCGGAGATTCTCTCCGAGATCCTGCGCGTGCTGGACAGCGCCAAGGCGCGTGGCATTCCCGTGGGCATACACTGCATGGAGTCCGATTACGCGGCGGACATGGCCAAGCGCGGCTTCGCCTTCGTCACCCTTGCCAGCGATGCCCGCTTCCTGGGCGCCGGCTGCGAGGAGGCACTGCGGCAGGTCAGGTCGCGGATGTCCTGACGGATTGCGCCGCCCGGCTCTGCTCCAACAACCAGTCCCGCATCAGTCCGACCAGGCGCGCCTTGCGCGGACTGCGCGGGGCGACGACGTAGAAGCCGATGTCGCTCTCGACCGTCATCTCCAAGGGACGGCAGAGCCGGCCGGCGGCGAGGTCCTCCTCCACCATGGGGTCCGAGGCCAGGGCGACGCCTTGGCCGGCAAGCGCCGCCTCCAGCGCGAGCGCGGTCTGGCTGAAGGTGAGCGCTCTCTTGACCACGACAGGCTCGGCGGTGCCGAGCGCCTCCAGGAAGAGCGGCCATAGCCCGTGCGCATCGTGCAGAAGCACGTGGCGGCCCAGATCGCGCGGCTCTCTGATCGGGTGTTCGCCCGCTTGCAGCGCGGGACTGCAGACCGGGTAGAAGGTGAAGGGGTAAAGGAGGTCCGCGGTCAAGCCCGCGCCGAAGGGCGGCTTGCCCTGGCGCACGGCGATGTCCACGCCGTCGCTTTGGAAGTTGGCCAGGTCCTGCGCGGCGAGGATGCGCACGTCGAGCGCCGGATTGGCCTTGAGGAAGATCCCCAGACGCGGCACCAGCCACCTGGCCGCAAAGGAGGGCGTGACGCTGATGGTGATGACCTGGCTTTTCGGCGGAAGGGCGTCGCTGGCTTCCTCCAGCAGGCGGAAGGCGCGGGCCACGGGCGCGTGGTAGCCGCGCCCCTCCTCCGTCAGGGCCAGGCCGCGCGCCAGACGCTCGAACAGCTTGACCTGCAGCCTTGCTTCCAGCCCGCGCACCTGCTGGGCCACGGCACCTTGGGTCACGCCGATCTCCTCGGCGGCGCGGCGGAAGCTCAGGTGGCGCCCGGCGGCCTCGAAGGCCCTGAGCGCCGTCAGCGGCGGGAGGCGGGACACGCGACTTGGCCTTCGACCCAGTAGAATTTCTACAGCCATAAGGCCTCGATTCTGTTTAGTCAAATGACCGGCCAGGCCACACATTGTTTGCGACGGGTCGAAGTCCGGCAGAGCGAAGGAGCAAGTGATGGCGGAAGACAGGGTAGCGGTGATCAGCGCCGGGGGCAGCGGGATGGGCGCGGGCGCGGCACGACGCTTGGCCGAGGACGGCTTCAAGGTCGCGATCCTCTCCTCCTCCGGCAAGGGCGAGGCCTTGGCCCGGGAGCTGGGCGGCATCGGGGTCACCGGCTCCAACCGCTCCAACGAGGACCTGTCGCGCCTGGTCGATCTGACCGTGGAGCGCTGGGGCCGCGTCGACGTGCTGGTCAACAGCGCCGGCCACGGACCCAGGGCACCGGTTCTCGATCTCAGCGACCAGGACTGGCACGACGGAATGGAGGTCTACTTCTTGAACGCCGTCAGGCCGACCCGGCTGGTGACGCCGATCATGCAGCGGCAGAAGAGCGGATCGGTCATCAACATCTCGACCTTCGCCGCCTTCGAGCCCGATCCCGTCTTCCCGACCTCCGGCGTCTTTCGCGCCGGGCTGGCGGCCTTCGCCAAGCTCTTCTCCGACCGCTACGCGGCCGAGAACATCCGCATGAACAATGTGCTGCCCGGCTTTATCGACAGCCTGCCGGAGAAGCCGGAGTTCCGTCAGCGCATCCCCATGCAGCGCTATGGCAAGACGGAGGAGATCGCCGCCGTGATCTCCCTCCTGGCGTCGGAAGGCGGCGGCTACATCACCGGCCAGAACATCCGGGTCGACGGCGGCATCACCCGCTCGGTTTAGTTCTTCCGCTCTGTCGCCTCGGGGAAAGTCGTGTAGGATCGCTTCCCTGTCGGGTTGGCCCAGCGGTCGGCCCATTGATCGGCCCATTGATCGGCCAAGAGGGAGCGCGCATGCAGCTGGCCAACGTCTTCTCCGATCGAGACGCCGCCTCCAGGGTCGCGGAGGCGGTTCAGCGTGACGGCTATGGCGTGGTCGAAGGCGCCTTGACGCCGGAGGCTTTGGACGACATGCGGCGCGACCTGGCGCCCCTGCTGGCGCGGGCGCACAGCGGGCACGAGGACTTCATGGGCCGGCGCACCAAGCGTTTCGGCGCCCTGATCGCCAAGTCCCTGGCGGTGCGGACCTTGCTGCTGCATCCGACCGTCTTGGCGGTGGCCGATGCGGTGCTACGGCCGCACTGCGCGCGCTACCATGTCCACTACACCGGCGTCATGAATCTGGAGCCGGGGGAGCAGGCGCAGGTGCTGCATCGCGACACCAGCATCTTTCCCTTCGCCAATCCCTGTCCGCCGCTGACCCTGGCCACCATGTGGGCGATCAGCGACTTCACGCCGGAGAACGGCGCGACCCGCATCGTGCCTGGCAGCCACCGCTGGGAGGAGGCGCGCGAGCCCTTGCCGGCGGAGATCGCGGCCGCGGCGATGCCCGCTGGCTCGGTCCTGATCTACACCGGAAACTCCCTGCACGGCGGCGGCGCGAACCTGGACCGGCACCCGCGTACCGGAGTCGCGCTGCACTACGGCATGGGCTGGCTGCGGCAAGAGGAAAACCAGTACCTCGCCGTTCCCCCCGACGTGGCGAGGACGCTTCCCGACCCCATCCTGGAGCTCATGGGCTATGCGCTGGGCACCAAGCACCTGGGCTTCGTCGATCACGTCGCTCCGCTGGACCATCTGAAGGGCGTGCGCGACCCGGCCGAGAGCAACCTGGCGCCCCCCGAGCTGCTGGAGCGACATGCCGCGCTGAAGAAGCTGGTCGTCGATCCGGAAGCCTGACGGGAGAAGTGCCTTGTGGTCGGTGCGCTGTCATCAAGGGTGAGACGCCGCCGACGGCAAGGGATTTGTTGTCGTTCGAGTCGATCCACTGCGGTCTGGTCGGGCAGTAAGGCCCAGGTTGTTGGACGTCTTTACAAACTCTAGCGTCATATCCGGGCCTTGACCCACTGCTTTCAGGTCTAGAGCGATTGATGGTGTTTCTAAAGTGCACTTGCATCTTTCTCTCGTCATCCCCGGGCATTGACCCGGGGATCAAGTGGCCCCGCCGCGCGCTGTCGGAGCGTTGGGCGTAGGCGGTCAGACGTGGATGGCCGTGTCAAGCACGGCCATGACGGGCAAGGGTTGACGGCGTAGCCAAGAACCTCCTACCCCAAGGCTAGGGCAAGACCTATCCCGAAAGCCCGTGGACTTGATCACAGGATCACTATTCGTGCGCGCGGTGAGTGGTCCCCCGGTCAAGCCGTGGGACGACGCTGATTGCTTTTCTGAGACGTTGATGACGCTTAGTGGCAAAGAGGTCGAAGACGCGCTCGCACTCACTCTTAGCGGTCAATGCAACCGCGCCGGTCACGCCAGGAAGGCCATGGTGCCGAGTGTCAGGACGCCGCTGTAGACGGTGACCTGGGCGATGGCGTCGCTGCGGATGTTGTAGAGCAGCGCCAGGCTGAAGGCGGTGACCGCCGAGGGGCCGGCTGAGGTGAAGAGGAAGAGCTGACGGCCGGGCGCGTCCGCGGCGAAGAGCTCCAAGCCCAGCCAGACGGCGCCCGGGAAGGAGAGCAACTTGATCCCGGTGAAGGTCGCCACCGTCCAGTCCGGCTTGAAGGCCGTCCGCGACATGGCCACGCCCAGGGCGTAGAGCGCCACCGGTGCGGCCGCGACACCGTTGAAGTCGATGAAGGTCTGCACCGGCGCCGGGATCGGAATCCGGGCCAGGCTGAAAACCACGCCCAGTGCGATCGCCGGCAGGACGGGCGTCTTGGCCACCGTCACCAGGATTCTGCCGATCGTCACCCGTCCCTGGCTGATCAGCTGCACGGCGATCATCGTGCCCGCGAAGGTGACCGTGGCGTCCAGGAAGATGACCGAGGTCACCGGCAGGATCTGGCCTTGCCCGTAGATCAGAAGGGAGATCGGCAGGACGTAGAAGCCGCTGTTCGCGAAGATGCCGCAGAGCGCCAGCAGAAAGGCCTCGCCCGCCGGCCGTTCGAAGAGACAGAAGGCCAAGAGGAAGCCCAGCAGGAAGACGAGTGCTTCCGCGCCTGCGTAGACTGCCAACGGAACGAAGCTGAAGGTATGGATCGGGGCATTCGCGATCAGGCCGAAGACCATGATCGGCAGCAGGATCGCGAAGGCGAAGCGGTTCAGGAACTTGGCGTCCTCGACACTCGATCGGCCGGTGCGGCCCATGAAGAAGCCGAAGGCCATGATCGCGAAGACCGGCAGGATGGGGTCCAACAGGACCTGCAGGAATTCCAAGTCTCGAGCCCCGTTGGAAGGTCTGGTGGTCGACCCGCATTCTTGTAGCGCTATAAAGGGCTTTCGTCACGAGAGGGAGAGGTCGGATGCAGGCCCTGCTCTCGCCGCAGGGGTACGGGGGCGCAGTAGGCTCGAACAGTCGTTGGGATGCCTCCGATCGGACCGGTCCGAGCGTCCATGCCGATCTTCAGCCGAGCGCGGAGCGCTTCCAGTTCGCAGGCGGCAAGGCGAGGCTGCTCAGGCGCCTGATGTCGGGCGCTTGTGGATCCGCCGAGGTCGGCCGGCCGGGGCAGCTTCATGCCGTGTGGCGGTGAGGACGCAGCCTAGGTCGCGGCCCGCAGCGCCCCGGCCTAGATTGTGGCGCCCATGCGCGAGCCATCGACGAACTTCTCGGTGGCATCGTCGATCTGGCGGCCCTTGCGGCCCCGCGCGGCGTGGATGTAGAGCGACTTGGGGTCGATCTTGCCTTGCACCTCCGGCTGCAGGGGTATCTGGTAATCTACCCCCTTGGCGTGGTCGGCCAGCAGGAGGTCCTTGTCGTAGACCTTGTTGAATTTCCACAGCATGCCGAAGAAGTTGGTCTGGCCGCGCGCCAAGCGGTTGGCGAGGATCGGCATGTAGTCCTTCACCGCCTGCCAGCGTAGATGCTTCTTGTTCATGACCTGCTGGGTCTTCACCAACTCGGCATAGAAGCGGTCCAGCGGCAGCTTGGTCGGCAGCACGGCGTGCTGAATGTCGAACAGGCGGTAGTCACGCGTCGTCAGGCGCCGGCCGTCGGTGTGCCAAAGCTCGGTGCCGGGGTAGGGCGTGGCGACCGAGACGTTCACCACCTCCGGCACTTCCATGATCCATTCGCGGATGACCCGGAAGCGTTCTTCGTCCCAGTCGGGGTCTGCGATGATGTTGATCGCCACCGTCATGCCCAGCGAGCGGGCATACTCCAAGGCCTCGAAGTTCTGATCGAGCTTCACCCGCTTGCGGTACTTCTTGAGACCTTCCTCGTCGATCGCCTCGAGGCCGAGGAAGAGATACTGCACGCCCAGCTCGCGCCAGAACTTGAAGACTTCCTTGTTGCGCAGCAGCACGTCGCCGCGGGTCTCCAGGTAGTATTCCTTCTTGATCCCGGCCTTGGCGATGGCCTCGCCGATGGCCAAACCGTGGTTGGACTGGATGAAGGCGACGTCGTCGACGATGAAGATGCCGGGTTCCTTAATCCTCTTCAGCTCCTCGACCGCGACCTCCGGCGAGACCTGGCGGTAGCTGCGGCCATAGAAGGTCCAGGCGCTGCAGAAGTTGCAGTCCCACGGACAGCCGCGGGAGAACTCGATCGATGCGGCGGGATCGAGGAGGCCGATGAAGTACTTGCTGCGCTTGCGCACCAGGTCGCGCGCCGGGCGCAGGTCGTCCAGGCTCTGGACGAAGCGCGGGGCCGGGCCGGAGCCCTCCAGGGTCACGGCACCGGGGATCTGGCACACGGCGGAGCGGTCGTGCTTGACGGCCTCCAAGAGCTCCGGGATCACCGCTTCGCCTTCGCCGCGCAGCACGCAGTCGATGGCACCGTTGCCATGCTCCAGGAACTCGTTGGCGATGAAGGAGGCGCTGTGGCCGCCCACCAGCACGAAGGTGTCGGGCGCGATCTTGGCCGTCGCCTTGGCGAGATCGACGATCTCCGGCAGGTTGGCGAGATAGTTGCAGGAAAAGGCCACCACGTCCGGCTGCCAGTCGCGGATCGTCTTGAAGTAGAAGTCGTGGTTGTCGACCTGCAGGTCGATGAGGCGCGCTTCATGACCGGCTTGGCGCACGGCCTCGGCGATGATTTCCAGCCCCAAGGGTTCCAGGCGAAGGAAGATCTTCGTGTACATGAGAGGCCCGGGGTGAACGGCTAGAAAGCGCATGCATCCTCCTAAGGTTGCCGGACCCTACACAGTGCGGCGGCGTCCACGCGAGATAAATCGTCGAAGTGACGATGATGTGACGCGTCGCGGCGGATCTTCAAGACGGATCGCCGGCATCCGCGGCATCGGGGGTCAGCCAGCCGCGGTAGCGGACGATGAGCCCGCCGCCCAGGGGTGCGTAGAGGCCGACGTCGAAGTGAAAGCGGCCATCGACCTCGAATTCCCGGCTTTCGCTGCGCGGCAAGATGGCGCGCGGCAAGGCTATGCCCAAGAACCAGCCGCGCCGGACCGGCAGGTGCAGCGCACCCGCCTCCACTGGAATGGCCAGCTCGAACGTGAAAGGGCCGAAGCGCTCTTCGCAACAATGGGGACGCCGCGACGTGAGGTGGGAACGAAAGCGCCGGCCAGCGAAGTCGCGTACCCAGGTCTCGCCCTTCGCCGTGCGGATCTTGTCGACCTTGACCGCGATACTGGCGCCGGCGCGCGGAAAGCGAAAGACGAAGGCGGCCAAGCGCGCTAGCCAACTCTGGCCGCGCTCGACCTCGGCCCGTCCGGAGAAGCTCTCCCTGTCCTGCACCGAATGCAGGCGCCGGATGCTGGCCGGCAGCCTTTCCCACTCTTCTTCCAGCGCCCGACGAAACAGCGTCGGCCAGGCGCGCGTCGCCTGCGACGTCCTGACCTCCAGGTCGGCCATGGCTGCCTCGATCTCGGTGAGGTCCACCTCGGCCAAGCAAGGGCGTGCGCCGGTGGCGATTCGCTCGACGCGCCGGATCAGCGCCCGAGCAGCGATGGTTGGAACGAAGGGGCCATGTCCCGCCTCGGCGATCAAGGTCCAGGTGTGGCGCAGCGACTTCCCGTCTTGCTGTCCCGTCACCTCGACGCTCATCGCTCCGCGGTCGCTGCCGAAGGGCTGCAACAAGGTGGCGACGGACAGTGCTACCGAGACCGGAAAGCCGGCGGTCGGCATCAACCCCTTGCTACGCAGAAGGGACAGCAGGCGCAGGCTGTTGTTGAAGAGACCCAGCTCCAGACCCGCGCGGAACAGCACCGAGCGCGCGCCGAAATGCTTGGGAAAGAGCAGCAGGTCAGGCACGCCGATGCACCAGGCAGTGCGGTGCAAGCTCTTCTCCAGTCGATAGACCCTCCGATCCGACCAGCAGGGGATCTCTCGCCATTGGCCGCCGCGCCATAGGCGCAGAGGGGCGCCCACCTGGCTCAAGATGCTGCGCATCACCGAGCGGCCCCGGGGTGCACGATTGCCCGGCATGATCGCCGTCTCGATCACCTCGATTGCGGTGAGGTCCGCCGCAAGCGCGGCCACCACGCTGGAGGAGACGGCCGGTACGCTGGAGGCGCCGGAGAGTGCGAAGCAGCCTGCTGCCTTGGCCGTTCGATCGAGCCCGGCGATGCCGGCGGTGAAGACCGCGTCATCGGAGAGGTCGAGATAGCTGATTCGCTGGTCGAGGCAGGCGCGGACCAGTCGATAGGGATCCTCGCCGTAGGCTTGAAAGGGGCCCGCCGCGTCGATCAGGACGTCCGGCGCCAGTTCTTGCAGCACGCCCAAGTCCCCTTCGCGGTCGAGCCGCAGCGGCTTGCCGCCCAGAGCCTCTGCCGTGGCGGTCGCCTTTGCTAGGCTGCGGCCGGCAATCCAGACCTCGTGACCGTCGCGCCGCAGCAGCTCGGCGAGACGGCTGCCGAAGACGCCGTAACCGCCGAGAACGACGAGCCTCATCCGATCAGGCGCCGTCGCAGCTCCGGGTCCGGCAGTTGGCACAGCTCTTTGCGCCCGAAGAGACGATAGCGATTGCGGGCGATCAGCCGGTAGATCGCGTTCTGCAGCGAATGGGGAAGCAGGCGCAGCACTGTCAGCGCGCGCCCCCAGCCGCCCAGACGCGCCCCGACCTCGAGCACGCCCTGGAGTGATCCGTGGGCCCGTCCATCGACCAGGTAGAGCCAGCTGTCAGGGTCGTCGGGATCGAGACCGTAGTGGACCAAGACCGCTCGACCCAGGCTGCTCTGCGTCGGGCAGATCCGAAACTCGCCGCGCCGGTCCAGCCGACTGATGAGCCGCGCCCCGCGGCTGCAGAGCCCGCATTCGCCGTCCACGAAGGCGATGGGTCCGCCGTCGTCGAAGGCCGGCACGTCGGCGTCGCGCCGATAGGAAAACGGCTCCCTCTCACGCACATCAACCATTGGGTTAAGTCGCCCGCGGCAACAACGCCTATCGCGATCAAGAGCCTAGGGAGCGCGCGTCGCCAAGCGTATGCCGCTTAGTGTCGCGACCGCCGCCTCGGACGAGGCGACCGAACCCGCCTTTCGCCGCGGTCCGTGGAGAAGGGGTTCAACTGAAGACGAAGTCGCTGGCCGTCAGCTGGTCGACGGCGGAGATCGCGATCATCTTCACGCTGAAGTCCGAAGAGCCGTCGCCGTCGCTGTCGACCCGGAGCCTACCGTCGTTGCCGTCCCTCTCCTGAAAGCGGACCTGGAACGAGCCGTTGCCGCCGAAGGCAGCGTCGCCGATCCATTCGCCGACCGTGTTGAAAGCGATCTTGTCGTTTCCTCCCTCGGTCGCGCCGGTGAAGTCGCCGATGACACCCTGATTGCCCGAGCGATCGGCATCGAAGGCGAAGGTATCGGACCCGGCACCGCCGTACAGGAGGTCGATCCCGGTCTTGCCGTTCAAGACGTCGCTGCCGGAGCGACCCCTCAGCTGGTCGTCGCCGGCACCGCCGTCGAGTCTGTCCGAAGCATCTCCGCCATAGAGATGGTCCTCACCATCGCCACCATAGAGACGATCTTTCGCGGCGTCGCCGGAGAGCGTGTCGTTGCCGGCCTCTCCTTCCGCCCAGTCGCGACCTTGGCCGCCGCGGAAGATATCGTCGTCGACACCGCCGGACGCCCTGTCGTTGCCGCCTTCTCCATAGAGAGCGTCGCTGCCGAGGCCGCCGTAGAGGCTATCTCGGCCGGTGTCACCTTCGATCAGGTCCCTACCTTTGTCGCCGTACAACAAGTCAGCCCCGGAACTACCGGAGATTTCGTCATTTCCTGCGCCGCCCGCGACCACGTCGTCTCCGAGGTTTCCACTAAGCCCGTCATTTCCGCCGCCCCCGCTGACACGATCATCGCCGTCACCTCCGGACACGACATCACCATCGCGGCCGCCGTCGAGTGTGTCCTTACCCGCACCTCCGTAGAGCGCGTCGTCATCGTTCCCGCCGAAAAGGGTGTCCGCGCCCTTTGCGCCAATCAGGCTGTCTTCACCCCAGTCTCCGGACGCTCTGTCGCTTCCTTGACCGCCGAAAATAGAATCGTTTCCAGTATCGCCATACAGTGTGTCTTTCCCTAAACCCCCAAAGATACCATCATGGTTGCTACCGCCAAAGAGGGAGACGTCGTTGCCACTGTCTCCGAATAGCGTGTCCTGACCGAGACCTCCATAGAACAGGCTGTCGTCGCCGCTGCCTCCGTAGATCGTATCCGCGAACTCCGATGAAGGCCCGTACGAATTGGCAGTGGCGTAGTCTCCGATGAGGATGGCATCGTCGCCGTCGCCTCCAAACAGCAAGTCGGTGCCCCTGTTGCCGTAGAAGAGGGAGTCGTCGCCCTGGCCCCCATAGATCCGATCCACGCCCGTGCCGCCGAAAAGCTCGCGATCGTTGCCGCTGTCCCCGAAGACGCGGTCATTGCCGGACCCGCTGCCTCCTCCGAAATAGCTGTCGTGACCCGAACCCCCGAAGATCCGGTCGGGGCCGTCGGCGCCGAACATGTAGAAGTCATCGCCCTCGCCGCCGAAGATGCGGTCGCTTCCCTCATTGCCGAAGAGCGAGCGGTCGTCACCGTTATCGCCGAAGACCCGATCGTTACCGCTGCCACCGGAGAGGAACAGATCGGCTCCAGTACCGCCGAAAAGCCTATCGTTGCCGCTCATCCCGAAGATGGAGGTATCCGCGCCGTCGCCGCCGAAAAGGGTATCGACCCCGCTGAGCCCCATCAGCAGCAGGTCATCGCCCGGCCCACCATAGACAAAGTCGTTTCCAGTGCCTCCTCCCAAACTGGTGTCACTGCCTGGGCCACCGAACACCTTATCGTCGCCCCAGCTGCCCCAAACGTACCGGTCT
Source organism: Rhodospirillales bacterium (assembly GCA_963669375.1). GTDB lineage: Bacteria > Pseudomonadota > Alphaproteobacteria > Kiloniellales > JACOMY01 > JACOMY01. The sequence continues at coordinate 627,422 of OY770024.1, read as the reverse complement.
TGGCCACCGCCGCCGAACACGACGTCATCGCCCGACCCTCCGAACAGGACTGAATCGTTGTTGGCGCCGCCGTAGAGGGAGTCGCTGCCCCGGCCGCCGAGCATGTAGTAGTCGATGCCCGATCCCCCGAACAGACTGTCGTTCCCGTTGAGGCCATAGAGGCGGTCGTCGCCGCTTAGCCCATAGATCCGGTCGGCTTGGTTGGTGCCGGCGAGCGTGTTGTTTTCGCCGGCGGTCCCGAAGATGACGGCCATACCTGGAAAATCTCCTGTCGCGATACAGCGGTGAGTGGCAGTTTCTGACAGCTATCAAATTCTCTAACGCGAGGAAACTACAATCTTACCTTGAAGAGCGCTTGTTGCGGTGTGACAGCTCCTCAGACCGCACGACAAACGATAAGATTGAATGGCATGATAAATTATGCCGTTTAAGGTTGCAGTGCTTGCCGCCTCGACGCAGCTCAATTGAACAGGAAGTCGCTGCTGGTCAGCTGCTCCACCGCTGATATGTCGGTGACGCGGAAGGTGAAGTTCGCCGCGCCGTTGCCGTTGCTGTCGACCTGGACTTCGCCGGTGCCTCCGCCTTCGTCCTGGAAGCGGACCTGCAGCTGACCCTCTCCGCCAAAGGCGGCATCGCCGATCCACTCTCCCTCGGCGTCGAAGGAGATCTTGTCCACGCCGCCGAAGGCGGCTCCGGAGAAATCCCTGATGACCCCTTGCTCTCCGGAGAGGGTGACGTCGAAGGCGAAGGTATCGTCGCCTGCGCCGCCGAACATGCGATCGTCGGCACCATCGCCGGCATTCAGGAAGTCCGCGCCGCTGTCGCCGCGCAGCCGATCGCCGTCGCTGCCGCCATAGAGACGGTCCGCGGCATTCCCGCCATAGAGCGTGTCGCGGCCGCTGCCCCCGTAGAAGCGGTCCCTGCCCGCGCCACCGTAGAGGTCATCGTCACCTTGTTGACCGGCCGCGGTATCGTTCCCCCCTTCGCCCAGAAAGAGATCGCGTTCACCGCCGCCGAAGGCCCTATCGTCGGCCTCGCCACCATAGAGGGTGTCCGTGCCGCCGGCGCCGGTCAGGCGGTCCTCGCCGTCGCCGCCATAGAGGGAATCCACCCCGGTTCCGCCCCTGAGGTCATCGTCACCCGCGCCACCGTAGAGGCTGTCTCTCGCACCACCGCCGACCAGGGAGTCGTTTCCGTCGTCGCCGGCCAAGAAGTCTTGGCCGTTTCCACCTTCGAGCTGGTCGTTGCCGGTGCCCCCGGCCAGGGAATCCCGACCCTGATTGCCTTCGAGAACGTCGTCGCCGGCGCCTCCGGACAGCGTGTCGGCGCTGTTGGCGCCGACCAGCCTATCGTCGCCGATCCCGCCGTAGAGAGAGTCGTTCCCCGCATCGCCTGCGAGGCTGTCGCTGCCGGCGTCGCCCAGCATGACGTCGTCGCCGTCGTCACCGCTGAGGACGTTGTCTTCGGCGTTGCCGTAGATGAGGTTGTCCAGCTCGTTACCGGCGCCCGCCAGCGCTTGGCCCGCGAGGTGCAACTCCTCGATGAAGCCCTCTCCGCCGGCCGTGCTCGGGAGCGTGAAGTCGGCAGTGGCGATCACCGTGTCGCTGCCCGCGCCATCTTGTTCGACGACGCGGTCGCCCGTGTCGTCCACCCGGAAGGTGTCGTCCCCGTCGCCGCCGAACATCTCGTCGGCACCGGGACCGCCGTTCAGCACATCCTGACCGTCTGCGCCGTAGAGCTGGTCCGTACCGGCGCCACCGCCCAAGGAGTCGTTGCCGGACCCACCGGCCAGTTCGTCGGGTCCCTTGCCGCCGCCGAGCGAATCCTGGCCGCTGTCTCCCTGCAGCTGGTCGCTGCCATTGCCGCCGCGCAGAAGATCGTCGCCCAGTCCGCCGCCGATGGCCCCGTCGTTGGCCGTTCCGCCGAAGATGCTGTCATCGCCGTCGCCGCCGTAGAGGAAGGAATCGGCACCGGAGTCGCCGTAGAGCCGATCGTCGCCGGCAGCGCCGGCAAGAGAAAGGTCCGCGCCGTCGCCGCCGTAGATCAGATCGTCGCCATCCTGGCCTTGCAAGCCGACGTCGTCGCCCGCTCCACCGGAAAGGGTGTCGGCTCCCAGGCCGCCGACCAGGAGACTATCGTCACCCGCACCGCCGAAGATCCTGTCGTCGCCGCTTTCGCTATAGCGGCCGAGTTCGCGGTCGTTTCCTGCCCCCCCGTAGATCAGGTCCGCGCCCGACCCTCCCACCAAGCGGCGGTCGTTCCCCTCGCCGCCGAAGAGGAGGTCCACGCCCTCTCCGCCATAGAGCAAGGTGTCGTCGCCGTCGTCGCCGAAGAGCGTATCGGCGCCGCTGCGCCCCAAGAGAAAGCTGTCGGACCCGGTGCCGCCAAAGAGACGATCGGATTGGTCGCCGCCGTCGAGCAGACTATCGTCGCCGCTATCCGCGAAGAGCCGATCGGGACCTGAGCCACCGAAGATCCTGATGTCGTCGCCGGGACCGCCGTGGAGCCTATCGGCCCCCCTACCGCCGTAGGAATTGGCGTCATACCCGGAGCCACCGAACAGGCGGTCGCTGCCGGCCAGTCCGTAGAGCCTATCGTCGCCGCTTAGGCCGTAAATGCTGTCGGGGTTCTCCGTGCCGGTCAGTGTGTTGTTCTGACCCGCTGTACCAAAGATTACTGCCATCAGATAGTTTTCCTCGCGACAGGCGCGGCATTTCCCTCCCCGAATCGAGCCTAGCACCACGGCGACCTGGAGGAAACCTTACCCACAAGGTCTGTTTTGTCCCATTTGTCTCCGAGTGTGGCAAAGGAGACCGTTCGTTGCGGCCCGAGTCACACGCGTGACCGCTACCTCGTCATTGCTTGTGGATAGGGCCCGTGACCCCGCGGACCCGGACAGACCTGCCGAAACGAGGAGGGATCGATGCGAAAGTTCTTGGCACGCTTGGCGCTCAAGAGGTTCGCGATGCGTTATAACTACGACGTGGGCTTCATGCACTATATGCTCGAGACGTCACCTGCGGCATTTTTCAAGTTCGCGTCGCTCGCCAAGCTTGCGACGCACCGCGATGCCGTGCCGAAGGAAGCCTTCTACGCGGCGAAGATCCTGGGTGCACTGGCGGAGGACTGCGGCCCCTGCACGCAGCTGGCCGTCGACATGGCGCAAGAGGCCCGGGTGCCACCGGATCAGATCCAAGCCGTGCTGCGCCGCGACCTCGGCGCCATGTCGGCGGACACGCTGGTCGCCTTCCGGTTCGCCGAAGCCCTCACGTGGCGGCGCCGGGACCTGGATCACGCGCGCCAAGCGCTACGTCGGCGCTGGGGCGAGGCGGCGGTGATCGACCTCACGCTGGCGGTGCAAGTGGGGCGCATCTTTCCGATGGTGAAGGCGGGGCTGGGCTACGCGAAGACCTGCCAGGCGGTCCAACTGGGCGACAGCGCGATCGACGTCGTGCGGTTGGCGGCATGACTCCCGCCGAAGAGGCCTTTGCCGCCGGCCGCCGTCGCCTCGAAGGCCTGGCCTACCGCATGCTCGGCAGCCGCCAGGACGCCGAGGACGTGCTGCAGGATGCCTACCTGCGGCTGACCCAGGCTGACCAGAGCGGGATCCGCAACACCGAGGCTTTCCTCACCACCGTGGTGACCAGGCTTTGCCTGGATCGGCTGAAGAGTGCGCGGCAGCGGCGCGAGATCTATGTCGGACCCTGGCTGCCGGAGCCGATCATGGACGCGGTCGCGCCATCGCCGGAAAGCGCCGTCGAACTCGCCGACGACCTCTCCTTTGCCCTGCTGATGACCCTGGAACGCTTGTCGCCGCCCGAGCGCGCCGCCTTTCTGCTGCACGACGTCTTCGACATGGCCTTCTCGGAGATCGCCGGCACCTTGGGCAAGAGCGAGGCCGCGTGCCGCCAGCTGGCGGCGCGGGCCAGGAAGGCGGTGAGGGGGGATAGGCCGGCACGCACCGCGGCACCGCAGGCTCACAAGCGCTTGCTGGAGCGCTTCTCGGAGGCGCTGGCCACGGGCGACGCCAGCCGGCTTGAAGCCCTGCTGACGGAGGACGCGGTCGCCTATTCGGACGGTGGCGGCATCAAGTCGGCGGCCCTCAATCCCGTCAAGGGCGCCGACAAGGTGGCGCGCTTCTTCACCGGAATGCTGCGCAAGCACGCGGCACGCGGCGGCACGGCGGTCTTGGAAGCGGCGACGATCAACGGCCTGCCCGGCTATGCCGTCTACCTTGACGGGCTCTTCGACCACACACTGTCGATCGATGTGAAGCAGGGGTGCATCGCCGCGATCTTCGTCGTTCGCAACCCTGAGAAACTGCCTGAAATCAAGCCGCTATCCGACCCTGCTAAGACCGTCACGGAGCCGCGCCATTGAGCCGGTGGAGCACCTAGGGACAGCCCGGCTCATGATCGCAAGGGCTTGCCCGCGCTCTCGCGCAGGCCCAGCACCGCCAGCAGGCTGATGCAGGAGGCCGCGATCAGGTAGTAGACCGGTGAGAAGTCGTCGCCCGTGCGCTGCACAAGGTAGGTCGCGACCAATGGGGTCGTTCCGCCGAAGATGGACATACAGAGATTGTAGCTGAAGGACAGCACGCTCACCCGCGTGCTGTGTGCCAAGAGCTCCACCTGTGCTGCCGGATTGGGGCCGAAGACCATGCTGAAGAGAACCGCGAAGCCCAGCTGACCCAAGAGGATCGGCAAGGTCGCCTGGCTGTGCATCAGCCAGAAGAGCGGCCAAGAGAGGAGGATCATCGCCGCCAGGCCGAACAGCAGCAGGGGCTTGCGTCCAATCCTGTCGGAGAGATAGCCGAAGACCGGCGGCAGCACGCAGAGCACCACCATGCACAAGGTGTTGATGTCCATCGCCTTGGCGACGGAGACATGCATGATGTCGGTCAGGTAGGAGACCGCGTAGACGAAAATCATGTAGAAACCGACATTGACGCCGAGCGCGAGCCCTGCCACGCGGACCATCTGGCGCCAATGGTCCCGAAAGGCATGGAACAGCGGAGAGTGTTCGAGGGTCTCCGCGTCGGCCGGCTTGGGCGGCTCCTGCACGCCGCGTCTGATCATCAAGGCTACGAAAGCGATCGAGGCGCCCAGGAGAAAGGGGATCCGCCAGCCCCAGTTGTCGAGCGCCTCCTCGGAGAGCGCGTTCGCCAGCAGGGTTGCGACCCCGGAGCCCATCAGGAAGCCGAAAGAGGCGCCGACCAAGATCCAACTGGTGTGGAGACCTCTCCTGCCGTCCGGAGAGTGTTCCGCGATGAAGACCAGGGAGCCGGTGTACTCGCCGCCGACCGAGAGGCCTTGCACCACCCGAAGCGCGATCAAGAGGATGGCGGCTGCTGGCCCGATGCTCTCGTAGGTCGGCAGCAGACCGATGGCCACCGTCGCGCTTCCCATCATTGTGACGGAGACCAGCAAGAGAGCCTTTCGACCGACCCGATCGCCCAGATAGCCGAAGAGGAGGCCGCCCAGCGGCCTGGCCAGATAGCCGGCGGCAAAGGCGCCATAGGCGGCGAACAGCGAGGCCAGGGGATCGTCGGTGGGGAAGAAGAGCTTGGCCAGGAAGGGCGCCATGTAGGCGTAGCAGGCGAAGTCGTACCACTCCATCGCGTTGCCGAAGGCACCCGCGAAGACGGACTTTCGAGGGGAGTGTCGGCGCGAAGACTGAGACAAGCGGTTCCCCGGCTCCTTGAGGTGTCTCGGACCGGCGGAGGCCGGTCCCGCCCTGACGGGCAAAGCGCCAGGAGGCTAGGCGGCGCCCTGCGAAAGAGCAAGCGGCGGAAACCGTTGGAGGCCGCCTGTCCGATGATGTCGCTTGGTTTTGAAACCTGCATCTTATAGGGGAGCTTTGACAAGCAATGTGTCCCAATGATTATGCTGCTTGCCCGGCTTGGCCATTGGCGGGACTCGAAGGAAGCCACGACTATCCATCGGGAGTGGTAGGCTGTTTGACCAAGCAGCACCTTGGCTGGCCCGGTCGGCGCTCTGTTGGCCATGCCCTGGCGTTTAGATTACGCCCTTGTGTCAGGATCTTGGCGCTTGTAGTGTTCTCAAAGGGTCGTTGCCCGAGTCTACTGCGCCGTGGCAAATCTCGAGAGAGTGGCCGACAGACGCGAAGGGACGAGGAGGATCGAAGTTGCAGAAGGCCGTTTTTCTTGCTTTGCCCGCTTTGGGAAAGCTGTCCGGCAGTGCCGTCGTCGCACAGCCGGGCAAGCGCAAGAATGCGGCCGAGCCAAACTTGCGGCGGCAGCAGAGTCCGCGCCCTGCCGGTACCGGCGGCTTGTTCGATGCGACCGATCAGATCAACAGGCTGCAGCAAAGAACCTAGTGCTGGCGGCCTCGCCGTGCTGTAATCGGTTAGTGCTTAGTGTTTCGGAGTGGTTCACGCGTAAGAGGGAGAACTAGTAATGCGTAAAGCTCTCATTCTTGGTATCGCGGCCTGTGGCTTGTTGTTCGTCTCGCCGGCCTCCGCCGCTGACGACTGCAAGCAGACCGTTCAGTTGATCAATCGGACGCAGCAGAACCCGGGTCCGTCGGCCGCCAACATGGCCAATCCGATGGTCCTCTGCCCGCGCGAGTTCGACAAGGACGGCGACGGCCGCCTGTCCCGTGGCGAGTTCATGGACATGATGCTCACCGTCCACACCGAACTTGACCAGGATTCCGACCACCACATCTCGACCGACGAGATCAACAGGTTGCAGCCTGGTAACTTCTAGTCAGGACAACTGACGGACCAGATCCGCCGGCTGCTGTCGGCGCGCTGGTTCGACAGATTTAAAGTTGTACGAAGCCGTAGCGTGGCAACCCGCGCTGCGGCTTCGCGCATTCTGGTTGGCGTCGAACGGAACCGCGGTTGCTGGCGCGCGCGGGCGCCGCTGTCGCTAACCCGGAGGTCTTCGTTGTCCGGCCGGGAGCCGGAGCTTGGCCCTATTCCGATAGGCGTTCCTTGACGTAGGAGCCGGGGGCCTCCTCGATCGGGTCCAGCTTGCCATCGCCCGGTTTGCGCGCGGCTACCTTCGCTCCGGCCTTGCGCGCCAGCCACTTGCCCCAGTCGGGCCACCAGGAGCCGGCGTGCCGCTCGGCCCCGTCGAACCACTCTTCCGGCATGGCCGATGTCTTGCCGTTGGTCCAGTAGCAGTACTTGTTGGCGGCCGGCGGGTTGATGACGCCGGCGATGTGACCGGAAGCGCCCAGCACGAAACGCACCGGTCCGGAGAAGGTCCGGGTCGCCGGATAGCTGGAGACCCACGGGGCGATGTGATCCTCCTTGGTGCAGAGCATGTAGACCGGGGTCTCGATCTTGGAGATGTCGATCGGCACGCCGTCGAGCGTGACATGGCCCGGCTTCATTAAGCCGTTGTCGCGGTAGAACTTGCGCAGGTAGGTGACCAGCATCGTGGCCGGCAGGCGCGTCGAGTCGGCATTCCAATAGAGAAGATCGAAGGGTATGGGGTCCCTGCCGAGCAGGTAGTTGTTCACCACGAAGGACCAGATCAGGTCGTTCTCGCGCATCATGTTGAACATCTCGGCCATGTGGTGGCCCTCGAGATAGCCCTTGTCGGCGACATGGGCCTCAAGCGAGCGCAGCTGCTCGTCGTCGATGAAGACCGAGACCTCGCCGACGTCCTGCAGATCGACCATGGTGGCGAGCAAGCTCGCCGACTTCACGCGCTTGTCGCCCTTGGCCGCCAGATAGGCCAGGGTGGCGACCATCAGGATGCCGCCGATGCAGAAGCCAAGGACGTTGACTTCCTTCTCGCCGGTCGCCTGCTCGATGGCGTCGAGCGCGGCCAGGGGGCCGTCCAGCATGTAGTCCTGAAAGTCCTTGTGTGCCAAGTCCTTGCGCGGATTGACCCAGGAGATGACGAAGAGCGTGTGTCCCTGGTCGACCGCCCACTTGATCAGGCTGTTCTTGGGCTGGAGGTCCATGACGTAGAACTTGTTGATCCAAGGCGGCACGAAGAGCAGCGGGCGCTTGTGCACTTTCTCCGTCGTCGGCTCGTACTGGATCAGCTGCATGAGCTCGTTCTGGAAGACCACCTTGCCGGGCGAGGCGGCGACGTTCTTGCCGACCTCGAAGGCGGCCTCGTCGGTCATGGAGATCTTCAAGCGACCCTTGCCGCGATCGAGATCGTCCAGCAGGTGCTCCAATCCCTTCAGCAGGTTCTCGCCGCCGCTCTCCACCGTCTTCTTCAAGACGACCGGATTGGTGAGCGCGAAGTTGCTGGGCGAGAGGGCGCTCAGGAACTGGCGGGTGTAGAAGTCGACCTTTTCCCTGGTCTCGGGCTCCAGGTTCTCCACCTCGCCGACGGTGGACTGCACCCAGCGCGAGGCCAGGAGGTAGGACTGCTTGATGTAGTCGAAGGCCAATTCCTCGCTCCAGGCCTGGTCCTTGAAGCGGCGGTCGCCCTTCTCCGGCTCGGCGACCTTTTCGGCCTCCATCCCCAGCATGCGCTGTCCCATGGCCTGCCAGAGGTTCATGCTGTCCTGCCACAGCCGCATCTGCGCCTCGGCCAGCTTCATGGGATCGCTGGCCATCTTGGTCATCATGTCGAAGAAGGCGCGGCTGACGCTTTGCTGGTCGACCAGGGAGAAGCCGCCTTGGTCGGACTGCTGCTGAGCGAAGGCTTGCACCACCTGCTGGCTGCGTTCCGCCAGCTCCGCCCACTTGGCCAGCAAGGCGGCCTGGTCCGGCATCGATGCCGTCGACTCTGACCCGGTCATGGCATTCTCCTTTCGTTCCGCTTTTGCTCTGCTCTCGACCGCTAGCCGTCGCCGGTCGCAAGAAAGGGGCGCAGCTGCGCGAGAAACTGATCCGGTGCCTCAGCATGCACCCAATGTCCTGCCTCTGGAATGCTCTTGATCCGGGCATTGGGGAAGAGGCGGTCGATAACCGGCAGATGCGCCGCTTGAACGTAGTCGGACCGCCCGCCGCCCAGGAACAGCGTGTCTCCCTCGAAGCGCTCCTTGCCGCTCCCGTCCGGAAAGCCGCTGATGGCGTCCATGGAGTGCTGGAGCGCCTCTAGATTGAGCCGCCAGGCGAGCGATCCATCGCGCGTCACCAGGTTCTGCAGCAGGAAGCCGCGCACGCTGGGCTCCGGGACCGAGGCGCGCAAGAGGGCATCAGCCTCCGAGCGCCGCTTCAGCTGTTCCAGGTCGAGCGCCCGCATCGCCTCGACGTAGCTTCCCAAGCCGTGGCTGTAGGCAACGGGCGCGATGTCGACCACCACCAGGTCCCGGATCAACCGGGGTTCCGTCAGTGCCAGTAGCATGGCGGCCTTGCCGCCCATGGAGTGGCCGATCAGGCTCGCGCCCTCGCAGCCATGTCGGCGGATGAAGGCGGCGACGTCCTCGGCCATGGCCTCGTAGCTCATCTCGTCCGTCCAGGGCGAGTCGCCGTGGTTCCTGAGATCCGGGGTGAAGACCGCATAGGACTGCGCCAGCTGCTGGGCGATCGTGTTCCAGTTGCGGCTGGATCCGAAGAGGCCGTGCAGGATGACCAGCGGATGGCCTTGCCCGCTACCGCGGTATGCAAGCGCTACCGACACGGCCCGATTCCTCCTCTGTCCCTGTCGATCCCCCGGTTCGTCATGGCCGTTCGATCCCCAGTGTCTTGATCTTGTGGTAGAGCGTCCGCTTCGGAACGCCGATCAGCTGGGAGGCCTGTTCGACGCTTCCTTGAGCGGTCTCCAGCGCCGAACGGATGATGTGGCGCTCCAGGCGGGAGACAGCTTCCTCCAGGGTTCCGCTGGTGTCGACCTGGTCGGAGGAAATCTCCCCGGCCGTGACCTCCAAGGGGAAGCCCAGGGCATGCCTGGTCGCGGCGGCCTGCAGTTCGCGTACGTTCCCGGGCCAGCCGTGGCCCAAGAGGGTCTGCAGCAACTGCGGCGTTATCGCTGGCGGATCTTCCTGCTTGCCCAAGGCCTGATGGGCGAACTGCTGAAAGAGCAGGGGAATGTCCTCCAGCCGCTCGCGCAGTGGCGGAATGGTCATCGACAGCACGTTCAGCCGGTAATAGAGGTCGGCCCGAAAGCTGCCGTCCTCGACGGCCTGGGCAAGGTCCGTCTTGGTCGCGGAGACCACGCGGATGTCGATCGGGACCTCTTCGTTCTGGCCCAGACGCACGATCGCCCGGTTCTGCAGGACACGCAGCAGCTCGGCTTGCAGATGCAGCGGCATGCCCTCGATCTCGTCCAGGAAGACAGTGCCGCCGTCGGCGTACTCGAACTTGCCGATGCGCTTCTTGGTGGCGCCGGTGAAGGCACCTGCCGCGTAGCCGAAGAACTCGCTCTGCAAGAGGCTTTCGGGCAGGGCCGCGCAGTTGATCGCCACGAAGTGGCCCTTGGCGCGTCGGCTGAATTGGTGCAGGCAGCGCGCCACCAGCTCCTTGCCCGTTCCGGTCTCGCCGTGGACCAGGACGTCCGCGTCGGCATTGGCGCAGCGCATGACCTGCTGGCGCAGGGTGGTGATGCTGGGCGACTGCCCGCGCAGGATGGACTCGATGCCGGATGCCGAGGCCAGCTCCGCGCGGAGCTTCCGGTTCTCGGCGGTCAGCGCGCGCTTCTCCGCCGCCTTGCGCACCGAGGCCACCAAGCGGTCGGACGAGAAGGGTTTCTCAATGAAGTCGTAGGCGCCGTTGCGCATGGCTTCGACCGCCATGGGAACGTCGCCGTGCCCGGTGATCAGGATGACCGGCAGGTCCTCGTCGACGGAGCGCACCTGCTGCAGCAGGGTGAGGCCGTCGATCCCCGGCATGCGGATGTCCGAGACGATGACGCAGACCCGCTCGGGCGAGAGCTGCTTGCAGATGCCCTTGCCGGAGGTCAGCGGGCTCACGGAGAAGTCGGCCAGTTCCAAGAGCTGGCTTACGCCGCCAAGCACGTCGGGATCGTCGTCGATCAGGATGATCTCGACCGCGCTCTTCTCCTCCGCCGCCATGCCCCTTGCCTTCGGACTACTTCTTTTTCTTCTTCGGCGGCATCAGGTCGGTGATGGTGCCCTCGAACATCTCGGCCGCGAAGTTCACCGTTTCCGACAAGGTCGGGTGCGGATGGATCGTGTGGCCGATGTCGGTGGCATCGCATCCCATCTCGATCGCCAATGCGACCTCGGCGATCAGATCGCCGGCATTGGGGCCGACGATCCCGGCGCCGACGACACGGTCCGTCGCCTCGTCGAAGAGCAGCTTGGTCATGCCTTCGTCGCGGCCCAGCGAGAGCGAGCGGCCGGAGGCGGCCCAGGGGAAGACGCCCTTGCCGACCTTCATGCCCTTGGCCTTGGCCTCGTTCTCGGTGACGCCGACCCAGGCGACCTCGGGATCGGTGTAGGCGACCGAGGGGATGACGCGGGCGTCGAAGGCACGCCGGTGTCCCGCCGCGACCTCGGCCGCCACCTTGCCCTCGTGCACCGCCTTGTGCGCCAGCATCGGTTGGCCGACGACATCGCCGATGGCGAAGATGTGGCCCACGTTGGTGCGCATTTGCTTGTCGACGGCGATGAAGCCGCGCTCGTCGACGCCGACGCCGCTGTTCTCCAGCCCGATCATCTTGCCGTTGGGCCGACGACCGACCGCCACCAGGACCTTGTCGAAGGTGTCTTCGCTGACACCGCCCGGCCCTTCGAAGGTGACCTTGAGGCCGCTCTTCTCGGCTGCCACGGCGGTCACCTTGGTCTTGAGGTGGATCGCCTCGTAGCGCTTCTCGATGCGCTTGTGCAGGGGCTTCACGATGTCCTTGTCGGCGCCGGGAATGATCTGATCCATCAGCTCGACGACGGTGACCTTGGCGCCCAGCGCGTCGTAGACGCAACCCATCTCCAGGCCGATGATGCCGCCGCCCAGGACCAGCAGGCGCTTGGGGATGTCGGCCAGTGCCAAGGCGCCGGTCGAATCGATCACCCGCGGGTCGTCGTGCGGAATGAAGGGCAGTTCCACCGGCTCCGAGCCGGCGGCGATGATGCACTGATCGAAGCTGATCATCCGCTCGCCCTCGGCCGTGGCGACCCGCAGCATGTTGGGAGAGGCGAAGAGACCGGTGCCCTCGACCACCTTGACCTTGCGCCCCTTGGCCAAGCCGGCAAGGCCCCCGGTCAGCTTCTTGACCACGCTCTCCTTCCAGCCGCGCAGCGCATCGACATCGACCTTGGGTTGGCCCAGGCTGACCCCGAAGTGGCTCATCTCCTCCGCTTCGGTGATGACCTTGGCGGCGTGGAGCAGCGCCTTGGAGGGGATGCAGCCGACGTTCAGGCAGACGCCGCCCAGCGAGGCATAGCGCTCCACCAGCACGGTCTGCAGGCCGAGATCGGCGCCGCGGAAGGCGGCCGTGTAGCCGCCGGGCCCGGAGCCCAGCACCAGCAATTCCGCGTGCATGTCGCCCCTGGCCGGTGCCGTGGGGCGCGAGGCCGGCGCCGCCGGTGCGGGAGGTGCTTCAGCCGGCTTGGCCGCCTGTCCGGTGGAAAGCGTGAGGATGAGCGAGCCTTCGGAGACGGTGTCGCCCACCTTGACCGCGATCTCCACCACCTCGCCGTTGGTGGGGGCGGGCACCTCCATCGTTGCCTTGTCGGACTCCAGTTCGATCAAGGGGTCCTCGGCGGCGACCTTGTCGCCGGGCGAGACCATGACCGTGATCACCGGCACGTCGGCGAAGTCGCCGATGTCCGGCACCTTGACCTCGATGGTCTCGTAGGCGCCGGCGGGCGAGCCGTATCCGGCTGGCTCGGCCGTTGCCGTGGCTCCGGCGCCGGAGACGGCGGGCGCTGCCTCGGCGGCATCGCCTTCCGCCTCGATGGTCAGGATCACGCTGCCTTGGGAGACCGTGTCGCCCTCCCCGACCTTCAGCTCGACCACCTTGCCGGCGATGGGGGAGGGGACCTCCATCGTCGCCTTGTCGCTCTCCAGCTCGATCAGCGGGTCCTCGACCGCCACGCTGTCGCCGGGCGCTACCATGACCGTGATGACCGGCACATCGGAGAAGTCGCCGATGTCCGGAACCTTGACCTCTACGGCTGCCATGTCCTCGGCTCCTCTAGAGCATGATCCGGCGGACGTCGCCGAGCAGGTGTTTCAGGCTGACGAGGAAGCGGGCGGCCAGGGCGCCGTCGATCGCCCGATGGTCGTAGCTGAGCGACAGCGGCAGCATGTTGCGCGGCTGGAAGGCCTCTCCGTCCCAGACGGGGGCCATCTTCGAGCGCATGACGCCCAGGATCGCCACCTCCGGCGCGTTGACGATCGGGGTGAAGGAGGTGCCGCCGATGCCGCCCAGGGAAGAGATGGTGAAGCTGGCACCCTGCATCTCGTCGCGCTTCAGCTCGCCCTTGCGGGCCTTGGCGCTCAAGGTGCCCAGCTCCTTGGAGATCTCGATGATCCCCTTCGCGTCTGCGCCCTTGATCACGGGGACCACCAGTCCGTTCGGCGTGTCGGCGGCAAAGCCGATGTTGTAGTAGGACTTGCGGATCAGCTTGTCGCCGTCGGGATGGATCGAGCTGTTGACCTCCCAGTGCGCCTTCAGCGCCGAGACGCAGGCCTTGATCAGGAAGGACAGCAGGGTGACGCGGTAGCCTTCTTCCTTGGCCGCCGTGTCCAACTCCTTGCGGTACTTGTCGATCTCGGTGATGTCGGCCTCGTCGTTGTTGGTGACGTGCGGCACGTTCAGCCAAGAGCGGTGCAGGGCGGGTCCGGAGAGCTTCTTGATCCGCGGCATCTCCACGTCTTCGACCGGGCCGAATTGGGAGAAGTCCACGGTGGGGACCGGCGGGATTCCGGCGCCGCCCTCGGCGGTGGCCGGCCTCGGGGCCGCGCTCTCCGCCGCGCCCTTGAAGTAGCCGGTGACGTCCTCGCGCAGGATCCGCCCCTTGCGGCCGCTGCCGCTGATCTTGGCGAGATCCACGCCGAGTTCGCGGGCGAAGGCGCGGACCGACGGCGAGGCATGGGCCGTGGCGAAGCCGGCTTCGTCGACCGGGGCCAGATTGCCGGCCGGTGCCGCCGCGGCGGGCGCGGGCGCGGCGGGCGCCGGTGCCGCCGTGCGCGTCGGCGGCGCGTGCGTCTCCACGTCCTGCACGCCCTTTGGCGAGGGGGGAGAAACTGGAGCCTCGGCCTCGCCGACCTCCAGCTTCAGGATGGTCGAGCCCTCGGAGACGGTGTCGCCTTCCTTGACGACGATCTCGGTGATCTTGCCGGCGGCGGGAGAGGGCACTTCCATCGTCGCCTTGTCGCTCTCCAGCTCGATCAGCGCGTCCTCTTCGGCGACCGTGTCGCCCGGCGCGACCATCACCGTGATCACCGGCACGTCGGAGAAATCGCCGATATCGGGAACCTTGACTTCTATAACGGACATGGCTTGGACCCCCTATCTGGCGCGTCAGACCGTGCGCGGGTTCGGCTTCGCGCCGTCGATTTCGTATTTTTCAAGGGCTCGTTCGAGATCCCGCTTCGTCACCACGCCTTCTCGATAGAGGGAGACCATGGCGGCGGCGGCGATGTGCTTGGCATCGACCTCGAAGAAGTGGCGCAGGTTCACCCGGCTGTCGGAGCGGCCGAAGCCGTCCGTGCCCAAGACGGTGTAGGGTTGCTCCACGTAAGCGCGGATCTGCTCGGCATAGCTCTTGATGTAGTCCGTCGCCGCGATCACCGGGCCGCGCGCTTCGGCGAGCACCTGGGTCACGTAGGGCACGCGCGGCGTCTCCAGAGGGTTGAGCCTGTTCCAGCGCGCGCAGTCGGCGCCATCCCTGGCCAGCTCGTTGAAGCTGGGCGCCGACCAGAGATCGGCCGTCACGCTGAAGTCCTCCAACAGCATGTCGGCGGCCTTGATCGCCTGCACGAAGATCGTGCCGGAGCCGATGAGGTTGACGTGCTTGCGGCTGGGCCGGCCGGGCCTGGTCGTCCTGGAGAAGTGGTAGAGACCGCGCCGGATGCCTTCCTCCGCGCCCTCCGGCATGTCCGGGTGGCTATAGTTCTCGTTCATCGTCGTCAGGTAGAAGAAGACGTCCTCGTGGTCGACGAACATTCGCTTCAGGCCGTGATGGACGATCACCGCGACCTCGTAGCTGAAGGTCGGGTCGTAGCTGACGCAGTTCGGCACGGTGCCGGCGATCACGTGGCTGTGGCCGTCCTCGTGCTGCAGGCCCTCGCCGTTCAGGGTGGTGCGCCCGGCCGTCCCGCCGATGAGGAAGCCGCGGGCCCTACTGTCGCCGGCCGCCCAGGCCAGGTCCCCGACCCGCTGGAAGCCGAACATGGAGTAGAAGATGAAGAAGGGAATCATCGGCACGCCGTGGACGGAGTAGGCCGTCGCGGCGGCGATCCAGTCGGCCATGGCGCCGGCCTCGTTGATGCCTTCCTGCAGTACCTGGCCGCTCTTCGACTCCTTGTAGTACATCAGCTGGTCGGCATCCTCGGGCTTGTAGAGCTGGCCCTTGGGGCTGTAGATGCCCAGCTGGCGGAACATGCCCTCCATGCCGAAGGTGCGGCTTTCATCCGGCACGATCGGGACCACCTGTTTGCCGATCTTCTTGTCCCGGCAGAGCGTTGTCATGATCCTGACGAAGGCCATGGTGGTGGAAATCTCGCGCTCGCCGGTGCCCTTCAGCTGTGCCTGGAAGGCCTCCAGCGCCGGGATCTCCAAGGTCGGGGTCTCGCGCCAGTGGCGGGTCGGAAAGGCGCCGCCCAAGGGCGTCCGCCGCGCCTCCAGATAGGCCTTCTGCTCCTGGTTCAGCTCGACGAAGGGTGCCTTGGGTAGATCCTCGTCGGAGATCGGGATCTTGAAGCGGTCGCGGAAGGCGCGCAGCTGATCCTCGGCCAGCTTCTTCTGCTGGTGGGTGATGTTCTGGCCTTCGCCGGCCTCGCCCATGCCATAGCCCTTGACCGTCTTGAACAGCAGCACGGTGGGCTGGCCCTTGGTGTTCACGGCGCGATGCATGGCGGCGTAGACCTTCTGCGGGTCGTGCCCGCCGCGCTGCAGCATCCAGATCTCCTCGTCGCTCATGTCCGCGACCAGCGCCTTGGTCTCGGGGTACCTGCCGAAGAAGTTCTCGCGCGTGTAGGCGCCGCCGCGCGACTTGAAGGCCTGGTAGTCGCCGTCGACGGTCTCCTGCATCAGGCGCTCCAGCATGCCGGTCGTGTCCTTCTCCAGGAGCGTGTCCCAGCCGGAACCCCAGATGCACTTGATGACGTTCCAGCCGGCGCCGCGGAACTCGCCCTCGAGTTCCTGGATGATCTTGCCGTTGCCCCGCACCGGTCCGTCGAGGCGCTGCAGGTTGCAGTTGATGACGAAGATGAGGTTGTCCAGGTTCTCGCGCGCCGCCAGGCTGATCGCGCCCAGGCTCTCAGGCTCGTCCATCTCGCCGTCGCCCAGGAAGGCCCAGACCTTGCGGTCGGCCATGTCGATCAGGCCACGGTGGTGCAGATAGTTCATGAAGCGGGCCTGGTAGATCGCCATCAGCGGCCCGAGGCCCATCGACACCGTCGGGAACTGCCAGTAGTCCGGCATCAACCAAGGATGCGGGTAGGAACTGAGCCCCTTTCCGCCCACCTCCGAGCGGAAGTTGTTCATCTCCTCCGCCGTGATCCGCCCCTCCATGAAGGAGCGCGCGTAGATCCCGGGAATGGCGTGACCCTGAAAGAAGACAAGGTCGCCGCCGTGCTCTTCCGTCCGGCTGCGCCAGAAGTGGTTCAGTCCGGTGTCGTAGAGCACGGCCGACGATGCGAAGGAGGCGATGTGGCCGCCATACTCGCTGGAGACCTTGTTGCGCCGCACGACGGTCGCCATGGCGTTCCAGCGGTTGATGGTGCGGATGCGCCACTCCATGGCCAGGTCGCCCGGATGGTGCACCTGCTGATCCGCCGGGATCGAGTTGAGGTAGGCCGTGGTCGCGCTGAAGGGCAGGTTCGCCCCATGCGCACGGGCCGCGGCCACCGAGCGATCCAGCAGGTAGTGAACGCGTTCGGTACCGTCGCGGTCGATTACGTCCTCGACGGCATCCAACCACTCTCTGGTTTCGATCGGATCGAGATCGTGGCTTGGGTTTCCGGGTGCGTTGCTCATCGCTCGGCCTCGCGCCTCCTTGTTGGTCCTTGCGGGTCTTGTCCGGCCTTGGCCGGTCGGTTATGCGAAGAACTGGCCTCCATTGGCCGAGATGGTGGACCCGGTGATGAAGCCGGCATCGTCGGAGGCGAGGAAGACCACGCAGCGTGCGATCTCTTCCGGCTCGCCCAGGCGGCCGACCGGGATCTGCGGCAGGATCTTGGACTTCAGCACCTCCTCCGGTACGGCACGCACCATCTCGGTGCCGATGTAGCCGGGGCAGATCGCATTGACGGTGATGCCCTTGAAGGCGCCCTCTTGCGCCAGCGCCCGGGTGAAGCCGATGTCGCCCGCCTTGGCGGCCGAGTAGTTCACCTGGCCCATCTGGCCCTTCTGGCCGTTGATCGAGCTGATGTTGATGATCCGTCCGAAGCCGCGCGAGCGCATGCCGGGCCAGACCGGATGGGACATATTGAAGACGCCGGTGAGGTTGGTGCTGATGACCTCGCCCCACTGCTGCGGCGTCATCTTGTGGAACATGCCGTCGCGGGTGATGCCGGCGTTGTTGACCAGCACGTCGACCGGGCCGAGATCGGCCTCGACCTGGCCGATGCCGGCGACGCAGGCCTCGTAGTCCGCGACCGACCACTTGTAGACCGGAATGCCGGTCTCTTCCTTGAAGGCGGCGGCCGCCTCGTCGTTGCCGGCATAGTTCGCCGCGACGTTGTAGCCTGCTTCCTTCATCGCCTTGGAAATCGCAGCGCCAATGCCGCGCGATCCGCCGGTTACCAATGCAACGCGTGCCATCAAATGTCTCCTCGTTAGAGTTCTTGCCTGGGGCCAGGGCCGCGCGTGCGGCCCTTCCCTTGGATTAATCGCGTTCGACGCAGAGCGCTACGCCCATACCGCCGCCGATACAAAGGGTCGCCAGGCCCTTCTTCGCGTCGCGGCGCTGCATTTCGAAGAGCAGCGTGTTCAGCACGCGCGCGCCGGACGCGCCGATCGGGTGTCCGATGGCGATCGCGCCGCCGTTCACGTTCACGATGTCCGGGTTCCAGCCCATGTCCTTGTTGACCGCGCAGGCCTGGGCCGCGAAGGCCTCGTTGGCCTCCACCAGATCGAGGTCCTCGACCGACCAGCCGGCCTTCTCCAGCGCCTTGCGCGAGGCCGGGATGGGACCGGTGCCCATGATCGCGGGATCGACGCCCGCCGTGGCGTAGGAGGCGATGCGGGCCAAGGGCGTGATCCCCCGCTTCTCCGCCTCCGCCGCCGTCATCAGCAAGGCGACCGCGGCCCCGTCGTTGATGCCGGAGGCATTGCCGGCCGTCACCGTGCCCTCCTTGCTGAAGGCGGGGCGCAGCTTGGCCATGTTCTCAAAGGTGGCGCCGTGTCGGATGTACTCGTCGTCGCTCACCACGGTCTCGCCCTTGCGGGTCTTGACCGTCACCGGCGCGATCTCGTCCGCGAAGCGGCCCGCCTTCTGGGCTGCCTCGGCCTTGTTCTGCGAGGCAAGCGCGAAGTGGTCCTGTTCGTCGCGGGTCAGCTGCCACTTGTCGGCGACGTTCTCCGCGGTGTTGCCCATGTGATAGCCGTTGAAGGCGTCCCACAGGCCGTCCTTGATCATCGAGTCGACGAACTTGAGGTCGCCCATCTTGGTCCCGGCGCGCAGGTGCGCGACGTGGGGAGAGAGGCTCATGCTCTCCTGCCCGCCGGCGATGACGATGTCGGCGTCGCCCAGCTGAATGTGCTGGGCGCCCAGGGCTACCGCGCGCAGACCCGATCCGCAGACCTGATTGATGCCCCAGGCGGCGCTCTCGACCGGCAGGCCGGCGGCGATGTGCGCCTGGCGCGCGGGGTTTTGACCCTGGCCGGCGGTCAGCACTTGACCCAGAATCGTCTCGGAGATCTCTCCGGCCTCGACCCCGGCGCGCTCCAGAGCCGCGGCGATGACGGTCGCGCCCAGTTCATGGGCGGGGGTGTTGGCGAAGCTGCCGTTGAAGCTGCCGACCGGAGTTCTTGCGGCCGACGCGATCACGATGTTTGTCATCGGTGGTCCTTTCTATTGTTGTCAGAGCGTTCGGCCCTTGCTTCAGCATTGGCCAGTGGTTCTTTCTTCTCAATCCCTCTTCTCGCGATCCGACATGGCTTTCCATTTTCTCCGGCCCCAAGGCGGGGGTGGGCGAAAGCCGTCTAGATCTCGCCTTGCGCGTCGATGGCCGCCACGGCGGTCATGTTCAGAAGCCCGCGCACGGTGATCGACTGGGAGACGATGTGCGCCGGGCGTGCCGCCCCCAGCATGATCGGGCCGACCGACACGCCGCCGCCGAGCGTCTTCAGGAGATTGAGGGAGATGTGGGCCGCGTCGACGTTCGGCATCACCAGAAGGTTGGCCATGCCCTTCAGGCTGGAGTGGGCATAGACCCGCTGCCGCAAGGCTTCGGAGAGGGCCGCGTCGGCATGCATCTCGCCGTCGACTTCCAGGCCCGTGTTCCGCTGGTGCAAAATCTTAACGGCGTCGCGCATCTTCTTGGCCGAGGGCGTGTCGCGATCGCCGAAGTTCGAGTAGGAGACGAAGGCGATCTTGGGTTCGACGCCCATGCGCTGCATCGTTCTGGCCGAGAGGATCGCGAGCTCGGCCAGCTCCTCGGCCTTCGGATCGGGCGTCACGTAGGTGTCGGCCACGAAGATGGTGCCCGCCGGCAGGACCAAGGCGCTCAGGGTCGAGAGGTCGGCGACGCCCTCCGCCTTGCCGATCAGGGAGCGCAGGATCCTCAGATGATAGGCGAAGCGGCCGTTGACGCCGCAGATCACGGCATCGACCTCCGCGCGTCTCAGCAGAAGGCAGGCCAAGGCCGTGGGATTGTTGCGGACGGACCGCTTCGCTTCCGTCGGCGAAATGCCTTCGCGGCCGGCAAGCTCATGCAGTGCCGCGGCATAGTCGCTGTTGGCGAGAGCGTGGGGGTCGATCACTTCGACGCTCTGGCCGATCGCCAACCGCAAGCCCAGATCGCCGATGCGCCTTGCGATGTGATCGCGATTGCCGATCAGCACCGGCCGCGCGATGCCGGTATCGACGGCTTCCTGTGCGGCCTGCAGGACCCGCTCCGAATCCCCTTCGGCATAGCAGACACGCTTCAGATCGCGGCGCGCCTTGTCGAAGACCGGCTTCATCAGCATGCCGGAACGGAAGACGAAGCGGGAGAGCTTCTCGCGATAAGCCTCGAGGTCGGCAATGGGGCGGGTCGCGACACCGCTGTCCATCGCCGCTTTGGCGACGGCCGGAGCGATTTCGAGGATCAGGCGGGGATCGAAGGGGGTCGGGATGATGTAGTCCGGCCCGAAGGAGAGCTTATCGGCGCCATAGGCGGCCAGCACCACGTCGGAGGCCTCGGCGCGCGCGATCTGGGCGATGGCGCGCGCGCAGGCCTTCTTCATCTCTTCGTTGATCGCGGTCGCGCCGACGTCCAGCGCGCCGCGGAAGATGAAGGGGAAGCAGAGCACGTTGTTGACTTGATTGGGATAGTCGGAGCGGCCGGTGGCGATGATGGCGTCGTCGCGGACGGAGCGGACCACCTCCGGTCGAATCTCCGGCTCCGGATTGGCCATCGCCAGGATGATCGGCTTCGGGGCCATGCCGGCCACCATCTCGGCGCTCACCACCTTGCCGGCCGAAAGGCCCAGGAACATGTCGGCGCCGTCCAACGCTTCGGTCAGGGTCCGCCGCTCGGTATCGTTGACGTAGGCCGCCTTGTAGGGGTCCATGTCCTCGGTCCGGCCCTTGAAGACGACCCCGGTGCGGTCGCAGACGATGACGTTCTCGCGCTTGGCGCCGAAGGCCAGCAGCAGGTTCAGGCAGGCGAGGGCCGCGGCGCCGGCGCCGTTGCAGACGATGCGGATGTCCTCGATCTTCTTGTCGACCAGGTCCAGCGCGTTCAAGACCGCGGCCGCCGTCACGATCGCGGTGCCGTGCTGGTCGTCATGGAAGACCGGGATCTTCATCCGCTCGCGCAGGCGCTTTTCGATCTCGAAGCACTCGGGCGCCTTGATGTCTTCCAGGTTGATGCCGCCGAAGGTGGGCTCCAGCAGGGCGACGGCGTTGCAGAAACTCTCGATGTCGGTCTCGTCCACCTCCAGGTCGAAGACGTCGATCCCGGAGAACTTCTTGAAGAGGACGGCCTTGCCTTCCATCACCGGCTTGGACGCCAATGCGCCAATTTGCCCCAAGCCCAGGACCGCCGTTCCGTTGGAAATGACGGCGACCAGGTTGCCGCGCGCGGTCAGCCGCGAGGCCTCGTGCGGATCCTCGGCGATGGCCTCGCAGGCAGCCGCCACGCCGGGACTGTAGGCGAGCGAGAGATCGCGTTGCGTGGCCATCGGTTTGGTGGCCGCGATCTGCAGTTTACCGGCGGGTTCCTGAGCATGATAATCCAGCGCTTGCTGTTGCAGCATATCGGGCATTGGCGCTTTTCGTTCCTTCTCGCTGCGTCTTCTGGGGTTTGGCCCGCACCCTTCTCCCCGGGAGCGCGGGCCTGCCCTCATTTGACGATGATCTCCGGACCCATCAGAGCCGTCGGGATGACGGTCGATATCCAGGGAATGTACGTTACCATAATCAGGAATATAAACATGATCCCCAGCCAGGGCAGCGCGGCCTTGACCACCCGGATCATCGGCATCCCCGTCACGCCCGAGGTGACGAAGAGGTTCAGGCCCACTGGCGGCGTGATCATGCCGATCTCCATGTTCACCACCATGATGATGCCGAGGTGGATGGGATCGATGCCTAGATCGATAGCGATCGGGAAGACCAGGGGCGCCACGATCACGATCAGGCCCGAGGGCTCCATGAACTGACCGCCGATCAGCAGGATCACGTTGACGATGACGAGGAACATGATCGGCCCGAAGCCGGCGTCCAGCATGGCTGCCGCGATCGACTGCGGGATCTGCTCCTCGGTCAGCACGTGCTTCAAGATCAGCGCATTGGCGATGATGAAGAGCAGCATGATCGTGGTCCGGCCGGCATCCAGCAGGGAGTGCTTGGTGTCGGGGTGGACGAAGACCGTGAGCAGGCTGTGCGGCCGCTTGAAGAGGGAGAAACGCTGGTCGCCCTCGCCCTTCAGCGGCCCCATGTCCTTATAGACGAAGTTGGCCACGAAGAAGGCGTAGACCGCCGCCACGGCGGCCGCCTCCGTCGGCGTGAAGATGCCGCCGTAGATGCCGCCCAGGATGATGACGATCAAGAGGAGGCCCCAGGAGGCGTCGCGGCCGGACGCGGCGATCTCGTTGATCCCCGCCCATTCCTGCGCCGGCAGGCCCTTGTAGCGGGCCACGATGTAGATGCCGATCATCAGCATGAAACCGGCCAGGAGGCCGGGAATGACGCCGGCCAGGAACATGCGGCCGACCGAGACGTCGACGGCCGACGCATAGACCACCATCACGATGGAGGGCGGGATCAAGATGCCGAGCGTGCCGGCGTTGCAGATGACCCCGGCGGCGAAGTCCTTCTTGTAGCCCACCTGCACCATGCCGGCGATGACGATGGTGCCGATGGCCACCACCGTGGCCGGCGAGGAGCCGGACAGCGCGGCGAACAGCATGCAAGCGAAGACGCTGGCGATCGCCAGGCCGCCGCGGAAGTGGCCGACGCAGGCGATGGCGAAGCGGATGATCCTCTGCGCCACGCCGCCGGTCGACATGAAGACCGAGGCCAGGATGAAGAAGGGAATGGCCAGCAGGGTGAAGTGGCCGGCGAAGGCGTTGAACAGGGTCTGCGCGACGGAGCCCAGCGAGCTGTCGGAGAAGATCATCAGGAAGATGATCGAGCTCAGGCCCAGCGAGATGGCGATCGGCACGCCGATGGCGAGGAAGCCGATGACCATGAGGAAGAGGAAGGCGACGTCCATTGGCTTACTCCTCCTTGACCGCGTCTTCGACCAGGTCCTCGGCCTCGTGTGCGGCGATGATCCGGTCGGTCTCGCCCCTGACCATCTGCCAGCCCAGCTGCGCGAAGCGGAAGGTCAGGAGCAGCAGGCCGATGGGCAGGGCGGCATAGGGAATGAAGCGGGGCATCTTCTCGTAGGGCTCGCCCTCGTTCAGCGAGTCCTCGAGAAAGCTGAGGAAGCCCGGCATGGGAATGTCGTTGACCTCGTACCAGGCCTGGTCGTTCAGGGTGCCGTCCAGCATCGGCAGGGCTGCGAAGGGCGCCCAGTAGTTCCACGACCCGATCAGCAAGAGCAGGCTGAAGGCCAGGCAGCTGGCCACTGCCAGGAAGCCCAAGGTGCGCCTGGCGGCCGGCGAGACGGCGTTCAGCACGACGTCGACGCCCAGGTGCGCATGGATCTTGACGCAGTAGGAGGCGCCCAGCAGCACCAGCCAAGCGAAGAGGAAGACCGTGGTTTCCAGCGCCCAGAGGATGTTGGCGTTGAAGACGTAGCGGGCGATGACGTTGACGAAGGTGATCATCGTCATCAGGCCGAGAATGAGGGCGATCAGGATCTCTTCGACCTGATTGACCACCCAACCCAGCCGGTTCTTGGGTTCGTAGTGCATGCTCCCTCCCTGCTTGCCTCTGCGCAAGCCTCGTCGAGAGGGGGTCCGATCAGCCCTTGCCGATCGGACCCCGTCGCTCTTCTTGTTAGTTGCTGGCGTTGGAGGCTTGCGCGGCGGCGATGAGATCGGCGCCGATGTCGTCCTCGAACTGGGCCCAGACCGGCTTCATCGCCTCGACCCACTTCTTGCGCTGCTCGGGCGTCAGGCTGCGCACCATGCCTCCGGCATCGATGATGGCCTGCTTGGCCTCCTCGTTAACCTGCGTGGAGGCGGCGTTGCGGGTGGCCGAGACCTCGTTGATGATGGTGGCCAGCTGCTCGCGGACGTCCTCCGGCAGCTCCTCCCACCACTTGCGGTTGGTGACCACCAGGTAGTCGATGATGCCGTGATTGGACTCCGTGATGCCGTCCTGCACCTCGAAGAACTTCTGGCCGTAGATGTTGGACCAGGTGTTCTCCTGCCCGTCGACGACGCCGGTCTGCAGCGCGCCGTAGACCTCCGAGAAGGCCATCTTCTGCGGGTTCGCGCCCAGGGCTTCCATCTGTGCCACCAGCACGTCCGACGGCTGGACCCGGAACTTCAGGCCATCGGCATCGGCGGGCTCGAGAAGCGGCTCGCCGGCCGAGATCTGCTTCATGCCGTTGTGCCAGAAGGCGAGACCCTGCAGGCCGCGCCGCCGCATGGCGTCCTTCATCTTCTGGCCCGCCTCCGACTGCTGGAAGCGGTCGACCGCTTCGATGTCGTCGAAGAGGAAGGGCAGGTCGAAGAGGCGGAACTTCTTGGTGAACTTCTCGAACTTCGACAGGGAGGGGGCCGCCATCTGCACGTCGCCGGCCAGCATGGCTTCCAGCACCTGGTCGTCGTTGTAGAGCTGCGAGCTGGGGAAGACGACCATGCAGACCTTGCCGTTCATCTCCTCGTTCACCCGCTTCTCCAGAAGGGAGGCGGCGATGCCCTTTGGATGCTTGTCGGTGTTGGTGACGTGGCTGAACTTGATCACGATCTCGCCGTCCTGGCAGGCGTCGGCGGCATTGGCGCCATTGGCGACAGCCGCCGCCATGGCGATAGCGGTGGCGGTAACACAGAACCTCAAGAACTTCATCGGGTCACTCCCTTTCAGGTCTTGCCGGAGCCGCCGGTAGAAGGCCATCGCCCAGCGGGACCGGCGGCTTCAAAGTGGGTGGAGGGGTCCCTGACGGGACCTTTGCCCGGCGGTACCCGGTCGCGGGCCGCGGGCGAGGATGGAGAGCCACCAAGCGGGACCGGGCTGCCGGTTTCGCCGAGGCTCTCGGGGTGCACCCCCTTGGGGGTGCCGGGATCATTTCGACCTTCTATGGCGTCGCATCTCGCACTTTCCCTCCCTATTTTCTTGATGCGCGCAGCGCGCTTCCTTGTGCAGAAGGACTAGAAGCAAGTTCCGTGCCAGCTTCGCCAAGAATCACTCTCGGCCGGGCGGCCTTGCGAATACTCCTTTCATTTCAGGCATTTGCCGCGCTCTTTGGATCGCCGGTCCGCTCGGAGGGAGAGGGCCCGGTGCAATGCGTTGCACGCGAGCCTCGCGCCTCTGCAAGCAACGGCAAGGACCGGATCGCGCGACGCGGCATGCAACCCGTACCTGCCGTGGCAAGTCAATGATCACGCTTTGATGCAATTGGCCAGGCAGCCCGACCCGTCAGTTCTGAGACGACGAATGATCGCGAAAGAGCTTGACTGTCACCTTTTGTGCCGACGGTGTGGCTCTTGTGCCTCACTTCTTCGGATTTGGCTGTCGCGAGCGGTCATCGGACGGGAACTCCGAAGCCCACTGGCCGTATAACCGGGCGACAGAGTTGCCCATCGTTAGGAGAGGTAGGATGGCCGTCATCTTTGGGGACAACACCAGCCAAACCCTCGCCGGCACGGAGGAGGTCGATACGATCCTCGCGCGCTCCGGCGACGATCTCGTCTACGGTTTGAGCGCGGCCGACAGCCTCTTCGGTGGCAGCGGCAACGATCGCGTCTACGGCGGCGACAACGGAGACTCCGCGCTGGGCGGCGCCGGGAGAGACACGCTGTTCGGCGATGCCGGTGTCGACGAACTCTTGGGTCAGGACGGCAACGATACGATCTACGGCGGAAGGGGCTCCGACCGCGCCTATGGCGGTAACGACGCCGATCGGGTCTTCGGCGGCATCGGACAGGATGGACTGTCGGGGGGCGGCGGTAACGACCGCCTCTTCGGCGACACCGGCAGCGACTTGCTGTACGGCGATGCCGGCAATGATCGTCTCTTCGGTGCCAGCGGCAACGATGAGCTGCACGGGGGGCAAGCCGGCGATTCAATCTATGGCGGCCTCGGCGACGACGAGATCACTGGCGGCGCGGGCGGCGACACGCTGCGGGGTCAAAGCGGCTTCGATACGCTTTCCGGCGAAGATGGCCGCGACCTAATTTTGGCGGGCGGCGCCGAAGACCTCGCCTACGGCGGGTTGAGTGCGGATAAGATTTACGGCGGTGGCGGCGGCGACAAGCTGGTCGGCGACGAAGCCAGGGACGGGCTGTTCGGCGATGGAGGCAGCGACGAACTCTACGGCGGCCAAGGCAGCGACAGTCTCTACGGCGGCGATTCCAACGACGAGATCTTCGGCGGCTCCGCAAACGACCTGGCCTTCGGCGGCGACGGCGGTGATTCCATCAGGGGTGACTACGGCGACGACACCCTCTTCGGTTTCGACGGCGACGACAACATACGTGGCCAGGCGAACGACGACGTCCTCTATGGCGGTGCCGGAGGCGACGACGTCGCCGGCGGCAGTGGCTACGACCTCCTCTACGGAGAGGATGGAGCCGACCGCCTCGCCGGGAATAGCGGTCGCGACAGTCTCTATGGCGGCTTGGAGCGAGACGAGATCTTCGGAGGGGACGGCATCGACCGCCTCGTCGGCGGCGACGGCGACGACGATCTGAGTGGCGGCGACCAGACCGACCGTATTTTCGGTGACAGCGGCGACGATCAGATCAACGGCGGCTTTGGTGACGATCGCATTTTCGGCGGAACCGGCACCGATCAACTAACCGGCGGCAGCGGTTCCGATACCTTCAACTTCGCGAGCCAGTACGCCAGCGGATTGGAGGCGAACATCACGGATTTCCAATCTCATGTCTCGGGACTGCCCGAGGCGGATCTGCTGCGCATCGCGGTTCCAGGCACGGACGGCGAGTGGATCGGGGCGGCCGCCTTCGACGCGGACGGCGACCCGCAGGCACGCTTCAACGAAGTCTCGGAGAGGCTCGAGGTCGATTCCAATGGCGACGGCAACGCCAACTTCGAGATCCGCCTGATCGGCTTCACGTCGGCGAGTCAGTTGACCTCAACGGACTTCCTCTTCGCCTAGAGCCGACGGTGACAAGGCGGCTGCTCCTGTCCGGGAGAACCTGAAGCAGGAGCCGAGGTTTGGAGCCAGAAGCGAACCGGAAATCGTTTCGACCCGGTGACTTCTCGCTCCGGACGCCCCGACGGAGGGGGTGACGGAGAAGGGCCGATGCGCAAGCTCGGCCCTTCTTCAATTGGGCGCTCCTCTTCGCGGGCCGGGACGTTGGCGCCTAGCAAGACGCTGTTCAAGACTGCTTGCCTTCCTGCAAGATCCTAAGCCGAAGCCTCGCCACGCGTGGAAGGAGGGATGTGAAGCTCGTCCGCATGTTGCGATCGAACTGGTTGCTTGTCTGCGCCACGCTCTGCGTGGTCAGCTTGGTCGCGGTCTACTTTGTCTTCAGGGAAGAGGCGCGCGGCCGACTGTTGGACGAGGCGCGCGCCTCGGCACTGCTCTACGCCCAGGCGCTGCGCGCCGAACTGGATCGGCGGCGTCACTTGCCGGAGACCTTGGCGATCGACGAGGACTTCGCCGAGGCCGCGCTGGGTGGCGATGCGACCGCGCTCAACCGACAGATGGAGGCGCTGGCGGCGACCACCGAGGCCGAAGCCATCTACCTGCTGGATGCCACCGGCCTGACCGTCGCCGCCTCCAACTGGA
Source organism: Rhodospirillales bacterium (assembly GCA_963669375.1). Lineage (GTDB taxonomy): Bacteria > Pseudomonadota > Alphaproteobacteria > Kiloniellales > JACOMY01 > JACOMY01. The sequence continues at coordinate 599,831 of OY770024.1, read as the reverse complement.
ACGCGCCGGACACCTTTCTCGGTCAGCGCTACGAGTTTCGCGAGTACTTCCGTGCCGCGATTGAAGGCGAGACAGGTATCGAATTCGCCATCGGCGCGACCACCGGCAGGCCGGGCGTCTTCGTCTCCAGTCCGGTGCACAATGACGACGGCGCGGTGGTGGGCGCATTGGTGGTGAAGATCGATCTTGCTCCCTTGAGCCTGACCTGGGATCGCCAACGCCATGAGGTCCTGCTGTTGAACGACGACGGCGTGGTGGTCCTCACCGGCCGGCCGGGCTGGCGCTTCCGCACCACGCGGGAGCTCTCTCCGCTTCAATTGGAGCGGATCGAGGCCGGTCGGCAGTTCGCCGGCCTCGATCTCTCCAGGTTGAACCTGCTGGATCTGGAACCGGAGAGGGTGACGTTGGACGGGACCGGCTACCTGCGCGTCGCACTGCCCGTCGACTGGCAGGACTGGCGGCTTTGGCTCTTGGCGCCGGACCGCCAAGCATCGGCCCAGGCCCTGGCCTCGACCGCGCACACGGCCGTGGCGATGCTGGTGGTCTTGACCGCCCTGGCGTTCGCCCGCTCCGAGTGGTTCCGATCGGCCCTCAACGTGTCTCAGCGCGAACGCTCGGAGCTGAGCCAGCTCAACGCCGACCTCAACCGCGAGATCGAGGAGCGGCGGCTAGCCGAGAGCGAGCTGCGCGCCGCGCAGTCGGAGCTACGCCGTGCCGCCAAGCTGACGGCGCTGGGCCAACTGGCGGCTTCCGTCACGCACGAGTTGGGACAGCCGCTATCGGCCATGAAGACCTACATCCGCGGCGCGCAGCGAGAGAGCGCGCGCAACGCAGCCACGACGGAGAGGACGCTGGAGCGCCTCGACCGCCTCGTCGACCGCATCTCGGGGATCGCTCAACAGCTGCGGTTCTTCGCAAGGCGCGGCGGAGAGGCGATGGGTCCCGTCGACCTGCGGGAGGTCGTCGCCGGTGCCGGCGAGACCATGGAACCGGCGCTGGAGGAGAAGGGCGCCTCATTGATCCGGGACCTGCCGGATCGACCCGTGACGGTGACCGGCGGTCAGCGACGCCTGGAGCAGGTGCTGGTCAACTTGATCCGCAATGCGTTGGACGCCAGCGACGAGATGGAGAGGCCGACGATCCGATTGACGGTTACGGCCCTGGACGGAAATGCTGTGATTTCGGTGACCGACGAGGGGCACGGCGTGTCGCCGGACCTGGCGGCGACGCTCTTCGAACCCTTTGCGACCACCCGGGCTTCGGGGGAGGGGATGGGTCTCGGCCTGGCGATCTCCGCCAGTATCGTGCAGGAGCATGGCGGCAGTATCGAAGCGGCCTCGCCCCGGGACGGCGGTGCGGAGTTCATCGTCACACTGCCGTTGGCGGAGGAGGGAGAAGAGGCGCGTGGCTGAGCAGCATCTCAGCGTCCTGATCGTCGATGACGATCGCGAGGTCCGCGAGGCGCTATCGGAGTTCTTCGAGGGCGCGGGCTGGCGCACCGCCACGGCCCGCTCGGGCCAGGAAGCGCTGGCCCGGATCGATCCGGACCCACCGGATGCCATCGTCACCGACGTCCGCATGCCGGGGATGAGCGGGCTGGAGCTGCACCGCCAATTGAAGGAACGCGACATCGAGGTGGCCGTCGTCATGATCTCGGCGCACGGCGACATCCCCATGGCGATAGAGGCCATGCGGGCCGGGATTTACGACTTCATCGAGAAACCCTTCGATCCGGAGCGGGTGCTGGAAGCGGCCACCCGCGCGGCGGAGACACAGCGCCTCCGGCGACAGAACGAGCGCTTGCGTGCCCAGTTGGGTCGCCTCGCGGGCCTGGGCGCGGTCTTGGTCGGCGAGAGCGCGCAGATGCACAAGCTACGCCGCGACATCGCCGAGATCGCGGAGATTGACGCGGCGGTCTTGGTCCTGGGAGAGACGGGAAGCGGTAAGGAGTTGGTCGCGCGCGCCCTACACGACATGAGCACGCGCGCCGGCGAGGCCTTCGTCCCGGTGAACTGCGCGGCGGTTCCGGAAGGTCTCTTTGAATCGACCATGTTCGGTCACCTCAAGGGGGCCTTTACCGGGGCGGTTCAGGCTGGAAAGGGCGCCTTTCAGGTGGCCGACGGCGGGTCGCTCTTCCTGGACGAAATCGGCGCCTGTCCCTTGGACCAGCAGGCCAAGCTCCTGCGCGTGCTGGAGGCGGGAGAGGTCGCCGAGGTCGGCTCCAGCGTGCCGCGGCCGATCGATGCCCGGGTCATCTCCGCGACCAACGCCGATCTCGAGGCAAGCATCGCCGCCGGCAGCTTCCGTGACGACCTCTTCTACCGCGTGAGCACGATCACCTTGCGGCTGCCGCCCTTGCGTGAGCGCGGCGACGACATCGTCCTGCTGTTCACCCAGCAGCTGGAGCGTTTCGCCAAGGTCTATGGCGTGGACCCGCCGGAGCTTAGTCAGGAGGATGTCGCCCTGCTGCTGGGCCACGCTTGGCCGGGCAATGTCCGCGAGTTGCGGCAGGTCGCCGAACGCCGGATGCTGGATGCCCGCTACAAACGCGGCTCCGTCCGCCAGGCCTTGGGTCGCGGCTCCGCGCCGGCCGCCTTGGGAAGCGCGCTGAAGGAGCAGGTGGAGACCTACGAGCGCGCGGTCCTCGCCGCCGCGCTGGCGCGCGTGGAGGGCACGATGGACGACGTCGCCCGGGAGCTGGGGATCGCGCGGCGCACCTTGAACGAGAAACTGGCCAAGTACGGCTTGAGCCGCTAGGCGCGACGGGAAGCCACGCGAGCTAACCAACGGGCACGCGTCGTCGTCAGGCCCCTGCGGATATCCGCCGAATGGCCTAGCGGAAACCCGCAGAGCGGAAGGCGGTGCGCGGCGCGCGGGGGCGCCCGAGCCGGCGGCAAGTCTCGACGAATCAAGCGCTTCGCTCCTCTAGCGTCATTGTCCGGCTCATTGGCACGGAACTTGCTTTTTTTTCTGTCGACTGCCGCGCGACGGCAGTTCTAATGCCATGGCAGTGGAGGAAAATCCGTGGGCAAGATGTCATCGAAGTTGATCGCGGCGGCCGCGGTGGCCGCCTTGGGGCTCGGCGCCGCGCCGGCCAAGGCGGAAGAGGCCGACTACATCCTGGCGACCGCCTCGACCGGCGGCACCTACTATCCGGTCGGCGTCGCCATCTCGACCCTGGTCAAGGTCAAGCTGCAGCCGAAGCAGAAGATCGCCATGTCGGCCATCAACTCGGCCGGCTCGGGCGAGAACGTGCGCCTGCTGCGCGAGGACGAGGCGCAGTTCGCCATTCTGCAGGGGCTCTTCGGCTACTATGCCGCGACCGGGACCGGCCCGCTGGCCAACGAAGGCCCGCAGAAGGATCTCCGCTCGGTCACCATGCTGTGGCAGAACGTCGAGCACTTCATCACCGACAGCGACGAAGCCAAAACCGGCACCATCGAGGACTTCGTCGCCCTGAAGGGCGAGCCCATGGCGTTGGGCAAGCGCAACTCCGGCACCATCGGCTCCAACTTCGCCATCCTCGAGGGCCTGGGAGTCAATCCGGAGAGCGACTACGACCTGGTCTATGCCGGCTACGGCCCCTCGGCCGAGGCGCTGCAGAACGGCCAGGTGGAGGGCATCTCGACGCCGGCCGGCGTTCCTGTGGGCGCGGTCAGTCAGCTGATGGCCGCCATGGGCGACGGCGCCACCATCCTGAACTTCACCGACGAGCAGATGGCCAAGGCGGACGGCGGGCGCAATCTCTGGACGCGCTACATCATTCCGATCGGCACCTATCCGGGCCAGGAGCACGACGTCAACACCATCGCCCAGCCGAACTTCCTGGCGGTGCGCTCGGACGCATCGGAAGAGAACGTCTATCTGATCACCAAGACGATCTATGAGAACCTGCCGTTCCTGCAGGCGATCCACCCGGCCACCAAGGTCATGGCGATCGAGAAGGCCATCGCCGGCTTGCCGCTGCCGCTGCATCCGGGCGCCGTGCGCTACTACCAGGAAGTCGGGATCGAGGTTCCGGACCGCCTGATCGCGCAGTAGGCGACAGTCGGAGAGCAACAAAGAGAGAGCGGCGCGCCAAGACGCCGCTCTCCAAGAACGAAGGGGAGGAAGTGCCATGTCGGAGGCCAAGAGCGAGTCCGAACCGAAGATCGTCGGTCTGCGTCTCTTCGAGGGCGGGTTGGGGCATGCGATCGCCGCCTTCGCGATCTTCGTGTCCCTGGCCCATCTCTTCCTCGCCATCTTTCCCTGGCTGTCGGAGCTGGAGCGCAACGCCTTTCACTTCGCCAGTTTCGCGCTGCTTTGCGCCCTCTACTATCCCATGGTCCGGCGCAAGTGGTCGGCCGGAACGAGTCTCGGGCTCGGCATCGATGCGGCCATCGGCATCCTGACCGCCGCGGCGGCCATCTACCTGGCGCTGGCGGAGGATGCAATCTACGACCGGGGTGTGCGCTTCTCTCTCTTGGACTGGATCGCCGCCGCTACCGTGATCATAGGGGCGATCGAGCTCACCAGGCGTTCGGCCGGCCTGATCATTCCGGTCTTGATCGTGCTCGCCATCACCTATGTGGTTCTGTGGGGATCCTGGATCGGCGGTGTCTTCGCCTTCAAGGGCCTTTCCTGGGAGACCACGCTCTTCCGCTCGATCTACGGTGACGACGCGCTCTTCGGCACGATCGCGCGCATCTCCTCGACCTACGTCTTTCTCTTCATCATCTTCGGCGCCTTTCTGGTGCGTTCGGGCGCGGGCGAGTTCGTGATCGACCTGGCGCGGGCGATCGCCGGGCGCCTGGTCGGCGGCCCGGGCCTCGTCGCCGTCGTCTCCTCGGGCTTGACCGGGACTATATCCGGATCCGCCATCGCCAACACCGCCTCCACGGGTGTCATCACCATTCCGCTTATGCAGAAGGCGGGCTTCCGGCCGAAGTTCGCGGCCGGTATCGAAGCGGCCTCCTCGACCGGCGGCCAACTGATGCCGCCGATCATGGGAGCGGGCGCCTTCGTCATGGCGAGCTTCACCCAGATCTCCTACGACTACATCGTCCTCGTCGCCGCCCTGCCCGCGCTGCTCTACTTTCTCTCCGTCGCCTTCTTCGTGCGCATCGAGGCGAAGCGCATGAACCTGCAGCCGATGGAATCCCAGGGCCGCACGCTCGGCATGGCGCTGCGCGAGGGCGGCGCCAGCTTCATCATCCCCATCGCGCTGCTTATCGGCCTGCTCGTCTCTGGCTTCACTCCCACCTACGCCGCCGTCATCGGCATCATCGCGGTCATCGCGTCGAGCTGGCTGACCAAGCGTCCGATGGGCTTCCGCGCGGTTCTGGAGGCGCTGGAGATGGGCGCGCGCAACATGATCACCTCCGCCGTTCTGCTCTGCTCCGTGGGCTTGGTGGTGAACGTGATCGCGACGGCCGGCGTGGGCAACACCTTCAGCCTGATGATCGCCGATTGGGCGGACGGGGTCCTGCTCATCGCCATCGTGCTGATCGCGCTCGCCTCGCTGGTCCTCGGCATGGGTCTGCCGGTGACGGCCGCCTACATCGTGCTGGCGACCCTTTCCGCGCCGGCGCTCTCGGGCATGATCTCGGACCTAGTGGTGGTCGAGAGGATCGCCGCCGGCACTCTGCCCGAGACGGCCAAGGCCCTCTTCATGCTCTCGGACCCGGAGGCGCTGACCTTGCTGGCCGGCCCGGTCAGTCAAGACCAGGCCAGCGCCCTGGTGGCCGGCCTGCCGCTGGAGATCGTCGCCCAACTGCGCGAGATGGTGCTTCCGCCCGAGGCGGCGGCCGCCGCCTTGCTGTCGGCCCACATGATCATCTTCTGGCTGAGCCAGGATTCGAACGTGACACCGCCGGTCTGCCTGGCCGCCTTCACCGCGGCCACCATCGCCAAGGCACCGCCCATGGCGACCGGGGTGCAGAGCTGGAAGCTGGCCAAGGGCCTCTACATCGTACCGGTGCTCTTTGCCTATACGCCGCTGCTCTCGGGCGACTGGGGGGCCGCGTTGACGGTCTTCGGCTTTGCCGTCGTCGGGATCTATGCGCTGGCCGCCGGCCTGCAGGGCTGTATGGAGCGCCCGCTCAACCTGGCCTTGCGCGGTTTGGCCCTGGTCGCCGGCGTCGCCTGTCTCTGGCCCGAGGCGCTCCTCGTCAACCTGGCCGGTGTCGCAATGACCGTGGCGCTCCTGGTCTACAACAAGCGCTTCGGTCCGGAGCCCCTCGCCGTGGCCGGCTAGGCCAAGGGCGCGGCCGGCCGACCGTCAGCCGCCCCAGGCGAAGACCTTGCGCGCGTGATTGACGATCCAGGGTTGGTCGTAGCGACCGCCGATGTGGCAGGCGCGGCCCGGCACCTGCTGCCAGTCGTCGCCTTGCCAGCGCCAGACTCTGTGGTCCTTGCCGTAAGATCTGGCGCCGATAACCCAGCCGTCGCCGACATCCAGGGCGGCACCCGGCATGGGGTCCCAGCTCTCTCCGTTCCAGGCATAGACCTCTCGGCGGCTGTTCACCACCCAAGGCCGCTCGTAGGGGCCGGCGATGCGACGGCCGAAGCCCGGCATGGCCTCCCACTTGCCGTCCTGCCAGCGCCAGATCCCGAAGTCCTTGCCGATGGCGTTGGTGCCGACGATCCAGCCGTCGCCGACATCCGTCGCCAAGCCGGGCATGCGGTCCCAATCGCTGCCGTTCCAGGCATAGGTCTCGTAGCGGCTGTTCACCACCCAAGGCCGCTCATAGGGGCCGCCGATGCGGGTGGCGAAGCCGGGCATGGCCTGCCATTGGCCGTCCTGCCAACGCCAGATGCCGAAGTCCCTGCCGATCCGGTTGGTGCCCACGATCCAGCCATCGGCGACGTCGGTCGCCATGCCTGGCATCGGGCGCCAATTGACCTCGACGCTCCGCGCGTCGAGCTTGCCGTTCTTCTTTGACTTGACCTGGTCCAGTTGACGCAAATCGACAGGCATGTCCGCGTGGCTCCCGATGGTCCCTCGGCCTTCTATCCCTAGCCCTCAGAGTCTCCGAAGGACTTGGTGTCCACCCTTGGAGAGGACAATGCGCTGCTAGCCGTTGCGATCGGTGTAGGCATAGCCGTGTCCTCGTCGGTGATCTCCTGACCTAGCGCCACGAGCGCGGCGGTGTCGCGGGCGATCCGGGCGACCTGCGCCCTGGTCTGGGCGAGCGTTCCTGAGGCATCGAAGCCGATCATTCGCCGCGTCGCACGGAAGCGCTTACGCCAGAAGGGCCAGCGAGACCAGGGAGAGAAGACTGGTCCAGACGATGATCTGGGCGATGGCATCGCTGCGCACGTCGTAGAGGAGGGCCAGGCTGAAGGCCATGGCGCCGCTGGGTCCGGCCGAGATCAGTTGATAGAGATCGCGGCCCTGCGCGTCCTCCGCCAGCTGCGCCATGGCGAACCAGATGGCGGCCGGGAAGAGGAGGAGCTTGATGGCGACGAAGCTCGCCACCGTCCTGTCGGGCCGGAAGTCCGTTTGCGAAAGCGCCACGCCCAGGGCGTAGAGCGCCACCGGCCCGGCCGCCGCGCCGGAGAACTGGATGAAGGTCCTGACGGGGTCCGGAATGGAGATCTCGGCCAGGCTGACGACGACACCCAGCGCGATGGCTTGCAGGATCGGCGTTTTGGCGATAGTGAGCCCGATCCGCGCCAGGGACACCCGGCCCAGGGCGATCATCTGCAAGGCGATCATCGCGCCGGCGAAGGTCACGGTGGAATCCCAGGTCACGATGCTTGCCGCCGGCAGCACGTTGTCCTCGCCGTAGAGCAGGATCGAGATCGGCAGGATGTACATGACGGTGTTGACGAAGATGCCGCAAAAGCCCAGCAGGACCGCTTCGGCGAGCGGCCGCTTCAGAACGGTCCAGGCGAGCAGGAAGCCGGCGGTGAAGACGGCGACCTGGACGCCGGCGTAGATCGCCAGGGGCAAGGCGTCGAAGCGCAGAATCTGCGATTCGGCGATCAGCCCGAAAACCAGAATCGGCAGGAGGATGGTCAGCGCGAAGCGGTTCAGAAAGCGCGCATCCTCCACGGAGGACCTGCCGACCCGGCCCATGGCGAAGCCGAAGGCCATGATGGCGAAGACCGGCAGGATGGGATCGAGGAGGACGTTGAGGACGTGCAAGAGGCAGGCTCGCCGGTGAAGGGTGACCTAGGAAAGGACCGCCGCGCGAGGGGACGCGATGCCGGTTCCGCTTGGCCCCGCCTTGGCGCTGTCGAAGGCCACGTCAGGGTCCGTCTTACGCGGCCGGCCGCGTACGATCGTCTCGTGGAAAGCCTCTCAAAGGCAGCTAACTGTTACCGATCGGTACTTTAGTGTCTTGGAAGCGTCCCGCAAGCGGATAGTATGGCACCGATCGGGCTGAAAATGCCGTGTTCACAGGATGAACGCGCAGGGAGCATCGTCGAAATGCCCCTCGAACGCGGGGCAATCCTGTTCCCGGAAGCCGCGATGGCCGCTATCCTCCCACGCGGCCGGAGAATCCCGGTTCCTTCGATTGCTGCCGTTGGCGGCAACACGATAGGCTGAAGAGGAGCAAGGGGGCGTTCCAAGGGAAAGCAAAGCCACCGGTGGTTTGCGCCACGACCTTTCGAGCTCCGCCCAAGTGTTAGGAGCCGTACTGGACTGACGCCATGACCGTGTGGCCGAGGGAGAGGAGCAGAGCGAGGAAGGTGTGGCTCAAGCAGTCAAGACTGGGCAGGGGGGCGGCAAGGCTGGTGTTCATCGTGCAGACAGCGCCGAACCCTACCGACAGGACATCTCGGAGCAACCCGGACCGCGAATCGTCGTTGAGCTGCCGCCGCGATGATCGAGATTGAGCTTATCCTTATCTCCCTGCTGGTCGGCCTACTGCTGCGCTGGAGCGGTCGGCTCCCGGAGACCGCGCCCAAGGTCATGGCAGGCTGGGTGATCAACGTCGCTTTGCCGGCGACTGCTTTGCAAGCGGTCCACAAAGTTGATGTCGATGAACTCTGGCTCTTGGCGGTCGCTACGCCTTGGCTAGGAGCCATCGTGGCGATCGGCGTATTCGTGCCGCTTTGCAAGCAACTGGGGTGGAGCCGGCAGCGAGCCGGCGCATTGATACTGGTGGCCGGTTGGGGCAATACCTCCTTCGTAGGGCTGCCCATGATCGCCGCCTTTGCCGGAAGCGCCTGGTTGGGTTTGGGCCTCTTCATCGACCTCTTCGGTTCGTACCTAGCGCTTTCGACATTGGGGATCGCGATTGCGACCGCCTGCAGCAGCGATCAGTGGAGTTGGGCGCTTTTGGCCCGGCGCATCGCCACCTTTCCTCCCTTCGTCGCGGTGCTGCTTGCGCTTGCCACCAACCACATCGGTCGTCCGGCCGCCGTCGAGACCCTCTTGCAGGCCTTCAGCAGCACCCTTACGCCCTTGGCCTTGGCGGCTGTTGGCTATTCGATTCGGCTGGATCGACTGAAGGGGCGTCTAGCGCCGCTCTTCGCGGGCCTCGGCTACCGTCTGCTGCTCGCGCCGGCACTTGCCTTTGTTGGCTACCTTCTGATTGGCCGCCTGGATGATCCGGTCAGTCACGTTGCCCTTCTGGAAATGGCGATGCCGCCGATGTTGGGGGCCAGCGTGATCGCCATAGAGTACGATTTAGAACCGGATCTGGTCGCCCTTCTTATCGGCATCGGCATCCCGCTGTCGCTGCTGACCGCTCCGGTTTGGTGGTGGCTTGCGACTGGTTAGATCAGTCCTGACCCGAAGCCTCTATGCCGGCGCCCTCAGCTAAAAAGGAAGTCGGTGCCGGTCAGCTGATCGACGGAGGTGACGCCGGTCAGGAGGGCGCCGAAGTCGAGCGTTCCATTGCCGTCCGCGTCGACCTGCAGCTGGCCGGACGTGTCATCGACCGATTGAAAGCGCGCTTCAGGCGTGCCACCACCGGCAAAGGCGCCGGCCGCGATCCAGGAGCCGCTGCCGCCGGTGACCTCCAGTTCGAAGAGGTCGGCCCCGCCCGACGCGGCGCCGGTGAAGTCGACGACGACGGCGGAGGCGCCATTGAGTCCTGCTTCCAACGAGAAGACGTCCGCGCCGGAACCGCCGTAGAGCAGGTCCTGGTCGCTGACGGTCAGGCGGTCGTCGCCCGACCCACCGTAGGCGCTGTCGTTGCCTTCACCGCCCGCGAGCCTATCGTCCCCGTCGTTGCCGAAGAGTCGATCGGTCGCGCTGTCGCCGTAGAGACGGTCCCGGTAGTAGCCCCCGTAGGCCCTGTCGCTGCTTGCGCCGCCGAAGCCCACGTGGTCACCCAGGGCGAAGATCAGCGTGTCGGCCCCGCCATCGCCGTAGACCGACGCGTCGGCGAGATTGCTCGTGAGCTGGTCATTGCCGGCGCCACCCCAGAAGAACTCCGCGCCATAGCCGCCGATCAGCGAGTCGTTGTCGTCGCCGCCGAAGGCAGTGTCCGTTCCGGATCCGCCAAAGAAGACATCCTTGCTGGAGCCACCGAAGAAGAGCCCGTCGCCGCCGCGGTCCGTCGCGAAATCACTGCCGGCGCCACCATAGAAGCGATTGTCGTCCATGCCGTCAAAGCTATCAGCGGGAGCCAAGGCATAGAGCTTGTCGTCACCTTGGCCACCGAAGAGGCCGTCCTCTCCACTGCCGGCGATGATGTAGTCGTTCGCCGAACCGCCGTAGAGCCGGTCGACGTCGTCTCCACCGTGCAAGGTGTCGTCGCCGGCACCGCCAAGGAGACTGTCGGCGCCGGCGTCGCCGAAGGCTTCGTCTCCGCCGTTGCGACCCTGCAGGGTGTCGGCGCCCTCGCCGCCGGTGAGGATGTTGTCGCCGCTGTTGCCGCGAATCAGATTGTCCAGTTCGTTGCCTCGCCCTGTGAGGTTCAGGCTGCCGGCGCGAAAGCGCAGTTCCTCTATGCTGCCGAAGTCAGCGGTGCTGGGAAGCGAGAAGCTCACGTTCGACAGGATCGTATCGCGTCCCTCGCCGGGGGCCTCGCTGACGGTGTCGCCTGTGTTGTCCACCCGGAAAGTATCGTCGCCTGTTCCGCCGATCATGACATCGGCGCCCTCGCGCCCGTTCAACAGGTCATCGCCGTCACCGCCAATCAAGGTGTTGTGGGCGCTGTTGGCTAGGATGAGATTGTCCAATTCATTGCCCACCCCGATGATCGCGTTGCTGTCGAGCGCCAGGCGCAGCTGCTCGACGAAGCCGGAGGCGCCCGTCGCGGGCAGGGTAAAGGCCGTGGCCGTGGAGATGACGCGGTCGTTGCCCTCTCCGGTGAGCTCGACCACCACATCCGTGCTGGTGTCGACCTGGAGCGTGTCGTCGCCGGCTCCGCCTTCCAGAAGGTCGCTGCCGCTGCCGCCAGTCAGCAAGTCGCTGCCCAGGCCACCGAAGATGCGGTCGAGGCCGCTGGCACCGAGCGCCACGTCCCGGCCAGCCCCGCCCGTCATGGTGTCGTCGCCGAGGGCGCCGCGCAGCTCGTCGTCGCCCTCTCCGCCATAGAGGAAGTCGTCGTCGCCCTGCCCAAGCAGCCGGTCGTCTCCCAGCAGGCCGTAAAGGCGGTCGCTGCCACCCTTACCCTCGATCGTGTCGACGGACTCCGTACCGGATAGCGTGTCCGCGCCGCTCGAGCCGATGATGATCATGCCGTCCTCCCGTGACTCCGCTGCGACATCGCAGGAAATCGCTGCGCTGAATGCCGTGTACGAGAGACAAGCTGGATTGCGCGCGGTCCTTGGACAATCGGAATTGCCGAGATGACGGCAATCTTAATGGGCGCGCCTATTCCTTTCGCCATGGCGGAAAGCTGCCTCGCCTGGAGAGGGGACACCGAGGTCGATCGGTGAACCGAAGCATAGCGGCACTCTATCGAACTCATCGACAACCCCTATTTGCCGCCTTCGAACTGTCGTGTTGTCGTAATGGCGGCTGTAACAGGGACAATCGACAATGGGACTCTTCAAGAACTGCTTAGCGCGCGACGCTGTCGCCGCCATTGCTCTTTCCGCCATCGCATTTGGAGCATGCGGGGCGCAAGCGGAGACGACCGTCCGCTTGGGCCACGTCTTGCCGGAAACGCACAGTTGGCACCAGGCGGCGACCGGCTTCGCCCGGGACGTCGCGGAAGGCACCGAGGGCCGCGTGACGATCGAGGTCTATCCCTCCGGCCAGCTCGGCAACGAGAAGGAAGCCATCGAGGGCCTGCAGTTCGGTGCCGTTCAAGCCGGCGTCATCGGCAGCGGCTCCTTCCAGTTTCTGGAACCCAAGATGGGCCTCATCGAAATGCCCTATGCCTGGGAGAGCCGTGAGCAGGCCTTCGAGGCGCTGGACAACGATCTCGGCACGGCCTTGGCCGCTCTCTTGGAGCCCAAGGGTATCGTCGTCCTTGCTTGGTGGGAGACGGGCTTCCGCAACGTCACGAACAACGTGCGCCCCATCCAGGCACCGAAGGATCTGGAGGGGCTGAAGATCCGGGTCACGCCTGACAAGGTACGCCTCGCCACCTTCGAGGCCCTGGGGGCGGAGCCGGCGCCGCTCGCCTTCGGCGAGCTCTACTCCGCGCTTCAGCAGGGCCTCTTCGACGCCCAGGAGAACCCGCTCTCGATCATCGACTCCGCTTCCTTCTTCGAGGTCCAGAAGTACGTCTCCATGACGGGGCACATCTGGGGTGCCGCGAGCCTGGTCATGTCCAAGGCGGTGTGGGACCGGATCTCTCCCGAAGACCAGGCCGTGATCCTGGAGGCGGCACAGCGCTGGGCGGAGAACCAGCGCCAGATGGTGGCCGATGCCAACGCCGAGTTGCAGGCCAAGCTGGAAGCCAAGGGCATGGTCTTCAACGAGGTCGACAAGACGCCCTTCATTGCCGCCGTGCAGCCGATCTGGGAGAGCCAGGCCGACGTCTACGGTCCCGAGCTGATGGGCGTGCTGGAGTCCTATCGCTAATGCCGGAGAGCGCCGGCATAGAGGTCGTGGAGGTCGCATCGGTCGAGCCGGTGGACCTCTACGACTTCCGCCAGCAGGTGCTCTTCTCGCCGGCTGTCCGCGGCGAGGGGTTCATCAAGCTGGCGCTCACCCGGGGAGAGAAGGGCGCGCGCAGCCGGCCGCATAGCCATCCGCGCGACGAGGTGACCTTGACGCTCGGTGGCGAAGCCCTGCTGCGCGCGGCGGGCAAGACCTTCCATCTTCGCCAAGGAAGCGCGGTGCGGATACCGCCCAGCCTCCCCCATAGCGTCGAGGTCATCTCCGAGGAGTGGATCGTCGTGGCGGCCTATTGCGACGAGTGCAGCCTCTGCCGGACTGGTGGGCGCTTCGGCGAGGGGCCCTCCCGCCCGTGAGTACGGACCGAAGCCTTGCCGCGGGCGAGCGCCTGCGCGACGGGCTGGATGGCCTGGTCCGTTGGCTATGCGCTTTCGGAATCGCCGCCTTCACGGCCATCGTGTTCTACGTCGTCGCCGCGCGCTGGCTCCTCTCCGCCACGCCCGGCTGGGCGGAAGAGGTGCCCCGCCTGCTGCTGGTCTGGACCACCTTCATCGGCATGGTGTCGGGCTTCGCGCGCGGTACCCACTTCAGGGCGGGCCTGCTGCCTTTCCTGGTGAAGAGCCCGGACCTCCAGCTTCTCATCAGGCGCTTGACCGGTCTCTGCTCGATCCTCTTTCTCGTCGTCCTCGGCTATGCCGGGTGGCAGTTGACCCGGCTCACCTGGTCCAACGGGACCACGGCGCTGGATCTGCCGGTGGGCCTCTTCTATCTGGTCTTGCCGGTCAGCGCTCTGCCCGCGATTCTCGTCCTCCTAGCCGGCGGTTGGCGGCGATGAGTGCCGCGCTGCTGCTGCTGCTGGCGAGCTTTGCATTGCTGGTGGTCCTGGATGCACCGATCGCGGTCGCGCTGGGGCTGGCCTCCATCATCTATCTCGTCGTGACCGATCTGGCGCCTCTGGTGGTCGTCTCCCAACGCGCCGTCGCCGGTATCGACAGCTTCACGCTGCTGGCCATTCCGCTCTTCCTCTTCGCCGGCCTGCTGATGGTTCATGGCGGGCTGGCGCCCCGCATCGTGGCGCTTTTCTCGGCCCTGGTGGGGCGCCGCACCGGTGGCCTCGCCATCGTGATGATCGCGGCCTGCATGCTGTTCGGCTCGCTCTCCGGGTCCGGGGTCGCCGATGTTGTAGCTATCGGCACCATGATGCTGCCGGCCTTGCGGGAGCGCGGCTACGACCCGGGCTACTCGGCCTGCGCGCTGGGCTGTGCCGGTTCGCTCGGCACCGTCATTCCGCCCTCCATCGTATTGATCGTCTACGGCGCGACCACCAACACCTCGATCGGTAAGCTCTTCGTCGGCGCGATCGTCCCCGGGATCCTCTGCGGCTTGGGCCTGATGCTGGTCGCCTGGTGGATCGCCCGCCGCGAGGGCTGGGGCGGCGGCGAGGACTTCAGTGCCGGCAGGCTCTGGGCCGCGCTGCGCGGCTCGGCGCTGGCTCTCTTGGCGCCCTTGCTGGTGGTGGGCGGCATCCGCAGTGGGATCTTCACCGCGACCGAGGCGGCCAGCATCGCCGTGGTCTATGCCTTGCTGATCGGCTTCTTCATCTATCGCGAGCTGACGATCCCCCTGGTCTTCCGGCTGTTGCGGGAGACCGCGGAGATGACGGGCGCCATCCTCTTGGTCATCGCCGCCGCCTCGGTCTTCGGATGGATCCTGGCGGCCGAGCAGGTGCCGCAGCTTGCCGTCGGCTTCATCACCGGTGCCACCGACAGCGCCGTCCTGGCGCTCTTGGCGCTGATGGCCGTCGTACTGCTACTCGGGACCTTCATGGAGTCCATCGCGATCATCCTGATCCTGGCACCGGTCTTCATGCCGGTGCTCAGGAGCTACGGGATCGATCCGGTCTACTTCGGCATCCTGCTCACCATCAACCTGGCGATCGGGGCCAACACGCCGCCGCTCGGCATCGACCTCATGGCGGCCTGCCGCACGGGCCGGATCCCCCTGTCGGACTCCTTCCGTTACCTGGGACCCTTTCTGGGCGTGATGATCGCGGTTCTGGTGCTGCTCGTTCTGCTGCCGGAGATCGTCCTCTTCGCTGTCTGAAGCTCAATTACCGTAGGAGGTTAGTCATGTCGTTCACTGCTGATGCGCGGGTCGATCTGGAGGGCTTCTGGGAGGCCGTCCAGGCCTCCGCCAAGATCGGAATCGGGCGGCCGGGCGGGCTTTCGCGCCTGGCGCTCTCCGACTCCGACCGCGAGATGCGGGACCTCTTCGTCACCTGGTGCAAGGCGGAGGGGATGGAGATCGAGATCGACGAGGTCGGCAGCATCTTCGCCTGCCGCGCGGGCAGCGATCCCAGCCTCCCGCCGGTACTTATCGGCAGCCATCTCGACACGCAGATCAACGGCGGGCGCTACGACGGGATCGCCGGGGTCTTGGCCGGACTCGCCGTCTGCCGGACACTGAACCGCCTGGGGCACGTGACCAAGCGGCCCATCGTGGTGGTGGACTGGACCAACGAGGAGGGCGCGCGCTTCTCGCCGCCCATGGTAGCCTCCGGCACCTTCGCCGGCCGCTACAGCGTGGACTGGGTGCACAGCCTGGTCGATGACGACGGTGTTCGCTTCGGCGACGAATTGGCCCGTATCGGCTATCTGGGAAACCGGCCCTGCAGGCCGGCTCCCGTGGATGCCTATTTCGAGCTGCACATCGAGCAGGGGCCGATCCTGCATGCCGAGCGCAGGGAGGTGGGGATCGTCACCGGCGGCTATCCGAGCTACGGCATGAGGGCCTCCTTCACCGGCGAGACCGCGCACACCGGTCCGACGCCGATGGATCTGCGCCGGAATGCCTTGGCCGCGGGCGCGCGCTGGCTCGCCGCCGTGGATGACATCGGCTGGGACTTCGCCGTCGGCGACGGCAAGGCGACCGCGGCACGCTTGGTCGCCTGGCCGAACAAGCCGGGCATTCTGTCCGATGCGGCGGAGGCGGTCTGCGACGTTCGCCATTCGAAGCCGGAGACCGCGAAGGCCATGGCGGAGAGGATGCGTCGCGCGCTCTTCGAGGCGGCGGCCAAGACGGGGTGCGAGGCGGAGATCCTGGACGAGTGGCATTGGGGCGGCGACATCTTCGATCCGTCGCTGGTCTCCGGTCTGCGCGAGCAGGCGATAAGGATGAACTACGATTGGCGCGATATTGAATCGCAAGCGGGACACGACGCCTACTTCATGGCCACCCATTGCCCCACGGCGATGATCTTCACCGCTTGCAAGGACGGCATCACGCACAACAACAAGGAGCACAGCGATCCGCAGGATTTCGAGCCGGGTCTCAACATTCTGCTGCATTCGGTCGTTGCTCGCGCCGACCGCTGAGCCATGATCACGCTCGCCGCGGCGGACCTCGAAGAACGCCTGCCCTGGCCGACCTTGATCGACGCCCTCGCCGAGACCCTGCGGGAGGCCAGGGTGGTTTCGCCCGAGCGGCAGGTCCTTCCCATCGCCCTCGATGGAGGGGAGAGCGCAAGTCTGCTGCTGATGCCGGCTTGGATCGGCGGCGAGGCGATCGGCGTCAAGGCGGTCACCTTCTTTCCCGCCAACAACCGGCGCGGCCGTGCGACCATCAACGCCGTCTACCTGCTTTTCGACGGCGCCGACGGGTCGCTGCGGGCCGTCTGCGACGGCGACGCGCTGACCGCCAGGCGCACCGCCGCCGCCTCCGCGCTCGCCGCCCGCTACCTGGCGCGGGCGCAGGTGCGACGCTTGCTGGTGGTCGGGACCGGTCACCTCTCGATGGCCGTGGCGGAAGCCCATGCCACGGTACGACGCTACCGGGAGGTTCTGATCTGGGGGCGCGACGGCGCCAAGGCGCACAAAGTGGCCTGCGCGCTCGAGGCCAAGGGACTGCCGGCGCGCGTAGCGACCTCGCTGGAGGTCGGCTGTGCCGACGCCGACGTGATCTGCAGCGTCACCAATGCGACGCGTCCCCTGATTCGCGGCGCCTGGCTGCGGCCGGGCGTGCACCTGGACCTGATCGGATCGTTCCGGGAAGACATGCGCGAAAGCGATGACGACGCGATCCGCCGGTCCAGCATCTTCGTCGACACCGCGGCCGGCGCCTGCTTGGCCGGGGACCTCGCGCAGCCTTTGGCTTCCGGTCTGATTAGCCGCGACGCCATCGAGGCCGACCTCGCGGAGCTTGTTCGCAAGCGCCATCCCGGCCGCCGGTCGGAGAAAGAGATCACGCTCTTCAAGTCGGCCGGTTTCGCGCTGGAAGACCTCGCGGCGGCCAGCTTGGCCGAAGCCTGGAACGATGCCGGCCTGGATCCCTAGCAGGGGAGCGCCAGCGACAAGAGCTCCTCGACCGTCTCGACGAAGGTGCGCTCGGCCGACGACAGACCGACGTTGGGATTGGTGATCAGGAAGACATCGGCGCCCAGCGGCTGTTCCGTGATCTTCAGCGGCCACAGCAAGCCCTTGCCCACCTGGGTCCGGACTGCGTTATCGGGCAGGATGCCGATGCCGAGCCCGCAGATGATCATGCGCCGGACCTCTTCCAGGTTGGGACTGGAGGCGCTCGCCCTCTTGCCCAAACCGACACCTTCGCGCAACGCGATCATGGGCTCCAGGCCGAGTTCCTCGGTGGCGCAGGTGAAGGTCACGAAGGGTTCTTGCTGCAGCTGACGGACGCTTACTTCCTCTTGCCCGAAGAGCGGATGCTCGGCGCCGCAGAAGACGCTGAACTCCTCGCGAAAGAGCTTGCGGCATTCCAGGTTCACCAAGGGCTTGGAGAGCAGGCATATGCCCAAGGCGGCCTGCTCCTGCGCCACGGAGCGCACGATGGTCTGGCTGTTGGCGACCTCTATGCGCCAACGGATCGAGGGGTGGCGCTGGTGGAAGAGACGGATCGCCTCGTCCACCAACTCGGACTGCATGTGGCTGACGATCTGCAGGTGGATGTGGCCCGACAAGCCGTCTTCGGCGTCACGGGTAAGCGCGCTGATCCGGCTCACGCTGCGCAGGATCTCGTCGCACTCCCGGAAGATCTTCTCGCCGTAGAGCGTCAGCTCGAAGCGGCGGCTGTCGCGATGCACCAGCTGACAGTCCAGTTGCTCTTCCAGCCTTTGCAGGGCAAAGCTGACGGAGGGTTGCCGCATTTCCAGGCGCTTGGCCGCCTTGGTGATGCTCTTTTCCTCGGCGATCACCCAGAAGGTCCGGAGAAGGTTCCAGTTTATCTTTCCCGATTGGATAAGGTCGGCACCCATGTCCGGCGGCCCGCGCGCTCTAGAGGAGATAGCGCAGGTTAGTACAAAGCCGGCACCCTTTGCCAGAGAGGCGATTCCGTCGCCGGGGCGCCCGCCTTGTCTTACCCCCTGGCCGTCGCGGGTCGCTATGACAGGGATAGACGACGCCTATTTGACGCCGCGCGCGATCTCCGGCCTGCTTGGACAAAGACAGCAGAGGCGGCCGAGAGTGACCGTAACGTTCAAGCAGAATGCTGAAGACCTGTCCGGTGTCGAGACCGCGACCCTTGGTCATTTCCTGTTTGACGGGTTCATGTCGCCGGCTATTCAGTCGCTAGGTAAGGAGCAACGCGTTTTCGGCCCCGCCTATACTGTAAAACTGCCAGGAGATGACGGGAGCGCGCTGGTGCAAGCGTTGGCGGAAGCCCGGGCCGGTCAGGTCTTGGTGATCGACCGCGGCGGCGACGAGCATCATGCCTGCTGGGGCGCCGTCACCACCTGCGCGGCCGAGGCGCGTGGCCTCCTGGGTGTCGTCATCGACGGCTTCGTCACGGATCTCTCGGCGATTGAGCAATCGGGCTTCCCGGTCTGGTGCAGAGGCCGCTCACCCTTGACCACGAAGCTGCACGGACGGGCCGGTGCTTGCCAGGTACCCGTGGTTTGCGGCGGCGTCACCGTCGCGCCCGGTCAACTCGTCTTGGCCGACGAGAACGGTGTCGTGGTCCTCGATCCCGAGGCGGCTCCGGGCCTTGCCGCGGAAGCGCTGCGATTGCAGGCGCAAGAGCAGGAAACACTCGCAAGACTGCGCCGGGGAGAGACCCTGGTCGAGGTCGCCCCCGGCTAGATCGGGGACGCGGGGTCCGAAACGACAATCATCGAGAGCAGGGAAAAGGACATGATGGGATCAAGCTTCAAGAGGTGCTTGCTGGGCTGCGCAACAGCTGTGGCGCTGACCTTGGCGGCGGGACCGGCCGTCCAGGCGGGCAAGGACGACAACACGCTGCAGGTGGCCTTTGCCGCCGAGCCCGAGCCGCTCGATACCTATAAGATCGCCGGGCGCCAAGGACTGATCCTGGCGCGCCATATCTACGACGGGCTTCTCTACAAGGACCTGGACAGCGGCGAGATCAAGCCGGCGCTGGCCGAGGCTTGGGAGTTCACGGGCCCGCTGACCATCGACTTCGACCTGCGGCGCGACGTGACCTTTCACAACGGCGCGCCCTTCACCGCCGAGGACGTGGTGGCGACCTTCAATACGGTGGTCGCGCCCGAGTACGGCACCCGCTACTCCATCTCGGTCGACTGGATCGACCACGTCGAGAAGCTCGACGACCACAAGGTGCGCATCCACATGAGCAAACCCTTCGCCGGGGCCGTGGAGATGCTGGCCGACGCCTTGCCCATCTACCCGCGTGAGCACTTCGCGGCCAATGGGTCGGAAGGCATGGCGCGCGAGCCCGTCGGCACGGGCCCCTATCGGCTGGTCGAGCAGATCCCGGGCGTGCGCTACGTGCTGGAGCGCTTCGAGGATCACTACCAAGGCAGCCCGAAGGCAGGCGCGAGCATCGACCGGATCGTGGTCCGCACCATTCCGGAGATGAACACCCAGTATGCCGAGCTGCTGTCCGGCAGTCTGGACTGGATCTGGCGTATCCCGCCGGACCAGGCAAGGCGCCTGGACGGCCGCGTCTCCATCATCAGCGCGCCGATCATGCGCATCAGCTACATCGGCTTCGCGCCCCAGGCCCTAGGCGGCGACAGCCCGATCGCCGACTCCCGGGTGCGTCGCGCGCTGCTGCATGCCGTCAATCGCGAGGCCATCACCGAGGCCTTTTCCGGCGGCGCCTCCAAGGTGCTCAAGTCGGCGTGCAATCCGGCCCAGTTCGGCTGCGAGCAGGATGTCGTCACCTATGACTACGATCCCGAGAAAGCCAAGGCGCTCTTGGCCGAGGCGGGCTACTCCGACGGCTTCGAGATGGAGATCGTCTTTGCCGCGATGCCGCGCCCGGTGGCCGAGGCGATAGCGGCGGATCTGGCAAACGTCGGCGTGACCGCGATTCTGAACGAGCAGCAGTACGCGGCGGGGGTCGGCAAGTGGCGCGCCAAGGAGATACCCGGCTTCTTCTCGAACTGGGGAAGCTACGGGATCGGCGACGTGGTCTTCATCCTCTCCAACTTCTTCGGCGGCGGTGCCGACGACCAAGTGCAGGATCAGGAGGTGATCGAGTGGCTTGCCGTGGCCGACACCGCGAGCGATCCCGCCGTGCGCCAGGAGAACTACAGCAAGGCGCTGAAGAAGATCGCCGAAGAGGCCTATTGGATGCCTCTCTACAACTTCAATGTGAACTACGGCCTGTCGCAGGACCTGAACTTCACGCCCCACCCGGATGAGTTCGCGCGTTGGTGGCTGGCCAGCTGGAAGTAGGGAGCCCGCCCGCCGGACCCGGCCGGCTTCCGCCATCGGCGGAGGCCGGCGGGCTTCGGGCTCGAGGCTGATCATGCTGCTCTTCGTCTTCAAGAGACTCCTGATGGCGCTGGTCGTCTGCGTCGCCGTTTCGGCGCTGAGCTTCGCGCTGATGTGGCTGTCCGGCGACCCGGCCATCGCCATCGCCGGAAGCGGCGGGCGCGCCGAGGACGCGGAGGCCATCCGCATCGCCTACGGCTTCGACAGGCCGATCCTGGTGCAGTTCGCGGACTGGGCCTTCAAGGCGCTGGGCGGCGACTTCGGCCGCAGCATCTACTTCAACATCCCCGTCTCTGAGATCATCGCCGACCGCTTGCCGGTGTCCCTGTACCTGGGTCTCATGTCCTTCGCCCTGGCGCTAGCGATCGCCGTTCCGCTGGGCGTCCTGGCGGCGCTCAGGCCCAACAGCCTGGTCGACCACATAGCGCTCATGATCGCGGTCCTGGGGCAGGCCATTCCCAGCTTCTGGCTGGGACTGATGGCCATCGTCGTCTTCGGGGTCTGGTACGGGCTGGTCCCGATCTCCGGCATCGAGGACTGGAGAGGCTTCATCCTGCCGGTGGTGGTGCTGAGCTACTATGCCATGCCGGCGATGATGCGCATCACCCGCTCCGGCATGATCGACGTGTTGAACGCGGACTATGTGCGCACCGCCTATGCCAAGGGCCTGCCCAAGCGGACGGTGATCTTTCGCCATGCCCTGCGTAACGCCGTGCTGCCGCTCGTCTCCCTCTCCGCCGTGCAATTGGGGATGCTGCTGTCGGGGTCGATCGTGATCGAGAGCGTCTTTGCGATCAACGGCTTGGGGCGTCTTGCCTGGGAGTCGCTCTTGCGCAGCGACCTGCCGGTGGTGCAGGCGATCATCCTCATCCTGTCGCTGGTCTACATCGGCCTCACCACCTTCTCCGACATTCTGAACGCCATGCTCGATCCGCGCATTCGTGGGACCGACTGATGCGAAGCGAGGAAATGCCGGAGGAGGCCGGCGCCGCCACCTCGGGCAAGGGCCGCGCCCTGAAGCGGGTTCTCGGCAGTTCGGGGACCGTGATCGGCGGCTCCGTCCTTCTCCTGATGATCCTGATCGCGGTCTTCGCCCCCTGGCTGGCGCCGCACGACCCCTATGCGCAAAGCCTGACGGACCGCTTCCTCCCGCCCTTCTGGCACGACGCCAGCCATCCGGCGCATCCCTTCGGCACCGATCATCTGGGCCGCGACTACCTCTCGCGCCTGATCTACGGCTCGCGCGTGTCGCTCACGATCGGTTTCGGCGTGGCCTTGATCTCCGGCGTGATCGGCATCGCGGTGGGGATGACGGGCGGTTACTTCGGCGGGCGCATCGACATGGTCGTGAACTTCCTAATCACCACCAGGCTATCGCTTCCGATCGTCCTGGTGGCCCTGGCGGCGGTCGCGGTGGCCGGTGCCTCGCAGGGCCTGCTCATCATCATCTTGAGCCTGCTGCTCTGGGATCGCTTCGCGGTCGTATCCCGGGCCGCCACGCAGTCCTTGCGCAGCAGGGAGTTCGTGATCGGCGCGCGCGCCATCGGCCTGTCGCATGCGGCCATCATGCTGCGCGAGATCCTGCCCAACCTGAAGGGCGCCATCATCGTTGTCGCCACCTTGGAGATCGCCAACGTGATCCTGCTGGAGGCGGCGCTCTCCTTCCTCGGCCTCGGCGTGCGGCCGCCCACGCCTTCCTGGGGGCTGATGATCGCGGAGGGCCGGGAGAACATCCTCTTCGACCCCTGGCTGATCGCGCTGCCGGGCGCCGCGCTCTGCCTGCTGGTTCTGGTGGTCAATCTCATGGGCGACGGCCTGCGCCATCTGGGCGGGAACCCGATCAGATGAGCGCGGCCGTCCTGGAGATCGAGGACCTGCATGTCTCCTTGCCGACGCAAGGCGGCCTGCTGCGCGCGGTGCGCGGCATCAGCCTCGAGATCCGGCCGGGCGAGACCTTCTGCCTGGTCGGCGAGAGCGGCTGCGGCAAGTCCGTGACGGCACTGGCGGTCATGGGCCTGCTGCCGCGTCGCGCACAGCAGACGGCAGGCCGCTTCGCGGTCTCCGGTCGCGACTACGCGGGCCGGCCGCCCTCGGCGCGGGCCGCGCTGCGTGGCCGCGAGGTGGCGATGATCTTCCAGGACCCCATGACGTCGCTGAACCCCACCTTGACCATCCGCCGGCAGATGACCGAAGGGGTGATGTACCACGAAGGCCTCGGCGGCAAGGAGGCGGAAAAACGCGCCCTGGACCTGCTGCATCGGGTCGGCGTGCCGCAGCCCGAGCTGCGCTTGGGCCAGTATCCGCACCAGTTCTCGGGCGGGCAGCGGCAGAGGATCATGATCGCCATGGCCTTGATGGGGCGGCCAAAGCTGCTGATCGCGGACGAGCCGACCACGGCGCTGGACGTGACCATCCAAGCCCAGATCCTCTCGCTCCTGGCGGAGCTGCGGGCGGCCCTGGGATTGACCCTGCTGCTGATCACGCACGACCTGGGCGTGGTGGCGACCATCGCCGACCGCGTGGCCGTGATGTATGCCGGCCGCTTCGTCGAGCAGGGCTCCAGCGAGGCGATCTTCGGGCACCCCTTGCACCCCTACACCCAAGGCTTGATGGGGGCGATCCCGGTCCCGGGCCAGACGCCGCGCGGTGCGCCGCTGGAGACCATTCCCGGGCGCGTGCCTGATCTTCTGGGCGCGGTCCGGGGCTGCGCCTTCCGCAACCGTTGTGCCCATCGCCGCGATGCCTGCGACGTCGATCCGCTGCCGCGCTTCAAGGCCGCGCCGACGCACGAGATGGAGTGCGTCCTGACGCCCGTCGTCGAGGGCGGGCGATGACGGAACCGCTCTTGAGCCTGCGCGGCGTCACCAAGCGCTACCGCGTTCGTCGGGGCCTCTTCGGCGCCAAGCGGACCCTGACCGCGCTGAGTGAGCTGTCGCTGGACGTCGCGGAGGGGGAGACCTTGGGCCTGGTCGGCGAATCCGGCTGCGGCAAGAGCACGGCGGTCAGGATCATGCTGGGCCTGGAGCCGCCGGACGAGGGCGAGGTCCGGATCGCCGGCAGCGCCATCGCCGCGGTCAAGAGGCGTGCCCTGTCGCGCATGGTGCAGCCCGTCTTTCAGGACCCCTATTATGCGCTCAACCCCTCGCGCAGCGTCACCGAGACGGTGCTTCAGCCCTTGAAGGTGCATGGGTTGAAAGGCGACCTGAGGGCGGAGGTGAGGCGCATGCTGGACCTGGTCGGCTTCCCGGCGCGGCTGGGCGAGGCCTATCCCGCGCAGCTCTCCGGCGGGCAGAGACAGCGTGTCGCGATCGCGCGGGCCTTGGTTCTGAAGCCGCGGTTGCTGATTTGCGACGAGCCGACCAGCGCGCTCGACGTCTCGGTGCAGGCGCAGGTGATCAATCTGCTGCTCGACCTCAGGCGAGAGCTCGGCCTCACCATGATCTTCGTCAGCCACAACCTCGCCGTCGTCGAGCACATCAGCGACCGCGTGACCGTCATGTACCTCGGCGAGATCGTGGAGGAGGCCGAGACCGATCGCCTCTTCCGCCAGCCGGCGCACCCCTACACGCAGATGCTGCTCTCCTCGACCCTGGCCCCGACGCCGGGCGCCGGCCTGCCAAGCTTTACCCGCCAAGCGACGGTGGCCGATGCCTTCGCGGAGAGGAAGGGATGCGCCTTCGCGCCGCGCTGCGAGAGGGCCCAGGACCTCTGCCACGCCACGGCGCCCGAAGCGCAGCGGCGGCAGGCAAGCTTCGTGCGCTGCCACTATCCGAGCGCTGCGGTCGGGAGCTAGCCGGCCGCGACATGCTCTCCGCCGCGCGGTTACCGGGCGAAGCAATGAGGGAACGCTGAGATCGGGTCGCCGACGGCGGGAGCTAGGGCCGGCAAGGGTGCGTGGGCGGCGTCCCGCACCTTGTGAACTCGGCTGGTCGTGGCGGCGGCGGCCTCTTCGCACCCTGGAGAGCGCCGCGCCCACTCGCGCAATGCATAGCGGAGTCGCTGTTTCGCCTGTGTTTCGCGCCCTGCCGGATGATAAATCTTGACACAATGAACATCTAAGAAGCTGCCCGCCACGCACCGGCCAGGATGCCGGGCCGAGACCGGGCCGAGACCGGGCCGAGACCGGGCCGCGGGCAGTTTGGTGAGGGGTATCATGGATCGCGCCGAGATCGTTCACGACAACTTCCTGCGCCGCGTGGCGGCGGGGGACTTGCCGCCGGGCAGGGCGCCGCGGGGCGGGCTCAGCGGGACCGACGCCGTCGGCCTCTTCCGCGCGCAGTGTCTCAGCCGTCAGCTCGATCGCACCAGCCGGGCGATGCAGAAGGCAGGGCAGGGCTTCTACACCATCGGCTCCTCGGGGCACGAGGGCATGGCGGCCGTCGCCCAGGCGCTCAGACCCAGCGACATCGCCTTCCTGCACTATCGCGATGCCGCCTTTCAGATCGCGCGGGCCGCGCAGGTGCCGGGTCAGACCATCGCCTGGGACATGCTGCTGTCCTTCGCCTGCTCGTCGGAGGATCCGATCTCGGGCGGGCGGCACAAGGTGCTGGGCTCGCGCGCGCTGATGATCCCGCCGCAGACCTCGACCATCGCCAGCCATCTGCCCAAGGCGGTCGGCGCCGCCTTCTCCATAGGCGCGGCGCGGCGGCGCAAGCCGGAGCATCGGATACTGCCCACGGACAGCATCGCAATGTGCAGTTTCGGCGATGCCTCCCTCAACCACTCGACGGCGCAAGGCGCCATCAACACGGCCGGATGGACCTCGGTGCAAGCCACGCCCTTGCCCTTGCTTTTCGTCTGCGAGGATAACGGGATCGGGATCTCCACCAAGACACCGAAAGGCTGGGTCGAGGCCTCGATGCGGCATCGGCCGGGTCTGCGCTACTTCCAGGCCGACGGTCTGGACCTCTTCGACTGCTATGCCGTCGCGCGCGAGGCGGCCGACTATGTCCGTGCCCGGCGCAAGCCGGCCTTCCTGCACGTCGCCACCGTACGGCTTTACGGCCACGCGGGCGCGGACGTCGCGACAAGCTATCTGCCGAAGGCCGAGGTCGAGGCGGAGGAGGCCAACGATCCCTTGCTGCACTCCGTGCGCCTGCTGGCCGAGGCGGGGGCCCTGGAACCCGTGGCGGCGCTGGCGATCTACGAGGAGACCGGCCGGCGGCTCGAGCGCATTCGCGCCGAGGTCGTCGCCCGTCCCCACCTCGAGACGGCGGCGGAGGTCATGGAGAGCCTGATCCCGCCCAAACGCGCCTGCCGGCCGACGAACGGCCCGACGCCGGAGGGCCGCGCGGCGGCCTTCGACGGGGATCTGAAGGCGATGGAGCAGCCGCAGACCCTGTCCCGGCTGATCAACTGGGCGCTGACCGATCTCATGCTGGAGCACCCGGAGATCACCCTGATGGGCGAGGACGTCGGCCGCAAGGGGGGCGTCTACGGCGTCACGCAGAAGCTGCAGGGCCGTTTCGGCTCCGACCGGGTGATCGACAGCCTGCTCGACGAGCAGTCCATCCTTGGCCTGGCGATCGGCATGGGCCAGAACGGCTTCATTCCCATCCCCGAGATCCAGTTCCTGGCCTACCTGCACAACGCCGAAGACCAGCTTAGGGGCGAGGCGGCGACCTTGAGCTTCTTCTCCAAGGGCCAGTTCACCAACCCCATGGTCCTGCGCATCGCGGGTTTGGGCTATCAGAAGGGCTTCGGCGGGCATTTCCACAACGACAACTCGCTGGCCGTCCTGCGCGACGTGCCGGGGGTCATCCTCGCTTGCCCCTCGACCGGCGAGGACGCGGCCAAGATGCTGCGCGAATGCGTTCGCCTGGCACGCGAGGAGCAGCGGGTCGTCGTCTTTCTGGAGCCCATCGCGCTCTACGCGATGCGCGACCTGCACGAAAGCAAGGACGGCGGCTGGATGGGCCTCTACCCCGCGCCCGATCAGAGGATCGCCTTGGGCGAGGTCGGCGTGCATGGAGAGGGGCGGGACCTCGCCATCGTGACCTACGGCAATGGAACCTACCTATCGCGGCGCGCGCAAGCGATCCTGGAGAGGGAGAAAGTCGCCACGCGCGTCATCGACATGCGCTGGCTCGCGCCCATGCCGGGCGAGGCCTTGTTGGCGGCGACGGAAGGCTGCCGCCATGTCCTGATCGTCGACGAGTGCCGCCGCACCGGCAGCCAGTCCGAAGCGCTCATGACTTTCTTTGCCGAGGCAGGACGGGCCGGCGTCACCCGCGTAGCGGCCGAGGACAGCTTCATCGCGACCGGTCCGGCCTATGCCGCGCCGCTGCCGTCGGTTGCCGGCATCGTCGCCGCCGCGCGCAGCCAACTCGGAGCCACGGCATGAGCCGCAGCGCCGTCCTGATCTGCCCCGGCCGCGGGACCTACAACAAGGAGGAGCTCGGCTACCTGGCGCGCCACCATGGCGACAAGGGCGCTATGCTGGCCGCCTTCGATGCCATCCGCGCCGAGGCGGGCCAAGAGGCCATCACCCTGCTCGACGCCGCCGAGCGCTTTTCCGGAGCGACCTATACGCGCGGCGACGTCGCCTCGCCGCTGATCTACGCCTCGTCCCTGGCCGACGGCGCATCCTTGGCCGACGACGTCGAGGTCGTCGCCGTCACCGGCAACTCCATGGGTTGGTACATAGCGCTTGCCGCCGCCGGCGCGCTCTCGCCCGAGGCGGGATTCAGGCTCGTCAACACCATGGGCCAGCTGATGCAAGAGATGCTGATCGGCGGGCAGCTCATCTGTCCCTTCATGGACGAGGCGTGGCGCGACGATCCTCTCCGCAAGGCGGCGCTGCTCCAGGCCGTGACGGAGATCGACGCGCGGTCGGGGCACGACCTCGCGCTCTCGATCGACCTCGGCGGGATGCTGGTCCTGGCCGGCAACGAGGCGGGGCTTTCGGCGTTCGAGGCCAGCCAGCCCAGGCTGCAGGATCGCTTCCCCTTGCGCCTGCCGAACCATGCCGCCTTCCACACGGCGCTGCAGGCCCCCGTGGCGGAGCGTGCCCGCGCGCGCCTTCCAGTGACGCTCTTCGGCCAGGCGGAGCGCCCGCTCATCGACGGGCGCGGCCAGATCTGGTGGCCCCATGCGAGCGACAGGGAGGCGCTGTGGGACTACACCTTGGGCCATCAGGTGATAGAGCGCTACGACTTCACCCATGCCATACGAACGGCCGCGCGTGAGTTCGCGCCCGATCTCTTCATCGTCACCGGGCCTGGCAACAGCCTGGGCGGCGCCGTGGCGCAGTCGCTGATCCTCGCCGGCTGGCAAGGCCTGACCGGCAAGGCCGACTTCCGGGCGCGGCAGACCCAAGCACCCTTCCTGGTCTCCATGGGGCTTGCCGAGCAGCGCGCGCTCGTGGCCAAGACCGTGGGCTGACGGCTTTCTCTTCGCCGGCGGCCACGGGACTTGACATTCCCAAGCGACCTGACCGCACTTGCGCGTGTGGGCTGCCATCGCCCGTGCCGTGGCTTCCAGGGTTCCGCGGGTCTGGTCGAGGAGGATGAGTACGCAATGTCGGGAGCCGGTGACGCAGTCAATCTCGGCCGCTTGCTGAGCGATACGGCGCGTCGCTTGCCGGAACGGCCGGCGCTGATCTGGGGTGACAACTCTTGGACCTGGCGCGCGCTCGACCGGCGGGTGAACGCCCTGGTCGCGGCGCTCAAGGCCCGTGGCCTCGGCAAGGGCGACGCAATCCTGGTGATGGCGAAGAACTCCAACCAGCTGGTGGAGAGCATGTTCGCCGCCTTCAAGCTCGGGGCGATCTGGGTGCCCTGCAACGTGCGCTTGACGCCGCCCGAGATCGCCTATCTTGGCGAGGTGTCGGGCGCGGTGGCGATGCTGGCCGATCGAGGGTTCGCGACGACCGTGGATCACTGCCGGAGCGCGCTGCCGGCGCTTAGGCACGTCATCACCATCGGCGAGGCGGCGCTGCCCGGGACCACGCCCTACGAGGACCTGATCGCGGAGGGTGCTGGCGCAGAAGCCTGGGAGGAAGAGGTCTCGAAGGGCGATCCCTGCTGGCTCTTCTTCACCTCCGGCACCAGCGGCCGGCCCAAGGGGGCGGCGCTGACGCACGACCAGATGGGCTTCGTCGTGGTGAACCACCTGGCCGACCTCATGCCCGATACCCACGCCGGCCAGGCCTCCCTGGTGGTCGCGCCCTTGAGCCATGGAGCCGGTGCGCATTTTCTGCCCCAGGTCGCCCGCGGCGTGGTCTCGGTGCTGACCACGGGAACTTCCTTCGACGAAGCCGAATGCTGGCGCTTGGTGGAGCAGCACCGAGTGGCCAATCTTTTCACCGTGCCGACGATTCTGACCAGGCTTTGCCGCCATCCCTCGGTCGACGCCCATGACCACGGCAGCCTCAAGTACGTGATCTATGCCGGCGCGCCGATGTATCGGGCCGACCAGAAGCACTGCCTGGAGAAGCTGGGCCCCGTCCTGGTGCAGTATTACGGCCTGGGCGAAGTCACCGGCAACATCACGGTGCTGCCGCCGGAGTTGCACGCGCTGGATGACCGAAACATGAAGGTCGGCTCTTGCGGCTATCCGCGCACCGGGATGGAGATCGCCATCAAGGATGCCGAGGGCCGGCGCTTGCCGAGCGGCGCACAGGGCGAGATCTGCGTGCGCGGCCCGGCGGTCTTCGCCGGCTACCACCGGAACCCGGACGCCAACGCCAAGGCCCTGCGCGGAGGCTGGTTCCATACCGGAGACCTGGGGCGGCTGGACGAGGCGGGATTCCTCTACATCACCGGGCGCGCGTCGGACATGTACATCTCCGGCGGCTCCAACGTCTATCCGCGCGAGGCGGAGGAGGTGCTGCTGACCCACCCCGCCATCGCCGAGGTCGCCGTCTTGGGCGTGCCGGACCCCACGTGGGGCGAGAGCGGGGTCGGTGTCGTCGTGCTGGAGCCGGGGGCTAGCGCTGACGAAGCCGCGCTTCTGGGCTACCTCGACGGCAAGATTGCCAAGTACAAGCGTCCGCGGCGCCTCTACTTCTGGGAGGAACTGCCCAAGAGCGGCTACGGCAAGGTGCCCAAGCATTTGATCCTTGCCAGCCTGCGCAAGCGGGGTCTGGTCTCGGCGTGACGGTCGGCAGGGAGCCCGTGAGTTCGAAGCAGAGAAAGGGAGGAGCGATGCGACAGGGACGCCATCCGGGCGAGGCATTGCAGCCGCGACGGCTCGCCGTGGCAGCGGAGAGTGCCGGCGAGTACCGCCTGCGCCTGGTGGCCGGGACGGAGCTGCACGCGGGCCTGGTCCGGGCGGTGACGTCGCTCGGCCTCGGCCAGGCCGCGGTGAGCTTGATCGCCGGCAGCTTCGATCGCTTCAGCTACCTGACCGGCCAGCCCGATGCCAGCGGAGCCCGGCTTGCGACCTATGGGGCGCCGACCAGCCCGCCGCCGCCGGTCACCCTGATCGGCGCCAACGCCCTGATCGGCAGCGACGGCGAGGGTGCGCCCTTGCTGCATTGCCATGCCGTGGTCGTGGACGCCGACGGCCGCGTCCACGGCGGACACCTGCCGCCCGATCTCTGCGTGATAGGAGAAGAGGGATTGACGGCGCATGTTTTAGGATTGACCAAGGGAGGCTTCGCCGTGGCCTACGATCCCGAGACCAACTATCCGATCTTCCATCCCGCCGTCTTGGGCGCAGAGGAGGCCGCGCTATGAGCGAGGTCGAGGTCGGCCGGCTCGGCCGCATCGCCGTCGTCCGTATCAAGCCGAACGAGGACCTCTGCCGCGCCGTCGCCGCCGCCGCCGAGGTGGAGGGCTTTCGTCACGCCCAGGTGCGCGGCGCCGTCGGCAGCCTCCTGGACGCAGCCATCGGCTACGGCGCAGGACGGCGCCTCGACGTTCCCGGTCCCGGCGTCGAAATCCTGACCTTGAGCGGCGAGGTCCGTCCCAATGAAAAGGGCGAGCCCGCCGCGCGGTTGTCCGGCACCATTTCCGACAGCGACGCCAAGGTCTACGGCGGCGTCTTCCTGCCGGACGCCAATCCCATCTGCATCACCTTGGAACTGGTCTTGCAGGAGTGGATTCCGGATCCATAACGGCGCACCGGGAGGGCTTTGCCACCAAAGGGGGACAGCAGAGCCAAGCGCCGCGGTCCTTTCCTAAGACCGCGGACGCTGCGCTAGGAGGATGCCTCCCAGGATGAGCACCGCCGCGCCGGCGACGGAGAGGAGCGTCGGCACCTGGGCAAAGACCACCAAGCCCAGGATCGCCGCGAAGATGAGCCAGCTGTAGTCTATCGGACCGACCAGGGACGCCGGCGCCAGCGCGTAGCCGCGCATGTAGCAGTACTGGCCCAAGACGCTGATCGGGCCGAGGAGGAGGTAGGGCACGAGGGCCTCCAGGCCGATCGGGGTCCAGGCCGCGAGCGCCGGCCCGGCCGTCAGTAGGGTGCCGAAGGCATTTGCGTAGAGGACCAGTGTCATGGGGCGTTCCTTCAGTGCCAGAATCCGGGTCATCACGCCTTCGATCGCGAAGAAAAGTGCACTGCCGAATGCGAGCGCGATGCCCAGCCAGGCCTGGAAATCGTGCGCGGTGACGAAGGCGCCCTGACCCAGAACCACCGTTACGGCGCCGCAGAGGGCGACGGCGGCGCCGAGCCAGTGGATGGGCGCCATGCGCTCGCCCAGGAAGATCACGCCCATGAGCACCAGCAGCATGCCCTCCATCAGACCGACCGCCGTAGCGTCGATGAAGGGCACGTAGACCGGCGCCTGGGTCGCGGCCGCGCTGCCGACCACGCCGAAGACGGTGCGGACGAACTGCCGGCTCGGCATGGTGCTGCGGAACTCGCCCAGCGGGCGACCGCTGAGCGGCAGGGCGACGAGCAGGATGACAAGTCCGCTGGCGTAACGCAGGAAGAGAAGCTGGAGCGTGGTGACGGCGCCGCCGGAGAGTTTCTCCGCCGCGTAGATGACGGTGAAGATCGCCGCGCCGGCCAAGACCCAAAAGATGCCGGCGACCTCGTCGCGCGGATTGCCTTGGTGGGGGCCGGCACTCGGCTCCGACATTACCTGCTTCACCTCCCTCTCTTCTTGTCGGGCACCGAACAGCTGCCTTGACCGGAAGGGCTTCCATCGGCCGTCACCCGCCAGCCGCGCTCTAGCCTGACGGCAGACCCCGCGTCTTTCAAAGGCCTTTTGCCGAGAGCCTGCCCCCTTTCCGAGCTTGGCAAGGACGCGCTGGCCAGGCACTAGAGGGGCTGGCAAGAGCGATCACCCGACAGGATAGGGAGTGAAGGGATGTTCAAGGCACTGGTGCTGCAGGAAGCCGACGGCAAGGTGACGAGCGGGATCGAAGAGTTGGACGAGAGCCGCCTGCCGGATGGCGACGTGAGCGTGCGCGTCTCGCATTCGACCCTGAACTACAAGGACGGAATGATCGTCAACGGCATCGGCCGTCTGGTGCGCACCTACCCGCACGTGCCCGGCGTCGATTTCGCCGGCACGGTCGAGTCCTCGGAGCATCCCGACTACAAGGCCGGCGATCAGGTCGTCCTGACCGGCTGGCGCGTCGGCGAGACCCATTGGGGAGGCTACGCCGAGAAGGCGCGGGTGAAGGGCGACTGGCTGGTGCCGCTGCCCGACGGCCTTTCCGCCGCCGAGGCCATGGCCGTCGGCACCGCCGGTTTCACCGCGATGCTCGCCGTCCAGGCCTTGGAACGCCACGGCGTGGCCAAGGACCAGGGACCGATCCTGGTCACCGGCGCCTCGGGCGGTGTCGGCTCGGTCGCGGTCTCTCTCCTGGACAAGGCCGGCTACGAGGTGGCCGCCGTGACCGGCCGGCCGGAGCAGGCGGACTATCTGAAGAGCCTGGGCGCCAGCCAGATCGTCGAGCGCACCGAATTGGGCGAAGCGCCCAGCCGGCCGCTCGACAAGGAGCGCTGGGCTGGCTGCATCGACAATGTCGGCGGCACCATGCTGGCGCATGTCTTGACACAGATGGCCTATGGCTCGGCCGTGGCGGCGGTGGGCCTGGCCGGCGGCAACGCGCTCTCCACCACGGTGCTGCCCTTCCTCCTGCGAGGCGTCTCGATCCTCGGGATCGATTCCGTCATGTGTCCCAAGGAGCGGCGCCTGGCGGCCTGGTCGCGTATCGCCAGCGATCTCGACCGCTCCCTGCTGACTAGCATGACGTCCACCGCCGGCCTGGAGGAGGTGCCGGCGCTCGCCAAGTCGATCCTGAAAGGCGGGGTGCGCGGGCGCGTAGTCGTCGAGCTCTAAGCACAAGTCCAAACCAATTCTATCCGCCGAGATCGTCGGCTGCTGCTTGCGGGGAGCGCAAGCAGCAGCTGTGTCTTTCTTGCGACTCCGAACATGTTTCGGCGTCAAGTTAATCGACGACACGAAGTTTTGCGCGTTAGGATCAAGAGCTTAAGGGGGAATGCTCCGGGGAAGGGGGCGGATGAAGGCTATGTTGATCCTGGCGCACGGCCTGGCTGTGCTGCTGACGTTGACCACAGCGGTTCAGGCGACGGAGCCAATCAGAACCGAAGGGCGCGAGATAATCGTCCCCGGAAACGCCGAGGTAGGAAGCGACACGCGTTGGCTTGAGAGGCAAGCACGTGCCGGAAACGTCGAGGCCGCCTATCGCTTGGGCCAGATCCACGA
Source organism: Rhodospirillales bacterium (assembly GCA_963669375.1). Classification (GTDB taxonomy): domain Bacteria; phylum Pseudomonadota; class Alphaproteobacteria; order Kiloniellales; family JACOMY01; genus JACOMY01. The sequence continues at coordinate 566,536 of OY770024.1, read as the reverse complement.
GCGCGGGATAGGCAAGGAGAGAGACTCCGCAAGCGCTGCGGAGGCCTATCGCTTGGCGGCCGAGGCCGGACACGCGCTGGCAGCGCTAAGGCTGGCGCAGATCTATGCCGGCGCCGGCCTGGGCGAGCCGGATTTGGCGTCGGCGCGGCAGTGGTACGCCGTCGCCGCCGGCGGCGGCATCGCGCCGGCGGCCTTCAATCTGGCCCTGATGGAGGAGAGCGGCTTGGGCGGCGCGCGCGATATCGAGTCCGCGCTCGGCCACTACGAGCTGGCCGCCAGTGCCGGGATCGCGGAAGCCGCCCTGCGGTTGGGTACGCTCTACGGCCCCGGCGGCCTCGGCGAACTCGACCGGGTGCGCGCGCTGGCCTGGCTTCTGGTCGCTCAGCGCATGGGCGCCCGGGAAGCAGTGGAACTGGCTCGGGCCTTGTCTCAGGACATGACCGCCGAACAGCGCATGAAGGCCGAAGAGCTGGCAGCCCTGCTCTAGCGCCTTAGCGGGGCGGCTGCGGTGATCGATAGCCATGCGCACCTCTGGCAGGCGGGTTCGCTGCAGACCCGCTGGCTTGAGCGGCCGCCCTTTCTGGGCGACGTCCGTTGGCAGCCTCTGCGCGCCTCCTTCACGCCCGCCATGCTGCGCCGGCTCCTGGCCGAGCAGCGCCTGGAGGGCGTGGTCCTGGTCGAAGCCGCCGCCGCGCTGGAGGAGACGGAGGCTCTGCTCGCCCATGCCGCGGACAATGCCTGGGTCCTGGGTCTCGTCGGCTGGCTGCCGCTCGCCGACGCGCGGGCCTTTGATGCCGCCTTGCAGCGCTATGCCGATAGGTCAGCGCTGGTGGGCGTCAGACACCAGATCCACGCCGAGCCGGACCCCGATTGGGTCCTGCGGGCAGCGGTGGTCGAGAACCTCGACCGCCTTGCCGCCGCCGGTCTTGCTTTCGATTACGTCGGCGTGAACCTGCGGCACCTGGACAACCTGGCGCGTCTCGCCGATGCCTGCCCGGACCTCATCATCGTGCTCGACCACCTGAACAGCCCGCCGATTGCCGAGGGCACGCTCGACCCTTGGCGGCAGAAACTCGCCGAGGCCGCCAGGCGCCCCAATGTCGTCGCCAAGCTCTCGGGCCTGGAGACCTGTTCCAACTGGGCCTCCTGGTCATTGGCCGACTGGCGCCCCTTCCTCGACCACGCGCTGGAGGTTTTCGGCGCGGATCGTCTGATGCTCGGCAGCAATTGGCCGGTCTCGACCTTGGCCGGCTCCTATGCCGATACCTGGAGGGCGCACCGGAGCTGGCTGGCCGGGCTCTCAGAGGGGGAGCAAGTCGCGATCGCGAGCAAGACCGCGCGACGGGTCTATCGTCTGCGTCCGGCCGTCGACTATTGACGGCGCGGCAAGGGGCCCTTCGCTACTTTCGCCAAGCCGCTGCTACGACAAGGCTGGAGAAAAAGCGGTTGGATTTCTACTATGAACCCCTTGTGTATCTCCCACACTACTTTGCCCGGATTATGCCACCTTCTGCTGCTTAATGGTGTCGCCGCGCCAAGGGACGGGGGTCGGGCGCGGGAACGCGGGCGCGGGAGTCGGTATGACTGGACGGGGCATGGTGAGGAACAGAGTGACCGCGGCCCTGGCCCTCTTGATGACGGTCATCCTTTTCTCCGTCGCGGCCTGCGAAGGACTCACCACGGACGAGGATAGCGACACCGGGTCAGGGGGCATCGTCGAGGCCGGCCTTCCCCAGCCTTGCGAGCGCGCGGCCGGACTCCTGGCGCGCGCCGACACGCTGACCCTCGACGGGCGACGCTTGAAGGCCCTGGCGACGGCCTGCATCGATCGCGGCGCAAGACCGCAGCTCGGCTGGGCCTTGCTGGGCATCGCCGAGCAATACCTGGGCGATCTTTCGGCTTCCGAGGACGCGCTGGACGAAGCGCTTGACCGCGACAGCGATCCGGGGTCGGGCACCTGGGTTGCCCCATTGCTTGCGATCGACGCGCGTGCGCGCTTGCTGGTGGCCGAGGGCGAGCCGCTGGCGGCGCTGGAGGAGGTAGATGCGGCCGGCGGGCTGGTCGCGCGCCAAGCGGGCAGCGAGCATCCGCAGATCTTCAGCGGGCTCTTCTCCGAGCGTGCCGCGCTGCTCAACCTCGCCGGCAGGCCCGAGGAGGCGAAGCTCAGCTATCAACGCGCCCTGCTGTTGGCCGGAAGCCGCAAGCAGCGCTTCAACGTCGTGCGGCAGGCCGGTTGGACGGCGCTCGCCAGCGGGCGCTGGGCCGCCGCCTATCGTCACTTGAACCAAGCCTACGATCTGGCTCCGGCCGCGCCGCAGCAGCTGCAGCTGGCCTTGCAGATCTACGTTGCCGAGGCACAGGGTCTCGACCCGCGACGGGCGCGCGACAGCTTGACCCGCAGGATAGAGGCGCAAGGGCTGGATCTCGACCTCTACCCGGGGCTCTTCCTCCGCTACCTGCTGGGCGAACTCACGGCCGCCGAGGTGCGCCGGCGCGCCGGCGGCGAGAGCCGTCTCAACCCCGCCGCCACTACAATGCAGGTTGACTATTACTTGGGTTTGGGTGCCCTCTTGGAGGGGAATAGGCGCAATGCAAGGGCAGCCTTCGAGCGGGTCGTCGACAGCGAGGTTCTGGCCTTGCCCGAGTACTTCTTTGCCCAGGATGCCTTGGCGCGCCTCTGACAAGGGGTGGCCGTTCTGGCTCGGGTTTGGGGAGACATGACTTTGCGACGTCCCGCGTTACTGATCGCTGTTGCTTTCTTGGCCGCTTGCCAGACGCAGGGGCAGGGCGGAAAACCGGCGCCGCCGGGACCGCTTTCCGGTGTCGTCATCACCGGCGTGGAGAGCGATCCCAACTTCTCCCCGGCGACCGTCGCGGCGCCCTGCCAAGCGGCCGAGGCCCTGATCGGCAATGCCGCCGACGGCCAGGTCCAAGGACACCGGCTGGTCGCGCTGGCGGAAGAGTGCGTCAAGCGCGGCAGCGACCGTGCCATGGGCCAGGCGCTGCTCGGCTACGGGCTGCAGCAGATCGGCAAGCCACGCGAGGGCCTTCAAGTGCTGAAGAACCTCTTGGCCTTTTCCGACGCCGCCCGCCTGGCCGCCAATCCCGCCGCCGCGCGCGCCAGCGTGCTGGGCTACGAGGGGCGCAGCTACTTCTATGCCGGCCAGCGTCGCTGGCCGGCGGCGATCGACGATATCGATCAGGCGATCGAGGTGCAGCCGGACCCCGATACCCGGGTGACCGGCGCTCTCCTGGCGCGCCGCGGCTTCTATCAGAGCCTTGCCGGCAACGGTCCGGCCGCCACCAACTCCTTCGAGAACGCCCTTTCGAACTGGGGAGACCGCCAAGGCGTCGCCGAGATCGCCTATCAGCGCGGGCTGGGCGCTCTGGGGCGTGCCCAGTGGGACCGAGCGGCGGCCGAGCTGGCGGTGGCGTTCGAGCAGTCGGGCAGCGCCTACCGGCGCACGCAGGCTATGCTGGCGGCCTACTTCGCCGAGGCCATGGCCGGATTGGCCAGAGACGGCAACATCGTGCCGGCCCAGGTCGCCCTGGAGACGCGCGCGCAGCAGACGGCGATCGCGCCGACCATGGAGCCCTTCGTCTCCTTGCTGCTGCGCGAGATAGGACCCGAGGCTGCGCGCGAGCTGGCCGAGGCCAACCCGCAGCAGAACGTGGAGGCGTCGCTGGCGCAGGCCTACTGGTACATCGGCATCTACCACCTGCTGGCAGGCGAAGCCGATACCGCTCAAAGCGCGTGGCGGGAGGCCGTGTCGACCCGTGTCACCACCTTGCAGGATCTCCTCCTGTCACAGTCGATGCTGCGCCGCATGGGTAGCTGAGCGCAGCCTAGAGCAGGACTCAGACGTCAAATCGTTCCGATTTGACGTCTGAGTCCTGCTCTACACCTATGAAAAATGGAGCAGATTCACGCGATCAGGTGAGTCCACCTGATTGCAATCTGCTCTAGGAAGTCATCGAAGGATCGATCGCTATCTTCCTATGAAGTTCCTACGGCGGCGTCTTGGCGCGGGCCGTTGCTAGAGGCCCAGTAGCTCTTCCCATTCGAGGACACGGTAGAGCGATCGGACGGAGGCCATCTCGAAGACGATGTCCTCGCGCAAGGGATTGTACTGGCCCAGGCGCAGCAGTCTCGGCGAGCGTTCGACCAGCCTCTTGACATAGCAAGGGTGCTCGCCCGCGTCGTCTCCGCCGTCGCCGTGGATTTCGACGACCACATGGTCGCCGATCCGCGGCGGTCGTGCCGGATGGACGTAGACCAGGCTGCCGGCGGCACGCCAAGGCCACATGGAATCGCCCTGGACATAGAGCGCGAAGGCGTTGGTGTTCTCCAAGGCCGGCGGCCGCCGCACATAGTCCACTACCTCGCCGTTCAAGCTGAAATCGCCGCGCGTGCCGCCTACCGTGCTGCCCATCACGGGAACGTCCCGCGGCATGGCGGCCGCAGCGAAGGTTTGCGTGTTCTGGTCAAGCGCGGGTCGGGCGTTCCCGACCAGGGGCACGGCAGGCTGCCTCACCGGGGCGGCGTCTCCGAAGGTCTCCGCCGGCACCTGAAAGAACTCGGCCAGGGCCGCGCGCGCCGCCGCATCCAAGACCCGCGGCGAGCCGCGCTTCAAGAACTGCTGCAGGTAAGCATGGTTGCGACCGATGGCGCGCGATGCGGCCGCCAAGGAGATGCCGCTCTTGGCGATCAGCTGTGCGAGGTTGTGCCGGACCCTGTCTTCCATACCGTTGCGTAGTCTCCACCATGAGTCGCAGGACGTCAATAGGAAACTACCTCTTGACGCAGCAATTTCCTACGACCTATCCTACGATTTATGAGGAAGAGTATTTCGGAGAAGCACGTATTGGTGGCAGTTGGGGTTGATCTTTGAGGAGGGTGTCGATGGGAGAGAGTTTGTCTAAGGGACCGGGACCGCGCCACGGCTTGCAAGAAAACCGCGGGTCGTCGAGGAGGCGCGGGGCACCGTCGCAGAGCGCTTGGCGCACGCGCGCAGAAGAGCTGCCCGGACGTCAGGTTCTGCGCCGGCTGACCCAGCAGATGCACGCCATGCAAGGACGCGGCGTCCCGAGGCGGCAAATCTGTCGGGCATTGGGCCTCAGCGATGCCTCGGCGCGTGCCTTCGGGCTGGGCGCGTCCAATCCTACGCCCGACCCCTACGGTTCCGACCCGCGCCGCCGGACGTGCGATGGTCGGCGACGACGGACGAGGCGGCGCACGCGAAGGCGCGGGCGATGAGCAGGCGACGCCCCGGGCGGGCGCGCCGCCATGACCGCCGTCGGACCCCGAGCGGCCAGCTCAGCAGGGCGGGGCATCGGCCGGTCGGGCCCACGGCGGAACTACTGCGTCACCGCAAAGCGCTGGCCGGCAGTCAAGCCGATCCAACCTTGGCGGAGAGTCCGCTGGGCGCGTTGCTGGCGCGCGACCTCATCACGGCGGAGGAGCGCATGGCCGGGCAGCGTTTCGCCTGGCTGCATCGACTGGCGATCGGCCGGGTTCACCCCTTGGCCAGCGATCCGGCGATGCCGCGAGAGCTGCCGGGCGCGGGGCCGGCGACGCCGGCGCTGGGCGCCGGTCAAGCAGCTTGGCGGGCCGCGCGAGAGGCCGACTTTGACCGCCTGCGCACCGCTCTCAAGGCGGAGGGCGGTGGCGTCTACAATGCCGTGCTCGACGTTGCCGTGATGCAGTGCTTCCCCGATTGGATCGTCGCCGGGCGTGCCCTTCTCGCCGCGGACGCAAGGGAGCTGGAGGCGCTGCAGAGAGGCCTTGCCTTGCTGGCTCACCTGCTCGGTCTGACGGCTCGGGACAGAGCGGGCCGCGCGGCGGCCCGGCAGGGCCGATGCCGCGGAGCGCGCTAGAGGGCGCGCAGCACGCGGCGGCGGAGGTGCGTCAGCCAGCTGCGGCCCACGCGCGTCGCCAGCAAGCTGGCGGCGACGATCAGGGCCACCTCCGCCCAGGCGGCAAGACCGACGGCGGCCGCCAAGGTCCCCGCGAGCAGTCCGCCCAGGAGCACGCCGACGAGGCTGGGGCCGCTCCGCCGCGCGGTGGCGCAAAGGGAGGAGGCCAGGAGACCGGTGCCGAGCGCCAAGACGAGTGCCGGCGGCCAGGGCAGGCCAAGGGCGAAGGCCAAGAGAATTGCGATGGCCCCGGCAAAGGCACTGTCGAACAGCCGCACCGCCAAGCGGGCGCGGCGAAGCCCCGGGCCGGCGTCCAGTCGCGCGTTCGCTCCGATAACTGCCCTCGTCATTCTTGCCTCCTCACCAGGGCGCGTTCTCGCCCCTCTTGGCCCCTTGTCTTCCGATCCTCCTTCGGTGCTACGTCGCGGATGGTCCGGTGGTTCCTTCTCGACGGAGTTTTCAACGCACCGGCACGCAAGCGAGGCAGCTTTGCTGCGACCTCTCACCGTACGATCCGGCAAAGAGTACAGGGCTTGACAACCTAAGATAACCTTGCTACGCAGTTAATACAGGCTTAAGAAGTGTGTCCGGGACGTGGTGAGAGCGAGGTTGTTGCGAGGCAACGCATCGTCGACGGTCGCTACTGCTGTTTGGATTGCAAAGTCCGGTCGGGTCCCGCGGTGTTGCTTCTAAGCGTGAACGGAGGTTTGTCGCGTCTCCACGACAGGAGATGGGCGCCAGCACCGTGCTACACGACACTGGCGTGACTCATGACCGTTGAGCGCTGGACCGCCGCGTCGCTGCCGCTCCTCGCGGTGACGGCCGGTGGGGCTCGCCAGTCGGTCGAACAAGGCTTGCTGGTCTAGGCCTTGCAAGCCTGCCCGGCAGGCGCAGCAAGCTCTTTCTGTGTCATCGCGAGCGAAGCGCGGCGATCCAGTCGATCGCCGCCGAGGGTCTCTCACCAGACCGCCACTTTTCGCGGTGACGGCGTGTGGAAGCATCCGCTACACCCACAGCGCCACTCCCAGGCCCGCACCTAGCTGTTGTCCTCCGACTTGATCCACTGCTGTTCGGTTTGAGTCTTACTGCACTCTATAGAAGAGTATTATTTATATAAATCAACTATTGTCCGTCATGGCCGGGCTTGACCCGGCCATCCACGTTCCGCTGTTAGCGCCCACCTCGTCGACAGCGTGCGGCGGGGCCACTTGATCCCCGGGTCAATGCCCGGGGATGACGATTGAAAGATGTAGGTCCCTAAAAGGTACAAGCCAAACCGCTCAACCGTACAGCAGTGGACTAGATCGGAGGGTCGCTCCCCCTCGCCCGACCGGGTGTGGGGCTTGACCCGAAGTGGGGGATTTGTGTTCCCTGTTCCCACGTCGAGCCGAACAAAGGGGCCAGGCCTGGTGGTAAGGACGATCCTACTTCTTTGCGCGACCTTAACCTTGGTCGCCTGCGCCGGCGGTGTGGAGCAGGCGGAGCCCCCGGTGACGCCGATCTCCATGCAGATCCAAAGGATGGACAATCCCAACCAGGCCGCCATCACCTACACCAGCAAGGAGGTTTTTCAGCGCGGCCCCGAGTTCTCGCCCGGGGGCGCCTTCAGAGGCCCCGACGAGCCGGCCGATCGGATCGCCTGGACCTTGCTTGGTCTGCAGTCTCGGGAAACCGGCGAGCGCCGCTATCGCCTGACCTTGGCGATGACCTACGACAGCGAGGCCGAGGCAGGCTTCCGCGAGTACAGCAAGGCCAGCGTGGTGCCGGACGGACCGGATCTTTCGGTGCAGCCCTACAGCAAGAAGCGCAGTACCTGCTCCGACCTCAACAATCGCTTCTGCCAGTCGAACGAGGTCGTGTTCGTCTGGCTGCCCGAGGAGGTCCTGAAGGGCTCCGGACCGGGCGGGCTCTCCCTGCAGGTCGGGGGCGAGTCGGGCCGTATCTGGGAGTTCAACGTGCCGAAGGAGCTGATTACCGCGCTCTTCGACAAGATGGATCAAAGCGCGGCGCTCTGAGCGGAAATCGTCGAGGTTCGACACCCAAGTGATGGCCGCGCCGGCGCGGACCCGAGAGACCAAAGTCCGACCTCCCCGATCGTGAACGCCATCGTTCATCGTTCGACCTAACGCCTCCGGACGGGGACGACCTACAGCGACAATCCAACCGAAACAAGCGCGCCCCGGTACGGGGCGCGTGCCGTTCCGGCCGGCTCCCTACCGCCAGCCGGCCGGCGGCGGCGGGGCTTGGCGGCCGCCATGGTCCGCGGCGCAATCCTCCCCATGCGCGCGACAGCAGGCGCCGCCCCGCCGCCAACTCTCTCGCAGTGCCAAGCAAGTCCAGGAGGCCAGCATGAGCGACCTTTATCGCCACCAGATCCAAGCGGAGTCCGTCCTACCCTTGGCGGAAACAAGCGTCTCCGAGGCGCACTGGCAAGACCTCTGTCGCCTGGTGGATCCCCTGGAGCGCCTGGTCGAACGGCCCGAAGTGGTCTCGCTGCGATTGCGCGCCGGCCAGGCCTGGCAGGCTATCCTGGAGAAGGAAGGCAGCGTCGCCAGGCTGGTCGCGCTGCCGGCGGTCAGGTCCGACGGCCTCTCCCTCCGGTCGAGCGAAGGCGAGGGTCCGGAGGCCGAGGTCCGGGAGGTCGCACTCCATCTCTCGGCCCCGAGCGGTGCCGAGATCGCCGGGCAGGGCTGGGTCATGCTATCCTACCGCGCGCCTCTTTGGATCGAACATCTCCTGCAGGATCGTCCGATGCGCCTGATCGCGCGCTACGGCGAACCCGCCGGCCGTTCCGGACTACTGCAGCTCTCGGGTCTGGTGTTGACCGAGGCCAGCCTGCCGCGTCAGCGCCGAACCGGCAGCCTCGTGCAGTGCCGTTTCCTGCTCACCAGGACCGCTGCCTTGCGTCTGCAATCCGGCCTGTCTGGCGAGGACAACAAGGTGTCCTAGCGCCGCGCTTGGTCCGGTAAGGATCGAGGGAGACCCATGCGCATTCAGTGCCACACGGGGGCTGGTCGCGGCCGGCACTTTGCCTATAGTGCGGCGCGGATATCAGTTGTGCGAGAATGCTTCCCATGAACGAGAGTGCCGTCTTTCCGGAAAGCCGCAGCCTGTCCGGCGCCAAGCTGGCGCAGGCGCCCAAGGAGCTGGCCGGCCTGGCCGCCTTGCTGCGGGAGATGGAGGCAACCTCCTTCCTGGAGATCGGTTCGCGCCACGGCGATACGCTCTTCGAACTGGCCATGCTGGTGCCGAGCCTGACGCGCTTCATGGCAGTCGACCTGCCGGGCGGGCGTTGGGGGCGCCGCGGCAGCGACGGCAATTTGGACCGCGCGGTCTGGATCTTGCGGCGCATGGGCCACGCGGCCGAGGCGGTCTACGGCCGTTCGCTCGACGCCTCGGTGGTGGAGAAGGCGCGGGCCGGCGCACCTTGGGACTTCGTGCTCATCGATGCCGACCACACCTACAAGGGTGTCAAGGGGGATTGGGAAGTCTATGGCCCCATGGCGCGCCGCGCGGTCGCCTTTCACGACATCGTCGGCGAGGGCAAGCGCAACATCACCGGCCTCAAGATCGAGGTGCCTAGGCTGTGGCGCGAACTCAAGGCCGAAGGGCGCGACGTCAGGGAGTTCGTGGACCCACCCGCGCGGATGGGGATCGGCGTCCTGCTCCTGTGAGCCGGTGCCCGCTACCGATCCCCTCCGTTAGCGACCTGCTCAGGCTTCGTCCGAATGCAGCCAGCGGCCGAAGAGGCCGGCGGCCAGGGCGCCGACGATCGGTGCGACCCAGAAGAGCCAGAGCTGGCCGACAAAGACGCCGCCGGCGAAGAGCGCCGGGCCGGTCGAGCGGGCAGGATTGACCGAGGTGTTGGTCACCGGGATCGAGATCAGATGGATGAGGGTCAGCGCCAGGCCGATGGCGATCGGCGCGAACCCGGCGGGCACCTTGGGATGGGTGGCGCCGATGATGATGACCAGGAAGAAGAAGGTCATGACTGCTTCCATCACGAACGCGGCACTCATGTCGTAGCTGCCGGGTGACTGTTCGCCGTAGCCGTTGGCGGCGTAGGTCGCCGTTGCGACGTCGAACCCCGCTGTCCCCGTGGCGATGACGTAGAGGATGGCGACCGCGGCAATCGCACCCAGGACCTGCGCTGCTATGTAGGGAAGGATGTCGCTGGCGGGGTGACGCCCGGCGACCACGAGGCCCAGGGTCACGGCCGGATTGAAGTGCCCGCCCGAGATGCCGCCGACGGCGTAGACCATGGTGAGCACGGTGAGGCCGAAGGCGAAGGAGACCCCCAAGAGACCGATACCCACCTCTGGAAAGGCGGCGGCATAGAGGGCGGCGCCGCAGCCTCCGAGCACCAGCCACAGGGTCCCGACACACTCGGCAATCATGCGTTTCACAATCATCGCGGTGACTCTCTCTTTACTTTGCTTGTTTTGCTTCCGCCCAGCTGCCTTCTATTGATGAATTGTGTCCAGAACAAGAGTAAAGCGCTATCAGAACAAGCAGTAGTGTTGCATTGTTAGCGTTTTTTGTTTCAGCATATCTGTTTCCGTCAGAACCCGTTTGAGAACGCACGGCGCCAGCCTGAGCAACCGGAGACATGGGTAACAGTTTAGACCGGATAGATGGGTAACAGTTTTTGCGGTCCTGTAGCTTCTTTCCGCCCCGACCGGGGCGGAAAGAAGCGGATCAATCGTTTACGCTTCAGGTCCAAGATGCCGAGGTCGATCTTGGCATAGCGTACAAGCCATTCACCGTCGATTGTCTCGCCGATGCCGACCTGCTCGCCCGCCAGCGTCTCGCTGATGAAGAAGGATCGTCCGGCCCACTTGATCTCGCCACTGGAGCGTACCTTGCGAACGGCGAAGTCAGCGTCGTACCAGGGCTCCAGAAGGTGTCTCGGGTAGCGCCTAGGCGAGGGCTGCCAGAAGGCGGCCGGCGGCTTCTGACCCAGGGCTTCATGCGGGCGCTCGCTGTTGTAGCTATGACAGAAGCGATCGAAGCGTCGCTGCTGTTCGGCCCGGCTGGCCGCCGGTGGGCAAGAGGTCTCCTGCTTCAAGGTCAGGTGAAAGCGCTCGTGGCGCCCATTCTGCTCTGGATGGCCAGGTGCGATCCGCTCCAGGCCGATCCCGGCCTTCAACCAGCTCAAGGACAAAGCGGTCAAGCCGCCCGGGCCCCCAGATGCGAAGGGAGGCCCGTTGTCCATGCGCAGTACCTGCGGCACACCGCAGCGCTCGAAGAGCGCCCGCATAGCACGCTCCACTGGGTCGCTCTTCGGTTCCACGATCTCGCAGAGCAGCACATAGCGCGAATAAGCATCGCTCACCGTCAGCGGATCGCAGCGCACACCATCGCCGGTGCGAAACCAGCCCTTGAAGTCCACACTCCAGACTGTGTTGGCCGCACTCACCTCGGCAAAGGGCGCCGAGAGCGGGCCCGGCCGGCGGGCTGAACGGCGGCGCGAAGCGCTCAGACCATGCGCACGCAGTAGATCGCCCATGGAACTCGCACTCGGCCAAGCGCGATCCGGGGCATGAGCCTCTAGATAAGCACGCAGTTTGCGGGGTCCCCAGCTCGGGCGTTCCCGGCGAAGCTGCAGGATCGCCTCCGCCACTTCCAACGCCATCGCCCGACCATGACGCTTGGGAGCACGAGAGCGATCCTCGAGACCAGCCGCGCCCTCACTGCGATAGCGCGACAGCCACTTGTAGCCCGTCTTCCGGCTGATCTCATAGTGCGCACACAGCTCCGTCATCGTCGATTTGCCAAGCAAAGCCTCACTCACAAATGCAACACGTTGGTCCATCTGACAGGTCTCTCTCCAGGGCATCGGCCACCTCCTGGCCGACATCTCGCCTGTCACCCATCTATCCGGTCTATTATGTTACCTATCTATCCGGTCTGGACCGCCCGCACCCCCGCCCGGCCGCCCTACCAGGGTACTTTCGTGGGCGGCCGGGCGGGGGTGCGGGCCGGCGCCGCCTTGAGAATGGGCCGATCGGCCCATTCTCAAACGGACACTCACAGGGTCCCGCCGGTTCCGGCCGGGCCACGTGCTGCCGCGCGGCCGACCGTGTGATCCGGTCCCGTCCCCAACAGCAGGAGCACCGCATGAGCAGATCGAAGCCCGAACAGAAGGACAGCAGGCCGCAACCGCCGCCGCCACCCGCGAGGCGCGCGAGTGACGTCACCAAGCTTGCCGCGCGTTACGGCAAGACCATGATCGAGGTCCTGGTGGCGATCGCCTGCGACCCCGACCTGCCGGCGGCCGCCCGCGTCGCGGCGGCCAAGGAAGTGCTGGAGCGCGGTCACGGAAGGGCGCCTACTCATGTCAATCTTGACGGAAATCAGCGGGTTACTCACCAGTCGGCGGGCCTATCGGAAACTGCTCACTGGCTTGCGGAGCTCCTCGGAGGCAACGGCCATCCCCCGCCTTCGGACCCTGTGTCAAACTGATCTCTACTTCTTGCTGCGCTACGCCCTCAACCGCGTCGACGCCGACCGCCAATGGGTGTTCGAGCGCTGCCGCGAGGTCCAGCATTGCCCGGACGGCCGCCTCGACCTCTGGGCGCGCGAGCACTACAAGTCCACCATCATCACCTTCGCGCTGATCATTCAGGACATCTTGAACGACCCTGAGATCACGGTCGGCATCTTCAGCCACACGCGGCCCATCGCCAAGGCCTTCCTGCGCCAGATCAAGCGCGAGTTCGAGGCCAACCAGCGCCTGCGCGCCTGGTTCCCGGAGGTCCTATGGCCCAACCTGCGCGATGCGCCGAAGTGGTCGGAGGACGACGGTCTCATCGTTCAGCGCCAAGGCAATCCCAAGGAAGCCACGCTGGAGGCGTGGGGCCTGGTCGACAGCCAGCCCACCGGCCGCCACTTCGCCCTCATGGTTTATGACGACGTGGTCACCCGCGAGAGCGTCACGACGCCGGAGATGATCGCCAAGGTGACGGAGGCCTGGGAGCTCAGCCGCAACCTCAGTTCCGAGGGCGGCCGCACGCGCTACATCGGCACGCGCTATCACTTCAACGACACATATGGCGTGATCCTGGAACGCGAGGCCGCGATCCCGCGCATCTACGCCGCGACCAGGGACGGCAAGCCCGAAGGCAAGCCGCGCTTCATGAGCCGCGAGCGCTTGGCCGGCAAGCATCGCGAAATGGGTCCCTACACCTTTGCCTGCCAGATGCTGCAGGATCCCCGGGCCGACGAGACGCAGGGTTTCAAGGAGGACTGGCTGCGCTTCTACGACAGCGAGCCGGCGGAGGTGGCGCGTGGCGCCAACCGCTATGTCCTGGTCGATGCCGCCAGCGCCAAGAAGGCCGGCAGCGACTACACCTGCCTTTGGGTCTGGGCCCTGGGTCAGGACGGCAACTACTATTGGATCGATGCCGTCCGCGACCGCTTGAACCTGAAGCAGCGCGCCGATCGCCTCTTCCAGCTGCATCGGCGCTGGCGTCCCGAGGCGGTCGGCTACGAGCGCTACGGCCTGATGGCCGATGTCGAGTATGTGCAGGAGCGCATGGAGCGGGAGAACTATCGCTTCGAACTGCGCGAGCTGGGCGGTCAGGTCGCCAAGAACGACCGCATCCGCCGCTTGATCCCGGCCTTCGCGCAGGGGCGCATCTACCTGCCGCGACGACTGCTGCAGGTCGACGCGCAAGGCCGCGTGAGCGATCTCACGCGAACCTTCCTGGAACAGGAGTATCGGCGCTTTCCGGTCTCGCGGCACGACGACATGCTCGATGCCGCCAGCAGGATCATGGAACGCGACCTGGGCGCCGCTTGGCCCGCGCCCCACGGCGGCCGGCCCACCGCCCCGGCGGACGACCCGGACTACAACCCCTTCGAAGACTGATCCCAAAGGAGCAAGTCCATGTGCATCCCCCGGGCGCCGGCACCGCCGGCACCACCGCCCCCCCTGCCGAAATCCCAGCCGGCCGTGCCGGCACAATCGGCCGCCGCGCGCGAAGCGCGTGGGCGCGAGCGGCGCCGTCGCCGCGCCGCCTTCGGACCCCGCTCCACCCTTCTGACCGGCGGCCAAGGCCTCACCCAAGAGGCCAGCACCTCGGCCAAGCAGTTGCTGGGCGACTAGGCCGATGGAGCAAGGCGACAAGGCCCGTCTGGAGCAGCGCCGCAGCGCGCTCGACCAGGAGCGGCAAAGCTGGCTCGCGCACTGGCGTGAGCTGGCCGACTACATCCTGCCGCGCCGCGCCCGCTTTCTGTCGAGCGAGCGCAACCGCGGCGACAAGATCAACCAGAAGATCCTGGACGGCACCGGCACCTTGGCGGCGCGTACGCTCGCCAGCGGCATGATGAGCGGCGTCACCAGTCCCTCGCGACCCTGGTTCCGCCTGGTCGCCCGCGATCGCCGGCTGATGGACGACGAGGCGGTGACCGCCTGGATCTGGCAGGCCGAGGCGCGTCTGCGTCAGCTTTTCGCCGGCTCCAACCTCTACAACGCCATCCACACGCTCTACGAGGACCTTGCCGTCTTCGGCACGGGGGCGATGGTGGTGGAGGCGGTGGAGGGGCGTCTCTTGCGCGGCCACTGCCTGCCGCTCGGCTCCTACTGGCTGGCGTCGGACGACAGCCTGGTGGTGGACTCGCTCTTCCGCGAGGTGCCCATGACCTCCAAGCAGATGATCGAGCGATTCGGGCGGGAGCGGGTAAGCGACGCCGTCCGCTCGGCCTTCGACGCGGGCAACCTCGACGTCTGGTGGACGGTCTATCAGGCGATCGAGCGCAATCGCGACGCGTCGCCGGAGCGCGGCGAGCAGGCCTGGGTCTCGTCCTACTGGGAAGCGGGCGGCAACTCCGATCGCCTGCTGGACCGGCGCGGCTACGACCAGCGGCCCTTCATCGCGCCGCGCTGGCATGTCACCGGCGTCGACGTCTACGGCCGCTCGCCGGGCATGGACGCGCTGGCCGACATCAAGCAGTTGCAGGTCGAGCAGCGCCGCAAGGGCCAGGCCATCGACAAGATGGTGAACCCGCCCTTGCAGGGCCCCTCCAGCCTGCAGAGCCAAGCGGTCTCGCTGCTGCCGGGTGCCAAGACCTTCGTCTCGCCGGCCGACCTTCAGGCCGGAGGTCTGCGTCCGGTCTACGAGGTCCGCCCAAACCTCGGCGAGCTGATGGCCGACATCATCGAGGTGCAGGGCCGCATCCGCTCGGCCTTCTATGCCGATCTCTTCCTGATGCTCGCCGCCTCCGACCGGCGACAGATCACCGCCACCGAGATCGAGGAACGGCGCAGCGAGAAGATGTTGACCCTGGGCCCGGTGCTGGAGCGCCTGCAGGACGAGCTGATCGAGCCATTGGTCGATCTGGCCTTCGACCGGGTGCTGCAGAGCGACCTCTTGGCGCCGCCGCCCGATGCCTTGCAGGGCCAGAACCTGAACGTCGAGCTGCAGTCCATGCTGGCGCGCGAGCAGCGCGTCGACGCGCTGCTTGGTCTCGACCGTCTGCTCAAGGTAGCCGGCAGCCTGGCGGCCGCCGCGCCGCAGGTGCTGGACAAGATCGACGCCGACCAGGTGATCGACGAGTACGCCGAGTTGACCGGCGCGCCGCCCAGGGTGCTGCGCTCCGATCGGGCCGTCGCCGAGCTCCGCTCCGGCCGGGAAGCCGCAGCTGCCGCGGCACAGTTAGGGCAAGACCTGGCGAGCGGGGTCGAGACCGCGAAGACGGCGAGCGAGACCAGAACGCCTGACGGCGACCTGCTGTCCGCGCTTCTGCGGGCTGCCGGTTGATGGCGGAGCGCGAGCAAGAGGCGGTCCGCCGTGAGGAGGCACGCCACCGCCAGGCCGCGGCCGACTACGACGACGGCCTCAGAGAGATCCTGGGCAGCTGCCGCGGCCGGGCGGTGTTGCGCCGCTGGCTGGCCGAGCTGGGTCTCTTCCGTTCGGCCCTGTCCGGCGAAGAGCAGGTCATCCGTAACGAGGGGCGCCGCGAGGGCGCCCTTCTCATTTGGGCCGAGTGTCGGCGGGTCGACCGCGCCGCACTGGTCCGTCTTCTGCAAGAGGAGCTAGAGCAGGATGGATGAAAACGACGGGTCGCTCGGCGTGCCGCCCGAGGAGGTGCAGCCCGATGCGACCGCGCCGGCACCGGACGAGGTGCCGGAGGTCGGGGCCGAGCAGGAGCCGCTAGGGCCGGAGAGCCTGGACGCGCTCTCCTTTCCCGACGACTTCGAGGTGAACCAGCAGGACTTCTCCGCGTTCAAGGACTGGGCCGGCCGCAACAAGGTCGGCCAAGAGGAAGCGCAGACGCTGATCGACCTCTTCGTCCGCAGCCAGGACAGCCAGCTTCAGCGCACCTTGGAGGCCAAGCAGGCCGAGGTGCAAGGCTGGGAGGAAGCAGCCCGGTCCGACCGGGAGCTTGCCGGACCCGACTTCGACCGGAAGCTGGCGGTCGCGCGCACCGCGATCGATCGCTTTGGCGACCAGGAGCTCAAGGACTTCCTGGATTACAGCGGCATCGGCAGCCACCCGGCGCTGGTTCGCTGGATGCTGCGCGTCGGTCAGGCCACCGCCGACGACCGCTTCATACCGCCGGGCGGCGGCAGCGGCCCCCTGACCCCCGAGGCGCGCGCGCGGCGCCTTTACGACAACACCTACAAGGACTGACGCTTCATGGCTACTCTGACCACCCAACACCCGACCTTGGCCGATCTCGCCAAGCGCATGGATCCCGAAGGCAAGGTCGATCAGATCGTCGAGATCCTGAACGAGACCAACGAGGTTCTCGATCAGATGGTCTGGATCGAAGGCAACCTGCCGACCGGGCACCGCAGCACCATCCGCACCGGCTTGCCGCAGCCGACCTGGCGCAAGCTCTACGGCGGCGTCCAACCCTCGCGCAGCACGACGGTGCAGGTAACCGACAACACCGGTATGTTGGAGGCCTATGCCGAGGTCGACAAGGCCCTGGCCGACCTCAACGGCAACCAGGCCGCGTTCCGCCTGTCGGAGGACCGCGCCCACATCGAGGGCATGAACCAGGAGTTCGCCTCCACCCTCTTCTACGGCAATGAGGGAACCGAGCCAGAGGCCTTCACCGGCTTCGCGCCGCGCTTCAACAGCCTCGCGGCCGAGAACGGCGACAACATCCTGAGCGGCGGCGGTGCCGGCGCCGACAACACCTCGATCTGGCTCATCGTCTGGGGCGCCAACACCTGTCACGGCATCTATCCCAAGGGCTCGACCGCCGGTCTCAAGTCGGACGACAAGGGCCAGGTGACGATCGAGGACGTCGACGGCAGCGGCGGACGCATGGAAGCCTATCGGACTCACTATCTCTGGAAATGCGGGCTCACGGTGCGCGACTGGCGCTATGTCGTGCGCATCGCCAACATCGACGTCTCGGCCCTGAACAAGGATCCCTCGGTCTCCGGCGCCGATCTGATCGACCTCATGACCCAGGCGCTGGAGTTGGTGCCGCAGCTCTCCATGGGCCGCGCCGCCTTCTACGCCAACCGCACGGTGGCCTCCGTCTTGCGTCGTCAGACGGTGACGAAGGTGGCCGGAGCGACACTGGCCATGGAGGAGGTCGGTGGCCGCCGCGTCACCACCTTCGACGGCGTGCCGCTCTACCGCTGCGAGGCCATTCTCAACAGCGAAGCCGCCGTGGCATAAGACAAGGAGATCCCGCACAATGCTTATCGATAGCCGTTTGGAATTCTCCAATGCCCAGGCGCTGACCGCGTCGGCGGCCTCGACCAACGTCGTCGATCTGGGCCAAGACCGCGACATCGGCCCGGGCCGCCCGCTCTGGGTGGTGATCACCGTCGACGTCGCCGCCGACAGCACGACCGGCGACGAGACCTACGCCATCGCGCTGGAGACCGACGATAACGCCGGCTTCAGCTCGGCGACCACCTTGCTGTCCAGGACCATTGCCGCGGCCGACCTCTTTCTCGGCAGCCAGCACGTGATCCCGGTGACCTTGACCAACGAGCGCTACCTGCGCCTGGCCTACAGCCTGGGCGGCACCACGCCTTCGCTCACGGTGAATGCCTGGCTCACCGACCAAGAGCCGCAGATCTGGCGCGCCTTGCCGGATGCGACCTAGAGGGGGCGCCACATGGAGATCCTGCTGAGACGTCCCGCTTTCCTTGGCGGCAGCCGCCAGCCGGCCGGCAGCCTTATCCGCGGCTACGACGGCCCGCTCGCCGATTGGATGGAGGTGCAAGGCAAGTCCGCCGGAAAGGGGCGCGCGAGAGCGCCGAAGCCAGCCGACGACGTAGAGCGCATGTAATGACGGGTCGGGGCGGCTTCGGCCGCCCCGACCGCCTTGAGGACCTTGGCACTGCGATCGGTCAAGGCTGGCAAGGATGTCGCCTTGCAAGGCTCAGTAGGCCCTCAAAAGGAGAATAAGAAGAATGATTTGCATCTAATACGAGATTATGCCACAGTGTGATCGGCAGTTCACTTGGGTTCCTATAGACCGCTCGAAGAAGGTGTCTCTTGTTGAAGAGGAGTGTTTGAGACTCTCTCCAGGAAGCTTAGTTTCGTTCCATAGTGTCTCCGCGGTGGTTGCAGTCGGAGTCCGCGACACGACGCTGAGACCCTTGTGCCGTTGGCGGCGGGAGGTTGGTGTCGGTCTTTACGCCGATTGTGGGCACTGAACCTACCAGACGCGCACACGGGGTTTTTGGTTACCAGCATTGATGAGGCGCGCATAGTTGTTGGGAATGGGTTTGGGAGTTTTGAGCAATGAGCGGAGAGTTCCAATACTACGTGGAGCAGATACTGATAGTGTGTGGATTCTTTTTTGGACTGAAATCTTTTTATCACTCCTTGAGGCAACTTAACTTAAGGAAGTCTGATAGAAGTGAAAGTGTGCGTCATCTAAGACTTACTTTCCTGTATGGCGCCCTCTTCGTGCTAACCCTGGTGTCATTTCCACTGTTGTTTGGCAGCGAGAGGTAAGTGAAGTGAGTGAGTCCCTTGAAATAGAAATGATTCGACAGGTGATTGGTGCCGGAAGCCGAACTGTGTTTGGAACCCGAAGCAATCCCCGTACAATTATGATTCTTCGAAACTTCGACGTGCCGGGAATTTGGGGCGTAAACTATGGCATTGCTGGGAGTGCCACCCAATTTGGTTTTGTTGTAGAGCCGGACACTGGTCCTGGCCCGCTCTTAACTGGACTCCTCGGCGGTATGAATGCAATCGCCGATCAGTTCGATGCTGTGATCGTGTCAGAGCAATGGCTGCAAGATGTGAGTAGGCAGAACAATGGTCTCTTGTATACTAACAATGTTGAAATAAGGTGGGCAAAAGGGGAGGTGTCTGACAATTTGGGTAATGGCATTAGTGCGTCTGGTGGTTGGGGGCTTATCGGTGGAGGCATCAATCTTGATAGTAATGAAGACTTTAAGGGCGTGTCATTCTTAGTTGGCCCAACCTATGGAGCGAAACTGGCCACAATAAGCACGTCGGCGTTCTATCTTGATTTCGATGACTGGTCACGAAACGTGAAGCTTTATTTTATCAATGATCGCCCTCTCTACGACAGCCAGCCAGATCGATACACCTACCGGAGCGAAACAGGATTTGGATTCTCTAAGGATGGAGAGTTCTTTCCAACCGCTGAGTACAATGGTCCGACCCTTAGCTCACAACGCGACATACTGGACTTCATTGAGCAAAACAAGGAACGACTGGGTAACTCGAACACCACACTGGGGCAAAGAAGTTTCGACAGACCTTCGTCAGCAATAGCAAGAATCTCTTTGGGCAAGGGGCAACAGCTCGAAAAAAGTGCAGAAGCAGCGATCATCGGAGAGACAACAGTCGAAAAGAGTAGGGAGGAGCTTTCCAGCGTCACGGCGCAAGAAGATCAGCGCCAGGAAAACCTAGCAGGCAGGTACAGGGCCGTGGAGCTTAAGCCCCGGCGGACTGCCAATGCGCTTTCCCTGACCAATCGTCTTGCATTGCGCACAATAGAGGTTGACGATCCGGCGAGTCCCGGTTTCGACCTGAGTGTCTGGGTAGACGGCCTGATCGCCAACTATCGCGCCAAGCTGCGCGCCGAGACGCCCAAGCCGCCCTTTGGTCTAACGCACCGCAACGAGGGGCGGCTGCTCTTGACCTCCGCGGCGCGGCCGGGCGACGACGTAGAGCGCACGTGATGACGGGCCGGGGCGGCTTCGGTTGCCCCGACCGCCTTGAGGACCCTGAGCGCTGCTAGTGGTGCGGGTCGAACAAGGCACGGAAGACCTCTTATTCAGAGAGTCAGTGTGGTAATTTGCTTCTAAAAGGTTATAGTGCCATAGTGCGACTGGCAATCCGACAACGCGCGTTCTGGGCATTGGATGCGAATCGAGCAGTTTCGTCGGGGCACGCGTTGGCACAGAGTGTTGCAGGTGGAGGCCGTCCTTGAATGAAGAACCCTTCTGGAAGCCGGGGTTGGCGATGCTTGCCAACATGTGGTGGGTCTACTGCATAGCGCTGATCTTCTTGGCTCTCGGAGGATTGGCGGGAACCTATGTGTCCGAATTGATCGCAGAACCCGGATCTGTCTTGGCGTGGCTCGTTCGGGTTCTCGTGGGCTTTCCGATTGCATTCTTTGGAGTTGTTATCGGAATTCTGTTCAATAGGTGGACACGGCGGTGTGGAAACGAGACCTGAGGAGCTAGAGATTGAATACTGAATATGCTTCTATTTGCTTGCTTGAAGTGGATTGTATACATTCAAACTTCTTTGAGCTTTCGATCGTCATCCTCGGGCATAACGATAAAAGGGTGATCAATCAGTGGTGCGTTCAATTCAAATAGCTAAACCGGACAGCAGTGAGCCCTGACCGGGGGATCAAGTGGCACCACCGCGCGCTTTCGCGGAATCGGGCAACGGCGGCCCGGAGGGAACCAACATGCAGTACATCAATATGCCTTATGTCGTTCTTCTTACGAGCTACCAAGCTTGGCTTTCTCGTTCGACAGGGCGCGCGGAGATAGTTATCTGGTCTTCTATCGTACTGGGCTTATCGCTTGGTTTCTTGGTCTACTCAATGCCGGTTTGGCTGAAGGATGTCTATGTCTACATCGCAGGGTTTTTGCTTTTGCTTGCGCTCCCCTTTTGTGTCGTGACGCTCTACCAGAAAAACGCGCCAAAGAAGTAGACTGCTGAGACGCCGTTGCTTGAACTGAAGGCGATGTCCGCGTGCGTATCGGGTCGCGTGACAAGCGGACTGGATCACACGGCGGGCGGCGGAAAAAGGCGTTTGGCCGGTGGATGTCGCGTTCGGCGCCTTGTGCAAGTCTACGAAGATGGTTCTCGGGAGGATTTGCAGGGAGTGCTTTCGGATCGAGACCTGGGAAACAAGACAGAGACAAGCCATGCCGCGAAAGCGGGCCGCCTTTGACTTTTTGCGCGATGATAGTATGTATAATACGCGTTAAACGATAGCGTGCTTAATCTCCATCGTCCCCCGGCAGCTTTAGTGCCTCTGTGTCGAGGGCGGTCGCAATCACGGAGTGCGCGCCGCAGGGCAAGGATGGGCAATGACCGCGATGGGTAAGGTGGACGCAAAGCTTGGGCGGATGATGCGGACCTATGAAGATCTCGGCCCTGTCATCTCTAGCCGTGTGCGACGTGCTATATTTGGGAGTTACTTGTGAACGATCCAACAATATTTAATTCAGGTCTGGTGCAGCTTGCAGGTGTTTGGTGGAAAGTTGTTGTTGGAATTGTCTTTCTCGGATTGGGGAACGCGTTGGGCACCTACGTGGCACTCTCCATTGCCGAGCAAGGATCGATCCTTGCCTGGTTCATCAGGGTTGTCATCATTGTTCCAACGGCAATCTTCGGGACGATACTTGGAATACTCTTCGAAAGGCGGCTGAAGCGCGTGTTCTGAAACGAAGCGGAGCAAGAAGATGAGCAAATGATTGGCGTCATGGGAACACGAGACAAAGGCTGCCACGCGATAAGAGTGCGTGAGAAGCAAAGGCCTCGATGTCATCGCGAGCGCTCAACGAGAAGACGTGGGGGTGGGTTCGTGATGAGGTGTGTCGGCATCGTTGCATGCTGCCTCTTAGGCCTGTTGCTCACTGCCGCGCTCCGGAGCGCCGGGGCAGAGGTCGGTAATGCAGAGGGCAGCGGGCCCGAGCCTTGCCCCTTTCTCTGCTTCGATCAAAGCAACAGCCGGGAGACGACCATCCACGGTGCTCCGCTCTCGGCAAGCGTCTGCCGCGTCCTTGATGGACAAGCCTACCGCTTCCCCCTCGGCTACGAGGATTATTGGTCTCGCAAGACCGACAACCTGGATCGCTGCGAGGAGGTGGACTTTCTCGCCTTCTCTTTTTTGAGTGGGAGCCAGACCTATCCACGCTTCGACAGGTTGAACCATGCGGCCTATCTCCTCTGCGACCGCGACGCTCCCTGTTCGAACCTCCAGTATAGAGTGTCCGTTCTGCTCTCAATGAACCCTGCATCGGACCCCCAATACTTTCGCCTTCCGTCCCGCGCTTTGAAGAATATCCGGACACCGGGCGAAAACTTTCGAGAGGAGAAGACTCCCTTCGGGCTTGAGGAACTCTTCTATCCAGGCGGTCCCAGACCCGACAGAACCCTCTATAGCGTGGACAATGACAGGGAGGTGCTGCTTCTCTGCATGAAGGAGTCCGTGCAGCCGATCAATCCCCTGTGCTCGGGGGACTACTACTCAAAGGAAAGCGGTCTTCTGTTTTTCTACAGCTTCCCGACCGCAAAACTCGCGGATTGGGAAGCGATGGCCGAGCAAGCGACAAGTTTGATTTTGCAGTGGCGACTGTAGATTCTCGAAGGAGGGGGAGCAAGGAGACTGGATCTCCAGTTGGCGCCCGATGCGCGCACGGCAGGTGGTTGTTAGTGTAATCAACTCGAGCATTGAGGCTCGGTGCTCGGGTCTTGGCAGTCGGCGGAGCGAGGTCAGGATGGCGGTGATGTTTGGCGCTGGCATCGACAGTCTGTGGCTTGGATCCGGCGTGACGATCCCGTCGAACGCGCTGATCACGGGCCTTGACACTGTCCCCTATGGTTGAAATCGGGCGCAATCACACGAACCCCTCTCGTGGTTCCGCCGGCAACTGAAGTTCCAGAGGGTGTCTTGCCTTGTGTAACAGCAGCAATTAATGATAGCTTTATGTTGGGATAACACGCGCTTTAGAAACTGTCGGTCATGCGACGAGCTTGGAGCCCGTCGTGCTCGACGGCATGGGAGGTCGGTGCCTTGAGTTTCACCCATCGTTCTACCAGTCGCGCCCTGCCACCGGCCTTTCTGTCGGTTCAGCTCTGCATCGTAATCGGGTATGTCTTTTTCTTGGTTGCCTTCGCCCTCTTCTCGCCGCCATTGGCCAAGGCCTTCAAGTATATCGAGACCTGTTACGTCCTGTCCGACTGGCTTAGCGCATTGCTCTCCCTCTATTCCTACTGGATGTGGGGCTTGGCGGGAGCAGGTCTCGTGACGGCCATCCTATCGGCTCTTCTACTCGCGCGATGGACTTGTCTGGTCGCGCTTCTTGCTTCGACGGCGCTCTCGGCCAACATGTTCATCCTGATAGTACTTCAATCGACGCTTCTAGATTCGCCGGAAATACTCGCGAGTGGCTGGATCCACTTTGATGAACAGATTGCACTCATAGTATCTTATGCGGTTTTTTCGCTAACTTTCTTGTCTATCGTGTGGTGGTGCTACGTACTGCTTCGATCTTTTCGTGAAACCAGTTGAACGAAGGAATGCCTATGGAGTCCTTTAACATCATGAGCGACGCCGACGACAAAGCCATCGGCGAATCGGTGGCATCTCAGTTGCCTGGCCGTGAGATGGGTCCAGCTGATGCTTACCGCCACGTACTTCTGGCAGCAGAGCTCACAAGAGAGCTTGGGCCCGGTTGGGCCACTGCTGGCCTACTAGACCATGAGCTGGATCCGGAAAGTGGAGCGGACAATGGCTTGGATTTTTGGAACAATGCAATTGGTATGGCCATCGGTATGCACGTTAAGAATAGGGGCGGCGATTGGACGGATGTTGTTCGACTCACAAGGGAAGTTGTGTCCCGAAGCTTGAGTGGGGACGGCCCTAACACACTCGAACAACGCTGGATATCGAAGCCCGCGATAGAAGGCCTTTCAAAATTCTACCAGGAGTCTCCTTTAAGTAACCGTAGTCCACTGACCCCTCCCTTCGACATCTGGCGTCAACGCTTTAATCAAAGTGGGTCATTCTACGTTAGTGGAGTGGGAGAAGTCGACGTTGATGGAGGAATGCTCCGGGTCTCTCCAGTTGCTGTCGAGACGCCGA
This sequence comes from Rhodospirillales bacterium, assembly GCA_963669375.1. Lineage (GTDB taxonomy): Bacteria > Pseudomonadota > Alphaproteobacteria > Kiloniellales > JACOMY01 > JACOMY01. The sequence goes on along the minus strand of OY770024.1, from coordinate 542,323 downwards.
GAGCTTGGCGGAAGAATCCGGCATTACTAGATAGCCAGGGCAACGTTCTCTTGGACGAAGCTGGCAAAGAGCTGAGAATGACAAATAGCCAAGCCAACTGGCCCCGTGATGACGGTCTTTGGGCGAGAGGGCACGGTTTCCTTTATGAGCCTGGCAATGCGGCTCCACCACTGATTGGGAGCTTCGCGCAGCCTTCGCCGAACCGAGCAGCGCAGTTTGAATCAGGTCGCGGCGTACCCCTAGGCGACTCCCACGACGGTCTGAGTGATAGCGAGCGACGGGCAAGGCGTTTCTACGACCGCACCTATCGGCGCTGACCATACCTAGACGTTTTTGGACATAGGTCCGCTCGGTGCGCTCGGCGAAGCGAACCGCCGGAACCTCAATGAATCTACCTCCGTCGTGCACCACGCGGGTCGCGACAACCAGACCGTTTCTGCGGCGGGTCATTCCTTGGTGTCGATGACACCACCTTAACCCCCTTCCAACCCGTGATGCGACGACAAGGCGGCTTCGGCCGCCTTTTCTTGTTGAAGAGGAGAAGTCCGGATGACGGCCGACGTCGATATCTGCAATCAGGCGCTGGGCGTTGTTGGCGCCCAGACCATCGTTTCGCTTGACGAGGCCTCCGCGGGCGCGGCGGCCTGCCAGCGACTCTACCCCTTGGCCCGCGATGCCTTGCTGGCGTTGCACGACTGGCGCTTCGCGACCGCGCGCCAAGTCTTGGCGCCGCTGGACGAGCCGCCGCCGTCGGACTGGCAGCTGGTCTATGCCCTGCCGTCGGATTGCCTGCGCGCCCGCTATCTGGAGAGCCCCTTCGTCGGGGCGAGCCTCGATCCGGTGACGCGCTTTGAACGCCGCGGCGATCGTATCGTCACCAACCTTCCGCAAGCCGCGCTCATCTACACGCGCAGGGTGACGCAGGCCGGCGCCTTCGCGCCGCTCTTCGCGGATAGCCTGGCGGCGCTCTTGGCGATCCGTCTTGGGGCGGCCCTGCGCGTGGACCCCGACCTGGTCCAGCTGGCGCGCCAGGACTATCAGCTCACCTTGGGGCGGGCACGCGCGGCCGACGCAAACGAGGCCTCCAACCGCGACCAGCCGGAAGCCGGCTGGATCGAGGCCCGGTCATGACGGTAAAGCCCAATCAGCCCTCCTTCGCCGCCGGCGAGCTGGCGCCGGAACTCTACGGCCGCGTCGACCTCGCCAAGTATCAGGTGGGCCTGCGCCTGGCGGAGAACCTCTTCGTCAGACCGCATGGCGGCATCGTCAATCGCCCGGGCACCAAGTTCGTGGCGGAGGTCCTGGACAGCACGGTCGCGGGACGCCTGGTGCCCTTCTCCTTCTCCACCCTGCAGACCTACGTGCTGGAGTTCGGTTATCAAAGGATGCGGGTCATTCGCGACGGCGGCCTGGTGCTGGAGGCCGAACAGGACGTCGCCGCCATCAGCCAGGCCAAGCCCGGCGTGGTGACCCTTCCCGGGCACGGCTACAGCGACGGCGACGACGTTCAAATCACCAGCGGTATCGGCATGGACCAGTTGACGCCCGACGTCCTGCAGGTCCGCAACGCCTCCAGCGACAGCTTCGAGCTGGGCTACAAGGGAGGCGTCGAGAGCATCGACACCTCGGGCTTCGTGCCCTTCTTCTCCGGAAAGATCGCGCGCGTCTACAGCCTCGCCACGGCCTACGAGGCGGGCGACCTGCCGGACCTGAAGTGGATTCAGAGCGCCGACGTCATGTACCTGGTGCACCCGAACCACCCGGTGCGGAAGCTCGGCCGGACCGATCACGCGGCCTGGAGCTTGAGCGACGTGGCCTTCCTGCCGGCCATTGCCGCGCCGGGTGGCGTGTCGGCGACGAACAGCGTCGGCGCGGGTGCGGTCACTTACAGCTACAAGGTCACCGCCATCGCCGACGCGACCGGCGAGGAGAGCCTGCCCTCGGCCGCGGCCGCCACCACCAACGATCTCACCGTGGCCGGCAACAAGAACAGGATTTCCTGGTCGGCCGTCGTCGGCGCCGCGCGCTACGAGGTCTACAAGGACGACAACGGAATCTATGGCTTCATCGGCGGCACAGAGGGCCTCTCCTTCGAGGATCAGAACATCATCGCCGACCTCTCCTCGACGCCGCCCAAGCAGGTCGACCCCTTCGCGGGCAGCGGCAACAAGCCGGCGACCGCCACTTTTTTCGAGCAGCGCCTGGCCTTCGCCAACTCGACCAACAATCCGCAGACCCTGTGGTTCAGCACGACGGCGAACTTCGAGAACTTCGGCAGCCGCGTGCCCGCGCAAGACGACGACGCCGTCACGGTGACCCTGGTTGCCCGCCAAGTGAACGCCATCCGCCATCTGGTCGCCAAGGAGGATCTCTGGGCGCTCACCAGCGGCGGGGAGTGGCGCATACGCGGCGGCGGCGACGTGGACTTCATCACCCCCTCGAGCGTGACCACCAAGCGGATCAGCTCGTGGGGCTGCAGCGAGGTGCCGCCCCTGGAGGTCGGCACCTCGGTGGTCTACGTGGTCGACAAGGGCCAAGGCGTGCGCGACCTCTTCAACCAGATCACGGTCGAGCAGTTCGACGTGCAGGAAGGCAGCGATCTCTCGATACTGTCGCCGCATCTCTTCCAGGGCCGCAGGGTGAAGGCTTGGGCCTATGCGCAGGTGCCCAACTCGCTGATCTGGGCGGTGATGGACGACGGCGCGCTGATCTCCTTCTGCTACTTCCGCGAACACCGGGTCTATGCCTGGACGCGACATGCCACCGAGACCCTGGAGGCGGAGGATGGCCGCTTCGAGGATGTCGCCGTCGTCGCCGAGGGGCAGGAGGACCTGCCCTACTTCCTTGTCCGGCGGGTCGTGAACGGTCGCCAGGTCCGCTACATCGAGCGTATGCCGCAGCGCGTCGCCGCTCAGGTGGAGGAGGCCTTCTACCTGGATTGCGGTGCCACCTACCAGGGGCGGCCGGCCGACAGGATCAGCGGGCTGAGACACCTGGAGGGCCGCTCCGTCGTTGCCTTGTCCGACGGCAACGTCGTCTCCGGGCTTGTGGTGGGCGATGGCCAGGTGACCCTGCCGGCCAAGGCAGGCAAGGTGCATGTCGGCCTGCCCTACCGGGCCGCCTTGCGCACCCTGCCTCTCGAACTCTCCCTGCGCGACGGATCGACCTCGGGCCGGCACAAGCGCTTGGTGCGGCTGACGGCCAAGGTCAGACAGACGCGGGGCCTGTGGGCCGGCCCGAGCGAAACGAGACTGCGCGAGCACCGGCAACGCCAGGGGGAAGCCTGGGCGGCGCCCATCGCGCTCTTCGACGGCGACATCGAGATCGACACCCCGGCCGAGTGGTCGCGCGAGGCTGACCTCTGGATCGTGCAGAGCGACCCCTTGCCGATGGAGATCCTCGCGCTCACGCCGGAGTACGACCTTGGCCGTTGACTTCCTGCCGGCCGAGCAGGCCCACGCGGAGGCCCTGGCACCCCACCTGCGCGAGGCCGATGCCGCCGAAGTCATGGCCAGCGACGGCCTCGATCCGCTCTCCGCCTTGACCAGGAGCCTGTCGCTGTCGAGCGAGCGCTACGCAGGATTGATCGACGGCGAGGTGGTCGCGCTCTTCGGCGTCAGGCGTGCGTCCCTGGTCAGCCGACAGGGCATTCCCTGGCTCTTGACCGGCGAGGCGGTCGAACGCCATCCGCTGGCCTTCCTGAAGGCCTCGCGTGGCGTTCTCAGCTGCTGGCGACGGGACTATCGCATTATGAACAACTGGGTCGATGCACGCCACGTCAAGGCTCTGCGTTGGCTGGCCTGGCTCGGCTTCACCATTCATCCGGCCCGCCCCTACGGGGTCTCGGGCCTGCCTTTCCACCCTTTCGAGATGGAGGGAACTCATGACTGACCGGATCCATCTTTATGAACGGCCGCTCGGCGGCGGTGGGGAGCCACGCTGATGCCGCGAGTGCCGATCTTTCGGGGCGGGCAGGGGCGGGCCGCCGCTCCGCCCGACGTCCGCCAGCGCGGTGGCCCGGCGGCAGGGTTGGAACCGCTCGAGAGCGGCTTGAGCGCCCGCGAGCAGGAGCTGCAGGTGCGACAGGAGGAGGCCGAGTACCTAGCCGCGCGGAACCGGGCCGAGGACTTGGAACGCCAGGTCTTCGATCCGGAGAGGGGGTTTCTGGCCTCGAACGGCCGGGAGGCCGCGGAACGTCGGGCCACCGCCATGGCGGACTACGAGGCCGGCATGGAAGAGATCGGCGCCGGCTTCTCCAGCGATCGCTTGAAAGACCTATGGGCAGCAACGTCCCTGGACCGCAGGGCCGCGATGCGTGCCTCGTTGGTCGAGGAGGGCGGTCGCCAGACCGCGGCCTGGGTGCGGGAGGAGCGAAGTCGCTTGCTCGACCAGCATGCCGCGGCCGCCCTGCGCGGCGACCAGGACTCAGAAGGCGCGGCGGCCCATCTGGAGATGCTTGCCTTCGAAGCCGAAGGCCTCGCCGGTGCGATGGGCCTGGCCGGCGCGGAGGGCGAGCGCTTCGTGCGCGAGCAGCTGGCGCGGGTTCATCGCTCCGTCTTCGAAGGGCTGCTGGAGCGCGGTCGCCCGGAGGACGCGCAGAGCTATCTCGACGCCAACGCGGAGGACTTTTCGGAGGAGGAACTTGCGCTCGGCCGCCGGCGGATCGCCGATGAAGACCGGCTCGCGCGCGGCAAGAGGCTTGGCGACTCCTTGATAGAAGCCTCTCGGATGACGGTTCCCGCCGAACACCGAGCGGATCCCGCTCGCTGGCTCGCGGGGGCGCTCGCCGGCCTCGACAGCGTGCGCGACCCGGCGCTGCGCACCATCGCACGCCGCCGTATCGAGGCCGCGCGCCGCGCCGCGCGCGATCCCGCGCTTCGGGAGGAGCGTGAGAGGGTCGAGGGCGACGCGCTCAGCGCCATCGCGCAAGGGAACAATCCCGACGACCTCCCGCCTGCGACCCGCTCGGCGCTCGGGGCGGACGCCTTGGCGCGGCTGAGGGAGATCTACGACTCCCCTGAGGCACGGCGCAGCGACTGGGCGCTCTACGGCAGGCTTTCGGCTCTGTCGCCGGAGGAGCTTGCCGACACCGACCTCTTCGCCTTCGCTGGACGTCTGGCGCGGAGCGAATGGCACCTGCTGAAGGACCGCCAGCGTCTCGCGCGTCTGGAGGTGCGGGAGGATGCGCCTAAAGGAGAGCCGCATCGGCCCTTCGCCGTGCTTCGCCGGCGCCAAGCCCTCTACGCGCGTCTCGGCCTGGAGCCGACGCGGGATGCGGAGGAGATCGGCCGCCTCAGCGCGGAGATAGATCAAGCGCTGCGGCTGGCCGCGCGCGCCAAGGGCGAGCCGCTCACCTTGGCGGAGGAGAACCGCCTACTTCGCGACGCGGCCTTGGGCCTTGACGACATCACCGCGGCTGCGTCGCGAGGCGAGCCGCCTCCTGGCGCCTCATCCGAAGGTCCAGAGCAAGGAAAGGAAGAAGACGATGGGTAGTGCAGCCTTCATCGGATCGGCCCTGGGTCTGTCCGCTTTGGGCAACCTCACCGGTGCTGCCAGCGCCAGGCAAGCGGCCAGGTTCAACGCGCAGGTCGCCGAGAACAACGCGGAGCTGGCGCGGCGTCAAGCCGAGGACACGCGACAGCGCGGACGGATCGAGGAGCAGCGTTTGCGCGTCCAGAACGCGCGCTTCCGGGGACGACAGGCTGCCGCCCTGGCGGCTGGCGGGGTCGACCTTTCCAGCGGGTCGCCCTTGCAGGTGCTGGGAGACAGCGCCGCCTTGGGAGAGCTCGACGCCTTGCAGCTGCGAGCCGAGGTGGAGCGCGACGCCTTCCGCCAACGCCTTAGGCGGAGCGATTTCCTGAACGAGGCCGAGCTCTCCCGCGCGCGCGGGCGCAGCGCCCTGTCGCAAGGCGTGTTTCGGGCCGGTGGCTCGCTGCTTACCGCCGGAGGACGGGTGCTGTGACGCACAGGGGGCCAGGCAAGACTCAATCCAGCGAGCGTCAAGGGGAGCAAGCCATGGACAGCAAGACCCTTCGCCGCGAGTGCATCCGTATGACCGATCGGACCATGCCGATCGGTTTTCGCATAGCGGCGGCGAAGCAGATCGAGGCCTACATCCTGGGACGAGAGGAGCCTACCGGCGAGCAGCCGGTCGTGCCGTCGGACCCGCCCGAGCGCAGCAACCAATAGATCCCATCGTGCAAGGCCCCGCCGACAGCGGGGCTTTTCGTTTGGAGACGCCACCATGACCGTGACGAAAGAAACCGCCAGGTCCGGTCCCTATGAGGGGAACGGGCTTGCGACCGAGTTTGCGTACGGCTTCCGGATCGATGCCGCGAGCCACCTCCGCGTAGTAAGAACTCTGGCCGACGGCGCCGAGACGGCGCTCGCGCTGAACAAGGACTATGAGGTGACCGAGGTCGGTCAGCCCACCGGCGGCGATGTCGTGCTCGCCGCCGCGCTCGGCGTGGGCGAGAAGCTGACCATCGTCCGCGATCAGCCCTTCACGCAGAGCACCGACCTGAGGAACCAAGGGCCCTTCTTCGCCGAGGACGTGGAGCTTGGCTTCGATCACGCCGCAATGCGGGATCAAGAGCTGGCCGAACGGATGAGCCGCGCCGTGACCGTGCCTCTGGGCCAGTCCACCGCGCCCAAGGACTATCTGGCGCAGATGCAGGCGCTGGTCGCGCAGGCCCTGGCGGCCGGTCAAGGCGACAGCGTCGTCTCGGTACTGGCCCATGGCGCGCTGGGTGACGCCGGCGAGGATCTCTCGCTCGCGACGAGCGATAGCGAGGCCTTTCAGGCTGCCATCGACAAGGCCATCGAAAGCGGCCTGGATTACGTCGTCGTGCCGGTGCCGCCCGATCCCGCGAAGGCCTACTTCGTCGATTCCGACTTGAATGGCGCACAGTCGATCGATTGGCGCATCGATCCTAGGGCCAACGTGGTCGGTCCGCACAACATCCCGCTGAAGCAGAAGCGCATCAAGGGCGCGCGCGTGCTGGACCCGACGCCGACGGTCAGCACCGTCTTTCCCAACAACGGACGCTACAACCATCAATGCGTCGCCGGCTTCGATCTGGATGACGCGCTGATCGTTTCCTGGCAGCGCAACCTCTTTATCCACATCGAGAGCTTCGACTATCGCGAGGTGGTCTTCGCCAAGACCACGGACGGGCCGAGCTGGCAAAGCTGGACCGATCCGGTGAACCCCTTCGCCGATGCTTCTGTCTGCACCAATCCCATCACCATCACGAACGGCAAGCCGCGCATGGGGGCTGCCTGGATCGTCAATTGCGTCCGCGCGCCGGTGAAGGCCTCGCAAAAGCTCTGGATCGGCTGCACCACCACGGCCGATCCCGACACCCATGCCCGCTTCCTCCTGGCCCAGAAGACGACGGCGGACGGCGCCTTCACGCTCTATAGCTTTTGGCAGAACGTCAACACCGGGCAGATCAAGCTCTTTCAGGGCGACGCGAAGCCGGGTGCCGACTGGACGGCCAGGTTCACGCACGAGGGCCATCCCGATCTGAACTTCTGGTGCCATGCCACCATGTTCGACAGCAGGGGGCGGCTCCTGATGTCGACGATCCTGGGCGACCAGATCAACGACAGCTTCGGCGACATGCGCCGCTTGCCGTCCGTGCTCTACAGCGAGGATACCCGGCCGACCGATCCGACTGAGATCGTCTGGAAGCTCGGCCCCTCGATCGACATCGGCACGACCAACGGTCCCGGTCCGCAGTGGGAGTGGGGCATGTACGAGGCCAGCCCCGGCTTCTTCGAAGCCATCATCCGGCACAACGAAGGCGAGGGCGGCGCCGGCGACAACTACGGCCGACGGCAGTTCTCCGCCATCGGCGACGGTGTCACCTTCGGCGGCTGGCGCGAGACCGGCACGCCGATGCACCGCACCCGCGTCAAGTACATCGGCCTGAACGACAAGTTTGCCGCTACCGCCATGGTCGATCGCTTCGCCAACCGTTCCAACGGCGTGATGGCCTTCAAGGAGCGCGGCGGTGCCTTGATCCCTGGACCGATCATGTCGCCGGGCGAGCCCGAGACGGCCAAGGCGGACACCATCGTCGTCACCGGACCGAGCGACACCGTCCTGGCGCCCGGCGGCCTGGACTTCACCGGCGCCACGGTCGAAGCGCGGGTCAAGCAGTCCGGCAGCGACAAGGAACTCGTCGGCAGCGGCTACATCGCCGGCGACACCATCGACCTGGCGCATTGGCGTTTCCTGGAGACCGGCCACACCTTTATCGCCGAGAACGGCGGCTACGCGGAGACGCTGGCTCTGCCGAACGATACGGCAACGCAGGTCCTGTCGCTGACCAACGACCTCACCACGGCCGCGCCGGTCGTCATCGGTCTCAATGAGAAGGGCAACGACACGCTCACCATCGGCGACAGCGTCTTCGTCGACACGGCCGCCGACAACGTCACCTTCACCGGTGCCACCGACAGCTATTCGGGCTTGCTGGTTTACGAACCCGGCCTTTCGGAGAGCCTGGTCTACAGCACCGTCAGCGACGCGCTCTGGACACCGGCGCTCGACATCACCGATGGCGACCTCTCGGTCTACATGGTCCAGAACGTGGTGGGCGCCACCTTCGAGGTGCCGGAGCTGGGCTTCATCACCAACACCGCCACCAATTCGGTGACCCTGCTGGAAGGCCAAGCCGCCGGCGACGAGGTCGTCGTCACCGCCGCCACCGGTCGGCGCTGGCAGGTGCCGACTCTGGTCAAGGACGAGAAGACCGGGCGCGTGGTCCAGGTCGGCAGTCTGGACTACCTCAACGAGTCCATCGGCAGGGAGCCGACGGCCAGCTGGTTCGAGCCGGAGGACCTGCCGCGCGCCGACTACCTGAACGTTGTGCTGCGCAAGAACGCGGCGGCCGAATGGGCGGACGACGCGCACTTGCCGACCTACGACGACGTTACCGGCCTGGCCACGATCCCGGGCGACGGCTCGGCGGTGCATAGCCTGCCGCCTCGTCGCGGTCAGCTAGCGGTTCCCTATCGCCACAACACGCTTCCCAGCGGCAACAAGAACATCGTCCTCTTCGTGCTGGGAACGCCGCAGCAGCATCTGACGGTGGAACTGGCCGACCAAGGTCTCTGGCTGGTGCGCGAGTACAAGGTCGGCCGGAACCGTGGCGGCCGCGCCAAGTTCGACGCGCGCGACGAGGAGGTGACCCGGCGCCTGGAAGCGGCGGTGAACGTCGATCAGGTCTTCACCTTCCAGTACGATCCGGAGCGCGGCCTGGTCATGATCAACGACCGGCTCTTCAAGCTGCAATGGCCCTTCGCGCTTTACTGGGGCAACGGCTTCCTGATGAACGAGGAGCCCTCGCCGACCAGCCAGGTGCTGACGGTCGACGTGAAGGGCGTGACCTGGACTGAGTTGCCCGAGGAGTTCTCCTTCGAGGCCGACGAGGACGAGCGGCCGCCGGCACCCAACCTCATCATCGATCCCGGCTTCGACTTCGACCCGGTGCGGGGCGGCGGGTCGGACTATGTCCTGGCCGACGACATGCCGCTGCTGCCCGGCCTCTCCTGCTACAAGACCGGCGGCGCGACGGCGACCCTGCGGCAGGCCAGCAACTCGGTCGATGCCTCGGAAGCGCAGTTCGACGGCTTGCGGCACAGCCTGCTGCTGACCATCTCGGCCGCCGGCTCCGATTGGCTGGAGCTGGACTTCGAGTTCGACGGCGCCCAGAGCGTGAGCCAGGGGCCTTACGCCTTCGCCATCTGGGCCGCCAACGAGTCCGGACCCGCCGTGGGCGAGGCCAATCATGCCGACGGCATCGCCGCGCGCTTGACCTGGGTCCACAACCTCGGCGGCGGGGCGGCGAGCGATCAGCAGGACGCCGTCGGCTTCGCCCGCATCCCGCGCTTCAACGACCGGCTCTGGTATCCCATCGTCGTTCCGCAGGCCAACGAGACCTTCGAGAACGTGATCGGGCCGGAGAGCTTCGCCGCCCTGCGTTTCGGCATCGAGCCCGGCCGTGTCTGCGTGCTGCGTTTCCGGGGCGCCGACTTCTACCAGGGCAACGCGCCGCGCCGCATGCCGCGTCCGGACCTGGTCGAGGTCGAGCGGCGGATCAAGCGCTTCTACTATCGCTGGGATCAGGAGAAGCTGACCGCCGCGGTGCCGATCCAGATGTTCGGTGACGGCACCAACGCCCTGGGGGTTTTCAGGTTTCCCGAGAGCATGCGGAGCGACAAGCTCACCTTCCTCGATTCGGGGCCGTGGCTGGCGATCGGCGACACCGCCGGGCAGGTGCCCGTCGGCCTGGCGCAGGTGGAGTCGACCAAGGACCGGGCGACCCTGCGCGCCTCGCCCTCGACCACGCAGACCTTCGCGAATGGCGAGGACGTCCTGCTGCTCGGCATCGACCCGGCGGACGTCACCTTCAACGGTGACGGCAGCCAGTACCGCTTCGAGGTTCCCCATTTCGAAGCGGAGAGCGAGGGCGACATCAGCGTCACCCTTACCTCGACCGCCGGCGACACCGTCCTGTCGCCCGGCACCGACTATTTCTTTTCGGAGCAGTACGGACCGCCGGTCGATCAGCCGCCGGTGACGCCCGGGCAGACGCTCTTCAGTTCCCAGATGTCGCTCGACGGTCTGACCGCCGTCGACGTGGTGAAGATCAATCCGACCTCCGGCTACGAGACGCTGGACCTGGGCACCGACATCTCCATCGACATCGACAGCTATCCCCATGCGTGCACGCTCCTCGGCGGCGATACCATCGGCGCCAGCGATACCTTCGTCATCGAGAGCGACCGCAAGACACAGGGCTTCGCCGTGGTCCGGCCCTCCGCCCTGCCGCTGGGTCACAACCTCACCGTCAAGTCGAAGAACAAGAGCGCCAACTACCTGGCGTGGAGCGCGCAGACGCGGCGCTACAGCTCCGCCGCCGAGCTGGTCTTCGCGATAGCGGGCTTCGAGGCGGAGACGGACACCAAGCGCGCCTTGGCCTACTTCGTCGACGAAAGTAGCGAGGCCGGGTTCTGGGCCACGCGCGACTGGATTTCCGTCTACATGTTGGGCAGCGCGACGAACCAGACGCCGGCGCTTCTCAATCTGGAGGGCGATGCCACGCACAACGGGAGCGTCGCCAACAGCGCCGCGCACACCCCGGGTGTCGGCTACACCTTCGACGCGGCCCTCCTGCAGCGGATCAACGCGAACATGGATCCTTCCGCCGGCGGGCATCACTACACGCTGAACGACGCCGAGTTCACCCTGTTCGTGGTGGATCATGCCGCGACCGCCGCGACCGACTTCCTCGGCGGCATGGGAAGCAACAAGACCGGGATCAGCCCGCGCGGCACGGGGGGCGACTACACCGTCCGGTGCAACTCGGCCGCCTCTACGGGCGCCGTGGTGCCGGCAGGCCCGGTCGTCGGCTTCCAGAGCGTGGGCCGGGCGGATGCCTCGAACCTCGTTTACACGCGTCAGCTGGCGAACGGGATGGTCGAGCAGATCACCATCGCCCAGGTTTCGACCTCGCTCGGCGTGAATTGCTACATCGGTCAATTGCCCGGAGCCGGCTACGGCAGCGGGACCATAGCCATGGCCATGGTCGGCGCTGCCTTGACGGCCGACCAGCGCTACGTGGCGTCCCGCGCGATGACCAAGCTCTACAACTTCTTCAGGGGCTGACGATGTTCCTTATCCTCACGGCCGCCGAGGCCGACCAGGTGCGCGGCGAGACGGTTCCCGGACACACGATCGAGCCGCACCTCCTGAAAGACGGCACCTACGCCTTGACCACTCTGGTCTGTGCGGACCCGTACCACGCCAGCAAGCACGGCTTCCTGGGCGCCATGCCCGTCAGAGAGGTCTCGGCGGCAGAGTATCAACCCGAAATCGCATAGGAGAGGGCAGATGACGAGAGTGGCGGCCGCCTTTCTGGCGGCCTTTTTGATTCCGGCCTCGGCCTCGGCCCTGACCTGCGCGCCGAAGGAACGCCTGGAGCGGCTCCTGCAGGAGCGACACGGCGAAGAGCTGACCTTTCAAGGCCGTCAGAGCAATGGCGACCAGCTGCTGCTCTACGCCAACGGCAGGACCGGCGGCTGGACCCTGCTGCTTCGTCCCAAGAGCGCGCCGCATCTGCTGTGCCCGATCTCCGATGGCGGCAGCGGCATTCTTCATCTTTCTTCCCTACCGGAGACATGAGCCATGCGCGAGACCTTCCCCGCCGCGCTCGAAGCGCTGCTGCGTCACGAGGGCGGCTACGTCAATCATCCCGACGATCCCGGCGGGCATACCAACCTGGGGATCACATTGGCGACGCTGACCAGTTGGCGCCGGCGGCAGGGTAAGCCCGATCCCACGGTCCAGGCGCTGAAGTCGCTTAGCCGCGACGAGGCGGCTCAGATCTACCGCTGGCAGTACTGGGACATGATCAAGGGCGACAGTCTGCCGAGCGGGCTGGACTACGCGGTCTTCGACTTTGCCGTCAACTCCGGTCCGGCGCGGGCGGCGCGCTTCTTGCAGAAGATCGTGGGCGCATCGGCCGACGGCGTCATCGGCGTGAACACGCTGGCCGCGCTCGACGGCGCCGGCAGTCCGAGCTTCGTGATCGCCAAGCTTTGCGAGGACCGGCTGGTGTGGCTCAAGACCTTGCGACACTGGTCGCAGTTCGGACGCGGGTGGTCACGGCGCGTCGAGGAAGTCTGCGCGACGGCCAAGGCAATGGCGGGTGGTACCGCGATACCGGCGCCAGCCACCACCGCGCCGAGCACGAGAGTACCCTCCACGCGCGATGCCAAGGTTCGCGCCGGCAAGACGCCGGAAGGCAAGGGCTTGACCATCGCCGGCGCCGGCAGCCTGGGAGCCATGCTCTCCGAGGCCGCCAGGCGCCTGGAGCACTTTGCCGCCGTCAGCGACATAGCGCTCGCCCTCTTCGTTCTGCTGACCGCGGCGGGGATCGGCTTCACGGTCTGGAAGGCACTGCAGCGCGCACAGCGGGAGCAGGAACTATGAGCCGGCCCGACCTCGGCGGCACCTACCTCGTCATCGCTCTGCTCGTCTTCCTTGCCGTGGCGGCCGGCCTGGTGCTGGGGTCATGGCTCTTCTAGGCCCGCTGGTGAGCTGGATCGCCACGTCCAAGCTCGGTCGTTGGTTGGCCGTCGCCCTCCTCTCGGCCGGGCTCGCCTGGCTTGCCTGGCAGCGGGCACGGGCCGGCGGCGCAAGGCAGGAGCGCCTGGCGCAGCGCCAGCGCGCGCTCACCACGCAACTCATCAATCTGAAGGAAAGACGCCATGCCGAAGAGGATGCTGCCCGCCGTAGTGCTGATGAGCGCCGTCGGCGGGTGCAACGCTACACCCGCCACGACTGACGCCGACCTCTGCGGGCCTTGGGAGCCCTTCCTGCGTTTCTCGACCGCCGCCGTACGCGCGATGGACGACGAGGACCTGCGTCAGCTGGATGTCTACTACGGCACCGGCGAGCGACTTTGCGGATGGTCGCCATGAGAGAGCCGGAGGAGACGCAGAGCGTCTACGACCGCTCGATAGAGGGCTGGCACTTGGACAAGCGCGTGCCCGTCGCGCTCATTCTCACGATCTTCCTGGCGGTGATGACCGGGGTCTACGCCTACAGCCGGCTGGAGAGCACGGTGGAGGATCACGAGACCCGTATCGACCGCTTGGAGGCGCACGACATCGCGACCGACCGTTCGACCCTGGCCGTTCTGAACGAGGTCGCGCGTCTCGACGCGACCCTGGTGGCCGAACTCTCGGCCATCAAGACCATGCTGCAGGCCTTGCGCGAGGACCTAAGGGAGATGAAGAAGAGATGATCTGGCTCGCCAAGAACCTGTCCCGCCTCTTGGGAGGCGCGGTCCTGCTGATCGCCTTCCTGCTGCGCCTGAGCGTCTGGCTGCTCTCCATCCTCGGCGGCGCGGTCACCTTCTGGCCGGAGGGTTGGTCGCGCATGAAGGCCTATCAGGAGAACCTGGCGTTGAGCGAGGACGAGGGTCTGAACGCCATGCTGCGCGGCTCGCGCCGGGTGACCCACTCGGCCACCTGCGGCTACCATCTGCTGCAGGCCGACAAGGCCAAGGCGGAAGGGCGGCCGGTCCCGCGCCCGGGCTGGGTGCTCTACGCCCGCCTGCTCAATCCCTTGCTGAACCTCCTCTTCTGGGAGAGGGATCACTGTCGGCGGGCGGCGCGGAGCACGCGGCATCTGGGCATCGGACACAGTCTCTGATCGGTGACCGGGCGCCGTCAGGAGCGCGCGCCGCTGCTTCCGACCCTGGGCTCACTCCCGCGCCGGCTGCCCTTGCGACGCGGTCAAGCGCTTCAGCCGCGCCATTGCCCAGAGACCATAGGCCGGCCCCAGCGCCATCAGCACCATCAGGGTCGGCCAGCCCCACTGCGCGGCCAGCCAAGGGGTGGCCTGCACGGTAGCGATCGTCAATCCGAAGCCCAGCGCGGTCTGCAGGGTCATCAGGCTGCCGGCCCGCTCCGGCGGCGCGTAGTCGGCCACCAGGGCCGAGAATTGGGCGGAATCGGGGATGACGGCGATGCCCCACAGGGTCGCCAACAGGAAGGTCAGCCAGGGCGGCCCGCCGAAGCTCAAGGCCGTCGCGATGGCAGCCGTGCCGCTGCCGGCCATGGCCAGCATGGCGATCTGACGCTTGCCGATCTTGTCGGCGAAGAAGCCCGCCAGTCCGCAGGCGATACCGCCGGCGCCGATGGCGACGAAGGCCGTCCACTTCGAGAGACGGTCGGCCGCGCCGGGCTCCAGCGAGAGGCTGTAGGAGGCCGCCGCCGCCGCGCCGATCCAGGCCCACATGGCATAGAGTTCCCACATGTGGCCCAGATAGCCGGCGATCGCCAAGCGGATCCGGCGGTCGGTCCAGGCCAGCATGACGTCGCCCAGGCGAAAGCGCGGCGCGCTGCCGTGATAGGGCCCGAGACCGGTGAAGAGGACCGCCAGGCCGCCGCTGGCGGCCGCCAAGGAAGCCAGGATCACGGTCAGGCGCCAATCGCCGCCGCCCAGCAGCGAGAGGAAATGCGGCGTGGCCGAGCCCAAGGTCACGCCGCCGACCAGCAAGCCGACCAGAAGGCCGCGGTCCTTGAGACCCCAGCCGACCGCCAGCTTCATCCCCACCGGATAGACGCCGGCCAGCAGCAGCCCGGAGAGGAAGCGCATGGAGATGGCGGCAAGGCTGCCGATCGGCAGCAGCGCCAGCAGCGCGTTGGCGGCGGCGGCAAGGAGGGCGCAGAGGGCGAAGAAGCGGCGCGGGTCCAGGCGGTCGGCCAGTCCGAAGACGGCCGACAGCAGGGCGCCGACGACGAAGCCGGCCTGCACGGCGCTCGTCAAGGCCGCTTCCCGGAAGGGCGTCAGCGGCCGCTCCGCCGTCATCTCCGGCAGGATCGCGGAGGAGACGAACCAGAGGCTGAGCGCGGCGATCTCCGCCAAGATCAGCAGCAGGACGCTTCCCGTCTTCCCCAGGGTCACGGCGGCGGACCTCCTCTACTTGGGAAGCAGCGTGAGGGTCCGGGCGCCGGCCGGGACGTCCTTCGGCAGACGGAGCAGTTCGCCGTCGCGCCAGCTCTGGGCCAGGTTGCCGTAGTAGGGGGAGAAGATGTTCTCTGAGTTCCCCATGGAGATGATGACGCCGGAGGCATCGGGGTCGGCCATGTCGAAGACCCCGCGGAAGCCGGGGCCGTGTCGGTCGATGAAGGCCTGCGGGAAGGGCTTGGAATAGTCGGATCCGGCCCGATTGACCGTGTCCTGGCCACCAGGCGCCGGTAGCGTGATGGCGGTCCAGGAACCCACCAAGGGGATGTAGCGTAGCACCGGATGGGTGAAGTCCGCATAGTGCGCCTTGCCCCACTGCCACTCGTCGACATCGTCGCCATAGGCGTCGACCAGCTCTTTCAAGGCGGCTTCCAGGGAGGCGGCGATCTGCTGGTCGCAGGTCTCCACCGCCGTGGTCGCGACGTCGTCGCACCAGAGACTGTCGGCGCCTAGGAGGTTGAAGACACGCCAGGCGTCGCCGTCGGCCATCTCGGGGAAGACCTCGCCCAGTTCGTCGCGCAGCAACTGCCGCTCCAGGGCGCGCAGCCAGGCGCTGTAGATCAAGGGCTCGGGCGCATCCATCTCCATGCGATAGTCCCAGTCGCGCAGCGGGCCGATCGCTGCCTCGGCCTCGGCCGGCAGGTCGGCTTGGAGGAGCCGTGGCAGCAGGTAGCTGGCGCCCTGGGAGAGCGTGTCCAGCTGCATTTCGCGCATGTCGTCGGGCGTGAAGACCTCCTTCTCCCGCAGCATCTCCTCGATCCGGCGCGCCCGATCGGGATGGTTCCAATAGGCGGCGATCAGATAGGGGTAGTCGTCGCCCACCAGCTTGTTGTTGGCGGTCAGCAGGACTCCGCTTTCAGGATCGACGGCGCGCGGCAAGGCATCGTAGGGGATCTCGCCGATCCAGTCGTAGGCGCCCTCGGCGCCCGGCACCGGCAAGAGCCCGTCGCCGGCCTTGCGGATCGGCACCCGGCCCGGCGCTAGGAGGGCGATCGAGCCCTCGCTGTCGGCCAGGACCATGGTCTGCTGAGGCGATTCCAGGAGCCGCAAGACCTCGATGGCCGCGGGCACGTCGGCGGCCCGGTTCAGGCCGAACAGGCCGTCGGCCGAGCGGTCGTCGCTATCGAGCGCGGTCCAGGCCAGGGCGAGCACCTGATGCTCCGTGACGAGGCCCTCGGCGTCTTCCACCACGTCGCTGATGACCGGCCCGTGATAGGTCTTGCGCACGGTGATGGTCACGGGGTCCTCGCCGCTGACGAGGATCGTCTCCTCGCGGCTCTCGAACTCCCGCCAGCCGTCCTTGGTGCGATAGCGGGTGGGATCCTCCGGGTCCACCTCCTCGATGAAGAGGTCTTGCGTGTCGCTGTAGGTGGTGGTGAAGCTCCAGGAGAGCGAGCCGTTGTGACCGAAGATCATCAGTGGCAGGCCGGCCGCCGTGCCGCCGGCCAGGGTCAGATCCGGGGTCTCGATCCGCGCCAGGTACCAGTCGCCCGGCGCGCGCAGTGAGAGATGCGGGTCGCCTGCCATCAAGGCGCCGCCGGTGCTGCTGCGCGCCGGCGAGACGGCCCAGGCGTTGGAGGCTTGCTTCGGCCCCACCTCCCAGGGCAGCACCTCGATCAGGTCCTGCAGCATGCCGCGCTGCTCCATGGCCTGCAGGCTCGGCACCGAGGTCGGCGCCCAATCCGGCCAGTTGGGATAGAGCTGCTTCACCTTCTCTTCCGAGGTGAGGGCCAGCAGCCTGGCGCGGATCAGCTCCTCCCTGTAGTTCGACGAGAGGACGAGCGCCATGGCTCGGCCCCAGGCCACGGAGTCAGCGGGCCGCCAGGGCTCCGGCTCGTAGCCGAGAATGGTGAAGGCGAGCGGCAGCGGCCCCTCGTGGGTCTCGAGAAAGGCGTTCACGCCGGCGGCGTAGCTCTCGAGCGCCGCCAGGGTGTCGGGAGAGAGGTGCTGGAGGTTCTCCTCCGCCAGGCGATAGAGCCCCAGAGTGCGGAAGAACTTGTCGATCGAGACAGTGCTGTCCCCTACGACCTCGGACAGGCGACCGGCGACCAGGCGGCGGATGGTGTCCATCTGGAACAGCCGGTCCTGGGCGTGCGCGTAGCCGAGCGCAAAGGCCGCGTCCGCTTCGCTCTGCGCCTTGACGAAGAGCAAGCCCTCGGCGCTGCGGCTGAGGCTGGCCTCTTGCCGCAGCCCTTCGACCCGCACGTCGCCGGCAAGCTTGGGTAGCGACCCGCGCTGCCAGAAGTAGCCGGCGATTCCGGCCAGGACCATCAGCAGAACGATGATGCCGAGGCCACGCAGAACCCAGCGGCGCTTGCGTTTGGGTCGTTGGGCGGAGGGGTCTTTCGCCAAGGTCGCTTGTCCTCTATGGGGGCGGTTCGCACCGGGTGTCGGGAGGGCACGCCTCTGGCCGGGCGCTTGCTTGCGTCGCTGTTATAGCGCGCTCGGAGCAGCCTGCCGCAAGGGTGCGGCAAAGCGTCGAAAAGCGGTCAAGACCTTGGTCTCCCGCGCGCATGCTGTCACCTAGATAGCGAGAGGTTCCGCCCTGCTCCGCCAAACGTGACCGGTGCGTGCGCGGGCAGCCAAGGGCAGCGGCCAAAGGAATGGACTTGGATGGACGCAGCTGAGGAAACCCTGGTCGAGCGGGCCTGGGGCAATCTCGCCCGCGGCTTTCGCGAGATCGCCACGGGCGCGGCCAGGACGCTTGGACTGAAGGTCAGCGACGGCCCGCTCGATCCCGAGTCGCTGAAGGTCGCGATGCAAAGCTGTCTGGAAGCGCGCGGCGGCGATGTCGCGGCGAGGCTGCGCGCGGCGGAGCTGGGGCAGGCCTACTCGCAAGCCGACAGAGAGGGGCGCACCGTCTTTCTGCGCACCTTGGCCGACGAGTTCTCCGCCGACCCGGACGCGATCGCCGCCGGGGTTGCCGCTTGGCAGGAGGCGGCGCCTGAAGCCCGCGGCGAGGTCGAGGAGCGCTTGCGCCAGGCCTTGCAGGCGCCGCGGGTGAAGCTCATCACCCACTTCCTGAGCTTGCCGGCCGGCGTCAAGTTCCTGGTCGATCTCAGGGCCGATCTCCTGGCGGTGGCGGGCAGGGACGCCAACCTGCGCGCCTTGGACCGCGACCTGCGCGGGCTGCTGGAATCCTGGTTCGACGTCGGCTTCCTGGACGTGCGGCTGATCTCCTGGGACAGCCCGGCCGCCCTGCTGGAGAAGATCATCGCCTATGAAGCGGTGCACGAGATCCGCTCCTGGTCCGATCTGCGCAATCGCTTGGAAAGCGACCGCCGGCTCTACGGGCTCTTTCACCCCCGCATGCCCGACGAGCCCCTGGCCTTCGTCGAGGTCGCCCTGATCAAGGGCATGGCCGACAGCGTGCAGGTGCTGCTGGACGAGAAGGCGCCGCTGAGCGACCCCGAGGCCGCCGACAGCGCGATCTTCTACTCCATCTCCAACACGCAGACGGGACTGGGCGGGATCGCTTTCGGTGAGTGGCTAATCAAGAAGGTGGTGCAGAGGCTCTCCGGCGAACTGCCGAAAATCAAGACCTACGCCACGCTCTCGCCGCTGCCGGGCTTCGCCGCCTGGCTGGCGAGCCAGAAGAACGCCTTCCTGATGCGCATCACGCCGGAAGCGGAGCGCAAGGCGCTCCTCGCGCTCGCCCCCGAGAGCCGTGATCTCCGCAATACTCTGACGGCGGTCTTGGCGCAAGCGGACTGGGCGGGCGAGCAGACCTCGTCGAAGTCGCTACGACCGGTCCTGGAGCGGCTCTGCCTGCGCTATCTGATGGAGCAGCGCGCCGACGGACAGCCGATCGATCCCGTGGCACGATTCCACTTGCGCAACGGGGCCAGGCTGGAGCGGATCAATTGGCTGGGCGACACCTCGGCCAAGGGCCTCAAGACGGCGCAGGGCCTGATGGTGAACTACCTCTACGATCCGGCCTGGATCGATGCCAACCACGATGCCTATCGTCAGGAGGGCAAGGTGGCCCTGAGTTCGGAGCTGAGGAGCCTGGCCAAGCAGGTCACCGGACCAAGCCTGCCGGCCCTGACCAAGCGAAGCGGCCGCGCGGAAGGCAAGACGTAAAGGACGTACGACATGCGCAAAGAGAGCTACCTGGGTCTTTCCGCACTCGGCTTTCATCGCCTGGTCTACCGGGAGTGGGGGCCGGAGGAGAGCGAGCGGACCTTGCTCTGCGTGCACGGCCTTTCGCGCAACGGACGGGACTTCGAGCCGCTGGCCGAGGCCCTTGCCGGGGAGGGCTGGCGGGTGGTCGCACCGGACATCGTCGGGCGCGGCGACAGCGATTGGGCGTGCCAACCCCAGACCTACGACTACGTCCAGTACCTCGCCGACATGAACGCGCTGATCGCCCGCCTGGGCGTGGCGAAGCTGGATTGGCTGGGCACCTCCATGGGTGGCCTGATCGGGATGATGCTCGCCGCCCAGCCCGGCACGCCGATCAAGCGCCTCATCCTGAACGACGTCGGCCCCTTCATTCCCAAGGCCTCCCTGGAGCGGCTTTCCGACTATGTCGGCGCGCCGGTCGACTTCCCCGACCTGGCGGCGGCCGAGGCCTATGCGCGCGAGACCTTCGCCAGCTTCGGCCGGCTCGGCGATGGCGAGTGGCGCTTCATGGCGGAGATCTGCTTTCGCCGGAACGATGCCGGGCGCTATGTCCCCAACTACGATCCGGCGATCGCCCGGGTTTTCGACAAGAAGCCGCTTCAGGACGTGGTCCTCTGGCCGGTCTATGATGCGATCAGCCAGCCGACCTTGGTGCTGCGGGGGGCCGAATCGGACCTTCTGCTCGGCGAGACGGCGGCGGAGATGCAGGCGCGCGGACCGAAGGCGAAGGTCGTCGTCATGCCGGGATGCGGCCATGCCCCGTCGCTCTACGAGGAGTCGCAGATCGCCGCCCTGCGGGACTGGCTGCGGAGCAGCGCGAGCGGGTAGCGCCGCCATGCCCCAGGAAGACAGCCACGATCTCTATGCCCCGCCGGTGATGGCGGAGCGGATCGAGAACATCGGTGTCGGCAAGGCCTCGCAGGGCATCTTGAAGACCTTGACCCTGGCGGTCCTGGCCGGCGCTTTCATCGCCTTTGGCGCCATGCTCTTCACCGTGGTAGTGAGCGACAGCGCGCTCGGCGTGGGGCCGACCCGCTGGCTGGGCGGCATGGCCTTCTCCCTCGGCTTGGTGCTGGTGCTGGTCGGCGGTGCGGAGCTCTTCACCGGCAACAGCTTGATGGTGATGGCCTGGGTCGATCGCAAGATCGGCCTCGGCGCGCTCTCGCGCAACTGGGCTCTGGTCTACTTCGGGAACCTTGTCGGTGCGCTCGCGACCGTCGCCATGGCGCGCCTGGCCGAGATCCCCGCTGGGAAGAGCGCCGAGACGGCGGCCGCCATCGCCGCCGCCAAGACCGATCTTCCCTTCGTGACGGCCTTCTTTCGCGGCCTGCTGTGCAACGTGCTGGTGTGTCTGGCCGTGTGGCTGAGCTTGGCCGCCAGGACCGTCACCGGGAAGGCGGTGGCCATCACGCTGCCGATCGCCGCGTTCGTGGCCCTCGGGCTCGAGCACTCCATTGCCAACATGTACCTCATTCCCGCGGGCCAGTTGGCCGGCGCCGGGCTGGACCTGGGTGGCTTCCTCGCCAACCTCGTGCCGGTGACGCTTGGCAACGTGGTCGGCGGCGGCGTGCTGGTCGCGTTGGTCTACTGGATCGCCTATCGGCGCGACGCCTGATTGCGACTTCTCCTAGAGCAGATCGCATCCAAGTGAAGTCACCTGTATGCGTGAATCTGCTCTATTTTTTCATAGGTGTAGAGCAGGATTCAGACGGCAAATCGTTCCGATTTGACGTCATCCCGCTCTGGACAAAGCGACGTCCGATCCGCTCTAAGAAGAGCGGGAGGCGTCGGCGGCCACGCGGTTCGTCGTAACGCGTTGCCTGTGCCATTCGACTTGACGTTCGCGAGGCAGCCTTGATCCCAGTCAGCCCGGTCGATACCTCGGTAGCGCGTTCCGTCAGCCATCTGCTTCGCCGATCCCTGCCCGATCTTGGGACGGGCGACCGGACAGCTGTGGTGTTGGCCACGGAGGAGCCCTTTCGCCGCGCCGCCTTGAGCGCCGCCTTGCCGTGGTTGGTGCCGACCGCGCCCGCCGAGGCGGACCTGGGGGAGCGCCAAGCGACCGCATTGCTCCAACGCGTGAAGCCCGCGCTCGTCATCGTCGATGGCGCGGAGAGCGAGCTTGCGCGCACCGCCGAGCAGCTGGGGATCGCCGTGGCGCTGGCCGGAGAGCGGCCCGGCGAGCTGGAGCCGCTCGCAACGGCAAGGCAGTGGACGCCCGACGGCTACCCGGCGGGCACCGCGCTCTTGCTGCAAACCACCGGGACCACCGGCGCGCCGAAGCTGGTCGGCCTCAGCCGCCACAACATCGAGGCCTCGACCGCCGGCATTGCTGAGACGTTGGCGTTGGGGCCGGAGGACCGCACCGCCACCCTGATGCCGCTGACCCACATCCACGGGATGGTCGCGGTCCTCTTGGCGGGCCTCTCCTCTGGCGGCCGGGTGATTCCCATCGCGCCGCGCGATCCGAGCGCTCTGTGGCGCGGCATCGACGAGATCGCGCCGACCTGGCTTTCGATGGTGCCCACCCTTCTGCAGGCCCTCTTGGAGAGCGCGCCGCGCCGCAAGCCCGATGCGCTCGGTGCGCTCCGCTTCATTCGCACCTCCTCCTCCGCGTTGCCGCTCTCCTTGCGGCGGCGGGCGGAGGACTACTTCGAGATTCCGGTGGTCGAAGCCTACGGCATGACGGAAGCCTGTCATCAAATGGCGAGCGCCAGGCCCGACGACAGTCTTCCCGGCTGCGTCGGCCGCCCCAGTCCGGGCGTCGAGATCGCCGTCATGACGCCTGGGGGCGACGCGGCGCCGGCCGGCGAGAGCGGCGAGATTTGCGTCAAGGGTCGCTCGGTCATGGCCGGTTACCTCTGGCCCGCCGACGCCAACGAGACGGCCTTCCACGAGGCATGGTTCCGGACCGGGGATCTCGGCCGTCTCGACGCGGAGGGGCGGCTCTGGCTGACCGGGCGGATCAAGGAGCAGATCAACCGCGGCGGCGAATCCCTGGCGCCGACGGAGATAGACGAGGTCCTGCTGTCGCATCCGCAGATCGCCGAGGCGGTGGCCTTTCCCCTGCCGCACCCCACCCTCGGCGAGGAGGTCGCCGCCCTCTGCGTCAGGGCGCCTGGCAGCACCCTCGGCGCGCACGACGTCATCCTTCACGCGGCCGAACGCCTGCCCTTCGCGCATGCGCCCAAGACCGTCTTTTTTGAGGAGAGCATCCCTCGGCAGGCTTCGTCCGGCAAGGTCAGCCGCCTCGCGATCGCCGAACTCTATCGGAGCCGGGACGGCGGCAAGGGGAAGACGGCGGATCGGCACAGCCCCTGGCGCGCCAAGCTGCGCCGCTACCTGGCAGAGATACTGGGGCATGGCGACTTCGACGACGACACCTCTGTCTTTGCGGTGGGCGCGAACTCGCTGCACGTCGTTCAGCTTCTGGCGCGGCTGGAAAAGGAGGAGGGGGTAAGCCTGCCCCTGGCCTCGGCGTTGACGCACCAGAGCGTCGAAGCCTTGGCGAGTCTGCTCGCCGAGAGGGCTTCGAACGCGCATGCGGCGCCGAAAGTCGCGACGGGCGAAGAGTCCTTTCCGGCCAATCCGGCCATTGCCGGCTTGATGAGCGCGGAGCACCTCTATCCCCATCCGCTTCGCAATCGCGCGGCCGTCTTGATGCGGATAGGCGAGGCTTTCACGGCCGAGGACGTTGCCGCCGCCTGGGTCGCCGTGCTGCGGTCCCAGCCGGCCTTACGCGCTTTCTTGAAGCGGGACGACGAGACCGGGGCGCGCGTCGAGGTGAAGGGAGGCGGCCGTCGCCGGCGGCTTCGCATGCTAGACGTGGCCGCGACGGCGGAAGAGCTGGAGAGGGCGGGCGAAAGCCTGCCGGAGGTGAGCGCCTTCCTGACCGCCGAGGACGGCAAGGCGGAGGGTCGCAACCTGGTTCGCGCCGCGATCCTGAAGACGTCGGAGGGAACGCGCTTCCTTCTCTGCCAGGTCCACGAGGCGCTTGCCGACGGCTACGGCCAGTGCCTCTTGCCGGCCCTAATCGAGTCCGCGCTCCTAGGTCGCCCCTTGCCGGAGCCCAGTCCGCTCAGGTCGATCATGGGGTCGGACTCGACGCCACCGTCCGGAAGAGCCCCGGACGGCGCGCCGTCGGAGCAGCTCCACGAGGATGGCGGCGGCCAGCGCATGCAACTGGCCCAGGTGACGGAGCGACCGCTGAAGGCCGCGCTGTGGCAAGGCGTCGACCGAGAGGCCCGCGCCCGGGCCACGACCCGCTTCGCCATGGCCGCGACCCTTTTCGCCATCCTCGTGAACAGGCTCGCCGGCGCGGCGACGCCGGTCTGGTGCGCCAGCCAACGGCGCCGTGACGCCCGGGACTTTGCGACGCTCGGAAGTGCCGCCGCCCTCATGCGCCTCGATCTTGAGGTGGCAGACGATGGAGCGGTGGTCACCCTGGCGCGGAAGGTCATGTCGCGGCTCTTCGCGGCGATCGAGCGCGGCGACCAGCTGCTTCCGGCGTTCGATCGTCCGCTCTACATCTTCGAGGTCGCGAGCGAGGCGCTCGACCTGGAGGCCATCCGGCCGGACCTGACGATCGGCGAGGGCGTCGGCTGGTACCGGCGCTTGCGCTCCGGCGTGCCGGTGGCCAGCCTGGAACTCTCGATCAATCCCCCCGTCGGCGAGGCGGACGGCAGCTTCCAGCTGACCTTCGACAGCGGGCGCTTCACGAAGGCGCGCGCGGCGGCGCTGCTGGAGGCCTATGGCGAGCTGCTCGAAGCCCTCGCCGCCAATCCCGACGCCAAGGTCGGCGACCTCGCGCTGGCCAGGGACTACGAGAGCCTTCGGGAGCATCCGATGCCGGCCGGGACGGAGATCGGCGCCTTGGCCGACAAGCCCCGCGACCTGATCGGCCTTTTCGATGCGATCCTCACGCGCTGGCCCGACGAGCGCGCGGCGGTTTGGCAGGACGGCAGCATGACCTTCGCGGAACTCGATGCCGCCGCCCAGCGTCTCTGCCAGGTGCTTCGGGACGAAGGTGCCAGGCCGCGCGACATCATCGCCTTTCGGATGAGCGCCGATGCGACGGCGGCGATCCGCGTGCTCTATCTCGTCGCCCAACTCGCCGCCTTTCGCCTGCGCTGCGTCTTCCTTCCCTTGGGCCAGCTGCTGCCGGCGGCCCGGGCGCGCGACGAGATCGAGCGGCTGGGCGTGCGCTTCCTCCTAGCCTCCAAGCAAGAGCTCGACTGCGCGCCGGGCTGGGCCGATGCGCGGAGCCATGCCGATGTGCCGGACTGCGCGCAGGCCACCCTGCTGCGGCGCCCGGGCGAGGCAGCGGCGCCTTTTAACTTGCCCGAGGCGGCGGCCGTCTTGATGACGACAAGCGGTTCGACCGGCGTGCCCAAGACCATCATCGACAGTCAGGAGATGCTGCTGGGCTTCATCGAGGGCATGGTGAAGTCGGGTGTCGTGCCGCCCGTGTCCGGGTTGATGGGGGCGAACATCGGGGTCGATGCCTGCTTCTACGATTTCTGGGTGGCGTGGGTGTTCGGCCGCTGGACCGTGCTCCTCGAAACGCAGCGGCGGACCCCAGACAGCCTGCGCAAGGCGGCCGCGCTCGGCGCCAAGGCCGTGACCCTGACGCCGACGATCACCGCGGCCGCGCTGCGCGACGACCGGCAGTGCTTCGACGGCTATGCCTTCCTCCTCATGGGGGGAGAGCCCTTGCCCCAGGCATTGGTGCAAGATCTCGCCGAGGCCGCGCCCGACCTGGTTTCCGTCAATCCCTACGGATCGACCGAAGCGGCGGTTTGCGCCACCTTCTGGACCTGCACTGCTCGAGATGGCGCCGGTGTCTCGGCCGGCTTGGCAATTCCCGGCTACCGGGCCGTGATCGCGGACCCCAAGGACATGCGCCCCCTGCCGCGGCACTGGGCGGGAGAGATCCTCTTGTCTTGTCCCGGTCCCGCCTTGGGCTACCTGGACGCCGAGCTGACCCGGTATCGCTTCGTGGACCTGCCAGGATGGCCGGGGGAGCGCTTCTTCAGGACCGCCGATCTCGGCTGGATCGACGACAGCGGCGATCTCCATGTCGTCGGCCGCATCGACCGGCAGACGAAGGTATCCGGCGTCAGGATCGAGCTGGATGAGATCGAGCGGATCGTTCATGACGTCGCCGGCGTGGCGGAGGTCGGCGCCTTCGTGATCGACAGGCGCGGTCAGGAGCGGGTCGAGATCGTGGTCGAGCCCACGCGGAGCCCGCCCGAGGAGGGCCTGAGGGAGCAGATCCTCCTCAACTGTCGCAAATGGCTGCCGCGCGCGGCGGTTCCCGCGCGGGTCGTCTTCTTGGATGCGATGCCGCTCGGCGATTCCGGCAAGAAGTCGCACAAGGCGCTGCGCGCCCTGCTCGACGAAGCGGCCCTCGCGAGCCCCGGCCAAGACGCGTCCGGGGCGAGAGGGGAGGCGCCGACGCCCGGTTCGACGGAGGCGAAGCTGGCAAGGCTCTGGACTCGCCTGTTCCGCTCGCACGGCTTCGACCCGGGCCGCTTGAGCGCCGCGAGCGACGTCATCGATCTGGGGGCGACGTCGCTCGACATGCTGCGCATCGTCGCGCGGATCGAGAAGGCCTTCGGCGTGCGCTTTCCGGACGAGCAGATCTACCTGCGGCCGACCCTCTCCGCCCAGGCCGCCCTGATCGATCAACTGCGGCAGGAGGCGCCAAGGCCCGCCCGACGCAAGGCCGGCGGTAAAGGGGAGTTCCTGGAACTCGTCCGACGCGGAAGCGGGCAAGAGGAGTCCGGGCCGGTGGTGATCGCCATGCCGGGAGCACACGGCAGGACATCCTTCCTCGGGCCGATCGGCGCGCATGGCTTCCCCAACGCGGACCTCTACCGGATCGCCGCCGATCTGCCCGCCGCGAGCAGCATCGATCCCGAGGTCGTGGCGCACCTGGTGGAGCGCATGGCCGAGGCGATCCTGTCCAGGAAGATGGAGCGGCGCGCGATCCTCGTCGGCTACTCGCTCGGCGGCTGGCTGGCATGGCTGACGGATCGCCTGCTCACCGACAAGGGGCACGGCCAGCGTCCCTTGATCAATCTGGACGGCGGTGCGCTTCACCTCCGCTATGCGAGACTGCAGCGGCCCGTCGAGCAGCTCTTCCCCGGAGGGCCTAGCGCGACGCGCTCGCGGATGCTTCTGGTGCATCGCGCCGAACCCAAGAAGGCCGGTCTGGGAGACCTGGCCGTGCGCGAGTGGCTCTCGATGGACGAAGTCTCTTGCAGCTTCATTCCCGTTCCGACCGTCGACCATGGGGACGTGAAGAAGGCGGACCTGCTTGATGTCCTCTCGCCGATGATGCGCCGCTACGTCGATGCCTTTCCCGAGGATTTCTTCCCCGAAGCCTACAGTCATCGCTCTGACGCGCCCGGCTACGCGCTCTTCGAGATGCTCGCCCGGCCAAGTCCGCCCAGTCCACAGGCGTTGAACGCGCTGGTCGGCACGATTCCCGACCAGGCGACCGGAAGGCGCCTGCGGCAGCCGCTCCTGTACCTCGCGCTGGCGGCGGGCGATGCCACCACGGCCGAGCGCTTGCTGGATCGGATGCTGGAGGAGGACACGGATTTCCGCGAGGGGGCCTACGCCAGGATCTCGCTGCTGGTAGCGCTCGGCCGCAAGGAGGAGGCACGACAGCTGGTGGAGGATTGGCTCGAGCGGCACCCCCAGAACCAGTCCTTTGCGAAGTGCCTCGATGGGGCCGAGCCCAGGCCGGCGACTTGGCACGACCTCCGCCGGGTGACCAGGCTCTCGATCAAGCTCATCGATTCCTTGGTGGCCGCCATGCCGGCCAAGTCGAAGGAGCTTTCCCGCATCGCCTAGCGCGCGGTTTACTCCATCGATCCGAAGCCTAGAGGGGCGCCTTGGTCGCGCCTGCGCCCTTTTCCTCGATCATGCCGGCCAGGTAGGTGGCGGTGAGGTGATGCGCCATC
This sequence comes from Rhodospirillales bacterium, assembly GCA_963669375.1. Classification (GTDB taxonomy): domain Bacteria; phylum Pseudomonadota; class Alphaproteobacteria; order Kiloniellales; family JACOMY01; genus JACOMY01. The sequence goes on along the minus strand of OY770024.1, from coordinate 514,672 downwards.
GACCGTGTCGTGGCATCGGCGACGATCCCCAGGCTGCCGGAACGGGCCAGCGAGGTGATGCCGTGCAGGCCGGCCCACAGCGTCTGGATGGCGATGCGCGATTCCCGCCCGGGGGCGTCGCCGTAAATCGGTACCACGGCCGCCTCGGCCATGGTGAAGAGCTGCTCGATCTTGCCGAAGTACCAATCCGGCCAGTGGCTGCCTTCCTTGAGGTTGTAGTCGAAGAGCGCCGACCAGAGGTTCGGATGGGCCTCCTCGAAAGCCAGATAGTGCTCCACGATCACCGGCAGGTCCGCTTCGGGACGGCCCGAGAGCGAGATCGCACCGAAGTCGGCGATCAGGAGGTCCAAGGTCTCGGCGTTCACCTGCACGATCAAGTCGTCGAGGTTCTTGAAGACGTTGTAGATCGACCCGGGCGAGTAGCCGACCGCTTTTGCCACCTTGCGCGCAGTCAGACCGCCGACGCCCTCCGCGGCGATGATGCGGCGCGCCGCGGCGACCATCATCTGGAAGAGTTCCTCGCGCGAGTGGTCCGATCTGCGTGCCATTCCTTTCACTCCCGGCCTGATCCCTAGCCCTAATGGACCGGGGCGCGCCTTGGCAACGGCAGGCGCAGGTTGGCCCTTGAGCACTGCTGCGTAAGAAAAATATTGAACATCGTTCATAACTCACCCACTTAAACTGAACTGCGTTCAATTCAACAGGTTTCATGGGGAGCAACCTGATGTCGCAAGGACCCCGCGCAGACCGGTCGGGCCTCTCGTCGCCCGCGGAGCCCGCCAGCCGCATCGGCGCGTCAAAGCCGGTCAAGCTGGCGCTGAGCCTCCTGACGCTTCTCTTCGCGCTCGGAACTCTGCTGCAGCTGGTGCAGTACGGGCTCGGGTTCTCCGGCTTGCCGCCGGTGGAGGACCTCGATGGCGGGCTCTTTCCCTACGGCTGGCTGCTGGTGGCGCAGGCAGGCATCCTGGCGGCGATGATCGTCGCGATCGGGGCCGTCGACGGGACCGCCCGGCCGCGCCTGGGCCTGCTGCTGAGCCTTGCCGGTAGCTTCTATCTGGCCGCCATGTTGGTCCGCGCCGGCATCAGCGCCTTCGGCATCGTCGAAGATCCCTGGTTCCAGGCTCCCTTGCCGACCTCCTTCCATCTGGTCCTGGCCAGCTTCGCAATCCTGCTGGGCCTGCACTGGCTGAGGGCGGGCCGCCGCGACGCGGGTCGGGAGCACCTGGCCGCCGTGGCGCGCTATCTGCTCTATCCGGTGACGCTCGCCGCGGCACTGGGCCTCTTTGCCTGGTCGATCGCAAGCGGCATCGCAGCACCCTTCGCGGCCTATCATGCCGCCGTGCTGGGCGGCGCGGTCATCGTCATCGCGGAGCTGTTGCTGCCCTACCGCCCGCATTGGCAGGCCACGCGGGAAGAGCTGAAGAGCGACGTCGCCTACATCGCATTGGTACAGATCGCCCTGCCGGCCGCCCTCTCGGCCGGGCTGGTGGCCTTGGCGGCGTATCTGCCCTCCATCGGCCTTGAGATCTGGCCGCACGGCTGGTCGATCGCCGCCCAGCTGGTGGTGATGGTCCTGCTCGCCGACTTCGCCCGCTACTGGCTGCATCGCGCCTGCCACTCCATCCCCGCTCTGTGGCGGCTCCATGCCGTGCACCACTCCCCGGAAGGCCTGCATGCCCTGAACGTCGGCCGTTTCCATCCGATCGAGAAGGCCCTGCAAGTCGTCATCGACGGCCTGCCCTTCCTCTTGATCGGCGTGGCGCCGGACGTCCTGGCCGCCTACCTGGTGCTCTTCTCGGTCAACGGCTTCTTCCATCACGCCAACATCGACCTGCGTCTCGGCTGGCTAAATTGGGTCTTCAGCGGTCCGGAGCTGCACCGTTGGCACCACTCCCGCGATCCCCGGATCTCCGACCATAACTTCGGCAGTATTCTGATCTTCTGGGATACACTCTTCGGCACCCGCCTCTTGCCGGCGGGCGAGGAGGTGGAGGACCTGGGCTTGCGCAATCGTGCCTATCCGCAAGACCCCTTGCAGCAGACGCTGGCCCCGTTCCTGGTCGACCCGAACCGTGGAGGAGCCGAGTAATGCGCGCCCTCAAGCAGATGGTCGCCCGCGTGGCGCTCCCCCTGGCCATGCGCCGGATCGAGACCCGCCTGCGCCGTCCCCTCCTGGCCCTGGCCGAAGACCCGGAGCGGGCGCAGTGGCAAGCCCTGTCGCACATCCTGCGCGCCAATGCGGCGACCGACTTCGGTCGCGAGCACGGCTTTGCCGAGATCACCGACTGGGAGAGCTACCGCCGCGCCGTGCCGGTACGGAGCTACGAGGACCTGCGCCCGGCCATCGAGATGCAGGGCAAGACCGGCAGGTGCAGCCTGACGCAAGCCCGGCCGCTCTCCTACGCGCGCACCAGCGGCACCACGGGCAAGCCCAAGGACGTTCCCGTCACCCCGGCGGTGATGGCGCAGAACCGCGACGTGCAGCGCCTCTCGGCGCTCACCCTCTATCGCCAGACCCGCTTCTTCGAGGGCGAAGTCCTGGCCATCACCGGGGCGGCGGTCGAGGGGCGCACGGAGAACGGCGCGGCCTACGGCTCGGCGACGGGGCATGCGCAGGGCAGCCTCTCCTCGCTCGTCAAGGCACTCTTCGTTCTGCCCGAGGAAGCGGCCGGCATCGCCGACTACGAACAGCGCTACTACCTGGCCGCCCTGTTGGGCCTTGCCGCGCATCGCTTGACCGGTCTTGCCGCCGCCAATCCCTCCACCTTCCTGAAGCTGGTGCAGACCGTCGAGCGGCACAGGACCGCCCTATGCGCCGATCTGGCGAGCCGCGAGACGGCGCTGGCGGACCGACTGGAGCCCTCGCTGGCCAGGCAGGTACGCCGCCGCCTCCGCGAGAGCCCGCCCTTGCCGCGGCGCTTGAAGGCGCTCTTGTCGGGGTCCGACCCGCTACGGCTGAAGGATCTTTGGCCGGCGTTGGGCGCGCTCTATACCTGGACCGGCGGCAGCTGTGCCGTGGCGCTGGAAGCGCTGCGACCGCAGCTGCCCGACGACTGCAAGGTGGTCGAGATCGGCTACCGTGCCAGCGAGGTGATCGCCACGGTGAACCTGGACTGCGACGGCAACCGCTGTTTGCCCGCTCTCAACCACACCGTCTTCGAGTTCGTGGAGCGCGAGGCCTGGGAAGAGGGGCGAGGGGACTTCCTGACCTTGGGGCAGCTGCGGGACGGGCCGGACTACTACGTCTTCGTCACCACGCCCGCCGGGCTCTATCGCTACGACATGAACGACCTGGTCCGGGTCACCGGCCGCATCGGCGCCACGCCGACCCTGGCCTTCCTGCGCAAGGGCAGGGGGGTGACCAACGTCACCGGAGAGAAGCTGGCCGAGCAGGACGTCATCGCCGCGGTGACGGCCGGCCTCAAGGCCTGCGGCCGGCGCGCGCCCTTCTTCGTCGCCCTGGCAGATCCCCGGCGTTGGCGCTATGAGCTGCTGGCCGAGCTGGAGGGGGCGATCAATCCGGCGGAGGCGGAGGCGCTCGCCGGCGCGTTGGACGACGCCTTGCGCGACCGCAACGTCGAGTACGACGCCAAGCGCGCGAGCGGGCGCCTGCAGGCGCTGCGCCTCGTTCCCCTGCGCGCCGGCGCCGGCGAGCACTGCAAGCAGCAGGCGCTGAGACGCGGTCAGAGGGAGACGCAGTACAAGCCGGTCTGCTTGGCGGAGCGGGACGACTGGCCGGTCGACTTCTCCGATTTCCGCCTGTCGGAGGCTGGGCGATGACGGGTCCGGCGGTGACGCTCTCCACCTTCCCCGTCGCCTTCCGCTGGCGCTTCAGCCACGCCTCTGCCAGCCGCGACACGGCCGAGAACGTCATTCTGGGCTTGGGGCCATCGGACCGACGGAGCTACGGAGAGGCCTGTCCGCGCTCCTACGTCACCGGCGAGACGCGGGAGAGCGTCGTCGCCTTCCTCGAGGAATGGGCTGACGCCTTGGCCGGCGACCTGGGCTCCCTCGAGGCCTTGCGCGGCTGGATGGACGCCAATCGGACGCTGATCGATGCCAACCCGGCCGCCTTCGGTGCATTGGAACTGGCGCTCCTCGACTCCTTCGGTCGCGAGCAGGGTCGAAACCTGGAAGCCCTGCTGGGCGGCGCGCGCAGGGGGGGCACCTTTCGCTATTCCGCCGTGCTGGGCGCCGGCGGCTACCCCGGCTTCTTCGCGCAGGCGCTCGCCTACCGGATGGCCGGCCTCTTCGACGTCAAGATGAAGCTCGCCCGCGACCCGAAGCGGAACCTGGCCAAGGCGCTGTGGCTCAGACGGCTCTTCGGCCGGCGTTTGCGCTTGCGTGTGGATGCGAACAATCTTTGGCGAGACCCCCAGGCCTGCATTGCCCAGCTGGCGCCGCTGGCGCCGCACATCTGGGCGGTCGAGGAGCCGCTTGCGCCCGGCGATCTGGAGGGCTGCCGGGCGCTTCGCGCGGCATTGGGCCTCAAGATCATCCTGGACGAGAGCCTCTGCCGTCTGCGGCAGCTGGACGATCTCTCCGCCGATCCCGAGGCCTGGGTCCTCAATCTGCGTGTCTCCAAGATGGGCGGCATCCTGCGCGCCTTGGAGATCGGCGAAGCGGCCGCGGCGCGCGGCCTTTCCGTCATCGTCGGCGCCCATGTCGGCGAGACCAGCTTGCTGACGCGCGCCGCGCTTGCCGTCGCGGCCTGCCTGCCGGACGCGCCGCTGGCCATGGAGGGCGCCTTCGGAACCCGCCTCTTGAAGAGCGACCTGGTCGCCAAGCCGATTATGTTCGGCCGTGGCGGTCTCCTGGCGGCGGACGCGCAGCCCTGGGCTGAGCGGCCCGGCAACGGCCTGCCGATTCTTGCGGGGGACCTGCGTCCGCTCGGCGGCTAGCACCAGCACCGCACGCCTCGGATCTCGTGCTTGCGCCAGATCAAGGCATCTCTAAGTAGCTAGGATAGTCCTTGCGGAGACGGTACGGCAGTTGAGGAGGAGAAGGGCGTGAACCAAGGCAGCGCGGGTGGGCCCGGAGGCGGCGGCCAGTCTCTCTTCCAGAGCTCTCAGGTCGCGCAGTTCTTTCCCACCTGCGTGTGGATCCATCGCCTGGCCCGGCCGGCCGAGCTGAACGCCGCTCTGCTCGGCCAGTTGGCGACGATCCGCGCGGTCGAGCCCTCGAAGGCCAAGGCCAAGGGAACCTGGCAGAGCGCCGGAGACCTGCACCGTCGCCCCGGCTTCGAGACCTTGGCGCAGGCGGCGATGGCGGCCGGGCAGGGCGTGGTGGGCTTCCTGCAGTGGAAGTGCGAGGGCCTGGAGATCACCAACCTCTGGGCCAACATCAACTTCGAGGCCTATGCCCATCACCAGCACAACCATCCCAACAACCACCTGTCCGGCGTCTACTACGCGAAGGCGGCGCCCGGCGCGGGCGACATCATCTTCTACGACCCGCGTCCGCAAGCCCATTTGATGGAGCCGGCGGTCGTCGCCTATACGCCGCCGACGGTGGCCATGCACCGCTTCAAGCCGGAGGAGGGTTTGCTGCTGCTCTTCCCGTCCTGGCTGGAGCACTCGGTCGATCCGAACCTGAGCGGTCAAGAGCGCGTGTCGCTGGCCTTCAACTTCACCCTGCGCGGGCGCATCGGTCTTGAGTCGGGAGAGGTCGTGCTCTAAGGCCCCGCGCCTACCGTCAAGCCGAGCCTGAGGACCTCATCCGCCCGAACAGCTAGCGCTTTCACGGACTGAACTTTCGATCTATTCTCCCGGACCGTTGTCGCGGTTCTTTTGGAGACAGAAAATCAGTGGATTACGAGCGTTTCTTGCGGGGCATCCGCTTTAAAGACATCGATCCGATGATGAAAGAGATCTCGATTGGCTTCAAGCTCGACAAGCAGTATGCGCTGCGGCGCGCGCGCTATCAGCTGGACACCATCGACGCCAGCTTCACGGTGTTGCCGGAAGGGCAGGAGGAGTACCGCAAGCTCCTGGAGCCGATCCTGCAGATTCCCCGCTATTCGACCTATGCCAACGCGGCGATCATAGCGCGCACCGTGCGCGAAATGGCGCCGGATGCCTCCTACGTCAACGTCGGCACCTGGCACGGTTTCTCCTTGCTTGCCGGCATGCTGGCCGGGCCCGACCGGAAGGTCGTCGGTGTCGACAACTTCTCGGAGTTCGGCGGGCCGAGAAAGCAGGCGATGGCGCGCTTCCAGCGCTTCAAGGGGGAGCAGCACAGCTTCTTCGACATGGACTATCGAGAGTACTTCTCAAAGGCGCACAAGGGCGAGATCGGCTTTTACTTCTACGACGGCGAGCACAGCTACGATAACCAGCTGAAGGGCCTGATGGTCGCCGAGCCCTTCTTCGCGAAAGACTGCATCGTGATGGTGGACGACACCAACTGGGACGCGCCGCGTCGCGCGACCCTCGACTTCATGTCCGAGAGCCGGCATTCCTACAGGATCGTCATGGACCGCAGCACGGCCTGGGACGGTCATCCTACTTTCTGGAACGGTCTCTTGCTGCTGAAGCGGGTGTCCTAGAGCAGGATGACGTCAAATCGGAACGATTTGTCATCTGAATCCTGCTCTACACCGTTGAGAGATAGAGCAGAGTCTCGCAATCAGGTGATTCCACCTGATTTCGATCTGCTCTAGATCCGCGATGACGCGCGGTGCAGCGCTTAGCCGTCCTCAGCACGCCTCGGCATTGAACGAGGCGACAGGCAAGGGAAAGGGCTGCGCGTGAAGGTCCTGGGAATCGGCCTCAGCAAGACAGGCACGACCAGCCTGGCCGAAGCCCTGCGCTCTCTGGGCTATAGCGTCGTCGACTTCCCGAAGACGATGCGCGAGATCGAGCGACACGAGGCAGCAACCGACACGCCCGTCGCGGCCGCCTACGAGACGCTCGATCGGCGTTTTCCCGGCAGCAAGTTCGTCTACACCGTCCGCGACAAGGACAAGTGGCTGGAGTCCTGCCGGGCGATGTGGGCGCGCAGGCAGCCGCTGTTCAACAGCGTGCCCTTCATCAAGACGCTCGTCCGCCAGCTGTACGGCACGACGGTCTTCGATGCCGACGCCTTCTCGACCGCCTACGACCGGCATGACGCCAAGGTCCGTCGTTACTTCGCGGAGCGGCCGAGCGATCTTCTGGTCGTCGACCTCTCGACCCGAACGGACCGGTGGGAGGTCTTGTGCGGTTTCCTCGGAAAGCCTGTTCCGACGGTGGACTTTCCGCGCTCCAACACCTCCCGCGACATCGACGAACTCATCCTTCGGCTCTTGAAGCTGGACTTCGACGCGAGGGAGGTCGCGCGCATGAGCAAAGTGCCCACGGACTACGTCGCGGACCTGCGGGCGGGACCGGCCTTCGAAGGCTTCGCCTTCACTAAGGGATACCGGCTGAGCGACGGCTGGGAGACCGACTTGATCTTGCGCGGCCTTGGCGCTCACTTCCGCGCGCCGGCCGAGATCGCCGATCGGCTGCGGCTCGACCGAGAGTCCGTCGAGCGCACGGTGGAGCGGCTGCGCGCGAAGGCGTGACCCTACGGTCTTCTCGGACCTGCTTCTGGCTCCGTCGGCCCAGCGTCTAATAGGCGCCGGCGCGGTACTTCAGGCTCATCACGCGGCGGCTGCCGTCGGACACCGCCACCTGGCATTTCTTGTTCTTGAAGTTGGGCCCCGTCAGGTGAATGACGCCGAGCTTCTCGTGCGGCGGCGCGGGCTCCACGAACTGTCCGCTGCCGGCATCCAGCAAGGGCACCGCGCGATTGCAGATCCAATTGAAACGGGCCGGCAGCATGGTCACGCCCGATCCGCCGTCGCGGGAATGGAGCACGTAGTTGAGCGCGATCTGCTCGGCCAGGAAGAAGTTGCGCTTCTCCAGAATGCGTTCCTGCGCGCGCGCCCAGCAGCCCCAGTGCGGCGCCGTCGCCAGGCAGGCGAACATGCCGGAGTTGAGCATCGGATTGTCGGCGAAGGGGCAGGGGTCCGGGCAATCGAAGAAGCTGCCGTAGAGGGCGTTGAAGTAGTGAAAGGCCGAGGGTCTGAAGCGCGCCGGCCTGCTGTAGGTCGGATGCCATTCCGGCACGATCGCCAGGTTGCCCTTGAGTGCGGCGTTCAGATAGACCCGGAGGCACTGCGCGTCCTGCAACCAGAGGTCCGCGTCCATCCAGAGATAGAGGTCCGCGCCGCCCACCACATCGGGAATGTGCGGCCTCAGCCGCTGCGCGTAGCTGAGTGGAATGTCCTTGTCGTTGGCGGGGACCGGGGGAAACTGCATGCTGGCTTGAAGGGGAGAGACCCGCTGCTCTTCCAGCCATGCCAGCTGGTCCTGGTCCAGGCCGACGTCGATCACCGTGACCGAGGCCTTGGGAGCCTTGTCGCGCAGCGACAGGATCATGCCTTTCAGAAGATGGAAGTAGGCGCTGTCGGACGCAGAGACGATCTTTACCTTCACCGGAGGCTCCCCTTCGTCCGCCAGTCTTCATACGGCCCGGCTGTCAAGGGCCGCGCCCGACCGCGATCTGCCGCGACTAGCCTGCGCCGACCTTGGTCAGCATGCCGTGAAAGAGGTCGTGCCACTTCTTGGCGACGACCGGCAAGGAGAAACGCTGGTCGATGTACCTCTGACCGGCCTTGATGCGCAGCTGCGTCTTGTAGGGATTCTTCTTCGCCCAGATGAGGCCGTTGGCCAGATCCTTGCCGACCCAGGCATAGGCCGAGAGCTCCTCGTACTGCGGCAAGGCATAGGCCACGGGGAAGCGGCCGAGGTTGAGCGCCTCGATCAGCCGGTTGTGCCCCTTGACCCTCTTCTCCGGCGTATCCGTGCTCGGAATGACGATGATGTCGCTCTTGAGCATCCGCCGCATCTGGTGGTTCGGCGACCAGGTGAGATAGGTCAGCTTGTGCGGGTAGGACTCGCGCACGCGCCTGAGATAGGGCGGCTCAAGCTCCGACATGACCGTGATCTCGATCGGGAACTGGCGGAACCTGCGCATGCGCTTGGCGAAGGCGGTGAAGGTGTCGTGATTGTTCTCGGTCCCGTACCACAGCAGCTGCATGACCTTGCCGGGCTTGAAGGTGGCCGGACCGCGCGGATACTCCAGGCACTCCTCGATGATCTCGGGCGTGACGCCGGTGTTCTCGGCGAAGGCGGTCGCCATCGGCCGTGTCTGCACCACGTTGACGTCCGAGGCCTCGGCCAGCTTGCGGGTCATCTCGCCCTTCTCGCCGTCGAAGGTCCAGTCGGCGAAGCTGGAGACCAGCTGGATGCCATGCAGGTGGGCACGGCGAAAGAGTTCCAGAGCAAGGTCGGTGCGCGGCTTGGTGATGGCGATGATACGGGGCTTGTGAACGCCGAGGATCACGTCGATGTCGGCTTCATCGGACAAGCGAACGACCCGGAGCCCCATGTAACGGCTGATAAAGCCGGCGCTCAGCCGAAAGCTCGGCGTGTGATCCGGCATGAGCAGCGTGCTTGCCCACAGTACGTCCCGTTGCACTGAAGGCAGCGGCCGAAAATCGTTCATTGAGTTGGTGCCAAGACCTGTGATGCCCACCGATGACGCGTGATCCAGCCCTATGTTCCGGCTGCTGGCTTGTCCATCTCGAAGCCTTGTGACAAAACGCAGCAGTCGCGGCCTTCCGCCGACGCCACCTGAGGATCTTTGAGCAATAGCTTGTTTTTGCTTCTTGACTTGCGGTCCGGGTCTGTCGGTCGGGAGCCTGCCTGACGCGCTGTCCGCCTTCGGGCCGGGACGCAGCCTGGTCCGGCGGCGCGAGGGGTGGGCAAGGGATTCGGCCTTAACCTCCCGCTCTCCGCCGCCTATCCTTCCGCCCATGCCATTCGACCTGAACGAAGAGCAGCGCGCCATTCAGGACGCTGCCAGGGCCTTCGCCGAAGGCGAGATGCTGGCGAGGGCCGCTGAGTGGGACGAGCGGAAGATCTTCCCCGAGGAGGTCTTGCGCGCCGGCGCGGCACTGGGCTTCGGCGGCATCTACTGCCGCGAGGACATCGGCGGCAGCGCCCTGACCCGGCTCGACGCCGCGCTGATCTTCGAGGAGCTGGCGGCCGCCTGTCCCTCAACGGCCGCCTACATCTCGATCCACAACATGGCCGCCTGGATGGTCGATCGCTTCGGCGCGGACGACCTGCGCCGGCGGGTGCTGCCGAAGCTCATGACCATGGAGCACTTCGCCAGCTACTGCTTGACCGAGCCCGGCGCCGGATCGGACGCGGCCTCGCTCAAGACCAAGGCGGTGAGACAGGGCGACCACTACGTCCTGAACGGCGCTAAGGCCTTCATCTCCGGCGGCGGGCGCTCGGAAATCTATGTCGTCATGTGCCGAACCGGCGAGGCCGGACCCAAGGGCATCTCCACCCTCGTGGTGCCCGGCGACAGCCCCGGGCTTTCCTTTGGAGCGCAGGAGCGCAAGCTGGGCTGGAACAGCCAGCCGACGGCGATGGTGGTCTTCGAGGACGCGCGCGTGCCGGCGGAGAACCTGGTGGGCCAAGAGGGCGACGGCTTCAAGATCGCCATGATGGGCCTGGACGGCGGCCGGGTGAACATCGCCGCCTGCTCCCTGGGGGGTGCCAGGGCCTCGCTGGAGGCCGCCAAGGCCTACATGAAGGACCGCAAGCAGTTCGGCCGGCCGCTGGCGGAGTTCCAGGCCCTGCAGTTCCGCCTGGCCGACATGGCGACGGAGCTGGAGGCGGCCCGCCTGATGGTGCATCGCGCCGCCGGTAAGCTGGACCGGGAGGCGCCCGACCGCCTCATGGCCTGCGCCATGGCCAAGCGGCTGGCCACCGACCGCTGCTTCGACATCGTCAACCAAGCCCTGCAGCTGCACGGCGGCTACGGCTACCTGAAGGACTTCCCCATCGAACGCTATCTGCGCGACCTGCGCGTGCACCAGATCCTGGAAGGCACCAACGAGATCATGCGCGTCGTGATCGCCAGGCAGCTCTTGAAGGACTGAGGCAGGCCAAGCGGCCTACTTGTCGTAGTAGCTGAGCTTCGGGTGCCAGTCCTCGCCGCGGCCCTCCGGGGTCAGGTCCAGCATGTTCCAGATCGGCCAGAGGCGGTCGACGTGGCGCGGGTGGCCGGGCTCGTCGATGTAGAGCTTCTCGGCGTTGTAGAAATGGCGGATCTGGCCGTCGCGGCGGACGAAGACGTTGAGGGCCGGGATCTGCATGCCCTCGTCGTTCTCGGCGCCGTAGTCTGCGTTGTAGCTGTTGGCGCCCGACGAGAGGAAGCGCAGCCGGTCCCAGCCGCGGCTCTCGGCCAGCGCCATGATGCGGCCGATCGGCGACTTGGCGACGATCGCCAGGTTGATCCTGTCCTGCAGGTGCCAGCCGATGCCATTGAAGCCGTCCACCAGCGACGTGCAGGCGGGGCAGGGGACCTCGTCGTCCGGCGCGAACATCAGGCTGTAGAGGACCAGCGCCTCCTTGCCGGGCGCGAAGAGGGAGGAGAGCCTGGTCACCACCTCCTTGCCGTCGACCATCTCCGCGAAGGCGTAGTCCTCCTTGACCGGGCCGCCCAGCGGCAGCTCCTGCCTCAGCTTGACGACGGCGGTCAGGTGCCGCTCCAGCTCCATCTCGGCCTGCAGCAGGGTGTTGCGGGCCTCCCGGTAGGCCTCGTCCTCTCCCGGCCAATGACGCTTGTGCAGATCTCCGTCCAGGGCTTCCATGGGTCTTCCTCCACCTCTTGCGAAGGGCGGGCGGCGCGGCCTTCGCCCTTCCTTGCCGAGACGAACGGCGGTCCCGCCGCGGGACAGCCTTCACGCGAGCTTCTATTGGCGCTCATAATCGCGGCAAAGGCAAGCAGGGCGGTCGGCGGTCTTGGCGATCGGGGCGGCCTCTGCTAACCCCTGCCGCCGTCGATAGAGCGGGAGCGGGACGTGAGCGACGAGATCTCCTTCGAGACTAGGGGCCCCTTGGGGCTGATCACCATGACGCGGCCCAAGGCCCTCAATGCCTTGACCCTGGCGATGATCCGCCTGATGCGCCCGCAGTTGGACCGCTGGGCGGCCGATCCGGCGATCGAGGCGGTGGCGATACGCGGCGAGGGCGATCGGGCCTTCTGCGCCGGCGGCGACGTGCGGGCGATCTGGAACGCCGGCCGCGACGGGCACTTCAGCCCGGGCAAGCTAGGCCACCTGGCCGCCGATTTCTTCCGCGAGGAGTATCAGCTGAACCGCCAGATCCAAAGCTATCCCAAGCCCTACATCGCGCTGATCGACGGCATCGTCATGGGCGGCGGCGTGGGCGTCTCCGTCCACGGCGACATCAGGATCGCCGGTGAGCGCACGCTCTTCGCCATGCCGGAGACCGGCATCGGTCTCTTCCCGGACGTCGGCGGCTCCTTTTTCCTGCCGAGGCTTCCGGGCGCGCTCGGCCTCTACATGGCCTTGACCGGCGAGCGCTTGAAGGCCGCCGACTGCCTCTACAACGGCCTGGCCACGCACTTCGTCGGCGGCGACCGGGAGGCGGCTATTCTGGAGGCCTTGGCCGAGGCCGACTGGAGCCAGGGCCTCGCCGGCGCCGAGGCCGCGCTCGCACCGCTGTCGGGCACGCCCGAGGAGGCCGGCCGGCTGGCGGCCCTGCGCCCCGCCATCGAGCGCTGCTTTGCGGGCAAGGAGACGGTGGAGGCCGTCCTCGCCGCGCTGGAGGAGGAGGACGGCGACTGGGCCGCGGCCAAGCTCAAGACCATCGCCAGCTGCTCGCCCACCTCCACCAAGGTGGCGTTCGAGCAGCTGAGGCGCGGCGCCGCTCTCGATTTCGACGCGTGCATGGTCATGGAGTACCGCCTCTCGCAGCACGCCATGCGCGCCGGCGGCGACTTCTACGAAGGCATCCGCGCGCTCGTCGTCGACAAGGACCGAACGCCCAAGTGGAACCCGGCGAGCCTGGCGGAGGTCTCTCAGTCACGTGTGAACGACTGGTTCGAAACGTTGGGCAAGCTTGATCTGGCAACCTAGTTCCAATGTAAGCGAGGCCGATTAGCCCTGTTTGCCTAGGCTAACAGCCTCTATTGTCAATCTGCTTGTTCCTTTTCCTTCTTCTCGAAATGCTCCGGCAGTGAGATGGCGTCTGAATCGATCCTGCGTGCCAGCCATTGAAAATGTTTGTATAGGTTGTCGTCGTAGCGGACACCCTCTTTGTTGCGCGCGGGACTCTTTCTATCTTCATGTATAAAGTGCGCGACGGTGTTCCAATCCCTCACACACGATCTACCCATCCATTCTCGAAATATTTTCTCACTCAGTAGGTTATGTTTGATGCCAAGGGCGATCATTTCATAGTGATTCAGATATCTGTGCAGCTGAAGGCGCATCGTCACGAATTCTTCTGTTTGTGGTTTGTGGAGCTGCTCAAAGCGGTTTTTTTCTCTAATGCGAACGAAGTTCGTGTGAAGCGCGTGAAAAACTTCGCTTTGTTCTTGCTCAAGAATCCTTATGAGCGTTTCCGATCGTTTGTTTTTCTTGCTTTGGTGTATAGAAAACAAAGCAATGAAAACAGCTGCGCTTGCTGAAGCAAGAAGGATCAAAGGCGACACGAGAAGCGCCCAAAGCGGCGGCCAGTTTCCTTCTGGTACGCACGACCCAATACAGAGGCTGATTTGGTCCATTTGTCGATCCAATCGTAAAATGAACATCAAAGCGGGTTGTGAGGAAAGAGGGTTGTTCCCGGAATGAGTATCGCAGTGTGACGTCATCTTGATGCGCAGTGCAACGTGTTTCTCAGTTCGTAGATCTCTCGGCCGACTCCATGCGTAAGCAGTCAAAAGAGCGGAGGATCGAAACGCATGACCCTTGCCATCTGGTGCCTGATCGTCTTCTTGTTCATGGCCTATGGCGTGCGCTGGTGGTCGATCCAGGGCACCATCGCCTTGGAGGGGCACTACGACAACAAGCATCCGCGCCAGCAGCAGCAGCGCATGAGCGGCAAGGCGGCGCGGGCCCAGGCGGCGCATCTGAACAGCCTCGAGGCCTTCGCGCCCTTCGCCGCGGCGGTCCTGGTGGCGCAGAGCTTCTCCGATCTCGCGGTCTGGCGCGATGGCTTGGCGGTGGCTTTCGTCGCCGTGCGCCTGGTCTATCTGCAGGCCTATCTCGCCGATTGGGGCAACGGCCGCTCGGCGGTCTGGGCAGTGGGCTTTCTGGTCATGCTGGCGCTCTTCCTCTTGCCTCTCTTCGGCTAGGCGTGCCAAGCCATAGACCGATCAGCATCAATCGAGACTAGGGAGAGTGCACGATGGCACGCGTCGGCTTCATCGGACTGGGCAACATGGGCGGGCCCATGGCGGTCAACCTGGCCAAGGCGGGCCATCAGGTCAGCGGTTTCGACCTGGTCGAGGCGGCGCTGGAGAAGGCCGAGGGGGCGGGAATCGCCCGCGCCGCCGATCCGGCCGCCGCCGTGGCCGAGGCCGAGGTGGTGGTCACAATGCTGCCGGCCGGCCAGCATGTGCGCGGCCTCTACCTGGGTGACGGCGGGCTGCTGGCGGCGGCGCCCAAGGGCGCGCTGATGATCGACTCCTCCACCATCGACGTCGCTTCCGCGCGCGCCGTGCACGAGGCGGCCGAGGCGGCCGGCCAGGCCTTCGTCGACGCGCCCGTGTCCGGCGGCGTGGCCGGCGCGGAGAACGCGGCGCTTACCTTCATGTGCGGCGGCAGTCCGGACGCCTTCGCCCGCGCCGAGCCGGTGCTGGCCCAGATGGGTCGCAACATCATCCATGCCGGCGGACCGGGCAACGGCCAGGCGGCCAAGGTCTGCAACAACATGATCCTCGGCATCTCCATGCTGGGGATCTCGGAAGCCTTCGCGCTCGCCGAGAAACTGGGTCTCGACCACCAGGCGCTCTTCGATATCTCCTCCAAGTCGTCCGGCTCCTGCTGGGCCATGCTGAACCACCTGCCGGTGCCGGGCATCGTCGAGACCGCGGCGGCCAACCGCGACTACCAGCCGGGCTTCGCGGCGGCGATGATGCTGAAGGACCTGCGCCTCGCCCAGGAAGCGGCCAACCAGGCGGGCGCCGCCACGCCCCTGGGCGCCGAGGCGGCCGCGCTTTACGGCATGTTCGTGGCCGCCGGCAACGGCGGGCTGGACTACTCCGCCATCATCAAGATGGTCCGTGGGGGCTAGGGGCTTCGCGCTCCCGCGTCAGACCTCGCTGGCCTTGAGCCGGGCCTCGTCCAGCTCGATCCCCAGGCCGGGCGCCTCGCCCAGGTCGAGCCAGCCCTCGTCGTCGACCGAGACAGGTACGACCAAGGGGAAGTCGCGCACGCCGGGCAGCCAGTTGGGCGGGTCGTAGGGATACTCCAGGTACTTGCTGCCGGCCGCGGCGGCTAGATGGGCGTTGGCGAGGAGACCGATGCCGTTGCCCCAGGTGTGGGGCGTGAACTCGACGCCTTCCAGGCGGCACAGCTGGGCTATGCGCGACAGGCCGGTGATGCCGCCGGTGACCACGCAGTCGCTCTGCAGCACGTCGAGGCAGCCGCGCGAGACCAGGTCGCGCAGCTCGTGCATCTCCCGGGTCAACTCGCCGCCGGCGATGCGCAGGTCGCTGGCCTGCCGCAAGGCGATCATGCCGTCGTAGTCGCCGCGGTGCAGCGGCTCCTCCATCCAATAGACGTCCAGCTCTTCGAGGTAGCGCGCGATGGTGAGCGCGTGCTTGAAGGTCCAGGGCGCGCCCCGGTCCCAGGGCATGCGCCAACCCTGGTTGCAGTCCACCATAATGTGAAAGGCCTCGCCGACCGAGGCGCGCGCCTGTTCCAGCGCGGTGATGTCGTCCCGCCAGTCGGGCCGCTGGAAGCGGATCTTCATCGCCGGGAAGCCCTCGCCGGCCATCCTTTCGGCCTGATCGGCAAGCGCGTCCGCCTCCCTCAGCGATCCGGTGGAGGCATAGGTCCTGACCCGGCCGCTGGCACCGCCCAGCAGCCGCCAGACCGGCTCACCGGTGATCTTGCCGTAGAGGTCCCATAGCGCGCAGTCCAAGGGGTACATGCGCCCGTAGTGAAAGGAGAGGTTCTCGATCACCCGGAAGTGCCGCTCCAGACTGCGCGGGTCCTCGCCGATGAAGAGTTCCTCGTGGCCGCTGAAGCCGGCCATGCAATCGCCGGAGCCGATGCCGGTCAGGCCCTCGTCGGTCTCGACCCGCACCAGGTCGACGATGAAGCTGTCGCGCCGGCGCGTGTCCCACGAAGGCTGGAAGGCCGGCTCGAAGGCCAGCTGGTGGCGGGAGAGGCGGATCTCGGTGATCTTCATCGGGCCAAGGCCCTCTTGTCGCTTTGCGCGATATTCTGTGACGAAATTGGGCCAACGTCCAGGGTGGCGTCGGCGCTAGCAAGGGCGCCGCCATTGCGCCATTCTGCACGCCCGCCATCGGCCGTGTTCGCGCCAAGCAGGACCAGGACCATGCAGCCTTTCTTTCTTTTTCCGACCGTTCCCATCGCCTTCGGACCCGGACGTCTGGCCAAGCTGGGACGCGAGGTCGCGAAGACCTTGGGCGCGGAGCAGCGCGTGCTGCTGGCCGTCGATCCCTTCGTGGCCGAGAGCGGTCTGGCCGAGCAGCTGGCCGCGCGCTTGCGGGAGGCCGGCCACGCCACGGCGGTCTTCAGCGACATCGCCAGCGATCCCAAGGCGCAACAGATCGACGACTGCGCGGCGGCGGCCAAGCAGCTGAAGGCCACGGCGATCCTGGCGGTCGGCGGCGGCTCTGCCATGGATGTCGGCAAGCTGGCGGCAGCCGTGGCGGCCGGTGACGCGCTGGCCGCCGCCTATGCGCTGATGGCGCGGCCTTTCCCCGAGCGCTGCCTGCCGGTCATCGCCGTGCCCACCACCTCTGGCACCGGGGCGGAGGTGACGCAGACTTGCGTCTACTCGCTGGACGAAGGCACCAAGGTCTGGGCTTGGGGTGCCGCGCTCTTGCCGCGCCTGGCGATCCTGGACCCCGAGATCACCTGCAGCCTGCCGCGGGGCCTGACCGCCGCGACGGGCGTCGACGCTCTGGTCCACGCCATCGAGTCCATGACCAACCGCAAGGCGCATCCCTTGAACGACCCGCCGGCCATGCGGGCGATCGGCCTGATCCGCCGCTGGCTGCCGCGCGCGGTGGCCGACGGCCGGGACATCGAGGCGCGCGGCCAGGTGCAGATCGCCGCCTGTCTGGCCGGCGCCGCCATCGCTGTCACGGGTACCGCGGTGGCGCACGGTATCGGTCACGCCTTGGGCACCGTTGGGCGGGTTCATCACGGACGGGCCGTCGGCCTTTCGCTGCGCGTGGCCTTGGCGGGCAACGCGGAGGCAGCACCCGAACGGCATGCCCTGGTGGCCGAGGCCTTCGGGCTGGAGCGGCGCGGGCGGGACGACGCCGCGCTCGCCGGCGCCCTGCCGGAGGCCTACGACGCCTTCCTGCGCGAGGTCGGCCTGGAGATCAGCCTGACCGGCGACGGCCTGGGCCCGGCCGACGAGGCGCGGCTGGCGGCGGAATGCCAGACGCCGGAGAACCTGCCGATGCTGGAGGTCAACTGCCGCGCCCTGGCGACCACCGAAGTCGAGGATCTCTGCGGAAAGCTGCTGACCGCCGCTTAGGGCTCGTTTGAAAACTCACTGCGCCAGCCCGCGCCCCCGCCCGGCCGCCCTATCAGGGTACTTTCGTGGGCGGCCGGGCGGGGGCGCGGGCTGGCGCCGCCTTGAGAATGGGCCGATTGGCCCATTCTCAAACGGACACTCAGGACACCATTGGATCGCCGGCGCGGTTGCGCCGAAACAGGATGCAGGCGTCGCCCTTGTAGGTGGTCATTCCGGTGGCTTGGTAGCCCAACTTCTGGGCGACCCGGATCGATGCGGCATGGTCCGGGTCGATGATGCAGAGGCTGTGGTCGGCCGCGAGCCGCCGGTCGCCCCAGGCCAAGACCGCAGCGGCTGCTTCGGTGGCGTAGCCCTTGCCGTGCGCCCAGGGCGCCAGCACCCACCCGGCCTCCGGCAGGCCCTTGAAGGGGGGATCGCTGTCGCGCTTGAAGTTGCCGAATCCGGCCTCGCCGATCATCCGGCCCGAGGCCTTCTCGACCAGCGCCCAGTAGCCGTAGCCCATGGTCGCCCAGTGCCCCAGATGTCCGAGTATGCGCCACCAGGATTCCTCCACGCTGGAGGGCTTGCCGCCGATGAAGCGCACGACCTCGGGATCGCCCCACAGGGCGGCGTAGGCGGCGAGATCGTCCGCGCGGTGGCCGCGCAAAACCAGACGGTCGGTTTCCAACGCCGGCGCCGCAAAGGCGGTCGGGGCGGTCTCTGACATCGGCACTGTCCTTCTGCTTGACTGCGGCGGGCGCGGCATTGGGTGGCGAGAAAGGGCGGAACGTGAGACTTGCGCGTGCACCCCTCGCCTTGGCAAGGTCCATTTCCTCCTTCGACCCTAGCGGACCCTGTCGCATGGCACTTCGGCACCTCGCCTTACTGCGAGGTCTCATCTTGGCGATCGCGATGACCCTCTGCGGTGGCCGCGTGCTGGCCGAGGAGGCGCTGGTCGCCGTGGCCGCCAACTTCAAGGAGGTCGCCGACCACCTGCAGGCGGATTTCGAGAGCAAGGGCCAGCACCGGCTGACCTTGAGCGCTGGCTCGACCGGCAAGCTCTTCGCGCAGATCGCAAATGGCGCCCCCTTCGACGTTCTGCTCGCCGCCGATCAGCTGCGCCCGGAACGCTTGGAGGCGGAGGGACTGGCCGTGCCGGGAAGCCGCTTCACCTATGCGCTGGGGTACCTGACGCTCTGGAGCGTGGACCCCGAGGCGATCGGAGCGGACGGTGCCGGGATCTTGAGCGCCGGCGCCTTCCGACGGCTGGCGATCGCCAATCCGGCCCTGGCGCCCTACGGTGTGGCCGCGCGGCAGGCGCTGAAGGCCCTGGACCTTCAGGACAAGCTGGCGGATCGTATCGTCATGGGAGAGAACATCGGCCAGACCTTCGCCATGGTGGCGACCGGCAACGCGGAGCTGGGCCTGGTCGCCCGCTCCTACGTCGCCAGTCCGCGCAACGGCCGGCCGGGCAGCCGATGGGACCTCCCGGACCATCTCTATGAGCCGATCCGCCAGGACGCCGTCTTGCTGACCCGTGCCCAGGACAACGCGGCGGCGCGCGCCTTCCTGGACTACCTGAGGAGCAAGGACGCGCGGGGCATCATCGCTGGCTACGGCTACGGGTTGGACTAGGTTTTGCCTGATCTCGGTCCGCTTTGGCTCTCCCTCTGGTTGGCGGCGATCACCACGCTCCTTCTGCTGCTGCTCGGCACCCCGCTCGCCTGGTGGCTGGCCACCACGCGGGCCAGGGTCAAGCCTGTCATCGAGGCCTTGACGGCGATGCCGCTGGTGCTGCCGCCGACCGTGATGGGCTTCTACCTCCTGGTGCTGCTGAACCCCGATTCCCTGATCGGCTCGCTCTGGGTGCAGGCCACCGGGACCACCTTGACCTTCTCCTTCGCCGGCCTGGTCGTGGCCTCGCTCTTCTATTCCCTGCCCTTCATGGTGCAGCCGCTGCAAAGCGCCTTCGAAGCGGTCGGCCGCGGTCCCATGGAGGCCGCCGCCAGCCTGCGCGCGCAGCCCTTGGACGCCTTCTTCACCGTGGCCGTGCCGCTCGCAGCGCGCGGCTTCCTGACCGCTTGCGTGCTCACCTTCGCGCACACCATCGGCGAGTTCGGCGTGGTGCTGATGGTCGGCGGCAACATCCCCGGCCAGACCAGGGTCATCTCGATCGCGATCTACGAGCATGTGGAGACCTTGCAGTACGGCCAGGCGCATATCCTCTCCGCCGGGCTGCTGGTCTTCTCCTTCGCGGTGCTGGTGCTGGTCTATGCAGCCAACCAGCGGCGGCCGAGCCATGCAAGCTAGACGCCTGGAGGTCTCCGCCAAGGTCGGGTTCAAGAGCTTCTCGCTCGACGTCGTGCTCGATCTGGCCTTGACCGGGGTCACCGCGCTTTTCGGGCCCAGCGGCGGCGGCAAGACCACGCTGCTGCGGATCATCGCCGGGCTGGAGCGCAAGGCCGCCGGGCGGGTGGCCTTCGACGCCGAGCTCTGGGCGGACAGCGCGCGGCGCCACTTTCTGCCGCCGCACCGCCGGCCGGTCGGGACGGTCTTTCAGGACGCACGCCTCTTCGATCACCTGGACGTCGCCGGCAACCTGCGCTTTGCCGAGCGGCGCAGCCGCGGCGGCGACCCCTCGATCACCACCGAAGGCGTCGTCGAGGCGCTCGACCTGAGCGCGCTGCTGGAGCGCCGCGTGCACAGCCTGTCGGGCGGCGAGCGGCAGCGCGTGGCGCTTGGCAGGACGCTGCTTTCCAGACCGCGCCTCTTGCTGTTGGACGAGCCGCTCTCGGCGCTCGACATGGGACGCAAGGCCGACATCCTGCCTTACCTGGAAGCGGCACCGCGCCGCTTCGGCATTCCGGCCATTCACGTGAGCCACGCGGTGGAGGAGGTGGCGCAGATCGCCGACCGCGTCGTGGTGTTATCGGACGGCGGCATCCAGGCCATCGGCGGGGTCGGCGAGGTCTTGGAGCGTCTCGACCTGCAGCCCTACACCGGTCGCTTCGAGGCCGGCAGCCTGGTGGAGGCCACGGTCCTGGCGCATGACACCGCCTTCCGTCTGACCCATCTGCAGCTGTCGCAACAACGCTTGACCATGCCGATGGTCTCCTTCCTGGAGCCGGGCGACGAGGTGCGCCTGCGCGTGCGCGCGCGCGACGTCGCCTTGGCCACGCGGCGGCCGGAGGGTCTCAGCATCCGCAACATCCTGGCGGGCGAGGTCGCGGAAATCTCGGCCGAAGCGGAGACCGCCTTCGCCGAGGTCCTGGTCGACGTCGGCGGGGAGCGTCTGCGCGCCAGGATCACCCGTGCCTCGGTCGCCGATCTCGGCCTCGAGCCGGGTCTCTCGGTCTATGCCCTGATCAAGAGCGCCACCTTCGACCGCCGCGCAATCACCCGCCGCGCCGATTGATCCGCACCCCAGGGCAATCAGAAGACCGCTTGCTTGCGCATGAATTGCAGAAGCCCGCTCACCGTCCTTTCCAAACTGGCATCTTGGCGGCCGTGGTTGGAGGCGAGGCGCGCGCTCTGGTAACGCGCGCTGTCGTAGCGCTTGAACTCCATTGAGGTGATGTTGTCGACGGACCCGATCAGGAAATCCATGAGCGGGTAGAGCAGGTCGTCCCTCGTGCAGCGCTTGACGACCTCCGGCACGAAGTCGGAAGGACTGAACAGCTTGAATCCACGGCCGGTCTGTCTGGTGATCTCGGAGGTGATGTCCATGATCGTGTAGTACTTGTCCGTGGTCACGTGAAATGTCTGGTTCTCCGTGCCGCGCTGCGTGGAGATCGCGACGATGTTGTTCGCTACGAGATCGGCCGGCATCAAGCTGATCTGGTTCCAGGCCGTCACGCCGATCCCGTGCTTGATCATGAACGCAAGCAAGCGCACGACGATGTCGAGATTGTTCCCGCCGCCGTCGGGAGAGGGCGCGATGAGTGCCGGTCTGAAGATACGTGTGGTCAATCCGTGTCGCGCCGCGTCGGCGACGACGCGTTCCGACACCCACTTCGATTGACTGTAGCCGAAATCGAGGAGATCCAGATTTTCGTTGGCGTCGGTCTCGTAGAGAACGTCTTTGGTCGCCCACCCGAATATGAAGGTGGTCGAGATGTAGTTGAAGACCTTTCGGTGATGATCGAATGCCAGGCGTAGGATCTCGTTGGTTCCGGAAACGTTGGCGCCGCGCATTCTGTCATAGGTAAAGAGGTAGTTCACGGCGGCGGCGTTGTGATAGATGGTGTGGAGGCCTTGGGCGAGATCCGCCCATGCCGCGTCCGACAGGCCGAGATTGGCTTTCCCCAAGTCGCCGCAGATCGGCCTGATCCTCTTGCCGATCTGCTCCCAAAGGGCCGCGCCTTTCGGCAGGACGTTGGCCAGGTCCGCCGTCAAGCGCTCCATCGCGCGCGCTTCGTCGGCGGCGCGGACCAGCACGTGAACCGGGCCCTCGGTCTGCTCGAGAAGGCCTGCAACCAAGAAAGGCCCCAGGAAGCCGGTGCCACCGGTCAGAAGGGTTCCGTCGGGGCGTCGGGCGCCAGCGACTGCTACCTCGTTGCTTGGCCTAAAGGAAAGCTTGGCGTCTTCTTTCATGCAGCGATGTTCTTTACGAACCTGCTCTTCCTTCATCCGTCGAAGGACTGCCTGCACTTCGCGCACGGCGCTCTCCGGCGATTGCTCGAAGTACTCGGAAAGGCGGAACAGCTGGACGATGGGAATCTCTTGGATGAGGCGCACGTCTACCTGCTTGGCCAAGATCTCCGCGCCATGCCGCTGCAGGAACTGCTTGATCTCGTGCATGGCAATGACGAGGTCGAGCGACTCCAGGCCGACATCCAGGAGCGAGTGCGGTTCTTCCCCGGTCAAGCCGTAGCGCGCCCTAAGAAAGGCGAGGGGAGAGGCATCGCTTGCCTGTTCGTCGGTCGACGCCGTCGTGCCTTGCCGGCGATGCCCGCTCAAGATGTCGAAGGCCCCGTCCTCCCACAACTGCTTGGCTCGGTGTCGCATGATCTTGCCGGAGCTGGTCTTCGGAAGGGATTTCGCCGGCACGAGGGCGAGCGATCCGACTTCCACGTCGAGATTGGTTCTCACCGAGGCCGCCAGAGCCACGGCATCAGGCAAGGCGCTAGGCCGCTTTGCTTCGGCGACGATCGCAACTTCCGGGCCGTGGTCTCCCTCCACCTCGAAGGCGGCGACCGAGCCCTCGCGGACCAAGTCCGTACTGTTTTCGATGATCGCTTCGATGTCGGTCGGGTAGTAGTTCTGGCCACGGACGATGATCATGTCCTTCAAGCGGCCGCAGACGTAGAGTTCGCCGTCGAGCAGAAAGCCGAGGTCACCGGACCTGAGATAGGTCTCGCTACCGCGAACGCTTCCGTCCGGCTCCGCCAGACGCGCTCCGAACTGGCTGCGGCTCAGGTCCGGCTTTCCCCAGTAGCCCAAGCACTTGCTGCCGCCGGAGATCCAGATCTCGCCGACGCGGGCTTTGCCCAAGTCGCTGTGACGTTCCGGATCCACGATCTTCACGGAGCAGCCGTCAAGCGGTTTGCCGCAGCTCATCAGATGCGTTGCGTCGACAACCTCTTCGGCCTCTCTCGTAAGCCGGACCTGGTTCCGGTTGAGAGCCTTTCGGCTGACGGAGACGGCGCTGCGCCCGAAGTTCGAGACCGCCAGAGTGTTCTCGGCCAAGCCATAGGCGACCATGAAGCTCTCCGGCTTCAGGCCACGCGGCTGGAAGGTCCTGAGGAAGCGATCATAGGTATCGCGCTTTATCGGCTCGGCTGCCGCCATCAGACAGAGCAGTGAGCTCAAGTCGAAGCTGGCCATGGCTTCGGGAGATATGCGGCCGGGGCGTAGGCAGTAGTCGAAGGCAAAGTTGGGCGCCGAGGAGCCGTTTGCTTGGTATCTGGTGATGGTGTCGAGCCAAAGCGATGGCCGCTGGATAAAGGTGGTCGGCGAGAACCCGTGGTTGGTGCCGCCACTGAGCGCGGTAAAGAGGTAGTATCCGATCAGTCCCATGTCATGGTGCTGCGGAAGCCAGGAGACGGTGACCGGTTGCGGATGAAAAACCACGCGCTCGCAGTTGTGCAGAAGCGTTTCGTGGCCCACCATCACGCCCTTCGGCTGGCTGGTGGAACCGGAGGTGTATTGAAGGAAGAGAAGGTCGGCCTGGTCCGCCAATGCGGGGTGGGGGGATGCATCGATAACGTCGTCGGTGACGATGCAGGGCAGATTCGAAAGGTTGTCAGCCATCGGACCGGCTAGGACGCCTGTCTCGTTCCTTCGGGCATTCAGCTGTCGGAAGCCTTCGCGGTCGGTGAGCAGGGCTGCCGCGCCGCAGTTCTCGGCAATGAAGTTCATCTTGGTCCGCGCGGCGCCCGTGGCTTGCCTGCCCGGGGGTGTCACGGGGACCGGTATCAGGCCGGCTCGGATGCAGGCAAAAAAGGCGACCATCATCTCAAGGCCCGGTGGGTAGCTTAGAATCAGGCGGTCGTTGACGTCGAACTCCCTGACATGGCGCAGATGACCGGCAAGGCGAATGCTGCGTTCGAGGAAGCCTTGATAGGAGTAGCTGCTCGTAACCTCGCCTTCGACATTCAGGAAGGTGTAGAGGGTTCGGTCGGGATCCGCGTCTACCCACTGTTCCAGACGCCTGGTTACAGGGTCCATGACGTCACCTCTAGAGTGGTCATTGCATGCGGCGTGAAGTCCGTCACGCGTCCAGCGGTGTGGCAGGCCTCATCGGGCATAGAGCGTCGCTGATCCGTCACCTCTTGGTTCGCAGACGATGGAGACCCCTGTAAGGTTCGTGTCATTTGCAAACCGATCTACTTGCCAAGGTGGCAGCAGGCGATGTGCGAACTGGACTTCGAATACATTTAAATCAGCTCCCCTGACCCAAGACCTCGTGACAATCCGTGGACCCAAGATCAATGACAACACGGCTGAAAGACTGTGATCACGTGAATCTTTTGCGTCGATGGTGCCCCATCACCGAGGCGCTACGGAGGACGAAGACGCGACACGCAATTCCTTGTCCAGCAGGACCCGACTGCGATCGATCAGTCCCGCGTCGCGCTGCTGTTCTGGATCGAAACCCGGAGCCAGATATCGCAGCAACAGCCCAAGGCTGCGTCTCAAGAGACCGGGATCGATCCATTGCGCTCTCAGCGCGCCCCGCAAGAACCCTATTCGCGGCTTCACACCGTAGTGCTTGGCACAGTCAGCCATGTTCAAGATCCAGCAGCGCCAAAGCCTCTCAGAGACCACGAAGAGCGCCGAGACACGCAACGCATAGCGCTTCCATCGTGGCATCTCCGCCGTGACGGAGTTCCAAACCCGAACAGCCACGGCCGCATGCTCCGTCTCCTCAAGCGCGTGCCAAAGCCAAATCCGGCGATAGGGGGCCGAGGCCTCCGCGAGCATCTTGGGGTCACGGAGAACAACCGACGCCAGCGAAAAAGTAATGTGCTCTATCGCGCAGGTCTTGGCCAGGCTGCCGAGCTGGTTCTTGGACGACTTGTGCAGGAAGCGGGCGAAGCGTTGCTCCATTCGGTCCACATCGTATCCCAGTTCGCGCAGGCCTTGATTGTAGTCTTCATGCTCGCGCATATGGAAAGCTTCCTGGACCGTGTAGCCACGCACCGCATCTCGTAGGTCGGGATCGTCAATCTGGCGTGCGTGATGCTTGAGCGATCTGACAAAAAAGCGCTCCCCTTCGGGGAAAAAGATAGAAAAGCAGTCAAACATCGCCGAGTTGTAAAAGTCGCCGCCAAGCCAGCAGTGCTGTGCCGACTTTGATATCCCGAACGAGACGTTGCGGGCCACGATCAAGCGGTCGTCGACGTCCATAGACCCTTCCAGTTCACGTCAGCAGCGCGCGCAGTCGTGACGGTCTTAACCGGTCTGGCAACGGCTGACTCACTCGCTCCGCGAGCGAACGTAAGCTGCCGACGTGATCCATAGCCTAGTGGCTTGACAGTTGGGCGTCAAACGACCGGCAAGCCGATCATTGAAGTCCCTTACGCGTGCCGCGGGATGTTCTCTCCACGCGTCAATCGCCTTGTCTTTCCATCACGAGGCTGTAGGCCACCGCGTGCGGCCAGGTCTCCAGATAGGTGAACTCCAGCCGATCCGGCCCCAGCAGCTCGGCGAGCATGACGCCGCGATCACCTGTCTCGACGAAATGCAGGGTGACGCCGTCGCTGTCGATCACGCCGATGACGGGTTCGCTCGCACCCAGCACGTCTTCGCCCGCGACGTTGCCTGGGCTGTCCGTCAAGGCCTGCCAGGAATGGAAGCCCACGAAGGTGTTGCCCTCGACTTCCTCGAACACCAGCGTCATGAGGCGCGGCACCTTGACGATCTCGCCGTCCAGAACCAGCAGGATTCTCGTCTCCCCCGACCAGGTGCCCAGAAGGTTCGGCTCCTCGGCTCGGACTTGGCCGAGAGACAAAGACAGGCTGAAGACCGCACCCACTGCCAAGAGCAGGATGCGCATGGATCTCAGGCTCCTCTTGATCTGATGCTGCCGCTCCCTCACGCGCCGTCTTTGAACTCGACGAGGATTTCGCGGAAGCGGGTCTTGCCGATGTTCGTGGCACTGTGCGTGGCCGGCACCCGAACCTTGTCGGAAACGGTCTCCTCGCCGTCCAGGGCTATCCAACTGGTGCTGCCTGTCTCGAACTCGACCTCCGAGAGCTGGGCGCCTTCCTTGTCGAAGACGCGCATTCTGGTGCCTTCCAATATATGCACCATGTAGTCGCGCGTGTGGGTGTGGACGCCGGTGCTCTCGCCCGGCGCCAGCAGCATCTCCCAGACGATCACTCGGTCGTTCTCGAAAAGCTTCTTGGTGGCAACCTCGGCCATGATCCCTCTCCTCTCTGGAGCGCGGTAACAGGGTCATGATAGGGCGGATTGCCGAAGAGGTCTCTCCAGAATCAAAGATTCTCATCTTGCGGGCGCGGCAGCAGGGGCAGGACCTCCTCCCAACAGCGGTCCAGGACGGCCGCCTCGGCCCGGCCGACGGCCGCCGCCGCCTCGCCGGCGGCCGACATGGCGTCGCGATCCGTCAGCAATGCGAGGGCGGCCTCCGCCAGGCCGCCGCCGTCGGAGATACGCCTCAGCGCCTTGGCCTCCTCCAGGCGGCGGGTCGCCTCGGCGACGTTCTCCATGTAGGGGCCGGCCATCAGGGCCGCCGAGAGGCGGGCCGGCTCCAAGGGATTGTGCCCGCCCACCGGCACCAAGGAGCCGCCGACGAAGACCAGGGGCGCCAGGCGATAGAAGAGACCCAGCTCGCCCAAGGTGTCCGCCAGGTAGATGTCGTGACGGCCCTCGGGTGCATGGCTTTGGCTGCGCCGCGACAGCGTCAGGCCACGCTCGGCCGCAAGCTCGGCGATCTCCTGGCCGCGCTCCGGGTGGCGGGGCACGACGAGGGTCATGAGATCGGGCAGGCGCCGGGCCATCCGTCGGTGGGCATCGAAGACCAGCGCTTCCTCGCCGGCATGGGTGGAGGCGGCCAGCCAGCGCGGTCGCGCACCCAGCTGCGATTGAAGGCGTTCGAGCTCGCTCTCGTCGGCCGGTAGCGGGGCGGCTGCCTGCTTCAGATTGCCGGTCGCCACCACCTTGGGCGCGCCCAGCTTGGTCAGGCGCTGCGCCGAGCGTCGGCTCTCCGCCGTGACCACGGCGAAGCCGCTGAGCAGGGCGCGCGCCATGCCGGGCCAGCGCCGCCAGCCGCGATAGGAGCGCTTCGACATGCGGCCGTTGACGAGAACGCGCGGAACGCCGCGTCGGTCCAGCTCCAGCAGCTGTCCCGGCCAAAGCTCCGATTCGACGTAGAGGGCGAGGCTCGGGCGCCAGTGATCCAGAAAGCGCGCGATGGTCGCCGGCAGATCCAAGGGCGAGAGCTGGTGGCGCACTTCGCCAGGTAGCCGCTGCGCCAGCAGCCTGGCCGAGGTCACCGTCGTGCTGGTCATCACGAGCGGCAAGTCCGGGCGCTCTTGCCGCAAGCGTTCGACCAGGGGCAGCACCGCCAGCGATTCGCCGACGCTGGCGGCATGCACCCAGACCAGTTGACCCTCCGGTCTTGCCGGCAGGTCGCGTGCCCAGCGTTCGTTGGCGCGATCCGCGATCTCCTTGCCGCGCCGGGTGCGATGGGCCAGCAAGAGCGCCGCCGCCGGGCCGGCGAGGCGTCCCAGTAGTCGATAGGCGGCAAAGACCAGGCGGGCGAAGAAACCAGACATTCGACAGGCGGCCTAGACCATAGCACCGCCCTCGGCAAGGGGCGCCGCGCCGCGCTGCGGTTCAGGCCTTGTGCGGTAACCGGCTTCTCCCTAACAGAGAGCCTTCCGAATTGTCCGACGCCGGACGGCAGTGCGAGGGAGACAGCGTGTCGCAAGAGCCTAGCGAAAGGGTGGCCGTCCCGCGGGTCCTGACCGCCGACGGCATCTGGTGCAGCGGTCCGGGCCTGGCGGCGCCCGGCGGTTCGCGGCAGCCCCGGCCCGCGCTCTTCCTCGACCGCGACGGCGTCCTGGTCGAGGAGATCGGCTACCTTCACGAAGCGGAAAAGGCGCGCCTGCTGCCCGGCGCCGCCCGCCTTCTCGCCTGGCCGCGGGCCCGGGGCTGGGCGAGCGTGGTGGTGACCAACCAGTCCGGGATCGGACGCGGCTACTTCGACTGGCGCGATTTCGCGGTGACCCAGGCGCGCATCGACGCCCTGCTGGCGAAAGAGGGCGCAGGCTCGGACCTGCTCTTGGCCTGCCCCTACTTGCCCGCCGGCCAGGGACACTATCGCGTCGATCACCCGACGCGCAAACCGCGGCCGGGCATGCTCTTGCGCGCGGCCGAACTGCTGCGTCTCGACTTATCGCGTTCCTGGATCGTGGGTGACCGCGCCAGCGATCTGGCGGCCGGTCGCGCGGCCGGCCTGGCCGGCGGCATCCTGCTCGCCAGCGGCTACGGCGGCTTGGCCGCGCAGTCGGCGGCAGCCATCGCGCTTGGCCGGCCGGGCTTCCGCGTCCTCAAGGCACGCGATCCCGACGAGGCGCGCGGCCTCTTGACGGTGCTGGCGCTACCCCGCGCATGAGGCCGGGCAGCGCCAGGCCCAAGGTGATGCCGCGCGCTGTCAGAAACACGAGGAAGGCCAGCCAGAGGCCGTGGTTGCCCCAGAGCGGAACCAGGAGTTCCTGCGCCAGCCAGAAGACCGCTAGCGAGCCCAGCATGGCGTTGCGGATCGCGACGGTACGCATCGCGCCGATGAAGACGCCGTCCAGGATGAAGCACCAGGTGCTGACCAGCGGCACGGCCACCATCCAGGGGAGAAAGCGCTCCGCCTCTTCCAGAACGGCGAGATGCTGCGTCAGCAGGCCCATGATCCCTCCGCCGAGGAGCGCGTAAGCGAGAGCGAAGCCCAACGAGATCAATGCGGCAAGCTGGAAGGAGGCGGCGATCGCTTGCCGGGCGCGTTGTCGGCTTCCGGCACCCTTGGCGAAGCCGACGAGTGCCTCGGCCGCGTTGGCAAGGCCGTCGAGGGCGTAGGCCGCCAGGGTCATCAGCTGCATCAGCAGTTGGTTGGCGGCCAGAGTGATGTCGCCGAACTGCGCGCCGATGCGGGTGAAGAGGCCGATGCCACCCAGCAGCGCGAAGGTGCGGATCATGAGGTTCGCGTTGACGCCGACCAGCGCCGATAGTTCGCGACGATCCAACAGCTCCCGGCGTGAGATCCCGCCGGGATGCGCCCGCAGGTGGCGGCGCATCAACAAGACGCCGATGGCAACGGCCAGATACTCCGCCAGCAAGGTCCCGGCCGCGATGCCGGCGATCCCCCAGTCCAGGACCAGCACGAAGAGGCAGCTGAGGGCCGCGTTCAGGCCCTGCAGGCTGAGCGTGAGGACCATGACCGCGCGCGCATCCTGCATGCCCAGCAGCCAGCCGTGCATGCAGTAGAAGGTGAGCGTCGCCGGCGCCGCCCAGATCCGGATGCTGAAGTAGAGCTGCGCGGCCGCCGTGACGGACTCGCTGGCGGCGACCAGATCGAGCGCCAGAATCCCGATCGGCGCCTGCAGCAGGAGGAGAAGTGCGGCCAGCAGCCCGGCCAGCAGCATGGCGCGGGCCAGCACCATGCGGATCTCCGTGCCCTCTCCGGCGCCTCTGGCCTGCGCCGTCAGTCCGCCGGTGCTGAGCCGCAGGAAGCCGAAGCCCCAGAAGAGGAAGGAGAAGATGAGCGCGCCCACCCCGACGGCGCCGATCATCGCCGGCGAAGCCAGATGACCGCTGAGCGCGGTGTCGACCATCCCCATCAAGGGCTGGCCCAGATTGGCGACGGTGATCGGGCCGGCGAGGCGCCAGACTTGGCGGCGCGCCGTCGCCCTAGCGCTTGACCGGCTGGCCGGCTCTTCTAGCAGCGCAGGCGACCGGGTCCGTCCCGGCTAGCGGTCGGCCGCGTTGTCGTCGCGGTGCAGGACGACCATCAGCACCAGGCCGGTCATCATGAAGATGCGGAAGGCTGCTTGCTGCGCGTTGAACGCCTTGGCCTGCCACATGGCGAACCACTCGCCGCCGATGATGAGGAAGGGAACGAGATAGAGCAGCATCCCGGTGACCAGGCCCAGGACGGCGAGGCCCTTGGCCTGCTGAAAGGCCGGCCCGCTGTCGCGCTCGCCCCACAGGCCGATGGCCGCCAGGAGGAGGAGCAAGGCCGTGGCGATCTGCCAAAGGACGATGATCCAGAAAGCGATGTCATGGATGACGGGGTTCGTTATCGCGCGCCAGCTCGTATCGGTCAGAGCGGAGACGTTGTCCATCGACATCACATGCTGCACGGCCTCGATGTTTGGCTCAGGCGCGGCGATGTTGGTGAAGGCGAAGATCGCGTACAACAGGGCCAGACCCACGACCAGTGCCACTTTGCAGCTGCGTATCAGCATTGCGTTCTCCCCCACTCGACCGAGCCAACCTGGCCCCTGCACTATAGACCACAGCAGCGAGCCGCAGGAAAGGTCGTGCCATGCGCTATCCCTATGTCACCGCCGACGTCTTCACCGACAGCACCTTCGGTGGCAACCCGCTGGCGGTCATCACCGACGCGCGGGGCTTGAGCGGCGAGCAAATGCAGCGCATCGCCCGCGAGTTCAACTATGCGGAGACCACCTTCGTGCTGCCGCCGGAGGCAGCCGGCGCGGTCAAGCGCGTGCGGATCTTCACGCCCATGGCCGAGGTCCCCTTCGCCGGTCATCCCAATGTCGGCACCGCCGTGGTCCTGGCCCAAAGCGGCGATCTCGGCCCGGTGGAGGACGGCAGTGCCATCGTCTTCGACGAGCTGGCGGGTCCGGTGCCCATCACCTTGAAGGCCGAGAAGGGCGTGATCGTCGGTGCCGAGCTTACCGCGCCGAAGACCGACGGCATGGGGCCGGAGCTGGCCGTCAGCGAAGCCGCGGCCATCTTGAACCTGCCGGAATCGCAGATCCGAACGGCGCGCCATCAGCCGCGGGTCGTCTCGGCCGGACTGGCCTTCCTGCTGGTGGAACTGACCGACCTGGCGGCTCTGGCGGCCGCCAAGGCCGATGCCGACAGGCTGGCCGCGCAGGAGCGGCTGCACGACTTCAACGGCGTCTTCCTCTATGCCGCGGAGCCCTCGGCGGCAGCCCCCGACTTCCGGGCGCGCATGTTCGCGCCCTCCCACGGCGTGGCCGAGGACCCGGTCACCGGCAGCGCCAATGCCGCGCTGGGCCTGCTGCTGGCCTCTGGCGACGAGCGCCAGGAGGCGACGCTCGCCTGGAGCGTCCACCAGGGCGTGGAGATGGGGCGTCCCGGCCGTGCCGACATCACGGTGGAACGCAGGCAGGGCAAGGTCGCCGAGATCCGCGTCGCGGGCCGCGCCGTGGTCGTCTGCCGTGGCGAGATCGAAGTGCCATCCTCTTAGCAGCCAACTGTCCGGCCCAGGCGGGGGATGGAGCGGCTGGATCGCGCACGGATACATATCTTGCCGTCGTGCCAAGCCAAAAGGATGGACGATTGCGTGCCGCGCCGTAGGGAGGCGGCGCCATCCACCGCTGCCGAAAGGCGTTCCACGGGGCTCATGTAACGCTGTACATGGATTGTATAGCCATTGTATAACCACGTCTGCGACAGAAGATGTCGCTTTTTGGTGATCACCAGGGCAGGGTGGCGGTCAGTTTTGGTGACAATGGGCGGCAGTTGTGCCGTTCCGAGAGCCGACTCTTGCAGCAAAGACGCCGGGAGCGTTCGTGGCTGGCCGGGGGTCGGACACCGAAACGGCGAGATCACATCGCCGCTGAATCGCTAACGTGAAGAACGCTTCAGGAGGCTTCTCCAAAGATGACTGATGATACCTTTCGCGATGGCCTGTTGGGTTCGCTGACCAAGGGTGCCTTGTCGGGCCGCGTTTCGCGGCGCCGCTTCATGGAAGGCTCGGCGGCGGCCGGCCTCGGCGTGGCCGCGGCCTCCAGCCTGTGGAGCACGCAGGTTCTGGCCAACACGCCCCAGCGCGGCGGCACCTATCGGGTCGGCTGGCACGACGGCAACACCACCGACAAGCTGAACCCGGCGACAACGGAAAGCGTGTTTATGATTCAGATGAATCATACCGTGCGCAACTACCTGACCGAGATCACGCCGACCAACGAGATCGGTCCCGATATCGCGGAGAGCTGGGAGGCCTCGGCCGACGCCTCGACCTGGACCTTCAAGTTGCGCAGCGGCGTGGAGTTCCACAACGGCAAGCCCTTCACGGCGGACGACGCTGTCGCCTCCCTGAACTTCCACCGCGACCCGGACAATGCCTCGGCGGCCAAGCCGCTGCTGGAGGACGTGAAGGACATCCGCAAGGACGGCGACCACGTCGTCGTGGTCGAGATGACGGGCGGCAATGCCGATCTGCCCTACCTCTTGTCCGACTACCACCTGGTGATGATGCCCTCGGACGGCGAAGGCAAGGTCGATACGGACAGCGGAATCGGCACCGGTCCCTACAAGATCGACAACTTCGAGCCAGGTGTGCGCGCCGAATTCAGCCGCAACGAAAACTACTTCAAGTCCGATAAGGCCTGGTTCGATGCGGTTTCCGCGATCGTGCTGAACGACGGCAACGCGCGCCAGAGCGCGGTCATGACCGACGAGGTCGATGCGATCAGTGAAGTGGATCTGAAGACGGTCCACATGCTGGCACGTCGTCCCGGCATCGTGATCGACGAGGTCGCCAGCGGGGCGAACTGCACGATGCCGATGTTCTGCGACGTGGCGCCCTTCGACAACGTCGATGTGCGCCTGGCCTTGAAGTACGCCATCGACCGCGACGCCATCATCGACAAGATCCTGCGCGGACACGGTACCCTGGGCAATGACCATCCGATCGGCGAATCCTTGCCGTTCTGGGCGGACCTGGAGCAGCGCCAATACGATCCGGACAAGTCGAAGTTCCACCTGAAGAAGGCCGGCATGGAGAACTTGAAGGTGGAGCTCTCCGCCGCCGATGCCGCCTTCTCGGGCGCGGTCGACATGGCCATCCTCTACAGCGAGGCGGCCAAGGCGGCCGGCATCGACATTACTGTGAAGCGTGAGCCGAACGATGGCTACTGGTCCAACGTCTGGCTGGTGAAGCCCTTCTGCGTGGTCGGCTGGGGCGCGCGCCCGACGCCGGACGTCATGTTCTCGCTGGCCTACAAGGCCGGCGCGCCCTGGAACGAGAGCCATTGGGACAATGCCCGCTTCAACGAGCTCTTGATCCAGGCCAAGGGCGAGCTGAACCAGGATACGCGGCGCGAGATGTATCGCGAGATGCAGCAGCTCTGCCGCGACGACGGCGGCACCGTGGTACCCTTCTTCCGCAACCGTGTTATGGCGCGGCGCGACCGGGTCCAGCACGGCCCCAACATCTCGGGCAACTGGGAGCTGGATGGCGCCCGCTCGGCCGAGCGCTGGTGGTTCGCCTCCTAAGTTTCGATACCTATCGGTCAATGCCTTGGGGGTCCGGCCATGCGGCCGGGCCCCTTTCGCTTTGCTCGGGAGGCTCGCGCCTCGCGGGACGGCATTTCATCGGGTTCTTTCCTGTGCGATCCTGTCGGTGAACCGAGGATGTGGGTCGGGTCAGAAAGAAGGGGGGCGGTTATGACGGCCAAACCGATCCTGATCGTTGGCGCCGGACCGACAGGTTTGATGGTGGCGCTAGAACTGGCCCGCCGCGGCGTCGCCTTCCGCCTGGTCGATCGGTCGCCGGAGCCGGCGCATTGGAGTGCCGCGATCTTCATCAAACCGAGAACGCTTGAGATCCTCTCCGGTCTTGGTTTGAAGGATGCCTTCTACGAGCACGGCCAGATCGTCGAAGGCGTGTCGATCTACTCCGATGCCACGCCCATGGCGGCCTATGCTTTCGGCGGTTTGGATAGTCCTTTTCCGCACATTCTCTCCATCCCCGAGGAAGAGACGATCAATATTCTGACCCGCGCGCTGGAGGCCCATGGGGGCAGCGTCGAGCGCGGCGTGGAGTTCGTCGCCTTGGAGGAGGAGGCGTCCGGACTGAGCGTTCAGTTGAAGTCGGCCGAACGCGGCGCATTTCGGTTGGAGGCCAGCTGGGTCGTCGGCGCGGACGGCTATCGCAGTGCCGTGCGCCGGGCCGTCGACGACGCCTTCGAAGGGGCCGACTATCCGGAGCTGTGGGGTGTCGTCGATACCCATCTGTCCAACTGGCAGCACGCGCGGGAGACCGTCTGCGCCCAGCTTCAGGCACCCATCGTCATTCCCTTTCCTTTGGGCGAGGAGCGTTGGCGGGTCTACTTCCGTCCGCAAGATGGCGCTAAGGGGGATGTCCTGGCCGACGTCACCGAGCGCTTGGCCGTCGTCTCGCCAGGCGTCGCGCTGAAGGATCCGGGGACTCCCCAGTTCTTCCATTCCCATTCGCGCCTCGCACGCAACTATCGGGTCGGCCGCGTTTTTCTGGCCGGCGATGCGGCTCACGCTTCAAACCCCATAGAGGGGCACGGCATGAACGCCGGCATCCAAGACGCCTACAACCTGGGTTGGAAGCTGGCGGCGATCGCCTCCGGCCGCGGTTCCGAGGATCTCATCGACTCCTACGAGGCCGAACGCAGACCGGTCGATCAGGCCATCGTCCAGTCCGGCGACGAAGCCTATCGGCGTATGGCGCCCCAAGGAGCGGAGGCGCTCAAGGGGCTCTTCGCTTTCCTCTCCGAACCGGAAGGTCAGGAGTTCGCCGCCCTGGCCGAATCCGAGATTACGCATGGCTATGCCGACAGCCCGATCGTGCAGGCGATCGGTGTTGCGCCGAGCCCGTCGGAACGGGCGACCCGAGCCGGCCATCGGGTGGGGGAGGTTCCCCACTTGGCCGCCGCGACGCGCACCCTGTCGCTGCATGAGCTGATTGCCCATCCTGGGGCGACGGCACTGGTCTTGCCCGGCGCCACGGACGACGACGGGCACGACGCGGCACTCTCTCTCGTGCAACGACTTGAGGCGGCGGGCCTCCCGGGGCTGAAGGTCTTTGCCGTCCACAGCGGCGCCTCGGTACCGCCATCGAACGGCACTGGCCTTCTGGTTGACCGGTCGGGTCTCTTGCATGAACGTCTGGGCGGCGCGCGGCCCACGCTGTGCGTCATTCGGCCCGACGGTCATCTGGGCTTCTGCTGCTCGCCGCCTTCCTTGGACAGCCTCTTGACGCACTTGCGGGTATCCGGCCTCGCCGGCTAGAGCGGGGTTTCCGGCTCCTTTCCATCGAGGTCGGGCGGGCGTTCGGCCTGGCGCAGTCGCGCCGCCGTTGCCTTGAATGCGCTGACGAGCGGTGCCACGAAGGTCGGTTCGCCCTGGCTTTGGCGCCAGGCCAAAACGATCGTGCGATTGAGGTTCTGGCGTTGGATCTGCCGTACCGTGACGGCGCCGTCGCCCTCCACTTCCGAGCGAACGTAGAACTCAGGCACGATGGCGACGTCGGCGCTCATGGCGCACATGATCCTGAGCGCGTCCATGCTGTTGCCCTCGTAGAGGTCGGATACCGTCGCGCGCGCGTCGCGGCACAGGCGGTGCACCTGGCGGGTCAGCGCGAAGTCCGGCCCTAGCGTCAGAAAACGCTGGCCCCTCAGGTCCTCGATGTCGAGCGTGCCCCGTTCGGCCAAGGGGTGGTCGGCCGCCATCAGGACAAAGAGCGCCTCCCTGCAGATGACGTCGTGGCGGATGCTGGCGTCGGAGAGCGGGAGCTGGGTCAAGATGAGATCATGCACGCCCGACAGGAGATCGCGTGTCAGAGCGCGCGTGCTGCCCTCGCGCACCATCAGTCTCAAGTCGGGATTGGCCTTGTGGAGATCCTGGGTCGCCGCCGGTAGCAGGTAGGGACCGACCGAAGTGCTGACCCCGATGGCGATGGTCGCCTCTATTCCGCGCCCGCCGCGGTTCTTCAAGGTCGCGATCTCGTTGGCCGCATCGAGCACGCGCCGTGCCATCTGCAAGACCTTCCGCCCGTCGGGCGTCAACAGCATGCCGCTCGATCGGCGCTCGAAGAGGCGCAGGCGCGTCTCCTCCTCCAAGGCGGCGATCTGGGCGCTCAAGGCCGGTTGACTGGTGCCGGCGATTTCGGCCGCGCGGCGGATGGAGCCGGCATCGGCGGTCAGGCGCAGGGCCGAGAGTTGCTTGATGGTGACGGATGGCTCCATTGCCATGCCTCTTCCTGGCTGTCGGAAAACCCGATCACCGACTTAACGCAACCTCAGCTTCCTTCAAGATCTCCAAGGGCCAAATCCAGTCCATGACGAGAGGCCTGCTGGTCGCCAAGAGCAGCCTCCACGACGCAACGCGAGCATGGGAGTCGAGGAACATGGAAATCAGAGGAACGAATCAGCGAGACGTTCTGGAAGGTACCAATGGCCAGGACGAGATTTTCGCGCTGGGCGGCAACGACACGGTGTTTGCCGGCAATCGGAACGACGAAGTCTATGGGGGAGGCGGCAACGACCTGCTGAAGGGAGAGGCCGGTAATGACGAACTGGAAGGCCAGGGCGGTAACGACATACTGGATGGTGGCTCCGGCAATGACGAACTGGAGGGCGGCGGAGGCCAAGACGAGTTCCGTTTCGCTTTCGGTCATGACGTCATAGAAGATTGGCAGCCGGGCGACGTGATCTCCATTACCGGCGATTTCGGCGTCGACAGTTTCGACGAACTCTTCCCACTGGCAAGGTCGGCCGACGGCGGTGACGACGTTCTGATAGATTTCAACGACGACAACTCGCTGCGTCTGGAGGACGTGCGCCTGGGCGAGCTCTCGTCCGAGATGTTCGCCTTTGCCGGA
The DNA here is from genome assembly GCA_963669375.1 of Rhodospirillales bacterium. GTDB lineage: Bacteria > Pseudomonadota > Alphaproteobacteria > Kiloniellales > JACOMY01 > JACOMY01. Next base: position 477,787 of record OY770024.1, on the reverse strand, counting down.
AGCGACCCCGACCCTGATCCCGAGCCGCCGCCGGGCAACGGCGGGAGCCAAGCCACGGACGGCAAGGACATCATCGTCGGAACCAATGGTGCTGACGATATCGATGGCCTTGGCGGCAACGACACCATCGAAGGCTTGCGCGGGCAAGACGATTTGCAGGGTGACGGCGGTCGCGACCAACTCTTCGGTAACGAGGGCGCGGACGATCTCTACGGCGGTGCGGCGAACGACAAGCTGTACGGCGACGGTGGCAATGACGAGCTGGAAGGCGGTGCTGGACGAGATCTCTTGGAAGGCGGTGCGGGAAAAGATGAGTTGGACGGTGGAAACAGTCGGGATCAGCTGTTCGGAGGAAACGGGAACGACGACCTCGACGGTGGTAACGGGGATGACACGCTTTCCGGCGGTGCCGGAAACGACGACCTGGAAGGTGGTCGCGGCAACGATCTCTTCATCTTCGACGGGGGCCGCGATACGATCGAGGACTTTGGCGACGGCGACAGGATCCAGGTCGATTCGGTCCCAGGCCTTTCGGACTTCGGCGACGTCCAAGCGCGCTCCAGCGTGGTCGGTGGCGGCGACGATCTGAAGATCACCTTGGACAACGGCGACCGCTTGTTGTTGGAGGACGTGCAACCCTCGCAGCTGTCCGCCGGGGATTTCATCTTCACCTGACGCGCGGGCGAAGGGCGATCCGCCTTGACCCGGAACGGGTATTGAATGGCCGAAGGGAGTGGTGGCTGGGCGGTCGCCCGAAGGCACCACTCCCTTCGCCGCTCAGGCGGAGAGCGCCATACTCGGCGGCGTCTCCCTGTTGCTGTTCATGCCGACAAGCTCGTAGATCCGCTTCGGGCCAAAGCCCTTCACTTCGCGGGCGCCCGCATCCTCCAGGTAGAAATCCTTGGCGATCAGGCCAGCCATGTCTTCGCAGAGGGTGATCTCCATGCTGTCGGACAGAGCCTCCATGCGCGCGGCCAAGTTCACGCCCGGTCCGAAGATGTCGTAGACGTACTTCTGCACGCCGACGATCGAGCCGATCACCGGGCCGGAGTTGATGCCGATACGGCATGTCCATCGCTGCGCATGAGTGGCGTTGCGCCGCTTGAGGTAGCGAATCATCATGAGGGCCACGGTGGCGATGTTGTGGGCATGGTCCGGGTTACCCTCCGGGATGCCGGACACCGCCATGTAGGCGTCGCCCATGGTCTTGATCCTCTCGCAGCCGAACTGCTCGGCGATGCGGTCGAAGGCGGTGAAGATGTCGTTCAGCTCGGCGACGATCCCGGCGGGATCGTGGGCGACCGCCATGTCGGTGAAGCCGACGAAGTCCAGCATCAGGATGGAGGCTTGGTCATAGCGCTGCGGCGTGGTGACGCCGAAGGTCTTGAGCTCCTCGTAGACGCTTCGCGGCATGAGGTTCAAGAGAAGCTTCTCGGCGCGCTCCTTCTCGCGCTCCAAGCTTCGCTTCTGCCGCTCCACCATCTTCGAGTAGGAAGCGATCATGCACTCCAACTCCTTGACCTTGGAGACGTTCTGAAGCTCCAGGATCAAAACGTCGGTCCCTGCTTGGTCGGCACGGGAGATCTGTAGCGACATGATCACCGCGCGCCGCTTCACCTTGATTTCCGCCTCGCTGGCGAACCCCATGCCGGCATCCAGACGATCGCGCAGGGCTTGCGGGTCGATTTCGGGAAAGACCTCCTCCAGCAGTCGGCCGATCCCGGTCTCCCCCGGAAACCACTCGACGAAGCGGCGGTTGGCGCAGAGGATCTCGCGGCTCTCGGGGGCGAGGATCGCCAGACCCACGCCCACCGATTCCAGCAGCATTCTGTTGAAGCGTTCCAGGTCCATAGGACTGCTCCCCAATGTGGTTCCGCGCTGAAGGGCGCGGTCAGTTGGCGACGATGCAGCTGCGCCGCGCCCCGATGGCCTCCATCACCAGGTCGATGTCCGAAGGCGCGAAGTCGAAGTCCTCCAGGGTCTCCTGCATCAAGCGGCCGACTTCGTCGAAGGCCTCGGACTCGATGCTGTGCTTGGCATGCACGCGCTTCAGCTGCTCGTCGCTGTAGACGATGGGCCCGCCCATGGTCTGTGCGACGAACTTGGTCTGATGGTCGATCACCGTCTTGAGGTCGACCGATTCGAAGTAGGGGCCGGCCACGTCGGAGTCCAAGACCCGGTCGTAAAAGCTCATCACCACCTTGCTCACGGTGGCGAATCCCCCGCAGCGTTCGAAGAGGCTTGCCATTGCTCTGGTCTCCCTTGTGCTCTGCGTCGCGACCTAAGCCTTGGTGACGATGACTTGCGCGTAGTCGGAGGGGACCCGCATGGAGCCGTCGGTGGCCGTGTTGAAGCGTTGGATGGTCGCGCGCAGGTCCCGGTCGAGCGCGCTTTGCGCATCCGGCGCCAATGCCTTGAAGGCCTTGTGCATGGGACCGTAGAAGGTGCGGAAGAACTGGATGAAGTGCTCCGGAGAGCGATAGCGGAAGAGGAACTGACGCTCTTCGATGTCGAGCCCGGTGGCTCTCGTCGCGAAGGTCTCCTTCAGCCAGCCCGCGTTCGCCCAACGCGCCGGCGACTCGAGCCCCGCCGGAGGCGCGACATGCTTGCCCAAGGTCTTGAAGACCTGCCCGATGAAGCCCTCGGCCGTCCAGTTGGCCAGTCCGATCTTGCCGCCGGGCCGGCAGACGCGCAGGAGTTCCCGCGCGGCCTCGGGCTGATTGGGCGTGAACATGACGCCGAACGTGGAGACCACGGCATCGAAGGCCGCGTCGTCGAAGGGAAGGCTCTCGGCATCCGCGATCTCGAAGGTGACGTCCAGGCTTTCCGCCTCGGCCCTTTGGCGGCCGCGTGCCAGCAGGGCGTCGACGTAGTCGGTCGAGGTGACGCGGCACCAGCGCCTGGAGAATGCCAAGGTGGCATTGCCGTTGCCGGCGGCCACGTCGAGGACCGAGGAATCGGGTGTCAGGTCCATCGCCTCGGCCAAGGTCTCGCCGACGATCTGCAAGGTCACGCCGATCCGCGTGTAGTCGCCCGATGCCCAGGCGGCGACCTGCTTCATCTTGATGGCGGTGTAGTCGGGTTTCGTCATCAGGACTGTCGTCGTTCCCATGTCCTTCTCCTTCCATGCGCTCGAGCCGCGGCCATCGGCGGCTTCACGGCTTGGAAGGTAGGAGGAGGCGCGTCACCCTGCTTGAAGAGCTGCTGAAGATCTTGTGGGTTTTTCGTGGGGGTTTCGTTCCCCCTCCTGCATTGGCGGTCGCTGGCACCAAGTCTTCAGGTGAGCTAGGCTTCACGCCGGCTGTTAGAGGAGATCGCAAACAGGTGGGATCACCTGATTGCGTGAATCTGCTCTATCTTTGAGCGTTTTAGAGCAGGAAACGGACGACAAATCGGTCCGATTTGACGTCACCCCGCTCTAGGGGGTCGAATGATCTATCGTTTCGACGATTTCGAGATTGATACCGAGACCTTCGAGTTGCGGGAAAAGGGCCAGGCGCGCTCGGTCGAGCCTCTGGTCTTCGACCTGATCTGCTATCTTGCGCGCAATCCCGATCGGGTCATCAGCCGTGGTGAAGTGATCGAGGCGGTGTGGAAGGGGCGGATCGTCTCCGACGCCACCATCTCAAGCTGTATCAAGTCGGCGCGACGCGCCCTGGGCGATAGCGGGGGAAATCAGAGCCACATCCGCACCGTGCGCGGGCGCGGTTTCCAGTTCGTGGGTCAGGTGAGCTCCTCCGAAGCACCGCCGGCGTCCGGTCCGGCGCCTGCGGAAGCAGCACCCGTCGCAAGCGCCGGCGCGACGCTCGACCGGCCGGTGATCGCGGTTCTGCCTTTCGAGAACCTCAGCGCCGATGTCGACGAGTACTTCGCGGACGGCTTGACCGAGGACATCATCACCAATCTTTCGCACTTTCGCGAACTGCTCGTCATCGCCCGCACCTCTGCCTTCCGCTTCAAGGGACAGGCCTTGGACGTCGCGCAGATCGGGCGGGAGTTGAACGCCGCCTACCTGGTCGAGGGCAGTGTCCGCCGGGCCGCCGGTCGCGTGCGCGTGACCGCGCAGCTGATCGATGCCGGCAGTGGCGGCCATCTCTGGGCCGACCGCTACGACCGCGAGATGGAGGACATCTTCGCGGTCCAGGACGAGGTTACCTGCACCATCGCCGCCACCTTGGGCGTCAATGTCCAGAATGCCGCCCTGCAGCGCGCCATGAAGAAGAGCCCGGCGCAACTCGACGCCTACGATTGTCTGCTGCGGGCGCGGCGCTTCACCTCGATGCTCTCTCGGGAGATGCACGAGGAGGCGCGCGACCTTCTGGAGGAGGCGATCGTCAAGGATCCCAACTACGCCGATGCCTATGCGCTGCTGGCCAACGTCTATCTGGCGGAGCATCGTTTCGACGCCAACCCGCGCCCCGATCCAATCGGTCGCGCGCTCCAGATGGCGGAGAAGGCGGTCGAGCTGGACCCGCAGAACGCCTACGCGCGCTGCTGGCTGGCGGTCGTGCACTTCTTTCGCCACGCCAACGACCGCTTCGAGGCGGAGGCCCAGCGTGCCTTGAACCTGAATCCCAACGATCCGGAGATCCTGGCCGACATCGGCCACTTCCTGGCCTTCATGGGCCAGTTCGAACGCGGCGTGGCGCTTGCCGATCGGGCGCGCCAGCTGAACCCGCTCCATCCCGGCTGGTACTACTTCTCCTCGGTCCGCTATCACTACGACCTGAAGGAGTACGACAAGGCCCTGGAGTATCTGGAGAAGGCCGGCATGCCCGAGTTCTATCCGACCCAACTCTACGGCGCGGCCGTGTTGGGGCAACTGCGACGGCCGGAGGCCGAGACGACGTTGAGGAAGGCTTTCGAATTGAAGCCCGATCTCGATCCGCGCGCCGAGCTTCTCAAGTGGAACGCCGCGCCCCATGACCTGGAGCACCTGATGGAAGGCCTGCGCAAGGCCGGCTTCAAGGAAAGGTCCCGCTAGAGTGGATCGCAGCCCCCGCCTCGTGATTGAACGACCAGAGGGAGAGTCCGGTGAACCTGGCCCGATTGCTTCTCCGTGCCGCCCGTGCCGACGGCGCCATGCCGGCGCTCTACCACGGCGAGCGGCTGCTGGCGACCTACGCTCGGCTGGCGGATAGGGCCGCCAGGCTCGCCGCGGCCCTGCGGGGCAAGCTGGGCCTGGCGCATGGCGATCGGGTGGCCCTGGTCATGACCAATCGGCCGGAGTATGTCGACGTGCTGTTCGGCTGCTGGTGGGCCGGCCTGGTGGCGGTTCCGGTGAACGCCAAGCTGCATCCCAAGGAGATTGCCTACATCCTCGAGGACAGCGGCGCGCGCCTTGCTTTCGTCAGCCCGGACCTGGCCGGTGCCTTGTCGGACGCGCCCGGCTTGCGCAATCGGGAATTGGAGGTGATGGAGGTCGGCGGCGGCGATTGGAACGCCTTGCTGGCGGCCGAGCCGATGGCGGAGCCGGAACCCTGCGCGCATGACGATCTCGCCTGGCTCTTCTACACCTCCGGCACGACGGGGCGTCCCAAGGGGGCCATGCTGAGCGCCGGCAACCTCCTGGCCATGAGCGCTTGCTACTTCATGGACGTCGATGGGATCGCCGCCGGCGACGGCGTCCTGCACGCGGCACCGATGAGCCATGGCTCGGGCCTCTACATCCTACCGCACGTCGCCGCCGCCGCTGCCCATGTCGTGCCCGAGAGCGGCGGCTTCGATGCGGGGGAGATCGCCGGCCTCTGCCGGACGCATCGCGGTCTCACCCTCTTCGCGGCCCCGACCATGGTTCAGCGGCTGGTCAAGCATCCGCGTGTCGCCTCCGCGTCGCTGCCGGGCTTGAAGACCATCGTCTACGGCGGCGGGCCCATGTACGTGGCCGACAGCCTGGCCGCGATGGAGGTGCTGGGACAACGACTGGTTCAGATCTACGGCCAGGGCGAGAGCCCCATGACGATCACCGCGCTCGGCAAGGCACGCCACGGCGTGGAGGGGACGCCGGACCGGATGACCCGCCTCGCCTCGGTCGGCATCGCGCAGTCCTTGGTCGAGGTCCGCGTCGCCGACGCGGAGGGCCAGCCGCCGCCCGAGGGAGAGACGGGAGAGATCCTGGTGCGCGGCCCCTCCGTCATGCTGGGCTATTGGCGCCGCCCGGAGGCGACGGCCGAGGCCCTGCGCGACGGCTGGCTCTTCACCGGCGACATGGGCACGCTCGACGCCCATGGCTATCTGACGCTGAAGGACCGCTCCAAGGACGTCATCATTTCCGGGGGCTCCAACGTCTATCCGCGCGAGGTGGAGGAGTGCCTGCTGATGCATCCGGCCGTGCACGAGGTCTCCGTCGTGGGACGGCCGGAGCCGGAGTGGGGCGAGGAAGTCGTGGCCTTCGTCGTGGCCGAACCGCGTGAGACCCTCTCGGCCGAAGTGCTGGACGCCCATTGCCTGCAGCAGATCGCCCGCTTCAAGCGCCCCAAGGACTACCGCTTCGTCGAGAGCCTGCCGAAGAACAACTACGGCAAGGTCACCAAGACGACGCTGCGCGGCTGGCTGGAGAAAGAGGGGCAGGGGTCTCTCTAGCGATCCCTACGGGACCGACTGCGCGCACTTGGCCGAAACGGGCCGCGCGAAGGGCGCGCGGCTACCAGCCCTCGAAAGCGGCGATCGCCTCGTCGGGAACGCGACCGTCGGCGACGTCGGAGAGGGCGCGATCCAGGAGGGAGACCGCTTCCTCCGCTTCCATCCGGCTCAAGGTCAGGGGCGGCGTCATCTCCAGCACGTTCGAGTTCATGCCCACATAGTAGAGAACGAGGCCCAGTTCGAAGGCGCGGTAGACCGTCTTCGCGGCCGCGCGCGCCGCGGGGGTGTGCGCCTCCCGGTCGGAGACCAGCTCCACGCCGATGGCCAGCCCGCGCCCGCGCACCTCGCCGATCAGGCCGTGGCGCTTGGAGAGATCCCGCAGCAGGGACTGGAGATAGGCGCCCACCTGGGCCGCGTTCTCCGTCAGGCCCTGGGATTCGATGGTGTCGAGCACCGCCAGCCCGGCCGAGGCGCAGACCGCATTGCCGTGCAAGGTCTGCATCGAGAAGGAACTGGCATAGTCCAACACGTCGGCCGGTCCGACGACGGCGGAGAGCGGCAGGCCTCCGCCCAGACCCTTGCCCATGACGACGATGTCCGGCCGGACGCCTTCGTGCTCGATGCAGTGGAAGCGTCCGCTGCGCCCCATGCCGACCTTGACCTCGTCGCTGACGACGAGAATGCCGTGCGTGTGGCAGAGCGCGGCCAGCTTTGCCATGAAGCCCTCGGGCGGGACGATCAAGCCGCCGTCGGACTGGATCGGCTCGATGAAGAGGGCCGCCACCTCGTCGGGCGGGCAGTCTCTCTCGAAGGCGCGCTCCAGGGAGTGGATGATCTCGGCGCCGCTCTTCTCCCCTTCCGCCAGGCGGTAGGGGTCGGGATAGGTAAGGAGGTGCAGGCCGGCGGCCTTTTCGGCGTGCTCCTGGACGCTGTGGGCGGAGATCGCCATGGAGCCGGCGGTCCCGCCGTGATAGGCGCCGACGAAGGAGATCAGCCGCGGACGTCCGCGCGCCGCGACCACGGCGCGGGCCACAGTCTCGTTGGCGTCGGATCCCGAATGGCCCAACCAGACCCGCCGTTCGCCCTCACCCGGGGTCAGCGTCAGCAGGCGCTCGGCAAGCGTCACGGCCGGGGCGTTGGCCGCCGAAAGCGTGCTCGCTCCCGCCTGGTCGCTGAGCGCCCGGTCGACGGCCGCCCGCAGCGCCGGGTGGGCATGTCCCAGGCTCACCGCACCCCATGAGGCCGAGAGGTCGAGACACTTGCGTCCATCCTCGGCCATCAGATAGCTGCCCTGTCCGCCGGTGACCGCAAGCGGAAAGAAGCGGAGCTTCTGCAGGCGCGACATGACCCGCGCGTCACGCTGATAGACTGTGCTCATCGTCGTCTCCCTTTCAGGTGGCCGGACCTACCCGGACGGTCCGAGCGCTCGGTCCCACCGCGGTCTGGTCCAAGGCTCTCGACGCCTAAGAGGAGGGTCTTTTTGAAGTACAATCAACAACTACCCGTCATGTCCGGACCTGATCCACTGCTGTCCGGTTCGCCAGCGAAGACCGGCTTACACGCCGTCGCGCCCTGGCGTCACCCTCTGGGCTGCCGCGTCGCTGTCGCTCTTCGCAATGACGGTGTGTGAGGGGCTCTTGCGGCCGTTGTCGACCGCACCCACATCGTCGCTCCCGAGCACGCCATGCCCCAACTTGATCCACTGCTGTCCGGATCAGCGAACCCAATCCAACTCGCTAAAACTGACAGCAGTGCGCCTCCGGTGACCCATCGGAGCGGCTCCGCGCCCGCTATCCCTTCTGCGGCTCTTCGGTGAAGTTCCAAAGCCAGTCGCAGCCGTCCTTCACCTTGCTGTCGAGATAGCCGGGCGCCATGGAGACGACGACCCTGGCGGGATCTGGCGTGTCGCTCTCCTGCTCGATCAGGCCCGGGCCGATCACGCCACGGCGGAAGTCGGCGATGTACTCGACCGATGTTTCGCCGCGCACGACGATGAAGCAGAAGGTCCAGACGTCGCGCACGTAGTTCAGCTCGAAGCCGGGGTCGGGGTGGCCCCTTTCCTGCTTGATCGCCGTGGTGACGTAGAGCTTGTCGGTCTCGGCAAGCTCGACCTGATCGCACGGCGCCTCGCCCTCGTCGGTTCGGGGCGCCCGCAGGCGGCAGGCGATGATCCCGCGCTCCTCGGCGGTCTGGCGCAGCAGATCGGGGATCTGACGCGACCAGCCCCCAGGATCGGCCTCTTCCTCGATCCGCGCGTGACCGCAGGCGCTCAACACAAGGAGCGAGAGGCAGATGAGGCAAGTGGCTCTAAGCATGGCACAAAGTCCGGCGTCTCTCTTTCGTCGGCATGACGGCTCTTGTAGGACAGGGTCCTGGATCCGCTCAACCAGCCAGGAGCTTTGCCGACATGTCGAGCCTCGACGACCTCCCGGGACCGGCCGAGATCGATGCCGCCGCGGCGCGCATCGCCGGCCACCTTCGCGTCACGCCGCTCCTGCGGAGCGACGCCGGGGACCTCGGCCTTCCCTTTCCCATGGTCATGAAGCTGGAGTGTCTGCAGCATTCGGGCTCTTTCAAGGCGCGCGGTGCCTTCAACAACCTCTTGAGCCGCGAACTGCCGGCCGCCGGCGTCGCGGCGGCGTCCGGCGGCAACCACGGGGCGGCGGTGGCCTTCGCCGCCGGTCGGCTGGGAATCCCCGCCCGCATCTTCGTGCCGGAGATCTCCAGCCCGGCCAAGCTGGCCCGGATACGGGCCGCGGGCGCCGATGTCGTGGTGTCCGGCGCACGCTATGCCGATGCACTGGCGCTCTGCGAGGCCTACCAGCAGGAGAGCGGGGCGGCGGGAGTGCATGCCTATGACGCCGCCGAGACCATTGCCGGGCAAGGAACGGTGGCGCGCGAGTGGGAGGCGCAGGCCGCCGACTTGGATAGCATCCTGGTGGCCGTGGGCGGTGGCGGACTGATCTCCGGCTTTGCCGCCTGGTTCCAGGGCCGAGCGCGCGTCATCGGCGTCGAACCGGAGGGGTCGAGGGCCCTGCACGCCGCCTTGGCGGCCGGCGAGCCGGTGGACGTCGAGGTCGACTCGCTTGCGGCCGACTCCTTGGGCGCCAAGCGGGCCGGCGTGATGACGCATGCCTTGGCAGACCGCCATGTCGAGCGCGTGGTGCTGGTCCCCGACGAGGCGATCGAAGAGGCGCAACGTCGCCTTTGGCAGTCCTGCCAACTGGCGGTCGAGCCCGGCGGCGCGGCGGCCTTGGCCGCCCTCTTGAGCGGCGCCTACGTTCCCGCGGCGGGCGAGCGCGTCGGCGTGCTCGTCTGCGGTGCCAACGTGGACCTTTCCGCGCTTGGCCGCAGCGCCGCAAGGATAAGCGCCTAAGACGCAGGAGCGCAGAGCGATCGACCAATCGGGAGGCCGGACGGACTGTCTCGATCGTGTGGAACGCGTGACTGCGGCGACGGTTGTCGGTCGGTGGCCTTACCAGGCGCTGGCCTTCTGACCGCGATTGGTGAGGGCGCCGTCGCAGCGGTTGGCGACGGCGTCATAGCCGGGCTCGCCCAAGTGATAGGCGCGCACCGTGGCGTAGTAGGGGTCGAAGACGCCGGCGGTGGAGGCCGTCTCCACCGGAGCCTTGATGCCCAGTTCCTCCGAGGAGAGCTCGGTCAGGTATAGGGTGTCGCTGCCCTCCAGCCGGTAGCAGATCTCCCAGCTGCTGGGCGCGGCGTCGAACTCTATCCCGACCAAGGGCAAGGGGCTGGCGACGCGGATGCCGATCTCCGGCGGGAAGAGGGCCCCCTTGTTGCCTTGCTCGATCCACTCGCAAGAGGCCGTCAGGGAGACACCGGGGCAGAGCAGCATCGGCTCGCGCTCGACACGCTCATGCAGCGCCAGCACCACTTGATCGCTGGAAGGCTGCGCCGGCGTGTCGCCCAGGCTGAAGATCGATAGCCCAGTTTCCTCCTGAAACGTCCCGCAAGCCGTCAACAGGAGCAGCATGGCGCCGAAAAGGCCGTAGGTGCGCATGCCCGCAAGTCCTCACTCTACTTTACGCCAAGGAGCTTACCGTCTCGAAAGGCGCTTGGCGAGTCCCCCTCGTCCCCATAATGCCACAGTTCGCCCAAAACTAAAGCACCAAGTCGCAACAAAGCTGCCCTATAGTGGCGCCCATGACTCCTCCCGATAGCGGCAGCGCAGAGCGCAGCGCGCGGCAGGGCGACGGTGCCAATCACCGCCCGACCGTAATCTTGACCGGCGCCAGCCGCGGCATTGGCCATGCCACGGTGAAGCGCTTCTCCGACGAGGGGTGGCGGATCATCACCTGTTCGCGCGAGCATGTGCCGGACGAATGCCGACGCGACCGCAACTGGACCCATCACATCACCTGTGACTTGGCCGACAGGACCTCGCTCGCGGCCTTTGTCGAGGAGGCCAACCGGCTCCTCGCCGGCGAGCCGCTGGAGGCCCTGGTCAACAACGCCGCCGTCAGCCCCAAGACGCCCTTCAAGGAGCGGCTCGGCTGCCTGAACGGCGACCTGGACGACTGGCGGTTGGTGTTCGAACTGAACTTCTTCGCGCCCTTGGCCCTGGCGCGCGGCTTCGCGACGGCCTTGGGCAAGGCCAAGGGGGCCGTGGTGAACATCACTTCGATCGCCGGGCACTCCATCCACCCCTTCGCCGGCTCGGCCTATTCGACCTCGAAAGCAGCCCTGTCGGCGCTGACGCGCGAGCTGGCGGTCGAGTTCGCGCAGTTGGGCGTCAAGGTCAACGCCGTCGCGCCCGGCGAAATCGAGACGGCGATGATCGGCGAGGAGTACGAGAGCCTCATTCCGCGCATCCCGCTGCAGCGCATGGGGACGCCGGAGGAGGTCGCGGGTGCGGTCTATCAGCTCTGCTCGCGCGATTTCGCCTATGTGACGGGGACGGAGATCTTCGTCACCGGCGGCCAGCATCTCTTCTAGCCGGCGAGGCGGGGGCGCCATGGAGATCGAGCAGCAGGTCGCCGCGCACTACGCCAAGGCCGACCTAGAGGCCAAGCTGGTGGCAAGCTTGGCGGACTACGGCCTCGACGTGGCTCGTCTGAAGGCCGCCGATCTGGCACCGGTCGACGAGTTTCACATCGGCGGCCTGGAGGCCAGCCAGGCCTTGGCGGATCAGCTCACCGTCGAGCCCGGGCAGCGGCTGCTGGACGTGGGCAGCGGCATCGGCGGGCCGGCCCGCTTCTTCGCCGAGCGCTTCGGCTGCCGGGTGACCGGCATCGATCTTACGCCCGACTTCGTGGTGGCGGCGACGGGCCTGACGGCCCGGGTCGGCCTGGCGGAGCGGGTCACCTTCCACCAGGCGAGCGCGCTGGCGATGCCCTTCGCCGACGGCAGCTTTGATCATGCGACCCTGCTCCACGTCGGCATGAACATCGCCGACAAGAGCGCCTTGATGGCGGAAGTGGGGCGGGTGCTGCGCCCCGGCGGCTCTTTCGCGGTCTACGAGGTGATGCGGCTGAAGCCGGGCGAGCTGACCTTTCCCGTCCCCTGGGCCTCGGCGCCCGACGCCAGTTTCCTGGCCGGGATGGAGGGCTACCGGCAGGCGCTTTCGTCCGCCGGCTTCGAGATCGTCGCCGAGCGTGAGCGTCTCGCCTTCGCGATCGACTTCTTCGAGAGACTGCGTGCCAAGTTGGCGAGCGGCAAGGCGGGGCCGAGCTTGGCGCCGGTGATGGGCGAGACCTTTCAGCAGAAGCTAGCCAACATGCGCGCGGGACTGACCGCCGGGATCATCGCACCCGTCGAGATGATCGCGCGCAAGCGATGATCCGGTCGCCGCAATCTGTATAACATTTCGGAATGTTCTTGGCCGAATTACTCATTTGACGACATACACTCTGCTCTCAATGATGGCGGCCGGGCTTGAGGCGCCGCTCCGTGGCAGGCCTCCCGCCCGAGGCCAACAACGTGAGGAGGAAGGCCAGCATGAAGCGGATTGCGGCTTCGGCCAGCGCGGCTGTGCTTGTGTTTGCGATGGCGGCGGGCGCCGCCAATGCGGAGAAGATCTACCTCGGTGGTTACGGCGGGTCCTTCGAGACCCTGTTGAAAGAGCAGGTTCTGCCGCCCTTCGAAGCGGAGACCGGTGCCGAGATCATCTACGTGCCCGGCAACTCGACCGACACGCTGGCCAAGCTCCAGGCACAGAAGGGAGCACAGGAGCTCGATGTCGTCTTCCTTGACGATGGCCCTATGTTTCAAGCGGTTAACTTCGGTTTCTGCGACACCATTCAAGACGCGGCGATCTTCGAGGACGTCTACGACATCGCCCAGATGGGCACCGACAAGGCGGTCGGCGTCGGTTTCGTCGTGACCGGTCTCGCCTACAACACCGAGACCTTCGAGGAGAAGGGCTGGGCCCCGCCCAGCTCGTGGGAGGACCTGACCGACAGCAAGTACGAGGGAATGCTGGTGGTGCCGCCGATCAACAACACCTACGGCCTGCACGCCCTGGTGATGATGGCCCGTCTGCGCGGCGGCAGCGAGAACGACATCGATCCCGGCTTCACCGCCTTCGTGGACGAGGTCGGCCCAAACGTCCTGGTCTACGAGCCTTCGTCCGGCAAGATGTCGGAGCTCTTCCAAAACGGCGAGATCGCGCTCTCCGTCTGGGGATCGGGACGCCTCAAGGCCCTGGCCGACACCGGCTTCCCGGGCGAGTTCGTCTATCCCGACGAAGGTGGCGTGGCCTTGATGGTCGGCGCCTGTCCTGTGGTGGACAGCGACGTGCCGGAATTGGCGCAGAAGCTGGTCCAGCACTTCCTGAAGCCCGAGTACCAGGTCCTGATGGCCGAGATCGTCGGCTTCGGGCCGACCAACAAGAAAGCCGTCTTGCCGGAAGAACTGGGCGCCAAGCTGCCCTACGGACCGGAGCGGATCGAGGCCCTGAACGCCGTCGACTGGAACGTCATCAACCCGGCGCGCGGCGAATGGACCAAGAAGTGGACGCGCCAGGTCGAGCGCTGAGCTAAGAGGCTGCGGCGGTCGGGCGGCGTGCCGTCGCCCGGCCGCCTCGTTAGAGGCGAAGCCAAGCCATGGCATTCTTGACGCTTGACCGTCTGACCAAGCGCTTCGGCGACTTCACCGCGGTGGAATCGCTGTCGCTCGAGATCGCGCGGGGGGAGTTCGTGTCCCTGCTGGGCCCGTCCGGCTGCGGCAAGACCACGACCCTGCAGATGATCGCCGGCCTGCAGCAGCCGAGCGGCGGGCGGATCCACCTAGACGGCCGCGACATCACCGACGCCAAGCCGAGCGCCAGGGGACTGGGGATCGTGTTCCAGAGCTACGCGCTCTTTCCGCACATGACGGTCTTCGACAACGTCTCCTTCGGCCTGGAGATGCGTCGGCTGCCGAAGGCCGAGCGTGAGCCCAAGGTCATGCGCGCCTTGCAGCAGGTGAAGCTGGACGCCTTGGCCACGCGCTATCCCAAGGAGCTCTCCGGCGGGCAACGCCAGCGGGTGGCGCTCGCCCGCGCCCTGGTCATAGAGCCGCCCTTGCTGCTGCTGGACGAGCCTCTCTCCAACCTGGACGCCAAGCTGCGCGAGGACATGCAGCTGGAGCTCAGGCTGCTGCAGCAGACCCTCGGCGTCACCACCATCCTGGTGACGCACGACCAGGGCGAAGCCCTGTCGATGAGCGACCGCGTGGTGGTGATGAACGAAGGACGGGCAATCCAGATCGACACGCCGGTGGGCATGTACGATCACCCCGCCGACTCCTTCGTCTCCGGCTTCGTCGGCAAGACCAACCTTCTGGACGGCCGGGTGGAAACCGTCGCGGCCGGCCACGCGGACATCAGGGTCGGTACTGAGCTAATCTCCTTTTCTGCCAGCGGCTTGCAGGCCAATTCTCCGGTCAAGGTGTCGCTCCGCCCTGAGAAGCTGGCGTTCGGCCCGCCCGATCACGCGGGCGGGGTGCCTTGCGAGGTGCTGGCCGCCGTCTTCCACGGCGCGCAGTGGCTCTACCAGGTGACCTCGCCGATGGGCGACCTCTTGGTGACCGAGCCCAACACGGGCGAGGCGCCCTATCGGCGCGGCGACAAGGTCAAGGTCTCCTGGCCCGAGACCGCGGCACGGGTCCTGGGCGAGGAGCGCTGACCCATGGCCACGGCCGCCAAGCTGCGCCCCTATCTGCTATCGGGGCCGGGGCTGATCCTCTTTGCGACCCTGTTGGGCGCACCCCTGCTGCTGACGCTCATGCTCAGCTTCTACAGCTTTGATTTCACGGCAGGAATTCAGCCCGGTTTCACGATCGCCAACTACGTCGAAGTGCTGAGCGACAGCTACTTCCACCTCATCTTCGGGCGCACCTTCGGCATCGCCTTGCTGGTCACCCTCTTCTGCGTGCTTCTGGGGGTGCCGGAAGCCTACATCCTCTCGCGCATGGCCAATCCCTGGAAGTCGATCTTCCTGATCGTGATCCTGGGACCGCTGCTGATCTCGGTGATCGTGCGCACCTTGGGTTGGGCGCTGCTGATCGGCAGCAAGGGGATCATCAGCGAGACCTTGCAGGCGCTGGGTCTGGTCGAGGGGCCGGTCAGCCTGATGTTCACCACGGCCGGCATGGTGCTGGCGCTGGTGCACGTGCTGATTCCCTTCATGGTGATCGCCGTGTGGGCCTCGCTGCAGAAGATCGATCCGCAGGTGGAGGACGCGGCGCTGACCTTGGGGGCCAGCAAGGCGACGGTGCTGCGCCGTATCGTGCTGCCGCAGATCATGCCGGGCATCCTGTCGGGCAGCCTGATCGTCTTCGCGCTCACCGCCAGTGCCTTCGCGACGCCCTCCATCATCGGCGGGCGGCGGCTCAAGGTGGTGGCGACCACGACCTACGACGAGTACCTCAACACCTTGAACTGGCCCTTGGGCGCGGCCATCGCCATTCTGCTGCTGGTGGCAAACGTCATCATCATCATGAGCTACAATCGCTTCATCGAGCGGCGCTACGCCAAGGTCTTTGAGTAGGAGGGGGAGCAGGCCATGCGCAAGAACGGGCCCATCGAGCTGATCTTCCACACGCTCTTCATCCTCTTTATCCTGGCACCGCTGGTGGCTGTCTGCCTGGTCTCCTTCACAGACAAGGG
The DNA here is from genome assembly GCA_963669375.1 of Rhodospirillales bacterium. Lineage (GTDB taxonomy): Bacteria > Pseudomonadota > Alphaproteobacteria > Kiloniellales > JACOMY01 > JACOMY01. Next base: position 462,096 of record OY770024.1, on the reverse strand, counting down.
CTACCTCTCGATGCCGTGGAACGGCGCCTCCTTCAGGTGGTTTGAGGCGATCCTGGACTATCCGGGCTTCATCGACGCCTTCTGGATGAGCCTCTATCTGGCCTTGGTGTCGGCCGCGCTGGCCACGGCGGTCGCCATACCCGCCGCCTTGGCGATCGGACGCTACCGCTTTCCGGGCCGCGACCTGACGACGGCGATCTTCCTCTCGCCCCTGATGATCCCAGCAGTGGTGCTGGGCGTCTCCTTCCTGCGCTTCTTTAGCCAGATCGGCATCGGCGGCACCTTCGTCGGCATCGCGCTTGCCCATGTCATCATCATCATGCCCTTCACATTGCGCCTCGTGCTGGCCTCCGTGACCGGTCTGCCGCGCGATGCAGAGGACGCGGCGGCGACCTTGGGCGCGCGCCCCTGGGTGGTCTTCCGCCGCATCACCTTGCCTTTGATTTTGCCAGGAATTGCAGGCGGTTGGCTCTTGGCCTTCATAACCAGCTTCGATGAGGTCACGATGACGATCTTCGTCGCCTCGCCGGAGACCATGACCTTGCCGGTGCGCATGTACCATCACATCGCCCAGACCATCGACCCGCTGATCGCCTCGATCTCCACCTTGCTGATCTTCATGACCGTGGCCTTGATGGTGGCGCTCGATCGCCTCTACGGCCTGGACCGCGTGCTGGTGGGCAAGGGCTGATGGCCGAGCAGCATGTCGCCGTCGTCGGCGGCGGCCTTGTCGGCATGGCGCTTGCCTACGGCCTGCTCAGCCGCGGCTGCCGCGTCACCGTCTTCGACGAGGGCGACGACGCCTTTCGCGCCTCGCGCGGCAACTTCGGCCTGGTCTGGATGCAGAGCAAGGGTGCCGAGTTGCCAAACTACGCGCGCTGGACCCGTCGCTCGACCCAGCTCTGGCCCGAGCTGGCCAGCCAGCTGGCGCGCCTGACCGGCACCGACGTCGGCCTGGCGCAGCCCGGCGGTCTGGACTTCGCCTTGAGCGAGGAGGAGCTGGCCGAGAAGGTCGCGCGCCTGGAGCAATTGCGCGGCGAGATCGAGGACTATCCCTTCGAGGTCATCGGCCGCAACCGCCTGAAGGAGATGGTGCCGGAGGTCGGGCCCGAGGTGGTCGGCGCGACCTACGGGCCGGAGGACGGTCACGTCAATCCGCTGCGCCTGCTGCGCGCCTTGCACGAGGTCTTCGCCAGGCTCGGCGGCCGCCGCGTCGCGGGCGAGGCGGTGCGCGAGATCCAGCCGCTGTCCGCGGGCTTCCTCGTCGACAACGGGGCCCGCCATCAAGCCGACAAGGTCGTGCTCGCGGCCGGATTGGGCAATGCCGCGCTGGCGGCACAGGTCGGTCTCGATGCACCGGTGAAGCCCAACCGCGGGCAGGTGCTGGTGACGGAGCGGGTGCGCCCCTTCCTGAAGTATCCCACCTCGCTGGTCCGCCAGGTCGACGAGGGCGGCGTGCAGATCGGCGACTCCAAGGAGGATGCCGGGCTGGATGACGCCACCTCGGCGCCGGTGGTGGGCCACATCGCCAGCCGCGCCATACGTCTCTTCCCCTTGCTCAAGGACGTCAGGATCGTGCGTTCCTGGGCGGCCCTGCGCGTCATGAGCCCGGATGGCTATCCAATCTACGAGGAATCGCCGAGCCATCCAGGCGCCTATCTCGTCACCTGCCACAGCGGCGTCACCCTGGCGGCGGCCCATGCCGAATTGCTGGCCCCCTGGATCGCCGAGGGAGCCGCGCCCCCCTACCTGGAGAGCTTTCGTGCCGGACGCTTTCGCCTTCACACGGCTGCCTGACCCGAGCCGCCAGAAGCTCACGCTCGACTTCGAGGGCGTGGCGATCGAAGCCAGCGTGGGCGACAGCGTCGCCGCCGCCGTGCTGGCGGCCGGTCACCGCCTGACGCGCACCACGCCCGTCGGCGGGAGCGGTCGCGGCCCCTACTGCATGATGGGTGTCTGTTTCGATTGCCTGATGGAGATCGACGGCGAGCAGAACCGCCAGGCCTGCATGGTCGAGGCGCGCGACGGCATGAAAGTGCGCCGCATGCGCGGTGCCCGGCCCTTGGCGGAGGCGCGGGCATGAGCCGAGGTGTTCCGCTTCTCATTGTCGGGGCTGGGCCGGCCGGCCTAGCGGCGGCGGCCGCCGCCGCGGAGGCCGGCGTCACGGTCACGCTGCTCGATAACCAGAGCAGCCCCGGTGGCCAGATCTATCGCGGCCTCGCCGCCGGCGGAGCGGCGCGCGAGGCTCTGGGCGTCGACTATCTGGGCGCCGACTATCTGAAGGGCTTGCCCCTCATCGATGCGGCCCGGCGCGAGGGCATCGCGCATCTGGGCGGCGCTTCGGTCTGGGAGGTCTCCAGGGAACGTCGGGTTCAGGCGACACGGCAGGGCAAGGTCGAGGCCTGGCAAGCCGACCGGCTGATCTTGGCCAACGGCGCCATGGAACGACCCATGCCCTTCCCGGGCTGGACCTTGCCGGGCGTGATGACCGCCGGTGCCGGACAGATCCTGCTGAAGGCCTCCGGCCTCCTGCCGCAAGGCCGCGTCGTGCTGGCCGGCAGCGGCCCCTTGCTCATCCTGCTGGCGAGCCAGTATCTGCGCGCCGGCGTGACGCCCGCGGCCTTGGTGGAAACCACGCCCGGCGGCCGTCTCGGGCAGGCTCTCAGCCTCTTGCCGGGCGCCTTGCGCGCGCCGGCCTATCTCACCAAGGGCATGGGCCTCTTGCGCGCCGTCCGACGCATTCCGCGCTACCGCCAGGCCCGCGACCTGCGCGCCGAGGGCGGGGAGACCGTGGAGGCCTTGAGCTTCACCGCCCAGGGCGGCCGTCACCGGGTGGCCTGCGACTTGCTCCTGCTGCATCAAGGCGTCGTCCCGAACCTGCAGATCACCCGGGCTCTGGGCCTCGCGCACGACTGGGACGATCGCGCCCGCTGTTGGCGGCCGAGGCTCGGCGACTGGGGGGCGAGCGGGATCGACGGCATTGCCGTGGCCGGAGACGGCGGCGGGATCGTGGGCGCCGCCGCCGCCGCCCTGCAGGGGCGCTTGGCGGGCCTGCAGGCCGCCCACCAACTGAGCGCGCTCTCCGCCGACGAGCGCGACCGCCGCGCCGCCCCGGTTAAGCGGGCCTTGGCCCGCGAGCAGGCGGCCCGGCCCTTCCTCGACCGGCTCTACGCTCCTGGCGAGGCCTTTCTCTCGCCCGCCGACGAGACCCTGGTTTGCCGCTGCGAAGAGGTGCGGGCAGGCCAGATCCGTGCCTGGGTCGGCCTGGGATGCTCGGGACCCAACCAGACGAAGGCTTTCGGCCGACCCGGCATGGGTCCTTGCCAAGGGCGCATGTGTGGGCTCACGGTCGCCGAGATTATCGCCAAGGAGCGCGGCGTCTCTCCGGCCGAGGTGGGGTACTATCGCATCAGGCCGCCCATTCTGCCGGTGACCCTGGGCGAGCTGGCGAGCCTGGAAGACGACGCGGACCATGCCGAAGCCTTGTGACGCGCTCATCGTCGGCGGTGGCCTGCAGGGCCTTTCCAGCGCCCTGCATCTGGCACGCGCCGGCTTGAAGCCCCTGGTTCTTGAGAAGGACTACCCCGGCCGCCACGCCTCCGGCGTCAATGCCGGCGGCGTCCGACGCTTGGGTCGGGATCTGGCGGAGGTGCCGCTCTCCGTGGCCGCGCTGACGCTTTGGCAGACGCTGGAGGACCTGGTCGACGACAGCGGCGGCTTCGTTGCCTGCGGCCAGATCAAGATCGCGGAGAACGAGGCCGAGTTCGCGGCGCTTTGCCGGCGGGCCGAAGAGGTGCGCCAACTGGGCTTCGAGCATGAGGAGGTGATCCGCGCCAACGAGCTGCGGGAGCTGGTGCCGGCCCTGGCGCCCGACTGCGTCGGCGGCCTGATCTGCCGCGAGGACGGGGCGGCCAATCCCTTCCGCACGGTCACTGCCTTCCGCCGCAAGGCGGAGGCACTGGGCGCGAGCGTCCTGCCGGGCGTGACCGTGGGTTCGCTTTCGCGCCGGGACGGCCTGTGGCGGGCCGAGACCAACCAGGGCAGCTATGAAGCACCTCTCCTGATCAACACAGCGGGTGCCTGGGGTGGCCGCATCGCCGAACAGCTGGGCGAGCCGGTGCCGCTGACGGCCAAGGCGCCCATGCTGATGATCACCGAGCGCGTGGCGCCCTTCCTGGCGCCGGTCCTGGGCTGCGCCGGGCGCCTGCTCTCCTTCAAGCAGTTCGAGAACGGCACGGTGATGATCGGCGGCGGCCACATGGGCCGGGCGGAGCCCGAGACCAACCGCACCGAGATCGATTTCGCCGGCCTGGCGACCTCCAGCCGGACGGTGCAGGCACTCTTTCCGCGGCTGGCGGGGGTCAAGGTGAACCGCGTTTGGGCCGGCATCGAGGGGATGATGCCCGACGGAATTCCGGTCATCGGTCCCAGCACGACGGAGGAGGGGGCTTGGCACGCCTTTGGCTTCTCCGCGCACGGCTTTCAGCTGAGCCCGGTGGTGGGGCGCATCATCGCCGAGCTGGTGCTGGAGGGCCGCAGCAGCCTACCGCTTCACCCCTTCCGCATCGGCCGCTTCCGCGAGGCGGCGGCGGCTGCTTGAGCCGGCCATGAAGCCACGCCTCAACCATCGCCAACTGGAGGCCTTTCGCGCCGTGATCGAGACCGGTTCGGTCACCGGCGCGGCCGAGCGCCTCTTCATCACCCAGCCAGCCGTCAGCCGCCTGATCCAGGACCTGGAGGCCGCCGTCGGCTTCAAGCTCTTTCACCGGCGGCACGGGCGACTGGACCCGACCGTCGAGGCCAAGGTGCTCTTCGACGAGGTCGAGCGCTCCTTCGTCGGGCTCGACAAGATCCTGAACACGGCGGCCGACATCCGCACCTTCCGTGCCGGTACGCTCAGGATCGCGGCCATGCCGGCCACCTCCTTCGGGCTCCTGCCGCGTGTCATCACCCAGTTCCAGAAGATCCACCCAGAGGTCCAGGTCTCGCTGCAGATTCGCAGCTCCGTGCGCGTGCTGGAATGGCTGGCCAGCCAGCAGTTCGATCTGGGCTTCGCCGCCCTGCGTCATAGCCACCCCGGCGTCGAGCAGGCGCTGCTGGTCGAGGCGCCCTATGTCGCCGTGCTGCCGGCCGGCCATCCCTTGGCCGCGCGCAGCGTGCTGGAGCCGGCCGACTTCGCCGGGGAGAACTTCATCTCCGTCGGCGACGAACTTGGCGCGCGCTCGATGATGGACGAGGTCTTCGAGGTCGCCGGGGTCGAGCGCCGCACCAAGATCGACACGCAGCTGGCGGCCGCCATCTGCCAGCTGGTGGCTGACGGCGCCGGCCTCTCGCTGGTAGAGCCCATTACCGCCTGGGAGTTCCGTCACCTGGGCGTCGTCGCCCGTCCCTTCCGTCCCAAGCTCTTCTTCCGCCATTCCCTCCTGATGCCGGCACTGCGCCCGCCGGCACGGCTGGCGGAGGTCTTCGTGACGCTGCTGCGCGCCGAGCTGGCAAAGAACCCGCTGTTGGGGGAGGGGGGCGAAGCACCGAGCTAATAGGAGAGGGCACCGCTCGATCAATGCGGCGATCTGGCGGCGGCGCCGCTACAGCACCTTGCAGACGCCGCGGCGCCTGGGGTCGCCGGCGCCGCTGAAGCCCTTGTCGTCGACGCTGACCACGTGCGTTCCGCCGAAGTAGAGATTGAGGACTTTCCAGCGATTGAGATCGGGAAAGCGTCGATAGAGGGCGCCGAGGTCTCCTTCGAAGCCGCCTTCGACATTCAAGATCCCTTCGCGATCGAGGTGAATGCGCGGCTGACTGACCGCCTCCTCCACCGGCATTTCGAAGTCGATCATGTTCACCAGAAGCTGCAGGATCGCCGTACGGATGCGGCTGGAGCCGCCCGAACCCAGGGCCGCGCGCCGCCCGTCCGGCCAGAGCACCGTCGTCGGCGTCATCATGGAACTGAGGCGGGTGGCCGGCGCCCATGCCATGAAACCCAGGGGGTTGAGGTCGGCCTCTCCCAGCATGTTGTTCATGTGAATGCCGGTACCGGGCACGACGTAGCCGCAGCCCTCTCCGTTCGTCACGGTCAAGGCGGCCATGTTCTTGTCCTTGTCGATGACGCTGATGTGCGTCGTGCCGCGGTGCGCCTTCGCGCGGCCCAGCACCAAGGCGCGGTAGCCCGCCAGGAAGCTCTCGTCCAGGACCTTGGCCGCGCGGTCTTCCGCGACGGAAAGCGCCTCCATGTCCGCGCGGGCTTGCGAGGTCTTCTCCAGGACGTCGGCCAGCGCCAGCAGATGGTCCTCGGAGCCGGGGACCACCCGGCGCAGCCCCGTGCCCTCCAGAAGCTTGAGCCCGAAGGCGATTAGGAGACCGCCCGCTGCCGGCGGTGGGTTCATCTCGATGACGCTGTCGCGGTAGGTGAGCCGCAGCGGGCTGCGCCGCTCCATGCCATAGGCGGCGAGATCGGCAAGCGTGAGCAGGCCGCCGTCCTGCATGTCGCGATGGATCCTCTGCGCGATCTCCCCGCGATAGAAGAGATCGGGGCCCTCGATCGCCAGTGCCTCCAGCACGTCGGCGAGTTCCGGGTTGGTGACGGTTTCGCCCTCCACCGCCAGTTTGCCCGGTTCCTTCCTGCTGCCGTAGATCGCCATGCAGTCGCTGCTTGCGCCGAAGATCGGCTCGACGACGGTATGCATGATGAACTCCTGAAAGGCGCTCATCACGACGCCGTCTCGGGCACAGGCGGCGGCGGGCGCCACGACATCGGCGATCGGCATCCGGCCCAGGTCCCGATGCACCGCGAAGAGACCCTTCACGAGGCCCGGTACGGCAGAGGAGCCCCGGCCGATGTGGAACTCCTGCACCGCGCTGCCGAAGTCACCCTGGATGGGATAGAAATCCAGCTCCGGCAAGGGCTTCTTGCGCTTCGGCGTCTCTACGAAGAAGTCGTAGATCAGCGGCTCGCCATCGTCCGGCGCCGCCAGCAGATAGCCGCCGCCGCCAAGCGAGGCGAGCGCGGGTTCGGCGTGGGTCGCCGCCAGCAGGGCCGCCAGGACGGCATCGTAGGCGTTGCCGCCCGCGCGCAGGATCTCTTCGCCTGCGCGGGCGGTCACCTCATGTCCGGCGGCGATGACTCCGAGCTGTGCTGTCATGACGGCGCCCAGTGGGCCTTCGCGGGCAGGCACCCGTCAAGTACCACACATGGACCGCTGCTCCGGAGCTCTTGGAACGCTCTATCGCTCTTGACCAGAGCTACAGCGCCGGGAGGGTCGTCTTGTCGAGGACGAAGTAGACGGCCATGGCGATGGCGAGCAGGAAGAGGAAGGCGGCGCCGATCCGTCGGGAGATCCGCTGTGCCTTGGCGGTCCGCAGGACGGCGCTGAGGCGGCCCGCCAGCAGCCCGTAGAGCGTGTAGGTCACGATCGAGCTGGAGAGAATGATCGCCAGCACGATGATGAGCCTCTCCCGGTGCAGCATGGCCGCGCCAGAGAAATGCGAGAGCACGATGGTCCAGAAGATCAGGTTCTTCGGGTTGAGCAGGTTGACGAGCAGGACGCGGTGAAAGACCGACCAAATCGAACCTTTCGCGCGTGTCTCCACAGGGTCCAGTTCGGAAGCCGCCGGCGCTTCGATCCATGTCTTCCAGGAGAGCCACAGCAAGAAGGCGAGGCCTGCCCACTGCAGTGCGACCAGCAGCCAGTGGGAGGTGGCCGCGAGCGCGCTGATCCCCGTCACGGCCGCGATGAGATAAAGGACGTTGCCCAGCGTGGCCGCGGCGACGGCAGCCGGGATCGTCCTGAAGCCGCTCACCAGCACGCCGTTGACCAGACAGATGATGGTGGCGCCCGGAATCGCGAAGAAGCCGAGCGAGGCCAAGACCAGTGCATAGAACTCAACCTGCCCCATGTCCGCTTGCCTTGGCTCCCGCTATCGCCGACGAGAAAGATGAGGGCTTATCTATGGATGCTTGGGCATGGGGTGCAAGGAGGGCAGGGAAGGCCTGCGCAAGGAAACTGGCCGGACCGCGGGTCAACGCGTGAAGGCGAAGGCTTGTTTGCTTGGCCAAAGCAGGCACGATCACGCACTATCGTTCAACCCATCCCGAGTGTTCAGGGCTAGGATAGCAAACCCAACGTAGAGGCGGCCGTCGCGGAGGTCCCCCGCGACGGCGCTCTGCATCAGCGCCGAAGGAGAGAAATCACATGGATGCCGCTTGCGGTCGCGAGGTGGTCGACCTGCACGTCTTTCTTCAGGATTGGCTGACGGGCACCTTGCCCCGCGATGCCGCCAGCTTCGCCCGCTTCGCCGACGTGATCGCCGAGCCCTTCTTGGTTATCAGCCCGCGCGGCACCGTCACCGATCGCGCCGCCTTGCTGCCGGAGTTCGAGGCGAGCCACGGTGCCCTTGCCGCCCAAGCCGCCGATTTCCGGATCTGGGTGCAAGACTATCGCTGCCTGCAGACCTGGGAGGACCGGGCCCTGGTGTTCTACGAGGAGTGGCACAAGCTGGGCGATCAGACCTCGGCGCGGGTCACGACCGCGCTCTTCCAGCGCCGCGCCGAGGCCCCGAACGGCGTCGTCTGGGCCCACGTTCACGAGACCTGGCTTCCCGGCTACGCGCCGGCGGCCGGCGAGCGCTACCCCGAGCCGGAGAAGGGGTAAGGCGAAGGCCCGGCCCCTACTTGTGCGCGAGCACCTCGGCCGGGACGAGGGGCATGGTGTCCGACGTGTCGCCCGGCGGCTGCCAGAAGAGCTTCAAGGTCGAGGTGCTGCGCCGCTCGAAGTAGCGGATGGAGACGGGGTACCAGCCCGGCTCCTTGACGCGGAAGATACCGACGTCGGAGAAGCGGTCCTTGTGCACGTCCGGGTCCTGGGTGACCATCATGCCATTGATCCGCAGCCGCACGCCGTCGTTGGACTCGAACACGAAGGCGTATTCGCCCGGCTGGTCCAGGTGGATGTAGCCGGTGATCTTGGCCAGCACGCCGTCGGTCCAGGGGCTGGTCAGCACCTTGCCGCGCCCGGTCTTGTAGTTGAGTTTCTTCAACGGCGGGCCAGGTTCGCAGTCGTCCTCCTTGCTGAAGACCTCGTCGACGTGACGGACCATCGCCTTGGTATAGCAGACCGCCAGGCCAGGCTTCAGCCCCGCGTCCGAGGTCAACATCTCCGCGCGCGCGCTCGCCGCCGCCAGAACGAGGACCGCTGTTGCCCCGATGAGGGACAGAGTTGGTACCAGCCTCACCATGATGCCGTCTCCCTGAAGTCTCTCTTTGCCCTGTCTCCTACGACAGGCGGCCCCTGCCCGCAATGGGGCTGACGACCGGCCGCCGCGCCGACCAGATCAGGGGACGGCCCAGTCCTCCAATGCCAATCCCGAAACACTGCTGAACTCCGCCACGTTCGCGGTGACCAGGGTTGCGCCTCGGCGACGGGCTTGGGCGGCGATCAGCAGATCGTAAGGGCCGATGGGAGTCTCGGCGCGTCTCAGTGCCGCGCGGAGGTCGCCCGCGGCCTCCGCGTCGTCGGCGTCGAAGGGGAGGGCCTCTATCGGCGACTGCAGGAAGATGGCGAGGCGTTCCCTGTTCTCAGCCGCGCGCGTGCTGTTGGCGACACCGTTGTGGAGTTCGTAGAGGACGATGCTGGAGAGCATGACCCGGTCTTGCACGAGCGCGCGTGACAAGCGGGCGAGGAGGCTCGGTTGCTGCTGCTTCAGGGCCGCGATGACGACATTCGTGTCGAGACAGAGCATCAATCGAAGGAGGCCTCGTCATCGGGCATCGGCGGCTGCTCTCGGCCCTCCTCCATGAAGGGAATGTCCTTGTAGCGTTGAAGCCTGGCCATCCAGCTTTCCACGTCGAACTCCAGGGGCTCCAGCAGAACACCGCGGCCGAACCTGCGGACGCGCACCTCGGTGCCGGGCAGGCGAAACTCCTTGGGCAGGCGGACGGCCTGGCTGCCGCCATGCTTGAACAGCTTTGCCGTCTGCTTGTCCGTCATGGTCGATATCGTCCCTACTGCGTATCTACATCATATAGATATGCTTGGTGCTGCCCCTGCGGCAAGTTCCGCCCTCCATGGAGGTGGGCGCCTTGGGTTGTAGAAAGAAAGGAGGGGCGCCCCTTTCGGGGCCGCCCCTCGCCAAGTCGACAGGGAGGAAGGTCGGGCGCTATTCGGCGGCTTTCGCCTGCGCCTCTTGAATCTTGCGCCAGATGACGGCCGGGCGGAGCGGCAGCTCCGTGATCTCCACGCCGAAGGGACTGAGCGCGTCCACGATGGCGTTGGAGAGCGTGCCGGGAATGGCGCTCGGCCGGCCCTCGCCGATGCCGCGGCTGCCGAGCGGCGTGTGCGGGCAGGGGGTCGGCTTGTGGGTCACCGTGATGTCCGGCACGTCGGCCGCGGTCGCCAGCTTGTAGTTCTCGAAGTCGGCCGTCAGCTGCTGGCCGTTCTCGTCGTAGACGAACTCCTCGAAGCAGGCGTTGGAGATCCCCTGGACAATGGCGCCGTGCATCTGGCCCGCCACGATCTGCGGGTTGATGATGCGGCCGACGTCCTCCGAGGTGGTCCAGGAGAGGATCTTCCACTGGCCGGTGTTGACGTCGACCTCGACCTTGGCGCAGTCGGCGTTGAAGCAGATCATCGGCTTGGCCGCCTCGAAGAAGGAGGTCTGCTCCAGCCCGCCGGAGACGCCTTCGGGCAGGTTGATCGGCGCCATGATGATGCGCTCCACCATCTCGCGGAAGGTTTTGCGCGCATTGGGCGTCTTCCTGTAGATCACCTCGCCGTCCAGGAAGTCGAACTCCTCCGGGTCGACCTCGCCCAGCTCCAGGTCGTGGGCCATCACGCGGGCGATCTTCAGCTTCAGCTCCTTGCAGGCCTGGAAGGCGGCGGAGACGAAGTAGGAGCCGGACCGCGCGCCGATGGTGCCGGAGCCGAAGGGCGTGGTGCCGGTGTCGCCGGTCTGCACCACGATGTCGTTGGGGTGAATGCCGAAGGCATAGGCCACGACCTGGGCCACCGTGGTCTCGTGGCCCTGGCCGCCGGGCGCGTCGCCCTCGTAGACCTGGACCTTGCCACGCGGGTCGATGCGCACCGTGGCCGCGCCGTAGCCCGGCTGGTTCTCCATCGGCACCAGCAGTTCCGAGGCGACGCCGGAAAGCTCCACGCCGATCCCGAAGCCGATGCCGATGTAGCGGCCTTCGGCGCGCGCGGCCTCCTGCTCCTTGCGAAAGCCCTCCAGGTCGACATGGTCCCGCAGGTTCTGGAAGCAGCCTTGGAAGTCGCCGCTATCCATGTACTCGCCGGTGATCGACGTGTGCGGCAGCTCCGGCACGATGTTCTTGGCGCGCACCTCGGCCGGCTCCAGGCCGCAGGCCTTGGCCACCATGTCGATGGAGCGCTCCATGGCGAAGCGGGTGGGGAACTCGCCGAAGGCGCGGGCCGGGCTCAGGGCCGACTTGTTGGTGATGGCGACCTTGATTTTCACGTCACCGATCGGCCAGTTGTAGCCGTTGGGCATCTCGACCGCGCCCAGGAAGGGCATGAGGAAGCCCCAATAGACGCCTTCGCAGCCGTCTCCGCAGTCGCCGATGCCGCGGTTGCGCATGGCCAGCAGGGTGCCGTCCTTCTTGGCCGCGACTTCCAGATCGTGGATCTGGTCGCGCTCTTGGCTCACCGCCATCAGGTGTTCCTGGCGGCTTTCGATCCAGCGCACCGGCCGGCCCAGTTCCTTGGCGAGATAGGCCACGATGATGGGCTCGCGGTAGAAGGGTGCCTTGACGCCGAAGCCGCCGCCCTGGTCGCGCGGAGCGACGACGCGCACCTTCTCGGCCGGGATCTCCAGAATGTCGGAGAGTGCCAGCCGGTCGATATGCGGGCGCTGGGTGGTGACGTAGGCCAAGAGACCGTCGGACTCGTCCCAGGAGCAGAGCGCGCCGCGGGTCTCCATCGGCGTCACGCCGCAGCGGTGGCAGCGGAAGCGGTTCTTCAGGACGACCTCGGCGCTGTCGAAGACCTTCTGGACCTCCTCGTCGTTCTTGGCCTGCTCCTCGGGCGTCGCACCGCCGGTGAAGGTCATCTCGAAGATGAGGTTGTCGTCCCAGCCCTCGTGCACGATGGGCGAGCCGGGCTCCAGCGCCTTCTCGGGGTCGCCGACGTAGGGCAGGTCCTCGTACTCCACCTCGATCAGGTCGGCGGCATCCTGGGCCACGTACTTGTCGCGGGCCACCACCACGGCCAGGGCGTCGCCGTGGAAGCGCACCTTGCCGACCGCGATCGGCCAGTGCTGCGGGAACTTGGCCGGCATGTTGGGCAGGACCACGTTGACCGGCATGGGCGTGATCTTGTCCTTGATGTCCTCGCCGGAGAGGACCGCGACCACGCCCGGTACGGCCTTGGCGGCCGCCGTGTCGACCGAGAGGATCTTGGCGTGCGCGCGGTCGGAACGCTTGAAGACCAGGTGCAGCATCCCCGGCATGTCGAGGTCGGCGATGTACTTGCCCCGCCCGGTGATCAGGCGGTGGTCTTCCTTGCGGCTGAACTTGGCGCCGAACCAGCCCTCGCGGGTTTCAGCATCTTGATGTCCACTCATAATGCGTCTCTCCTGGCCTATTCGGCGGCTTGCTTGGCGGCGGCGCGCACGGCGTCGACGATGTGTACGTAGCCGGTGCAGCGGCAGAGGTTGCCGATCAGCGCGTGGCGGATCTCCTCGTCCGTCGGGTTGGGGTGCTTCTCGATGAACTCGGCTATGTTCATCAGGATGCCGGGCGTGCAGTAACCGCATTGCAAGGCGTGGTGCTCGTTGAAGGACTTCTGCAGCCCGGAGAGCTCGCCGTTCTGGGCCAGGCCCTCGACCGTGGTGACGGCATGGCCGTCGGCCTGGGCCGCCAGCATCAGGCAGGACTTCACCGCTTCGCCGTCGATCTGCACGGTGCAGGCGCCGCAGACCCCTTCATAGGTGCAGCCGATGTGGGTGCCGGTGAGGCCGGCGCGCTCGCGGATGAAGTCGGAGAGCAGCATGCGGATCGGGACCTCCTCCTCGAAGGTCTCGCCGTTGATGGTGATGGAGACTTTGGTGGTGCTCATGGCTCGGAGGCTTTCCTCTCGGTGTCTCTGGGGCGTCAGGCGGCGGCGCGGCTCAAGGCCGTCTGGGCGACCTCCTGGCCGAGGGATCGGATCAGCTGCTTGCGGTAGGCGGAATCGGCCCAGAGGTCGCCCTGGGTCTCGATCTCCTCTGCCGCCGCGGCCATGGCGTCCGCGAGTGCCTGTTGGTTTCCGACCGAGATCCCGCTCATCTTGGCTTCCGCCGCGGACGAGCGCGTGGGGCCGCCGGCTAGGCCGCCGATGGCGACGCGTGCGCTGGTGCAGCTGCCCGAGGAATCGCAGGTGACGGAGACGCAGACGCCGATCACCGGCAGGCCGTCGCTCAGCAGGGCCCACTTCTTGTAGGCGCTGCCGGAGCCAGTCGACGGCAGCGGCAGCTCGACCGCCTTCAAGATCTCGTTCTCTTCCCTTGCGGTCTCCAGCGGAGCGCCCAGGAAATCGTCGGCAGACAGTCTGCGCTCGCCGTCGGCCGAGACCAGGTGCATCTCGCAGCCCAGGCCGAGCGCCACCGCCGGCATGCAGGCGGCGAGGTAGTTCCAGCAGAGGCTGCCGCCGATGGTGCCGCGGTTGCGGACTTGGCGGTCGCCGACGTGCCCGGCGGCATCGCTGATGGCGGCATAGGCCGGACCCAGGCTGGCGTCGCCGGCGAGCTCGACGTAGCGCGTCATGGCGCCGATCGAGAGCTTGCCGTTCCTCGAAACGCCCTTCAGCTCTCCGACGTCCTGCAGGTCCACCAGGCAGGAGGGCTGCACCAGGCGGGACTTGACCGCCTGCATGAGGCTCTGTCCGCCGGCGATGAAGGCCGCTCCCTCGCCGTGGTCGCTGAGCGCCGAAAGCGCCTCGGCCACGGTCTTGGGGCGGTGATAGGCATCTATCGTAGCAGGATACATGGTCTGGTCGGTCCTCCCTGGCTGTTTGGCCGCCCGGCGGCCGGATTTGCTTGGTCGGTGTGCACGCTATCGCCCGGTGCACATGAGCATCTGCTCATCATGGGACAGTCCTGGCGAGGGTGCAAAGAGATCGTCATCGCCCGCCTCATCCGGCAAAGCGCGGCTCCGGAATGCCGCGGATCCCGAGCCCTGTCACCTTGAAGAGGGCGCCCGCCGCGAACTGCGGCTTGGCCTCCACCTGGAAGAGATCGTGCACGGCCGGGTGGGCCACCCGGGCCATCGAGGTCACATAGATCTCGTCCAGATTCTCGCCGCCGAAAGTGAGGCTGGTGACGTTCTTCACCGGCATGCCGATGCGCCGCTCGACGGAACCGTCGGGCGCGTAGCGCACCAGCTCTCCGCCGATCACCTGTGCATTCCACATGAAGCCTTCTTCATCCACGGTGGAACCGTCGGCCACGCCCGGGTCGTCGTCGGTGCGGGCGAAGACGCGCTTGTTGGCGAGCCGGCCGCTCTCGATGTCGTAGTCGTAGGCCCAGAACTCGTTCTGGAAGGTGTCGGCGAAATAGAAGGTCTTGTCGTCCGGGCTCCAGCAGGGACCGTTGGAGCAGATGATACCCTCGTCGACCTTGTGGACGCTGAAGTCGGGATCCAGGCGGTAAAGCCCGCAGATCTTGAACTCCTCCTTGTCGTCCATGCCGCCGGCGAAGAAGCGACCGCGGCGGTCGCACTTGCCGTCGTTCAGACGGGTGCGCTCCACCTCGGGTTCCACCTGCTCGATCAGCTCCAGCTTCTCGGTCTCGAAGTCGAAGAGGTAGAAGCCGTCCGCCAGGGCCAGCACCGCGCCGCCGTCCTTGCGCAAGGCCATGGCGCCGATGTCGCGGCCCAAGGTCCAGTTCTCGACCTTGCCGTTGCGCGGATCGAGGCGCCAGATGTCCGGCTTGCCGACCCGCCGGCCGGTGCCGTCGACCCAATAGAGGCGGCTTTCCTGCACGTCCCAGATCGGGCCTTCGCCCAAGTGGTTGGCGCAGTCGAGGACGCATTCGATTCTGTAGCTCAAGACGGTGCCTCCCCAGCGGCTTTCCCATGGTTTCCTCGGCGACGGCGGGACCGCTCTGACCGGCGTCCTCGGTTCGTCACAAAGCGCTTGCCACGCTATGCCAGTCTAGCTAACAATAAAGCAAGTGATCAATAAAGAACGTCCGAACGCCTTGATCGCTGAAGAGGTTCGCGGGCGGCCGTTTTGCTGTTCGGTCGGTCCGGCGAGGAAAAAACAGGCGAGGAACGCGAAAGGGAGGTAATGACAATGACGTACAAGTTTTCGCGCAGGGACGCCTTGAAGGCCGGTGCCGGTGCCACCGCTCTGACCGCGGCTGTCGGGATCATGCCGCGCTACATCCGCCCGGCGCGCGCCGCTGACGGCTTGGCGCCAGGCATGACGGGCGGGCCCACCGGCTTTCCGGGGGCCGAGCGCTTTCAGTACAACGCCGACATGTCCGAGGGCCGCGCGATCGAGGGCATGAAGCAGCTGAAGGCGGCCGGCAAGGCGCCCGCCAAGCTCTCCATCCTCTTGACCGACGGCGCCATCGGCCAGCTGACCAAGCCCTTCCCCGAGGGCGCGCCCACGGTGAAGGAGGTCTGGGAGAAGGAGACCGGCGTCGAGATCGAGATCATCGGCGCGCCGGCGGGCGACATCTGGAAGAAGGTTCTGCAGGACGTCACCACCGGCTCCGGCGCCTACGACATGTACACCCATCCCTGGAACAGCGTGGGCGACCTGGTCGAGGCCGGCGGCGCCCACCCGCTGAACGACTTCGTGGCCAAGTATCAGCCCGACTGGGGCGATCCCGACCGCGGCACCCCGACGCCGGAGATCGAGGACCTGCTCTACAAGTACAAGGGCGACTACTACTCGGTGTCACTCGACGGCGACTTCCAGACCTGGGTCTACAACCGCTGGGCCTTCGAGCATCCGGACTACCAGAAGGAGTTTGCCGACAAGTACGGCTATCAGCTGGGCCACCCGGCGACCTGGAAAGAGAGCGACAACATCTCCGCCTTCTTCACCGGCAAGACCGGCATCGACGGGCAGAAGATGTACGGCAACGGCAATATGTTGGGCCCCTTCTGGGGTCTCTCGACCTTCTATGCCCGCTTTGCTAGCATGGACAACCCCAACTTCTACTGGTTCGACGGCGACGCCAAGCCAAACCTGGCCACCGACCAGGGTATCCAGTGCGCGGCGGAGCATCTCGAGCTGAAGCAGTGGTCGAACCCCGACATCCTGTCGTGGGGCTACGCCGAGGGCTATGCCGGCATGGGCAACGGCATGACGGCGCAGGTTTCGACCTACACCAACCTCGCCAAATTCTATGACCGCTTCAACGCCGACGGTACGCCGGCGACGGTCATGACCGGCGAGATGGGCGCCTTCCTGCCGCCCGGCCGGCAGTTCGGCGACGACCTCGTGCGCCGTTCGGTGATCTACTACAACATCAACGCCGAGGTCTCCTCGCAGAGCCAGAACAAGGAAGCGGCCTATCTCTTCCTGCAGTGGCTGAGCTCGACCCGGACCTTCAGTTGGATGTCGGGCAACCCGGGCGGCTACTTCGATCCCTTCCAGGTGGCCAACTTCAACGAGCCCTACGTCATCCAGACCTATCACGAGTACCTGGTGCCGGTGATCCAGGAGACCATCCGCCGGTCGGCGCCCACCTTGAACTTCGCCGGGCAGACCTCGATGGACAACGCGCTGGACGAAGAGCTGCAGGCCATGTTCACCGGCCAGAAGACGCCGAAGGAGGCGATGGAGGCTGCCCAGCGTCGTTGGGAGCGGATTATCCGCCGGCGCGGCGCCAAGGAGATGGAAGAGGCGATCCACAAGAGTCGTGGGGCCTGGCCGAGCATCGTCGATAAGGCCTAAGCTTCGACTGAGGGGCGGTCAGGAGCGCTGCCGGCCCTGCCGGTGGCGCTCCGCACGACCGGCCGCTCGGAACGTCAAGGAAGCAGGTAGAGGCCGCCGGTACGAACGATGCAGAGAAATCCTCTCCAGGAACTCCTCCGCTATGCCTTCATTCTGTTGGCGACGGGGGTAGCGCTCATTCCGCTCCTGTGGATGGCCTCGATGGCCTTCAAGCCGCACAACGAGTGGATCTCGGCCAGCGGCGACGTGCACTGGATCCCCTTCGCGCCGACCTGGGGCAACATCGAGTACATCTTCACGGGTCAGACCGAGGGGCTGATCGTCTCGCTCGATCGCACCGCCGGGCGGCCGATCTTCGCCAGCCTGGTGACCGCGAGCCTGGGGACCTTGATCGCGGTCGTTGTCGGCACATTGGGTGCCTACGCCGTCTCCCGCTTCAAGGTGGCGGGCAATCTGCCGCTCTCCGTCCTGCAGCTGCGGCTCTTCCCGCCCTTGGCGGTGATGATCCCGGTGATGATCATGTGGGCCTATCTCGACATGATCGACACCTGGTGGGGGCTGTCGCTGATCTATGCCATCGTTACCCTGCCGTTCTCCTTCTGGCTGATGAAGACCTTCTTCGACGAGGTGCCGCTGGAGATCGAGGAGGCGGCCCTGGTCGAGGGCTGCTCGCGCTTCCGCGTCTTCTGGAAGGTAACCCTGCCGATGGTGAAGGCGGGGCTGGCCAGCACCGTCCTCTTCGTCTTCATCCTGAACTGGTCGGACTACCTGATGGCGCTGCTTTTGACCCGTAAGGACTGGGTCACCATCCCGGTCTACATGAACTCCCTTGCCACCGCGATGGGCGGCGAGCTCTACGGCATGAAGGCGGCCTTGGGCTTGATCGCGGCCATCCCGCCCGTGGTGCTGGGGCTCTGCATTCAGCGCTACCTGGTGCGCGGCCTCACCTTCGGGGCGCTCAAGCAATGACCGCGGCCAGCGAAACCAAGGCGCAAGCCCAGGCGCCGGAGGCCAAGGGCGCCGCCGTCTCGCCAATGGAGAAGGAAGGCAAGCGGCTGGGCAACCTGATGGCCCTGCCGGCGCAGTTGCTGCTGGTCTTCATCGTCGTCTTCCCGCTGCTGATGCAGGTCTACGTCAGCACCACCTGGTGGAGCCCGCTGGACGGCGATCCCTGGTACATGGCCTATCTCAGCTGGAACTGGTTCGACAACTACGCCTATCTCTTCGAGGATCCGCGCCTGTGGAGCTCGATCTGGCGGACCTTCCTGATCGTCATCGTCTGCGTGCCGGCGCAGTTCTTCATCGGCATGGGGCTGGCGATCCTCTTCATGGACAGGTTCCCCGGCAAGACGATCTTCTACACCATCCTCCTGACGCCGATGATGGTGGTGCCGGCCGTCGTCGGCTACATGTTCTACATCATGTTTCAGCAAACCGGCCCGATCAACGACCTGATCGCCGGACTGACCGGGCTCGATGCCGAGATCAACTGGCTGAACGACATCAATCTGGCGATGGTGGCGGTGATGATCGCCGAAATCTGGCAGTGGACGCCGCTCATGTTCCTGATCCTGCTGGCCGGCCTATCGGGCGTGCCGGAAGATCAGATGCGCGCGGCGCGCCTGCTGGGTGCCAATGCCTGGCAGCGCTTCTGGCGCATCGCCTTGCCGAAGATGAAGACGGTGATCATCATCGCGCTGGTGATCCGCACGGTCGAGTGCCTGAAGGTCTTCGACACCATCTTCATCATGACCAAGGGCGGACCCGGCGTGCAGACGGAATCGATCTCGCTCTTCCTCTACAAGGCCACCTTCCAGGATCTGGAGTGGTCCTACGTGGCCTCCATCGGACTGTTCATCCTGGTCAGCCTCAGCGTGCTGGCCGGCTTCGGCATCTGGTACATGAGCCGCCAGCCCAAGGAGCCGGAGGCGGGCCGTGGCTGAGATTCGTCTGGAGGGTCTCACCAAGCGCTTCGGCAAGCACGTCTTGGCGGTCAACAGCCTGGACCTCTTGATCCCGGACAAGGAGTTCGTCGCCTTGCTGGGCCCGTCCGGCTGCGGCAAGACCACGACGATGAACATGATCGCCGGCATCGAGCAGCCGACCGGCGGGAAGATCCTCTTCGACGGCGCGGACGTGGTGCGCCAAGCGCCGGAGAAGCGCGGCGTCGGCTTCGTCTTCCAGAACTACGCCATCTTCAACCACTTGAGCGTCTACGAGAACCTGGCGTTCGGCCCCAAGGTGCAGGGCTGGAAGGCCGCCGAGGTCGACCGCAAGGTGAAGGAGATGGCGGAGCTCATGCGGCTGACGGACCGTCTCGATTGGCCGTCGGCCAAGCTCAGCGTCAACGAATTGCAGAAGCTGGCGATCGGCCGCTCGGCCATCGTCGAGCCGACCATCTTCCTGCTCGACGAGCCGCTCTCCAACCTCGATGCCGCCTTTCGCGAGTTCATGCGCACAGAGTTGAAGCGCATTCAGCACCAGCTGAAGCAGACCATGGTCTACGTCACCCACGACCAGATCGAGGCGATGAGCCTCGCCGACCGCATCGCGGTCATGGATCTGGGCAACCTGCAGCAGTACGGGACGCCGGCCGAGATCTACAACAAGCCGGCCAATACCTTCGTGGCCAACTTCATGGGCAGCCCGCCGATGAATCTACTGGACTGCAGGCTCTTCAGCGAAGACGGGGCGATGCTCTTGGAACTGGGCGACGCCGGCCGGCTGACGCTCAAGGATCCGGCGTTGTTGCAGGCGGCCCAGGCAGCGAAGCGGCCGGAGGTCATCCTCGGCGTTCGCCCGGAGGCGGTGAGCGTGGTCGACCACACCGACGAGGAGGGGCTCGACATGGTCGTCGACCTTCTGGAGCCGATCGGACCGCGCACCATCATCCATCTGAGACAGGGGTCCGCCGAAATGCTGGCGGTGGAGGACAAGCGCTTCAGCAGCAGCCATGCCGCGCGCGTGACGGCACTCCTGCCACAGGCCGAATGCCATCTCTTCGACGCCGAGAGCGGCTGGGTGCTGGGCCGGTCGCCCGAGAGCGCGGTCGGCAGGGAAGCAGCCTGATGGCAACCTTGGAACTGGTCGGTGCCAGCAAGCACTATGGCACCATCGCCGCCGTGGACTCCGTCGACCTCAGGGTCGAGGACAACGAGTTCTTCTGTATCTTCGGGCCGCCGTCCTGCGGAAAGACCAGCATTCTTAAGCTCTTCCTGGGCCTGATAGAGCCCGATCGGGGCCAGGTGTTGATCGACGGCGAGGACGTGACCCACAAGCGCCCGCGCGACCGCGACCTGGGCATGGTTTTTCAGAACCTGGCCCTCTTTCCGCACCTGACAGCCGGCAAGAACATCGCATTTCCGCTGGAGGAACGCCGCTGGCCCAAGGCCGAGATCGCGCCCAGGGTCGAGCAGGTGGCGAAGACCCTGCATATCGCCCCCTTGCTGCGCAAGCTGCCGGCCCAGCTGTCCGGCGGCGAACGCCAGCGCGTCGCCATCGCCAGGGCCCTGGTGCGCAACCCAAAGGCCTACCTGATGGACGAGCCGATCGCCGCCTTGGACGCCCGCCTGCGGGAGACCACGCGGGTCGAGCTGAAGCGTCTGCAGCGCGATCTCAAGCACACGCTGGTCTATGTTACCCACGATCAGGAAGAGGCCATGTCGATCGCCGATCGCATCGCCATCATGCGTGACGGCCGCATCGTTCAGGTCGGCACGCCCGAAGCGGTCTACAATCGCCCGGCGACACGCTTCGTCGCCGAGATGGTGGGCTCCCCACGCATCAATCTGTTGGAAGGCAACTTGGCCGCGGGGCGCTTCGAGGCGGCCGGTCTGCCGCTGAGCCTTGCGTTCGAGGGATTGCCCGAAGGACCGGCGACGATCGCCATACGCCCGGAGGATCTGGCGCTGCATGCGCCGGGCGCCGAGCCCGGTCTCGTGGATGCCGAAATCTACGAGGTAGAGCCGCTGGGCGGCCACACCGTTGTCGATGTCGCGGTGGGCGAGACCTTGCTGCGCGCCCACCTCTCGGGTCAGCCGGACTATCGCCCGGGCGAAGCCGTGGGACTGCGGATCGCGCAGCAGCACTGCCACCTATTCGATGGAAAGGATGGTCGCGTACTGGCCCACGCGGCTTAAGGAGCGCGCGCGTCGTCATGGACGAGGACGAAAAGGTCTCAAGCGACGAGACGGGGCAGAAGGGCAGCCGTCGAAAGCGGCTGAGCCCCGGCGACCGCGAGCGGATGATCGTCGACGGCGCGATCCACTACTTCGCCGAGCACGGCTTCGACGGCGAAACGCGCGCCTTGGCGAACTCGATCGGCGTCAGCCAGGCCTTGGTCTTCCACTACTTCCCCACCAAGGAAGCCTTGATCGACCGGGTCTACGAGGACGTCTTCCTCAGCCGCTGGAAAGACCAGTGGGTGGATATCATCGGCGACCGCAGCCGGTCCCTGCGCCATCGCCTGAAGGAGTTCTACCGCGACTACTATGCGACCGGGGACCGGCCGGAATGGATCAGGATCACGCTCTATTCCGCCTTGCGCGATATCGACATAAACTCGCGCTACCATGCGCGCGTGCGCGAACGGATCATCCTGCGCATCGCCCTAGAGCTGCGCGAGGAGTTGGGCCTCGGTCAATCGATGGGACCGATCAGCGAGTATGAGGAGCACTTGGTCTACTGCCTGCACTCCTCCGTCATCTATCAGCTGATCCGAAAGCACATCTATCGCATGCAGAGCCCGGACGATCTCGCCCCCGTGATCGAGGCCAACGTCGATATCTTCATGAACTCCATACCCTTGGTGCTGCAGCGTTTCATCGGCGGCCAAGAGCCCCGCTAGGGCGAAAAAGCGAGGAGAGAGACCGGAATGGCGATCAGCAAGGACCGCATACTCACCACGCACGTCGGCAGCCTGCCGCGCAGCGCCGAGCTCTCCGAGCTGGTTTTCGCCAAGGATCGCGGCGAGACCTTCGACCCGGACGCCCTGGCGGCCTGCGTCCGCAAGGAGGTCTTCGCCGTGGTGCGGCGCCAGAAGGAAAGCGGCATCGACCTGGTCAGCGACGGCGAGATGAGCAAGATCTCCTATGCCACCTACATCTCCGAACGCTTGAGCGGCTTCGACGGCAACGCGCCGCGATCGGTGCCGCAGGACCTGGACGACTTTCCCGACTACCGCGACAAGATCGCGGCCAGCGGAGACACGCCCAAACTGAAGCGGCCTTGTTGCGTCGGTCCGGTCGCGGTCCGTGACCTGGAGCCCTTGCACCGCGACCTGGAGAACCTCTCCGCGGCCGCCAAGGCGGCGGAGGTCACCGGGGCCTTCATGAACAGCGCGACGCCGGGGGTGATCTCGGTCTTTCAACCCGACCAGCATTACGGCGACCGGGACGCCTATCTGGAGGCTTTGGCCGATGCCATGAAGCAGGAGTACGATGCCATCCACAAGGCGGGCATCACCTTGCAGCTGGACAGTCCGGACCTGGCCTTCGGTCGGCACGTCATCTTCAAGGACCTCTCGGACGAGGACTTCGTCGCACGCGCCGAGCAGCAGGTGGAGGTCCTGAACCACGCCCTGCGCGACATCCCTGCCAGTGCCATGCGCTTGCATATCTGCTGGGGAAACTACGAGGGGCCGCACACGCACGACATTCCCATGGAGACAGTCTACGACACCTTGATGAAGGTGAAGCCGCGCGCGATTCTCTTCGAGGCCTCGAACCCCCGCCATGCCCACGAATGGCGAGTCTTCAAGGAACGGGGCGTGCCGGAGGATAAGGTGCTGATCCCGGGCGTTATCGACAGCACCACCAACTTCGTCGAGCATCCGGACTTGGTCGCGGAGCGGATCCTCCGCTTCACGGATCTGGTCGGGCGCGAGAGAGTTCTGGCGGGCAGCGACTGCGGTTTCTCTACCTTCGCTGGTTTCGGCAAGATCAGCGCCGACATCTGCTATGCCAAGCTGCAGGCGCTTTGCGAAGGTGCCGCCAGGGCCAGCGAGCGCCTCTGGGGCTGGTAGGCCTTACCAAGTGCATCGTCGCTAGGTCACTCTGGCAAGCCCTCTGGAGGATCGTAACACGCGGGCCGTGGCCGATCGCAGCGATAGGAGCTTTCCGTGGCGTGGTTCTATCTGGCGCTGGCAGCGCTCTTCGAGATCATCTTCGCGATGAGCATGAAATACGCCGAGGGTTTCACGAGGCTGCTGCCGAGCGCGATCACCCTTGCCTCCATAGTTGCGACGGTGACCTTCCTGACCTTGGCGATGCGGAGCCTGCCGGTGAGTGTCGCCTATCCCATTTGGACGGCCGCGGGCATTCTGGGAACTGTGGCTCTTGGCCACCTGCTTCTCGGCGAGCCCTTGACCTTGCTCAAGGTCTTGTCGGCCGCCGCGATCATCGCCGGCGTCGTCGGCCTTAAAGCATCCGCAGCCTGACCAGTATTCTACTAGGTAGAGTGTGTAAAAATTCACGCTCTCTTTTCATGCTTGTTTAACGATCTTTCAACAGCTTTTCCACACAAACATTAGTGCCAAGAAAGCGCGAGATCAGAGGTCTCATACAGATTGTTTGTGCTCAAACTTTTACTCCGAATTCAACTTGACTCGCCGGGTGACCTCGGCAAGAGTTTTGTGCATGCAAGCAGTGGTACGGCAGGACCCGTCGTACAACAGAGAATAATGTATACGACAGTGTCGGAGCCGGACCGCGCGACTATCTGGGGTGGCATAGGCCGCCGGGAGCGGAAACGATGTCGGGAGCGCGTGAGGCAAGAGGCTATCTGACGGTGCTGAAGGGAAATCTGGCACCGGAGGGCTGCATCATGAACAGTGAGAGCTGCGATCCCAAGTTCAAGGTCTACGCGGGTCATGTCTTGGTGTTCGACGGGTGGGGCGACCTGGAAGCGCGTATCGATCAACCCGATCTGGGCGTTACGCCGGACACGATCCTCGTGGTGCGGGCGTTGGGCGGACTGGCCGGAGAGAGCAGGGGCATCGGCGCGTCGATGCCGATCCCAAAGAAGCTGCGGATCCTGGGTGTGCAGGACATGCTGCGCATCACCGATGCCGACGTCGGTGACGGCGGCGTCGGGGCCATCGTTCACGGGATTGCGCCCAGCGCCTCCCAGAAAGGGCCGTTGGCGCTGGTGCGCGACGGTGACGTGGTGGCCATCGACACCTTCGTGCGGTCGATCCGGCTGGAGGTCAGCCCCTCCGAGCTGGATCGGCGTCGCAAGGAGGCCGCCTAGGCTTCTGAAGGTTAGCTGAACAGGGGTTTCATGAGGCCGTCGCTCCGGTGACCTTGTGCTGCTTGACGCGGCGTCGGAGGCGGCGAGCAAGCCTCTAGCCTCGAGCGACCAGCGCGTCACAAAGCAGCCAAGCGTGCCTTGAGGTTGCAAGTCCGAAGGCGTTGAATCATCATCGGAACGTGGGGGGCGATCTCTGCCGGGGTATTCGGCCAAAGGTCGCCTTGATTGCTCTTGTGAGAGAGAGCCTCGCTGGGAAGTGCAATGCGACGCTTGACGATGGTTCTCGTGATGGCGGCGGCCCTGGGACTGCCGCCTTCCTTGTCTCTCGCCGATGACGAGCGCGAGCGGATAGAGGCGGCTGTCGTATCTTTCTTGCAAGGCGGGGAGGGCGCTGCCGCGCGCGTCCCCTATGGAGACGTCCAGGTGACCGCCGAGGACGAGAGCTATCGCGTGAGGATCTCGGAACTGAAAGCGATCCGCGGCGACGGCACGGCCGAGCTCATGGGCGATGTCTCCTTCCGCGTGCGCAAGGTCGCGGACGATTACGCCTTCGACCAAGTGGTCCTGCCGGCGCGGATCCAAGGTGTCCTGCGTCCCTCCGACCTGGCACCCGTCGAGGAGGGATTGCAGGACTACGAGCTAGAGACCTCCGCAAGCTGGGGAAGCGTGACTCTCTCCGGCCTTTGGTCGCCCGAACTGCAGCTCCCCATCGACCTGGACCTGGAGGTCGCCGATTTCCTTCTTGAGGTTGAGCCGCATCCGGCCGATTTGGTGGGCTTGCCGGAGCAGCAGCAATTCCAATCGGAGATTGGACGTCTCAGCCTCTCTTTGCAGACCGACCGCAACAGCAAGACCGACTGGGATTCGACCTTGCGGGTCTCCCTTCATTCGGTGGCGAGCACCTGGCCCGATCTGAACATCGGCAATGCCCTGGCCGACCATGACGTGCCTGGCTTCCCGAAAGCCTTCTTGGTTGAGACCGCGAGCGATCTGCTTTCGTTGACCGTGGAGATGACGGGTTTCAACCCTCGAACCTACGCGCGGCTCGGACCGTCCCTGGACGGCTACCTTGATGCGCTGGACCTTCAAGATGCCGATGCCGTCACGGAGGCACAAGACGATATCCTGGCGCTCGATCGGATCTTTCGGGGCCTCTTGGTCACCTGGCGAACCCGCGCTCTGACCTACGAAGAGATGTGGCCCGGCGGAATCGTCTATCGCGAGAGCCAGGACGGTCGCTTTGTGACGGATGCTCCTGCCGGAAAGGACGAGCTTCGCATCGCCTATATCGGCGAGCTGGACGGCTCCGCGGAGCGTCGGCCGGGCGTCGGCGCCTTCTACGCGCTGCGAGACGACGTTCAAGGAAACCCGACAGCGAGCGCCTACTTTGCCGTCTTTCCCTTCACCGTGATGCTGGAGGGCCTCATTCCGCAGCGAAGCTCGATCTCCTTGGTGGTCGACGGCTTGCCGCTCGCCGAGACCAGCAAGCTCCTGTTGTCGGCCTTCGGCAATGTGGCGATGGGTGTGGCTGAGACCGGAACGGCTGCGCCAGCGGACCGCTCGAAGTCGGCTCCCTTCGACATTCATGCTTGGCTCACCGCCCTCGATCGCGCGCCGACACGGATCTCCTTGGAACGCCTCTCATTGTCCGGCGCCGCCTACTGGCTTGAAGGGACGGCCGATCTCTCCGTGGATGGGGAGAGTACTTCCGGCGTCGTCGGGGAGGCGGAGTTGGTGCTCTCGGACCTTGACGAGGCGCAGCGGCTGCTTCGCGATCGCGTAGAGGCGCTGCTTGGAACGACGCAAGGCGGCGCGACCTCCGAAGGACCGCTTGGCGCCGCGATTGCCATGGGCGTTACCATGGTCAAGGGCTTGGGCGAACCCAAGGTCGAGGATGGCGAGATCGTCTACGGCTATGACTTCGACGTGCCGCTCGACGGACCGGCGACCCTGAATGGGCGGCCGCTGAGCGATCTTCTCGGCCCCTAGAGCACTGCTGTGCGGTCTAGAGGCTATGCTTGTACTTCTGTCATGTGCTTGCATCTTTTCGTCGTCATCCCCGGGCATTGACCCGGGGATCAAGTGGCCCCGTCGCACGCTGTCGGAGAGGTGGGTGCTCACGGCGGGGCGTGGATGGCCGGGTCAAGCCCGGCCATGACGAATAATGGTTGCTTTAGTATAAAAGAATTTCCCTTTTAAGGAGACCCTCCAGCTGAACCGGACAGCAGTGGCCCCTAGAGGGCGATGACGATAGATCGATTCGACCTGCGGTCATATTGGTCTAGGACGGTGTCTCTCGCCTTGGCCGGGTCAGCAAGGCCAGGGTCGACAAGGTCGCTTGCGCCCTCGCCGCGAATGGGTGAAGACTGCGCGGCAGTGAAGCCGGCTGAAAAGGAGAAGGCCCGGTGGACGCGGCGGATCTCAAGGTCTTCGAGGCAGTGGCGCGGCTGGGCGGCATGAGCAGGGCCGCCTCCGAACTCAACACCGTGCAGTCGAACGTCACCGCCAGGGTGCGTCAGCTGGAACAGGACCTGGGCACCGCGCTCTTCGAGCGCCACGCCCGAGGTGTCAGCCTGACGCCGGCCGGGCAGCGGCTGCTCCCCTACGCCGGGCGGATCCGCCAGCTCTTGAGCGAGGCTCGTCAGGCCGCGCTGGACGACGGCACGCCGCGCGGCGCGCTGCTGATCGGCTGCCTGGAAACCACGGCCGCCTTACGCCTGGCGCCTGTCCTGGTGGCCTTCGCGGCGGACTATCCGCAGGTGGACCTCTCGCTGCAGACGGGAACTTCGCAAGAGTTGGTGGCGGCCGTGCTGTCGCGGGACCTGGAAGGCGCCTTCGTCTGCGGCCCGCTGAGCGAGCCCGAACTCCTGCAGGAAGTGGCTTTCAGCGAGGAGCTGGTGATGATCGCGGCACCGCTTCATGAAGGCGATCTGCCGGCGGCACTCGCAGGCGCCCGCAAGATCGCGGTCCTGCGCAGCGGCTGTTCCTATCGTCAGCGCCTCGAGGAGCACTTGGCGCATCACGGGCTGACCCAACTGCGTTGTCTCGAGTTCGGGACTCTGGAGGCGATCTATGCGGCGGTCGAGGCCGGCTTGGCCCTCTCCTTGCTGCCGCGTGCCCTGGTCGAGCCCTTGCGCCGCCAGGGGCGCCTGTCCGCGCATAGGCTTGCCGAGGGGGCGGGGTGGGTAGAGACCCTCTTCATCCGCCGACGCGACCATAAGCCTTCCAGCGCGCTGGAGGCCTTCAGGACGAGGGCGGCGGCCAGCGAAAGCGGCGCGGTGGCGGCTTAATCTGCTGCCATTTGGCGGCGGGCGGCGAGGTGCGCCGCGGCAAGGCCGGCGAGCGCGGCGGCTGCCATCGCGATGACGCAGATCTGCACCAGGCGATAGCCGCCGGCCTCCCAAATCAAGGAGCCGACGAAGGGTGCCGCGGCGAAGGCGGAGAGGAAAAGAACCGCCATCATCCCGGAGATCAGGCCGAAGCCGCGCCGACCCAGCAGTTCCGCCGTCACCACCGGCTTCATGATCGAGCTGATGCCCATGCCGCTGCCCTGCAGCGCGACGAAGACCAGCAGCAGCAGGAAGGAGGTGCCGGAGAGCGACAGCACGGTGGCCGCGCCAAGCATCGCCACGAGGCAAGCATAGGTGACGGGCAAGGTCTTGCCGCGAGAGCCCGCCAGGAAGACCGCGAAACGGCCCGCCACCTGCATCGGTCCGATCAGCGATGCCAGCAGGACCGCCGTCGCCCCGTCGAGCCCCCGCTCATCCAGCAGCGACAGCAGGTGATTGAGCAAGAGGGCGTGATCCAGGCCGACGAAGGCAAAGGCCAGGCCCAGGAACCAGAAGGCCGGTTGGCGCAGAATCTGGATAACGGCGGGATCGTTTCGCGGCAGGTGTTCCAGTGCGGCGGTGGTTTCTTGGTGGTGATCTCGCTCCAGGCGGCCGCCGGACCACCAGAAGAGCGGCGCCGCCACCAGGACCGATACCAGGCCGAAGACCAGCGCGGCCCAACGCCAGTCGATCTCCGCCAGTAGGGTCGCGGAGGGGAAGGTCAGCGTTCCGGCGAAGCCAGCGACCAGGGTGATCAGGGTGATGGCGCCGCGCGCCTCGAGGCCGCAGACCTTGGTCACGTAGGCGAAGCAGGGTTCGTAGAGCGCGCCGCCCATGGCCAGGCCGATCAGCAGCCAGAGCGCGTAGAAGAGCGGCAGGCTCTCGACCAAGGCCAGCCCCGACACCAAGAGACCGCCGCAGAGCGCAGAGAGCGTCAAGAGGGTCCGGCCGTGGCCTCGATCGATCAGCCGGCCGAAGAAGGGGGCGACCAAGGCGGAGGCCAGCACCGCCAGGGAAAAGGCGCCGGTCAGCTCGGCCTTGGACCAGCCAAGATCGCGTTCCCAGCGCAGCAGCAATGCCGGAAAGAGATAGTAGAGGGCGCACCAAACCAGGATCTGGCCACCCGCCAGGCCCAGCACCGGCGTCCGATGGCTCTCGGTGACACGGCCCAGGCCTCCCAGTATGCGAAGGCTCATGTCACGGCGAAGACTCTTTGCTGCTCCGGCACCCCCTTGAGATCGAACGCGCCAAGACTGCGGGTGGTAAGCGACAGGCGCTCGGCCACGCCGGCGGACATCAGGATGGGCTGACCGAGTGCCGCGCCCAGGTTCTGCAGCCGCGCCGCCATGTTCACCGGCGGTCCGACGACGGTGAAGTCCAGACGGTCGGCGACGCCGATGTTGCCGTAGAGCACCTGACCGATTGCCAGGGCGACACCGGCCGAGAGCGGCTGGTCGAGGCCGAAGGAGCGATGATCGGCGGCCGCCAGCGCATTGAGGCCCTCGTGCGCCGCCTCCACCGCCGCGTCGGCCTGCGCGCAGTCGACGACACGGCCCTCGACGCAGGGAAAGACGGCGAGAAGGCCGTCGCCGATGAACTTGAGGATCTCACCGCCCTTGGCGATGACTGGCCCGCCCATCGCGTCGAAGAAGGTGTTCAGGAGCCGCGTGGTCTCCGCCAGGTCGAGCGATGCCGCCATGGCGGTGAAGCCCCGCAGGTCGCAGGTATAGACCACGGCGAAGACCGTCTCGCCCTGGCCGCGGCGAATGCTGCCGTCCCAAACCTCGTTGCCCGCCCGGCTGCCGACGTAGGTGGAGAGCAGGTTGCGCGCCATCTCCTGCAGCAGGCGGGTCTCCAGGACCGATGCCAAGGCCGGTATGCAGGCATCGATCCGGGCCCGGTCGTAGGTGCTGAAGGCGTCGGGCGCGCGCGTCGCGACGGAGACCACCTGAACGTGATCGCTGAAGGGTAGCGGCAGTGCCAGGTATCCGGTGAAGCCATCCCTCTTCAGGTCTCGGCTCAAGGGAAAGCGCAGGGACTCGGTCGGCTGACGCAGGTCTTCGACGATGGTGGCGCTGCGAAGCAGGACGGGCGGTATTGGGCTGTCCAGGAACTCTTCCTTGGACACCATGGCGAAGTCTTGCTTCTCGGTCCGGATCTCATCCTCGGCCGAGGTCCAGAAGAGGCTATGCGCCAGAATCTGCGGGTGCAGGGTGCGCAGGTGGATCGATACGCGGTCCAGCGGCACGCCAAGCGCATGGAGCCGGCGGCAAAAGACCTTGAGCAGATCCCCATAGCCGGCCCCGGTCCGCCTGGCCGCCAGCAGCGCTTGAATGACGGGGGCGCAGTCTTTGTCGGCTGAGGACATCTTTCCAGGCTAGCAGCAAAGTCCGAAGGAGGTTAGCGACGAACTAGGCCCGCCGCCGCTCGTAGGGGCCCAAGAGATAGGGGGCGAGGAACTGGCCGGTGTAGCTGCGCTCGACCGCGGCGATGGCTTCCGGCGGGCCGGAGGCGACGATCTCGCCACCGCCGTCGCCGCCCTCGGGGCCCAGGTCGATGATCCAGTCGGCGGTCTTGATGACCTCCAGATTGTGCTCGATCACCAAGACCGTGTTGCCCTGCTCCACCAGCGTGTGCAGCACTTCCAGGAGCTTGCGCACATCCTCGAAATGCAAGCCCGTCGTCGGCTCGTCCAGGATGTAGATGGTGCGGCCGGTGGCGCGCTTGGAGAGCTCCTTGGCCAGCTTCACGCGCTGCGCCTCGCCGCCGGACAGCGTGGTCGCCGGCTGCCCGACCTTGATGTAGCCGAGGCCCACCCGCTCCAAGGTATGCAGCTTGGCGCGGATCGAGGGCACGGCGTGGAACAGCTTGACGCCTTCCTCCACCGTCATGTCCAGGACGTCGGCGATGGAGTGGCCGCGGAAGAGCACCTCGAGGGTCTCCCGGTTGTAGCGCTTTCCCTTGCAGACGTCGCACTCGACGTAGACGTCGGGCAGGAAGTGCATCTCGATCTTGATCACGCCGTCGCCTTGGCAGGCTTCGCAGCGCCCGCCCTTGACGTTGAAGGAGAAGCGGCCCGGCTTGTAGCCGCGCTCCTTGGCTTCCGGCAGGCCGGCGAACCAATCGCGGATCGGGGTGAAGGCGCCGGTGTAGGTCGCCGGGTTGGAGCGTGGCGTGCGTCCGATCGGCGACTGGTCGATGTCGATCACCTTGTCCAGAAAGCCGACGCCCCGGATCTCTTCGTGCTCGGCCGCTTGCGCGCGCGCGCCGTTCAGCTGCTTGGCCAGCGCGCGATAGAGCGTCTCGATGATCAGGGTCGACTTGCCGGAGCCGGAAACCCCGGTGACGCAGGTGAAGGTCCCCAGCGGTATCTCCGCGTCGACCGAGCGCAGATTGTGCGCGCTGGCGCCGATCACCTCGACCTTCTGCCCCGGATGGCCCTCGCGGCGGTGCCCGGGTACCGGGATCTGCTTCATGCCGGTGAGGTACTGGCCGGTCAGGCTGGCCGGGTTGGCCATCACGGCTTCCGCCTTGCCCATCGCCACGACCTCGCCACCGTGCACGCCGGCGCCGGGACCCATGTCGACCAGGAAGTCGGCTGAGCGGATGGCATCCTCGTCGTGCTCCACCACGATCACGGTGTTGTCCAGGTCGCGCAGGCGCTTCAGGGTTTCCAGGAGGCGCTCGTTATCGCGCTGGTGCAGTCCGATGGAGGGCTCGTCCAGCACGTAGAGCACGCCGGTGAGCCCGGAGCCGATCTGCGAGGCCAGGCGGATACGCTGGCTTTCGCCGCCGGAGAGCGTGGCCGACGCGCGCGAGAGGGTCAGGTAGTCGAGCCCGACGTCGTCCAGAAAGCGCAGGCGCTCGTTGATCTCCTTCAGGATACGGTGGGCGATCTCCTGCTCCTTGACGGTCAGGCTGGCCTCCAGCCCGCCAAACCACTCGAGCGCCGCCCCGACGGAGAGGCGGGCGGCGTCGCTGATTGAGCGCTCTCCGACCTTCACGGCGAGCGCTTCTGGCCGCAGGCGATCGCCGTTACAGGTCTCGCAGGCGCGTTCCGCCTGGTACTTGCCTAACTCCTCGCGCACCCAGTCGCTGTCCGTTTCGCGGTAGCGGCGCTGCATGTTGGGGATCACGCCCTCGAAGGCCTTCTTGGTCTCATAAGACCTGAGCCCGTCGTCGTAGCGCATGGGAATGACCTTGCCACGCGAGCCGTAGAGGACCAGGTCGCGGGCTGCCTGGGAGAGCTTGCTCCAAGGCTTGTCCAGCGAGAACCTCTGGTGCTTGGCCAGGTTCTGCAGGGTCTGCTGGTAGTAGGGCGACGAGGAGTTGGCCCAAGGCGCGATCGCCCCGCCGCGCAGGCTCAGGCTCTTGTCCGGCACCACCAGCTCTTCGTCGAAGTAGCTGGTGAGCCCCAGACCGTCGCAGGTCGGGCAGGCGCCGTGCGGCGAGTTGAAGGAGAAGAGCCGCGGCTCGATCTCCTCGATGGTGAAGCCGGAGACCGGACAGGCGAACTTGGCGGAGAAGGTGAGGCGTTCGCCCGAGTCGGCGTCCTCGGTAAAGGCCAGGCCGTCGGCCAGCTCGAGTGCCGTCTCGAAGGAATCGGCCAGGCGCTGCTCCAGACCCTTGCGCAGAACCAGGCGGTCGACGACCACCTCTATGTCGTGCTTGCGCTTCTTGTCCAGCGCCGGAGCCTCAGCGATTTCATGCACTTCGCCGTCGATCTTAACTCGCTGAAAGCCGCGCTTCATTAGCTCGGCCAGCTCCTTGCGGTACTCGCCCTTGCGCCCGCGCACGATGGGCGCCAGCAGATAGAAGCGGGTCTTCCCGGGCAAGGTCATGACCTTGTCGACCATCTGGCTCACCGTCTGGCTGCGAATCGGCAGGCCGGTGGCGGGCGAGTAGGGAACCCCGACGCGCGCCCAGAGCAGGCGCATGTAGTCATAGATCTCGGTCACCGTGGCGACGGTGGAGCGGGGGTTCTTGGACGTGGTCTTCTGTTCGATGGAGATCGCCGGCGACAGCCCCTCGATCGAATCCACGTCCGGCTTCTGCATCAGCTCGAGGAACTGGCGGGCATAGGCCGAAAGGCTCTCCACGTAGCGGCGCTGCCCCTCGGCGTAGATGGTGTCGAAGGCGAGCGACGACTTGCCGGAGCCGGAAAGACCGGTGATCACCACCAGCTGATGGCGCGGCAGCTCCAGCGAGACGTTCTTCAGATTGTGCTCGCGGGCGCCGCGAATGGTGATGCTGCCGCTCATGGCGGGGACTGCTCCTGGGACGAGGGAGGGGTAAGGGAGGAAGGCTCCCTTCGTTCATGATATAGTCTCACTCACGACCCCGACAATCCAGCCCGAGGATGGCGGTCACAGCAGATTTTCCCCGGCGATCCATCGGTCATCCACAAGCGGTTCGCGTCGCGGTCGAGCCCCGGGGCGACCCACGCTCGTCGGGTGATCGCCTTGAAGCTGCGGGATAAATCTCTTGGCCTGGCGCGCCCTCATTGGGCAGACTGTCGCCGTTCCCTGACGGTGGACGTCCGCCGTCGACAGAAGAAGGCCGCGGTCGCCGGCAGCGCCAAGGCCAAAGGCCAGGACAGCGAGAGGGATCCAACGGTATGAAGCGGATAGCAACCCTATTGGTGGCAACGGCCTTTCTGGCCGCGCCGGCCACCGCGCAGGAGATGACGACGGACGATTTCGAGGCGGCGACGGCCGGCTCCTTGGCCCGGCTTTGCTCCGCCCCCGAAGGCAGTGCGATGAACCAGTATGCCGTCGGCTTCTGCTACGGCTGGATTGCCGGCGTCGAGCAGTTCTATGATGAACTGGTGGCCGACCCGCGCTTCGACATCAAGCCGACGGTCTGTCCGGACGGGGAGATCTCCCGCGAGCAGGCGCGCAGCGACTTCTTGGCATGGATGAAGGCCAACCCGGGCATGTCGGAGCGCAAGGCGTTGGAAGGGATGATCTTGGCGCTGCGTGCGAAGTACCCCTGTTCGCCCTAGACTTCTGTCCATCGTGAGCCAGTGACGCGAAGAGAAACGCGAGAAGGAGTGATACCATGGTAAGAAAGGGTGCGATCGTCCTCGTCGCCGCCGGGGGCCTGCTCCTGGCCGGCTGCTCGAACCTCGATACCAAGACCGCCGAGCGCTCCGGCATCGGCGCCGGCGTGGGTGCCGCCACCGGTGCGGTCATCGGCGCTTTTGCCGGCAGCCCGGGTGCGGGCGCGGCGATCGGCGCCGCCGTCGGCGGTTCCAGCGGCTTCCTCTACGACCAGATCAAGAAAGACAACGAATAGTCCTGGCGAGAGAGCACCGCGTAGCAAGCTTCGAGCGGATCCGGGTGGCCGCCAGTCCGGCCCCGGAGCCGCCGGAGCGTTAGCGTCTTTCGGGCGAGCCGCGCCTGATCAAGGGCTGGTGCGCGCAGCGGAAAGAGCCGCCAGCCATGCAGGGTACGCGGTAGGGCAGGCGATGGACCTCCAGCCCCTTGCTCTCCAAGGCGGCTGCGATGGGGTCGAGTGGCGACTCGGCGGGCACCACGCAACTGCGTTCGTCCAGCACCAGATTGTTGCAGGCCATGTGGGCCTTGGCGAGCGCCTTGGGCACCTCGATCACCTCCCAGTCGGCCATTGATCGCGGAAGGCCCTGGGGCAAACCCTCCAGACAGGCCAGGGCCAGGCCTTCGCGCGGCGTCATCAACACGCAGTCCAGGTGCGGGAACAGCGGATCCACCGGCACGATGTCGACGCGGTGGTCCTGGCCGAGGATGTGCTGCAGCCAGCGCGCGCCCTCTGGATTGGAGCAGCCGCCCGAGTGGCCCACCAGTACCTGGCGGCCCAGCACGAAGATGTCGCCCCCCTCCAGGTAGGCCCAGCCGTCGTCGTCATCGTCGTCTTCCGCGCCGCCGTCGGGCTGCGCCAGATAGCGGGCGCCGCGGTCCATGCATTCCGTCAGA
The DNA here is from genome assembly GCA_963669375.1 of Rhodospirillales bacterium. Classification (GTDB taxonomy): domain Bacteria; phylum Pseudomonadota; class Alphaproteobacteria; order Kiloniellales; family JACOMY01; genus JACOMY01. The sequence continues at coordinate 427,668 of OY770024.1, read as the reverse complement.
ATGCCGCGCACGGCAAAACGTTGGCGCCGATGAAAGAGCGAGCGCGGCGCCAGCTCGATCACCCAGTTGCCGATGGTCACGAAGGGGTCGCGCATCCAGCCGGTGACGACGCCATGGTCCTCGCCGCGCGGAAACTTCCTGTTGGCCTCGCTGATCGGCCCGGCCTGCCGCACGCGAACGCCCCGAGACTCCAGAAAGGAGATGGCCCCGGCGATCTGGGCGCGAAATTCGGCGAAGAGCTCGGGTGCCACCTCCTCGACCGCCTTGCCCTGATGGTCTTTCCAAAGCTCGCCGAAGGCCCCCTGGGCGCGCAGTTTGGAGTCGTCCAGAAAGCGGGGCAGAACCCAGGCATGCGGCGAGCCGTAGACGCACTCGCGCAAGGGCGCCCATTCCGACTCGACGTAAATGCTCTCGGACATGACCTAACTCCCGGCGCGGCTCCGCTACGCGGCGAGCTTGCCATGACAGGGACGGCCGAATCGACCCCGTCCGCCACGCGTTATCCCCAGAGTTCGCGGCGCCTTCCTCCAACAAAGCGCTTTGCCGGGCTCTATTGCGGATTCTAGAGTGCTGCCTTCCATGGACGGCAGTCCTCGCGAGCACCGGTGGGAGAAAAGACAATGGCCGGTAGTGTAAACAAGGTTATTTTGGTCGGCAACTTGGGCCGCGACCCGGAGATCCGCAGCATGCAGAACGGCGGACGGGTCGCCAATCTCTCGCTGGCGACCTCGGAGAGCTGGAAGGACCGCAACAGTGGTGAGCGCCGCGAGAAGACGGAGTGGCACCGCGTTGTGGTGTTCAACGAGAACATCGTCAGAGTCTGCGAGAACTACTTGAAAAAAGGATCAAAAGTCTACTTGGAAGGTCAAATCGAAACCCGCAAGTGGCAAGATCAAAGCGGGCAGGAGCGCTACACCACCGAGATCGTTCTTCGACCCTATCGCGGCGAGCTGACCATGCTGGACAGCCGCGGCGAGGGCGGAGGCCCGTCAGGCGGCGGCTTCGGCTCCAGCGACGGACCGCCGCCAGCAGGCGCAGAGCCTCTAGACGACGACATCCCGTTCTGATCTTATCGGGCGCGCGGCCAAGTGATCAAAGGGCCGCAAAGCAGCAAAAACCTTGGCCAAGATCGCTCAGCAAGCTTGACCGGCACTTCACGAATCTCGCAATAGAATAGGCCCTAGCGAGGGCACCGGAGGGAGATCCTTATGTCCAAGACCATGACCAAGTCCGATATCATCGCGCACGTTGCCGAGCAGGCGGACATCTCCAAGGCATCTGCTCAAGCCGCGATCGACGCGGTTATTGGCGCAATCGAGAGCGGGCTTCAGGACGGCGGGGTTCGCATCGCCGGCCTCGGTACCTTCTCCGTGCGCGAGCGCGCGGCCAGGACCGGCCGCAATCCGCAGACCGGCGAGGAGATCCAGATCGCCGCGAGCAAGAGCGTCGGGTTCAAGCCGGCCAAGACCTTGAAGGATTCGTTGGGTTAACCTTAGCCCGATTTCTTCGACCGTCCGGGCTCTGCCGGGCGGTCTTCGGGGGCCGGCGCCGCTGACCGTCTCAGGATCATCGGCACTCCTTGAACCGCCCCTCTTGCACGACAATCTACAGTCATGAGCGAGTGCATCCCGCGCTTAAAGCGGCTGCCGGCTCGCATCTTTGTGTGTAAACTCCCTACCATGATCTTGGCCCAAGAGCGAGCCTTGCGGCGTGTCTGATGTCTTGACTCCGCCCGGCGGAACGCCGCGCGACCCTGGTGTACAGCCCGTTACCATCGAAGAGGAGATGAAGCGCTCCTACCTCGATTACGCCATGAGTGTGATCGTGTCGCGGGCGCTGCCCGACGTGCGTGACGGCCTCAAGCCAGTGCATCGGCGGATTCTCTACACGATGAAGGAGCAGGGCTACGACTGGAACCGGGCTTACCGCAAGTCCGCGCGCATCATCGGCGACGTCATGGGTCAGTATCATCCGCATGGCGACGCGCCGATCTACGACGCCATGGTCCGCATGGCCCAGCCCTGGTCGATGCGGGTCGGTCTGATCGACGGGCAAGGCAATTTCGGCTCGATCGACGGCGATCCGCCGGCCGCGATGCGCTATACCGAGGCGCGCCTCGCCCGGGTCGCCAGCGAGGCCCTGCTGGCCGATATCGACGAGGATACCGTCGAGTTCCAGCCGAACTACGACGAGACCACCAGCGAGCCCACGGTCCTGCCGGCACGCCTGCCGAACCTCTTGGTGAACGGGGCCAACGGCATTGCCGTCGGCATGGCCACCAGCATACCGCCGCACAATCCGGGCGAGGTGATCGACGCTTGCTGTGCGCTGCTCGACGATCCCGACGCCTCGGTCGAGGACTTGATGCAGCACGTACCGGGGCCGGACCTGCCGACCGGCGGCATCATCGTCGGCCGCGCCGGCGTGCTCTCCGCCTACCGTCACGGCCGCGGCACCATCGTCGTGCGGGGCCGGGCCAGCGTGGAGGAGCATTCCCGCGACCGCGAAGCCATCATCATCACCGAGATCCCCTACCAGCTGACCAAGACCCGGCTCTTGGAGCGCATCGCGGAGGTGGTCCGCGATAAGGTGGTGGAGGGAGTGTCGGACCTGCGCGACGAGAGCGATCGCCAGGGTCTCAGGATCGTCGTGGAGCTGAAGCGCGACGCGCAGTCCGACGTGGTCCTGAACCAGCTCTACCAGCATACGCCGCTGCAGTCCTCCTTCGGCATCAGCCTGCTGGCGATCGACGGGCGCCGCCCCCTGGTGCTGTCGCTGCGCGAGGTGCTGGCCGCCTTCCTGCAGTTCCGCGAAGAGGTGGTGACGCGCCGGACCGCCTTCCGGCTGGGCAAGGCCCGCGACCGCGCGCATGTTCTGGTCGGCCTGGCGCTCGCGGTCGCCAACATCGACGATGTCGTCGCCTTGATCCGCAACGCACCCAATCCGGAGACGGCCCGCCACGGCTTGATGGCGCAACGCTGGCCGGCGGGCGACATCGCGCCCCTGGTCCTGCTGATAGACGAGCCGGGCCACAAGGTGGAGGCGGACGGCAGCTACGTCCTCTCCGAGGTCCAGGCGCGCGCGATTCTAGACCTGCGCCTGCAACGCCTGACCGGACTTGAGCGCGACAAGATCGCCGAGGAACTGCAGTCCCTCGCGGCCGAGATCAAGGACTACCTTGAGATCCTGGCCTCGCGCGCGCGGCTCTTGGGGATCGTGCGCGACGAGTTGGTGGCCTTGAAGGAGCGTTACGACGACCCGCGCCGCACGACCTTGGAGGAGGGCGAGGCCGACACCGACATCGAGGACCTGATCCAGCGCGAGGACATGGTGGTGACCCTGTCGGCGGCCGGCTACATCAAGCGGGTGCCGCTATCTGCCTATCGCGCGCAGCGCCGCGGCGGCAAGGGCCGCTCCGGCATGTCGACCAAGGCGGAGGATCTGGTCAGCAGTATCTTCACCTGCTCGACCCACACGCCGGTCCTCTTCTTCTCCTCCAGGGGCCGCGCCTACAAGCTGAAGGTCTATCGCCTGCCGATCGGCAGCCCGCAGGCGCGCGGCAAGGCCCTGGTCAATCTCCTGCCCCTGGAGCAGGGCGAGACCATCACGGCCACCCTTCCCCTGCCGGAGGACGAGGCCGAGTGGGCTAACCTGCAGGTCGTATTCGCCACCTCGGCCGGCACGGTGCGCCGTAACCGCCTCTCCGATTTCGCCAACGTTCGCGCCAACGGCTTGATCGCCATGCGCTTGGAGAACGCCGACACGCGGCTGATCGGCGTGCGGCTCGCCAGCGAGGACCAGGACGTCATGCTGGTCAGCGCCAAGGGCAAGGCCATTCGTTTCCGCGCGACCGACATCCGCCTCTTCGCCGGGCGCGACTCGACCGGGGTGCGCGGTATCCGACTGGAACAGGACGATCGGGTCATCGACTTGGCGATCCTGCATCACGTCCAGGCAAGCGCCGAGGAGCGCGAGGCCTATCTGCGTCTGGCGACCGTGCGACGGCGCGGCGAGGGCGACGACTCGGAGGCCGCGATCACCGGCGAGGGGAGCCTCTCGGCGGAGCGCGCGGACGAGCTGGCGGGCCAGGAGCAGATGCTGCTGTCGGTCTCCAGCGACGGCCTGGGGCGGCGGGCGTCGGCCTATGACTATCGCCTGACCGGCAGGGGCGGCCAGGGCATCACCAACCTGGACCTGACCAGGGCCGACGCGGCGGCGGCCCGGGTGGTGGCCACCTTCCCGATCGAGGCGGGCGACCAGATCCTGCTGGTGACCGATGGCGGACAGCTGATCCGCTGTCCGGTCGAGGACGTGCGGATCGCCGGCCGGGCGACCCGGGGCGTGCGTATCTTCAGCGTCGCCGGTGGCGAGCAGGTGGTGTCGGTCAGCCGCTTGGCCGAAGAAGAAGACGAAGAGGGCGAGGACGTCGAGGACGCGGAGGACGCCGAGGGCGCCTTTGAAGACTAGAGCGTTGGCGTGACCTGAACGACCCAGAGAGGGACAGTCGATGGCAAAGCCTTTGATCGGTGTCTATCCGGGAACCTTCGATCCCATCACCAATGGGCACATTGACATCATCCGCAGAGCCACCCGCGTGGTCGACCGCCTGATCGTCGCCGTGGCCCGCAACGACGGCAAGGGTCCGCTTTTCGGCACGGACGAGCGTCTGCAGCTGGTGCGCGCCGAAATCGCCGAGATCGAGAGCCATGGCGCGGTGATGGAAGCGCGCGCCTTCTCAAACCTCTTGATCAACTTTGCCGCCAGCGTCCACGCCAGCGTCATCGTGCGTGGCCTCAGGGCAGTCTCGGACTTCGAGTACGAGTTTCAGATGGCCGGCATGAACGCGCGCATGGCGTCGAAGATCGAGACGGTCTTCCTGATGGCCTCTGAACGCCACCAGTTCGTCTCCTCTCGCTTCGTGAAGGAGATCGGCCGCTTCGGCGGGGACATCTCGACCTTCGTGACACCACGGGTAGAAAAACGCCTGGCCGAACGCTTCGCCCTTGCCGAAGGCGGAGCCTAAGGGCGGGTCCGCAAGCGCGCGCGGTTCAGAGCCCCCGTTGCGCCTCAAATAGGCAAAGCCTATCTTCACAGCGCTACCGGACCGAGTCTCCGGCCCGCCGAGACCTGTCCGCGACAGGAAGACTGTGGAGGCCGAACAGAAGCAAGGGGCCCCATGAGCGCCACGGGGGAAAGCACGGCCAGCCATCGGCTGTCGCTGAAGATGCTAGGCCGCTTCGAGGTTCTGGCGCCTGAAGGCTTGACCCTGCCGACCCGAAAGGCCGAGGCCTTGCTGGCCTACCTCGCGCTTCCCGCCGGACGTCAGCGCAGTCGGGGCGAGTTGACGGCGCTTCTGTGGGGCAGTCGCGACGAGAAGCACGGCCGGCACAGCCTGAACCAGGCGCTTTCCAGCCTGCGCAAGCTTCTGAGCGCGACCTTCCCCGACCTCTTCCAGGTGGATGGGGCGGGGGTGGGGCTGGCGCCGGCGCTGGTGACCAGCGACGTGGCGCGTCTGGAGGCGCTGCTGGAGGTCGGCACGACCGACGCGCTGGCCGAGGCCGCCGATCTCTTCACCGGCGATCTCCTGTCCGGCATGGAGCTGCGCGAAGAGGTCTTCGAGAGCTGGATGACGGAAGAGCGGCGCCGGCTGCGCGACAGCATGATGGCCGGCTTCCACCGGCTGCTGAACCGGCAGAGCGACGAGGGCATGCTGGCTGAGGCCGTTCAGACCGCCAGGACCATCCTGCGCCTCGATCCCCTGGACGAGTCGGCCCACCGCCGCCTGATGAAGCTCTATGCGCTCAATGGGCAACGAAACGCCGCGCTGAGGCAGTACCGCGAGTGTAACGAGACGCTGCGCCGGGAGCTTGGCGTGGCGCCCGACAGCGAAACCAGAGGCTTCTACGAGAGACTCCTGCGCGGCGAGGCCATGAACGCCTTCGAGCCCATGGCCCCCCTGCCGACGCAGCCGCCCCATCTGGCCATGCCGGGCGCGCAAGCGCCGGCCGTGGTCGAGATGAAGTCCACCGAAAGGCGCGGCCCGCCCGCGCTCGCGCTGCGCCGCTTCACCGTCATCGGCGCCGACAGCCTGGACCAGGCCGTCGCCGACGCTTTCGGCGAGGACCTGTTGATCGCCTTGAACCGGGATCGCGGCCTCACGGTCGTCGGTCATCGCGGTATCGAGGGCCCCAACGCCGATGCGGTCTATGTCGTGGAAGGCAGTCTGCGCCGTTTCCAGGAGCAGATCTGCGTCAGCGCACACCTCCTGGACGTCGGCAACGGCAGTTACCTCTGGTCCGAGCGCTGGGCCGAGCCGATGGCCAACCTCATGAGCGGGGATGACAGCTGGATCAATCGCCTGGCCGCCGTCGTGAAGCGCGAGGTGGAGGGTTCGGAGGCCCGCAAGGCCAGCGAGAGTCCGCCCGATGGCTTGGGGCCCTGGTCCTACTATCACCTGGCCTTGCGCGAGCTCTACCGCTTCACCATGCCGGGGTTGGTGGCGGCGCGCAGCCACTTCAAGCGCGCGCTGGCGATGGACGGCAATCTGGCGCCTGCCTACGCGCGCCTGGCCTACGTCTATCTGCAGATGTACTGGTACGGGCCGCATGCCGAGCGCGATCAGTTCCTGCTGCACGGCATCGAGGCAGCCGAACGGGCCGTGGGCCTGGATCCGAAGGATGGGCACGGTCACTTCGCCCTGGGGCGCCTGCTCGCCATCGAGCGGTCCTTCGATCAGGCGATCCCCGAGTTCGAGACCGCGCTGGGTCTCGATCCCAGCATGGCGCAGGCCAGTTTCGGCCTCGGCCAAGCGCTCTCGGCGGCGGGACAGCCCATGGAGGCCATTGCTCATCTCGATCAGGCCATCGATCTCGATCCGCAAGACCCGCATCTCTGGACTTTCTATCACGACCGCGCCGAGGCGCGCTTCGCCCAGGGCCGCCTGGCCGAGGCGGAGCGGGACTCCAAGACGGCGGTCCGACTACCGAACGCCTCTCACTTCGCCTGGGCCACCCTGGTGGCCGTTCTCGGGGCCGCCAAGAAACTGGATAGCGCGCAGCAGGCCCTGCGCCGCTTGAAGCTGATCAAGCCCGGCTACTCGGTCGCCTTCGCGCGTGACGAACTTACCCACCATGCCAATCGCACCTTCGTCAGCGACTACCTGGAAGGGCTGGAACGCGCCGGTCTGGAGCTGGAGTGCGACGAGACCGATGAGCAAGATCTTCGGATGATGGGCTCGCCCAAGAGTAGATCGTACTCACGTGGAATCACCTGATTGCGTGATTCTGCTCTCCCTTTCACGAAGGTAGAGCGGGATCCAGACGCCAAATCGTTTCGATTTGACATCATCCCGCTCTAAGCACTTTGATCCGCGTTTGAGCGGATTTTTGACTCATTTTTGATCCTGGTCCGCCATCTCTTGGTCACGAAGCCGTTACCCTCGACGACCCGGCTTCGCGCAACAGCAAGAGGGACGAACACGACATGTTGGGACATAAGGCACTCTTCGACTACGCCATGCGCTCCGGCATCAGCTTGCCGAATGCCTTTGACGCGACGACTGCGATGCGCCGCTCGGTCCTCCCCTATGACGCCGGACCGCTGGACCTCAAGATGAAGGGCTCGATCGGCCTGCCGGTATGGGTCCGGTGAGGGTGCGCCGATAGATCACGCGAAGAGGGGCCTAGGGCAGATCGCCGTGGCACGACACCCTGCGACTGCTCTAGGCACCCGCTTTCAAGCGATGAGTTCAGAGGCCCAGGACGGACTTGACGGAGCCCGACCCGCTGAACGACCAGTCTATGGGGTTGTTCTCGATCAGGAAGATGATCGAGTTGTCGGGATTGAAGTCGATCTCGCGGAGGCGGCGTCGGACATCCTTGAAGAGCGCCTCTTTCTGCGCATCCGAGCGTCCGGCCAGAAGGGCGGTCTCGATGATGACGGTAGAGGCGGGGTCCCGGCGCCCCAGGAAGGTCGGGTGCAGGATCATATCCTCTTCCGCGTAGCGCGCGACCACGCAGAAGTAGTCCTCGACGTTGACGCCGCAGGTCTCGACCAGGCTCTCGTGCAGAAGATCGTTGATGCGTGGCAGGTCTCCACCGGCAGGTCCTTGGGCACGTGAAGCTTGTTGAAGGGCATGGGATCGACCTCGCGAATCTGCTGGCCGCGGGCAGGGCATCGGCCGGCGGCAATGACAGGTAAAGGGGTGGGTGAGGGCTGGCGGAGACCGCTGCGAAAGCGTGCGAGCCGACGAGCGAACAAAGGAACAGTCTACTACGGCATCGGCAGCCTAGTCGAGCAGTCTATCTCGGGCGGCGCGCCCTTCGCGCCGTCGAAACCCGCCATGGCAAGCGCGCTCGGATGCCAGATCAGGCCACGGCAGACTCCCCGTCGGCAGGAGGCCTCAGGATTTCGATCATGGCGTCGACCTTGGCGGAGTGCGCGCCGCGGCGCCAGGCGAAGGCCGTGGTCAGGCTGTCTTGTCCCGGCGGCAGCCGGTGGAGGCTCAGCCGCTTGGCCTCGGGGAAAGTGCTGAGCACGCTGCGCGGCAGCAGCGCGACACCCATCCCCACCAGCACGCAGCCCAGCATGGCGTGATAGGAGGTCATCTCGATGACATGCTGTGGCTTCGAGCCTCGGGTCTCATACCAGGCCTCCAGCACGGCGCGGTGCGGACAGCCGATCTCGAAGGTCACGATGGTGTCGGGCGGCGCGTTGCTGCTCTCGATCGGCGGATGGTCGCCGGCCGCCACGATCACTAGGTCCTCGACGAAGGCCGTCACCCTGTCGAAGCTGTCCTCGGAGAGGGGCTCGGGGATGAAGGCGACATCCACCTCGCCGGCCATGAGGGCGCGCAGCAGAAGCTCCTTGTGGCCGGTCCTCAGCTCCAAGACGACGTCGGGGTAGAGGCGGTGGTATTCGCTCAAGGGGGCCGGTAGGCGCACCGCCGCCGTGCTCTCCATGGCGCCGACCCGCAAGGTGCCGCGCAGCGCCAGGTCCTGCACCGCTTCGCGCGCCTCTTCGGCCAGGTCCAGCAGACGGTCGGCGTAGTCGATCAAGACCTGACCGGCTGGCGAGAGGTGCATGCGCTTGCCCTCGCGGATGAAGAGCTGGACGCCCAGTTCCTCCTCCAGCTGGCGCACGCGGGTGGTGACGTTGGACTGGACCCGGTTCAGATGCTCGGCCGCGCGCGTTACCCCGCCCTCGCGCACCACCGCGCGAAAGATCCTGAGAGCAGTGAGGTCCATCATCTCCTCCCGAGAACGAAAACATCTCAATTATTCATTTTTCTTCAGCGTAGTCAAGATTTACATGAGGTGTACTCGACAACAAGAGGTCGAGAAAAAAGACTGAAGATGCAAGGAGGGATCCGATGAAAGAAGTCAATCAGTTGAATAAAAGAGTTCAGGATTACGGTGTCATGTCCGATCAGGAATGGATGTCGCACAGGACAATCCAAATGCAGCGGGCGATCGCCCGGGCACGAGAAGAACGAGGACTGGCGGTGCGCAGCGTCCTCTTGTCGGTTTTTGGCCGCCGGGGGCGCTAAGCCCCCGACGCAATCGGAGTGAAAAAGAGATGACACCCCAGGCAATGCAAGCGGTGCAGCAAAGCTGGACCAGGGTGCAGCCCATGGGCGCGGGCGCGGCGGAGCTCTTCTACGAACGGCTCTTCGAGATCGCGCCGCGGCTTCAGCATCACTTCGCCGGCAGCGACATGCGCCGCCAGCATGTGGCGCTGATGGAGGCCCTGACCTTCGCGGTTTCCAGCCTCGAGGAGCCGCATCGCCTCGTACCCCTGCTCGAGGACCTGGGCCGGCGGCATCACGGCTACGGCGTGTGTCGGCAAGACTATCAGGATGTCGGCGCGGCCCTGCTCTGGACCTTGGAGAGGGGCTTGGGAGCACGCTGGACGCCCGCGCTGCGCCAGGCCTGGGTCGAAGTCTACGGGCTGGTGTCACGGACCATGATCCGGGCGGCCGACGCGCTGGAGGCGGCGGGCGGAGAGGCGAAAGGGACAGCCGCGTGACGCCGCCCCTCACTTCTGGCGCTTCAGAACCTCGCAGGCCGCCAATTGGCTGAAGGCGCTGATGCGGACGTAGCAACCCTCGAAGGTGTCGGGATCGGTCAAGTGGCCTTCGACGAAGCCGCCCGGTTCCGACCACCAGATCTTGCCGTCGAAGGCGATGACGCCGGCGATCGGCCGGGTCGTTTGGTCGACGGTCATGAGACCGGAGAAGCGTCGATCCTCCTGCTGATTGATCTCCAGGGTTATCTGGGAGGTGGAGAAGCGCGCGTCCGTCGGCGGGCCGGGGGCCACCACGTAGACGGCCTTGGCTTCGCCCACCCAGATGCCGCGAAGGTCCGGATCGCGCTCTTCCGCGCTCGCCGTGCCGAACGCGACCGCCAACAGCATGATCGCCGCGGATAGAGTGAAGCGCATGTCGCCTGCTCCTTGGCCCCTGTTACCCTGCGTCCTCAGCTTAGCAGAGATCTTCGCCGGGCTCTCGCCGGCTAGAGCCGGCTTTCCTTGTGGTCGGCCGCGGCGAGCCACTGCGGTGCGATCTCCACGCCCCAGCCCGGCGCATCGCTCACCCACGCCTTCCCGTCGGTGATGCTGTAGGGCCACTCCCGATAGAGGCCCTCTTGCCAGGGGTAGTAGTCCGGCCCCTCGATCGAGAACTCCAGATACTTGCCCGCATTGGGAATGGCGCGCAGCAGATGCATGGTGAAGAGGGTGACCAGCGAGAGGTTGGCGCAATGCGGCGTGCAGGGCAGGCCCGCCTCGGCCGCCATGTTGGCCACCTTCAGCGTGCGGCAGAGCCCGCCGAGATAGGAGACGTCGGGCTGCACCACGTCGACGGCCCGCATCTCGATCATATGCCGCCAGGTGGAGAGGTCGCAGTCCTGCTCTCCGCCGGTGACGTCGATCTCCAGGGCATCGGTCACCGCCTTGGTCTGCTCAAGCTCCCAATAGGGGCAAGGCTCCTCGAAATGGCCGACGCCGTGGTCCTGCAGCATGCGGCCGACCTCGATGGCCCGCGCCGGGCTGTAGCAGCTGTTGGCATCGGCGAGCAAAGCCACCTCGTCGCCCAGGGCACGGCGCACCGCGGGGATGACGGCCTCTGTGCGGCCGGGCCACTCGTCCTGGTCCTCGCCGACCTCCGCGCCGACGCGGAACTTGAAGGCATCGAAGCCGAAGCGGTCGCGCAAGGCCTTGAAGCGCGCGCCCTCGTCCTCCGGCGTGATGTCCCGCTTCATGGAGGAAGCGTAGGCGCGCAAGGGGCCGGGCGTCCCGCCGATCAGCTCGCAGACGCTCTTGCCTTCCAGCTTGCCGCGCAGATCCCAGAGCGCCGTGTCGAGCCCGCCCATCGCCCGTCTGAGGTAGGAGCCGGGAAACTTGTGCTCGCGTCTCGGGATGACGTGCATCAGCGCCTCGATGTCGAGCGCGTCGGCCCCCAGCGCCCAGGGCGCCACCTGGCGGTGCAGCACCAGGGCCGAGATGTCGGCGTTGTAGGTCGAGACCTGTCCCCAGCCTTGGCTGCCGTCGTCCGCGGTCACCCGCACGAAGCCGACGTACTGGGTGGTAAAGCTCTCTATCGATTGGATCTTCATGCTGCCTCTCCCTGCCGGCTGGCCGCGCCGGCGGCAGTTTCCACAAAGCCCGGCGCGAGTGGAAGCCCCTGGATGGAGAGAAAGCGACAAAGGCCGCAGATTGCGCTGGCACCTTGCCGAGAGCGCCGCTAAGGAGGGCCGATCGCAGCTTCGCTTGGGCCGCTTCGAAGAGCATGCCATGGACTACGACTACGTCATCGTCGGTGCCGGCTCTGCCGGCTGTGTGCTGGCCAATCGCCTGACCGCCAGCGGCAAGCACAGGGTCTTGCTGTTGGAGGCCGGCGGCAGCGACCGGCGCTTCTGGATCCAGGTCCCGATCGGCTACGGCAAGACCTTCTTCGACCGGCGCGTCAACTGGATGTACCAGGCCGAACCCGACCAGGGGCTCGCCGGCCGGGTGGACTACTGGCCACGCGGCAAGGTCCTGGGCGGCTCCAGCTCGATCAACGCCATGGTCTACATCCGGGGCCAGGCGGCCGACTACGACGCCTGGGAAGAGGCGGGCAATCGGGGATGGAGCTGGCGGGACGTCTTGCCCTACTTCAAGCGCTCCGAATGCCATGCTTGGGGCGGCGACGCGCTGCACGGCGCAGATGGCCCCTTGACCGTGGCCGATGTCTCGGCCGATCTGCATCCGATCTGTCAGGCCTATCTGGAGGCCGGCCGCCAGGTCGGGCTGCCGGTCTTGCGCGACCTCAACGGGGAAAGCCAGGACGGCGTCGGCCTCTATCAGATCACCGCGCGGGGCGGGCGCCGCGTGTCGGCGGCCCGGGCCTTCCTGCGTCCGGCGATGCGCCGGCCCAATCTCACGGTCATCACCAAGGCCTTGGCGACGAAGATCCTCTTCGAGGGCAAGCGGGCCGTCGGGATCGCCTTTGAGCGCAACGGCAGGCGGCTGGAGGCACGCGCCGGCCGCGAGGTGATCCTGGCCGCGGGCGCCGTCAACTCGCCGCAGCTGCTGCAGCTCTCGGGCATCGGTCCCGCGCGGCAGCTGAGGGATCTCGGCATCGAGGTCCTGAGCGAGGCATCGGAGGTCGGCCGGAACCTGCAGGACCACCTCGGCCTCGACTACGTCTTTCGCTGCACTGAGCCGACCTTGAACGACGCGCTGCACAGCTGGTCCGGCAAGCTATGGGCCGGCGCCAACTACCTCCTCCTGCGGCGGGGCCCCTTGCGCCTCAGCCTCAATCAAGGCGGCGGCTTCTGCCGCAGCCGGCCCGACGTGGCGCGCCCGAACCTGCAGCTCTACTTCTCGCCGGTGAGCTACACCACGGCGCCGAGCGGCACGCGCCCGCTGATGAACCCCGACGGTTTCTCCGCCTTCCGGCTGGGCATCTCCAACTGCCGCCCGACCAGCCGCGGACATCTACAGCTGCGCTCGGCCGACCCTCGTGAGCCGCCGGCCATTCACCCCAAGGGGCTCTCGACCAACCATGACCTTCAGGAGCTGCTGGAAGGCGTGCAGCTCGTCCGCCGCATGGCGGCGACGCCGGCGCTCGCGGCGCTCATCGAAGAGGAGATGACGCCGGGCGAGAGCGTCGTCGGCGACGAGGCCCTGATCGAGGACATCCGCCAGCGGACGAGTACCATCTTTCATCCCTCCGGCACCTGCGCCATGGGGCCGGCGCCGGGGAGTTCGGTGGTCGATCCGCGATTGCGGGTGCATGGCCTGGCGGCGCTTCGGGTGATCGACGCCTCCGTCTTTCCGACCATCCCCTCGGGCAACCTCAACGCCCCATCGATCATGCTAGGAGAGAAGGGCGCGGATTTGGTCTTGGAGGACGCGGCCTAACTCAAGCCACTTTCGGGGAGCCGGAGAGGCGGAGGAGGTGGGTCGCATGCTCTTCCCGGACCGCCCGGAAGCCCTTCTTGAGGTAGAACGCCGCGGCGGCCGGGTTGTCCGTGCGCAGACGCACCACCTCGAAGTGGGCCGCTGCGTGGTTCAGCAGATCGTCGACGAGCAGGGATGCGATGCCCAGGCGGCGCGCGCAGGCGCGGACGTAGAGATGCCTCAAGCGTCCGATACGCGGCCGCTTTGCATAGGGATCCTGATTGAGACCGCCGACGGCGAGCAGCCGTTCTGCGTCGACGGCAGCGAGAAGAAGCTCGCCCGCGCGATCGAAGCGGTTCCGCCCGTCGCGCCACTCCCGCCTCATCCGCGCAAGAAAGGAATGGCCCTCCGCGCTGGTTTCTTCGGCCAGGTGGTCAAAACCCGGGGGGAGGGCGTTGAGCGCGCGGAGCTGGCAGGGGTGCTGTCCCGTGCGCATCCCAAGAACCTAAAGCCGCTTGGACTTCCCGAAGGACCGCGCCATCCGACGAAAGAGCCGGAGGGCCAAGAACAGCAGGCCCATCTGACCGCCGCCGCCGCCCATGCGCATGCCGCGCATACCCCCCATACGGCCCAGCCTGGCGCTGCGCATCATGTCTCGCTGTTGCTTGGGACGCATGGCGTGGCTCCTCTCCTCCCTAGAGCAGATCGCACTCAAGTGGAACAACCTCTGTGCGTGAATCTGCTCTCTCTTTCAAGAACGTAGAGCGGGATTCAGACGTCAGATCGTTTCGATTTGACGTCATCCCGCTCTAGGTGCCGTTCCTGGCGGCTATGCGGATCGGCAGGTGCACGGGGCAGCGCATGTTGAAGTTCTCTCGGTGCAGCACCGCGCCCGCCTCCAGCTCGATCGTCTCCAGTCGTTCGAGCAAGCGGCTGAAGGCGATACGGCCCTCCAGACGCGCCAGCTGGAGTCCAACACAGATGTGGATGCCGTGGCCGAAAGCCAAGTGATGGTTGTGCTGGCGGGTCACGTCCAGGCGGTCCGGATCCCGGTAGCGCTCCGGGTCGCGATCGGCGGCGGCGATGACGGCGATCATCACGTCACCCTTGGCGACGCTCTTGCCGCATAGCTCCAGATCCTCCGCGGCGAGGCGTCCCAGGAACTGCACCGGCGGGTCATAGCGCAGGAACTCCTCGACGGCGGAGGGGATCAAGGAGAGATCGGCGCGCAGCCGCGCCATCTGCTCCGGATGGCGCAGCAAGGCCAGCAGACCGCTGCTCAAGAGAGAGGTCGTGGTCTCGTTGCCGGCGTTGAGCAAGAGCAGAGCGTTCATCAAGAGCTCGTCCAGGGTCAGGCGGTCGCCTTCCTCTTCCGTGGTCACCAGATGCGATAGCAGACTGTCTTCCGGCTCTTGGCGCAGGCGGTCCACCTGGACGCGCAGATACTCGCGAAAGGCCAGTGTGCTCTCCAGGCCCCGCAGCAGGCGTTCCTTGGTGATGCTGGCGAAGAGGTTGTTCACCACGAAGCTGTAGTCGTCGCACCAGCCCTTGATCCGGTCGCGGTCCTCGGCCGGAATGCCGACGATGTCGGCGATCACCATGACCGGCAGCGGGATGGCGAAGTCGGCGACGAAGTCCATGCGGCCCTTGGCCAGGCCGGCGTCGATCAGGTCGTCCACGCGCTTGGTGATATCGGCTTCGTAGCGCTCCACGGCGGTGCGCTGAAAGGCGTGCGAGACCAGCTTACGGATGCGGCCGTGGCCCGGCTCGTCGCGGTTGGCGATGTTGAGCGAGATGAGGTCGAAGAGCGGCTGCAGCTCGGGGTCCGGGAAGTGGGTGCGCGCCACGCTCGGCTTGTCGGCGGAAAAGCGCGGGTCCTTCAGGACCTTGGTCACCTCGTCATGGCCCAGTACGATCCAGGCCTTGAGGCTCTCGTCCCAGTGGATCGGACCCGCGCGGCGCAGCGCCTCATAGTGGGGATAGGGATCCTCCAGCATCCGCGCCCCGAAGAGCTGGCTGTCACGAACCTCCCGGCCTATCCCGCTCTTCATCGTCCCCATCCTATCCGGTCTTCTCTAGCGGGGGGCAGTCTATCGCGGTGGCGGCCCAGCGGCGAGCGGGTTGGGGAGGCTCGCTGACCAGCTGGGCCGCCTGCCTGGCCCCCCAGGCAAGCATGTGACTCGTTTCAGGCCGCCATCCTGATCGGCAGGTGCCGCGGACAGCGCATGTTGAAGTTCTCTCGGTGACGAAGGCTGTCCGCTTCGAGCGTCAGGTTCGGAAAGCGCTCCAGAACGCGGGTGAAGGCGATCTTGCCTTCCAGCTTCGCCAGCTGCAGGCCGACGCAGAGGTGTCGGCCATTGCCGAATCCCAGGTGGCGGTTGTGCGCGCGCGTGATATCGAGCCGCGCCGGCTGGGTGAAGACGACCGGGTCGCGATTGGCCGCCGCCAGGACCAGGAAGACCAGATCGCCTGGCGCGATCGTCTGGCCGTGCAGGGTGGCTGCTTCCTTGGCGACGCGGCCCAGGAACTGCACCGATGGGTCGTAGCGCAGGAACTCCTCGACGGCGCTGGAGACCAAGCTCGGATCGTCGCGCAGCAGTGCCAGCTGGTCGGGATTGTTCACCAGCGCCAGCAAGCCGTTGGCCAAGAGGCCGGTGGTGGTCTCGTTGCCGGCGTTCAGCAATAGCAGGACGTTGGCCAGCAGTTCGTCCAGGTTCAAACGATCGCCTTCTTCCTCCACCTGGACCAGGTGGCCGAGGAGGCAGTCCTCCGGCCGTTCCCGCAGGGCGTCGATCCGCGCGCCGAGATAATCCTTGAAGGCCTCCACGCTCTCCAGCCCGCGCTGCAAGTGCTCCTCGCCGATGTTGGCGTAGAAGTTGAGCGCGACGTAGGAGAAGTCGTCGCACCAGGCCTTCACCCGCTCGCGGTCCTTCTCGGCGATGCCGACGATCTCGGAGATCACCAGGATCGGCAGCGGCACGGCGAAGTCCCATACGAAGTCGAAGGAGCCTCTCGCCTCGGCCTCATCGAGCAGGCGGTCGACGAGTGCCTCGATGTGCGGGGCGTAGCTCTCGATCGCGGTCCGCTGAAAGGCGTGGTTCACCAGCTTGCGCAAGCGCGCGTGGTCGGGATCGTCGCGCTGCAGCATCAGTTGGGAGAGGGTGTCGAACAGCGGCTTCAGCTGTGGATCGGCGAAGCGGCCGCGCGCCCTGTCCACGCGATTGCTGGAGAAGCGGTCGTCCTTCAGTATCCGCGTGACGTCGCCGTGTCCGGTGACCACCCAGGCCTCCAGGTTCCTGTCCCAATAGACAGGACTGTTGATGCGCAGCTCGCTGTATACTGGGTAGGGGTTCTCAAGCATCTCTTGCCCGAAAAGCTTCGGGCGCTGGGCTGTCATGCAATTAGTGTCGAACATCGTGTCAACTCCCCTTTGACACAGGCCAATTTCTTGTCCTCTTGGGGATGTCTCACGAAATGGGGCGAACCTGCGGCGGGACGGTAGCCTCTTAAGGGTGATTTGTCGGTATAAGTTAGAGTTGACGGAGTCCCAAGTCTGACAGCAACGACACCAGCATCTCGCCGGAAAGCTGGCGATGACGGCGATGGAGCGCATGCGCCAGCTGTGCGTCGCCTTGCTTGATCGCGTCGACGACGGCGCGATGGTCCTGGTTCGACTGGGTCGGCAGGGGCCGCAGTCTGAGGGTCTGCATACGCGCGCGGTGGGCCTGGTCCCAGAAGGTGTTGACCACGGTCCTGAGGCGCTGGTTTCCGCAGTGTTCGACCAGGCCCTTGTGAAAGGCTTCGTCGGCTCGCGCCCAGGCCATGAGATCGCCGCCGGCCAAGGCGCGGTCCATCTCCTCTACCGAGGCCTCCAGCTCGGCCATGGCGTCGGGGGTCAAGCCCTTGCGGGCGACCTGCTCGGCGGCGGTGGCCTCCAGGTCGGTCAGGATCTGATAGATCTCGCGCATGTCCTCGGGCGAGATCGGAAGCACGCGGATGCCGTGACGCGGCCTGATCTCGATGAAGCCCTCGTTCTCCAGCCTGACCAAGGCCTCGCGCAGGGGCGTGCGGCTCATCTGCTGCTGCTCGGCCAGTTCGTTTTCCAGGAAGTGCGCGCCGGCCGGCATCCTGTTCTCTAGGATTGCCTGCTTCAAGGCGCGATAGGCCCGCTCGCTGCTGCTGCGCGCCGGTTCCTTGTCCTTCAGTCCTCTGATCGTTTCGCTCACGGCGGTCACCCTAGTGGAGGGCCGTCTCGGGCACCACCCATCTGCCTTCCTCGGCGGAGCGGTAGGCGGCGGCTTCGACCCGGAGGTTGGCGAGATAGTCCCGAGCGCTGTTCTCCAAGGGCGTCTCTTCCAGCAGATGGCGGACCACGTGCGCCTGCAGGGAGGCAACGCAGTCGCCGCCGTAGCCGCGGTTGTCCCAGGCATAGGAGACCTCCACCTCCCGCGATGCGCCATGCTCGCGCAGGAAGAGTCGCCCGAAGCCGTCCAGCCGCAGGCTGGCGGCACTGCCTTCGATCAAGAGCTCGCCCATGGTCAGGCGGCGATTGTCGGCCGCGTGATCGGCCAGGCGATTGCCGTCGAACAGCGCCCTCGGCCCCTCGCCGAACCGTAGGACGAGGAGGCCGCAGTCCTCTCCGGCGATCGCCGGGTTCAGCCTGCGCAGGTCGGCGAAGACCGCGGTGACCTCGCCGGCGAGGTAGCGGAAGGTATCGATCAGATGGATGCCGGTCTCGTGCAGGAGAAAGCGCGGCATCTTCTGGAAGTAGGGCTGGCGGTCGAGGTAGGCGCCGGGTCCTTGGCCGTCCCCCGGCCGCAGGCGAAAGGCGAGCTGATAGAGCTGCCCCAGGCGGCCCGCGTCGAGCAGGCGCTTGGCCTCGCGGTACCAGGGCTGAAAGCGGAAGTTCTCATGCACGACCACCGTCGTGCCGGCGGCCTCCGCGACCCGCACCGCCGTCTCCGCCTCCTCGAGCGCGCTGCAGAAGGCCTTCTGGCAAATGACCGGCAGGCCGCGCTCGCAGGCCAACGTCACCAGAACGAGGTGCGTGGTCGGCGGCGTGGCGATATCGACCAGGTCCGGCTGCAGCTGGTCCAGCATGCTCGCGGCATCGGAGAACACGCGTGGTTCGCCGCTCTTGGCGGCCAAGGCGCCGGCCTTGGCGGGGTCCAGGTCGCAGAGGCCGACCAGTTCCGCGTCGGGCAGGCGGGCCCAGGCCTCGGCATGGAAGGCGGCGAAGAAGCCGGCGCCGATCTGCGCGACCCGGAGGCGGCGGCTCATGCGCGCCCGTCCTCCAAGGCCGCCAGCACGGCATCGGTGATGCGCCCCGTCCCGGCCTCGCCGCCCAGCTCGAAGGGCCGCAGCGCGCCGGCCGCGAATGCGCTGTCGACGGCGTCGCGGATGCGCTGCCCGGCCTCGGCGCAGGCCGGTGTCTCGTGGCGGTCGGCCAGCCACTCCAGCATCATGGCGGCGGAGAGGAACATGGCCGTGGGATTGGCCTTTCCCTGGCCGGTGATGTCGGGGGCGGTGCCGTGGCAGGGCTGGAAGACCGCGTGCCGATCGCCGATGTCGGCCGACGGCGCCATGCCCATGCCGCCGATCAAGCCGGCACCCAAGTCGGAGAGGATGTCGCCAAACATGTTCTCTGTCACCAGCACGTCGAAGTCCCAAGGGCGCCGGACCATCTTCATCGCGACCGCGTCGACGTAGTCGTGATCGATCGTCAGGTCGTCGTAGTCGGCGGCGCGCTCGTCGAAGATCTGCCGGAAGAAGGCGAAGGCCTGAAAGACGTTGGCCTTGTCGACGCAGGTGGCGCGGCCTTTCCCACCCGTCTTCTTGCGCTGACGCGCAAGGCGGAAGGTGAAGTCGAAGAGCGGCTCGCAGACCTCTCGCGTGATCACAAGCGTCTCCCTTGCCGCGCGGCTGCCCTCCATCTCGCCCTTGTCCTTTGAGGCGAAGAGTCCCTCCGTGGACTCCCTGATGAGCACGAAGTCGATCTCGGCCGCCCGCGGGTCTGCCAGCGCGGGGGCCACGCCCGGGATCGGGCGGACCGGTCGCACGCCGGCATAGAGACCCAGTTCGAAGCGCAGGTCTATCTGCGGCGCGATCTCGGTGCCGTTGGGATAGCGCACCGCCGGCAAGCCCATGGCGGCCAAGAGGGTCGCATCGGCCTCGCGCGCGGCCTCGATGGAGGCATCGGGCAGGGCCACCCCTTCGTCACGATAGAGACCGGCGCCGGCCGGGTGACTGTCGAAGGAGAGCGAGAAGCCGCCTACCTCTTGCTCGACCTGGCGCAGCAGGGTGAGGCAGGGCGCCATCACTTCGGGGCCAATGCCGTCGCCGGGAAAGACCGCGACCTTGAGGGTGGGAAGGTTGCTCATGGCAGCTCCTCGTTCGGGTGACTGGCCAACGCTGCCAGGAGGGGGGTGAGATCGGCATGCCAATGCACGGGCGGCAGGCCCTGGACGCCGGGAATGAAGCTGCGGATCGAGTTGCCCAGCAGGCAGCCGAGATAGGCGCGCTCGAGCTGTCGGCCGCCGAAGGCTAGGCTGGAGATGTTCCTGAGCCGCGGCGCCGGATTGCGATCCAGATGCGGGCGACCCATCCGGCCTTCCAGGAAGGCCGCTTCGGCCTCCTCCACGAAGCGCGGGTCGTTCTCCTCCAGGACCAACTCCTGCTTGCCGTCGCTGGAGACCCTGATCACGCGATTGCTGACGACGGAGGTGATCCAAAGAGCTCCCTCCCTGTCGAATGCGAGGCCGTCGGGAAAGGTGCCGGGACCGTAGGTGGTCAGGGTACGGGGCCGGTGGAGATCGCCACGCGGGCCGACGTCGAACACCGTGGTGCGGCGGGCGAAGGTCTCGTTGACGAAGAGCGAGGTGCCGTCCGGCGACAGGGCGCACTCGTTCGTGTAGCCCAGCCCGTCGGCCGCCAGCCGCGCGCCCTCGTCGTCGATCAGAAGAATGAAGCCGTCGGCCACGTCGCTGCGATAACCGAGCGCGCGCGGCTGACGTGTCGTGCTGACCGTGACCCAAATGCGCCCGCGACCATCGCGCGTGACGAAGTTGCTGGGCGGCAGGGCGCGCCCGTCCAACTCCGTCAAGACGCTTTCCGTGCTGCCGTCGGGCTGAAGTCGGAAGATGCCGCCCTCGTCTTCCCCCAGGTGGGCCAGCAGGAAGCTGCCGCCTTCCTCCAGCGCGATGCCGTTGGGCCGTAGCGCGTGCGCCCGGTCCCGCGCCAAGAGGCGTTGCACGGAGCCGTCCGCGTTGACGACGGCAATGCCGCCGCCGCCGCTCCAGTCGGACACGAAGAGCCGTCCGCTCTCGTGCGCCAAGACGCATTCGGGTCGGTTCAGGCCACGCCCATGGCTGTCCAGATTGGCTTCCTCGTTGCGGCTCTCTGCCAAGCTCTCCCCCTCCATCAAGCCTACCGTGCTTCGTCCTGTGGGCGGACTCATTTTTCGCATGCGTTTGAGCTGTTGACAATGCATACGTTAATAAATTCATACTCTCAACCACGTTGTCCACCTGCCCAATGGCGATCGGCACAGGTCCGGCGCCAGAGCGGTCCGAGCAGTAGCGGCCTTGCTTCTTGACGCGATCCTCGTGACCATCCTTTCGCGGATTCCCCTGTAGCGGAGGGGCGATGCCAGACGGGGTGATGCCAGACTGCCGGCGCTGCCGCGTCGACGAGGTGACGGGAGAAGAGCGATGCTGCTGGGCGCCATAGCCGACGATGTGACGGGAGCCAGCGATCTGGCCTTGATGCTGGCCGACGGCGGCCTCAAGACGGTGCAGGTCATCGGCCTGCCGAAGAGCGGGCACCTGCCGGCCGACGCGGAGGCGGTGGTGGTCGCCCTGAAGAGCCGAACCATCCCGCCGGAAGAGGCCGTGGCGCAGTCCCTGCGGGCGGCCGAGCTCCTGCAGGCGGCCGGCGCGGAGCGCTTCTTCTTCAAATACTGCTCGACCTTCGACAGCCGCGACGAGGGCAACATCGGCCCCGTGGCCGACGCCTTACTGGAGCGGCTGCAGGCTTCCATGACCGTTGCCTGCCCGGCCTTTCCGGCCAATCAGCGCAGCGTCTATCAGGGCCATCTCTTCGTCGGCCAGACCTTGCTGTCGGACTCGCCGATGCGCGATCACCCCTTGACGCCGATGCGCGACAGCAACCTGGTGCGGGTTCTCGGCCGTCAGACGCCGCACCCGGTGGGCCTGGTGCCCTGGGTCATCGTCCGGCAGGGCGCGGGCGCGATCGGCAGCGCCTTGGTCCGCCTGGCGCGCCAAGGCGTGCGTCACGCCGTGGTCGATGCCTTGGACGAAGGCGACTTGAGGGCAATTGCCTTGGCCGCGAAGGACCTGCGCCTCATCACCGGCGGGTCGGGGATCGCTCTGGGCCTGCCGGCGGCGCTCACCGGCAAGAGCGACCTCGCCTCCGCGGTGGTCCGTCCGCCCAGGGGCGAGGGCGGGGCGGCGATCCTCGCCGGCAGCTGCTCGGAGGCCACGCGCGGGCAGGTGGAGCGGGCCTCGCAGATCTGGCCCGTCTATCGTCTCGATCCGCTCGGCGCCGAGGAAACGCAAGGGCTTGCCGCCGGGGCGCTGGCCTGGGCGGAGGATCAAGACCCCGGCCGACCGCTGGTGATCGCCTCCTCGGCACCGCCGGAGCGGATCGCCGAGGTGCAGGCCCGCCTTGGCCGCGATGCCGCCGGCGATCGGGTGGAGGACGCCATGGCGGCGATCGCCAAGGGCTTGGCCGAGCGCGGCCTCTCCCGCCTAATCGTCGCCGGCGGCGAGACTTCCGGCGCCGTGGTCGCAGCCCTCGGCATCGAGGCCCTGGACATCGGCCCAGCCATAGACCCGGGCGTGCCCTGGACCGTCAGCCGAGGCGATCCGCCCTTGGCCTTGGCGCTCAAGTCCGGGAACTTCGGCACGCCGGACTTCTTCGAGAAGGCCTTGGCGAGGTTGACATGAGCGAAGCCCGCCACCGCGAGGCCATCGTCGTCTTCGCCAAGTCGCTCTACGACCGCGGGCTTACCTTCGGCAGCAGTGGCAACATCTCGGTCCGGCTGGAGGACGGCTGGCTGATGACGCCCACCGGCAGCGCCATGGGCATGCTGGACCCGGCCCGGCTCTCGCGGCTGGACCGAGAGGGCCGGCACATCGGCGGCGATCCGCCGACCAAGGAGGCCTTCCTGCACCGCAGCGTCTACGGCAAGCGACCGGCGAGCGGCGCGGTGGTCCACCTGCACTCCACCTACTCGGTGGCCGTCAGCTGCCTGCCGGATCTCGATCCCCGGAACGTGCTGCCGCCGATCACCGCCTACGCGGTGATGCGCGTCGGTCGCCTGGCCTTGGTGCCCTACTATCCGCCGGGCGACGAGACCCTGGCCGAGGCAGTGGCCGGGCTTGCCGGCAAGCATCATGCCCTCCTGTTGGCAAACCACGGCCCGGTGGTGGCCGGCAAGTCCCTGGCCGACGCGGTCTACGCGACCGAGGAGCTGGAGGAGACGGCAAAGCTCCACCTGCTCTTGCGGGGCTGCAATCCCCGGATCCTCACGGCTACCCAAGTGGCCGAGCTCGAAGAGCGCTTTCCAACGTAGAGCAGATTGCAATCGGGTCTAATCACCTGATTGCGTGAACCTGCTCTCGCTTTCAAAGATGTCAGGAAGGAGGTCCCATGCATGTCGTGACCGTGGTGTTTGACGTCTTGGCGGACGAGGTGGAGGCCTTCCAGGTCGCCGTCTCGGCACAGGCCGCGAACTCGCTTGCCCTGGAGCCCGACTGTCTCGTCTTCGACGTGGCCGTGGATCCGGCGGATCCGGCCAGGATCTTCCTCTATGAGATCTACCGCGATCGCGCGGCCTTCCAGGCGCACCTGGAGAGCACGCATTTCAAGGACTTCGACGCCAAGGTGCTACCCTGGGTGCGCAACAAGGAGGTGGCGCAGTGGTCTTTGCTGTCGCGCGGGGAAGCAAAGGTTTGAACCGGGGTGCTGCTTGCTGATATGCCCGGTGATCCAATGAGGCAAAGGAAGGGGCGAGCATGACGGCAGGCGTTTGGGATGACTTCTTTCCCTTTCCCACGGGCGAGGAGTTGCTGGTCGAGGCGAAGATCCTGCTCTTCACGCTCCGGGGCACCGGCCGCGTGGAGGCCCGCAGCGACGAGGAGCTGTCCCTCACGCTGCAGATTCCTGAGCAGTCGATCATGGGCCAGGAGGTGCCGACCATCGATCTCGAGCTCGCCTTCACCTACCGCCAGGAGGGGCCTGGCAATCCGGCGGTGGTGACCTACAACGGCAAGCGCAAGGAAGACCAATCGGTCACTATCACCTCCGATATGGCGGAGAAGCGGCGGCACATCGAGCCCTCGATCGCCATCGGCGGCAAGTCCATTGCCTGGTCCATCTACCGAACCGGCGACCGCAAGGCCGAAATCCGCGACGTCACCGGCCTCGATTTGCCTTTCAAGCTCAAGATCTTGCTGAAGGCCGTGTAATCCCGCTCAAAGCCTCGTGAAGGGTCGGGATCGGCCCCGGGCTGTCATCGCGCGCGCTTTGCGCTAGATTTGACGGTGCTATGAGAGCGATCGCCGTCCTACTGCTGCTGTTGACGAGCCTCGGTGCGGCCAAGGCCGATCAGGACGACCCGCGCCTGCCGCCGCTGTTCGACGTGCTGGCCGAGGCGCCGAACCTGCATCAAGCGCAGAAGGTGGAGAGCATCATTTGGTCGCTTTGGCTGGCGCACGAAGACGAACTGGTGATGCAGATGATGCGCATCTCCGCCAATGCCATCGGCGAGGGTCTGATGGAGGAGGCGCTGCTGCAGGCGGACCAAGTGGTCGATCGTGCGCCTGACTACGCCGAGGGATGGAACAGGCGCGCTACGATCTACTACATGCTGGACCGCTACGACGAGTCGCTGGCCGATATCGATCGCGTGCTGGCCCTGGAGCCCAGGCATTTCGGGGCGCTCTCGGGACGCGGTCTCTGCCTCATGGCCCTGGGCCGTCTGGAGGAGGCGGAAGCGGCATTCGTTTCGGCGCTGGCGATCCACCCCCAGATGCCGGGCGCCAGGCGGAACCTGGAGTACATTGAGGATCAACTGGGCAATCCCATCTAGCGGGCGTCGGCGAGACCGGCTCCCGTACCGCTAGGCGACCGCCTCTGCCCCGGCAAGCAACACAGTCTTGCATCGAGAGGGGGAACCGCCGCTGCCTTGCCCGTGATAATCCTTGTCCTCAAGATGACGAAGCACGGCCACCACCTTGTCTAGCGCGCGGCAGTCGGGCGCGCAGCAGGCCTTTTTCCTGCTGCTGGCCTGCGGCCTGATCCTGGCGCTCTCCATGGGCGTGCGCCAGGCCTTCGGCCTTTTCGTGGCGCCGATGAGTGACGGCATGGGGATCGGCCGCGGCGACTTCTCCTTGGCGATCGCCGTGCAGAACGTACTCTGGGGCGCGGCCGCGCCCTTCTTCGGCATCATCGCCGACCGCTACGGGGCCGGCCGCGTGGTCGCCTTCGGCGGGATCTGCTACGGGCTGGGCATCATCTTGATGGCCACCGGCGACTCGCTCTTCACCCTGCATCTTGGCGGGGGCCTGCTGGTCGGCCTCGGTGTCGGCGCGGCCGGCTTTCCGCTGGTCCTGGCCGCCGTCGCGCGGGCAGCACCGCCCGAAAAGCAGGCCTTGTGGCTTGGTTTGGCCGCGACCGGCGGGTCGGTCGGCATGTTCCTGCTACTACCGGGAAGCCAGGTGCTGATCGACGAGTTCGGCTGGGTCGAGGCGCTCTGGGTGCTGGCTTTGCTCTCCATGCTGATGATTCCGCTGGCGCTCGCCGTGCGGGGCAAGCCCGCAAGTGTCGCCATGGCCGGCCAGAGCCTGAGCGGCGCCCTGTCGGAGGCCGGCCGGCACAGCGGCTACCGCCTCTTGAACCTCGGCTTCTTCGTCTGTGGCTTTCACGTCGCCTTCATCGGGACCCACCTGCCGGGCTACATCGTGGCCTGCAACCTGGGCGCCGACGTCGGCGCGGCGGCCCTTGGGATCATCGGCTTCTTCAACATCCTGGGCGGCCTGGGCGCGGGCTGGCTCGGCGGCCGTTTCCCCAGGAAGTACATCCTTTCGGCCATCTACCTGGCCCGCGCGGTGGTGATCGGCGCCTTCCTTTTGGGACCCAAGACCGAGTGGGCGGTTTGGCTCTTCTCGGCCAGCTTCGGCCTCTTGTGGCTCTCCACCGTGCCGCTTACCACCGGACTGGTCGGTCAGATCTTCGGCACGCGCTACATGGCGACACTGGCTGCGATCGTGATGTTCAGCCACCAGATCGGCGCCTTCTTCGGCGCCTGGCTGGGCGGCATCAGCTATGACCTGAACCAGTCCTACGACATGGTCTGGTGGATCGCGATTGCCTTGGGTCTCCTGGCGGCCGTGGTGCACTTCCCAATCGCCGACAAGCCGCTCCGCGGCGCCACGGCGACAGCGGCCTGAGGGGCATAGGGTTGGCTGCAATTTTAGCTGGCGAATCAGATCAAGAACAATTCATAAGAAAGTTCTCATCTGGTGCACTTGCTTTGATGGTAGCTACGAGGAGCGACACGAGTTGTTAGTACGTGAATTGGACTAGCGTGCGTCACCTATGAGCGCAGGCGCGCTGTGTGTGGAAGCTTCCCACTGTCTACTAAACATAGCAACCAGAAAAGTCGGTGTTAATGATGCTAGCTCAAGTAGTAGAACACCAGTATGTATCATCAGAAACAAAAGAACTTAATAATCAGCCGTTGCTGGTTGGGGGGAAGTGATAGTGCGTTCAAAGCTCCTTGGGTGCAATACAAGGAATCGGCAACACCATCTCGTGTATGGTGATTCTCTGGATGTACTAGATAAGATTGAAGATGAGTCTTGTCGACTTGTTATCACGTCGCCGCCTTATAACTTGGGAAAGGAGTACGAGCGTGATTGCTCCCGCTCACTACAGGAATACTTGGAGTGGGTTGAGCCAATCTTAGAGAAAACATGCAAAAAGGTCACAGCTGATGGCCATCTGTGCTGGCAAGTAGGAAATCACGTTGTCGATGGGGAAGTGTTTCCATTGGATGCATTTTTTTATCACATGATTGCGAGCAAAGGATACAAGTTACGAAACAGAATCATCTGGCACTTTAATTTTGGGCACCACATGACACGGCGCTTCTCTGGGCGCTATGAAACAGTATTGTGGTTCACCAAATCAGATAACTATGTCTTTAATCTTGAAGCGGTGCGTGTTCCTCAGATCTATCCTGGCAAACGCCACCCTCAGGCACGAGGGGAAAGAGCTGGAAAGCCGAGTGGCAATCCTAGAGGAAAGAACCCTGCCGACTTTTGGGTGTTCGAGCCAGAGACAGTGTTTAAGACTGACCCTGTTTGGAATCTCCCAAATGTGAAAGCTAGCCACCCCGAGAAAACAATACATCCCTGCCAGTTTCCTAGTGAGCTTGTGGAACGTTGTGTTTTGGCCTTGACTCAACCTGGAGATGTAGTGATGGATCCGTTTGTTGGGGCCGGAACTAGTGTGATTGCTGCAGCAAAGCACGATAGGTGGGGCATTGGGATCGATAGCTGTCGACAGTACATAGAGATAGCTAAGAACAGACTCGATGAACAGATCGCTGGACGTTTGATCACCCGACCAATTGGCAAGCCAGTACGTAGGCCTGGGTCTAAAGAGAGCGTTGCTAGAGTGCCGAAAGAATGGAAAGAGGCTGCAGGCTGATTTTCCTGAGGTGGTGAAATGAAACAAAGGAAGAAGAGGAAAGTAAAGCTCACTTCAGAGGAGCGGAAGCAAAGACAGAAAGAAAGAGATCACAAAAATGTAGTACGTTCAGTTTTTCGTAACGTCGGCTTTGATCGCGTGAGCGAGATATCCGAAAAAGAACTAGTGTTCGATGGCGTAGTAGGTGAACTGGATGATGCATTCCTGTACGAAAATCTATTGGTGTTAATCGAGTATACAACATCTCAAACAAAAGATATAAAGAGTCATCTTATAAAGAAATGCATACTTTTTTCGAAAATACTTTCGTCAAAAGTAGAATTTGTAGAGAGCTTAAGAAGTACATTTCCAACATTTGGTAAGAGGCTCGGGTCTGTTTTTCATAAAGATAAGTACGTATTGAAGATAGTTTATTGCTCTCTCAATATGCCAGATGAAACCACTAAGAATTTGGCGTCAGATATAGTGTTTTTTGATTATCCAGTAATAAAGTATTTCGAGAGAATATCCAGTCTGATTAAGATTTCATGTAGAGATGAGGTGCTTGAATTTATGAACGTTCCAACTGATGAGATTGCTACAGCTGGAGTTTTTCCTAAAAAGGGCTCAGCTGAGACCTATGAAGGCTCAGTTCTGCCAGAGTCATCATCAGGTTTTCCGGATGGATACAAAGTAGTTAGCTTTTATGCGGATGCTGCAGCTTTGTTGAAGAGAGCTTATGTACTGAGGCGAGACGGTTGGCGTAGTGGTCCGCAGGCCTATCAGAGGATGTTGAGTGGAGCAAAGGTCGAGGCAATCCGGAAAAAGCTACGCGCTGACGAACGTGTGTTTCTAAACAATATGGTTGTTACCCTACCACCTGATGCTCAACCAGAGCAGTCAAGTGGGCAAACAATTGATGTCACCACGTTGACCAAAACTGAACCGGTGAAAGTGCGACTTCCACTCAGAGCGAACTCAATTGGCGTTATAGATGGTCAACATAGACTTTTCTCTTATTATGAGTCGCGAAATGATGATGAGCAAATACGCAATCTTCGAAACCATCGGAATTTGTTAGTGACTGGTATAATTTATCCTCAAGATTTGGAGAATAGTGAAATAGAGCGCTTTGAGGCGGGTCTATTTTTGACTATCAATGCTAATCAGACTAACGCACCTTCAGCATTGAGACAGGAAATAGAAGTTCTTCTAAAGCCTACAAGTACACTCTCCATTGGGCGTCAACTGATTGAACGGATGGCTAATACCGGCCCCCTAAATGGCGAGATCCAAAGGTATTTTTATGATAAAAACAAACTAAAGACAAGTTCAATTGTTAGTTATGGGCTTGGGCCATTGATAAAGCTGAGCGGTGAGGACTCTCTTTTTTCAGTGTTTTCTCACCCTGAAAAGGAGGTCTTGTTGAAAGGGGAGTCGGATCGGGTACTGGAAACTTACCTTCAGTTCTGTTTGCGTGCCATCAACCAGTTTTTGAGCGCGGTGAAAACTAATGTGAGTGAGGATAGGTGGACAACGAGTAAGTTACCCATTAATAGACTGCTCACTGTTACATATATTAATGCGTTCTTGATAACGTTGCGAATATTGATCAGCAACGGTAAGCCAATGACATTCGAGTTCTTTTCTCAGAGGCTCAAAGGAATCGATGAGTTTGATTTCAAAGCGTATCACTCCAGCCAATATAGGAGAATGGCTGAAGAAATATACAGAATACACTTTAGTGACATAAACGACTAAAGGACACTACCGTCAGAGGGTCCGTCTTGGAGCACTCGCGGATTCGACAGGGTGTACTCCAGGTGTCAAGGGCAATTCCGATCAGGCGCGCTGTGCCGCGGCCCGCGTGCTGATCTGGGTGGCGCCGCTGGTCACCAAGGGCTCTTCCATGGTGACCCAGCGCCAGGCGTCAGGCTTGGCGAAGAGGGTCTTCAGAAGCCGCAGGGTCAGCGCGTGTCCCGCCTTCTCGCCGACGAAGCGCCCGATGATCGGGCCGCCGGCCAAGGCCAGGTCGCCGATCGCGTCCAAGACCTTGTGGCGCACGAACTCGTCGGTGTAGCGCAGGCCGCCGGGGTTCAGGACCTTGCCGGAATCCACGACCACCGCGTTCTCCAGCGAGCCGCCGCGGCCCAGGCCGTGACGTCGCATGGCCTCGACCTCGGCCAGCATCCCGAAGGTCCTGGCCCGCGCGATCTCCTCGCGATAGAGGTCCTCGCTGATGTGGCCCTGCCAGCGCTGGCGGCCGATCGCCGGGTCCGGGAAGTCGATGTCGAAGGCCAGTTCGAAGCTCGCGGCCGGCTCCAGCGTGGCGCTGCGCCCGGGTTCGCTGACCGAGACCTCTTCAAGGATCTCGATGGCGCGCCTTGGCGCCGATTGTTCCTTCAGGCCGACCGCGTCGATCAGGGCCACGTAGCGCTCCGAGCTGCCGTCCAAGGCCGGCACTTCGGGGCCGTCCAACTCGATCAGGAGGTTGTCGACGGACAGGGCGGAGAGCGCCGAGAGCAGATGCTCGATCGTCGCGATCTTCTCGCCGGAGCCATCGACCAAGGTCGTGCAAAGCGGGCTCTCCACGGCCTGGCGCCAATGCGCCGCCATGCGCACGTCCAAATCCTTGCGCAGGAACACGAGGCCATGATTGGCGGGAGCCGGGCAGAGGCTCACTGTGACCGGCAGGCCACTGTGCAGTCCGATGCCTGAAACGCTGGTGCGCGCAGCTAAAGTCCTCTGTGGCACCTCGCGTAGGGAGAGCAGTTTGCTCATTTAAGAATCGCCTTCCGTCAACACTACCTCACCACACCCACCGGCAGTCGGCTTACCTCAAAGAAGCATAAAGCTAGGTGCCGCTTTCTTGATCAGGCCGGCGTGGCCGACAACACATCCCCCCGTTTCTCTCAAGCGAAGGTATTAAGTTGCCGGTCGAGCCGCCAATCACTCTTTGTTACAGCATGTTACGGAGCACTTCTTGGTAAAGAAAAGGGCCGCCCCCGCAGACTGCGAAAGCGGCCCTATGCTTGCCCTCGTGGCAGCACTAGCGAAGGGGCTTTACCCCCCGGCAAAGTCCTCCGCTAGTTGGATTGCCGACGCAGAAAAGCCGGGATATCAAGCATTTGGTCATCCTCGACCGCGGCTTCCTTGCGTCCCTTCTCCAGGTCCAGCCTGGGCTGCGCCTTAGGTGCGGCTGGGCGTTGGCGCTGTGCGTCCACCCGCTTTGCCTCGCGCTCGACCGGCGCTTGCGGCCTGGGGGCCTGCTGCACGGGACGACGCTGCGGCTGCGGGCGTGTCGGCCGCGGAGCAGGAGTAGCTTGGCGCTGTGGCGGCTCTGCAACAGTCTCGCTGCCGCTACCGCTGTTGAACAGGCGGGCGACACCGGTCATGCGGGCGATCAGGCCGGGCGCGCGACGCGGCTCCGGCGCGACGGGCGCCTGCGCGCGCGGCGTGTCCGGATCCTGCGGCTCCTTAGCGCCACCGGCATTGGTCATCTCCGCCTCGCGGAAGGGGTCGGGGCGGTTGCGCGCGCCGGCACGCGCCGGCTGCTCGGCCACCAGCGGCTTCGGCGCGATGAAGCCCTCTTGACGCGCTTCGACCTCGGCCACGAAGGCCTCGGCCTCGTCGGCCCTCGCGTCCTCGCTCTCCTCGTGCTCGACGGCATCGACCTCGATCGTCCGCTCCGGCTGCGGGGCCGGCTCGACATAGGCGGCCATGGGGTCTTCGTCCAACTCGGGCTCCACCTGGGCCGCCAAGGCCGCGGATCCGACCGCGTGCCGGGCGCTGATCGGGTTGGGTGCGACCCGCTGCTGTACGCCCAGATTGGCGCCCGCGTCCGAGCGGGCGCTGACCGCCACGCCTTCGCTGCCGCCGGGCTGGGTGCCGGCGGTCAGGGGCGAGGCGGCGGCGGTGCCGGCCGCCGGGCTGGCGGTCACGCTGCGCGGCGTCGGGTTAGAGATGAGGCTGAGCGAGGGGCCGGTGCGGCCCTCCCTATCGACCTCGGAATCGATGCCCGTGGCGACGATGGAGACCCGCATCTTGCCTTCCAGCTTCTCGTCGAAGGTGGAGCCGAAGATGATGTTGGCCTCCGGATCGACTTGCTCGCGGATCTTGTTGGCCGCCTCGTCGACCTCGAAGAGGGTGAGGTCCAGACCGCCGGTGATGTTGATCAAGACGCCGCGCGCGCCGCGCATGGACACGTCGTCCAGCAAGGGGTTGGCGATCGCCGCCTCGGCCGCTTCCGTGGCCCGACCTTCGCCGTCGGCTTCACCCGTACCCATCATGGCCTTGCCCATCTCGGTCATGACCGTGCGGATGTCGTTGAAGTCGAGGTTAATCAGGCCCGGCAGCACCATGAGGTCGGTGACGCCTCTGACACCGGCCTCCAGCACGTCGTCCGCCATCTTGAAGGCATCCGCGAAGGTGGTCTTCTCGTTGGCGATGCGGAAGAGGTTCTGGTTGGGGATGATGATGAGCGTGTCGACCGTCTGGGTCAGCTCGTTCATGCCGGTCTCGGCCAGCCGCATGCGGTGCACGCCCTCGAAGTGGAAGGGCTTGGTCACCACGCCGACGGTCAGGATGCCCTGCTCGCGCGCAGCGCGCGCGATCACGGGGGCCGCGCCGGTGCCGGTGCCGCCGCCCATGCCGGCGGTGATGAAGACCATGTTGCAGCCGTCGAGCGCGGCCATGATCTCGTCCATGGCCTCCTCGGCGGCCGCCCGGCCGATGTCCGGCCTGGCGCCGGCGCCCAGCCCGCGGGTCAGGTTGCGACCCAGCTGCAGCTTGTTCGGGCAGGACGACTGAGCCAAGGCCTGCGCGTCGGTGTTGCAGACCAGGAACTCGACGCCCGAGAGGTTGCTCGCGATCATGTTGTTGACGGCATTGCCGCCGGCACCGCCGGTGCCGATCACGGTGATTCGTGGCTTTAGGTGATCCTCGTCAAGAGGAACGGTCAAATTCAAACTCATGCTGCCTCCACTGGGGCTCGAGGGCGCCCCTTTCGCGTTTTGGCCGACCTCCGTCGGGGGGGAGGGGTGTCGGCCGAGTGTCCCCGATAACGGCCGGGGTCTCCGTTGTGAGCAGCTCCTAGCGCATCGCTCAGAAGTGCTCCTTGATCCAGTGTCCGAGACGGCCGATGAGGCCGTCGCCGCGCTCCTCGCGGCTGTTCCGTTGCCGGCTGAGGTCCGCCGCCAGCGCGTAGGTCAGAAGGCCGGCGCAGGTCGCGTAGCAGGGGCCGGACGTCGCCTCCGCCAGTCCGCGCACCCGGATCGGCCGGCCGATCCGCACTCTCTTGTCCAGAACCAGGGCGGCCAGCTCGCCCAGGCCCGGCAGCTGCGCGGCCCCGCCGGTCAGCACGACGCGTCGGCCGGCGACCTTGCCGAGACCCGATGCGTCGAGACGGTTGCGCACCAGCTCCAGGGTCTCCTCCAGGCGCGGCTGGATGATGTTCACCAGGACGGCGCGGGCGACCTGCTGCTGACCGCTGCTGTCCTCTTCGCCCACTTGCGGGACGTCGACCATCTCCTGCTCGTCGGCCAGGGTTGCCATGGCGTGGCCGTAGAGCGTCTTCAGCCGCTCCGCGTGCACCCGCGGCGTGGAGAGCCCGCGCGCGATGTCGTTGGTGACGTGGTCGCCGCCGACGGGCAGGACGTCGGAATAGACGATGTTGCCTTCGAAGAAGACGGCCAGCGAGGTGGCGCCGCCGCCCAGGTCGATGACGGTGGTGCCCAGTTCCATCTCGTCCTCGACCAAGGAGGCGAGGCCGGAGGCATAGGGGCTGACCACCATGCCGGCGACCGAGAGGTGGGCGCGCTCGATGCAGGTGGTGAGGTTGCGCAGCGCCGAGGCGGCGGCCGAGATGCTGTGCAGTTCGACGCGCAGGCGCTCGCCGTACATGCCGCGCGGGTCGCGGATGCCGCGGCTGCCGTCGATGGTATAGCCAACCGGGATGGAGTGGACGAGCTGGCGGCCGTTGTGATCGCTCTCGGCGGCGTCGCGAAAGTGGCACTCGTCGATGGCGCGATCCAGTTCGGACTGCGAGATCGCCTGGCCGCTGACGGCGACGTCGAGGCCGAGGGTGCGCGAGGCCGGATTGCCGCCGGAGATGTTGACGAAGACCTCGTCGATCTGCTGGCCGGCCATCTGCTCGGCCGAATGGACCGCCTTGCCGATCGCCTGGGTCGTGGCGTCCATGTCGACCACGGTGCCGTGGCGCAGGCCGCGGCTGGCCTGCTGGCCGATGCCGATGACGCGGGGGCGCAGATCCTCGCCGACCTCGGACAGGAAGCAGCAGGTCTTGGTCGAGCCGACATCCAAGGCGGCGACCAAACTGCTTCGCGTACGTCCCAAGGCTCTCTTCATCCGCTCCACCAAGTCTCAAGTCTCCTGCCCGGGTTCTTCGGGCGGGCGAATCTCCGCGTCGGGCGACAAGCGCAACAGCAGACGATCGTCGCGACGCAGGTCGATGACCGAGACGTCTCTCGATAGAAGATCCGCTACGGATTCGAGCCGTGCCAAGCGTTCCCACGCAGTGATCGGATCATTTTCTGGCAGACGGACGTCGATTCCCGAGTGCAAACGCAGGTTCCACCTTCTGTTACCCACCCGAATCGCGGCATATATTTGCTTGGCCAAGTCCGGCTGGCGTTCCGCCAAGTCGAGAATCTCGCCGACATGGCGTTCGGCGCCGTCGCCGACCACCTTCGGCAACTCGGCGAAGGCGGCGGGGCTGGCCCCTTCGATGACACTGCCCGCCTCGTCGATCACCGCCCACTTACCTTCCGACTGCCAGAGCGCGGCCGGGCGCTGCTCGAAAATCCGTACGACGATAAGTCCTGGCAGCCGCCGCTCCACGATCGCCTGTTCGATCCAGGGCAGCGCCTCGATCCTTGCCTGGGCCGCCACCGGATCGAAGCGCAGAATCGGCGCCCCGTGACCGGTCTCCAAGGCTTCGATGATGCCGATCTCGTCGCTTTGGACGCGGCCCTCGATCTGGATCCTGGTGACCGCGAAGCCGGCATCGATGCTGAAGGCGTAAGCCTTTTCCACAGCCTCGTCGTAGGTCGCCTCGACATGACCACTTGTCCACAGCCAGTGGCCGCCGCCGAGGAGGGCGGAGGCGAAGAGGACGACGGCGAGACTGCGCCACGGCAGGCGGCGGCGCAGGCGACGCAGGCGATAGCTGGGCTGGCGGATCGGCTTGGTGGCGCGCTTGGTGCGCGCCGTCGTCGGCTTCTTGCGCGGCTTGGCCTTACGATCGCTCGTCGCCGGCTTTCGCGGGGCGCTCGTCGTCTTCGCGGTGCGGCTGCTGCGCGTCTTGGGTGCCTTGCTTTGCGGTTTGCGGCTCATCGGGACATCGCCTCCTCGACGATCCATTGGCAGAGCGCTTGGAAGTCCATGCCGAGGTGGCGCGCCTGCTCGGGCACCAGCGACAGGGGGGTCATGCCCGGCTGGGTGTTGATCTCCAGGAGGTAGAGCTCTCCCGGCTCTCCCTTGGTGTCGTCGTAGCGGAAGTCGGCGCGGGTCACGCTGCGACAGCCCAGTACCCGATGGGCCGTCACCGCCGCGTCCATGGCCTTCCGGAAGATCTCGGGATGGATCTCGGCCGGGATCAGATGCTCCGTCTTGCCGTCGGTGTACTTGGCTTCGTAGTTGTAGAAGCCGATCTTGGGCCTCAGCTCGGTCACCGTCAGCGCCCGCTCGCCCAGCACGCTCACCGTCAGTTCGCGCCCTTCGATGTAGCGCTCCAGCAGCGCACTGGAGCCGAAGCTCCAGGTCTCCGCCGTGATCGGCGGTTGGTTGTCGCGCTCGCGCACGATGGTCACGCCGACGCTGGAGCCTTCGTGCAGCGGCTTCACCACGTAGGGCCTCGGCATGGGATCGCCGCCCCGGAAGTCCTCCTTGGTGACGATGCGGCCTTCAGGAGAGGCGATGCCAGCGGCGGAGAAGAGCCGCTTGGCCAGGGGCTTGTCCATCGCCATGGCGGAGGACTGCAGGTCGGAGTGGGTGTAGCGAACCTCCAAGAGCTCCAGGACGCCCTGAATGCAGCCGTCCTCGCCGTAGCGGCCGTGCAAGGCGTTGAAGACCACGTCCGGCTTGGGCGTCAGCACCTCGCAGAGCGCGCCCAGATCGCGGGTCAAATCAAACTCGCGGACCCTGTGGCCGGCCGTGCGCAGCGCCTGGGCGCAGGCCGCGCCGGTGACCAGGGAGACCTCGCGCTCGGCCGAGGGTCCGCCCTTCAGAAGCACGATGTCGAGCGGTGTCACGCTCATCCGTCCGCTCCTTCCCGGGCCGGGCGGCCGATGCGCTTGATCTCCCAGTCAAGCTCAACGCCGCTGACGTCCTTCACGCGCCGACGGACGGCCTCGCCCAGGGCCTCCAGGTCG
This sequence comes from Rhodospirillales bacterium, assembly GCA_963669375.1. Lineage (GTDB taxonomy): Bacteria > Pseudomonadota > Alphaproteobacteria > Kiloniellales > JACOMY01 > JACOMY01. The sequence goes on along the minus strand of OY770024.1, from coordinate 392,179 downwards.
CCGGCGGTGGCATCACCCTTGTTGATGAGGAAGTTGCAGTGCTTCTCGGAGACCTGGGCGCCGCCGACCGTCAGCCCGCGGCAGCCGGCCTCATCGATCAGCTGCCACGCCTTCAGGCCTTCGGGGTTCTTGAAGGTCGATCCGCCGGTGCGGCTGCGGATCGGCTGGGTCTCGCTGCGCTGTCCCTGGATCTCGCGCATGCGTCGGCCGATCGGCGCTGCCTCGCCCGGCGTCCCGCGCAAAGCGGCGCGCAGGACGATCCAGTCCTTAGGCAAGGCGCTGTTGCGATAGACGAAGCCCAAGGCCTCGTTGGAGAGGCGATGCAATCGGCCTTTCCGGTCCACGGCCTCGGCCCAGATCAGGACGTCCTTGGTCTCGCGGCCGTAGGCGCCGGCATTCATGCGCACAGCGCCGCCGATCGTGCCCGGAACGCCGACCAGAAACTCCAACCCGGACAGGCCTGCATCGGCCGTGACCTTGGCGACGTTCACGTCCAGCGCGCCGGCACCGGCGATCACTTCCTCACCACTCACCTCGATGTCGGCGAAGCCGCGGGTCAGCCGCAGCACCACGCCCTCGACGCCGCCGTCGCGGACCAGGAGGTTGGAGCCGACGCCGATCACGGTCACCGGCACGGCCTCGGGGAGGGCGGTGAGGAAGTCGAGAAGATCGGCCTGGTCGGCAGGCCGGAACAGCACCTCCGCCGCTCCGCCCACCTGGAACCAGGTGACCTTGGCAAGCGACGCGCCCGGCGTCAGGCGGCCGCGCACGGCTGGAAGCTGGTCGATCAGGGGCGCCATCATGAGGCCGCCTCGCCGTAGAGCTTCTCCAACTCGCCCGGCAGCGCGTTGGCCCATTGGGTGATGGTCCCGGCGCCGAGGCAGACCACCAGATCGCCGGGGCGCGCGACATAGTGGATGACGGCCGCCAGCACGGCGGGGTCGGGCAGGTAGTCGGCAGCCGGATGGCCATGGCTGCGCAGGCCGGCCACCAGCGATTCGCCGCTGACATTCTCGATCGGCTCCTCTCCGGCGGCGTAGACATCGGTGATCAGGACGCGGTCGGCTTCGTTGAAGCAGGCGCAGAACTCCTCGAAGAGCTGCGCCAGGCGGGTGAAGCGGTGCGGCTGCATCACCGCGATGACCCGGCCGCTTTCCGCCTTGCCGATCATGTGCTGGCGGGCCGCCGAGAGCACGGCCGCGATCTCCACCGGATGGTGGCCGTAGTCGTCGATCACGGTTATGCCGGCGACCGTTCCGGTGCGGGTGAAACGCCGTTTGACGCCTTCAAAGCGCTGCAGGCTCTCGCGCACGACCTCTTCGCCCATGCCCAGCTCGCGGGCGATGGCGACGACCGAAAGAGCGTTCTGGACGTTGTGCTGGCCCAGCATCGGCAAGGTCAGGTCCCGCCAGACTTCGGTCTCGTCGCTGTGGCGTTGGGTGAACTCGACGGAGAAGCGGAAGCCTTCGGCCAGCGGCCGCAGGTCGAAGCCGCGCACCTCGGCGGCGGCCGACAGTCCGTAGGTTACCATGCGGCGGTCTTCGATGCTGCCGATCAGGCTCTGCACCACCGGATGGTCGATGCAGAGCACCGCGAAGCCGTAGAAGGGGATGTTCTGGACGAAGCTCTTGTAGGCCTCCTGCATCGCCTCGGCGGTGCCGTAGAAGTCCAGATGCTCGGGGTCCATGTTGGTGACGACGGACACGATCGAGGGCAGCTTCACGAAGGTGCCGTCGCTCTCGTCGGCCTCCACCACCATCCACTCGCCGGTGCCGAGGCGAGTGTTGGTGCCGTAGGCGTTGATGATGCCGCCGTTGATCACGGTCGGGTCCAGCTTGGCGGTCTCCAGCAGGGTCCCGACCATCGAGGTGGTGGTGGTTTTGCCGTGCGTGCCGCCGATGGCGATCGACCACTTGAGGCGCATGAGTTCGGCCAGCATCTCGGCCCGGCGCACCACCGGCAGAAAGCGGTTGCGGGCCTCCTCCAGCTCCGGGTTGCCGCTCTTGATCGCCGAGGAGATGACCACGACTTCGGCCTCGCCCAGGTTCTCCGCTTTCTGGCCGATGGCGACCGAAATGCCGAGCCCCTGCAGGCGCTTGACGTTGGCGTTGGCGGAGAGATCGGAGCCCTGGACCTTGTAGCCCAGGTTGTGCAGCACCTCGGCGATGCCGCTCATGCCGATGCCGCCGATGCCGACGAAGTGGATGACGCCGAGGTCGAGGGGCATCGCTCTCATGCCAACGCCCTCTCGGCTTGCCGGCTTCCGGCGACCTCCATCGCCAGGGAGGCGAGGCGCTCGGCGGCGTCGGGCGTGGCAAAGGCCTTGGCCTTCGCGGCGGCGGTCGCGAGCTGTTCAGGCTTTTCGAAGAGCGACGTCAGGCGCTCGGCCAGCAGCGCGGGAGAGAGTTCAGCCTCCGTCAGCACCCAGCCGCCACCCGCGACGGCGAAGGCCTCCGCATTAACCCTTTGGTGGTCGTCGGCCGCGTGGGGGTAGGGGATCAGGAGGCCCGGCCGACCGGCCATGGCCAGTTCGAAAATGGTCGAGGCACCGGCCCGGCCGATCAAGAGATGGGCGGCGGCCAGATGATCCGGCAGGTCCTTGAAGAAGGGGGCGAGGTTGGCGGTGATGCCGAGACCCCGGTAGCGCTCGGCCAGGGCATCGCGGTCGGCCTCGCGGACCTGTTGGACCAGGTCGAGCCGATGGCGCAGCGCCTCCGGCAGGAGGGCCAGGGCATCCGGCACCAGGGTGTCGAAGGCCTTGGCGCCTTGCGAACCGCCGGTCACCAGGAGGGAGAGACGGCTGTCCACGCCGATCTGCGGATAGTCCTTCTCGCGCAGCGCGGCGACGGCGTCGCGCACCGGATTTCCGACATGGCGCAGGCGCGAGCGGTCGCGCGCCTTGACGGCGCGGATCTCGGGAAAGGCGGTCGCCAGCGCCGCGGCATTGCCGGCCAGCAGGCGGTTGGCCCGGCCCAGCACGGCGTTCTGCTCGTGCAGGACGATCGGCAAGCCCAGGCTGCGCGCGGCCCAGACCGGCGGCACCGAGGCGAAGCCGCCGAAGCCGACCACGGCCTTGGCACCGCTGCGCCGCAAGGGCCCGCGCGCTTGCACCGCGCCGCGCATCAGGCCGCCGAGCGCGATGGCCTTCTGCAGGGCGGAGCGGCCGAGGACGGCGCTGCCGGACAGCCGCACCAGCTCGACCTCCGGCAAGGCCGAAAATCCCTGGCCGCGCTGATCGGTCATGAGGGTGACCCTGCAGCCCTGCCCGATGAGGGCGCGCGCCAGGGCCTCGGCGGGGAAGATATGGCCCCCCGTTCCGCCGGCGGCCAGGGCGATCGTGGGTGCGGTCATCGCGCCACCTCCGCGCTGGGCCGGCGGCGGGTGAGCGCCAGCAACATCCCCATCGCCAAGGCCAGCGCCAGGTAGCTGGAGCCGCCGTAGCTGATGAAGGGCAGGGTCATGCCCTTGGTCGGAATGAGGCTGAGCGAGGAGGCCATGTTGATCAGCGACTGCAGGCCCACCTGGGTCGCCAGGCCGGCGGCGCCCAGCAGCACGAAGAGGCTCTGGTCGCCCATCGCCTTGATGAGGCCGCGCAGGACCACGAAGGCGAAGACGGCGACGACGGCCAGGCAGACGACGATGCCGAACTCCTCGCCCGCGACCGCGAAGATGAAGTCGGAGTGGACGTCCGGCAGCTTGTCCTTGATCTGGCCCTCGCCGGGTCCCCGGCCCCAAAGACCGCCATTGCGGAAGGCCTCCAGCGAGCGGTCGATCTGGTAGCTGTCGCCGGTGCCGGCGTGACCGAGGAAGGAATCGATGCGCTCGGTGACGTGCGGGAAGAGGAAGTAGGCGGCGACCATGAAGCCGACCGCGGCGATGATGCCGGCCATCACCAGGATCATCGGCAATCCGGCGAGAAAGAGCTGGGCGCCGAAGATGCCGGTCACCAGCAAGGCCTGGCCGACGTCGGGCTGCAGCAGCAGCAGACCGGCCAGCGTGGCCCAGAGGATCAGCGCGATGAACATGGCCGGCAGGCCCACCTGCGTGCGCCAGGAGGCCAAGAGCCAGCCGGCCATGACCGCGAAGCAGGGCTTGGCGAACTCCGAGGGCTGCAGCGACATGCCCGGAAGCTGCAGCCAGCGATTGGCGCCCTTGATCTCGGTGCCGAAGCCCATCACCGTCGCCAGGATCAGCAGCAGGCTCGCAAGCAGGCCAAGCGCCGCGATGCGGCGCACCTGGCGGGGCGTGGCGAGCGAGATCGCCAGCATGATGAGGATGGCCAGCGGCACGTACATCAATTGGCGGCGTGCCAAGAGGAAGGGGTCCTCTATGCCGATACGCCCTGCCGCCGACGGCGAGGCCGCGAGCATCAAGATCAGGCCGAAGCCCATCAGGGCGACGAGCGCGGTCAGCTGCCAGCGGTCGATGGTCCACCACCAGCGTGCCAGCAGGCTCTGATCGCTACGCGCGACGCTCATGAGCTCTGCTCCTTGTCGAGCGCCGCGACCGCGGCCCGAAAGGCCTCGCCGCGCGCCTCGAAGTCGGGAAACTGGTCGAAGGAGGCGCAAGCGGGCGACAGCAGCACGACGGCACCGGGTTCGGCCTCCTGGCGGGCCAGCTTGGCCGCTGCGCGGACCGCGCAGGCGAGCTCGCCGCAGCACTCGGCCGTGACCTTGCCGGCCAGGACGCCCGCGAAGTCCTGCTGCGCTTCGCCGATCAAGAAGGCGCGGCGGACCTTCGGATAGTAGGGATCGAGTCCGACAAGACCGCCGTCCTTGGCGCGCCCGCCCGCTATCCAATAGATCACCTCGTAACTGGAGAGCGCCTTGGCCGCGGCATCGGCATTGGTCGCCTTGGAATCGTTGACGAAGCGGACCCCATCCACCTCCGCCACCAGTTCCTGCCGGTGGGCGAGGCCCGGAAAACCAGGCAGTCCGGCCAGAATGGCCTCGCGCTCCAGGCCAAGGGCCCGGCAGGCGGCGTAGGCGGCGGCGATGTTCTGGGCGTTGTGCAGGCCGGGCAGCCGCGGGAAGTCCCGCAGCTCGACCAGGCGCTCCGCCTTGCCGTCGCTGTCGTCGATCAGCCAGCCGCCCTCCAGGTAGAGGCCGCCGGGCAGCGGACGGGTCACCGAAATGCGAACCAGGCGGCTCTTGCCGTCCCGCTCCAGCGCGTCGGCGATTGCCGCGCCGGCCGCCTCGTCGACGCCCACGATCGCGGTCTGCGGCGCCGTCTGGCCGTGGAAGATGCGCTTCTTGGCGGCCACGTAGCCCTCGAAGCCGCCGTGGCGATCCAGATGGTCCGGGGTGATGTTCAAGAGGATGGCGGCGTCGCACACCAGATGCCGGACCAGTTCCAGCTGATAGCTGGAAAGCTCCAACACATAGATGCCCTCCGCGCCCAGCGCCGGGAGGCTCAGAACCGGCGTGCCGAGGTTGCCGCCCACCGCCGTGGCGACCCCGGCATGCCGCAGCAGGTGGCCGGCAAGTGCCGTCGTGGTCGACTTGCCGTTGGTGCCGGTGATGCCGAGGTAGCGGGCCTCCGGGCAGGCCAAGGCCAGCAATTCGACGTCGCCGATCAGGGGCGTCCGGGCGGCCTTGGCGGCGGCGGTCGCCGGGTGCGGGGCGGGAAAGCTATGTGGAATTCCCGGCGACAGCACCAGGCCGTCGATGCCCGCCCACGCCAAGCCGTCCAGGGGCCGGGTCGGGATTCCGCGCGCTTCGGCCCGCTCCCTTGCGACAGGCGAATCGTCCCAAGCGGTGACCTTGGCCCCGGCGCTCGACAGCGCCTCGGCCGCCGTGAGGCCGGAGCGGGCGAGGCCGAGCACGGCGTAGCTACGGTCCTTGGCGAAGGTGAGGGGGATCATCGTCGCGGCCTCACCTCAGCTTCAGGGTGGAAAGGCCGATCAGCGCCAGCACCACGGCGACGATCCAGAAGCGAATGACGACGGTGCTCTCGGCCCAGCCCTTCTTCTCGAAGTGATGGTGGATCGGCGCCATGCGGAAGACCCGTTTTCCGGTCAGCTTGAAGGACGCCACCTGCACGATGACCGAGATGGTCTCGACCACGAAGAGGCCGCCGATGATCACCAGCACCAGCTCGTGCTTGGCCGCGACCGCGATCGCACCCAGCGCGCCGCCGCAGGCAAGCGAGCCGGTGTCGCCCATGAAAACCATGGCCGGCGGGGCGTTGAACCAGAGAAAGCCCAGAGAGGCGCCGATCAGTGCGCCGCAGAAGACGGCCAGCTCGCCGGTGCCCGGCACGTGCAGGATCTTCAGGTACTCGGCGAAGAAGGCGTTGCCGACCAGATAGGCGATCAGCGCGAAGCAGGCGGCGACGATAGCGACGGGAACGATGGCCAGGCCGTCTAGTCCGTCGGTCAGGTTGACCGCGTTGGAGGCGCCCACCATCACCACCATGGCGAAGGGGATGAAGGCCCAGCTGAGGTTGATAAGCGCGTCCTTGAAGAAGGGGATCGCCAGTCCGTCGTCGAGGTGCTCTGGCGAGAGGTACTGCACCCAGAAGACGGCGACGAGCGCGATGGAGAACTGCGTGATCAGCTTCAGGCGCCCGGGCAGGCCCTTGTGATTGCGGCGGGTGAGCTTCAGGTAGTCGTCGCCGAAGCCGACCAGGCCGAAGCCCAGGGTCACCATCAGCACCATCCAGACGAAGCCGTTCGAGAGGTCGGCCCACAGCAGGGTGGAGAGCGTCAGCGCGATCAGGATCAAGAGACCGCCCATGGTGGGCGTGCCCTTCTTGGTCAGCAGGTGGCTCTCCGGCCCGTCCTCGCGGATCGGCTGGCCTTCCGCCTGCTTGCTCTTCAGCCAGTTGATGATGCGCGGGCCCAGGATGAAGGCGATGATCAGCGCCGTCATCACCGCGCCGCCCGTGCGGAAGGTCAGATAGCGGAAGACGTTGAAGAGCGTGAAGTCGTCCGCCAGCGGGACAAGAAAATAGTAAAGCACCTCTCGCCCTCCTCACTCGGTCGTCTGGCTCGGCTCGTGCCGAGTCAGAGCTAAGAGGGCGTCGACGATTCTGGCCATACGGCTGCCAAGCGATCCCTTGACCAGCACGATGTCGTCGGGTCGCAAGGCTTCGAGCAGAGCGGGTGCCAGTTCCTCAGAGGTCGCGCGATGCGGACCGCGCAGGCGGTGCGGCAGGGCGGCCTGCAGGGCTTCCATCTCTCGCCCGCAGGTGAAGACCAGATCGGTGCCGCTGGAGACCAGGTCCTCGGCCAGGCCGGCGTGCATCTCCGCGGAGTGATCGCCCAGCTCCAGCATGTCGCCCAGCACGGCGAGGCGCCGACCGCCCGCCTTGGGATTGCAGTCCTGCAAGAGCGCGATCGCCGCTTTGACCGAGACCGGATTGGCGTTGTAGCCCTCGTCGATCAGGACGATGCTGCCGCCGTCCTGCAGGGCGATCTCTTGCCGCGCGCCGCGTCCCTTGAGGGCCGACAGCTCGGCAAGCCCGCCGGCCGCGGCCTCCACCGGCAGGCCGACCGCGCTGGCCGCCGCCAGTACGCCGAGCGCGTTCAAGGCCATGTGCTTGCCGGGCAGGCCCAGCTTGAACGTGAAGGGACCGTCGGGCGCGCTCGCCTTGACCAGGCTTCCGGTCGACAGGGGCTCGGCCTCGATCAAGCGGAAGTCGCTTGCCTCGCTCGCGCCGAAGGTGAGAATGCGGCCGGCGGTGCGCCGCGCGCTCTCCTTCAGAAGCTGCGCGCGCGGCGCGTCGTTGTTGATGACCGCCACACCCCCGGGTTCGAGACCCTCGAAGATCTCCGCCTTCGCGGCGGCGATGCCGTCCAGGCCGTCCGCGAAGTAGGCGATGTGCGCCGGTGCGATCTGCGTGATCAGGGCTACCCTGGGACGGACGATCGATACCAGGTCGCGGATTTCGCCGGCGTGGTTCATGCCCATCTCGAAGACGCCGAAGTCGCTGTCGAGCGGCATGCGCGCCAGGCTCAAGGGAACGCCCCAGTGGTTGTTGTGGCTGGCCGCCGAAGCGTAGGTCCTGCCGCCGGTGGCGAGCGCCGCGCGCAGCATCTCCTTGCTGCTGGTCTTGCCGACGCTGCCGGTGATGCCGAGGCAGAGGGCCTTCGTGCGTTCGCGCGCGGCGACGCCCAGGGCGCGCAGTCCCCGCAGCGTGTCGGCGACCTCCAGCAGCGCTGCATCGTCCGGCAGACCCCCGGGGACCCGGTGCACCATGGCAGCGCTGGCGCCGCGCTCGAAGGCGGCGGCGACGAAATCGTGGCCGTCGAAGCTCGGTCCCTGCAAGGCGATGAAGAGCGCGCCAGGCTCCAGGCTGCGGCTGTCGATCGATACCGTCTCGGCCGACCAGTGCCGGTTGGACCGACCGTCGGTCGCCGTGGCGGTCGCGACGCTGTCCCAGAGCGTGGGGGAGGGGCTCATGCCGCCGTTCCCCGCGTCGCGGCTGCGATCGCCTCGCGAGAGACCTCGCGGTCGTCGAAGGGCAGGACCCTGTCGCCGACCGTCTGTCCGCTCTCGTGCCCCTTGCCGGCGACGACGAGAATATCGCCCTCTTCCAGCGCCGCCACGGCCGTCTCGATGGCTTCGCGCCGATCGCCGATCTCGCTCAGGCCCGGATGCCCCGCCATCATCGCGGCACGGATCGCGGCCGGATCCTCGCTCCTGGGATTGTCGTCGGTAATGATGCCGCGATCAGCCAGCTCGGCCGCCATGCGCCCCATGATCGGACGCTTCTCGCGGTCCCGGTCGCCGCCGCAGCCGACCACGACCCAGAGCTTGCCGCGCACATAGGGTCTGATGGTGGTCAGGACCGCCTCCAACGCCGCCGGCTTGTGCGCGTAGTCGACGAAGACCTTGCCGCCGCTCGGCGTCCGGCCGACGGCCTCCAGGCGACCCGGCACCGGCGTCAGCTCTTCCAGCGCGGCGACCGCGGCCTTGGGGTCGCTGCCGCTGCCGATCACCAGGCCCAGGGCGGCCACGGCGTTGCAGGCCTGGAAGTCGCCGATCAGCGGCAGCGCGATCTTGCTTTGCCTTCCGTCCAGGGACAGCAAGAGTTCCTGACCGCTCGCCGTCGGCTTCTGGTCGATGATCCTGAGGTTGGCGGCCCCGCTGGCGCCGTAGGAGAGGATCCGCTGGCCGCGCTCCTTGGCGATGCCGGTCAAGGCCTCGTAGTAGGGGGTATCTGCGTTCAGCACGGCGACCCCGTCGGGCCGCAGCAGGTCCCGGAACAGCCGCGCCTTGGCGGCGAAGTAGGCCTCCATGTCCGGGTGGTAGTCGAGATGCTCGTGGCTGAGGTTGGTGAAGGCGGCGGCCGCCACCTCCAGGCCGTCCAGGCGGTACTGGTCGAGGCCGTGGCTGGAGGCTTCCAGAACGGCATGCTCGAAGCCGGCTGCCTGCAAGTCCTTGAGACAGCGCTGCAGCGCCACCGGGTCCGGCGTGGTCAGCGCCGGCGGGGCGGGGACCGCCGAGGGCACCACGCCCAGGGTGCCGAGCGAGGCGGCCTTGTGCCCCAAGGCTTGCCAGAGGCCGCGGGTGAAGTGGGCGACGGAGGTCTTGCCGCTGGTCCCGGTGACGCAGGCGATCAGCCGGGGCTGCGGTCGGTGAAAGGCACTGGCCAGGATCGCCAGCCACCTCCTCGGGTTCTCGCAGGTGACCAGCGCCGCCGTGGTGCCGTTCGGCAGCCGCGTTCCCCGGGCGGCCAGCACGGCGACGGCGCCTCTGGCCAGGGCATCGGGTATGAAGTCACGGCCGTCGCTACGGCTGCCGGGCAGCGCGGCAAAGAGGCTGCCCGCGCGGGCGTTGCGGCTATCCAGGGTGAGGGACTCGATCTCGAGGTCCGCTTGGTCCTTCGCTAGCGGTCCGGCCAAGGGCAGGGAAACGGCAGCCAGGAGGTCAGCGAGACGCAAGAAACTCCCCTCCGGCTGAGGCTGGAATGAGATGCTGGTCGGCGACCTGGCCGGCCGCCTCGGCGGCGGGTTCGACTCCCAGCAGCGGCGCCAGGCGCGTCACCAGGCGGCCGACGACGGGCGCTGCGACCCAGCCGGCCGTGGCGTAGCCGTGCGTGTCCTTCGTCGGCTTGGGCTCGTCGAGCATGACCAGCACCAGAAAGCGGGGGCGGTCCATCGGAAAGGCGGCGACGAAGTTCGCCATGCGCTTGTTCTTGGCATAGCGGCCGTTCACCAGCTTCTCCGGCGTGCCGGTCTTGCCGCCCACCAGGTAGCCCTTGACCGCGGCGCGGCGACCGGAGCCCTTTTGCACGTTCAGGCGCATCAGCCAGCGCATCGCCGCCGACGTCTCGGGCGAAAAAAGCTTGCGCCCTTCCGGCTGGAGCTCGGTCAAGGTGAAGCTGGGCGTGAAGTAGGTGCCGCCGTTGACCGTCGCGGCGGCGGCGGCGGCCATGTGCAGCGGCGTGACGGCGATCCCGTGACCGAAGGAGATGGTGGCCACGTTGACCGGCTTCAGGTGCAGGGGAAGCATCGGCCAAGCCGTCGCGACCGGGGTGCCCTGAACCGGGCGGGTCATGCCCATGGCCTCGAGGAAGGCGCGCTGACGGTCGGCGCCGATGCGCTGGCCGATCTTGGCGGTGCCGATGTTGCTGGAATAGATGAAGACCTCCGGCACGCTCAGCACCCTGCGCTTGGCGTGGAAGTCGTTGATGGTGAAGCCGCCGACCCTGAGCGGACGGCGCGCGTCGAAGGCGTCGGTCAGGCGGATCACGCCTTCTTCAAGACCCATGGCCAGGGTCAAGAGCTTGAAGATCGAGCCCAGCTCGTAGACGCCCAGCGTGTTGCGGTCGATCTGGTCCTCGGTCTTGTCTTCGGGCTTGTAGGGGTCGAAGCCCGGCAGGGAGACGCTGGCCAGGACCTCGCCGTTGCCGACGTCCATGACCAGGCCGGCGGCGGCGACCGCCTGGAAGGTCTCCTGCGCGGCCGCCAGTTCCTCGGCCATCAAATGCTGCAGGCTAAGGTCGATCGAGAGCTTCAGCGGCTCGTGGCTCTCGCGCAGGCGCTTGTCGAAGGCCTGCTCGATACCGGCCAGGCCGCGGTTGTCGACGTTGGTGTGCCCGACCAGGTGCGCGGTGAGGCTGCCCATCGGGTAGACCCGCATCATCTCGCGCTGGAAGTGCAGGCCGGGAATGCCCAGGCGGTTCACCTCGAACTGCTTCTGCGGCGAGATCTGGCGCTTGACCCAGACGAAGCTCTTGCCGCTGGAGAAGTCACGCACCAGCTTCGCCTCGTCCAAGTCCGGCAAGACCTGACGCAAGCGCTTGGCGGCGCGCGTGGGCGCTAGCACCTGGCGCGTGTCGGCATAGAGCGAGGCCACCGGCAGGGTAGTGGCCAGCACGATGCCGTTGCGGTCGGTGATCTCCGCCCGCCCGGTGCCGAGCAGGCCGCCCACGCGTGTCGCCGCCAGCGAGGGCTCGCGTGCCGGCGGGGCCATGCCCAGCTCGACGAGTCGCGAACCGATAAGGAAAAAGGCCAGCGCGAAGCCCAAGCCGGCGACGATGAGGCGGCTGCGTCCCGTGTCGAGCGCGCGCTTGGCGCGGCCCTCCACGTGATGCACCGCCCGACCGCCGGACCGGAGGTCCAGTTCCCCGGGTCGGGAGGATCGGGGATGCTTGGCGGGGGCGTGGATCATTCCATGGCCTCCGCGCTGGCCGGAGTAAGGCCATCTCCAAGCGACCGGTCGGGATCGGGACGAGAGAACCCGGTCGTGGCATCGATGGCCCGGAAAGGCAGGTCTTCGAGACGCACCAGCTGCTCCGGGGACAGCGGTGCGAGACCCAGGTGCGTCTCGGAGAGAGACGCCAGTCGTTCAGGTTGATTGAGGTAGCTCCATTCCGCCTTCAGCACGTGCAACTCCTCTTGCGCGCGCACGATGCTGCGGTGTGCGGTGCGCAGGGCTTCCTCGCGCTGCTGGACCTGGTGCTTCAGGACGTAGGTACCGACGGCGCAGAGGCCCGCCAGTAACAGGAAGACAGCGGCGGCAATGCGGCTCATTGCTGACCCTCCTGCCATGCTTCGGCCTCAGTGCGTTCGGCCGCGCGCAGGCGGGCGGAGGCCGCGCGCGGGTTGAGCCGGATCTCCTCTGCGCTCGGCGTGACCGCCTTGCGGAACAGCAGGCGAAAGCTGGGCGCATGGCCCGGCGCCGCCGCCGGCAAGTGGCGCGATCCGGCCTGCCCCCGGCCGGAACGTGCTGTCAGAAACTGCTTCACTGCCCGATCCTCCAAGGAATGGAAGGCGACGACGGCAAGCCGTCCGCCCGGCGCCAAAAGACGCTCCGCGGCCGCGAGGCCACGCTCGATCTCCCCCAACTCGTCGTTTACCGCGATCCGCAAGGCCTGAAAGGTGCGCGTGGCCGGATCGATGCCGTCGGCGCTGCGCCGCACCGACTTGCGCACCAGGGCCGCCAGCTGCTGCGTGCGCGTGATCGGCGCCTCGCGCCTGGCGGCGACGATCGCACGGGCGACGCGGCGCGAGTGCCGCTCTTCGCCGTAGCGGTAGATGATGTCGGCCAGGTCGGTCTCATCAAGCTGGTTGACCAGGTCGGCCGCGCTGGCGCCGCCCTCGCTGGCGGTCCCCATGCGCATGTCCAGCGGACCGTCGAAGCGGAAGGAGAAGCCGCGATCCGCCTCGTCCAGCTGCGGCGAGGACACGCCCAGGTCCAGCGCCACGCCGGCCAGTCGCCCTTGGCGGTCGGCCGGCACCAGTGCGCTCATCTCGCCGAAGCACCCGGCCAGCATGGTGAAACGGCCGGACTCGCTTTGTTCCAGACGTCGTCCGGCCGCGACCGCCGCGGGATCGCGATCGATCGCCAGCACCTGGCAATCGGCCGATTGAAGGAGGGCCCGGCTGTAGCCGCCGCGGCCGAAGGTGCCGTCCAGGTAGGCGGCGCCGTCACGCGGCGCCAGGGCGGCCAGGACCTCGTTCAGGAGGACGGGGACGTGCGCTGCCGCCATCTGCCTCATCCTTCCTTCTTCTTGCGGGGGGCCAGGCGCAAGCGGACGGTCTTGCCTTTGCTCTTGGCGCTGGAGCGGATCTTGGCCTTGTGCTCGTTGTAGGCGGCCGGATTCCAAAGGCGGAAGGTGGTGCCGCGGCCGACGTAGTAGACCTGGTCGGTGATATCGGCATGCGCGCGCACGTCTTCCGGCAGGACGATACGCCCGTCGCCGTCGAAGGGGAGGCGGCGCGCTTCGGAGAAGAGTTGCTGCACCTCTTCCAGCTCCTCTTCGTCGTAGACCTCGGGATCGTCCAGCGAGGCCGCCAGTTCTTCCAAACGGTCGTGGCCGAAGCCGTCGAAGGCGGGCTCCTCCCAGACCGGGACCAGAACGATGCCGGCGAAGCGCTGCTGCGAGAGTGTCGCCCGGTACTCCGCCGGAACGGATACCCGTCCCTTGCGGTCAACCTTGAACGGATACTCTGACGTGAACAGAGCCACGTCGCTCGCCCTCCCTCGCCTACATCAGCCGGTCGCGTCCTCTTGCTCCCACCTGCGCGTCAGGCGGCTCCTCAGCCACACTGACGGGATATCATGGTATAACGTGGTACTTGGTGGGGGTCAATGGAGTATAGGCGGGACAGGACTCTTGAATCGAGGCGCATTTCCTAGAAATTCATCTTTTGTTCTCACAAAATCGGCGTTAAGGCGCATATCGGAAGGAGTAACGATCTGGAGAGCCGGTGCCTGTTCTTGTTTTGTGCCAGACGTGCCGGGTCTGCGGATGCCAGACGGTCTGTAAGCCGGGTTCTGTCCGGCGCGCTTCGCCGCATGGGCCAAGCGCGCCTGGACGGCCATTCATCTGGGACGTCCGTTACCGAACGCCTCACGCGACCGACCCGGGCGGCGACGCGGAAACCCGTCCGGCCCCAGAGCACTGCTCTCGGGCCTGCCGCCCCTACTTGGTCTTGCTCCCGGTGGGGTTTACCCTGCCGGTCCCGTTGCCGGGCCCGCGGTGCGCTCTTACCGCACCCTTTCACCCTTGCCGGCCGGCCCTGGCGGGCGGACAGGCGGTTTGCTTTCTGTGGCACTTTCCCTGGGGTCGCCCCCGCCGGCCGTTAGCCGGCACCGTGTTTCCATGGAGCCCGGACTTTCCTCCCCCGCCCCGAGGGGCGAGAGCGGCCGTCCGACCGTCTGGCACCGCAGGCCTAGCAGGTGCGCGTGGCGGCGGGCCTTGTCAAGCGGTCTCGCACGCCAGCCAGCGCGCGATCGCCGCCGTCTCGCCGTCCAACTGCCCGTCGATGAGCCGCGGGCGGAAGCGTCGCTGGACTGCCCTCAGCACGGCTTGCGGGTCTTCATCCAGATAGCCGTAGCCATAGGCCGAGAGCCAGTCCGCCACCTGCTGCCTGCCGATACCATCGCTTGCTTGGGTTGGAAGCGGTGGTGGATGGACCGCCAAGCCTCGGGCCGCCAGCGCGGACCAGGGGAAGAGCTCGCCCGGGTCCTCCTTGCGCAGGGGCGCGACGTCGGAGTGGCCGACGACGCGCGATCGTGTGATCTGATAGCGCGACAGGAGGTGCCGCAGCAGGCCGGCCACCCGCTCGATCTGGCGCGTCGGAAAGGGCCGGTAACCGAAGGCGTGACCCGGGTTGACGATCTCGATGCCGATCGATCTGGCGTTGACGTCGCGCTCGCCGGCCCAGAAGGCGCGGCCCGCGTGCCAGGCGCGTCGCTCTTCGCGCACCAAGCGCCAGAGGCGACCCTCTTCCTCGACCAGATAGTGCGCGCTGACCTCCGCCCGGGGATCGCAGAGGCGCGACAGGGCGGCGGCGGCGCTTTGCATGCCGGTGTAGTGCAGGACGATCAGATCGACGGACCGGCCGCGCCTGTCGTTATGATTCGGCGAGGGGTGGTCATCTGCGTGCATGGACACCGGCATGCCACGACACCACCGCGGTCGTGAAGAACAGCAGCATCGCATTCGCCTCTTGCAGGGCCGGGATCACGAAGCCCGCCGCGGTCGCCGCGGCGCCCAGCCACAGCAGGGCCCTGACCAGACGGGCGCCGAGGTCCGAGCCGCGATAGAGCGGCGCGAAGGCCAGGACCGCGAGCCCGCCCGCGACCCGTTTCAGCGTCGTCAGCACCACGACCGTCTTTTCGGAAATCTCTCCGACGGCCGCGCTCTGCCAGGCCGTCCAAGCGGCGGCGCCGAAGCTCAGGTTCTCCGCGAGGTCGAAGCCTGCCTTGCCGAAGGCGGCGGCCACGCCGAAGAGCACGAGCCAGCGTGGGCCCTGCGCCAGCCGCGCCAGGACGAGAAAGAAGGCGAGCGCGATCAGGACGAAGAGGGAGTCGCCGAGATAGAAGGCAAGCGCCCAGAGCGGGCCTTCCGCGATGACGGCCTCCGCACCCGGCGTTTGCAGGGTGCGGGGCGTCATCGCCGCGGGTGCCAGCGCCATGAGCAGGCCTAGAGAGAGCAGGCAAGCCACCACGCCAACAGCAGACAGCCGCAGACGCGCCCAGTCCGACGAACGGACGCCGCGGTCGTCAGCCGTGCTCATGGCCGACGCGCGACCGGCCGGCCCTTCGCTCTGCCAACGCCTTGATTCTCTTCCTTCCTCGGACTGTGTCATCCGCTAACTCCCCCTCTCGCGCCGACACTATCGTGCGGCCCGTAATCTCGGCAAGACGGGCGCGCCCTCGCTTTGCGGATCGAGTTCCGACGCACTTTCGCTGGGGTTCCAAGACGGGCCGGGCCTCCCGCCCTCAGCCTCTTGGCGGCGCGGAGCGGCATATCGGTCAGCTTGCTCCTCGCTGTCCGATCGGCGGTGGGACAAGACGCAGGTCATGAGCTAGAGTTCAGATATGAGCGACCTGGAACTGAAAGTCATTTTCGGTCTGGTGATCGTGTTGGTGGCAGTCGCGGGCGGCCTGCCGCTGCTGCGGCGCGAGCAAGAGCTTGAGGAGACCAGGCTTCTGTTGCTGGGCGAAGCCTTTGCCGCAGGGGTCTTCCTGGGCGCCGGCTTGATCCACATGCTGGGCAATGCTAGCGCCGAATTTGGCGCGGCCGGGGTCGACTACCCCTGGCCGATGGTGATCTGCGGAGCGGTGCTACTCTTCCTGCTCTATCTGGATCACCTTGGCGAGCGGCTAAAGGCGGCGCGGGGGCCGACCTCGAAGGCGATGCCCTTGCTGGCTACCGTGATGCTCTCCATCCACAGCTTCCTGGTCGGCGGTGCGCTGGGCGCCAGCAGCCAGATTGCGATGACCATTGTCATCTTTGTCGCGGTTCTGGCGCACAAGGGTGCGGCTGCCTTCGCGCTCAGTGTCACGCTCGCCAAGAGCACACTTGCCCGACGACAGCGATTGGCCTGTCTGGCTGTCTTCATCGCCCTCTTCCCCATAGGGCTTGCCGTCGGCAGCCTTCTGTCGCTTGCCGGTGGCGCGGACCTTCTCCTGGAGGCCACCTTCTCGGCCTTTGCAGCGGCGACCTTCCTCTACCTAGGTACCTTGCACGGGTTGGCCGCGAGCACCCTGGTCGCCCGCTGCGGCAATCAACTGGACTTCTCCTTCGTCGCACTCGGCTTCGGGCTCATGGCGCTGGTGGCGATCTGGACGTGAGTCTGCACCAGGTGGTGCGGCCATCCGGGCAAGCCGCGCTCTGCTGCGGGTATCGGCGAGGGGGGTGACGCCGTCCACGGTCTTCCGCAACAGCGCAAACGCTATCCTGGATGGAACCTCTCTAGACGTCGCCCTCTTGGGACTGTAGCGGGCGTCGCTGCTCGCGCAAAGCTGGCAGCTCTCGGCGCAGGAGTCTGTTTACAGATCTGACAATCTGTCGCACAGTGTTTGCCGATAAGGGAGGCTGTGGAGCGCCGGTCGCGACCGGACCGCGCCACGAGGGGCGATTGTCGGCCTTTGAACTCCTTCGATCGCCTCCAAAGAACGGGAAACGACGCCAGGGGAGGCGCGGGCGATGGCATTCATTCCAGGGACCCCCGGACCGGACACGCTCTATGGCAGCTCCGCCGTCGATACCATCCTGGGCTACGGCGACAACGACACGCTCTATGGATTGAGCGCGGCCGACAGCCTCTATGGGGGGCGAGGCGACGACACGCTGGTAGGCGGCAGCGGCGGCGATGTCGCGCTGGAAGGGGGCACCGGGCGGGATTCCCTCTTCGGGGGCGCGGGCGACGACAGCAACCTCGACGGCGGCTCGCGGGCTGATTCGATCGGCGGCGGCGATGGCGCCGACGCCCTGCTCTTCGGCGGGGTGGGGGACGACACCATCTCCGGTGGCAGCGGCAACGACAGCCAGCTCTACGGCAGCGCCGGCCTGGATAGGCTCTCGGGCGGCAGTGGCGCCGATACGCACCTGGACGGCGGCGCCAATGCGGACCGGATCTACGGCGGCGACGGGGCGGACACCTCCTTGCTGGGGGAGCGTTCGAACGACCTGGTCTTCGGCGGCGATGGTGACGACCGCACGCTCGACGGCGAGCGCGGCAGCGACCGGCTCTACGGTGGCAGCGGGATCGATGCCTTCTTCTTCGGCGACGTCAGCTCGGACCGGGTGGACGGTGGCGAGGGCGACGACTACGCGCTCTACGGAGGTGCGGGCAACGATTCCATGTTCGGCGGCAGTGGCGACGACTCCTACGTCTACGGCCAAGGCAAGCGGGACACCATGTACGGCGGCAGCGGTGCCGATCTCAGCTTCTATGGTGGCGGCGGCATCGACCGCATCTACGGTGACGCGGGTGACGATATGCGCTTCGCCGGTCGCGCGGCGGCCGACAAGCTCTACGGCGGCGATGGGGACGATTTCTACTTCTTCGGCGGCAACGACAACGACACGGTATCGGGTGGCAGCGGAAGCGACGGCCTGTTCTATGGGGGTAGCGGCAGCGACCGGCTCTTCGGCGGCAGTGGTGAGGACAGCCTGTTCTTCGGTGGCAGCGGTAGCGACCGCTTCTACGGCGGCCAGGGGATCGATGCGAGCCTCTCGGGCGGCAGCGGGCTGGATCGGATCTTCGGCGGCGATGGGGCCGACCGCTCCCTCTCGGGTGACGAGGGCAACGACCGGATCTACGGCGACAGCGGCGCGGACAGCTTTCTCCGCGGCGGCGAAGGGGCCGACAGCCTCTCCGGCGGCGATGGCGATGACACCAGCGTCAGGGGCGATGACGGTGACGACCGCCTCTTCGGTGGCAGCGGCAGCGACGGCTATTTCGACGGCGGAACGGGGGCCGACAGTCTCGCGGCCGGGAGTGGGGACGACAGCTTCTTCTTCGGCAGATCCGGAGCCGACTCGATCGACGCCGGCGAAGGCGACGACGTTTTTTTCAGAGGCGATGGCGGCGACGACAGCATAGCCGCCGGCAGCGGCGAGGATCATGATTTCTTCGGCGGAGAGGGGGCCGACACACTCTATGGCGGCAGCGGGGACGACTTCCGGCTCTTCGGCGACAGCGGCGACGACGCTCTCTTTGGTGAAGACGGCGACGACCGGCTCTATGGCGATGTCGGCAGCGACAGGTTGTCCGGCGGATCCGGCGACGATGAGCTCCATGGCGGCAGGGGGGAGGACAGCTCCTTCTTCGGTCGTTCTGGGCGCGACAGCCTCTACGGCGGCGAGGGAGACGACTACCTCTTCAGAGGCGATGACGGTAACGACAGCCTTGCTGCCGGCAGCGGCCAGGATCGCGATTTCTTCGGTGGCTCGGGGTCCGACAGCCTCGCCGGCGAGAGCGGCGCCGACGCCTTCTTCTTCGGCGGGACGGGGTCCGACAGCCTCGCCGGCGGTGATGGCGACGACAACATCTTCAGAGGCAACGACGGCGACGACAGGCTGTCTGCCGGCAGCGGCAACGATTGGAACTTCTTTGGCGGAGAGGGGAGCGACAGCCTCTTCGGTGGCAGCGAGGCAGACATCTTGTTCTATGGCGGGACGGGGTCCGACCACCTCTTCGGCGGTGACGGGAAGGACTCCAGTTTCTTCGGTGGCAGCGGTACCGACAGCCTCTCCGGCGGCAGTGGTGTTGACGTTGGCTTCTACGGTGACAGCGGCGCCGACAGCCTCTCCGGCGGCAGTGGGAATGACACCAGCTTCTACGGTGGCGACGGTGACGACAGTCTCTCCGGCGGCAGTGGAAATGACCGCAGCTTCTTCGGTGGCGACGGCGACGACAGCCTCTCCGGTGGCGATGGGAATGAAGTCAGGTTCTTCGGTGGCGGCGGCAGTGACAGCCTCTCCGGCGGTGATGGAGATGACTTTTCGTTCAACGGTGGCAGCGGAGATGACAACCTCTTCGGCGGCGATGGGGTAGACAGCATCTTGTCAGGCGATTTCGGCGAAGACAGGCTCTTCGGCGGCAGTGGAGTTGACTCGGCCTTCTACGGTGGCGACGGCGCCGACAGCCTCTCCGGCGGCAGTGGAGGTGACATCCTCTTCTTCGGTGGCAGCGGCGCCGACAGCCTCTCCGGCGACGAGGAGAATGACGGCGTCTTCTTCGGTGGCTCCGGCGCCGACAGCCTCTTCGGCGGCGATGGAAATGATGTCCGCTTCTACGGTGGCGGTAGCGCCGACAGCCTTTACGGCGGCAGTGGAGGTGACGTTCTCTTCCACGGTGACGACGGTGACGACAGCCTCTTCGGCGGCAGTGGAAATGAACGCAGCTTCTACGGTGGCTCCGGCGCCGACAGCCTCTTCGGCGGCGATGGGCTTGACTTCTTCTTCTCCGGTGGCAGCGGCGCCGACAGTTTGTCCGGCGGGGACGGGAAAGACACCAGCTTCTTCGGTAACGACGGTGACGACAGCCTCTCCGGTGGCGATGGGAATGACACCCGCTTCTACGGTGACAGCGGCGCCGACAGCCTCTTTGGCGGCGATGGGAATGACAGCAGATTCTACGGTGGCAGCGGCACCGACAGCCTCTACGGCGACGAAGGGAATGACGTCTTCTTCTACGGTGGCAGCGGCGCCGACAGCCTCTATGGCGACGATGGGAATGACGGCTTCTTGTTCGGTGGCGATGGCGCCGACAGTCTCTCTGGCGGCAAGGGGAGTGACTTCAGCTTGTCCGGAGGCAGCGGCGCCGACAGCCTCTCCGGCGGTGATGGGGATGACGTCTTCTTATATGGTGGCAGCGGCACCGACAGCCTCTACGGCGGCGACGGTATTGACTCCCGCTTCCGCGGTGGCAACGGCGCCGACAGCCTCTCCGGCGGCGGTGGTGGTGACGTTCGCTTCTACGGTGAAGACGGTGACGACAGCCTCACCGGCGGCGGCGGAAATGACCTCAGCTTCTTCGGTGGCGACGGTGACGACAGCCTCACCGCTGGCGATGGAAATGACATAGGCTTCTTCGGAGGCGACGGCGCCGACAATCTCGCCGGTGGCGATGGATTCGAAATCGGCTTCTACGGTGGCGACGGCGACGACATCCTCTCCGGCGGTGATGAAGATGACGGCTTGTTCAAGGGTGGCAGTGGCGCCGACAGCCTCTTCGGCGGTGATGGAGACGACGACCTGTTCAATGGTGACGGCGGCGCCGACAGCCTCTTCGGCGACGGTGGAAATGACTCCCGCTTCTCCGGCGGCAGCGGCGCCGACAGCCTCTCCGGCGGCAGTGGAGGTGACGCCTACTTCTTCGGCGGCAGCGGTGCCGACAGCCTCTCCGGCGGCAGTGGGAGTGATGTGAGCTTCTACGGTGGCGCGGCACCGATAGCCTCTTCGGCGGCAGTGGAAACGACGACTTGTTCTACGGTGGCAGCGGCACGGACAGCCTCTTCGGCGACAGTGGCGCCGACTCCCGCTTCTACGGTGGCGGCGGCGCTGACAGCCTCTTCGGCGGCAGTGGAGATGACGTCCAGTTCGTCGGTGGCAGCGGCGCCGACAGCCTCTTCGGCGGCGGTGGACGTGACGCTGGCTTCTTCGGTGGCAGCGGCGCCGACAGCCTCTCCGGCGGCAGTGGTGAGGACTCTTACTTCTACGGCCACGACGGCGCCGACAGCCTCTCCGGCGGCAGTGGAGTTGACTATCGCTTCATTGGTAGCAGCGGCGCCGACAGCCTCTTCGGCGGCAATGGGAATGACTCCTTATTCTACGGAGGCAGCGGCGCCGACAGCCTCTTCGGCGGCGATGGGAATGACGACGGCTTCTTAGGTGACGGTGGCGCCGACAGCCTTTCCGGCGGCAGTGGGAATGACATCTTCTTCCGCGGAGGCAGCGGCGCCGACAGCCTCTCCGGCGGCGATGGGGATGACGACTTCTTCTACGGTGACAGTGGCGCCGACGGCCTCTCCGGCGGCAGTGGGTATGACTCCCGCTTCTACGGTGACGGCGGCGCCGACAGCCTCTTCGGCGGCGATGGGAATGACATCAGCTTCTCCGGTGGCAGCGGCGACGACAGCCTCTTCGGCGGCGTTGGAGAGGACTACCGTTTCTTCGGTGGCAGCGGCGGCGACAGTCTCTTCGGCGGCGATGGGGATGACACTAACTTCTCCGGTGGCAGCGGCGCCGACAGCCTCTCCGGCGGCAGTGGAGGTGACTTCGGCTTCTACGGTGA
Source organism: Rhodospirillales bacterium (assembly GCA_963669375.1). Lineage (GTDB taxonomy): Bacteria > Pseudomonadota > Alphaproteobacteria > Kiloniellales > JACOMY01 > JACOMY01. The sequence continues at coordinate 370,689 of OY770024.1, read as the reverse complement.
CGGCGGCGCCGACAGCCTCTCCGGCGGCGATGGGGATGACTCTGTCTTCTCCGGTGACAGCGGCGCCGACAGTCTCTCTGGCGGCAGTGGAGTTGACGGCTACTTCTTCGGTGGCAGCGGCGCTGACAGCCTTTTCGGCGGCAGTGGGGATGACGCCTTCTTCTACGGTGGCTCCGGCGACGACAGTCTCTCCGGCGGGGACGGGAAAGACAGTGCCCTCTATGGCGGTTCAGGGGACGATATCCTGTCCGGTGATGGTGGAGACGACCTGCTCTATGGCGACGAAGGTGCCGATACGCTGACCGGCGGTGCCGGCTTCGACAGCGCGTTCGGTGGCAGCGGCGACGACATCTTCCTGGTGGCGAACCAGGCGGACTTCGCCAGCTACCTCTATGACGGAGGTTCCGGGAGCGACACCCTGGTGCTGGGCGCCGGCGTCACCATCCCTGGCAGCGGCACCGGCCTCGTCTCCATCGAGGTCACCATGGTATAGAGCCGGTAGCCCGAGACGCGCGGCTGAGAGAACGCTACGAGTGCGTCCGCTGTGCCCCACCCAAGGCGAGCGAGATCGCCTATCCGGTGTCCGCCCTTGCCGTCGGTTTCGGGTCATGCCCGACCTGCGGCAAGGCGCCAAGGGGGCATGTCGGTTGACCCGTCATCGAATGCCTTGGATCCTAGCGCTCGCGCAAAGCTGGCGGCTCTCGGTGCAGGAGTCTGTTTACAGATCTGACAATCTGTCGCACAGTCATTGCCGATAAGAGAGTCTGTGGAGCGCCGGTCGCGACCGGACCGCGCCACGAGGGGCGATTGTCGGCCTTTGAACTCCTTCGATCGCCTCCAAAGAATAGGAAACGACGCCAGGGGAGGCGCGGGCGATGGCATTCATTCCAGGGACCCCGGGACCGGACACGCTCTATGGCAGCTCCGCCGTCGATACCATCCTGGGCTACGGCGACAACGACACGCTCTATGGATTGAGCGCGGCCGACAGCCTCTATGGGGGGCGAGGCGACGACACGCTGGTAGGCGGCAGCGGCGGCGATGTCGCGCTGGAAGGTGGCACCGGGCGGGATTCCCTCTTCGGGGGCGCGGGCGACGACAGCAACCTCGACGGCGGCTCGCGGGCTGATTCGATCGACGGCGGCGATGGCGCCGACGCTCTCCTCTTCGGTGGGGTGGGGGACGACACCATCTCCGGTGGCAGCGGCGACGACAGCCAGCTCTACGGCAGCGCCGGCCTGGATAGGCTTTCGGGCGGCAGTGGCGCCGATACGCACCTGGACGGTGGCGCCAATGCGGACCGGATCTACGGCGGTGACGGGGCGGACACCTCCTTGCTGGGGGAGCGTTCGAACGACCTGGTCTTCGGCGGCGATGGTGACGACCGCACGCTCGACGGCGAGCGCGGCAGCGACCGGCTCTACGGTGGCAGCGGGATCGATGCCTTCTTCTTCGGCGGCGTCAGCCCGGACCGGGTGGACGGTGGCGAGGGCGACGACTACGCGCTCTACGGAGGTGCGGGCAACGATTCCATGTTCGGCGGCAGTGGCGACGACTCCTACGTCTACGGCCAAGGCAAGCGGGACACCATGTACGGCGGCAGCGGTGCCGATCTCAGCTTCTATGGTGGCGGCGGCATCGACCGCATCTACGGTGACGCGGGTGACGATATGCGCTTCGCCGGTCGCGCGGCGGCCGACAAGCTCTACGGCGGCGATGGGGACGATTTCTACTTCTTCGGCGGCAACGACAACGACACGGTATCGGGTGGCAGCGGAAGCGACGGCCTGTTCTATGGGGGTAGCGGCAGCGACCGGCTCTTCGGCGGCAGTGGTGAGGACAGCCTGTTCTTCGGTGGCAGCGGTAGCGACCGCTTCTACGGCGGCCAGGGGATCGATGCGAGCCTCTCGGGCGGCAGCGGGCTGGATCGGATCTTCGGCGGCGATGGGGCCGACCGCTCCCTCTCGGGTGACGAGGGCAACGACCGGATCTACGGCGACAGCGGCGCGGACAGCTTTCTCCGCGGCGGCGAAGGGGCCGACAGCCTCTCCGGCGGCAGTGGAGGTGACGCCTTCTTCTACGGTGGCAGCGGCGCCGACAGCCTCGACGGCGGTGACGGGGACGATTCTCTTTTCAGGGGCGAGGAAGGAGACGACAGCCTCTCTGCCGGCAGCGGCGGCGACGAGCGTTTCTTCGGCGGCGCGGGGGCCGACAGGATCGCCGGCGGTGACGGGGATGATTCTCTTTTCAGAGGCGAGGATGGCGACGACAGCCTCTCCGCCGGCGACGGCGAGGATCGCGATTTCTTCGGCGGCGCGGGGGCCGACAGCATCGACGCCGGCAACGACAATGACAGCTTTTTCTACGGCGGATCGGGGGCCGACACCATCGCCGGCGGCGGCGGGGACGACTACCGCCTCAGAGGTGATAGTGGCGGCGACACGCTGACCGGTGACGGCGGCGACGACGCTCTCTATGGCGGTGATGGCGCCGACCGGCAGGCCGGCGGTTTAGGAGCAGACACCCTCTATGGCGGCAACGGGTCGGACAGCTTTTTCTACGGCGCAGAGGGGGCCGACCGGGTCTCCGCCGGCAGCGGCAACGACCGCTACTTCTATGGCGGACTGGCGGACGATCTGGTCTTTGCCGGCAGCGGCCTCGACTCCTTCTTCTTCGGTGGATCGGGGGCCGACAGCATCGACGCCGGCGATGGCGACGACATCATCTTCAGAGGCGAGGGTGGCGACGACAGGCTATCCGCCGGCAGCGGCGGGGATCGCGAGTTCCGGGGCGGATTGGGAGACGACACGCTTGACGGCGGCAGCGGGGCGGACAGCTTTTTCTACGGCGGAGAGGGAGCCGATACGCTCGCCGGCGGCGACGGAGATGACCTCTTGGTCTTCGGCGACGCTGACGGCGACCTCCTCTTCGGCGGCGATGGGAATGACACCAGCTTCTACGGTGGCGACGGTGACGACAGCCTCTCCGGCGGTAGCGGAAACGACCGCAGCTTGTTCGGTGGCGACGGCGACGACAGCCTCTCCGGTGGCGATGGGAATGACGCAAGACTCTTCGGCGGCAGCGGCAGCGACAGCCTCTCCGGCGGTGATGGAGATGACGTCTTTCTCAACGGTGGCAGCGGCGATGACAGCCTCTACGGTGCCGATGGGGTAGACCGCAGCTTGTCAGGCGATTTCGGCGACGACAGCCTCTCCGGCGGCAGTGGAGATGACCGCAGCTTCTTCGGTGGCGATGGCGCCGACAGCCTCTTCGGAGGCGATGGGACCGACTCCCGCTTCTACGGTGGCAGCGGCGCCGACCGCCTCTACGGCGGCGATGGGCTTGACTTCTTCCTCTTCGGTGGCAGCGGCGCCGACAGCATCAACGGCGACGAGGGGAATGACGGCGGCTTCTTCGGTGGCGATGGCGCCGACAGTCTCTCCGGTGGCGGTGGGAATGACGGCAGCTTCCGCGGTGAGGACGGCGCCGACAGCCTCTCCGGCGGCAGCGGGAGTGATGCGGTCTTCTACGGTGGCAACGACGCCGACAGCCTCTCCGGCGAGAATGGAGATGATGTCCGCTTCTACGGTGGCGGTGGCGCCGACAGCCTTTCCGGCGGCAGTGGAAGTGACGTTCTCTTCCACGGTGACGACGGTGACGACAGCCTCTTCGGCGGCAGTGGAGATGAACGCAGCTTCTACGGTGGCTCCGGCGCCGACAGCCTCTTCGGCGGTGATGGAGAAGACGCCGCGTTCATTGGTGGCAGCGGCACCGACAACCTCTTCGGCGGCAGTGGAGATGACTCCCGCTTCTACGGCGGCAGCGGCGCCGACAGCCTCTTCGGTGGCAGTGGAGGTGACGGCTACTTCTTCGGCGGCAGCGGCGCCGACAGCGTCTCCGGCGGCAGTGAGAGTGATGTGAGTTTCTACGGTGGCGACGGCGCCGACAGCCTCTTCGGCGGCGATGGAGATGACGCTGGCTTCTTCGGTCGCGACGGCGCCGACAGCCTCTCCGGCGGCGATGGAAAAGACAGCTTCATCATCGGTGGCAGTGGCAACGACGGCCTCTTCGGCGACGATGGGAATGACAGCTTTTTTGCCGGTGACACCGGCGCCGACAGCCTCTTCGGCGGCGATGGGAATGACTTTGGCTTCTACGGTCGCAGCGGCGCCGACAGCCTCTTCGGCGGCGATGGGGATGACGCCGTCTTCCTGGGTGACAGCGGCGCCGACAGGCTTTCCGGCGGCAGTGGGAATGACATCTTCTTCCGCGGAGGCAGCGGCGCCGACAGCCTCTCTGGCGGCAATGGGGATGACGATTTCTTCTACGGTGACAGCGGCGTCGACAGCCTCTCCGGCGGCAGCGGGAATGATCGCTCCTTCTTCGGTGGCGACGGCGTCGACAGTCTCTCCGGTGGCGATGGAGATGACTCCCGCTTCTACGGCGGCAGCGGCGCCGACAGCGTCTCCGGCGGCAGTGGGAGTGATGTGAGCTTCTACGGTGGCGACGGCGCCGACAGCCTCTTCGGTGGCAGCGGGGGTGATGCGGGCTTTTACGGTGACAGCGGCGGCGACAGCCTCTTCGGCGGCGATGGGGATGACGTCTTTTTCAATGGTGGCAGCGGCGTCGATAGCCTCTCCGGCGGCAGTGGTGATGACGGCTTCTTCTACGGTGGCAGCGGCGACGACAGCCTCTCCGGCGGCAGTGGAGGTGATTTCGTCTTCTTCGGTGGCAGCGGCGCCGACAGCCTCTCCGGCGGCGGTGGAGATGACTCCCGCTTCTACGGTGGCAGCGGCGCTGACAGCCTCTTTGGCGGCGATGGGATTGACGCCTTCTTCTCCGGCGGCAGCGGTGCCGACCGCCTCTACGGCGGCAGTGGGAATGACTACATCTTCTACGGTGGCAGCGGCAACGACAGCCTCTCCGGCGGCAGTGGAGATGACTCCTACTTTTTCGGTGGCGATGGCGCCGATAGCCTCTCCGGTGGCGATGGGAATGACGCCAGCTTCTTAGGCGGCAGCGGCGGCGACAGCCTCTTCGGCGGCAGTGGGAGTGACACCAGCTTCTTTGGTAACGGCGGCGCCGACAGCCTTTCCGGCGGCGATGGGAACGACTCCAGCTTCTACGGTGGCAGTGGCGCCGACAGCCTCTTCGGCGGCAGCGGAGATGACTCCTTCTTCTCTGGCGGCAGCGGGGCCGACCGCCTCTACGGCGGTGATGGAAGCGATCGCTCCTTCTTCGGTGGCGGCGGCGACGACGGCCTCTTCGGCGACGGTGGCGACGACAGGCTCTCTGGTGGCATCGGCGACGACAGCCTTTTCGGCGGTGACGGTGGCGATAACGCGCTCTTTGGTGGCATCGGCGACGACAGCCTCTTCGGCGGCGGTGATAATGACGTCTTTCTCAATGGTGCTAGTGGCGCCGACAGCCTCTCCGGCGGCAGTGGAGGGGACATCCTCCTCTACGGTGGCAGCGGCGCCGACAACCTATCCGGCGGCAGTGGTGCTGACTTTGACCTCTTTGGTGGCGACGGTGACGACAGCCTCTCCGGCGACGATGGGAGTGACTCCTTCTTCTCCGGTGGCAGCGGCGGCGACGGCCTCTTCGGCGACAGTGGGGGTGACGCCCGCTTCCGCGGTGGCAGCGGCGCCGACAGCCTCTTCGGCGGCAGTGGCGCCGACTCCCGCTTCTACGGTGGCAGCGGCGCCGACAGCCTCTTTGGCGGAGACGGGAATGACGCTGCCCTCTATGGTGGTTCAGGGGACGATGTCGTGTCCGGTGATGCTGGAGACGACCTGCTCTATGGCGACGAAGGTGCCGATACGCTGACCGGCGGTGCCGGCTTCGACAGCGCGTTCGGTGGCAGCGGCGACGACATCTTCGTCGTCGCCAACCAGGCGGACTTCGCCAGCTACCTCTATGACGGCGGCTCCGGGAGCGACACCCTGGTGCTGGGCGCCGGCGTCACCATCCCGGGCAGCGGCACCGGTTTGGTTTCCATCGAGGTCACCATGGTGTAGGGCCAGCAGCCCGAGGCGCCCGGCTGAGAGGGCGATCCGGGTGCGTCCGCTGTGCCCCACCCAAGGCGAACGAGATCGCCTATCCGGTGTCCGTCCTCGATGGCAGACGCCTTGGATCCTACCGCTCGCGCAAAGCTGGCGGCTCTCGGCGCAGGAGTCTGTTTACAGATCAGACAATCTGTCGCACAGTCATTGCCGATAAGGGGGGCTGTGGAGCGCCGGTCGCGACCGGACCGCGCCGCGAGGGGCGATTGTCGGCCTTTGAACTCCTTCGATCGCCTCCAAAGAACGGGAAACGACGCCAGGGGAGGCGCGGGCGATGGCATTCATTCCAGGGACCCCCGGACCGGACACGCTCTATGGCAGCTCCGCCGTCGATACCATCCTGGGCTACGGCGACAACGACACGCTCTATGGATTGAGCGCGGCCGACAGCCTCTACGGGGGGCGAGGCGACGACACGCTGGTAGGCGGCAGCGGCGGCGATGTCACGCTGGAAGGGGGCACCGGGCGGGATTCCCTCTTCGGGGGCGCGGGCGACGACAGCAACCTCGACGGCGGCTCGCGGGCGGATTCGATCGGCGGCGGCGATGGCGCCGACGCCCTGCTCTTCGGCGGGGTGGGGGACGACACCATCTCTGGTGGCAGCGGCGCCGACAGCTTGCTTTACGGCAGCGCCGGCCTGGATAGGCTCTCGGGCGGCAGTGGCGCCGATACGCACCTGGACGGCGGCGCCAATGCCGACCGGATCTACGGCGGAGACGGTGCGGACACCTCCTTGCTGGGGGAGCGTGCGAACGACCTGGTCTTCGGCGGCGATGGTGACGACCGCACGCTCGACGGCGAGCGCGGCAGCGACCGGCTCTACGGCGGCAGCGGGATCGATGCCTTCTTCTACGGCGGCGTCAGCCCGGACCGGGTGGACGGTGGCGAGGGCGACGACTACGCGCTCTACGGGGGTGCGGGCAACGATTCCATGTTCGGCGGCAGCGGGGCCGATTCCTACGTCTTCGGGCAGGGCAAGCGGGACACCATGTACGGCGGCTCTGGGGCCGATCTCAGCTTCTATGGTGGCGGCGGCATCGACCGCATCTACGGCGACGCTGGTAACGATATGCGTTTCGCCGGTCGCGCGGCGGCCGACAAGCTCTACGGCGGCGATGGGGACGATTCTTACTTCTTCGGCGGCAACGACAACGACACGGTATCGGGTGGCAGCGGGAGCGACGGCCTGTTCTACGGGGGCAGGGGCAGCGACCGGCTCTTCGGCGGCAATGGTGAGGACAGCCTGTTCTTCGGCGGCAGCGGGACCGACCGTTTCTACGGCGGCCTGGGGATTGATGCGAGCCTCTATGGCGACAGCGGGCTGGATCGGATCTTCGGCGGCGCGGGGTTCGACCGCACCCTCTCGGGTGACGACGGCAACGACCGGATCTACGGTGGCGATGGGAATGACGATTTCTTCCACGGAGGCAGCGGCGCCGACAGCCTCTCCGGCGGCGGTGGGAATGACGGCTTCTTCTTCGGAGGCAGCGGCGCCGACGGCATCTCCGGCGATAGTGGGATCGATCGCTCCTTCTTTGGCGGCGAGGGGGCCGACAGTCTCTCCGGCGACAGTGGGAATGACTTCAGCTTCTACGGTGGCGACGGCGATGACAGCCTCTTCGGCGGCAGTGGAGGTGACTTCCTCTTGTTCGGTGGCAGCGGCGCCGACAGCCTCTCCAGCGGCAATGGGAATGACGCTGGCTTCTACGGTGACAGCGGCGCCGACAGCCTCTCCGGCGACGGCGGGATTGACCGCAGCTTCTACGGTGGCGACGGCGACGACAGCCTCTCCGGTGGCGATGGGAATGACGCCAGCTTCTCCGGTGGCAGCGGCACCGACAGCCTCTCCGGCGGTGATGGAGATGACTTCTTGCTCAACGGTGGCAGCGGAGATGACAGCCTCTACGGCGGCGATGGCGATGACACCAGCTTCAGAGGCGATGATGGCGCCGACAGCCTCTCCGGCGGCGATGGGGATGACGCCAGCTTCTTCGGTGGCAGCGGAGACGACCGCCTCTCCGGCAGCAGTGGAGGTGACCGCTCCTTCTTCGGCGGCGAGGGCGCAGATAGCCTCTCCGGCGGCGATGGGAATGACTCCCGCTTCTACGGTGACGGCGGCGCCGACAGCCTCTTCGGCGGCGATGGAGTTGACTATTTCTTCTCCGGTGGCAGCGGCGACGACAGCCTCTCCGGCGGCGATGGTAATGACCGCTACTTGTACGGAGGCAGCGGCGCCGACAGCCTCTCCGGCGATAGTGGGATTGACGTCCGCTTCTACGGTGACAGCGGCGCCGACAGCCTCTCCGGCGGCAGTGGAGTTGACCTCAGATTCTTCGGTGGCGACGGCGCCGACAGCCTCTCCGGCGGCGATGGGGATGACTCCCGCTTCTACGGTGACGGCGGCGGCGACAGCCTCTCCGGCGGCGATGGGTATGACGACTACTTCTACGGAGGCAGCGGCGCCGACAGCCTCTTCGGCGATAGTGGGATTGACATCCTCTTCTACGGAGGCAGCGGCGCCGACAGCCTCTCCGGCGGCGATGGGAATGACGCCTACTTCTACGGAGGCAGCGGCGCCGACAGCCTCTCCGGCGGCGATGGGAATGACACCAGCTTCCTCGGTGACGGCGGCGCCGACAGCCTCTCCGGCGGCGATGGAGATGACTCCCGCTTCTTCGGAGGCAGCGGCGCCGACAGCCTCTCCGGCGGCGATGGGAATGACACCAGCTTCTTCGGTGGCGGTGGCGACGACAGCCTCTCCGGCGGCGATGGGAATGACACCAGCTTCCTCGGTGACAGCGGCGCCGACAGCCTCTCCGGCGGCGATGGCGCTGACTTCAGCTTCTCCGGTGGCAGCGGCGCCGACAGCCTCTTCGGCGGCAGTGGAGCTGACAGCTCCTTCTCCGGTGACAGCGGCGCCGACAGCCTCTCCGGCGGCGATGGGAATGAGGGCTTCTTCTTCGGTGGCGAAGGCACCGACAGCCTCTCAGGCGGTGACGGAGATGACTCCTTCTTCTACGGTGGCAGCGGCGCCGACAGCCTCTCCGGCGGTAACGGAGATGACGCCCTCCTCTTCGGCGACGACGGCGACGACAGCCTCTCAGGCGACGATGGGAGTGACTCGCGCTTCTACGGTGGCAGCGGCGCCGACAGCCTCTCCGGCGGCAGTGGAGGTGACTACCTCTTCTACGGTCGCAGCGGCGACGACAGTTTGTCCGGTGGCAGCGGCGGCGATACCTCTTTCTTCGGGGAAAATGGCGCCGACAGCCTCTCCGGCGGAGATGGGAATGACATCTTCTTCTACGGTGGCGACGGTGCCGACAGCCTCTCCGGTGGCGATGGGAATGACTCCTTCTTCTCCAGTGGCAGCGGCGCCGACAGCCTCTACGGCGGCAGTGGAATTGACTTCCGCTTCTACGGTGACGACGGTGACGACAGCCTCTCCGGCGGTAGTGGAGGTGACGCCTATTTCTTCGGTGGCAGCGACGCCGACAGTCTCTCCGGCGGCGATGGGAATGACTCCCGCTTCTACGGTGACGGCGGCGCCGACAGCCTCTTCGGCGGCGATGGAGTTGACTATTTCTTCTCCGGTGGCAGCGGCGACGACAGCCTCTCCGGCGGCGATGGTAATGACCGATCCTTCTCCGGTGGCAGCGGTGCCGACAGCCTCTCCGGCGATAGTGGGATTGACGTCCGCTTCTTCGGAGGCAGCGGCGGCGACAGCCTCTCCGGCGGCAGTGGAGTTGACCTCAGATTCTTCGGAGGCAGCGGCGCCGACAGCCTCTCCGGCGGCGATGGGGATGACTCCCGCTTCTACGGTGACGGCGGCGGCGACAGCCTCTCCGGCGGCGATGGGTATGACGACTACTTCTACGGAGGCAGCGGCGCCGACAGCCTCTTCGGCGATAGTGGGATTGACATCCTCTTCTACGGAGGCAGCGGCGCCGACAGCCTCTCCGGCGGCGATGGGAATGACGCCTACTTCTACGGAGGCAGCGGCGCCGACAGCCTCTCCGGCGGCGATGGGAATGACACCAGCTTCCTCGGTGGCGGTGGCGACGACAGCCTCTCCGGCGGCGATGGAGATGACTCCCGCTTCTTCGGAGGCAGCGGCGCCGACAGCCTCTCCGGCGGCGATGGGAATGACACCAGCTTCTTCGGTAGCAGCGGCGCCGACAGCCTCTCCGGCGGCGATGGGAATGACACCAGCTTCCTCGGTGGCGGTGGCGACGACAGCCTCTCCGGCGGCAGCGGCGGTGACTTTGACTTCTCGGGTGACGACGGTGACGACAGCCTCTTCGGCGGCAGCGGAGATGACTCCCGTTTCTTCGGTGGCAGCGGCGCCGACAGCCTCTCCGGCGGCGATGGGGATGACACTAGCTTCTCCGGTGGCAGCGGCGCCGACAGCCTCTTTGGCGGCGATGGAGATGACGATTTCTTCTACGGTGGCGACGGTGCCGACAGCCTCTCCGGCGGCAGTGGACAAGACGTCGTCTTCAACGGGGGCGACGGCGCCGACATCCTCTCCGGCGGCGTTGGGAATGACGGCATCTTCTACGGTGGCGGCGGCGCCGACAGCCTCTTCGGCGGCAGTGGAGAAGACCAATACTTCTTCGGCGGCGACGGCGCCGACTCTCTCTCCGGTGGAGACGGGAATGACAATGCTCTCTATGGCGGTTCAGGGGACGATGTCGTGTCCGGTGATGGTGGAGACGACCTGCTCTATGGCTACGAGGGTGCCGACACGCTGACCGGCGGCGCCGGTTCCGACAGCGTGCTCGGCGGCAGCGGCGACGACATCTTCGTCGTCGCCAACCAGGCGGACTTCGCCAGCTACCTCTATGACGGCGGCTCCGGAACCGACACCCTGGTGCTGGGCGCCGGCGTCACCATCCCGGGCAGCGGCACCGGCCTCGTCTCCATCGATGTCACCATGGTTTAGGGCCGGCAGCCCGAGGCGCGCAGCTGCCAGGGCGCTCCGAGTCAGTCCGCTGCGCCCCACCCAAGGCGAGCGACAGCGCCCTCCCGGCATCGGTCCTCGAGCCTCCACCGCTCCGCGTTCCGCCAGCGACTCAAAATCAGGACGCCGCCCCGCTGCCTACCGTCCGGGGCTGGCGTAGACAGCGCCGTGCCCCCTGTCCGGCCAACCGAGCAGCCGTTAACCCTGGCCCCGCAGCCGCCTGATCTCGTCGTAGGCGGAGTTGATCCTTGCCAGCTGCTCGTTGGCGACCTGCACCATCTCCTCCGGCAGGCCCTGGGCGATCAGGCGGTCGGGGTGATGCTCGCGCACCAGGCTGCGGTGGCGTGACTTGATCTCCTCGTCGCTGGCGCCGGGCTCGACGCCGAGGATGGTGTAGGGGTTGTCTGCCTCGTCGACGTTGGCCGCCTTGATCCGCTCCCAGGTGGCCTGATCCAGGCCGAAGAGGTAGGCGACCTGCTCCAGATAGTCGAGTTCCGGGTCGGTGACCTCGCCATCGGCGCGAGCGATGTGGAAGAGGGCGTCCAGCAGCCGTTCCAGGATCGCCGGCTCGTGCGCGAAGAGGCGACCCAGCTGGCGCGCATAGGGCTCGAAGCCGCGGGCGTCGCGCCGCGCCAGGTTGAAGAGCCGCCCGACGTTTTTCTCTTCCTCCGGCGGTACGTGGAAGACCTGCTTGAAGGCCCGCACCTCGTCCGGCGTCACCTGACCGTCGACCTTGGCGATCTTGGCGCCCAGCACGATGACGCCGACGGTGAAGGCGACTTGCTTGGTGCCTTCGCCGCCGTGCATGCGGCCATGCTGCTGGCCGCCGAGCCGCGCGTCCTCCTCGCCCGGCTTCAGGCGCTTCAGGTCGGAGCGCATGGAATCGACGGCGTGGCCGGCGATGCCGCCCAAAAGCGCGCCGATCGGACCGCCCACGGCGAAGCCGGCCGCTCCGCCCACAATCTTGCCCCAAATACTCATGGGGTCAGTCTATAGACCCTCTCGGGCGCGGCGAGAAGGCTTGCGGGCTTAAGAGCCCAGGCGGAAGTGGTGCGGGAAATCGGCGCGGGCGCGCTCCGGGTCCAGCGGCAGCTGAAGATAATCGCCCTCCAGCCAGAGCGGTACCTGGTCGGCGTAGTTGGCGCTGCCGAGCCAGCCGTCCTGGCCGCCCAGCAGCACGAACCAGTTGGCATCGGGGTCGGCGAGATCGGAGATGTGGCGCGACTGGGCTCCGTAGCGGGCGTCGTGCGGCCCGTCGATCAGGCCGTGCGCCGTCTTCCAGAGGGTCTCGCGCGATCCGCTGATCGGTACCCGGTCCAGCACGAAGCGGGAGCCGATCACGGGTGCCTGGCTCAGGATATGCCCGATCCGCAGCTGGTGCAGATCGCCCCAGGTGGCGAAGCTCCGCGCCTCATCGGCCGCTTGGGTCACGGCCTTGCGCATCAGCTGGTCGCGCTTGGCGGCCGGCAAGGCCTCCAGGTCCTCCAGGAGGAAGGAGAGGAGATAGCTCCACTGCTCCCGCAGACCCGCGACCTCGCCCTCCTCGTTGCCGTAGAGGTCCCGGACCACGGCGGTCAGCAGCAATTCGAAGGCAGGCGCTCCCGGCGAGGCGACGTCGTAGGAACCGTCCCACGCCGCCAGGCGCTCCAGGAAGGCGGCCGGCGTCGCGTCGGCCGCCCGCGCGAAGGCCAGCAGGCCTTGCGCCAGCGCCAGCGACGGCGGCGAGACCACGTCCTGCTGGATCTGCTTCAGGTCCTCGACGGTAAGCCGCGGCGTGGCCTCGATCATCTCGGCCATGCGGGCGACGCGGTCGTCCGGCGTGAAGAAGTAGCCCAGAAGGCGATCGGTCTGGCGCGGCCTGTTGTTGCCCGAGACCAGAAAGCCGGTCTCCGGGTTCAGCACGAAGGGCAGGTCCAGCGAGTTGTCGAAGGGCCCCCAGGCCGCGGCGGGATCGTCCGACAGCAGGATCAGGTCCGCGGGCGGCCCCGGCTGGCGCACGGGCGCCTGCAAGGCCAGCACCTTCCCGATATCCCCGTCGCGCCCGGCGAAGAGCATGTTCTGCGCCGAGACGCCGTAGTGGCGATAGGCGGTTCGGAAGGCATCCGGCGTGCTGGCGCGGTTGGCCTCCAGGAAGGCGGAGATCTCGTCGGTCGGTTCGTGACCGACCCAGCGCAGCGCCAGCACCTCGCCCGGCCGGCCGTTGATCATCTCGGCATCGGAGATGACCGGGCCGAGTTCGCTGCGTCGCACGGTGCGGGTGTCGTCGAACCAGAAGCGCGTGCCGATCCTGACCTCCTCTTCGACGATCGTCTCCGCCGGGGCGTTGGAGACGTCGTAGAGATTGCTGGAGGCAGCCCGTAGGTTGGTTCCGCCCCAGGCCAGCGCCTCGTTGCGGCCGAGCGCCACGAAAGGCAGCCCCGGCACCATCAGGCCCACGGCGTGGTAGGAGGGCGACTTGACCCCGGCCAAGAGCCAGAGGTTCGGCAGGTTCAGGCCCAGGTGCGGGTCGTTGGCGATCAAGGCCGCGCCGCTGGCCGAGCGGTCGGGCGCCACCACCAGCGAGTTGCTGCCGCTCTTCGAGAGGCCGGTGAGGAAGGCCACCATGCGCTGGGTCGCCTCCTCTACGGAGAGGTTCTCCGAGAGCGCGCCAGGCGGAACCCCGCCCGCCTCCAGCGCGCGGCGCCAGTTCTCCTCCCAGTTCGGCTGATTGCGCAGCGGCAGCAGCGAGACGTAGGAGAGCCAGGTGACGTCGGTGCCGGCGAGACGGCCGATGGTGACCAGGTCCTCCATCGTCCAGGGCTCGGGATCGATGCCCAGCAGGCCGTACTCCGGCGGCTGCCTGCGGGCATTGTCCTGGTAGTGGTTCATGCCGGCGACGAAGGCGCTCATCCAGGCCCGGGTCTCCTCCGGCCAGGCAGCCACCACCGTGGGTGCGGCATAGCCGTAGTCCAGGATCTTCAGCGCATGGTCGATATCGCGGGTGAAGGGTCCGGCCATCTCCGAGATGCGGCCCTGGGAGATGCGTTTCAGCACCGCCAGCTGGCCGCCGCGCAGGTGCTGGTGCACCAGGCCCAGGGCGTAGGCGAGGTCGCGGTCGCTCTCGGCCACGATGTAGGGCACCTGCTGCTCGCTCCAGAAGACATCGACGGGAGCCTGCAGGTCGGCGTCCTCGGACGCTCTCTCGAAAGCCTTCAGCCGATCGGCCGTCGAGACCTGCGAGGGCGCAAGCGCCGCACACCCGTAGAGCAGTCCAAAAAGACCGACCATCAGCACCGTCCTTATCGCAACAAGCATCGGACCACCATTGTCTGTCGTGAAAAGCCCGCTTGGGGCAAGGCCGTTTGGCCCATCTGGTGAAGGAATACGGCATAACACGGGCAACGGATGCCCGACATCACGGCGCCGTGACATCGCGGCGGCCCTTGCGCGCCCGGCGAAAGGCGATAGTCTCGCCGCCGACGTGAATGCGAGAAGAGTGGAGTGGCGATGAACGAGGCACCCGGCGCCGGCGCTTGGCAATTCTGGATCGACCGCGGCGGCACCTTCACCGACGTGGTGGCGCGGCGCCCGGACGGCGGGCTCCTGACCCACAAGCTGCTCTCCGAAAACCCCGAGCGCTACCCCGATGCCGCGATCCAGGGCATCCGCGACCTGCTCGGCCTCTCGACCGACGCGCCTTTGCCCGCCGCGGCGATCCAGCACGTCAAGATGGGCACCACGGTGGCCACCAACGCGCTCTTGGAGCGCAAGGGAGAGCGCACCTTGCTGGTGGTGACCAAGGGCTTCGCCGATTCCCTGCGGATCGGCTACCAAGCGCGGCCCAAGCTCTTCGAACGCCAGATCCGCCTCCCGGAGATGCTCTATAGCGACGTGCTGGAGATCGACGAGCGCCTGATGGCGGACGGCAAGGTCGACCGGCCGCTCGACGAGGCCGCCGCGCGCGCCGGGCTCCAGGCCTTCCACGATCAAGGCTATCGGGCGCTCGCCATCGTCTTCGTGCACGGCTATCGCTATCACCAGCACGAGCGGCGCGTGGCGGAGATCGCGCGCGAGATCGGCTTTCCCCAGGTCTCGGTCAGCCATGAGGTCTCGCCGCTGATGAAGATGGTGAGCCGCGGCGACACCACCACGGTCGATGCCTACCTCTCGCCCATCCTGCGCCGCTACGTGGCCGACGTGGCGGGCCAGCTGGGCGACACCCGGCTGCTCTTCATGCAGTCAAACGGCGGGCTCGCCGATGCCCGCTTCTTCCAGGGCAAGGACTCCATCCTCTCCGGTCCGGCCGGCGGCATCGTCGGCGCCGTGCGCGCCAGCGAGATGAACGGCTTCAAGCAGATCATCGGCTTCGACATGGGCGGAACCTCGACCGACGTGTCGCACTACGCCGGCACCTACGAGCGCTCCTTCGAGAGCCTGGTCGCCGGCGTGCGCATGCGCACCCCCATGCTGCGCATCCACACCGTGGCGGCCGGCGGCGGTTCGATCCTGCACTTCGACGGCGCCCGCTACCGGGTCGGCCCGGACAGCGCCGGCGCCAACCCGGGTCCGGCCTGCTATCGCCGCGGCGGGCCGCTGACGGTGACCGACTGCAACGTCATGCTGGGCAAGCTCAACCCCGACGTCTTTCCCAAGGTCTTCGGGCCGGGCGGCGACCAGCCGCTGGACGCCGCGGTGGTCGAAGCCAAGTTCGCCCGGCTGGCGGGCGAGATCGAGGCCGCGACCGGCGAGCCGCAGGAGGCCGAGCGCGTCGCCGAGGGCTTCCTCACCATCGCCGTCGCCAACATGGCCAACGCGATCAAGGAGATCTCGGTCCAGCGCGGCTACGACGTCACCGAGTACACGCTCTGCTGCTTCGGCGGCGCTGGCGGCCAGCACGCCTGCCTGGTGGCCGACGCCTTGGGCATGACCCAGGTCTTCCTGCATCCCTACGCCGGCGTGCTCTCGGCCTACGGCATGGGGCTGGCCGACCTGCGGGCCCTGCGCGAGCAGGCCGTGGAGGCGCCCTTGGACGAGGTCCTCGACACTCTGGAGACAACCTACGCGCCGCTGGTCGAGGCCGGCCGGCAGGAGGTGGCGCAGCAGGGCATCGCGGGAGACCAGGTGGAGATCATCCGTCGCCTCCACCTGCGCTACGAGGGCACCGACTCCGCCCTGATCGTCGAGCAGGGCAGCCGCGCCGAGATCCAGGACCGCTTCGAGGCGGCGCATCGCGCCCGCTACGGCTTCATCGTGCCGGATAAGACGCTCATCGTCGAAGCCGTCTCGGTCGAGGCCGTGGGGCGAACCGGCATCGCCGCCGAAGGCTCTTTCCTGAGCGAAGAAGCCAGCGAGGATCCCAAGCCCTTGATGGTCACCCGTCTCTTTGCCGACGGCGCCTGGCGCGAGGCGCCGCTCTACGAGCGCGATCACCTGGGCGCGGGCGCGCGCATCGACGGTCCCGCGATCGTCATCGAGCCGACCTCGACCAACGTCATCGAACCCGGATGGCAGGCCGAGATGACGGAGCAGGGCCAGCTGGTGCTGCGCCGCGTGGTGCCGCTGGAGCGCCAAGCAGCGATCGGCACGGCCGTCGACCCCATCATGCTGGAGATCTTCAACAACCTCTTCATGTCGATCGCCGAGCAGATGGGCTCCACCTTGGAGAACACCTCCTACTCGGTGAACATCAAGGAGCGGCTGGACTTCTCCTGCGCGATCTTCGACCAGGAGGGCAACCTGGTCGCCAACGCGCCGCACATGCCGGTGCACTTGGGCTCCATGAGCGAGAGCGTGCGCGCCGTCATCCGCGCCAGGGCCGGCACCATGCGACCCGGCGACGTCTATGTCCTGAACGCGCCCTACAACGGCGGCACCCATCTGCCCGACGTCACCGTCATCACCCCGGTCTTCGACGAAGCCGGCCAGGAGATCCTCTTTTACGTCGGCAGCCGCGGGCATCATGCCGACATCGGCGGGCTGACGCCCGGCTCCATGCCGCCCAACTCCGTCGTGGTCGAGGAGGAGGGGGTCCTCATCGACAACGTGGTGCTGGTCGACCAGGGCCGCTTCCTGGAGGAGGAGATCACCCGGCTTTTGAAAAGCGGCGACTACCCGGCACGCAATCCCTACCAGAACGTGGCCGACCTGAAGGCACAGATCGCCGCCAACGAGAAGGGCGTGGCGGAGCTGAGGCGCATGGTGGCCCACTTCACCCTGCCGGTGGTCCAGGCCTACATGGGCCACGTCCAGGACAATGCCGAGGAGCAGGTGCGCCGCGTGCTGGGCCGCCTGAAGAGCGGCTCCTTCACCTATGAGCTGGACAACGGCGGGCAGATCTCCGTGGCCGTCTCGATCGACCATGAGGCGCGCACCGCCAAGATCGACTTCACTGGCTCCAGCATGCAGCAGGAGACCAACTTCAACGCACCCTCGGCCGTGTGCCGCGCCGCCGTGCTCTACGTCTTCCGCACCCTGGTGGACGAAGAGATCCCGATGAACGAAGGCTGCCTCAAGCCCTTGGATCTGGTCATTCCCGAGGGCTCCATGCTGAACCCGCGCTATCCCGCGGCCGTGGTCGCCGGCAACGTGGAGACCAGCCAGTGCATCACCGACGCCCTTTTCGGCGCGTTGGGCGTGCTGGCCGCCTCGCAGGGGACGATGAACAACTTCACCTTCGGCGACGAGCGCCACCAGTACTACGAGACCATCTGCGGCGGCTCCGGCGCCGGGCCGGGCTTCGACGGTACCTCTGCCGTGCACAC
This sequence comes from Rhodospirillales bacterium, assembly GCA_963669375.1. GTDB lineage: Bacteria > Pseudomonadota > Alphaproteobacteria > Kiloniellales > JACOMY01 > JACOMY01. The sequence goes on along the minus strand of OY770024.1, from coordinate 352,924 downwards.
GCACATGACCAACGCGCGCCTGACCGATCCGGAGGTGCTGGAGTGGCGCTTCCCCGTGCTGCTGGAATCCTTCGCCATCAACCGCGGCAGCGGCGGTCGGGGCCAGTACCGGGGCGGCGACGGCACGGTGCGCCGCGTGCGATTCCTGGAGCCCATGACCGTGGCCATCCTCGCCAACCACCGCCGCATCCCGCCTTTCGGCCTGGCCGGCGGCGAGCCGGGCCGCCTCGGCCGCAACTGGGTCGAGCGCAAGGACGGCAGCCGTGACCTCCTCTCCGGCACCGACCAGCGCGACCTGGTCGCCGGCGACGTGGTGGTGATCGAAACCCCCACCGGCGGCGGCTACGGCCCGCCCTCCGAGCGCGCGCTGAAGGAAGCGGCGGAGTAGGGGAGGTAGGGAGCGTCCCCCCACCCTTCGGTCATCCTCTGGCTTGACCAGAGGATCGCTAGAAGCTGCTGTGATCGTTGAGCGTGGGCGCTCTCCGAGCGGCTTCGGTGCAAGCCGATAGCGGTCCTCCTATCAAGTAGGAGGACGACGGAAGGGGGGAGTGGCGCTCTAGCGGTTCCGACGTGTGAAGAGCTTCACCAAACGCCGTTGGAACCGGCGCGCATGGACACTCTCCTCATAGCTTCGATGCAAACCGATCCGATCACCTTGGCCCCTGCCGCTTCCCCTTCCTTGGTCATCCTCTGGCTTGACCAGAGGATCGCCAGACGCTGCTGTGATCGTTGACCGTCGGCACTCTCCCCGCGGCTTCGGTGCAAACCGATAGCGGTCCTCCTATCAAGTAGGAGGACGACGGAAGGGGGAGTGGCCCTCCTCAACACACGGCGTGTCAAAAGGTCCACCAAACGCCGCTGGAACCGGCGAGCATGGACACTCTCCTCATAGCTTCAGTGCCCACCCACAGTGGACCTCCGGTCACTCTCGAACCCTGCCGCGCCCTCCTCCTTGGTCATCCTCTGGCTTGACCAGAGGATCGCTAGACGCTGCCCGGATCGTTGACCGTGGGCACTCGCCTCGCGGCTTCCGTGCAAGCCGATAGTGGTCCTCCTATCAAGTAGGAGGACGACGGAAGGGGGAGTGGCCCACTAGGGGATACGGCGTCACCATGGGCTCAAGAGACGCTGCTGTGATCGGTGAGCGTGGGTGCTCTCACAGCGGCTTCGGTGCAGGCCGATAGCGGTCCTCCTATCAAGTAGGAGGACGACGGACGGGGTGAACATCATCGCGTCGTCCGACTTGACCGGTAGGCTCGGCGGCGTTTGCACGCGTTGCCGGGCACAGCCTGCGCCAATGGACAATCGAAATCTTGTGGGTGCTTTAACAATCACTCCGCCGCTCTATTTGCGGTGCTTTTCTTGGGTGCGATGCAGCGTGCTCTCCAGCGAACACCGTCAACCTCGACAAAAGGGAGAAAGCGATTCCTTCTTTCTCAAGTTTTAGTGACAGCTAGTGACACATGACCTGAACTCCATGCCCATAATGGATATTATCAGCGTTAGGACTAGAGATTTCGAAGTCGTGCGCGGTGTTGCCGGACACAAGATGTTGTGAAATGGAAGGCAACCGCAGGCGGCTGCAACATGAACTAGCTACAGCACTTGCCGCCTTCCTGAATGGGGGGACATGGCACTGTTGCGTAAGAGCAAAAGACACAACAGTCCCCCGGCAAGGGCCGCAGCAGCGCGCCACAGCCATCGCAATCATAGAACCACTGGCAAGCATTGGTCGGCATGGTCTCGGTCTTCGAATGTCCGCACTTCGGGCAAGTGATTGTGGATTCCAAGATCATACTCTTCGGGTCCGTCTCCAAAGCGCGAACGCTGTTATCACCAGAAATAGACCAAGAATCGGAAGCAGAACAAAATCTATGTAAGAAACCACACTAATAAGACCGACAGCACTTAAGGACCAAACCAAAATCGGCGTAAAGCAACATACAGCCGTTACAATAGACCCGATCAAACCTACCCTCAGCAAGCTGTCTCTCATCGGTTTTCCGCCCAGAATGTGGCAAGGGCGCGGGTCGCTTGCAGTTCCCAAAGTGGCGCGGTGAAAGCTATTCCAAGCGAGGCCGTGGCGACGATCAGAAGCGGTGTAGCCAGTCCTCTTGGGAAAGCCCCCTGCCTCCTCCAGACCCTGAAAACGCGAAACCACAACCACGCTAGGATACCTCCGACGACCATGAGAATCTCAGGCCGGTAGGTTACAAATGGACCAAGCAGAGAGAGCCATGCTCCCCCGAGTCCCACTATCGTCAGAGCCAGAGGTAACACGCAGCAGGACGCTGAGAGCACGGCAAGCACCACTGCAGACCCGGCAAGGGAACTGGTTCCGGGCGGCGCGCCGCAGTCTGGAGCCATAGGTGATCTTGATTCCATGCTTCGTTTGTGACACCTGTAGTCACTACAGGAGCAAGCGAAAAATGAGCGGCTATCCCATTGGAGCGGCAGCCCGCCGGAGCGGGGTCCACATTGAGACGATACGGTATTATGAGCGAGAAGGTGTTGTCCCTGCGCCGGATCGATCTGAAGCTGGACGCCGAGTGTACGACGATCAGGGCATTGCCCGGCTTCGCTTCGTCAAGAGATGCCGCGAGTTAGGTTTCACAATTCCTGACATAAAAACACTGCTGGAGTTATCCGAAGAGAAAGAAGACGCTTGCCTCAATGTAAAACGCATCGGGGAGAACCATCTGGCAATCGTAACAAGTAAAATTGATGACTTAAATAAACTGTCGTGCGCACTAGAAGAGCTGATAGATGGCTGCGATTCCGGAAGAGCGCATTGCCCTGCTTTACATAAGCTAACATCTTGCTAGAAGGCCTTCAAGTTTGTCTTGATTTTATTTCCATTTCAAAGAAAGTTCCATAAAGCAGATTGCGCGAACAACGACTTGTGGTGCGGAGCTGGCGTGTACCGGTTCGCGCACAGCAAGAGACTACTGCCGACCCCTCGGTGAGACGGCCGAGAAGCAACCGCTCCTCCCCTAGCCCACCGCACCCAGCGGCTGCAGCGCCGCCTCTCGCATCTCCAGGCCGAGGCCGGGGGTGGTCGGCGGGCTGGCGGCGCCCTCGGCGATCAGCCAGGAGGTCTCGGCCAAGGGGGCGGAAGCGGCCTCGAAGTCGGGGTAGTGCTCGGCCCAGAGCAGGTTGGGAATGACGGCGGAGAGGTGCAGCATCACCGCGGTGGCCACCGTTAGGGACCACCTTCAGGGAGTTGTGGCTGTGCGGCGAGACGGCGACCGAGAAATCCTCGGCCATGGTGGCGATCTCCAGGAACTCCAGAGGCCGCCGCAGCCGCAGACCTCGGGGTTCAAGACGTCGGCGGCGCCCGTCTCGGCCTCGCCCCAGCCCTCCAGGCCGTCCTTGGTCGTCACCTTGACGAAAAGGAAGCGCTTGACGCTCGACTAGCCGTCCAGCAGGTCGCGCCCGGTGTCGCCCAAGAGCAGCACATCGTCTCCGCTGCCGCCGAAGAGGCTGTCATCGGCCTGCCCGCCATCTAGGCTGTCGGCGCCGCTCGCCCCTGAGAGTGTGTCGTTCGCCCCATAGCCCAGAATGGTGTCGACGTCGTTCGTGCCGAACAGCGTGTTCGGCCCGGCAGTTCCCGGAACAAAGGCCATTGTATCCAGCCCTTCTTATGACGCTCCCTGTCGTCTCAAGGCTCGATCGCCTCGCGATCCAGTGCCCAGGGCTCTTTCCCCAACACAATCAAGCCAAGAGTCACCAGGTGATTCCCGACCTCGACCCTGATGGTAGCCACAGGGGCTCCGACATGGAACCATGAACTAAATCCCCGCTTGCCGGACCGGACCTTCGACTACCGCATGAGCTTTGGCACCCTGTTTCCGTTGGATTCCATCTGGTTCGGGCACACTTCGCCCTCCGCCGTCTGGCGTCACGACTACAACACCGTCAGGCCACACTCGGCGCTGGACGGGGGCCCGCCCACGCTTGCGCGCTGTGCGGTCGCGCTATCCGAGGGCTCCGCGCAGGGCGCGCATGCACACCAGTCGACGCTGCGTTGCACGGACCAAGGACTCTCCTAATGGATGAAGCAGTCAAGTGGCCCAGGTCAACTCTTCTAAAGGGTGTGAAGGCCTATGCGGATTTGAATGCAAGCGCTGAGGCGATCTACTTTGGAGCCGATACAACCGTCGAGGGCTGCAATCAGAGTGCCAACAAGTTCGGACACGAGATAGAACCAAGATCTACGTTCTCGCATAAGGGTGGGCGTTTGCCGGAGGGGGCGAGATACTACGCTAAGGAGGGCTACTGGTATTGGCCGTTTAGGTTGCTGTACTTTCACTCGCGGAGTGGCTGAATCTGGGTTACAAGCCGTTGTGCAAGCCGAATGGGATACATCAGTTTTCCCACAAGCAATGGAGGAAGAACAGTGAAATCATTGATTGTAGGGATGGTTCTAGCTGTGACTTTGGTCTCTGTCGGTTCCGCGCACGCGTCAGAGAGCTTTCTGTTCGGTGTTGTCAAGCCTGGTCAAGCTGTCGGAGAGGCTTCCGGAAGCGATCCTGCCGGCGGCAAAGAGCATCCCAAGACCTCGGACAAGCTCATTTACGGGGCGCTCGGAATAAAGAAGGATCCCTTCTTTTCGTCTTTCACTCGGGACCCAGTCGCTTCGAAAGAGATCGCTGTGGAAGAGACTTGGAGGGATTGTGCAAAAAACCACGTAAAGTGCGACGAAGTTACTTGGTTTCAGTACGGTTGTTTGGCGACAACGGTGGGCGCAGGCTTCGCGAACTTCGGTGCTTCGGTGAAGGCAACGCTAGCGGAGGCGCGGCAGGACGCACTGAGCCAGTGCCGGAGAAGCGGCGGGAAGGACTGCGCAGTAATCGAGACGTTTTGCGCACCGAAGGAGCTCAACTAGGCGGTGTTGTTGGCCCACCTTGGCATAGTGTCTCGCCCCCTCCCTCAGCCCACTGCGCCCAGCGGCTCCGGCGTCGCCTCCCGCATCTCCAGGCCGAGGCCGGAGGTGGTCAGCAGGCTGGCGGCGCCGTCGGCGATCCGCCAGGAGGTCTCGGCCAAGGGGGCGGAAGCGGGCCTTGCCGCTCACCTGCTCGCCGGTGACGATGCGCAGGCCGCTCCGCTGGCGGATGTCGCTGAGTGCGTCGAGCTTGCGCGCTCACCGGTTCTTCGAACCAGAAGGGATCGAAGAGCCTAAAGCGCCAGGCCGCCGTCGGCCCCGAAGATGGCGACCCGGGCGATGGTCCTGGAGGGGTGGTCTAGAAGATGAGGCCCAATTGGCGCAAAGCGGCCTCGATCGCCAGATCCTGCGGCCAGAGCTCGCGCGCCTTCAGGAAGTCCGCGCGGGCCAGCACCTCCTGTTTTTGCGCTTGATAGACCATGCCGCGATGGAGGTAGGCCGGTGCGTAGGTGGGATCGGCCTGGATCGCGGTGTTCAGCTCCTTCAAGGCCGTGACGTAGTCCCGCCGCATCAGCGCGGAATAGCCTAGGATATCGGAGGCCTCGGCCAGGTTGTCCTCGCCGGCCACCTGGGCCGCCTTGTAGCAGACCTGCTGGGCGGGCTCCATCTTGCGCATCTGGAGAAGCGCGAAGCAGCTGCCGCGCAGCCCCTGCTCGGACTCCGGATCGAGCGCCAGGGCCCGGCTGAAGTCCTCCTGCGCAAGCGGGAAGCGCTTCTTGCGGAACTGGATATTGCCGCGCTTGACGAAGGCCACCGACTTCAACTCGTCGGAGATCTCCTGGTCCGCGATCACTTGATCCAAGAGGATCATGGCCTCTTGGTCCTGGCCCCGGTTCGCCAAGGACTGCGCGTCGAGCAGCATGATGCGTGCGTTGTGCGCCTTGGCGCCCCCGGCGAAGGCGGTGGCGAGCAGCGCGGCGGCAAAGAGGCTGGCGAGGAGAGCTTTCATCGCAAGGGAACTCCTGTCGTGACCGACGATCGGGCGAAACGCTACGGTGCGATCCCGGCTAGGGCCATAAAGTGGCGATATCGCGACCGATTCGTTACCCGAACCTCGCTTCTTCCGAGTGATGCCTTGCGGCCACAGTCCGGCGCGCCCAATGCGTCCCGGTCTAGGCGATCCACTCCGAGACCGGTGCCGCCGCCTCGTGCAGCGGCTGGGCGATCACGTCGACCAGGCTGGGGCCGTCGTGCTCCAGCGCCGCCTTCAAGACCTTGGGCAGGTCGGCGGGGTCCTCGACCCGCCAGGCCTTGACGCCGAAGGCACCGGCGACGGCGGCATGGTCGGTGCGGTCGAAGTCGACGTTGTAGAAGCGCTTGCCGAAGCCGGCGTTCTGTCCCGCCTTGATCCAGCCGTAGGTGGCGTTGGAGAAGACGATGGCGGTCACCGGCACGCGGTAACGCACCAGGGTCTCGAACTCGCCGCAGCAGAACCCGAAGGAGCCGTCGCCCATCACCGCGACGGTCTTCGCCGAAGGACGGCCGACATGCGCGCCCATGGCGGCGGCCAGCGCATAGCCCAAGGCACCGTGGGCGCGGTTGGTGATGAAGTGCCGGCCGGGCTTGCGCCAGCGATAGTGGGCGGAGAAGTAGGGGCAGGGCGTGCCGGGGTCGGCGACGATCGTGGCCTCATCGTCCAGCAGCCCCATCAAGCAGGCGACCACCGCCTCCGGCCGGATAGGAGTCCGGTCGCTCGCCGCCAGCGGCTGGAAAGCAGCGATCTTGGCATCCCAGGCCTTCTTGGCGCGCGCCCTGCCGTCCTGGCCGGCAAGGGGTGCCCGCCGCTCCAACGCGTCGGCCAAGGCCTGGACCGCCAAGGCGGCATCGGCCGCGATGGCGACGGCGGTCTCGTAGTTGGCGCCGATCACCATGGGATCGCTGTCGATGTGGATGATGGTCTTGCCGGGCGCCGGCGAGCGCCAGCGTTCCGTCGTCACCGAGCCGGCGCGGCAGCCGATGAAGAGCACCAGGTCGGCCTCGTCGACGACCGCGCGGGTGGCCGGTACGCCGCCGTTGGAGCCGACGACGCCCAGCGCCTGGGGGTCGGTCTCGGCAATCGCGCCCTGGCCGGAGACCGTGGTCGCCACCGGCAGATCCAGCAGGCGCGCCAGGCGCGCAAGGGGCTCGGCCGCGCCGGCGATCACCGGTCCGCCGCCGCAGATGGCGACGGCCGAGGTGGCGCGGGACAGCAGGTCCGCCGCCTCCTCGATGGCCGCCTGGTCGGGCGCCGCCCGCTCTGCCGGGAAGGTTCCATGGCGCGGGTCGGCCCAGATCTCGGCCTCGTCGACCGCCGCCTTCTGGGTGTCGAAGGGCAGCGCCAGGTGCACCGCGCCGGGCCGCCCGGTGGTCATCGCTCGAAAGGCGGTGCGCAGGCTCGCCGGCAGGCGGGCCGCCTCGTCCAACGAGGCGTTCCACTTGGTGAGCGGCCGAAAGAGCGCGACCTGGTCCAACTCGGTCAAGGGATAGCGGCCGCGCGCGGCGGTGGAGACGTCGGTGGTGATCGCCAGGATCGGCACCGAGCTCTCGCTCGCCTCCACCACGCCCGGCAGAATGTAGGTGGCGCCGCCGCCCGACGGCCCTTCGCAGACGCCGGGCTTGCCGGTCACGCGCGCATAGCCGTCCGCCATGTAGGCGGCGTGACGCTCGTCTCGGGTGAGGAAATGCTCGATGCCGTGGTCGAGGCGCGCCAGGGCGTCATAGAAGGGCAGGGTCGTATCCCCGCAGAGGCCGAACATCCGCGTGACCCCATAGGCCTGCAGCATGCGCACCATTGCCTCCGCCCCGCTCATGCGGTTGCTTCCTTCCAGCGTCATTGCCGACCCTTTCCTCTGTTTTGCATTCAATTCTGTATACAGTTCTGTATGTTGCTATTCCGGCGCGGCTGTGTCAAGCAGGTCTTGCGGGTAGTGCGCGGAAGGGCGAGATGAGCGAAGGACGGGTCGAGGCGCTGTACGCACGCCTCAAGGAGATGGCGGTCGCTTTCCGGATCAGGCCGGGCGAACGCCTGAACGAAGTGGCCTTGGCGCGCGCCTTGGACGCCAGCCGCACGCCCCTGCGCGAGGCGCTGAACCGCCTGGTCGCCGAGCGCCTGATCGAGTTCCGGCCCGGCAAGGGCTTCTACTGCCGGGACCTCGACCCGACGAGCGTGTTCCAGCTCTACGAACTGCGCGAGGTGATCGAGACGGCCGCCGTCCGCAAGGCCTGCGAGCGGGCCAGCGACCGCGACATCCAGGACCTGAGGGACGCCCTCTACCGCGACGGCCTGGCCTATCGCGGCAAGACGGTGCGCGAGGTGACCCAGTTCGACGAGGCCTTCCACGTCGGCATCGCGCGGCTCAGCGGCAACGAGGAGCTGGTGCGCCAGCTCACCTTGCTCAACGAGCGCATCCGCTTCATCCGCTGGGTCGACATGGCCCAGCGCGTGACCCGCACCAAGGGCGAGCACCGCCTCTTGATGGAGGCGATCGAGCTGCGCGACGGCGAGCGGGCGGCGGAAGTCCTGCGCGGCCACATCGTCAAGCGCATGGACCAGGTCGTGGCCTCGGTGAAGGAAGGCTACTCCAGCATCTACGTGGCCGGACCCGAAGAGCTCTTCGAGCGAACCGTGGAAGAGGCCGGGAGCGAGCCATGAAGGCCAAGGGCGGCAAGGCGCTCTATGGCGCCGCCGTGGGCATCTTGATGCTGGACGCCCGCTTTCCGCGGATCCCGGGCGACATGGGCAACGCGCTGACCTGGCCCTTTCCGGTGCATTACCGCATCGTGCCGGCGGCCTCGCCCGAGCGGGTGGTGCGGCGACGCGCCGAGGGCTTGCTGGAGAGCTTCGTCGACGCCGCGAAGGGCCTGGTGGAGGAGGGTGTCGACGGCATCACCACCAACTGCGGTTTTCTCTCCCTCTTCCAGGAAGAGCTGGCCGAGGCGGTCGGCGTGCCGGTGGCGACCTCCTCGCTCATGCAGGTGGGCCTGGTCAACCGCCTGCTGGCGCGCGGCAGGAGGGCAGGGGTCCTCACCATCTCCGCCTCGACCCTGACGGCCGAGCACCTGGAGAAAGCGGCCGTGCCGGCGGACACGCCGATCGGCTCAACCGAGGGCGGGCGGGAGTTCACCCGCGTCATCCTCGGCAACGAGCTGGAACTGGACGTCGAGGCCGCCCGGGCCGACAACGTCGAGGCCGCCCTCGATCTGAAGGCGGCCCACGGCGACCTCGGCGCCATCGTCTTGGAATGCACCAACATGATCCCTTACGCGGCCGACATCGCCGCCGCCACCGGCCTGCCGGTCTTCTCCATGCAGTCCTTCGTCACCTGGTTTCAGTCCGGCCTGGTGCCGCGCCGCTACGAGGGCTAGGTGATTCGCTCCGGCAATCCACGGCCGTTGTTCCACCAGCGATTGGGATTGTCGCTCTCGGGATTGTAGTTGGCCCGGCTGGCCCAGTCCTCGCGAAGGAAGATCACCGGCTCCTCGTAGTGATGAACGTAGAGGATGGCGTCCATGACCTTCTCCAGCAGGGCAAGGTCGCGCTCGATCGAGATCTTCAGCTCCACCACGGGGAAGTTCTCCGTTCCGCCGGGCGCGAAGCCCTCCACGTGCGTGGTCGTGGTCGAGCCCGCCTCCGGCTGGGCGGTCTCGATGCCGGGCGCCGAGATGCTGGCGTTGCGCTGATAGCGGCCGTAGCGCAGGGGATGGACGGCCATCACCGCGTCCAGGATCCTGTCGCAATCCTCCGGAAGCGTCTGTATCTCCAAGGTCCAGACGGGAAGGAAACGTCCGGAGGCTGCCTTGTAGGCTGCAAGATCGGTCACTTCTGTAATCTCCCTTTCTCGCTAGGGTGTCGGGGCGGGACCTTACCCGAGCCCTCCTGACAGCATTGAGTCAGGAGCAGTCCGTACGATGCGTCAGCGCGCATCGCTCGCCGTGCTTGCCGCCGCGCGGTCCGGGCGATAGGGTCTTTGCCAAACGGGACAGATAACAGAGAGTTTTGGAGTGATCTGCCATGCTGTTGGACGATAAGCGAGGGCAGGTGGCACGACGCCGGCTGCTGGTGGGCGGCACGGCGCTTGCGCTGTTGCCTTTGGCCGGGCAGGCGATGGCGCAGAACGATGGAGCGGAGCCGAAGAGCGCCGGCCCGACCGACTTCACCATGGGCACCATGACCGGCAAGGCCTATGAGGCGCTCTCCTCGCCGCTTCTGATCAATGAGCAGCTCTATATCCAGGTGCTGACGTCGCTGGAGCTGACCAACAAGCTTGAGAAGCCGGTGCAGCTGGGCATCCTCGACCGCAAGCTCTTCAAGGGCTTCGATTCCCGAGCCATCTTCTACGGTCTGCAGAGCGCCAGCGGCATCGGCGAGGGCGAGGGCATGGCCCTGGTGGGCCCCGGCCAGACGGCGCGCGTAGTGATGCAGTTCATCTCCGGCCGGCAGGAGTCCGGCAGCGAGCAGAAGATGGACGACTTCACCTGGTTCGACTATTCCGGCACCATCGCCTATGCCGAGACGGCGGACGAGTTGGTGAACTACTCGCTGGGCTTCCGCGTCCCGGGCGCCAGCTTCGGCTAGGCGCGCGTTAGGGTCTCCGGCGGAAGCGGCAGTCTATCGGATTGGGGCTGCTGGCAAGGGCGACGCGTTCTCCAGCGGCCGGGACGGCGGATCTCTGGGAAGGGAGGCACCCATGAAGAAGCGTGCAGGGACCGTCCTGGAGGAGAAGACAAGGCTGACGGCCCGCCGTCTTTCCGCCGATTGGCTTGGCCTGGCGCTGGGCGCGGCCTTGGCGACGGCAGTCGCTCATACGAGCCTAGCCGAGACGCGCCGAGAGGGGGCCGCCGACCCGGTCGGCCTCTGGGTGGTGGTGCTCGATGGCGGAGAGACCTGTGTCGGCGCGACGGAGTTCGTCGCCCTCCAGCCGCATGGCGCCATGACGGCAATGGACAATCTCCGCGTCGGCTTCGGGTCCTGGACCTTGGAGGAAGGGGAGATGTCCTTCGCCTTCGGACCCGACGGCGTGAAGCTGGACTTCGACACGCGCGACTGGGCGCCGGAGGACATGAGCGACCGCGTCCAAACCTTTCCCGGCAAGCTGGTCGCCGAGGATCGTATCGAGATCTACGACGGCGAGGGTGCCGTCGTCGCCCAACTGCTGCGCTGCACATCCCCTTCCGCTGGCGAGTGAGCCCGTTCCGAGCGTCACCTTTGACTGGCGGGCCTGCCTGCTAGAAGGCCTCCACCAAGAGGAAATCGGTGGCGGTCAGCTGGTCGACGTCGGTGATGCCGGCGAGCCTGATCTCGAAGTCCGACATACCGTCGCCGTCCTTGTCGACCTGAACGCGCTCGCTGGGCTCGTCGAAACGGGCTTGCGGACCGCTGGCGTCGAAGCTGTCCGACCCGATCCAGGCGCCGTCGCTGTCGAGCACGATCAAATAGACCAGATCGGCGTCCGGCGGCGGCACCGCGCCACTGTGCGAGGTGAAGTCGGTTATGTTGGCCTCCAGGCCGCTGGAGGCGGCGGCGAAGACGAAGGTATCGGCCCCGCTGCCGCCGGTCATTTGGTCCGTGCCCGCGTCGCCGCGAAGCCAGTCGTCTCCCGCGCCGCCCGTCAGTTGATCGTCGCCGCTGCCACCGAACAGGCTATCGGCTCCCTTGCCGCCATAGAGGCGGTCTTCGCCTTGGTCGCCTCTCACCCGGTCCTCGTCACCGCCGCCGAAGAGCTCGTCGCTGCCATCGCCGCCGTCAAGGGTATCGCCGCCGGCGTTCCCGGTGAGCGTGTCGTCGTTCTCGTCTCCGAAGAGACGGTCGAGACCGCCGCCGCCGCGCAGGTCGTCGGCGCCTGAGTTGCCGAACAACAGGTCGTCGTCCGCCTGACCGCGCAGCTGGTCGTCGCCCTGGCCACCACGGGCTTCATCGTCTCCGGCGCCGCCTCTGACAAGGTCGTTCCCCTTGTCGCCATAGAGCTTGTCTGCCCCTGCGTCGCCGAAGAGGTTGTCCTCGGAGGCGCCGCCATAGAGGCAGTCGGCGCCGTTGCCGCCAAAGAGGCTGTCGATCGCGCCTTCGCCCAGGATGTCGTCGTCGCCGTCACCGCCGTAGAGCTTGTCGCCGCCGCCGTCGCCCAGGATCTCGTCGTCTCCCGCGTCCCCGTAGACGCGGTCGTTGTCCTGGCCGCCGGCCAGCCAGTCGGCGCCGCTACCGCCGTGGAGACTGTCGAAACCCTTTTGACCGATCAAGGTGTCGCCGCCGGAACCGCCCCAGATCGCGTCGTCTCCTTGACCGCCCCTGGCGTTGTCGTCGCCGGAGCCGCTGAAGATCTCGTCGCCGCCGTCGCCGCCGAAGAGACCGTCTTCGCCGCCCAGGCCGTAGAGACGGTCGGCGCCGGTGCGGCCGGAGAGAAAGTCGTCCAGGTCCGAGCCGGTCAAGGTGTCGTTGCCGCTGGACCCCCTGATGGAAACGCTTTGGAGAATGACGTCGACGGACACCAGGGTGACGTCGGTCGGCAGACTGGCGCCGCTTTGCAGGATCAGCGTGTCGGTGCCGGCGCCGCCGTCGAAGATCTGCCCGGCCGTCAGCTGCATTTGATTGGCCACCACGAAGACATCGTCGCCGGTGCCGCCGTAGAGGCTGTCGCGCCCCTCGCTGTCGCGCAGCAGGTCGGCACCGTCCTGCCCCTTGAGGACATTGCGGCGCCCGTCTCCGTCGAGCGTGTCGTCGAGGCTTGTCCCGTAGCGGAAGAGGGCTTCGATGGAGGCGAGGGTCACGCCGGGCGTCAGCTCGGAGGCTGCCCCCAGGATCACGGTGTCGCTGCCGTCGCCGCCGTCGAAGTGGTCCCCGGCGGTGATCTCTTGCTGGAAGCGCACCACCATAACGTCATCGCCCGAGCCACCGTAGACACTGTCGGCCCCTCGACCGCCGTAAAGACGATCGGCGCCGTCGTCGCCTGCTACGCGGTCATCGCCGGTGTTGCCGAAGAGCTGCCGGTCGTCGCCGCTGCCGCCTGACAGGCTGTCCGCGCCTGAGTTCCCGTACAACTGCGAGTCATTGCCGCTTCCCCCGTAGATGCGATCGGCCCCGCTGTTGCCGTTGAGGCGCTCGTCGTCGCCATCGCCGCCGTAGAGCAAGTCGTCCCCGTCATCGCCCCGAAGGCGCGTATCGCTGCCGCTATCCCCGAACAGGCGGTCCACGCCATCGCCGCCGTAAAGCTGCGTGTCCTTGCCGGTACCACCGAAGAGGCTGTCGTCGCCACTGCTGCCCTCCAGCTGCTGGTCGTCCCCGGAACCACTGAAGACGCGGTCGTCGCCGGCGCCGCCGGCCAGCTGGCTATCGACGCCGCTGCCGCCGAAGAGGACGTCGGCGCCGCTGCCGCCGAAGAAGGCTCTGTCGTCGCCTGCGTCGCCACTCAGGCTGTCGTCGCCGTCTTCACCTGAAAAGAAGGAGTCGCCGCCGCTACCGCCGAAAAGGCTGTCCGCGCCGCTGCCGGCGAGGAGGCCCCTCTCCCGACCGCTGCCGCCAAAGGCCGTGTCGTCGCCGTCCCCGCCAGCGAGATTGTCGTCGGCGCCTTCGCCGTAGAGCGTGTCGTTGTCGGCATTGCCACGGACAAAATCAACGCCACTCCCCCCGAAGAGTGCGTCATCGCCGTCCCCGCCGAGGAGCGTGTCTTCCTCGCCGTCCCCGAAGAGCGTGTCGTCGGCGCCGCTTCCTTGAACGAAGTCGTCGCCGCTCCCTCCGAAGACGGTGTCGGCGCCGCCTCCGCCATCGATGTTGTCCCTGGCGCCCTCGCCGTAGAGCGTGTCGTTGTCGCCGTAACCACGGATCGTGTCGGCGGCGCTGTCGCCATAGAGCCTGTCGGGTCCCGGTGTGCCTGGTATGAACGCCATCGCCTTCGCCTTTCGGGCAAGTCCTGTCCCTCGACAGGTGCCACCGTCCGATCCGGCAGGATCACCTGCCGGTGACGGCACCACCTGTCAGTCCATCGAAAGGCGAACTCTACGGCGCACTTCACTGCATGAGAAGCTGACCAGAAGGTCAGGAGTATTGATTGGGACCGAGTTGTTAGTTGGTCTTACGATATCCGCAGACATAGAATGAAATCTGTGACGAATACTGCGCCGCTAAGCTGGACAGCAGCACGGCACGCCCGGATGCGACGGGGCGTGCCGTAAGGTGACCGCGGCGATTTCGAACGAAGCGGGCTGGCTGCCCTAGTGAAAGCGCAGGTTCTCGCGGGTCAGGTCGCCGACCGAACGGGCGCCCATCAGCTTCATGTCGCGCTCGATCTCCGTCCTGAGGTTGCCGAGCGCTCTCTCCACGCCTGCTTGGCCGGCCGCCGCCAGGGCATAGAGGTAGAGCCGGCCGCCCGAACAGGCCTTGGCCCCGACCGACAGGGCCTTCAGCACGTGGGTGCCCCTCTGGATGCCGCCGTCGCAGATAACGTCGATCTTGTCGCCGACGGCGTCGACGATCTCGGCCAATTGGTCGAAGGGGCTGCGTGAGCCATCCAGCTGCCGGCCGCCGTGGTTGGAGACCATGATGCCGGTGGCACCGATGTCGACCGCGCGCTTGGCGTCGGCGACGCTCATCACGCCCTTCAGGCAGAACTGCCCGCCCCACTTCTTCGCCACGCCTTCGGCATCCTTCCAATCCATCGACTGGTCCAGCATCTTGGAGAAGTAGTCGCCGACCGAGATCGCGATGTTTGAACCCTCTTGCACATGCCCGTCCAGCTGCGGCAGGGCGAACTTCTCGTGCGTGAAGTAGTCGATGGCCCAGCGCGGCCGCATCGCGAAGCTGGCCATGGAGTTCAAGGTGAGCCGGGGCGGGGAGGTGAAGCCGGTCCTGAGGTCGCGCTCGCGGTTGCCGCCGGTGATGGTGTCGACGGTCAGCGCCAGCACGTCGAACTTGGCCTCGATGCAGCGCTCGATCATGGCGTTCGTGAGCCCGCGGTCCTTGTGGAAGTAGAGCTGGAACATCTTGGGCGTGGAGATGGCCCGCCCGATCTCCTCGATCGAGACGGTGCCGAGCGAGGAGATGCCGAAGAGCGTTCCGAACTTCTCCGCCGCGCGCGCCACCGCCCGCTCGCCCTGGTGATGAAAGAGCCGCTGCAGCGCGGTGGGCGAGCAGAAGAGCGGCATGGCGAGCTTCTGTCCCATCACCGTGGTGGAGAGGTCGATCTCCTCCACCCCGCTCAAGACGTTGGGCACCAGATCGCAGCTGTCGTAGGCGGCCGTGTTGCGCCGATAGGTGACCTCGTCGTCGGCCGCGCCGTCGATGTAGTGGAAGATCGGCGCCGGCAGCCGGCGCTTCGCCAAGGCGCGAAAGTCGCTCACGTTGTTGCAGCTCTTCAATCCCATCGTCCCGTCTCCTCGCTTGCCGCTTTTGAGGCGCGGTTTCATAGTGGTATAGTGATCAGACCAATTAATTGGTATGGAGGTCATACCAGAACAAGCGGAGAAAGGCAAGCCATGCCCTTTAAGCCCATCGACGCCCCCAATCTGGCCGCCGCGGCGGCCAGCCAGATCCGCGATCTCATCGCCGCCGACGTGCTGCGTCCGGGCGATCCCCTGCCGGGCGAGCGGGACCTGGCGCAGCGCATGGGGATCTCGCGCACCTCCCTGCGCGAGGCCTTGCAGGTTCTGGTCTCGGAGGGCCTGCTGGTCTCCCGCCACGGCTCCGGCCTTTGGGTGTCGGAGGGCGTCGGCCGCTCCCTGCTGGACCCCTTGGTGGACCTGCTGGATGCGGCACCCGACGCGGTCTTCGACTACCTCGCCTTCCGCGCCCTCTTCGAAGGCGAGGCAGCCGCCCTGGTCGCCGAGAAGGCCACCAAGGCCGAGCGGGAAGAGATCGCCCGCATCGTCGCCCAGATGGCGGAGGCGCGCGAGGGCGCCGATGACGCCGCCGAGGTCGAGCTCGACACCGAGTTCCACATGGCCATCGTCGAGGCGACCGGGAACCGCGTCACCATCCAGATCGCCCGCAGCCTGCAGGAGCTGCTGCGCCGCGGCGTCGAGCGTCACCACGCCCTGGTCTACGACCAGCCGGCCGAGCGCGCCGAGCTCCTGGCCCAGCACCAGGCCATCGACGCCGCCATCCAGGCCGGCGACGCCGCCGGCGCCAGGGCTGCCATGCGCGCCCACTTCGCCCATCTGGCGGAGGTGGTCCGTCGAAAGGAGGAGGAGGGCCGCCGCGAAGCGCTGGTGGCGGAACGGCGCGCCTGGGCCGAGGAGCGAGGCAAGACCAAGGAAGGGGCGCGGCGGGGGCGAAAGGGGGGGTGAGAGGGGTATCTAAGTCGAAGAGGCCTGGTCGAGAAGACTTGAGGCGCTCGAAGGCTGTCGCGGCGCGTGATGACAGGCTCGTGCCGACGTGCAACCCGTTGACGGTACAGGGTGCTTAGGAACCTGTCTCCGGCGAAGGCGTCTGCCCGATCGCTCTCTCCCAATCGGGATGATGGTGGGCGCCAAAGACCTGCTTCTCGCTCAAGCGCGTCCCTACGACGACATTGAAGTAAGGCCAAGCCTTCTCCGTGGTGGCGATAAGGTTGCCCGCTTTGTCGAGCGTTGCCCAGGAGTCAGGATAGCTCACAAAGACTCTCAGAAGCTCCCCAGTCCGCGCATCCCAGAGGTGCACGGTGCCATCGCCTGACCCGGTCAGAACTCGACCGCCATCCGGAGAGAAAGCGACGCTTGTCACGGGACCCATGTTCCCTTGGAACCGTATTCTCTCTTTGTAACTCTCTGTATCCCAAAGGCGTGCGGTGCAGTCATGAGATCCGGTGAGGAAGTGTTTGCCGTCCGGGGCAAAGGTGACACTGTTCACAGGGCCGTCATGTCCCTCTAGTTCCTTAATCTCTGTACGGTTCTCCACGCACCAGAGGCGTGCAGTGCGGTCGCCCGACCCGGTCAAGAGGCGCTTACCGTCCGGTGCAAAGGCGGTGCTCACGACGAAGTTGTCATGTCCCTCTAGCTGCCCAACCTCCCTGCCGCTTTCCGCACACCAGAGGCGCGCTGTGTAATCGTCCGATCCGGTAAGGACAAGATTACCCTCGGGCGCAAAGGTGACGCTTTGCACCCAGTCTGTATGCCCTTCAAGCCGTACGACTTCCCTTCCGCTCGCCGTCTCCCACAGTCGTGCGGTGTGATCGTACGAGCCTGTCAGAATGCGCGCGCCATCCGGCGAGAAAGTAACGCTAGAGACAGGTCCTTTATGACCGTGAAGGCGCAAGATCTGCCTGCCGCTGCCGACGTCGTAAAGGCATGCAGTCTGGTCCGACGAGTCGGCGAGGAGCTGTCGGCTGTCCGGCGAGAATGCGACGCTCCTTACACCGCCTCTATGCCCTTGCAACCGTGCGATCTCTTTGCCGCTCTCCGCGTCTCGTAGACGTACGGCGACGTCTCGCAATCCGATTGCCATGTGTCGGCCCTTAGGTGAAAAGGCTACACTCGTCACTGGACGGGTGTGTCCTTGGAACCGGGCGTTCTCCGCGGCATTCTCTACATCCAGGATGCCTACTGACCCGATAGCTGATCCGGCAGCAATGAGCTGACCGTCAGGTGTGACGGCAATGCTGGTAACTAAATCGCTGTATATATGAGAACGCGCAATCTCTGTGCCGCTCTTCGTGTCCCAGAGGCGCGCAATTCCGTCAATGGACCCAGTTAGAACGCGCTGACCTCCCGACAAGAATGCAACACTGGTCACGGGAAACTTATGGTCCGTAAAGCGGGCGACTTCACAACCATTCTCGGCGCTCCAGAGACGAACTGTGCAGTCGTCCGAACCGGTAAGGAGGAGCTCACCCTCCGGCGAAAAAGCAACGCTCCGCACCGAATCTTCATGTCCGGGATACCGCCGCACCTCTTCGCCGCTCTTGGTGTTCCAGAGTCGTGCTGTGTGGTCGCTAGATCCGGTGAGAATGTACTCACCATCGGACGAGAAGGCGACGCTCAGTACGGAGCTTTCGTGTCTAAGGGTTCGTAGGACTTCAGTCCCGCTGTCAGCATTCCAAATGCGCGCAGTGCGATCATAGGACCCGGTCAGGAAGAGCTTATCATCCGGCGCGAATGCTACACTTGACACCATGCCGTTGTGCCGTTTGCAGGATGCCATCTCGGTACAGCTGTCTGCATCCCATAGGCCCACTGTACCGTCATCTGACCCGGTAAGAAATCGCCGGCCACTGGGTGAAAAAGCAACGCTGGATACCGAACCTTTGTGCCCTTGAACACGCAAGATCTCGCAGCTGCTCTTTACATCCCAAAGCCTTATTATGGCGTCTTCCCCTGTGAGAACATGCTGGCCGTCCAGTGAGCAGGCAACGGAGTGGACGAAACTGTAGGCTCCCCCAAGACTGCATATCATGGGATCTCTCGACACAACCTTTGGCAATGCCTCTAGGCCGTGACATCGATAGGCGAACCGCGATGATGAGGCCCACTCAATGCTCGTGCCGGCAAATCGAGTATCCAGGAAGCGTGCCGACCCGAGCCCGATTGGTGGTCCAGCGCTGTCGCGGAACGCGCAGTCCTTAAAGCTCGCTTGGGTCAGGTCGCAGTCTCTCAGGTCGCAGCGCTCTATAACAACACGGGATAGGCGCGCAAGGTTCAGGTGGGAGCCGTGCAGTGAGACAGATCTCCACTGGACCGCGGATTCCGCCTGACCTTCGATCTTGAGGCCCCGGAGGTCGAGGTATGAGAGGTTTGCCCCCTCCACCAGCGGTACTGTTCTGGCCTCTGACGGTACACGGAGCAACAGATCGGCGAGGAGCTGTCGTCGGGGGCGCTTTTGGTCGCTGGCCAGGACCTCGGCCACCGCCTTCATCCACTTGCGTTGCTCGTGATCGCTCTTCGTCGCGTAGATCTCGTGGACGAAGACTCTGGTCTCGATGCTGACCGGCCTGGACGGCTCTACCTCGTCGAGCCCTCCTTCCGAGACCGTCCGATAGATGGCCCGTGCCAGGAAGTACTCATAGAAGGACGTGTGAGCGAACTGGAATGCGTCGTCGTTGATTCGCACCAAGAGGCTGGCGTTGCGAAGGTCGGTTTGGATCAGCATGCGCATTTCTGGCGATGCGCGCATGATCTGTCCCAGACCTGATCGGCCCTCCGCTTGCTCGTCAAGCCAGTCCTCCAGCTGCCCTACAGGCAAACTGGCGCGCCCTTCCTGCCAGAGCTTTAGAGACAGCTCTTCCAACAGGACTTCGCGGTCGCGCTCGCTGAGCATCAGACGCTTGTCCTGGTCGCGGGCCAACGTCGTGCGAAAGAGGTAGCCATAGAGCTGCGCGGTGTTGAAGTGCTGGCCGGCCTTGGCGGCCGCCTCGATTTCAGGCAGGTGTCCGATAATGAGGCGGGCCATCAAGGGCTTGGATGCCAAGCCAAGAAGGTCGTGCACACTGCGGATAGTGGCCATCGCGCGCGGGCCTTCGACCTCCCCCAAGGTCTTCGTCAGGTAGTCCTGCACTTGATCGAATGTGAAGTGGGCCATGTAGAAGCACTGGTGCAGTGCCTTATCGCCGGACGCTTGCGGGCCATGGCGATGCTGCCCGGTCAGGAGGCCGCGTTCCTCGAAGTTGTCGCGAAAGAAGTGGCTGCGGCAGGTTACGAAAATCCGGGTCGGGCAGGCGATCCAGTCGGCAGCGCCTCGCTTGCTGTCCGCCTCCCAGGTCGCCACCGGGACCACCTCCAACAGCTGACGAAAGAGCGCGGCCGTTCTCGCCGCGCCGAGACGCGTGCCCACCTCGTCAAGACCGTCGAACAGGATGACGCAGGCTTCGCCGCGCAGCAGTTCCAGTAAGGCCTGTTGCTCGTCGAGACCGCTGTTGGGAATGTTGAGGCTGAGTGCTATGAGGGTCTCCAGTCGGAACTCTTCCGGCCGCGTGGCGGCGGAGAAGTGCGCGATCAACCGCCGAAGATCCAAGTAGACGGGCAGCGGCGCGGTCGGGTCCTTGGAGAGGCCTTGCGACAGCTTGCGGGCGAAGAGCTGTGCCGCGATCGTTTTTCCGGCCCCGAAGCTTCCCAACAGCGCGGTGAGGCGGCGAGGCTCCTCCGGCTTCGTCGCCCAGTCCATCAGGGCCGGCAGAAGCTCGAAGCGGTCGTCGGAGCCCTCGGCTTTCGTGCCAAAGGGATCCGTGGCCGAGCCCTCGCGCGCCTCTAAGTCATGGCGATCCAGACCCGGACCCTGCTCTTTCACCAGCTTGCGCAGGTCGACCTTCGCGCGTTCCGACGTGCTCGGCTTGGGCTTGATCTCGAATGAGTGAGATTTCTTTGCTAACTGGGGCTGGTCCAGCAGTAGCTCGGCTGTTTCACAGATCTCTTTCGTCAGGCGGTCGAAGAACTCGTCGCGATCATCAGCATCACCTTTTGCATAGAGCTTCAATAGCGTAGGGAAATCACCTTTCCAGGTTTCGGGAAAGCGAGGCCGACCAATGTAGACCTTCTCACTGCTATGCGATTGTCCCGATACCTGAACGAGATGGAAGACCTTGCCGCTCAAGTCCCGACCCGCGGTGTCATGGAAATTCTCTGCTTCAGCCTGGCAACTAGGGCGGTGGAACCAGCGGTGGCTGAGCAGCAAGAGCCCGATCTCCGCTTCGGCGCTGGCCGCTTCCGACTGCGAGTCAAAAGTGTCTCTTCCGTGCATTTTCTCCCGGTCAAACCATACCTTGAGGGAAAAGCGATGTCGCCAGGGCTCCGGAAGGTGGGACAAGCGCTCGTCGAGGTGCTTACAGAAGCGGTCTACAATCTCCTCTATCTCAGGCTCGCTCTGCCACGCATGGCTGACAAAGACCTGGAACTGGCGCCTCTGCGCGCTGGGCTCGACCACGCTGGCCTCGTCGAGTTCGGTGCCCTCGTCCGTCGCGCGCCGCACCTGGTCGCGCAGGCGTGCGCGGGCCAGGTGCTCCCGGTAGCCTTCGGTGAGCGAGACCGCGAGTTGCTCCGCGCGAGCATGGATAAGGAAAGGCGCTTCACCCCCATAGATCGCCAGTTCCGGCGATCTGGCCGCTTCGTTGATCCTCCTCAGACGCTGACGAAAGCTATCGTTGCTGACGGGCTTGGCTTCGAGCTTCGCCAACTCCGTCAGTACGTCGGCCCGGTTGAGCAAGATTCTCTGCTGGCCTCGCACGGCCACGTCGGGTAGCGCGTCAATCGCGGCAGCGATGGCACGCAGAAGGCGCAAAGCCGCCGCGCCAAGCTCTTCCTCGAAACGCGGCAAGGCCGCGGCAAGCGGATCCATGGCGCTCCCCGATCTCAACCAACGCGAAGTCTGTCACAATCTTTGGGGGGTGTGAAGGTCTCGAACAGGCCACGCCAGCCGAGACAGACGCCTTGGCCGGCAAGGGCCGTCCTCGCCGCATGCGCCATCCACTGTTCATGCGCATTCTGCCCTAGAGAAAGCGAACGAGCACCCTGAGAGCGGCAAAGTCGCTCTCGACCTCCCTGACAGACGCTGGTGACCAGCTTTACGGGGGAGGACCTTGCAGCGATGAACAGTCTCTACGCCGGCCACGACCGCGGTCCGGCCGACGATGGTCTTCAGGACGGCCGCCCGCATGATGGCCCGTCCGGTCTACTGGTCGAAGGACCTTCTCTGCGCCTGCTGGTACAGGCGGAGGAATCGGCGCTGACCGCTCATCTGCAGCGCCTGGGTCAGCAGGGCCGCTTCTATCGCTTCCACAACGCTATCCATGACGAGCAGATCGCGCGCTTCTGCGGCGATCTCTCCTGGGCGGAAACCCTGGTGGTCGGCTGGTTCGACGGTCAAGGCGTGCTGCGCGGCGCCTGTCAGGTGATCGCCGGCCCGCCGGGCTGTACGGTGGGCGAGTTCGGCCTCAGCGTCGAGCGCGAGCACCGTTGCCAGGGCCTCGGCGCGCTCCTCCTCGGCCGCGCCATCGAGGCCGCGCCCCGTCTCGGCATCACCCGCCTCATCGGCCATATCCATGGCGCCAACGAGCCCATGCTGCTTCTGGCCGACAGGTTCGGGTTCTTCTACAACCCGGAGAGCGAGGCCTACGAGAAGCGGCTGGAGGGATCCAGCGGACCGGCGGCGCGGCGCTTGGCGGCCTAGTCCTCTGTCTTATCTCTCCGGCTTCTTCCAGCCCACGCACGTCATGCCGCGTCCTGCCGGCGGTGGTTCTCCGCCGCGCGGCCCACGGCGTCCCAGTCGAGCTGGAAGCCCAGGCCCGGCTCGGTGAAGACCGGCAGCTTGCCGTCTTTTAGGGCGAGGCAGGGGGACTTCACGATGTCCCAAGCCAGGAAGTGATTCATGTACTGATTGCCGTCGTCCAGGTTGGGCAGGGTGGCGGCCACCTGATTGGCGGCGCAGGTGGTGATGCCGGTCTCGTAGAGCCCGTGAATGCAGACGTCGATCCCGGCCGCCTCGGCGATGTGCGCCACCTTGGCGAAGCGGCGCAGGCCGCCGGTCTCGTGCAGGCCGACCACGATCAGATCGGCCGCGCCTTGACGGCAGACCTCGAAGGCGTCCTGCGGCGTGAAGACCAGCTGGTCGGCGGCAACCGCGACGGGGCTGTTGGCGCGCACCTGGGCCAGGGCGGCGATGCTCTCGGCATTGGTCGGCTGCTCGACGAACTCCACGTCGAAGCGCGCCATCTTGCGGATCATCCTGGGTGCCTGTGCCGGGCTCCAGTGCTCGTTCGGGTCCAGGCGCAGGCGCCGGTCGGGGCCGATGGCGGCGCGCACCTGCTCGGCGATGGCCAGGTCCAGGGCCTCGCCGCGCCCCACCTTGGCGTAGATGACGTCGCAGCCGGATTGCGCCAGCAGCCGCGCGGCCGCCGCCGTCTCCTCGGCGGTCTCGCCCTGCGCGAAGCCGAAGTAGGAGATCTCCGTGCGCAGCGCGCCGCCCAGCAGGTGATGCACCGGCCGGCCGGCGGCCTTGCCCATGATGTCCCACAGGGCCATCTCCAGCCCGGCCAGCACCTGGCCGGCGAAGCGCGGCGCGCTGCAGGTGCCATGGAGCTGAAAGAGCGCGTGATAGGCTTCGGCCATGAGGCTGGCACTCTCGAAGGGACTGCGCCCCCGGCAAAGACGGGCGGCCAGCGCCAGATAGGCCTGGATGGCCTCGGCGGAGGGCGTGCCGATAGACTCGCCGTAGCCGATGACGCCTTCGTCGGTGTGCACCTCCACCAGCACGACGCCGGCCCCGTAGACCACCCCTTGGGCCCAGTAGTAGGGCTTGGCGTAGGGTACCAGCAGGGGCGTCGTCACGACCTTCGTGATCTTCATCGGGCCAACTCCAAAGCTAGGGGTCTCTTTGTTCGGAAGCTCTACTTGCCGAGCAGCAGCTCGGGCAGCCACAGCGCCACGCCGGGCACGTAGGTCGTGATCACCAAGGTCGGCAGCCAGGCGAAAAGGATCATCAGCAAGGTGGGCCAGAGCATCTGGGCCACCTTCGTGTTGGCCACGCGCGCACCCAGATAGAGCAGGGGCGCCGTCGGCGGGGTGATGTTCCCCATGCCCAGATTGACCCCGATGATGGCGGCGAACTGCACCGGATCGACGCCCAGGTCCTGGACGATGGGCAGCAGCAGGGGGGCCGTCAGCAAGACGCCGGAGACGTCGTCCATCAGCATGCCGACCAGGACGATCACCAGGTTGATCATGATAAGGACGACGATGGGGTTCTCGGAGATCGAGAAGATCAGGTCCTGGGCGATCCCAGGAATGTCCTCGAAGACCAGCAGGCGGCTCACGATCATCACGGTGAAGAACATCACCATCACCACGCCGGTCGTCGTCGCCGACTGCACCATGGCCTCGATGAAGGTCTTTCTGTTGAGGCCGCGATAGATGTACCAGCCGACCGGAATGGCGTAGAGCACGGCGATGCCGGCGGCCTCGGTCGGGGTCATGATGCCGCCGTAGATGCCGCCCAGGATGATGACCGGCATCATCAAGGCGGGTACGGCACTGGCGCCGCGCTGCACCAGTTCGCCGGTAAAGCGCTCCGGCGCCGGCTCCAGCGCGATGTCCTTGCGCCGGCGCATGAGGATGAAGTTGAGCACGCAGAGCAGGGTGATCAGGATAAAGCCCGGGACCACCGTGGCCAGGAAGCACTCCAGCACCGACTGACGGGTAATCCAGGCATAGATGATCTGGATCGAGCTGGGCGGGATCAGCAGGCCCAGGGGCGCGGCGCTGGCGATCAGCGCGGCCGAGTAGCCCGGCGGATAGTTGGCCGCCCGCAGGCGCGGCACCAGGACCGAGCCGATGCAGGTGAGCGTGGCGGCCGCGCTTCCCGAAATCGCGCCGAAGACCGCGCTGGCGATGATCGCGGCCGCCGAGATGCCGCCGCGCACCCGCCCGACGAAGAGCTCCGCCAGATGCACCAGCGGCTGCGCGATGCGCCCCTTCTCCATCAGTCCGCCGGCCATGATGAAGAGCGGTATGGCCAGCAGCACGATGTTGTTCATCCGCCAATAGCCGGAGATGAGAAAGGTCGTCGCATCGGTGTCGGCGAAGATCGCCAGATAGATCATCACCGCGCCGAAGGCGAAGGGTACCGGCAGTCCGAGCACCAGCATGACGCAGAGCAGAAGGACGACGCCCAAGAGCATCATGATGCCGCATCTCCTTTAGACTCTCGGTGACCGGCCGTCGGCTCGTGCAAGAGCCGGAGCATGTGCATAAGGCTGTAGAGCGTCATGAGGAAGAAGCCGAGGAAGATGGTCGCCAAGGGGACCGCCAGCGGGATCTTGTAGACCGGGGTCGCCGGCAGCTCCGGGTACTTGGCCAGGTCTTCGGCCACCATGAGGAAGCCCCAGTAGGTCAGGACCGCGCCGATCGCGATCTCCAGGCCGAGGGTGGCGATCGCATAGCGCCGGCGTGTCCTCGGGGACTTGATCCACTCGTTCAAGAGGTCGGCCTTGATGTGGGAGTTGTCGTAGCTGCCCTGGGCGGCGCCGATGAAGTAGAGCAGGAAGGCGGCGACCAGCATCCACTCCTCATAGGCGAAGAGGTTGGCCTCGAAGAGATAGCGCAGCACGACGACGATGCCGAAGGTCACCGCGATCAGCAGAGAGCAGAGCACGATCACCGCCTTCTGCGCGATGACGAG
Organism: Rhodospirillales bacterium; assembly: GCA_963669375.1. GTDB lineage: Bacteria > Pseudomonadota > Alphaproteobacteria > Kiloniellales > JACOMY01 > JACOMY01. Next base: position 327,938 of record OY770024.1, on the reverse strand, counting down.
GTAGCGGAGCAGCTTGGACATCGCCGCCGTCCGGCCCTGGGTCTCGGCCGCCCGCTGGCAGGCGCGGGCGGCCGAGACCCCACCCCCCTCAGTTGGCGTCGGCCTTCAGTTGCTCCAGCAGATCGCGGCCCAGCTTCTCTTCCAGCTGGGGCCAGGTCTTGGTTTGCACCTGGGCGGCGATGGCGGCGCGCTCGCTGTCGGACAGGGCAATGACCTCGATTCCGGCCTCGCTCAGCTTCTTGCTGTATTCCTCGTCCAGGGCCTGGGTCTTGGCGAAGGACGCGGCCGACGCGCGCTGAAAGGCCTCGACGACGGCTTGCCGCTGGGCGTCGTTCAGCTTGTCCCAGGTCTTCTTGCTCATGTAGTAGGCGGTGTTCTCGACGAAGGCGTTGTAGGGGATGTAGTACTCGATCGCGTCCTGCATAATCGTGTAGTAGGATTCCGCGGTTCCGCCGATCACGCCGTCCACCGTGCCCTGCTGGATCGCCGGCACGACGTCGCCCCAGTTCATCGTCGTGGTGTTGAAGCCCATGTCGCTCGCGGCATTGCGCGCCGCCTCCGCGCTCCACACGCGGATGTTGACGCCCTTCGGACCCGTCGTCGTGGCGTTATCCGGCATCGTCGCGGTGGCGACGCCGATGAAGCCCTCGACGAAGATGCCCAAGAGCTTGATGCCCTGCTTGTCGAGCAGTGCCTCGAAGGTGGTGTAGAAGGTCGATCCCGGAGAGAAGACCGTCTCCATCTGTTCGTAGTTGGAGACCAGATAGGGGATCGAGTTGATCTCCAGCTTCGGGTCGTTGTGGCTGTAGACGAAGGTGTGCCCGATATCGATCACCCCTTTGGAGACGTCGCCGAAGACCTGCTCGCCATTGCCCAGCTGACCGGCCGGGAAGAGCTTGACCTTCAGGCCAACGTCGGCGGCTTCCAGCTCGTCCTTGATCTGCTCCAAGGCGGTGGTGCCGTAGTGATCGACGGGATGCTGGCCGGCGATCCTGAGGCGCACGTCGGCCATCGCCGTGCCCGCTTGCGAGATCGCGAGAAGGCTCGCCGCGGCCGTCAGCAGGGTGATTCTCGTCATCAGGGTCATGGCTCGCCTCCACCGTTCCTTGTTCAAGGGCCTGTCGCTTGAAAGGTTAGGTGTGTGGCACGCGAGAGTCTTGAATGTTTCAGCCGTATCAGAGAATGTAGCAGACGAAACAGCCTTGGATTGTCCGTCCTGCCCGATCGTCTGCCACTCTTCGCCGAGCCTCCGCCCATGCCGGACGTAGCACCCGACATGCGGGTCGGCTTCCTGCTATCGCCGAATTTCACCCTGCTACCCTTCGCTGGATTCATCGACAGCCTGCGCCACGCCGCGGACGAGGCCGACTTCGGCCGCCAGATCTATTGCCACTGGAGAATCGTGGCCCCGAGCCTGACGCCGGTGACGGCCAGCTGCGGTGCCGCGGTGACACCGCACGAGGTCTTCCCGGACCCTTCGGACTTCGACTACCTCGTCGTGGTCGGCGGACAGCTGCCCTGGAGCTTGGACCACCCGCCGGAGACATTGGACTATCTGCAGCGGGCCTACGCGGCCAAGGTCTCGATCATCGGGCTTTGCACCGGCAGCTTCGTGCTCGCCAAGGCGGGGCTCCTGGACGCGCGGCAATGCGCGGTACATGTAGAGCACATCCATCAAATAAGGCAGCTCTTTCCCAAGACCAAGCCGGTCTCCGACCAGATCTACGTCAACGACGGCGAGGTGATCACCTGTCCGGGCGGAACCTCGGCGCTGGACCTGGCCTTCACCCTGATCGAGACGCGTTGCGGAAAGGCGCGCGCGATCAAGGGGCTGACCTCACTGCTGGTGGACCGGCACCGCGCCGCCCACCACATGCCGCACCGGCCCTACGGGCACCTGGCCGTCTGCGGCAACCGCCGGGTGGAGCAAGCCGTCGAGCAGATGGAGCGCCATCTCTCGGCGCCCTATGCCATCTCCCTTCTGGCGCGCAAGCTCAACACCTCGGAGCGGGAGCTCAATCGCGTCTTCAAGCGGCATGCCGGCGAGTCCGCCGGGGCGGTCTGGCGCAACATGCGTCTGGCACACGGTCATTGGCTGCTGGTGAACACGTCGCGCAGCGTCACCAGCATCGCGCTGGAGTGCGGCTTCGCCGACGGCGCGCACTTCTGCCGCTGGTTCCGTCGGGTCTACGAGGAGACGCCCTTGACCTTCCGACGTCGGCGGCGAGAGGTCTAGGCTGTGGTGATGCTACCCTCTCTGCCAAGTCTGTAAGTTCACGAACTCCCGCCGGGTCTTCGGGCCGTAGGTCTGGAAGCTCGGGTCCGGGCGCTCCAGGTAGGCGGCCTTCTGCCGGGTCACCGCATCGCCGGAGGCGCGCTGCAAGACCTCGTCTAGCGTAATGCCGTAGGGCTTGGTCGCGTTGAGGCCGAAGATCTTGGCCTTTACCGCGGGGGTCAGGGGGGCGTAGCCGTGCAGGTCCTGGAACTCCGGGGAGATCTGGAAGGCGCGGAAGGCCTGGATCTGGTCCTGCGGGCTGCCGTACCAGATTGAATCCGTGCCCCAGAGCACGTTGTCCTCGCCGCAGTAGCGGATGAGCTTGCCGAGCGCGTGCGCGGCCTGGTCGGGGTCGCGCATGAGGAAGCGCCAGGTGGAGCCGAGTTCGGCATAGACGTTGGCGCCCGGCGGGATGCCGGCGTCGATCAGGGACTGGCAGAGCACGTCGATGCCCGCGGGCTTGCCCTGGCCGGGGGCGAAGGGGCCTTCGACCGTGCCGATGTCGAAGCCGGAGTGGTAGATGATGAAGTTGATGTCGGGATGGCGCCGCGCGGCCTCGCCGATGTCGGTGCAGAGGCTCTGCTCGTAGGACTGCGGGCCGAAGGAGAGGCCCTTGTGGATGGCGATATTGGTGACGCCCAGGGCCTTGGCCCGGGCGATCAGCGCCTCGCCCATGTCGTCGGTCATGTCGTAGCCGACGCCGTCGGGACCCCACTGGGTATAGGTCTTCCAGGCGGCGATGGGGAAGTCGGCGGCCAGGCGGCCCATGTCCTCCAGGTCGCCCGGCTGGTTGGGGTTGACCCGGCCGTGCAGCATCAGGCGCTTGCCGCCCTCCAAGGCGTCGATGATGCGCCGGGTCTGGTCCGCCTCCTCGATGGTCAAGGGCTCGGCGTCGCGGCGCGAGGGCACGAAGGAGAGCACCATCATGTCGGTGTCGGAATCGAGGAAGACCTCCTTCAGGAACTCCTCCGAGCCCAGGCAGTTCAGATAGTCGAGGTTCTCGGCTCCGGTCTCGCGGATGCAGTCGTTGGCCGGGGCGAAGAAGGAGAAGGGCTTGGCGCCGGGCGCCAAGGTCTTTAGCCAGGCACCCTGCGGGTTCACGTAGTGGCCCTGCACGTCGAAGATGAACTCCTTGCCGCCCAGGGCATCGAGCGCCGCCTCTGCGTCCAAGCCCGCCTCGGTGGGAAGCAGATAGCTGCCGCCGGTCTTGCGCGCGGCCGCGTTCACCTTGTTGATCGCCAAGAGAGTGGTGGCCGCCCCGGTCAGGGAGACCAGGAAGGCGCGGCGGGCCAGACCCACCTTGCGCGCATGCTCGCCGACCCAGGTACGGGCCAGGTCGTTGGCGACGCGGTTGCGCTTGTCCAGCGGAACCGGCTGGAACTCGCCGTTGGAGGTGGAATCGATACGGATCGGAAGGCGCTTGCCTTCGGGATCGCGGTCGCTCATGGGCGCTCCCTGCAGTGAGGTTCCGGCCTTTGTGCCTTTACCCACCATATGGGTGGGCTCTCGAGTCTTGTCCATGAAGGGCGGCTCCGGACGCGGTTAAATCTATTGATCCTGCGTCTCAAAGTGCGGTCGGGCGCTGTATTTATCGGCTGCTCCAAGGTGTCGCCGGTAATCGGACGCCGTTGTATGCGAGATTTCCGCGCCGGGCCGGCCCTCCAAGGCAAGTTTGGCCGATGGCAACAACCTGGATCGCCACGCTTCGCTCGCGGTGGCGACCTGAAGGCGGCGATGTGGCGAGAGTGAGTAATTACACGAGAGTCAAAATTGTAACAGTTTAGTTTGGTCGTGTGAGATTTTACTTTTGTCATCAAGCAAGGTCAGTGTGGGGAATGAGGCGGGTGGAGCACTCCCCTCCGTCGTCTTCCGGCTTGACCGGACGACCGCTATCGGCTGCTGCGGCAAGTGGTGAAAGATCCTCTGGTCAAGCCAGAGGATGACGAGCAGGAATTGAGGCGTTGCCCGCTAGTGCCAGGGGCAACACCGTCGGTGGGGAAGAGGCGAGTTGCACTTTTGGCGGGGCGCGGAGGGGCCGTAGCCGCCCCGCCCCCTCACGCTTTCGACCAGCCGCGAAAGTCCTCCACCAGGAAATCGATCAGGGTCTCGACGCGCAGCTTGCGCTTCGCCAGCGGGGCCCAGACCAGGGAAATTGGGCCCTGACGCTCGCGCCAGCGGGGCAGGGGGTTGACCAGCGCGCCGGACTCCAGGGCGCTCTTGGCGCCGTAGTCGGGCAGCAGGCCGATGCCGCCGCCCTTCAGGATGGTGGTAAGCGCGCAGATCCCGCTGTTGGTCGCGGTGCCAGGGGTCAAGGTCAGACTACGCGTGAGGCCGCTCTCCTCCTCCAGCGTGATGCTCGCGCTTGGGTTGGTCGAGGTGATGGCGACCCAGTCCAGGCCCTCCAGGTCCTCCGGCGCGCGGATCGGCGGCCGGCGGGCGAGATAGGCCGGAGCGGCGCAGACGATCATGCTAAAGCCGCCGACCCGCCGGGCGATCAGATTGGAGGCGGGCAGTTCGCCGATCCTGAGCGCCAAGTCGATGCCTTCCTCGGCCAGCTCCACCCAGCGCTCGCGAATGGCCAACTCCACTTGGATTTCGGGGTGAAGCGCGCGGAAGCGAATCATCGCCTCGCTGAGATACTGGATCGCCAGGTTGTGCGAGGTGGTGACGCGCACCAGGCCCCGGGGGCGCACCCGCTCGCTCTGCGCCAGCTCCAGGCTGTCGCGGCCGGCCTCGACGATCTGGGTGCAGGAGGGCAGCAGGCGCCGGCCCTCCGCGGTCAGCGCGAGCTTGCGCGAGGTCCGGGCCAGAAGGCGCAGGCCCATCTGCTCCTCCAGGGTGGCGATGTGCTGGCTCACCGTGCCCTTGGTCAGGCTCAGTTCCTCGGCCGCGCGGGTGAAGGAGCCCAGACGCGCGACGGCCTCGAAGACCACCAGCTTGTTCATCAGATGCAGCTTCATCGTATGACTATACCATACGAAGCGTTTGAGAAGCCGGACTGGAGGTAGCTTTTCTCAGACGATAGCATGCGTGCGAAGATGTAAACCGTGGGAGGAATGCGATGGCCGGTCCGCTGGACGGCATCAAGGTGCTGGATCTCACCTCCATGCTCTCGGGGCCCTGGGCCACCACGATCCTGGGCGATCAGGGGGCCGAGATCACCAAGGTCGAGACCCTGGGAAAGGGCGATCACGTGCGCTCGCTGGGCCACCAGAAGGGCGGGCTCTCGGCCATGTTCCTCAACATCAACCGCAACAAGCGCTCGATCACCCTGGACCTGAAGCAGGCACGTGGGCGCGAGATCCTGCTGGCCTTGGCCGCCCAGGCGGACGTCTTCGTGCAGAACTTCCGGCCGGGCGTGGTGGAGCGGCTGGGCGTCGACTACGCCGCCGTGGCCGCGGTCAAGCCGGACATCGTCTACCTCTCCATCTCAGGCTTCGGCGAGGCCGGGCCCTGGGCGCACAAGCCGGTCTATGACCCAGTGATCCAGGCGGTCTCCGGGCTGACCACGGTGCAGGCGGGCTCGGATGCGCAAAGGCCGCGGCTGGTGCGCACCGTCCTGCCGGACAAGGTCTCGGCCATGGCGGCCTCGCAGGCCGTCACCAGCGCGCTCTTCCACCGAGAGCGGACGGGGGAGGGACAGCATGTCCGGCTCTCCATGCTGGATGCCGTGCTCTCCTTCCTCTGGGCCTCGGACTATGGCGCGCAGACCTTCCCGGATCGGCCGGTCAGCAATCAGGCGGCCGCCAGCTTCATCGACCTCATCTACGAGACCAAGGACGGCCACATGACCGTCGCCGTGATGAGCGACAAGGAGTGGGCCGGCCTCTGCCGCGCCTTCGACAAGCCGGACTGGCTGAGCGACCCGCGCTTTTCCTCCCCGAAGGCGCGCGACAAGAACATCAACCTGCGCTTGGAGATGACCCAGGCGGAGCTGAAGGAGCGCACCACGGAGGAGTGGCTGGAGCGCCTCGAGCGCGAGGGCGTGCCCTGTGCGCCGGCGCTCACCCGCGACGCCGTTTTGAACCACCCGCAGGTGACCGCCAGCCAGGTGATTGTCGAGAGCGAGCATCCCGCCGCCGGGCGGTTGCGCCAGGTGCGCAACGCCGCGCGTTTCGAGGGCTCGCCGGCCGCAACCAGCCGCGGCGCGCCGCGGCTGGGCGAGCACTGCGGCGAGATTCTGCGCGAGATCGGCTTGAACGAGGCGGAGATCGCTGGGCTCGCCGCCGAGGGCGTGGTGGGCTTCGAGAACGACCAGGCCCCGCAGGCTCTCTCTGGCGCTGCGGAGTAAGGAGGGACAAATGGCGGAGAGCCTGATCGTCGGCGCCGACAAGGGTATCGGCAAGGCCATCGTCCTTCAGCTGGCCGCGCGCGGAGACCAGGTCCTGGCGGCCTGTCTAGGGAGCCCCGACTACGATGCGCCGGGCGTCACGATGATTCCGCAGATCGACGTGACCTCCGACGACGCCGTGCGCGCCTTGGCCGACGACCTGAAGGCGCGGGGTGCCGCGATCGACGTCATGATCCACGTGGCCGGCGTCCTGGGCCTCGACGAGCTGGGGCGGATCGACTACGCCGACGTCCGCCGTCAGTTCGAGATCAACGCCATGGGCCCCCTGCGCACGGTCGAGGCGGTCAGGCCCTTTTTCGTCACCGGCGCCAAGCTGGGGATCATCACCAGCCGGGTGGGCTCGCTGGCCGACAACGGCAGCGGCGGCATGTATGCCTATCGCGCCTCCAAGTGCGCGGCCAACATGATCGGCCTCAACCTGCACCATGACCTTGGGTCCGAGGGCGTCTCGGTCCTGCTGCTGCACCCCGGCATGGTGGCCACCGACTTGACCAAGGATATCCCGGGAGACTTCGACTACATCACGCCCGAAGAGGCGGCGGCGGGCTTGATCCGCAACATGGACGAGCTGACGCCCGAGACGGCCGGGCGCTTCCGGCACGCAAACGGCGACTACCTGCCGTGGTAAGAGAGGGAGGAGCAGCATGATCAAGGTCTATCAGTACATGCCGGGGTGGAGCGTCTCCTGCATCAGCCCCTATGTCTCCAAGCTCTACAACTACCTGACAATGACGGGCCTGCCCTTTGAGATGGTGCAGCAGGAGTTCGCGCGCCTGCAGGAGGACGCGCCGCGCGGCAAGCTGCCTTACATCGTCGATGACGACGGCACCGTGGTGCCGGACTCGACGGAGATCATCCTCTATCTCAAGGGCAAGTACGGCGATCCCCTGGACGGGGACGCCACGCCTGAGGAACGCGCCTCCATGGTCGCCTGGTCGCGCATGATCGACGAGCACACCTATTGGTGCGGCGTGATCCAGCCGCGCTGGCGCATGGACGAAGGCTGGGAGGTCTATGTCCCCATCATCGCCCAGTCCAAGGAGGTGCCGGGCGAGCTTCGCGCCGCCTTGGATGCCTTTCGGGCGCACATCCGCGACGAGTTCGACAAGCAGGGCATGGGCCTCAAGTCCGACGAGGACGTCTTCGAGACCTTCAAGGTCGACGTCGACGCCATCGAGACCTTCCTGGGCGACAAGCCCTTCTTCATGGGCGAGAAGCCGCGCTCGATCGACGCCAGCCTCTTCTCCATCCTGACCCATACGATGGAGGCGCCCTTCGCCTGGCCCGGCCGCGACTACATCCGCGGCAAGGCCAGCTTCGCGCCCTATCTGGAGCGGATGCGCGCCAAGTATGACCTGACCTTGCCTTTTGTAAGCTACGCTTAGCTGACGCCGCCGTAGCGGATGCCGGAGAGGTCGGCCATCTCCCGCTTCCAGGTGGTGAGATCCTCGGCATTGAACTTGGAGAGGTGGTCGTGGCCGCAGGCGCGCGCCATGACCGTCATCAGATCGCTCGCGGCGGTGAAGAAGTTGTAGAGCCGCTTGGCCGACTTCTCGACCACCAGGCGGCTCACCAGTTCGGGCTTCTGCGTGGCGATCCCGACCGGGCAGTTGTTGGTGTGGCAGGCGCGCATGGCGATGCAGCCGATGGCCTGCATGGCGGCATTGGAGAGCGCGATGGCGTCGGCGCCCAGCGCCAATGCCTTCACGAAGTCGGCGGGCTTGCGCAGTCCGCCGGTGATCACCAGGGTCACGTCCTGGCGCCCCAGGCCGTCCAGGTGGCGGCGCGCGCGGGCCAAGGCCGGGATGGTGGGCACCGAGATGTTGTCGCGGAAGATGATGGGCGCGGCTCCGGTGCCGCCGCCGCGACCGTCGAGGATGATGTAGTCCACGCCTACCTCGAGAGCCGCGTCGATATCCTTCTCTATGTGCTGGGCGGAGAGCTTGTAGCCGATGGGGATGCCGCCGGTGCGGTCGCGCACCTCGTCGGCGAAGGTCCGGATCTGGCTCACCTCCGTCCAGTCGGGAAAGCGCGGCGGAGAGATCGCGCTCTCGCCTTCGGCCAGGCCGCGCACCTCCGCGATCTTGCCGGCGACCTTGTTGCCCGGCAGGTGGCCGCCGGTACCGGTCTTGGCACCCTGGCCGCCCTTGAAGTGGAAGGCCTGCACACGGTCCAGCTTGTCCCAGCTGAAGCCGAAGCGGGCGGAGGCTAGTTCGTAGAAGTAGCGCGCGTTGGCTTGCTGCTCTTCCGGAAGCATTCCGCCCTCGCCTGAGCAGATGCCCGTTCCCGCCATCTCCGCACCCATGGCCAGCGACTGCTTGGCCGGTTCCGACAGGGCGCCGAAGCTCATGTCCGAGACGAAGAGCGGGATGTCGAGCCTGAGCGGCTTCTGCGCGTTGGGGCCGATCACCACATCGGTGCCGACCGGATCCTCGTCCAGCAAGGGCACGCGGTGCAATTGCGCGGTCAGGATCTGGATGTCGTCCCAGTCCGGCAGCTGCCCGCGCGGCACGCCCATGGCGTCGACCTGGCCATGGTGTCCGCTGCGCTTAAGGCCGAACTTGGCATAGTGCTGGATCAGGCCGTTGTAGGGCTCCTCCTCGGTGCCGTGGCTGGTGTCGGCATAGAGGCCAAGATAGGCCTTGCGGTTGAAGGGTTGTGGGTGGACCTCGGCCCAGGCGGCGATCTCCGCGCTGTCGACCCAGACCTGGCCCTCCTCCACCCAGGCCTTGAAGCGCTTCAGCACCTCTTTGTTGGCATACTCCGAGACACCGGTATCGAGGCGGTAGTCCCAATTGTGCACGCCGCAGATCAGGTTATGCCCGCGCACGTGCCCATCGGCCATAAGCGCGCCGCGGTGCAGGCAGCGTCCGTAGAAGACCGAGACCTGCTCGTCCCAGCGCACCACGACCAGGTCCACGTTCTCCACCAGCGCATAGGCCGGCTTGCGGTCCTCTAAGCTCTCCCACGCGGCGACCGCCGTCTTGGTCATCGCTGAAACCCCTTTCGATTCGGCGCTCTAAGCCATGGCAGCGGAGCGCCCCCTGTCACAGGCTTGCACAGCCGTGCATCCCATTCCAGCCACTGCTGTCGCGTCGCCGGGCGCAACACGCCCATGTGATGGGCGACGATGAGCGGCCGAGTGTGCGAATTGGAATTGAACGACAGGGCTCTGCACCCCACCTCCTGATTTTACCCACGCGATCCAGGAGAATTATGGATGAGTGCAGCTGTGACCACGCCCGACGTCGCAGAGAACGAGCCGGTTGCCGCCGCGAGTGGCTCCACCCCGGTGACGGTCGCCCATGGCGACGGCATCGGTCCGGAGATCATGAAGGCGAGCCTGAAGGTACTTGACGCCGCCGGCGCCGACCTGGCGGTCGAAACGATCGACATCGGAGAGCGCGTCTATCTGTCCGGTAACTCGGCCGGCATCGCGCGCGAGGCCTGGGACAGTCTGCGCCGCACCAAGGTCTTCTACAAGGCACCGATAACCACCCCGCAAGGCGGCGGCTTCAAGAGCCTGAACGTGACCGTGCGCAAGTCGCTGGGCCTCTTCGCCAACGTGCGCCCCTGCGCGTCCTACGCGCCCTTCGTCGCCACCAAGCATCCGCAGATGGATGTCGTGGTGATCCGCGAGAACGAGGAGGATCTTTACGCCGGCATCGAGCACCGCCAAACCGACGAGGTCTATCAGTGCCTGAAGCTGATCTCGAGGCCGGGCTGCGAGAAGATCGTGCGCTATGCCTTCGAGTACGCCAAGGCCCAGGGCCGCAAGAAGGTCACCTGCTTCACCAAAGACAACATCATGAAGCTGACCGACGGCCTGTTCCACAAGGTCTTCGACGAGATCGCCGCCGAGTATCCCGCGATCGAGAACGAGCATTGGATCATCGACATCGGTGCCGCCAAGCTGGCCGACACGCCCGAAGCCTTCGACGTCCTGGTGATGCCCAACCTCTATGGCGACGTGCTGAGCGACGTCGCGGCACAGATCTCGGGCTCCGTCGGCCTGGCGCCCTCGGCCAACATCGGCGAGCACGGCGCGATGTTCGAAGCGATCCACGGCTCCGCGCCGCGGCGCGCCGGCCAGGATCTGGCCAATCCCTCCGGTCTCATGCTGGCCGGCGTGATGATGATGGCCCATCTCGGCAAGCCCGAGGTGGCCGAAAGGGTGCACAATGCCTGGCTCAAGACCGTCGAGAGCGGCATCCACACCTACGACATCTTCAAGGAGGGCCACTCCAAGCAGAAGGTCGGCACCGCCGCCTTCGCCGACGCGGTGATCGAGCGCCTGGGCGAGAAGCCGGAAAGCCTGCAGCCGGTGAGCCACGCCAAGGACAGCAAGCCCTTCGCCGTGCCGCGCCCCTCCAAACGCGCCCCGGCCGTCAAGCAAATGGTCGGCATTGACGTCTTCGTGCATTGGACGGGCCCGGTCGAGGCCCTGGCGGAGAGCATGGAGCAGGCGGTCGTAGGCCAGTACGAGCTGGCGATGATCACCAACCGCGGCGTCAAGGTCTGGCCGGAGGGTCTGCCCGAGACCTTCTGCACCGACCACTGGCGGTGCCGCTACCTGGCAAAGCCGGATCGGCAGTTCAACAGGTCGATGATCGTGGACCTGCTGCAGAGGCTCACGCAGGGTGGCGTCGACTTCATCAAAACCGAACAGCTCTTCACCTTCGATGGCGAGGCTGGCTATTCCCTGGGGCAGGGGCAATAGGGAGGTCCGGGGGCGAGCTTCACGCAGGCTCGCCCCTGGCCGCTAAGTCTCTGTTTTGAAACGCGCCGAGAGGCGCCTTTCCTTGGCGAGACAGCGCGTTTCGAGACGGCCGTCAAGTCGATCAAGGATGTCCCGGCGCGGGCGAAACGGCCTTGCGCGGCCTTGAGCCGGCGCGCGGACCAAGAGTGGTCCAAGCGCCGGCCATGCTGCGTAGAAGTCACGTTGAAGCCGTTTGCGAGAGAGGGCCTGCATGACCCTTTGGCACCTTGTCATCCTTTTGGGGCTGTCCCTGTCCCTCCTGTTGGCCTTGGCCTGGCTGGTGGCGATGCGCAGTGGTCAGTCCGGCTGGATTGACGCCGTTTGGAGCTTCGCCGTGGGCGCGGGCGCCGTGGCCGCAGCCTTGGTGCCCCTGTCGGGAGACGAGGGCCTGTCAGAGCGGCAGTGGCTTGTCGCCGGGTTGGCCGCGGTCTGGGCCTTGCGTCTGGGCGGCTACATTGCCGGCCGCACCAAGGGCGCCGGCGACGACCCGCGCTACGCCTATCTGCGCGACAGCTGGGGGGCGGCCTTTCCGGCCCGGCTCTTCTGGTTCCTGCAGATCCAGGCGGCCGCAGCGCTCTTGCTCGTGCTGACCGTTCTCCTTGCCGCCCGCAATCCGGCGCCGGGTCTCGGCGCGCTGGACTGGCTCGGCGTCGTCGTCTTTGCCGTCGCCCTCGGCGGCGCGGCGGTTGCCGACCGTCAGCTCGCCCGCTTCCGCGCCGATCCCGGCAATCGGGGCAAGGTTTGCGATCGAGGGCTTTGGCGCCTGTCCCGTCACCCCAACTACTTCTTCGAGTGGCTGGGCTGGCTCGCCTACCTGCCGATCGCCATCGATGCGGGCGGGGGCTACCCCTGGGGTTACTTGGCCGCGATCGGCCCGCTCTTCATGTACTGGCTCTTGGTGCATGTCTCGGGCGTACCGCCTCTGGAGGCGCACATGCTCCGCTCGCGCGGAGCGGCCTTCCGCGACTACCAGGAGCGGGTGAATGTCTTCTGGCCGGCTTGGCCCGGCAGTGGCACCAAGAACGAGAGGCAGGCCTCATGAGCTTCATCTCATCCGCCATACGCCTGGCGGAGCGCCGACCGATTCCCGACGCCTTGGTGCGCGCCGGGGTCAACTATCTGGTGGCGCGGACGCGGCGACGGCTCTCGGCGCTGCCCGACGATGTGGGCGAGACCTTCGCCGCCGACTTGGCCGAGGAGGTCATCGCCAGCCACCAGGAGTGCGCCAACCGTCAGCACTACGAGTTGCCGGCGGACTTCTTCCGCCTCATCCTGGGGCCGCGGCTGAAGTACTCCTGCGGGCGCTATGACGGCCAGACCACCACCCTTTCCGACGCCGAGACCCATGCGCTGGAAGAGACCGTGGCGCATGCCGACCTTGCCGACGGTCAACGCATTCTGGAGCTCGGCTGCGGGTGGGGCTCGCTCTCGCTCTTCGTCGCGGCCCTCTATCCCAACGCGACGATCCTGGCGGTCTCCAACGCCAAGGCGCAGAGGGACTTCATCGAGGCGGAGGCCAGGGCCCGGGGGCTCACCAACATCACCATCGTCACCGCCGACGTCGTCACCTTCGATCCAGGCGCGCGCTTCGATCGCATCGTCTCGGTCGAGATGTTCGAGCACCTGTCGAACTGGGCGGCGATGCTGCGGCGGGCGCGCTCTTGGCTGACGCCGGAAGGACGCCTCTTCATCCATGTCTTCTCTCATCGTGACGCGCCCTATCGCTACGATCACAGCAAGCAGGACGACTGGATCGCGCAACACTTCTTCACCGGCGGCCTGATGCCCAGCCATCGATTGATCCACTGTTTCTCCGATACCTTCGAGGTGGTGCGCGAGTGGCGTTGGAGCGGGCGACATTACCAGCGCACCGCACAGGACTGGCTGGCGAACTTCGATGCCAATCAGGAAGAGCTGGAGGCCATCCTGACCGATGTCTACGGGGCCGACGCGCGGCTCTGGCGCCGCCGCTGGCGCTATTTCTTCATGGCCACGGCGGGTCTCTTCGGCCATGCCGACGGCGAGATCTGGGGTGTCAGCCACTATCGCCTGGCGCCGGCCTACGGCTAGAGCCGCAAGGCGGCGCGGCGCGCTCCTCGGGCGCGCTGTCCTCTACTGCTCGCAGTGAAGGAGGCGCCCGCCGCCGACTGCCGCTTGAGCGAGACCGCCGGAGACCTGCTATGCTCCCTGTCCCGGAGCGGAGGTGCGGCGCTTGGAGTTGAAGTGGCTGGAGGACTTCCTGGCATTGGCCGAACTCGGCGGCTTCTCGCGGGCCGCCGAAGCACGCAATGTCACGCAGCCGGCTTTCGGCCGGCGCATCCGGGCGTTGGAGCATTGGCTGGGCACCAGTCTGGTCGATCGCAGTTCGCACCCGCCGGAGTTGACGTCGGCCGGGCGCCGCTTCCGTGAGAGCGCGGCCGAACTGGTGCGCGACATGCACCGTCTGCGCCGCGATCTGCGTCAGGAAGCAGGCGATGCGGGCGACACCGTCGTTGTCGCCGCGCCGCATGTCCTGGCGCTCAGCGTCGTCCCCAACTGGCTTCAGGGCGTGAAGCGGTCGGTGCCTCCCTTTCGTCTTCGCCTGATCAACGACAACGTTCATGACTGCATCCAGGACATGATCGACGGTGAGGCTGACTTCCTGATCAACTTCTACCACCCGCAAATTCCCTTGGTGCTGGATCCCAGGCGCTTTCCCTACGTCACCTTGGGCAGGGAACGCCTCCTGCCCTTCGCGCAGCGGACCGAAGCTGGCGCGGCGCGCCATCCGCTTCCCGGGTCGGCCGAGGCGCCCTTGCCCTACCTCACCTACGGCAGCGGCACCTTTCTCGAGCGGGCAATCGACCTGCACCTGGCCCAGATGCCGCTTGCCGCCCACCTTGCGCCCTTCGTCGAGAACTCGATCGCGGACTGCTTGAAAGCCATGGCGGCGGACGGGCAGGGGATAGCCTGGCTGCCCGAAGCGGTCGTCAGCGCCGACGACCTGGACCAGCGTCTGGCCCCGGCCGGCGACGAGAGCTGGAACGTCAGCCTCGGCTTGCGGCTCTATTGGGCGAGCGAACGCGGCGGCCGTCTTTCCGAACGCGTCTGGCAGCACATGCTGCAGCGGGTGGGGGGAGGGTGAAGGCCTGTGCCTCAGGTGTGCCGTACCCGGAAGAAGTTGGCAAACAAAGGATGAAGGTTTATAGTTCAACTCCATTATAAGAGGTGCTTTGGTGCGCTCCTCGGGGTCGTCCTCCGGCTTGACCGGAGGACCACTCGGAACCGTACTGTTCTGCCATGTACTACGTATACATCATGACCAATCGAATGTACGGGACACTTTACATTGGCGTCACCAATCACATCGCGCGTCGCGCATGGGAGCACAAGAATGGTGTCCAAAAAGGATTCACAAAGAAGTACAGTTTAGATGTACTGGTGTACTATGAAGCACATCGGTCAATAGTGAATGCCATTCGTCGGGAGAAGCGCCTTAAACACTGGAACCGGGCCTGGAAGATTGCGCTGATAGAGACCTTAAATCCGAACTGGGAAGATCTTTACCCACTGCTTGCGTGAGCTGCTCGAGATCCTCCAGTCAAGCTGGAGGATGACGTCAGTGGGAATGACCAAGAGCACATGTTGTCTGGTCATCACGTAGGCACTGGTGTCGATCTCGACACTGTGAATCGCTGCCGTCGACCGCCTCCATGCCGTTTCGGCACCGCGCGGGGCCGGCTTGGCATTGGACCCGGCCGCCCGCGCCCGCTACCTCCAGCGCTGCGTCCTTCGAACGGGCGTGCACGCAAAGGAGAGGCGGCCGCACGGCCGGGACAGCATGAGCCATACTGAGACCTTCGAAACGCTGATCTACGCCCGGCGCGGCCAGGTCGCGGAGATCCGCTTCAATCGCCCGCGACGGCTGAACGCCGTGGTGGAGCAGCTCTATCGCGACCTGCTGCGTGCCTTCGACGTCGCCGAGGCGGACGAAGACCTGCGGGTCGTGGTCCTGACCGGCGAGGGGCGCGCCTTCTGCGTCGGCGCCGACCTCAAGGAACATGGCAAGGGCGAGCGCACGGCGCGCCAACAGCGCGACTACCTAGTGCTCGGAAACGAGGTCTGCAAACGCATCCAGTCTTTCCCGAAACCGGTCATCGCGGCGGTCAACGGCTTTGCCGCCGGCGCCGGCGCGGAGATGGCGATCTCTTCCGACTTCGTGCTGATGAAGGAGAGCGCCCTGCTGTGGCTGCCGGAAGTCTCCATCGGCACCTTCGTGGGCGGCGGCGTTACCGGGATCCTGCCGCGTTTGGTCGGCCTCGCCACCGCGCGAGAGCTGATCATGACCGGCCGGCGGATCGACGGCGGCGAGGCCAAGACCATCGGGCTCGCCAGCCGGGTCTTCCCGGACGAGGGCTTCGAGACCGGCGTCGAGGACTTCATCCGGACCTTGGCCGAGAAGGCGCCGCTCTCCCTGCGCTTCGCCAAGGAGCATCTGAACGACCCCACCCGCAGCATGGAGACGCGGCTCGTCACCGAGTTGGAGGCCTTGCGCGCCTGCATGGTCACCGAAGACTGGCAGGAAGGCGTCGACGCCTTCGCCCAGAAGCGCGCGCCGGTCTTTCGCGGCCGTTAGCGCGCAGACCGACGATGAAACGCGAGAGGAACGAAGAGATGTCCGCGTCCATTGCAGCCTTGCCGAGCGAGAGCCCGGCCGCCCGCAGCCCGCTTCACTCTATCTTCACCCCGCGCGCCATTGCCGTGATCGGCGCGTCCAACGATCCCACCAAACGCGGCTATCAGGCGGTCAAGCAGCTGCTGCGCGACGGCTTCGACCAGCCGGTCTACCCGATCAATCCGAAGGCGCCGGACATCTTGGGCCTTAAGGCCTACCCCGCGGTCGCTGCCGTCGAGGGGCCGATCGACTTGGCTTTGGTCTGCACGCCAGCCCGGACCCTGCCCAAGCTCCTGGCCGAGTGCGGCGCCAAGGGGATCAAGGGTGCCGTCATCCTGGCGGCAGGTTTCGGCGAGGCCGGCCCGGCCGGCAAGGTGCTGGAAGAGGAGACTCTCGCGGCTGCCAGGGCGCACGGCATACGCCTCATCGGTCCCAACACCAACGGTGTCTTCAACCTGCACCAGCGCATGAACCTGGTCGGCGTCAGCGACGCGGAGCCGGGCAACATCGCCATCGTCTCGCAGTCCGGCAACATGATGCTGGCCCTCATCACCGAGGCGCATCGGCGCCGGCAGCTCGGCTTTTCCAGCTATGTCGGCGTCGGCAATCAGCTGGACGTGCGCTTTAACGAGTATCTGGAGTACTTCGACGAGGACGAGAACACGGCGGTGCCGGTGCTCTATGTCGAGGGTTTCAAGAACGGCCGCCGCTTCCTGGATGTCGCCCGCGAGGTGACGCAGCGCAAGCCGGTGGTGGTCTACAAGTCCGGCCGTACCGAGGCCGGGCAGGCTTCGGCCAGCTCGCACACCGGCTCGCTCGCCGGTTCCTTTGCCTTGACGCGCGATCTGCTGCGTCAGGCCGGCGTGACCGTCGTCGAGCAGTCGGACAAGATCCTGTCGGTCGCGGAGGGGCTGAGCCTCCTGCCGCCGGCTGGCGGCAACCGCGTGGCTATCCTGGCCGATTCCGGGGGGCACGGCACCATCACCACGGATGCGCTGGTGGAGGCCGGCCTTGCCCCGGCCGCCATCTCGACCGAGACCAGGGATGCGCTTGCCGAGATTCTGCCCGCGCAGGCCTCTCTGGCCAATCCCGTGGACGTCGCCGGCGGCACCGACGACAACCCGGCCGTCTTCGCCAAGTGCGCGCGCGTGCTCCTGGCTGACCCTGGCGTCGACCTCTTGATGATCGTCGGCATGTTCGGCGGCTATGCCGTGCGCTTCGCCGAGTCCCTGAGCCAGGCCGAAATCGAGACCTCGGCCGAGATCGGCGCGTTGGCCCGGACGGAGGGCAAGCCGGTGATCGTGCAGAGCCTCTATGCGACCCACAAGCCGGAACCGCTCTCCGTCTTGCGCAAGGCCGGCGTGCCGCTCTTCATCTGGCCGGAGAATGCCGTGCGCTGCGCGGCCGAGAGCGTGCGTTACGGCGCCGCGCGCCGGCGCCTGGCCGGCAATCCCCCGGTCGTCGTCGGCGCTGCGCGCGCCGATGCCGGCGCCATCGTGGACAAGGCCAAGGCCGATGGCCGCAGCGCGCTCTTCGAGCACGAGGCCAAGCAGCTGTTGTCGCGCTACGGGATCGAGGTTCCGGAGACCCGCCTTCTGCGCGACCCGGCAGACGCGGCCGACGCCGCGGCGCTCTTCGGCGATCGTCGGCTGGCCATGAAGGTCGTCAGCCAGGACATTCTCCACAAGTCCGATGCCGGCGGCGTCAAGTTGAACGTCAGCGGCCGCGAGACGATAGAGGCGGCGCGCCGGGAGATCCTGGCCAACGCCGAGGCGTATGACCCGGCGGCCCGCGTCGAGGGCGTGCTGGCGACGCCGATGGCGCGGCCTGGCGTGGAGGTGATCATCGGTGTCGTTCAGGACCCCATCTTCGGCCCGGTCATGATGTTCGGCCTGGGTGGCGTCTTCGTCGAGGTGCTGAAGGACGTCGCCTTCCGCGCCATCCCGATGAGCCGCGCCGATGCCTACGAGATGCTCGAGCAGATCCAATCGAGGAAGATCCTGGAGGGAGCACGCGGCAACCCGCCGGTCGACAAGGAGGCCCTGGTCGACTTGATGATGGCCGTCGCGGAACTCGCCCAGGCGCATCCGGAGATCGCGGAGATCGACCTCAATCCGGTGATCGTGCGAGCCGACGGTCTTGACGTGGCCGACGCGCGCATGATCCTGGCCGGCAGCTGACAGGGGACGGAGGAGGCAATCCCATGGCAAGGCCCATCGCAACCAAGGACTCGACCCTCACGTTGGAGGGTCGGGTGGCGCGTCTGACGTTCGAGCGCGACGATCTGCGCAATGCGCTGACCGGCTCGCACCTGATCGACGACATCGTCGATACCGTCGACTGGGTGAACCGCACGCCCGAGGTCTCGGTCCTGGTGTTGACCGGGGCGGGGTCCGCCTTCTCCGCAGGCGGCAACATCAAGGAGATGCGGGACCGCGGCGGGAGCTTCGCCGGCGATGTCGCCGAGTGCGAGGAACGCTATCGTCGCGGCATCCAGCGCATTCCCTTGGCGCTCGACCGCTGCGAGGTGCCGACGATCGCCGCCGTCAATGGGCCGGCGATCGGCGCGGGCTGCGATCTGGCGTGCATGTGCGACATCCGCATCGGCTCCACCAAGGCCGCCTTCGGCGAGACCTTCGTCAATCTTGGCATCATCCCGGGCGACGGCGGCGGCTGGTTCCTGCAGCGCCTGCTGGGGTTCCAGAGGGCGGCGGAGCTGACGTTCACCGGCCGCGTGGTGAAGGCCGAGGAAGCGCTCGAGATCGGCTTGCTCTTGACCGTGAAGGAGCCCGACGAGCTCCTTGCCCATGTTGGCGACTATGCCGCCACGATCGCGGCCAAGCCGCCGCAGGCCCTGCGCTACGCCAAGCGCCTGATGAAGGCGGCGCAAAGGATGGAGCTGCGCGACTTCCTGGACCTCTGCGCCACGGTGCAAGGCGTCTGCCATAACAGCCAAGACCATCTGGAGGCCGTCGGGGCGTTTCTGGAGAAGCGGCCGGCGCGCTTCGTCGGTCGCTAGCCGGTCCGGTTTTCCTGCCGGCCGGCGGCGGCAGGGTCGAGGTCCTCACCCCAGTTTGCTCGGCAGCCAGAGCGCGATGCCCGGTGCCGCCGTCAGGATGGCGGCGGCCAGCAGCATCAAGATGAAGAAGGGCACGGCGGCACGGGCAATGGCGGCCAGCGGCTGACCGGTCACCGACTGCAGCACGAAGAGATTGAAGCCGACCGGCGGCGTCATCAGGCCCAGTTCGACCATCAGCACCAAGAAGACGCCGTACCACAGCGGGTCGAAGCCCGCCTGCTGCACTAGCGGCAGGGTGATGCCCAGCGTCATGACCACGATGGAGATGCCGTCGAGGAAGAAGCCCAGCAGGATGTAGAAGAGAGCCAAGAGCAAGATCAGGCCCCAGGGGCCGAGCCCCAGGCCGCCGATCGCCTGGGCGATGGTCGCAGGCACGTGCAGATAGCCCATCGTGGCCGAGAGCAGGGCGGCGGCCGCCAGGATGGTGGCGATCATGCAGGAGGACTTCAGCGCCGCCAGCAGCGCCTCGGAGAAGAGCGGCCAGCTCAACTGGCCCAGCACCAGGGTGAGGACCAGGGTGGCGAGCACGCCGACGGCGGCTGCCTCCGAAGGCGTGGCGATGCCGCTGTAGATGCCGCCCAGAACCACGACGATGAGGAAAGCGATCGGGGCCAGGCCTCTGGCGACGGGGGCCAGCAGCGGGCCGGCCGCGCACTCCTTGCGGGGGGCCAAGCGGGGCTGCAGCAGGCAGCGTCCGGCGATGTAGGCGGAGTAGAGCCCGGCGACCAGCAGACCCGGCAGCAGCCCGGCGATGAAGAGCTGGGAAATCGAGACCTCGGCCAGCACGCCGTAGATGATCATCATGATCGACGGTGGGATCAGCAGGCCGAGGCTGCCGGCCCCGGCCAGCGAGCCGACCGCCAGGCGGCTGTCGTAGCGGCGCTCCCGCAGGGCCGCGGCGGTCATGCGCCCGACCGTCGCCGTGGTCGCGGTGCTGGAGCCGCTGACCGCCGCGAAGAGGGTGCAGCCGATGATGTTGGCGTGGTAGAGCCGGCCCGGGACCCGGGCCACCAGCGGCTCCAGCCCGGCGAAGAGGCGGGTCGAGAGGTCGGTGCGGAAGATCAGCTCGCCCATCAAGATGAACATGGGAATGGCGGCCAGTTCCCAGCCGCTGGAGGCCCGCCAAAGCACGCCCTTGGCGATGGCGCCGATGCGCTCGAAGGGGAAGTCCAGACCCAGGTGCAGGGCGGCGATGCTGGTCGCGAGCAAGGCGGCGAAGACCCAGACCCCGGTGCCGAGGAAGAAGAGCAGCAGGCCGAAGACCAGGAATGCGGCGGTGAGCGCGTCCATCAGGCCTCGCTCCGATGCTCCTGGGGCGCCAAAGCCTCGGCATGCCGCCGATGCCCTTGCGGCAAGGTCTCGGCGGCCAACAGCTTGAGGCCATAGAGGGTGATCCGGAGGTTGAGCACGATCAGGCCCAGCAGCATGAGACCCTCCGGTATCCAGAGCGGCACCTGGGCCACGGTTTCGCTGAGCGAGCCGCGCTCCAGGTGACGCGCAACGCTGCGCGCGAAGTACCAGGCGATGAACCAGAGGACCGTGGCCGTGGTGCCGGCGCAGGCCACTTCCAGGCAGCGGCGCAGCCGGGTGCGCCGCTGGACCGCGTCCAACAGCAAGCCGACGCGGATCAAGGCCATCTCCTGGAAGGCGTAGCCGGCCGAGAGGAAGGTGACAGCGGCAACGCCGTAGCCGACGAACTCGTCCAGCACGAAGGTCGAGGTGGCGAAGAGCGCGCGTAGGGCGATCTCCAGCAGCACGTGGGCGATCATCGCGACCAAGAGGGCGCCGGCGAGCCACGCGGCGGCCTTGGCCAGCCCGCCGACCGCCCGGTCGAGGCGGTCGATCGCGCCGGCGATCCGGGTCGCGCCATCCCTCATGCGGCCAGGCCGGCGATGCAGAGGTACTTGAGCTCGACGAAGTCGTCGATGCCGTGGCGCGAGCCTTCGCGGCCGATGCCCGATTCCTTCATGCCGCCGGCCGGTGCCAGCTCGCTCGACATGACGCCGGTGTTGATGCCGACCGAACCGGCCTCGATCGCCTCGCCCATGCGGAAGGCGCGGCCCAGGTCGCGGGTGTAGACGTAGGCCGCCAGCCCGTAGCGGGTGTCGTTGGCCATCTCCACTGCTTCGGCCTCGTCGCGGAAGGAGAGGATCGGCGCCACCGGGCCGAAGGTCTCCTCCCGCGTCACCAGCATGCCGCGCTTGACGCCGGTCAGCACGGTCGGCTGGAAGAAGCCGCCACCCAGGGCATGACGGCCGCCGCCGACGGCGGCTTGGGCGCCGCCGGCCAAGGCGTTGGCGACGTGGCGCTCCACCTTGGCGACCGCGCGCTCGTCGATCAGGGGGCCTTGCGTCACGCCGGGCTGGAAACCGGGGCCGACCTCCAGCTTGGCGACGGCGGCGCTGAGCTTCTCGACGAACGGCGCCAGAATCGCTTCTTGCACCAGGATGCGGTTGGCGCAGACGCAGGTCTGGCCGGAGGTGCGGAACTTCGATGCCATGGCGCCCTCGACCGCGGCCTCCAGGTCGGCGTCGGCGAAGACCACGAAGGGGGCGTGGCCGCCCAGCTCCAAGGTCACCTTCTTCACCGTCTCGGCGGACTGCCGCATCAAGAGCTTGCCGACCTCGGTGGAGCCGGTGAAGGTGACCTTGGCGACGTCGGGCGACGCCGTCAGCGCCTGGCCGATGGTGGCGGGCTCGCTGCTGGTGACGACGTTGAAGACGCCGGGCGGGATGCCGGCTTCCTCGGCGAGCCGGGCCAGCGCCAAGGCCGACAGCGGCGTCTCCTCGGCCGGCTTCAGCACAAGGGTGCAGCCCGCCGCCAGCGCCGGCGCGCACTTGCGTGTCACCATGGCCGAGGGGAAGTTCCAGGGGGTGACGGCGAAGACCACGCCGATCGCCTGCTTGGCCACGAGAATGCGCCGGTCGGGGGCGTAGCTCGGCACCAGGTCGCCGTAGAGGCGCTTGGCCTCCTCGGCGTACCACTCGACGTAGCTGGCGCCGAAGGCGATCTCGCCCTTGGCTTCGGCCAGGGGTTTGCCTTGCTCCAGCACCATGAGGCTGGCCAGCCGCTCCTGCTCGGCCATGATCAGTTCGTACCAGCGCCGCAGCCTGGCCGCGCGCTCCTTGCCGGTGAGTGATCGCCAGCCGGGCAGTGCCCGGCGCGCCGCGCCGACCGCCGCGAGGGCGGCCGCGGGGTCCAGGTCGGGCACCTCGGCCACCACCGTGCCGCTCGCCGGATCGGTCACCGCGAAGCGGCGCCCGCTAGCGGCCTCGACCCAGGCTCCGTCCAGAAAGGCGCGTTCCTGCAGTAGGCCCTTAAGATCGGGCAGCGTGGGGTGAAGGGTCATGGCTGTCTCCGGCTCTCGGCTGGCGGGGCTCAGCTGCCGCCGCGGGATTGGCGGTAGGTCTCGATGATGGTCCGGCCGGGCGCGCCGGTCTCGGCGAGCCAGTCGGCCAGCACCGCGTCTCCGGCCTCTTGCAGCTGAGCGATCAGGGCGGGCTCGGGGGTCACCAGCACCACGCCCTTCTCGGCCAGGACCTTGGCGTTTGCGGCAACGCGCTCGGCGGCGCGCCGCCAGGCGGCCTGCTCGGTTTCGGCCGCCGCCTTCAGCACGGCCTGCTGCTGTGCTGCGCTCAAGGCCTCGAAGGCATCGCGGTTCATGTGGGTCATGTTGATGGCGACGCTGTAGGGGACGCTGTTGAAGTGGCTGAGGTGATCCCAAAGGGAGCCGGCGATGCCGGTCTCGTCCGATGTCAGGATGGCGTCGATGCCGCCGGTGGAAAGCTGCGGGACGGTGTCGGCCCAGCTGAGCTGGATCGGCGCCGCGCCGATGTGGGAGAAGGCCTCCACCCCGGCGGCGTCGTAGGTTCGGATCTTCAGCCCCTCGAAGGCGTCGAGATCGCCCAGCACCTTGCCGGCCCAGATGCCCGTCGGCGTGTAGGGGACGGCGTAGAGCAGCATTTGATTGCCCGATGCGAAGACGGCTTCGTAGGCCGGGCGCGCCGCTTGATAGAGGGCATGGGCATCCGCGATCGTCGGTGCCTGGAAGGGCATGGAGGAGAGCGCGAAGACCGGGTCGATGCCGGTGAACACGCCAGTGTAGGTCCCCGCCAGCGGCACCGCGCCGTCGCCGACGGCATCGAAGTGGTCCTTCGACTTGAAGCCGAGCGCGCCGCCGAAGTGAGGGGTGACGACGATGCTGTCGTCGCTCAAGGCGGCGACGCGGTCGATGAAGTCCTGATCGGCCAGCCCGACCAGCGAAGCGGCGCTGTATTCGTTGGCGAGGTCGAGACGGACCTCCTCCGCCTGGGCGGCAGATGCCATGGCCAGGGCCAGCGCGAGGGCGGCTAGAAACATGCGTGTCATCTGATCTTACTCCCTGTTCCTGGATCGTCGGGTCGTTAGCGTCGCCGTGCGTGTTCGGCTCAGGCCGCGATCGCCGCGGCGGTGAGCCCCCGTTCGTTGGCGAGGTCGATCAATGCGTCGTCGGCGATCTGGCCGAGGGGTTCCCGGTCGCGGCTCATGATGTAGCCGTTGGCGTGCCGGCGGCGCGGGTAATCCGGGTCCGGCAGGTTGTCGAGCGTGTTGTAGGCGAAGTAGAGGTTGCGCCGGTTGCGCCCGCCGCTGTTGCGCTGGGAGCCGTGCACCAGGTTGCCGCCGAAGAGGACCACGGTGCCGCCGCGTCCGGTGCAGGCGACAGGCGGCCGGCCGGCCAGCAGGCGCTCCACGTCGGCATCGGGCGTGCAATGCAGCGCGTAGCTGGTGGTTCGCGCGTCGTACTCCGAACGCAGCAACCCCTCACGGTGCGAGCCCGGCACGAAGCGCAGCGGGCCGCTCTCGGGTCCGGTGTCGTCAAGCATGACCAGCACGCTCAGCATGCGCCGATGGCTGCCGTCGGGGACGCCGTCCTCGACCCAGCTGCCGTAGTCCTGGTGCCACTGGAAGACGTCGCCGCTGCCGGCCACCTTGTAGTTGAGCCGCGACTGGTAGAGGTAGGTGGGCTGTCCGGTCAGCTGCAGCACCGGGCCGAGAATGCGCGGCAGGCGCAAGGCACGACGACAGACCTCGGAATCGATCTCGACCGCCCAGGCGGCCCTGAGCGTCGTCCCGTCCTTCTCGTAGACGTTGGCGTCGGGGTGGCCGCGCTGCGGCGTCTCCAGCAGGTCGGCCTCCCGGCGCAGCAGCTCCAACTCGGCCGGCGTCACGATGCCGTGCAGCACCAGGTAGCCATCGCGATCGTAGGCCTCGACCTGCGACTGGGTCAGCTTCATGCCGTCTCTCCTCCTTGCCTCGATGCTTGTCGTGCGATCTGCCTTGGGCTACATTCACACCTGACTCCAGCAGTGAGTCAATAGTGAATTCACTTATGTGCACAAGACGACGAATGGCTTGGCCGCAAGGAGGGGAGCGTTCATGGAGCAGGATGACGGGGAGGAAGGCGCCGCGGCGGAGGACGAAGCGCGCGAGGACGGCGGCTCCTTGGTCGATAAGGCCTACGAGGCGCTGCGCGCCAAGGCGATCGACTTCGCGTTCCGGCCGGGAGAGGCGGTGAAAGTGCTGGCGCTGGCAAAGCAGCTCCGCCTCAGCCGGACGCCGGTCAAGGAGGCGCTGAACCGCCTGGTGACCGAAGGCCTCTTCGAGGCGACGCCGCAGGGCTTCGTCGCCCGCAGCCCCGACGTCGACGAGATCGTCGATCTCTATGACCTGCGCACGATTCTGGAGACGGCGGCGTTCGAGCGCGCCTCAACGCGCGCGAGCGACGCCGAGGTCGAGGCCCTGGCCGAGTGGTGGTCGACGGTGAACCACGGCTATGCCGATCTCTCGATCGCCGAGACGACGCGCAAGGACGAGGCCTTTCACGAGCGCATCGCGCTCCTGTCGGGCAACAAGGAACTGCAGCGTCAGTTGCGCGGCATCGCCGCCAGGATACGCTTCTTCCGTACGATCGACCTCGACTACCAGAGCTATCGCGCGCCCTATTACGAAGACCACGTCACCATCATCGAGGCCTTGCGCAGTCGCGACGTCGGACGCGGGCAGGGGATCATCGCCAGCCATATCGGCATGAGTCGCGAGCGGGCGGTGGAGGTCATCAAGGAGGCCTTGGCGCGCATCTTTGCGCGGCGCGCGAGCTAGTCCGGGTGGATGTCTCGCGGGCTGCAGCCCGATTCCAGCACGACGGCGATCCAGTTGACCCGGGCTTTCAGGCCACGCTCCGACAGCCACTTCTCCTGCAGGCGATAGGCCGGCAGCTCCTGTGCGCCGGGACAGTACCAATGCCTCGCCGTCTGCTGGCGATGATGCGCCAACTCGTGCAGCAGCACGCTTGCATCCTCCGCGACGGCGGGCGACCAGGGCGCCACCAGATAGATCGTGGCGGTTTCGGCATCGTAGAGGCCTCTCGGGACCAAGCCCGGCAGGCTGGCCTGTCCCTGGAGGTGCAGCGCCTGGGAGGCAGTGACGAGGCGAATCTCGGCCGAAGAGGGGCGCCTTGGATAGGGACTCTCTCGGTCCAGCCAAGCTTCGAGCCGCTCCACCAGCTCTTCCGTTTCCGCCTGCACCTGCCGATCGAGTGGCGACGACGGGACGAACACGTTTTTGGCCCAGACGTCGGAGGCAAGAGTCGCAAGAGTAACGCTCGCCGCCAGCCATAGGCTGGCGCGCATCGGCTTTTTCATGCCGTCCTCCGCCGTTTGTCGAAGAGCCGCGAAAATGGTAGGTTGTCCGGCAAGCCGGATCAAAAGACGAAAATTCACTCGGCGATGAAGGAAAGTAACCCGGGATGCGCAGGCGTCTTCCACCCTTTGCCGCTATTCGTGCGTTCGAAGCGGCCGCCCGACACCTCAGCTTCAAGGAGGCGGCGGAGGAACTCTGCGTCACGCCCTCGGCCGTCAGCCATCAGATCAAGGCGCTTGAGGAGTTCCTTGCCACCGCGCTCTTCGATCGTGGCGGGAATGGCCTGTCGCTGACGCGTACGGGCGCCGCCTATGTCGGGAAGCTGACGGGTCTTCTCGATGCGCTGGACGAGAGCACGCGCGCTGTCGACGCGTCCGGAGGGCGTCCCCTGCGGGTGCTCTCGACGCCGGGTTTCGCGGCGCGGTGGCTGGTGCCCCGGCTGGAGGGGCTGTCGATCTGGAAGGACATCCGCTTGCGGGTCTCGGAAGGCGCGCCCAGCACGGATTTCCCGCACAACGACGCTGACGTGGTCATCCACTGGGCCGACGATGCCGTGCCCGGCGTGGTGGTCGAGCCGCTGATGGCGTCCGGGCGTTTCCCGGTCATCAGTCCCGATTTCAAGCGGCGCGAGGCGATCGAAAGCCCTGAAGATCTGCTGAGGGTTACTCTGCTGCATGACGAGGTGATGGACGCATGGGCCGAGTGGTTCCTCGCCGCCGGAATGGACGCGCCGGAGCTTCCGAGGGGTCCGGTCTATCCACACTGCGAGTTGATCACCACGGCGGCCGAGCGTGGCCAGGGCGTCGCGCTGGCCTATGAATCCATGATTAGCTCAACACTGGAAGGCGGCACGCTCGTCCGCCTCTTCGAGACGGTGACCTTGCCGATCACCATCTACTCGCTGGCCTATCCCGAGGCGCAGGCCGGCGACCCGGCGGTCAAGACCTTTCGCGATTGGATCTTCGCCGAGGTGGCGCACGAAGGAAACCTTGCTCCAAGGGCGCAGATCGCCGCCGAGTAGGGGCTCTCTGGACGCTGACTCCGCACGGACCGTCCGGCCAAGAGAGGGTGAGTATAGCCGCGCTTTGCTCGCGATGACGGTGGGCGGGCTTGTTGCAGCGCTTCGGCCGGCATGCCGCTCATGGTGTCACTGCGAGGAGCGGCAGCGACGCGGCAGTCCAGAGCACGATTCCGCGCAAGTCGCCCTCCTCCTCAGCTGGGCAGCTGTGCGGCTAAACCAAGGAAGTGATCCAATCGAGAAAGCGCTCGGCCCCGGCGTCGCCGGCGGCGCGTTGCGTGAGGCAGCAGAAGTAGCCTCGCTCTGTCGAGAGGCGACGGTCGACGGCGCGCACCAGTTGGCCGGACGCGAGGTGGTCCTCCAGCAGATGCTCCCAACCGAGCGCGATTCCTTCGCCGTTGAGCGCCGCTTGCAGATAGAGGATGAAGCTGGTGAACCTCTCCGTCGCCTGCGCGGCGGGGACGGTGAGACCGCTCCCCGACAGGAAGGTCTCCCAGTCCCGCGCGTGAATGCCCTGGGTCAGGTGGAGCAGGCGCTCTCGGGCGAGTTGGGCCAAGGGGATCGGTGCGCTGGGCAGGTAGGCGGGGGCGCAAACGGCCACCAGCTCCTCGCGGAAGATCGATCCCTGCCTGGTCCCCGGCAGGCGAGTTGGTGCATCGAAGGCGATGACGATGTCCGCCTCGTCTTCGCGGTAGGCGGCATTGAGGTCGCGGGAGATCAGTTCGACGGTGATCTCCGGATGGCGCTCTCGGAAGCGCTTCAGGCGCTTCAGCAAGAAGCAGCTGGCGAAGCCGATCGTCGTGTTGACCACCAAGGGGCGGTCGGTGGCCCGCGCGCGCACCTGCTCGACCGCCGTTTGCACCTGAACCATGCTGCCGGAAATGGCCCGAAAGAGGATCTGGCCTTCCGGCGTCAGGCTGGTCTTGGGTCGGGTACGGTAGAGCAGGGGCGTTCCCAACTGCGCCTCCAACTCCGCCACGCGGCGGCTCATCGCGGGCTGCAGGACATTCAGCTCTCCGGCCGCGCGCGAGAAGCTGCCGTGCCTGGCCACGGCCTCGAAGGCCAGCAGTAGCTTCCAGTTTGGCAGCGCCATGTCGATATTCCACCAAGGAATAGTGACTATAAGTATTTTGCGGCTTTTCTCAAGAAACAAGGCGGTCTAGCAGGGGACACGGGCTGATGACCCATTCTGCCCGGGTGAGGCGATGAGTGCATCCAATGACGCTTGATGCCGTGACGTCCGAACGATGCGCCGAGCCGGCGCTGGCGCGCCTTGGCCGCTTCGTCGCCGAGGACCCCTTGGACGCGGACGGCAGGACCCTTGCCACCTTGCGCGACGCGGTCATCGATTGCTTCGGCTGCATTCTGGCCGGCGCCGCGCATCCGACGGCGGTCCAGGCACGTTCGGCCGTCGTCGCCATGGAGGCTTCGGGAGAAAGGCCGCTCTACGGGACCGACGCGCGCGCCTCGAGACCGGCCGCCGCCTTTCTCAACGCCGTGGCGGGGCATGCCGTGGAGTTCGACGATTGGGAGCTGCCGGGCAACAGCCATCCCTCTGTCGTCATGCTTCCGGCCCTGCTCGCCTCCGCCGAGGGGAGGGTCACCGGGGCCGAGGTCGCGCGGGCCTATCTCGCCGGATTCGAGGTGATCGCCCGGCTGGGCGAGGCACTGAACTTCGAGCACTACGACCGCGGCTGGCATTCCACGGCGACCTTGGGCGCGCTGGGTGCGGCAGCGGCCGTGGCACGGCTCTTGCGCCTGGATCGCGATCGGACCACCGGCGCCTTGTCGCTGGCGGCCAGCCGGGCCGCCGGGCTCACCTGCCAGTTCGGCAGCCATGCCAAGGCGCTGCAGGCCGGCTTTGCCGCCGAGACCGGCGTGATCGCGGCGCACCTGGCACGCGAGGGCCTCGGCGGTCAGGCCCATGCCTTGGATCACGCCCGCGGCCTGCGTGCGCTGACGGCCGGCACCTCCCAGGCGCGGCTGGAGGGCAGTCTCGCCAAGCTCGGCTCCGGGCCTGCCCTCGCCGAGCACGGCATCGTGCTGAAGCCCTGGCCCAGTTGCGGCTACACCCACCGTCTCATGTGTGCGGCGATCGAGTTGGCGGCGCGCCTGGACGATAGGTCGGAGATCCTTAGGGTCGATGCGCAGCTTCCGAACTTCCATGCCGCCATCCTGCCTTTCGAGCGGCCGGAAAGCCGGGCGGAGGCGCTCTTCAGCATCCCATTCGTCGTCGCGATGGGTCTGAGGCGGCAGCGGCTTACCCTGGCCGATCTCGATGCCCGGGCTTGGCAGCAGCGCGATGTCGCCGCGCTCATCGAGCGCACGCGGGTGCGGGCCTTCACGCCGAACCGGCCGCAGCTCAACTACGACCCACAGGAGCCGGACCGGATCGACGTCACGCTCTCGAACGGCGAGATCTTGAGCGCGACCTGTGCCTTACCGCTGGGCGCGCCGCGAAATCCAATGTCCGCCGAGCAGGTGGCGGCAAAGCTGCGGAGCAACGCGCCTCGCCTCACCGACCAAGATCTCGCTCGCCTCTTCGCCTGGCAGGAGTTCGATGACGCCGCCAGGCTCTTCGCGTCCGCAGGAGTCACGTCATGAACGCAGTTCGCAGGGGCCGCGGGGCCCGTCGCGCCGCCAGGAGAGAGGGCGCGGGCTCGGGTCCGACCGCCGCCATCTGGCCAGGCATCGAAGGCGGTCGCTTCCTGCCTCTCTCACCGGACGCTGTCCGCCACGTGCACGACACGGCCCTGCGCATCCTCTCCGAGGTCGGCCTAGCCGGTGCCTCGCCGCGGTGCATCGACACGGTGAGGGCGGCCGGCGGCCGCGTCATCGACCAGGAGCGCCTGGTCTTTCCGCGCGAGATGGTGACGCGTGTCCTGAAGTCCGCCGGGCGCGGCTTCAAGCTTTACGCACAGCTGCCCGAGCACGATCTCGACCCCTCCGGCACGCGCATCCATCTGGGCACCTCTGGCGCCGCGGTGCACGTCATCGACAGCGAGACGCGCGAGGTGCGCGACAGCACGCTGGGCGACCTCTACGATATGGCGCGCTTGGCCGATGCGCTGCCCAACATCCACATGTTCCAGCGGACGGTCGTGGCCCGCGATCTCACCGATCCGCACGAGATGGACCTCAACACGGCCTATGCCTGCGCGCTGGGCACCGCCAAGCCGATCGGGACCTCCTTCTCGGCGGCGCCCGCGATGCGCGACGCGGTGGAGATGTTCCATTTGATCGCGGGCGGCGAGGCGGCCTGGCGGGCGCGCCCCTTCTGCTGCGTGTCCACCTGTTTCGTCGTGCCGCCCTTGAAGTTCGCCGAGGACGCCTTGGGCATCATCGAGACCGCCGCGGAGAGCGGTACGCCGCTGAAGCTGGTCTCGGCGGGCCAGGCGGGAGCGACCAGCCCGGCCCCCCTGGCGGGGGCGGTGTCGCTGCAGACGGCCGAGGTGCTGGCCGGGCTCGTCTATGTCAACCTGCTCAATCCCGGCCATCCGGCCTTGATGGGCATGCTGCCCTTCGTCAGCGACCTGCGCACAGGGGCGATGTCCGGCGGCAGCGCGGAGCAGGGCGTGCTGATGGCCGCCTGCGCACAGATGGCGCAGTTCTACGGCATCCCTTGCGCCGTCTCGGCTGGCATGACCGACAGCAAGATGCCCGACTTCCAAGGCGGCTACGAGAAGGGGATCACCGAGCTCTTGAGCGCGCTTGCCGGCGCCAATCTCATCTACGAGGCGGCGGGCATGTACGGCTCCCTGCTGGCCGCGTCCAAGGAGAGCTTCGTGCTCGACAATGATCTGATCGGCAGCGTCCTGCGGGCGACGCGCGGCATCGAGGTCACCGAGGAGACGCTGTCATTTGAGGTCGTGCGCGAGGTCTGCCTGTCGGGCCCCGGGCACTTTCTGGGCCACGGGCAGACACTGGAGCGCATGCAGTCGGACTATTACTACCCCGCGCTGGCCAACCGCCGCACGCCGCAGGAGTGGGACGAGTCGGGTTCGAGAGACCTGCTGGAGATCGCCCGCGAGAAGACGCGCGACCTGCTGGCGGCGCCGCCGCCGGAGCATGTGAGCGCTCGGATAGATGCCGAGATCAGGCGCCGCTTTCCCATTCGCTTGCCGGACAGGACCTGCCGGGCCGTCGATGCGGCATGAGCTAACGTCACGAGCGCGATCCTCTAGCGTCGCTGGCTTGGCGAGCGGACCTGCCAGCTGATATATCCGGCCCTGCGGCCGGAGTGCGCCGGGCGGCAAGAGAACGGCAGGTGATGAGCTTGGAGAGACCGATGGCGGGGCAGCGCTTCAGCGTGGCGCCCATGATGGATTGGACCGACCGCTATTGTCGCGCCTTTCATCGTCTCATGACCAGGCACACCACGCTCTATAGCGAGATGGTGACGGCGGGGGCGGTGATACATGGCGATCGCCGGCGGATTCTGGGCTTCAGCCACGCCGAAGAGCCGGTCGTGCTGCAGTTGGGCGGCAGCGACCCCGACGCCTTGGCGCGCGCGTCAGAGATTGCCGCCGGTTTCGGCTACCGCGCGCTCAACCTCAATTGCGGTTGCCCGAGCGACCGGGTCCAGAACGGCCGCTTCGGCGCCTGCCTGATGGCCGAGCCGGAGCTCGTGCGGGACTGCGTGGCCGCCATGGCCGGCGCCAGCGGCCTGCCGGTGAGCGTGAAGTGCCGGATCGGCATCGACGAGCAAGAGGAGGGGCCGGCGCTCCAACATTTCGTGGAGGTGGTGGCCGAGGGCGGCGTGACCACCTTCATCGTTCATGCCCGCAAGGCCTGGCTCAAGGGTTTGTCGCCCAAGGAGAACCGCGAGATTCCGCCGCTGCGCTATGAGCTGGTCGAGCGGTTGAAGCGCAGTCGCCCGGACCTCGACATCCATTTGAACGGCGGTTTGGGGAGCTTGGAGGCGGCCGCGGCGGCCTTGTCTTGGGCGGATGGCGTGATGCTGGGGCGCGCCGCCTATCAGAATCCCTTCCTGCTGGCCAAGGCCGACAGCAGCTTCTTCGGCCAGCCTGATCCCGTGGCCAGCCGGGCGGACGTGGTCGAGGGCCTGGTCTCCCTGGGGGAAGCCTTGGCGGCCGAGGGCGTTCCCTTGAAGCACCTGGCCCGGCACACCTTGGGTCTGATGAACGGCCTGCCGGGGGCCAGAGCCTGGCGCCGCCTGGTGAGCGAAGGCGCGCGAGGGGAGAGCGCCAGCCCGTCGATTTTCCGCGACGGCTACTCCTTGGTTCGTGAGCGGGAGGGACGCCGCGCGGCGGCCTGATCGTAGCCGGGAGGCCGCCAGACCCCTATCGTCGACAGGCCCGCTTGTTGCTAGGGTGACGCCAAGGGCATTGTCCCTGCGGCAAACGCGACGGCTGCCTCCTGGAGATGTCCATGCCCGAGTTCCACAAGATTGCCATCGTAGGCGTCGGCCAAATGGGCGGGGCCATGGCCGTGCATTTGAGACGGGCAGCCGACCGGCTTGCGCTCTTCGATCTGAACCGCTCGGCGGCCGAAGCCCTTGCCGAAAGCTGCGCGGCGGAGGTGGCGCCAAGCCTGCGCGCGGCGGCGGTGGACTGCGATTTGGTCGTCACCATGCTGCCCAATGCCGACATCGTGCGCGCGGTGCTCTTCGGCGAGGCCGACAGCTTGGCTGCCGGTCTTCCGCCAGGCGCCATCGTCGTCGACATGAGTTCGTCCTATCCTCCGACGACGCAACGCACCGGCAAGCACCTGTCGGAGAGGGGGCTGACGCTCTTGGATGCCCCGGTCTCCGGCGGCGTCGGCAAGGCCAAGAGCGGGAGCTTGGCCATCATGCTGGGCGGCGACGACGAGGCTGCCATGGAGACCGCCGGGCCGGCGCTGGAGACCATGGGGCGTGTTTTTCGGACCGGGCCGCTGGGCTCCGGGCATGCCTTGAAGGCTCTGAACAACTACGTCTCCGCGGCAGGGCTGGTCGCTGCTTGCGAAGCGGTGATCGTCGGCCGTCGTTTCGGCTTGGATCCGGCGGTGATGGTCGACGTCTTCAATGCCTCGACCGGGCGCAACAACGCGACGGAGGTGAAGCTCCACCCCTTCGTTCTGAGCGGCAGCTTCGCCTCCGGCTTCGCGCTCGACCTCATGCGCAAGGACCTGGCAGCGGCCGCGGACCTGGCCGAAGACCTGGACCTTGCCATGCCGACCTTGCGGCAGACGGCCGAGCTTTGGCGCGACGCCCAGGCGGACCTTGGCAAGGGCAGGGATCATACCGAGGTCTTTCGCTACCTCGAACGGCAGACGGAGAAGAAGAGATGAGCGACGCTCCGGAGTATGAGGTCTATGCGCTGCTCTACGCCAAATCGCTGCGGCAATCGCGGGACTTCTTCATCTTTGCCGATCCCCACGACGGACCGCTGCCGATCTTCTACTATGTCTGGTTGATCAGG
This sequence comes from Rhodospirillales bacterium, assembly GCA_963669375.1. Taxonomy (GTDB): domain Bacteria; phylum Pseudomonadota; class Alphaproteobacteria; order Kiloniellales; family JACOMY01; genus JACOMY01. The sequence goes on along the minus strand of OY770024.1, from coordinate 294,702 downwards.
GGGGAGGGCCGCGTCATCCTGGTCGACACGGGCTTCAGCGCCGAGCGCGCGCTGGCGCGCAAGCGGGAGTTCTTGCGCTCTCCCGGCGATGGCCTGAGGGGTCTCGGCATCGCGCCGGACGAGATCGAGACCGTCGTCCTGACCCATCTGCACTACGATCACGCCGGCAACATCGGCCTCTTTCCCAACGCCGAGTTCGTGGTGCAGGACGAGGAGGTGCGCTATGCCACCGGGCGCTACATGCGCCATCCGGCCATCCGCGCGCCTTTCGAGGCCGAGGACGTCGTCGAGCTGGTGCGCTGCAACTTCTATGGGCAGGTCCGCTTCGTCGCCGGAGACGAGGTTCTGGCACCGGGCATCGGGCTGCATCTCATCGGCGGCCATACCTTGGGCCTGCAGGCGGTCAGCGTGACGACACGGCGGGGTCTCCTGGTCTTGGCCTCGGACGCGGCGCACTTCTACGACAACATCCGGCTGCAGAACCCCTTTCCCATCGTCGCCGACGTGCCGCGCATGCTGGAAGGCCATGCGACGCTGCTGCGCATGGCGCCCACGCCGGGACATTTAATCCCCGGCCACGACCCCAAGGTGATGGAACTCTTTCCGCGCTTGGCGCGCGATCCCATGGCGGTCGACTTGGCCGCCGATCCACTGGAGGCCGTCCCCCTGGACCTCTGAACGGTCTCGACGGTGCCTGGGTGGCATGGCTTCTTGTTTTAGGAAAACTTTACTGTGTTGAACAAAGTCTGAAGCGGCCATTTTCTTCCGAAGACGGGGCGAACGCGCTTGAACGGCCCTTCGGCTTTGCGTAGAAGGGCCACGCTTCGGCAGGCATGACGATTGTTGAAGCAGGCGGGACGACACTCGGTTGTTTCAGCGCAGGGAGGAAGCGATGCAACGCGATCGCCTGGTCGATTTCACCGACAACGGCAAGAAAGTGCAGCCGACCTTCTCCGCAACGGAGATGACACGGCGCCTGGCCGCCATTCGCGGGGTGATGGCGGATAGCGCCATCGACGCGGCCTTGTTCACCTCCTATCACAATGTCTGTTACTATTCGGATTTCCTCTATTGTCAGTTCGGGCGGCGGTACGGCCTCTTCGTCGACCACGAGACCGCGACCAGCATCAGTGCCGGCATCGACGGCGGCCAGCCCTGGCGGCGCACATTCGGCCGGAACATCACCTACACCGACTGGCAGAAGGACAACTACTTTCACGCCATCCGTCAGGTGATCGGCGGGACGAAGCGGCTGGGGATCGAGTTCGACCACGTCAACATCGACCTGTTGAACCTCTTGAGGGCGGAGTTTCCCGGCGTCGAGTTCGTCGATATCGCGGCACCGGCCATGCGACTGCGCATGGTGAAGTCGGCCGAGGAGATCGCCCACATCACCGAGATGGCGCGGATCGCCGATCTGGGTGGGGCCGCCTGCGTCGAGGCAGCTCAAGTGGGTACGCCGGAGCACGAAGTCGCCCTGCACTCGACACGCACCATGATCCGCGAGATCGCCAAGTCCTGGCCGCATGCGGAGATCATGGACACCTGGACCTGGTTCCAATCGGGCATCAACACCGACGGGGCGCACAATCCCGTCACCAGCCGCAAAATCGAACGCGGCGACATCCTGAGCCTCAACTGCTTTCCGATGGTCGCGGGCTACTACGTGGCGCTGGAGCGGACGCTCTTCGCCGAGTCGGCCAGCGACGAGAGCATTCGCCTTTGGGCCATCAACTGCGAGGTCCACGACCGCGGCAAGGAACTGCTGGTCCCGGGCACGCGTTGCAGCGCGGTCGCGAAGGAGCTGAACGCGCTCTATGCCGAGCACGATCTCTTGCAGTATCGCTCTTTCGGCTATGGCCATTCCTTTGGCGTTCTTTGTCATTACTACGGCCGCGAGGCCGGGTTGGAGCTGCGCGAAGACTGCGAAACGGTGTTGGAACCCGGGATGGTGGTCTCGATGGAGCCGATGATCACGCTACCCGATCACCTGCCGGGCGCCGGCGGTTACCGCGAGCACGACATCCTGGTGATCACCGAAGAGGGCAACCGGAACATCACCGGCTTCCCCTACGGTCCCGATCACTTGATCGTGCCGGCGAAGGAGAATGTGAAGGCTTGATGACGCAACTCTTGTGTCGGAGAAGCGCCTATAGTAGGAGGCGGGTCGGAACGACAGGCCAGTACTGTTTTTTTGAGACAGATGGCTGTGGACAGGAGGGGCGCCTAAGCGCAGGATGGGCGCTCAACGTACGACTGTAACTGGGGTAGGGTAAGACCGTACGGGGTCCTTAAGAGTGCCAGGGAAAAGGTGCTCGGGGGCGACCGTAGTCAAGAACGGCGAAGTCCCTAGGAGGCCCCCTGTTTGGGAGACTTTACATGGCGATTGACGGTGCAATGGTGCACTTCGATCAGGTCCAGAAGAGCTATGACGGCGTCACTCTTGTCGTAAAAAATCTTAACCTCGAAATCGCGCGCGGCGAGTTCCTGACGATGCTGGGACCGTCAGGATCGGGCAAGACCACTTGCCTGATGATGCTGGCCGGCTTCGAGACGGCGACGCACGGCGAGATCAAGCTGGCGGGCCGCCCGATCAACAACATTCCGCCGCACAAGCGCGGCATCGGCATGGTCTTCCAGAACTATGCCCTCTTTCCGCACATGACCATCGCCGAGAACCTGGCCTTTCCACTGCAGGTTCGAAAGCTGAGCAAGTCCGACGTCACGGCCAAGGTCGATCGCGCCTTGGACATGGTGCAGATGGGCGACGGCAGCTTCCACGGCAGGCGTCCGGCGCAGCTTTCGGGCGGACAGCAGCAGCGCGTTGCGCTGGCCCGCGCGCTGGTCTTCGAGCCCGAACTGGTCTTGATGGACGAGCCGCTGGGCGCGCTGGACAAGCAGCTGCGCGAGCACATGCAGTACGAGATCAAGCATCTGCACGAGCGTCTTGGCGTCACCGTGGTCTACGTGACCCACGACCAGGGCGAGGCACTGACCATGTCGGACCGCGTCGCCGTCTTCAACGATGGCGTGATCCAGCAGCTGGCCGATCCGGAAACGCTCTACGAGCGCCCGGAGAACGCCTTCGTCGCCCAGTTCATCGGCGAGAACAACAAGCTGATGGGGCAGGTCGAGGCGATCGAAGGCGACGATGCCGTGGTGTCGCTGAGCGCGGGGGAACGGGTTCGCGCGCGCGCGGTCAATTGCGGCGGTGTGGGCCAGCCCACCCAACTCTCGATCCGGCCGGAGCGCGTGGTCTTGGGCGGCGAGGACACCGGCAACAGCATGACCGGAAAGGTCGTGGAGCTGATCTACTTGGGCGACCACATCCGTTGCCGCATGGAGGTGGCCGGAGACGACAACTTCGTCGTCAAGGTGCCCAACAACCATGCCCATGCCGTGTTGAAGATCGGCGACGAAACCCCCGTCGGCTGGTTCACGGAGGATTGCCGCGCGCTGGACGCGGCCTGAAGGCTTTCGGCCCGCCTTGCCCGTGGCGGGACTACGGGATCTTGAAATCGGGCGCTTTGTGCAGGGAGACTTCCATGAAACTTCGTTATCTTCTGTCGGGAGCCGCCGCTGTCGCGATGCTGTCGTCGGCCGCCGTGGCGCAAGACATGACCATCGTGTCGTGGGGCGGCGCTTACTCCAACTCGCAGCAGAAGGCCTATCACGACCCCTACATGGCCAAGAACCCTGGGGTGAACATCATCAACGACGAGAGTTCGGCGGAAGCGGTCGCCAAGCTGCGCGCCATGAACGAAGCCGGCAACGTCACCTGGGACGTGGTGGACGTGGTTGCGTCGGACGCCATTCGCCTCTGCGACGAGGGACTGGCGATCGAGATCGATCCGGACACCATGCTCGCACCGGCGCCGGACGGTACCTCGCCGACCGATGACTTCGGCGAGCTTCTGGTTTCCGAGTGCTTCATTCCGCAGATCGTCTACTCGACGACCTTCGGCTACCGCACGGACGTGCCCGAGTGGGAGGGCCGTGAGCCGACCGACATCTGCGCGGTTTTCGACCTGGAGAACTTCCCCGGCAAGCGCTCTCTCGAGAAGCGGCCGATCAACAACATGGAGTGGGCGCTTCTTTGCGACGGCGTCGCGAAGGAAGACGTCTACGACGTGCTGGAGACGCCGGAAGGCGTGGCGCAAGCGCTGGCAAAGCTGGGCACCATCAAGGATCATACGATCTGGTGGGCAGCCGGCGCGGAGACGCCGCAGCGCCTCGCCGACGGCGAGGTGGTGCTGGGTTCCACCTACAACGGGCGCCTCTTCGCCTTGATCGAAGAGCAGAACCAGCCGGTCAAGATGCTGTGGGATGCGCAGGTCTTCGATCTCGACGGCTGGATTATTCCCGCCGGTCTGTCGGAGGAGCGCGAGAAGCAGGCTCTGGACTACATCTACTTCGCCACCGACACGCAGCGGCTGGCCGATCAGGCGAAGTACATCTCCTATGGCCCGGCCCGTGCCTCCTCGGCACCGCTGGTCGGACAGCATGCCGACCTCGGCATCGACATGGCGCCGCACATGCCGACCGATCCCGAGAACGCCAAGAACACCTTCCTCTATAACTACGAGTGGTGGGCGGACAATCGGGACGACATCGACGCCAAGTTCCAGGCCTGGTTGGCAAGGTAAAGCCGAGAGAGCCAGGGCGGCTCAGCCGCCCTGGCGCTAGGCGGGGATTGGAAGAGGGGCCTTGCGATGACCACGAGCGACGCCACCGGCATAAACGGCGATAGAGCCCGACGCGATGCCGAGGCCACGGCCGACAATGTGGATGCGCAAGGCCGGCTGCTGGCGGCCGACGGCCGGCCGCTCAAGGCGTCCTTGGCGCGCGCCCTCCGGCGAGAGAAGCTGCGGGCGCTCTTGCTGATTGCACCGCTCCTCCTCTTCGTCGTCCTCACCTTCGTAGCACCGATCGCCGACATGCTGTTCCGATCGGTCGAGAACTCGATCGTGCCCAACACGCTCCCAAGAACGGTTGTGGCGTTAGAGAATTGGGATTCCAGCTCGGGCGAGCCTCCGGGCGACGCGGTCTATGCGGCACTCGCCGCCGACCTCAAGGAGGCGGCCGCGAGCAAGACCCACACGCGGGTCGGATCGCGCCTGAACTACGAGGAACCCGGTATCGCCAGTCTCTTCCGCAAGTCCGGCCGCAAGATAAAGCGGATGGAGGAGGGGAACTACAAAGAGCAGTTCATCGACATCGACAAGGACTGGGGCGATCCGGCGGTTTGGGAGACGATACAGCGCTACTCGGGCAACTACACGCCCGGCTACTTCCTGGCGGCGATCGACATGGAGCCGTCGGCCGACGGGCCGCGGATGAAGGCGGAAGAAGAACAGATCTATCTGACGCTCTTCTGGCGCACTTTGGTGCTCTCGGTCACCATCACCGGAACCTGCCTGCTCTTGGGCTATCCTGTGGCCTGGCTCTTGGCGAACCTGCCGAGCCGAACGGCAAACCTCTTGCTGATCCTGGTCTTGCTGCCCTTCTGGACCTCGCTTCTGGTGCGCACCTCTTCGTGGATCGTGTTGCTGCAGCAGCAAGGTGTGATCAACGATACGCTGGTGGCGCTCGGCATCTTGGACGACCAGGGCCGACTGCAGATGATGTTCAACGAGGTGGGCACCGTCATCGCCATGACGCACATCCTGCTGCCCTTCATGATCCTGCCGCTCTATTCGGTGATGAAGACCATCCCGCCGAGCTATCTGCGCGCGGCCAAGTCGCTGGGGGCCACGGACTGGACGGCCTTCTGGCGGGTCTACTTCCCGCAGTCGGTGCCGGGAATCGGCGCCGGCGCCATTCTGGTCTTCATCCTGGCCATCGGCTACTACATCACGCCGGAGCTGGTCGGCGGCACCTCGGGCATCTTCATCTCCAACCGGATCGCCTACCACATCTCCTCCAGCCTGAACTGGGGTCTGGCGGCGGCGCTGGGGGTGATCCTGCTGGCGGCGGTCCTGATCCTCTACTACTGCTACGACCGCATCGTCGGCATCGACAACGTGAAGCTCGGCTGATGACGAACGTCTTGCCGCCCGCAGTGATCGGAGACCGCAGCCATGGCTAGCAAGCTTCCCGTCTATGCGACGACCGGGCAGAAGGCCTGGTACTACGGCTTTCGGGTCATCTGCGCGGCGATCTTCCTCTTCCTGATCGCGCCGATCCTGATCATCATCCCGCTCAGCTTCAACGCGGAGGACTTCTTCACCTTCACCAACGCGATGCTGTCGTTGGATTCCGAAGGCTATTCGCTGAAGCACTACGACGACTTCTTCTCCAATTCCGACTGGCAAGGGGCGCTCTACAACTCGGTCCGGATCGCGCCGATGGCCACGCTGCTGTCGGTCGGCTTCGGCACCCTGGCGGCCATCGGGCTCAGCCAGACGCACGTGCCCTTCCGCGGCGCCATCATGGCGGTGCTGATCTCGCCGATGATCGTGCCGCTGATCATCTCGGCCGCGGGCATGTACTTCTTCTACTCCCGCATGGGGTTGCAAGGCACCTACTGGGGCGTGGTCCTGGCGCATGCCGCGCTCGGCACGCCCTTCGTCATCATCACGGTGACGGCGACCCTGGTCGGCTTCGACAAGTCGCTGGTGCGCGCGGCCGCCAATCTAGGCGCCGACCCCGTGCGCACCTTCTTCAAGGTCCAGATGCCGCTGATCCTGCCGGGCGTGATCTCGGGCGGTCTCTTCGCCTTCATCACCTCTTTCGACGAGGTGGTGGTCGTGCTCTTCGTCGGCTCCTCCGGTCAGAAGACCTTGCCCTGGCAGATGTTCACCGGCCTGCGCGAGCAGATCTCACCGACCATCCTGGCCGTGGCGACCATTCTGGTGACCCTGTCGGTCGCCTTGCTGATCACGGTGGAGTATCTGCGCCGCCGCTCCGAGCGGCTGCGCGGCATGTCGCCGGCCTAGCGGCAAAACGGGCGCTTCCTCGCCGCGTCTGCGAGTATTCGACCGGTGCCGTCATCCGCGCTAGGCTGTCCGCCGATGCGCATGGCCCGGCCGGCCGATCACTCCTAGGGCGATGAAGCGATGGCGCAAGACAAAACCAGTCTCATCCGGCTCGCGGAGCCGGACAACGTGCTGATCGTCTCGACGACCTTGGAGGCGGGCGCGCGCGTGGAGATTGCCGGTGAGACCTTGCGGATCCCCGCGCGCCTGTCTCTCGGCCATAAGCTGGCGGGCCGTGCGATCAAGAAGGGGGAGATCATCGTCAAGTACAACTTCCCCATCGGCGTCGCCACCGAGGACATCCCCCTCGGCGCGCATGTGCATGTCCACAACGTGCGTTCCAACTACACGCCAACCTACGTGATCGACGAGGCTTAGGTGCTGAGCGGCTACCAGCGATCGGACGGGCGAAAGGGCATCCGCAACGTCTTGGTCGTCGCCTATCTGGTGGAGTGCGCGCACCACGTGGCGCGCGAGATCGCCTGGGAGTTCCGGGATCGCGACGTGCACCTGATCGGCTTTCCTGGCTGCTTCCCCAATGCCTATGCCCAGCGGATGATGGAGGCGCTGTGCACGCACCCCAACGTCGGCGCGGCGCTTCTGGTCTCGTTGGGCTGCGAGAGCTTCGACAAGGGCCGCCTTGCCAAGCATGTCGCAGGCACGGGGCGGGCTGTCGAGACCCTGGTGATCCAGGCGGCCGGTGGCACCAGGCGAACGGTGGAAGCCGGCCGTGCGTTCATCCGCGAGACCCTTCCGGTCCTGGAGGCTGCGGAGCGCGTTGCGATGGAGGTCCGGGAGTTGGTCGTGGGCACGATCTGCGGCGGCTCGGACGGCACCTCGGGGATCACCGGTAATCCGGCGGCGGGCCTCGCCTTCGATCGTCTGGTCGAGGCGGGCGCTGCCTGCATCTTCGAGGAGACGGGCGAGCTCATCGGCTGCGAGCACGTCATGGCGGAGCGGGCGGAAAGGCCCGCGCTCGCGGGGGAGCTGAGAGCGGCCGTGGAGAAAGCCGCGAGCTACTACGCCAAGATGGGCTACGGCAGCTTCGCGGTCGGCAATGCCGAGGGAGGCCTCACCACGATCGAGGAGAAGTCCCTCGGCGCCTATGCCAAGTCCGGCGCCTCTCGCATCAGCGGCCTCATCAAGCCGGGGGACCTGCCGCCGCGCGGCGGTCTCTACCTTCTCGATGTAGTGCCGGACGGCGAGCCGAGGTTCGGCTTCCCCAACATCAACGACAACGCGGAGATCGCGGAGCTGATGGCCTGCGGTTGCCATCTGACCTATTTCGTCACGGGGCGCGGTTCCGTCGTCGGCTCGGCCATCGCGCCCGTGATCAAGATCTGCGCCAATCCCGAGACCTACGCGCGCATGGCCGAGGATATGGACGTCAACGCCGGCCGGATTCTGCGGGGCACCCCGCTTGCCGAGGTGGGCGAGGAGATCCACGCGCTGACGCTTGCCGTGGCGGAGGGCGCCAGAACCAAGTCGGAGGCCCTGGGCCACAGGGAGTTTATCCTGACCTACAAGTCATTCGAACCGCTGGGGCCGGCCTGTCTGCCGACCGCATAAGGATCTCATGCAGAGGAGGAGGGGATGAGCGACGCCATCACAGCGCGGCTCGAGAGCTGCTACACCGGGGTCGTCCACGACGTCATGCGCAAGATGGGCCTTCGGGACTTCACCCTGCCGCCGCGCTTGCGCCCCATCCTGCCGGAACGCTCCATGGCAGGTCCCGCCTTCACCATTCTGGGACGTGTCGATCCGACCGCGGACGCGCACGAGACCTTGCTCGCTTGGACCGGACTGCTGTCGAGGTGCCCCGCGGGCCACATCTGGGTCAATCAGCCGAATGACCACATAGTCGCGCACATGGGCGAGCTCTCGGCCGAGACGCTGCAGGACAAGGGGGTGAAGGGCGCCGTCGCCGACGGCATGATCCGCGATGTCGACTTCCTCTTGAAGATCGGCTTTCAGACCTGGTGTACCGGCCACACGCCACGCGACATCGTCGGCTGGTGGTTGCCGGCGGCGACCGACGTCACCATCAGGATCGGCGAGGTCGACATCGAACCCGGAGACTATCTGCTCGGCGACCGCGACGGCCTGATCCGCATCCCGAAAGCCCGAGTCGAGGAGGTCGTGGCCGAGGCCGAGATCGACATCGCGACGGAAAGCGAGATCCGCAAGGCCATAAAGGCGGGCGTCGATCCGCGGGAGGCCTACCTCAAGTACGGCAAGTTCTGATCATCGAGGCGCCCCTCCGACAAGGCTTTGGGGTGCCATAGGGTTCGTCAGACTCGGCGATTCCTTGGCCGCGTGAGCCTGGGCCCGGCGGCTACTCGGCCGCCGTCGCCATCTCCCCGCTCGGCTCCACCTTGGCGGCGCAGAACTTGAACTCCGGGATCTTGCCGAAGGGGTCGAGCTGTGGGTTGGTCAGCATGTTGGCCGGCGCCTCGGCGAAGCAGAAGGGAACGAAGACCATCCCCTCCGGCACGTCGCGGTCGTTGCGGGCAACCAGCTCCACCGTGCCGCGCCGCGTGCTGACACGCACCCGGTCGCCCGGGCGCAGCCCCATCTTGGCGATGTCGTGCTGGTTCATGCAGGCGACGGCCTCCGGCTCGATGGCGTCCAGCACGGTGGCGCGGCGGGTCATGGCGCCGGTGTGCCAATGCTCCAGCAGGCGACCGGTGGTCAGCACCATGGGGTAGTCCGCGTCCGGCAACTCGTCGGGCGGCACCAGATCGGCCGGCACCAAGCGCACGCGGCCGTTGGCGGTCGGGAAGGACTCGCTGAAGATGACCTCGTTGCCGGGCTTGTCCGGGGCGTCGCAGGGGTAGGTGACGCTGTGCTCCCGCTCCAGGCGCTCCCAGGTGATGTTCTTCAGCGACGGCATAACCTGGGCCATCTCGGCGAAGACGTCGGCGGGGTGAGCGTAGGACCAGGCGAGGCCGATGCGCTGGGCCAGCTCTTGAATGAGTTCCCAGTCCTGACGTGCCTCGCCCGGCGGGTCCACCACCACGCGGCCCAGCTGCACCTGGCGGTTGGTGTTGGTGAAGGTGCCGGTCTTCTCGGCCTGTGCCGAGGCGGGCAGGATCACGTCGGCATGCCAGGCCGTCTCGGTCATGAAGATGTCCTGGACCACCAGGTGCTCCAGCTTGGCGAGCGCCGCGCGGGCATGGTTCTGGTCCGGGTCCGACATCGCTGGGTTCTCGCCCATGATGTACATGGCCTTGATCTCGTCATCGAGGATCGCGTTGACGATCTCGACCACGGTGAGGCCGCGCTTGGGATCCAGGCTGGTGCCCCAGAAGTCCTGCATCTGGGCGCGGATCTCCTCGTTCTCCACCGAGCGGTAGTCGGGAAAGACCATGGGGATGAGACCGGCGTCGGAGGCGCCTTGCACGTTGTTCTGTCCGCGCAGGGGATGCAAGCCGGTGCCCGGCCGGCCTTGCTGGCCGGTGATCATGGTGAGCGCGATGAGGCAGCGGGCATTGTCGGTGCCGTGCACGTGCTGGCTGATGCCCATGCCCCAGAAGATGATCGAGGCGCTGGACTTGGCGAAGGTGCGGGCGACCTCGCGGATCGTCTCCGCCTCGATGCCGCAGACCGGCTCCATGCGTTCCGGCGAGAAGTCCTTGACCTTGATCTTCAGCTCTTCGAAGCCCTCGACGTGGGCCTGCACGTACTGGCGGTCGACCAGGTCCTCCTCGATGATGGTGTGCAGCATGGCGTTCAAGAGCGCCACGTCCTGCCCCGGCTTGAACTGGAGGTGCCAGTCGGCGTAGTTGGAGAGGTTCTGCCTGCGCGGGTCGGCGACGATCAGCTTGGCGCCGCGCTTGGCCGCCTGCTTCAGGAAGGTGGCGGCGACCGGATGGTTCTGCCCCGGCCGTGCGCCGATCACGAAGATGCACTCGGACTTCTCGGCCTGGGTGAAGGTAACGGTCACGGCGCCCGAGCCGATGCCCTCCATCAGGGCGGCCACGGACGAGGCGTGGCAAAGCCGGGTGCAGTGGTCGACGTTGTTGGTGCCGAAGCCGGTGCGCACCAGCTTCTGGAAGAGGTAGGCCTCTTCGTTGGTGCCCTTGGCCGAGCCGAAGCCGGCGAGCGCCTTGGAGCCGTCGCGGTCGCGCACGCTCTTCAGGCCGCCGGCGGCCAGCGACAGGGCCTCCTCCCAGCTGGCCTCGCGGAAGACCTCGGACCAGTCGCCGTCCTTGATCTGCAGGTGCGCATCCTTCGGCACGTCCTCGCGCCGAATGAGGGGCTTGGTCAGGCGATTGGGGTGGTGTGTGTAGTCCAGGCCGAAGCGCCCCTTGACGCAGAGCCGGTTGCGGTTGGCGGGGCCGTCGCGCCCGTCGACGAAGAGGATCTTCTCGTCCTTGACGTGGACCTTGGTCAGGCAGCCGACGCCGCAATAGGGGCAGACCGTGTCGACGGAGCGGTCGGGGTAGTGCACGCGCGTCTGGTTCTCGTCCAGCAGCGAGGCCTCCATCAAGGCGCCCGTCGGGCAGGCCTGCACGCACTCTCCGCAGGCGACGCAGGTGCTGTCGCCCATGGGGTCGTCAAAGTCGAAGATGATCTTTGAGCCGGCGCCTCGGTAGGCCATGCCGATGACGTCGTTCACCTGCACCTCGCGGCAGGCGCGCACGCAGAGACCGCAGTTGATGCAGGCGTCGAGGTTGACGCGCATGGCATTGTGGCTGCTGTCGGCCTCCGGCCGTTCGCCGGCGGGGAAGCGCGAGCCTTCCAGGCCGATGCGGTCGGCCCAGTTCCAGAACTTCGAATCGGGGTCGTGCGAGGTCTCGCGCGCCGGCTGATCCGCGGCCAGGAGCTCGAAGACCATCTGGCGGGCCTTCTTGGCCCGATCGCTGGCGCTCTTGACCTTCATGCCCTCGCTGGGCGCACGAATGCAGGAGGCCGCCAGGACGCGTTCGCCCTCGATCTCCACCATGCAGGCGCGACAGTTGCCGTCGGCGCGATAGCCGGGCTCCGGCGCGTAGCAGAGATGCGGTATCTCCTCCCCGGCGCGCTGGGCGGCTTGCCAGATGGTCTCGCCGTCGTGTGCCTCGATCTCGCGATCGTTGAGGAAAAAGCGGATCGTATCGCTCATGTGACTTGGCATCCTAGCCTGCGCCTGCGTGTCTGAGGCCGGCACTTTAGCCTAGTCGCACCAAGCGGTTAAGCGTCCTACGACACTGCTTGACGCAGAGGCGACCCGAAGTCGCTGCATAGTGGCAAGCCAGGAGCCCGCGCTTCGGGCTCCCGGCCGGCTCTCGAACCTCTACTCGAAGATGAAGTCTGTGCTGGTGAGCTGCGTCACCGAGTTGATGTTGTCGAGGACCGCCTCGATGTCCCCGGTTCCGTCGCCGTCGCCGTCGACCTCGATGACACTCTCGCCCGAGCCGTTGGTCGCGAAGCGTGCCTCGGCGGTGCCGCCACCGCTGAAGGCCGCGGATCCGATCCAGGAACCCGGCAGGTTGTCGACGTTGAGGATGAACTGGTCGGTACCGCCCTCGGCAGCCCCGGTGAAGTCGGCGATCTCTGCCTGCGTGCCAGAGAAGTAGATGGAGTCGCCGCCGGAGATCGGCTGCGGCTCGGTCTGGAGCCTGAAGGTATCGCTACCGGCACCGCCCGTGAGGTAGACGGTCCCGTTGCCGCCATAGAGAACATCGTCCCCCATGCCGCCGTAGAGGTAGTCGGTCGACGACGCGCCTTCCGGCACCAGGCCGGGCGAGAGCGTATCCGCCTCGTCGCCGCCAAAGAGGCTATCGCTGCCGGACGCTCCGTTCAGGGTGTCGCCGCCTTCTTCGCCGTGAATCTCGTCGTCGCCCGAGCGACCGGAGAGCTTGTCGGCATAGTCGCCGCCGTAGATCGTGTCGTTTCCGTAGCCTCCGATCAGACGGTCGTAGTCTTCGGCTCCGTAGAGCGTGTCATCGCCGTCGTCGCCGATCAGGGAATCCGCCCCTTCGCCGCCAAAGGCGATATCGATCCCGGAGCGGCCCTGAATGTAGTCGTCGCCTTCATCGCCATGGAGAAGGTCGTCCCCCGGGCCGGCGTTGAGATAATCGTCACCGGACCCTCCGTAAAGCGTGTCCTCGTCGTCGGCGCCGTTCAACTCGTCGTCGCCGGAACCACCGATCAAGAGGTCGTCACCGAGAAAGCCACGCAGCGTGTCGTCGCCGTCCACGCCGCGCAACTCGTTGTCGCCGCTGTTGCCGCGGATGGTGTTCCCCAGGTCGTTGCCGACGCCGTCCACGTCGGCGCCGTTGTAGAGGAACAGCATGTTCTCGACGAAACCCATGCCGTCGTCGGTACCCGGCAGCGTGAAGCTGACATAGGAAAAGACGATGTCGGTACCCTGGCCCGCGTACTCGATGACGACGTCGGTGGCGGTGTTCACCACGAAACTGTCGTTACCGAGACCGCCGTACATGGTATTCGTGCCGCTGAGCGCAACCAGCGTGTCTTGTCCCGATCGACCGATCATGACGTCGTCGCCGCTGTCGCCGGCGAGCGTATCATCGCCGTCAGCGCCCAGCACGCGATCGATACCATTGCCGCCATAGACCAAGTCGTTACCGGTGCCTCCGGAAACCGTGTCGCTGTCGTCGTCACCGTACAGCGTGTCGACTCCATCGGAGCCGGAGAGCGTGTCGACGCCGCTGCCGCCATGGAGCGTGTCGTCGTCGATCCCGCCCTTCAGCCGGTCGTCGCCGTCACCGCCGTACTGCGTGTCGTTACCGGTGTCGCCGAAGACGATATCGTCGTCGTCGCCGCCCGACGCGGCGTCGTTACCCTCCTTGCCGCGCAAGGTGTCGTTGCCAGCGCCTCCCGAAAGCGAATCGTCGCCGGTGTTGGAATTGATGGAGTCGATACCGCTGCCGCCTTCCAGCGTATCGTCGCCCTCCTTGCCCTGGATGCGGTCTTCGCCCGTGCCACCCATGACGTGATCGTTGCCGGTCCGTGCGATGATCGTATCGTTGCCGCCCAGGCCGCTGATGGAGTTGTCGCCGCTGTTGCCGCGAATCCGGTTGTCCAACTCGTTGCCGGCCCCGTTGATCGCGCCGGCATCGATCTGCAGCAACAGCTCTTCGACGTAGCCCTTGCCATCTGCGATGCTGGGCAAGGTAAAGTCGACTGTGGTGATGACGGAATCTCTGCCTTCGTTGGCCAGTTCCACGACCATGTCCAAGGCGTTGTCGGTCCGCATCACGTCGTTACCGGTCTCACCGGCCATAAAATCGACGCCGGTGTTGCCGTTCAGCGTGTCGCGGCTAGCGCCACCAAACAGCGTATCGCTGCCGTCGCCTCCCAGCTCCGTGTCGCCGCCGCCGGAGCCGAAGAGCGTGTCGTCGTCACCTCCGCCGCGCAGCGTATCGACTCCGCCGCCGCCATAGACGGTGTCGACCCCGCCCTGTCCGTTGATCTGGTCCGAATCCGCCAGTCCCAGGAGCGTGTCGTCGCCGGCGCGCCCGAAAATCGTATCGACCAAATTCGTTCCGGTAAGGCTGTCGTTCCCGGCAGTTCCGATAAGAGTCGTCATTGCGATCTCCCGATCTCTCTTGAATGCTGGAAAACATACGACAGACCTTCGGCCCTGTCATCCAGCCTCAACCCAGTCGCTAATCCCCACTACCTATCCGCTAGGTGCCAGAGTTCGGCCGCTGCATGCAAGGCAAAAGAGATGACAAACACCGGCAATTGATTGCGGGCGCGAACCAATCAGGCAGAGAAGGCTCGCCAGGACGCGGCTTCGATCTCGGCTATTCGACCGTCACGGATTTGGCCAGGTTGCGCGGCTGATCGACGTCGGTGCCTATGGCGACCGCCGTGTGATAGGCCAGAAGCTGGACCGGCAGCGCATAGATCAGTGGCACCAAGTGGCTGGGAACCCGGGGAACCTCCAGCTGTCGGGCACCGTCGAAGGCGGTCGCCGCCATGCCGTCTCGGTCGGTCAGGACCAAGAGGCGCCCATGGCGCGCGGCCACTTCTTGGATGTTCGACTGCGTCTTCTCGAAGATCTCGTCCGACGGGGCCAACACCACCACCGGCATGCTCTCGTCGATTAATGCGATGGGGCCGTGCTTCAGCTCGCCCGCGGCGTAGCCCTCGGCGTGAATGTAGGAAAGCTCCTTCAGCTTGAGCGCGCCCTCCATGGCGAGCGGCATCGCCAGACCGCGTCCCAGGTAGAGGGCATGGCGCGCCTTGGAGAGGAGGGCCGCCTCCTTCTCTATCGCGGCTTCGAGGCGCAGGGTTTCCGAGATGAGGCGCGGCAGCTCGGTCAGCTGCTCCACCATCTCCGCTTCCTCCTCCTCGCCCAGGACGCCGCGCGCCCGGCCGGCGGCGATCGCCAGGCTGAGGAGGACGGCGAGCTGACAGGTGAAGGCCTTGGTCGAGGCGACGCCGATCTCCGGGCCCGCCAAGGTGGGCAGCACCAGGTCGGCTTCGCGCGCGATGGTGGATTCCGCGACGTTGACCACCGCCGCCACCCGCTGGCCTTCCGCCCGGCAATAGCGCAAGGCCGCCAAGGTGTCGGCCGTCTCTCCCGACTGCGAGATGACCAGGCAGAGGGTGCCGGCGGAAAAGGGCGGCGCGCGGTAGCGAAACTCGGAGGCGATGTCGATGTCGACCTGCAGGCGGGCCAGCCGCTCGAACCAGTACTTCGCCACCCAGGCGGCGAGATAGGCGGTGCCGCAGGCGACGATGACGATGCGCTCCAGCGCGGCGAAGTCGATGGCGGCATCCTCGGGCAGGACGACCCGCCGCTCGGCGAAGTCCAGGTAGTGGCCCAAGGTGCGGCCGATGACTTGCGGCTGCTCGTGAATCTCCTTGGCCATGAAGTGACGGTAGTTGGCCTTGTCGGCCAAGAGTGCGCTGGCGCCGCTGATCTGCACGGCGCGCTCGACCGGCCGGTAGTCGGCGTCGAAGAACGCGGCACCGGCGCGGGTCAGCACCACCATGTCGTCTTCTTCGAGATAGGCGACACGATTGGTGAAGGGCGCCAGTGCGATGGCGTCCGAACCCAGATAGGCCTCCTCATCTCCGAAGCCGACCGCCAAAGGGCTGCCCCGGCGGGCACCGATCAGGAGATCCTCCTCGCCGGCGAAAAGGAAGGCCAGCGCGAAGGCTCCCGTCAGCCGCTCGACTGTGGCGCGAACGGCTTCCGCCGGCGACTTGCCGGCCGCCAGCTCGCGGTCGACCATGAAGGCCACGACCTCGGTGTCGGTCTCGCTGGTGAAGACGCAACCGCTCTCCTCGAGCTCCCGCTTCAGGGCGGAGAAGTTCTCGATGATGCCGTTGTGGACCAAAGCCAGTCTTGGCGTGACGTGCGGATGGGCATTGCGCTCCGTAGGCGCGCCGTGGGTGGCCCAGCGGGTATGGCCGATGCCGCTGACGCCCGCGAAGCGTCTTTGGCCGATTTGCCGCTCTAGATTGGCGAGCTTGCCGGGCGCGCGTTCGCGCAGCAGGCCGTCGGCTTCCACGACGGCAATGCCGGCCGAGTCATAGCCGCGGTACTCCAGCCGCCGCAGGGCCTCGATCAGGCGCGGCGCAACGGGAGACTGACCAAGAATGCCGACAATGCCGCACATGGCTCGCTTCTTCCTGTTTTCAGAGGGTTAGGCCGCCTTCTTCAGCGCGTCTACGATGTCATCGACGACCAGATGCACGAGGTCGGCATCGTCGCCTTCGCCCATCACCCTGATCAAGGGCTCGGTGCCCGACGGGCGGATCAAGAGCCTGCCGCTCTCGCCCAGGCGGTCCTTGCCGGCGGCGATCGCCCGCTTCACCTTGGCGCTCTCCAGCAGCCGAGGTCCGGTCACCTGCACGTTCTTCAGGACCTGCGGCACGGGGTCGAAGCGGTGGCAGACCTCGGAGACCGGGCGGCCCAGCCGGCGAATGACGCTCAAGAGCTGCAGCGCCGAGACCAAGCCGTCGCCGGTGGTCGCGTAGTCCGTCATGATGATGTGACCCGACTGCTCGCCGCCGAGATTGAAGCCCGATTCCCGCATGCGGGCGACGACGTGGCGATCGCCTACCTTGGTGCGCAGCAACTCCAGGCCCTGGCCCGCCAGATAGCGCTCGAGCCCCAGGTTCGACATGACGGTGGCGACGATGCCCGGCCCCGAGAGGCGCTGGTCTTCGGCCCAGGACTGGGCGATGACGGCCATCAGCTGGTCGCCGTCCACCACGCGCGCCTTCTCGTCCACGACGATCACCCGGTCCGCGTCGCCGTCCAGCGCGATGCCGATGTCGGCGCGGACCTCGTCGACCTTCTGCTGCAGTGCGCTGACGGCGGTGGCGCCGCAGTCCTCGTTGATGTTGGTGCCGTTTGGCTCGACCGAGAGCGGAACCACTTCCGCGCCGAGCTCCCACAGGGCCGAGGGCGCGACGCGGTAGCCCGCACCATGCGCGCAGTCGACGACGATGCGCAGGCCCTCGAGACTCAGGTTGCGCGGCAGCGTGCGCTTGGCGAACTCGACATAGCGATCGCGGGCGGACTCGATGCGCGTCGCGCGGCCCAGATCGGCCGGTCCGGCCAGGTGGCCGTCGAGATCCTGCTCCATCAGGGCCTCGATCTCTTGCTCCTTGCGGTCGGAGAGCTTGTAGCCGTCGGGGCCGAAGAGCTTGATGCCATTGTCGGAATAGCGGTTGTGCGAGGCCGAGAGGACGACCCCGATGTCGGCCCTGAGCGAGCGGGTCAGCATGGCCACCGCCGGCGTCGGCACCGGTCCGACCAGGAAGGTGTCCACGCCCATCGCGGTAAAGCCAGACATAAGGGCTGACTCGAACATATAGCCGGAAAGCCTTGTATCTTTTCCGATTACCGCCCGCTGGCGCTGGTGGCCGTTGCGCAGAGCGACCGCTGCCGCCATGGCGATCTTGAGCACGGTCTCGGGGCGCATCACGCCCTTGTTGGCCTGTCCGCGAATGCCGTCTGTGCCGAAGTACTTTCCTGCCATCTGCATCGTTCTCGTTGTACGGGCCCTTGCTTGCTGCTGTGCCCTCGTATCGTGACTACCGACTATCGGAAGGCCGGCGGGCCATTGCAAGCCACAGCAGGGCCTGTCTCCTCTGCCAGGATCGCGGCGCTCGTTCCATCAGCCCAGCCTGAGCGCCACTTCCTCGGCCAAGGCCAAAGATGATGTCAGACCCGGCGATTCGATGCCGAAGAGATTGATGAGGCCGGGCAGGCCGTGCTGCGCCTGATCGCTGATCACGAAGTCCGCCGCGGCCTCGCCGGGTCCGACGATCTTGGGACGGATGCCGGCGTAGTCGGCCTGCAGCGCGCCGTCGGGCAGCGCCGGCCAGTATCGCCTGATCGCCGCATAGAAGCTCTCGGCGCGGGTGGGATCGACGCTGTAGTCGAAGGCGTCCACCCATTCGACGTCTGGGCCGAAGCGCGCCTGACCGCCCAGATCGACCGAGATGTGCACGCCGAGCCCCTCCCGCCCGGGCATGGGGTAGATGAGCCGCGTGAAGGGCGCGCGCCCCGTTAGGCGGAAGTAGTTGCCCTTGGCAAGGCGTCCCTCGGGCACGCTGGCCGCCGAGACTCCCGGAATGCCGCGCGCGAGCCCGGGGGCCCCGTGCCCGGCGGCATTGACCAAGAGATCGCAGGTGACGCGATAGGGCGGATCGCCGGCGGTGGTGATCAGGTAGCCGCCATCGTGACGCTCGATCCCCACCACCTCGGTCAGGAGCGCCAGCGCGGCGCCGGCGTCCTCCGCCTCGCCCTGCAGCGACAGCATGAAGCCGTGGCTGTCCATGATGCCGCTGGAGGGAGAGAAGAGGGCGGCGGTGCAGGACAGCCCCGGCTGATCGGCAATGGCCTCGCCGGCCTCCAGCATGCGCAGGTTGTCGACGCCGTTGGCTTCCGCGCGTGCCTTTAGCCGGCCGAGATCGGCGATCTGCGTGTCATCGGTCGCGACGATCAGCTTGCCGATCGCGCGCGCGGTCAGGTTCCTGGCCTTGCAGTAGTCGTAGAGAAGCTCTCGGCCGCGCAGGCACAGCCGCGCCTTGAGGGAGTTCGTCGGGTAGTAGATCCCGGCGTGGACGACCTCCGAGTTGCGCGAGGAGGTCTCCATGCCGATGGCTTCGTTGCGCTCCAGAACGACGACCTCCCGGCCCTGGCGCGCCAGCGCGCGGGCGACGGCCAGACCGACCACGCCGGCACCGATGACCAGACACTCCACATGATCGTGATCCATCGACCGACTTCTCCCGCAGATGGCGTAGGCAGCGCCACCGGAGCCATCCTCACCGCAAGATCAAGCCGCCTTGATGGACCCTTCTTGGCGAAGCATGGCAGGATGGCACCGGAGACCAAAGGACAGGCTTCCAACAGTAAGGGCCAGCGGGAGGAGTGCAATGCTAAGGAAGAGTTGGCGATCCGCGGGTGGTGCGGCGATCGTCTTGACGGCGCTTGTCGTACTCGGCGGTGCGGCCCAGGCGGCGGACAAGGCCAAGGCGGAGCTGCGCGATCCTGAGGGAAAGACGGTCGGCAGCGTGGAGCTGGTCCAGACCCCGTCGGGCTACGTCCACCTGACGGCGGTCTTCGACAGCTTGCCGCCCGGTGTCCACGCCTTTCACATTCACACCAACGGGACCTGCTCCCCGGACTTCAAGGCGGCCGGCGGCCACTATGCGCCGCGTGGTCATGCCCACGGCGTCAATGACGCCAAGGGGCAGCATGCGGGCGATATGCCCAACATTCACGTCCCGGCCAACGGCAAGCTCACCATCGAGTACTTCCTGGACGGCGTGACCTTGGCCGAAGGCGAGACCGGCTCGCTGTTCAAGGAGGGCGGCACCTCCTTCATCGTGCACGACGGTGCGGACGACTACGTCTCGCAGCCTTCCGGCGCCGCCGGCAGCCGCATAGCCTGCGGCGTCATCGAGAAGGCCGGCTAGGCTAGGCGCCAAGGAGGCGCGGCTGCTAGCTACGGCGGAAGACGAAGAGCCGGGTCAGGAGATCCGGCTCTCCGATCGTGTAGGGCCGCCAGCCGCCGCGCTCTTCCAGCAGCCGCCAGCGTCCGCCGTCACTCAGCTCACGGATGACGGCGGGAAAACCCAACTCTTTCCAAGAGTTCTCGATCACATTGAAGATGATGGTACCGCCCGGTCGCGCCACGCGGACCAGCTCCCGCAAGGTGGTCGGCGGCGCGTGGCCGGTACCGAAACAGCCGATGCAGAGCACGCCGGCGAAGTGCTCGCCCGGAAAGTCCAAGCGTTCCCCGAGGACTTGCCGCTTGAGGTCCTTGTAGGCGCCGCTCCTGGCGGCGATGGCCAGCATGGCCTCGGAGATGTCGATGGCGGTGATGTCGTCGTAGCCCAGCACCTGAAGGGTCGATCCGATCTGGCCGGTGCCGGCGCCCGCGTCGAGGATGGGGCCGGCGCTAAGCGCGATGTGGCGGGCCGCGAAGGCGCCGGCCATGACCGGCAGGCGAAAGCCCAAGGCGGCGTTGTCCGCGTCGTAGCGCTCCGCCCAGTCGGCGTAGACACGCTCGGCGCCCTCGGCCTTGGTGCGTTCGTAGATCGCTTCGATGGGATCGTCCCTATCGTCGGCCATGGGCCTCGCTCGCTCTGTGTCCGGGCAATCTTGCTAGCGCGCGTCGGGACGTCGATCCAGCTCCGTCGGCGGCGGTGCTGCTATGTCGGGTCGGCGGTCATGCGCTTGGCGACCTCTTCCAGCATGATCTCCGTGGTGCCGCCGCCGATCGATTGAATGCGGGCATCGCGCACCATGCGCTCGATCGGATAGTCGCGCATGTAGCCGTAGCCACCGTGGAACTGTTGGCAGGCGTACATGACGCGGTTCACCAACTCGCCGCAGTAGGCCTTGACCATCGAGACCTCCTTGGTCGCGTCCTCGCCCCGGGCGTCCAGCCAGGCGGAGTGATAGAGCAGCTGGCGCCCGGCCGTGACCTCCGCCTGCAGGCTGGCGAGGCGCTGGCGCAGCGCCTGCTTGTCCCACAGCGGGCCGCCGAAGGCTTCGCGCTCTTGCAGGTAGGCAAGGGTCAGATCGATCGCTTTCTGCGCTTCGCCCATGGCCATGGCGCCGCAGACGATGCGCTCGTTCTGGAAGTTCCGCATGATGGCATGGAAGCCGCGGTTCTCTTCGCCCAGCAGGGCATCGGCGGGCAGGAGGCAGTCCTCGAAGAAGAGCTCCGCGGTGTCGGAGGAGTGCCACCCCATCTTCTCCAGCTGGCGGCCGACGCGGAAGCCCGGCGTTCCCTTCTCGACGATGAAGATGGAGATGCCCCGCGAGGCCTTGGCGTCGGGGTCCGTGCGTGCCGCGATAAAGTAGAGGTCGGCGTGCACGCCGTTGGTGATGAAGGTCTTGCCGCCGCTGAGACGCCAGCCGTTGCCGCTGCGCTCCGCCTTGGTCCTGAGCGCCGCCACGTCCGATCCGCCGCCGGGCTCGGTCACGCCGATCGCCGTGATGGTCTCGCCCGTGACGATGCCCGGCATATAGCGCTCCAATTGCTCAGGCGTCCCGAAGCGGGCCAGGTGCGGCGAGGCCATGTCGGAATGCACCAGGGCCGAGACATTGAAGCCGGCGTAGGTCGAGCGCGAGAGGGTTTCGGCGTAGGCGCAGGTGGCCAGGGTGTCGAGTTCGGAGCCGCCGTAGCGGGCCGGATAGCGGATTCCATAGACGCCCAAGCTGCCCAGCTTGCGCAAGGCCTCCCGCGGCACCATTCCCGCCGCCTCCCAAGTGTCGCCGTTGGGGCGGACCTCCTCTTCGACGAAGCGTCCGACCTGGTCGCGGATCTGCAAGGTGATCTCGTTGTCGTAGACGGACGGCGTCATCGCAAGCGCTTCTCCCTGGCACGGCACGGCGCCGGCGCCTTCAGGTGATCGATCGTCCGACAGTGGCGATCCGGGCCTTCTCCGGTCAAGGCCGGTCCTGCGCGGTGCCGCGAGGTTCCAGGTAGACGTAGATCGTCTCGCGCGGCTCGCCGCCGGCCTCGCCGGGGGCGCGGCAGCGGCCGGTCAGGATGAAGCCGCAACGGCTAAGCGGCTCGCCCGCGGCCGTGCGCTCGCCGCTCGGCTCGGTGCAGACGCGGTCCAGCAGTACCGGATCGTCTGCTTCGGACGAGTTTCGTGCGCCGAGGCAGACATAAGCGCTGGGCGGTTCGGCGAAGATGTTGCCGTGGAACCCGCCTTCGAAGAGCGTGAACCTTCGCCGCTCCTCTTCCGTCGAGGTTAAGCTCGAAGGCGCGGGGTCGGCCGCGCGGGTCGAGACCTGCACGTTCTTGCCGAAGGCATTGGTGAGCGCCAGCATGCAGGCCGATACCCAACGCTGCTCGGCCTCCGTCAGCGGGCGCGTCATCCAGTCCGGCGCAAGTCCCATGTCGCCGCTCAAGCGCCTGGTCCCGTCCTTGACCGCGACCTCGACCGACAACCCCTCCGGCAAGGCGCAACGCACCAGGTAGGCCAGCAACATCTCCTGGTCGGGTGTCGAAAGCTCGATGGCTGGATCGAGACGCTGCGGCTGTCCCTCGAGGCCGTGAGGAGCCCACTCTTGCGCCGTGGCACTCGGGAGGGTCAAAGCCGTGGCCAGCCAAAGCACGATCGGCAAGCGGCAGGGAGCGCCTGGCATGACCACGCCCGATCTGTCGCTAGTAACAGCTTGCCGCCGCCGATCCCTTTCTTCGGGTGTGCTAGAAGCTGCCGACCTCGGCCCCCAAGGCTGCCGTCGCCACGACGGAGAGAGAAAGCAGGACAAGGACAAAGAGGTAACTCTTCAGTACCATAGCCGCCTCCATGTTGGTCACAGTAACCGCCTGCCAATTCAGTCCGGCTACTTGAGGCATCCGTGCCTCACCGATCATGTTGACTATGTGGCCGCAAGATGGCGTCGAAACAAGCAGGTGGCCGCAATTGGGTGCTGGCCATCCCTTCACATCTCGCGCAGGGGTCTTCGCGATGACAATCATCGGGTGATGCCGCCGAAGGAGCAGGGCCGTATGCCGGGTTGCTTAAGGTGTTGAATCGATGCGGAGACTGTGCCTGCCGTTGGAACGCTTCTTAAGTAGCCTTGCAGTTCGCGCGGTGCAGCTATGCAAGCGCATCGGGTCAATTGTCCCGGGCGACCGCTCCCTCACAGGTCCATGACCAAGGGAACGAGCAGGAGCGCGGCGGAAAAGCAGACCGCGATGGCGATCACGTTCAGCCAGAGGCCGGCGCGGACCATGTGCCTGAGGCGCAAGTCCTCGTAGGAGAAGATGATGGCATTGGGCGGCGTGGCGACCGGCATCATGAAGGCCATCGATGCGCCCAAGGTAACCGGTATGGCGAGAAGGCGGGGGTCCAGACCCATGCCGACGGCGACGGCCGCCAGGATCGGCAGGAAAGTCGCGGTCGACGCCGTGTTCGAGGTGATTTCCGTCATGTAGACGATCACGGCGGTGGCCAGAAGGATCAGCGCCCAGGTCGCGATATCGATCCGAGCGACGCTGTCGGCGATCCAGGCCGCCAAGCCGCTGCTGGCGAAGCCCGCCGCGAGCGCCAAGCCGCCACCGACCAGAATCAGCACGTCCCAAGGCAAGGCGCCGAAGGCCTTGCGGTCGAGGGCGAAGCTGCCTTCGCCGCGCGAAATCGGAACGGCGAAGAGCGCCATGGCCGCCGTGACCGCGACCGTGGTGTCGCTGATTGCCAGGCCGCTCAAGGACGACAGCGGTGCGCGGAAGATCCAGCCGATGGCGGTCAAGGCGAAGACGGTGGCGACCAAGGACTCTCCTCGGCTCATGGGACCCAAGGCGGCGAGTTCCTCCAGGATGATCCGCCGCAGATCGCCGAACTGCACGTTGCCCAGACGAAACAGCAGGAAGGTCAGGAACACCCAGGTCACGGGCAGCATCACGAGGATGACGGGCACGCCGATCTTCATCCAATCGAAGAAGCTGATCCTGATGCCGTACTCGCCGGACAGCACGCTGACCAGCAGGCCGTTGGGTGCCGTGCCGATCAAGGTCCCGACCCCGCCGATGGAGGCGCTGTAGGCGATGCCCAAGAGCAGCGCCAGGGCGAACTGCCTGGCGTCTTCCGGGTCTCCGGTCCGCTCGCGGAGGAAGGAGATGACGGAGAGCGCGACCGCGAACATGAGGATGGTGGAGGCCGTATTGGTGATCCACATGGAAAGAAAGGCCGTGGCCACCATGAAGCCCAGGATGATGCGGCGCGGGCTGCCGCCGATCGCGGCCACGATCTTCAATGCCATGCGCCGATGCAGCCCGACGCGCTGCATGGCGATCGCCAAGAGGAATCCGCCGAGAAAGAGGAAGATGATCGGATGGCCGTAGTCGCGGGTGACTTGGCCGATCTCGGCGATCCCGTAGAGCGGCATCAGGATGATGGGGAGGAGGGCCGTGGCGGCCATGGGAACCGCCTCGCTCAGCCACCAGATCACCATCCAGGCCGTCATGGCGACCAGCCGCCAGGCCTCCGGCGCCATGCCCTCGGGTGCCGGCAGCGCCAGGAGGAGGAGCGAGCACAGCGGACCGACGACCAGCGCGGCCAGTCGCGCCGCCGACAGCGGGCGCGCGGCGTCTCTCGTCGCGGTGCTTGAGGGTCCTTCCATGCCTGCTCCCCGTTCGGCCGGCGCTACTCTATAGACCGGTCAAGTGAAGAGCGAGCGCACGCACGGCCGATGGCCCCGGGCGCTTCGGCGCAGTTGCGGCCTTGCCCACGACGAGCCCGCCGGGATCAGACGAAGAGCGTGACGTCGATGTCGTTGAGCCCGGCACCCGCCGGTATCGTGACGCCTTGGGCGAGCAGGAGGGTATCGCTGCCGGCGCCGCCGAAGTAGCTGTCGCCGGCCTGAAGCTCCTGCTGACTCACGACCAGGAAGGTGTCGTTCCCGTCCGCGCCATAGAGCCGGTCGGCACCGAGGCCGCCATAGAGCACGTCCGCGCCGCTGTCTCCTTCGAGGTGGTCGTCGCCATCGTCGCCCATCAGAAGGTCGGCGCCGCTGCCGCCGGTAAGAAAGCTGTCGTCTCCCGTGCCGCCGTAGAGAACGTCGTCTCCCGCATCGCCGAACAGCAGCGAATCGTTGCCGCTTCTGCCGTAGAGACGGTCCTCGTCGGCTCCGCCAAAGAGGTTGTAGTCGTTTCCGTCCTCTCCGAAGACACGGTCGTTGTTCGCGCCGCCGCGGAGAATCAGGTCCCTGCCGCTGCCCCCGAAGATGAAGTCGCCGCCGGACTGGCCGTAGAAGAACGCGTCCTCCGCGTCGCCGCCGAAGAGGAAATCACCCCCCGCGCCGCCATAGAAGTTGGTATCGCTGTCCTTGGCGCCGTGCAAG
The DNA here is from genome assembly GCA_963669375.1 of Rhodospirillales bacterium. Classification (GTDB taxonomy): domain Bacteria; phylum Pseudomonadota; class Alphaproteobacteria; order Kiloniellales; family JACOMY01; genus JACOMY01. The sequence goes on along the minus strand of OY770024.1, from coordinate 269,427 downwards.
AGGTCGCGGCCCTCGCCGCCGAAGAAGTAGGCGTCGACGCCCATGCCGCCCAGGATGACGTCCGATCCCGAGCCACCTTCGAAGGAGCGGTCATCACCGCGCCCGGCGTAGAGCCGGTCGATGCCGGCGCCACCGTAGAAGAAGCTGTCGTCGTCGTAGTTGCCGCGCAGGCGGTCGTTCCCGTCTCCGCCGAAGATGGAGGCGTCCTCGCCCGTGCCTCCGAAGAGATGGTCGTCGTCCGATCCTCCGTAAAGATGGCTGTCGCTGCCGCTGCGTCCGTGCAGGCGGTCGACGCCGTCCTTTCCGATCAGGCTGGCATCGTCGCCCTCGCCGCCGAAAACACGGTCGCTGCCGACGCCGCCGTAGAGGTGGCTATCGTCGCCGGAACCCCCGTAGAGCGCGTTCTCGGTGCCGGAGGGGGTGGAGAGCCGGTCCGCTCCGCTCAGCCCGAAGAGGGTGTTGCTGGCCGAAATGCCGACCAGCGTGTCGGGGCCGTCGGTGCCGTAGAAGAGCGCGCGGTCGATCGAGACCAAGGTGAACTCGGCGGGAAGCATCGTCAGCTGCTTGATCACCAGGACGTCGACGCCCGTGCCGCCGTTCAGGTACTCGCCCGCTCCGATCTCGGTGGTATCGCCGATATAGAAGAGATCCGCGCCGGAATCGCCGTAGAGGCGGTCGGCACCGGTCCCGCCGAAGAGAGCGTCGTCGCCCGCGCCGCCGAAGAGGGAGCGGTCGTCGCCGCTCTCCCCGAAGATCCGGTCGTCGCCAGAGCCAGCGTAGAACCGGCTGTCGCTGCCGTCGCCGCCGTAGAGACGGTCCGCGCCGCTTCCCCCGACGAGAAGGCGGTCGATATCGCTTCCGCCGTAGATCTTGTCGTCGCCCGCGTCGCCGTAGAGGCTGGCATCCTGGCCCTCCTGGCCTTCCAGCTGGTCGTCTCCCGCGCCGCCGGACAGGACCCGGTCGTCGCCGTCCGCGCCACGAACGATGTCGTCGCCGGCGTCGCCGAAGAGGGAGGTGTCGGCATCGTTTCCGCTGTCGATGGTATCGGCGCCGTCGCCGCCGAAGAGAGACCTGTCGGTGCCGGCGGCGCTCTTCAGCAGGTCGTTGGCACTGCCGCCGGCCAGGCTGTCGGCGGAATCGCCGCCATAGAGACGGTCGTCGCCGCTTCCCCCAAAGAGGCCGTCGTCGCCGGTCTCGCCATGGAGGCTGTCGTTGCCCGCACCACCGTGGACGCTGTCCTCGCCGTCGGCCCCATAGACGAAGTCGTCTCCGCTATCGCCATCGACCCTGTCACTGGACTCGCCGCCATAGGCGGTATCGTCGCCGTCGCCACCAAAGACGCTGTCGCCGCCGCCCAGGCCGTAGAGCTTGTCGTCGTCGCCGTCGCCGTAGACGAAGTCTCCGTCGCTCGCGCCATAAGCGGTGTCACTGCCGTCGCCACCGAAGATGCTGTTGTTGTCGGTGTGGCCGTAGAGCGTGTCGGCGCCGCTGTCGCCGTAGAGGCGGTCGTTCTCGAACCAGCCGTTGATGCTGTCGTTCCCGGAGCCACCGAACAGCGTGTCATTGTCGGCATCGCCGATGAGGTAGTCGTTGCCGTCCTGCCCGAAGGCGCGGTCGTCGGCATCGCCGCCGGCCAGCCAGTCGTCCCCGCTGCCGCCCAAGAGGGAGTCCTCGGTGCTGAAGCCGAAGACCGAGTCGGCCCCGCTGTCGCCGTAGAGGGTGTCCTTGTCGTCACCGCCGTAGAAGTAGTCGTCGCCCAGACCGCCGCGAATGATGTCTTCGCCCTCGGCGCCCTTGATGGAGTCGTCGCCGGCGCCCCCGAAGAGGGAGTCGCCGCCGGTCTTGCCTTCGATCCTGTCGTCGCCGGCGTCGCCGTAGACCTTGTCGTCGTTGGCCCCGCCGTAGATCTCGTCGGCACCGCTGCCGCCGAAGAGGCTGTCGTTGTCTTCGCGCCCCTCGATCTTGTCGTCGCCGCTGAGCCCGTAGATGCTGTCGACGTTGTCGGTGCCGGTAAGCTTGTTGTTCTCGCCGACCGTCCCGAAGATGACGCTCATCCGATCTCCACCCTGTCTATCGCCGGTCCCGGGGATTGCGCGCCCGGTCGGCGACCCGCTATGCCTCGGAGATCCCTACTTTAGCATCGATTGTAGTCAAGCCCATGAAACTCCCTAGACTCATCATCCTGGGCGGGCTGCCGGGCAGCGGCAAGACCACGCTCGCCAGGGCCCTGGCGGCGGAGAGCGGCGCCACGCTGTTGCGCATAGACTCGATCGAGCAGGCGATCCGCGCCTCCGGCATCGCCGACGATGACCTGCGCGACGCAGGCTACCGCGTGGGCTACGCCTTGGCGGAGGACAACTTGCGCCTCGGCAGGTCGGTGATCGCCGACTCGGTCAATCCGATCGGACTTTCCAGAGCCGCTTGGACCGGTGTGGCACGTGCTTGCGGCGTCGCGCCCGTGGAGATCGAAGTGCTCTGCTCCGACGCGGCGGAGCACCGGCGACGGGTGGAGAGCCGCCTCGCCGAGGGGGTGGAGCCCGGTCTGCCTGATTGGCAGCGCGTGGTGACGCGGCACTACGAGCCTTGGGACAGCGCCGACATCCGGCTGGACACGGCCGGCAAGGCGCCGGGCGCGTGTCTGGCCTTGCTGAAGGCGCTTCTGTCCGCCGCGCATAGGTAGTTTGCGATCAGTCGTCATGGCGAGGAGCGAGAGCGACGCGGCCATCCAGAAAGAGTCTCGCAGTGGAGAGAGGCTGAATTGCCGCGCTTCGCTCGCAATGACAGACTATTTGATTTCAGCCGGTTGTGCCGCTTACCGACGCCATTGAATGAAGTCTTGAGACCGCGGCACCTTCCTGTGCCGGCTCTTAGAACACCTCATCCGGGAAGTGCTTCATCGCAGAGAGCAGCGGGTTGGGTGCAGCTTGGCCCAGGCCGCAGATGGAGGCGTCCATCATCACCCCGGACAGCTCGGTCAGGAGGCCTTGGTCCCAGCGCTCGCGGCTCATCAGCGCCACGGCCTTTTCCGTGCCGTTGCGGCAGGGCGTGCACTGACCGCAGGACTCGTCCTCGAAGAAGCGCATGAGGTTCAAGGCCGCGTCCTTAACCGAATCCTTGTCGGAAAGGATCACCACGGCGGCGGAGCCGATGAAGCAGTTGTGCGCCTGCAGGGTGTCGAAGTCGAGCGGCACGTCGCCCAGGCTGGCCGGCAGGATTCCGCCCGAGGCACCGCCCGGCAGGTAGGCCTTGAAGCTGTGGCCCTCCGCCATGCCGCCGCAATACTCCTCGATCAGCTCCTTCACCGTGATCCCGGCCGGCGCCAGCTTGACGCCCGGCTCCTTCACCCGCCCGGAGACGGAGAAGGAACGCAGGCCCTTGCGGTCGTGCCGGCCGTGGCCGGCGAACCAGGCCGCGCCCTTCTCGACGATCTCGCGCACCCAGTAGACCGTCTCGACGTTGTGGTTCAGGGTCGGTCGGCCGAAGAGGCCGACCTGGGCGATGAAGGGCGGTCGGTGACGGGGCAGGCCGCGCTTGCCCTCGATCGACTCGATCATCGCCGACTCCTCGCCGCAGATGTAGGCGCCGGCACCGCGGCGGACCTCCAAGGGGCAGTGGTCGGCGAGGCCCGCCTGCTGCAGCTTGGCGATCTCGCGGTGCAGCACCTCGTGCAGCGCCGGATACTCGTCGCGCAGGTAGATGTAGCCGGTCTCGCAGCCGGCCGCCCAGGCGGCGATCAAGGTGCCTTCCAGGAAGCGGTGCGGATCGCGCTCCAGGTACCAGCGGTCCTTGAAGGTGCCGGGTTCGCCCTCGTCGGCGTTGATGGTCAGAAGGCGCGGTGCCGGCTGCTGGCTGACGATCCGCCACTTGCGCCCGGCCGGAAAGCCGGCGCCGCCGAGCCCGCGCAGGCCAGCCTCTTCCAGGGCCGTGAAGAGCGACTCCGCCTCGACCTTCCCGGCCAGGCAGTCGCGCAGCAGGGCGTAGCCGCCGCCGGCGACGTAGGCGTCGTAGTCCAGATAGTCTGGCATCTCGGCATGGGTATCCTTGGCCTCGACAGCCGCCTGGATGCTCTCACTGCTGGCAGAAAGCACGTGCTTGTGCCCGACCTCGGCCACCGGCGCCACTTCGCAGCGCCCCATGCAAGGTGCTCGCACCACCCGCACATCGCGGCCAAGGAGGTCCGGCAAGCGGTCCAGCAGGTCCTGCGCGCCCAGCATCTCGCAGGTCAGGCTGTCGCAGACCCGCACGGTCAGGGGCGGGATGGCTTCCTCGCCTTCGCCGACGATGTCGAAGTGCGCGTAGAAGGAGGCGACCTCGTAGACCTCCGCCATCGGCAGTCCCATGGCTTGGGCCAAGGCCGCCAGATGGGTGGCGGAGAGCTGGCCGTAGCGGTCCTGTACCAGGTGCAGGAACTCGATCAGAAGGTCGCGGCGGCGCGGCCGCTCGCCCAGCAAGGCCTCGACCTCGGCCAGGGCCTCGCCATCGACCTGCCGGCCCTTGGGGGTCGGCGGCGCCTTGCGCCTGCCTGAACCCGGGTGAATGAGGCGCTCCAGGGGGCGCGCATCCTCGCCCTCGTGCGATCCGCCTGCGGCCATCGTACGTCCTCTCGATTCCTGCTTGTCGTAGGGTTGCCACTGCGCCGGCGCCGAACCCTGTGGCTGCCCGCGTCGCTTCGCCCGCTCACTCCTCCGCCACGATCTCCAGCGTCACCCTGGCGCCGTTGATCACCAGCTTGCCCTCGTGCTCGAAATTCACAGTCACCCGCTCTCCCGCCACCGACTGCACCTGGCCCAGGCCCCAATCCGGTTTCTCCGGATGGCGCACATAGGCACCCGGGGTTAGCGCAAGCCTGTATAGCTCGTCGGTCACGGTTTTCGGCTATTCCATCTGGTCACCGCCGTTTCGGCGCAGCAGTCTAAGCCAGAGCCGGGCCTGCTGGAAAGGCGTCAGTGCGACACCGGACGGCGACAGGGCGACACGGGCGGGTACAACGAAGGAGGATAGTGCAATGGTGAAGCGCATGAGTGCGGAGGCGGAGGGCGGCAGCATCACGCCGGCCTATGGCGGACGGTCGGGCCTCAAGGCCGTGCCCAGGTACGCCTTGCCGGAGGAAGGCATGGCGGCAACCGATGCCTACCGGCTGATTCACGACGAATTGATGCTGGACGGCAACGCCAGGCTCAACCTCGCGACCTTCGTGACCACCTGGATGGAGCCCGAGGCCGAGAAGCTGATGGCCGAGGCCTTCGACAAGAACATGATCGACAAGGACGAGTATCCCATTACCGCGGAGATCGAGGAGCGCTGCATCAACATCGTGGCCCGCCTTTTCCACGCGCCGGAAAGCGCGGTGGGTTCCTCGGCCATCGGCTCCAGCGAGGCGGTCATGCTCTGCGGCATGGCGATGAAGTGGCGCTGGCGGGACCGCCGTCGCGCGCAAGGCCTGGACGAGAGCCGCCCGAACCTGGTGCTGGGCACCAACGTGCAGGTCGTGTGGGAGAAGTTCTGCCGCTATTGGGACGTCGAGGCCCGCTATGTCCCGATCACGCCCGAGCGCTTCGTCGTCGATCCCGCCGAAGCGGTGGCCGCCGTCGACGAGAACACCATCGGCGTGGTCGCCATTCTGGGCACCACCTTCACCGGCGAGAACGAGCCCATCGCGGAGCTACATGAGGCCCTGGCCGAGCGGAACGCCAAGGAGGGATGGCAAGTGCCGATCCACGTCGATGCCGCCAGCGGCGGCTTCGTCGCGCCCTTCCTACACCCCGATCTCCCATGGGACTTCCGCCTGCCGGGCGTGGTCTCGATCAATTCCTCCGGGCACAAGTACGGCCTCGTCTATCCCGGCGTCGGCTGGGCGGTGTGGCGCGACAAGAGCTATCTGCCGGAGGACCTGGTCTTTCACGTGAACTACCTGGGCGGCGACATGCCGACCTTCACCTTGAACTTCTCTCGACCCGGCAACCAGATCGTGGCGCAGTACTACAACTTCTTACGTCTGGGACAGGCCGGCTACACCAGCATCATGCGGACCCTGCAGGCGATCGCGCAGGGCTTGGCCAAGGAACTGTCCAACGGTCTGCCGTTGGTGGCCTTGAGCGACGGGACCGATATCCCGGTCGTCGCGGCCAAGCTCGCCGAAGCGCGCCCCTACAGCGTCTTCGACATCTCCGAGCGGTTGCGCAGCCACGGCTGGCAGGTGCCGGCCTACACCATGCCGGCCAAGGCCGAGGACCTGGCTGTCCTGCGCTTCGTGATCCGCGAGGGCTTCAGCCGCGACATGGCCGAGATGCTGCTGCGCGACCTGAAGTCGGTTGTGGCCGACCTGGACGCACGCCCCCCCAGCAACCCGAAGCAGCCGGCCGGACAGTTCCATCACGGGTGAGCTTGCAAAGGCTTGAATGACAGGTACCTGGCCGGCCGGGCTCGCTTGTCGCCGGCGGTGCGCGGTGATAGTGTTCGCGTGAGGGGTGAGGCTGTCGGCATGCGGCGTGAGAAGTAAAATCACGCCCTTTGTCTATAGAGGATCGGGAACATCGGTATGGTCATGAAGATCTACGGCACCTCTGGCGCGAACGACATTCTTTTCGGCACCGACGAAGAGGATCGCATTTTCGGGCTCAGCGGTAACGACAGACAGTATGGCCTCGCCGACAAGGATCGGCTCTACGGCGATTCCGGATCCGACACCTTTCTTTACGGCGGCGACGCGGACGACCGGATCTACGGCGGCGCCAACGGTGACCGCTACCTCTATGGAGACAAGGGCGACGACCGGATCTTCGGTGACGAGGAGAACGATTCCGACCTGGTCGGCCGCAGCGGCGATGACGTGATCGACGGAGGTGCCGGGAACGACATTCGCCTGAAGGGCGTGGGCGGCGACGACATACTGAAGGGCGGCCTCGGTCAGGACGCCTACCTGCTGGCCGATTCGGGCGAGGACCGGGTCTACGGGGGCGACGGCAACGATACCCGGCTCACCGGTGGGTCCGGCAACGACAGGATCTTCGGCGGCGACGGAGAGGACGAGGGTCTCTTCGGTGGCCTCGGCGACGACAGGATCAAGGGCAACGTCGGCAACGACTCTCTGATTTACGGCGGCGACGGGGTGGACACGCTCTATGGCGGCGATGGCCGGGACACGCAGTTGCGCGGCGCGTCTGCGACGGACACGATCTTCGGCGGTGCCGGCGACGACGCCTACCTGGTCGGCCGCGAGGGCGACGACACACTCGACGGCGACGGTGGCAACGACACCATGCTGCAAGGCGGCGGCGACAACGATGTCATCATTGGTGGCGATGGCAGCGACGTGTTCCTTTTCGGCGGCAAGGGTGACGACATCCTGCGTGGCCAGACCGGCACAGACGCCTTCTTCCTGGGCCAGCAGGGGAACGATTCCCTGCTCGCCGGGCGCGGTGCCGATAGCTTCTTTTACGGTGAGGAAGACGACGACTATTTCAACGGCAGCAACGGCAACGATCGCTACTTCTTCGGCGGGACCGGCGAGGACACCTTCAAGGGCGGTGAGGATTCCGACGCGCAGTTCTACGGCGACTCCGGTCAGGACACCTTCTATGCCGGCGACGAGTTCGACTCCTTCTTCTACGGGGGCGACGGCAACGACGATCTCTACGGCGGCAAGAACGCCGACAGCTTCTTCTTCGGGGGCAGCGGGTCCGACGCCCTTTTCGGGGACGATGGCTCCGATGCGTTCTTCTATGGCGGAACGGGGAACGACTTCCTGGGTGGCCGGGACGGCGACGACCAGCTCTTCGGAGACGAGGGGACCGATGTCATCGACGGAGACAAGGACAAAGACAGCCTCTATGGAGGACTTGGCGACGACGCCCTGGACGGCGGCAACGCGAACGACAGCGTCTACGGCGGCGATGGCGACGATGTCCTCTCGGGCGGAAGCGATTCCGACAAGATCGTCGGCGGTTCGGGGGGGGATCGCGGGTTCGGCAACAAGGGGCAGGACAGCCTCTACGGCGACGTGGGTAGCGACGTCCTCTTCGGCGGCGGCGGCCAAGACATCGTGTTCGGCGGCAGCGGGTCCGACACACTCTATGGAGACAGCGCCAAGGACAAGTTCATCTTCAGCGCGACTGACGAGATCGGCGCGGGCTCGACGATCTTCGGCGGCGCGGGCACGGACACGCTGATCATCTACAACGCCAACACCATCACCGACAACCTGACCACCTACAGCGTCGAGAAGACGGTCTTCACCAGCACCGATGCCGTGATCTACTAGCCGCCGGCGCCGGCAGGAGGGCGTGCCGGCATCGCGCCCTTCGTCAACGCGAGCGAAGCGCGGCGATCCAGCTTGTCTCGGCCCTGAGCCCCACGCCACTACCGCGTCGCTGACGCTCCCCGCAATGACCACGCCGCGCAAGAGACGTCCACGCCACTAGGCCCGTCCCAAACGCTCATTCAACAGCGCCGGCACCTGGCTGGGGACGTCGGCCACGGCCACGCCGGCGGCCTCCAGAGCCCTGCGTTTGGAGGCGTAGTCGCCCTTGCCGCCGGAGACGATGGCACCGGCGTGGCCCATCTTCTTGCCGGGGGGAGAGGCGCGCCCGGCGATGAAGGCGACCACGGGCTTGGCTATGGTCTTGGCATAGTCGGCCGCCTGCTCTTCGGCCGAGCCGCCAATCTCGCCGCACAGCACCACGGCCTCCGTGGCCTCGTCGGCGTCCAGGATCTCCAGGGCGTCGCGCGAGGTGGTGCCGATCATGGGATCGCCGCCGACGCCGTAGAAAGCCGATTGCCCCAAGCCCGCGCGCGTGAGGTTCAGGCTGATCAAGGTGCCGAGACTGCCGGAGCGCGAGATGACGCCGACCTTGCCCGGCCGGAAGACGCGTCGGTTGAAGGCAGGCATGATGCCGGCGAAGCTCTCGCCCGGCGTCACCAGGCCCGCCGTGTTGGGCCCGACGATGCGCGTGCCGTTGGCCGCCGCGGCGGCATGCATCTCCATCACGTCGTGCGCCGGGATGTGCTCGGTCAGGCAGACCAAGAGCTGAGTGCCGGCCTCGCAGGCATCGATGGCGGCGGCCTTGGCGGCGAGCGGCGGAATGAACATCAGCGCGACCTCGAAGCCCTGGCTGGCAGCGGCTTCCTTGGCGCTGGCGTGGACCGGCACGCCGAGGTGTCGGCTGCCGGCCTTCCTCGGGTTGACGCCGCCGACGACAGAGGCGCCGTAGGCTTGCATCGCCTCGGTCCAGAAGGTGCCCTGCTTGCCGGTGATGCCCTGGACCAGTATCCGATGGTGCTTGCGCAGGATCACGCCCCCACCTCCCTGGCCGCGCGGATCGCCGCTTGGACCGCGTCGTCCATCAGATCGTAGGGCTCTATCCCCAGCTCGCGCTTGACCAGGGCAACGGCCTCCTCCTCGCCGGTGCCGTGGATGGTGAAGAAGACCGGAATGGCGGGCTTCAGCTCCTTCCAAGCCGTCACCACCCCCTCGGCCATGACGTCGGTGCGCGCGAAGGCGCCGCAGAAGTTGACCAGGAGCGAGCGGATGTTGGGGTTCTTCAGCAGGATCTCCAAGGCGACCTTCGCCTTGGTGTAGGCCTCGCCGCCGACCTCCAGGAAGTTGGCCGGCGACCCGCCGTAGTGCGTGATGGCATCCATCGTGGTCATGGTGAGCCCGGCGCCGTTGGCGAGCACGCCCACCGTCCCGCCGAGCTCGATGTACTTGAGGTCGGCGCCTTGCGCTTCGGCCTCCAACGCGGTCAGCCGCTCCGGGCTGGCCTTCGCGGCGATATCGGCTTGGCGCCCGGCCGAGGCATCGTCCAGCGTGAACTTGCAGTCCAGCGCCACGACGCGCCGGTCTTCGGTCAGAACCAGCGGGTTGATCTCCAAGAGTTCGGCGTCGTAGCGGCGATAGGCCTGGTAGAGCCGCACCAGGCAGCGCGCGACCTGGTCTCGCATGCCGTCTAGGTCCAGTCCGTCGAGCGCGGCCATCGCGATCTCCTCGGAGAGGCCCGTGGCGATCTCGACGGGAATCCGCCGCATCGCCGTGGGGTCCTGCTCGGCCGCTTCCTCCACGTCCATGCCGCCCAAGGTCGAGAAGAGCACCAGCGGCGCGCGGCTGGCGGGGTCGCTCAACACGGCGGCGTAGAGTTCCCGGCGGATCGGCACCTGACCTTCGACCAGCAGCCTCTCCACCCGATGGCCGGCTATCTCCATGCCGAGGATCGTCTCGGCATGGTGCTTCGCCGCCGGGGCATCGGCCGCCAGCTTGATCCCGCCTGCCTTGCCGCGTTTGCCCGTCGGCACCTGCGCCTTGACCACGCAGGCGCCGATCGCCTCGGCCGCCTCCGCGGCTTCCGCCGCTGTTTCGACCAGCTGGCCGGGCGGGACCGCGATCCCCATCTCGGCCAAGAGTGGCTTGGCCGCATGTTCCTCGAAGTTCATCTTGAGCCCGGCCTCACTTGCCGTACTTGGCCCAGTGGGCGCCGAAGAGCGCCTCTTCGGAGGGTTTGTCCTCGGGGATCGTCGTCACCAGGTGCGTGACGTTGATGAAGTGGCGGTAGTTCAGGTTCTCGGAAATGGTGTTGCCGGCCCAGGTGCCGCCGCCCATCGAGAGCGTGAAAGGCAGGGCGTTGTCGAAGCTGCCGCCGTTGCCGAAGGTATGGGCCTGGTTCACCAGGACGCGCACCACGTCGGTCTCCTCGGCCAAGGCGCGGGCGTGCGCCCGGTTCTTGGTGTGGATGCCGGTCGAATGGCCCTTTCCGGTGACCTCCAGGACCTGGCGGACGATCCGCTTGGCCTCCTCGAAGGTCTTGGCGCGATAGACGGTCAGGAAAAGCGACAGCTTCTCGTCGGCGAAGCTGTGCTTGCCCTCGACCGCCTCCTGTTCGATCAGGAAGTACTTGGCCTTACGCGCGGCCTCGGGCAGGCCCATGACCTCGGCGGTAACGTCCGCGTCCTTCGCGATCACACGACGGTTGAGCACGCCCTTGACCCAGAGCGTCTCGCGCACCCGCGCGCGTTCAGCCGCGCCGCAACGCCACGCGCCGCAACGCTCCAGCGCCGCGATGGCGTCCTCGTAGACGGAGTCCAGAATGACCACCGCGTTCTCCGAGGAGCAGGAGGTCGCATTGTCGAAGATCTTGGAGGCGGTGATCTTGGCCGCCGCGTCGTCCAGGTCGGCGCTCTCGTCGATGATCACCGGAACGTTGCCGGCGCCGACACCGATCGAGACGGTACCGGACTGCATGGCCCGCTTCACGTTGTTCTGCGAGCCCGTCACCACGGCCAGGTCGACCCGGTTCATCAGCTGCTGGGTCATCTCCTTGGAGACCGGTGCCGGCAGGATCTGCACCAGGTCTTCAGGGTGGCCCGCCTTCTTGAGCTCCGCGCGCATCAACGCGACGGTCTTGCGGGTGGTATCGTAGCCGGCGGGCGAGGGGGCGATGATGACGGGATTGCCGCCCTTCAGTGCCATCATGGCCTTGTTGACCGGCGTTGCCGCGGGGTTGGTCGAGGGGCAGATCGCGCCGACGACGCCGACCGGCTTGCCGTATTGAACGATCCCCTTCTCCGGATCCTCGGCGATCACGCCGACCGTCTTGGCGCGCAGCAGGTCGCGCAGGGTGCCGAAGGTCTTGCGGGTGTTCTTGACGATCTTGGATTCGACGTTGCCGAGGCCGGTGTCCTCGACCGCCAACTCGGCCAGCAGCCGCGCGTTCTCCGGCTTGTAGATCGCCCAGGCCAAGGCGGTGACGGCCTCGTCCACCCGGGACTGGTCATGGTTCTCGTAGACCGCCTGGGCCGCCTTGGCCCTCTCGACCAGGCCGGCCACCTGGTCTGCGACCGGATCGGCGGGGGCGGGGATCTTCTCAAGCGTTGCAGACATTCCGTGTCATCCTTTCCGGCTCCACCCGACGGCGGAGCCCTTAGTCGATCAAGGCCTTTTGCATGTCCTTGCCGCGGATCTCGCTGATGATGCCGCTCAGGATCGCGGCAAGGCCCAGGACCAGCAGCACGGCGGCGATGGGGCGCGTGAAGAAGGCGAAGATGTCATAGTCCATCAATTGCATGGATTTGGAGAAGGCCGACTCTCCCAGCTTGCCGAGGATCAGGCCCAGGACGATCCCGGCGGCGGAGTAGCCGGTGCGGCGCAGCAGGTAGCCGATGATGCCGGCCAGGAACATCACCCAGACGTCCACCAGCAAGTTGCGCAGGGCATAGGCGCCCACGGTGGCCAAGAGCAGGATGCCCGGCGCCAGCCAGCGGAAGGGGACGCGCAGGATATGCACCACCGTCTTGGTTTGCAGCCAGCCCAGGAAGATGATGAAGAGGTTCGCCCAGAACATGGCGGCGAAGGTGATCCAGACCAGATCGCTGGAATTGATGAAGATGAGCGGACCCGGCTCCATGCCGTGAATCTGAAAAATCCCCATGATCATCGCGGTGAGCGCGCCGCCCGGTAGGCCCAGCGCCAAGAGCGGGATCATGGCGGCACCCGTCGCCGCGTTGTTCGCGGTCTCGGAGGCTACCACGCCTTCCAGCTCTCCCTTGCCGAAGTTGGCGCGCCGCTTCGACCAGCGCTGCGCCTGGCTGTAGCCGAGGAAGGCCGCCAAGGTGGCGCCGATGCCGGGCAGGATGCCGGCGAAGAAGCCGATCAGGACCGAGCGCAGAATGGTGAAGCGCACCCGCCAGAACTCCAGCATGCTGGGGAACTCGAGCCCGGCTTTCGGCCGCTCGCGCTTGCCCTCGGCGATGTTCACCGCCTGGGTGATGACCTCGGCGACGGCGAAGAAGCCCAGGATCATGGGAATGAAGTGGATACCGGCGGAGAGATAGTAGGACTGGAACTCCAGGCCGAAGAAGGAGCCTTCGTTGAAGCGCGGGATGCCGCCCACGGGGTCAGTGCCGATGGTGGCGATGATCAGCCCGGCGAAAACCGAGAGCCAGCCCTTCCACAGGGTCTTGGCGCCGATCGAGGCGGACACCGCCAGGCCGAAGAAGATCAGCGCGAAGATCTCCGGCGGTCCGAAGGCGCGCACCGCCCAGCTGGCGATCAAACCGGTCGCCGTCATCATCAAGATGGCAGAGGCGACCCCGCCCAGGGCCGAGCAGGAGACGGCCGCGCCGATGGCCTTGCCCGACTGTCCCTTCATCGTCATGGGATAGCCGTCGAAGCAGGTAGGCGCGTTCTCCGGCGCGCCCGGGATGTTGAAGAGGATGGCCGTGATCGCTCCGCCGAAGACGCCGGCGCAGTAGATGACGGAGAAGAGCATGACCGCGTTGGCGGGGTCCATGGTGACCGTGAAGGGCAGCACGACGGCGCCCAAGGTCAGCATGTTGACGCCGGGAATGGCGCCGAAGAGCATGCCGCCGATGAGGCCCAGGGCGAAGATCATGATCGTCGTCAGATCGCCGAAGAGCATCATGGTGCCGTCGAAGAACTGCTCCATGATCCTGCTCCTAGAGCCCGCTGCGCGCGAAGACGATGATCGCGTTGTTCCAGCTGTAGAAGGGCTCGACGTTGCCGACCGGCACCGCGACGTAGAAGAAGCGCGTGAAGATCAGGAGGAAGAGGCCGTAGACGACGCTGGTGACACCCAATAGGGCAAGCGGCGACTTGACCTCGAGGATCACCAGCATGCCCAGGACGAAGAAGGGCGTCAGCAGGTAGAAGCCGAGGGTGGGGATGAAGTAGAGGTAGACCAGCGGGAAGAGGAAGATCCCGAGGCGCTGCACCAAGCGCCAGCCGCTCAGCCTGACCTTCGGAGCATCGCTGTCGCTCGCCTCCGCTGTCACCGTCGTCATGCCGCGAGAGAGCTGCAGCACTTGATAGGCCAGCTGTCCGCTGGCGCCAACGAAGAGGGCGATGCAGAGCGCCTTGGGCCAACCGTCGGCGCCGAAGGCATACTCCCTGATCTCCTGGTCGAAGCCGCCGGTCTGGGAAAAGACGAGCGCGCCCAACGCCATCCAGACCAGCCACTCCAGGAGCGGCCCGCGCAGGCTCTCGAAGTGCAAGCCCGTCGGGCTCTGGCCGGAGCTATTCGTCTGTGATGGGGTCATCCTCTCTCTCCCCATGCCGAGCCCGCGGCCTGGACGTCGATCCTGTCCGCCATGCGATGCGGACGGGCGCGGGATGGCGCCGCGATGGACGTCCGGCGCCCATCGCGGCAAGGCGAAGCAGGTACTACTGGCCGATGCCGAGCTTCTCGTACATGTCGCGATAGGTGGCGACCGCGTCATTGATCAGCGCCACCGAGCCCTCGCGGTCGCGGTAGCTGTCGATCAAGGTCATGTACTTCTTCTCGTTGAAGGCCTGGAAGTCGGCCGTGTCGAAGCCGGCCTTGCAGGCCGCCTCCAGGAAGCCCACGACCGGTTCGGGCACGCCCTGCTTCACGTAGAAACCGCGAAAGCGGGTGAGCGCGTCGAAATCCGCACCGACTTCCTTGTTGGTGGGCACCTCGGCGAAGGCGCTGGGACGTTCGGCCAGGAAGGTCAGGATGGGTTTCATCTGGCCGGCGTCGAGGAAGTTGCGGACGTCGCCCGGCTGCTCGAAGAGCACGTCGACATGACCGCCGATCAGGGCGCCGTAGCGCTCCGCCGGCTTGTCGAAGGCGATCTGCTTGATCTCCAGGCCCAGCGCGTTCTGCAGCTGGTCCATCACCACCAACTCCATCGAGCCCACCTTGCCGAGATTGGCCATGGTGACCTGGCCGGGATGGGCCTTGGCGTAGTCGACGAAGCTCTGCCAGTCCGAGAAGCGCTCGTCATCGGGGCGCATGTAGATCTGGCTGAAAGTGATCTGCGTGGTGCAAAGCGGAATCCAGTCCTCCGCCGGGTTCTCGCGGATGTCGCCTGCGGCATAGGCCGAGACGGCATTGTCGATGTGCTCCAGCACGGTGTAGCCGTCGGCCGGCGCCAGCATGAAGTCGGGGATGGCCGCCGTGCCGCCGCCGCCGGGCTTGTTCACCACCTGAAAGGAGAGGCCGGCGCTTTCCTCCATGGCCTTGGCCATGGCGCGCGCCAGCTGGTCCGAGCCGCCGCCGGCGCCGAAGGGAACGATCATGGTAAGCGGGCGAATGCCGAAACCGGCCGGCTTCTCCAAGCTGTCGGCCTGGACGGCGGTGGCGATCGCCATGGCTGCGGCAAGGGCGGTGGCGCCGGCCAGGCCCTTGATCCGACGGGTGCGTGTCATTGTTCCTCCCATGCGCTCTGTGGCGCTGATGTCTTCTGACTGACGAGAAAAGCCTATCGCAAGGAATACTACCTCAAAAGCGCAAAATCCTGGTCTTAAGTGCAGATTTCCTGTAGTTAGAGCGACCTATGTCCATTCGTCAGTTCAAGACGCTCTTGGCCATCGCCGAGCAGGGGTCCTTCGCGGCCGCGGCCAAGGCACAGAACCTCACGCAGTCGGCCGTCGGCATGCAGGTGACCGCCCTGGAGGAGTCGCTGGGCGTCACGCTCTTCGACCGCAAGCACCGGCCGCCCAGCCTGACCGATGCCGGCGAGATCGTGCTGCGCCGTGCCCGCGCCATCGTCGCTCAGTACGACGGCATCGCCGACGCGCTGGCCGTGGCCCGGCCCTACCACGGCACCTTCCGCCTGGGTGCGATCCCGACGGTGCAGACTAATCTGTTGCCGGCCGCTCTGGTGGCCCTGCGCGAGCGCGAGCCGGGGCTCGGCATCAACGTCGTCTCCGGCCTCTCCGGCCTGGTGCTGCGCCAGGTGGAGCAGGGGGAACTGGACGCCGCGATCATGCACAAGCCGAACGAGCTTGGCGCCCATTTCGCTTGGCGCGACGTGGCCCAGCAGCGGCTCGTCGTCGTCTGCCCGCCCGACGCACCGGAGGAGAGCGCCGAGGACGTCCTGCGCAGCCAGCCCTACATCCGCTTCAACCGGACGGCCTGGGTAGCACCCCTGATCGAAAAGAAGCTGGAGGACTTGGGGATCGAGCCCAACACCAGGGCGGAGCTGGAGTCGATCGAGGCCATCCACTTGATGATCCGCTTGGGCTTCGGTGTCTCCATCCTGCCGGATGTCGGCACCTCGGGCGCCGCCGGTCCGCCCTTGCGCCTGCTCGACTTGGGGGCCCCGCCGATCCACCGGACCGTGGGCTTGCTGTCGCGCCAGGACACCACCAAGAAGAACGCCCGACGCCTGGTCGGCGACGTCTTCGCGGAGGTGGCCGGCCGACTGGGGGTGCGCGGCCCCGCGCTGGGATCCCTGCCCTGACGTCAGGAAGCGGAAAGCCAGGCGATCAGCATCCTCGTGCCGGCCTTCAAGGGCTTGGACTTCGGGTGGTAGACACGCAGCCCTTCCGGTGCCTCGACGGTCCAGTCCCCCAAGGGACGCAAGGCGCCGCTTTCTAGGTGGTTGCCGAGAGAGAGCTGCCAGCCGAGCAGAATTCCCTGGCCGAGCCTCGCCGCCTCGATGGCCGCGGCATAGCTGTCGAAGACCGCCCTGGGCGCGACGCCCAGCGTGCCGCCGAAGCGCCGGAAGAAGCCCTCCCAGGTCAGCCATCCCGCACCGCGATCGGCCAGCTCCAAGAGGGGGAGTGCCGCCAGACTGGCGATGTCGTCGGAGGCCTCCCAGTTGTCCGCGATGGCCGGGGCGGCGACGGGAAAGATCCGGTCGCGCGCGATCAGACGGCTCTCGTAGCCGTCGGAGCGCTGCAGGCCGTGCTGGACGGCCAGATCGAACGCGCCGGAGACGCTTTCCATGGGCCGGTTGGATGCCAGCACGCGGACGCTCTTCCCCGGATGCGTCCGTTCGAAGGCGACCACGCGCGGAATGAGAAAGGCCGTGGTCAGGCTGTGATCGCAGAAGACCGTGATCTCGCTCTCATCGCCTTGCGGGGAGATGTCGTCGATGGCATCGCAGATCCTGTCCAGAGCCGCGGGCAGGTCCGCGATCAGCCGCTTTCCCGCGCCGGTCAAGGTCACCCCTTGCGGGTGTCGCCTGGCTAGCGCCTGGCCGATGTGCGCCTCCAGCTCGCGCAGCTGTCGGCTGACGGCGGCCTGGGTCAAGCCGAGCGCGTCGGCGGCGGCGGTGACGTTCCCGTGCTGAGCGACCGCTGCGAAGGCGATGAGACGCGACATCGAGGGCAGGGTCTTGCGATAGCGCTGCATAACCGATGGTAATGGCAAGCGAACGACTTTTTCAATAGGTCCCTGTTTCAGCTGCTGCTAATCTAGGGAAGAAGGAGCCGGGCATTACCGTAGTCTATGACGGCATTGTTGTCTCGCGGCCTGCCCGCAATGATCCGCTCGGGGGAGGTGATGCCATGCTGACGATCGAAAAGGTCACGCCGGCCATCGGCGCCGAGGTGCTGCATCTGGACTTCTCGAAGCCGATCGAGCCGGAAAGGCATGACGCGATCTACGCCGCCTTGCTCGAGCGTCTGGTGTTGTTCTTTCCACGGTCCGAGATGACGCCCGACGCGCATTTGGCTTTCGCGCGGGGCTTCGGCGAGCTCGACGAGCCGCACCTGCACTATCCGCACGTCACCGGCCACGAGAACATCGTGCTCTTGGAGAACAGGCCCGGCACGCCACCCGACACCAACAGCTGGCACACGGACCTCACCTTCAAGGGCACGCAGCCTTTCGCCTCCATCCTGGTCGCGCGGGACGTGCCAGAGGTCGGCGGCGACACGCTCTGGGCCAGTTGCTACGCCGCCTATGACAGGCTGCCGGAGGGGATGAAGCGAGATCTGGAAGGCCTGAAGGCGATCCACGACCTGGGCGATTTCCGCAACAGCTTCGCCGGCGACCTAGGGGGCCTGACCGGGGAAGAGCGGCTGAACGAAAGCGTCGGCCGCTTCGGTCACAAGATCCGCCCCTTGATCGGCCTCCACCCCGCGACCGGGCGCAAGTTCCTGAACTTCAATGAGGCCTTCGTCACCCACGTCGTCGATCTCACGACCAACGAGTCAAATTCGCTTAGGAGCTATCTCGCCAATCACATGAACAAGCCGGAGATCCAGGTGCGCTGGCGCTGGCGGGCCGGCGATGTCGCGATCTGGGACAACCGCGTCACCATGCACTACGCCGTCGCCGACTATCTGCCGCGATACCGCTGCATGAATCGCGTGACCGTGGTGCGCGACCGCAGAGCGCAGGAGAGAACGGCGGCCGCATAGAGCAGATCGCAGTCAGGTGGGATCACCTGACTGCGTGAATCTGCTCTCTCTTTCAAAGGTGTAGAGCAGGATTCAGACGACAAATCGTTCCGATTTGACGTCATCCTGCTCTACTGCTGCCGCAGCCGATCCAGCCGCAGGCGGTCGCGTCGGTCGGTGACGCGCCAGGCCGTGGTCATGACCGCGCCGATGACGCCGAAGGAGGTGGCGCCGGCGATCAGGAACATCACCAGGAGCTGATAGCGGACGGCCTCGGTCGGATCGGCGCCGGCCAGAATCTGCCCGGTCATCATGCCGGGAAGGGCCACCACGCCGGTGGCGGCCATGGAGTTGACGATGGGCATGAAGCCGCTGCGCAAGGCGTGGCGCAGGCTCGGCCGCAAGGCCTGCCAGCGGTTGGCGCCCAGCAGCAACTGTGCCTCGATGCCGCGCCGATCGTCTTCCAGGCGCGCGATCAGGCTGTTCAGGCCGAGCGCGATGCCGGTGAGGCAGTTACCCAGGATCATACCGAAGAGCGGGATGGCGTAGCGCGGATCGTACCAGGGATCCGGCCCGATCTGGGTGGTGAGCGCCAGGAAGAGCACCAGGCTGCAGGAGAGTGTCAGCGTGCCGGTGCCCAGATAGTAGGTCCAGCCGCCGGTCAGCCGCCGCTCCTGACGCGAGCGGATCTCGTAGCCGGCGACCAGCAGCATGATGCAGCCGGCGGCCAGCGTCAGCC
Source organism: Rhodospirillales bacterium (assembly GCA_963669375.1). Lineage (GTDB taxonomy): Bacteria > Pseudomonadota > Alphaproteobacteria > Kiloniellales > JACOMY01 > JACOMY01. The sequence goes on along the minus strand of OY770024.1, from coordinate 250,588 downwards.
AGAGCGAGCGCTGGGCGAAGAGCCAGGTCAGCACCTGCCCGATCAACAGCAGCTGGATGGTCATCCGCGCCGCCGCCACCAGGAAGGAGCGGGTGATGCCCAGCTGCAGCAGCAAGGAAAGCAGGGCAGCGGCGAGCATGAGCCCGGCAGCCAGTGAGAGATCCAACCAACTGAGCGGGATGGCCCCGGTCATGCCGCCGCGTCGGCCGTCAGGCGGCCCTTGTTCATATGGAGCGTCCGCCCGGCCAGGCGCTCTGCTTGAGCGGCGTCATGCGTGACCAGGATGATCGCGCGTTCCCGCGACAGCAGATCCAGCAGGAGCGCTTCGACCGCGGCCGACGCCGCTTGGTCCAGCGCCGCCGTTGGCTCGTCCAGCAAGAGGACTCGCGGCTCTTCGATCAAGGCGCGGATCATGGCTAGGCGTTGGCGCTCTCCAGTGGAAAGCCGGCTGACATGCCAGGCGAGCGCGTCGGGCGGCAGCTTCATTGTCGCCAGCAGGGCCTCCGCGCCGGCCTTGTCGCTCATGTGCGGCAGGACTTGCGGCGCCCACCAGCCGCTCTCGGCCGGCAGGTAGGCGACCTTGCGGCGCCAGGCACTGGCGCTCATCTGCTGGCGCTCGACGCCCTCCAGGTAGACCTCTCCCTCGTTTGGGTCCAGGTCGACCAGGGCACGCAGCAGCAAGGACTTGCCGGCGCCCGACGCGCCTCTGAGCGCGATGCACTCGCCCGCGCGGAGCGTGATGTCGCCGACCGACAGCAGGTCCTCGCGGACCAGCGTGACGACCTGCAGCAGCGGCGCCATCGCCGCCGCTCAATCGATCTCCGGTAGGGCGAACCCGCCGACCGCGGCTTCGTAGGCGGCTGCCGCCTTCAGGACGAGGCGATCGTCGTAGCGCCGTCCGACGATCTGCAGACCGGCCGGCAGGCCCGCCTCCGTCAATCCGCAGGGAACGGAGATGGCCGGCTGCTGGGAGAGGTTGAAGGGATAGGAGAAGGGCGTCCAGTCGACCCAGCGGTCGTCGCCGGGCGGTGCCTCCAGACCGGCGCCGAAAGCCGGGATCGGCAGGCTGGGGGTCAACAGCAGATCGTAGTCCTGGTGGAAGAGCGACAGCGCCTTGGCGACGGCTTCGCGGCCCCTGGAGGCGCTCAGATAGTCGAAGAGGGAGGTGCGCGCGCCCTCTTCGGCGATCTGCCGGAGGCCGGGGTCCATCACCTGCCGCTGCGCCTCGGTGAAGCCCGAGAGCAGGTGCGCGGCCGCCGAGAACCAGAGCGTGCGGAAGATGGGTCCGCAGTCCGTCAGCACCGGCTCGGCTTCCTCCACATGCGCGCCCAGTTCTTCGAAGCGCTTGGCGGCCGCGGCCACCAGTCGCGCGATCTCGGGATCGACGGCCGCGCCCCCCAGGGTCGGGCTGAAGGCGACTTTGAGCCCGGCGAGATCGCCGCCCAGCTCCGCCAGGTAGTCCAGGCCTTCGTGGGGAAGATTGTAGCAGTCGCGGGCGTCGGGTTCGGCGATCACGCTCAGCATCAAGGCGCAATCGGCGACCGTGCGGGTCATCGGGCCGATATGCGCGACCGTTCCGAAGGGGCTCGCGGGATAGGCCGCCACGCGCCCGAAGGCGGGTTTCAGACCGACGATCCCGGTGAAGCCGGCCGGAATGCGGATCGAGCCGCCACCGTCGGTGCCGAAGTGCAGGGGACCGATGCAGGCAGCCGCCGCCGCGGCCGCGCCGCCGGAAGAGCCCCCCGGCGTGCAGTCCAGGTTCCAGGGATTGCGGGTGATGCCGGTGAGCGGGGAATCGGTGACGCCCTTCCAGCCGAACTCCGGCGTGGTGGTCTTGGCGAAGTAGACGACCCCCTGTTCGCGCATCCTTGCCGGGCCGGGGGCATCCTCGTCCCAGGCCTGGTCGGGGTCGACGGTCTTGGAGCCGCGCAGCGTGGGCCAGCCCTTGGAGAGAATGACGTCCTTGACGGTGGCCGGCACGCCGTCCAGACGACCTCGGGGCTCGCCTCTGGCCCAGCGGTCGCTGGAGGCAGCGGCGCGCTCGCGCGCGCCCTCCAGATCCAGGTAGCAGAAGGCATTGAGGCGCGGCTCCAAGCGCTCCAGGCGGTCGATCAGCGCCTCCATCACCTCGCTGGGCGAGAAGGCCTTGGCGGCGTAGCCTTCGAGCAGGGCGGTGGCGGGCAGGCGGTTCAAATCCGTCGGCATGGCGGCAAGGGTCTCCCGATCCGTGAACTTCAGGCGCAGCTTCCGATCTTGCCGCGGAGGCGCTATTGCTGCATGGACGGCTGGTGCCTGTCGAGCCCCGCGCGGAGGGAGGAAAAGAGGAACCATGAACGTGCAAGATTCCCTCGGCTGCTTGGTGCCGGGTCCGCAGCCCGATCTGGAGGGGGCGAGCGTCGGATCGCTCAGCGGCCTGACCTTCATGGCCAAGGACAACTACGACATCGCCGGCTTCGTGACCGGCGCGGGCAACCCGGACTGGGCGGCGAGCCATCCGCCCGCCGCGAGCCATGCCTGGGCCGTCGAGACCCTCTTGAAGCAAGGCGCGCGCCTGATCGGCAAGACCATCACCGACGAGCTGGCCTATAGCGTCAACGGCAGCAACGGCCACTACGGCACCCCGGCCAACGTCAATGCCCCGGGACGATTGCCGGGCGGCTCCTCCAGCGGTTCGGCCTCCGCCGTGGCCGGCGGCCTGGCCGACACGGCGCTGGGCAGCGACACCGGCGGGTCGATCCGGATTCCCGCCTCCTTCTGCGGCCTCTACGGCCTGCGCACCACGCAGGGCGCGATCGCCAAGGACGGCATGGTGCCCCTGGCGCCCTCGTTCGACGCCATTGGCTGGTTCGCGCGCGACGCCGCCACCCTGGGGCGCGTCGGGGCCGCGCTGTTGCCGTCGGAAGAGCCGGGCGTCGCCTTCGACCGCCTGCTGGTCGCCGAGGATGCGATGGCCCACGCCCTGCCGGAGGCCCGCGCGGCCCTGGCGCCGGCCATCGAGCGCCTGCGTCAGCTCATGAACAGCGATAGGGTGACCTTGGCGCCCGACGGGCTGGAGGCTTGGCGCGAGGCCTTTCGCCATATCCAGGCCGTCGAGTTCGGGCGTTGCCACAGGGCCTGGATCGAGTCCAGCAAGCCGAGCTTCGCGCCCGATCTGGGCGAGCGAATCGCCTGGGCACTCTCGGTGCCGGAGGCGGACGAGCGCGATGCCTTGCCGCTGCGCGAGGCCGCCCGGGACCGTCTGGAGAGCCTGGTCGGCGGCAGCGGCTTGATCTGCCTGCCGAGCGCGCCGGGCATCGCCCCCAGGGTGGAGGAGGCGGCCTCCGGCTTGACCGAGTGGCGCCAGAGCCTGCTGTCCCTGACCGCGCCCTCCGGGCTCTCCGGCCTGCCGCAGATCTCTCTGCCCCTGGCCGAGGTCGAAGGCTGTCCGCTGGGTCTCTCCCTGATCGCGCCGGCCGGTCGCGATCGTGCCCTTCTGGCCTTTGCCAGCCGCCTGCAGCAGATGATGGAAGGCGGCTAGCCGCAGGCTGCGCCATAGCCGGAGCGGGGCGCCGCAAGGGACCGGCGGCCGAGGAAAGTAACAACGCGAGAGGCTGGGACCATGACCAACGCAGCCAAGAGGCTGTTCCGTGTGGTTAGGGACAATCTGGGCCCGCAGCCGCCGGACGCGGTCGACCGCCATACCGAGGAAGCCCTCGAGGCGCACAAGCGCGAAGGCCTTGACCTGGCGGTGAAGGCGCGCTGGGTCGCCTTGTCGATCATCGCCTTGCTGCTGCCCTTCATCAACTTCAGCTGGGAGATCGTCTACTACGAGTTCCTGCTCTGCTGCTTCGCCTTCATCGGCTGGCTGCAGAAGAAGGTCGGCACCGTCGGGCGTTCGCCGATCGAGCTGCTGCTCATGTTCTGCGATCTGCTGCTGATGACCATCGTCTGCATCGCGCCCAATCCCTTCGCCGCCGTCGATTGGCCCTTGGCGATGCAGTATCGCTTCGAGAACTTCATCTACTTCTTCGTACTGCTCGGCAGCGCCGCATTGGCCTACTCCTGGCGCACCGTGCAGGCGATGGGTAGTTGGACCGCGGTTCTTTGGGGTCTGGGTCTCCTGGTGATGTGGTACTTCTCCGGCGGTTCCGCCGAGCTCAGCGACGCGGCCATGGCCGCCTATGGCGAGAACCAGCGCATGGCCTCGATTCTCGATCCGAACAATCTCAGGCCGGAGGTGCGCCTGCAGGAGATCGTGGTCTTCATGATCGTGGCTCACACCGTCGCGCTCACTGTCAGGCGCGCCGGCCAGCAGTTGCGCCGTCACGCGGCGGTGGAGCGCGAGCGGGCCAATCTGGCGCGCTACTTCTCGCCCAACGTGGTCGACCAGCTGTCGCACAACGACGAGCCTTTGAAACAGGTGCGCACGCAAGAGATCGCCGTGCTCTTCGTCGACATCGTCGGCTTCACCGCCTATGCCGCCGACAAGGCGCCGGAGGAGGTCATCGCCACCCTGCGCGGCTTCCATGCCGCGATGGAGCGCGAGGTCTTCCGCCATCACGGCACCTTGGACAAGTACCTGGGCGACGGCTTGATGGCGACCTTCGGCACGCCCTCGTCCGGTCCCTCGGACGCGCGCAACGCCCTCGACTGCGCCCGCGCCATGATTGCGGCGCTCCAGGCCTGGAACGAGGAGCGCCTGCATGGCGGAGAGCCGGCGATCAGGGCCGGCTTCGGCCTCCACTACGGCCCCGCCGTGCTGGGCGACGTCGGCGCCAATCGCCTGGAGTTCGCGGTCATCGGCAACACCGTCAACATCGCCAGCCGCCTGGAGGCCCTGACGCGGCCGCTGGACGTTACGCTGATCGCCAGCCACGAACTCGTCGCCAAGGCCCGGGCCGAGGGCGGGGACGACTGGGTCTTCGACGGCCTCCAGCCGGTCGAGGGTCAAGCGATACGCGGTGTCGCGGCGCCGATGGCGGTGTGGACCCTGGCTTGATCGGGCGCACCCGGCCCAGGCCTTCGGGAGGGAGGCCGCGGTGGCGACCCGCCTCTAGAGCAGGATGACGTCAAATCGAAACGACTTGTCGTCTGAATCCTGCTCTACAACTTTGAAAGATAGAGCAGATTCACGCACACAGGTGATTCCACCTGAGTGCGATCTGCTCTAGGAATCGTAGGTCAGCAGCACGTCGAAGGGCACGTCGAGCTTGTCGCGGCCCTTGAGGAAGCTCAGCTCCATGATGCAGGCGGCGCCCACCACCTCGGCCTCGACCTTGCGCAGTAGGACGCTGGCGGCATGCAAGGTGCCGCCGGTGGCCAGGAGGTCGTCGACGAGGACCACGCGCTGGCCCGGCTCGATCAGGCCGGTCTGCACCTCCAAGGTGGCGCTGCCGTACTCCAGGTCGTAGCTGTGCGGAATCACGGTGCCCGGTAGCTTGCCGGTCTTGCGCAGCATCACGAAGCCGATGCCCAGCATCTGCGCCAAGGGCACGCCGACCATGAAGCCGCGCGACTCTATCCCGGCCAGCACCTCGGGCCGCAGCGGCCGGACCAGCTCGGCCATGCGGTCCAGCATGGTGGTCAAGGCCTTGGGATGGGCAAAGAGGGTGGCGATGTCGTAGAAGAGGATGCCCGGCTTGGGAAAGTCCCGAACGGTTCGGATGTGTTGCTTGAGGTCCATGCTGCCCCCTGTTGACGAACGCGCGAGATTAGCCAGCCGCCCCGCGTGCCAACAAGCCCGTTGGTGGCCTTTGCGGCGGCCGAGCCTGGCCCGCGCAAGAATATGAGGTCGTGCACTCAGTGTCTTTTCTGTTCCGCCCGCTGGCGCTCGCTGCCGCTCTGACCATGCCGCTCGCCGCCGTGGCGCTGGAGCGCCCCTTGGTGGTCGGCACCGCGCCGGTCTCCGGCACCTTCTACCCGGCCGGCGGCTCGATCTGCCGCGAGGTCAACAAGGCGGACGACGACCAGCTCTCCTGCCTGGTGGCGGCGACGGACGGATCGGAGGAGAACCTGAAGCGCCTGCTGGCCGGCGAGCTCGACCTGGCGGTGGTGCAGTCCGACTGGGCCTACCACGCGGCCGGACGCGGCCTGAACGGAGATCCGCCCTTCCAGGGTCTGCGCTCGCTCTTCTCCCTGCAGCCCCTGGTCATGACCCTGGTCGCCGGGCCGGAGAGCGGCATCGCCAGCATGGAGCAGCTGGAGGGCAAGACCATCTCCATCGGACCCTCCGGCAGCGGGCTCGCGGCCGGCTCGCGGCTGGTTCTAGAGGGGCTCGGCTTCGGACCGGGCAAGGTGGAGCTGGTGGAGATGCCGGTCGACCGCCAGATCTCCGCGCTCTGCAACGGCGAGATCGACGCCTTCCTCATTCCCGTGGCCCATCCCAACGGCGCGGTCGGCTCCGCCGTCGATCTCTGCGCCGCCCTCTTCGTGCCCTTGACCGGAGAGCCGGTGGCCCGCCTTCTGCAGGCCTTTCCCTACTACGGCACGGCGACCATTCCCGCCGGTCTCTATCTCTATAACGGCGACTCGGTGGAGAGCGTCGGCCTGCTGGCCAACGTCGTCGCCGACGAGAGCCTGGACGAGGAGGTGGCCTACAAGATCGTCAAGGCGGTCTTCGACAATCTCGACGACCTCCGCGCCCAGCACCCGGTGCTGGAGAACCTGACGGAGATCGAGATGACGGGCCCTGGCCTGCCAGCACCCCTGCACCCCGGCGCGCTGCGCTACTACAAGGAGCGGGGGTGGCGGTGAGCCCCCTGGTCGCTAGCCCCCATCGTTAGCGCTGGTCCGCCGGCGGGCCGCCGCCGCCCTCCGCGGCCGCGTCGGCGGCGTCCAGCACCGGCCTGACGGCGGCTGCGATCTTGGTCTTGTCCTCTTCGGTCAATTGGCGGTCCTGATCTTTTTCGTCCAGGCGCACCTTGACCTCGCGGCTGGCGAACTGGATGCCCTCGCGCTCGAAGAGGGCGCGGATCTCGGCGTAGGCGATCTTGCGGACCTGGAACTGATCGCCCGGGCGGGTCATGAACTTCACCCGGATGATCATGGCCGAGTCCTCCATCATCCACACGCCCTGGGACTTCAGGGGCTCCAGGAACTTGTCGCCGATCAGCTCGTGGTTCAGCAGCTCCTTGCCGAGGTTCTTGATCAGCTTGTTCACCTTGTTGACGTCGGTGTTGTAGGTGAGCCGCAGGGGCAGCTTCATGATCACCCAGTCGCGCGAGAAGTTGGAGAGGTGCTGGATTTCGCCGAAGGGCACGGTGACCAGGGTGCCCAGCTGGTGGCGCAGCTGCATGGAGCGCACCGAGATCTTCTCCACCGTGCCCTTCACGGTGCCGATGTCGATGTACTCGCCGACCCTAAAGGCGTCGTCCATCAGGAAGAAGGCGCCGGAGAAGATGTCCTTGATCAGGGTCTGGGCGCCGAAGCCGATGGCGAGGCCGACCACGCCGGCGCCAGCGAAGAGCGGGGCGATGTCCACGCCCAACTGCGACAGCCCGATCATGAAGCCCATGGTGACGATGACCGCCAGCAGGAAGTTGCGGAAGAGCGGCAGCAGGGTCGCCAGGCGCGAGCGCCCGCCGTGGCCGCCCTCGTCGCCGGGCTCGGCGGCCTCAGCACCGCCGCCCTCGGCCGCGACCCTCCGGTCGACCGCGATCTTCACCGCCTGATAGGCCAGATAGGCGGCGAAGAAGATGAAGACCAGCTCCCAGATGGTCGAGAGGAAGCCGACGCCGCTGAAGACGTCGACGCCCCAGACCAGGAAGACCGAGATGACGGCCGCGCCGATGATGACGATGCCGATGGCGCGCTCGGCCAGGTCGCGGAAGGAGGTGAGCGTCTTGGGCTTACGCGGTGGCTGCTCGGCGGCGGCGCCCTCAGATGGTGTGCCCTCAGATGGTGTGCCCTCAGCCGGCGCCGCTTCGGACGACATCCCCTCGGCCGGCGGCGCTTCGGCCGCCGCCTCTTCGCGCTGTGCCTCCTCGGCGGCGGCTTGCGCCTTCTCCCGTTCGCTGGGCGGCATCAGCCAGTCCAGCAGCATGATGGCGACGCCGTAGAGGGCGACGGCGCACAGGATGGCGAGGAAGGGGGAGGCCACCAGGAAACTGGAGTTGGGGAAGCCCAGCAGGGTGCGGAGGGCCGAGACCGCCCAGGCCAGGTAGAAGTAGACGGCGGCCAGAACGGGCCAGAGCCTGGCCAGCATGCGCGTCGCCCCCTGCACCGCGCCGCTGCCGGCCGGCGCGGCCTTGCGGCCGACCATCATCTCGGCGATCTCGCGGCGGTGCACGAAACAGGCCAGGGTCAGAAGCGTGGCGGCGATGAAGCTGCTGACGACGAAGCCCAGGATGCTGAGGTTCTCGCCCACGCCCAGGTTCACCAGCATGCCGATGAGGCCGAGCAAACCGAAGCCGACCAGGAAGATGCCCGAAAGATTGCGCTGCATCCGCCTGGCTTCCTCGTCGCCGATCGGCAGCATGCGGTGGCTGGGCGCGAAGCTGGCCAGGAGGCTTCCGAAGAAGATGCTGGCCGTCCGCCAGATGGCGAAGACCGTCAGGATGCGAAGCTGCAGGTCCTGCGCCGCCGGCGTGCCGTAATCGATCGCCAGCAGGATCAAGGTGGCCGCCACCAGATGGATCACCAGACCCACCATGCGGATCAGGAAGGAGGCGACGAGATAGCAGATTTTCTCCGCCCGGTTCTTCGGGGTCGGGTTGAAGAGGTAGCCGAAGTAGGGGCGCGACCAGCGTTCGTAGGCGCGCGCGGCCAGGTAGGCGATCAAGAGGGCGAGAATCGTCAAGCCGCCGGCGATCAAGGGCCAGTAGGCCGGTCCGGATTCGCTGAAAGCCTCCGACAGGCGACGGGGGAAGCTGGGCGCCTCCTGTCCCATCGCGATGATTCGGGCGCGCAGCAGGGCGCCCGCCGCCTGCAGCTTCTCCTGCATGCTGGGCTCGCCCGCGCCGGCGTCCGCGGCCGGCTGCGGCGTGCCGCCGATGACCAGGACCGTCGCGCCCTCCGCTTCCGCCGCGCGCACCAGCGCCTGCAGCTCCGGAGAGATGCCGCTTACCTGGCTATCCCCTTCCTCTTCACCTTGCTGGGGCAGGAGATGGGCCTGCGAGAAGGCGGGCGACGCCATCAGCAGGGCACCGAAGAGAAGGACGAGGAGAAGCGCAAGCGACCGCCCCAAGTCTGTCGTCCCGCGCGGCGTAGCTTGGTGCCGGCAGGTCAAGCTCTTGTCGTCAAACACGGGGGGCAAGGTCCTTGGTCTGTTCAGATCTTGTCGGTCTTGTCCTTCAGCCAAGCCAGACGGGCCTCGGCCTGCGTGCGCTCCAGCGCCAGCCAAGCATCGAAGAGACCGGCCTCGCCGTTGCCGTCCGCCAAGGCCGCAAGACGGGCGCCTTCGCGCTCAGCGGCCTCGGTCAGGGCCGCCAGTTGGATGGCTTGTTCCGCTTTGGAAAGCTGCGACAGGAAGCGCAGCTTCAGCGCCACCACCAAGCGATAGAGATCGCTGGCCGCCTGGCGGAGCGGGGTCATCATCAGGCGCTCGAACTCCTGCCGCCCGACACGGGTCAAGGTCAGGCGGTCATCCTTCTCGCCCACCAGACCCTCGATGCGCAGCAGCTCCAGGGGAGGCGCCAGCATGTCCAGAGACGGGCCGACCAAGAGGCCCGTCACGCGCCTCACTTCCGAGGCCAGATCGGCGTAGCTGCGCGGTGCCTCGGCCAGGAGGCCCAAGGCCAGCAAGCGAATGGCCTCGGCCGGAATCAAGCTCTTGTCGCGATACATGGCCCCAGACTCTCACCTCAAGAGGAGTTGATCAAATCTCTGCCATTTCCAAGCAATTCGCAAGCGTTTGCAGCGCCCTATAGAGTGAGTTTAGAGGCCGATCGAGTTGTTCAACCCGATTTCTGCTCCCGGGCGCCCTGAAGATCGCATAATTGCTGCATCAAATAATCATATCTGAAAAACTAATCAGAAATCTATGAGTGCTTTCAAAGAGTTAGGGAACGAAATCAGAATGAAGCGCGTTTGCATAGGAGACTGACAAGCCCACATCTATGAAATCGGGAAAGTGCAATTGGAGCGGGCTCGGAGTCTCGACTCTGTCGGGTCGGGAAATCCCCAGGAAGGAATGCGAAATGAATCGCCGCAAGACCTTGGAGCCACCCGACGCATCGGCCGCGAAGAGCGACGATCACCTTGTCGAGGCCTACATGGCGTCGTCGCGGCGTCGCCGTGCCGGCGCTGCGCGACGCAAGCTCATGTATCTGGTCGACTCCCTGGCACTGCCCTTCACGACGAAGAGCTAGGCTCGGCTCATCGGCGCCATGTGCAGGCGGAAGGCCTGCCATGCCGAGGCGACATTTCTTGCTCGATTTCAATGGCTTGCCGAAAACAAGTCACAATTGCTGACCTTGACCGACGCCGGCCGAGCCGGCAGGTTCATTGTGCGGTGCAACAAGACATCGCGTTCAGTGGATGAAACGTCTCCCTTGGATCTCGATGAGCCCCAAAAGGAGGCAGGTTATGATGACGACCCAACAGCAAGCAGACTTCCAGCAGCCCAGCGCTGCCCTCGATCACGCGCGGCTGCACGCCGTTTTGGCCGAGGCGCGCCGACAGCGCGGCCTCGTTTTCGCGCAGATGATGACGGCGGCGCTCCGCGCTTTGGTCTGGCCCTTCCGGAAGCTCCGGCCATCGCGCCGCGCGCATCAAACCGGGCTGCCCCATTCGGCGTGAGGCGCAGATGCCGTCGGATCGATAGGACCTGCCGTCCCGATCCGGCGATGAGTCTCTGAACGAGAGAGCAGATCTTTCTCCGCAAGACGTGGAGACGTGGCGGGTCGGTGGTGCTACGGCCATCGGATCCGCCACGGCTCGCCCCGGCGCTAGGGTCAGATCGATTGCCTGCCATGCAGAGAAGTGGTTTTCTCGTCTTTTCAATGTATTGTCGGAGTGATCTTAGAGGCACCTCAGCTTGAAGAGGCCCGCTAAAGAATTATCTATTTGTCAGTTGTTTTCAAGTGACGCGGATCCGCGACACAGCGCTTCCGCCAAGGAGGCAATCGTGACGAAGACACCATCTGAGCGCTCTCCGCTCAACGCCATGCCGCAGTTCAGTCGAGAGTCCGTGGAGGACTCTCTGCTTGAGGCGGGACAGCGACGCAGTCTCTTTCTCGGCCGCCAAGTCAGCGCCTTCGGCAGAGCGGCCGCGCGCCTCGTGAAGGGCAGAGAGCAATCGAGCCATCCCAACGGATCCGGTCTGGCCCATCACGGTTGACGCGGAGCGACGGCGGACCCGCCGGCCGGGACGGCCTCAAGCGCTTACCACCTTGATCTCTTCGCCGGGCGTCGGCTCCTGGCTGCCGGTAAGGTCGTTCAGAACCCTGAAGGCCTGGGCATTGAACTTGCCGAAGGGCATGTTTCGTGAAAGGCGGGCGACGTTGTCGCGCCTGCGTACGGTCTTGATCGACAGCCGAAAGGCCTTGATTCTGCTGGCTTGCGCCTTGCTCAGGCGACGGAAGCTCCGCACCGTGTCCAGGAAGGCCTTCTGGAAGGCCTGAAGGCGCCCCGCCGGCACCAGGAAGGTGAAGCGGTAGACGCGCATGTCCCCGGCCTCTATCGCCGCGACCAAGATGTCGGTCAGCCCGCTTTGCGTCCTGACCCGCGTCGTGCCCGTGGCGGCCTTGAGGCCCCTTACCGAGAAGCTGTCGATGTCGGAAAGGGCGACGCGGTCGGACCACTCGCGTGCCAGGTAGGTCGAGGGCGAGCCGCTGGCGCTCTGTGCGATGTCGAAGATCATGCCGGCATCGCGGCCGTTGCTGGCGACCACCCGGCTGGGGCTGTTCTGCAAGCGGAAGCCCTTGGGCGCCTCGAACTCGAAGCGCAGCACCGGGTGGATGAACTCGCGGCCCTTGATGATCCCCTCCTTGGGGTCGTCGCCGTAGAGCATGCCGTTGATCTTCTGCAGATAGGCATCTCGCCTGAGCACCGGCTCCAGCGGCGTCTCGGCGGCGGCTTCCGCGATTGCCTTCTCCACCCTGTCCGCGGTGCGCGGATGGGAGGCCATGAAGTTGAACTGATCGACCGAGTTGGGATCGCGACCCGCCATCTCCGCCTGCAGGCGGCTGAAATCGCGCAGGGTGGAGAGGAAGGTGGCCATGGCGGCGGGGTCGTAGCCGGCAGAGGCCATGTACTCCACGCCCAGGGTGTCGGCCTCGAACTCCTGATCGCGGGAATAGGACTGCAGATAGGCCTGGCCGCCCAAAGCCGCCGTGTTCCCCAGCTCCGAACTGCCGCTGACCACCGCCACCGCAGCGGCACCCAGCTGCGCCAGGACGCCCTGGGTCTGGCGTTCGGATCCGTGGCGGGCGATCACGTGGCCGATCTCGTGTCCGATCACCCCGGCCAGCTCCGCCTCGTTGCTGGCCAGCGCCATCAAGCCCCGGGTTACGTAGACGTAGCCGCCGGGGATGGCGAAGGCGTTCACCGTGGGCGTGTTCAGAATGGTGAAGGTGAAGGTCAGGGTCGGCGCCTCGGTGTAGGTGACCAGGTCGTTGCCGATCTCGGTGACATAGCGCGCCAGCTTGGGGTTGTCGTAGGCGCCGCCGAAGGCCCGCAGGACCTCCGGGTGCTGGCTGCGCCCGGTGGCGACGTCATCCTGGATGGACCCGAAGTTGTAGCGCCCGGTGGCCGGATTGACCGAACAGGCGGCGAGCGCACCAAGGCCTGCCGCTGCCATGCCGCCCTTGAGAAAGACCCGCCGGTCGATCTTCGTCCCGGCCAGGCCGCAAGGATCTCGGTGCAGGCAGCCGCGATGCCGCCCGGCCAGCGAGACCCCCAGTTTACACTCCGGCATCGCTTCCCGGTCTCCGATCAATTCCCCGCGTCGACAGCCTCGGGTCGATCAACTGCGAACGCCTATCGCTATTGAAGTCTACGTTCCGGGACACTGCAAGGTTCCCGTCGCCCTTCTGACCCGCATTTGATGCAGGTCATGGCGCGGCGACTTGCATTTGATGCAAGTCCTTACCTCATCAAGCCAAAGCGCTACGAAATCGAGAGGATGGCACAATGGTCTATCGAGATCTCTTGCTCTTGCTGGACGACTCGCGCGGTTCGTCCGGACGGATAACGGCGGCCGTGGAGTTCGCCAAGCGGACGGGCGCCGACATCAATGCCCTCTATCTGGGCGTGTACCACCAGATACCGAGCTACGCCGCGGCCGAGATCTCCAGCCAGATCCTCGAGGCCCGGGAAGAGGCGATCCAGAAGGAAGCGCAAACATCGAAGGAGGCCTTCGAGCGCGCGTGCGGCGCGGCCGGCGTCGAAGGCCGCTTCAGCTGCCTCGTCAACGCGCCCGGAGAGCTTGCCGACGCGGCGATGGCGGCCGGGCGGATCACCGACCTGATCGTCATGGGCCAGCCCGACGAGGACGAGGGCGGCTGGATGGGCCCCTGGCTCCTGGAGTCGATCCTGCTCGGCAGCGGCCGACCGGCCTTGGTCGTCCCCTACATCGGCGCGCATGAGACCATCGGAACCAAGGTGCTGGTCGGCTGGGACGGTGGACGCGAAGCGGCGCGGGCGGTCGGCGACGCCTTGCCCTTGCTGATGAAGGCCTCCGAGGTGACCGTCCTCTCGGTCAATCGCGATCCGGACCGCAAGCGGCCGAGCACGGAGGAGATCGCCGGCCACCTGGCGCGTCACGGCGTTCCGGCCAAGCATCACGACGTCAAGATCCAGGCGCTGTCGCCGGCCAACTACATGCTAAATCGCGCGTCCGACGAAGGCGCCGACCTCATCGTCATGGGCGCCTATGCCCACAGCCGCTTGCGCGAGCTGATCCTGGGCGGCATGACCCGCGATATCCTGAAGCACATGACCGTGCCGGTGATGCTGTCGCACTGACGCCCGAGGCCTCAGCCGGTGCGTGCCACGCGGCGCGGGTCGAAGGCGGCGGCCAGTCCGTCGCCGGCGAGGTTGCAGGCGATGACCGTGGCGGCGATGGCCAGACCGGGGTAAAGCGCCAGCGCCGGGGACTCCCACAAGAGATCCTGGGCGCCGGCCAGCATGCGGCCCCAGGAGGCGGTGCCGGGATCGAGACCGAGGCCAAGGAAGGACAGCACCGATTCGAAGAGGATCACCTGGCCGACCGAAAGCGTGGTCGCGACCATCAGGGGGGCCAGGATGTTGGGCAGGACGTGGCGCCACAGGATGCGGCCCGGCCCCGCCCCCATCGCGCGGGCGGCGAGCACGTAGTCCTGCGCCAAGGTCTCGCGCGTGGCGGCGCGCACCAGGCGGGCGGTGGTGGTCCAGCCGACCAGGGCCACCAGCACGATCAGGCGGATGAGCGCCGTGCTCTCCGACTGCGCCAGATCCGGCGCGATGCCGAGCTTGGTGAGGTCGATGGCCGAGAGCACGATCAGGATCGGCAACAGGGGCAAGGCGATCATGGCGTCGGTGCCGCGCATCAGAAGGGCGTCCAGCCAACCGCCGCGCTCTCCCGCCAGCAGGCCGACCAAGGTGCCGATGGCGGCCGCGCCCAAGGCGGCCGCCAGGCCGACGGCGAGCGAGGAGCGGCCGCCCAGCAAGAGCCGGTAGAAGAGATCTCGGCCCAGCTCGTCGGTGCCCAGCCAGTGCTGCGGCGAGGGCGGGGCCATGGCGTTGAAGAGGTCGACGGCCGAGGGGTCGATGCCCTGTTGCGCGGCAAGCCAAGGCGCGGCCAGGACGGCCAGCGACAGCAGCGCCAGAAAGGCCAGCGAGGCCGCCGCCAGCGGCTGGCGCAGCAGGCGCCCGAGACGGCCCGGCCGCTCAGCGGAGTGTGATGCGAGGGTCGAGCCAGGCATGGCAGAGGTCGGCCAGCAGATTGCCGACGAGCGTCGCGGCGGTGGTCAGCATCAAGCCGATCAGCGCCAGGTTGTAGTCGTTGCCGAGAATGGCGTCGTAGAGCACGCGGCCCATGCCCAGCTGGCGAAAGAGGATCTCGACGATGAGCGTGCCGGAGAAGATGGCTCCCAGTTGCAGGCCGACCAGGGTGATGAGCGGCAGGGCGGCGTTGGGCAGCACGTGGCGGACCATCACGCGCGCGCGCCCCACGCCCTTGGCGCGCGCCGTGCGCACGTAGTCCTGGTTCAGGGCTTCGCTGGCGCTGGCGCGCATGAAGCGCAGGAACACGCCGGCGATGGAGAACGCCAGGACCCCGACCGGCAGGATCAGATGCTCGACGCGCCCGCCGAAGCCCTCGCCCATGCCGCCCGCCGGCAGCCAGCGCAACAGCACGGCGAAGAGGTAGATCAGCATGATGGCGAGCCAGAAGGTCGGCAGCGACAGGGAGACCAGGGCCGCCAGGTTCAGCCCCTGGTCGACCCAGCGGCCGGAGCGCTCCGCCGCCCAGAGGCCCAGCGGCACGGCGATCGCCAAGGCGATGATCAAGGCCGGCAGGGCAACCGAGAGCGTCACCCAGATCGCCTCTCCCAGAACCGCGGCGGCCGGCTTGGCGAAGTGACGTGAGTAGCCGAAATCGCCCTCCAGAGCCTTGTCCAACCAGGCGAAATAGCGATCGATCAGCGGTTGATCGAGGCCGTAGGCGGCGCGCAGGCGCTGTGCGTCCTCCGTCGTCAGTTCGGGATTACCGGAGATCATGAGGTCCACCGGATCGCCCGGCATCAGCCCCAGCAACAGGTAGCTGGCGAAGCTGATCAGCCAGAGGACGACCAGACCCTCGAGCGTGCGCTGGGCGATGTAGCGAAGCATCAGGGAGTAAAGCGTCGACCCGCTCTAGCGGTCGACCGTCCAGTCCTCGATCCAATAGGTGGTTGGCGAAAGATTGCCCGTGGGTTTCACGTTGCCCAGCCACTTGGGCAAGATGAAGGCCGTCGCCCGCCAATAGAGGGGCAGGACCGGCACATCTGTCATGTAGAGCTGCTGAAGTTCCGCCCAGAGCTTGTCCCTGGCGTCTACGTCCAAGGTGATCTCGATCTCGTCGATCAGGCGATCCATTTCCGGGTTGCTGTAGCCGGTGTAGTTCTGGCCGGCCCAGCCGTTCTCTTCGGTGGGGATCTCGGTGGAGCGCAAGGTGGTGCGCGGCACGCTGCCGGGGGCGGCGAACCAGCCGAACATGGCCATGTCGCCGTAGCGCCGCTCGGTCATTTGCTGGCCGAAGAAGACCCTGGCAGGCGCGTTCTGGATGCGCACTTCGATCCCGACCTGCCGCCATTGGCTCTGCAGCACCTGCTGCACCAGTTCGCGGGTGCGGTCGCCGGCCGTGGTCGCGATGGTGAGGATCATCTCCGCGCCGGCCTCGTTCCGACGAACGCGGCCGTCCAGCGTCCAGCCGGCCTCTTCCAGCAGCGCTGCCGCCTTCTCCGGATCGTAGGGGTACTTGGGCACGTCCTGGGTGGCGTAGGAGGCCAGCGGCGAGACGTTGCTGATCGCCACCGGCTGCTTGTCTTCGAAGAGGCGGTCGACGATGGCCTGGCGGTCGATGGCATAGAGCAGGGCATGGCGCACCCGCACGTCCTGCAGGATCGGCTTGGTCAGGTCGAGGTCGATGTGCTCGTAAGCCAGGCTGGGGCGGAAGATGACGTGATAGTCCTCGCCGTGGCGGCGCTCGAAAGCCAGGGCGGGGGCGACCCGGATGCCCAGCTCTCCGGCGATCATGTCGATCGAGCCGGAGAGAAGATTGGCCTCCAGCGCCGCCGTGTTGGGCACGGTGATTGTGCGGATCTGATCGAAAGCCGGTTGCTTGCCGGTCCAGTGGGGGTTGCGCTCCAGCACCACTTCCGATCCCGCCTGCGCCTGGGCGATGCGATAGGGGCCGAAAGCCAGACCCGGCGTGTTGGGTGCCGCGTCGTAGCGCGTACGGGTCTTGTAGGTTGCCGGATCGGCGCGGTAGAGCGGGCCCTCGACGTGCTCCGGCATGGGAATGATGCCGGAGGCGTTGTAGTTGAAGGTCACCCGGTCGGAGAGGAAGGTGACGGTATGGTCGTCGATCACCGTCACCTCTAATACGCGGCGATAGCCTTCGCCCGAGACCGCGCCCACGGCCGGATCGCGGCCGATCTCCCAGGCCAGCTTGAAGTCGTGCGCGGTTACCGGCGTGCCGTCGTCCCAGGTCAGATCGGAGTTCAGCTCGTAGGTCACGGCGGCGCCGACGCCGCCGTCTTCCAGGTCCTGGCGTTTCGCCAGGCCGTTCTCGAAGGTGGGTATGCGCCGACAGACCCCGCAGACCAGGTTCCAGTCGGCGTCGTACATCGTCATGGGGCGCAAGGTCATGCCCAAGACGTAGCTTTGGGCGACGCTCGCCTCCAGCAGGGGATTGAGGGAGGCGGCGTACTGGCTGACGCCGATGGAGAGGCGTTCGGCCCGGGACGCCGGCGAGAACGCGATGCAGGCCAAGGCCAAGGCAAGCAGGAAAGTGCGCATGGCGGCGAGTTTGGCCGCGCCGCTCTCCTGCGGCAAGGGGACAGCGTTTCACCTGGCGCAGCTGTGAGGGGGCTGGACAAGCACCAAGTGCATTCGGCAGGTTTTGCCGCGCCGCAGCAATTCGAGGAGAGGCGATGCCTGAAGATCTGGACAGCGCGCGGCCCGAAGGCGGTTTCGCCGACCTTGTGGGCTATCGCCTGACCCGTTGGGAAGAAGGGGTGGTCGAGGGGCGGTTGACCCTGGACACCCGCCATCTCAATCGGCAGGGGCTGCTGCACGGCGGCGTCATGACCACCGTCCTCGACGCCTTCCTCGGCTACAGCGGCATCTACACCGGCCTGCCCGATCGCCGTCGCCGCGCCTTGACCCTGACCTTGACCTGCAACTTCATCGGCGCCGGGCGGCCCGGCGACGAGGTGGTGGTGACCGCGCGCAGAACCGGCGGCGGCCGCGGCATCTTCTTCGCGACCGGCGAGGCGCGCGACCAGACCGGCCGCCTGCTGGGGACGGCCGACGGCGTCTTCAAGTATCGCGGCGACAGCGGGGTGAGCGATGCGGACTACGCCGCCGCCACCGACGGCGATGAATAGCGGCGCGGCGGATGGCTGAGGCAAGACGAAACCCGCCGCCCCGCGGCGCGGGGTAGGGAGGCCGCGTGTGCGACGCCTGGCCTGGATCTTGGTAGCGCTCGTGGCCCTGCTGGTCGCGGCGGCCGCCGTGGTGCCGGGCTGGGTCGACTGGACCAGCCATCGCGAGCGGATCGAGGCCGCGGTCAAGGACGCGAGCGGCCTGGACCTCGACGTCGCCGGCGACATCTCCATCAGCCTCTTGCCGCAGCCCTCTCTGCGTCTCCAAGAGGTGGCCTGGACCTCGACGACGGGCGACATTCTGACGGTGCCGCAGATCGACGCGACCCTGCGGCTTGATCGCCTGCTGCTGGGCGAGGCCAGGGCCGAGGTCTTGACCTTGATCGCGCCGCAGCTGGCGAGCGGGCGCGAAGAGGCCCTCTTGGCGGGCGCCACGGGTCTCCTGCGGTCGCCCCTCCTGGGCGACCTGGATCACATCGAGATCCTGAGCGCCGACTGGCGCTTTGGCGAAGGCGAGCGTTTGGTGATCGACCGCCTGTTGGTGCAGCAGCGCGAGCGCGCCGGCGCCATCTCCTACGAGTTCGATCTCATCGGCGAGGTCTGGGAAGAGAGCTTGGTGCTGCGCGGGCGCATTCATGGCCTGGGCTCTTGCGAGGGGCCGCTCACCCTGGACGCGGAGTTGGGCGAGCTTCTGGCGCGCGCCTCCTTCGCCGGTGCCTGGGCTTGTGCCGAGGAAGGGGTGGCGCTCACCGGCACGCTCGAATCCAGCGGACCGGACCTCTTGGCCGCCCTCGCGTTCGTCGAGGATCCGCTCGGGGCGGCAGTTTCCGGCAAGCCGCAGCCCTTCGTCGCGAAGACCTCGCTCTCTTGGGAGGGCGCTCTCCTGCGGCTGCCCGACCTCGCGTTGTCGGCCGGTTC
This sequence comes from Rhodospirillales bacterium, assembly GCA_963669375.1. Classification (GTDB taxonomy): domain Bacteria; phylum Pseudomonadota; class Alphaproteobacteria; order Kiloniellales; family JACOMY01; genus JACOMY01. The sequence goes on along the minus strand of OY770024.1, from coordinate 231,683 downwards.
CTTGGAGGCGGCGGCCGACCTGACGCTGACGGGAGAAGGTGAACGCACGCTCCAGGGAACGCTTCGGCTGCCGCTGCTCGATCTCGACGCGGCGGAGGCCGGCAGCACGCGTTCGCTGGCCGAGGCCTTCGCGCTGCTTCTGCGCCGCCATCTGGCCCGGGCAAGGCTGGGCATCTCGCTCGACGCCTGGACCTATCGCGAGGCGGCGCTCGGTCCTTCGCGCGCGGAGATCCGGCTGGACGGGGGTGCCTACGGTCTCACTCTGCTGGACCTGGCCCTGCCGGGCGCGAGCAGACTGACGCTGGAGGGGCGCTTCGGAACGGCGGCGGGGGCGCTGCTTCAAGGGCGTTTCACCCTCGCCTCGGAGAACCTGCGTAGCCTCCTGCTCTGGGCGGGTGCGGAGGAGGCCAGCTTGCCGGAAGCGCGCCTGCGGCGGCTCCTCCTGTCCGGGCGGAGCGAGGGCCGCTGGGGCGACCTGCGCCTCGAACCCCTGGCGCTGTCCCTGGATGCGCTGGAGGGGCAGGGCAGGGCGGCGCTTACGTGGGGCCAAGGATCGGCGCGTCCCGTCATCGACCTGCAGTTGACCGCCGGAACCCTGAACCTGGAGGCCTACGGCAGCCGGCCGCTTTCGACTGTCTTGCAGGCGTTGCGCCGGTCGCTTGACGGCCGCTTGGCGCTTGTATTCGACGAGATCACGCTTGGCGGCTACGCCGCCGAAGGCGTCACCCTTGAGGCGGTCTCGGACGCGGGGGCCCTGCTCGTGGACCGCTTGGAGGTGGACGACCTCTTCGGTGGCCGCCTCGTGGGCCGGGGACTGCTGTCCGGCGATCCGCAGGCGATCGAGGCGGACGTGACGATTGCCGGGTCGGCGTCGGGTCTCCCGGCCGATCTCATCTCAGTTCCCGCGAGACTTCTGGCCGGCGTCGGCGACTACCAGGCCGACCTCTCCTTGGTCGGGCCGCTCGCAAGCCCGGCGGTGGCGGGCGAGGTGGCCTTTCTCGGGGGGCAGCTCTTCGTCTCGGGCCTTTGGAGCGCCCGTCCGGAGGAGCGTGGCGACTGGGCTCTGGCTCTGCAGCATCCGGACATGACCGCTTTGCTGAGCCGCCTGACGGATGACGTGACCCTGTCGCAAACTGCGCCCAGGGCCTTGGACCTCTCCGGCCTCCTGCGCTTCGGCGAGGCCTGGTCGCTGGTCGAACTGGGCGGCCTGCTCGGTCCCATGACCCTCCGTGGCGGCAGCTATCGGTCGGCCCAGGGGGCCTTGACCTTGGCGCTGGGGCCTCTCGATACGGACCCATGGCGCATGCAAGGCGATCAGGGCCTGCCCTTGGTCCTGAGCGATCTGCCCGACCTGGACGGCCAGGTGACCCTGACGACGCCCGAGCTTGCGGGACCCGGCTGGTCCTTGCAGGAGGTATCGCTGCAACTTCAAGGCGACGGCGAGGGCGCTCATGCGGGGGCCTTGAGCGCCGCGTCCGAAGCGGGCCGCCTGACGGCCAGCGCGCGAATGACGGCAGAGGAGGAGCTCTCCCTCGATCTCGAGCTGACGGACTGGCCGCTCGCTCCCTTCCTGCCGGCCCTGCCCGATCTGGCGACACCCTACGGCGCGATCGACGCCGACCTTTCCCTGACCGCGCGCGGCGGCAGCGTGGCCGAACTCCTTGCCTCGTCGAACGGCGCGCTCGTAGCCAGCGGCGAGGCAGGCCTCGCCCTGGTCGACGGCGAACTGGCCGGGGCCGACCGCACGACGCTCGGGCGGCGGCTCTTGGGCGCGGTGGCCGGCGGCGCGGCGTCGGGCCTCGCCCGGATCACCAATCTCACGGCGGGCCTGGGACGCCTTCTGCAAGGCATCACCGGCAGGACCTTCGCGCTCAGGGCAATGCTGTCCTTGACCGACGGCCGCCTTGAGATCGGCCAGGCCGACATGACCGCGGACGACCTGACTGTCTCGGCCGAAGGCTGGTTGGACTTCGCCGCCTGGCAAGGCGACTACAGCTGGTCGCTCACCTTCGCCGAGCAGGGCACGGCCTATTACCGCGAGCGCCGGCAGGGTCCGCTGCTGGCACCCGACATTCTGCGCGATGGGCTGCTGTTTCGCGGCGCGACGCCGCCTGGCTAGGGAGGCGCGCTATTCGGCAACCTCCAAGCGTCTCAGCAGGCGCGCAACGACGTGCACCCTGGATGCACTCGCAAGAGACGTCTGCTGTTCGCCGTCGGCGCGCCCCTTGTCGATTTCGCCGATCAAGCCAGCCAGCGAGAGCCGCCGCTCCGCGGCTTCCTCGTCGAGCGCCCGCCAGAAGATCGGCTCCAAGGCCAGGCTGGTACGATGTCGGGCGATGGTCAAAGAGCGCTTGCGCAAACCCAAATCCTGTTCCGCCATCTCCTAATGTCGCCTCCTTTGCGAGGGATGACGTCTGTGCCGGGCCCCCCGGATCAGGCCAGACTGTGATGCTGTATCATTTGGTGCGCCGGCAGCGGTCTCCAAGCGCCTACTGGCCGATCTTGGTGGTCGGGACGTGAATCGTTACCACATCGCGCTAAAGTGACCCCGATGCCTGATATCATTCTGGTCCTTCTCGCTCTCGCCTGCCTGTTGCTTGCCGTCGGCCTGCTGCAGCCCCTGGCGACGCGCCTGGCGCTACCGCAGACCGTTGTGCTGGCGGTGCTGGGTGCGGCCTTAGGTCTCTCCATCGGACCCTGGCAGCCGCTGGGACTGGATCAGGCCCTGGGCGATCTGGACGAAGGCTTCAAGCTGCTCGGCCTCTCCGCCGAGGCCTTCCTCTTCCTGTTTCTGCCGCCCTTGCTATTCACCGCGAGCCTGTCGGTCGACGTGCGTCTGCTGCGGCAGGACTTCGCCGCCGTGCTGTTGCTGGCGGTGGTCGCGGTCTTCGTCTCCGTAGCCGTGGTCGGCCTGGCGCTTTGGCCGCTGGCCGGAGTGGGCCTGGTCGCCTGCCTGCTGCTGGGCGCCGTCGTCGGCCCCACAGATCCGGCGGCCGTGCTAGGCGTCTTCCGAGACATCGGCGCGCCTCGGCGGCTCACCACGCTGGTCGCCGGCGAGAGCCTCTTCAACGATGCCGCGGCCATCATGCTCTTCGTGCTCTTCGCCGAGATCCTGAGCCGCGGGGGCGAGATCTCCGTCCTTGTCGGGCTGGAGACCTTGGCGGTGGCCTTTCTGGGCGGCACGCTCTTCGGCGCCGCCGTCGGCAAGGTCGCTTCGCTTTCCTTTCGCTGGGTGGGACGTTCCGCCGTGGCGGCCACCAGCGTCACCGTGGCACTGGCCTATCTGGTCTACATTTTCGGCGAGCACTACATCGGGGTCTCCGGCGTGGTCGCCGTCGTCGCCGCCGCCCTGGTGGTCGCAGTCGACGGCCCCACGCACCTCGTCCCCTCGGTCTGGCAGAGTGTGAGAACTGCCTGGGATCAGCTTGAATTCTGGGCCAATTCCCTGGTCTTCGTGCTGGCGACCATGCTGGCCGTTGTCTCGATACCCGATGCAGAGCTGTCGGACCTGCTGCTCGTCCTCGTGGTGGTGGTGGCGGCCTTGGCCGCCCGCACCCTGGTGCTCTACCTGCTGGTGCCCATGATCGTGGGACTGGGATTGACGCGGCCGATCGGCGGGCGCTTCAAGGTGGTGATCCTGTGGGGCGGTCTGAGAGGCGCGGTCACCATGGTGCTGGCCTTGGCGGTGGCCGGCGACCCCAACCTGCCGCAGGAGGTGCGCGACTCCGTGGCGCTCTTGGCCATCGGCTATGCGATCTTCACCATCGTCGTTCAGGCCCCCACGCTCAAGACCATCCTGCGCTTTCTGGGCCTCGACCGCCTGCCGCCGCGCGAGCAGCAGCTGCGCGACCGCGTGATGGCGCTTTCGGTCGAGGAGGTGGCCCAGCAGGTGCTGCGGACGGCGGAGAACTACGACTTGCCGCCCGAACTGGCGCAGAGAGTCGTGGAGACCGAGCGGCCGGCCACGCCCGATCCCGAGATGAACGCGGAGGACAGCCTGGTCGTCGGCCTGCTGACCTTGGTGACCCGCGAGCGGGAACTCTACCTGCGCCATCTGCAGGAGCAGACCTTGGGTCGTCGCCTGGTCGCCACCTTGATCGCCGGCACCGAGCGCACGCGCGATGCGGTCCGAGACGAGGGCCTGAAGGGCTGGCGCACCTCGACCGGCTGGGTCCTGGGCTTCGGCCCGATGCAGCGCTTGGCCATCTGGGCGCATCGACGGGCCGGCTTGCAGCGTCCCTTGGCACTGACGCTGGCCGATCGCTTCGAGATGCTGCTGATCACCCGTTTCGTGGTCGGCGAGCTGAGAACCTACGCCGAAGAGCGGCTGGCCGCGGTCATGGAGCCGGCCGCGCGTGCCTCCCTGACGGAGGCGATCGACGAGCGGCTCACGGACCTCGACGCGGCGCTCGCCGCGGCCCGAACCCGCTATCCGAGCTACTCGGAAGCCTTGGCGGCGCGCTATCTGGCCCGTGTCGCGCTCCGGCTCGAAGCCGCCACCTACAACCGGCAGCTGGAGGAGCAGCTGATCAGCCGCGAGGTCCATGCCGACCTGATGCGCGGACAGGACCTGAGACGCGCCAGCCTGTCGCGCCGCCCGCCCTTGGACCTGGGCATGGAGCTGGCGCAGATGATCGACCGCGTCCCGCTGTTCCACGAGCTGCCGCGCGAGACCCAGCAGCGCCTGGCCTCCTCGCTGCGCCCGGGGCTCGCCCTGCCGGGCGAGGCAGTCGTGGTGAAGGGGCGGCGCGGTCGGCGCATGTACTTCATCGTGGCCGGCGAGGTGCTGGTCGAGCTGCCGGGCGACGGCATCCGTCTGGGTCCCGGCGCCTTCTTCGGCGAGATGGCCCTGCTGTCGCGCCGCCCTCGCAGCGCCACCGTGCGCGCCGAAGGCTACTGCCACCTGCTGGTGCTGGACGAGCACGACTTCCGCGAGGCCATCCGCCGCGATCCGGCCTTGCGCCAGCACATTGAGGAGGTCGCCGCAAGCCGCAGCCAGAGCGATCGCAAGAAGCAAGAGCAGGGCGCGGAGTAACGCCGGAAGGAGCTAGCACCAGGCGTCGGTGCGCCTCGCAGCTCAGATGGTCTGATCGTAGGGGCCGACCTGCGGAAAGCGCTGCAGCAATCGGTCAATTTCGGCGAAGATGGCGCGCATGTCGTCGGCCGAGCGCACGCTCTCACAGACTACCACGAGGTTCGGTGTGTTGGAGGAGGCGCGCACCAGAGCCCAGGCGCCGTCCTCCAGCTGGACGCGCGCGCCGTTGACCGTGTTGACCCGGGCGATGCGGCGGCCGGCGAAGGCCTCGCCCCGCGTCGCCATCTCCTGCAAGAGCGCCGTCGCCTCGCCGACCACGGCGTACTTCTCTTCGTCGGCGCAGGCGGGCGACATGGTCGGCGTGAGCCAGGAGGGCGGCAGCGCACGTCTCAGGTCGGACAAGCTCTTGCCCGGCTGGCGGTCGAGCAGACGGCAGATCTCGCGCGCCACCACCAAGCCGTCGTCGTAGCCGCGCCCCAGCGGGCCGGCGAAGAAGTAGTGCCCGGACTTCTCGAACCCGACCAAGGCGTCCAGCTCCTTCACCCGGCGCTTCATGTGCGAATGGCCGGTCTTCCAGTAGTCGGTCTTGGCGCCGGCGGACCGCAGCACCGGATCGCTGTCGAAGAGCCCGGTCGACTTCACGTCCACCACGAACTGCGCGCCCGGAAAGTCCTCGACCAGCTGACGGGCCAGGATCACGCCCATCTTGTCGGCGAAGATCTCCTCGCCTTCGTTGTCGACGACGCCGCAGCGGTCTCCGTCTCCGTCGAAGCCAAGCCCCAGGTCGGCCCGGTTTTCCAAGACGCAGTGGCGGATCGCCTCCAGCATCTCCAGGGCTTCGGGGTTGGGGTTGTGGTGCGGAAAACCGTAGTCGAGGTCGGTGTGCAGCGGGATCACCTCGGCACCGATGGCCTCCAGCAGCTTCGGCGCGAAGGCGCCGGCCGTGCCGTTGCCGGTGGCGCAGACCACGCGCAAGGGCCGGGACAGCCTGGTCTCACCCGCTACGTCGGCCAGATACTGTTCGGCCAAGCCATCGTGCCAGTGGTAACTGCCGCCGCCGAGCTGCGTCCAAGTCCCTGACAGCACGATCTCCTTCAGGCGCGCCATCTCGTCCGGTCCGTATGTCAGCGGCCGCTCGGCGCCGACCTTAACGCCGGTCCAGCCATTGGGGTTGTGCGATGCCGTGACTTGCGCGACCGCCGGCAGGTCGAGCGCGAACTGGGCGAAGTAGGCCATGGGCGAGAGCGCCAGACCGATATCGTGCACAGCGCAGCCCGACGCCATCAGGCCCACCGTCAAGGCCTCTCTGATCGCCGGCGAATAGGCGCGGTAATCGCAGCCTACCGCGATCGCCGGCCGTACCCCCATCTCGCGCAGCTGGGTGCCGAGGCCGAGCCCCAGCGCCTTGATGCCCGCCAGGTTGATGTCCTCGGGATAGCGCCAGCGCGCGTCGTACTCGCGAAAGCCGGTCGGCCGGATCATCGGCCGCTCGACGAAGGCGGCGGTGTTCGGCCGGACCTCGGTCAGCGGCTTGGGCAAGACCTGAGACATCGCGCGCTGCCTTCCGTTCGTGGCCATGAGTGAGGGGCGCCTGCCTTAGCAAGTTCGCCCGCGCGCGGCAACGTCCCGCGAGGTCACACGGCGGGTGCGTGTCTCTGGCTCTCCGGCAGCCAGTGCTTGTCGAAGGCGGCGGCCGCCAGACGGACCCAGGTCCTGGCGGCCTCGGGGATCGAGATCCGCCATCCGCGCCGTTCGAGCAGGCCCTCGCTCTCCAGCTGTATGCAGTCCTCCAGTGCGTCGAGGAGGCAGTCGGGATCGAGCGCCTGGTCGCGGGCGAGCGCCTCTATGTCCGCCTCGAAGCGACACATCAGTGCCTCGATCACGGCCGCGCGAAGGCGCTCTTCCCTATCGGTCGCGACGCCGCGCGCGCCCGCCAGTCGACCCTGCGCGATCTCCGTCCGCCAGTCGCGGGCCGCTGCCTTGTTCTGGACGTGACCCTGCGGAAAGCTGGAGATGGCCGAGGCGCCGAGGCCAATGATGGCCTCGCTCGGCAGGTCGGAATAGCCCTGGAAGCTGCGACAGAGCCGGCCGGCGTCGACGGCGCGGGCGAGCGAGTCTCCGGGCAGGGCGTAGTGGTCGAGGCCAACCTTCCTATAGCCCGCGTCAAGGAGCTGCCGGTCGATCAGGGCCGCCATGGCCTCGCGCTGCGCGGCGCCCGGCAAGTCGGCCTCGGCGATCAGTCGCTGGTGCCGCTTCATCCACGGCACGTGCGCGTAGCCGAACACGGCCAGGCGGTCCGGTGACAAGCTCAGCGTCTGCCGCAGTGTTCGCTCGAGGCTCTCGAGGCTTTGGCGCGGCAAACCATAGACCAGATCCAGGTTCAGGCTGGGAATGCCGACAGCGCGCAGATCCTCCACGGCCTCGGCCGTCCGCTCGAGGCTCTGCCGCCTGCCAATCGCGTCCTGCACGGCTGGCGCGAAGTCCTGGATGCCCAGGCTGACGCGGTTGATGCCGCTCTCGGCCAGAGCGTCGGCCAAGGCGGCGTCGCAGAAGCGCGGATCGATCTCGGTGGCATGCTCGGCGTCCGGCGCCAAGGGTAAGCGCTGTTGCAGCGCGCGTGCCGTCTCCCGAAAGAGCGCGGGGCCCAGATGGGTCGGGGTGCCGCCGCCCCACTGCATGGCGACGAGCGCGGGCGGCGCCGGCAACTGGCGACGCACCAGGTCCGCTTCCGCCACGAGGAGGCCGGCATAGCCCTCCAGCACGTCTTGGCGGCGCACCACCTGCGTGTGGCAGGCGCAATAGCGGCAAAGGCTCTGGCAGAAGGGGACGTGGACGTAGAGGGAGGTTCGATGCCCCTGGCTTGCGGCAATCCAGGAGGCCTGCGCCTCCGCCCCGACCGCGTCGGTGAACTGCGCGGCCGTCGGATAGCTGGTGTAGCGGGGAACGCGGAGGGTCTGGTCGTACCGGCTGATGCGTCGCATGGGCGACAGATCTGCCGGGACCGGGGCCGCGCCGCCTTGACTTGCATCAAGGGGAGGGCGGCTCTCGGTAGGGAAACAGGGCCGTCCTCATTGGCGAGATGGAATGCGATTATGGTTCGGTTCTTAGCCTTCTGGCGTCACTCCGGGGATGACGGCGGGTGGCGCGGCAATGCATGCCGGCAGGCTTGAAGAGCCCGGGCCGACAAGCCTAGTTCAATCGCCAAGCATACCCCTCACGTCGTCACTGCGAGGAGCGGTAGCGACGCGGCAGTCCCTAGGGTGGCTCCAGAGCGCGACACCGCGTGAGCAGGTCGGCATCTCTGGTCCCGACAGAAGTGGTCCGCGCTAGTGCGCGTACCAGCCACCGTCGATCGGCAGGGCGGTGCCGGTGATCGAAGCCGCCATGTCGGAGCAGAGGAAGACGCAGAGCGATGCGCACTCCTCCACCGTGACGAACTTCTTGGTCGGCTGCTCCGCCAGCATGACCTCACGGATCACCTCGTCCTCGCTGATGCCGCGCGCCTTGGCCGTGTCGGGGATCTGCTTCTCGACCAGGGGCGTCCAGACGTAGCCCGGGCAGATGGCGTTGGCGGTGACCCCGTGCTCGGCCCCCTCCAGCGCGACCACCTTGGTCAAGCCGACGATGCCGTGCTTGGCGGCGACGTATGCCGACTTGAAGGGAGAGGCGATCAGGCCGTGCGCGGAGGCCGTGTTCACGATGCGCCCGAAGCCGCGCTCCTTCATGCCGGCCATGACGGCGCGGGTGGTGTGAAAGGCGGCCGAGAGGTTGATGGCGGTGATCGCATCCCACTTGGCGACCGGGAACTCCTCGATCGGGGCGACGAACTGGATCCCCGCGTTGTTCACCAGGATGTCGATCGGCCCCAGCCGATCCTTGGTCTTGGCGATCAGTTCCTCGATCGTCTCCGCCTTGGAGAGGTCGTCGTTCAGGTAGCCCACCTCGACGCCGGCTTCCTCGGCCAGGGAGGAACGCAGCGGTTCCACCTGTTCCGCCGGCTCGATGCCATGCAGCATGACCTTTGCGCCGGCCAGCGCCAGACCGTGCGCCATCGCATGACCGATCCCGCTGGAGGAGCCGGTTATCAGCGCCACGCGGCCGGCCAGAAAGCCACGCTGGAACGTCTTCTCGTAACCCTTCATGTTCTCGGCCATGGCGTTCGCTCTCCTCCAAGCATGCGACTAGAAACCAGGAATCGTTCCGCACTGCGGGAGAATCCCGCCAGAGTCCCGCTGCTGCGCTTTGCCCCGCGTTGTTGCACCGCAGCACCAAGACAATAGACAAATGGGACCATGACTTTGAAGAGCAAATGCTGCAGCGCAGTAAAGCACGCGACCTGCCGTCGCAAGCCTTGGCTTCCACTTGCCGGCTCGGACCTGAGGCACCAAACCTTAGTGCCATCAGCGGGCAAGGGTGAGGTGCTCGCGTAGAAGAAGCGCCGATAGGCTGACGCTGTCGAAAGCGGGCTCCCAGGGTGACGTGAAAACTTGTAGGGACGTGGGACGAAGCGATGACTCTCTTCGTGCGAAGGAAGCGGATGTTGCATGGCCTTGATGCCAAGGTGCGTCATGTCGGCATTGCCGCGATCGGGATCACCGGCGGTGTTCTGGTGATGGTTATGCTTGCGCTGACGCAGTATCTCGGCGTGCGCTAACCAGAGGAGACGCCTCAGGGCAAGCTATGGCGGATCAGCAGAACCTACTTCCCCGCTCGCTGCCAGGCCGCATCGGCTTGGTCCTGATGCTGGTCATGCTCGCGGGCTTTGCCGGTTTTCTCGGCTACCGTCTAGGAGAGACGCCCAGCCCCGTGGCACAGGTTGCCAGCGGTCAGGCACGGATCGGCGGTCCCTTCACCCTGGTCGATCAGAACGGAGCGACCGTGACCGAGCGGGATCTGCTCGGCCGCTACTCTTTGATATATTTTGGGTACACCTATTGCCCCGATGTGTGCCCGACCTCCCTGGCGACGGTGGCGCGTGGCCTCGACCTCTTGGAGGAGAACGATCCGCAGGCGGCGCAGAGCGTGCGCCCGATCTTCATCACCGTCGATCCGGAGCGTGACACGCAGGAGGCGGTGGGCGCCTATGTCGAGGCCTTCCATCCGCGTATGCTAGGCCTCACCGGCACGGACGCGCAGGTCGCCAAGGCCGCCAAGGCCTATCGTGTCTTCTATCAGAAGGTCTTCCCCGAGGACGCCACCGACTATCTGTTGGACCACGCCAGCACCATCTACCTCATGGACCCCAGCGGCACCTATGCCACGCACTTCCCGCACAACGTGACGGCGGAAGAGGTGGCCGAGCGGCTGGCGCAGGTCGTGACCGCACCGCAGAGCTGATATCCGCGCCTTCGTCTCGCCAAGCGCAAGGGTCTGACACTAGGCTTCTCCCCCAAGACGTCCGATTGGGGGAGCCCTCTGCCATGAGCTTGGAGATAAACCGTCGCGCCGACATCACCCTGGAGGCCTTTCGCAGGGTGGCCTGGATGGGCGAGGGCGTGACTCTCTCGGATGCCGCCTTCGGCAGCATGGCACGGGCGCGCGATGCCTTCCTCAAGCTTCTGGACAGCGATCCCGAGATCGTCATCTACGGGGTCACCACCGGCTATGGGCACATGGCCTCCAAGCGCCTCGGCCCGGAGGAGCGCAAGATCCAGGCAAGGCGTCCCTTGGGCGGCGCCACCACCTCCTTCGGGGAGCCGCTTCCCGATCGCGTGGTGCGCGGCATCATCCTGGCCCGCCTGGCCAACTTCGTCGAAGGCCATGCCGCCATCTCGCCCGCCCTGGCGGAGGCCGTGGCCGGCCTGCTGGACGGCGCGCGTCAGGCGGAGGTGCCGAGCCTCGGCAACGGCTGCCCGGGGGAGATCCTGGCCCTCTCTCACCTCTTCGGCGATCTGTCGAGACGCTTCGAGTTGGGCGAGAAGGACGGTCTGTCCCTAATCAACGGGAGTCCCTGCGCCTCGGCCCTGGTCGCCGACGCGGCACTGGCGGCGCGCCGCCGCCTGGCCCTGGCGCTGGAGGTCTTCGCGCTCTCGATCGAGGCGATCAAGGCGCCGCTGGGCCACTACGACGCCGCTCTCGATCCCCTCTGGGAGGATCCCTACGAGACGGCCGCCTTGGTCGGTCTGCGCCGGCTGATCGAGGGCGGGGAGAGCGCGGAACGGCGGCCCTATCAGGCGCCCGTCTCCTGGCGCATCCTGCCGCGCGTCCTGGGCCAGGCGGAGCGCGCGGTCGCCCAGGCCGAGGAGGTGGCGGCCATCTCCCTTCGCGCCGTGTCCGACAACCCGGTCTTCATTCCCCCCGACGAGGCGCATCCCTTGGGACGGGTCATGTCCACCGGCGGCTACCACAACGCCAAGGCCTATCCGGCGATGGACGGCTTGGCGGCGGCCTGGGCCGACCTGGCCTTGCTGGCCGACCGCCATATCGACAAGCTGATGAACGGCGCTCTGTCGCATCTGCCCGACGGGCTGCGGGCCGGCGCCGGCTATCTGGGCTGTCTGGCCTTCGCCGCGTCCGGCTTCGTCGAGCAGGCGCGTCACGCCGCCAGCGCTAGCTTGCTTCCGGCCACGGAGTCGGGAGGCTACGGCCAGAACGACGTCCAGACGCCGGTCTTCCTGGCGTGGAGAAAGGAGGCGGAGGCCGGCCGCTGCCTGGATACCTGCCTGGCACTCCTGGCCGCGATCTGCAGCCAGGCCTTCTACGTGAGCGAGCGTCCGGCGCCGCCGCGGCTCGCGGGCTTGCTCGCGGAGACGCGCGCGCTGCTGCCGCCCCTGGTCGATCAACGTGTGCTGGCGCCCGAAGCCGAGGCCCTGGCGGAGCGCTTCACCGGGCGCGTCTTCACGTCCTAACCCCTTACCGCAAGCCGCCGCCAGAAGGCGCGATGCACGGCGATGTAGCCGGGCGAGACCACGCCCAGCTCGTCGCGCATCAGCGCGTGCAGGCGCGGCAGTGCGTGAAAGGGCACCGAGGGATAGCTGTGATGCTCCGCATGGTAGGGCATGTTCCAGGCCAGGAAGCGAACCGGCCCGTTGGTCAAGGTGGTGCGCGTGTTGAGCCGCATGTTGGCGACAAGGGGGCAGTCCCAATGCTCCGCCAAGAGGTAGGCCCGCAAGAAGGGCTGGCCGAGAAGAACGGGGATCACCCAGAACCACAGCAGCACCGTCGTCTGCGCCAGCAAGGAAGCCGCCAGCAGTCCCAGGTAGACCGCCAGCACGACGCGCGCTTCGCGCTTGATCGCCGGCGCCGCGCGCTGGGTGATGAAGTCCGACCGCAGCAAACCGAACGCGGCCTTGAAGATCACCAGGACTTGCGACTTCCAGTAGATATAGCCGGAGAAGTCCCGCAGGGCCGCCGCCCAGCTTTTCGGCTTGGCGAACCCCAGCTCCGGATCGCGGGCCGGGTCTTGCGTGTGCGCGTGATGCGCCATGTGAAAGGCTCGGAAATAGTTCGGCGGCAGCAGCAGTATCAGGCCGCAAAGCCATCCGACGACACGGTTTTTCCAGCGCGACCGAAAAGCCGTGTCGTGTATGCACTCGTGCAGCGGCGCGAAGAGCGCGATCAGGAGGACACCCTGGGCCAGTAGGGCGGCCGGCAACCACCATTGGTCGAGACCGATCCAGATCGCGACGCTGCTGGCCGCCAGCAAGCCGAGGTGGCCGGCCAGCCTGCGCTCGCCCGGTCGATCGGCGCGGGCCAGCAGAGCCTTCAGTGTTTGCTTGTCGAGCCGGGGCGCGACCGCTAAATCGTCGCTCATGTGTCCCAATCTATGCCATCGCCAAGCCAAGCGGCAGGGTGGACTTCCGGCCATCGCCCTGGTCGCGGCGCTTTGTCTCCTTCTGCCGGCCCCGGCCGCGGAGCTGCGTGCCCAGGAGGCTTTCGCCAGCAACTGCCAGGTTCCCGAAGGCCAGTCGGCGAAGGCCATCGTGCTGCGCGTGGAACGGCGGCTCAGCGGCGACTGGAACTTGGCGACCAAGACCTTGCGTCAGACCATCGCGCGCCAGCAGCGCTTGGGACAGGACAGCAGTGCCGCCCGGGCCTACCTTGAGAGCTTGCAGTGCTTGCAGGCCGAGGTGAACAACGGGCAGCACGACGCCTTCCTGACCGCCTCCACCGGCAAAGCGCCCCAGCGGCAGGCGCCGGCCGCCAAGCCGACCAAGATTCCGGCGCCAGCCGCGCCATCGACGGCTGCCGCGCCTTCGGCCGCGGCCGCGGCCACGCCGCAGGTGCCGAGCGGCCAGCAGCTGCTGACAAGCCCGCAGCAGCCTTCCGTCGCGGCCGCGCAACCGAGCCAGCGTCCGGCGCCGGCCAACCAGCCCGCCGCCAGGGTGGGAAGCGGGGCCGGCGGCGGCGTCGTCATGCCCGGTACGGCGGAGTCCTATGCCCTTGCCGGCCAGGGCGGACTGTCGGGTAGCGGGGCCGTTCCCATCACCCGCCCGCTCGACGGCAGCAAGCCGAACCTGCAGCTGGGCAGCGCGGCGCCGGCGGCGGCCAACGGGCCGGTGCTTCGCGTGCCGCCCAAGCCGCCCAAGTTCCGCGGCGACTCGCTGGCGGTGCTGGCGACCTCGGCGGCGACGGCGGCGGCTCCCGCCGTTCAATCCGCGCCCGCCGCGGAGCCCGAGTCCTTTGTCGTGGCCCCTCGGCTTCCGGCGCCCGAGGCGGCGCCCGCCGCCGCGACGCCGGCCGTCGCGGCCGTGGCCGGCGATGCGGAGATCGTCGGTCAGGCCTGCGTCTACTTCACGCGTCCCGAGGTGGAGGTCTTCGAGAACCGCGTCTACGCCAATCGCTACCAGGAGGGGGAGCGGGTCTGTCACGAGGGCGCCATGTACCGCTGCGACAACAACCGCTGGAGCGATCAGGGCGCCTGCAGCGCCCATCCCGACGCGGCCCAGCTCAACAGCAGCACTTTGGAGGCGGAGCCGCGTCGCAAGTAGGGGAGGCCGCGACTAACCGGCCTTCAAGCGAGCCAGTTCCTCTTCCAAATCCGTGATCCTCGCGGTGAGCTTGGCGACCACCTGTCGGAGGACCTCCTCGTCATAGCGCGGCAGGATGTGCTGCTTGCAGTTGACGTCCCAGACCTCGAGCTCGAAGAGGAGCGCGCGCTCGATCGGGGCCGGATAGCCCTCCATGGCGAGGCTGCGAATGAGGTCCGCGTCCTCCTCGTCGACGCGGATGCGGCCCCAGAGTTTCACCCTGGTCTGGTTTGCGTAGTCCATCAGAAAGAGGAAGGCTTTCGGGTTCTCCTTCAGGTGGCCCAAGGTCACGTACTGGCGGTTGCCACCGAAGTCGGCGAAGCCGATCAGGCGCGGTCCCAGAACCTTGAGGAAACCCTTGGGGCCGCCGCGATGCTGGACGTAGGGCTGCCCCTCGGCGCTGGCGGTGGCGAGATAGGCCGAGTCGCGAGCGGCCAGGAAGGCGGCCAGATCCGGCGTGATGTCGCGCTGGAAGCCGTCATCCCTCTCCCGGCGCTCGAACATCCGGCGCGATCCCAATCGGGTCTGCTCGGCGCGCACGCCGGCGCTGAACATGATCGCCGCGGGACCGCGGTCTGGTTCCTCTTTCGTCATGCGGCTCTCCGTCTGCTTGCGCTTCGCAGATAGACAGGGCAGTCTATCTCCTCCAACCAAGACTTCGTGAGGAACCTTGGCAGAGACCTTTGCCGGGCTACTTTAAGAGACTCGGGCGCCAAAGGTAAGTTTGGGCGAAGCATGGGCAACAAGACAGACAGGTCGGGTCACCCCGCTAATCAGGGTACCCTGGCGCAGGACAAGGGTTTGACGCCCAAGGAGCGTCTGCTCCAGGCTGGGCTCGAGCTCTTCGACGAGGAGGGCTTTCACGCCGTCGGCATCGACCGCATCCTGCGGCGCGCCGGCGTCGCCAAGATGACCCTCTACAAGCACTTCCCCTCCAAGCAGGCTTTGATCATCGCGGTCCTGGAGCGCAAGGTCGAGGAGTACTTCGAGTGGCTGGGCGGCGCCCTGGCGGCACCGGGCCTGACGCCCCGCAGCAGACTGCTGGCTATCTTCGACGCGATGAGTCAATGGCATGGCGGTCCGGACTTTCGCGGCTGTCTCTTCCTGAAGGCGTCCGGCGAGTATCCGGAGCTGGACGACCCGGTGCACCTTGTGGCCGTCGGGCAGAAGCACCGCAGTCTGGAACTCTTGACCGGTCTGGCGGCGGAGGCTGGCGCGTCCAGTCCGCGGCTTCTGGCCCAGCGCCTGCTGCTGCTCTGCGAAGGCTCCACTTCCTTGGCGCAGGTCCTGGGCGGCAGTGAAGCGGCGCGCCAGGCCCGCGACGCGGCGGCGCTGCTCTTGCGGCAGATGCTGCCCGAGCCGTCCGACGTGCCGGCATGAGCCTGACAGGCGCCGTCCTACCGGCGGCCGGACCTCCGCCCGCGAGCGGCATTCTCATCTATCTCCTGCTCCTGCTCGCCTTGGCGGTGGTCTTCTCCGCCTGGCCGGGGCTGGACCTCGCGGCCACGCGCTTTGCGCGCGGGCTCGCGGGAGAGGCTTTCGCCCCCAACGACGGGACCTGGTGGCCGCTCTATGCCGGCATGAAACCGGCCTACTTCGCGTTCGGCGGAGCGGTCCTGCTGCTGGGTCTGATAAGCTGGGGGCTCGGACGGCCGCTCCTCGGCATCACGCCCAGAGGTGCCCTCTTCGTCGTGCTGACCCTCATCCTCATCCAAGGCTTGGTGATCGATATCTATCTCAAGGGCGCTTTCGGCCGCGCGCGTCCGCGCGAGATCGAGGCCTTCGGCGGCGCCTTTCTCTTCACCCCCTACTATCTGGTGAGCGATGCCTGCGCCAAGAACTGCTCATTCGTCTCAGGACATGCGGGCATGGCCTTCTCGGCCTTCGTTTTTTACTTTTTGGCCGAGAGTCGGACGTGGCGCCGCTTGCTGTTCTGGCTGGTGCTGGCGCTCGGCCTGCTGACCGGATGGATGCGAGTCATCCAGGGCGGCCACTTCCTGAGCGACGTGCTCTTCTCCGGCATGGTGGTCTTCGGGCTCACCTGGTTGATGGCCTTGCTCTTCCTGCGACCCTGGCCCCGCCGCGTGGACGGTGCCGTACCGCGGTTCGAATAGGCTGCAGCAAGCGGCGGCGAGGGTACTCCGACCGCGGGCAGGCACCGTTCTAGGATTCCTGCCTTGAGCGGGCGCGATGGGCTACTGCACAGGGTCGCCTCCTGCTCTCGACTGGATTGCCGCGCTTCGCTCGCAATGACTCGCTTTGGTGCGTGGTTGGTGAACCAGGTTTGAGGGCACCGTCCTACCCGACTATGCGGCGATAGCGCAGCGATGTTTGTTTTCGGGCGCATCTATTGGGCGCCGGGTCACCGACTGTCGCCGGCCCAGCAGTGCCGAGCTGATCGCGCCCTTGTCCGCATGCCGCCAATCGGGCATTCTGTCCTGTTGCAATGGAGGAACCTGGGCGCATGGCGAACGTCAAGAAGGGGCAGCTGACGCCGCCGCCGGAGTGGTGGAAGCATCTCAAGTCCTGTAAGCGCGTCTTTTGGAAGAGAGAGCGGCAAGCGGCGAAGCGGCTGGCGGCGCAAGAGATTCGGCAAGCACTGTGAGGTTGAGCCTTCACCTTCTCTTGCGTAGCTCCCGGCGCGTCGCTATAAGCGCTCTCTCTGGAGGGCGGTTAGCGATAGCCGTCCCGTCGCCTTGGTGACGGGCAGTAGCGCAGTCTGGTAGCGCATCAGTCTGGGGGACTGGAGGTCGTGGGTTCGAATCCCGCCTGCCCGACCATTCTCGGGTCATTGCTCAAGATCGGCATGCTGCTGTTGCTGCTGCCGGCGGCACCGGCACTGGCCGAGCGCCCGCCCTTCCTCTTGGAGTTGCCGATCGTCTGCCCGAAGGGCGAGTTCTGCCCGGTGGAGGTGCACGTCGATCACGATCCGGGGCCGGGTATCAAGGACTTCGCCTGCGGCAGCGTCACCTACAACGGCCACAGCGGCATCGACTTCCGGGTGGAGGACCTACGCTCCGTGGCGGCCGGCGTTCCGGTGGTGGCGGCAGCGGCGGGGAAGGTGAAGTTCGTGCGCGACGACGTGCCCGATCATAGCCCCTTCGACTACGATCAAGAGGAAGCCCGCACCAGCTCCGTTTGCGGCAACCGCGTGGTGCTGACGCACGGGCCGGAGTGGAGCACCCACTACTGCCACCTGCGCAACGGACCCTCGCCGGTCAAGGTGGGCCAAGACGTTCAGGCCGGCGACCTCTTGGGCTACGTCGGCATGTCGGGCAGCACCAACTTCCCGCACTTCCAGCTCAACCTCATCCGCACCACGCCGGAAGAGCGGCGGGACTACGACCCCTTCGCGCCGGAGGGGCCGTCGGAAAGCTGCTCCGACGACATCTCGAACTCGCTCTGGTCGCCCGAGGCCCAGCGTCACCTGGCCTATGCCAGCCCGGCGCTGGCCAACATGGGTTTCGCCGCCCGGGCGGTCACCAACCGGGGCATCGAGAACGGGACCTACAAGCTGGACGAGATGACGCCGACCTCGCCGGCGCTGGTCTTCTACGTCCGCTCGATCGGCCTGGAGGCCGGCGACGAGCAGCGCATGACGATCCTGGCACCCGACGGCAGCGTGCTGGTCGAGCATGCCGCCGACCCCCTGCAACGCCGCCGCCTGCAGTCCTTCATGTTCACCGGTCGCAAGCTGCGCCACAACTACTGGCCGGCCGGCGACTACACCGGCTTTTACGAGGTCTTGCGCGACGGCGACGTCGTGCTGAGCGCGGAAGACGTCCTGACCATGCCCCGGCCCTGAGCCGGGGCCGCGGCTGCATTCCTGACCTGCAAGGCGCCCGCTTGTCGACGCAGCCAAAGGCTGCTTGGCTGCCGGGCATGACCGTCAATCCGAGCCGCTTGGCGCTGATCTTCTCCTCCGTCGGGCATGCCTTCATGCACATGTTCACGGCGATGTACTTCGTCATCGCGGTGGCGATGGAGAAGGCCGGCTGGCAGGAGCTGAGCTACGCCGACCTGGTCCAGCTCTGGACCCTGGGCTCCTTGATGGTAGGCCTGGCGGCCATTCCCTCGGGCTGGCTCGGCGACCGCTGGAGCGCCTCCGGCATGATGGTGGTCTACTTTCTGGGCCTCGGCAGCGCCGCCATCGTTTGCGGTCTCATCAGCGGGCCCATGGCCTTGCTGCTGGGTCTGACGGCGCTGGGCGTCTTCGCCGCCATCTACCACCCCGTCGGGATCGCCTGGCTGGTCAAGAGCTCGGTCAGGCGCGGCAGGGCGCTCGGCATCAACGGCGTCTTCGGCTCGATCGGCATCTCCATCGCCGGCGTGGTGGCCGGCCTCCTGATCGATCTCTTCTCCTGGCGGGCCGCCTTCATCGTCCCCGGCGTGTTCTCCTGCCTCGCCGGCCTGGCGCTCCTCTGGTGCCGTCAGCGCGGCCTGGTCACTGACGCCGTGATCGAGCAGGCGCCGAAGCCACCGACCAAGCGGGGCGAGGCGCTCCGGGTCTATCTCATCCTGCTGTGCACCATGGTTTCGCTGGGCCTGATCTTCCAGGCGACCCAGGCGGCCATTCCCAAGCACTTCGATCTCCGTCTGGGCGACAGCCTTGGCGACGGCGCCTTCGGCATCGGTCTCGCCGTGGCGGCGGTCTACACCGTGGGCGGGATCATGCAGATGGTCGGCGGCTATCTCGCCGACAAGATGAACCTGAAGACGCTCTACGTCGGCTCCTTCCTCTTCCAGATTCCAGTGCTGCTGGGGCTCGCCTACATCGGCGGCTTCGCCTTGCTGCCGATCGCGGCCTTGACCGTGCTGCTCTCGACCGCGGCGCTGCCGGCGGAGAACCTGCTGCTTGCCCGCTACACGCCGGACCGGCACCAGAGCCTCGCCTACGGCCTGAAGTACGTCCTGGCCTTCGGCACGGCGCCCTTGGCGATCGAGGGCGTGGCCTGGGTCAAGAACACCACCGGCTCCTTCGAGTGGCTCTTCCTCGCCTGCATGGCCTTGACCGTGCTGGCCACCGTCGCCGCCTTCCTGCTGCCGCGCGACCCGGTCCCCAGGCCGCAAGCGGCCGCACAGCCAAACACCGTGCCGGCGGAGTAGGTCTCCGGACCGCTTACCCGGTCACTTGGGTGTGTTGGACGATCGCTCCAGTGTCTCGATCATAGCCAATACGGCCCGCTTCAGCGGCTGAAGCTCCTTGGTGACGATTGACCATATTATCTCTGGCGCGATGCTCATGTATTGATGGCGCAAGACGTTGCCGACAGTTGCCACCTTTCTCCAAGGGATATCCGGATGAGCAGCCTTGAGGCTGTCGGGTACATTGCGGCTGGCTTCTGAAAGGATTTCGATACCGCGCTCGACAAGCCAACGCTCTTACCGACTACCGCTGCAGTCCTCGAACGACAGGCTCGCGGTGTCCTCTTCGATTGCCGCGATCGCTTCGCGCATATCGTCTAAACGCGGAAGCGGGGATCTGTCCGCCATTAGAAAACTTGCACAGTGTCTACCAACGCCTGGGGCCTTATGCGCCGATGCAGGCTATTTTTTGGCACGACATCCGTGCTCTCGCCAAGAAGCGTCTTCAAGTAGTCTTGCACTTCGATGAGATCGAAGGCCGAGAACGCCATTCCTTCTTCGTATTCGAAGGACACATCCGTGTCGCTGTCGCCACTCTGGTCGCCTCGCGCCACCGATCCAAACAAGTAAAGGGCGGTAACGCCACGCTTCTTGAGCTCGGCCCTATGGCCGGAGATCAGTTCTATGGCCGTCCTCTTGTCCATTGAGATCTATATATCGGTTTCACCGTCCCGAGGAAAAGTGCCTTCTACAGCGAATCCCCGAGCCCGTGACAGTGACGTTCAAAGGCTATCGAGGGCCGCGCCCAGGTCGCGGATGAGGTCGGCCGCGGTCTCCAGTCCGACGGAGAGGCGGATCACCTCGTCACCGGCACCCGCGGCCTGGCGCTGTTCCTCGGTCAGCTGGCGGTGGGTGGTGGAGGCCGGGTGCAGGATCAGGCTGCGGGCATCGCCGACATTGGCCAGATGGCTCCAGAGCGTGACCGCCTCGACCAGGCGGACGCCGTCGTCGAAGCCGCCCTTGAGGCCGAAGGTGAAGACCGAACCGGCGCCGTCCGGCAGGTAGCGCCGCGCCAAGCCGCGATAGTCGGAGGAGTCGAGGCCGGCATAGGAGACCCAGGCGACGGCGGGGTGGCTCTCCAGGAAGGTCGCGACCTCGGTGGCGTTGCGGCAGTGGCGCTCCATGCGCAGCGCCAGGGTCTCGAGGCCCAGCAAGGTCAGAAAGGCGTTCATCGGCGCCAACGCCGGGCCGAGATCGCGCAGGGTCACGGCGTGGCTGTAGGTGGTATAGGCGAGATCGCCGAAAGTCTCCTGGAAGGACAGCCCGTGATAGGCGGGCTCCGGCTTGGCCAGGCTGGCGTAGCGATCGCTCTTCGACCAGTCGAAGCGGCCGGAATCGATTACCACCCCGCCCATGGCGGTGCCGTTGCCGGTCAGGAACTTGGTGGTGGAGTGCACCACCAGGTCGGCCCCATGCTCCATCGGCCGGCAGAGGAAGGGCGTGGCAAGCGTGTTGTCGACCACCAGCGGGCAGCCGGCCTCCTCGGCGATGCGGGCCAGTGCCTCCAGGTCGCTGACCGCGCCGCCGGGATTGGCCAGGCTCTCGCAAAAGAGGGCACGGGTGTCCTCGTTGACCGCCGCCTTCACCGCCTCGAGGTCGTCCACGTCGACGAAGTGGCACCTCCAGCCGAACTTCTGGAAGGTCTTGCCGAACTGCGTGATCGATCCGCCGTAGAGCCTAGTCGAGGCGACGAACGCGCCTTCCGGCTCCATCAGCGGGAAGAGCGCCAGGAGCTGTGCGGCATGACCGGAGGAGACGGCGGTGGCGCCGCGTCCGCCCTCCAGGCTCGCCATGCGCTCCTCCAGCGCGGCGACGGTGGGATTGCCCAGGCGGCTGTAGACGAAGCCGAAGGTCTGCAGGTTGTAGAGCGAGGCCGCGTGGTCGGCGTCGTGGAAGACGTAGGAGGTGGTCTGGAAGATCGGCGTCTGCCTGGCGCCGGTGACCGGTTCCGGCTGGCTGCCGGCGTGGATCATACGGGTCTCGAAGCCGAAATCGCTGCTCATCGTCTCAGCCCACCCTGACCCGGCGCCGCTTGGCGGTGATGACGCCTGAATCGAAGCCGCCCCAGGAGAGTTCGCTGTGCAGGCGCCCGAACTCGATCTTCGGGCAGCGGTCCATGATGACGGTCAGCCCCGCGGCCTCCGCTTCCGCTGCCGCCTCGTGGTTGATGACGCCCAGCTGCATCCAGATCACCTTGATGCCGCGCGCCTCCTTCAGCTGGATGGCCTCCTCGACGATCGGCCCGACGGCCGAGGAGGCGCGGAAGATGTCCACCATCTGAAAGGGATCCGGAATCTCGGAGAGAGAGGCGTAGACCCGCTCTCCCAAGAGCTCTTTCCCGGCCTGCCCGGGATTGACCGGAATGACGCGATAGCCCTTCTCCTGCAGGTACTTCATGGCGAAGTAGCTGGGCCGGTTCCAGTTGGCGCTGGCGCCGACCATGGCGATGGTCTTGGCCGCGTGCAGGATGCCCAGGATCTGGGCATCGGGGTAGGCGAGCTGTTGCATGGCGCTGAACCCTAAGGAGACCCTCGGCCAGTCTCAAGCCGTCTTGAAGCTGCGCGCCAGATCGAGCAGGTCGACGAGCCGCGCCGCGTAGCGGTCGGGAAGGCGGTAGCTGGCTTGATCCTGTCCCAAGAGGCTGCGCTCCAGGCGGTTCACCATGCGGCGCAGGCGATAGTGGTGCAGTCCCACGCGCGCCTGAATGGGATCGGTCAGAATGCCGGAGAAGGAGGCGATCATGGCCCCCAGGCCCAAGAGGCCGAGGCTGGCGCCGGCGCTGGCGGCCAAGGGGGCGGAGGCCGCCAGGGAGGCGGGCAAGAGCCCCATCAGCTGGCCGCCGAAGGGCAGCCACAGAGGCGCGGTCTTCTGCGCCACGGCTTGCGCGAGCAGGGGCCCCAGGCTCATCGCGCCGGGCGTCCACTGCTTGAAGAGCATGGCGCCGGCTGCACTGGCCAAGGCGGCGTTCACCATTTCGGCCGCATGGCTGCGGCTGTCGACGTAGTGCGATAGGCTGTCGGTCAGCCAGAGCCGCAAGGCCTCTGGATCGCGGCGGTCGACGGCGGCGCGGTGCAAGGGCAGCAAAAGGGCGGGGAAGGGGGGCTGGCTCAGGACCGCGTCGCTGAGCGCGTCCTTGTCGCTGACCCGGCCGTCGGCCGCCCGGTAAGGCAGTTCCAGGAACTGCGTCATGAGCCGCCAGACGACTTCCTGGCCGGCCAGGGTGTCGACCTGCCAGCGCTGTTGGCGCAGCCGGTGGGAGGCCTGCCGCCAGCCCAGGCGCGAGGCGCCTGCCGCCCCCACCTCCAGCGCCAGCTGCGGCACCGTGGTCAAGACGTTCGCCGGCCCGCGCCAGAAGTCCTGATGCAGCGACTGGCGGTGGATCGCCAAACTGCTGCGCAGGGAGTAGGTGTCGCGAACGAAGGGGTCGATGCGCCGGCGCCGCTCGGCGATGTAGCGCTTCACGCCGGCCTCGTAGGCGGCGCGCAGCTCGCGGTCCGTCGGGACCGGAATCGGCAGGGTCATGGATCAGAGATGGTCCGGGCGCCGGCCCAGTTCCAGCGGCAATCTCAGCGGTGCCGCCAGGTGGGCGTGCGCTTGGCGATGAAGGCGTCGATGCCCTCGCCGGTGTCCTCCGCCATCATGTTGCAGGCCATGATCTCGGCGGCGTAGTCGTAGGCCGCCTCCATGCCCTTCTCCAGCTGGGTGTAGACCATGCGCTTGCCGGTCGCGATGGCGACGGCCGACTTGGCGGTGATGCGCGCGGCCAATTCGGCGATGGCCTCGTCAAGCTGCTCGGCGGGAACCACGCGGTTCACCAGCCCCCAATCCGCCGCCGTTTTGGCGTCGATGAAGTCGCCGGTGATCAGCATCTCGAAGGCGCGCTTGCGTGGCACGTTGCGGGTCAGGGAAACGGCCGGAGTCGAGCAGAAAAGCCCGGTGTTGATGCCGTTGGTGGCGAAGCGCGCGCCCTCGTCGGCCACCGCCATGTCGCACTGTCCGACCAACTGGCAGCCGGCGGCCGCCGCGATGGTCTGCACCCGCGCTATCACCGGCTTGGGGATGCGGGTGATGGTCAGCATCATCCGGCTGCAGGTGCGGAAGAGATCGCGGTAGTAGTCCTGGTCGGGGTTGGCCCGCATCTCCTTCAAGTCGTGCCCGGCGCAAAAGGCGCGGCCGGCCCCGGCGAGCACCACCACGCGTGCCTCGGGGTCCTCTCCGGCGCGCTCCAAGGCCTCGGTCAAGGCCGACAAGAGGCCCTCCGACAAGGCATTCAGCTGCTGCGGCCGGTTCATGGTGATCCAGCGCACGCCGTCCAAGGTCTCTTCCAGGACCAGCGGCGCCTCGCCCTGTACCGTCTCCGCGAGCGCGCTCATCGCCGCCCCCTTTTTCCTTGCCAAGCTTGTCGTCCATTTGGCCTCTTCCGGGGGCAAACCGCAAGAGCAGGCTGGGAAGAGATGCCATGACGTTGATGCCCAAGATAACGGTCGAGGCCTTCGAAGCCCTCTGGGCGGACGAGGAGGGAATGTACGATCTCTTCGGCCTGGTGACGGAGGAGATCGGCCACGGCCATGCCCGCATGCGCCTGCCGGCTCAGCCCCAGCTGCTGCGGCCGGGCGGCACCGTCAGCGGTCCCGCGCAGATGGCGCTGGCCGACTGCGCGGCCTACGCCGCCCTTCTGGGCGCTATCGGTCCGGTGCCGCTCGCGGTCACCACTAACCTCACGATCAACTTCCTGAACAAGCCGAGGCCGGGAGACGTCCTTTGCCACTGCCGGCTCTTGAAACTCGGCCGGCGCCTGGCCGTGGCGGAAGCGCACAACTACTCTGAAGGCCAGCCGGAACCGGTCAGCCACGTCATCGCTACCTACTCCATTCCGCCCGATCGACGAGACTAAGGTATTATATTACCTCTATTCTAGCCTATTGAATTTCTATTGTTTTTCCTGCTTGACAGCCCATATGAGGCTCGATAGAAGGCGGCTCTCACGCGTGCCGGCGCCGGCTTGCCTTGCGCGCCCTCGCGGGCAGACCAATTCCAACTGTTGGACCTGAGGACAGATGAAAACCTACTCGGCAAAGCCGTCCGAGATCGAGAAGAAGTGGATCTTGATCGACGCCGACGGCCTGGTGCTGGGACGCATGGCGGCGGAGATCGCGAAGATCCTGCGCGGCAAGCACAAGCCCAGCTTCACCCCGCACATGGATTGCGGCGACAACGTCATCGTGGTGAACGCCGCCAAGGTGAAGGTGACCGGCAACAAGCTGGCGCAGAAGAAGTACTACTGGCACACCGGCTATCCCGGCGGCATCAAGGAGCGCACCCTGGGCGACACCTTGGGCGGCCGCTTCCCGGAGCGCGCGGTGGTCAAGGCGGT
Source organism: Rhodospirillales bacterium (assembly GCA_963669375.1). Taxonomy (GTDB): domain Bacteria; phylum Pseudomonadota; class Alphaproteobacteria; order Kiloniellales; family JACOMY01; genus JACOMY01. The sequence goes on along the minus strand of OY770024.1, from coordinate 207,160 downwards.
GGAGCGGATGATCACCCGCGGACCCTTGGGACGCCGGCAGATGAAAAACCTGCGCGTCTATCCGGGCGCCGAACATCCGCACGAGGCGCAGCAGCCGGAAGCCCTGGATCTGGCCGCGCGCAACCGCAAGAACACCCGCGAACTCTAGACGAGAGGCGAAGAAAGAGTATGAGCGAAGAGACCCTCACCAGCCTCTCGGAGCTGGCGGAGATCAGCGAGCCCGAGGAGGCCTTGCCCGAGCCTAAGCTGGACGGGCAGGGCCGGGCTTATGCCACCGGCCGACGCAAGGACGCGGTCGCCCGTGTCTGGATCAAGCCCGGCACCGGCCGGATCACCGTGAACAAGCGCGAGTTCGAGACCTATTTCGCTAGGCCCGTGCTGCGCATGGTCATCAACCAGCCCTTCGAGGCGGCCAACCGTGATCGCCAGTTCGACGTGGAGTGCACCGTCGCCGGCGGCGGGTTGTCCGGCCAGGCCGGCGCTGTGCGCCACGGCATTTCGCGGGCACTCACCTACTTCGAGCCTGGCCTGCGCCCGGTCCTGAAGCGCGGCGGCTTCCTTACCCGCGATCCGCGTACCGTGGAGCGCAAGAAGTACGGCAAGGCCAAGGCCCGCCGTTCCTTCCAGTTCTCCAAGCGCTAAGCAACCTCTGAGATTGCTCGGCGCCGGCCCTCTCCCCCTCCCGGCCACCCACGAGAGTATCCTGATTGGGTGGCCGGGAGGGGGAGAGGGCCGGTGCCGCCTTGAAAATGGGCCAGACAGCCCATTTTCGAATGATCACCAGGCCAACCCTGGTTGGCGGGAGGAGGCCTCGCCGAGGCTCCTTCCCGCCAGTGCCGCTTGGCGGCGGGCCGGGGAGCGGTCTCTCGGCACCTATGCCAGGCCGCCAAGGCGCAGGCCTTCTATTGCCTCCCTCGCTATCCGTAAAGAATGACCTCCATGTTGGTGATCAGCACGCCAGCCGGCAGGGTGACGCCGGCGGCGAGTTCCAGCGTGTCTTCACCGGCGCCGCCATCGTAGGTCTCGCCGGCTTGGATCTGGCCTTGGCGGGTCACGGAGAAGGTATCGTCGCCCGCATCGCCGAAGAGCGTGTCGATGCCGGCGCCGCCCACCAGGCTGTCCATGCCATTGCCGCCGTAGAGCACATCGGCGCCGCGCTCACCGGCTAGGAGGTCATCGCCGCTTCTGCCCAGCAGGGCGCGATCGTCGCCGTCGCCGCCGTAGATGGCATCATCGCCCAGGCCGCCGAACAGGTAGCTGTCGTCACCCGCGCCGCCATAGATTCCGTCTGCCTCGTCACCGCCAAGCAGGCTGAAGTCCGCGCCGCTCCCGCCGAAGACCAGATCGGCGCCGGAGCCGCCGCTGGCGATCCTGTCGTCGCCGCTGTCGGCGTGGATGCGATCTGCCCCCGATCCGCCGAACAGGCTGCGATCGTTCCCGAGAGATCCATATTGGCGGTCGTCGCCGCCGGCGCCGATCAGGATGTCCGAGCCCCGACCGCCGAACAAGGGGTCGTCACCGGCGCCCCCATAGAGGCGGTCACTGCCGCCGTCCCCATAGAGGCCGGCATCGTCGGCATTGCCGCCGAAAATCAGGTCGTCGGCACTGAAGCCTCTGACAGAATCTCGGCCGCGCCCGCCGTAGAGCGTGCTCTCGACGTCCGATGAGAAGGGACCTCCGCCCGCAAAGGCGAAGTCGTCGCCGTCACCGCCGAAAGCCAGCCGTCCGCCGACGCTGTCATCGCCATCGGCGCCGAAGGCAGTACTGTCTCCTTCCTCCCCGTCGGCACGATCGTCGCCCTCCGCGCCATAGAGTGTATCGTTCCCGCCACCGCCGAAAAGTTGATCATCTCCGCTGTCCCCATGGATCGTATCATCGCCCGCAACGCCCCCAATCCAGCTATCGTTGCCGCTTCCGCCAAAGATGAGGTCGTCGCCATCGTTCCCGCGAAGGCTGGAGTCGTCGCCTGCATCGCCCGAGATCGTGTCATCACCGCTGCGGCCCGAGAGCGCCCGATCGTTGCCAGCCTTTCCGGCGATCGTGTCGCTGCCGCTGTCTCCCGCGAGGACGCTGTCATCACCCTCTCCACCGAAAAGCTGATCGTCGCCCGTGCCTCCGAAGAAGCTCCGGTCGGCGCCGCTTCCGCCATAGAGCAGATCGTTGTCGCCGCCGCCGGACAGGCTAATGTCGTCGCCGCTGGCGCCGAACAGCAGGTCGTCTTCGGCCAGACCGTAGAGCCTGTCGCTGTCGCCGTAGCCCAGGATCAGATCGAACTCGTCTGTTCCGGTCAGGGTGTCCGGCCCATCGGTGCCTGGGATGGTGATGGTATCCGGCCCGCCCGAGTAGATGATGCTGTCGATGTTCGTGATCAGCGCGCCAGCGGGAAGCGTCGTCCCCACGGCCAGCACAAGGCTGTCGCTTCCCGCGCCACCGTCGTAGACCGCGCCGTCCTGGATCTCGCTCTGCTTGGCCACGAAGAAGGTATCGTCGCCATCCCCGCCGTAGAGCCGATCGAGGCCGGTTCCTCCGACCAAGATGTCTCCGCCGCTGCCGCCGAAGAGCGCATCGTCACCGCGACCGCCGTAGAGGGAGTCCGTTCCCGTCTTGCCGCGCAGCGCGCCATCGTCGCCGTCGCCGCCATAAACCCTATCGTCGCCCTTGCCGCCGAAGAGATAGCTGTCGTCGCCGTTGTTGCCGAAGATCCTATCCGTCTCGGCTCCCCCCAAGAGAGATACGTCATTGCCGGCTCCACCGTCGACAAGGTCCGATCCCGACCCCCCGTTGAGCGACTCGTCGTCCCCTTCTTCGCCATAGATCCGGTCCGACCCAGACCCCCCGATCAAGCTGTTGTCGTTTGCCTGTCCACCGGAAACACGATCGTCGCCTCCGCCGCCGAGAAAGGTCATGTCCGGGTCTTGGTCAAACCCCCTTCCGCTCGACAGGCTATCGTTGCCTGCGCCCCCGACCAGGATGTCGTTGCCTCCGGACCCTCCGCCAAAAAGCGTGTCGTCGCCATTTCCGCCATAGAGACGATCACTGTTCCTATCTCCCGAGAGAGTATCGTCTCCTTTCCCACCGAACTGCGTGGACTTGGTGCCGAAACCGTCCTGGCGCAGTATGTCGGCGCCATCGCCGCCATAGACCAGATCGCCTTCGCTCAAGTCGTCGCCATCCCCTCCGAAGACAGTGTCGGTTACGCCCCCTTCGCCGGATAGGCGATCCTGTCCCTCGCCGCCGAAGAGAACATCGGCGCCACCCCCTCCACGCGCCGAGTCGTCGCCGAGGCCGGCGAAGATGAGATCGTCACCAACCTCGCCATTCAGCTGACTGTCATGTCCCGCGCCTCCATAGAGCGTGTCGTTGCCGTGACCCCCCTTCAGGATGAGGTCGTCGCCCTCGCCGCCGTAGATCCTGTCGTCGCCGCTGTCCCCGTCCAGCAGCCGGTCCGCGCCAATTCCGCCGAACAGGTCGTCGTCGCCAGAACCGCCGAAGAAGTTGCTGTCGGCACCGCTTTCGCCGAAGAGGTCATCATCGCCCAGCCCGCCGGAGAGACTGAGGTCGTCACCGCTTCCACCAAAGAGAGAATCGGCGGCGGCCAAGCCATAGAGCCTGTCTCTTGCCCCGTAGCCGAGAACGGTATCGACTTCGTCGGTCCCCGTCAGGGTGTCGGGTCCATCCGTACCTGGAATGAATGCCATGACCGGTGCCTCCCAGCGTTATGTTCTTGTCGTGCTCGCCACAGAGATCTGTCTCTATGTTGGGGATCAGCGTAACCGTCGGACGGCGACAGGAAGATCGCTACCCGTGGTCTTAGAGGGACGCTCGTGCCTGAAATAAATGGCGATTCCCCCACTGCGGTCTTTCTTACTCTTTTCTTATTCAACTGTCGCACAGCGCGCGAAGAATGGCAAACTTGCGGGCGTGGTGCCTTGAGATGCCTCTCCAGTACCGCGCGGCTATCACGGTCCTCTGGAGAGGGGCAGCTCGGCGGAGAGAGTGGTTCCCACCTGATTGCGATCTGCTTTAGGCGAGAGGGCCGTCAGCTCGCCGTCTTCAGTGCCGTCCGGTAGCGCTCAATGGACCGTGCCGGCCAGTACTCTGACCGTCGGTAGTACTCTTGCACCGCCGGCCGATCATCCGGGAGCAGGACCCAGGGTTGCTTGGTGCTGGTGAAGATATGGATGTCGGGCGGTGCCGCGGAGGGATCGTCCAGCGTGCCGGCGCGCAGGAAGGCGATCTTCTCGCGCGCGGCGGAGTAGTGGCTCCAAAGCGTGATACGGCAGGCCGGACAGCGCACGAAGACCTGGCCGCCGCCGCTCGCCGACGGCAAGGTCTCCTCATCCACGGTGCCCGTCAGGAGGTCGATCAAGGAGGTCTCGATCAGCGCGTTGACCGCGAAGGCCGACCCCGTTTCCCGCTGGCACCACGTGCAGTGGCAACAGTGCACGAAAAGCGGTCGGCCCGTCAGACGGTAGCGGGTCTTACCGCAAGCGCAGCCTCCCTCCAGGCCATCCTCGTCCATAAGGGGGTCGCCTCCGCTTCGACGGGCCGCATCCGGCAGAAATTGGCCTGGCTAGGTTTTCTTGTGGTCGGCCGCTTCCGCCGAAGCCGGGATGCAATTCAGCGCCACCATGGTCATGCCGGTGTCGGCCTTGCCGTCGCAGTCGAAGGCGGTCTCCACGCCGTGCGGCGGGTCGATGTTGAAGACGGTGTGGCCCGGATCGTCCGCCGGTTCGCTGACACGAAGACCCGACTCGCCGTCCGCGCAGGTCACGCCCTTCTGCTCGGAGAACATCGCCGCCGGCACCACGAAGATGTGTTCGCCATCGCGGCTCGCGGCGCAGAACTGCTCCTTGAACTCGGCGTAATTGCCGGCTTGCGAGACGAGGTCCCCGGCGTTCGCCGAGAACGCGAACATCGCCATGGCGCTTCCCACCAAAACACCCATTGCCTTCAGCATGATAGCCTCCATCCGCTCTTGCCCGCGCACCGGTCGTGGGGCGCCGTCGCCAGGCGCTTCAACACGCCGCGCCCCAGAAGCTTAGCGTCAATTCCCCTCGGATGAAAAGCGATGGCGTACCCGGCTCCTCCGGGGGCGACGGCAACCGCGACTCTCCGTACCTTTGCTCCGATAGCCTTGGTGGTTCGGCTTCCAGTGCCGGGATGGCCGCGTTAGGATTGCGACCCCGGCGCGGGTCGCGCCGACACGCAGGTAACTCGGAAGTAGGAAAGAGTTCATGCCCGCTTTGCGTTTGCTGATTACGGTCTGCCTTTTCCTTGCCGTAACGCTCCACGCGGCGTCCGCACGCGCCGCCGAGCCGATAGAGGTGATCGCGGCCTTCAATCTGACCGGCTCGGAAGCCGTTTTGGATGGGCCCAGCTACAACGGGGCGGTGCTTGCGGTGGAAGAGATCAACGAGAAGGGGGGCGTGTTGGGCAGGCCGCTCGAACTCGTCCCGGTGGACACCGAGAGCCTGACGCCGACGGCGGCCGAGGCGGCGCGCGCGGCGCTCGAGCAGCATCCGAAGGTCGTTGCCGGCATCGGCTTCAGCTACTCGACCTACGCGCTGAGCGTGGGGCGGGTCTTTCAGGCGGCGGACCTGCCTTTTATCACCTCCGGGGCCACGGCTCCCGATCTGCCGCAGCGGGTCGGCGACGACTTCTTCATGGCGGCCTATGGCGACGACGCGCAGGCACGCGTGATGGCGACCTTCGCGCGCGAGCATCTGGGCCTCGACCACGTGGCCGTTTGGACCGACGAAAGCCGGATCTACCCGCGCACCATCGCCATCTTCTTCGACGAGGCCTTTCGGGCGATAGGCGGCCGGGTGGAGCAGACGACCTATAGCCTGGGCACCACCGACTTCGGTCCTTTGATCGAAGCCTTCAAGGCGGCGGACCCGCGTCCGCAGGCGATCTACTCGGCCAGCGTCCCGCAAGAGGCGGCGATGATCATCGAGCAGGTGCGCGAGGCCGGCATCGAGGTCCCGCTGCTTTCCGGCGACGGCTGGGCCAATCCCGATCTTTATGCCGCCTCCAAGAAGCACGGGATCGAGGATCTCTTCTTCACCACGCACCGCTTCCTGGGTGTGGAGACTCCGGCGATGCAGGCCTTTATCGCGGCCTACAAGACGCGTTTCGGCGAGGCGCCGCCCAACGCCTTCGCGCCCTTGGGCTACGATACCGTCATGCTCTTGGCCGATGCCATAGCACGCGCCGACTCGGACGAGCCGGCCGAGATTCGCGAGGCCCTCGATCGGACCAGGCGGTTCGAAGGGCTGGTCGGCACAATCGACTACGCGCCGGGCAATCGCGTGCCCGACAAGGCCGTCGAGGTCGTCGAGATTTCGAAGGGCAACCTGACCCCAGTGGGCACTTGGATGCCGAGCCTGCAGTAGCGACGGATATGCCTGGCTGCGGTGCCGGATGGCGATCGAGAAGCGTCCCCGTCCGCCAACCCCAAGAAGCCAAGCTCCTTTGTAGCAGCCAAACGCGGCTCTCAGAGGACGCCGCGCCTACGCGCCTTTGTTAGCAGAGCCATGACCATTTTCTTGTTCAGTTCCAGCACCCCGGCGTGGTCCTCCAGCCGCCTCATGATGTGCCGGGCCGTTGTCTCGTCATCGTCTTTCAGATGCGGGTGCCGGCGGTGGATCACCTGAGCGGACTTGATGACCTGTTGGCGGGTTTCCTTGCTGCGTTGCTCGTCGTCGAGGGTGCCGCTGACGTAGCGCTTCGCGAGGGCGCGGTTGGCCTGGCGCGTCGCTGCCTCGATCCCGCTCTTCATCTCATCGCCCGAAAGGCCGCATGGAAGGAAGGGAAAGAAGGAGAGCACGATATCGGGCCGCGAGGTGCGCGCGCCGTTCGGCGCGTCCAGGGCCGTCGGCACGAAGCTCTGCCAAGGACCTACCTCGGCCCGATCCTTTCGAAGCAGGGTCACTTCCAACAAACCCGGGACCGGAAGGCCTCGGACGTTGCGGATACCGCCCGCGTTGTTGGCGTGGACGTGAATGATGTTGTGGCCGCCGGTCAGTTTCCGCATGACCCAGCAGAAGCGCTCCAGATAGTCCTGGCGGTCGAGCCTGGCGAGCCCATGTAGCTCCAGGGCAATCTGCGTGAACCGACGCAATAGGTCGGGCTCCATGGCTTCGAACACGCTCCATTCGGCACCTTCGACGTCCATCTTGAGGATCATGTCGTCGTCGTCATGGCCGTTCTTGGCAACGTGGTGTGCGACGGTGAAGAGGGACGCGTCCGCATCGTTTTGCGCGGCCACTCCTTCCTTGAAGAAGTGGAAGTTGTCGTGCTGCTCCACCACCCCAGGGATCGTGTGATCGTACATGAACAAGGCCATGCCCCGCTCTGCGAGGTCGAGATCGAAGCTGACCTCGTTCGAGATGCCGTAGCTGTAGACCTTCTGTCCGGGACGAAAATCGTCGGCCAGCACATAGCCTCCGTCTCCGTCCTCGCGGCCGACGCGGATCTTGCGCAGCGACGTCACCTCGTGGGGCGTGAGGAGTGCGAGAGCGTCGACGATATCCTGATCGCTTGGCATGGATGCCCCCTCTTCCAATTCTTTGCGCACCATAGACCACAAAGGGTTGTAGTCAGCCAGGGGGTATTTGTTCCGGATTGCCGTTCGGATGGATTGATTGCCGATGGTCGGTGGTCTTCGCGCGCGATCGGTGCTCAGCTCGATTGGCTGTCGAACGCAGCGGATCGTCGGAGCCGGTCCTCCAGGGGCTTGGCGGAGGGGTCAGGCGGGTCCCGATCGCCTGGAGTAGGCCTCGACCTCCGCGAGCCAGGCCCGCTTCTCCTCTTCGGCAAGGAAGGAGGCCTTGAAGGAGTTCGCGGCGAGCGCGCAGAGATCGGTCTCGCTGAGCGCGAAGGTCTCCGCGATTGCCGCGTAGTTGGCGTTTACGTACCCGCCGAAGTAGGCCGGATCGTCGGAGTTGATGGTGACCAGCACGCCCGCCGCCATGAGCTGAGGCAGGGCATGGCTCCTCATGTCGTCGAAGATGCAGAGACGTACGTTGGAGAGCGGGCAGACGGTAAGCGGCACCTGCTCCTCGGCGAGCCGGCGCATTAGCGCGGGATCCTCCGGTGAGCGCACGCCGTGGTCGATCCGCTCCGCCTTCAGTAGGTCGAGCGAGTCGCGGACATAGTCGGCCGGTCCTTCTTCGCCGGCATGAGCGACGGCGCGCAGGCCCAGCGCCCTGGCCTTCTCGAAGACGGCCGCGAACTTGCTCGGCGGGTTGCCGCGTTCCGCCGAGTCGAGACCCACTCCGGCGATGCGGTCGAGAAAGGGGCGGGCTTGGTCCAAGGTCTCGAAGGCCGCCTCTTCCGACTTGTCGCGCAGAAAGCACATGATCAGCTGCACGCTCATGCCGTGGCGCGTCCCGGCGTCGACGGCGGCGCGATGCAAGCCCTCGAACAGCGTCGCGAAGGCGACGCCGCGCTCGGTGTGTGCTTGCGGGTCGAAGAAGATCTCGGCATGGCGGACGCCGTCTTGCCTGGCTCGGTCGAAGTAGGCTGATGCCAGCTCGTAGAAGTCCTGCTCTTCGATCACCGCGGCGACGCCGCCGTAGTAGAGATTGAGGAAGTCCTGCAGCTCTCGAAAGCGATAGGCCGCGCGTAGGGCCTCGACCGAGGAGTAGGGGACCTCGATCCCATTCCGAGCGGCCAGGGCGAACAGCATCTCCGGCTCCAATGTGCCCTCGATGTGCAGGTGCAGTTCGGCTTTCGGAAGTCCGGCGAGAAAGGTCTCGAGCGCGCTCATGTCGTGTCCTGCTGGTGCTGCATCGTCGCGGCACGATATCCTTGCCGCGTTACGGGAGATAGGGTTCCGCCGTCGCGGGTGAAGGGGAGGGTGCCTTGAACGATAGGGACGTCAAGATACTGATCGGCGAGAAGGAACTGGCAGCGCGTATCGACACCCTGGCCGGCGAGTTGGCCGCGGCCCTGCCGGACCGCTTCACCGTGGTTTGCCTCCTGAAAGGCAGTTTCATGTTCGCCGCCGACCTGCTGCGTGCGCTGGCGCGCCGCGAGAAGGACGTGCATGTCGAGTTCGTCCGCCTGTCCAGCTATGGCAGCGCCAAGAAGAGCAGCGGCCAGGTGCGTCTCCTGGGCACCATGCCGGAGACCCTCTCGGGGCAGGACGTCCTCTTGCTGGACGACATCCTCGACAGCGGCCACACCCTGACGAGAGCCGGCGAGTTGCTCGCCGAAGCCGGGGCCGGGCGGGTTTGGACCTGTGTCCTGCTCGATAAGCCTTCGCGTCGCGAGGTGGCGGCGACAGCCGATTTCGTCGGTTTCGAGATCCCCGACCGCTTCGTGGTCGGCTATGGCGTCGACTTCGCGGAGCGCTACCGCCATCTGCCTTTCGTCGCGACACTGGACTGAGCGCCCGCAAGGAGAACGCAAGTGCCCTACCTCAAGGAGAAGCTGGCCCAGCCGGAGCGTCACATCAACTGGCAGGTCGCCACCATTCCCTCCGCGGTGGTGGCGCAGGCGATTGCCGCGGCAGGCAGCGATGCCATCATCATCGATCGAGAGCATGGGGCGATCGACTGGCCGTCGATGCATGCCATGGCGGCGGCAACGCAGGGGACCGACTGTGCGCCCTTGGTCCGCATCAGCAAGATCGACGAGGCCGAGGTCAAGCGGGCCTTGGACCTGGGAGCCGAGGGAATCTGCTTCCCGCTCTTGCGTTCGGCGGAAGACGCGCGACGCTGCATCGCCTCGCTGCGCTATCCACCCGAGGGGGTGCGCGGCTGGGGGCCCTTCATCGCCCATTCGCGCTGGGGAGTCGGCCTGATGGACTATCAAGCGAGCATGGGCGCGTTGCCGGTCTCCATGCTCTTGGTCGAAACGCGCGAGGCCGTCGCCGCGATCGAGGAGATCTGCGCCGTCCCCGGGATCGACTGCGTCATCCTGGCCCAGTTCGACCTCTCGGCCTCACTCGGGCTATCCGGCCGCTTCGACCATCCGGATTTCGTCGCGGCGGTGGATAAGGTGGAGACGGCAGTCCTCGCCGCCGGGATCCCGCTTGGCGGTGTCGCCTTCGACGCGCAGCGCGCGTCTGCCCTGAAGGCCAGGGGCTATCGCCTTACCGGAGGTTTCGACGTGCTCTGGCTGAAGCAGGCGGTCGCCGCCTCCAAGGCGTGGGGCGACGCGTGAGAGGGAGACCGGACTGATAGAGTCGGGGGGCGGCCACGGCCGCCCCCCGAACAAAGTCAGCCTACGATCTTAAGGTTCTCAGCCGAGGACTTGCCATTCCGGCCGGCCACGAGATCGAAAGAGACGCGCTGGCCTTCGTTCAGGCCGGACATCCCTGCCTTCTCGACGGCGGTGATGTGCACGAAGGCGTCTTTCGTGCCGTCTTCCGGCTCAATGAACCCATAGCCCTTGGTCGGGTTGAACCACTTTACGGTGCCTACCGGCATGATCTTTCCTTTCGCGACATAAGAAACGGACCGCCGCTCACGGCAACGGACCTGGCACAACGTTCAAATGTCGGAGACGTAAACTCGGTTGTTCGCCGAGGCGGGAAATCGCAAACGCAACGACGACTTCGAAACGTAGCCTGCTTATGTAAGCACCACTTGGCACTCGTCAAGGAGTTTGCGCGCATCGGGCGGGTCACGACGAGGGCTGATCGACGGGTCAATCCCCTTGGCTCCCGGACTCGGGCATCTTGCTCGGTAGCCTCGCAGGCCGCCATTGCCGGTAGGGCCGGGTCGTCTCGCGGCAGTCCAGACCGCTGACGCCATAGTGGCTCACGAAGACGGCCGCTCACGAAGACGGGAGGTCGGGAACTTGCCGTTGACATAATGCGAATCATTCTTATTATCATTCCAGTTAACAACTTGACCCGCGAGGCGCCAATGCGTGTGCTCTACAAGACCGGCAGCTATGCCGTGATGCATCTGATCGTCGCCGTTGCCGTCGCCTACGCGCTCACCAGCGATATCGTCATCGCGCTCTCCATCGGCCTGCTGGAGCCGGCCGTGCAGACCCTCTTCTTCGCCCTGCACGAGAAGCTGTGGGAGGGGCGGAGAAGAAAGCGGCAAACCGCCACCCTTAGCTTAGCGGCCAGATGAGCGGTATCAGCACCAGCGCCATGCAGGCCGCCAGGATCGTCATCGGCGCGCCGAACTTGACGAAGTCGGTGAAGCGGTAGCCGCCGGCGCTGTAGACCAGGGTGTTGGTCTGATAGCCGATCGGGGTCAGGAAGGAGACGCTGGCGGCGAACATGACGGCGATGACGAAGGGTTCGGGAGGGCTGCCGAGACTGACGGCCAAGGCGATGGCGATGGGCGTCATGATCACCGCGACGGCGTTGTTGGTCACCAGTTCGGTCAGCACGGCCGACAGCAGGTAGACGACCGCCAGGGCGACGATCGGTGGCGCATCCGCCAAGAGGGGCGAGGCCCAATTGATCAAGCCGGTCACCAGTCCCGTCTTCTCCAGGGCCGCGCCGATCGCCAGCATGGCGAAGATCAAGGTCAGAATCCGCCAGTCGACCGAGGCGAAGGCCTCTTCCGCCTCGATGCAGCGGGTCGCCAGCACGACCGCGGCACCGATCATCGCCAGTCCGACGATCGGCATGAGGCCGAAGGCGGCACCCAGCACCACGAAGAGGATGGCGCCGATGGCGATGGGGGCCTTGGACCGGCGAAAGCCGCGCACCCGGGGCTCGGCCACGTTCACCAGGTCCTGGTCCTCGACCAGGCGCTGCACGTCTTCCGGCGCGCCCTCCATCAAGAGGATGTCGCCCACCTCCAGCGGCGTCGTCTCGAAACGCCGCTCCAGGTTGGCGCCGCGGCGGTGCAGGGCCAAGGGATAGATGCCGTAGCGCCGACGCAGGCGCAGTTGACCCAAGGTGCGGCCCAGGATCCTCGTACCGGGCGTCAGCAGGGTCTCGACGATCACCGACTTGCGCGTCCCGATGCGCTGGACGTGGTCGTCCTCGCGCTCCTTCAGCTCGCCCGCTTCCTTCATCGTCAGGATTTCGCTGGCGGGACTGCGAAGCACCAGGATGTCGCCCGCCTGGATCTCGACCGCCTCCATGTTGCGCCTTAGCGAGGCGTCGCCGCGAATGACGTCCACCGCCTTGCGGTCGACCTGGTTGAAGGCGGCGATCTCGCGCGGGTGCTTGCCGATGTAGGAAGAGCCTTGCTCGACCACGATCTCCACCATGAACTTTGGCTGCGTGGCAAGTCCGGTTATGGCCGAGAGCGAGGTGCGGTCCGGCAGCAGGCGCTGGGCGAACACGAGATAGCAGATACCCAGCAGCGCCACGGCCATGCCGAGCGGCGCGATCTCGAAGATATGGAACCCGGGCATGCCGTTCTGGCGCGCCACGCCGTCCACCAGGATGTTGGTGGAAGTCCCTAGGAGCGTGCAGGTGCCACCCAGGATGGAGGCGTAGGAGAGCGGTATCAGCAGCTTGGTGGGAGAGCGCTTCAACTCGTTGGCCATCGCCACCGCGACCGGGATCATCAGCATCACCAGCGGGGTGTTGTTCATGAAGGCCGACATGACCACCACCGCGATCAGGAAGAGCGCAAGGGTAAGCACGGGATGCGCGCCGGCGCGGCGGGTCAAATGAAAGACGAAGCTCTCCAGGGCCCCGGTGCGCACGAGACTGGCCGAGATGATGAACATGGCGGCGATGGTGATCGGTGCGGTGTTGGAGAAGACGCCCAGAACATCCTCGACCGAGAGCACGCCGAGCACCAGCAGGACGGCGACGGCCGCGGCCGCGCAAACTTCGGTCGGTCGCCATTCCAGTGCAAAGGCCAGGAACAGCAAGGCGACCACTAGGCTCACCACATAGGGGGCCAGAGCGTCCAATCCGAAGATCATCGGCTTGCCTACCTAGAGACGAGGGTCCCGCCCGCGCCTCCGCGGGTCGGTGACGCGTCACAGACATCATGGCTGAAACAGCGTACCTCTGTCCGGACCGTGGACACTTTCGTCGCTTCTGGTCTGTTGCTCACAAACACAGTGTTCCGTCTTCTGTGCAGATACCTGCGAGTCGGGGCGGTTTCATTGTCGGGGCTGGAGCGATTACAAACAGCAGCGTGTCACGTTAGGGCTAGCTCACCGGCTTCTTCTCGTTGCTGCGGGTGCTCGACACCTGGAAGAAGGGATCGGCAGCGCCCACAGTTGAACAGCGCCCTGGGCCTGTCAACACCTTCCTTGGCCCCACCCGGCCGGTGTTGTCGACGCAACCCTGCCTTGACGCGGCGCGGCAGGCTCCCGCTTGGCAAGTCCGTGCCCTCGGCGTATGCAAGGGCGCGAGCACCATCCTGTAACGGCGGAGAGGGGACATGAGTACGCGGATCAAGGCCGGCATCTTGGGAGCATCGGGCTATACGGGCGCCGATTTGGTGCGCCTTCTGGCTTTGCATCCCGAGGTCGAGATCCGATTGCTCACCGCCAACTCCCACGCCGGCAAGCCGCTGGGCGCGGTCTTCCCGCACCTGGGCTATCTCGACCTGCCCGACCTCGTCACCGTCGAGCAGGCGGACTGGTCGCAGCTCGACGTCGTCTTCTGCGCGCTGCCGCACGCCACCACGCAGCAGATCGTGAAGCGGCTTCCCGCCGACTTGAAGGTGGTCGATCTTTCGGCCGACTTCCGGATCGAGGATCCCGAGACCTACGCGCGCTGGTACGGGCACGAGCACTATGCACCCGAACTGCAGCCGCAGGCCGTCTACGGCTTGCCGGAGGTCAATCGCGCGCGGATCGCCGAAGGACGCCTGATCGCTTGTCCGGGCTGCTATCCGACCGCGGTCTTGCTTGCCCTGTTGCCGCTGGTCCGCGATGGCCTGGTGAATCCGGAAGACATCGTCATCGACGCTAAGAGCGGCGTTTCCGGCGCCGGGCGCGGCCTCAAGGAGAACCTGCTCTTTTGCGAGGCGGGCGAGGGCATTTCGCCCTATGCCGTGGCCCGTCATCGCCATGCGCCTGAGATCGAGCAGGAGATCGGCAAGGCCGCCGGCCGCGAGATCCTGGTGAACTTCACGCCGCATCTGGTGCCGATGAGCCGGGGCGAGCTGGTCACCTGCCATCTGCGCCTCACCGCCGGCGTCAAGGCCGAGGATCTCGGCCGCAGCCACCGCGCGGCCTATGGGGACGGGGGCTTCGTGCGCTGCCTCGCGCCCGGTGCCATCCCCTCGACGCAGATGGTCAGGGGGTCAAACTACGTCGCCCTGGCGGTGTTCGAAGATCGCATACCCGGTCGTGCCATCGTCATCGGCGCGCTCGACAACCTGGTGAAGGGCTCCAGCGGGCAGGCGATCCAGAACATGAACCTGCTCTTCGGCCTGCCCGAGACCACGGCGCTCTTGCAGCCGCCGCTCTTTCCATAGAGGAACCCAAGCGTATGACCTCCGCCGTCCGGGCCTACCGCGGCCGCGCGCCGCGCTACGATGAGAGCGTCTTCATCGCCGATACGGCGGTGGTGCTCGGCGATGTGGTTCTCGGACCCCGCAGCTCGGTCTGGTACGGCTGCGTGCTGCGCGGTGACGTCAACCGCATCACCGTCGGCGAGGGCACCAATATCCAGGACGGCACGGTGATCCACGTGAACCACGATCCGGCCGGCGACTATGCGGAAACCGGCGGCGGCGACGAAGCCTGGATCGGCAGCCACATCACGGTCGGGCACCAGGCGCTCCTGCACGCCTGCCGCCTGGAGGACGGCTGCTTCATCGGCATGCGCGCCGTGGTGATGGACGGCGCGGTGATCGAGAGCGGCGCGATGGTCGCGGCCGGTGCCTTGGTCACGCCGCGCAAGCGCGTGCTCGCGGGACAGCTCTGGGCCGGCTCGCCGGCGAAGTACCTGCGCGACCTGACGGCGGAAGAGAAGCAGATGATGCACTACTCGCCGCGCCACTACGCGGACCTCGCGGCGAGCTATCTCTGATCGCGAAGAAAACACAGTTTGGCGCAAGGGCGCGTACCACGACGGAGGATGTTAGAGTCGCTATCGTGCGCTGAGGGCCACGTTCGAGATCGAAGCGGCTCGCCGCGGACGCGGTAGCTGCCAGAGACGGGGGCCGGGCTGATGCCATCTATGACGCTTCTGCTTCGCGACTATGCCATCGCGCTGATCCTTGCGACCGCCGCGCTCTTGGTTCTGGACAATCTCGTGCAGCTCTTCGGAGAGGGCGGTTTGAGTAGCCTGGGCGTGATCGCCGCCATGGCGGCCAGCCTCTACGCCGGAGCCAAGGTTGTCGAGCGAACCAAAGCCGATGTCTCCTCCAAGGCCTGCTGGATCATCTCGCTCTGGCTTTGCGCCGCCAACATAGTGCTGAGCATCCTCCTTGCCGTCCTCTATGTCCTCATTATGGTCGGACCTTCGGAGTTCGGCCTCTTCTGGCAGGTTTCACTGGCGGAGCTGAATGACTTGCCGCCCGGGACGCTCGGCTGGATCGTGCCGCTCGCCGTCGCGGTCAGCTTCCTGGTCACGCGCCTGGGTTTCGGCATCGGTGTGTCGAACGGATTGAAGCAACTCCGCAAGAAGGAAGCAGGCCGATGACGGACCTTGTCTGGCCAAGGGGGCGGATGCGAACGGTGTCTCGAAGGCGGCCATGAAGCAGCGCAAGCGCCGGCCGAAGCGACCGCGCAATCCCTACGCCCCACTGCTGCGCCGCCTGGGCGCCAAGCGCTTGCCCTCGGTAAAGAGCTATCGCCGGAAGGCCAAGCATCCGCGCAGAGGTGGCGAGGGGGACCAGGATGGGCTATAGGCCGGGATGGCGGAGGATCGCCCCATGCCCGCCCTGTTCGTGCCGCACCCCGGGTCTCCCCTGCTTTCTCCTCAAAGACCTGCAATCTCTCCTTGGCTTTCCACCGCGGTGCGTTTCAGAGTCTGTCGCGCGTTGAAGATTTGAGCCCTCATGAAGGTAGTGTTCGAGATCCTGGGTCTGCTCGTCAGCGGCGGCTTCGTCGCCGTGGCCGGTCTTATCGTCTATCGTCGCTATCAGCGCGGCCTGCAGACCTTCGGCGACTTCGGAGAGCGCTGGGAGGTGGGCCTGGCCGCCCTTCTGGCGCTGGCCGGCCTGTTCGGGCTCTTCGTCGGCGTGCCCACCTATCACCCGAAAGTGGCGGTCGGCGAGGTTCCCCGGTCCATCGTGCTGGAAGAGGGCGGCGAGCCGCGCGGCGATGACACTGTCGGAGAGCGCTCCTCCGCGGCGCCAGGCACGCCCGAGATCGAGACACGCGAGGACGGTTTGCAGACGGCGGTGGCGCTGCTGAAGGGTCAGATCGAGCGGTTGG
This sequence comes from Rhodospirillales bacterium, assembly GCA_963669375.1. Classification (GTDB taxonomy): domain Bacteria; phylum Pseudomonadota; class Alphaproteobacteria; order Kiloniellales; family JACOMY01; genus JACOMY01. The sequence continues at coordinate 190,873 of OY770024.1, read as the reverse complement.
AGAGCGATCTGGAGCGCGAGCGCATCACGCTCTCCTCGGTCCGGCGCGAGGCCGCGCATTTCCAGGAAGAGCTGGCGAACGAGCGCGCGCGCGCTGAGGATGCCGCCGAGCGCAACGAGGTCTTGGAGGTGCGCCTGACCAAGGCCGATGCCGAGCGGCAGGCCGCCGACCGGCAGGCCCGGGAGGCCTGGTTGGCCGCCGACCGCGCCGCCCTGGAGGAGGAGCAGCGGGAGGCGTTCGACGAGCTGACGCGCGAGATTCTGGCGCTGAACGAGCAGCTGTCCCTGATCACCATCCGCGCCACTCACTGGCCCAGACTTGCCGGCCTGGAGGCCGTCGCCACCTTCGAGCTCTATCTGGAGGACTTCGCCGCCGACAGCGATCGCCCGCGCGGCGCCGGTCTCTTCGCTTTCGATCGCCTGTCCCACAAGATGCCCGGCGACCACGAAGGCCGCTTGAAAGAGGCGCTGGGCGGCAATGCCGGCGAGGTCCTGTGCCTGGTCGTCGCGGAGCCCTTGGCGGGTCGGGTCCCGCTGAAACAGGCTATCGAGGGCCTGCCGGAGCTTGCCGACTACGATGCCGACCCGCTGCTCCTGTCGATCCTCGCCGAGTTTCAATACATCCGCACGCGCGTGCAGCTGCTGGGTGCCGATGCGCTCTTCACCGTCAGGGGCTACGCCGATGGAGAGGAGGGGCCTTGGGAGCTGCCGTTGGACACCGAGGATCGCGCGGTCTCGCTGCACAAGAACAGCGATCCGATGGCATCGTCCGACTACGCCTTGACCTTCCGTCCGGAACTGACAGCGGAGGTTCAAGGCCGGCCGGCCGACTACGACAGCTATGGCAGCGAGGACCTGCCGAACCTGCGCGCCGCGGAGGTCGCCGACGTTCTCTCCGCCATGCTCGATGCCTGTCCGCCGCAGAGCAGGCGCAAGACCGGCAGTGTGGCCGCGCAGGTCCTGGAGGGCCGCGTGCAGGACGGCCGTCCCTTCGACAGCCGCGCGCGGGTTAACCTGCTCGTTTCCTTGGACCAGGAGTAGAGGACCCGGGGGCAACCGGCTCTTGCCGGTCGGGGGTCCTTTCCAGACTGTAGAAGAAGGTCAGCCGCGTCTGTAAGCTCTAGAGCAGTGCCTATCGCCTGCGGGTGGGGCGGCGGGAAGAGATCGGGTTGCCATGCAGATTCTCCTCTATGTGTTACTGGTTCTCGGCGTTCTGCTCCCGCTCTACGCGATCATTCTCTATAACGGGCTGGTCCGCTCTCGCAACCTGGTGGAGGAGGGCTGGAGCGGGATCGACGTTCAGTTGAAGCGCCGGGCCAACCTGATCCCCAATCTGGTCGAGGCGGTCAAGGCCTACGCGGCCCACGAAAGCGGCGTCCTGGAGGCGGTCAGCAAGGCGCGCGCCGCCGCTGGCGAAGCCTCGGACCTTTCAGCGAAGACCAGCGCGGAGAACGGCTTTACCGCCGCCATCGGCCGGCTCTTCGCCGTCGCCGAGGCCTATCCCGACCTCAAGGCGGACGACAACTTTCAGGCCCTGCAGGACGAACTCTCGGCCATCGAGGGCGCGATCGAGAAGGCGCGGCGCCACTACAACGGCGCCGTCCGCCGACTGAACACCATGATCGAGCAGTTTCCGAGCAACCTGGTGGCCAAGCAGTTCCGCTTCCGGCGCGCCCAGTACTTCGAAATCGAGGATCCGCAAAGCCGCGCCGTCCCGGACGTCAGCTTCGACGGGTGAGTGATCGGAGCCGGCGCCTAGAGCCGCCGGACCGTCTTCCCGCTCGACCGAGAGGCCGGTGGGGCCACCGCCCGCAGCTGTACCGGCCTCGGTGCCGAGCAACCCCTATTCTTGGACCTTCACCATGACGTAGGAGCCGGGCGCGTCCTCGAGGACATCAAGCTCATGATCGCCCGGGGTGCGCGCCGGGACCAGGGGGCCGGCCCGCTCGCGCAGCCACTCGGCCCAGGCCGGCCACCAGGAGCCCTCGTGCTGGGTGGCGCCCTCCAGCCACTCTTCCGGCGTCGGCGGGTTCTTCTCGTTGGTCCAATGGGGGTACTTGCCCGGCGGCGGGTTGATCACGCCGGCGATATGGCCGGAGCCGGCCAGCACGAAGGTCACCGGACCGCCCACCAACTGGGTTCCCTGGTAGGTCGACTTCCAGGGCGCGATGTGGTCCTCGCGGGTGGAGATGAAGAAGCAGGGCGTCTCGATCTTGCCGAGGTCGATCGGCACGCCGGCGATGGTGAGCGCGCCCGGATCCTTCAGCTGGTTCTGCTGGTACATGTGGCGCAGGTAGAAGCTGTGCATCGCCGCCGGCATGCGGGTCGAGTCGCTGTTCCAGTAGAGCAGGTCGAAGGGGAAGGGATCCTTGCCCAAGAGGTAGTTGTTGACCACGAAGGACCAGATGAGGTCGTTGGCGCGTAGCATGTTGAAGGTCGTCGCCATGTCCGAGCCTTCGAGGTAGCCCTGTTCCTCCATGCGCTTTTCGAGGAACTGCAGCTGCGCCTCGTCGATGAAGACACCCAATTCGCCGGCCTCGGCGAAGTCGGTCATGGTGACGAAGAAGGTGGCGCTCTTGAAGCGGTCGTCGCCGCGCGCCGCCATGTGCGCCAGGGTGCTGGCGAGCAGGGTTCCGCCCAGGCAGTAGCCGATCACGTTGGCGCCGACGACGCCGGTGGCCTTCTCCATGGCGTCCAGGGCGGCTAGCGGGCCCTCGACCAGATAGTCGTCGAAGCGCTTCTCCGCCAAGGTGCGGTCGGGGTTGACCCAGGAGACCACGAAGACGGTGAAGCCCTGCTGGGTGGCCCAGCGCACGAAGGAGTTCTTCTCGCGCAGGTCCAGGATGTAGAACTTGTTGATCCAGGGCGGAATGATCAGCAGCGGGACCTCGTGCTGCTCCTCGGTCAAGGGGTCGTACTGGATCAGCTGCATCAGGTCGTTCTGGTAGACCACCTTGCCCGGCGTGACGGCGACGTTCTCGCCCAGCTTGAACTTGCTGGAGTCGGTCTGGGTGATGGTCAGCCGGCCCTTGCCGCGCTCCAGATCGTCCAGAAGGTTCTTCAGCCCGTTGATCAGATTCTCGCCGCCGCTTTCCACGGTGGCGCGCAACACCTCCGGATTTGTCATGATGAAGTTGGACGGAGCCATTGCATCGACGAACTGACGAGTGTAAAAATCCACTTTTTTCGCGGTCTTGTCATCAAGACCTTCGACATCGGTTACGGTTTGATGAAGCCAGCGGGCGCTGAGGAGGTAAGACTGCTTGATGTAGTCAAAAAGCGCGTTGTCGTCCCACATGGGATCCTTGAAGCGACGATCGCCTTCTTCCGGGGCTGCAATCGGCTCGCCGCCGCCGCCGATCATGCGCTGCGCGGTATTCTGCCACAGCCGCAGGTAGTCCTGCCAAAGCGTCGCCTGGGCCTGCATGAGTTTGGCGGGGTCGGCCATCATCCGCGTGGTCATCTCCAGGAAGGCGCGCCCCACGTTCAAGGGGTCCACCGGCCCGTTGCCGGTCTCGCCGACCTGATGCTCCAGCCACTGTCCCACCAGCTTCTGGCTGCGCTCGGCGATCTGCGCCATGTCGCGGGACAACTTCATGGGATCCGGCATCTTGACGTCCGGGCCGAACTGCTCACTCATTCCTCAATCCCTATACTGTGGACAGTGCGGTGCGGGATTCTTCCGCGCCGAAGCATTTGCTGCCCGCGCTCGATGCGCGTATCTCTTTTGGGGCTGCCCCCGCAGCCTCGGTCGTGTAGTTAGCCCATCTGGCGACGATACGCCAGAGAAGCCAGATCAAGGCCTGTTTGAGGCAGGTGTAACAGGAGGTGGACGGTCGGTATGAGCACAGCACCCGGCAGTCGGTACCAGGGTCTTCGTCCGGCGTGGGCGCTCGCGCCCCTCTTCGGTCTTGTCCTCTTGGCGGGCTGCACGCTTTTCGAGAACCTGGAGGACAATCCCTCGCCCAACCCGGAGACGGTCCTGGACCAGGATCTCGACGCCAAGCCCTATCCCAACTTGGCGGAGGTTCCCGACAAGCCGCCGGCGGTAACGCCCGAAGACATACGCGCCAACACGGTTTCCGGCCTGGAGGCTGACCGCGCGAACGCCCAGTACACGCAGCCTCTGACGGCCTCCGACACCTCCGTTCGCTCCGCCCAGCCGCCAGCGCCTCCGCCGGTCGACGACGAGCCCTCGGCCTTCACGGATAGCCCGGGCGACGGCACGACGTCGCTGTCGAACGTCACGCAGGCGACCACGGCGGTGGCCGCCGCCGGCGTTCCGGACGCCGCCCGGCCAGGCGGCACCGGCGTGCAGCCCTCCGGCCCGGCCACGCCCTCCACGCCGCGCTCCACCGACGGCATTACCCCGCGCGGATCGACCACGCCTAGCGGCACCCCGAGTCGCAGCACGACGCCCAGCAGCGTGACGCCGAGCAGTAGCTCCACCACAAATGCACCGACTGTGGCGCAGGTGACACAGGAGAGCCAGCAGGCCTTGGCACGCGAAGGCTCGCCCAGCGCATCACAGACGCCTGGCGCCGCGGCCCTGGCCGCCAGCCGCCAGCAGCGTCGCAGCGGCGACACTGTGGCCGCCCTGCCGCAGACGGGTCCCACCAGCCTCAATCGAGTGATCCCGCCGCAAGGCAGCGTCGGCGGCGGGAACGTCCAGATGGTCGGTGTCATCTTCTTCGGCGACGGCTCGGATTCGCTCGATGCGCGTGACGAGACCGCCTTGAAGGAAGTGGCGTCCATCCAAAGGCAGTACGGCGGCATTCTGCGCGTGGTGGGCCATGCTTCCTCGCAGACGGCGAACCTGCCGCAGCAGACCGGCGATCTGGCGAATCTCAATATCTCCTTCGACCGAGCGGAAAGGGTTTCGCAGGCGCTGCAGCGCGCCGGCGTGCCCGCCGACCGCATCGTGGTCGAGGGCATGGGCGATCGCCAGCCGCGTCACCAGGACGCCTCGGCCAACAGTCAGGCAGGCAATCGAAGGGCCGAAATCTTCCTGGAGTATTAGCACCAGCCTGCACTAAGAAGACGCGGCCGGACCAAGCGCGGGGTGCGCGCTATCGCGCTTGGCAGGCCGGCAAAATCAACGAGAGGGGAGCGGCTGTGACAGCGCCATTGCGAATCGGCTTGGCCGGCCTGGGAACGGTGGGTGGCGGCGTCGTGCGCCTGCTGCGGGAAAACCATGCCCTGATCCAAGCGCGCGCCGGCCGTAGTCTGGAGGTGGTGGCGGTCTCGGCGCGCGATCCCGGCAAGGACCGCGGCCTGCCCTTGGACGGGGTCCGCTGGGCCGCCGGCGTGCAGGACTTGGCGAAAGACCCCGAGGTCGACGTCGTGGTTGAGTTGATCGGCGGAGACGAGGGGCCGGCACGCGCGCTGGTCGAGGCGAGTCTCGCCGGCGGCAAGCCGGTGGTGACCGCGAACAAGGCGCTGATCGCCAAGCACGGGGCCAGTCTCGATGCCATGGCCAGCAAGACCTCGGTCGGGCTCGCCTACGAGGCGGCGGTCGCCGGCGGCATTCCCATCATCAAGCTCCTGCGCGAGGGTCTCGCCGCCAACGCCATCTCGCGCGTCTATGGAATCTTGAACGGCACCTGCAACTATATCTTGACCGAGATGCGCAAGACCGGCCGCGACTTCGGCGACGTGCTGTCCGAGGCGCAGAAGCTGGGCTATGCCGAGGCCGATCCGACCTTCGACATCGACGGCATCGATGCCGCCCACAAGCTGGCGATCCTGGCGTCGCTCGCCTTCGGGGCCAAGATCGACTTCGATGCCCTCTCCATCGAGGGGATACGTCACGTCTCCGCCCTGGACATCGCCTTTGCCGAAGAGCTGGGCTTCCGCATCAAGCTCTTGGGTCTGGCCGAACTGCATGACGGCAAGCTCGACCAGCGGGTCTTTCCCTGCATGGTTCGCCGTGATGCGCCCATCGCCAAGGTGGAGGGTGTGTTCAACGCCGTGGTCGCCGAAGGCAATCACGTCGGCACGGTGATGGTGGAAGGCGCCGGAGCGGGCGCCGGGCCGACCGCATCGGCCGTCGTCGCCGACCTGGTGGATCTCGCCAGCGGCAGCCGGCGCGCGCCTTTCGGCCTCGATTCGGCTGAACTGAAGCCCTTCGCCGCCCAGGCGGTGGAGAAGCGAACCGGCGCCTTCTATCTGCGGCTCACGGTGATCGACCGGCCGGGCGTCATCGCGGATGTCGCGGCGATCCTGCGCGATCAGGCGATCTCGCTCGAATCCATGCTGCAGCGCGGCCGCGCGCCGGAAGAGACGGTGCAGGTGGTGCTGACGACGCACGAGACCAAGGCGGGCGCGCTCGCCGCGGCCCTGACGCGGATCGAGGCGCTCGACAGCGTGATCGAGCCGCCGCGGTCGCTCGCCATCGCCGAATTCTGAGTAGACGAGAGGACGGCCGCCCCAAGCCAGGCCCGTCCCTGCAAGAAAGGGAGTGAAACCCCATGTCAGCCTTGAGCTCTATGGATCGAAATCTGGCCTTGGAATCGGTACGCGTGACCGAGGCGGCGGCGCTCGCGGCCTCCCGCCTCATGGGCCGCGGTGACGAGAAAGCCGCCGACCAGGCCGCCGTCAGCGCGATGCGTTCCGCGCTCAACAGCCTGCCGATCGCCGGAACCGTCAGGATCGGCGAGGGCGAGCGCGACGAGGCGCCCATGCTCTACATCGGCGAGGAAGTGGGCTCGGGCGGACCCAAGATCGATATCGCGCTGGATCCCTTGGAGGGCACCACGATCACCGCCAAGGGCGGCCAGAACGCGCTGGCGGTGATCGCCATGGCGCAAGAGGGCGGCTTCCTTAACGCGCCCGACACCTACATGGACAAGATCGCCGTGGGCGGCGGCCTGCCGGACAACGTCGTCGATCTCGACGCCGATCCGGCGGACAACCTGAAAGAGCTTTCCAAGGCCACCGGCAAGGAAGTCGAGGACCTTGTCGTCTGCATCCTCGATCGTCCGCGCCACGCGGAGATCATCGCCAAGGTCCGCGCGGCAGGCGCGCGTATCGTGCTGATCGGCGACGGCGACGTCTCCGGCGTCATCGCGACCTCCAACAAGGACAGCGGCATCGACCTCTACCTCGGCCAGGGTGGCGCGCCGGAGGGGGTGCTGGCCGCCGCCGCGCTGCGCTGCATCGGCGGCCAGTTCCAAGGCCGGCTCGTCTTCCGTAACCAGGACGAACGCGAGCGCGCGGCGCGCTGCGGCATCACCGATCTGACGCGCAAGTACACCTTGACCGAGCTGGCCGGCGGCGACGTCGTCTTCGCGGCGACAGGTGTGACCGACGGTTCGATGCTGCGCGGCGTTCGCCGCCTCGCGCAGGGCGCGGAGACGCAGTCGATCGTGATGCGCTCGGTTACCGGGACGGTACGCACCATCTCCGCCCGCCACAACTTCTCGCGCAAGACCTGGTACAACGAACTCCTCGATTGATGGGCGAGGGCGCCGCGACGGCCCTCTTGGGCGTCGTCCGCTCGCTGAGCGATCAGCGTTGGCAGGAACGCGGCTTCGAGGAGCGTACGGCCCTGGCCATCGCGCAGCGGCTGGGCCTGCCCGACCTGGTAGCGCGTCTCGTCTCTCAGCGGGGCGTCTCCCTGGAGCAAGCGGAGGCCTTTCTGACGCCGCGCCTGCGCGACAGCATGCCGGACCCGGACTGCCTCAAGGACATGGACGTGGCCGTCGAGCGTCTGCTGCGGGCGATCCGGCGGGGGGAGAAGGTCGCCGTCTTCGGCGACTACGACGTCGACGGCGCGACCTCGGCCGCCTTGCTGCAGCGGTTCTTTCGATCGCTCGGCCAGGACCTCAGGGTCTACATCCCCGATCGGATCAAAGAAGGCTACGGACCCAACCCGCTCGCCATGCGCTTGCTCGCCGACGAGGGCGTCAAGGTGCTGGTCACCGTCGATTGCGGCACCACGGCACACGAGGCGCTGGCCGAGGCGGCCGCTCGCGGTCTGGACGTGCTGGTGGTCGATCATCATGTCGCCGAAGCCGCCCTGCCGCCGGCCCTGGCCGTGGTCAATCCCAATCGATTGGACGATGGCAGCGGTGTCGGCGCCCTGGCGGCCGTCGGTGTGCTTTTCCTCTTGCTCGTGGCGCTCAATCGGGCGCTGCGCCAGGCAGGCTACTATCAGGGAGAGGGTCGGGAGCCCAACCTCCTCTCTTGGCTCGATCTGGTCGCGCTGGGGACGGTGGCCGACGTGGCGCCCTTGACCGGACTGAACCGGGTGCTGGTGGCGCAGGGGCTCAAGGTCATGGCGGCCCGCGGCAATGCCGGCGTGACCGCCTTGATGCAGGTGGCCGGGGTGCAGGGCGCCGTCTCCGCCGGTCAGCTGGGCTTCCAATTGGGGCCGCGGGTCAACGCCGGCGGCCGCGTCGGCCAGGCGGATCTGGGCGCCCGCCTGCTTGCCAGCGACGATCCCTTGAGCGCGCAGCGCTTGGCGCAGGAACTGGACCGCCTCAACCGCGAGCGCCAGGAGATCGAGGCGGCGGTGCTTGCCGACGCCATGAGCCAAGTCGAGCAGGGACCAACGCCGCAGGGCCTCATCGTCGCGGCCGGCGAGGGCTGGCATGCCGGCGTGATCGGGATCGTTGCCGCCCGCCTGCGCGAGCGCTTCGGCCTGCCTGCCCTGGTGCTGGCCCTGGAGGGCGAGCTGGGCAAAGGCTCGGCCCGTTCGGTGCCCGGTTTCGACCTGGGCGGCCTCGTCCTGAAGGCGCGCGCCGAGGGCTTGCTGATCGACGGCGGCGGGCACCGCATGGCCGCCGGTCTCAGCGTCGCCCGCGCCGCCCTGCCCGAGCTTAAGACCTTTCTGCAGGGCGCGGCCGAGGCGGAGCTCGCCAGGATCGGCTATCGGCCGACCTTGGAGGTCGATGCCACCGTCAGCGGCGGCGGCGCCACGGCGGCACTGGTCGATAGCTGTCAGCGCCTGGCCCCCTTCGGAGTCGGCAACCCGCAGCCGCGCTTCGCCTTGCCGGCCCAGCGGCTGGCCCTGGTCGAGACCATGGCGGAGCGCCACCTGCGACTGCGCTTGGAAGACGAGGCCGGCGGAAGCCTGCGCGGCGTTTGCTTCCGCGCCTTCGACGGCCCTCTGGGCCAGGCCCTCCTGGCCAGCCGCGGCCGCCGGCTGCATCTGGCCGGACGCCTGGAGCGAGACGCCTGGCGCGGCGGCGACGCCGTCCAACTCCTGATCGAGGATGCGGCGGAGGTCGTCGCCGGCGCGTGAGGCGCCCCAATTGGAATGCTGTGCGGCTGTCCGGCGGAAGCCTTTGGGCCGCGACAGCCTGGATCGCCGCGCTTCGCTCGCGATGACGTCGGGTAAGCTGGTTGCGTGGCCTCGGCCGGTATGGGCGTTCAGGACCTATGAGGACCGTCGCAGTAGCTCGCCCCGCGGTCATTGCGAGGAGCGTCAGCGACGCGGCAATCCAATGAGAGACTCCGGGCAGCCGCAGGTTGGATCGCGTCGCTTCGCTCGCGATGACGGTGAGTTGGGAGTTTGCCAATCCCCTGTATGAGCACCGGTCGGTAGAAGACAGCAAGAGCCGGGTTCCGTCTTCCACGAAACCTCGGACCGCCGCCTCGGCCGAGCCTTGTCTACTCCACCTCCGACACCCGTCCGATCCGATTGGTGCTGCTTTGGTGGATCAAGAGGTCGCCGTCTCGGGTGGGGCGCATGTGCCGGACGATGCCGGCATGGACATCGCCGGAAGGGATCGCCCAGCTTTGGAAAGTCTCTGTCTCGGGGTCGAATCGCACCAGCGCGTCGGGCCGCATGCCCGATTCATTGTACCAGACGATGTCGTCGATGATGGCGATCGCGTAGGGGTGCGATGCCGGGCCGCTGGGCGAGTCCCACTCCTTGAAGGTGCCGGTCTTAGGATCGTAGCGGCCGAGGCGGCCGAGGGAGGAGTTGACGTACCAGATGGAGCCGTCGCTGGCGATGTCGAGGCGGCGGGTCCTGGCATCGGCGTCGGGCAAGGCGATCTCGGTCAGTTCCAGGGTTTCGGGATCGACCTTGATCAGGCAGTTGCTGCCGTAACAGGAGACCCAAGGCGTGCCCTCGGAATCCAACTTGATGCCGTAGGGCAGGGCGCGCGGGGTCGCGACCCGGGCCAGCTTGATCTCGCCCGTGGCTTCGTCGAGCCGCCCGATCATGTTGCTGCGCTGCACCGTGAAGAAGAGCCGCCCCCGGTCGTCGAAGATCCCCGAATGAGGGTCCTTGGCGGCGGGATCGGGCATCTCGTAGACGGTGATCTCGCCGCTCGCCGGGTCCAGCTTGCCGATCGAGGCGTTCTTGTTGCCGGTGTACCAGACCTCGCCGTCGTCGGCGAAGAAGACGCTGTGCGGGTTGGCGCTGGGCGGCAGAACCCACTCCTCCATCGCCCCGCTCTCGGGGTCGATGCGGCCGACGAGGTTGCCGTACTGCCCGGCCCACCAGATGGCGCCGTCCGGCGCCTCCGCCGGATCGCGCGAGCGTTGGCCCAGGCTCGGTGTCACCCACTCTTCGAACGTGATCTGGACCGGTCCCGGCACCAAGGTCGGCGTGCGCCTGTCGTTCGGCGGGAAGTGCCGGGCCAGGTAGCCGATGATCGCCTCCTCCTGCTCCGGTAAGGCTTCGAAGTCGAACATGGTGGCGACCAGCGCCTCCCAGCCCTCTTGGCTGTAGCCGGAGCTCTGCTCGATCAGGTGCGTGCCGTGGCAGGCGAGACAGAAACCCTCGACCAGGTCCTTGCCTGGACCCTCCGGAAGTTCCGCGGCCGCCGGGGAGGCGGCGGCGCCGAGGGCTGCCAGAATTGCGATGGGCAGCAGTCGCGTCTTCCGCATGGATCTCTTCCTAACCTCCGCTCCGCGCGGCCCGTGCCCGCGAAAGGGGCTCACGTCAGCTCTTGTGTCGCGGTCCGGCCCGGCAGCAGCCGAGAGCCGATCACGAGATCAGGCACTCTCCGCTGACGCCCAGCGGCAGGCGTTCGCTGTTGCCCTCGACGTCGCGCACGGTGGTCGCCGTCGGCTCCAGGGCGGCCGGGTTGCCGCTCCACCAGAACTCCAGGCCCTCGCCGCCGTCTTCGATGAAAAAGCAGTGCGGGCCCTGCAGATCGCTGTCGGGATAGAAGAAGCAGATCTCCTCCGGCGTCGCCCACCACTCGCCGTGCTGGACGCAGCCCTCCCAGACATAGGCGCTGATGCCGTCCTTGCTGTGGTACTCGATCTCGAAGGAGCCGTCGGAGCGGCTGCGGTAGTGGGTGCGCCCGGAGACCAGCTTCTCGAGCGCCTCGATGCCGGTGATGCGCCGCTCCGCATTGCTCTGCGGAGCCTCTTCCTCGGCCAGGGCCGGCGCCGCCATGCAGGCGGCGAGGCAGAGCGCTATCGCACGAAAGAGCATGGGTGGACTAGGTCTCCTGGCAACGGCCGCCGGAATCCATCACGAGGTCGCGCGGATTGCCGTCCAGCAGGCTTTCCACCAAGGCGAGCGGGCGCGTGGCCTCGCTGTCCTCGACCGACCAGTACTCCAGTCCGGCCGGTCCCTCGCGCAGATAGAAGCAGTGCGCCATGTCGCCGGAAAGGCTGGGATAGCGGTAGCAGATCTGCTCCTGGCTGACCCACCACTCGCCCGACCAGAGGCAGCCGTCCCAAAGGTAAGCCACCTTGCCGTCGGCGCTGTGGTACTCGATCTCGTCGCTGCCGTCCGAGCGGCTGCGGACGTGGGTGGCGTCACTCACCGCGCCCTCGATCTGGCTATCGCTGGTGAGCCATCCTTCGCCGCGCTTGGGACCGGCCAGCGCGATCCCGGTGATCGACAGGGCAAAGACCGTCAGCAGCAGCACGCTCGAGCTTCTAAAGGACATCCTTGTGTGTCTCCATCCCGATTGCCGGACTTGGGCCGGCGGCGACCGCTGACCAACAGACTGTAGCCAAGCCCAAGCCAATTCCCTATTTGTAGCGATAATGTGGCCCGTCTGGGACCCCAGTTCGAGGGGGCCTCTGGGTACAACTCCATGTGAAGGACGAAGGAGGGTCTCTCATGTCCGCGAAACTGCAGGATAAAGTCGTAAGCACGCCCGAATTGAAGGACATGAGCCTCTTCCGGCAACAGTGCTACATCGACGGCACGTGGCAGGATGCCGACAGCGGCGAAACCGTCGAGGTGACGAATCCGGCCGACGGGTCGGTGCTGGGCACCGTGCCCAAGATGGGCGCGGCCGAGACCCGCCGCGCCATCGAAGCGGCCGAGAAGGCCTTCCCCGCCTGGGCCGCCAAGACCGCCAAGGAGCGGGCGACCATCCTGCGCCGCTGGTACGACCTGATGATGGAAAACCAGGACGACCTGGGCAAGCTCATGACCTTGGAGCAAGGCAAGCCGCTGGCCGAGGCCAAGGGCGAGATCGCCTACGGTGGCTCCTTCATCGAGTGGTTCGCCGAAGAGGGCAAGCGCATCTACGGCGACACCATTCCCCAGCACCAGCCTGACAAGCGCATCGTCGTGATTAAGCAGCCGATCGGCGTCACCGCGGCGATCACGCCCTGGAACTTCCCCAACGCCATGATCACCCGCAAGGCCGGCCCGGCCTTGGCCGCCGGCTGCCCGATGGTGGTGAAGCCGGCCACCGCCACGCCCTATTCCGCGCTGGCGCTCTGCGAGCTGGCGGAGCGGGCCGGCGTTCCGGCCGGCATCCTCTCGGTGGTGACCGGCTCCTCCGGTGCGATCGGTGGCGAGATGACCTCCAACCCCATCGTGCGCAAGCTCACCTTCACCGGCTCCACCGAGGTCGGCAAGATCCTGATGGAGCAGTGTGCGGCCACGGTGAAGAAGACCTCGATGGAGCTGGGCGGCAACGCGCCCTTCCTGGTCTTCGACGACGCCGACCTCGACGCCGCCGTCGAGGGCGCGATCATGTCCAAGTTCCGCAACACCGGCCAGACCTGCGTCTGCGCCAACCGCATCCTGGTGCAGGACGGCGTCTACGACGCCTTCTCCGAGAAGCTGGCCGCCAAGGTGAAGGAGATGAAGGTCGGCAGCGGTCTGGATGCCGGCGTCAACATCGGCCCGCTGATCGACGTGCAGGGCCTTGAGAAGGTCGAAGAGCATGTCACCGACGCCGTCTCCAAGGGCGCCAAGGTGGTGGCCGGCGGTCAGCGTCACGCGTTGGGCGGCACCTTCTTCGAGCCGACCGTGCTGACCGGCGTCACCACCAAGATGAAGGTGACCTACGAAGAGACCTTCGGCCCGGTGGCACCGCTCTTCCGCTTCACCACGGACGAAGAGGGCGTCGCCATGGCCAACGACACGGTCTTCGGCCTCGCCGCCTACTTCTACGCCCGCGACATGGGCCGCGTCTGGCGCGTCTCGGAGGGATTGGAGAGCGGCATCGTCGGCATCAACACCGGCATCATCTCCACCGAGGTGGCCCCCTTCGGCGGCGTCAAGGAGAGCGGTATCGGCCGCGAGGGCTCCAAGTACGGCATCGACGACTATCTGGAGATGAAGTACCTCTGCATGGGTGGCGTCTAGCCGCCACCCAGCCGGGGCGGAGGCATGCCGCGCGCGGGCTCCGTCCCGGACGTCTTCTGGACCTTCCTGAAGCTCGGGCTCACCTCCTTCGGTGGGCCCGTGGCGCATCTGGGCTACTTCCGCCAGGCCATCGTCGCCAAGCGGGGCTGGCTCAGCGAAGCGGCCTATGCCGAACTGGTGGCGCTCTGCCAATTCCTGCCGGGCCCGGCCTCGAGCCAGGTGGGCATCGGCATCGGCCTGGTCCGCGCCGGCCCCTTGGGCGCGCTGGCCGCCTGGACCGGCTTCACCATGCCCTCGGCCATCCTGCTGGTGGTCTTCGCCTTCGGCCTCTCGACCTTGGAGGCGGCCTTCGGCACCGGCTGGATGCACGGCCTGAAACTTGCCGCCGTCGCCGTGGTGGCGCAGGCGGTCTGGTCGATGGCGAGGAACCTGACGCCGGACAAGGAGCGCCTCAGCCTGGCGCTCGCCATCACCGCCTTCCTGCTCTTCTGGCCCAGCGCCTGGACCCAGGTCGCCGCCATGCTGATCGGCGCCCTGGCCGGTCTCCTGCTCTACGGCGGCCGGCGGCGGGACTACGAGGCCAGCAGCCTGGAGGTACCCTTCAGCCGCCGCGCTGCCTCCCTTTGCCTGCTTGTCTTCTTCCTGCTCTTGGGACTGTTGCCGCTGCTGGCCTGGCTGCTGCCGAGCCAAGGGCTGGCGCTGGTCTCCGCCTTCTATCGGGCCGGATCGCTGATTTTCGGCGGCGGGCATGTCGTGCTGCCCTTGTTGGAGGCCTCCGTCGTCGGGCCGGGCTGGGTCAGCCAGACCGACTTCCTGGCCGGCTATGGCGCCGCGCAGGCGATTCCGGGACCGCTGGTTACCTTCTCGGCCTATCTGGGAACGGTGATGGGGCCGGAGCCGAACGGGATCCTGGGCGCGGTGATGGCCCTGCTGGCGATCTTCCTGCCCTCCTTCCTGCTGGTCTTCGGGGCGCTGCCTTTCTGGCAGCTGCTGCGCCAGCGGCCGGCGGCCCAGGCGGCCCTGATGGGCATCAATGCCGCCGTCGTGGGCCTTCTGCTGGCTGCGCTCTATGATCCCGTCTTCACCGCCGGCGTGCTGGAGCCGCGCGATTTCGCCATTGCCGGCGTCGCTCTGCTGTTGCTAGAGGGCTGGCGCTTGCCGCCCTGGCTGGTGGTGCTGCTCTCCGCCGTCGCAGGCGCTTTGCTCACGGGGCACTAACTGACGGCGGGGTCGCTGACCATCTGCGGTAGGCCGACGGCCGCGTCCCTTGCGGGCGACCGGTGGCGAAAGGGGGAAGAATGAGCGCTTACGACTACGACCTCTATGTGATCGGCGGCGGATCCGCCGGGGTGCGCATGGCGCGCATGTCGGCGACCTACGGCGCCAAGGTCGGCTTGGCCGAAGAACGCTGGTTGGGCGGCACCTGCGTCAACATCGGTTGCGTGCCCAAGAAGCTGATGGTCTTCGCCGCCCATTTCCGCGAGGACTTCCACGATGCCGCCGGCTACGGCTGGGACGTGGGCGAGAGCTCCTTCGACTGGTCGCGCCTGATCGCCAACAAGAACGCCGAGATCGCACGGCTGAACGGCATCTACGGCTCCTTGCTCTCGAAGGCCGGCGTGACCCTGCACGAGGACCGCGCGGTCTTGGTCGACCCCCATACGGTGGAGGTCGGCGGCAAGCGCTATACCGCCAAGCACATCGTGATCGCCACCGGCGGGCGCCCGGTGCGGCCGAGCGAGCCCGGCAACGAGTTCGGCTACGTCTCCGACGACCTCTTCTTCCTGCCCGACATGCCGAAGAAGGTGCTGATGGCGGGCGGCGGCTACATCTCGGTGGAGTTCGCCGGGATCTTCAACGGTCTCGGCGCCGATACGACCTTGATCTACCGCGGCCCCAAGCTCTTGCGCGGCTTCGACGAGGATGTCCGCGACTTTCTGGGCGAGGAGCTGGCCAAGAAGGGCATCCGCCTCATCTTCAACCAGATCATCGAGCGCACGGAAAAGCAGGGCAACGCGCTCCTGGTGACCTTCACCGACGGCAGCCAGGAGCAGTTCGACGCCGTGGTCTATGCCACCGGGCGCGCACCCAACATCGAGGGGCTGGGCTTGGAAGAGGCGGGCGTGGCCTTGGCCAAGAACGGCGCGGTCAAGGTCGACGCCTTCTCGCGCACCAACGTGCCCTCCCTCTACGCGCTGGGCGACCTGACCGACCGCATCGCGCTGACCCCGGTTGCCATCGCCGAGGCCATGGCCTTGAGCCGCACGCTCTTCCTGGGCGAGCCCACGCCGATGGACCACAGCAACGTGCCCTCGGCCGTCTTCAGCCAGCCGCCCGTCGCCAGCGTCGGCCTCAGCGAGGCGGAGGCACGCGAACGCCTGGGCGCCCTCGACATCTATCGCTCCAGCTTCCGGCCGATGCGCCACACGCTCTCCGGCAACGAGGAGCGCACCATGATGAAGCTGGTGGTGGAGCGCGCCAGCCAGAAGGTCGTCGGCGTGCACATGGTGGGCGTCGATACGCCGGAGATGCTGCAGGGCCTCGCCGTGGCGATCAAGGCCGGCGCCACCAAGCGCGACTTCGACGCCACGGTCGGCATCCATCCGACCTCGGCCGAGGAATTCGTGACCATGCGCGAGCCGGTGGCGGAGCCGCAGCGTCAGGCGGCGGAGTAGGCTCCTTGGCCAAGATGACGGCCGAGGAGGCGCGTGCCCAGCTGGCGCGCCTCGCGGACTTGGCCGCCGGGCGCAGCGGCCTCGAGTTCCTGAGCGGGATCGTCGCCCGAAAGGAGACGTTGCCGCTGGGCCAGCACCTGGGCATGGGCCTGGTCGAGGTGGAGGCGGGGCGGACGGTCTTCCGCCTGCAGCCCTGCCCCTTCCTCTGCAATCCCGTCGGCGGCCTGCATGGCGGCATCTTCGGGCTGCTGCTGGATTCCTGCATGGGCTGCGCGGTTTGGACCCGCTGTCCGGCCGGCAGCGGCTACACCACGCTGGAGTACAAGGTGAACATCGTGCGCGGCCTCAACGGCGATGCCGGGCCGATCACCGGCGAAGGGCGTGTGCTGCACTTCGGCCGGCGCACGGCCACCGCCGAGGGTAAGATCCTCGATGGCGACGGCCGCCTGCTGGCGCACGGCAGCACCACCTGCATCCTGCTCGGCGACTTCGCGGTGCCGCCGAGCAGGCAGGCTGGAGCTCAGTAGGTCGCGAAGCCGCCGTCGACGTTGATGGACTGGCCGGTGATGTGCGGCTGGGTGGCCAGGAAGACCGCCAGGGCGCCCATGTCTTCCGGGGTCTGCTCCACGCCTTGCGGCAGCATGGTGGAGACCCGGCTCTCCCAGACGTCGTCCGGCGTTTCGTCCTCGCCCTTCAGCAGGGTCGAGAGGCCGGTCTCGCCGTGCCACATGGCGGTGGCGACGATGCCAGGGCAGATGGCGTTGACCCTGACCCCGGACTGCGCGAACTCCTTGGCGATGGAGTTGGTGAAGCCGATGACGGCGAACTTCGACGCGCAGTAGTGCGACAGCATCGGAACCCCCACCTTGCCGGCGATCGAGGCCAGGTTGATGATGGCGCCGCCGCCCTTCTTGGCCATGCGCGGCGCCTGGGCCCGGCAGCAGAGGAAGACCCCCTTGACGTTGACCGAGTGGATGCGATCCCACTCGGCCTCGCTCATCTCCGCCAGCGGCACCGCGCCGACCACGCCGGCATTGTTCACGGCCACGTCCAGGCCGCCGAAACGCTGGTAGGCGGCCTCGACCATAGCCTCGACCTCGTCGGCCTTGGTCACGTTGGTCTGAATGGCGCTGGCCTCGTGCCCGGCCTCCGATAGCTCTGCCGCCGCCGCTTCCGCGTTCTTGCCGTCGATATCGGCGACCAGGATCTTCGCGCCTTCCCGCGCCAGCGAGCCGGCGATCCCCTTGCCGATTCCGCGCCCGCCACCAGTAACCAAGGCGACCTTGCCGTCGAGCGTCATCCTCTTCCTCCCTCTTGAGCGTCTTGTGGAATTGCAACCTTGGGGATGTATGTGCGCATGGCTCATCGGGCAAGCGTTCAGACGAAGAGCTCATGATTGAGTAGGCCCGCTGAGAGGTAAGTTCGGCGTGCGGAGCACCGCCGCATTAGTTGCTTGCGGTGTCGATGTGCTGCCGACGCGCTTGGCTCTCGCGGTCTTCGTGAGCCGGAGGTGCCAACGGGGCTCAGCAGGCTACGCGCCACGCCTTGGCTGTGTCGGCGCTATCTGCACGGCGCGCCCGCTGGGGGGCTTTTTGCATCAATGCTGCGGAGGTGGCGGTACTGTTGTTGTTCCCGACCCCGATAACTCAACACTATTCAGTGGCGAACTTTTCGTCGCAATGAACATCGCCCCATTTGCCATTATGCATTGACTAAAAGTGATAGAAGATGTAGAATTCACCATCTATCGTGGTTGAAGCCGCGCTGTGGCTGGTTACCGCGTCGAGGTGGTGGGCATCTGGCGCTGCGTTTCATCCCCTAGCTACAAACATTTGTTGGGGAGTATGCGAGATGGTGACCGTAGCGAAGTCGAACTTCCAAAGAAAGCAAGCCGGACTGCCTCTCATCCGATTTGATCTACTACGTCTTGGTCCTGATGATGTTCAGGATCTGCGAGATGCCTATGCAGCGATGTACGAGATCTCCGACACCGCCATCGGTGATTCTCGAGGCTATACGGCGCTCGCGCGCGGACACGGCTATGACCAGGGCTTGTGCCATGACGATAACCGGATTTTTCTGACCTGGCATCGTGCCTACATCTATTACTTCGAGAAAGCACTGAACACTGCACTTCGCTGGAAACGCAATGACGACGAACTAGAGCTGACATTGCCTTACTGGAATTGGACGCAGTTCGACGCGTCCACGCACGCGGCCAACGGCATACCGAAAGTGCTCGACGACGCGAACTACACGAACGCGGCCGGCGATACAGTCGAGAATCCCTTGGCGCGGGCAAAGAGCCTTTACCGATCCGTGTCTCAAGGGCTGTCTGGTGAGGCAGCCTTTACCCAGCGTTTCCCAAATGCGTTTCGTAGCAGCATTCCCCTGCTTGAGGACGATGTTGCCAAGCTCATGACCAATCCGAACTTTATGAGCTTCCAAGACGACTTCGATTTCGGGGCGCATGGCTCGGTTCATGTGAATGTTGGAGGAAACGACCCAAGTTCACCGCTGCCTGGCAGCATCGGAGACATGAGATCTATTAACTCTGCGAGCTTTGATCCAATCTTCTGGATACATCATTGCATGTGCGACAAAGTCTGGTTTGATTGGCAAGCACTCCATCCTGGTGTCAGTGTCCCGGATCATGTCCTCGACACGCCGGTTTACGGTGGCAAGCCCGGTCGCGACTTCATAGATGCCGAGAACTCGCTGAGGTACGTCTACTCTGCCAACGCGGTCGAGGTTGCCGATGTGCTCGACGCTGCCATGGAAACGCTGGCGCTAGGCGAGAGTCTGGCGCCGGCCTCGCCGGTGCGGGAAGTGCCGCTTGGCTCCGTAAGTGGCGGGTTCGCCCGAGCCCAGCTCGACTTCCACAGTTTGCGTCCACCAAGAGAGAGCTTCGAGATCCGCGCCTTTGTGGAGAACCCCAACTGTAGCGAGTCGACCGGGTACGACCACGAGAGTTTCGCTGGAAGAATGGTCCTGTTCGGCCATGGTGAATGTCACGGCGCT
Organism: Rhodospirillales bacterium; assembly: GCA_963669375.1. Taxonomy (GTDB): domain Bacteria; phylum Pseudomonadota; class Alphaproteobacteria; order Kiloniellales; family JACOMY01; genus JACOMY01. Next base: position 171,650 of record OY770024.1, on the reverse strand, counting down.
CCCGGTCACTGCGATCCGGACTTGGCACCGAGAGATGCCTACGACATCAGATCAAAACACCCGCTCCGCTATCGGCACACACGCTACTGCTTAGATCTAACACGCGGACTGCGCCGCTACATGAGCAGCCATCCGGCTGCGGACAACATACGGATCTACCTCTTGACGCTCGACGGAGATGGCAATGCTGTCACGACCGATTCCGTGAGATACGAGGGATGCTCGTTGCGCACATTTGCCTGAACGATGCTCCGCCATGAATGAGGGTCGGCGAGGGGGTACTTGTTGTGCAGCCTTGGTTAGAAGGGTGGCGAGTGCTACTTGGTCGATCGCCAGACTCGCATTGTTGGTGCGTGAGAAACATGCAAATCGCGGTACCGCTTTCCGCCGTCGAGAGAGGACAGCTCCGTATCTGGCTGCGCCGCGTCCCAGAGGCGAGCGACACGGTCTACGCATTCCGCCTGGCACCGGATGGTAGCGAGCAGGACTTGATCGGAGAGGCGAGTGTCTATGGTCGCGGGAAGGGCTCCTCCGCAAGGGAAAAGTCCATGCTCTTGTTCCGAATGCACCCTGTGACCGAGGAGGCGCCGCTGTGCGTCGGAGAACACCTGAGGCTGATGGTCAAGCGCATCGGTGACAGTAGCTATCAGGATGTGGACTTGGATGTACTGCTGGTGGAGTGATGCCGTGTGCGCTCAAGGACCCTGTGCATGCTGCTTCTCGGTGGCTCAGGCGGCAGCGGTCGTTGCTCTTGAGATGACTTTCTCCATCCGACCACGGGAACAGCACGCTGCTCCTGGCGGGACAAGGTTGCCATTGCTGATTTAGGGGCTGAGAGACAACCACCTCGGCAGCTCCGCGATGGATGCGATCCGGCCGCTGGGCCGGACCTCCGGATGGCTCGCGTCGCGGGCGCTGTATTTGCCGGTCTCGACCTGGATCGCCCGGAGCCCCGCCGCCTGGGCGCCGCCGATGTCCGCCTCTATGTCGTCGCCCACCATGACCACCTCCTGGCGCGTCAGGCCCATGTCCGCCACGGCCTTGGCGAAGAAGGCCTCGGAGGGCTTGCCGCAGACCGTGGCCGTGGTGCCTGCCGCGTACTCCAAGGCGGCGACGAAGGGACCGAGATCGAGCGCCAGTCGGGTGCCGCGCCGGCAGAAGCGGTTGCGGTGCAGGGCCACCAGACGCGCGCCGTCGAGCAGCATCCTGAAGAGGCCGTCGAGACGCTCCCAGGTGAAGCCCTTGTGGAGATCGCCCAGGATCACGGCGTCGGGGGCCTCGTCGACCAACTCGAAGCCGGCGAAGTCCTCGGCCAGATCTGCAGGCGCCGCCAGATGCACACGCCGACTGCCAGCCTCGGTCAAGAGGCGACCGGCGGCGAGCGCCGGCGTGAAGACCTGGTCGCGCTCCATGGCGAAGCCCATCGCCTGCAGGCGTCCGACGACCTCTCCCCTGGGCCGGGTCGTGGTGTTGGTCAGGAAACGGAGCGCCAGCCCCTGTCGGCCCAGCAGGCGAACGGTCTGGGTCGCGCCCGGAATGCTCTTGTCGGACTGATAGAGCACGCCCTCCAGGTCGAGAAGCACCCCCCGCACCGCCATGGGGAACCTCCTTGCTTCGTCACCGCTATCCTAGAGATATAGTGCTTCCGCTCTGGGAGCGCCGTCTCCGCAGAAATCTCCATCAACAAGGCCTCGCCACGCCGCGCTTGAGGTCTATGTGCACTGAGGTGCGTCGACAGCCTTCAGTTACGCTGCCTAGCCCGGCCACTTTGAGTTCAAGATCACGCTGCAGAAGTTACCCGGGCTGAAGTCGGGCTCCCTCATCGCGATCACGTCGGCCTTGACGTTGCCGAAGGTTGTGTCGGGCTTGTGCTTGATGCCGTCATAGAAGGCGGCGATGATCTCCTTCTTGAAGTCATGGCTGCGCGGGTGAGCGGCGCAGACCGCCTTTCGTTCGGCGTCGCTGTAGTCCTGATAGGTCAGACCCAGGACGTCCATCTCGACCCCGGCGGTGACCAGTGCCACGACAGGGTGCATGTGACAGGGAATGCCAGGCGTCGTGTGCAAGGCGATCGCGGTCCATACGATGTCGATATCCTGCTGCGAAATGCCGTAGCTCTTCAGGAAGGCGGCCGCGGCATCGGCGCCGTCGACCTCGAATCGCTCCTGCGCACTGCTATGGCTTGGCACGAGACCGATGTCGTGGAACATGGCACCGGTGTAGAGAAGCTCGGGATCGAAGCTGAGGCCACGGACCTTTCCGGCGATTGCGCCGAAGTAGTAGACCCGGCTCGAGTGATTGAACAGCAGATCTGTCGATGTATCGCGAACGAACTCGGTGACGGCGCGCCCCAATGTGCTGCTTGGGATGGATACGCCGCAAACGCGTTCGATTTCGTCTTCGGGCTTGGACAAGGGAGGCTCCTCGGCACTGTGGTGTTTGGCAGTGGAGAGAGTAGCATGGCCAGATCATGAGGCATCCGTCGATTCCGGACAAATGGGCGGTCTATCCGGCCAAAGCGCTCCGGGGTCGAAGAGGGAGTGAGCAATGCCCGGTCGAAACATGGTCCGAACGATCGCAATCGCCGCGCCGCCGAGAGCACAGGCCATTGATGTCTCCGGACCGATCGGCGCCTTTCAGGAAGCCAATCGGCAGTCCGATGGGGCGGCGCGCTACGCCGTTCGAGTGCTCGCTACGGAAGAGGCGCCAACCGTCGAGATCGATGGTCTGACAATTCTGGCCGATGGCGCCATCTCTGACGCCGCCTTTCCTATCGACACCCTCTTGGTCGCCGGCACCCACGACTATCGCATGGCCTACGAGGCGACGTCCTTGCAAGGCTGGCTGCGGCAAGCGGCCAGCCGAACGCGGCGCATCGGTTCGGTGTGCACGGGCGCGTTCTTCCTGGGCGCCGCCGGCTTGCTCGACGGTCGCCAGGCGACCACACACTGGCAGCACGCGGCCGAGTTGGCGCACCGCTTTCCCGAGGCCGATGTCTTGCCGGACGCGATCTTCGTGAAGGACGGACCGCTCTACACCTCGGCCGGCATCACGGCCGGCATCGACTTGTCGCTACAGCTGATCGAGGAGGATCACGGTCGTGCCTTGGCCTTGAAGGTGGCCAGGCGCCTCGTCGTCTTTCTGCGCCGGCAAGGCGGTCAGTCCCAGTACAGCGCCCAGCTTGCCGCGCAGATCGCCGGCGACGACCGTATCCAGGCAATGCAGCAATGGATAGAGGACAACCTGAAGGGCGATCTTTCCTTAACCGCCCTGGCCGACAAGGCGGCGATGAGTGTGCGGAACTTCAGCCGCGTTTTCCGGGACCAGACCGGTGAGACGCCGGCGGACTATGTCGAGTTGGTGCGCTTGGATGCGGCGCGACGGCTGTTGGAGGGAGGCGAGGCCTCCTTGCAGGCGGTTGCCCTCGCTTGCGGTTTCTCCAACGCCGACGTCATGCGTCGTGCCTTTCTGCGGCGCCTCGGCATCGGCCCTTCGGATTACCGCCAGCGCTTTCGGGCCTGAGGCGGCCGACCCTTGCTGTCCGAGCGCGTGTCTCGCTGCCTAAACCTTCTTCGCAACGATGTAGCGGCTGGGCGGGGACGCCGGGTAGTTGCCGGTCTCGATGATCTTGAAGCCATGCGCGGCAATCGCCTGTTCCAATGCCGGGGCGGTCATGAAGTTCACGTAGGGCGCCTTGCCCATGAGCTGCATGATCGGGATCAGGAGCTTCATCAGCCGGAACTTGAAGGGCATGGCCTTGCCGTAGGGGCAGATGGTCTTGGAAATGAAGATCCCGCCGGGCTTCACCAAGGCACCGATGCGCGCTAGCGCGGCCGGGAGGTCCGGCAAGAGGTGCAGCAGGTTCAAGGCCATGACCACGTCGTAGGACTCTCCGGCGAGGGCATCGTCCAGGACATCCGCGGTGACGAAGCCGATGTTCTCCACGCCTTGATCGCGCGCCTTCGTCTTGCCGATCTCGATCATCTTGGCGGAGATGTCGCTGGCGGTGACATGGCGTACCGCGTCGGCCAGCAGCAGCGCCGTCGACCCGGTGCCGCAGCCAAGCTCCAGCATGCGGTCGTCGGGGGTCAGATAGCTGCGCGTGCGCTCCAGTGAGTAGTTGTAGGCATCGAGGTCTTTGATCGGGGACTTGGCGTACTTCTCCGCCGCGGCGTCCCAGAACTTCATTGCTGTCTGCATAGGCACCTTCCTTTCGACGCCAAGATAGCCATGCGCAGGCGCAGAGCAAATTGGCGGAAAGCGTAGACTTGCTATACAAGAATGCATGAATTGGCAGGCGATCTCCTTCAATTGGAACCAAGTCCGGGCCTTCCTGGTGACCGCCGAAGAGGGCTCGCTGTCCGCCGCCTCGCGGGCCTTGGGCCTGACCCAGCCGACCCTGGGGCGTCAGGTGGCGGGCCTGGAGGAGGAGTTGGGTGTCGTCCTCTTCGAGCGGGTCGGCCGTTCGCTCACGCTCACCCAAGCCGGCCGGGAACTGCTGGAGCACGTGCGGGCCATGGGCGAGGCGGCGCAACGCCTCTCCCTGACGGCCTCGGGCCAGTCGCAGACCATCGAGGGCCGGATCCTGATCACCGCCTCCGACATCAGCTCGGCCTACATCCTGCCACCGGTGCTGAAGCGCCTGCGCGAGGTCGCCCCCTTGCTGGAGATCGACGTGGTCGCCGCCAACGACATCCGCGACCTGCAGCGGCGCGAAGCGGACATCGCCATCCGCCACGTGCGTCCGGAGCAGCCGGATCTGATCGCCCGCCTGATCCAGGAGGCCACGGGGCACCTCTATGCCGCCGCCAGCTACCTCGACCGACGCGGGCGCCCCGCGAGCCTGGCCGAGCTCTCCAAGCACGACTTCATCGGCTTTGGCGACAACGAGCGCATGCTGGGCTACCTCAACCCATTGGGTCTTTCGCTCACCCGCGGCAACTTTCGCCTGGGCTCCAAGAGCGGCATCGTCGCCTGGGAGCTGGCGCGAAGCGGGCTCGGCATCGTGCCCATGTCGGATGAGGTCGCGGCCATGACGCCGGGCATGGAGCGCGTGCCGGTCGACATGGAGCCCTTCGTCTACCCGGTCTGGCTCACCACCCACCGCGAACTGCATACCAGCCGGCGGATCAGGCTGGTGTTCGACCTGCTGGCGGAGTTTCTGTCCGACAAGCGCCGGGCCGGTTCGGGGCCGCGCGAGGCCTGATCGTGCGCCGGGCGCTCTTGCTGCGTTGCGGGCCCGCGTCCTCCTTGCTCTAATCACGCTTTTCGGGCGAGGGCCAAGACCATGAAAGCGATCCGTGCTCACTCTTTCGGCGGACCCGAGGTATTGCGGCTGGAAGAGGTCGACGATCCGCGGGCGGGGCCCGGCGAGGTGGTGATCGAGGTGCGCGCGGCGGGGGTCAACCCGGCCGACACCTACATGCGCAACGGCACCTACGCGATCGTCCCGGATCTGCCCTACACACCGGGCGGCGACGCCGCCGGGATCGTGTCGGCCGTCGGCGACGGGGGGGAAGCCTTCTCCGTTGGCGATCCGGTCTTCGTCGGCACCGCCATGAGCATGGATCTCACCGGCTGCTATGCCCAGAAGGTGAAGCGCAAGGCGAAGGAGGTTGTGCGCCTGCCCGAGGGCGTCAGCTTCGCCCAAGCCGCCACCTTCGGCGTCTCCTTCACGACGGCCCACTACGCGCTCTTCGCCCGTGGCGGCGCGCGCGCCGGCGAGAGGCTTTTCATCCACGGCGCCAGCGGCTCGGTCGGCACCTCGGCGATCCAGCTGGCCAAGCGTGCCGGCCTCACGGTGATCGGCAGCGGCGGCACGGCCGAGGGCTTGGAACTGATCCTGGCCGAGGGCGCGGACCTGGCCGTCGATCACACCAAGGAGGGCTACCTGGAGGAGGTGCGGCGCTTCACCGAGGGGCAGGGTCCGGACCTGATCCTGGAGATGCTCGCCAACGTCAACCTGGCCGCGGACATGGACCTGGCCGCCAAGTTCGGCCGCATCGTGGTGATCGGCAATCGTGGCGAGATCACCGTCAATCCGCGTGTCGCCATGATGAAGGAGCTGGACATTCGCGGCATCGCGCTTTGGAACGCCAGCCCCGATCAGGTGGCCCCAATGGTGACCGACATCCTCGCCGGCGTGGCCGAGGGGTCGCTTCGGCCGGTCGTCGGCCGCGAGATGCCCTTGGCCGAGGCCGCGGCGGCGCATGTCGCCGTGCTGGAACCCGGCGTCCTCGGCAAGATCGTGCTGGTCCCTTAGAGCAGGATGACGTCAAACCGGAACGATTTGCCGTCTGAATCCTGCTCTACAACTCTGAATGATAGAGCAGATTCACGCATACAGGTGATTCCACCTGAATGCGATCTGTTCTAGCGCGCGCTCGCACGACCCCACCCGCGCACCGGCCGGCTGCCATGCGAAAGGCTTGTGGATTTTTCCGGGCTGCCGCATTACTGTGCGCCGCCCCCGTGAGACCGGCCGCGTTTGCCGGGCGGGATGGCCGAGCATCATACGAAGAGACCGAGGACGATGGTGGAGAACTGGAGCCCAACCTCCTGGCGGGGCAAGGCGATCAAGCAGGTGCCGACCTACCAGGACCAGGCGGTCCTGGACGCGGTGGAGCGTGAGCTGGCGGAACTGCCTCCGCTGGTTTTTGCCGGCGAGGCCCGCAATCTGAAGGCGCAGCTGGCGCGCGTGGCGGCCGGCGAGGCCTTTCTGCTGCAGGGCGGCGATTGCGCGGAATCCTTTGCCGAATTCCATGCCAACACCATCCGCGACACCTTCCGTGTGCTGCTGCAGATGGCCGTGGCCCTCACCTTCGGCGCCTCCTGCCCGGTGGTGAAGGTCGGCCGCATGGCCGGACAGTTCGCCAAGCCGCGCTCCGCCGGGACGGAGAGCAAGGATGGCGTGGAACTGCCCAGCTACCGCGGCGATATCGTCAACGACATCACCTTCGAGGCAGCCGCCCGCGAGCCCGACCCCAGGCGCATGCTGAAGGCCTACAACCAGGCCGCGGCCACCTTGAACCTGCTGCGCGCCTTCGCCAGCGGCGGCTTCGCCGACCTGCACAAGGTGCACCAGTGGAACATGAGCTTCGTGGCCGCCTCGCCGCAGGGCACGCGCTACGAGGACATGGCCAAGCGCATCGACGAGGCCGTGGCTTTCATGTCGGCCTGCGGGCTGACCGCCGAGACCGTCCCGCAGATGCGCGAGACGGAGTTCTACACCAGTCATGAAGCTCTGCTGCTTTCCTACGAGGAGGCGCTGACCCGCACCGACAGCCTGACCGGCCAGTGGTACGGCTGCTCGGCCCATTTGCTGTGGATCGGCGAACGCACCCGCGATCTCGACGGCGCGCACGTCGAGTTCCTGCGTGGCTTGAAGAACCCGATCGGCCTCAAGTGCGGCCCGACGATGGAGCCGGACGACCTGCTGCGCCTGATCGAGCGTCTCGACCCCGAGAACGAGCCGGGGCGGCTCACCCTCATCAGCCGCATGGGCTCCGACAAGGTGGAGGAGCGCTTGCCGGCCTTGGTGCGCGCGGTGCAGCGGGCCGGCCGCAAGGTCATCTGGTCGTCGGATCCCATGCACGGCAACACCATCAAGTCGACGAGCGGCTTCAAGACCCGCCCCTTCGACCGCATCCTGGCGGAAGTCGAGGGCTTCTTCCGGGTGATGCGGGCCGAGGGCGCGCATCCCGGCGGCGTGCATGTGGAGATGACCGGCAAGGATGTCACCGAGTGCACCGGCGGCGCCCAGGCGATCAGCGACGAGGCCTTGGCCGACCGCTACCACACCCACTGCGACCCGCGCCTCAACGCCAGCCAAGCGCTGGAACTGGCCTTCCTCATCGCCGAGAACCTGAACGAGGCGAGGAACGGCGAGAGCCGGCCGGCGGTGGCCGCGGCGGGAATCTAGCTCGCCGCCCGCGCCGTTGTGGCGGCCAGGGGCGACGCGTCCGATAGAGCGAAGGGCCTCTCAGGGCGAGGAGTCCTTCATCCAAGCGGCTGGCCTGCCTGCCTGGCGGTCGTCGTCCTCTGCGTACTGCTGAAACCTCTCTCGATCGGCTATCTGAGTTTTAGCGGCCTGCTCCTGTTGGATGCGCTGATCCTGGCCTTCCACATCGTCAGCTATCAGCGCTATCGCAACAACAGGGGGCGCGACGCCGCCCTCTACCTAGGCCACGTCAGCCTCCTGCTCTTCTTCCTCTTTCAGGTCGACCTGGACGACGTTACCTACGCCTCGCCGATCATCGCCATTCCGGCCTTTCTCCTCGACAGCAGTCGCGAGGCGGTCAGGCAGTCCTTGGAGAATGGCGGCTTCGGGCTCCAGGGCTTTCTCTACGTCGAGATCGCCTGCCTTGTTGCCTTGATCGCCTCCTGGATCCGGATGGCACGGCCGAATGTTGCGAGAGGCGAGATCTAGACAGCCGTCATCAGGCGGACGTCGTAGACATCGCCGAAACAGGCGCGAACGTCGCGGCGGCCGTCGTAGAAGACCCGGGCATGCCCCGTTCGGATACCGTCAAGCAGCAGGAAGTCGCCCTGCCGCCAGGTGAAGATGCTGCAATTGCGGAAGAGGCTGTCGTAGACGGCGGCGGTTTCCTCATCGCTCAGCGGCCGCCCCTCCAGCAGGGTGTCGTTGTTGTGGCGCGCGGCGACCTTGCCGATCCTGTCCTTCAAGAAGCGCGTGATGACGCGCCTGATCGGTCTGTGGCGGTGGGCGAAGTAGCGATAGGTCAGACTATAGGCATGGGGATTGACCAGCAGGGACACCCAGCAGAGCGCGCCGGTGGTCGGATGCGGGAGGACCGCCGGCACACGGCAGCTGGCCCTCAGCTGACCCGACTCCATCCAAGTCAGCTCGACGCCCAGTTGGTCGGTAAAGGCGGCGATCTCCTCCCGGTCCTCCGTGCCGAAGGTCTCGGCCACGGTGCGACGGGTGCGCAGGAACCTCTGGCGCAGCGGTATGTGGCGGTAGATCTCGGCCAGGTTGTCGCGATAGCGCGCCTTGAGGGCGTCGGGCAGGTCGCGGAACACGCCGGCCATGTCGAAGATCGGCGTCTCGCCCCAACGACGCGGCGGCTTGGCGCAGTGGAATGCGACCCAGCTGGGACGACAGTTGCTGTAGGACATCTCGGAGTGCGGCGGGATCACCATGACGCGGTTGTAGTCGGTGGAGCTGAAGACATTGCCGGCGATGCGCCGGCGCCTCGTCGTTCCGAAGTCATAGTGTTCGGCTGGTGAGAGGCCCAAGGCTCTCGGCGCCTCTTCGAAATCCTCAGCCGTCGCCAGATCGAAACCGCGGAACAGCAAGGCGCCATACTCGGCAAGCGCCGCCAGGACCGCCGGCCGATGCCGCGCCAAGAGTTGCAGCAAGGCACCCCGGTCGCTCTGCTGCCGTGCCTCCAGCACCAAGGGGAAGCCATCGAGATGCGGGGTGAAGCTGATCTCATCGCTGGTCAGGCTGCGCAGGGAGAAGCTGGACAAGGCGCCGGGCGCATCGTCGCGTCGCAAGCCTTCGCTCGGCGCGGGGTACCACGCGGGCCTGCCGACCGCTTGCTCGTCTCCGGAAAGGGCTTGCTCTTGTCTCCGGACGACGGGAGCCGCGGCCTTGTCGTGCCCCTGTCCTGTAGGGGCTTCTTCTTGCGCCTTCATAAGAGCGCACTCCCAGCAAAGTGGCTGCTCCGCCGTCTCGCGCGCCTCGCCACCCGAGAGAGAGCATATCACTTCTCGCCTGTCGGATCACCTGACCGAGCGATCAGGCCCGCGGCACGGCGCGCTAGGTCTTTCGGGCCGCATGCAACACTAGGCTCCCCCTGACGAGAAGCCTCTCGACAGGATCGAACCCGGCGCTCTCAAGCGCTTGTTGTTGCTCGTCCTGGGTCATGTAGAGCTCTTGGTTGGTGAGCCCGCCCGGCCCGTAGAAGTGATCCGAGACCAGATAGGAGCCCGCTTGGCTCGAGAGGCCAAGGACCTGCCGGTGCAGGGTCTCGGCATGGCGCTTGTGCCGAAGCTCGTGAACGGCCTGGTTCGTCACCACCAGATCGAAAGCCTCCAGGCCGTCGATCCAATCGGCCGACCGGAAGCTGCGTTGCAGGAAGGTCACCCGCTCGACAAAGCGAGCCAGCCGGTCCCGCGCCAGCGCGTGCATTGCCGGCGAGAAGTCCAAGGCCGTGTAGCGCACCTCCGGCAAGCGTCGGAGCAGGCGCTCGGCGAGGAAGCCCGGCCCGGACCCCAGCTCCAGCACACGCGTCTCGGCGCCGGCCACACGCGCAGCCTCCTCGACGATGCGGTCCATGATCTCGGCCCGGCCGGGGCGCGCCTCCGCTTCGGCGGCCCAGCGGCGCGCATCGTCCCTTTGGCGCAAGTCGATGGGACTAGGTACGTCGCGGTCCATCGGTTCCTACCTTCGCTCGCGATGAGGATTGGCCCATCCTATCACGAAGGCCATGGCGGTCTCGCGGACGAAACGTCTGAGTTCAGGGATCAAGCGGAGCGGAACTCACAGGCGGGCCAAAGCCCGCCTGTAAGCTCTTCGGCCCACCCACGCCATGACCGGAGTGGCCCTCCCGGCGACGGCATCTCGAAATCGACTGGGTGCCCGATCCCGACAAACAGCCATCAGACAATAGCACTTTATGCTTCCCGAAGGTAGCAAGCGGTGTTCGTTGAGATGCTGTGATGTGGAAGCTTGTTCAGGTCCGCGCCAGATCGAGCATGGTCATACAAGTCCCCTTCCTCCTTTTCCCCGGTAGCGGCTGAACGCCTGAGCCAAGCACGATGTAGTCGGATGGCGCCTGCCATCACCCCTTCATCGTGAAAGCCCAATCGCGTATTTCCCGGACAAAAAAAGTCAACTGCGTTGCCATTCGCACGCCCTAGTTTAGCTTCTTGACAGCAGTGTGATTTAGTTTTTTTGTAATTATACAAACAAAATGTATTTGCAAATTTAATCTAAATTCTGTATTTTATTGTAGATAGAAAGAAGTACTCTCAGTGTTGTTCGATTCTAAGTTGATAGAATCCAATTTTATTAGTTTTATTACTTTAACTCCAGCCTTGACACCACTTCAAGCGCCGCGGTGCGTCTTCTGGGCCAAGAGTGGAGTTAGATCGTACACGGAAAGCGACACTTGGCGGAAAACCTGCTAACATAAGATAGTACATAATGCTCAATCGATTGGATGAATGGAGGCGAGAATGCGCTACTATTCTTTCTTGGCGGACGGGGGCACCGTCATTGTCGAGAGCAAAGATGTCGCGAGCGGCACAGGACCAGTTAGCGCTGGCGGTGTCGTTGCGAAGAGCGAACAGCATTTCTCCGATGTGATGACGCAGCTCGACCGAGTGCTACCCATTCTCAAATCGCAAGTCCAAGAAAAGCTCGCGGATGCATCGGAGGTGAAGGTCGATTTCGGCATCAAGCTGGCGGGCAAGCTTGGGATTGTGATCGCGTCCAGTAACGTTGAGGCAAACTTCAAGATATCGATCACTTGGACGAAATGAACCAGGTTTCGATAGCCGCACCGGGCAACCGCTTTCGATGGTCACTTTGTCAGATCGTCACCGAGGCGGGCCAGGTTGTTGGCGCCGGCATGGCGCTAGATGACGTCACTGTCATAACCTGTGCACACGTCGTGGGTGACGCGCTCCTCGGAAACAAGTGGGCGACCGAGGAGGAGGTGCGGCACGCCCTAGACGAGGGTTCCGTTCTAAAGGTGAGGCGAGCCTTTGCGGCTGCCGCACGCGAGCTTCGGGTCAAATTCGCGCAAACCGCTCTAGGCGATCAGATCGGCGAGGTTCGCCACTTTGCACCGCGCAACGCCAAGGAAGGCCCACGCGATCTCGCCTTGCTTCACTTGCCTGATGTCGTCGAAACGGATGAAGTAACGTCCGGGCAGCTGCCGATGCTGTTCGATAAGCCGCTTCATGGCGAGCGAACCAAGACGCTCGGCTTTCCGCCAGATGTCCAGGGTACCGTCGTCGGCATATCAGCCGCCGATGCGCGCGTTTCGGCGCAGGGGCCGGACGACGTCTACCTTCTCGGCAAGAGTAGGACAGGAGACGACAACAAGCTGCGCGGTGGGTTCAGCGGCGCGCCGGTATGGAGTCTCGATCGGGGCGGTGTCCTCGGTCTGATCGTCGAGGCCGACGAGGCGCGAGGGACCGGGGGCATGCTGCCTATGTCAATCGTGCGGGGTTTCTTGGCCGCAAACGGCTATGCCCTCCCCGCCGAGGCCTCGTCCGGGGTGCAGGAGCGCCGGCAGCAACTCCAGATAACGCCGCAGCGCTTCCATCGGGTCGTGCTCGACGCCTGTGCACCGCGGTTTCACCTTTGGTTGACTCGCCACGGGCTGTTCAATGCACCTGCAGAGTTGCCTGTTCTACAAGAGGAACTCGGGAAGCAGATCGCTACCATTGAGAGGGATTTGGCCGACAAGACCTACATTCCACCCCCTGCACGAGAGGCCGCAGCTGAGGCCCCGACGCTCACTTTCCAGCCCGTACGCCAAGCGATTCGGATGATCTCCGGCCTCTCGGACGGGGGTGATTCGGCCAATGCGTCGGTCTCTGCTCTAAGCCGCAAGAGCCGGGCTGTGCGCGATCTCGTCCGCCTGATAATCAGCTCGCGCGAACCGATCGTCCTGCTCGGCGAGCCGGGCTCGGGCAAATCGATCTCGCTGCAACAGGCGATCTTGCGTGTGGCGAACCTGAACGTGGGCAAGGTCTATCCGACGATCTCGGTGTTTGTGCCGCTCGGCCGTTGGGACCGTGTCGTGGGCGGCACGCCCACCGCTGAGGACGTCGATCGACTGGTGCGCCACTTCTGCCCACAGCAAGTTCGGCCCTATCTCGATGCCCTGAGCGAGCAGCGACGTCTCTTCGTCGTGTTCGACGGTATGGACGAGATGTCGCGAAGCGGCTACGTCGAACACACGGCCGCGCTTCACGACTATGCCGCGCGGCGCAAGGTGCAAGGTATCCGGACGCTCTTCTCTTGCAGGGTCGCCGATTTCAGCCCCAACTTCCGGCACCGGCGACTGGTGTTGATGCCGTTCGGCCCAGGTCAGATCCGAAGCTTCTTACGGCGCCAGTTTCAATCATCGAAGATTGTCATCGATGGTAAGCAGGTTACGATTCGCCGGCTCGTCGGGCGGTTCGAGGAGCTTGAGAGCGCTCTCCAGATCTCAAACCCCTATGTACTCTTTCTGCTCAGCCACTACATCGGTGCGCGACAGTCAATCCCATCTGACCGTACTACGCTTCTGCGTCATTACTACGAGGAAAAGCTTCGAACAAAGCTAGATGACACGCCCGATGTGGATCGAGTGTTCAGCGGATGGGGTGCCATCGCCTTCGCGATCACCTCGCGCAACGCGGGTGGCGAGGTGATCGAAGCCGACCTGCGCCAGGAGATTGGCCGGGACAGCGCCGAGTCGATCGCCGCCGCGGTACGCATCGGCTTGCTTGAGCGTTCGCTTGATGACAACCCCGATACGCCGACGCTGTTGCGCTTCGAGAACCATCGTGCCCAGGAGTACTTCACAGCCTGGCATCTCGTCAGCAGTGCTGAGGTGATCGACTGGCGCAGTCGACTAGAGCACCAACGCTGGCAAGAGACGCTGGTCAACGTCGCACAGATGGGAAGCGCCGGCGCCGTGGTAGACGCGCTCATCGCGGCGATGGGCTCCGATCGGAACCTAGAACTCGCGGGCGACGTGGCGCCCGACGAAACAAGCGGAGAAAAAGCCAGTCCGAAGCCGACGCTGCTAGAACAGGCGAAGCAGGCCGAGAGTGTCGAATTGGGCTCCCGCGTGCTTCTCAACATGCCCCCGTCGCAGGATCGCGAGCGCCTCTCCCGGGCGCTGAGCGAGACCATCGGCGCGACCATCCGGGACGGCAATCCGGTATCTCAGTCGATGGCCATCAGCGCCATCCAGCGCACTCCGGAGGTTGCTAGCTTCGCTACGCTAAGCCCCGCACTCGTTGCCGACACCCGATGGGTTCGCAGGCAGGCCCAGGTCGTGGCTCCGTTACTGTCGCGCAGGCGGTCAAGCGAGATTCTGGCAGAGGACATCATGTTCAGTTACGGTCGGGGAGACTTCTTGTCGAACCTCCCCGGCTACCTCAAAGTTGCAAGCAAGACGCGTTCTTGGCGCCCAGCCGTGCTGTGCCTCGTCACTCTGCTCGTGCTCCTGGCACAGATGGCGCTCACCACAGTCTCGGTGCCAATAGCCACCCACTTTATCGGCGAGCACAGAGCTGAGGAGTTGGCCATCGCGGAAGCAGAGCTGGGCAACCTTGATGAGTTTAGAGAGATGCTCTCGATCCTAAAGGACCGGGGTGACCTCGATCCAGAGAGGTTGGAAGGCCTCGTAAGGGACGAGCATGCTATAGACAGAGCCGAACGGCGCGACCTTCTTGCCGAAATCGCCTTCTGGGTCTCTATCGGTATCGCCGCATTGGGCCTCGCCGCCGCGATTGCCTTAGGACAGCAGCTCCACTGGTTGGCCTTTGGCGCAAATGTCATCGTGTCGCTCTACCTGTTCCTGGCGGTTGACGTGATTTGGACTGATAGTGCGAACGGCACATCGCTGTTCTTATTGATAGTTGCCGTTTTTGCGACAGGGTTCATTGGCTTAGTGGTGTCGATGCTCGTGTTTGGTGCGCTCTTGCTTCTCGCTCCACTTTCGGCGGCGCCTTTGTCCCTAGCTGCCCTGGTGCTTTCGCGTTCCGGTCGGGTCGCGAAACTTCCGCTATCGACGATTCGAGAAGGAGTAGGGTTCAGAGAGGTTCGTGAGATCTTGGGTGATATATGGGAGGAGTTCGGATTTGTAGTTATAGTTTTTCTTCTCGTGATCGGCGCGAATGTTCTTTACAAGGTGTTCTTCGACGACGGCTCGGGCGATCCGACTTGGATAGAACAACTCCTTGATTTGCTACAATCGTTCTACGTTCTCCTGTTGGATTACCGAATTCGAATCTTTGGATGGTTGCCGGAGTTTGTCGAGCTTGCGATCACCTTGGGGCTTCTTGCCGTGCCGATCGTTTTCCTTCTCGCGTTTATGCTTGCTGGGGCTCGACTTAGCGCAGTTCAGCGGCTCAATCGCGCGGCTAAGGTGATCATGATTGCCGGTTCTGTGGCGCTCTTCTTTGCCACCTTTGGCACGCTTATCTGGCTACTGTCGGAAGCTCTGGGCTGGTTGGACGAGCTGTTCGGCGAAGGTTGGACAGTGTATATAGTGTTCGTGTTTTTTGCACTTCTGGTTCTGGGCGCAGTCGTCCTAGCCGGCCTTCTCCTAAAGGAAATACTCGACAAGCTGCTGCCGCAACTCCGCCAAGTTGTCTACAAGATCAACGAGGCGCCAGTCGATCCGGTAGTCTGGAAGAAAGAGTTTTGCGAGTCCGGCCCGCGTGACCAGTCCGCACTCTGCGCCAAGGTCTCACCGAGTCGCTTCCGGCTCACAGCCGCCGAAACGCTCGCTGTCCTTGAGGACGTTCGGGAGTACGTCGGCCCAGATCCGGCGCGCAGCGCCTACTACGCCACGGTCGACGTTGTCTTGGGGATCATGCGCCAAGAGGCCTAATCGGGTGTTTTTGATCACCAGCAGTACAGATCTTGATTTTGGCAGCGACGTCGAAAAGCAAGATGAGGTGGAAATCTGAGCCTCATGGTCGCAATTGATCTCGGCGATCGTAGATGATTGTCAGCGCTTAGAGCTCATTCTGGCTCACATAAGGATGTGCCATTGCATAGGGTGGTTCGCCTCCGAGATCTGAGGGGGGGTGTTGCGAGTCCAAAGAGGCCGTTACGCGATTCGACGCTCTGACCAGCGGCGAGTGAGTGCGCAGGCCCTGTGCCAAAGCACTCGGCCCTCGCATGAGCCCCATTGATGACGTGTCTATCCAGGATTGCAACTATGCTAGGTCTTGCCTAGCGACCCTGGTAGCTGGGTGCGCGGCGGGCTTTCCAGGCGTCGAGGGCTTCGGTCATGTCGTGAGTCGGTACCATGCGGGCGAACTGCTCGGCTTCGATAGCCAGGCCTTCCGTGATCGACGCGTTCAGGCCCCTGGTGACGGCGGTCAGGATGCGGGCGGCCGCCAGTGGCGAGTGCCTGGTGATGCGGCCCGCCAGCTCGAAGGCGGCGGGCAGCAGGTCGTCGTGCGGGACCACGCGATTGACGAGGCCGATCTCCCGCGCGCGCTCCGGACCGAAGCTGTCGCCGGTCAAGAGGCACTCCAGGGCGACCTTGCGGCCGAGAAGGCGCGGCATGCGCTGGGTGCCGCCGAAGGTCGGCGGGATGCCGATGTTGATCTCCGGCTTGGCGAAGACCGCTTGCTCGCTGGCGACGGTCAGGTGCGAGGCCTCGGTGACCTCGCAGCCGCCGCCGAACGCGATCCCGTTTACGGCGGTGATGATTGGCTTGGGAAAGGCTTCGATCCGCGCCGTCATCCCTTGACCGCGTCGCACGAAAGCCTTCACAGCGGCATCCGGCCCCTCTTTCGTGCTCTCGGAGAACTCGTGAATGTCGGCGCCGGCCGAGAAGGCGCGCTCGCCAGCGCCGGTCAGGATCACCGCTTGAACGCTCGCGTCGTCTTCGATTCGGTCGAGCGCCGCCACCAGCGCGTCCACCAGCGCGTAGCTGAAGGCGTTCAGCTTCTCCGGCCGGTTCAAGGTCAGGAGAGCCACACTATCACGTTGTTCTGAAAGGAGGATATCCGTCATTGCCCTATCTCGGTTGGATGGCTTGTCGAGGCCGGACGCTAGGCGCGTCGGACGTTGAAGTACACTCACTGTACGGTATACTTACCTGCCATGCCGAGAGACCCGTCAAAGACCCGCGCGAAGATCCTCGCCGCCGCGACGAAGCTCTTCTACGAAGAAGGCATACGCGCGGTCAGCGTCGATGCCGTCGCCGAGAAGGCCGGCGTGACCAAGCGGACCCTCTACTATCACTTCAAGAGCAAGGATGACTTGGTGGCGGCCTACCTGGAAGGCCAGGACCAGCCCACGCTCGCGCTCTACAAGCGCTGGTACGATGAGAGCGACGGCGGCCCGGAGGCCAAGATCAGGGGGCTGTTCCACGGCTTCGCGACCGCGGCCGGTCGACCCAGGTGGCGCGGCTGCGGCTTTCAAAGAACGGTCTCGGAGTTGGCCGGAACGCCGGGACATCCGGCGGTTCGCGCCGGCGCGCTCCACAAGAAGCGCTTCGAGGCCTGGCTCGCCAAGACGCTCGCCGAAGCGGGCGTCCTATGCCCCGAAGAGACCGCGCGACAGGTCTTGGTCGTCCTGGAAGGTGCCGTCGTCACCATGCAGATCCACCGCGACGCGGCCTATGTCGAGGCCGCCGGCGAGGTCGCGGCCTCCTTGATCAGGTCCGCCGCGAAGAGCTGAGTGGCGTCCTATCGGCCCTCGGCGCTTACCGCCTCGACCAAGCGGCTTCCCACCGGATCCTCCAGGGCGAAGACCCTTTGCCTTTGGGCAAAGCCCTTCAGCCGGTGCGGGCCGAGGTCGCGCATGGGCAGGTTCATGCCCCTGGCGAAGCGCTCGGAAAGGAGGAGGGGCTCATCCAACTCGCCGCACAGTGAAGCCAGCCTGGCGACCAGGTTCACGTCGGGGCCGATGGCGGTGAAGTCCAGGCGTTCCACTGAGCCGACATTGCCGTAGGCCACCCGGCCCAGGTGCAGCGCGACACCTGCCTCCAGGATCGCCGGATCCTCGGTCAGGGTGCGGTTCAACGCGCGCATGTTGGCGAGGCCCTGGCGGGCGGCCTTGAGAGAGCGCTCGCGCGGGCTGCTGACCGGGGCCATGCCGTCCGGCTGGGGGAAGATCGCCAGCACGGCGTCGCCAATGAACTTCAGGACCTCGCCGCCTTCCTCCACGATCGGCGGCACGAAGCAGTCAAAGAACTTGTTCAAGATCTTGACCAGCTTGCGCTCGGAGAGGCGGTTGGAGAGCGCGGTGAAGTTGCGCAGGTCGGCCATCAGCATGGCGGCCGACAGGCGCGCCACCTGTCCGCGCTTGGTGTTGCCGCTCAGGATCTGGGCGCCTGGCTCGCGCCCGACGTAGATCTTGAGGATCTCCTCGATCATGCGCCGCAGGTTCTTAATCTCCAGCACGCGCGTATAGAGCGGCAAGAGGGCTTCCAGCAGCGCCTGATCCCTGGCGTCGAAGCCGTCGGGCGCCTTGGTGGCGAAGGTGGCCGCGTTGATTTTTCCGTCTGACAGGAAGAGGGGATAGGCGACGTAGTGACTGACCCCCTCCTCGCGCAGGTCGGGAACAATACTGAGGTCAGGCGTGTCTTCGCGCTGCGGCCAGAGCTCCAACGGCTTTTCCGACTCCTCGACGACCTTGATCGGGCTCTTGAGAAACAGGTCGTCCTGGCGGGTGCCGAAGCCGTAGTGGGTCTCCTCCACCTCTTGGCCGGGGCGCCACACGCGGCCGGTGCCGATGCGCTCCGAATGGAGCGTGCTGAGGTGCAGCGAGGCTCGGTCCACCGGCAGGCCCAGCGACACCAGCTTCTCATTGTAACCTTCGATCAAAGCGGCGACGTCCGGCGCCGTCTCGCCCAGGCTGGTGAGCTCGGTCATCAAGGGCAGGAAGCGAGGGTCGCTGCTGGTCAAGGGGTAATTCATCGTTCACAAAAGTCGCGCTTCGTTCCGCGTCTTGCAAGGTCCTGCGACCGCATCCCTCCCTTGCCGTCTTTTGCGCTGCAGCGTAAACAGAAGTCATGGAACGCTCCGACCGTCTCGTGCTCGCCTTGGCGCAGCTGAACCCCACCGTGGGAGACGTTGCCGGCAACCTGGAACTCATCCGCCAGGCGCGGGCGGAGGCGGCTGCCGGCGGCGCCGACGTGCTCTTGACGAGCGAGCTTGCGCTCTCCGGCTATCCGCCCGAGGACCTGGTCTTGAAGCCCGATTTCCTGGCGCGGCTGCACGACGCGGCGGAGAGCTTGGCCGCCGACACTGCCGATGGCGGGCCGGCCGTCCTGCTCGGCACGCCCTGGTACGAGATCCCCAAGGACTGGAGCAAGACCTCGCCGGAGAGCCTGCGCGGCGCGGTGACCAATGCCGTGCTCTATCTGGACGAGGGCCGCATCGTCACGCGCCGCGACAAGGTGGAGCTGCCCAACTACGGCGTCTTCGACGAGGTGCGCGTCTTCCGGCCGGGCGAGATGCCGGGGCCGATCATGATGCGCGGCTTCCGAGTGGGTGTGCCGATCTGCGAGGATGTCTGGTTCCCGGACGTGGCCGAGACCTTGGAGGAGACGGGCGCCGAGGCCCTGTTGGTGCCGAACGGCAGCCCCTTCGACTACGGCAAGCTGGACGAGCGTCTGCAGATTCTCTCGGCGCGGGTCGGCGAGACCGAACTGCCGATGGTCTATCTCAATCAAGTGGGCGGTCAGGACGAACTGCTGTTCGACGGCGCTTCCTTCGCGCTCAACGCCGACTTCTCGCTGGCGCTGCAGATGCCGGCCTTCGAAGCGAAGGTGGGCTTCGTCACCTTGGAGCGGCAGGGCGACGTCTGCCGCTTCGTGGGCGACGCCGTGACCGCGCTGCCGGAAGGAAGCGAGAGCATCTACGGCGCCCTGACCCTGGGCTTGCGCGACTACGTGAACAAGAACGGCTTTCCCGGTGTAGTGTTGGGCCTCTCCGGCGGCATCGACTCGGCGGTCTCCGCGGCGATCGCGGTCGACGCCCTGGGGGCGGAGCGGGTGCGGGCGGTGATGATGCCGTCGCCCTACACCAGCACGGAGAGCCTGGAGGATGCGGAAGAGTGCGCTCGTCTCTTGGGCATCCGCCTGGACGAGGTGAGTATCGAAGCGGCGATGGAGGCCTTCCAGGGCATGCTGGCGCCGCTCTTCAACGGCCTGCCAGCCGGCATCGCGGAAGAAAACCTGCAGTCCCGTGCCCGGGGCCTCACCTTGATGGGCATCTCCAACAAGCTGGGGCCGATGGTGCTCTCGACCGGCAACAAGTCGGAGATGAGCGTGGGCTACGCCACGCTCTACGGCGACATGTGCGGCGGCTTCAACGCCATCAAGGACGTCTACAAGACCCAGGTCTATCAGATATCGCGCTGGCGCAACCAGGCGCGTCCGACGGGCGCGCTGGGACCGGCCGGCCGAGTCATCCCTGAGCGCATTCTGACCAAGGCGCCCAGCGCGGAGCTGAAGCCGGACCAGACCGACCAGGACAGCCTGCCGGACTACGACACCCTGGATGCCATCCTGACGGGCCTGATCGAGCGCGAGGCCTCGCTCGACACGATTGTCGGCGAGGGCTATGCCAGGGAGACGGTCTTGCGGGTCTGGAGCCTGCTCGACCGCGCCGAGTACAAGCGCCGACAAAGCTGTCCAGGAACCAAGATTACCAGGCGGTCGCTGTCGCGCGACCGCCGCTATCCCATTACCAACGGGTTCCGCGCCCCCGCCGGATGACGGAGCCCAGAGCTCCGTCCCTCAAAGAATAGTCCGAGTAACAATCATGACCCTGGTACGCTTTGCACCCAGTCCGACGGGACGTCTGCATGTCGGCAACGCCCGCATCGCGCTGGTGAACTGGCTCTTCGCCAAGGCCAAGGGCGGGCGCCTCCTGCTGCGCCTCGACGACACCGATCAGGAGCGCTCCGAAGAGGCCTACGCCCGCGCGATCGAGACCGACCTCGCTTGGCTCGGCCTGTCGTGGGACCTGAAGGCCCGGCAGAGCGAGCGGGACGCGCGCTACGCGGCGGCCATCGCGCATCTGAAATCCACGGGCGCGCTCTATCCCTGCTACGAGACCTCGGAGGAACTGGCGGCCAAGCGCGCCGCGCAGCGGGCCGCCGGCCGGCCGCCGCGCTACGACCGGGCGGCGCTGCATCTCGATGCCGCGGAGCGCGCGGCCCTGGAGGGCGAGGGGAGGCGTCCCCATTGGCGCTTGAAGCTGCCGGACCGGGTGATCGCGTGGCAGGACCTGGTGCGCGGCGCGCAGTCCTTTCCCTCCGACTCGCTTTCCGATCCCGTGCTGCTGCGCGAGGACGGGCGGACGCTCTATACGCTGGCCTCCGTGGTCGACGACGTGGAGATGAGCGTCACCCACGTGATTCGCGGCGAGGATCACGTCGCCAACACGGCGGCCCAGATCGCCCTGATAGAGGCCCTCGGAGGGTCGGTGCCCAGCTTCGCCCACCTGCCCCTGCTGGTCGATGCCGCCGGCAAGGGGCTCTCCAAGCGCTTGGGCAGCCTCGGCCTCGCGGCCTTGCGCGAGTCCGGCATCGAGGCCATGACCCTGAATAGCCTGCTGGCGAACCTCGGAACGGGTCAGCCGCTGGAGCCTGCCCTCGATCTCGACGCCTTGGTCGCGGGATTCGACATCTCTTCCTTCGGACGCGCGCCGGCGCGCTTCGATCCGGAGGAACTCCGGCGCTTGAACGCCAAGCTGCTGCATGAATTGCCCTTCGCGTCGGTGGCCGATCGGCTGCCCGCGTTCGACGAGGCGCTTTGGCGGAGCGTGCAGGGCAATCTCGAGAGCCTCTCCGATGCACGCCACTGGCTCTCGGTCCGCGACGGCCCCTTGGCGCCGGTGGTGGAGGAGCCGGACTTCCTGGCCGAAGCCGCCGACCTTCTGCCCCCGGAACCCTGGGACGAGACCACCTGGTCCAACTGGACCAAGAGCCTGGCGGCAGCCAGCGGCCGCAAGGGCAAGCGCCTCTTCCTGCCGTTGCGCCTGGCATTGACGGCAAGGCGCTCTGGACCGGAGATGGCGGCCTTGCTACCTCTCCTGCCCCGCCAGCGGGTCTTGGCCCGCCTACAAGGAGAAACAAGGTGACCCTGCAGATTCACAACACGCTCAGCCGACGGAGGGAGCGCTTCGAGCCGCTCGATCCAGCCCGGGTGCGCATGTATGTCTGCGGACCCACCGTCTACGACTTCGCGCATATCGGCAACGCGCGCCCGGTCGTGGTTTTCGACGTACTATTCCGCCTGCTGCGCCATCACTTCGGCGCGGCGCAGGTCGTCTACGCCCGCAACATCACCGACGTGGACGACAAGATCATCGCCGCCGCCCAGGCCAACGACGAGACCATCGAGGCCGTGACCAGTCGCACGACCGAGGCCTACCACAGCGACATGGCGGCCCTGGGGGCGCTGCCGCCCACCGTCGAGCCGCGCGCGACCCAGACGATCGCCGAGATGATCGCGCTCATCGAGAAGCTGATCGAGCGGGGCCACGCCTACGCCGCGGAGGGGCACGTGCTCTTCGCCGTCGCCAGCTTCCATGACTATGGCCGGCTCTCGCGCCACGACAGGGAGGAGCTGCTGGCCGGTGCCAGGGTCGATGTCGCCCCCTACAAGCGCGACCCGATGGACTTCGTCCTCTGGAAGCCCTCCAGCGACACGCAGCCCGGTTGGGAGAGCCCTTGGGGCAGGGGCCGGCCCGGCTGGCACATCGAGTGCTCGGCCATGTCATGGCTGCACCTGGGAGAGGTCTTCGACATCCATGCCGGCGGCCTCGATCTCATCTTCCCACACCACGAGAACGAGATCGCGCAGAGCCGCTGCGTCCACGGCACCGAGACCATGGCGCGCTATTGGATGCACAACGGCTACGTCGTGGTCGACGGCGAGAAGATGTCGAAGTCCCTCGGCAATTTCCTGACGGTGCGCGAGCTCCTGGAGGAAGGTCATCCCGGCGAGGCGGTCCGCTTGGCGCTGCTCTCCGGCCACTATCGCCAGCCCTTGGACGTCACGAGGGACAAGCTGGGCGAGGCCAAGACCCAGCTCGATCGCCTCTACGGCGCGCTCCGGGGTCGCGACTTCGCGTCTGTCGAACCGCCCGAAGAGGTGGTCGCGGCCTTGGACGACGACCTTAACACGCCCAAGGCGCTGGCGGCGCTCCACGCCTTGGCCCATCGAGTGAACCAGGGCGAGGCGGAGGCCGTCGCGGCCTTGGCGGCGGGTGGCAAGCTGCTGGGCTTGCTGGAAGCACCGCCCGAGGCCTGGTTCCAAGGGAGCCAGCCAAGCGATTCCGCCGAGATCGACGCGCTGATCGAAGAACGGAAAGAAGCACGCAAATCGAAGGATTTCGCCCGCGCGGACGAGATTCGGGACGAATTGAAGGCGCGTGGCATCGAACTGGAGGATGGACCGCAGGGTACAACCTGGCGGCGGGCAAGGACATGAACCAGGACAAGCGGGTCTATCTCTTCGATTCCACTCTGCGGGACGGCGCCCAGACGCAAGGCATCGACTTCTCGGCCGCCGACAAGCGGGCCATCACCTTGGCGCTGGACGGTCTGGGCGTGGACTACATCGAGGGTGGTTGGCCGGGTGCCAATCCGACCGACGATGCCTTCTTCGACGACCTGCCGCGGACCAAGCGCGGGCGCCTCGTCGCCTTCGGCATGACCCGGCGGCCGGGCCGCAGCGCCGAGAACGATCCGGGCCTCAGCTCCGTCTTGCGCCCGCCGGCGCCCGTCGCCTGTCTGGTCGGCAAAACCTGGGACTTCCATGTCGGCTTGGCCTTGCAGACCTCGTTGGACGAGAACCTGGCGATGATCGGCGACTCCCTGGCGCTCGCCGGCAAGCGCAAGGAGGAGGCACAGTTCGACGCCGAGCACTTTTTCGACGGCTACAAGGCGAACCCGGACTATGCCGTGGCCTGCCTCAGGGCCGCCGCCGAGGCAGGGGCCTCCTGGATTACGCTCTGCGACACCAACGGCGGCGCCTTGCCGGCCGAGGTTCGGGAGATCGTGACCGCGGTGCGGGCCATCCTGCCGGACGCGCGCCTGGGCATCCATTGCCATAACGACACCGAGAACGCGGTCGCCAACTCCCTGGCGGCCGTCGATGCCGGCGCGCGCATGGTGCAGGGCACCATCAACGGTCTGGGCGAGCGCTGCGGCAACGCCAACCTCATCTCGCTCATACCCTCCTTCGCCCTGAAGACGGACTACGTGACCGGTGTCGACGGCGAAGACCTCAAGCACTTGACCGGCGTATCGCACCTCTTGGACGAACGGCTGAACCGCAGTCCGAACAGCAACCAGCCCTATGTCGGCGCTAGCGCCTTCGCGCATAAGGGCGGCCTTCACGTCTCGGCCGTGGCCAAGGATCCGCGCAGCTACGAGCACATCGACCCGAGCCTCGTGGGCAACGTCCGCCACATCGTGGTTTCCGATCAGGCCGGGCGGTCCAACATTCTGGCGCGCCTGGCCGAACTGGGCATCGATCCCGATGCCTTGGGCGAGGCCAAGCTGGCCGGCCGCCTGGTGGAGGAGGTGAAGGCCAAGGAGTACGCGGGCTACGCCTTCGACGGCGCGCCGGCCTCCTTCGAGCTCCTGGTCCGACGGCTCTTGGGCGAGGTGCCGGACTACTTCACCTTGGAGCGCTTCCGCGTCATGGACGACCGCCGCTTCAACGCCAGGGGCGTCCTGGTGACCGAGTCAGAGGCCACGGTGACCCTGGAGGTGGACGACACGCCGCTGATGACGGTGGCGACCGGCAACGGGCCGGTGAACGCCTTGGATCTCGCGCTGCGCAAGGCGCTGCTGCCGCACTACGAGCAGCTGAGCGACATGCGCCTCACCGACTACAAGGTGCGCATCCTGACGCCGGAGGCCGGTACGGAAGCCGTGACGCGCGTGATGATCGAGAGCGCTGACGGGCAGGGGCGCCATTGGGTGACGGTGGGCGTCTCGCCCAACATCATCGACGCCTCCTTCATCGCGCTCTCCGACGCGATCGCCTGGAAGCTCTTCCACGATGCCGGGTGAGGCCTCGGCCCCGGTCGTCATCCTGGTTCGCCCGCAGCTGGGCGAGAACATCGGCGCGGTGGCACGCGCCATGATGAACACCGGCCTGTCGGAACTCAGGCTGGTGGCACCGCGCGACGGCTGGCCCAACCCGGCCGCCTGGCCGATGGCGTCGGGCGCCGAGGTGCTATTGGAGGAGGCCGCGCTTCACGAGAACCTGGAAGTGGCGGTGGGCGACCTCAATCGCCTCTATGCCACGACGGCCCGCGACCGCGATCTGGTGAAGTGGATCGCGACGCCGCGCCAGGCCGCGGCGGACATCCGCGCGGCCACGGCGCGGGGTGGGCGCGTCGGCCTCCTCTTCGGGGCCGAGCGGACCGGGCTCACCAGCGATGAGCTGGCCATGGCCGATACCTTGGTGACCGTTCCGCTGAACCCGGACCATGCCTCGCTCAATCTGGCTCAGGCGGTCCTGATCCTGGGCTACGAGTGGTGGCAGGCGGCCGAGGCGGGGCCAGCGCTTCACCTGCATCATGGCGGATCGGAGCCGGCACCCCTAAGCCAGCTCACTGATTTCATGACAAGACTGGAACACGCGCTTGAAGAGGAAGGGTTTTTTCGTACGCCGCAACAGAAGCCGCACATGGTGCGCAATCTACAGTCCTTCTTCGCGCGCGGCAGGCCCACGGAGCAGGAGATCCGCACGCTCCATGGTGTGGTGTCGGCGCTACGCGGCCTTAGGCGCAAGCGCGACTAGCCCGGCCCTTGAGGACAGGGGCCTTGCACTCGTTCGAATCTGGCCCCACAGCTTAAGTAAGATGGCCTGGTCATCGCGGCCTTGAACGACCACTGGGAGGCGGCGTGTCTTCGGAGGACCTCTTTCCAAGCTACAGCCTGAGCGAGCGGCGGCTCGACCAGGCGGTTCACGTCTTGGGCGTTGCTTGGGGTCTGACGGCCGTGCCGCTCTTGCTGGTCTTCACCGATCCCTGGGGCGATGCGGTGAAGCTCGTCGCCACCTTGCTCTACTGCATCGGCCTGCTTTGGGTACTCATGATGTCGGCGGCCTACAACATCGTGGTGCTGCCGGGGGCGAAGGAGGTGCTGCGGCGCCTGGACCACTCCGGCATCTTCCTCTTGATCGCCGGCAGCTACAGCCCCTTTGCGCTGGTGAAGATCGGCGGCGCCTTGGGAATCACCATCTTCGCCTGCATCTGGACCTTGGCGGTCGTCGGCCTCTTCCTCTCGCTGCGCTATCCGCGAACGGCGGACCGCGCGTCGCTCGTTCTGTGCCTGGCGATGGGATGGAGCGTCGTCTTCATCCTTGTTCCGCTGATCTACGCGGTCAGCACGGCCGTCTTGGTGCTGTTGCTGGTCGGCGGTCTTCTCTACACGGCCGGCGTGGGCTTCCATCTGGCGAAAGGCCTGCGCTTTCACAACGCGATCTGGCACGCCTTCGTGCTGGCGGCCGCGGTCTGTCAGTACGTCGCGGTCTATCTGGCGATGCGCGCTTAAGTTTGCTTGGCTCCGCCGCGCCATCGATGCCGTCGCGAGACTGCTCGCGCACGGCTCTGCGCATGAAGTCGGTCGCGTTTAGCACGATCCAGCGCTCGACCCGGGCGGTGCCTGACATGGCCTTGCCGCATTTGCTTCCCAGATTGCTAGGAGACGTGGCTGCTGGAAAGGGGACGGCGCAATCATGAGCCAAAGCGATTTCTTGAGGCGCGGGGGACTGGCGGGGCTCTTGATCGGCAGTCTGCTGGTGGGGCCGCTGGCGGCGGAGGAGTGGCGCTTGCCGACGGTGTTGCCGGAAGGCTCCGTGCAGGTGCAAAGCCTGGAGCTCTTCGGCCAGGATGTGCAGGCCGCGACCGGCGGGCGGATCGCGCCCAGCATCTATCCCGCCGACAGCCTGACCCTGCAGGCCAGCCTGGTCCGCGCCGTGCAGAGCGGCGAGGTCAAGATGGCGGCCCTGCCGCTGGAGGCCATGGCCAGCTGGGGACCGCTCTTCGAGGCCGATTCCCTGCCCACGCTCGCCAGCGACTACGCCTCGGCCGGCAAGCTCTGGGCGGTCCTGCGCGGACCCCTGCAGAAGGAGCTTTGGTCGCGCGACCTCATTCTCCTCTTCGCCGCGCCGCAGTCCCCGCGCGGTCTCTTGGGCCCCAAGGGCTTGACCGGCCGGGCCGGGCTCAGCGGTCAGCACCTGGGCGGCAGCAACAGTCTGAGCGATTCGCTGGCCCGCGCCTTAGGCGCGCTGCCGGTCGTCGAGGCGCCGCCGAGGCTCGCCGAGTCCTTCCGCTCGGGCGCCGTCAATGCCGCTTTCCTCGGCGCGCCCGAGGCCTTGCGGGGTGCCGCGGGCGCGGGGTCGGCGGCCTTCTATCCATTGGACTCCTGGGTGCCCCTCACCGTCGTGGTGATGCACGAGCCCACCTTCGAGACACTCTCGCGCGCCGACCAGGAAGCGCTTCGCCAGGCATCCTCGGCCGCCGAGGCGCAGGCTTGGGTCGCCGGCGAGGCACAGAACGAGGCGATCTTGCGGATGCTTCAGAGGGACGGCCTCTATCAGGTCTCCGCCGGCCTGGACCAGGACGTCCAGCAGGCGGGACGCCAGGTCGCCAGCGACTGGCTTGCACGAGCCGGCCTGCCGGGCGAATCCCTGCTGCGCGACTTCAGGAATTAGGTCGGCGCGGCGGTGCCAAGGTCCGGCCTGCCATCTCGCTGCAAATCCTGTATGGTGCCCGGACGCGCAGGAGCAGCGAGGAGCTAGAGCAGCATGACCGCGATCGCCGAAATCCGTCCCTTGGCAAGCCCCGAGGCCGTGGCAGCGGCCATCTCGGACCTGCGCGAGGCCTTCGGCGAACGGCTGTCGACCTCCGCCGCGGTGAGGGAGCATCACGGGCGCGACGTCACCCATTTCGAGGCCCATCCCGATGCCGTGGTCTTCGCGCACTCGACCGAGGAGGTCTCCAAGGCGGTGCGGATCTGCGCCGCGCACGGCGTGCCCATGGTGGCCTTCGGCACCGGCACCTCCCTGGAAGGGCACTTCGCGGCCATTCACGGCGGGATCTCGATCGACGTCAGCCAGATGAACGAGGTCCTCGAAGTCAACGCCGCCGACCTCGATTGCCTGGTGCAGGCCGGCGTCACCCGCAAGCAGCTGAACGACTACGTCCGTCACGACGGCCTCATGTTCCCGATCGATCCGGGCGCCGACGCCTCCTTGGGCGGCATGGCCGCGACCGGAGCGTCGGGTACCAATGCCGTGCGCTACGGGACGATGCGCGAGAACGTGCTGGGCCTAACCGTCGTGCTGGCCGACGGCCGGGTGGTCAAGACCGGGGGGAGGGCGCGCAAGTCCTCCGCCGGCTATGATCTGACGCGTCTCATGGTGGGCTCGGAAGGCACGCTCGGCATCATCACCGAGGTCCGCTTGCGCCTCTACGGCATCCCCGAGGCCATGGGGGCCGCCGTCTGCAGTTTCGAGAGCCTGGAGGGCGCCGTCACCACGGTGATCGAGACCATCCAGATGGGTGTTCCCGTCGCGCGCATCGAGCTTCTGGACGAAGTGCAGATGGATGCCATCAACCGCTATGCCAAGTTCGACTACCCGGTGCTGCCGACCCTGTTCTTCGAGTTCCACGGCACGCCCAACTGGGTCCAGGAGCAGACCGAGATCGTCGGCGAACTGGCCGGCGCCAACGGCGGCCAAGGCTTCACCTGGGCCAAGGAGGAAGAGGACCGCCAAGCGCTCTGGCAGGCGCGGCACGATGCCTTCTACGCCTGTCTGGCGCTGAAGCCGGGCTGCAAGAGCTGGGCGACCGATGTCTGCGTGCCGATCTCGCGCTTGGCCGAGTGCATTCTGGAAACCAAGCGCGACGTCGTGGAAAGCGGCCTGCTCGCCCCCATCGTCGGACACGTGGGCGACGGTAACTTCCATCTGGTCTATCTGCTGGACCCCGACAGCGAGACGGACTGGGCGCAGGCGCAAGAGCTGAACGATCGCATGATCAAGCGGGCGCTGGAGATGGGCGGCACCTGCACGGGCGAGCACGGGATCGGCTGCGGCAAGCTGGACCTGCTGGCGGCGGAGCATGGCGACGCCCTGCCGATGATGCGCGCGATCAAGCAGGCGCTCGACCCGGACGGACTGATGAACCCGGGCAAGATCGTCCGCCGCTAGGCCGCTATCGTCGATCGAACCACCGGCTATTGCCGGGAGAAGGCTGGCCCAAGGCGGAGGGCAAGCTGCGCTTGCCTGATTGGTCTGGAACGAAGGATCTGTTTGGACCTTTGTCTCGAACAGAACTGGCCGCAGAATCGGCGTCGACTGGACGCCACCGTCCGTTCACCCATCGCGCTTCCGGCTAGGATTGACAGCAATGCTGACTGACGAGATGTCGACCTTGATCCGCAACCACACGGCCGGGATGGTCGCGACGGTCAACGACGACGGCACGCCGTCCGTCTCGCCGAAAGCGACCTTCGTCGTGCTCGACGAGAAGACGATCGCCTTCGGCAACATCCGCTCTCCCGGCACCATCGCCAACCTGCGCAAGCGGCCCGCCTTGGAGGTCTGCTTCATCGACGTTATCCTGCGCAAGGCCGTGCGTGTGACCGGATCCGCGACGATCGTGAGGAAGGCGGAGGCCAATCCCGAGATGGCGGCGGCCTTCGACGCGCTTTGGGCGACCTACCTGCCGCACATGTCGGCCTTCGTGCGGATCGACATAAGCGCGGCCGAACTGATCCTCTCGCCCGCCTATGACCTGGGCTTCACGGAAGAGGAGTTGCGCCGCACCAACCTCGACAAGCTGAGCGCGCTTTAGGGCAGCGCGAGCGCCGACCAACGAGTGGAATCGGAGGCGTCAATGCCGCGCGTGAACCAGTTAGGCCAGCCGATCGGCGATCCGCTTCCGGAAGATTGGACCTCTCCGCCAAGGCCCGCGCGCCGCGACCTCGAAGGCCCGCGCACGCTGGTGCAGCCGCTCGATCTCGCCCGCCATGGCGCCGACTTATGGGAGGCCGACCGGCACGACGACAGCGGGGCAGGTTGGACCTACATGGGAAGCGGGCCGTTCGAGCGCGTCGAGGACTTTCGGGACTGGGTCGCGGCCGCCTGCCGGAGCGAGGATCAGCTTTTCTATGCCTTTCTGGACAGGTCTTCGGGAAAGGCGATCGGCTGGGGCTCCTATCTCAGGATCAATCCGGGCGACGGCTCAATCGAGGTCGGCAGCATCCGCTTCTCGCCGCTTCTGCAGCGAACGGCCATGGCGACCGAGGTCATGCACGTGATGATGCGCTATGCCTTCCAGCTGGGCTATCGGCGCTACGAATGGAAGTGCGACTCCCTGAACGCCCCGTCGCGCCGCGCGGCCGAGCGCCTGGGCTTCACCTACGAGGGCATCTTCCGGCAGGCCACGCACTACAAGGGGCGCAATCGGGACACCGCCTGGTATGCGATCCTCGATCGCGATTGGCCGGCAATCGAGGCCGCGCACCTGGCTTGGCTCAGTCCCGAGAACTTCGATCAGGCCGGCAGGCAGCGTCGCTCGCTCTCCGCATTCATCAGCGCTTGAGACGCAACGTGACCGGGGCGCGCGACGCGCCTCACGGCCGGCAGACGTAGTAGAAGTTCTGGATGTCGTGCGGCAGCTCGTGGGTCTCGACCGTCGCGAAGCCGGCCTCCTTGAAGTAGCGCTCGGCCACCTCTCGTCCCCACATCGCGCCCAGGCCCTCGCCGCCTTGGGCGAGCGAGACGGACATGCAGTGCAGGCAGGAGACGGTGTAGAGGAGCGTTGCCAGCGGGTGGTCCTTGTCGCCGTGATGATGACTGGTCCCCTGCACGTCCTGGGCGATGTAGACGCCGCCCTCGGCCAGGCTCTTGCGGATGCCGGTCAGCACGGCCAGCGGACGCGCTTGGTCGTGGATGGCATCGAAGCTCGTCACCAGGTCGAAAGCCCCCGGCTGCGCCGTGCTGTCGAAGTCCCTCAAGTCGCGGACGTCGAAGCTGAGGTTGGAGAGACCCTGCTCCTCGGCCTGGGCCGTCGCCCAGGCGATCGCCTCCGCCGAGAGGTCGAGGCCCGAGAAACGGCTGTTCGGGAAGCGTTTCGCCAGCAGCAGCAGCGCGCGTCCGCGCCCGCAGCCGACATCCAAGACCTCGATGCCTGCCGCCAGCCGTTCGAGCAGGCCTGGC
This sequence comes from Rhodospirillales bacterium, assembly GCA_963669375.1. Classification (GTDB taxonomy): domain Bacteria; phylum Pseudomonadota; class Alphaproteobacteria; order Kiloniellales; family JACOMY01; genus JACOMY01. Next base: position 140,721 of record OY770024.1, on the reverse strand, counting down.
ACCAGCGGCAGAATTGAGTCGAAGAGCGCGGGCAGCACCGTTTGCGCGCTGTCCTCGGCCATCACCTCGTGGAACCTGCCGTAGCGCTCGTAGGGCACACCGCCGCCCTCGTGGAAGCAGGCGACGATGTCGTCCTCGACGCCGCCCAGCAGCGGGATGTACTGCGCCATCGCGGCCAAGTTGGCGAGACCGGAGCGTGTCAGCAAGGCGGCGTGCTCCGCCGGCAAGCGGTAGCGCGCCCGGCCCGGATCGAGCGTCACGATCTTGGCCGCGACCATGGCGCCCAGCCATTCGCGAACATAGCGCTCTTGCAGTCCGGCCCGCGCGGCCAGCTGCGCGCCGGTCACCTCGCCCGACCTCGCCAGGTGGTCCAGCAGGCGGGTGCGGTGGCCGACCGACAGCATCAGGGTCAAGGCCGCATCGTTGAGCGCGGTCACCAGGCGGGTCTCGAAGGCGCCGAGCACGCTCTCGTCGAGCTTGCTCTGCGCTTCCTGCGCAGGTGCACTATCCATGGCCGCTTTCCTCTCATGCGGTTGAAGAACGCGGCCGCACACTATTGCTGCCCAAGGGGCCACGCCATTAAGGGAGAGGACAATCTCGGCACGATTTCGGCCAGGCTGGCCGCAGCGCGCGGACCAGCTATGTCCGCTTTTCCTGCCGCTGCTGTCCGGTTTAGCCGGGAGATCGCCTAAATGGGGAGTCGTTAAAAGGATTGATCAACCATTATTCGTCATGGCCGGGCTTGACCCGGCCATCCATGTCCCGCAGTCAGCGCCCAGCTCTCCGACAGGGTGCGGCCGGGCCACTAGATCCCCGGGTCAATGCCGGGGGATGACGTGAGAAAGGTGCAAAACACACACACAGAACTTCAATCAACTTCCCTAAACCGGACAGCGCTCTTTCCTGCCGAGAAGCGACCGAGCCGCTCCCCTATGACCCGCGTGGGGGCACCGCCTTCATCAACAGCAGCACCTCTCCCTCGTAGTAGGGATGGCAGGGATGCTGCGGGATCGGCCTCGCCGCGACGACCTGGTATCCGGCGCGCCGATAGAACCGCATCGCGCCCAGGTTCTGCGCATAGACTTGAATGCTGGTCCGCGCGGCCGCCTCTCGCGCCGCGCGCGCCTCGGCGGCCTCCATGAGCCTGGCGCCGATGCCCCGCCCGCGCTGTTCCGGGCGCAGGGCCAACGCGCTGACATAGAAGGTGCCGATGGAAAGCCGCATCAGTTCGGCCAAGGGGCGCAGGGGGGGCGGCAAAGCCGCTATCGCGTCCTGGTCTTGCGGCGGCGACACCGCGACCAGGTAGCCGAGCATCAGGCCGATCGGCCTCTCGTCGAGGACGGCGACCAATGCCTTCCGGTAAGAGAAGGATCCCGTTTCCTGCCGAATGCTGGCCGCGCCGGTCTCCAGGGGGTCCGCGCCGCTGTCGCCCGTCATCGACCAGTACCATCTGGGGAGGCCTTCGCCGGCCATGTCGATCAATTGCGCGAGCTCTAGCGCATCGCCTGGCAGCGCCGGGAGCAACCTGAGGCCGTCTTCCGACACCACGCGGTCCTATCCTTTGCGGTCGTCGCCGTTGAGGTAAACCGTGAGGTCGGTCGCGGGCGGCGTTACGGGAACCTGGTAGAGCATGTCGTCGACGTAGCCACGATGGTAGGTCGCGTGCTGGACGATGTGAAAGACGATCTCCATTCGGGTCATGCGTCCTGGCTCGCCGCTCAGAAAGGCGAAGTCGATCGGCTCACCGAGTTCAGTGGTCGTCAATCGATCGGCGAGCGCAACCCACCATTCGTTCATGACCTTGACGCGCTGGTGCAGTACGCCCGTCGGCGGCAGCATCTTGGCGGTTCTGGCGGTGTGGCCGTGCGGACGCGCCTCCAGGTGTGCCTTGAAGATCTCCTCGACGATCAGGCTGTGCTGCAGGGTATGGCCGATCGTGCCGAAGGTGGTTTGCCTCTCCTTTTCGATCTCTCGCCGGGGTAGGGCCGCGACCGCCTCATAGGTACGCTCGTCGGCCCAGGCCTTGTAGCGTAGGAGGGTGCTGGCCAGATCGGATCTCAGCGGAGCCTTCACCCCGCATCCCGCTTCAAGGGCATGGCCATGCAGTGGATGCCGCCGCCGGTCTTCATGATCTCGCGGATCTCGATCTCGGCGACCTCGATGCCATGGGCCTTCAGCTGCTCGATCAGTGCGCGCGAATGCCGGGGCGCGATGACTCGGTCGCCGCCCATCGACATGACGTTGCAGCCCAAGCCCATGGTGTCGCGGAAGGGGACGGGGATGATCTCGATCTTCTTGGCCTTCAACCAATCCACGATGCCGGGCTCCGTGCAGTCCAGGCAGACGGCGGCCAGCTTTGGCGCGATCATCACCACCATCAGATCGATGTGGACGTAGTAGGGGTCGAAGAAGGCGAGCCTGGTCTCCCAGCCTTCGCGGTCGAACCAGCCCTGCACCTGGCGGGCCGCGATCTCCTGCGTGCGCTCGCCGCCGCAGCCGATCAGCACGCAGCCCGGCTCGATCACGTCGAAGTCGCCGCCCTCGAAGTGGCCGGCCGTCACCATGTCGTAGATCGGGATGCCGAAGCGCTGGTAGTTGCGGATGGCGGCGTAGTTCTCGCCGCGGCGCCACCAGTTGGCCATGTTGGTGATGACCGCGCCGAAGGGAGTCATGAAGCTGGAATCGCGGGTATAGACCTGCATCGGCAGGGTTTCGTCGCCCTCGGCGAAGTGCACGGTGACGTCGAAGTGCTCATAGGCGGCGACGAGCTCCGCGTGCTGCGCCTGCGCGGCCGCGACATCGCAGGGCGCTTCGCGCAGGAACTTCCGCGACAGCGAGGAGGTCGCCATGTGCTTCAGGTGCGTGGGCTTGGCCAGCAGCACGTCGCGCAGCAGTCCATATTCACTGTCGACGCCCCAGTCGTTCAGCGGCGCCGTGCCGCCGTCTGGCTTGCGCCACTGCAAGTCAAAGCTGTCGTCGCCCGCGAGGCGCTTGTGGTCTTCCGGCATGTCCCGCTCCCTTGGGTAGATCGCTCGCGAAGATGCCGTGCCGGAAGGGCGGGAGCAAGCCTCCGAACGCATAGCCGATAGGGAGATACCTACTACCGGCGGTACGCACCTTGCCTAGGCGGCGCTCATGCTATCCAGGTCGTGGTTGCCGAGGCTGGCCGGCCGCTCCAGCAGCTCGGCGTAGACGGCGAGCGTGCTGGCGCACATCTGCTCCTTGGAGAAGCGGCGGCGCACATGCGCCAGTGCGTCGGCCGCCATCATCTGGCGCTGCTCCGCCGATAGCGACAGCGCCCAGCGGATGCCTTGCGACAGAGCCTCGGCGTCGCCGGGCGGGAAGAGGCAGCCGGTGTGACCCTCCAGTATCTGCTCCGGGGCGCCGCCGTGGTCGGCCGCAACCACCGGCCGGCCCAGCGCTTGGGCCTCGCTGATCACGCGCCCGAAGGCCTCCGGGCTGGTCGAGGCGGAGACCACTACGTCGGCCAGGCGATAGGCGGCCGGCATGTCGTTGCAGTGGCCCATCACCACGGCGCGGCCGATCAGGCCCTTGTCGCGGATCGCCTGCTCCAGCTCCTCGCGGTAGCCGGCATGGCCCGGCTGCTCGTCGCCGACGAAGAGCGCGATCAGCTCTTGATCGCCGAGCCGGGTCAAAGCGTCCAGCAGCAGGTGCTGGCCCTTCCAGCGGGTGAGGCGTCCGGGCAACATCACCACCGGCACGCCGTCCGGCAATTGCCAGCGCTCGGCCAGCTGGATGATCCGCGGCACGCTCACCTGCTCCGGATCGAAGCGCAGCAAGTCGACGCCGCGCGGGATGATCCGCAAGCGCTCGCGCTCGACGCCGTAGACCTCTTGCACGTGCCGCGCGATGAATTCCGAGTTGGCGATGACCCGCCGCCCCTTGGTCATGATGGCGTTGTAGGACTGCTTCAGCGGCATGCCGCGGTCGTAGGCGCCGTGAAAGGTGGTGACGAATGGCCGCTCGCGCTTCTTCGCGGCATAGAAGGCGCTCCAGGCCGGCGCGCGGCTGCGGGCATGGACGATGTCGATGGCGTAGCGGTCGATCAGCTCGGCAAGACGGCCGACGTTCGCCCGCACCACCAAGGGGTTTTTCGACGCGACAGGGAGCTTCTCCAGCACCGCGCCGACGCGTTTCAGCTCCACTTCCATGGCGCCGCCTTCCGAGACGATCAGCGCCGTGCCGCCCGCCTTGACAACGGCCTCGGCCACGTCGACGGTCGTGCGCTCGACGCCGCCGCCGTCCAGGCGCGGCACCACCTGCATCAAGGACAAGGGCAGGCTTTCGATTGAGGGCGATGAGATGGTAGCGTTCCCCCTTCTCCGTCTGAAAGACGCAGCCCAGTTCATCCCTGGCGAGAGGGCCTCTCTCCTATGACCGCCGAGCCGACGTCGATAGCTCACGAGACTTTATCACTCCCCGATGCACCTGACCTAGCCTACCGCCGTCGCGGTGGCGTCGGGCCAGGGCTTGTCTTCCTGGGTGGGTTTATGAGTGACATGAGTGGCACGAAAGCCACACATCTTGACCGCTATGCGACAGAGCGCGGCCGGGCCTATCTGGCCTTCGACTACTCCGGGCATGGGATCTCCGGCGGAACCTTCGAGGCTGGCACCATCGGCAGCTGGGCGAGCGACGCCCTGGCGGTCATCGATCACGCAACGGAGGGCCCGCAAATCCTGGTCGGCTCCTCGATGGGCGGCTGGATCATGCTGCTGGTGGCCCTGGCGCGGCCGGAACGGGTCGCGGGGCTTGTCGGCATCGCCTCCGCGCCGGATTTCACCGAGCATCTGATCTGGGATCAGATGCCCCCCGATCAGCGCCAGGCCCTGATGCGCGACGGGCGGCTGGAGCAGCCCTCCGACTACGGCGACGAGCCCTATGTCATCACCCGTGCCCTCATTGAGGAAGGGCGCCGGCACCTGCTGCTGCAGTCGCCCATCCGGCTCGGCTGTCCGGTCCGCCTGCTGCACGGCCTGGAGGACAAGGACGTGCCCTTCGACTGCTCGCTGGCGCTCGCCGACGCCCTGGAGAGCCAGGACGTCCAGATTACCCTGGTCAAGGGTGGAGACCACCGCCTGTCGGAGCCGGCGAATCTGGCGCTGTTGGACGATACCCTGGACCGCCTGATGGGGCAGGTCGAGAAAGCGACGGCGCCCCTGGGGGATTGAGGCAGCTTCGCCCGCGGCCGGCCTCGCCTAGCGGTCGGCCGTCGCGTGCGTAACCGGAAGGCACCTAGTCGAAGACCTTCTTCATGTCGCCTTCCAACTCCAAGTCGACCTTGGAGAAATAGGCATCGACAACGGCACCGGCCAGGTTCTGCTCGCGCCTTCGGTCCATCAGAGTCGCGACGAAGGCGCGACCGTTCATGGCGATCTTTTCGCAGGTGTCGTCATTGTCACGACACCACGCGTAGACGTCGTCCAAGTCTGACAGGTCATGCGCTACCGGGACGTAGTGTCGGAAGGGCTCCAGGAAGGCTTCGCAGTACCATGACTCGCACCTCGGATGCGGCATGAGCACGACCGAGTTGGAGTAGAGCATCCACTTCAGCCCCGATGCGACGTCGTTTCCTTCCAGTGACAAGAGGTATTTCGACTGCAACTGCTGCTCCATGGTCAATCTCTCTTTGGTCATGGCCGCTAGCCTGTCGATCTCTATGTCGGATCGCTTACCGTCGATCTTCACGATCTTAGAAAAGCCAATGTCGTACTTTGAGATCTTGTCCCAGTTCTTTGCAATGTAGTAGCGACTGGAGTAATCGTCCTGCCGGTCCTTGAGGGAGAAGGGGCCGCTGGAGTTCCCACGCCATACGATCTTGTCGTCCTTCTCCTGATACGGCCGGTCGGACTCGTCGACCGCGCCGACCGCTTCCCAGTGGCGTCCGTGGTCCAGCGGTAGAAGGCATCGATTGCTCAGCCAAGACAGCACGCCGGCCGACTTGACGAAGGTGGGCAGGCTGAAGCCGACCCTGTTGTCGTGCATCATGACGAGGAAGGGTTTCGCGTGCCCGGTGTCTTCGCAGAGTTCTTGAATCGGGGCGACGTAGGTGTTGAACCGCCGTCTGGTCTGACGCTCTCTGTTCTTTCTGAGCCAGCGCTGGCCCGCATCGTAACGTGAAAGGGACTGGATGAAGTCGTCGGCGCTCTGTTCCGGATGCGCCAGATAGGCGCGCACCTGATTGTCGACCAGGTACCTAGCCGAGGTGATGCTCCTTACGCTGCCGAGGTAGCGGTCCAGACGCAGCTTGTCGTCTAGTGGATCGCGATGACGAACAGCGGACCGCCTGGCACTTTTCATTGCATCGCCCCTGACTGGATTCCCAGGCCGGAGTGTAGGATCGGCGAGCAGGCATTTCACTGCTTTTCGGTCGATTTTCGGGGCCTGGGGCCATGCCGGACGGTCCGAGGCACGAGCTGACGAGGCCTATTACACGCAGCGCTAGGGGGTGACGTGCGAGACGCGGGCGCGCGGTCAGGACTTTCTCTCGGCTCTCGCCCTTGCTGCCAAACAATCCCGGGGGCGCCCACGCGACAGCACGCGAGGAACCTCCTGTTCATCCAAGCCAAACCGGCCTATCGCTTGTGGACGAAGGCCTCTGGCGAGGTCGCCGACCAACCAAGGAACGCCTTTTGCATCGGACGCTCAAAGCATCTTCTCTCCTGGCGGCGATCGCCGCCCTTGCCGCCTTGGCCCTGGCGCTGCTGCCTGGTCCGCTCTATCGCTTCGGCTGGCTCGATCTTCAGTCGGCCTTCTCGCTGCTTGCCAACGATGCGCCGCTGGCCGCGATCGCTGCCGCCGCTCTCGGCCTGCTCGCCGCGATCCTCGCCCTTTTGCGTCGACGCTGGGCTCTGCTGGCTCTGAGCGTCGCCTGCTTGATCGCGGGCTTGGGCGTCGTCCTCGCCTTGATGGACCTGCGCCAGGCCGCGGCGGCAAACCCCCTGCACGACGTCACCACGAACCTGGAGAATCCACCGGCGTTCGAGGCCCTCGGCCCGCGCCGCTACGAGGCCGACAGCCGTGCGGCACGGGCTGCTTCTCCCCATCCGGATTGGCGGGCGCTTCACGCCGAAGTCTATCCCGATCTCACCACGTTGACGCGTTCCCTTTCGCTCGAAGAGGCGCTCGAGCGCGTGCACGAGGCGGCCGAGGCATCGGGCTGGACGGTAGAGGAAGAGCGGGTGGGCCAGGACAGCGCGCGCCTGGAGGCCGTGGACAGGAGCGCCTGGTTCGGCTTCGAGGATGACGTCGTGGTGCTGATCACCTTGCGCTCGCCCGGCGAGGTCGCCATCGACGCCCGCTCCGTCAGCCGGATCGGCGTCAGCGACCTAGGGGCCAATGCGCGGCGCTTGCGCGCCTTCCTCGATCGCTTGTGAGGCCCGGCGCCGCCCTAGACCAAGATGGTCGCAGCTCGAATCTACCTGCGACCATCTTGGTCTATGCTCATACGTTCAGAGTGCGATTCAGACGATAGATCGGTTCAATCTATCGTCATCGCGCTCTAGCCTCAACGTTCGCTGCTGAGCAGTCCGGCAAGGCCTTCGCGATAGGTTGGATAGCGTAGGGTGTAGTCCAGGTCCTTTACCAGGCGGTGGGCGCTGACCCGTCGATTCTCCGACCAAAAGCGCCGGGCCATGGGCGAAAGCTCCGCCTTCTCCAGCGGCGTGGCCGGCGGCGGGGTGACGCCCAGCAAACGCGCGGCCTCCAGCACGACCTTGTTCTGCTCGGCCGGCTCGCGGTCGGCCAGGTTGAAGACTCCGGCCTGCTCGGGGCGCGCCATGGCAGCCATCACGGCGCCGGCGATGTCCTCGACGTGGATGCGGTTGAAGACCTGTCCCGGTTTCACGACGCGACGCGCCTTGCCGACCTTGAGGTCGCGCAGGCTGTTGCGGCCCGGTCCGTAGATGCCGGCCAGGCGAAAGACGGCCAGGGGCAGCGCCAGTTCCCGCGCAAGATCGGCCCAGGCTTCCTCGGCCGCCAGGCGGCGTCGGCCGACCGCGCTGGTGGGCTCGGCCTGGCTCTTCTCCTCCACCCAGGCACCCTTGCGGTCGCCATAGACGCTGAGCGAAGAGAGGTAGCCGATCCATTCCAGAGATTTGCTCTTGTCCCGGATGGTCGCACCGTAGCCGAGCAGGACCGGGTCGCCATCATCGCCCGGCGCCGCGCTGGCAAGCAGGTGGCTGCAGTCGGCAAGCGCGGCGGCGACACCCGCGCCGTCGTCCTCCGGCCCCAGCATCACGACCTCGATGCCGCTGCTCTTCAGGTCCTGCGCCTTCGCCGAGTCGCGCGTCGTGCCGGCCACTTGCCAGCCGCTGGCGAGCGCCCTGCGTGCCACTGCGAGCGCGCTGTAGCCCAGACCAAAGACAAAGAGACGGGGCATGGGGGCCGCCCTCCTTCGGGCCGCATTGCGGAAGTCCACGGCGCTGCTTGCGCGGGCGCCCTTTCAGCGACAAGCTGGGGTCCATGGTGATACGCATCAAGCGCAAGCTCGCGTTTATTCTCCTTTGGTGCTGCTTGCCCGCGGCAGCCTCGGCGCAGTTCTACCTGCTGACCGACTGGCGCGGCGAGCGGCACATGGCCTGCTTGCAGGAGGTGTCCCTCGACCCCTCCTACGGCGGCAAGCTGGCGCGGGAATGGGTGGCCCGGGAAGGCAGCGCGGCGGCGCGCCACTGCGCGGCGGTGGCCGAAGCGGCTATCGGCGACCCCAGCCTGGCGGCCAGCGACTTTGGCGCCTTGGCACAACAGCTTCCACCGGAACGATGGGGTGACGTGGGGCTCCTGTGGGGCCAGGCCGGCCATGCCTGGCTTCTGGCGGAGCGGCCGGACGAAGCGCTGGAGGCCTTCGACCTGGCCTTGGAGAGCTTGCCGCGCGATCCCGCGCTGCTCACCGATCGGGCGATCCTGCGTGGGCAACTGGGCAACTACGCGGGTGCCGCCGCCGATCTCACCCGCGCGATCAGCGTATCGCAGCCCGACCCGGAGCTGCTGCTCTACCGCGCCACGGCCTATCGCCATCTCGAGGACTACGACAGCGCGCTCGATGACCTGAACGTGGCGGTGGAGATCGATCCCAGTTTCGCGGAGGCCTTTTTCGAACGTGGTACGCTGCGTGCTTTGATCGGCGACGTTGCCGGCGCCGTCGCGGATTGGCAGGAGACCCAAGCAATCGCGCCCGGTTCCAACATAGCGCGCCTTGCAGCCGAGCGGGCCGCGCAAGTCCAGGAGTAGCGCGGCCAGTATCGGATCGAACCGCTGTTTCGTCCGAGACCGCTCCGGGCGTCTAACTGTGATGCCCTTCGACCGCCTCGCTTGTCTTTCTCGAAGCGGGCTCCAGCAGCTCTCGCCACGCGGTCAAGCGCTCGGGAGAAAGACTGCCCAGGGCGGCCGCCTGGCGAAGGGCGACACGCCAGGCGAGACGCTCCAAGCGATCCAGTCCCTCCGGCAGCCCAATGCCGCCGACGCCGTGCAGGATGCGTTCGGCGTCTCGTTTGGCGGTCGTGTAGCCGGGGTGGCCGAAGCGCCGCAAGAGATCCTGGAAGGCCTCGTGCTTCTGAGCATCGAAGATTGGACCCGTCTCGGGATTCTCGGCGAGGGGATGGGCGGGAAAGAGCTGGAAGAGCGGCACGAGGCCGTCGCTCAGCGCAATGTTGGCATCGTGGGTGCGACCGCTGGCGAGCAGCTTGGGAAGCACATGGGTGTGTGGGCCGCCGGGCGTGGTGTCTCCGCGCGTGCTGGAGGGGATGGCCTGATAGACCTCGATCCGGCCGAGCTGAGACGTAACCACGCGGTTAGGGCTGTGCCGCTTGATCGCCGCCATGGCCTCATTGCCCGGCTCAAGGATGTTCTGGCCCTCGGCGGCTTGCAGTGCGGCGACGAGCGCGGGGTCCCCGCTGCGCACGCAGAAGGCAATGCCGGACTGTCCCAGGCCGAGATCGAACAGCCGGTCTCCGCGGTCTTCCGCGCGCAGAGCACCGGCATCGCGACCGAGGTCGATGAGCCCGCGCGACCCCTGGCGGAGCGCACTGCCCGGTTGGGCGAGAACCAGGCCGTGGCGCCAGAACTCGGGCCTGGCGCTCAGTGTCTCGTAACCATGCACGATCGCGTCGGCGGACAGGTCGACGGCGATCGCCCCGCGCTTCGTGATCCAGCCTTCCAAGGGAGGATCTGGCTGGCGCGCCGCCTCATCCGCGTCGCGCTCGAACTCGGCCAACGCGCCGAAGACGCCACTGCTCCAAGCGCAGCGATGATCGTGCAACTGCTCGCGAACCAACTCGCGCCACCCGGGATCTTGAACCATGAGCGTCATCCGCTTGTCGTCGGTGAAAGCAGGCCAAGTCTCTCTTCGGTCCAGGTCATGCGCGCGTCTAGGGCCGTCACGGCCTTGGGCAAAGTCGACAAGCGCTCCTCAGGTAAAAGCTCTCGCGCCAAACCCTCGACGAGGCACTGAAACTGCAGCTGCAGCCAGGGATTGGCTGACCTCACGCCGTCTTCGGCGAGGGGAAGGGCGCCCCACGGCAGGACCAGGACCAGGTCGAAGAGGTCGCAGCGCTCGACCTCCCGGCGGACCAGGGCCTCGGTCTCGTCCGGCGGATCGTGGACAAAGCCGTAGTGGAGCCAGAAGGCCAGGGAATCCATCGGCGAGCGATCGCACACCACACCGCCGCTGTCGGCGATCGCGGCGACGGCCTCGTCGTGGCTCTCTTCCGCCAGCTCTTGCAAGAGCTGGCGGTGCTGTTCCCTGGTCAGCTCGTGCGGGTCCAGGCCGGCCTGCAGGCGCCGGCGCATGCCCTCCTCGACATAGGGAACGCCCCAGCGCGCGGCCAAGGCCCGGGCCAAGGTGGTCTTGCCGACACCGGCGCTGCCGCAGAGCGCAATGCGCGGCTTGCGCTCCGTGACCTCGACCGATTGCTGCGTGACGGACATGAGGGGGACGCTAGCACCGCGCGTTTCCCGCCACCAAGGTCAAGAAGTGATCTGGCTGGCCGCGTGCTGCGAGGCGGCGAGCGTCAAGTCGTCGCGAAGGCAAGCCTTGGCGTGTCCCGGCGCGATCTCCCTCAGTGGCGGGACGGTCTTGGCGCAGTCCGGCAAGGCGTAGGGGCAGCGCGTGCGAAAGACGCAGCCGGACGGCGGATCGACGGGGCTGGGAATCTCCCCCTTCAGGAGGACGCGTTGCCGGCGCAGCGAGGGGTCGGGGATCGGCTCGGCGGAGAAGAGCGCCTCCGTATAGGGGTGCCTCGGGTCCAGGAAGAGCGCGTCCCTGGGCGCCAGCTCAACCAGCTTGCCCAGATACATGACGGCGATGCGGTCGGCGATGCAGCCGACGACGGCCAGATCGTGGGAGATGAACAGCATGGTGAGACCAAACTTCTGGCGAACTTCCAGCAGCAGGTTCACCACTTGGGCCTGGATCGAGACGTCCAGGGCCGAGACCGGCTCGTCGGCCACCAGGAACTCGGGGTTCATGACCAAGGCCCTGGCGATGCCGATGCGCTGGCGCTGTCCGCCGGAAAACTCGTGCGGATAGCGCTCCGCATGGCCGGGCGAGAGGCCGACCAGGCGGAGCAGATCCTCGACGCGCCGACGGCGGTCGGCCTGGCTTGCCTGGGGGTCGTGGATCTTGATCGGCGTGGCGATGATCCGGCCGACCGTCATGCGCGGGTTCAGGGAGCTGAAGGGGTCTTGAAAGATCAGCTGCATGCGCCGGCGGAAGGGGCGTAGCTGCCGCCGGGTGAGGGGGGCCAGATCGCTGCCGTCGAAGAGGATGCTGCCCGCGGTCGGCCGCAGCAGGCGCAGCAGGGTCTTGCCCACGGTCGACTTGCCGGAGCCGGACTCGCCGACCAGGCCCAGGATCTCGCCCTGGCGGATGTCGAAGCTGACGCCGTCGACGGCGCGAACCACGTCGCCGCCGCCGAAGCCGAGCAGGCCGCCGCCCAGGTCGAAGTGCTTGGTGAGACCCTCGACCCTTAGCAGCGTGGGCTTGGCCGCGTTCATGCCACTCCGTCCCCGATCTCGCGCCAGCGCAGGCAGCGCAGCGCCCGCGTGTCGTCGACCGCCTCCAGGGGCGGTACCGCTTGGTCGCAGACCCCCGGGCGATGGTGACCGCAGCGCGGATGGAAAGCGCAGCCGGGCGGCAGGTCCAAGGGGTCGGGGACGTTGCCGCCGATGGTCGAGAGGGCCGGGCGCCCGCCGCCCTTGAGCGTTACCCTGGGGATCGAGCGCAGCAAACCGGAGGTGTAGGGCATCATCGGCTGGGCGAAGAGCCTTCCGACCTCGGCCTGCTCGACGATCTTGCCGGCATACATCACCATCACCCGGTCGGCCAGCTCCGCGACCACGCCCAGGTTGTGGGTGATGAAGATGATCCCCATGCCGCTTTGGTGCTGCAGATCCTTCAGAAGAGCGAGGATCTGTGCCTGCACGGTGACGTCGAGCGCGGTCGTCGGCTCGTCCGCGATCAGGACCTTGGGATCGCAGGCAAGCGCGATGGCGATCATCACCCTTTGGCGCATGCCGCCGGAGAGCTGGTGCGGATAGCTGGCAAGGCGCTTCCTCGGCTCCGAGATGCCGACCAGCTCCAAGAGCTCCATCGCTCGCTGCAAGGCATTGGCCTCGCTGACGTCGCGGTGCGCGCGAATGGCTTCGGCGATCTGGACGCCGACCTTGTGGACCGGATTGAGCGAGGTCATGGGCTCTTGAAAGATCATCGAGATCTCGTTGCCCCTGACCTGGCGCATCTCCTCTTCTTGCAGGGTAAGGAGGTCGCGCCGCTCGCCGCCCCGGCCGCGCAACAGCACCCGGCCGCGCACCTTGCTGCGAGTTTCGCGCGACAGGAGGCGCATGATGGCGAGGCTGGTCACGCTCTTGCCGGAGCCGGACTCGCCGACCAGGGCCAAGGTCTCGCCCTGCCTGAGGACGAAGCCGACACCGCTCGGCACTTCCGCCTCGCCGGCGGGCGTGCGGAAGGTCACGCCGAGGTCCGACACCTCCAGGACCGCCTGCCGCTCGTTGGCGCCCTCGCCGGGACGACCCTCGCCGCTCAAGATCGCATCCTCAACTCTCCATCCTGGGATCCAGCGCGTCGCGCAGGCCGTCGCCCAGGAAGTTGAAGCCGGTCACCGCCAGCGTGATCATGAGACCGGGAAAGATCGCCAGCCAAGGCGCGGAGCTCAGGTACTGCTGCGCGTTGTTCAGCATGTTACCCCAGCTGGGCTCCGGCGGCTGGATGCCGAAGCCGAGGAAGCTGATGTAGGATTCCAGCAGGATCGCGCGGGCCACGGTCAAGGTCGCGGCCACGACGATGGGTGCGATGGCGTTGGGCAGCAGCTCGCGGAACATGATGTAGGCGTTGGACGCGCCCACCATCTCGGCCGCGACGGCGAAGTCCCGCTCGCGCAGGCTGCGCATCTGGGCTTCCACCACGCGGGCGACCTCCATCCAGGAGGTGGCGGCGATGATGATGGTGATCGTCATCATGCTGGGGCGGATGAAGGCCGCCAGGGTCAAAAGCAGGAAGATGTTGGGAAAGCAGAGCACCGCGTCGACGAAGCGCATCAGGACGGCGCCGACGGCCTTGCCGTAGAAGCCGGCGACCGCGCCGATGATCGTACCGATAATGGTGCTGAGGATCATCGCCGCGAAGCCGATGGTGAGCGACACGCGTCCGGCCATCATCAAGCGCGACAGCAGGTCTCGCCCCATCTCGTCGGTGCCGAAGAGGTGGGCGCCTTGGGCCGGCGGAGTGAAGCGTGCCCGGATGTCGATAAAGAGGTGATCGAAGGGCGTGATCCAGGGCCCCACCGCGCAGACCAGCACCAGCAGCACGATCGTGACCGCGCCGACGATGGCCAGGCGGTGACGCAGGAAACGGTGCAAGGCCCGGTTCCGGTCGACCAGCAGCGTCTGGGCGGGCTGCATGGCGTCGCCTTGCGGGTTGGAAGGCTCGCTCGTCATGACGTCAATCCAGCCGGATGCGCGGGTCGGCGACCGCGTAGAGCAGGTCGGCCAGCAGATTGCCGATCAGCACCAGGATCGCGGAGAAGACCAGAATGCCCATGACCACCGGATAGTCGCGGTAGTTCAAGGAATCGAGGAAAAGGCGCCCCATGCCGGGCCAGGTGAAGACCGTCTCCGTGACCAGCGCGCCGCTCAGCAAGGTCGGCAGCTGCAGCCCGGCGATGGTGATCATCGGCAGCAAGGCGTTACGGATGGCGTGGTGCCAAAGAATGGCGCGCTCGCGCACGCCCTTGGCGCGCGCCGTCCTGATGTAGTCCTGATTGACCACCTCCAGCATGGAAGAGCGCATGTAGCGGCTCCAGATCGCCACCGTCACCAAACCCAGCACCACGCACGGCAGGATCAGGTGGTGCAGATAGTCCAGGAAGGAGCCGTCGCCGATGGTGAACATGTTGCCCGCCGGCAGCCAGCCGAGACGGACGGAGAAGATGAAGATGGTGACCAGCCCGAACCAGAAGGTGGGGATGGAGAGCGCCACCATGGCGCCGATGGTCGCCAGGTAGTCGAAGGTCGAATAGCGGCGGATCGCGCCCAGAACGCCGATCCAGGTGCCCAGGATGATGGACAGCAGGGTAGAGCTCACCATCAGCTGCAAGGTGGCGCCCAGGTGCGAGCCGATGACGTCCAGCACCGCGCGCCCGTCGCGAAAGGACTTGCCCCAGTCGCCGATCAGGAGGTGACCCAGCCAATCGAGATACTGCACCGGCAGCGGCCGGTTGAGGCCCAGCTGCTCGGTGATGCGCTCGATCTGCTCCTGCGTCATGCCTGGCGAGAGGGCGAACTGCGACAGCGGTCCCCCCGGCGCCAGGTGCAGCACCGCAAACGCGATCATCGAGACCAGCCACAGCAGAACCAGGCTCTGCAACAGGCGGGAAAAAAGGTATCGCAAGGCTCCGCCCCGGCCAGGCTGTCGGAAGGAGGGTGGGCGAGGGGGGCTCGCTCGCGCCCCCTCGCCAGTCAGTCTAGCCCTCTCGGGCCCTCCGGTCAGCCGGACGCGTCACTTCCAGTGCCAACCGTCCGCGTTCCAGGTGTTGATCCTAACGTTGATGTTGGGCGTGTAACCCTCCAGCCCGGTCTTGGTGCCTTCGACCATGGCGTACTGGAAGATCGGCAGGTAGGGCAGGTCGTGGCGGATGATCTCCTGCTGCTTGTGATAGAGCGCGCGCCGCTTGTCGCGGTCCACGGTCTTCGCGGCCTCGGCCAGGATCTTGTCGACCTCGGCGTTCTTATACTGGACGGTGTTCTGCCCGGCGCCGCCTTGCGCCGCGATCGCCGCCGAGTCGAAGTAGTCGGAGGTGTCGGGATCGGGGCCCACCATGAAGGCGATGCCGACCATCGCCGTATCAAATTCCGACAGCATCCAGTAGTCGCCCCACATGACGGCCGGCGGGAAGTTCCGGATCTGCATGTCCACGCCGATGTCGCGCCAGTTCTGCTGCAGCAGCTGCTGGGCCTGCTCGCGCACGTGATTGCCGGCGGTGGTGGAGTTCAGGAAGGAGAGCTTGACGCCGTCCTTCTCGCGGATCCCGTCGGCGCCGGGCTTCCAGCCGGCCGCGTCCAGGATCTGCTTGGCCTTCTCCGGATCGTACTCGTGCTTCGGCAGGTCGCCGTTGAAGGCCCAGTTGCCCTGCGGGATGAAGGTCTCGGAGTTGCTGGGCAGGCCGTAGTAGATGGCGTCGATGATGGAGTCCTTGTCCATCGCGTGGTAGAGCGCCTCGCGCACCGCCTGGTCCTGGAACTGGGGCTTGCCCATGTTGAAGGCGATGTTCTCGATGAAGGGCTGCGGGATCGGCATGACCACGCGGTTCGGCAGCTCCGAGGCCTCGGCGTAGTGGTCGGCGGTGATGCCCTGCAGGCCGATGTAGTCGATGTCGCCGGTCTGGAACTGGGTGTAGAGGACGGTGAGGTCGGGGATGTACTTGAAGACCAGGGTCTCCAAGTAGGGGCCCTCGCCGAAGTAGTCGTCGTTTGCCTCCAGCTGTATGTAGTCGCCGGCCGTGCGGGTGACCCACTTGAAGGGGCCGGTGCCGATCGGATGGGTGTTGAGGGCCGATTCGTTGGGGTCGGCCGCCGCCTCGACGACGTGCTTGGGCACGATGAAGGTGGAACCCAGGATCGCCATGTAGGGCGCGTAGGGCTGGGTCATCGTCCAGGTGATCTCGGTCGGGCTGACCACGGTGATGTCGCGCAAGAGGTCGTGGCCGGCGCGCCTGGCCGAGCGGAAGTTGTCGTCGACGGCCAGTTCCAGCGAGTACTTCACGTCCTCGGCGGTGAAGGGCGTGCCGTCGTGCCAGGTGACGCCGTCGCGCAGCTTGATCCGCCAGCTCATGCCGTCTTCGCTGACCCCGCCGTTCGCGACCGTCGGGATCTCGGCCGCCAGCTCTGGCACGAAGCCGCCGTCCGGCGCGATGCTCCAGAGCGGGTTGTAGACCTGGAAGTAGACGCCCTCGTCGACCTCGATGTGCGGCATCAGGGGATTGAAGACCGTCGGCTCCTGAGAGATGCCGGCGATCACCTGTCCGGTGGGCTTATCCGGCTTGGCCCACAGCGCACCCGGTGCCACGAGCGTCGCCGCGCCCCCTACCAGGCAGAGGTTGAGAAAGGTCCTACGCTTGAGTGAGGTGCCGTGGCGGCCTTGGATCTGCTGCTCTCGGAGATGCTCTGTCATTTGTCTGATCCTCCTCTCGTTCAACGCTCATGGACTGAATGGCCGGTGCTGCCGCCGGCCGGGCTCGGGCAAGGGTCACGCTAGAGATTTCCCTCGGCCAGGCAGTTGACCGTGATCTCCGCCGTGCTGGCGGTGTTGGGTAGGGACAGCACCATGGACACGAGCCGCGCGACATCGCCCGGCTGGGTCATGGCCGCCGGGTCGAAGCTGGTGATGCCGGCCGCCATGTCGGTCGCCACCAAGCCGGGGCAGATCGCCGTGGAGCGGATACCGTCATCCCACCCGGCGAGCCGAATGGCATGAACCAACCCCAAGGCGGCGTACTTGCTGACCGAATAGCTGCCGGACGCGGCCGTCTTCACGCGCTTGCCCGACAGCGAGACCAAGGTCACCACGCGGCCGCTGCCGCCACGCTTCAATGCCGGATAGGCGGCTCTTACCAGACGCAGGGGCGACTTGACGTTGATCTGCAGCATGGCCTCGATCTCGTCGTCACTTACCTCCAGCACCGTCTTGGGGATCATGATGCCGGCGTTGTTGACCACCGCGTCGATCTGGCCGAAGTGCGCCGATGTCGCCTCGACCCACGCTGCCTCGTCGCCCCCCTTGCTGGCGTCGAAGGGGTGCACCAGTGTCTCGGCCAAAGGTAGGTCGGTGACCTTCGCGGGATCGCGCACGCCGAGGCTTAGAAGCCAGCCCTCGGAAGCGAGGCGTTCCGCGATCGCGGCGCCGATCCCCCGGTTGGCGCCGGAGATCATGACCACCCGCTTGCCGCTTGCCGCGCTCATGACGGCGACGCTCCGAAGGATGTGGGGGCGGCGCTTAGCGGGGCTGGCCCAGGTGGTGTGCGTAGAGCCGCGTCAGGATGGAGCGGAGCTGCGCTCGCTCCTTGGCCGACAGCACCGAAAAGAAGCGTTTGTCCTGCTCCAGCGCGATGCGGCGCACGCGCTCGGCCAGGGCTTGCCCCTTCTTGGTGAGGTAGAGCTCGTGCGAGCGCCGCTCCCGCGGGGAGACCCGCTGGATCAGCAAGCCCGAGGCCTTCAAGGTGTCGAGCAGGCGCACGATCGCCGAGCGGTCCTTGTGAATGATCTCGGCGATCGTCGATGGACGAATGCCGGGGTTCGCCGCGACCAGCAGCAAGGTCGAGATCTTCCCGGTCCCGCGCGCCACGGGCAGATCGCCCATCAAGGAATCGAGATCGCGGCTGAGCGAGAGATTGAGGCTGCGCACGTAGAAGCTCAAGACATCTTGAAGGATATCCATGTCGACCTGCTTCGGATCGACCTCGGCGGCCGCGCGCGAGGGCGCGGCCTGCGGCGCTGCCTTCTTTCGGACGGTCGAGTGCTTCTTCGAAACTGTCACGTCCGGCGCCTCCTTCACGTGCCGATGACCTAAGCGGACGGTGGGTTGAGTGTTGGTTTCTTTGCATTGGACTGCGCCTTAGCTAGCGTGAGCCTGTCAATAGCGTGGCGGGCGAACGCCGTCGCGTCGGGCCAGCCTCTGGTCTTGGTAACGAAAGTAGGGGAGGAGGATACGCGGCAGGAAACGCATGTACAGCGGTGCCGCCTTCAAGGGCTCGATCGGCAGCGCCAGATCCTCCGGGTCGGTGCCCGTCGCCCAGTCGGCAAGCACGGTGCCCATCATGGTGCCCGTCGGCACGCCGCGCCCCGAGTAGCCGAGCGAGGCGATAACGCCGGGCGCGAGCCCGAAGAGCCGGGGGATCGTGCGCGGCTGCATGTCGAGATCGCCTTGCCAGAAGAACTGCCAGTCCACCTCGTCGAGCTGCGGGAGAATCCACCTCAGCCGCTCGGCCACCAGCGCCTTGGTGTAGGCGTGATCGCCGCCTCGCCTTCCCTCGACAAAGACGGAGGTCACCAAACGGCCGTCCTTGTCGTGCTTGTAGATGGCCGGATCGCCGCGGCTTTCGACCACGGTATGGTTCTCCGGCGCGATCGTGCGGCGCAGGTTGTCCGACAGGGGACTGGTGGCCAGACAGGCGACCGAAAGCTTGGTGAAGCTCTCCTTGAGGCCGGGCCAGAAGTCGGAAGTGTAGGCGCCGGTGCCGCAGATCACCTTGTCGGCGAGGACCGATCCCGTCGGCGTCTTGACCCGCCATTTGACCCCCTCGGCCTCGATCGCGGTGACCGGAGAGGAAGTGAAGACCTTGGCTCCTTCGGACATGGCCGCGCGGGCGAGGCCGCGGGCGTATCCCAAGGGGTTGAGATGACCGCCTTCGGGATGAAGCCAGGCACCGAAATAGCGCGGCGAGCCGGTCAGCCGCTCCGTCTCGTCCCGGTCCAGCATGCGGGCCGCCTTGCCGACCTCCTGATAGCTGCGGCACTTGGCTTCCAGCTTGGGCAGCATGCTGGGCGTGTGGGCGGGCTGCACGTAGCCCTTCTGCACCGCCTCGCAGTCGATGGCGTAGCGCTTGATGATCTCGAAGACCAGGTTGGCGGCGTTGGTCTGCCGGGCGATGATCCGCTCCGCGAAGGGCTCTCCCACCATCGCGCGGATCTTGGCGATCTCGTAGAAGTGGAAGGTCGGCGTGCAGTGGCCGGCGTTGCGGCCGGACCCGCCATGCCCGATCTGCCGTGCCTCCAGGAGCACGACCCCGACACCCCGTTGCGCCAGATGGAGGGCGGAGGAGAGGCCGGTGTAGCCGCCGCCGACAATGCAGACGTCGGCCTGAGTGGACTCGTCCAGCGACAGGGTCCGCGGGGCGGCCGCGGCCGTCGCATACCAGAGCGAGTCCTCGATGGGCGTGTCCGCCAATGCTTTCGGTCCCGTCTTGAGAGTCTTCTGATCCTGGACGTCGGACGCTCGCGCGACGTCATCCAAGTGCGGGATGCCACACTATGGAACATGTCAACTATGGACTATGTCAACAGATGATTCCTGCAGCAGTCATCTCGGCCCGCCATCCACGGAGTTTGGAAGGGTCCCTTGGACCGGCTGGCGCTCAGCGGTCCTCGGCGCGTTCGCCGTGCTCGTGCAGGTCCAAGCCGTCGATCTCGATATCCCGGTCGACCCTCAGTCCCATGACCTTCTGGATCAGCTTCAGGAGAACGAAGGTCACGCCGGCGCAGTAGGTGACGACGACCAGGACCCCGAAGCCCTGCAAGACCAGCTGATAGGGGTTACCTTCCAGCAGTCCGGCGGTGCCGCCGATCGCCTCGCGGGCGAAGACGCCGGTGAGCAGGGCGCCGACGATGCCGCCCAACCCATGGATGCCGAAGGCGTCTAGCGAGTCGTCATAGTTCCCCAAGGGCTTCAGGGATCGACAGGCCCAGTAGCAGGACGCGCCGCCGGCGATGCCGATCACAGCGGCGCCGATCGGCTCGACATAGCCGCTGGCGGGCGTGATGGCGACCAGCCCGCTGACGGCACCCGAGATGTTGCCGAGAAGGCTGGGTTTGCCGCGCCTCAGCCACTCGACACCCATCCAGCTCAACATGCCGGTGGCGGCGGCCACCTGGGTGCAGAGAATGGCCAGGGCGGCACGACCGTCGGCGGCCAGTGCCGAGCCGCCGTTGAAGCCGAACCAACCGATCCACAGAAGCGAGGCGCCGATCACGCAGAGCGGCAGGTTGTGCGGCGGCCTTTCGCGTTTCTGATGGTCGATGCCACGGCCGATCACCAGGGCGGCCACCAGACCGGCGACGCCGGCATTGATGTGCACCACCGTGCCGCCCGCGAAGTCCAAGACGCCGAGCCGCTGCAGGAAGCCGCCGCCCCAGAGCCAATGGGTGACCGGCGCGTAGACGAGAATGACCCAAAGCACGCTGAACAGCAGCAGGGACTTGAAGCGGATGCGTCCGGTGAAGGCACCGGTGATGATGGCTGGGGCGATGATCGCGAAGGTCATCTGGAAAATGACGAAAACGGCTTCGGGGACGAGGCCACCTTGCTTGTGCGTGGTGATGCCGGTCATCAGGATCTGGTCGTAGCCGATGAAGAAGAAGCCGCCGACGCCGAAGGCCAGGCTGTAGCCGACGGCGACCCAGACAACGGTGATGAGACCGCAGATCGTAAAGGACTGCATCAAGGTCGAGACGACGTTCTTGCGATGCCCCATGCCGCCATAGAAAAGCAGCAATCCAGGCACGGTCATCAGCAACACCACGCCCGAGGAGACCAGCATCCAAGCCGTATCGCCGGAGTTCATCTCGGGTGGTCCGACGTCGGCGAGCGCCATGCGCGGCGAGACAACGAGGCCGACCAGGGCCGCCAGGGCAGCGACGCCCCGCCACGGAGGTCCATGGCCGACCCGGGCCATTGTCACTTCTTGCCGGCCTTTCACGCCTCCCCCCTTGCCTCGGCCTCGGTTGCGGCGCGGCTCTGTCTTTGGCGAAGCGCATCGTCGAGGGCGGCGGCCAAGACCCGGTAGCGGAAGGGCTTGGTCAGCAGCGTGCTGCCGTCTTTCAAAAAGCCGCTGAGGCTCGCCGCCTCCGCCGAGTAGCCGGACATGAAGATCACCGGCATGTCCGGCTTGATCTCTCTTGCCTGCTCGGCGAAGACCGGTCCGGAGACGTCGTCGGCCAGGACGATGTCGACGAGGGCAAGCGCCACCGGCTGCGTTTTCAGTGTCGTCAAGGCATCGGCCGAACAGGCGGCTTGGACCGCCTGATATCCCATCCGTTCGACCAGGGCGGCGGCCATGGCGCGCACCGGTTTGTTGTCGTCGACCACGAGGACGAGTTCTCCCTTGCCGCGCGGACTCTCGTCCGAACGCTGCACATCCCTTGCGTCTCTTGCCACGGCGGCCCGGGCGCGGGGCAGCAGAAGCTCGGCGCGCGTGCCTTGGCCGCGGTCGCTCTCCAGCCGCACCAGGCCTCCGGACTGGCGGGCGAAGCCGTAAATCATCGATAGGCCCAAGCCGGAACTCTGCGTCGTCTCGTCGGTGGTGAAGAAGGGTTCGAAGGCGCGAGCCAGCACCTCCGGCGCCATGCCGCGCCCATTGTCATTGACCTCTATGCGGACGTAGTCGCCCTCCGCCAAGTCGTGATCCGCCGGCAACGAGGCCGGGGCCGCATTGCCGCAGACGATGCTGAGCACCCCGCCCTTGTCCATGGCCTCTCGGGCATTGAGGGTGAGGTTGAGAAGCGCATTCTCCAACTGACCCGGGTCCGCCATCGCCGGCCACAGGTCGGCATCGCAGCTGACCGTCACCGTGACGGCGTCGCCCAGCGTGCGCTCCAGCTGCGGCTTCAAGCGCTCGATGAGGGCCGAGAGATCGACGGCCCGCGGGCGCAGCGGCTGTTGGCGGGAGAAGGCGAGCAGGCGATGCGTGAGCTCGGCGCCGCGCTGCGCGGCATGCAGGATGGCATCCAGCAAGGCATCCTGCTGCTTCTGGCGTTCGGCCAGCAGCTCCGCATTGCCGTGGATGATGCCCAATAGATTGTTGAAGTCGTGCGCCAGACCGCTGGTCAACTGCCCTACGGCCTCCATGCGCTGGGCCTGCTGCAGGCGCGTCTCCATCTCCTTTCTCCGCGTGATCTCGATGCCGATCGTCAAGACGCCGCCGTCGGCGAGCAACACATCGTTCATCTCGACCCAGGCGCCATTGGCCAGGCGCACCTCCAGATGGCGCGCCGGCGTTTGGCGGCGCTGCAGCCGTTTTTGGATCCAGGCCTCCTGCTGGTCCGGCGTGTCGTCCGGGCGGAACCTGTCGACGCACTGCCGCAGCACCTCTTCGAAGGTGAGCCCGGCGGTCAGGCTGTCTTCCCGCAACCCCAGAAACTTGCGGTACTTCGAATCGATCGATACCAGACGGTCCTCGGCATCGTAGAGGGCGAAGAGGGGAGCGACGGCATCCAGCGCCTCGGTGAGCCAGCTCTTGGCCCGCTTGGACTCGCTGATGTCCTGCAGGACGCCGATGCTGCGCAGCAAGGTGCCTTGCTCGACGACGTAGTTGTGCTCGACCTCCCTGACGTGGCGCACCTCGCCCGTCTTGGTGACGATGCGATACTCGATGTCGACGCGGCGCTCGGCTTGGACGCCGCTCTTGGTCGATTGGCGGTAGTAGGCGCGGTCGTCGGGGTGAACCAAGAGGGTATCGCGGTCTATCGCGGCATAGTCGGTCATGTACTCTTCGACCGATAGGCCGTGGATACGGGCGAACTCCTCCGTGCAGTAAAGGCAGCGGTTCTCGACCAGGTCCCAGACGTAGAACCCGATGTTGGCGCTCCGGGCGGCTGCCGCCCACTGCCGCTGCTGTTGCAGCTCCGCTTCGGCGGCCTCGCGTCGGGCGATTTCTCCCTGCAAGCGCTCGTCCGACCCGGTGCCTTGCGCGGGATCCCCCTTGCCGCGCCGCCACCTGACCCAGGCCAGGCACGCAAGGCCGAGCAAGGCCGCATTGGCGGCAAGGCTCAGTGCAAGCGCGAGGTCACTATCCCACATGGCTCACCCGCGCGCGGAGGCCGCTGTCAGTTGCGCCAAAGCTTCTGCTCGCGCCATCGCCACCGCACGTCCCCTCGTCAAGCGATCAAGGCCCCCTTGTTCGTCGCCTCGATCCTACGTCAGAGGTAACGCTCCATGCCACCTCTCTGCCTTTTGGGGACGGTCGGGCGCCGATCAGAAGTCCAGATCGGCGTAATGCTTCGGCGGTGCCGCGCCAGGCAGGTAGTCGGCCAGTAGAGCCCGCATGGAGGGGCGGGACTTTACGCGGGCGTACCAGTCCTTGGCGACGGGATGCTTGGACCAGGGCACGTCGCCCAGGTAGTCCACCGTCGAGATGTGCGCGGCAGCCGTGATATCGGCGATGGAAAAGCGCTCTCCGGCAAGCCAACGGCGGCGCTCGGTCAGCCAGGCGATGTACTCCAGATGATAGTGAATGTTGGCGTGGCCAGCGCGCACCACGCCGGAGTTGGGTTCGCCCAGCTTCAGGAAGCGCTTGAAGATCTTCTCGCTGACCAGGTTCTCCGTCACCTCCTCGCCGAATTTCTCGTCGAACCAGTTGGCCAGCCGGCGCGCCTCCGCGCGGGCGAACACCCCTTCGCCCAGGAAGTCGCTTTCGGGATAGGCCTCCTCCAGGTACTCCACGATGACGCGATGGTCCGGAACGATGGTGCCGTCGCCCTCGATCAACACCGGCACCTCGCCGGCCGGGTTCAGTCGCAAGAATCCTTCCCGCCGCTCCCAGGTCTTCTCCGTCTTCAGCTCGAAGGCCAGATCCTTCTCCTTCAGGAGCAGCCGGATCTTGCGGCAACCGGAGTCGAGCGGCAGGTGATAAAGGATGCGCATGGCGGCTCTGAGGATTGGTTGCTTGGCAGGAAAGCTAGAAGCCACTAACCCAGCAGTACGAGCCTGTCGAGCCTTCCATGCTCGTCTCACGGCATTTTCCCGAAGCCCATGGGCCGGAGCTACGCCATGCAAGACATAACCATCCCCAGTGACACCACCCCGATCGCCTTTCACGACCGACTGCCGGACGAAGTGGACGTGGTGATCGTGGGCGCCGGGATCATTGGCGTGACGACGGCCTACTACCTGGCCAAGGCCGGCACCTCGGTCCTCTTGTGCGAGAAGGGACGGGTCGCCGGCGAGCAGTCCAGCCGCAACTGGGGCTGGGTGCGTCAGCAAGGGCGCGACGCCGACGAACTGCCGGTCATGATGGAAGCGACCCGTCTTTGGGAAGAACTTGCCGGCGAGTGCGGCGAGGATCTGGGCTTCGCGCGGGAGGGCTGTCTCTACCTGGCCGAGACCCAGGCCGACCTCGACAGCCATGAGGAATGGTTGGAGACCGCCAAGCAGCATCAGTTGGACAGCCGTCTCATCAGCCGTGCGGAGGTCGACCGTCTAATCGACGGCGCGAACGGTCAGTGGGCTGGCGCGCTCTACACGCCGAACGACGCCCGCGCCGAACCGACGCGCGCGGCCGCGGGGCTGGCCCGTGCCGCCCAGCGGCTTGGGGTGGCGGTGGCCGAGAACTGCGCGGTGCGCAGCCTCGATCGCCAAGCGGGGCAGGTGACCGGTGTGGTGACCGAGCAGGGTCGGGTGCGCTGCCAGTCCGTCTTGCTGGCGGGCGGCGCCTGGTCGGGGCTCTTTCTCGGCAACCTCGGCATCCCCTTGCCGCAACTGACGGTGCGGTCGAGTGCCGCGCGCACCGGGCCCGTGCCGGAGATCTACGCCGGCAATGCGGCGGGCACCGGGATCGCCTTTCGCCGCCGCCAGGATGGCGGATACTCGGTGGCGACCGGCGATCTGTCCGAGCACTATCTGGCACCGGAAAGTTTCCGCTATTTCAGACACTTCTTCCCGCTCTTGAAGGCCTCGCACAAAGACGTGAAGCTGCGCTTCTCCGGCACCCTCGGCCGCTTCGGTCGTAAGCGGCGCTGGAGCGAAGAGGCCAAGACGCCCTTCGAGGAGACCCGGGTCCTTAATCCGGCGGCCTCTCCCTTGGCCTTGCGGCGGATCAAGTCCCGCCTGGCCAAGCGGCTGCCGGCTCTCTCTGAAGCCGGGTTGGCCGAAAGCTGGGCCGGGATGATCGACGTCATGCCCGATGCCGTGCCGGTCATGGACGAGCTTCCGGCGCAGCCCGGTCTCTTCGTCGCCACCGGCTTCAGCGGGCATGGCTTCGGCATCGGACCGGGGGCAGGCCGGGTGATGGCCGACCTCTTGCGGGGGAAGCCGGCCGGCCACGACCTGACGCGCTTCCGCTACCAGCGCTTCTTCGACGGCAGCCCGATCAAGGTCGGGCCGATCTGACCGAGCGGCCCTGACCAGGGCGGGAAAGGCTTGGCCATGCTTCGCGTCGCCCAACGCTGGTTCGAGCGCAGGCGTCTCGAGGACGACGTCACCCTGATCTGGGAGCCCCACATCGATCCCTTGCTTCGCTGCAACATCTGGCACGTGCGCGGCCGCGACCGCGATCTCATCGTCGACACGGGCATGGGGGTTGCGTCGCTTGCCGAGGAGCTGAGCGATCTGATCGATCGTCCCGTCGTCTGCGTCGCGACCCACTTCCACGCGGATCACGTCGGCGGCTTTCACGAGTTCGAAGAGCGGCTGATGCACCCGGCCGATGCGCCCTTCATGACACCCTACCAACATCAGCTGCCGCTGGTCTGGTCGCAGGCCGACGAAGCCCTGGTCGCCGCCCTCAAGGAATCCGGCTACGTCGTCGAGGTCGAGACCCTCATCGACGCCGTGCCCCATGCCGGCTTCGATCCGGCCGCCTTTCGGACCAAGGGCGCGGCGCCGACGGCCACGGTGTCGGAGGGCGCAATCATCGATCTCGGCGACCGCCGTTTCGAGGTCATCGAGCTGCCGGGCCACACGGTTGGCTCCATCGGCCTATGGGAGGCGCGCGAAGAGATCCTCTTCACCGGCGACGCGATCTACGACTCGCCCTTGATCGACAGTTTTCCGGAAAGCGACCGCTCGACCTACTGTGCGACGATGCGCCGGCTCCTGCGGGTCCCGGCCCGCATCGTCCACGCCGGGCACGAGCCCAGCTTCGGACGCGATCGCCTGGTCGCGCTGGCCGAGGCCTATCTGCGCGCGCAAGACGCTCCGCCCGCGTCGCGTGGCTGATGGATAGTCTCCGACTATCCTGAGAACCTAGAGCGGGATGACGTCAAATCGAAAGGATTTAGCGTCTGAATCCCGCTCTACATTCTGGAAGATAGTGCAGATCGCACTCAGGTGATTTCACCTGAGTGCGATCTGCACTAGGAGCGCGCCTGCTCGACGATCCAGTCGTGGAAGAGGGCGGCGCTGCCCTGGCGGCTGCCGGCGGGGCGCATGGCGAGGTAGTAGGATTCTTCGCCCTTCATCTCCGCGCCCGCCAGACAGGGCTGCAGGCCCAGCCGTTCGACCAGCCAGTCCGTTGCCGGAGCACGCGCCAAGGCGATCCCCGCGCCACCCGCCGCCAAGGAAAGGGCCAGAACGCTCGTCGAGGTGAAGGTGAACGCAAGCTCGGTGGTGATGCTTACCCTCAGGCTCGCCAGCAGCTGCAGCCAGCTCTGCCGATGGCCTGAGACCTCGATCAGCGTGTGCCCGGCGAGGTCGGACGCCGTCCGGATGGTCCCCGCAACGGCCGGCAGTGCGACCGGGTAGATTGTCTCGGAGAAGAGCGGCGTGGCTTCGCCCCACTGCCGGGCGGCCGGACCGAAGGAGATGCCGATGTCGGCTGCCTCCTGCGCGGCGTCCGGGAAGCGGTCGACGGAGGCGATGGTGAGGAAGATCTTGGGGTGTCGCTCCTCGAAGGTCATGAGGCGCGGCGGCAACCATCCGGCGACGAACACCGTTGGGGCGTGCAAGGAAAGCCGCTCGTGACTGCCCAGCCCGAAGATCGACGAGGCCGTCGCCTCGACCGAGGTGAGGGCCTGGCGGACGTTCGGCAGAAAGAGGTAGCCGGCCTCCGCCAGACGGACGCTTTTCGGTCCGCGATGGAAGAGCTGCGCCTGCAGGTGACGCTCGAGCGCATGGATCTGCTGGCTCACGGCGGAGGGGCTCATGTTCAAGATCCGGGCGGCGGCGGAGAAGCTCCCGGTCTGGGCAGCGGCCTCGAAGACCCGCAGCCAGTTCAACGAAGGGATCTTTCGGTAGCCCAATCAGCAACCCTCCTTGTCCGAGGATTAGCACAACTTAGCCTCAGGCACGCGAGGATTCGTTTGCGTCACTCGCGGAGATGCGGTGATTCTTTGCGTGAACGGGCAGTCGATCGAGGCCAGCCATGTCCTATTCGAACGCTAGTCAGATCGCGAAGGACTTACAGTCCAATGGGTTCTGCTTTCCCATCGACGTCTTCGCCGAGGCCGAGGCAGGGGCCTACCGGGCGGAACTGGAAGGACTGGAGCGAGAGGCTTCCGGGTTGAAGCTGGGCAACAAGGACCAGCTGAACTATCCCCACCTGCTCTTTCGCTTCGCCTACGAGATCGCCAGCAGCCCCAGGCTGCTGGACGCCGTCGAGGCCGTCATCGGCCCGGACATCATGCTCTGGGGCTCTTCCTTCTTCATCAAGGAGCCGGGGGCGAAGAGCTACGTCAGCTGGCACCAGGACCTGCGCTATTGGGGGCTGGAGAAGCAGGAGGCCTTGGTGAGTGCCTGGCTGGCGCTCAGCCCCGCAACCCGGGCCAACGGCTGCATGCGCTTTCTCGCCGGGTCGCACAGGAGGCCGCTGGTCGAGCATCGGGACAGCTTCAGCGACGACAACATTCTCACGCGCGGCCAAGAGGCGGCCATGGAGATCGACGAGGCGGCCGTGCGCTTCGTCGAGCTGCGCCCGGGGCAAGCCTCCCTGCATCACGGGCGCCTCTTGCATGCCTCGGCGCCCAACCACGCGGCCGAGCGGCGGATCGGCTACGTGATGAACTTCGTCTCGCCGAGCAACCGCCAGGTCGTCGGCGGGAAGGACTATGCCGTGCTGCTGCGCGGCGAGGACCGCTTCGGCCATTTCGAGCAGGTACCGCCGCCGGAAAGCGATCTGTCCGAGGCGGCCAGGTCCTGGCATGCCCGCGTTCTGAAGGCCCAGAACGAGAGCCTCTACGAGGGCGCCGCCCAGGGGCCGACCTGAGGACGCGCCCGACCGAGTAGGCGGTCACGTCTCTTCCTGTGGTCTCTGCACCCTTGAGGTCGGGGCTAGCTCCTTGACCTGCCGGGCCCGTCGTACGCGGCAATCGAGATTCCGACGAGAACGGTAAGGAGGCCGAAGAGAAAGCTGAGCGTGATCGGCTCCTCCAGCAGCGCGCGGGCCAGTAGCGCGGCGGCGACGGGGTTCACGGTCATGGTAACGGCGACCCGCGTCGGCGAGGTGCGTGCCAGCGCCATGACCCAGAGGACGAAAGCCAGCGCGCCACCTCCGGCCGCGAGAAAGAGGGCGGCGACCCAGGCGCCGCTGTTGAAAGCGAGGATCGCCCCGGCCGAGCCGGTGAGGCTGGCGGCGATCGCCAAGGCGCCGGCCGCGGCTCCCATGCCGAGTGCGAGGAATCCCAGCGCGCTGGACCGTTCGATGAAGGGGCGGGACCAGACGTTGTAGAAGGCCATGATCAGAGCTGTCCCCAGCATCACGACCTCGCCGCGCCAAGCACCGCTCGGTGCCTCGCCGAGCCCGGCGGCAAGGGCGATGGCGACGCCGAGCATGGCCACGAAGACGCCTAGGGACTTGCGGCGGCTGAGCGCCTCCACGCCCAAGGCCGCACCCACCAGCATGGTCAGCAGCGGCAAGGTGGAGAGCGCGAGCGAGGCGCGTGCCGCCGTGGTGAGGCTGACCGCCAGATTGTAGAGCACGATCGCCAGGGCGAAGAAGAGGATGCCGAGCGCGGCGACCCTGGGCCAGTCTCTGGCGGGTGGCCAGCGGTGCCCGCCCAATGCGGCAAAGGGAAGGAGGATGAGAAATCCGAAACCGAACCTGACCAGCGCCAAGGCCAAGGGGTCGGCGTCGCTCGCGAGAAAGCGCGTGAGGGCTGCGGCACTGCCGCCGAGCGCGCTTGACAGCACGGCCATGGCGACCCCGGTCCACTCGGCCATGAAGAGGGCTCCCGCTGATCATGATGATTGCGGCATAGTGGCCCCTTAGGTCATGGCATCAACTACCTGGGAGGTAGTCATGAGCAAGCAGACTTCCTTTGCCTCACAGCTGCGCTGGTGGCGGCAGCGGCGTGGCCTGTCGCAGCTGGCCTTGGCGCTGCGGGCGGAGGTGTCGCAGCGCCATGTCAGCTTTCTGGAGCTGGGGCGCACGCAACCCAGCCGCGCGATGGTGCTGCGCTTGGCGACCGCGCTCGACCTGCCCTTGCGCCAGCAGAACGTCCTCTTGCGCGCCGCCGGCTTCGCCCAGCTTTGGAGCGAAAGCCGGCTCGGCACGCCCGAGCTTTCCGTCGTCGAAGAGGCGCTCGTCCACATCTTGGATCAGCAAGAGCCCTATCCGGCTCTGGTCGTGGACCGGCGCTGGAACGTTCTGCGCGAGAACCAAGCCTCGCAGCGGCTCACCAGCTTCCTGAACGATGCGCCCAAGCGGGCGCCCGACCCCGCCGCGCCGGTCAACCTCGCCGATGTCATGCTGGCGCCGGCGCCGCTGAAGCCCTTGATCGTCAACTGGCCGGACGTGGCCCGCTCCTTCGTGCGGGTGGTCCAGGCCGACGCTCTCGCCGACGGCTCGGCGGAGACGGCGGACCTGCTGGCCAGACTGCTCGCCTATCCGGATGTCCCCAAGCCCGCCGAGATTCCGCGGATCGAGGAGCCGCAAGAGCCCATCCTGGCCATGGAGTTCTTGAAGGACGCCACCCGCCTCAAGCTCTTCACCACCATCGCGACCTTGGGCACGCCGCAGGACGTCACTGCTCAGGAGATCCGCATCGAGAGCTTCTTTCCCAGCGACGAGGCGACCGCGCGGGTGCTGCGGACCTGGGCCACGGCCGACGCTGACTGATGCCGCCCGGCCGTCGCTTGAGCCGCGCTCAGCAGGCCTCCAGCTGGAAAGTCTCGAAGAGCGCTCCTTTCTGGCCGGTCAGCAGGTCCAGGAAGGCCGCCGTCACCGGGCTCTGGCTGCCCTCCTTGCGTTCGAGCAGACCGACGGTGCGCGCTATGCCGTCGTCCGCCAGCTCGTAGGACCGCACGCTGGCCGGCAGATCGGTGGTCGAGAGCGCCGGCAGCAGGGTGACACCCAGGCCAGAGGCCGCCATGGCAATCAAGGAGGTGACGTTGCGGGCCATCAGGGTCGCCCGCTCGGACAGCGCCCGATAGGCGTCGACCTCGATCGATTCCGATGCGCCGTTGCGAATGAGCGTGGCGCCCGACAGCTCCGACCAGGCGACGGGACGCTCCGCGTCGACGAGCGGATGGCGTGCCGAGCAGATCACCTTGAAGCGGTCCCGGAAGAGCGGGCGGAAGTGCAGGACGCCGGCGACCTGCGGGCGGCCGGCGATCCCGAGGTCGGCCTCGCCGGACTCGACCAGGCCAGCGACCCGGGCGCTGTCGGCGTCGAAGAGCTCCAGCTGCACGCCAGGGTTCTCGGCCATGAAGCGCTCCAGCAGGGGCGGCACGAGCCGCGCGGCGACAGAGGGCACGCAAGCCAGGGTCAAGGTGCCGATGCGGTGGTGCGCGTAGGCATGAATCTTCGAGATCAGCTTGTCGTAGCCCTGAATCTGGGCTCTGGCCGCCTCCCGCGTGAAGCGGCCGAGCGCGGTCAGCACGTTCTTGCGGTCTCCCTCGAAGAGCGGCGCCCCGATCAGCTCTTCGATCTGCTTCAAGGTCATGGAGACGGCCGAGGGGGTGCGACCCAGGCGGTCCGCCGCGTCGCGGATGTTGCCGATCTCCGCCACGGTCACGAAGACCCTCAATGCCTCCAGCTTGATCATGGTGTTTCTCTTAATTCAGATTATCTGAAAAAGTAAACAGAAATTTCCGTTTGATTGAAATGAATGACTGGAGAAATCTCTGGTGTCGACCTTGGCGTCGGCGTCAATCGGAGGGGTACGTGACGGAGCAGTTTGCCAATCTCATCGCCGGACGCTGGCGCGCGGCGGAGAAGAGCATCGAGAACATCAATCCATCCGATCTGAAGGATCTCGTCGGTCGCTACGCGCAGGCCAGCGCTGGCGACTTGGAGGACGCCGTTGCCGCGGCGCGCCGGGCCCGGCCAGCCTGCCGGGCTCTCGGTCTCGAAGCGCGTCAGACGGCGCTCGATGGGATCGGGCGCGAGCTGATGGCGCGCGCCGAGGAGCTTGGCCGGCTGGTCAGCCGCGAGGAGGGGAAGCCGCTGGCCGAGGGACGCGGCGAGGTCTATCGCGCCGGGCAGTTCTTCACCTACTACGCCGCCGAAGTGCTCCGCCAGCTGGGCGAGAACGCCGATTCGGTGCGCCCGGGCATCGAGATCGACGTGCGCCGGGAGCCGATGGGCGTGGTGGCCGTCATCTCGCCTTGGAACTTCCCCGTGGCGACGGCCAGCTGGAAGATCGCGCCCGCCCTGGCGTTCGGCAATGCCGTCATCTGGAAGCCGGCCAATCAGACGCCGGCCTCCGCCTGGGCCTTGGCGGAGATCGTCGAGCGCGCGGGCCTGCCGGAGGGCGCTTTCCAGCTGGTGATGGGATCGGGCGCGCAAGTCGGCCAGGGTCTGGCCGCGCATTCCGACGTCGATGCCGTGACCTTCACCGGCTCGCTCGCGGTCGGCAAGCAGGTGGCGGCGGCAGCGGCCGCGAAGCTCGCCAAGTTTCAGCTGGAGCTGGGCTCCAAGAACGCGCTTCTGGTGATGGAGGATGCGAACCTCGACCAGGCGCTGTCCGCCGCGCTTGCCGGCGGCTTTTCGGGCAGCGGCCAGAAGTGCACGGCCTCCTCCCGCCTGCTGGTGCACGAGACCGTCCATGACGCCTTCGTCGAGCGCCTGGCCGCCAGGGTGGCGGCGCTCAAGGTGGGGAATGCGCTGCGTCCCGAGACCGAGATCGGCCCGGTGATCAGCGCCGAGCAGCTCGCCGCCAACCTCGCCTGGATTGACGAAGCCAGGCGCGAGGGCTGTGATGTCGCCGTCGGCGGCGGCGCCGTGGAGCGCGAGACCGAGGGCCACTACATGGCGCCCGCGCTCCTCCTGCAGACCCGCAACGACATGGCCGTTAACAGGGAAGAGGTCTTCGCCCCCATGGTCGCCGTGCAGCGCATTGCCTCCTACGAAGAGGGCTTGAGCCTGGTGAACGAGACCGACTACGGGCTGGTGGCCGGGATCTGCACGGGTTCGCTCGCGCGCGCGACGCACTTCCGACGCCACGCCGAGACCGGTGTTGTCGCGGTCAACCTGCCGACCGCCGGGACCGACTACCATGTGCCCTTCGGCGGGCGCAAAAGCTCCAGCTCCGGGCCGCGAGAGCAGGGCCGGGCGGCGGTGGAGTTCTACACCCAGACCAAGACCAGCTACATCTGGGCGGGGGACCCGGCATGAGCGGGACGCCGCTGATCGACTGCCTGCAGTACTCCCGCTGGTCGGAGAAGATCTTCCGGGAGATGCGCGCCGGCGGCGTCGACGCGGTCCATGTCACCATCGCCTATCACGAGAACTTCCGCGAAACGGCCGAGCGGCTGAAGGAGTGGAACCGCCGTTTCGAGCGCTATCCGGAGCTGATCTTCCCGGGCCGAAGCGCCAGCGACGTCGCCTTGGCGCGCGAAAGCGGCCGCACGGCGATCTTCATGGGCTTCCAAAACCCCTCGCCGATCGAGGACGACATCGGCCTGGTGGAGATCCTGCACCAGTTGGGCGTGCGCTTCATGCAGCTCAGCTACAACAACCAATCGCTCTTGGCGACCGGCTGCTACGAGGCGGAGGATCCCGGCATCACCCGCATGGGCCGCCAGGTCATCGCCGAAATGAACCGCGTCGGCTTGGTGGTCGACATGAGCCATTCGGCCGAACGCTCCACCCTGGAGGCCATCGCGCTTTCCCAAAGGCCGATCGCCATCACCCACGCCAATCCCGCCTTCTGGCATCCGGCCCGCCGCAACAAGTCCGATAGCGTGCTCAAGGCGCTCTCGGAGAGCGGCGGCATGCTGGGGTTCTCCCTCTATCCGCACCACCTGGCCGACGGCAGCCAGTGCAGCCTCGAGAGCTTCTGCCAGATGGTGGCCCGCTCGGCCGAGCGCTTCGGGGTGGCGCATCTGGGGATCGGCTCGGATCTCTGCCAGGACCAGCCGGACGAGGTGGTCGCCTGGATGCGCAACGGGCGCTGGACCCGCGACACCGACTTCGGCGAGGGCTCGGCGGCGGCTCCCGGTTTCCCGCCGCAGCCGCAGTGGTTCCGCGACAATCGCGATTTCGCCAAGATCGCCGCCGGCCTCTCGGCGGTCGGTTTCGATGCGGTGGAGGTGGGTGCGATCATGGGCGGCAACTGGCTTCGCTTCTTCGAAACCTCCTTTGGAGCGGCAGGATGACCCTTTCTCCGTCACGGCAAGCATCGGCCGACGAATTGGTTCTGCGGCCACCGGAGCAGGTCATGCGCCTGTCGCGCATGGGCGCCTTCTTCCCGACGCGCCTCAGCTTCATGCCGACCCTGATCCGGCGTTTGCGGGCCGAGCGCGTGGAGGTGACGCGCCCGCTCTGGGAGATCGACGCCGAAGGCTACGGCAGGGCCGTCTATAGGCTCACCCTCGGCGGCGAGCGCTACAGCCTGGTGTGTTTTTCGACGCCACTGCCGTCCGAGAAGCGGACAGACCGGGTGATCGCGGAAGCCTGGGACAGCAGCTACGTTCTCTTTGACGGCGAGCCGAGCCGGGCGGAGATCGCGCGGCTGGAAGCCAACGCGCCACGCCAGGAGGCCGGGCGCTTCTCCGCCAAGGAGCTGGTGCTGAGCCGCGCCAACAAGAGCCTGCGGCTCTTTCAGCATGTCGTCGACCGCCTCGCCGCCGGCCGCCAACCCGACGCGGCGCTGGTCGGCAAGATCGGCTATCTGATGCGCACCACGGCGGTCTACGGCAACGGCAAGTTCGGCGTGGCCGACCGCATGCGGATCGCCGGACGGCCGGCGCTCGTGGGTCCCTTCCAGGCGGAGATGCTGACGGTCTGGCTCATTAGGGGCTTCACCCACGATCTCGTCGAGCACATCGCTCGGGCGCGAAACCCGGAGGGCTTCGTCCCGCTCGATCCTCGGCTGAAGCGGCACATCGGGATCGGCAATGCGACGGGGCTTGGCATGGCGCCTTTCCTGGTGAGCCATCCCGTCTTGCTGAACAACTGGATGCTGGCGCGCGAGACCGCCTTGGCCAGAGTGAAGGCGATCAGGATGGCCTCACCGGAAACGATAGAGCGCTTCTTGGCGCTGCTCGACCGGGCCCGCCATCATGTCGACGAGTGGAGCGTCGAGGACGCCCGGCAGATGGGGCGCATCCGCCGCCTGCGCTTCGAGCTCTCCGAACTGGCACGCCTCGTCACGCCGGCCTGGTTGGCACCTCCGGAGCCTTGGCACCGCGTCGTGGCCGCCAGCGAGGGTTTTTCCGAGGAGTGCCAGGAGCTGATGGTCTCCCTCGTGCTGGAGCCGCAAGGAGATCTCGTGGATGACTTGACGGACGGCATGGCGAGCGCGACGGAGGCGCGGCTGGAGCCGGCGATGGCGATCCGGGAGCTCGCGTCCCTGGTCGAGCGACGCTTCGGCTGGGCCACCGGGATCGACTTCACCCAGCCGGAAGCCGACGCGCAGTTCTGGTACGTCTCGGAAGAAAAGCTCGAGCCCAGGCTCGGTGAGCGCCGCAAGGAACCTGGCGCGGAGAAGGAGATGCCGCTCGACGTCGCCCGCCAGGTGCAGAGCCTGGCCGTGGCGCTGAAGGGCGCGGACCCCGAGGAAAGCGTCGCCGCCTTCCTGATGCGCCATCCGGAGTTGCGGCACGTCACGCGGCGGGTGCAGACGGCGGCGCACTATGCCTATTCGGAGATTCAGGAGAATCTCATCGCGCGGGACTGCCTGCCGATCGACATGCTGCGCTGCAAGCTCTCCTTCTTCGGTGCGTCCAAGTTCGATCCCAAATCCGATCGCTGGACCCGGATCACCCTCTATCAGGGCGCGCCCACCGCCGAGCGACTTCTCGACGCCGAGGCCGACGACTGGTGCTTCCCTGTGCTTGGAGGCGCGGCGTGATTCTCTCCGCCTCCGAGATAGAGACCACCTTGCGCCTGGCGGCCGTCGGCTCCAGCTGGCCCTTCGGTCTCGCCGAGGAGATTGGCCGTGCGGGAGCCTGGCTGGTCCTGCAAGGACTGGACGGCGTCGGCGCGGCGATCGAGGCAGTGGAGGAGGGAGCGGCGGGCCCGCTTCCGGCCGAGAAGACTGCCGGGGGATGGCTGGTCGGCGGCGAGCGAGGCCCGGCGTCCGCCGTAGCGGCGCTGGACCTGGCCATGGCCGCTGACGAAGGGAAGAGCGTTCGCCTGAGAGGCTATCGCCATCCGTCGCTGCTGATCGGTCTGGCCGGTGTCGCGGCGAAGGCCTTCGGCTGCGGCTTTGCGCTCTCGTTCGATGGGGACGTGCGGGCTGATGTCTCTTCGGACCGATTGCAATTGGAAAGGCTCCTGCCGGAAGGGCCTTGCGACGTCGTCATCGCCCGCAGGCAGTTGGTCCAAGTGCATGGCGGAGGCACTCTGCCAGATGGCATCGAGGTAGACGATGCCATCTGGCGGAAAGCCAAGGGCATGGCGGCCAAGACCTATGTGCCGGCCAGCGAGGCGTCGCGGGTACGCGGCGCCGGCGCCGGCCTCTTGGACAACGACTGAGGCAGCGGAGATGCTCGGATGGCCGAAAGACGCTTGACGCTGGACGAGGTCGAGGCCTTGGCCCGGGAGACACTGATGGCGGCGGGTGCTGGCGAGGACAATGCCCGCTCCGTCGCCCGCTCGACCAGAGCCGCCGAACGGGACGGCATCCGCAGCCATGGCCTGATGTACCTGCCGATCTACGCCGAGCACCTGCGCTGCGGCAAGGTCGACGGGTGGGCCAGGCCCTCGGTGTCGCGCCCGCTGCCGGCCGCCGTCAGGGTCGATGCCGCCTGCGGCTTCGCCCACCCGGCCATCGACGCAGGCTTGCCGCGGCTAGTAGAGGCGGCGCGCACAAATGGTGTCGCGGCGATGACTCTTTTTCGCTCGTACAACTGCGGGGTGCTTGGCTACCACGCGGAGCGCCTCGCGGAGCTGGGCCTGCTCGGCCTCTGCTACACGCATGCGCCGGCATCGATCGCGCCTGTCGGCGGCAGCAAGGCGGTGGTCGGCACGAACCCCTTCGCCGTCGGCGTCCCCGACGGGGCGGGCGGCGCCGCCTTCGTGATCGATCAGTCGGCGAGCGTCGTGGCCCGCTCGGAGATCATGCTGCGCGCACGTCAGGGGGAGGAGATCGAGGCGCATTGGGCCCTGGACGCCGCGGGCCGGCCGACGACCGACCCCCAGCAGGCGCTCACGGGCTCCATGGCGCCCGCCGGCGGCTACAAG
The DNA here is from genome assembly GCA_963669375.1 of Rhodospirillales bacterium. Lineage (GTDB taxonomy): Bacteria > Pseudomonadota > Alphaproteobacteria > Kiloniellales > JACOMY01 > JACOMY01. Next base: position 104,137 of record OY770024.1, on the reverse strand, counting down.
GGCTTCGGCATCGGCCTGATGGTCGAACTTCTGGCATCTTGCCTGTCAGGCGCGCTCTCGAGCCGGGAGGCCAGCCCCTTTTCCGGCCCGGCGGGAGGACCGCCGCGGACCGGACAGTGCTTCATCGCCCTCGATACCGACGCACTCTCCGGCGGGGCCTTCGCCGAGCGGGTTGCCGCGCTCTCGGCCGCCATCACCCAGCAGGAAGGTGCGCGGCTGCCCGGAGAGCGGCGCAAAGCGAACCGTGCGCGGACCGACCGGGAGGGCGTCTCGATCGGTGAAGAGACCCTGCAGCGGATCGGCGGGTCTCCGACCTGAGAGCCTCAAGGGAATGGCGTTCCGTCAGTTCTGAGAGACGCAGTCCACCGGACTGGTGCGCATGAAGGTCGCGACGTCGATCAGTTCCATCGGGGAGAGAACGCCGCGCAGGCGCGTCGTCTCGGCATCGTTCTGGTTCATCGCCGCGACATAGAAGGCGCGTTGGTCGCTGCTGAGCTCGCCCGAGCGTTCGCCGACGCATTCGCAAAGGCCCGGTGGCGAGTTCGAGTTGTCCTCGCAAGCCTTCGCCACATCCCCGGTCGAATCCTGGGCCTCGGCGGAGGTGCCCCCCACGCTGGCGAGGCCGAGGGCCAAGAGGGCACCGAAGGCGAGTGGTGCTGAAAGACGTAAGAGACGCAGTTTCATTGCTTACCCCCCAATACTGCCTGTTATGGGGTTCACCTTGCCATAGATTGCCTTTCGACAAGCAGGAAAATCTTTCCCTGACTTGTGCGGTCTTCTCTTCTGGTCAGCCCCGCTTTCTTGCCGTCCGACAGACGGCGGCTCTGGCCGGGAGAAGGCGCGGCATTCCACTTACCTTGGCGCGCCGTTCGGATCTCTTCCGGCTTCGCTATGCGTCTGCCTTTCAAATTAGGTGAATTAGAACTCAATTGTTTCTGTTTGATTGAAATAGCGCGAGGCATCACTCTCGCCCGCGGATAGGCCAGAGCCGCGTCCAACAAGCGTGCAAGAACGCGCGGCTCGCAACGCGGGAGACGATCATGAGACCCTTACCCCACGCGCTTGTCGGTGCCGCCGCCGTTGCCGTTCTCCTGGCCGCCTCACCGCAGCAGGCCAAGGCGACCGAGTGCGGAACCGACGAGACCATTACCATTGCCGAGATGACCTGGCTCTCGGCCTCGACGCTCGCCTACATCGCCGAGACCATCCTCAGCGACGGCTACGGCTGCAACGTCGAGATCGTTCCGGGCGACACTGTGCCGACGGCGACCTCGATGCTGTCTAAGAGCGAGCCGATGATCGCGCCGGAACTCTGGGTCTCGACGGCGGAATCGATCTGGGTGAAGGCGCAGGAGAAGGGCAACGTCTACAAGGCGGCCGACATCTTCGCCGATGGCGGTCAAGAGGGCTGGTGGATCCCGGCCTACGTGGCCGAGGCCAACCCGAGCTTGAAAGCGATCACCGATCTGGCCGATCACCCCGAACTCTTCGAGGAGGTCGCCTCCGATGGCAAGGGACGGCTCTACGGCTGCCCGCCGGGCTGGGGATGCGAGATCATCACCAACAATCTCTTCCAGGCGCTCGGTCTGGAAGACCACAACTTCGAGCTCTTCTCGCCGGGGTCGGGCGCCAACCTCAAGGCCTCGATCGCCCGCAAGGCCACGCGCAAGGAGCCGATCGTGGCCTACTACTGGGGTCCGACCGACGTCATCGGCAAGTACGATCTCGTGCGTCTCGAGATGCCGGCCTACGAGCCCGAGAAGTTCATCTGCCTCACCGATCCCGACTGCGCGGACCCGCAGGTGACCGGCTGGAAGCCCGGCGAGGTCGCCGTCGCCGTCGTGTCCGAGCTGCGCGAGAAGGCTCCGAACGTTGCCGCCTTCCTCTCCAAGTTCACCGTGCCCAACGAGGTGATTAGCGCCGAGCTTGCCTGGGGCGACGACAATTCGGCCAGTCCTGAAGAGGTGGCCGAGCACTTCCTGCGCAACCATCCGGACGTCTGGACCGCCTGGGTTCCAGCCGCTGTGGCCGAGAGGGTGAAGGCGAAGCTCCAGCAGGACTGACTTGGAGCCCTGTTCCCGGCCGCGGGCGGCACGCCTCGTCCGCGGCCGGGGCGTTCCAACCTGGATAGGATAAGATGGCGGAGAGCTTTCCCGATCTCATCGACACGCGTGCGCTGCGCAAGACCATCGACGGCGGCTTCGAGTGGGTCGTCGTCAACTTCGGCGAAACCCTGGAGATCACCTTTCTGCCGGTCCTGCGCCTGCTGAACGCCATCGAGGACCTGCTCGTCTGGCTGCCGTGGTTCGCCGTTCTCGGTCTCTTCGCCGTCCTGGTCTATTCCGCCTCGCGCAGCTGGAAGGCATCGACGGCGGTTGCGGCCATGCTCTTCACCCTGGGCGTGTTGGGCCTTTGGGAGGCGGCCATGGCGACCGTCGCCCTCATGCTGACGGCGACGCTCCTGGCGGTCTTGATCGGACTTCCCATCGGCATCGCAATGTCCCGCTCCGACCGCATGCGCACGGTGATGCTGCCGGTGCTGGACGTCATGCAAACCTTGCCGATCTTCGTCTATCTCATTCCCTTCGTGATGCTGTTCGGGCCGGGCAAGATCCCGGCGCTTCTGGCAACCATCGTCTTTGCCGTGCCACCGATGATCCGCCTGACCGATCTCGGTATCCGCCAGGTGGACGGCGAGGTGATCGAGGCGGTCACCAGCTTCGGCGTCACACCCCGCCAGCGGCTGCTGTCGGTCCAGATTCCGCTGGCCCTGCCGACGATCATGGCCGGCATCAATCAGACCACCATGATGGCGCTTTCCATGGTGGTGATCGCCTCCATGATTGGGGCGGGCGGTCTGGGCTATCAGGTGCTGCAGGGCATTCAGCGGCTGGAGGTCAGCCGTGGCCTCATCGCCGGTCTCGGCATCGTCTTCCTGGCGATCATCTTCGACCGCATCGCCCAGTCCTACGGGCGGCGGGCGCAGCGCCACCTTCACCTCGACAGCTGACCCCATGATTAAGATCGCTATCGAGGCCGTCTCCAAGGTCTTCGGCGCCGATCCCCAATCGGTCCTGCCCTTGATCCGCGACGGATTGAGCAAGGCCGAGATCCTGCGCAAGACCGACCATGTCGTCGGGATCAGGGAGGTCAGCCTGGAGGTGGAGGAGGGCGAGACCTTCGTGGTCATGGGCCTCTCCGGCTCCGGCAAGTCCACCTTGATACGACACGTCAACAGGCTGATCGAGCCGACGGCCGGCCGCATCCTGGTGGATGGAGACGACATCTTACGGCTTGACGAAGAGCGCTTGCGCGACCTGCGCCGGCACAAGATCTCCATGGTCTTTCAGCGCTTCGGACTGCTGCCGCACCGCAGCGTGCTGGAGAACGTGGCCTTCGGGTTAATCACCGCGGGAAGGCCGCGCCGCGAGGCTTTCGAGCAGGCGGAGCGCCAGATCGCGCTGGTCGGACTTGACGGCTTTCAGAAGAGCTATCCGCGCCAGCTGTCGGGCGGGATGCAGCAGCGTGTCGGCCTGGCGCGCGCGCTTGCCAGCGATCCGGAGATCCTCTTGATGGACGAGGCCTTCTCGGCGCTCGATCCCCTGATCCGCAACGACATGCAGCTGCAGCTGAAGACGCTGCAGAAGCGGCTGAACAAGACCATCCTCTTTATCACCCACGACCTCGACGAGGCTCTGCTGCTGGGCGACCACATCGCCATCCTGAAGGACGGCGCGCTGCGCCAGGTCGGGCGCCCCTCCGACATCCTGCTCAATCCAGCGGACGACTACGTCGCCCGCTTCGTGCGTGACGTCAATCGCGGCCGGGTGATCGATCTGGGCTCCATTGCCGAAGCCGCCGCCTTCCTCTCCGCGTCCGAGGCCTCCGTCGAGGCCTGCAAGCAGGCGCTGGCGCACCATGACGCCTTGGTGGTCGGCAACGGGGACGGCCGTCACCGCGTCATCACGCGGGACATCGCCCTGCTGAACGCCGAGCGGGGTCAGGCCTGGTGGCGCAATCCGGCGGACCTGCCGCCGGCTCCCTGCGTCGCGGCGGCGAGCACCATCGAGGAAGGCATGGCCGCGCTCTCGATCCATGACGGTCCGGCCGTGGTGACGGACCGGGAGGGCCGGGGGCTCGGTATCGTGACCGCACGCGGCCTTCTCCGAGCCTTGGCGCGCCCCGCGGGCCGTGACTGATCGGCCGAGGTGGCGGCTTGGCATTTGCCAGCGCCGCCACTTGCCATCTACTCGACCATCCACCAGCGCTCGATGATATGGCGGCCGTCGAAGCCGCGATCGGCGGCGAGTTCGCCGTGCGCGACCTTGTCGCTGCGGGCCAGCACGTCGTTGGCGAAGAGCGGGATGAGCGCGCCGCCGTCGTCGCGCAGAATGCCTTGCATCTCGGCATACATCGCCGCCCGCTTGGCGTCGTCCAGTTCGGCTTGCGCCTGGGCCATGAGCTTCACGAAGCGCTCGTCCTGCCAGAAGGTGTCGTTCCAGGCGGCTCCCGGCGCATAGCCGGTGGTGAACATCTCGCTCTCCGTGGTGTAGCCGCCCCAGTAGGAGGCGCACCAGGGCTTCTTCATCCAGACGTTCGACCAGTAACCGTCGTTGGGCTCGCGCACGACATCGATGGTGATGCCGGCCTTGGCCGCCTGCTCGCGGTAGAGGACGGCGGCATCGACGGCGCCCGGGAAGGCCGATTCCGCGGCGCTCAACTCAACGGTCAAGCCGTCGAGGCCGGCTTGCTTCAGGTGATGCCTGGCCTTGTCGGGATCGTAGGCGCGCTGCTCGAGGCCGGCATCGTGGAAGCGGTAGGAGGGCCCGATCGGATGGTCGTTACCCAAGGTGCCGTGGCCGCGCAGGACCTTCCGCAGCAACTCCTCGCGGTCGATCGCGTACTTGAGCGCCAGGCGCACATCCCTGTTGTCGAAGGGGGCCGTGTCGGTGCGCATCGGGAAGACGAAGTGCAAGGGCCCCGCCGTCTCCTCGACCGCGATGCCGTCGCGTCTCGCCAGCATGGATGCGGTCTTGAGGTCGACCTGGTCGATGACGTGCACCTCGCCGGTCATCAGCGCGTTGCTGCGCGCCGCCGGGTCGTGGATGGTCAGGAACTCCACTTCGGCGACGTGCGCCAGATCGTCGGTCCAATAGTTTGGATAGCGCTCCAAGGTCGCGCGCACGCCGGGTTCGTACTCCTTCAGCACGTAGCCGCCCGTGCCCAGGCCGGACTGCCAGTCGATCGTGCCGTCGGCCTTCGCCGGACAGACGGTGAAGCCGGCCGAGGCCATGGCATAGGGCAGGTCGGCGTTGCCCGCCTTCAAGGCGATCTTCACCTGTGAGTCGCCGTCGGCCTCGATGGTCTCGATCGCGGCGGCGATTGGCTTCAGGAAGGAGGTGCTGTCCTCGCTGCGGTGGTGGTTGATGGAGGCAATCACGTCCTCGACGGTGAGCGGCCGGCCGTCGTGGAACTCGACGCCCTTGCGCAGTTTGAAGACCCAGACCACCGCGTCGGGTGAGGACTCCCAGCTCTCCGCCAGGCTGGGCGCGACGCCGCCGCCGGCGACGACGCTGGTCAAGGCATTGCGCATGGCATAGGCGAGCGCCCATTGGTAGCCGTTCACCAGAGTGGCCGGATCGAGCCGGTCGGAGGTGGCGCCATGCGCCATGGCGAGCTTCATGAGGCCGCCCTTCTTGGGCGTGGCCGCCCAGAGCGGCCGTCCCGCAAGGCCGGTCGCGGCGGCCGCCGCAGCGCCGAGGGCCAAGGTTCCGCCCAGGAAGTCTCGCCGAGAGACCCCGGATGGCGCTTGGATGAGGGGGAGGAGATCGCGTCTGGTCGTCATGGCCCTGTCTCGCTTCTTGGTCTGCTTCGGTCGATGGTTCGCTTCCGCTTCGTTCGACAGCCTCCGCTGCCTCCTGGTCGGGAGCAATTGCGCTTGTGTCACGTGACGGCCGCGCTATGAAGCATAGTAGCGTCACTTGGCGTCAGTTTGTCTGTTGGGTCCCACGCGGCGTCTCCGTCCAGCGGGTAGATCGGGCGCGTGAGGTGCTTGAAGGGGATCCGGTCGAACTCCTCTCTGCAGGCTCCGCGGCCGGCGGCCATCAGGATCTCGCGCGCCAGGCCCTGGAACCCGGCACGGAAATGCTGGCGGGACTTGATGACGAGATAGCGCTTCGTCGTCGGATCGATGCCGGCATGGGTGAAGTAGTCGGGCGAGTAAGCTTCGCTGCGCGCGCCGCTGACGATCACCTCGAGCGCGCCGGTGTCGAGGACGGCGCTGCCGTCCAGGTTGACGGGAAAGCCCGCCATCATCGCGCCGGTCAGGCGGAAACGCCCCTCCGTGATGGTCTTGATCCTGCCGCTGAAGGTCAGCGGCTCGCCCTTGATGCCGAGCAGGGGGGTGTCGGTCTTGCCGCCGATCGCCAGCGTGATCTCCGCGCCGACGCCCCGTGCTTGCATCGCGGCCAGCGCCGCGGGGTCCCAGATGGGACCGGCGGCCACGTCGCCGAGGCCTTGGCGCAGGATCTCGCGCAGGACAGTCATGTCGTCCATCTGTCCGCCGGCGCCGGAGTTGTCGCCATAGTCGGCGATCACCACCGGTCCTCGATCCAGGCGTTTGGCACGGGCGATCGTCCGCTCCAAGGGCTCGGGATGGAAGACGAAGTCCTCCCGCGCGCGCCAGGCCGCCGTCAGCACCGAGCGGCAGAGTTCGGCGCCGTCCTCCTGTCCGGGCCAGTCGACCGCCACGCAGCTGAGCGAGACGTGCGGACAGTCCGACAAGGGGAAGCCGCCGAAGAGCGAGGCGCTCGCGACCCTGCCCGATGCCTCGGCGGCCACGGCCATGGTCATGGGCGTGCGCATCGGCTCGTCCTCGGTCGCTTGCCGCAGCATGGCGGAGAGCAAGGGCAGCCGTCCCCACGACATGCGTGGCTCGGTCCGTCCCTCCAGGCAACGCAGCAGCAGACGGCCGCAGCGCGCGCCGGCCTCGTACATGTCGACGTGGGGATAGGTGCGATAGCCGGTGATGACCGTCGCCGCCTCCACCATCGCGGGCGTGACGTTGGCATGAAAGTCCAAGGTCACGCCAATCGGGACGCTAGGGGCGATCCGTCGGATGCGGCGGAGCAGTTCCCCTTCGCCGTCGTCGAAGGAGCGGGTCACCATCGCGCCGTGCAGGTCCAGCAAGACCGCGTCGCAGCCCTCGGCGACGGCGGCGCAGATGCGCTCGGCGATCCTCTCGAAGGCCTCGTCCGCGACGGTCCCGCCGGGTTCGGCATAGGCGGCGATCGGCAGGACCACCTCCGCCTCACGCTCCTGGGCGAGGTCGAGGAAGGCGGCGATGGCCATGTTGGTGCCGCCCAAGGCCTTGATCGCGACCGCACCCGCCGGCGGTTCCGGAAAGCCGATGGCTTGCCCGAAGGCCTCGTAGTCCGTCGGCAGCGGCGAGAAGGTGTTGGTCTCGTGCTGCAACATGGCGATGACGAGCTTCATGCTTTCCCTTCGACGTCATGGGACGATCAAGAAGGAGCAGGGTAGACAGCCGGCTGCGACACTAGAACTTCGCGACTGGATCGACTCTGACGCGATTAGACGCTAGATCGCTTCAGTAGTCCGCCGCGGTTAGGACCTCGCCCGGGCCGGCGGTGTCGTTGTCGATGCTGGCCAGGATGTCGGGGTCGAGCGTGCCCGCGTCGATACGGTAGACGCCGCAGGCACCGAGCGCGGCGCGGATGTTCTGCTGATCGGTCAGTCTCTCGAAGAGGATCCGCGAGGCGAAGGGTTTGCGGCTGTGTCCGCCGGTGACGCTGGTGACCAGTCCGTGCAGGCGCGTCACCCGGCTGCGGTTGGAGGGATAGAGGATCGTCATCGAGAAAATGTTGCGCAGCCGCGGCTGCCACTCCAGCAGGTAGAGCCTGTTCTCCTCGAGGGTCGCCAGGCCTTGGTACTTGTGCACGAAGTACTCCGGCTTGGCCTTCTCTCGCCAATAGAGCCGCTCGACCGACTTCACGTAGGTGAGCTCGCCGTCGCCGGAGATGGCATAGAGGCTGCAGAGAACGCCCTTGGGCCAGGCCGGTGAGCAGAAATAGGCGTGATAGAAGCCGCGATAGCGCTCGAAGGCCCGGCAGGATTCGGCCAGTTTCTGCCGGGACTCGTGGAAGAAGCGCCGCATCGCCTCGGGCACGTCCATGCCGATCGGCCGGCGCATGACGATGGTCACGAACTCCTGGTGCGGCAGCAGCAGCTCGGCCTCGTCGACGCCGAAGAAGTCGGCGATGCGCTTGAAGTTGTGGATGGAGGGCAGGGTGCTGCCGTTCAGGTACTTGTTGAACTGCTGACGATTGATGCCGATGCGCCGGCAGACCTCCGCGACCGAGCGATAGTGCGCCGCGAGATAGTGGAGGTTGCGGGCAAGCTGGTCGCTCGTCGTCATGGCCTTGTCCTTCCCCAACCCCTTATAGAAGGGCCGGAATCCGGCCGCAAGAAAGGGCGCGCGCGCCGGTTAGGTGATCTCGAAGGGGACGACCTTGCGGGTCTTGGGGTCGACGAAGATCGGGCGGTCAATCGGCGGCACGGAGCGTTGCGCGCAGTCGCGCCTCTCGCAGATGCGGCAAGAGATGCCGATCTTGTCGTAGGCATCGGGCGTCTCGATGGCGAGATCGTCGGCATAGACGACCTCGCGGGCATGGCTCACCGGGCAGCCCAAGGCGATGGCATAGCGCCGGATCGGCGCCCGGAAACCCTGCCCGCGCTTGATGATGGTGCGGGCCAGGCAGACGTAGCGCTCCCCGTCCGGCGTTTCTGCCAGCTGGCGCACGATCTCCTCTGGATGCTCGAAGGCCTGGTGCACGTTCCAGAGTGGGCAGGCGCCGCCGAAGCGCGCGAACTGCAGGCGGGTGGCGCTGTGGCGCTTGGTGATCGTGCCGGCCCGGTCGACGCGCACGAAGAAGAAGGGAACGCCCCTGGTGCCGGGACGCTGCAGCGTGCTCAGGCGGTGGGCCACCTGCTCCAGGCTGGCCCCGAAACGCTCGGCCAGGAGCTCGATGTCGTGGCGCAGCTCTCTGGCCGACGCGAGGAAGGCGCCGTAGGGCAGGATCACCGCGCCGGCGAAGAAGTTGGCCAGCCCGATCTTGGCGATCGCGCGAGCTTCGGCCGTGCGCAGCTTGGCGTCGTCCAGGATATGTTCGATGGTCTCTTGCTCTTCCAATAGCGCGATCTGCTGCCAAAGGTGGAAGCTCTGGCTGGGTTCGGGGATGGTCGCGTTGATCTGCAGGCGGCGCTGAGCGGGGTCGAATTGGCGAAAGGTCTCGGCCGTCATCTGGCCGCGCTCGAAGATCACCTCGATGCCGTGATGGCCGCGCAGCCGGTCGACGGCGACGGCGTGATGGTTGGCGCCCTCGACGCCCGTTTCGCTCGCCAAGGTCTCCGCCCCGCGGTCGAGCCAGTCGATGTAGTTGTCGTTGTAGTGAAAGAAGTCGCGCACTTCCTCGTAGGGCAGGGGAGCTGCTACCACGGCTTCCTGCTGCAAGGCGTCGTCCAGGGATGCCAGGCGCTCCTTGGAGTTCTGGTAGGCGCGGTGCAGGACGAGGAAGGCCTTCACGAAGTCCGGCGTGTTGGAGACGGCGATCTTGAGTTCCTGGCGCGAGGGGCGCTGTGCGCCGAAGATCGGGTCGACCAGGGCCTCGTGCAGGTCGGCGGCCACGCGGTCGCCCTCGTCGGCGGCGAAACGCGCGACGTCGACGTTGAAGGCCTCGACCAAGGCCAGGATCACCGAGGCCGTGATGGGGCGCTGGTTGTTCTCCAGTTGGTTGAGGTAGCTGGTGGAGACGCCCAGCCTCTCGGCGAAGCCGGCTTGTGTCAGCTTCTCCGACTGCCTGAGGTTCCTCAGCCGCGCCCCGGCAAAGAGCTTTCGAGCCTGCATCGGGATGTTCGCTTTTTCGCAGTTTGCAATTCGCAGTTCGCACAAATTCGCCACTACGCCTTTATAGCCCTTCTTTTAGCGTCCTTTCAATGGCAGGCCCGGTCCAGGCCCAGTGCTTTGTGGATTTGACCAACAAGAAGGGGACGCCCCATGACCTCCAGGACAGTCACCGGAACGACAAGCCGGACAACGGTTCTTCTGCGCGAAAGCGCGATCGCCCTGGCGGGCGCGGCGGCGGTGACCGCGGGCGGTCAGGTCGAGGTGCCCTTCTATCCCGTGCCGATGACCTTGCAGACCTTGGCCGTATTGGGCCTGGGCTTGGCTCTGGGTATGCAGAGGGCGCTGGGCGCGCTCGGCACCTTCCTGGTGGCCGGCTGCCTCGGCCTGCCGGTCTTCGCCGGTGCCTCGGGTGGCGTGTCGGTCCTGTTCGGACCGACCGGCGGCTACCTGATCGGGTTCGTCATCGCGGCCGGCTTCTGCGGGTGGGCGCGCGACCGGGGGTGGACGAAGAGCCTCGCGGGCAGCCTGCTCGTCGCCCTGATCGGTGCCGCGCTGGTCTACCCCACCGGTCTGCTGCAGCTGGGAGCCCTGGTCGGCTGGGATAAGCCGGTCCTGGCCTGGGGGCTCTACCCCTTCATCCTGGGCGATCTCCTGAAGGCGCTAATCGCCGGCCTGGGTGTCGTCGCCATCCGTCGTTCGCGTTCGAAGTAGGACGGTCTCATGCAACAGATTCTTCACGCCCTTCGTGAGCGCCGCGAAGAGGCCCATCTCGGCGGCGGGCAACGCCGCATCGACGCCCAGCACGCCAAGGGCAAGCTCACCGCCAGGGAGCGCGTGGAGCTGCTGCTCGACGAGGGCTCTTTCGAGGAGTACGACACCTACGTCGCCCACCGCTGCGCCGAGTTCGGCATGGACAAGCAGAACGTCTCGGGCGACGGCGTGGTCACCGGCTGGGGCACGATCAACGGCCGCCTGGTCTACGTCTTCAGCCAGGACTTCACCGTCTTCGGCGGCTCTCTGTCGGAAAGCCATGCGCAGAAGATCTGCAAGATCATGGACAAGGCGGTGCAGAACGGCGCGCCCATCATCGGCCTCAACGATTCCGGCGGCGCGCGCATCCAAGAGGGCGTGGACTCGCTGGCCGGCTACGCGGCGGTCTTCAAGCGCAACGTGCGGGCCTCCGGCGTGGTGCCGCAGATCTCCGTCATCATGGGACCCTGCGCGGGCGGCGCGGTCTACTCTCCGGCCATGACCGACTTCATCTTCATGGTGAAGGACAGCTCCTACATGTTCGTGACGGGGCCGGACGTGGTGAAGACCGTCACCAACGAGATCGTCACCGCGGAGGAACTGGGCGGCGCCAAGACCCACACCTCCAAGTCGTCGGTGGCCGACCAGGCCTTCGAGAACGACGTGGAGGCGCTCGCCCAGGTGCGCAGGCTGATGGATTTCCTGCCGCTGTCGGCGCGCGAGGTCCCGCCCAGCCTGCCGGTGCTGGACGATCCCGACAGGATCGAGCCAAGCCTGGATTCGCTGATACCCGACAACCCCAACAAGCCCTACGACATGGGCGAACTGATCCGGAAGGTCGCCGACAACGGCGACTTCTTCGAGGTCCAGGCCGCCTTCGCCAAGAACATCCTGACCGGCTTCATCCGGTTGGAAGGCTCGACCGTCGGCGTGGTCGCCAATCAGCCGATGGTGCTGGCCGGCTGCCTCGACATCGACAGCAGCCGCAAGGCCGCGCGCTTCGTGCGCTTCTGCGATTCCTTCAACATCCCGATCCTCACCTTCGTCGACGTGCCCGGCTTCCTGCCCGGCACGGCGCAGGAGTACGGCGGGGTGATCAAGCACGGCTCCAAGCTGCTCTTCGCCTATTCTCAGGCGACCGTACCCATGGTCACGGTGATCACCCGCAAGGCCTACGGCGGAGCCTATGTCGTGATGGCTTCGCAGCACATCGGCGCGGACGTGAACTATGCCTGGCCCAGCGCCGAGATCGCGGTGATGGGTGCCAAGGGGGCGGTCGAGATCCTCTATCGCTCGGAGCTGGGCGATCCTGAAAAGATCGCCGCGCGCACCAAGGAGTACGAGGACCGCTTCGCCAATCCCTTCGTGGCGGCCGAGCGCGGCTTCATCGACGAGGTGATCATGCCGCACAGCACGCGGCGCCGGGTCGCTCGCGCCTTTGCCGCCTTGAAGAGCAAGCAGGTTGAGCAGCCCTTCAAAAAGCACGACAATATTCCTCTCTAAGGCGCTGAAATCACATGTTCAATAAGATACTTATCGCCAACAGAGGCGAGATCGCTTGCCGGGTCATGAAGACCGCCAAGCGGATGGGGATTGCCACGGTCGCGGTCTACTCCGATGCCGATGTCGATGCCGTTCACGTCAAGATGGCCGACGAGGCCGTCCACATCGGCCCACCGCCTTCAGCCGAGAGCTATCTTGTGATCGAGAAGATCCTGGCCGCGATCGAGGAGACGGGTGCCGAGGCAGTGCATCCGGGCTACGGCTTCCTGTCGGAGCGGGCGGCCTTCGCCCAGGCGCTCGACGCCGCCGGCATCGCCTTCATCGGACCGCCGGTCGGCGCGATCGAGGCGATGGGCGACAAGATCACCTCGAAGAAGCTCGCCGCCGAGGCCGGAGTCTCCACCGTTCCCGGCTACATGGGCCTGATCGATACGCCGGAGGAGGCGGTGCGCATCGCCGGCGAGGTCGGCTATCCGGTGATGATCAAGGCATCCGCCGGCGGTGGCGGCAAGGGCATGCGGATCGCCTGGAATGCCGAGGACGCGCGCGAGGGCTTCCTCTCCTCCAAGTCGGAGGCAGCCTCCAGCTTCGGCGACGACCGGATCTTCATAGAGCGCTTCGTCCAGCAGCCCCGCCACATCGAAATCCAGGTCCTGGGTGACAGGCAGGGCAGCATCCTCTACCTCGGCGAACGCGAGTGCTCCATTCAACGGCGCAATCAGAAGGTCGTCGAGGAAGCACCCTCTCCCTTCCTGGACGCCGAGACCCGCCGTGCCATGGGCGAACAGGCCGTGGCCCTGTCTCGGGCCGTGGATTACTGCTCGGCAGGCACCGTCGAGTTCATTGTCGATCCCGAGCGCAACTTCTATTTCCTGGAGATGAACACGCGGCTTCAGGTCGAGCATCCCGTGACCGAGCTCATCACCGGGATCGACCTAGTCGAGCAGATGATCCGGGTCGCCGCCGGCGAGGCCTTGAGCTTCGGCCAAGAAGACATCCGGCTGACCGGCTGGGCGATCGAGAACCGACTCTATGCCGAGGATCCCTATCGCGGTTTCCTTCCCTCCATCGGGCGCCTCACGCGCTACCGGCCACCGTCGGAAGGCGGGCGGGAGGAGGGATCGCGCGTGCGCAACGACACCGGCGTCGCCGAGGGCTCCGAGATCTCCATGTTCTACGACCCCATGATCGCCAAGCTCTGCACCTGGGGAGCGGACCGAGGCGCGGCGATCGAGGCCATGCGGGGCGCCTTGGACGACTTCGAAGTCGAGGGGATCGGCCACAACCTGCCCTTCGTCGCCGCGGTCATGGATCATCCGCGCTTCGTCCAGGGCAATCTCTCCACCGCCTTCATCGACGAGGAGTATCCCGAGGGCTTCGAGGGAGCCGCGCTCGCCGAGGAGAACAAGCAGCGCTTGGCGCTGATCGCCCTGGGCCTGACCTTGATCGACCGGAGGCATCGCCAAGGCATCACCGGCCAGCTCCGCGGCCTCTCCGCGCCGACGCCGCCGCTGTGGTCCATCGCGATCGCCGGTTGGCATTTGGATGCCTCGCTGGGCGCGGAGGAGGGGCCGGTCTTTCGTTTCGACGCGGGGCCTGAAGCGGCGATGAGGCTTGACTGGCAACCGGGCGGAAGCCTGGCGCGGGCGGAGTTCGGCGACGTGCGGATGACGGTCAAGGTCGAGCCGGCGCTGGAGGGCTATCGGCTGCGCTGGCGCGGGACGGACCTGGTGGCCGTCGCCCGCACGCAGCGCGCGGCGGAACTGGCGCGGTTGATGCCGGTCAAGCAGCCGCCGGACACCTCGACCGTGCTACTCTGTCCCATGCCCGGCTCGATCATCCGGATCGAGGTGGAAGCGGGCCAGAAGGTGCAGGAGGGCCAGGCCTTGGCGGTCGTCGAGGCGATGAAGATGGAGAACATCCTGCGTGCCGAGAGGACGGCGGTCGTCAAGTCCTTGAACGTGGAGGTCGGCGCATCCCTGGCCCTGGACGACGTGATCATGGAGTTCGAGCAATGAGCAAGCGACAGGCCGACTTGGCCGCTTGGGAGACCCTGGCGCAGAAGGAGCTGAAAGGCGCCGCGCCGGAGAGCCTAACCTGGGACACGGCCGAAGGCATCGCCATCAAGCCGCTCTACAGCGAGGCGGACCTGGAGGGCCTGGCGCACCTGGGCCAGGTGCCGGGTCTGGCGCCCTTCACCCGCGGCGTGCGGGCCTCGATGTACGCCGGCCGGCCCTGGACGATCAGGCAGTATGCCGGCTTCTCCACCGCCGAGGAGAGCAACGCCTTCTATCGCAAGGCGCTCGACGCCGGCCAGCAGGGTTGCTCCGTCGCCTTCGACCTGGCGACCCACAGGGGCTACGACAGCGACCACCCGAGGGTGATCGGCGACGTCGGCAAGGCCGGCGTGGCGATCGATTCCGTGGAGGACATGAAGATCCTCTTCGACGGCATCCCCTTGGACAAGGTCTCCGTCTCCATGACGATGAACGGCGCGGTGATCCCGGTTCTGGCCAGCTTCATCGTCGCCGGCGAGGAGCAGGGCGTGGCGCTGGACCAGCTCTCGGGGACCATTCAGAACGACATCCTGAAGGAGTTCATGGTCCGCAACACCTACATCTATCCGCCCGAGCCCTCTATGCGGATCGTCGCCGACATCATCGAATACACGGCGAAGGAAATGCCGCGCTTCAACTCCATCTCGATCAGCGGCTACCACATGCAGGAAGCCGGCGCCAACCTGGTCCAGGAACTTGCCTTCACTCTCGCCGACGGCAAGGAGTACGTGAAGGCCGCGATCGATCGCGGCATGGACGTGGACCGCTTTGCCGGTCGGCTCTCCTTCTTCTTCGCCATCGGCATGAACTTCTTCATGGAGGCGGCCAAGCTGCGCGCCGCCCGCACGCTCTGGGCCGAGATCATGGAGGAGTTCGGCGCCAAGGACCCGCGCTCCAAGATGCTGCGCACCCACTGCCAGACCAGCGGCTGGTCGCTGACCGAGCAGGATCCCTACAACAACGTGGTGCGCACGGCCTACGAGGCGCTCTCGGCGGTGCTGGGCGGCACGCAGTCGCTGCACACCAACAGCTTCGACGAGGCGATCGGCCTGCCGACCGACTTTTCGGCCAGGATCGCCCGCAACACGCAGCTGATCCTGCAGAACGAGACGGGCGTCACCAAGGTGGTCGATCCGCTCGCCGGCTCCTACTACGTCGAGGCCCTGACCGACGCGCTCTGCCAGGAGGCTCGGGCCCTGATCGCCGAGGTCGAGGGGCTGGGCGGCATGACCAAGGCGGTTGCGTCCGGCATGCCGAAACTGCGGATCGAAGAGGCCGCGGCGCAGCGGCAAGCCAAGATCGATCGCGGCGAGGAGGTGATCGTCGGCGTCAACAAGTTCCGCGCCGGCGAGGAGACGGAGGTCGAGGTGCTGGACATCGACAACGCCAAGGTGCGCGAGGCGCAGATCGCGCGACTGACGCGGATCCGCGGCGCGCGCGATCAGACGGCCTGCGATGCCGCGCTCCAAGCCTTGGAGGCGGGCGCCAAGGGGTCCGGAAACTTGCTGGCGCTTGCCGTCGCGGCGGCCAGGGCACGGGCCACGGTCGGCGAGATCTCGGACGCCATGGAACGCGCGTTCGGGCGTCACCGCGCCGAAGTGAAGACCCTCTCGGGCGTCTACGGGCAGGCCTACGAAGGCGACGCCGAGTTTGCCAGGATCCAGGAAGAGGTGGCCCGCTTCGAGCGCGAGGAGGGGCGCCGGCCGCGGATGCTGGTGGTGAAGATGGGCCAAGACGGGCACGACCGTGGCGCCAAGGTCATCGCCACGGCCTTCGCCGACATCGGGTTCGATGTAGACGTAGGTCCCCTTTTCCAGACGCCGGAGGAGGCGGCGCAGGACGCGGTCGACAACGACGTGCATGTCGTCGGCGTGTCCAGCCAGGCAGCCGGGCACAAGACCCTGGCCCCGGCCTTGATCGAGGCCTTGAAGGCGCAGGGTGCCGAGGACATTCTCGTGGTCTGCGGCGGCGTGATCCCGCAACCCGACTACGAGTTCCTGACGGCGGCCGGCGTTAAGGCGATCTTCGGACCGGGCACCAACATACCGGCCGCCGCGTCGCGCATCCTGGATCTCATCCGCGAGGCGAGGGCACCGGCTCTGGAGCGCGCCAAGGCCTAGAGCAGGATGACGTCAGATCGAAACGATCTGTCGTCTGAATCCTGCTCTAAGCGCTTGAAAGAGAGAGCAGATTCACGCATTCAGGAGAAGCTGCCTGATTGCGATCTGCTCTCGCTAAGACGCGTCAGGTCACGCCGCAGTTGTCGATGATGGCGGCGGCGATGACCTTGGCCGTGTCGACCAGGCTGTCGACCTCCACGCACTCGTTGTCGCCGTGGAAACCGTCGCCGCTGGGGCCGTAGAGCGCCGGCACCACGCCCTTGCCGGCGTAGTGCGCGCAGTCGGCGACGGCCTCGAAGCCCTTGATGCGCGGCGCGCTGCCATGCAGCTGGCGAGAGCGCTCCACCAAGGACTGGGTGAGCGGATGGTCGACCGGCGTGTTGACCGGCTCGAAATAGAGGTCGTGCAGGTTCCAGGTGATCTTCGGCGGGTGCCCGCGCATCCAGTGGTCGGTTTGCGCGAAGTGGTGGACGAAGGCCTCGAACTCCGCCTTGACGTCGTCGAAGGACTCCTGCGGCATGAACTTGTAGTCCAGGTCGATGGTGACGACGTCGGGAATCATGGCCGCGTTGGTCATGACCGCCGGATTGCCGTCCTCGCCCAGGCCCGCGCCGCCCCGAATGACCCCCGGATTGATCGTCGCCAGGCCCGGCGGCATCAAGGGATGCCAGTTGTTGCGACAGCGCGCCGATTCGAAGTCGCGCAACGCGTTCAGGAAGCGCACGGCCAGCTCCACCGCGTTGACGCCGGGGACCAGGCGGTCCTTGGTGTGGGGCTGGGGCCAGATCTCGTTGTAGCGCCAGCCGGCGTGGGCTTGCCGGCCGAAGATGGTGATCCTGACCCAGGTGAGGCCGCCCTCGGCCGGGACCACGGCGCCCCAGGTGGGCTCGGCGATGATGGCGCGCTTGGCGACATGGCCGCGACGCAGGAGGTCGATGGCGCCGAAGCCGCCCGCTTCCTCGTCGACGACCGCGTGGATCGAAAGACGCCCGTCGAGGGTCACGCCGACACGGCGGATGGCACGCGCCGCGGCGATGCAGGCGGCGATCCCGCCCTTCATGTCGACGGCGCCGCGCCCCCAGACCTTGCCGTCCGCGATCTCGCCGCTGAAGGGGTCCCGGTCCCAGGCTGCCCTGTCGCCGACCGGGACGACGTCGATGTGCCCGCCGACGATCAGGCTCTTCTCCTCGTCGCCCTCCCAATCGCCGACCACGTTCGGGCGCTCGGGAAAGGCGTCCCACTTGGAGACCTTGAAGCCCTCTTCGCCCAGGTGCGCGGCCACCAGGTCTTGGGCGTCGGCCTCGCGGTTGATCTCGGGATCCACCTGGAACTTGGGATTGACCGAAGGAATGCGCACGAGATCGCGGGTCAACTCCACCGCATAGTCCCGCTCCGCGTCGATGGCGTCCCAGATGGCGGCAACGCAGTCCTTCATCATCGCTCTCCCTCGGGTTCCTGTGGCCTGGCGTCAGGACAAGCGCGCCCGACCTCCGGCAAGTCTACGCGCCGCCGCTGGCGGAGCAAGGCGCCTAGAGCAGATCGCAACCAGGTGGACTCACCTGATTGCGTGAATCTGCTCTATCTTTCAATGAGGTAGAGCGGGATTCAGACGGCAAATCGTTTCGATTTGAGGTCATCGCGCTCTAAAGTGTTTGATCCCAGGATTTGATGGTGCACTGTTTTCACAGGAGTGGAAGGAGGCACTATGGGTCAGGTTCTGCACGGGAGCGCCACGACGACAGAGGCAGTGCGTCGAGCGATACAGCATAGTCAAGAGAGCTTGAGGAGCCTTGCCAAGCGATATGGCATCAACCCGAAGACGGTGGCGAAATGGAAGAAGCGAAACGCCGTCACCGATCTGCCGACCGGACCTCGGCAGCCAAGATCGACAAGTCTTTCAGCCGAGGAGGAGGCAATCGTTGTCGCCTTTCGCAGACACACGCTGCTGCCATTGGACGATTGCCTCTATGCGCTGCAAACGACGATCCCACACCTGACACGCTCCTCCCTGCACCGCTGTCTCCAGCGTCACGGCATCTCCAGGCTGCCGGAGGTCGAAGGCGACAGGCCGGCTAAGAAGAAGTTCAAGCGCTATCCGATTGGCTACTTCCATATCGATATCGCGGAGGTGCGCACAGCCGAGGGCAAGCTCCATCTCTTCGTGGCCATCGACCGAACCTCGAAGTTCGCCTTCGCTCAGCTCGTGGAGAAGGCAAACCGGACGACAGCATCGGCCTTCCTGGTCGCCTTGATCGAGGCCGTTCCCTACAAGGTCCACACCGTGCTGACCGACAACGGGATCCAGTTCCGCTATCAGCCGCGCCACGCCAATGGGCCGACAGCAAGCATGATGACGCACATGTTCGACATGCGTTGCCAGGAGCACGGCATCGAACACCGCTGCACGAAGATCAACCACCCTTGGACCAACGGCCAGGTCGAACGGATGAACCGGACAATCAAGGACGCGACCGTCAAGCGCTTTCACTACGACGATCACCGCCAACTCCGTAGCCACCTCGATGACTTCATCGCCGCCTACAACTTCAGTCGACGACTGAAGACGCTCAAAGGCCTCACACCCTACGAGTTCATCTGTCAGCAGTGGACATCCGAGCCGGAAAGATTCAGACTCGACCCAACCCATCAAATGCCGGGACTAAACACTTAGGGCGGCAGGAGTTCGGTGATCTCGCGCCGGAAAGGCACGCCGTCGCCGTCGAGGGTCCGGGCGTCGAGTTCTTCGGCATAGCGCCTGCCGGCATAGACGGCATGGGCGATGGTGGCCGGCGCCAAGGCGTCGCCGATGGTCGTCACCGCCTCCAATCCGGCCGCATCCCAATCCGATCGGCGCTCTTGCAGTGCCGCCGCCAAGCCGTCGTTCGGACTGCGCGAGGTCACCAGCACGACGCTGTCCGCCTCGATCTCCTCTCGCCGTTCGGTGAAGACGCAGGATAGGCGCGCCATCCCTTTGCCGACAGCGTCCAGGTTGGTGAAGGGTCGGATCGCTACGCCCTTCTCGATCAGTCGCGCCTGGATGAAGTGCTGCTCCATCGTGTTTCTGGTCCAGGTCGAGGCTTCGGAGGCGGGAGTCGCGTAGAGCGTCTCGTAGCCCTTGTCGGCCAGAAGCTCGGCCAGGACGCCGGCCATGTAGTAGTGATCGTCGTCCCAAAGGAGCACGCGTTTGCCCTCCGGCAGGCGGCCGTCCATCAGGTCGTCCGGAGTCAGGACCTCCGCGTCCGGGGCGACTGGCATGGGCCTGGTGTGATGGTGGCCGACGCCGTCGGCCCGCCAGCGCGCGCCGGTGGCGATGGCGACGCGCGGGACGCCGAACTCCAGCACGCTTTCCGCCTCCAGCGCGCTGTCGAAGTAGATCTCGACATTGGCCAGCTGATGCAGCTGCTGTTCGCGGTAGTCCTTGACGCGCACCCAGGCGGAGAGGCCGGGCAGCCGACTTTCGCGCGTGCTGCGTCCGCCGAGCGCCTTGCCCTTCTCGGCCAAGGTCACGTCGTAGCCGCGCTTGCCCAAGGCCTGTGCCGCCTCCAGACCCGCCGGACCCGCGCCGACGATCAGCACCGGCTTGTCGGAGCCCCGTCTCCTGATCCGCTCGGGGTGCCAGCCGCGCCGCCACTCCTCGCCCATGGTCGGGTTTTGCGTGCAGCGGATCGGCGACATGGTGAAGTCGCCTGAGACGCAGATGTTGCAGCCGATGCACTCGCGGATGTCCTCGAAACGTCCCTCTTCGATCTTCTTCGGAAGGAAGGGATCGGCGATAGAGGGGCGCGCCGCGCCGATCAGGTCGACGATGCCCTTCTTGACGATCGACACCATGCGGTCGGCGGAGGTGTAGCGGCCGACGCCGACCACCGGCTTCGTCGTCAGCTTCTTGACGCCTTCGATGAAGGGCTCTTGGCGCCCTTCGGGACCGAAGCGGGAGGTCTGGGAATCGTTCTCCCAGCCCGCCAAGACCACGTCCCAAAGATCGGGAAGCTCGGCGATGAGGCCGATCATGTCCTCGGCCTCGGCCCGCTCCAGGCCGGCGGGGCCCAACAGCTCGTCCGTGGAGAAGCGGCAGGGGACGGCGCAGCTGTCGCCGACCGCCTCCTTGGTGTCCTCCAGGATCTCCTTCACGATGCGTACGCGGTTCTCCAGCGAGCCGCCATACTCGTCGCTGCGCTGGTTGTAGCGCTTGGAGATGAAGTGGTGCATGAAGCCCAGGGCGTGTCCGGCATAGACGTAGATGAGATCGAAGCCGGCCTTCTTTGCCCTTAGGGCGGCCTTCTTGTGCCAGCGGCG
This sequence comes from Rhodospirillales bacterium, assembly GCA_963669375.1. Classification (GTDB taxonomy): domain Bacteria; phylum Pseudomonadota; class Alphaproteobacteria; order Kiloniellales; family JACOMY01; genus JACOMY01. The sequence continues at coordinate 83,489 of OY770024.1, read as the reverse complement.
GATGTTGCGGATGTCCTCCTTGTCCATGGTGCGGGCCTGGACGGGGTCGTAGGTGAAGGTCGCGACCGGCAAGCCGGTCGGCGCCATTGGCACCTCGCGCCCGTAGTGGTTGGGACCGTTCAGGCCGTTGTAGGCGAGTTCCAAGCCGGCCAGGCTACCGTGCTCGTGAATCTTGTCAGCCATGCGCGCCAGCATGGGAAGGTCGCGCTCGTCCCACAGCCTGAGCTCGATGAAGGGGATTATGTCGGAGCTGTGGTGGAACTCCACCTGCTCGGTGCAGACCACCGCCCAGCCGCCCTCGGCCTTGATTCCGCGCATCTCCGCCAGGGCCGTCGGGTCGCGATAGCCCATCCCGTTGCAGTGCGGCACCTGATAGAAGCGGTTTCTGGCCGTTACCGGGCCGATCTCGACCGGTTCGAACAGAATGTCGTAGCGGGAGGGGCGTGACATGGATCTCTCCGGTCTCGGTTCTTATCTGCCGGCAGATTGGGCGCTCTCGCGGCAATTCTGTCCAGACGTCGGGGCCCGGCTGCGCAGAAAGTGCCTTTCTCTGGAGGCTCCCGCGTGTTTGAAGGAGGAGGACAGCGAGACCCGAGACACGGCATGGCAAGTCTGGAAATCCTTGAACGCCTGATCGCCTTTCCAACGGTGAGCTTGCGTTCCAATCTGGATCTCATCGCCTACGTCGGCGAACTGCTGGAGGCTAGCGGGATCGACTACCGGCTGGTGCACGACGAAAGCGGCACCAAGGCTAACCTTTATGCCACGGTGGGTCCCAAGGAGCGGCCCGGCGTCCTGCTCTCCGGGCACAGCGACGTGGTGCCGGTCGAGGGGCAGGACTGGCACGTCGAGCCCTTCGCGCTGACCGAGGTCGACGGCCGCCTCTACGGTCGCGGCACGGCCGACATGAAGGGCTTCGTGGCCGCGGCCATCGAGGCCCTGCGCCTGGCCTCGCGGCGCCAGCTGCGCACGCCCCTGCACCTGGCGCTTTCTTACGACGAGGAGATCGGCTGCATCGGCGTCCGGCGATTGCTGGAGACGCTGAAGTCCGCGCCAACGCGTCCCTTGCTCTGCATCGTGGGGGAGCCGACCGCGATGGCGGTGGCGACCGGGCACAAGGGCAAGACGGTGCTGCGGGTTCGCTGCATCGGCCGGGAAGCCCATTCCGCGCTGGCGCCGACCGGCCTCAATGCCCTGCATCTCGCCTGCGATTTCATCGCGGCCTTGCGCGCGAAGCAAGCCGCTCTCGAAGCCCGGGGGGCTTCGGACCCCGAGTACGACGTGCCCTATACGACCCTCCATGTCGGCAGGATGTCCGGCGGGGTCGCGCTCAATATCGTGCCGAACCTCTGCGAACTGGAGATGGAGATCCGCAATGTCGCGGCCGACGACCCGCAAGCGATCATCGCGGATCTTCGCTCGGAGGCCGCAAGGATCGTGGCGCCTCTGAAAGACCGCTTCCCGGAGGCCGCGATCGCGCTGGAGCAGTTGAATGCCTATCCCGGCCTGGACACCCCCAAGGAGGCCGAGGCCGTCGCCTTCGTCAAGTCGCTCACCGGTGCCAACAGCACCACCAAGGTAGCCTTCGGCACCGAGGCCGGCCTCTTCGACCGCCAGCTGCAGGTCCCCTGCGTCGTCTGCGGTCCGGGGTCGATGGCGCAAGGGCACAAGCCGGACGAGTACGTGACGCGCGAGCAACTGGAGCGCTGCGATACCATGCTGGCCAAGCTAGTCGATCGGCTGGAGCAGGGCTTGTAGCGGCCTCACTGGGTGGGGCGCAGGTGGCCGGAGTTGGATAGGTAGGCGCAGGGACGGTCGCCCACTCGCTTTGAAGGGAGGGCAAGGTTTCCCTGTCCCCACTGGCGTCGTGCTCCGGCTCGACCGGAGCACCACTCGCCCTTTGCACGTCGTCGAGAGTCGTGTCGTGCCGGTCATTTCGAGGACTGGAGTTGTCACGCGCTATGCTTCAGGGCAGCGCCCCCTTTCCGAGTACGGGAGCGGTGGACACTGATCCTCCGGTCAAGCCGGAGGAAGACCTTGAAGGGGCTGATTTCGCTGCATTGTCTCGAGGATAGCATCGGCGTGAACATCGCAGAATGACCAGACTTGCCAAAGGCACAGTCCCTAAACCGGCGGTGACATGCCCGGGATGTTGTCCGCGTCCACCCTTGCCTGGCAGTGCTCCAAGAAGGCGGTGACGATCCGCGACTTGCGCTCCGAGACGGCGGTGGCGAGGCCCAAGGTCATGGCCCTGAAATCGCCGGAGAGCTTCACGCTCATCAGGGCTTGCCCGTCGGGTGCCAGCGTTACCCGTGGGCGGATGTTGGCCAGCGCGAAGCCGTAGCCGTTGGCCACCAGGCTGCGCATGACGGCCACCTCCTTCGGCCGCTCGGCGATGCGCGGGCGGAGGCCCGACTTCTGGAAGAGCGACAGGAAGTACTCCCGGCTGAGCGGCAGATCGAGCAGCACCATGGGTTCGGCGACCAGTTCCTCGAGGGAGAGGCTGTCCCGTGTGGCGAGCGAGTGATCGGCCGCCATGAGCACATAGGGCGGCAGCTCCGCCAGCGGCAGGAAGTCGACATCCTGGGGGATTTCCAGGTCGTAGGTGATGGCGACATCGATCTCGGCGCGGCGCAGCATTTCGAGCAAGCGTGCTTGATGGGCTTCGACCAGGCTCACCCGCGCGCCCGGATGGGCGCCCTCGAAGGACCTGCGCAGGGCGGCCAGGACCAGCGGCGCCAGGGTGACGAAGCAGCCCAGGGCGATGGGGCCCCGCGCGCGCTCCGCGATGTCGCTGGCGAGGTCGTGCATGGCCTCGGCCTGATCCAGAAGCTGCTTGGCCTCCTTGAAGAAGCGCCGCCCGCCCGGCGTCAGCGACAGCCCCTGGGCGTGCTGGCGAATGAAGAGCTGAATGCCGAACTCTCGCTCCAGCTGGGAGATCGATGCCGAGATCGTCGGCGGCGAGATGCTGACGCGCTCGGAAGCCGCGGCGATGCTGCCGGTGTCCCCCACCGCCACGAAGTACTCCAGCTGTCGAAGGGTGAATCTCAGCGGCATCGGCCGGTCCCCGTGTCGGTCGGCGGGAGCAGCGACGGCGCAGGCACCCGGCAAGTCGGGGAAGACTAGGCTACTCGTCCCCGGGCACGCCATAGCTGGGGGCTTGATCCGGTGCCCTCGCGCGCTGGACATAGGCCTCCAACTGCGGTTCGTAGAGGCGCCACAGAGCCCGGAGCTCCTGGATGGGGCAGCCATCGGTCCAGTCCACGCGCAGGTCGGCCACCGGCCAGGACACCTTGTCCGCCAGCTTCAAGCCGGCGGAGTGGATGGGGCCCGCCTCGCCGCCGGCCTCGACGGCGGCCTGCATCGCGCGCAGGATCCGGTCGGCCAGATGACCGCTGCTGTTCAAGAAGGCCTCGACGATGCCTTGCGGGATCATCTCGTCGGCCAGCAAGTTGCCGCCGCTAGCCACATCCGGGCCTTGCGCCGACCCGCAGTTGCCCAATGCCTGCGCGCCGGTGAAAATCGCCGCGCGGCCGGCCGCGTCCACGCAGACCAGCTGCCGGTGAGCCATATGGGCCGAGGTCCGCTCCACGATCGAGAGAGCCTCCTCCGCACTGGCGCCCATGGCCAGAAGGTCGAGCGTCCTCTCGCCCAGGCGCGGGTCGGTGACGTTCTGGCTCAAGACGGCGCCGACGCCGGCGCGCACATAGGCGCAGCGCGCGGCCACGGCCGGCGAGGAGGAGGAGACGGCCACGCCCAGCATGCCGGTCGCCTGGCAGCGCGCGGCGATGGAGAAGGTCATGCGGCAGTCCTCCTCAGTCGGGTATGACGGCGGTGCCGTCGATCTCGACCAGCCACTCCGGGCGGGCCAAGGCTTGCACCACCAGACCGGTGGAGACCGGGTGGACGCCCTGGATGTACTCGCCCATGGTCCGATAGACGGCCTCGCGGTGGCGCACATCGGTCAGGTAGACGACGATCTTGACCAGGTGCTCCATCGTGCCGCCGCACTCCTCGATCAATTGCTTGATGTTCTGCATGACCTTGTGGGTCTGCTCGACCGGGTCGTGACTGTCGATGTTCTTGCCGCCGTCGAGCTCCTGCGCGCACTGACCGCGCAGAAAGACCATCCGGCCCCGGGCGACCACGGCCTGGCAGAGGTCGTTGTTCAGGTTCTGCTCGGGGTAGGTGTCCTTGGTGTTGAAGGTGCGGACGCGTCTGTGTTCCATGGCAAAGCCTCTCTCGACCAGTCAGTGTTCCAATCCGAAGCGCTGTCGGCAGAGATCCGCGAAGGTCCTTGCCGCTTCCGACATCTTTGCTCCCTTTCGGGTCGCCAGGACAACACGGCTGGGCTCGACCTCGGACAGCAGGGGGCGTGTCGCCAGGGCCAGGCCGTCGTAGGTCATGGAAGAGGCGGGCTTGGTCGCCAGCAAGGCATAGCCCAGGCCGTGGCCCACCAGACTGCGCACCAGCTCGAAGGAGGTCGAGCGATAGGCCACCTTCGGCTCGATCCCGGCCGCGCGCATAACGGAGAGGAAGTAGTCTCGGCTGGGCGGCGCGTCGAGCAAGACCATGGGCTCGCCGGCCAGGTCCGCCGGCGTGAGAGAGGCCCTGTCCGCCAGGGGATGGCCGTCGGCCAGCAAGACGTAGGTGTGCAGCCTGGTCAACCCCTCCACCGCCAGGCCATCCGGCAAGGCGATGTCGTAGAGAAGGGCCAGATCGGCCTCGCCGGCCATGAGGCTGGCCTGCAGAAAGCGCTGATCGCCCTCGATCAGGTCCAGTGCCACGCTGGCGTGCCGCTTCTTCAGCGCGGCGATCAGGCCCGGAAGAAAGTAGGGGGCGAAGGTGTGCAGGCAGGCGATCGAGAGCTTGCGTCCGGCGGCCTCCTGGCCCGCCGCGACCGATACTGTCCGCTCGATACGCGCGGTCGATCCGTATGCGCGATTGGCGTAGATCAGGGGCGAGCCGCGTTCGGCGACGAAGATCTCCTCCACCTGGCCCAGGAAGATGTGATGGGTGCCGACCTCGTGGCTGGCCGTCAGTCTGCAGTCGAAGGCCACCAAGGGATCGACGACACGCGGCGCGCCGGTCGCGTGGGTGGTCCAGTCGGCGCAGTCGAACTTGTCCTCCAGCTGTTCCTTGAAGCGGCCGGCGAAGCTGTCGGAGATGTAGGACTGATCGTCCCGCAGAACGTTGACGCAGAAGACCTCGTTCCGGAGGATTGCCGAAGCCGCCGGGCTTTGCCGATGCACGCAGATCAGGAGAGAGGGCTTGGGCGTGTCCGCCGAGACGGAGGCCATGGCGGAGACCGTGACACCGGCACGCCCCGCCGCGCCGTCCGTGGTGACCACGTTGACGGTGCAGGCGGCCTGGCTCATGCCGTCGAAGAAGAGCTGCTTCAGGTCTCGGTCGATCCTCTCCGCCATGCGTTGGTTTCCTTGGGCTTCCTTGGGGCTTCCTTGGGGCCTCCCTAGGGGGCTCCCGCCGGCTAGGCTTGGTCCAGTTGCTGCGGCAGCATCGGCGTGTTGTTTGCGAACCACTTGTCGATCGTACTGTCCTGATGGCCGCTTGCCTTGTCCCCCAGGACCCGGTCGGAGAGGCCGGCGGCCTTGTGCACGAAACGCAGCGGACCGTCCCAGTAGAAGTTGCGGTAGACGGCGCCCAGGTGCGCGAAGGGCGGCGACTGGGCGAAAAGCTGGAAGGTCAAGCGGTGGCCGGCGTAGTCCGAGTTCAGGAGGTCGCGGGCGAAGGACAGCAGCTTGCGGCGGTCGTCGGAGATCCAGTCGTCGTTGATGGTATAGAACTTGTCCAGCCACTCCTTGGTCTCCTCGTCCTCGAAGGCCGCGGAATCGGGCGTGACGCAGATCTGGCCGCCGCAGAGCTCGCGCGCGATGTGGATCATCTCGTGCTGTTGGGAACAGGCGTGCACGCGGCCGGTGTAGAGCAGGGACTGGTTGGGCATCAGAAGGCCGCCGGGGCTGCGTTCGGCGAGCGCGACGGAGGCCGTCAGGTGCGCATTGATGCCTTCGCGATAGGTTGCCAGGAGGGAGAGCTTCTCCTGCACCGCCTGCTGGCGCTCCAAGCCGGTCTGGCGCACGTTGAAGAGGGCGGCGCCGATCATCATGTCGGCGAACTTCAGGTTGCGCTGCACGAAGGCGAAGGCGGAATAGCGATGCAGGGTGGCGCGGATGAAGGTGGCCGCCCGAGTGTGCCGATAGAAGAGCACGTCTTCCCAGGGGATCAGCACGTTGTTGAAGATGACCAGCGCGTCGACCTCGTCGAAGCGGTTGGCGAGCGGGTAGTCGTTGGCCGAGGCACGCCCGGCGAAGCCGGTCCGGCAGATGATCTTGATGCCGGGTGCGCCGAGGTTGCAGATGAATCCGACCGCGTAGTCCGATAGCTCGTCGCTGCCCCAGTTGGCGATGGTGGGCTTGGTGAAGGCCTGGTTGGCATAGGCGGCCGCCGTCTCGTACTTGGCGCCGCGCACCACGATGCCCTGATCGGTCTCCTTCACCACGTGCAGCAGCATGTCGGGGTCCTGCTCCTGCGGCGGCTTGGAGCGATCGCCCTTGGGATCGGTGTTGGCCGAGACGTGGAAGGGGTCCTGCTTGATCACCCGGTCGATGTGCCGGCGGATGTTCTCGGAGAACTGGGGGTCGACTTCGTTCAGGACGTCCTGGCCGTCGAAGAGCGACCACATCTCGCCCACCGTCTCGTCGCCGACGCGGGTCACGACGCCGTTGATGTCTTCGAAGAGGCGGTCGGTCGAGCGCCGCTTCATCCACCAGTCTTCCTGGGTATAGGGCAGCTTGAGGCCGACCGCGAACTTCTCGCCCTTCTCCTCGTAGGCCATGATGTCGGCGGTCTCGGGGTCGTGCGCCATGTCGTACATGCGCGCCTTCACGTCCACCAAGGGCTTGAACATGGGGTGCGTGGGGACGTCCTTCACCTTCTCCCCGTCGATGTAGACCTGTCGGCCGTCACGAATGGACTCGATGTACTCCTGTCCCGTCCTGATCATCCTCGACCACCTCATGTCTTTCTGCCGGTCACGATGGGTGCGTCGCCACCCAATCCGGGCTGTTCTTGCCTAGCACAATCGAGAGAGGCCGGGTTTCTGTAAAGTCGGGATTTCCTTGCTCTTGAGTCGGGATTTCCGAAGGCTCAAGCCCGGGACGCGCGCAAGAACGAGCCGCGGACGGGCAGGTGCGTCCGCGGCTGTCGCAAGCGCCGGAGGGGATAGGTCCAGGGACCGCGCGTCAGTCCACGAAGGCGCGTTCGACGACGAAGCTAGCGGGTCTGTTGTTGGCGCCTTCGACCAATCCCAAGCTCTCCAGAATCTCCTTGGTGTCCCGCAGCATGCCCATGGACCCGCAGATCATCGCCCGGTCTTCTGCGGGCGACAGTGGCGGCAGGTCCAGATCCCGGAAGAGCTTGCCGGAGGCTATGAGGTCGGTGATCCGGCCCTTGGTCGAGAAGTCCTCGCGCGTCACGGTCGCGTAGTGGCGCAGGCGCCCGCGGGCGAACTCGCCGACCAGGGGATCGTCCAGGATGGAGCGCATGAGTTCCTGCCCGAAGACCAGTTCGGCCACCTGCCGGCAGGTGTGCGTGAGGATGACCTCGTCGAACTTCTCATAGGTCTCGGGATCGCGGATAAGGGAGGCGAAGGGCGCAATGCCGGTGCCGGTGGAGAACATGTAGAGGCGCTTGCCGGGCAACAGGGCGTCGTTCACCAGGGTGCCGGTCGACTTCTTGCGCATCAAGACGGTGTCGCCGATCGCGATCTTCTGCAGGTGCTGGGTCAAGGGGCCGTCGGGCACCTTGATGGAGAAGAACTCCACCTCCTCGTCCCACGAGGGGCTTACGATGGAGTAGGCCCTGAAGACCGGCTTCTCCGCGTTGGGCAAGCCGATCATGACGAACTCGCCCGAACGGAAGCGGAAGCTCATGGGGCGCGTGATGCGGAACTTGAAGAGGCGGTCGGTGTAATGCCGGACGGAGGTCACCTTCTCGGCATAGACACCGGTGGGAATGGGGAAGTCCCCCGGGTTGGGGGCGATGTCGGCCACACCGTCGAGCATTCTCGTCTCCTCTCATCACGGCGATGGGTGAGCTTCTGGTTTGGCCGAGCCGAATGGCGCGTGACGCCGCCTCGAGAGCTGGCCTTAGCCTTGGAAGTCGATCTTAGGTCGTTAGTATACTAACAATATAGTCTTTGCAAGGGGATTCCGCTCGGTAGGAAAGGGCCGATCAAGCGACCGTGACGCGACGATCCAGGTTTGCTCGCCGCGGCCTTCGCCCCGCGGCACCGAAGTGACGACGGTCGAGCCCTGGTACCTCCCCAACGTCAGGCGAAGACGGCGACGACGTCGTACATGACCGGCTCGAAGCTCTTGCTGAGCTCGGTGAACCTGCGGTTCTTGGCGCGCATCTCTTCGCTGCGCAGAAGCGCCTGAAAGCTCTCGCGGCGGTCCCATTGGGAGTAGTTGGCGATGCGCGTCCTGGCGTCGTTCACATGGATCGACGCGGCGATGAAGCCCGGTTGGTGCTTGATGAAGCTGGCATAAGCATCCTGCAGCTCTTCCAGCAAGTCGAGGAAGGTGCCGGGCGTCACGTCATAGGTCGTCAAGACCGTCTGAACCTGGGTGTCGTCGGAGATCTGTTGCATGGCGCAGCGGGCCTCGTCTCGTCTGCCTTGGGTCTGCCGAGAGTTTAGCGCGAGAAACGAGGATCGCGCGAGCCTTCCCGGGGTTGTCGGCGAGGATCGCCATGGACAGGCTCTGCTGACTGGCCGCCTAGGCCAAGATGATCGCAGGGCGAAGCGACCCGCGGTCTGACTCTTGGTCTATTTTCATAGGTTTAGAGTGCGATTCAGACGATAGATCGATCCGATCTATCGTCATCGCGCTCTAACGCAGGCCGTCCTCTCCCTTGACGTCCGCCGCCTCCAGCCCGCCGGAGCGTGAATGAATGCGCGGACCGCTCGTCATCACCAGGACCAGGAGCATCTCGTCGCCGTGCGGCGCATCGTTCATCCCGATCTCCATGGAGTCGAAGTGGCTGCGCACGTAGGAGGCGTTGACGTGGGTGATGGGAACGTCGAGGCGCGCGCCGGCCGCCCCTACCTTCTTGGCCGAGGGTACGATCGCCTTGGAGCCGCCGATCAGCTCGCGCATGGCATAGCCGCCGGGCGCGTGCCACAGCGCGCCGTGCTCCAGCTCGCCCTCGGCGCCGATGAGCGCGCCCTTGCCGTAACCCTCGACCTTGTCCGCGCCGCCGATCGCCTCGACTAGCTTGGCAGCCATCGTGAGGCCGAGGGGACGCAGATCCTCCATGAACCCCTGGATGTCCGCCACGTAGCGGCCGGCAAAGGGGTTCTCGATGACGGCCAGGCTTGCCGCCCGCCGCAAGGGCCGCGCGGCGCGCGGGCCGCCCTCGTGGAAGATCTCTTCGAGAGCGATGGCGTGCTTGCGGAGCAAAACCTCTTGCATGTCTTCCCCTTAGGAGATCTTTTTCAACAGCTGTACGAAGGTGGACTTTTCCTCTTCGCTCAAGGGTGCCAGCGTCTCTTGCGTGATGGCTCGGCCGATCGCGTGCAGGTCGGGCCCGATCGCCTTGTAGTCGTCGGAGATGGAGATCAGCGAGCGGCGCTTGTCGTTGGGATCGGGCGCCAGGGTCACCAGGCCTTTGCTGCGCAGCCGGTCGACAACCCCCTTGATGGTGGCGACGTCCATGGCGGTCCGGCGCCCCAGCTCGTTCTGCGAGCACTCGCCGATGGCGGCAAGGCGCACCATCGCGGAGAACTGCGTGGGCGTGAGGTCCAGGATCGTGTTGTGTTGAAAGATCGTGGTGTGCCGCTGGGTGGCGAGCCGCAGCAGGTAGCCGACCTGCTGGTCCAGGACGTAGCGATCCTCGCCGCCTGCGTCCGCATCGAGGTTCCTTTCCAAGAGCCTTGCCTCTTCCTTTCTGACAGCGGCGACTGCCGACATGCTTTCCCTGCGCGGAGCGGTCCCGCCGACTTGGACCGCGCCTCGGTGCCGGGCGCAGCTTTTCGGTTGACAAGGCGGTGCTCTGCCGTCGTCAATTTGTATACTAACAAAAGCGATTGCCGGGCAACTCGCTGCGATGCAGCTGCAGGAATAGGAACGGTGTGACATGAGCGCGGACATCCGAAAGATCGCCGTCTGGACCGAGGAGACCCATCGGGAGATGGGCAAGGCCATTGCGCCGCCGACCCGCAAGGCCGTCGCCGTGGCGGTCATCGCCAATCCCTTCGCCGGGCAGTACGTGGAGGACCTCGAGCCCCTGATGGAGATCGGCGCCGAACTGGGCGGCCTGCTCGGGCAGCGCTGTGTCGAGGCGCTGGGCATCACTCCGGCCGAGGCGGAGAGCTACGGCAAGGCGGCCATGGTGGGCGAGAACGGCGAGCTGGAGCACGCCGCGGCCATCCTGCATCCCAGGCTGGGCGCGCCACTGCGCGCGGCGGTCGAGAAGGGCGCGTCGCTCGTGCCCTCCTCCAAGAAGATGGGCGGACCCGGTCAGGACCTGGACGTGCCGCTGGGCCACAAGGATGCCGCCTACGTCCGCTCCCACTTCGACGGCGTCGAGGTACGCCTGAACGATGCCCCCAGGGCCAACGAGATCTTGGTGGCCGTGGCGGTCACCGACAGCGGTCGGCCCCTGCCGCGCGTAGGCGGGCTCACCGCCGATCAAGCCGAAGGCAAGGATGGCCTGCGCTGAGCGGACATTGGGACTTTGCGAGCTGGCAGGCAGAGAATGCCGTTGCGTGAGGGTGGGCGTATTGCACCCTAGAAGGCACCTTGCGCCGCTTGACGAGGCCTCACCTTTGAGAAGCGGTGCATCGCTCTCCTAACAGGCCCTGGTCGGCTGGCCTAGCTGCGTCTGTCCCTGTTCCCGGATAGCGGTCCCCGATCCGGCTCGGAAGATGACCAGCGCCCCTCCCGATCCGCCAGCCGAGACCCTTGGACCCGCCAGCCCAGCGAAGAACAAACGCGAAGATTGCAATCTTGACCGCCTTCTACCCTCGGGCGATAGTCGCGGACGGGTAGGAGGGGTCGACTGAGCCTGCGATAGGCGCGCGGCTCCTCCAGCCAAAAGGGGCGATAAGAGGGGGAGCAGGGCGATGACAGGCACGAACACCATCATAACCGGCACCGACGGCGACGACACGCTCTACGGCAGCAACTACACCGCAACCATTCGTGGGCTGAGCGGCGACGACATCTTGCGCGGTGAAACCGGAAACGACCGTCTGCTCGGCAAGAGCGGCCTCGACCGCCTCTTTGGCGGATTGGGAGACGATAACGTCAATGGCGCCGATGGCGATGACGTCTTGGATGGCGGGGAAGAGGCCGATTGGCTAAAGGGCGAAGAGGGCGACGATCTCCTGTACGGCGGACTGGGAGGCGACCTCCTCGTTGGCGGTGACGGTGACGACCGCATCAAGGGTGGAGAAGATAGTGATCGGCTGAAAGGCGAAAGCGGGTCCGACCGTCTCTATGGCGGCCTCGGGGGCGATAGCCTCGTTGGTGGCGATGGTGACGACCTGGTCGACGGTGGAGAAGACGACGACTCTCTCTTAGGGGGCAGCGGCGACGACCGCTTGTACGGAGGTGAAGGGAACGATCGTATCAGCGGCAGTGACGGTGCCGACTTCGCCATGGGCGGCGAGGAGAACGACGTTCTGGAGGGAGGTGGTGGCATCGACCGCTTGTATGGAGGAGAGGGGAACGATCGCGTCAGCGGCGACGTAGGGACCGACCTCGGCGCGCCCGGATCCGATGTGCTCTATGGTGGGGACGGGAATGACGTTCTCGATGGCGGCGACGGAAACGACCTCGCCAAGGGTGACGATGGCAACGACCGGGTGGAGAGTGGCAGCGGGTCCGACTACCTCTACGGCGGTCTTGGGGATGATCGCGTCAGTGGCCGTAGCGGGCTTGACCACCTCTTTGGAGGAGGGGGGCGCGACAATCTCAATGGCGGTGACGGGGATGACCATGGCAGGGGTGGAGCGGGCGACGATCGGCTGAACGGCCGAAGCGGAGCAGATCTCTTGTACGGCCAAAACGGCAATGACGCCATTCAAGGCGGAGACGAATCAGATATCTTGTACGGTGGGCTTGGGAACGATTTCTTGAACGGTGGCGATGGACAGGATCTCGTCGGGGGTGGTGAGGGAAATGACGTTCTGAATGGCAGAAGCGGATCGGACCGTCTCTACGGCGCAAGCGGAGGCGATAGGCTGAGTGGCGGCGACGGTGTGGATTTCGTCATGGGCGGCTCGGGGAACGATCGACTTGACGGAGGAGCAGGCACCGATCACCAGTACGGTGGCGATGGTGTTGATCGTATCAAGGGCGGAGAGGGAGACGATCTGGTCGATGGCGGTGAGGCCATCGACGTGCTGGAGGGTGGCAGCGGCGCCGATCGCCTCTATGGCGGGGGTGACCAAGACAAGCTCTATGGGCAGGAGGGAGATGATTTCGCGGACGGTGGCGCCAATCGCGACTATCTGAAGGGGGCCAATGGCAATGACATGCTCTTCGGCGGTGATGCCGAGGACAAGATGCGTGGTGAGTCAGGGAACGACCGACTCTATGGCGGCGGCGATAGCGACAGCCTGAGGGGAGACTCCCTAGACGACTATCTTTCGGGCGGTGATGGATCCGATGACCTGAATGGTGGCGACGGCGACGACAGCCTGCTGGGCGATGCCGGAAACGATAGGCTGCATGGACGAAGCGGCGCCGATCATCAGATTGGCGGGAGTGGGGATGATGTGCTCCATGGCCATAGCGGTGACGACTATCTGGACGGAAGTTCCTCTGACGACCGGATAAGCGGCGGGGGCGGCGAGGATCGCCTGGTCGGGGCGGAAGGCGACGACTCCCTGGAAGGAGACGGTGGAGACGATGACCTGGCCGGCGGTCGGGGCCTGGATGACTTGAGTGGCGAAGGCGGGAGCGACCATCTGGCCGGTGGTGCCGATGCCGACAGGCTCTTTGGTGGAGCGCAAGACGACATGCTCTTGGGAGAGGCGGGGAATGACGACCTTTTCGGCGATAGGGGACGTGACCGTTTGGACGGCGGGGACGGTATCGATGATCTCTACGGCGGTATGGGCGGCGATGATCTCGTCGGTGGCGACAACAGAGATCGCCTCTACGGCGAGGACGGCGGTGATCGCCTGTTCGGCGGAAGTGCGGGCGATAGGCTCTATGGCGGGGTCGGCGAGGATTCTCTCTATGGAGGCTTGAATCGAGACACTGCCCATGGGGGTAGCGGCAACGATGACATTTTCGGTGGAGAGGCTCGTGACGACCTCGCGGGCGGTAGCGGCGACGATAGCCTCTACGGTGGGAGCGAAAGCGACCGGGTCTATGGAGGGTTGGGGAGCGATTTTGTTCATGGCGACGCCGGTGACGACAGGGTCTACGGCGAGGACGGCGTCGATAGGGTCGAGGGTGGCAATGGCGAGGACGGGGTCTTCGGGGGCGACGGCAACGACGCCCTCTATGGCGGGCGCGGGCGCGACAGCCTCTATGGTGGGTCCGGTGACGATCTCATCTTCGGCGGGACCGGCTCCGACACCCTTTCCGGCGGAACCGGGCTCGACGCGCTCTACGGTGGCGAGGCAAACGACGTCTTCGAAGTCGCCGGTCAAGCCGATCTGCAAGCCGGCGACCTCTTCGATGGCGGCGGCGGGAGCGATACCTTGATCATTGGCGGCGGCGCCACCCTACCCGCGGACGTGACGCTCCTCGGCGTTGACGTCACACTTTACGTCTAGCGTCACCTCCGTCAGCCCTCCACCACCTCCGGCAGGCGTTCGGCCGGCGGAGTGTTGCGGCTGCGCAGCGTGCGGATGACGCCGTCGATGATGGTCATGCCGACACCGGGCAGGTTGCCCTGCTCGACCGATTCCAGGATGGTCTTGCCCGGTGCGTGCTGAGCCTGGTCCATCAGCACGAAGTCGGCGGCAAAGCCTTTCTCGATCAGTCCGCAGTCGAGGCCGCGCAGCCGTGCCGTGTTACCGGTGGCGAAGCAGAAGGCGACCTCGGCCTTGACGTTGCCCAGGCTGGAGAGCATCGCCACCATCCGCAGGATGCCCAAGGGCTGCACGCCCGATCCGGCGGGGCCGTCGGTGCCCAGGATCACCCGGTCCATCTGCTTCAGCTCACGCGCCGTGTTCACGGTCAGCAGTGCTGCGCGCTCATTGCCGTTGTGCACCACCTCCAGGCCCTTGGTGCAGCTCTCGCAAAGGCAGACGATCTGGTCGTCCGGCAAGGCGGAATGACCGCCGTTGATGTGGCCGATCACGTCGGTGCCGGCCTCCAGGACCACCTCGGCGTCGATCAGGCCGGAGCCGGGGATCGAGGGACCGCCGGTATGGATGGTGCTCTGCATGCCGTACTTGCGCGCCCAGTCGACCATCTTCTTGGCGGTGGGGCCGTCCTTCACCGAGCCCAGGCCGATCTCGCCCAGCAAGGTCACGCCGGCATCGGCCAGGTCCTTGAAGTCCTGCTCCTCCATGCCGTGCTCGATCACCGGCGCGCCGGCCAGGACCTTGACGCCGGAGGGGCGGAAATTCTCATACCAACGCTGGGTGGCGATCGCCAGGGCCTTCAGGCCGACGATATCCTTGGGCCGTCCAGGCAGGTGCACCTCGCCGGCCGAGATCATCGTGGTGACGCCGCCGTTCAAGGTGGAATCGATCCAGTGCAGCTGCTGTTGCCTCGGCGTGTAGTCGCCGACGACGGGATGGACATGGCTGTCGATGAGGCCGGGAGCCAGGGTGATCCCCTTGGCGTCCACCAGGGTGGTCGCCCCCTCGAGGTCGAGGTCGGCCTCCTTGCCCCAGGTCGCGATCTTGCCGTCCAGCGCGATCAGACAGTCGGCCTCGTAGACCGGCTCCTCGAGCTTTCCCGACAGCATCAAGCCGATGTTGCGGATAACGAGCTTCCTTGCCTGGTCTGCCATGCCATGCTCCTCCCGTCGCTCAGAATTGTTAGTATACTCACGAAACTGGCCGGCTCCTTCAAGTGCGTTTTCCGGTGAGCCGGTGCCGAGCACGGCCCCGCTCCGCTCGGCCAGTCCCGGTCCGCCGCCGGCTCAAGATAGGCATTGACACTTCCGGTCTTTTGCTCGCACTATACAAGTAGGTACAGGTAGGAACACGTTTGGACAGGAAGGTGTCCTAGAGGCGGTGTCGCTGTCCAAGAAGAAATCAATGGGAGGATCAAGGGAATGAACAAGCCAGACCGACTTTCCCCAGAGACGCGACCGGGCGAGAGGTCCGGACTGACGCGGCGGGCCTTCATGCAGCGCGCGGCGGCGCTGGGTCTGACCGCGGCCGCTGCCTCGAGCCTCTGGCAGGGCACGGCGAAAGCGGCCCCGACGAAGGGCGGCCATGCGGTCATCGGCTGTCACGGCGCGCAGACCACCGACAGTTTCGACCCGGCGACGGTGCCCGACATGTACATTTCGGTCACTCGCACCGCGGTCTACAGCACGCTTGTCGAGGTACGCCCCGACGGTGTCCTGTCGCCGCTCTTGGCGGAAAGCTACGAGGCGACGCCGGATGCCAAGCAGTGGCGCTTCAAGCTGCGCAAGGACGTGACTTTCCACAACGGCAAGACGGTGACGCCGGACGACGTCATCGCCACCATGCAGCTGCACCTGAACCCCGACACCAAGTCACCCATGTCCAGCGTGCTGGCCGGGGTTGAGAAGGTCTCCAAGGACGGCGACTGGGCGGTCTTCGATCTCTCCAGCGGCAATGCCGACTTCCCCGTGCTGGCGGCCGAGTACATGCTGTCGATCCTGCCCTCCGAGGAAGGCGTGGCCAGCTGGCGGGAGGGGCAGGGGACGGGCGCCTACAAGCTGGAGCACCTGGACCCCGGCGTCAGCGCCAAGCTGGTGCGCAACCCCGACTACTACATGGCGGACCGCGGCAACTTCGAGACGATCGAGATGCTGGCGATCAACGACAAGGTGGCCCGCACCAACGCGCTTCTGACCGGAGAGATCCATGCCGCGACGCAGGTGCCGCCGGTCCTGATCAAGCGCCTGGAGAACGTGCCGACGATCGAGCTCGACATGCGCACGACCGGCGACTTCTACACCTACGACATGCTGATGACCGGCGCGCCCTTCAGCGACAACAATGTGCGCATGGCCTTGAAGCACGCGATCGACCGCGATCAGTTCGTCGCGATCGCGCTCGCCGGTTTCGGCGTGGTCGGCAACGACCATCCGCTGGGTCCCTTCTACGAGTACCATCCGGCGAGCCTGGAGCAACGCAGCTTCGATCCCGACAAGGCCAAGCACTACATGAAGAAGGCGGGCCTCAGCAGCCTGAAGGTGCCGATCCACTCCGGCCAGAACACCTTCCCGCGCGCCTTGGACGGTGCCGTCCTGATCAGCGAGGCGGCCAAGAAAGCCGGGATCGAGGTGGAGGTGGTGCAGGAGCCCGATGACGGCTACGGCGCCAACATCTGGGGCAAGAAGCCCTGGTTCGCCAGCCACTGGACCTCGCGTGCGGCGGCCGACGCCATCCTGACCGCCGCTTTCCTGGGCGGTCAGCCCTGGAACGTCACCGGCTTCGACAACGACCGCTTCAACAAGCTGACCGTCGAGGCCAGGACCGTGCTGGACAAGAAGAAGCGCGCCGAGATCTATGCCGACATCGCCCGCATCATGCGCGACGAGGGGGCCTCGGCCATCGTCGCGCACCCGCAGGCGATCGACGCCGTGTCGAGCAAGATCCAAAGGGACGACGGCACGACGGCTCTGACCAACCTCGCCAGCCGCAAGGCGCTGGAGTTCTGGAGTTTCAAGTCCTAGAGCAGATCGCATTCAGGTGGAATCACCTGTATGCGTGAATCTGCTCTATTTTTTAAGACTGTAGAGCAGGATTCAGACGACAAATCGTTTCGATTTGACGTCATCCTGCTCTAAGCGGAGCCAAGAGCGCCGAGATCTTCCTCCCTATCCTGCTTCCGATGAAGTAGAACGCTTCGCCCCATGGTCCGGTTCTCGCATTCCGGACCATGGGGCGCTTTCTTGAGCGTCGTGACTCTTCTAGAGCCCGGCGAGCGCGCCTTCGGCCAGAGCCGTCGCTCCCGCGAGCGCGTCGGAGATCCGATTTCGGGCACGCGTCAGCTCTACCCAGCGCATCGCCCGCTCCGCCGGGTCGTTCGCCTCCAGATAGGCATCGAGGTAGTAGAGCCCCGGCAGCAAGGTGGTCTGCTCCGTCAAGCCGTAGACGTCGTGGCCGTACTTGCCGGTGGCCGTGGAGACGGCGGGAATGAGCGTCCGGCTGATCCCCTTCAGCGCCTCGTTCAGGCCGGCCAAGCTGCCCTGATCCGCGGTGCCGTCGCTGTTGAGCCGGTCGGCCTGGCGGTCGAGCCTCGCCAGGCTCTCCTCGAGCCGGCGCGCGGCCCCGTGCAGCGGCGCGAGGCCGATGGCGTCGTCGTCCGAGCGGGACCCCAACGCCGCGACGCGCTCCACGATGGCGCTGCCCAGGCCGGCGAACCTGAGCGGAAGGACAGGGTCCATGGTGAGCCGCGTCAAGTAGGCGGCGTAGCTGTCCAGGTGCTTGGCCAGCAGCCCCTTGTCGACCTTGTCGACGCTGTTCTTGTCGGTGTGGTGCCACCAGCCGTAGGCGGCATTGGCCATGGGCGCCAGCGCCTCCGGCGGAAAATGCGAATGCGCCACCATGATCGGCACGCCGACGCCGAAGAAGCTGCTGTCGCCGTTCTTAACCTGAAGCGCCCAATCCAAGGCCTCCTCCTCGCCGCGGGCGGCATGGACGTCCCGGGCCAGTTGGCGCAGCTCGTAGTTGCTGGTGACGGCCCAGCCCCTGGTGCCCAGGCAGGCCGGCTGATCGATCTGCAGATAGGCCACGGCATGATCGCGCAGGCGGTCCCAGTTCCGGTCGGCCCACCAGCTGGAGCCGGCCATGGTGCCGGTCTCGTGGCCGGCCCAGAGGCCGAAGACCAGGCCCCGGCGCAGGCTGTCGCGCCTGGCGGCGAAGACCCGCGCCAGCTCGATGGTGATGGCCGATCCGGCGGCATTGTCGGTGGCCGCGGCCCCGAACCAGCCGTCCTGGTGCCCGCCGACGAGGACGAAGTCGTCGCTTTCGGGCACGGGAAGCTCGGCCGTGGTGACGTGGATCTTGCGCCAACCGGTGTCGGCCGAGGTCTCCAGGCGCACCGCGACCGGGCCCGCCGCGCAGAGCTCTCGCAGCATCAAGCCGTCCTTGCGCGAGATTCCCAGGCAGGGAACGCTGGCCTCGGCAAGCGGGAGGGCGTCGCGCGTGGGGTTGCCCCAAACGGACTTGACGGAGCCCATCGGTAGCTCGCTGCTGTCCGGATAGCCCCAGTTCATCATGATCTGGGCGGTGCTGCCCATGGCGCCGGCGACACGCTGCTTCTCCTGGCGCGGCGGCGCGTAGGAGAGTTCGGAGAGCGTCACCTTCCCGGTGGCGTCCCGGCCCTCATAGTCCCCCCAGTCGCCGAGGCCGACGTCCATCAGGGCCCCTTCGACCGGTGCGGCCGTGGAGGGGCTGTGCGCCATGGTCAAGGCAGCGATCTCCTGCTCCCTGGGTGCCAGGAGCCGCAGGCTCGCGGGCTTGGGCGTGCTGACCAGGGCATCCACCGGCAGGACGTCCGATGCCACGCCGGCCTCGCGGAAGCCTGCGCAGGAGAAATGAGCCATGCGCTCGGCGGCCGCGCTGCCCGGCAGGCGGTCGGGGATTTCTTCCCCTATCTGGCGGACCATCTCGTAGACGCGATCGATGTCCCACGTCGGCTGGAATTCTTCATTCATTTGGCTTGCCTCCTGCCGCTCTTGCTAGCGCCGGGTAAGCCTATCGCGGTCGAAGGCTGCCGGCCCGGAAAAGGTCCCTGGCGCGTGGGGAAAAGGGCTAGAGCCGATTGCCGAGCTTGGCGCCTTCCTCGATCGCGCGCTTGGCATCCAGCTCCCCGGCCAGGCGCGCGCCGCCGACCACGTGCACCGAGCAGCCTTTGGCCATCAGTTGGTCGGCAAGCGAGCGGTTGGACTCCTGCCCGGCGCAGACGACGATGGTGTCGGCCGGCAGGACATCGGGCTCGTTCTCGCGGGTGATGTGCAGGCCCGCCGCGTCGATCTTGCGATAGGTGACCTCGGAGAGCTGCCTGACATCGAAGTCGCGAAGCTCCTGGCGCAGGACCCAGCCGGTGCTCTTGCCGAGGGTCCGTCCGAAGCGGCCGGGCGAGCGCTTCAGCATGGTGACCTTGCGCGGCGAGGCTTGCGGCTCTCTGGCGCGGCCGATCCCCCAGTGCTCCTCGAAGGCCTCCAGCTCCTCGCTCTCCGGCACGTTCGGATGGGCCAGATAGAGCGCGACGTCGTGACCGATGCCGCCGCCGCCAATGATCAGCACCCGCTCTCCCGCCCGCACCTTGCCGGTCAGCACATCGCTGTAGCCGACGACGCGTGGGTCCTCGGCGCCGGGCAGGTCCAGCGGGCGCGGCGTCACGCCGGTGGAGATGACGATCTCGTCATACTGGCCGGCGAGCAAGGTCTCGGCATCGACCGCCGCGCCGAGCTGTCTCTTGACCCCGAGCTCCTCCAGCTGCCGGTCGTAGGCATCGATGGCGAGACCGTAGTCGCGCTTGCCCGGAACCTTGGCGGCCAGGCGGAACTGCCCGCCGATCTCCTCTGCCGCGTCGTAGAGCGTGACCCGGTGGCCCTTGCGCGCGGCTTCGAGGGCGCAGGCGATGCCGGCCACGCCGGCGCCGACGACGGCGACCGCTTTCGTGGCCTCGGCCGCGTCGTCACGATAGTCCAGCTCCCTGGCCGCGCGCGGGTTCAACAGACAGCTGATCGCCTGGTCGGTGAAGTAGTGATCGAGGCAGGCCTGATTGCAGGCGATACAGACGGAGATGAGCTGGCTCTTCCCGGTCAGGGCCTTGTTGGCGATCTCGGGGTCGGAGAGAAAGGGGCGCGCCATCGACACCATATCGGCCTGCCCCTCGCGGATCAGGCGTTCGGCCGTCTCCGGCAGGTTGATCCTGTTGCTGACGATGACGGGGATCGAGGTGACCTGCTTTATCTTGGCCGCGGCGCCGGCGAAGGCCGCCTGCGGCACCGCGCCGGCAATGGTCGGGACCGCCGACTCGTGCCAGCCGATGCCGGTGACGAAGCAGTCCGCGCCGGCGGCCTCCACCGCTTGGGCCAGCCAGAGCGTCTCCTCTTGGCCGAGACCCCCCTCGACCAGATCCAGGGCCGAGATGCGATAGCTCATGAGCCCGCCCGGCCCCAGGGCCTGCCGCGTGGCCCGCACCACCTCCAGCGGGAAGCGCGCGCGCGCCTCCAGATCGCCGCCCCAGTCGTCGCCGCGATGGTTCGTTCGCAGGGCGAGAAACTGGCTGATGAGGTAGCCTTCGGACCCCATGATCTCCACGCCGTCATAGCCCGCCGCCAAGGCAAGCCTGGCCGAGCGTGCATAGTCGTCGATGGTCCGAAGGATCTCCGCTTCCGAGAGCTCCGCCGGACTCTCCCGGTTTATCGGCGACTGGATCGGCGAGGGCGCGACGATGTCGGCGTGGTAGCCGTAGCGGCCGGCATGGAGCAGCTGCAGCAGAATGCGGCCGCCCTCCCGGTGCACCGCCTCTGTGATCTTGCGGTGGGCCGGCAGCGTCTCCTCGCTGTCGAGCGTGCAGGGATGGTCCTTCACGCGCCCGGCGTGGTTCGGCGAGAAGCCGCCGGTGATGATCAGGCCGGCCCCGCCCTTGGCGCGCTCGGCATAGAAACGCGCCAGGCTGTCGAAGCGGTCCGGATGACCCTCCAGACCGCTGTGCATCGATCCCATGACGAAACGGTTCTTGAGGCGCAGAGCGCCGACTTGAATGGGTTCCGCCAGGTGGGGGTAGGGGCCTGCCATGGACGTCGCCTCTGAAAGCTCGAATTGCAGCGGCGCATCATAGTGGGCGGCGGCGCGGAGGCAATGCGGCCGAGGAGGCTCGTGCCGGCCGAGCGCCTGTCACAGGAAGGAGCAAAGCCGGGCGGCATCGAAGATGGCGGCGTGGATTCCACGGCTGGCGGAGGCGTCGCCGATGCGGAAGAGGGCGAAGGCCCCGTCCGTCTCCAAGGCCCGCTCGATTGCGGGTTGGCGGCGCGCGGATAGGAAGCACGCCAGGTCGAGGTCGAGCCCGTTGACCGACAGCGGCGCCAGCTCCTGGGCTAGCTCTGGGATCGGCAGCGTGCCGGCGTCGATCACCACATGGTCCACCAGGCGCTTCTCCTCGAGGCCGCTGTACTCGTTGACGAGAGAGGCCGTGAGGCGATTGCCGTCCCGGGCCAGCGCGCGCAGGCGCAGGTCCGGCGAGAGGGTTACGCCGGCTGCATAGAGATTGCGCAGGTGGACGGCATGATTGGTGACGCCCACTTCCTCGGCGCAGCAGCGGTCTGGCGTGACCAGTTCCACCCGCGCGCCGCCGGCCGCCAGATGCTCGGCGGCGGAGACGCCGCCCTGGCCTCCGGTGTCGTCGAACACCAGGATCTCTCCGCTCATCGGGACTTCGCCGCCGAGTGCTTCCCAAACGCTCCGCGCCAGGTTCTCGGCTCCCGTGACCGAGGAGAGGTTGGGGATGCCGCCGGTCGCCAGGATGACCAGGTCCGGCTGCTGCGCGAGCACGTCCCCGGCTTCGGCCAGCAGGTTGAAGCGAAAGGTGACGCCCAGCTCCAGGCAGCGGTCGTAGCGCCAGCGCGTGATGCCGATGAGGTCCCGCCGCCAAGCCAGGCGGGACGCCAAGAGGACCTGGCCGCCCGGCTCGCCTTGGGCCTCGAGCACCGTGACCGCGTGTCCGCGCTCCGCCGCGATGCGCGCGGCCTCCAGTCCCGCCGGACCGGCGCCGACGATGGTTACCTTGATCGGCGGTCCTGGAGATCTCGTGACCCTTTGCGGCAGCCATTCCTCGCGCCCCGTCGCGGCGTTGTGCAGGCAGAGCGCGTCGCCGCCGCGGTAGATGCGGTCGATACAGTAGCCGGCGCCGACGCAAGGGCGAATGGCGCTGTCCTCTCCGGCTAGATGCTTGGCGATCAGTTGCGGGTCGGCCATCTGCGCGCGCGTCATGCCGATCAGATCCACATGGCCTTCGGCGACGGCGTAGTCGGCCGTCGCGAGATCCGCGATGCCGCAGGCATGCAGCACCGGCAGGCCGCTCGCCTCGCGCACCTTTCCGGCCAGTTCGATGAAGCGCCCCGACGGGAAGGCCATGGAGGGAACGGTCTCCGCGACGCCGGCCTTGGTCCAGTTGGCGCCACCCGACACGTTGAGGCAGTCCACCAGGCCGGAGCACGCATAGTGCCGGGCGATCTCCAGACCGTCCGCTTCGGTCAAGCCGCCATCGACTAACTCGTCGGCGGTAAAGCGCAGGCTCACCACGAAGTCGTCGCCGACCGCCGCGCGGATTGCGTCCAAGGCTTCCATGCCGAAGCGCACCCGGTTCTCCAGGTTGCCGCCGTAGGCGTCCCGGCGCTGGTTCGAAAGCGGGCTCCAGAACTGTCCGATCAAGTGACCGGACACCAGCAGTTCGCAGCCGTCCAATCCACCCTCGTAACAGCGCTTGGCGGCGGCGGCGTAGTCTGCGACGACCCGGCGGATGTCGGCGGCCTCCATCTCCTTCGGCATGGAGCCGTGCGCCGGCTCGCGCAGCGGGGAGGGGGCAAGCGTCGGTAGCCAGTTGCCTGAAGCGGAGCGCGTGCGTCGTCCGGCATGGCTCAATTGGCAGACCAAGGCCACGTCCAAGGCATGGATCCGTTTGGAAAAGGCCTTGAAGAAAGGAACGATCCCGTCGTCGCCGACCTGGATCTGGCCGAAGGAGGGCGGCGAGTCCGGAGAGATGGAGGACGCTCCCCCGAACATGGTTATGGCCAGCCCGCCCTTGGCCTTTTCCTCGTGGTAGCGCTGGTAGCGTTCTCCCGGCCGTCCCGCCTCGGCATAGGCCGGCGCGTGGCTGGTGCTGATGATCCTGTTCTTGAGCGTCAGGTGCTTCAGGCGGAAGGGCTGGAAGAGGGCGCGATAGGGCGAGGCGGTCATCGAGTAGCTCCGGGCTCGAAGGCTGGCGTCAGGTTAGCGGTTTGCCGGGCTGCCGGCCTGCAGTCTCGTCCGTCGGCGCCGTTGCAGGGCCATGATCCCGCCGATCAGCGCCAGCAGGGGCAGGATGAGCCAGTTGGGGTCCATGCGCTGGCTGGGTGTCTCGATCGAGAGAATGCGCCAGTCGTAGTCCAACCCGGCCTTGGCGGCCGGCCCACCGAAGGTGAGGTCGCTGACCAGGAGGTGCGCGTCTTCTCGCTCGACGCCCAGCCCGGCGGTACTGGCGAGGACGCCGGCCGCGTCCGCGCTGCCGTCGCCGCTGAGCGCCAAGGCCACGGTCTTGCGCACCAGCCTGCCGCTCAGGTTCTCGCCCTCCGCGATGAGGCGTACGGCCGCCTCGCCCTCCAGCCCCTCGGCGATCTCGAGCAGATGCGCGGCCGGCGCCGCCTCGTAGGCCGGCTGCAGCAGATCCAGGAGCGTCGCCGGTCGTAACAGAACGATGGCAACCGCGACCATCGCGACCGACTCCCAAAGACGGTTGCGGGTGAGTAGGAAGCCCTGCGTGCCGGCAGCGAAGATCACCATCGCCGCCAGGGCGGATCCGACCACGACGACGAGCTGCAGCCAGGAATCGATGCCGATCAGCAGCAAGGCCGGATTGAGCACGAAGATGAAGGGCAGGATGGCGGTCCTCAGCCCATAGACGAAAGCGATGACGCTGGTCTTGAGCGGTTCGGAGCGGGCCACGGCGGCACCGGCGAAGGCATCGATGGCAACCGGCGGCGTGGTCCCGGACAGGAGGCCGAAGTAGAAGACGAAGAGGTGCACGGCGATCAGCGGCACCTCGATGCCGTGGTCGGCGGCAAGGGCAACGAAGGGGGTCGCCATGATGGCGGCGACGACGATGTAGTTGGCCGTCGTCGGCAGGCCCATGCCGAGCACGACGCACATGACGGCGGTCAGCAGCATCATGAAGAAGAAGCTGCCGCCGGAGAGCGTCTGAATGATCTCCGTCATCAAGAGCCCCAGGCCCGTGGCCGAGACCACGCCGACGATGATCCCGGCCGCGGCCATGGCGACGGCCACGCTGGTCATGTTGCGCGCGCCGGCGATCATGCCGGTCAGCAGGTCGGCAAAGCCCGAGCGGACGAGAGCGCCGGTCACCGCCCGGCCTCTGGCGATCGCCATCAGGGGTTTCTGCGTCACCAATTGGATGATGATTGCTAGTATGGCCCAGGAGACCGAGAGCGCCGGCGAAAATCGCTCGATCATGAGGCACCAGATCAGGACGCCGATCGGGATGAGGTAGAAGAGACCGGCGAGGAAGATCGGCAGGGCTTGCGGCACCGTGATCAGGGGCGCATTGGGGTCGTCGACCTTGATCTCGGGCGCCCGACTCGAGAGCCACACCAAGCCGAGGTAGA
This sequence comes from Rhodospirillales bacterium, assembly GCA_963669375.1. Taxonomy (GTDB): domain Bacteria; phylum Pseudomonadota; class Alphaproteobacteria; order Kiloniellales; family JACOMY01; genus JACOMY01. Next base: position 58,961 of record OY770024.1, on the reverse strand, counting down.
GCAGCACCAACAGCAGCACGGCCACCAGCAAGGCGTTCTCGGCAAAGAGGTAGGAGAGGCCGGTGAAGAGGTAGTAGAGCAGCAGCGCGGCACCGGTAAAGAGGGTGACGGTCAGCAAGGACGTCATGATCCGCCGCGTCAGGGGGTGCGTCACCGCGCGCTCCAGGACCACCATGTTGTTCTTCGCGGCCTCCAGGTGAACGATGCAGTAGAGGCCGAAGTAGGAGATGAAGGCCGGCACGAAGGCGTGGACGATCACGTCGAAGTAGCTGATGCCAATGAACTCGGCGATGAGGAAGGCGGCCGCGCCCATGATCGGCGGCATGATCTGACCGTTGATCGAGGAGGAGACCTCGATCGCGCCGGCCTTCTCGGCCGAGAAGCCGACGCGTTTCATCAGCGGAATGGTGAAGGTGCCCGTGGTCACCACGTTGGCGATGGCCGAGCCGGAGATCATGCCGGTCAAGGCCGAGGAGATCACCGCTGCCTTGGCCGGTCCGCCGCGCAGGTGGCCCAGCAGGGCGAAGGAAAGCTGGATGAAGTAGTTTCCGGCTCCGGCCTTGTCCAGAAGGCTGCCGAAGAGAACGTAGAGGAAGATGAAGCCCGCGGAGACGCCGAGCGGCAGGCCGAAGACACCCTCGGTGGAGAGCCACATGTGCTCGGTGAAGCGATTGAGCGACAGCCCGCGATGGGAGATGATGTCCGGCGCATAGGGGCCCAGGAAGGCGTAGGCGATGAAGACAAGGGCCACGATCACCATCGGCAGGCCCAGCGCGCGCCGTGTCGCTTCCAGCAAGACGGCGAGCCCGCCGAAGGCGATGACGATCTCGATCAGGGTGCGCGCGCCGCCGGAGCGGCGGACGATGTCTTCGTAGTTCAGCACGGTGTAGAGGCAGGCCGTCACGGCCAACGCACAGAGTAGCCAGTCGTAGCCGGGAACCCGGTCCCTCGGGGCCTTGGAGAAGGCCGGGTAGGTCAGGAAGGCGAGGGCCAGCGCGAAAGCGAGATGAATGGGGCGCTGTACGGAATCGTTGAGGATCAGGAAATCCAGCCAGAAGGGAATCGGAGAGGCGACGTAGAGCTGAAAGAGCGACCAGAGGAGCGCGATGCACACGATCGCCTTGGCCGTAGGCCCCTTGGGAAGGCGCGCACCGCTGTCGGTTTCGGCGACGAGCGCATCCAACGCGGTCTTCGACGGCGTTTGCGACGCCCCTGTCGATGTCATGGCTCGTCTCGCAGGCTGGGGCTGCGGGAGAAGGGAGCCGGCCCTTTCCTCAGGCGAGGGCGCGGCCGACTCCCTTGCGTCAAGACCGGACTACTTCACCAATCCCACTTCGCGGAAATAGCGCTCTGCACCGAGGTGGTAGGGTGCGGTGCGGCCGGCGGCGGCGGCGTCTTCCTTGCGGACGGCCGTGTACATTGGCGACTGGCCCTTGAAGTTCTCGAAGTCGTCGAAGACCGCCTTCACCAGGTTGTAGACCACTTCTTCGTCCGTGTCGGCGCTGGAGACGATTGTGGCCGGCGTACCCCAGGTCTCGACGTCGCTTTCCTGGCCCTTGTAGGTGCCGGCGGGAATGACCACGGTGATGACGTAGGGACGCTCGGCCATCATGGCCGCGACCACCTCGTCCTTCCAGGGGATCACCTTGGCGTCGCAGGTGTTGGTGGCCTCGATGATCGAGGCGGCGCCGACGGCCGTCGGGTAGAAGAAGGCATCGATCTTGCCGTCGCAGAGCGCTTGCGCCTGCTCTTTCGACGTCAGCTTGGTCTCCTGCTTGAAGAAACTGTCGGGCTCGACGCCGTAGCGGCCCATCATCTCGTAGACCTGGGCCTCCGTGCCGGACCCGGCATTGCCGGTGTTGACGACCTTGCCTTCTAGATCGGCGAAGCCCTCAATGCCGGCGTCTTCGCGGGCCACGATGTGGGCGGCATCGGCATGCAGCGAAAAGAGGAAGCGCAAGTCCTCGTTCTTGCCGTCCGGCTCGAAGCGATCGGTCCCGTTCCAGGAGTGGTGTTGCCAGGCGGACATGGCAATGCCGACTTCCAGATCGCCGATCTGGATCGCGCGCAGATTGGCCACCGATCCGCCGGTGCTCTCGACCGTGCAGCGGATGTTGTGGTCCTGCTCCTTGCGGCTCTTGTTGAGGACGTTGCAGATGAAGCCGCCGGTCGGATAGTAGCCGCCGCCGATGCCCGCCGTGCCGATGTTCACGAACTTCCGCTCGGCGGCTTCGGCGCTCAGCGAGAGGGCCGCGACGGCGCCCGCCGCCGCGATTGCAAGGACACCCCATTTCATGATTGCTCTCCCTTTCTCTTGGGCTCTTTCGGTGGTTCTCGTCACGAACCTTCGGTGACCGAGCGAAGCGAGGCGCGCCGGATCGAGGCGGCGACCTCCTTCTGGGTCGTTTGGATGTGCTGGCGCATCAGGGCGACGGCTTCTTCCGGCGCGCCGCGTCGGCAGGCGGACAGGATCGCACGGTGCTCGCGCATAGGGCGCTCCAGGCCGCTCGCCTCGGTGACCTTGAGGCGCATGAAGAGACCCATGCGGCCCTCGATCTCGGCGATCATCGAAAGCAGGCGAAGGTTTCCGCAGGGCTCGTAAAGACAGTGGTGGAAGCGGAGGTTCAAGTCGCTCCACCGCTCGCGAGAGGGTTCCGCCTCGTACTCCTCCAGGATGTCCGAAGCGACGGAAAAGTCGCTCTCGATCATGTTGGGAACGGCAAGCTCCAAGGCGCGGCATTCCAACGCCAGGCGGATGTCGATCAGCTCCAGCACTTCCCTTTCGGTCAGCTGCCGCACGATCGCGCCGCGCCTGGGCCTGAACTCCACCAGGCCTTCCGTTTCCAGCTGACGGAGCGCCTCGCGCACCGGGATCTTGCTGACGCCATGCTCCGAGGCGATCACGTCCTGGCGCAGCGGAAGGCCGCCGACCAGCCGGCCGGAAAGAATGTCGGCGCGCAGTGCCTCGTAGATCGGGTCCGAAAGGCTCGCGCGCTGTTGGCGTGGCCGCGTGGCCATGGTTGTTTCCCCCGTTGTCGTATCTTAACGTTGCAAATAGTATACGATATTGTCAAGATCGAATATGAACTGAATTGATGGTAGGCGCTACCCAATGCATCGGGGTGGCGGCCAGGCGAGGGGACGGCGGCATGAAAGCGGATATTCTGGTCATCGGCGGCGGCATTATCGGTTCGGCCGCCGCCTACTTCCTCGCCAGGGACGGTCGTGCCGGAAAGGTCACCGTCATCGAGCCCGACCCGACCTATGCGCGCGCGGCGACGCCGCAAGGGGCCGGGGGCATCCGACGTCTCTTCAGCCGGCCGGAGAACATAGCCATGTCGCAGTTCAGCCTGGCCTTCTACCAAGACCTTGATCAGGCCTTACCAGGCACGGCCCGTGACATCGGCTTTCGAAAGCAGGGCTACCTCTTCGTCGTGGGAGCCGATGGAGCCCGGGACCTGGAGGCGAACCATCGCACGCAGATCGGCATGGGCGTGCCGGCTGAGCTCTTGGATCCACCCGCCCTGAAGCGCCGCTTTCCCTCTTTAGGGACCGAGGACGTCGCCCTTGCATGCCATGCGCCGGAGGATGGCTGGATCGATCCGGAGTCGGCCCTGGCGGCCTTGCGGCGGGCGGCGGAGGCTCTCGGCGTCACTTACGTCGAGAGCCGCGTCGTGGCTCTAACCGCCTCTCGACGACAGGTGACCCAGGCGACTCTGGACGATGGACAAGAGGTGCAGGCCTCCTTCTACATCAACACTGCTGGACCCTGGTGCGCGGAGGTAGCCGCCCTCATCGGCGCCGACCTGCCGGTCCGGCCGCTCTGTCGCGCCCAGCACTTCTGGCGCTGCAGCCAGGAGGTGGAGCCCATGCCCTTGGTCAAGGACGAGAGCGGCATGTTCTTCCGGCCCGAAGGCGAGGGCTTCGCCGGCGGCTGCCCCAGCTTCGACGTCGAGCCGGGGTTCGTCTTCGACCTGGACTACGGCTTCTTCGCCGACTACTTCGAGCGCGCCCTCTGGCCGCTGATCGCCCGGCGCCTACCCAAGTTCGAGGAGATCAAGCTGGAGCGGACCTGGGGCGGCCACTACGCCCAGAACGGCTTCGACGGCAACATGATCATCGGGCGCTTCAGTCGCGGCCACGACAACATCATCACGGCCTGCGGCTTCTCCGGCCACGGTCTGATGCATGCCCCCGCGGTCGGACGCGCCTTGAGCGAGCTTGCCTTGGACGGCGTCTTCCGGACCCTGGATTTGAGCGCGCTCACGATGGACAGAGTGTGGGAGGGGCGACCCTATCCCGAGATCGGCATCAAGTAACGACAGGCGGCACGCGACATGACAACAGGAACCTGCGGCATCGCCGTCATCGGGGCCGGCATCGCCGGGATCGCAACGGCCCATGCCTTGGTCACGCGCTACGGCCAGGACGACGTGGTGCTGATCGACGAAGCGCAGCCCATGGCGCTGACATCCGCGCAGTCCGGCGAGAACTATCGGAACTGGTGGCCGCATGAGACCATGGCCCGCTTCACCGATCACAGCATCGACTTGATGGAGCAGCTTGCCCGCGAAGGCGGGGACCGTTTCCACATGACACGCCGGGGCTATGCGCTCGCAACGCGGGAGATGAGCATCGAGTCGCTGGTCGCCCAGCTCTATCGCGGCTACGGCGAAGGCGCGGCGGATAAGATACGCTTTCATGAGCGCGGATGCGCTAGCGGCTATCGGCAGGCGGTCTCTCCAGACTGGCGCCAAGCGCCGGACGGCGTCGACGTTATCACCGATCCCGACCTCATCCGGCGCGCCTTTCCCAGTTTCGATCCCGCGGTGACGGCCGTCATCCATATCCGCCGGGCCGGCGACATCAGCGGACAGCAGTTGGGCCAGCAGATGCTGGAGCGCTATCGCGCCGCCGGCGGCAGGCGCTTGACCGCGAAGGTGCGCGCGCTTTCCGCTGGCCCGCCCTTTCGGCTTGACCTGGAGACGCCGGACGGAAGTACTCCCTTGACGTGCCGCCAGGTGGTCAACGCGGCCGGACCCTACGCCGGTGAGATCGCCGCCATGCTCGGCGTGGACCTGCCGCTTCGCAACGTCTTGCAGCAGAAGATCGCGTTCGAGGATGCGGCGAGCGCCATTCCGCGCGCCATGCCCTTCTCCATCGACCTGGACGACCAGAGCCTCGATTGGAGCGACGAGGAGCGCGCGCTCATTCGCGAGGATGCAAGCCTCGCCTGGCTGGCGGAGACCATGCCGGGCGCGATCCATTGCAGGCCGGACGGGGGCGATTGCGGGCGCTGGATCAAGCTCGGCTGGGCCTTCAACAAGGCCGAGAGCAGCGCCAGTCGGACGCCGGAGCTGAACGATCATTTTCCGGAGATCGTGCTGCGGGGGGCGGCGCGGCTCAACCCGGCTCTGCGCCACTACTACGGATCCCTGCCGGGGACCATGGTCCACTACGGCGGCTTCTACACCATGACGGAGGAGAACTGGCCCCTGATCGGACCGCTCGGCATCGAGGGCGCCTACCTCGTTGCCGCGCTCTCCGGCTTCGGCACCATGGCGGCCTGCGCCGCTGGCGATCTCTGCGCCGCCTGGCTCGCCGGTGCCCGCTTGCCGGACTATGCCATGGACCTCTCGCCGGCGAGATTGGCGAAGCCGGATCTCCTGGCCGACCTGCGTTCCGGCGGAGACAAGGGCTTGCTTTAGCGTCGATGGTTGTCCGAACCGCTTAGGGAATGCTGTCGACCTCGCCGAGGACGAGAGTGTCGTTGCCATTGCCGCCATTGTCATTGAGGGCGAAGTCCGACTCATTCTTGCCGCCCGCGGGCTGCAGCGTGCGTAGACTTTACAGGCAGTCCTTTGGGAGAGCTATCTCAGCTAAGAGTGATGGAGCGTCCCGCGCGGTTCGGCGCGCAGGATCATGACGTTGGCAAGCGGCGCAAGGGCGCAGAGGGCGAACGCGGTCTGGTAGTCGGTCAGTGCGACGATCCCGGCGAAGAGGGCCGGCGTCACCATGTAGGCGACGAAGGTGAAGAAGGTGGCGCCGGCGGTCGCTCTGCTGACGTCCTGGTCGGTCGCGAGCCTTGCCACCTCTGCCAGGAAGAGGCCGTTCCAGGTGGCCGAGGCGATCCCCACGACGATGGCGATGGCGAAGAGGATGGGCTCCGGCCAGCTCTCGTCGAGGCATGCCATCAGGATGCAGGCGGCCGCTCCCCCTAGGCTCAAGGCCCGCAACAGGGGCCGGATCTCGCCCAGCCAGTCGGCGAGCACGCCGATGCTGAGCCGCCCGGCGAAGGAGGCGATCTGCATCGTCGCATAGAGCGATCCCGCGAGGACAATGGCGATGCCCAGGCCGTCCGTCAGGTAGGTGGTGAAGAAGGCAAAGAGGCTGCCTTGCACCATGGCGAAGCCGAGGCTCGCCAGCGTCACGCTCTGCAGCTGCGGCATCGCCTTCAGGGTGCGAAAGGGTGCTGCGACCAGTCTCGGTTCGAAGAGCGCGCGGAGGCGCAAGCGGGTGCTGCCGACCATGCTGCGGTAGCCGACGGGGACAAAGACCAGCAAGGCGGCGCAGAGGATCGGCGGCACCGTCAGGGCGAGAAAGCCGATTCGCCAGCCGTAGAGCGCCGCCAATCCGGTACCGACGAGCCCGGCGATCGCGCCACCGAGCGGAACGCCCGCCTGCCGGATCGAGAAGAGCGTGCCCCAGAGGTTCTTCGGCGCATGGGTGGAGAGGATCTGGCTGCCCGCCGGACCGGCCATGCCGTAGGCAAAGCCCATGATGACGGCCCCCAGGAAGATCGCCGGGGCCCAGCCGGTCAGCACGATAAGCGTGCCCAGGACTGCCAGCAGGCAGGCGGCCATCAAGGCGCGCAGCGGCCCCAGGACCGGCGTCACGGCGCCGTTCGCCGCGAACATCCAGACGGCGCCGAAGCCGGCACAGCCGCTAATCAGGCCCACCGATTCGGGCGCCATTCCGGCATCGGCCACCACCAGCGGTGCCAGCACCGGCAAACCCAGCGCCAAGGCCGAGAGCACGACCTGCGGCGACATCACGATTGCCAGGGGAAGCAGGGCTGCACGCATGAGTGGACGTTAGCGCAAAGCACTTTTGCTGACGAGGCCCGCGCGCGGATGCTAGGCTGCCATGCACCAAAAGGGAGGATGAGACGTGCCGAAATCAGCCAATGCCTTGCCGGAGCAGCCGGACACCTGGACCTGGCCAGAGGAGCGCTGGCGCCCGATCGTGGAGAAGATCAGGGCCGGCCGGTCCCTAAAGCCCGACAGCTGGCCGGGCGGCGCCCGCTGCGCGGTGGCGCTTTCCTTCGACTCCGACCACGAGACCCAGGTTCTCCGCTGGGGGCACAACTCGCCGGGCCGCTTGAGCCAGGGCGAGTACGGCTCCAGGGTGGCGGTGCCGAAGCTCTTGAAGCTGCTGGACAAGTACGATGCGCCCTCCACCTTCTTCGTGCCCGCCGTCATCGCCATGCTCTATCCCGACGAGCAGCGCCGCGTCGTGGCCGAGGGGCACGAGATCGGCATCCACTCCTGGATCCACGAGCTGAACTCCACCCTGCCGCCGGAGAACGAGCGCGACATTCAGATGCGCGCGGCCGACAAGCTCGAAGAGATCACCGGACAGCGGCCGGTGGGCATCCGCACGCCCTCTTGGGACTTCTCGCAGCACACGCTCTCGATCACGCGCGAGATGGGTCTTCTCTACGATTCATCCTTGATGGCCGATGACGAGCCCTACGAGCTTCTGGAGGAGAACGAGCCTACCGGCGTCGTCGAGCTGCCCGTCGAGTGGATCAGGGACGACACGCCCTACTGGATGATGGACCGCTTCTCCGGGCTCAGGCCCTACACGCCACCCTCCGGCGTGCTGGAGGTCTTCAAGCGGGAGTTCGACGGCGCCTATCAGGAAGAGGGGCTCTTCCTCCTGACCATGCATCCCCACTTCATCGGCCATCGCTCGCGCATTCAGGTGCTGGAGGAACTCATCCGCTACATCCGCTCGCATGCCGGCGTCTGGTTTGGCACCCATGCCGACGTTGCGCGACACTGTAAGGAAGCGGCCGGGCTCTAGAAGCCGCCGTCAGTAGTTGGCGATGCCGAGCGTGTAGCCGCCGTCCAGGGTGAGCAGCGATCCCGTGGTGTAGGCCGCTTCGTCGGACAGCAGCCAGCCGATGGCGCGTGCGACTTCGTCAGGGCGACCTTCGCGGCCGGTGGGGATGCGGGCCAGCTTGGCGGCGTGCTCGGCCGCGCCGGCCGCGGCCGCGTTGGCCTTCACCCGCTCGGTCGCGATGAGGCCGGGGGCGATGGCGTTCACGCGGATGCCCAGCGGGGCAAGCTCGATCGCCATCACCTTGGTCAGCTGCACCAAGCCCGCCTTGGAGGCGCCGTAGTGCGCGATGCCCGGCCGTGCCAGGACGGAGGCGGTGGACGCGACGTTGACGACGCGGCCCTCGCATCCGCGCTCCCGCCAATGGCGCGCCATGGCCTGGGTCAGCAGGAAGGGGGCACGCAGATTGACCGAGAGCACGGCATCCCACTCCGTCGCCTCCAGCTCCAGCATCGGCGTGACCGGGAAAACGCCGGCGCAGTTCACAAGGCCCAGCATGTCCGGTTGCGCCTCGATCGCCGCCTGCACCGCATGCTTGATGGCGTCGACATCGCTCAAGTCCGCTTGCACGGCGTGGAAGGCCGCGCCCAGATCCGGCATCGGATCGCGGTCGACGCCGACGACGCTTGCCCCTTGGTCGAGCAGGTGTCTTGCCGTGGCGAGGCCGATGCCGGAGGCGGCACCGGTGACGAGGAGGGGCTTCATTCCGAGAAGAGGCAGGCGTCGGCCTGCCCCGGCAGCTTCTCGACCAGGGGCGGTACTTCCTGGGCGCAGCGCCCCTCGGCCTTGGGACAGCGGGTACGAAAGCGACAGCCGGAGGGCAGGTTGCCGGGATCGGGCGGCTCTCCCTCCAGCCAGAAGGTCTCGGTGATGCGCCCCTTGCCGATCTGCGGGATCGCCGCCAGCAGCGACTGCGTATAGGGGTGGCGCGGGCCTTCGAAGACCTGCTCCGTGTCGCCCAGCTCGACAACCTTGCCGAGGTACATGACCGCGACCCGGTCGCAGATCATGCGGACCACCGAGAGATCGTGGGAGATGAAGACGTAGGTCAGGTCGAACTGCTTCTGCAGATCGAGGAAGAGGTTGAGGATCGTCGCCTGAACCGAGACGTCGAGGCCGGAGGTGGGCTCGTCCAGGACCACGAGCGAGGGCTGCAGGGTCAAAATACGCGCCAAGCCGACGCGGCGCTGCTGGCCGCCGGAGATCTCGTGCGGATAGAGGTCGAGGTGGCTTTCCGGCAGGCCGACGGCGTCCAGGATCTTGGCCACGCGCTCGCGTCTGGTGGCCCTGTCGAGTTCCGTGTGGATCACCAGGGGCTCGTCCAGCGAGCGCCCGATCTTCCAGCGCGGGTCCAGCGAGGCCCCCGGGTCCTGATAGGTGTATTGCAGATCCCGCCGCAGATCCCGCGCCTGATAGGGCTTCAGGTTGGTGATGTCGTTCCCGTTGAAGGTGATGGTTCCGCCGCTGGGCGGATGGATCCCCATCACCGTCTTGCCCAAGGTGGACTTGCCGCAGCCGCTCTCGCCGACGACGCCCAGGATTTCGCCCTTGCGGACGGAGAGGCTCACGTCGTCCAGCGCCTTCAGCCAGCCCTTGCGCCGCTTCCAGGCATTGAGAATGGGGAAGTACTTCTTGAGGCCCTCGACCTCCAGGAGGGCGGTCATGACACGCGCTCCGGCGCGGCGACCGGGTGGAAGCAGCGCACATTGTGGGCGGGGCCGGCGTCGGTGACGCCCGGCCGACCCTCGATGCAGGTCTCGCTGGCGAAGTCGCAGCGCGGATGGAAACGACAGCCGCTGGGCGGATTGACCAGGCCGGGGATCTGGCCGGGGATGCCCTTGATCCCGTGCTCGGTGCTAGGCAGGGAGTCCAGCAGGCGGGTCGTGTAGGGATGGCGGGGCGCGGCGAAGAAGACGTCCGACGGCGCGCTCTCCACCTCCTGGCCCGCGTACATCACGGTGATGCGGTCGCAGATCTCGTAGGCCGTGCCCAGGTCGTGCGTGGTGAAGAGGATCGAGACGCCGCGGTCGGTTGCCAGCCGCCGCAGCAGCTTCAGGATCTGCGCCTGAATGGTGACGTCCAGCGCCGTGGTCGGCTCGTCGGCGATGATCAGCTTCGGCCCGGGCAAGAGCGACATGGCGATCATCAGGCGCTGGCGCTGGCCGCCGGAGACCTCGTGCGGATACTTGCGCAAGATCCCGTCGGGATCGGGCAGCTGCACCGTTCGCAGCAGTTCCATCACTTGTGCCCGGTCGGACCTGCGTCGCGCGCGCCGATAGAGGCGCCGGCCGTCGCCCGGCTCGGCCTCGGGCGACTTCCACTTCATCAGCTCGTCGATCTGCGCGCCGATGGTGAAGACGGGATTAAAGGAGGAGAAGGGGTCCTGCGGCACGAAGGTGATCTGGCGGCCGCGCACCTCGTTGGCCAGGCGGCGCGGATCCTCCTTCAAGAGGTTGCGGCCGTCGAAGTTGATGGTGCCGGAGCCGATGCGCGCGGAGTTGGCCGGCAGCACGCCCAGGATGGAGCGGGCGAGGGTGGTCTTGCCGCAACCCGACTCTCCGACCAGGCCGACGATCTCGCCCCGGCCGATCGAGAAGTTGACGTGGTCGAGCACGCGCGCGAGCCCGCTCTCGGTAGAGAAGCCAACCTCCAGGTCGGTGACGGTCAGCAGGTCATCCATCGGCGGAGCGGCGCGTCCGCGGGTCCAGGATGTCGCGCAGGCCGTCGCCCAGCAGGTTGAAGCCCATCACTACCAGGAAGATGGCGATGCCGGGGGCGGCGGCATACCACCAGGCTTCCGGAAGGAACTCGCGGCTCTCGGCGATGGTGCGGCCCCACTCGGGCGAGGGCGCGGGCGGGCCAAGGCCCAGGAACCCCAAGGTCGCCGCGGTCAGGATCGTGCCGCCCATGCCGATGGTGGTGCGCACGATCAAGGAGGAGGAGATGTTCGGCAGGACGTGCAGCATCATCACCCGCCAGGGCGATGCGCCCAGCGCGATCGAGGCCTCGATGAAGGTCTCGTTCAAGGTGGAGCGGGTCTCGGCATAGACCAGCCGCGCCCAGAAGGGCCAGTAGGTCACCGAGAGCGCCAAGATCACATTCTCGATCGAGGGCCCGAGGGTCTGGGCGATGGCGATCGCCAACACGATTTGCGGCACCGCCAAGAAGATGTCGGAGATCCGCATCAGCGCGTCCGAAACCCAATTGCGGTAGTAGCCGGCCACCAGACCGATGGGCACGCCGATCAGCACCGAGACGCCGATGGCGATGACCGCGATGGTGATGGTGATGCGCGCACCGAAGAGGATGCGGGAATAGATGTCCGACCCCATCCGGTCGGTGCCGAAGTAGTGGTCGGTGGAGGGCGGCTGCAGGCGTTCGGGCGGGTGGAACTCCGAGACGTCGTCGGGATGGGTGGAGAGGATCGGGGCGGCGATGGCGACCACGATCAACAGCATGATCAGCAAGGCGCCGAGGGCGGCCGTGCGGTCGGCCGCCAGCTTGCGCAGCAGGAAGCGCAGGGTCTCCATCAGTGCGCCTCGCGCGGGTCGATGGCGCCGTGGGTGATGTCCACCAGCAGATTGGCGATGATGAAGACCATGCCCATGATCAAGGTGAAGCCCATGATGGCGCTATAGTCGGACTGCAGGATGGAGTTCACCGCGTAGAGCCCCAGCCCCGGCCAGTCGAAGACGGCTTCCACCACCACGGCGTTGGCGATCAGGATGCCGAAGATCAGGCCCAGTTGCGTCACCGTGCCGATCAAGGCGTTGCGCAGGACGTAGCGCCAGATGACCACGCGCCGGGGAATGCCCATGGCCTGCTGGTAGTCGACGTAGTTGGAGTTGATCGCGTCCAACACGCCGGCGCGGGTGAAGCGCATCACGGTGGCCATGGCCGGGAAGGCCAAGGTGAGCGCCGGCAGGATCATGTGGTGGGCGACGTCGCCGAAGATCTCCCAGTCGTTCATGATGAGGGAGTCGACCAGGAAGAAACCGGTGTGGACGTCGGGGCCCCAGCCGTCGACGCGTCCCTGCAGCGGGGTGATGCCCCACTCCATGGCGAAGAGCAGCTGAAAGAGGATGGCGAGCCAGAAGGCGGCGATCGCGAGACCGGAGACAGTGATGATGCGCAGGACGTGGTCCAGCAAGGAGTTGCGGTTGACCGCGGCCAGGACCCCCAGCGGGATGCCGATCGCGGCCGAGAGGATGATGGCGACGAAGGCCAGCTCCAAGGTCGCCGGCAGGCGGTTCAAGAGGTCGTTGGCGATCGGGCGCTGGGTATAGAGGCTGACGCCGAAGTCGCCCTGCACCACCCCCACAATGTAGTTCCAGAGCTGTACGGGCAGCGGCTTGTCGACGCCGAACTTCTCCTTCAAGGCCGCGATCTGCTCGGCCGAGGCGTTGTCGCCGGCGATGAAGGCGATGGGGTCGGCCGGAATGATATGGCTGATCGTGAAGGTGACGATCAGCAGTCCCAGAATCGTCGGGACGAACCAGATCAGCCGATTGACGGTCAGAACGAGTGCGCGCATCAGGTGCCCAGTTGATGCGAAAAGGGGCGCGGCCCGCAAGGGGCCGCGCGCTAAACGTCAGTGATTTAGTCGATCGAGACCCAGCGCATCTCCTGACCGTTGCCGATCGGGCTGAAGCGCACGCCCTTCACCCGGTTGCTGAAGGGTCCGAACCACTTGGTGTTGTAGACGAAGATCCCGGCGGCATCGTCGACCAGCATCCGATTCGCCTTCTCGTAATTGGCCCGGCGCAGGTCCTGATCGGTGGAGGTGCGTGCCTCGGTCAGAAGGGCGTCGACCTCCTCGTTGCAGTACCAGGAATTGTTGCGCGCGCCGATCTGGTCGCAGGCATACATCTCGCCCAGCCAGTTGTTGGGATCGGCGTAGTAGGTCGACTTCCACAGGAACAGCAGGTCGTACATCTGCTCCTCGTCGCGCATCTTGCCCGACGCGACCGGCCAGGGCTCGGCGACGATCTTGGTCTTCACGCCGATCTTGTTGAGGCCGTTCTGCAGCAAGGCCGCCGCCTGCTCGGTCTGGCCGTAGCCGGCAAGCGCACCCAGGGTGATCTCGGGGATCTCGCCCTCGACCATGGCCAGATGCTCGGCCGCCTTCTCCAGGTCGTAGGTGTAGCCTTCGACGTCCGCCGGCGCGCCCCACATGTTGTTGGGCAACGGCACGGGATCGCGGGCCACGGAGCCGGAGAGGATGTTGTCGATGAAGCCGTCGTAGTCGAAGGCGTAGGAGAGCGCCTTGCGGAAGTTGATGTCATCCATCGGCGCCCGGCCGTTGTGGATGATGGAATAGAAGATCCGCATGGACTCTTCTTCCTGCACGTCGATGTTCTCGTTGTCGCGCAGGCGCTTCACCTGATCCTGCGGCAGGTAGCCGTCGGTGCCGTGGAAGTCGCCGTTCATCAGGCCCAGCACGCGAGAGTTGATCTCGACGACGGTGCGGAACTCGATGCTGTCCAGCGGGTCCTCCACCATGTCCCAGCCGTAGAAGTGATCGTCGAAGCGGTCGGCCTGCCAGCCGATCGCCGGGTCATAGCGCTTGAGGACGAAGGAGCCCGAGCCGGCGTCGTTCTCCGACAGCCATGCCGTTCCCCAGTCGCCGTCGACCTCGTTGGCGCGCACCAGCTCTTCGTTGACCACGTGGATTTCCGGCACGGTGGCAAGGAAGATGGCGGAGGGCTTGGTCAGGGTGAACTGGACCGTCTTGGGGTCCAGCGCCTTGGTGGTGCCCGGCTCGATCACACCTTCGAAGAGGGAGTAGGCGCCCTTCTTCATCGCCAGGATGCGCTCGATCGAGTAGACCACATCGATGCCTCGAGCGGCGAGCCGTCATGGAAGGTGGCGTCCCGCAGCGTGAAGGTATAGGTGAGGCCGTCGTCCGAGACCTGGACGTCCTCCGCCAGCCAGGGAACCAGCTTCGGCGGATTGTCCTGCCAACGCATCAGGCCGTCGTAGAGATTGATCCTGGAGGCGACGCGGCCCACGTCGAAGACCGCATGGGGATCCAGCGTGTCGTAGGCCGAGGAATTGGCGAAGACGAACTTGCCGTCGGCGCGCGCCTCGCCCTGGAATGTCGCCACACCCAAGACGAGGAGCGCGGCTGCCGCGACGCGCCCCAGCCTAGGTGACTTGTCGAAGAGCTTCATGAACTGTCTCCCTTTCGTTGTACCTTGGCGGATTTTGCCCGCCGCCTCCCAACCCGCGTTTGAACTTCTGCCCGGAACACCTCAGCGATTCCATTGGAAGCCGTCGACGGTGATATCTTGGCCGGTGATGAAAAGCGCCTCGCTCGTCGCCAGGAAGGCCACCAACTCGCCCACGTCCTCCGGGCTGCCGCAGCGCTTCAGCGCGATGCCCTCGATCAGTTCCGGCTCGCGTTCCGCGATGACCGGGTTCTTCTTGATGAGTTCCGTCTTGATCAGGCCGGGACAGATGCAGTTGATGGCGATGTGGGGCCCTAGCTCCTTCGCCAATGCCCGGGTCAGTCCGATGATGCCGGCCTTGGCCGCGGCGTAGGAGAACTTGCTGACCGCGGCGGTCACGCCGCCGGAGTGCGCATTCAGTGAGGACATGGAAACGATGCGGCCGAACTCCCGCTCCAGCATCGTGGGTCCCACGGCCTGAATGTAGTTGAAGCAGCTCTTGAGGTTGACGTCGATGGTGGCGTCCCACTGCTCTTCCGTGATGTCGAGGATGCCAACCGGCATGGATCGTCCGGCGTTGTTCACCAGGACGTCGATCCGACCCCAGTCCTTCACCACGCCGGCGGCGACCTCCTTGGCGCCCGCGTGATCGGCAACATCGGCCTCGAAGGTCAGGCAGGGTACGCCTAGCTTTTCCAGTTCGACCTGGGTGCTCGCCATTTCCGGGACCAGGACGTCCACTAATGCAATCGCGTGGCCCTTGGCGGCCAGGGCAAAGGCGCAGCCGCGGCCGATACCGCGTGCGCCGCCCGTGACGATGGCTACCCTCCGATCCAGCTCCGGCATCTGCATCCCAACGATCGGCCCGAAGTCGGTCCGATATCGGACTGACAAGTTCTCCCTTCGATATTGACGGGGGGACAACCTAGGGTCAATCTTTATCCGTGTATCCGAACGGGCGTTTTCATACATGAACGGTCACGTCAAATCGGCGGTCCGGGTGTTGGACATTTTGGAGCTCTACGCCTCGACCGATCGAGCCTTGGCGCTGCGCGACGTCGTCGGCATCCTCGGCCTGCCGAAGAGCTCGGCCTACATGCTGCTTAGCACCCTGGTGGCTCGCGGCTACTTGGAGCGCGACGAGCAAGAGCAGTACCGACTGACCCCGGCGATGAATCAGGGCGGCTGGGTCGGCGGCATCACGGCCCAGGTCTATCGCGCGGCCCAACCCTGGCTCGACCGACTTCTGGCGGCGCACGAAGAATCGGTCGTCTTGGGCGCGCCGACCGCCGGCATGGATGTCCGCCTGCTCTCCTATAGGATCTCGCCGCAGACGATCCGCTACGAGGTGAAGGACATCGTGATGATCCCCGGCTACTGCACCGCGCAGGGTCATGCCATCCTATCTCACCTCCCCGAGCAGGAGGTGCGGAGTTACCTGGCCTCCATAGAGCGCGCCCAGCTGACGCCGCACACCCTGACCGACATAGACGCCATCATGGAGCGCTTGGCGCAGGATCGCGCGCAGGGCTTCGCGCTCAATATAGACGAGCGCTTCGAAGGCGCGGCGGGGGCGGCGGTCGCGATCTGCGATCCGGAGAGCCGTCCCCATGCCGCCTTGAACATCGTCACCGTAACCCCCCGTTTCCGCCGCAAGCAAACGGCCATCATCAGCGCCCTGCTCGAAGCGGCGCGCGCCATCGAAGCCGAGGTCTTCGGCCCCGGTCGCAACCTGAGAGGACTGAGCGCATGAGCTGCCGCGTTGCCGTCGATATCGGCGGCACCTTTACCGACTTCTGCGTGTTCGACGAGGCCAAGGGCGTGATGCGCACCTTGAAGACCCTGTCGACGCCGAAGACGCCGGGAGCCGAGGTTATGAACGGGGTCGCCGAGCTGGAGGCGCGTCACGGCCAGCCACCGCAGGCAATCAGCTACTTCACCCATGGCACGACGGTCGGGGTGAACACGGTGATCCAGCGGCGCGGTGCCGAGCTGGCGCTCTTCACCACGGCGGAGTTCGAGGACGTGCTGGAGGTCGCCCGCCTGAAGGTCCCCGATCCCTACAATCTCTTTTCGCGCCGTCCGGCCCCCTTGGCGCCGCGCGAACGGGTCTACGGCCTGGCCGAAAGGACGCTGAAGGACGGTTCGATCGAAAAGTCGGTCGACCCGGACGACGTGCGCAAGGCCGTGGCGCGGGCCAAGGCCGACGGTGCCGACACCATCGTGGTGGCGCTGCTCCATGCCTACGCCAATCCAGCCAATGAGCAGCGCGTGCGCGACGTCATCGCCGAAGCCGCGCCGGAGTTTGCGGTCACCCTCTCGTCCGACGTCTGGCCGGTGATCCGGGAGTACGAGCGGACCGTGACGGCAACGGTGGCGGGCTACGTCCAGCGTCGGGTGGCGGACTACATCGCCTCTCTGCAAGAGGCCCTGCGCGCGGCGGGCGTGCCGGCGGAGCCGATGATCACCAAGTCCAACGGCGGCGTCATGGCCGCGGAACTGGGTAAGACGAACCCCATCGCCATGCTGTTGTCGGGAACGGCATCGGGCGTGATCGGCGCGGCGGCGGTGGCGGCGCGCATCGGCGCCCAGGACGTGCTCAGCTTCGACGTCGGCGGGACTTCCGCCGACGTCGCGGTGATCCAGAGCGGTCGGCCGGCCTTCGGCGTCGGCGAGATGGTCGGCGAGTTTCCCATCTACGTGCCGACGGTCTCGGTCACCTCGATCGGCGAGGGCGGCGGATCGATCGCCTGGGTCGACGACTTCGGCGTCTTGAAGGTCGGTCCGGAGAGCGCGGGTGCGATGCCGGGACCCGCTTGCTACGGCCAGGGCGGCACCCAGCCGACCATCACCGACGCCTTCGCCGTCCTCGGCCTCCTGGGTGGGGACGAATTGGGCTACGGCGCCGTCAAGCTGGACCGAACGGCCGCCGAGCGCGCGATCGGCGGCCTTGCCGAGCGCTTGGAGCTGGGTGTGCAGGAGGCGGCGGAGAGCATTATTCGCGTCTCCATTTCCGGCATGTACATGGAGATCTCCAAGCTAATGTCGCGTCACGGCGCCGACCCGCGGACCTTCTCGCTGCTGGCCTTCGGCGGGGCCGGGCCGATGACCGCCTGCCTCCTGGCGCGGGATCTCGGTCTGCGCCAGGTGATCGTGCCGCCGACGCCCGGCGTGCTCTCCGCCTACGGCGGGCTGATCGCGGACATCCGCAACGATTTCATCCGCACGGCCTTCGTCGATCTCGACGCCGAGGGCCTGAAGCTTCTGGACGGCATCGCGGCGGATCTGGAGGCCCGTGCCCTGCATTGGCTGCGCGATGAGCAGGGCTTCGGCGGGGAGGCTCGCCTGGTGTGGTCCGCCGACATGCGCTACCGCGGCCAGTCCTACGAGATCGAAACCCTGGTCAAGCGCTCCGACCTCGCGGAGGGCGCCGTCGCGTCCTTGGCGGAGGCCTTTCATAGGGAGCATGCGCGGGTCTACGACCACGCCGACCCTGACGCGCCGGTGCAGGTCATCAACCTGCGCCTCGTGGTTAGCGGCAGCGCGCCCAAGCCGGAGGAATCGGAACGCCCGGCCGCGACGGCGGAGGCCAAGCCAACGGGAGAAACGGAGGTCTTCCTGGATGGCGGGGCGCATCGCGCCTCCCTCTACGCGCGCGCAGGCCTGGCGCCCGGACACGGCTTCTCGGGACCGGCGATCGTCACCCAAGACGACTGCACCACCATCGTGCCGCCGGGCTATGCCGTGCGGGTCGATGGCTGGGGCAACCTACTGATCGAAGCGGAGGCTTGAGTCATGCCGATCGACAAGGTGACCTTGGAGATCCTCAAGAACCATACCCGCGCGGCGGCCGAGAGCATGGCCTTCACGCTCTATCGCACCGCGCACTCCACCTTTGTGAAGGAGACCGAGGACTTCACCACCGGTCTCACCACGCCCGATGGCGAGACCTTCGCGACGCCGACCGAGCTTGGCGCCACCTGGTTCGTCAACCTGAACTATCGCGGCGCGATCAAGCTGGTCGACGACTATCGGCCAGGCGACATCTGCATGACCAACGACCCCTATTCGGGGTTTGTCTGCACCCATCCGCCCGACATGCACATCTGGAAGCCGATCTTCCACGAGGAGGAAATCGTCGCCTTCTCGGTCGGGCATGTTCACAACACCGACGTCGGCGGCGCCGTCCCGGCCTCGCTGTCGCGCACCTTGACGGAGGTGCACCAGGAAGGGGTGCGCATTCCGCCGTCGAAGATCATCGAGGAGGGCACGCTCAATCGTCAGGTCCTCGACATCTTCCTCACCAACGTGCGCGCGCCGGAGCAGAACTGGGGAGACCTCAAAGCCCAGATCGCCGCCTGCAACACGGGCGAGCGCAAGGTCAAGGAGATGATCGAGCGCTTCGGCATCGACACCTTCCGCGAGGGCATCGGCGACCTTCTGGACTATGCCGAGGCCCAGGCCCGCGCCATCGTGCGGGGCCTTCCCGACGGTCGCTACCCCTTCGCCGACTTCATGGACGAGGACGCCGTCGACGGTTGGCCCTGCCGCTTGAAGATGACCTTGATCATCGAGGGCGACACGCTGGTCTTCGACTTCACCGGTTCGGACCCGCAGCTGGAATCCTCGCTCAACATGCCGACCGGCGGGGACGAGCGTCACACGCTCCTGATGGTGGGCTTGACCTACATCCTCTATTCGCTCGACCCCTCGCTCTTCCTGAACTCGGGCGTGGCCAGGGTCTGCCGCTGCATCCTGCCGTCGGGGACCATCGTCAATCCGGTCTTCCCGGCCGCGGTGGGGATGCGCACCCTGTCGTGCAGCCGCCTGCAAGGGCTGATCATGGGCGCCTTCGCGCCGGCGGCGCCCGACAGGTTGGCGGGCTCTCCCGGCTCGGGCGGGCCGATCATGAACGTCAACACCATCGACAACCGCACCGGCCGACGCATCATGGCGGCGATCAACCCCATGACCGGCGGTTCGGGCGGGCGCGCGGCCGAGGACGGACAGGACGGCTCCGGCGCCAACCAGGGCTTCCTCAAGAACACACCCGTCGAGGTCAACGAGGTCGAGGCCGGCATCAAGGTGCTGCGCTACGGGCTGTCGCCGGACAGCGCCGGGCCGGGTCTGCACCGCGGCGGCTTGGGCACCGAGATGGTGTTCCAGACCTTCTCTCCGAACTCCAAGGTCACGGCGCGAAACCGCGACCGCACGCGCTTCACCGGATGGGGCATTGCCCAGGGCCTGGCGGGCGGGCCGTCGAAGTTCATCTTGAACCCCGGCAGCAATCGCGAGATCGATCTGCGCAACACCGATATCCTCACCATGGGGCCAGGCGACATCCTGCATGTCACCTGCGGCGGCGCCGGCGGCTGGGGCGATCCCCTGAAGCGGGATCCCGAGGCCGTCCTGCTGGACTGGCGACGCGGCTGGGTGAGCGAGGCGCATGCCCGCCAGGCCTACGGCGTGGTGATCGCCGACGGCCTTCTCGACCGGGCCGCGACCGAGGCCGAGCGCGCGGCGCGGTCGGGCGAGGGCGTCGACGGCTTCTACGATCTCGGCCCGGAACGTGCGGCCTTCGAAACCGTCTGGACCGATGCCAACTACGAGACCCTCACCGACTGCCTGGCAACCCTGCCGGTGCATTGGCGTTTCTATGCCAAGCACCGGATCTTCGCGGCGGTCGAGGCCATGGACCCGGCCGAGCGCTTGGGGGACGGATCCGATGTGCGAGTTCTCTTCGGGGAGTTGGTGGAGGAGTTCCCGCAGCTCTCGGTCGCGGCCGAGTAGCCCCTTGCTCATCACCTTTTCCGGCAAGCGCGTTCTCGTCACCGGCGCGGTGCGTGGCATCGGCCGCGCCATCGCCCATGCCTTTGCCGCGGAGGGTGCCGAGGTCCATGCCACCGACATCCGGCAAGACCTGTTGGAGGAGGTGAGGGCGGAGGCACCGGCACCGCTAGGCGTCCATGCACTGGACGTCACCGATTCGAAGGCCGTGACGGCCTTGGTCGAGGAATGCGGTCCGCTGGACATCGCCGTCCATGCGGCGGGCGGCGTGCTCGGCCAGCGCGCCCGACCCTTGGAGGAGGTGTCGGACGAAGAGTGGCGGGCGATCCAGGCTGTCAATCTCGATGGCGCCTTTCATCTGGCAAGAGCGGTGACGCCGGGGATGAAGACGACGGGCGCCGGACGCATCGTGATTATCTCGAGCGGTGCCGGCCTGCGGGTGTCGCGGACCGGCATCCATGCCTATGGGACCGCGAAGACGGCGCAGATCGGCCTCACCCGGCAGCTGGCCTCCGAACTCGGTCCCTACGGCATCACGGTCAACGGCGTCGCGCCGGGCTTCATGCCCACCTCGCCGGACTATCGGCGGCAGTGGGAAGGTTATGGTCCGGAGGGCCAGAAGGCCTATCTCGAAGGTTTGGCCATGCGTAGGCAGGGGCGGCCCGAGGACATAGCCCACGCCGTGCTCTTCTTCGCCTCCGACTATGCGAGCTGGATCACCGGCCAGACCTTGCCCGTTCTGGGCGGTCCCTGATCGGCGGCGATGCGCGCAGCCTACTATGAAAGCAAGGGGCCCGCTGCCCGGGTCCTCCGCCTGGGCGAGCTGCCGCGCCCTACCGTCGGGCCGGGCGACGTGCTGGTCCGTGTTCATGCCTCCGGGGTCAATCCCTCCGACGTCAAGAAGCGGCTTGGGGCGATGCCGGCGCCGGCCGACTTCTCCCTGATCGTCCCGCACAGCGATGGGGCGGGGGTGATCGAGGCGGTCGGCGCGGCGGTGGACTCCGCCCGCGTGGGAGAGCGGGTCTGGCTGTGGAACGCACAGTGGCAGCGGCCCTACGGCACGGCGGCCGCGTACTGCGCGCTGCCGGCGGAGCAAGCCGTTCGCCTTCCCGACCTCACGTCTTTCGCCGAAGGCGCCTGCCTCGGCATTCCGGCGCAGACGGCCTGGGTCGCGGTCATGGATGGCAGGCCGGGGCCCGGCAAGACCGTCCTCGTGCAGGGCGGGGCGGGGGCCGTCGGCGCCTTGGCGATCGCCATCGCGCGCGACGCCGGCGCCGAGGTCATTGCCACGGTCTCGTCGGCGGAGAAGGCGCGGATCGCGCGCCTTGCCGGTGCCGGCGAGACCCTTAACTACCGCGAGGACGACATCGCCGACGCCGTTTTGACCGCCACCGGCGGCAAGGGCGTCGACCATGTCGTCGACGTGGATTTCGGCGCGAACTGGCAGGTGAACGCGCGGGTCTTGGCAAGGAACGGCTCCATCGCCGCCTATTCGGCGCCGAGCCGGCCCTGCTTCGAGCTCGACTACTACGCCTTCGCCGCCAAGGCGGCCCGCTTGCGCTTCGTCCAGGTCTACCTGCTGATTGAAGGAGAGAGGCGCCGCGCCGTCGAGGGCGTCACCGCCCTGGCGGCCCGGGCCAAGCTGCCGATCCGGGTGGCCGGGCGCTTCGCGCTGGAGGAGATCGTCGCCGCGCATGAAGCGCAAGAGTCCGGTGCGCGCATCGGCAACATCATAGTGGAGATGACGGGAGGAGGAGATGCGGACACCTGACGCGGAGGAACTGCTGGAGGCCATCAACGGCTGGGTGGCTATCGAGAGCAAGACCGATGAGCCCCAGTCGGTGGCGCGGATGATCGCCCAGGCGGAAGAGGACTTCCGCGCCGCCGGCTTGGAGGTCGAGTCCATTCCGGCGCGCGCACCCTGGGGACCGCACTTCCATGCTCGCGCGCCCTGGGGCGGGGACGGCGAGGGGGTCTTGGTGGTCTGCCATCTCGACACCGTCCATCCCACCGGCGCGATCGAGAAGAACCCGATACGCAGCGAGGACGACAAGGCCTTTGGCCCAGGCATCTACGACATGAAGGCCGGCGTGTACCTGGCGCTCGCCGCGGCGCGCTCGCTGATCGAGGCCGAGGAGACGACACCGCTGCCGCTGCGCTTCCTGGTGGTCTCGGACGAGGAGATGGGCAGCCAGTCCTCGGAGCCGCACATCAAGGCGGCCGCGGCCAAGGCCTCTTACGTGCTGGTGGTGGAGCCGGCACGCGACGGCGGCAAGATCGTCACCGGCCGCAAAGGCGTGGCGCGCATGGCCATCCGCGCCCGCGGCAAGCCCGCCCACTCCGGCATTCGCCACCAGGACGGCGAGAGCGCCATCCTGGAGATCGCGCGCCAGGTCGTGACCCTGGAGGGGATGACGGATTACGAGCGGGGCTTGACCGTCAACGTCGGTCTGATCGACGGCGGCACCGGCTCCAACGTCGTGCCCGAGCACTGCTCGGCCGAGATCGACATTCGCATGGTGCGGCTGGAGGACGGCCTGGAGACGATTGAGCGGATCAAGGCGCTGACGCCGCACAATCCGGCCGTCGCCTTGAGCATCACCGGCGGCATGAACCGTCCGCCCTATAAGAAGTCCAACTCGGTGTCCGCGCTCTACGAGCATGCGCGGGCCATCGCCGCCGAGATCGGCTTCGAACTGGAGGATACCTTCACCGGCGGCGGCAGCGACGGCAACTTCACGGCCCAGATCGCGCCCACCTTGGACGGGCTGGGCGCCGACGGTTTCGGCGCCCACACCCTGGACGAGTACATCTATATCTCGTCCTTGGTGCCGAGGATGCTCCTGCTCCGCCGCCTCTTCCAGACCTTGCGCTAAGGGACGTGCGGGGCGGTGCCGCAAGCGGAACCGCCCCCAGGCCCGGGCGCTAGGCGTAGATCGTGACGTCGATGTTGGTAAGACCGGCGCCTCCGCCGCCGATGGTCGCGCCATCGCCTAGGATGATGGTGTCGGTGCCCGCACCGCCGTCGTAGTCGTAGCCGACGAAGTCACCCTGGCTGGCCACGAGGAAGACATCGTCGCCGCTGCGGCCTTCGAGCGTGTCCATCCCGGAACCGCCGACGAGGGTGTCGTCCCCATCCTCGCCGTTCAGCGTGTCGTTTCCGCCACCGCCATACAACGAATCGGCGGAGGACCGGCCGTAGAAGTAGGCGTCGTCGCCGGTTCCACCGAAGAGCGTGTCGCTCCCCGAACCGCCGACGAAGAATGCGTCGTTACCGCTACCGCCCTCAAGCGTGTCGTCGCCTCGGTTGCCAGAGAACCCGACGTCGTCGCCATCTCCACCCGATAGGACGTCGTCGCCTCCGAATCCGACGAAGCCGATGTCGTTTCCATCTCCGCCGTCCAAGGAGTCCGCCCCCTCGCCACCGAAGAAGTAGCCGTCGTTACCGTCGCCGCCGTAGAGGCGGTCCGTACCGCTTCGGCCGGCGAAACTGAGGTCGGCGCCTTCGCCGCCGAAGAGAACATCATTGCCCAAGCCACCATAGAAGTAGGAGTCGTCTTCATCGTCGCCGGTGAGCGAGTCGTTACCCGTGCCGCCGTAGAAGCGGTGGTCGGTACCGCTGCCACCGGACAAGACGTCAGCACCCGACCCGCCTCGGAACTGAATATCTTCGCCGCTGTCGCCGTACATTCTGTCGCTGCCGGCAAAGCCTTGGAAGAAGGCGTCGTCGCCGTCGCCGCCCTCCAGCGTGTCGCGTCCCTCTCCTCCTGAAGCTAGGCTGTCGTCGCCTTCGCCACCATAGATCTTGTCTATGCCCGAGGCGCCAAAGAGGCCGGAATCGTTGCCGCTACCACCGGAGATGGTATCGTTGTCGTTGCCACCGTAGAAGTTGAGGTCGGCACCGCTGCCGCCATAGAGTTTGTCGGCGGCCGCACGGCCGGCGAAGAAAGAGTCGTCGCCATCGTCGCCATAGATGCGATCGATGCCGCCACCGCCGTAGAAGCTGTAGTCATTTCCGCTTCCACCGTACATTGTATCTCGTTTGCCTTCGCCGAAGAACTGGGAGTCGTCACCGCTGCCGCCGAAGAGGGAGTCGTTGCCCGCGCCCCCGAATAGGAAGCCGTCGTCTCCCTGACCGCCGTCCACGCGATCGGGGCTCTGGCCGCCGAAGAGGGTCGCGTCGTTGCCGTCGTCGCCGTAGAGCATGTCGCCGGCGCGATCGCCGAAGAGAAAGCTGTCGTCGCCCTCTCCGCCGAACAACAGGTCATTGGAGCGCTCGCCCAGGAGCGTGGCGTCGTCGCCCGAACCGCCCGAGATCGTGTCGTTGTTCCTGCCGCCATCGAGGTGGGAGTCCGCGCCGCTGCCACCTTCTAGTACGTCGACGCCGTTGCTGCCGTACAAGAAGTTGTCGTCTCCGTCCCGTCCGAGCAGCGTATCGTCCGCGGCTCCACCGAAGAGGCCCTGGTCCGCGCCGTCGCCGCCGTCGAGCGTGTCCGCGCGCGTGCCGCCGAAGAGGCCGCTGTCGTCACCCTCGTCCCCGAAGATCGTATCGCGCCCGCTGTCGCCAACCAGCAGCATATCGTTACCGCCGCCGCCGTAGAGCATGTCGTCGCCCAGGTCGCCGGCGAGCGTGTCAGCCGCGCTCAATCCATAGAGCGTATCGTTTGCGCCGTATCCCAGAATGGTATCAACGCTACTCGTGCCAAACAGAGTGTCCGGTCCGTTGGTGCCTGGAATAAACGCCATGATGTCGCTCCCTTCAGTTCAATTGGCCGTCCCACTCGCCGGCTGCCGGGTGTCGCTCCTCTTCCACACCCGCCAAGCCGGTCACCGGCCCCTGATTCCTAGCAACAAGACAGGTACTCCACAACCCGAAGCAGTTTTGGAAAGTCGATTTCGCTCATCTGCAACAAACGCCCGCGAGAAGAACAGTTCGGAAGCGTATGATTCACACGCTCGCTGGCCGTTCGATTCTGAATATTTGATGAAATCGAGCCTAGGACTATTGATATTGGGCAGTTGCGACCACGGCATGGCTCGGGAAGTCGAGACGACGCGTTGCTCGGGACTCTCTGCAGTCGCCGTGCCTCCCGTCGTCTCCGAAGGTGGCGCCGTGTGAGGCAAGGGCTTGCTGGCTTATCCCCTCTGCGTCAAGGGCAGGCCGGTGAAGGGCTTCACCTCGTTTATGGCGATGCTGCTTTGGATGTCTTTCACACCCGGAAGCGCGCTCAAGGCCACCATCAGGTCGAAGTGGTCGTCGAGGTCCCGCGCGACGACCTGCAGCAGAAAGTCGACGGAGCCTGCCAGTGCATGGCAGGACACGACCTGCGGGCTCTCGCGCACCGCCTGCATGAAGGCCTCGACCTCGCTGGCGCCGTGCCGCTCCACATTGATGCCGACGAACGCCATGACCGACCAGCCGAGGCTCTTGCGATCCAGTCGTGCGCCATATCCGGTGATGGGGCCGTCGCTCTCCAGTCTGCGCAGGCGGCGCAGGCAGGGGGAGGGCGACAGGTGAACCTGTTCGGCAAGATGCGCGTTGGTCATCCGTCCGTCGGCCTGAAGAGCGCGCAGGATTCTGTAGTCGGTGTCGTCCAGCTCATCTGTTGGCATGAAATGCCTCCCAGTCGGGGTTCTAGAAGAATTCCTGCTGCGATCTGAGCGAAAGCCTGAGATCTTCGCAAGCACGCTGCGCTGTAGTTAAGGGATTATGCTGCGAGAAGAGCGGATATGCACGCGCTCCCACAGGGCTCGGAGAGAGGTGAATGACAGCTTGGCAGGTTCGCGCCGCCAGACCCGGAGAAACGGCCGCGATCGAGGCCTTGCAGGTCCGCTGCGTGCGGGCCCAGGCCGGCGGCTACTACACGGAGCGGGAGATCGAGGCCTACATCGCGGAAGTCGGCACGCTCGACCGGCGGCTCATCGCGGACGGCACCTATTACGTCGTCGAAGACGGGCGCGGGCTTGTCGGCTGCGGTGGCTGGAGCAGCCGACCGGCGCACTACGAGCAGGCAGACTGCGCGCACGCCGGGCTCCCCCAGATCCGTGCCTTCTTCGTCGACCCGGCCTTGCGGCGCGCCGGGATCGGCCGTGCCCTATTGGCGCGAGTCGAGCGGGAGATCATGACGGCCGGACACAGCAGCGTGGTGCTGACGGCGATGCTATCGGGCGTGGCCTTCTACCACGCGCTTTCCTATCGCAAGACCGCCAACACCACTGTCACTCTATCCAGCGGCCTCGTGCTGCCGTCGATCGACATGCTGAAGGAACTTCCCGTCCCGGACGGCGCACCAGCTGCCGCTTGCTAGCCGCAAGGCAGGGCGGGCGCTATGCCTTCTCCGCGATCGCCGCGCGCGTCACCGGGTGCTCCAGCCGGTCCAGCATCTCCTTCGGGACGATCTGCCAGAACTGACCTCGGCTGATGTGCCAATCGACCAGCAGGCGCTGGGCGTAGCTGGACGAGGTCTCGCGCCAGTGGCGCTCGACCAGGTCCCGCAGCAGGGTCTCGTAGTGCTGGGTCTCGATCCGCTGGTAGATGACGCTGTCGGCGTTGATCTTCAGCGGCAGGATCTCGTCGGGGTCGTAGACGAAGGCCATGCCGCCGGTCATGCCGGCCGCGAAGTTGTCGCCGACCGGTCCCAGGATGGCGGCCGTGCCGCCGGTCATGTACTCGCAGCCGTTGGAACCGCAACCCTCGACCACCGCGACGGCGCCGGAGTTGCGCACGCAGAAGCGCTCGCCTGCCTGGCCGGCGGCGAAGAGATGGCCGGAAGTGGCGCCATAGAGCACGGTGTTGCCGACGATGGTGTTGTCCTGGGTCACCAGCTTGGACTTGGTCGGCGGCCGGACCACGATGGTGCCGCCGGAAAGGCCCTTGCCGACATAGTCGTTGGCGTCGCCGAAGACCTCCAGCTTTACGCCCTGCACCGCCCAGGCGCCCAGCGACTGTCCGGCGGAGCCGCGCAGACGCACCGTCAGATGACCGGGCTTCAAGCCCTGCATGCCGAAGCGCCGGGTGATCATGGAGGACAGCCGCGTGCCGATGGCGCGATGCGTGTTCTGAATATTGTATTGCAGTTGCATCTTTTCGCCGTCGTTGAAGAGCGGCGCGGCGTCGACCAGGATCTGCGCATCCAGGGTATCGGGCACGGCATTGCGCTCTTCCATGGTGCAGTAAGGCGGATTGCCGCCGCGCTCGGCGGTGATCAGCAGAGGGTTGAGATCGAGGTCGTCCAGGTGGGCCGCGCCGCGGCTTACCTGCTGCAGCAGATCCGTACGTCCGATCGCCTCGTTCAGCGAGCGCAGGCCCAGGCTGGCCAGTATCTCGCGCACCTCCTCGGCCAGGAAGGAGAAGAGGTTCACCACCTTCTCCGGCGTGCCGGTGAAGTGCTCGCGCAGCTTCTCGCTCTGGGTGCAGACCCCCACCGGACAGGTGTTGGAGTGGCATTGCCGCACCATGATGCAGCCCATGGCGACCAGGGAGGCGGTGCCGACGCCGTACTCCTCCGCGCCCAGCATGGCGGCGATCACCACGTCCCGGCCGGTCTTGATGCCGCCGTCGGTGCGCAGCCGCACGCGATGGCGCAGATTGTTTAGGGCCAGGACCTGATGCACCTCGGAGAGACCCATCTCCCAAGGCACGCCGGCATACTTGATGGAGGTCTGCGGGCTGGCGCCGGTGCCGCCGCTATGGCCAGAGATCAGGATCACGTCGGCCTTGGCCTTGGCCACGCCGGCGGCGATAGTGCCGATGCCGGAGCGCGCGACCAGCTTCACGCAGACCTTGGCATCCGGGTTGATCTGCTTCAGATCGTAGATCAGCTGCGCCAGGTCCTCGATCGAGTAGATGTCGTGATGCGGCGGCGGGCTGATCAGTGTGACGCCGGGCGTGGCATGGCGCAGCTTGCCGATCATCTCGGTCACCTTGAAGCCCGGCAATTGGCCGCCCTCTCCGGGCTTGGCGCCTTGGGCGACCTTGATCTCGATCTCGCGGCACTTGTTGAGATAGTGGGCGGTCACGCCGAAGCGGCCGGAGGCGACCTGCTTGATCGCCGAGTTGGCGTTGTCGCCGTTGGGCTGCGGCTCGTAGCGCTCCGGCACCTCGCCGCCCTCGCCGGAGTCCGACTTGGCGCCGATGCGGTTCATGGCGATGTTCAGCACGCCGTGCGCCTCCGGCGAGAGCGCGCCGAGGGACATGCCGGGCGTGACGAAGCGCTTGCGGATGGAGGTGATGGACTCGACCTCCTCCAACTCGATTTCGCGGTCGGCCTGGGGCTTGAAGCCCAGGAGGTCGCGCAGAGAGGTCGGCGGCAGCTGCCGCAGCCCGTCGGCAAAGTGCTTGTAGGTCGAGTAGCTGTCCGTCGAGACCGCCGTCTGCAGGGTGTGGATCAGCTTGGCTTCCCAGGAATGGCTCTCGCCGCCGCGGCGGTAGCGGTAGAAGCCGCCGACCGGCAAGGTGGCCACCGAGGTGCTCCAGGCCTTCTCGTGCAGCTCCAGCACGTCCTCCTGCAGGCCGCGCAGGCCGATGCCGGAGATCCGGCTGGGCACGCCCGGGAAGTACTCGTCCACCAAGGTGCGCGAGAGGCCGATGGCCTCGAAGTTGGCGCCGCCGCGGTAGGAGGAGAGCACGGAGATCCCCATCTTGGACATGATCTTCAAGAGGCCGTCGCCGATCGCCGTCTTGTAGCGGGCCAGGCAGTCGGCGAGGCTGAGCTGGCCGAAGAGATCGCGCGCGTGGCGGTCGGCGATGGCGGCCTCGGCCAAATAGGCGTTCACCGTGGTGGCGCCGACCCCGATCAGGACGGCGAAGTAGTGCACGTCCAGGCATTCGCCCGAGCGCACGTTGATCGCCGTGAAGGTGCGCAGGCGCTGGCGGACCAGGTGGGCGTGAACGGCGCCGGTGGCCAGGATCATGGGAATGGGCGCGCGCCCCGCGTCGACGGCCTCGTCGGTGAGCGAGACATGCTCCGCGCCGCCGCGCACGGCGTCCTCCGCCTCGCGCCGTACCCGGGCCAGGGCTTCGCGCAGGGCCGGCTTGCCGGCCTTCGCCTCGGCGACGTCGAAGGTGCAGTCGATGGAGGCCGAGCGGCCGCCCAGGTGGTTCTCCAGGGCCTTGAACTCGCCGGTGGTCAGGACCGGGCTGGAGAGCAGCAGGAAGCGGTACTGCTCGTCGTTCTCGTTCAGGATGTTGCCCAGGTTGCCCAGCCGCGTGCGCAAGGTCATGACCCGCCGCTCGCGCAGGGAGTCGATCGGCGGGTTGGTCACCTGGCTGAAGTTCTGGCGGAAGAAGTGGTGCAGCGGGCGCACGTTGTTGGAGAGCACCGCCAGGGGGGCATCGTCGCCCATGGAGCCGATGGCCTCCTTGGCCTGCTCGACCATGGGGTGGAGGATCAGCTCCATCTCCTCCATCGTGATGCCGAAGGTCAGCTGGCGGCGGCGCAGTTCCTGGCGCGGCATCTCCGACTGCGCGCTACGGGCCTTGGCGCCGATCGAGGCCTCGACGATCTCCTCGCTGCGGTCGACCCACTGCGCCCAGGGCTGGCGGTTGGCCAGGTAGTCCTTGATCTCCTCGTCCTTGTAGATCTTGGCGTTCTCCAGATCGACGGCCAGCATCTCGCCGGGGCCCAGCCGGCCCTTCTCGACCACCCGGTCTTCGTCGATCTTCACCATGCCGGTCTCTGAGCCGGCGAAGAGCAGGCCGTCCTCGGTAACGGTGTAGCGCATGGGGCGCAGGCCGTTGCGGTCCATGCCGGCGACCAGCCACTGACCGCCGTAGCCGCAGAGCGCCGCCGGTCCGTCCCAGGGCTCCATGACGGCATTGCAGTAGGAGTAGAAGTCCTTGCGGGCCTGCGGGATCGGGCTGTCGGGCTCCCAGGCCTCGGGGATCAGCATGGACTTGACCGTCGGCAGGTCGCGGTCGCCGCGCACGAGGAGTTCCATCACCTGGTCCAGCGCGGCCGAATCCGACGAATCGGGCTGGATGATGGGCTTCAGGTCCTCGATGCGCTCGCCGAAGATCGGCGAATCGAGCCGGCATTCGTGCGCCGCCATCCAGTTGACGTTGCCGCGCAGCGTGTTGATCTCGCCGTTGTGAGCCAGCACCCGGAAGGGCTGGGCCAGATGCCAGGTCGGGAAGGTGTTGGTGGAGTAGCGCTGATGGAAGATCGCGAAGTTGGAGACGAAGCGCGGATCCATCAGGTCGGGATAGAAATGATCGACCTGCTCAGCCAGGAACATGCCCTTGTAGATGATGGAGCGGCCGGAGAGCGAGCAGATGTAGAAGTCCTTGATGGTGGCCGCCGAGACCGCCTTCTCGATCCGGCGGCGGATGATGTAGAGGACCCGCTCGAACTCGGAGGCCGGCATGTCGGTCCCGTTGTCGATCATGATCTGCTCGATCTCGGGTCGGGTGGCATTGGCCTTCTCGCCGATGATGCTGGTGTCGATCGGCACCTGGCGCCAGCCGAAGATGCCGAAGCCGCCGTTGATGATCTCGCGCTCCACGATGGTGCGGCAGCGCTCCTGGGCGGCGAAGTCGGTGCGCGGCAGGAAGACCATGCCGACGCCGATATCGCGGTCGCCGGCGCTGTGGCCGGTCTGCTCCACATGCTCGCGGAAGAAGTCCTGCGGGATCTGCACGTGCAGGCCGGCGCCGTCGCCGGTCTTGCCGTCGGCGTCCACCGCGCCGCGGTGCCAGACCGCCTTCAAGGCCTGGATCGCCGCTTCCACCACTTGGCGGCGCGGCTCGGCGTCGAGCGAGGCCACCATGCCGACGCCGCAGGCGTCGTGCTCGTCGCGCGGATCGTAGAGTCCTCGGGCGGCGAGGTGCCGCGCGTTGGCGGCCTGGCGGCGAAGAAGGTCGTGAGCGTCGGTCATGGTGCTGCCCTCAAGCGGCGGCCCCGCTGGGCCGCTGGGTGATGGGGATGTAGTCGGGTTGGGCCGCCACGCGGCCGATCCAGGCCCGGATCGCCGGGTAGCCGGAGAGGTCGAAGCCGCCGGCATCGGCCACGTGGGTATAGGCATAGAGCGCGATATCGGCGATGCCGTAGCGCTCGCCCACGAAGAAGCTGCGCTCCCGCAAGTGCCCTTCCATGACGTCCAGGGCCTCGTAGCCCTTGGCGCGGCGGCGCGGGATCTCGGCCTGCTCCTCCGGCGTCTGGCCGCCGAAGCCTTCCGAAAGCCAGGCGCGCAGCACCGCGATGTAGGGCTCGTGGCTATATTGCTCGAAGAAGAGCCACTGCAGGGTCTGGGCCTGCGCCAGCCGGTCTTCCGGCCAGAGCGCGCTGCCCTGGGCCAGGTAGTAGAGGATGGCGCCGGACTCGGCGAGACAGGTGCCGTCCGGCAGCTGCAGGGTGGGTATGCGGCCGTTGGGATTGAGCGCCAGGAAAGCCTCGGTCCTGGATTCGCCCTTCCTGATGTCGACGTCGACGTACTCGAAGGGCAAGCCCAGCTGGGTCAGCAGCAGGCGCACCTTGAAGCCGTTGCCGGAGATTATGTCGTCGTAGAGGCGATAGGTCATGCGAGAAGCTCCAAAGGCGCGGGGCCTCTACTCGGCCGCCACCGCCTGGGCGGAAGCGCCAGCCTGGATGTAGGCGTGGATCGAGGCGGCGGCGTCGCGGCCGTCGCGGATGCCCCAGACCACAAGCGAGGCGCCGCGCACGATGTCGCCGGCGGCAAAGACGCCGGGCAGGCAGCTCATCTTGGTCTTGTGGTCGATCAGGATGGTGCCCCAGCGGCTGACCACCAGACCCGGCTCGTCGAAGAGCTTGGGCAGGTCTTCCGGATCGAAGCCCAGGGCCTCGATCACCAGGTCCGCCTCGACGTCGAAGGAGGAACCTTCGAGGATCTGCGGGGTTTGGCGGCCGGTTGCGTCGGGCATCCCCAGATGCACCTTGGCCGCGCGCAGCTTCGAGACCTTCTCCGTCCCCATCACCGCTTCTGGCGCGGAGAGCCAGACGAACTCGACGCCCTCTTCCTCGGCGTTGGCGACCTCGCGCTGCGAGCCCGGCATGTTGGCCCGGTCGCGGCGATAGAGGCAGCGCACGGACGTGGCGCCCTGGCGCACGGCGGTGCGCACGCAGTCCATGGCGGTGTCGCCGCCGCCCACCACCACGACGTTCTTGCCATCCGCCCAGAGGCTGCCGTCGAGGATTTCGGGCACCTCCTCGCCCAAGTCGCGGCGGTTGGCGGCGATCAGGAAGTCCAAGGCCTTGACCACGCCGGAGGTACCGACACCTGGGACCTTCAAGACGCGCGCCTTGTAGACGCCGGTGGCGACCAGGACCGCGGCATGGCGCTGGCGCAGGGCCTGCAGACTGACGTCGCGGCCGACCTGGCAGTTGAGCTCGAAGGTGACGCCGGAGCGGCGCAGCAGGTCGACCCGGCGCTCGACCACCGGCTTCTCCAGCTTGAAGCCGGGAATGCCGTAGATCATCAAGCCGCCGGCCCGGTCGTGGCGGTCGTAGACGGTGACCTGGTAGCCGAGCTTCCGCAACTCCTCGGCGGCGGCCATGCCGGCCGGGCCGGAGCCGATAATGCCGACGCTTTCCTCAAGCTCCTCGGGCGGCTTGACCGGCTTGACCCAGCCCCGCTCCCAGGCGGTGTCGTTGATGTAGCGCTCGATCGAGCCGATGGTGACCGTGCCGTGCCCCGACTGCTCAATGACGCAGCTGCCTTCGCACAGCCGGTCCTGCGGACAGATGCGGCCGCAGATCTCCGGCAGGTTGTTGGTGGCCTGGCTGACTTCGTAGGCCTCTTCCAGCCGTCCCTCGGCGGTCAGCATCAGCCAGTCGGGGATGTTGTTGTGCACCGGGCAGTGCACCTGGCAGAAGGGGATCCCGCACTGAGAGCAGCGTCCGGCCTGCTCGGCCGCGCGCTTCTCGGTGAAGTCGTCGTAGATCTCGAGAAAGTCCTGGCGTCGCTCGCCGACGGCCCGCTTGTCCGGCATCTGCTTGGCGAGCTCGGTGAAGCGTAGCATACGGTTGGCCATGATGGGCTGCTCCTCCCGATGTGGCTGCGTCTTGCGTTGGCGCGCCTTTGATTGTTGTGCGGCGCAGGCCGCTCCGCCGTTCCGCGGGCCCGAGCGGGCGAGCCTCTATAGCCGATCGGGTGGGGGCAGGCCAGTGCAAAGTGCGAATTAGGTCATGTTTATTGACTAAATCACGGTATGGGAGGCATGCCGTCCGCGCAAAGGTCGCCAAGACGCCAATGTGACAGATAAAATAGTCTCATATCGGTACTAAATAAGCGATCTTGAGACGCCGGAGGCCTCGTCTATAAGCGGGACACGCTTTCGTCGCCACCTCACGGGGCTAGCCTTCGGTGCCGCTCTACCTCCTCGCCTTTCTGGCCCTGGTGCAGGGCATCACCGAGTTTCTGCCGATTTCCTCCAGCGGCCATCTCGATCTCACCTGGATCGCCTATCGCGGACTGGGCGAGGTGCCGCCCGAGGTCGATCCGCGCCAGCAGCTGGTGCTGGACGTCGCCGTCCACGTCGGCACCTTGGGCGCGGTCTGCCTCTACTACTGGCGCGATCTGGCGGCGATGCTCCTCGGCCTCCTGGGCCTGGCGCGCGGGCGCCGCGATCCGGCCGCGCGCCTCGCGGGACTGCTGATCATCGCGACCCTGCCCGTGTTGTTGGTCGGCTACCTGGTGAAGGACTGGCTGCCGGCGATCAAGGGCGATCTGGCCTTGATCGGTTGGACCACCTTGGGCTTCGGCATCCTGCTCTGGCTCGCCGATCGAAGCGGGGTCACCCTGCGCCGGGTCGGCGACTTGACCCTGGTGGACGCGCTGCTGATCGGTCTGGCCCAGGTGCTGGCCCTGGTGCCGGGCACCAGCCGATCGGGCATCACCATGACCGCCGGCCGGCTGCTCGGCATGGAACGTGCGGAGGCGGCCCGCTTCTCCCTTCTCATGTCGATCCCGACCATCGCGGCGGCCGGGCTCTTCGCGGGCATGGAGCTGCGCGAGATCGGCTCCGCGTCCTTCAGCGCCGACGCGCTGATCGCCGCCGCCATGGCCTTCGCCGCCGCATTGGCCGCGATCGCCTTGATGATG
Organism: Rhodospirillales bacterium; assembly: GCA_963669375.1. GTDB lineage: Bacteria > Pseudomonadota > Alphaproteobacteria > Kiloniellales > JACOMY01 > JACOMY01. The sequence goes on along the minus strand of OY770024.1, from coordinate 24,822 downwards.
GCTTGGCTGAAACGGGCCAGCTTCCTGCCCTTCGTGGTCTACCGAATTCTCCTGGGCGGTCTCATTCTCTTCCTGGTCTATAGCGGCACTCTGGCCGACTGGGGCTGGCAAAGCGGGCTGTAGCTTGTGTGAAATCCCCGCCATGGGGATCGACAGCTTGTCCCTTGCGGCTCTTGTTCGAGCGGTCCCGCGTCGCAAATCCTGCCCTTGAGCCTCTGCCCGTCTCTCCCTTAAGGAACGTCGTCATGATCGATCTCTATAGCTGGACCACGCCCAACGGTCACAAGATCCACATCGCGCTGGAGGAACTGGGCCTGCCCTACAAGGCGCATCCCATCAACATCGGCCAGGGCGACCAGTTCTCGGACGAGTTCCTGGCGCTCAATCCCAACCACCGTATTCCGGCGATGATCGATCCCGACGGGCCGGGCGGCAAGCCGCTGCCGCTCTTCGAATCCGGCGCCATTCTGATCTACCTGGCGGAGAAGACCGGCAAGCTGCTGTCGCGCGATCCCGCCACCCGCTACACCGAACTGCAGTGGCTGATGTGGCAGATGGGCGGACTGGGCCCCATGCTGGGTCAGGCCCACCACTTTATCCAGTACGCGCCGGAGCGGATCGACTACGCGGCGACCCGCTATCGCAACGAAGCCCGCCGTCTCTACGGCGTCCTGGACAAGCGCCTGGGGCAAAGCCGATTCCTGGGCGGCGACAGCTACTCCATCGCCGACATCGCCAGCTGGCCCTGGATGCGCTACCCCGACCGCCAGGAGGTGGAGCGCGACGACTATCCGAACTTCAAGCGCTGGTTCGCGGAGATCGAGGAGCGCCCCGCGGTGCAGCGCGGCGTCCAGGTCTTGCAGGAGTACCGCTCGGACAAGCCGATCGACGAGAAGCAGCGCGAGATTCTCTTCGGCGCCACCCAGTTCCAGCGGCGCTAGCCGGCCATGGCGTCCCGGGACCAGCGTCCGCCGCTCTCGCCGGAAAGCCTCGCCGCCCAGGCGGGGCACTACCTGGACCAGGAGAGCGGCGCCATCGTGCCGCCGATCCATCCCGCCACCACCTTCGCCCGGGACGCCGACTACGGATTGCGCCATCCCTCCAGCTACAGCCGCTACGGCACGCCGGCCTGGGACACGCTTGAGAGCACCTTGGCCGAGCTGGAGGGCGGGGAGGCGGCGGCCGTCTTCGCCTCCGGCATGGCTGCCGCGATGGCGGTCGTCACCGGCCTGAAGCCCGGCGACCACATCGTCGCCCACAGCGGCATCTATTGGGCGCTGCGCAGCTTCCTTAAGCGCTTCGCGGCGCAGTGGGGCTTGGGGCTCACCCTCAGCGACCTGTCACGGCCCGGGGCCTTGGCCGCGGCGCTCGAGCCCGGCAAGACCCGTCTCGTCTGGTTGGAGACACCGGCCAATCCCCTGTGGGAGGTGCTCGACATCGCCCGCTTGGCGGAGGAAGCCAAGGCGGCCGGTGCCCTGGTGGCCGTCGACAGCACCGTCGCCACGCCGGTGCTGACCCGCCCCTTGGCCCTGGGGGCGGATCTGGTGATGCACTCCGCCACCAAGTACCTGAACGGCCACAGCGACGTGCTGGCCGGCGTACTGGTGACCGCGACCAAGGATGAGACCTGGGAGACCATCCTGGCCAATCGCGGCGGTTTCGGCGGCACGCTCGGACCCTTCGAGGCCTGGCTCTTGCTGCGCGGCCTGCGCACGCTCTTCCCGCGCGTGCGCCAGTCGAGCGTCACGGCGCAGCGCGTGGCTGAAGCCATGCAGCGCCACCCGGCCGTGGCCGAGGTGCTCTATCCGGGACTTGAGAGCCACCCGGGTCACGATCTTGCCGCCAGGCAGATGCAGGGCGGCTTCGGCGGCATGCTCTCCTTGCGCCTGACCGGCGGCTTCAAGGCGGCGGCGGCGCTCTGCCGTAAGGTTGGGCTCTTCCACCCCGCGACCTCGCTGGGGTCGGTCGAGAGTCTGGTCGAGCACCGCCGCGTGATCGAAGGGGAGGGGAGCCAGGTGCCCGACGACCTGGTCCGCGTCTCCATCGGCCTGGAGAGCGCCGACGATCTCATCGCCGACCTGGAGCAAGCCCTGACCTAGGTTAAGGGCCGCCAGACCCCCGGCCTCGCGGTGTGCTCCCGCATCGCGGCTTGCCTTCCACTCAGGATTGTGCTGCCTTCCCCGCCAGGACAGGGACGGCCGATGTCCGGCCACTAAGTCAATTTCCAGATTTCTTTCGCACCGCAGCCAGGAGGGAGACCCCATGCGACCGGGATGGCCAAGTGCTTCAAGAATTGTGGCGACACTCTCACTCTTAGTCGTCGCGTCTCTTCCCCAGCTCGCCAAGGCGCAGCAGCCCTGGACGCCGGAATTGAGTCTGGAGGTGAAACGGCTCTCCGACCTAGCCTATTCCCCCGACGACAAGCAGCTGCTCTACGGCGTCCAATCGGTCGACCTCACGGGCGATCATTATCTCCGGGAATACGTGGTCTCGGACGCGACAGGCGCCGCGCCGCGTACTTTGCTGGCGCCGTCACCCCACATCTCGAGCGCGCAGTGGTCACCCAAGGGGGACCAGGTTGCCTACCTCTCCTCCGAGCGCGGGACGAACAACATCTGGCTCGTCGGCTCCCAAGGCGGGCCGGGGCGGCAGATAACGAACCTGGAGAAGGACGTCCTCAGCTTCGCCTGGGCGCCCGACGGCAATGCCATCGCCTTCGTCATGGCCGATCCGGCCTACAAGGAGCCGGTGGTCGTGAACCCCGCGGTCTTCAACAAGAACCACCTCTGGGTTTTGGACCTCAAGAGCGGGACGATCGAGAACCTGACGGCGGGCCAGGACTTCACCGTCAGCGACTGGGCCGGCACCTGGGCCTACGACTGGTCGCCGGACAGCGCGCGCATCGTCTTCGCCTACCAGGAGGATCCCGGGCTGGACGCCTGGACCAAGGCGCAGCTCGCCATCGCGGATCGTGCGTCCAAGCAGGTCACCAAGGTCCAGACGGGCAACGACCACTGGACCTACTTCCCCAAGTTCTCCCCGGATGGCCGTTGGCTGGCCTTCCTGAACGCGCCGGGCGCGTTCAAGTGGTCCTTCCTGTGGGACGTCAAGATGATCCCGGCCGCCGGTGGGGAGGTGGTCACCCTGGCCGACACGGACAACCGGTCCCCCTTCCTGTGGCAGTGGTCGGCGGACTCCAAGAGCCTCTACTATTTCGAGAACGATCGCGCGACCTACTCCTTCTACCGCCTGCCGATCGACGGTCGTCCGCCGGCGAAGGTCCTCGGGTCTCCCGGCAATCTGAACCTGCCGGGGGTCAACGGCTACCTCGTCTCCTCCTTCCTGGATCTCAGCAGTGACGACAAGACCTTGGCCTTCGTCGGTCAGACCTACGACAAGCCGCCGGAGGTCTATGCCAGCGCCACGGCGGACATCGCGCCGACGCGGGTCAGCAAGGTGAACGAGGCCTTTTATGACCGGCCAACGGCCAGGACCGAGTTGGCGCACTGGACCTCCCTGGACGGCACGCCGGTGGAAGGCCTGCTGACCTATCCCAGCGGCTATGAGGCGGGCAAGCGCTACCCCTTGGCGGTGCAGATCCACGGCGGGCCGAACGGGGCGGACTTCAACGAGTACCTGCCCTTGATCAAGTTCTTCGCGACCGCGAGCTATGCCGAGGGCGGTTTCTTCGTGCTCAGGGTCAATTACAGGGGGACCTTGGGCTACGGCGTCCGCTTCCGCGAGGACCTGATCGGCAACTTCGGCGTGCTGGACGTCCAGGACATCCTCTCGGGCGTCGATCACCTGATCGAGGCGGGCATGGTCGATCCCGATCAGCTCTTCCTGATCGGCCAGAGCAACGGCGGCACCTTGACGAGTTGGATCATCACCCAGACGGACCGCTTCAAGTCCGCCTGCCCGGTCGCCGGGGAAACGGACTACATTAGTCTGGAAGGGACCAACGAGTACTTTCAAACCAGCTGGTATCTGGGCGGTAGCTTCATCGACAATCTGCAGGTCTTCCTGGAGCGCTCGCCCATCTTCCACGTGAAGCAGGTGAGCACGCCGACGCTCATCCAGGGCGGACTTCTGGACGAGAACGTCCCGCATAGCCAGTTGCAGGAGTTCTACCGGGCGCTGAAGCGGGTCGGTGTCGACGCCCATCTGGTCGGCTATCCCGGGTCCGACCATGACTTCTACCCGCCGACGCTTTACTTGCGGCTGCTGCGCTCCTGTTTGGAGTGGACAGAACGCCATAGGACCGCCGGCCCTGACTGATCCCGGGCGGGTGCTCCGGCCCTCTCGGCGGCGCGTATGGATTGCAAGCAGCAGCGGTCGGTGATCTCCTCGGATGAGTGTTTGACAGGGCCTCTGCCAGCCGCTAAACCCGGCCATCCAGCGGTCGGCGATCCCGACCGGACGGAGGGGTGGCCGAGCGGCTGAAGGCGGCGGTTTGCTAAACCGTTATAGGGTGATAAGCCCTATCGAGGGTTCGAATCCCTTCCCCTCCGCCACCGCCTTTCGCAAGTCTTTGCACGATCATCTACGCTACAGCCTGTCTTTGCCGCAGTTACTTTGGTCTGGGCGTCATGTGCGGGGCGCTCGCCTGCATGACGACGAGGCGTATAGATTGCCGCTCTTGTCCCCAGGCGGTGTCTGAGAACACTTGTGTGCCATAGCTGTTTGGCTATGATCACAAGATAACTGAGTGTTCCATCATTGGCGGTAGTTTGATGTCCGTTTCCGGTTCTCCCGATGCTAGCGAGCATCAGCTCAAAGCGTGGATCGCCTTCCATATCGCCCGCCGGATGAAGGCGGCGGGACTGACCCAAACCCAAGCTGCCGAGCATATGGGGCTCAAGCAGCCTGATCTGTCGGCCGTCCTGCATGGCAAGTTAAGCGGATACTCGGTCGAGCGCTTAGCGCGCTGCCTGTCGATGCTGGGCGGTGAAGTGCGACTGACGGTTAAGGGGCCCGACGGGTCTGAAGACTCCTTTGTCGTAGAAGCCACCTAGCCCATGCTGACCCCCGGAGAAATCTATTCGAACTTGGACGACCTCGCTGCCGACCCACCAGCCGGCGGAGCGTTCGGGCTGGCGTTGATGGAGGCAGTCGGCGCGCCGCGCTCCACGATCACCAAACTAAACGAAAAAGCAGCGGACGGCGCGTTCATCTGGACACGTATGCTGCGCTTCGAGGCGACGCCGCCGGGACAGGCCGGCGAAGCGCTCGAAAAAATGAGGGATGAGACCGAGGTCGCGCCCAAAAGCCGCCGCCCGCGTATCCTTCTAGCCTATGATGGCGAAGGCATCGCCGCTTTTGACACCAAGATCGCGGACGAACCTCTGCGCGCCGGGCTCGATATGCTATCGCTTGAGGGAGACGTCTTCTTCCCCCTTGGCGGACACGAGCGCTATGTGCCGAAGAAGGAGCGCGTGGCGGATGTACGCGCTACGCGCTTCATCTCGCGTTTCCATGACGCGGTGCGTGATGCAAACCCGAAATGGACAAGTCACGACGATCGGCGCGCCCTCAACATCTTCATGGCGCGTATTCTGTTTTGCCTCTTCGCGGACGATGTAGGCATCTTCGAAAAAGATGTATTCGAGATTGCAGTGTGCCAGTCGACGAAGGTCGACGGCTCGGACTTGGCCGAGTTTCTTGATGGCGCGTTTCTTCACATGAACACGACGCCGGCGAAGCGTCCGGCGGAAACCCGCGGTTGGTCCAGGCTGAAGTACGTGAACGGTTCGCTGTTCGACGAAGATGTTCCCATGCCCTTACTGGATGGGCGTTGCCGCAAGCTCTTGCTGGACTGTGCGGGCCTGAACTGGAAGCTCATCAATCCCGACATCTTTGGCTCTATGTTGCAGGCCGTCGTCGACGTGGAAAAGCGCGGCGAACTGGGAATGCACTACACGTCCCCTGCCAACATCATGAAGGTCCTGGAGCCAATCCTGCTCGATGACCTCAGGTCCGAGCTTGAACGAGTGGGAAAGAACAAGACTAAGCTGCGCGCCTTCCTCGAACGGTTGGGGCGCATCCGCGTATTCGATCCGGGCTGTGGCTCGGGTAACTTCCTGATCCTGGCCTATAAGGAAATGCGGGCGCTGGAGGTGGAGGCTCTCCGCCGCCTCGCCGAACCGCGTCTTTCGGCAATCCGGCTTGAGCAATTCTACGGGATCGAGATCGACGATTTCGCCTGCCAGGCCGCCCGGCTTGGACTGTGGATCGCCAAATACCAATGCGATCAGCAATTGGAACTCGACCTCGGCCAGCGAACAGACTTCCTGCCGCTCCAGAAAGCTGGCGTGATCAGGAGGGGAAACGCGGCTGAGCTTGATTGGCTGGAAGTCTGTCCTGCGGACGATGGGGTCGAGACGGTCGTCGCTGGTAACCCACAGTTCAAAGGCTCTAAGCATCAAACGAAGGCACAGCGGGCAGATATGAAAGCCGTGTTTGCGGGGTGTGTAAGGAATTGGGGTGAACTGGACTATGTAGCCATATGGTTTCTTAAAGGAGCGGACTACGCACGCATGACGGGCGCGCCTTTCGCCTTCGTGTCCACCAACTCAATTGTGCAAGGCGCGGCGGTGCCGACGCTGTGGCCCTACCTGTTAGAAGATCTTGAGATTCGCTTTGCGCACCGCTCATTCAAATGGTCTAACCTCGCCGCACATAATGCTGGGGTGATTTGCGTTATCGTCGGCATGGGGTCGCCAAGTGATACACCCAAGCGCTTGTTCGACGGTGACACGGTGCGTGATGTGGATCTCATTGGCCCCTATCTCGCACCAGGCGTGACGACAATAGTGGAGAAACGGCGAAAGCCGCTCGCGTCCGATTTCGAGCAAATGGTTTTTGGCAATATGCCGAACAATGGCGAGGCGCTGCTCCTCAACCGCGATGAGCGCGACACTCTCGTCACGGAGCACACGGAATCGGCACGCTTCGTCAGGCGCCTTTATGGATCGCAAGAGCTGATGAAGGGTGTAGAGCGTTGGTGCCTGTGGGTGCGCCCTGATGAGGTGGAGATCGCCAACGCAATTGAGCCGTTGGCGACGCGGTTCGAGCAGGTAAGGGAGAAACGGCTCAAGAGCAGCGATGCCGCCGCTCAAAAGATGGCTGAAACACCTTGGTCCTTCCGCGAGCAGAACGAGGCAACCTCGCACACGATCATGGTGCCTCGTGTTTCGTCCGAGAACCGGGGCTGGTTGCCAGTGGACGTCATGAACCAAACAGCCATCGTGCACGACCGTCTGTTTGGCATTTTTGACGGCGCCATCTGGCAGGCGGCCGTGCTTTCGTCCCGCTTGCACCGGCTGTGGTTGGAGACAGTCGGCGGTCGCCTGAAAGAGGATCCTTCGTACTCCAACCAACTCGTCTGGAACACTTTCCCGCTTCCACCCCTGTCGAATCGCCGCAAAGCCGAGTTGGAAGAACACTGGTGGGAGATCGACCTCGCTCGCAAAGAAGCAGGTTTTGGTCGCACCCTGGGTGATATGTACGCCCCCACCAAGATATCTCACACCCTGCGCCGGGCGCATGAGGAGTTGGACGCGACGATGGAGACGATCTTCGGTTCGCGCCGCTACCGCTCCGACGCTGACCGTATCGAGCATATGCTGCAACTCTATGAGCGTATGATCGTGGAGGAAGCGCAGAAGGTCGAGGATACGAAATCGGTCCAGAAAGCAAACAAGAAAAGGAAGAAGAGGACTGCCGCATGAGTGCGACCACCGAAAGTGGAAAGGGCAGCCGCCTCGGTTCCACCACGCTGCAATACGAGGCGACGGGCGCCTCCAAAGCCACGAATGCGCTCGGCATGCGCGCCATGCAGGCGCGGGTCTGGGACAAGCTCGATGCCCAGCACCTGCTGGTGAAGTCGCCGCCTGCATCTGGCAAGTCACGGGCGGCGATGTTCGTTGGCTTGGAGAAGTTGCGTACTGATGCGGTGCGAAAGGTCTTGATCGCCGTGCCCGAGCGCTCAATCGGCGCGTCGTTCCGCGATACAGAACTTGCGAAGTATGGCTTCCATTCAGATTGGTCCCTTGATCTTGACCTCTGTACAGTTGGCTCGGAAACGGGCCGCAAGGTAGACGAACTCATCGCGTTCCTGGCTGCGGAGGAGGGCCGCACCGCGCTCTGCACCCATTCCACGCTGCGCTCGGCCTATGCGAAGTCCAACGATGTTACGATCTTCGACGGCTGCCTGGTCTGCGTTGACGAACTGCACCACGCCTCGGCGGACGAAAACAGCCGGCTCGGCAATCTGCTGCGGAGACTGATCGACCGTGCGGGCGAGATCGCCGGTGACGCGGCGCATATCCTCGCCATGACGGGGTCCTATTTTCGCGGCGACGGCACGGCCGTTCTGCATCCTGAGGATGAAGCCCGCTTCGAGCGGGTGATCTACACCTATTACGAACAGCTCAATGGCTATGAGCACCTCAAGACGCTGCACATCAACTTTCGCTTCTATCAAGGCCGCTATCTCGACGCGATCGGAGAAGCGCTTGATCCAGCTCTCAAGACTATAGTGCATATCCCGCATGTCGGCTCCGCTGAGGGAAGCGGCATCCACAAGATGTTCGCGGTCGATGCAATCGTAGATGCTATTGGGGACCGCCTGGGCGACGACGCCAAGACAAGCGTTGATCCGACAACGGGCTTTGTCCACCTCGCGGCTGGGGGTCGAACACTGCGCATTGCCAACCTTGTTGATGATAGCGCTGACCGGGAGAGAGTTCTTGCTTCCCTCCGCGCGGTGAAAGACCGAGATGACGTTGACATCATCATCGCCCTCGGCATGGCCAAGGAAGGCTTTGACTGGGTCTGGTGCGAACACGTCCTGACGGTCGGCTATCGCGGCTCGCTGACGGAAGTAGTACAAATCATTGGTCGGGCGACCCGTGACGCGCCGGGCAAGACTGAAGCAGTGTTCACCAACCTCGTCTCTGCGCCCTTCGCCAATGACGAGGCTGTCAGCCGCGCCGTTAACGACATGCTCAAGGCCATCTCGGTATCGCTCCTTATGGAGCAGGTGATGGCGCCCGTCTTCAAGTTCCGTACCCGGAAAGGAGCTGACGAGTTCGATGGCTCGCCCGGAGAAGACGCCAACCCCGACCCCGTTACCAACGCCGGTGAAATTGAAATCGTCGGCATGCCGGAGATCGATGAAAGGGCAGTTGAGGCGATCGAGACGGATTTCAACGACCTGTTCGCGGAAGTACAGAACGATCCGCGCACGCTGACGGTCATGATCAATCCCGACGATCATCATACGGACGTTATGTATGATCTGGTCGTCACGGATGTGGTCAGGAAGCGCTATCCGGGTTTTTCCGAGGCGCAGGTGAATGACACCGTCGGACTCTTTGGCGTGCGCGCCGGCCTGGGGCGCGAAGTGGCCAAGGACCCAAGCATCATTCAAACACCTGGTATGTCAGAAGGAGAGCAGGCGCTGTTCAGAGGGCCCGAGGCCGCGAGTGAGCACCCGCCGTCGGAAGGCCCGAACGCCGGAGACCGCTTCATCCAGCAAGCCAAGCGGTTCATCAACGTCAAAGACCTGCAAGTCGACCTGCTAGGCGGACGACGAGACTTCGAGGACGCCTACGAACTCCTATCAAAAGAACTTTCCGAGGAATTGCTGGCGCGCCTGCATGGCGAAGTGCGGGCGCTGAAGGTGAACATGACTCAGGAAGAGGCAGAAAAACTCTACCCCCGCATCAAAGAGTTCATTCAGCGCGAAAGCCGAGAGCCCAACTTGAACGCACCCAATGGACGCGAGGTACGGCTTGCGGAGGCCTTGGCCTTCTTGCGCAAGATTTCTAGACAGAAGCGCGCCGAAATGGCCGGGGCGGATGAAGGAACACCCGGCGGGGCGAGAGGCGCCGATGTCTGAAGAAAACGGAAAGATCGACTACCTCAACGACGCGCTTCTGCTGACGCCGGACGAGAAAGAAAAACCAGCCCGAACGCCTCTTCTTGACCGCGCTATGGAGGTGTTGGCGCGCATCAACGCGTTCATCGACGAAACAGGGGCGGAGCCCGTTTCCGAACCCGCGCGCGGTGTACGGGAGCGTATGCTGGCCAACGAGCTTGCCGGGCTTCGAGCGTCAAAGTCGGACTTGATCGATCTCGAACCGTTCGATGTGCGAGGCCTAATTTTTGGACGCTCTGGCGAGATTGACCCTCTCGACGACCCCTTGCTCTCGGACGGCATCGGTATCTTTGATGTACGCGATGAGCTTAAACCTGTGGCTCGTCCAGACTACATTGCCGACCGTCAGTTATGCCCGGACTTTGAGCGCTTCGAGCCGCTTTTTGAACAGGTCCTCAAGAGCGTTGAAGGCGGTTTGCGCAAGCCCCAGCCTTTCCGGCAGGAACGCGTCGATCTGGGCGAGTTCTTCGTTCTCAAAGGACAGCTTGTCCATGTTGCGGACGTGCGCGACGAGCACCGCCGCAATGGCAAACCTGATGCGCGCTTGCGGGTTATCTTCGACAACGGCACGGAGTCGAACCTTCTTATGTCGTCGCTGGTCCGCCGACTCTACGAGGACAAAGACGCTCGACGGATTGGGACTACGGATGTTGGTCCGCTGTTCGAGGGCGCGCGTACTGGACTCGTCTATGTGCTGCGTTCACTGTCGGACAAACACGAGGCCCAGGGCCTTTTGAAAGTCGGTACGACATCGGGATCTGTCGAAGATCGCGTTGCACGAGCCGAAACTCAATCAACATTCTTGTTCGCGCCGGTTGCAGTCGTTGAAACGTATGAGTTGGCTGGTCATTCTGCGAAAGAGGCAGAGCAACGCATTCATCGTGCTCTGCGATCATATCACGTCACGCTGCGAGTAACGGGACCGGATGGAAGGGCATTCCGAGCGACCGAATGGTTCAAAGCGCCGCCCGACGTCGTGGAAGCGGCGATCCGGAGTGCGTTAGCTTGAACTGCTGCATAACCGTCAACCCTTGTCTATCGGCCAAGTGTACTTCCACAAACCTGAATCCATCGATAACGGACTGATGATCGTGGTCCAATGCGCTGTTGTGTTCTGTAGGGGGGCTACAATCTCGTGCTTCGACCTGCTCTATCGTAGCGCAATAGCAAAGGAATAGTTTTTATTTTCATCTCCCATGGCCCGCCATGCCGTCCCAGTAATCTGGCGATTTGCTGAGACTTGTTCGCACCCGATTTGTTGCCATACGCAAGTATGGAACCCGCGCGTTTGCGTGGGTTTTCCGCTGCGCGCCACTTGGACTCCGCCGAACAGTGTTTGGATGGCTCTGGTGTCTTAACCGAGCGACTTGGTTACTCTACGAACGACACGTTTTGCTTCGGGCGACAGCACCGTGATGCCGCGCTAGATGGCGAAGTCGGTTCCCTCGGCGAAGTCGAACCTACTGGACTCCTGAAAGTACTCGGCAATGTCCCTCTCGAGGGGGTCCGGTGTCGCTTCCCTGATAAGGCGCCGCGTTTCATCGGAGGTCTCTTGCCAGAAGTCGGCAGCCGTCTCCTTGATGGGATCGGGTATCGCATCTAGGACCTCGCCTAGACCCTCGAAGGTGCCGGTCTCCGAAATCTCGCTGAAGATTTCTCTGGCCGCTTCGCGAACGGCTTCGTCATTGAGTAAGGGCCGCAATCCAAGCTCATCGATGAGACCGAAAACGAACGCAAGAGAGTCTTCTGCCATTTCTCGCTCCCTCAATTCTATGACTGGTACCTGTCCAACAACACGACCGATGTAGAGATTACCTGCGACGCGCACCGCTGTCCACGATCAAAGCTGCGTCGACCCGGCGACTATGCCGCCCAGCTTGCCGGTACCAGGTCGCCGAAACGCTGCCGGCAGAAGGCATACTGCGGCTCGAGGAGGCGAAGAAAGGCTTGGCATGCGTCGTCCGGAAGATCTAGCTCCACCGTCGTATCGTTCTGCCGGACGCTTGTCTCGCCGGGTCGGTAGTCCGCATCGGCGAATCGACAGAGACGGCGCAGGGCCGCTTCGGTGAACAGGCTCTCGTAGAAGAGGTAGAGGACGTCGTCGGGCGGAAAAGAGGCATCCAGCGCGGATACCGTTTCACGATAGTTCGCACGCGCGCGCACTAAAGGCGACTTGATCGCCGCGTCCCACCTCTCGGCGATCCGTACTTCCGGGTTGAGCTCTTGCATGTGACGCAACTGAGACCAGAGCCGGTCGACCGGATCGCGCAAGATCAAGACGATCTTCAGGGAGACGCCTTGTGTAGCGAAGAAGGCTCTCATGTATTGGAAGCCAGCCTCACCGATGACCGAGTAGGCCGGCGTTACGTCGCAGAGCGTTCGGGTTTGTGGGGTGCAAAGCCGCGCGAAATGCCCGAAATAGGCGTTGTCGTCGTAGATCATCTGCACCCGATCGATGCTCGCCTGGAAGGCCGAGCTGTGGCGAACGTTGTCGGTCGGATTGCCGACGCGCGCAACGTGAACGCCGAGCCTCTTGACAGAGAGCGCGTCCATATCGCTGAGCGCGTTGGCGGGAAACTTGGCGTTGAAGAAGTGGAGCTCCTTAAGCGGAGAGACGGTGACTTCGGGCGCTTGGGATAGGTAGTGGAAGAACCAACTCGTTCCGCACCTCATCCCGCCGACACAGACAAGAAAGCGCTTGCCATCAAGCTCGCCGTAGCGTCGAAGGCTGGGACCGTCAGAAGACAACCTCTCTATCTCCCGCTCTTGCATCCGGCGACCGCTGCTGGCGCGCGCGCCGGATCCTACCACTAAGAACCTCTCCCGAGGGGGAGGCTGGCGCCCTCCGCTCCAATGTGCATGCCGCCCATCTCTTCTCGGCGCATCGCGAAGCGTCTCCAGCCCAGGTCCCCGGATCACTCTCGAACCCGGCCACCATGGTAGCCGGACAGGCGTAACTCTGGAACCCAATCCGGCATCTTGGTCCCACTGCCTTCGTGCACTGTCGTGCCCACGCCAAGACTGCGATCCCACCAAACCACGCCATGGCTTCCCCAGCGGGAGGGGGGTCGAGGAAGAGCTGGTACAAGGTAGATTCCCTGCGGCGTCTGGCTTTCGGAACACAGCCGTATCCCGACAGAGACACCGCCGCGTCCGCCCTCTCCACTCCAATCAGGCTTCTCCAGGCGAGGCTTTGTGGCTAGGCTCGGGTCGAGACAGAATCCAATGGACTGCCTGCCACGGAGGACTCCCTTGATACACCGATCTGTTGTCTTGGCCGCCGTCACTTTTCTGGCCGGCTTTTCGATCGCTGTGGCGGAGGAGACGAAGTCTTACTGGGACCACGGCTACCACAAGGACTGCGAGGCCGAGCGACACGCTATGATGGACAAGGCGGACCAGAGGGCCTTTTCCTTATGTCGCGGCCACGGCGGCGTAAACAAGAAAAAGACGGACTTCGTCTTCATCGTCGACAAAGGTCAGAAGCTCGGCTCTTCATTCCAAACGCACTTCTGCGAGGTTAAGGGCGATATCTATTGCAACAAATAGGGTTATTATTCCTGCAGCTCTGACGCTTCGTTGGAGGATTAGGGTGCCTCTTCGGGCGGAGCCTCGGCGCTCGTCGGCCAATGGGTGCGACGGTGGAAGAACCAGAAGGGCTGATGAGGGGATGGAGGAGGGACAAGAGCCACGGCAAGCGGGACTATCCGTAGATGATCGCGTCCATATTGGTAACAAGGGCTCCGACCGGGATGGTCACCCCTTGATCCAGTGCGAGCGTGTCATTCCCGTCGCCGCCGTCGTAGGTTTCGCCGGCCTGGATCTGGGCCTGGCTGCCGACCCAGAAGGTGTCCGCTCCGGAACCGCCAAAGACCTTGTCCAGTCCTTTGCCGCCGATGATGAAGTCCGCCCCGTCGTCTCCATAGATCCGGTCGTTGCCGGCCTGGCCGAGAAGAGCGAAGTCGTCGCCGTCCCCGCCGTAGATCGCATCGCCGCCGCGCCCTCCGAAGAGATAGGAATCGCTCTCCGCCCCGCCCTCGATCCTGTCGCTGCCATATCCCCCGAAGAGATGGCTGTCCGAACCGCTGCCGCCGTAGACGAGATCTCGGCCGGAATGGCCGCGCAGCGACACATCGGCACCGCTGTCGCCGTACAGGCGATCCTTGCCGTCCTTTCCCAGCAGCAAGGCGTCGTCGCCCGCGCCGCCGTACAGCCAATCGGTGCCGGAGCCACCGACCAAGGAGAGGTCTTCTCCGGAATCTCCGGCTATGCGGTCACTTCCCGACTTGCCATAGAGGCCGACGTCGCCCTCATCACCGCCCCTGACGACGTCATCGCCGTTGCCCCCGCGCAGGTCGCTGTCAGCGCCGCCACCGCCGTAGAGACGATCGTTTCCGCCGTCGCCGCGAATGAGCGAGTCGTCGCCCTCGTCGCCAAAAATGCGATCCGCTCCCTGGGCGCCGTAAATGTAGGCGTCGCGGCCCTGTCCGCCAAAAGCGGTATCGCTCCCCATCTCTCCGTCGAACCAGCCGTCGTCGCCGTCGCCGCCGTACAAGACGTCATCGCCCAACCAGCCATTGAAGCGAAGATCCCGGCCCGGGCCGCCGTACAGGACATCGTCGCCGCTGTCCCCCTCCAGCTTTTGATCTCCACCGAAACCACCGAACAGGAGATCATCTCCACTGCCACCGGTCAGCAGAGAATCGCCGCCGCCGTCCCCGAACACGGAATCGTTCCCGACGTCGCCGTGCAATCCGACGTCGCCGGCGGTACCCCCATAGACGCGGTCATTGCCGCTTCTACCGAGAACGCCGGTATCGCTTCCGTCGCCGCCGAAGAGACGATCGTTGCCGGACCCACCGCCCAACCGCGCATCATCGCCCGAGCCACCAAAGATACGATCATTGCCAAGATCGCCATAGAGCGATCGCTCCCCGCCGCTTCCGCCGAAGATTCGGTCGTCTCCGTCACCGCCGAAGTTCCTGAAGTCTCCGCTGTCCCTTCCGCCAAACAACCGATCGGCTCCGGCTTCGCCATAGAGCCGATCCGAGCTGCCGTAGCCGAAGATCGTATCGACCTCATCCGTTCCGGTTAGAGTGTCGCTGAGCTCGGTTCCCTTGATGACTGCCATCCCCGTGGCCTCCTTTAGCGGATTGTCGCCGGGATTCCCCAGTTACCAGCGGATGTCGCTCGGACTGCTCGCAGCCCGCGCATCGACTCTACCCGATGCGGGTCCGTTCGGGAACCAAGAAGTGTGACACCGCCTCATCCCGCCGGGAGTCTCCGGCAAGTCACTCCCTCGTGCCGCTAGAGCAAGCGAGCATCCGCGCGGGGCTAAAGGGGCCTTCTTGCATGCAGGTGGTGCGGACAGTGCTCGCCGCTCTGCAGGACGGGGACCATCAACTCCCAGGTTCGAATCTGCCTGGCGATCTGGGCTGGCCCCAGACTTGCCTCGAAGCTCTCTCGCTTGGGCCCCTTGAGCAGCGCCAGCTCCCTCACGGCCTCTTCTCGATACCAGGCGTTGCGGCTCGTCAAGACCACGTCGACGAAGCCCGCGTCGGCGAGCGCCCTTTGGTAACGCTGCGGCGACGCCATTCCGAAGTCGAGGTCTTCGGCCGCGATGTAGGCCTTCATCTCGTCCGAGGGTTCGCCGTCGTGCGAAATCATCCAGTCGGAGGCAACGAAGCATCCGCCCGGCTTGAGGACACGGAAGACCTCCCGCGCCAGGGTCTCCTTGTCGGCAATATGGATGATCGCATCCTTGCTGAAGACGAAATCGAAGGACCGGCCCCCGACCGGAAACGGGCCGGGCTCCACCTGGCGGATCTCGATACGGTCCGACAGCCCGCAGCTCTCGACCCGCTCTCGCGCCGCCTTGCAGACCGGCGCTTCGACGTCGATGCGATGACCGAGCCCGCGGCGTGATCGCGGACGAGCGCAACGGTGACGCCACCGGCACCGCAGCCGATGTCGAGGACGGTCTTGGCGCTCAAGTCGACCGTCTCCAGCAGGCGCGCAACCTCGGCTGGACCGCCGGGCGAGAGGTAGCCCTCACCCCACAGAGCCTCCAAGAAGGCGATGCTGTCTTCGTCGTAGTGGACCTCTCCAGACATTCCCCAGTACCTTTGAGTTAGCGTCGACGGCCGGAACGCGGCCGGCTTCCGCGGGATTGTTGCAAAGGGTAGCACGGGTCGAGCTGCTTCACTTTATGTGACTCTTGCACTATTGCTCTCCCTTCGGAAGAAGAATGCCCGCGTCATAGCTCCAATTCAGCCAGACATCGCCCTCGTGGCGACTGATTTCCGAGGCTGCGCCCCGCAGATTCTGCATCAAGGTCAGGACGGTTCCGCGGCTGCCGTTCACCGAAACATAGATGTGTGAGCGGTCGCCCAGGAAAGCCGCGTTGTCGATCCGGCCCTTGACGGAGTTCGTCTCGCCGTCCATTCGCTCGGTGGAGACCGTGACATTCTCCGGCCGTATCCCCACGACCACGTCTTTCCCCGGTGCGATCGGGAGATCGCCCTTGTTCACACGGATAGATCCCAAGTGCTCCGTCTCGACCTGAGCTGCGGTGTTGCTGGTGCGTGTCACCTGTCCTTCGAAGAAGTTCATCGAGCCCAAGAAATCGGCCACGAAATGCGTTCTGGGACGGTCGTACAGTTGGGTCGGCGCGCCGACCTCCAGCACTTTGCCGTCGCTCATGACGGCGATGCGATCGGACATCGTCATCGCTTCTTCTTGATCATGGGTCACGAACACGAAGGTAATGCCGACGCTCTTCTGCAGCGCCCGCAGTTCCAACTGCATCTGCTCGCGCAGCTTCTTGTCCAAGGCACCGAGAGGCTCGTCCAGCAACAGAACTTTCGGCTTCTTGATCAAGGCGCGGGCCAAGGCGACGCGCTGCCGCTGACCGCCGGAGAGCTGGTCGGCGCGGCGCGCGCCGTAGCCTTGCAACTTGATCATCACCAGCGCCTCTTCCACCAGGCGGTTCACCTGGTCCTTGGGCAACCGGTCTTTTCGCAGGCCGAAGGCGATGTTCTGATGCACCGTCAGATGGGGGAAAATGGCGTAGTTCTGGAACACCATGTTGACGGGGCGGCGATGCGGGGGGGTATGGCCCATCGCTTGGCCGTCCAGATAGACATCGCCCGACGTGGCCTCTTCGAAGCCGGCGATGATCCGCATCAAGGTGGTCTTACCGCAGCCTGACGGCCCGAGCAGCGAGAAGAACTCGCCCCGCTTGATGGTGACGGTGACGTCGTCTACCGCTCTGACCGCGCCAAATCGCTTGGAGAGGCTCTGTATGGAGATGTAGTTTTCATCGCTCATTTTGCGTTCTTCCGGAGTCCGAGGACTGCATGCCGATCCGCCGGAACCACTCGGCGAACACGATCACGAAGATACTTATCACGAGAATGCATGAACCAAGGGCAAGCACGCTCGGGAGCTTGGTTGGAAAGCGCAGTTGGCTCCAAATGAACACAGGCAGGGTCGCATCGTCGCCCGTCAGGAAGAACGCCAAGAGGAACTCATCGAAAGAGATCGTGAAGCAAAGCAGGAGGCTCGACACGATGCCTGGCAGGGCGAGGGGGAAGGTTACGCGCCAGAAGGTCATCCAGGGGGTTTCGCCCAAGTCTTGCGCTGCTTCCTCCAAGCCTCTGTCGAAGCCCTCCAGACGCGACATCATCACCAGCATCGAGAAAGGCACGCAGATCACGACATGGCCGATCCCGATCGTCAACAGAGAGAGGGGCACGCCGGCCTGGCTGAACACGACCAACAGGGAGATACCAAGAATGATCAAGGGGATCACCAGAGGTATCGCGATGAAGCCTTTGAGCGAACGGTTGTAGGGGACGGCGTAGCGGGTGAAGGCCTTCGCGGCCATGGTCCCCAGAATGGTGGATACGATGGACACGACCACGCCGATCTTAATGCTGTTTTCGAGGGCCTTCAGAAGGGCGGTGTTCTCCACCATCTCCTCGTACCACTTCAGAGTAAAGTCCTGCAGTGGAAAAGCGATGTAGATAGCGTCGTTGAACGAGAACAAAGGCAAGAACAGGACCGGAACATACAAAAAGGCCAGATAGACGACTGTGTAGAGGCCGAGCATCGACAGTGGTAGTTTTTTGCCGCCGAGGTTCATGCCAGCCTCTTTTTCAGGTGGTGGATGGCCAGCAGGACTCCGCAGACGACGGCGGTGATCGTTATCATCGACATGATGGAGACCGCGGCTCCGAGCGGCCAGTTGTTACCGCGTCCGAACTGCGTCTGAACCAAGTTGCCAATCATCACGCCGTTGTTTCCCCCGACCAATCTCGGCGTGACGTAGTCGCCGACGGTCGGGATGAAGACCAGGAGAAAGGCGGCCATGACGCCGGGCAGTGACAGGGGAAGCGTGACCCGCAGGAAGCGCCAAAGGGGATTCTCCCCAAGATCGGCGGCCGCTTCCAAGAGCGAGCGATCGATCTTCTCCAAGGAGACGTAGATCGGCAGGATCGCGAATGCTGCCCAGGCATGGGCCAGAGTCAGGACGACGGCCTCTCGATTGTTGAGCAAGAAGGTCAGTGGCTGGTCGATCAGCCCGATCGAAATCAAACCGGAGTTGATGACCCCATTGTAGCCAAGGATGATCTTCCAGGCGAACACCCGCAAGAGGTAGCTCGTCCAAAAGGGGAGGGTGATCAGAATAAGCCAGAGTATCTTTCGCCTCTTGACTTTGAAGGCGACAAAGTAAGCAGCAGGATAGGCCAGGAGGACCGTCAACAAGGCGACTATCGCCGAGTTCTCGATGGAGCGCAGCAAAACCATACGGTAGATGCGTTTCTCGAAGAACACACCGTAGTTGTCGAAGGTGAAACCGGGCATGAGGTTCATCCCGGTCTGTGTCCAGAAACTGAGCCCGATCAGCACCAGGATCGGGAAGGCAAGCGCTAGGATCAGTAGGATCAACGTCGGCGACAGGAGTGTCAGTCCACGCCGTGTCTCCCGCGAAACCGCGGGCGGACGGGTGTCCGATCGCGACCGGGCAGTTATCGTCGAGACGGCTTTATCGGTCATGGAGCCGACCTCCGGTCACGCCGCTCGTTGCGGTAGCGGGTAGATGACCAGGACCGAAAGGCACGCGTCTATGTCCAGTCCTTCGCCACCGGGCGCCAGAGGCCCTTCGATCCTATGCGATGCCGGACGACGGCCGGTGACGCTGCGGTAAATCATGGTCAGTGATGACCCATTGCCTGTTGGCCCGTCAATGCTTCGGCGATCTCCTTTGCTGCCCGCAGACCTGACCTATAGGCACCGCTGCAGGTACCCTGTCCGCCATAGACCGTTGCCTCTCCGGCGAAGAAGAGCGTGTCACCGATTGGGGACGCCAGGTCGGCTCTCTTGTCCGCGTGTCCGGGTCGCGCGCAGGCCCAGGAGCCTCGGGTCCAGGGCTCCGTTTCCCAAGCGGTGGCGATGCAGCGCGTGACATGCTTGCGAACGCTGTTGCCGAAAATGTCCGCGACACGGTCGATCGCGAAGTCTTGGAGGGCGCGCGGGCCTTGTTTCTCCAGCCAAACGCCAAGGCGACCACCGACGAAGACCGACGCGGTGTTCAGCCCCATGACGCTGGCATCCACTTTCGCCCCCTGCCCATCGTCGTTCCAAGTGGTGAAGTGCCCGCGCCCACTATCACCGAACACGTCCTTGTCGAAATGAACGCCGACCTTGTTCTCGGTTCCCATCGGAAGGTTGTCTATGGCCTCGGACTTCCAGTCGGGTAAGCCAGGCTCGAATGAAATGTCGCCGGAGGCAAGGATTCCCGTCGACACGGTGATGAGAGCGCAGCGACCCGACAGGGTTCCTTTCGGTGTCGTTACTTTGACGCCGTGGCCCGACCAATCGATCCGCTCGGCGCGGCAATTGAGGACGACTGACACATCGCGCGCCCAAGCGGCGACCAAGTTGCCATAGCCACGGTATGCCTGATGTCCGAGTTCGCCCGTTGACGTGGCGTAGTCGACGGTTGAGACCTGATCGACATCCTTGCCCCAAGAGGTGCCGAACGCGGCAAGGAAGGGCGGTGCGTACTCGTGCTCCATGTCGATCACGTCGCAGACGGCCACGTCCCGGCCTCGCTCCGCGGCGGTCGCGATAGCCCGGTAGCTGTCTTCGTAATACCTGAGGCATTCGCTTCGCTGATCGGCACCCAAGGTGCGACCGTCGCGCTGGAATCGATGGTTGTGCAGCAGGAATTGGTCGCTCTTCTCCTTGGATAGCTCGATGCCGAGTGCATCGGCCTCCTTGACGAAGGGATTGGAATCGCCCCCGACCAGCCAGGCGCAGCCGAGATCGAACCATTCGCCAGGCGCGATCTCTTCGGAATAGGCGCGGCCGCCCACTCGGTGCGATCCCTCGAGGACTTGGTAGGTCAGGCCGAGCCGCGCTAACTCCTTCGCCGCGGACAATCCAGCGGCTCCGGCGCCAACGACAACAACATCTGTCTGTGACGACAGGGTCTTTTCTCCTAGCCGATTGCTGGTTCCATCGTGCAGGCAGCCAGTTCGAGATCTCTCGCGAAGCTCGGGAGCGACGCGCGAGTCACTAGACACCAACCTGTGCTTTCACATCCGCGGCGGTGCCCACATGACCCCCGCGCTCCTCTCGCCACGCCGGGTCCGGCGGCACGTCCACCCATGCGGGACAGTCGCCACGGTACGATCCGCACTGGTCATCGCCCACGCCATGCGGCGTGTAGCCGAGCAACGCGCGCAGTCTCGGCGCGAACTTGGCGGCTAGCTCTGGCGGGTGGTGCAAGTACTGATTCGATTCCTGCCGCAGCCACCCCAGCGAATAGACATTGATCAATCCCATGCGCGGCGCGTTGCTTCTGTTCGCGCCGCCGCCGTGCCACATCGAACCGAGATAGAAGAGAGCCGATCCCCTGGGCATGACGGCTGCTTCCCACTTGTCGAGGCGGGGCAGATGCCAGGCGCGGAGGAAGCGATGACTGCCGGGGACGACGCGTGTGCAGCCGTTCTCCTCATTGAAGTCATCCAGCGCCCACATGACGCCGATCTGAATCTCCATGCCGGCATTGTCGATCGGAAAGGGAGTGTCATCGCGATGGAGTGCCTGAACGCCTTCGCCCGGCAAGATCTCGATCGCGGTCATGCTCCCTATCTGATAGGAAGCGCAGTGGGGGAGAAGGACCTCGTTCGCGACCGCGACGACCATGTCGTGATCGACAATGGCGGCGGCACTCGGCGCCACGGCGAGGACATTACTGATGCGATTGGTGAGAGACCCGTTGAAATCGCTTTCCTGCTCAAGCCCTTTCGCATCCAGTTCCTGGCGCAGTTCGGCACGAACGGAGGCAATGGTATCGGCGTCGACTAAGTCCTTGACGACCACCGCCCCGTCGCGTCGGAGCATCGAGACGACCGATTCCGCGTCGACGTCCTTCTCGAAAGATGTGATTGGCATGCAGGTCCTCCACCGGGAAGGGCCAACCCACCGCGTTTCCCCAGCGGCGGGTCGGCCATTCCTTAGTCCTGGTATCGCCGTATCTGGCTAGTAACCGGCTTTGATTTCGGAAAACAGGGTGGCAATTTTACTCTGGAATTCCGCTGACATTTCCGTTTGGTATTTGCCGGATTGCAGAAGGTCATTGGGGTTTCGACTCAAACCCAGTTCCTTCAGACGTTCTTCGCTGACCAGATCGAATGCTTTCTTGTTCGAATGACCGTATCCATAGTCATCGATCAGGAAACGCCCGGATTCTGGGCTTATCAGAGAGTTAAGGACATCGTGGGCCTTGTCCGGATGCTTGGCGTCGGCATGAATGACGGCGCCGCAAACCCAGGTCAACGCGCCCTCCTTGGGGTTGGCGAACTTCACGGGCACGCCTTGCTTCTTCAGCCGTGTCGGCGTTTCGTTCCAAGTCATCGCAGCCACCAGTTCGCCGGATGCCAAGGCCTGCTCCAGAGTCGTCACGTCGTCATAGTAGGCCAAGACCAGCGGCTGTTGTTGTCGTAGCAGCTCCGCCACCTTTTCGATGTTCTCGTCCGTGTGGATCTCGTCGAATGGGATTCCGGCGTAGATCGCGGCGCACCACCAAGTGTCGCCCTCGTTGGCGAGCACGCCAATTCTGCCGGCATAGCGTTCGTCCCAGAGCAGCCCCCAGGATTCCTCTTCGCCTTGAAGGTCGACAAGGTCGGTCCGGTAGGCGATGGAGTTCTGCCCCCAATCCATGGCCGCAAAGTAGTGCTTTCCGTCGCGTGCCCCGATCTCCTTGAGGGAGGGGATCATGTCATCCCAATTGGAGAGCTTGGAGGTATCGATGGGCTGCACCTCGCCGGCGTCGATCCAGGTGCCGACATTGGTGTTGCAGGGATGAAGAACGTCGACCTCGAAGCCTGCCTGCACCTTTGTCAGGGCCTCGCTGCTGCTGGCGTACGGCGCCATGTCGGGCAGCGATCCGTGCTTCTCCTGGTAGTAGCCCAGGAGTTCCGGAACGTCGTATCCGCCCCAAGTGAAGTAGAAGGCCTGGCCGTCTTGCGCGTAGGTCGGGCGCGTGAGGACCGGCGTCGCCAGCAGCGAAACGCCGGCCACGCCAAGCAGTTGGCCGAAGTGTCGACGAGAGAGCCGCCCGGCCGCGACCCCTTTGAGTGCCTCGTCAATCGCGTTGGTGACCTTGGACATAGCTCGTCTCTCCCAGCCTGTTCAGGTGCAACAGATTCTTCTTCTTGAAAACCGTAACCGCAGGCCATCCACAGGGTCAAATAGTTTTTTCGAACGTGCAGAGAAATAAATTGCCTATCGCGACGGCCTGTGTTTCTTGGGTAGCGTGGTTTTGCTGTGCGGTACGGCCCTTCGAACCGCTAGACTGCTGCTCACCGGGGATGAGAAGGCAAGGGGTGCAATGGAACAAAAAGCTGCTGGCCGGGTTGGGCGACCGAAAGGAGAAAACGTCGAGAACGCCAAGCGTCGGCGGAAGCAGTTGATTGACGCGGCAGTCGAATCCATCGTCGAGCATGGCCTCTCCGCGACGACACTGGCGACCGTCGCTCGGGCGTCGGGCATGTCGCAGAGTGCCGCAGTCTTCTATTTCAAGAGCAAGGAGTCGTTGCTCTATGAGACTTTTCTGTTCCGCCTCGACGAGTATCGAAATGCCTGGATGGATGCCTTGGCCGCGGCCGGGTCGGATCCTGTCGACAAGCTCGTCTCCGTGGTTCTCGCTTCGTTGGACCCGCAGCTCCTAACCCATCAGAACCTGGCGTTCTGGAACTCCTTTTGGCCGGACGCGGCCAGAAATCGAAATCTGAATGAAGTGTCGGAACGCTATGACGCGGAGCGGCAGGAGGTCCAGATGTCCCTCTGCTTGGAAGCTGAACCCTTCATCACCGGCGAGGTGTGGACGCCGACGCTCGTTGCGCACGCCCTGGAAGCCCTGACGGACGGGATCTGGAGCAGGCTGCACTATTCCCCCGACTACATGTCCGCCGAAGACGCGGTGGAAGTGGCGGCGACATTGCTGTCCGCGATCTTCCCCTCCAGGGCCGAAAGTATCGTGAAGAGTGCCGAGAAAGTCGTGAGCGACGAGCAGGGGTCGAGATAGCATGGCCAGGGACCCTCGATACGACGTCCTCTTCGAACCGGTCCGGATCGGACCGGTGACGACCAAGAACCGCTTCTACCAGGTACCCCACTGCAACGGCATGGGGCGCCTTCACCCCGACAGCATGATTGCGATGCGCGGCGCGAAGGCGGAGGGCGGCTGGGGGATCGTCTCTACCGAGCAGTGCGACTTCCACCCCACCGCTGATACCACTGCCTACTGCGAAACCCGGCTATGGGGAGACATGGATATCCCCTACCTGGCCGGCATGTGCGATGCGGTCCACGAACATGGGGCGCTTGCCGCAATCGAGCTCGTTCACAATGGGCACGACACGGGCAATCTCTACAGCCGGGAAGTTCCGATCGGTCCCATGCACCGTCCGGTCTCATGGTTGAGCGCTCCGGTCCAGGCGCGTGCCATGGACCTGGAGGACATCCGTGCCTATCGCCGCTGGCATCGCGCGGGGGCGTTGCGCGCCCGACAAGCCGGCTTCGACATCGTCGTGGTCTATGCCGGACACGATGGCACCATGCCTTCGCACTTCCTCGCGCGTCGCCACAACCAGCGCACGGACTGCTACGGCGGCAGCTTGGAGAACCGTCTGCGCTTGTACCGCGAACTGCTGGAAGACACCCTCGATGCCGTCGGCGACACCATGGGCGTGGTTGCCCGCTTCGCCGTTGACGAGATGATGGGCGCCGACGGCCTGGAGTGGGGCAACGAGGGACGCGACGCCATCGAGATGCTGGCTGAACTTCCGCACATGTGGGATGTCAACGTCAGCGACTGGGACAACGATTCGATGACCTCGCGCTTCGCGCCCGAGGGCTACCAGGAAGACTATGTCGCCTTCGTCAAGCAGGTTACGTCGAAACCCGTCTCCACGGTAGGCCGCTATACGTCACCCGATGCCATGGTCTCGGCCATCCGGCGCGGCATCGTCGACCTGATCGGTGCCGCGCGGCCGTCCATCGCGGACCCCTTTCTTCCCAAGAAGGTCGAGGAGGGCCGTCTCGAAGAGATCCGCGAATGCATCGGCTGCAACATCTGCGCGGCATGGAACAACGTATCCGCGCCAAGTCGCTGTACGCAGAACCCGACCTTCGGCGAAGAGTGGCGTAAGGGCTGGCATCCGGAGCGGATCGCGGCCAAGGAGTCCGATGCCCATGTCCTCATTGTCGGTGCCGGGCCGGCGGGCCTGGAAGCCGCGCGTTCCCTAGGCAAGCGGGGCTATAGGGTCACCCTGGCGGAGGCGCGAGGGGAGGCGGGCGGACGT